>OY969795.1:0-2668820 GCA_963703185.1 uncultured Parachlamydiaceae bacterium | reverse complement strand
TGCCAAGGGTAACATGCTCGACAATCTCTTTGCGGTTGACGGCCAATGAAAATGCATGGCGGATTTTGGTATTATTGAAAGGAAATTTTTCAGTGTTGAGGCGAAACCAATGAGTGCCTGCAGCAGGGGCAATTTGCAGACGGTGCTGCACCGTTAATGTATGCAATGAGTCTTGGGGAATGGTTCCCATCGGAGATCCCACCCAATCCAGTTCTCGATTGTTGAACATTCTTAAGGCGGTATGATCATCTAAAACATAAATTAATAGACCATCTAATTTAACTTCATCGGCAGCCCAATATTTAGGGTTTTTTTCAAACGACAATTCATTTTGCCTTTTCCAGTGGTGAAGCATGAAAGGGCCGTTTGTGATGAGATGCTCAGAAGTTGCTTTTGGATGGACCGGATAGTAAAAATGAGTGCTCACCAAATCTAAAAAGTAGGGAGCGGGAGCCTCTAATTCAACGATGAGGGTTTGATCATCCAACGCTTTGATGCCAGCATCATCGATCGCAAGGGTGCCTTCTTTTGCGGCTTTGGCTCCTTTAATCAAGTAAAATTGATAAGCATTAGGAGCAGGAAAAGAGGGATCTAGGGAACTTTTCCATGCTTCTGCAAAATGAGAGGCGAGCAAAGGGGTGCCATCGGACCACAGAGATTTTTTCAATTTAAATGCATAGGTCTTGCCATCTTCAGAAATTTTAACATCTTCAGCTAAAGCGTTTTGCGGTTGCCCATGACTATCTAAAGCCATTAACCCTTCGTAAAGCAGATGCAGCACTGTAACGGTGGGTAGATCTCTGACTTGGCGAGGATCAAGGCTGGAGGGATCAACATTGCTGCTAATGCGCAGGACATCGCCGCCATTGAAAATGGACTCAGAAGGACCTTTTGGTCGCTGCTTGCACGAAGTTGCTGCAATGCAAAAAGAGATTATGCATATGAATAAAAATAGATGTCGTATCATCATTTTAAAAAATATCAATTTTATAATTTTCCTGCGAAGTATTTCTCCCCGCCATTAACGGTGGGAGAAAATAATTTTTTTATTTTCATAGCATATGATATTGTGATGCTATGTTCACGCCCGAGGCTTATACAATAGCATGCTTCTGGTTTCCAAGATTGCTCGGAATTGTTTATTTCTATGCGTTCGGAGCCTTTCTTTTTCAAATAAAAGGATTATTAGGAAAAGAGGGCATTTTGCCCATTTCAGATTATCTTACGTTAATTCGAAGACTTTACCCTCGACGTTGTTATCAGATTGCTCCCGCCGTATTTTGGTTCTCATGGTCAGATCGAACATTATTCAACGTGACGGCTTTAGGAACCGCCTTATCGGTTCTTTTGATCTGCGGAATCTATCCGCCGCTCATCTTATTTTTACTTTATATCTTGTACTTATCGATTGTTTCTGCTGGACAGGATTTTTTGAGTTTTGGCTGGGAGGGCTATTTACTTGAAATAACCGTGCATGCTTTTTTTCTAAGCTTTACGATAGTTCCTAATCCTGTTGTCTGGGTTAGCATCAACTTCCTTTTATTTCGGTTTCATTTTCAGGCGGGAGCGGTCAAACTGCAAAGCCGCGATCCGGCATGGCGCAATTTCACGGCTATTGCTTATCATTATTTAACGCAGCCTATCCCTAATCTACTGGCATGGTTTGCTCACAAATGGCCGCTATGGTTTCAAAAATTTTCATGCTTTTTTATGTTTGCGGTTGAACTCGTCGCCCCTTTCGGCATCTTCTTCCCCGAAACAATCCGATTTGGAGTGTTTATCGCCTTTTTTTCCCTGCAACTCATGATATGGCTAACAGGAAATTTTTCATTTTTAAATCATTTGACAGCCGTTTTTTGTATAATCTTACTGAGTAATAGATATTTAGAACCTATATTTGGCCAGCCGCCGGCTTTGCAAGAGGTTCCTCTCGGGCTTAATATCATATTGACGGCAGCCGGTGCGGTGTTGCTCTTTTTACAGGTGGTTCAGTGGATCCATCATTATTTTCCCAATGCATGGTTTTCTCATGTGTTACGCCTCCAAGCTCCCTTTCATCTGGCTAATCGCTATGGCATTTTTGCCGTGATGACAACGAAGCGATATGAAATTGTCATCGAAGGCAGTGAGGATGGAAACGAGTGGAAAGAGTACACGTTTTATTGGAAACCTTCTGAATTGGATCGGCGGCCACGGCGTATTTCCCCCTTGCAACCACGCTTGGATTGGCAGGTATGGTTTTTACCCTTTCATTCTTTCGAACAAGCCGATTGGTTTCAAAGATTCGTCCTTTGCTTATTGCGGGGAAATAAATCGGTGCTAAGTTTATTGAATCACAATCCTTTTCCTCAGAAGCCTCCCTTATATATTCGAGTTTTAATGTATGATTACACCTACACCGATTGGTCAACTCTGAAGAAGACAGGGCGTTGGTGGAATCGCGATCTTGTCGGCGCTTATTGTTCTCCTCTCACATTAAGATAATTATAAAAATTACACTTATTAATTAAAATAATTTTTGCGAATAATTGGCGAGCGTATCAACAATATATTTCATCTCTTCAGTTGTTAGATTAATCAGTGCTGCTTTTGCATTCTCTTCTGCTTGCATCTTATTTCGCGCTCCCGCGAGCAAAGCATCTACCGCATTATGCAAAAGAGTTGCTTTGAGTATAATCTGCGCAAAGGTTGCATGATATTTTTCCGCTATCGGCCTAATCTCTTCTAATGCATCCAAAATGATTTGCCGATTTTTTGGTGTAAACAGAGGGTGCTGGTTGCGATGATCGCCCGGTGGAAACTGACGGTCGGCTGCAACTTTACCTGTTAATAATCCACGTTCCATTGGGGAATAAGCCAAAGTTGTGATCTGATTTTGTTTACAAAATGGGATGAAGTCTTCCTCAAGTTCTCTCCTAATGAGGCTATAGGGGGATTGCAGGCTATCCACCGGATGAATGGCATTTGCCAGTTTCAATTGTTGCAATGAATAATTGCTGACCCCGATTGCCCGCACTTTCCCTTGTTCTTTTAGTTTGACCATTGCTTGCCAAGATTCGGCAATAGGAGTTGTCTCATCGGGCCAATGGATCTGATAGAGATCAATGACATCGATATTTAATCTTTTTAAACTTTGTTCGCATTCAGCTGCAATGCTTGCAGGCTTTGAATTATTCCGGAGAACGACAGGTTTGCCAAAGCGATCTTTTTGAGGCCAAGGTTTACTTCCTTCGGAACTATCCCATCGCATGCCACATTTTGTCGCGATGATAACTTTGTCTCGTTTTCCTTTGATCGCTTTACCGACAAGTTCTTCGCTAAGGCCCATGCCATAAACGGCTGCTGTATCAATTGTGTTGATGCCATTAGCAAGGCTCGCGTGGATGGCTTCGATCGCATCTTTTTCATCGGTATCGCCCCACATCCAGCCACCAATTGCCCAAGCGCCAAATACAAGTCTGCTAATGTTTAAACCCGATCGGCCCAATGGTTTCTTTTCCATATAGTTACACCCGTTTTAAATAATTGATATTTACTCTCTAAATATATATACTAATGATAATTTAATTTTTTACTTACAAAATAAATATGACTTCTCTTCTTGGCATACACAATTTATCTAAATCTTTTGGAACACAAACACTCTTTGAAAATATCTCCTTTTCTATTGTCCAGGGGGATAAAATCGGCCTCTTGGGCCCCAACGGTGCCGGCAAATCAACCTTATTAAAAATTTTGATGGGGATTGAAGCGGCTGATAGAGGTCAAATTTCTCGAAAGCAAGGATTACGCCTTGGATATGCTAGCCAATTGCCGGAATTTCCATCTTTGCCACTTGAAGAGGTGTTGATTCAGGCGGCGAAGCCGGGAGATGAAGAGCATGCAGTGCGTACGCGTGCACGGATTCTATTGGGAAAGGCTGATATGCATGATCCTTCCAAGAATGCCTCGACGCTTTCCGGCGGTTGGAAAAAAAGGTTAGACATCGCCCGTGCTTTAATGATCGAACCCGATCTTTTGCTTTTAGATGAACCCACTAACCATCTTGATTTGGAAGGGATTGTGTGGCTCGAAAAGTTTTTGACTCGAGAAAAAACTGCTTATCTGATTGTCAGCCACGATCGCTATTTTTTAGAAAATGTTACCAATAAAGTGATGGAACTTAATAGATGCTTTCCTCAAGGGATATTGGCTTGCGAAGGAAATTTGAGTGTGTTTATGGAGCACAAGGAGACTTTCTTGCGTGCTCAAGCGCAGCAGCAGCAAAGTTTAGCTTCTCTTTTGCGCGATGAAGAGGACTGGTTGCGCCGTTCTCCTAAAGCACGGACGACGAAGTCTCAATCACGGATTCAGCGTGCCTATCGTTTAATGGATGACTTATCAGAATTAAAAAAAAGGAATAAGATCGATCGGGTCGAATTAAATTTTTCTGCTTCGGAAAGAGAAACTCGAAAACTGATTGTTGCTAAAAATTTATCTAAATCATTAGGTGGACGCTCTCTCTTTAAAGGGATCGATTTGACTCTTTCACCAGGTTCGCGTATTGGCGTTGCGGGCAAAAATGGAACCGGCAAAACAACGCTCTTAAAAATTTTAGCAGGCCAGATCACGCAAGAGATGGGAAGTGTAAAATATGCGGATGATTTGAATCTGGTTTATTTTGATCAACATAGAGAACAATTAGATCCGCGCACTTCTTTACGCACTGCATTGGCGCCCACCAGCGAATATGTTAATTATCGGGGACAAATGATCCATGTGAATGGCTGGGCCAGGCGGTTTTTATTTTCACCTGATAGAATGGAACTTCCCGTTAGTTGTCTTTCAGGTGGAGAGCGCGCTCGCATCTTAATAGCCAAACTGATGCTTGAACCTGCCGATGTGCTTTTTTTAGATGAACCAACCAATGATCTCGATATTCCAACGTTGGAAGTCATGGAAGATAGTTTAAGGGAATTTGAAGGGGCTGTGGTTTTGATCACGCACGATCGCTGTCTAATGGATCGAGTCTGTACACAAATTTTAGGCTTGGGTGAAAATAATGAACAATATTTCTTTGCAGATTATAATCAATGGGAGACGGCTTGTTTACAAACTAGTACTCAAATAAAAAAAGAAGAATTATCCAATAAGCCTTCTAGTCCAACCAAAACTACTGTGACGCAGAAATTATCTTACAAAGAGCAAAAGGAACTTGAGCGGATGGAATCGGCAATCATGGAGATTGAATATGAAATTGCTAAATTGCATGCACAATTAGATGATCCAATCCAAAACACAAATGTTCAAAGGTCCATTGAAATCTGCGGACTATTGGGTGAAGCGGAAAAAAAACTGGAAGCTTATTTTGAACGTTGGCAAATTCTTTTGAATAAACAGAAAAGTATAATAACTTCGCCTTAATCGCCTTTGCGTTGAATTAAAAGTTTAAGAGTCACTAAAGCCTTGATTCTCTGTTTAATCTGAGATGGGAATAGAAAGAAGATTATAATATAGCGAGGAAAAATTTTCAGGTTGAATAGCTGCTTTATAACGTCCCGCTTTAAGAATTACAATTTGATTACTTTGTAAAGTATCAATAATCAAATCTCTCGCTTCATCCGTAAGCAATAATCGCTGCCCTCCTTGGAGAATATCAGCTAAATATTTATATTCGCTCTCTTCAATTGTAATGACAAGTTCAGCTTGGGGCGGATCCAAAATAACAGGCGCAATTTCTAATGAAAAAACATTAATATACATCCGCAATCCCGATGCTCCGCGATCTAATTCCAATTCAAGATCTTTACCGCAGCAATCGGCGTAAAAATACAATCTTCCGGAATTATAGCAAGGATTAAATGTGATCGTTTTATCAAGAGTCCAATTTGGACAGGTGCAAGATGTTAAAAGAAGGAAGAGAGCAACTAAGGCTCCCTTCCTGTAAGAATACAAACGCATGTTTAGTTGTGTGCATGAGTATGGGTATGGCTATGACCATGGTGGCTGCTATTTTGTACAGCTACAGCAATAATAGCAACGAGGGCAACAGCTCCCAGCGCAATGGCAGGTGCCAAACTTGGTACTCTTCGGCTTTGCTCATATCCATAGCCGCCTGCATCTGTTTGATACTCTTGCGCTGTCAGTTGATGTGCGGATGTTCCGATCATTGCCAATAGAGCTGTAAAAGCGACCATTTTCTTGAACATTTTCATTTTATTCTCCTTAAATTCCGTAGTGTTAAATTTTTTGTCTGTCATTATATTCATCACATGTATTGCATATCAGCGGTTTTAACGCAATATTTTTTGTTTTGATTGCTTAAATTTTATAACCTTACATTAGTCCAAATGTTGGCAAATTATTAAGAATAGCTTTTTATGGTTTGACTTTAGCCATTCCAATGTCATCCTTATTGATTCTCAGCGAACGCATCGAATTAAAGAAGTCCTTGTAGAACTTCGGAAATTCATCTTTAAGGGCTGCTGCTGTGAGGATGTAAGCTGTACCATTTTTTAACAGAATCACATGCATAAGCCTTTCGGTTCCCCAATTTGATTTGATGTCGACTTGGGAAAGGCTGGCTTCGCCTGCTTCGGTTTGGATGGTACCGAGGTCTTTCCATTCATCACCTTTATTTTCGTTAATGGCTTTAACGATTTTGAGGTATTGCTTAAGAGTGCCAGCAAAAGTCTCAATGGTGAGATTCATAGAGGGAGGATATTCTTTAGCTCCCTTTCCAACGACCATGACCCTGACATTTTCCGGTAAAGCTTTAGGGTCCGCCAACAACCACCCTTCAGGGGGAGTGAACATGACAGCTCCAGGTTCCTGGGCTATTGCGGCAAAATGTTCCTGGATGACTTTTTCTTCAGCCATAGGAATATTAGTTGCTGCAAACAAGGGGATCGATAAGCTGATTCCAGCTGAAACAATCCCGGCTGTCTGTTTTAATAGTTTTGAAATCATAAATCACCTCAACTTAGTGTCGATAGGCTAAATGCTTATCATGAAAAGATAATTTTATGCAATAAAGTTTTCTGAATTGTGTTTTTTGTTTTTTCGCGCCCGTACCCGTGTCCGTGCTCGTAAAATAAGGGAAGACAGGCACGAATTTTAGTTTATGCTTTTAAAAACTCTTGAAAAAATAAAGATATTGAGAGATAACTAAAGCTATATTACTTAATTAATTTATAAATATTTTAATATTGAATGGTGATTTATGGCCAAAACTTTAGAGCTAGGTAAACAAAAAATCCAGCAAATTTGCGATGCTATCAAAAATGAATCTATTGAACCTGCTAAAAAAGAAGCCGAAAAGATTTTAGCTGAGGCCCAAGCAAGAGCGCGTGAAATCATTCAAAACGCACAACAACAAGCACAGGATTTGCATCAAAATGCACGCTCAGAGATTGAACAAGAGCGTCATATATTTCAATCTTCTTTAAAACAAGGTGCAAAACTCACAATAGAAACTTTGAAGCAGCAGATTGAGCAAACCCTGTTTCATCATGAGCTCCAGAATGTCGTTGAACAGTCATTATGTGATCCACAATTGATTGCAAAAGTGATTGATGCGATTGTAGCATCGATTGTCAAAGATGGATTATCAGCTAATTTAACAGCTGTTGTATCTAAAACCATCTCTCCTAAGGAACTTAATGTTTTTTTGACCGACCGAACTTTGAAGAAATTGAAAGATCAAACGGTAGAGCTGGGTGACTTTACTGGTGGCGCTAAAGTAAGATTGATAGATAAAAGGATAACCATAGATATCTCTGGGAATGCAATCATGGAGATGTTGGCGAAGTATGCACCTAATTTCCGAAAAGAGATTTTTAACGTTTCAAAATGACACAATACTATTTTTTGTCGACAATTCTGCCTGTTTTGGAGTTGGGCCTTCCGCCCGAATTAAATTTCGATGAGTTTTTGACCTTACTCGAAGATAATCTGCCATCTAAGGATAAAGCTAAAGCAGATTTAATCCGTTCCCTGTATGATATTTATAATATCCGTGCTTTTTGGAAGGATGAGCCGCTGGATCATTGGGGCAATTTAGATCGCAATGAATTGGAAGAGGCTTTGTTGACGCATGAAGGATCTTTGCCGAATTATGTGTTTGATTTTCTAAAAACCTACGAACGTCTCGATGATAGGCTTAGATATTTTCCTGTATTATTTGCGACCTATTTTGAGGAAGCATTTAAAGCAAATAAAGGTTTTTTGAGAGCTTATGCTCAATTTGAGCGCAACCTGCGTTTAACTTTAACAGCCTACCGAGCTAGACAGTTGGGCCGTGATCTATCGATTGAACTGCAAATGCACGATCCTGAAGAAAACATAATCGCCCAGTTATTGGCGCAAAAAACAGCTAAAACATTTGAGCCTCCAGAAGGTTTTGAAGATTTAAAATCAATTTTAAAAGAAAATGTCTCTCCATTTGCTCTTCAAAAAGCCTTGTTGGAATATCGCTTTAACAAGCTTGAGGAGTTTGTGGGTTTGGATATTTTTTCTATCGATTGGATTCTACTTTATCTCGTCGAATATATCATCATCGATAAGTGGATGAAACTGGATAAAAGGATAGGCATAGAAATGGTTGATACACTTGTGAAGGAAGCAACATGAACAAAACAGGCATATTTCAAGAAGCCTCAGGCACTGTCATCAAAGCATTTGGAAATTTGCTTCAGGTAAAATTTGAAGGCAATATATGCCAAGGCGAAGTGGTCATGGTTGATGTCGAGGGCTTGCATTTAAAAGGCGAGGTCATCGAAATTATCGGCGACGAAGCCAAAATTCAAGTCTATGAAGATACTCGAGGGGTGCGGTTTGGCTCTGCAGTCCACTTTATGGGAGGTTTGCTTGAAGCTGAATTAGGCCCCGGCTTGTTGACATCAATTTTCGATGGGTTGGAAAATCCTTTGGAAGAGGTAGCTAATAAAAGCGGATTATTTTTGCCGCGCGGCATCTATGTCGCTCCGCTCAATCGGCAAAAGCGATGGAATTATGAGCCTGCTGCGAAGATAGGTGATGTCCTTGAACGGGGCGATACCATAGGCACCACTCTTGAAGGTCGTTTCCATCATCATATTATGCTTCCATTCCATCTGTTTGGCACATACACATTGACATGGGTTATCTCATCGGGTTCATATACGATCGATACTGTCGTCGCTAAAGCGAAAGACAAAGCGGGCAAAGAATATGAATTCACCATGGTGCAAAAATGGCCCATTAAAAATCCTCTGCTTCATGGGATCAAAATAAAACCTTCTAAAATGATGGATACAGGTGAAAGGATTATCGATACTCAGTTTCCCATCATGAAGGGAGGTGCATTTTGTACACCGGGCCCTTTCGGCGCGGGAAAAACTGTGCTTCAACACCATCTGTCTAAATACTCCTCGGTCGATATCGTGGTCATTTGTGCTTGCGGAGAACGTGCCGGCGAGGTCGTGGAAGTGCTGCGCGAGTTTCCCCACTTGATCGATCCCCATACAGGCGAGACATTGATGACGCGCACCGTGATCATTTGCAACACATCGTCCATGCCTGTCGCTGCACGTGAATCTTCCATTTACATGGGAGCGACTATCGCCGAATATTATCGTCAGATGGGGTTAGATGTCCTTTTATTGGCCGATTCGACCTCACGCTGGGCCCAAGCTTTGCGTGAAATGTCGGGAAGGTTGGAAGAAATTCCCGGCGATGAAGCTTTTCCGGCCTATCTGGCTTCGCGCATAGCCGAGTTTTATGAAAGGTCGGGCGCGCTCGTTCTAAAAAATGGCAAACAAGGTTCGTTGACTATTGGAGGAGCGGTTTCACCGGCTGGCGGCAATTTTGAGGAGCCGGTGACGCAGGCCACCCTTGCGGTCGTAGGAGGATTCCTCGGCTTATCGCGTGAGCGGTCGGATTCGCGCCGTTATCCGGCCATTGATCCTTTGATTTCTTGGTCTAAATATGTGCATGAAGTTAATCTCTTGCTCGAAGAACAAGTGGAAGGCTGGGGAGCTATGGTCAAAAAGGCTATGCATTTTCTGTGCAAAGGGCATGAAATCGGTAAACGGATGGAAGTTGTAGGGGAGGAAGGTATAGCGCTGCAAGAGATGATCATTTATTTGAAAGCGGAACTTTATGATTTTAGCTATCTCCAGCAAAATGCTTTTGATAAAGAAGATGCTTACTGCCCTCTGAAAAGGCAGATTCCTCTATTCAAACTGATCAATAAGATCTTTGATGCAAACTTCGATTTTAATTCTCACGACGAAGCCAGGCAGTTTTTTCTGAAATTGCAAAATCAGATTAAAAATACCAATTTCATGCCGGCAAATAGCGATGAGTACAGGCAAACAATAGTGCAAATAGAACGATTAATCAATGTGTGAGGCAGGCAATCAATGAAAATAATCTATGATAAGATCAATGATATGCGGGGCAACCTCATCACCGTCACAGCTAAAGGGGTATGCCTGGGTGAGCTGGCGCGGATCGCTTTAAAAAATGGGTGCCATGTTTATGCTTCTGTGCTTCGAATCGAAGGCGATCAAGTCACTTTGCAGGTATTTCAAAGCAGCCGCGGCATTTCCACCGAAGACAAAGTGACTTTTTTAAAACGTGAGATGCAAGCTATTTATGGCGAATCGCTGCTTGGTCGCTGCTTAAGCGGATCGGGCATCCCGATTGATAGCGGCCCATCCATATGGGGCGATTCCATTAATATCGGAACAGCTTCATTTAATCCGATTAAAAGAATTATTCCACGTGAGATGGTGAAGACGAATATTCCCATGATCGATGTGTTCAATTGCTTGGTCAAATCGCAAAAGATTCCTATCTTTTCCATTCCGGGAGAACCCTATAATCAATTGCTCATGCGGATTGCCAATCAAACCGATGCTGATGTGGTGATCATTGCCGGAATGGGTTTAACGTTTAAAGATTACCAAGCTTTTATCGATAATGCGGAAGAATCGGGATCGATGGATAAAACGATCATGTTCATCCATCGTGCGACAGATCCGGCCGTGGAATGTCTATTAGTTCCCGATATGGCTTTAGCTGTGGCCGAAAAATTTGCAGTCAATGATCAGCATGTTCTTGTGCTTTTAACGGATATGACAGCTTTTGCCGATGCGATTAAGGAGATTTCCATTACGATGGATCAAGTGCCTTCCAATCGGGGCTATCCTGGTTCCTTGTATTCCGACCTGGCCTCACGCTATGAAAAAGCGGTGATGATTGATGGCAGCGGTTCCATTACGATTATTGCTGTCACGACAATGCCTGGAAACGATGTAACGCATCCTGTTCCTGACAATACAGGCTATATCACCGAAGGGCAGTTTTATTTGCATCATGGCCGGATCGATCCTTTTGGTTCATTGTCCCGTTTAAAACAACAGGTCATAGGACGTGCGACGCGGGAAGACCACGGCGATTTAGCCAATGCCATGATACGCCTTTATGCAGAATCTAAAAAGGCGCAAGAGCGTGAAAGCATGGGCTTTAAGCTGTCGCATTGGGATGAGCAGTTGCTTCATTATTCCCATTTATTTGAAGAACGTATGATGGATCTTGAAGTCAATCTTCCCATTGAAGAGGCGCTGGATTTGGGATGGAAAACATTGGCCGAATGTTTTCAATCTCAGCAAGTGGGTATTAAAAAAGCTTTGATAGAACAGTATTGGCCGCAAAAGCAGGTAGCAAATGGCTGAAATCAAATTCACAAAAAATGAATTGAGGACTCAGCAGCAGTCTTTGGCTCAACTGCAAAAATACCTGCCGATCTTACAGCTAAAAAAGGCGATGCTTCAAATTGAGGTCTCTGAAGTTCGTCAAGAGATCGGTGCTCTTGAAGAAAATTATGCCTTGGCACATGGTCGGATAGAGGGGTATGCTGCTTTATTGACAGACACAGCGGCTATCAATCCCAAACAAGCCGCTCAGGTGGCTGAAATCAAAAAGCATTACGAAAATGTTGCAGGCGTTGAAATCCCCCATTTTGAGTCAATTCGATTTGTTGATATTGCGTATGATCTTTTTGATACTCCTCCTTGGTTCGATGAGGCAGTCGCTGGATTGCGTCAATTGATTGAGGCATCGGTCAGAATCCAAATTGCTCGAGAGAAAAAGCGCGCCTTAGAAAAAGAATTGCGCGAGGTTTCCATCAGGGTCAACCTTTTCGAAAAGATTTTGATTCCACGCGCCTTGTCCAATATCAAAAAAATCAAAGTCTTTTTAGGTGAACTTCAATTGGCATCTGTTTCTCAAGCCAAGGTTGCCAAGAAGAAAATTGAACAGCGCAAGCAATTATTGGAAGCGGTATAAACATGCGGGTCGATGTAAAAAAGTTTTTGTTCGTTGGTATATCCGAAGAAAGGGCCCGGTTTTTTGAACAAGCTCAAGCCACTGGGTTTATTCATTTTGTTGAAAATCGGACCAAAACTAAAGATCTATCCCCCGGCATGCAGACTCTTTTAGCGTCCATCAAAATACTGAAAGGGCTTTCTCCTTTAACACAAGAAGAATTAGACGATCATCAAGCCGACAGCACCGCACAGCAGATTGTAGGAATCAAACAGAAGTGGGAATATTTGGCCGAAGAGAGGCGGATCATTAAACTTGAAATAGCCCGCGTGGAAATCTTTGGCGATTTTTCCTTAGAAGAGGTGGCTGCAATCGAAAGGGACACCGGCCGCCAAGTAAAATTTTATTGTGCAAAACATGGCCATCGAAAAAAAGAAGAGCTTCCGCCAGAAGGATTCCTCTTCGTCGGCAATGAACATGGACTGGATTATTATATTGCCATTGAAAAGGCTGGAACTTCTCATTCCAAATTCATCGAAATGCATATCAAACAGCCTATAGGGCAGTTGCGCCAGCGATTGGAAGAGATCGAAATGAACTTGCATCAGATTGATTTACAACTCAAACCTTATGCCAAATACAATGCTTTTTTGCATCACGCGCTCATTCAGAAGATGAATAACTATAATCTCTATAGCGCTAAAGAAGATGTTTCATGGGAATTAGACCGCACTTTATTTTCTGTTGAAGGCTGGGTTCCGGTTAATAAAATCGATGAATTACAGCTAGTAGCCGAAAGTTTGAATGTACATATGGAACAGATCGCTGCAAATCCCGAAGAGGTGCCCCCGACCTGTCTTGAAAATGAAGGAATGTCCCGCTTAGGCGAAGATCTAGTCAATATCTATGATACCCCTTCGCATGCCGATAAGGATCCTTCGCTGTGGGTCTTACTTTTTTTTGCCCTATTTTTTGCCTTTATCGTCGGTGATGGAGGTTACGGATTGATCTTTCTTTGTGCGGCCTTGTTTATCCGGTATAAATATTCCCTTTCGCGCATGGGTAAACGCTTTATCAATATTACGATGATATTGTCTTTTGCAATCATAGCCTGGGGAATATTAACGACATCGTTTTTTGGCATTAACTTCGGCATCGATAGCCCTTTAAGAAAAATATCGCTTATACAATGGATGGCTGAAAAAAAAGCTGCCTATAGTATTGAACAACACGATCAAGATTGGCACGCTTGGGTTGAAAAATTTCCCCAGCTTGAATCCATTACGGATCCATATGAATTCCTCAAATCCGGACAGGTGGAATCTAAAGGTAAAATCAGCTATGAAATTTTAGAAAAATATTCCGATAATATCCTTTTTGAACTGGCTTTGTTTATCGGAGTTGTCCATATTATCTTGTCGTTGTTGCGCTATTCAGGACGCAATTGGCCCTCTTTTGGGTGGGTGCTTTTTTTAATAGGAGCTTATTTTTATTTGCCCGGTTTTTTGGATGCCACTTCCATGATCCACTTTGTCTTTGGCATCGATAAAACTTATGCTGCAGAGAGCGGTTTGTATTTAATAGGCGCAGGCATTGTTATAGCCACTCTTCTAGCCGTGTTTAAACATAAATGGTTAGGGCTGTTTGAACCTACCAATGTGCTACAACTCTTTGCCGATGCCATGTCCTATTTACGCCTTTACGCTTTAGGATTGTCAGGAGCTATGTTAACGGCAACTTTTCTGGAGTTGGCTTCCTCTGTGAATATTGTAATCGGAATATTTATCTTAATCTGCGGGCATCTGATCAATATGGTTTTGAGCATTATGGGAGGAACGATTCATGGATTACGACTTAATTTCTTGGAATGGTATCATTATAGTTTTGAAGGTAATGGAAAGCCGTTTAAACCGCTTCAAAAGTTAACAATCGATTAGATTTAATAAGGAGAAATAATATGGATTTTGATATGGCGGGCCCTGCCATTGTTCTCGGCTTAAGTTCAATTGGCAGTTCGATAGGATGTTCAATTGCCGGAGCCGCTTCACATGCAGTCATGAGCCGAGTGGAAGAAGGACACGGCAAATTCATCGGCCTTTCAGCAGCACCTTCTTCCCAATCAATCTATGGATTCATCCTGATGATTTTAATGAGGAATGCTATCCGTGCCGGGACATTGTCTCCCTTGACAGGTATTTTCATTGGAACCTTTATGGGATTGGCATTTTTAGCTTCCTCGGTTTATCAGGGGAAGGTGTGTGCTACCGGGATTCAGGCTACAGCAAAACAGCCTTCTATTTTCGGTAAGTGCTTTGCTGCTGTAGGGATTATAGAATCTTTTGCCTTATTTGCTTTTGTATTTTCAATATTAATTATGTAGTTTGAACCACAGAGAACACCGAGGGCGCAGAGCGCTCATTTCCTCTGCATAGAGGAAATGAGCGCTCTGCGCCCTCGGTGTTCTCTGTGGTAAATATTAACTTTGGTGGAATTCTATTTTTTTTTGGAGTCTTCTAGCTGTTTGCGTAAATCATTATTGATAGAGATCTCTTTATCCAGTTGCGCTTTTAAAGCATCATGCTCTTGGTGTAATTTAGTAATAGAAGCACTCTTTTCGTCGAGTGCAGATTGCAAGCTGGCTTCTCTATCTTTAATGTTTTTTAAAGATTGAATATGAGCTTGTTCAATGACTTCCAATCGCTTATCTTTATCTTGCAGCTGCTGCTCAGAAATATTTTTGACAAGGCCTAAATCATAATTTTGTTTACTGAGATCTCCGATCTCTTGGTTAAGCTCTCCAATCTTTTTATTCTTGCTTTGAATTTGTTCATTTAACCACGAGACTTCTTGAGTCATTTGCTGAAATTTTTCAACTTTTTGCTGAGCTGTATCCAATCGTTGCTTATACTCTTCAAGCGTAGCTTGCATTTTTTGGACATCATCATTAAATTTATTTGTTTTTAATGCACTGTCTTGCAGCTCTTGCCTATCTTGTTTGCTTTGTTGTTCTAATAGTTGCAGCTGTTCTTGAGCGTGCTCGAGCAGCTCATTATTTCTTTGTAATTCATCAATACATTTTGCATGTTGCCTGGTAAGCACACCAATACGTGTTTCAGCTTGCTTGATGATCATTTGAAGATCTTGGTTTTGAATATCGATAGTAGAAAATTCTTGCTGTAGATTCTCCAGATGTTGTTGAAAGCCTTCGGCTGCTTTACGGAAGGGCTGCAAATTTATTATTTCCTGTTTGAGCTCTATATTTTCCTGCTGAAGTGATCGCACCCTTTCGCGTAATGCATTTAAATAGGCATTTACAGTTGGCGGAGGGGGCGGAAATCTTTGAGGGGGGATTTGGGCAAATTCATTTTCGACAGAAGGATCGACTAAATTATCCACAGCTTCGACTCTTCCTAGCAGTGCTAAAAAAATGAGTAGCGTATACACCATAAATTGCAATGTAAGCAAATGCCGATTTTTTGGCCATCGTTTGCTTAAAAAGAATTGCAAAAACTCAAATCAAAAGGCGGTAAAACACCGCCTCAAAATTAGGTTACGAATTAGTCCTCATCGTCCTCTTCTTCATTTTTGTCCTCATCCTCACTGGGTTCTTCGGTTTCATTCTGTTTTTCCGAGGCATCAAAATGGATGAGATCAGCCCAAATTTGATGTTGCCAATGTTCTAAAATTTCTCCATTGCCAATTAAATCAATTTTATAAGAAAGAATTCCTTCTGTTTCAAAATAAGCTTCGTTCAAAAGAGAAAAGATAATCATGCCTGAATTTTTTAACAGATCGACAGTTTGAGTGGCCTCTTCACGATTGCGATAGCGTAGATGGATCTCCAGATGCAAACTTTCATAGTACATATAGGCTTTTGGCAGCGACCAAGAGATTAAAAGCCGTTGTCCAATAGGAGGATTGTTCAACAAGGGATCAGGAGTTCCGACATGATAGCTCGCTAGGTTATCTCGACTCACATAATCGGTGTGAACTGTGAGTAGATTGCAAGTGCAGCTCGATAATAAGAAACACGTTAAAAAAGGGATGTATGGAATTTTCACAACAGTGTCCTAACGTTGGCAGAATTGAAATTGACTGAGGGATTGTTTCTCTTTATCAAGCAATTGATGTGCCGAAAGAATGAGACGTTCGGTTGACGTCCAGTCGAGGCAAGAATCTGTTAAAGAGACTGCATAAAGCAGTTTGGATAGATCTTTTGGCATGCTTTGGTTGCCGGCGTTGAGATGGCTTTCCAAGATCATTCCACGAATTGCGCGTTCCCCCTGTATGATTTGCTGCAAGACAGCTTCGAAAACGACCGGTTGCTGCTCATGATTATTTCTGGAATTATCGTGGGAACAGTCGATGATAATCTTAGGGGATAAATGGTGCTTCTCAAGCTTTTCTACGGCTGAGGAAATAGAGGATGGATCGTAATTAGATTGTTGCTCGCCTCCGCGAAGAACTAAATGGCATTGTGGATTGCCTGATGTATGAACGGCAGCGGCTTGTCCATCGGAGTTCAGTCCAATGAAACTGTGTGGAATGCTGGCGGCTATAATGGCATTCACAGCGATGCCGATGTTGCCCGAGGTTGTGTTTTTAAAAGCGACAGGCATTGAAAGGCCCGAAGCCATTTGTCGATGAACCTGTGACTCAGCTGTGCGGGCGCCGACACACCCCCAAGAAATAAGATCACTTAGATAGTAACAAGAAAGCGGTTCTAGGAGCTCTGAGGCAATCGGTATTTCAAGCTTGGCCAACTCCAGCAATAATTGCCGAGTCATTCTAAGCCCATGCGAAATGGAATGTGTGCCATCCAAATAAGGATCATAAAGCAGACCTTTCCATCCTGTGGATGTGCGCGGTTTTTCAAAGTAAGCTCTCATCACAATCAAAAATGAATCGGAGACTTGTGCTGATAGGGCTTTAAGTTTGAGCGCATATTCTTTAGCAGAGGCAAAGTCATGTATGGAGCATGGGCCGGTAATAAGCAGAAGGCGAGGATCTTGGCCGCTAAGGATTTGCGTGATTGTGCGGCGAGAGGTATCAATAAATTTTTCTTGAGGGGTGGGCAGAGGCATTTCATTGAGAAATTGTTGAGGGGAAGGGAGACGATCAATGCGCGTTAAGTTCAAATTGATTTTATTCGTCATAAATTGTCATTATTCATTGCAAAAGGATGAAGATGAATCTTAACAATTTTTCAAATTAAAATCACGGTTCAATGCATAAAGTTTCTTTGCCCTTAAGAATGTTATGGTTAAAATGCGATACAGAAGTTGCAATCAGCAATCATTTATCCTTCTTTGCGCCCGCAAATTTATTGAAAGCTTCAAATGAGGAATTAAAATTTTTTATCCGAAGAGTTGAAGAAACAGGGCATAATGCCCTTTTATTTGGCCTTCAAAGCAATCGCGTGTATCCAGCGTCTCTTCATGACAAAAGTCACTGTTATAAGATATGGGAAATGCTTCACACATATGGCATTAAAATCTGCCTTAAACCGCATGTAAAGGGAATGCCGATTTCTCCTGCCGATCCGCAGTTTTTGTTCAGCCTTGAAAAAGCTCGAACAGAACTTGAAGATGCATTTTCAATCATTGATTATATCGTATGGGAAAGCAGGCTTTGGGATATCCACTATTTTTCCCATCCATCTACTAAAGATGCCCTTCTTTCCGATCTCGTCTTGCAAGAAGCTCGTCTGCTAGAAAAAAAAATGTTGAGTCTAAATAAGAATGGCGCTCTTATTTTTTATGTACCTGCGCAGAATTTCAAAACGGCTCTTCAAGCTGCCGACATTCTTAAAATCCTTAGCAATGAAGTAAAAAGAGGGACGATATTGGCTTTTCCTGCGGTTGCCGGCCGCGAAACGTCCGATTATTTAATTCCTCATCCCTATTGGAAAGAATTGCGAAACGGTGAAAGTTCATCGGCTGAGGTACTGCCTATTATCAATACAGGCGCACTTTGGCATGGAGAGGGGCTATGGCCGTCGGTACCCTTTGATTTCTTCGATGAATTTTATATTTCATTATCTAAGCATCCATTTAAAGGGATAATTAGTCTGCTGAATCAACTGCCTAAAGGGCACGGTTTTCTCGATTTAAGCCTTTGGGTGGCAGGTCACTATCAATTGAAAGGCACACCGCCCCGTTTATTGATTGAAGAGTGGTTCAAAAAGCATCATCCCCACGAACAGTTTGATGAAATACTGATGGTTTTGCGCCGTCTGCGGAAATTGATTGTTGAACTTGGACAGGTGCGGGAAAGCGCTGAAGCAGAAGGGATAAGAAACAATGATCTAGAATCTATAGAAGAAATGAGATGGAGGCTTGCGAGTGTGGCTGCTCAAATCAAGCATATGCATTTTTGGAGAGCATTAAATGGACGGCAAGGGAGAAAGGCACATCTTTTATTTGATCATGTCGGTTTATTTCTCTGTGATGCTCAAAGGATGATTGGTCAAATCATGCAAAAGATGGGATTGACGATTCCTCCTTTTTCTTTTCAAGAAGAGGAGCAGTTAACGATTTGGACTAATCGTGATCATAAGCATGGTTCAAGAAATTTGATGCTGGAGGAACCGTTAAAAGGAACTCCAGGTAGCGCATTAGAAAAAATTTATAATTCTAATCGTTTTAATTAAAAAACCACATACTCTAATTGCGCTGCTTCTTCTCAGCGCAATTAGAGTATGTGGTTTACCTTTATTCTTTTCTCAATATTTAATCTAAGATATAATCTGATCATATTTATTTTAGGTATAGTGATGAATCAAATTGATCGTTATCTTGTTGAGGCACGAGACCTAGTATGGGGGATCCCCTTATTAGTGCTCTTGATCGGAACAGGAATCTATCTAACAGTCATCTTAAAAGGCGTGCAATTTAGATACTTATGGTACGCTCTCAAACAAGTTTTTACCAAGCAATCAAAAGATTTCCAGGGAGATATCAGCCACTTTGAATCATTAATGACTTCATTGGCGGGTGCCATTGGCACAGGAACAATTGTTGGCGTGGCGACGGCTATCGCCATCGGAGGTTTAGGTTCTTTGTTTTGGATGTGGCTCACTGCTTTTGTAGGTATGGCCACGAAATATGCCGAATCCCTTTTAGCTGTTAAATATAGACGTCTGGATGATCGGGGTGAAATGATCGGGGGACCCATGCAATATATCGAGGAGGGGCTTGGTTGGAAATGGCTGGCTATCATTTTTGCCATCTTTGGATGCTTCGCCGCTATAGGCACCGGAAACCTGGTGCAAGTCAATGCGATATCTGATGCCCTTAGTATTTTCTACGATGGTAGTCCATGGGTCAACGGGATCATCATTGCCGTTTTTACCGCCCTCGTTATTTTAGGCGGAGTTAAAAGCATTGGCCATGTAGCAGGTATTATGGTGCCTTTTATGGCGCTCTTTTATATTGCTGCAGGCCTTATCATTATCATTTTGCATTACGATCGGATACCCGAGGCTATCAATAATATCCTCTCAAGCGCCTTTCACGGCCAAGCAGCTTTTGGCGGTTTTGCAGGTGCAACATTACTGACGGGCATCCAAATGGGAGTAGCCCGCAGTGTTTTTTCAAATGAAGCGGGCTTAGGAATATCCACAATTGCAGCAGCCGCAGCTAAAACGGATAGTCCTGGACGGCAAGGGATGATTACGATGACGGGCGCCCTCATTTCAACCGTTATTGTTTGCAGCATTACCGGCCTTGTCCTTGCCGTAACGGGAGTGCATGGACAGCTTGATGAATCCGGGCAAGCGTTGAACGGTGTGACAATGGCTATTGCGGCCTTTAATTCAACCATCAAAGGAGGCTCTTATTTAGTGGCCATCGGCCTCATCCTATTTGCTTTTTCTACAGTGATTGCTTGGGCTTATTATGGAGAAAAATGCTGTGAGTATTTGTTCGGCAGCCGTTCTGTCATAGCCTATCGCTTTTTGTTTACCTTAATTATCATTCCCGGTGCTGCCATAAAAATGGAAGCAGCTTGGCTGGTGGCGGATGTTATGAATGGATTGATGGCTATTCCCAATTTAATCGCTTTGGTGATGCTATCCGGAGTCATTATTTCAGAAACAGAGACTTTCTTAAAGGTTGTCAAGCAAGAGGAAAAAGAAAAAAAATCCAAATTAGTAAGCGAGGGGTCGCGGAGCAATCTGCCTGCTAGTGAATAGAAATGAAGCCTTCTGATTTAAACCCCCCTTTTCCTTGGAATAATCAACATATCGTGGTTGATGATCGGATCGTGTATGTTCCATTGCGCATCAAAACAGATGAAATACTGACCTTGCCAGATTGGAATCATCCCACTCTTTTTGGAAATGATCAACCTTTGATGATAGAATATTGTAGTGGCAATGGAGCGTGGATAGCCGATAAAGCTTTGGCAAACCCATTAGTCAACTGGATCGCTGTTGAGAAAAAATTCACTCGTGTCCGAAAGATTTGGTCCAAGATTAAAAATTTAAAGTTATCTAATCTAATCGTGGTATGCGGTGAAGCTCATTTAGCTACTAAACTTTTTTTTCCATCCGATTGTTTTTGCAACGCATTTATGAATTTTCCCGATCCCTGGCCAAAAAAAAGGCACGCGAAACACCGTTTAATCAGGCCAGAATTTGTTATGGAATTATGGAGAATTTTAAAGACCTCTTCGGCTTTTACAGTTGTGACGGATGATCCCGATTACTCAATAAAGATGATCGATGAGTTAGGTCAATTTACAGGGTTTGAGTCCTGTTTCACCGATCCCTATTTTGTGACTGATATGCCCGATTATGGAACTTCTTATTTTGACCAACTATGGCGGCAAAAAGGAAAGACGATCCGTTTTCATCAGTATCGTAAGGTTTGTTAATTTGCATGGATGACGACGACGATTCGATAGCCTTTTCTCCCAAGCCGGCAGGATTGTATTTTAATTTCCCCCATTTTTATCTAGGTGAAGAAATCTTCGTACCTCGTATCTATGAATTAAATAATCAGCAAGAGAGTATACCTGAGGGATTTAATACTGTCGCATTGACATTAGACGGAACGATGAAGTCTGTTTTGGATTGGCGTGAGAAGAGTGTATTGGCTTCCTATTATATTTCTCAGGGGTATCACTTATTTTGGAAACTGAATCTAGGGTTATTTTCTGAATTAGATTGGCCGTTAAGCGATGAAACTCAATTCAAAGCCTTATCATTGGCTTTAGAACATTTTACCCAAGACCTCTGGAAAAATTATGCGGAGCATACCATCGGAGTCTCCGTGTATGAAGGTCCTCTGGATTTTTCTTTTCGCTTTCCATGGGATGCCCAACAAGAGCAAAATTATCATAGATGGATGCAGCAGCAAGAATGTTCGATGTTAACGGCTGCTTTATCAAAAGCGCTCTATTGCCGTAATGCAATTGCAGATTATTTGGACATGCTAACTATTAATATGCCAGATCGGCTGCAACTATTTATTTTGATTGATGGAACAGACATTGAACATCCTGCCGATTTATTGCAAATGGCAGCTTTGGATCGATTTGAAAGATTTCAAATAGCCCTTCAAGGTTCTATAACCGCGTCGCCTTATTTTAGTTGGCGCAATGACTTGATGCAGTTGGGTTACATTGGAAAAAATCTTCCCCAGCAAACTTCTTCTATGTGTAAAATCGGCATCTGTCCTCTTCCTAAAGAATACATGGGCGTCGAGGAAGAATTTAATACCATTTTTTCAGATTTAAACAGTAAAAACATTCCTTATAAAATCATTTCAGAAAATCGTTTGACAATTGAATGGGATGGTTTAGATTATCTTATCTATTCTTCGAAAGGGATAACGGCCCAAGGCAAACGAAAACTTAATGGATTTATTGCAGCTGGAGGAACAGTTATTGCTTGCGATAATTATGCAAGTTTTTCTTTATGATATCTTAATAAATTTTAGTTATAATTTTATTATTAATTTTTAGGAGAAATGATGAACACGATTTTGTTTCATAGTCCTGGCGAGGCATAACTTCTCATTCATTCTTTGGAAAAAGTCGTTTAAAATTTGAAGGAGTTGAAGAAGCTAAAACTTCTAAATCAGGCATTCGCTATCATAATGCGTTAACAGCTTTTATTTTAAGATTATTATTTAATAAAATTGTCGATATTAAAGATATTGATGGAAGAATTTATCATCTTAATCGCTGAAGTTTAAGCAGTTGGATATTAAAAAATCATGAGCGTTTTAAAAATATAACAACTCCAACTGACATGCTTATTGTAAATGAATATGCTATGGTAAGGATGGCTTGATGAAATTTTAACAAAAAAATCTCCTGAATATATTGTGAACATTGCTAAACTAAAAAACGAATTAAATTGCAAAGAAAATGATAAAAAGAAGGATGATAAACTCAGTGCGCAATTAGCCTACCAGCAAAAAATAAGACTTGAGTATAACAGATGGTTTCAGTACTCTTTGGTTCCTTCTTTTTTCGGTCGTAACAAATTTACTTCGGAAGATGGTAGTCTTTGTGACAATCAAAAAGATAATTTTAAGTTAGTTCAGACATTATTGACAACTGGCAATGGCGAAGATAACAACAAGCAGCTTTGGCAAATACCAGATTTCTAAAAAATCCCTCTCCCGTTTTGGAGTGCGCGACTTATTGCCGCTTTCAGACATCGCCAAACTCGAGTAACAGGGACGGGAACGGAATAATTTGCTCTTTAATAATTCTTCGGGCATTTTTACCCTATATACAGAATAACGAGGTTTTCCATGACATCAACCAAAGAGTGTTTGTCTTTAAGTGGAGAATTTTCTTGTTCCAAAGCTACAAAGAAGCTAAAAAAACTAGCCGAACATCCATTTGATTTGACTAAAGAGGGAAATTTAACTCCTCAACGTTTATCAAAATTTGTCGGAGAGGCTTGCGGTTATTATCTCTTATATGGAACAGAGCGGATCGATGAAACCGTCATGAAATCTCTCATTGAATTATCTGAAGAGATGTATGTTCATGAAAAAATGAACAAAATGCAGTCCGGCGAAATCATGAATTTTATCGAAGGGTATCCAAGCGAAAATAGAGAGGTATTACACACGGCCACACGTGATTTTTTTGAATCGCCAAACTCCGGAAAGGGTGCTAAAGAAGCAGCAGCCTTAGCAAAAATTGAAATCGATAAATTAAAAAAATTCATCCATTCGATTGATAAAGACAACCGCTTTACCGATGTCATCACTGTGGGCATTGGCGGCTCAGACTTGGGGCCAAAGGCTACCTATTTAGCTTTACAATATTTGTCCAAGCCTAATCGCCACGTTCATTTCATCAGCAATATCGATCCCGATGAAACCGCTGCAATATTGCGTCAGGTAAATCTTAAAAATACCCTTGTTCTAGTCATTTCAAAATCAGGAACAACTTTAGAAACAGTGACTAATGAAACTTTTTTGCGCAACAGGTTCATTCAAGCGGGTTTAAAACCTGAGCAGCATTTTATTGCCATTACGGGGAAGGGGAGTCCGCTTGATCACAAAGAACAATATCTAGAGTGCTTCTATATATGGGATTGGGTTGGTGGTCGTTTTTCAACCTGCTCGATGGTTGGGGGGGCCATGCTTTCTTACGCCTTTGGATTTGATGTATTTTGGGAGTTACTACGAGGAGCCAATAGCATGGACAAGATTGCTTTAAGCCGCGATATCCATGTTAATTTGCCTTTGTTGGGAGCTCTTCTAGGGATTTGGAATAGAAATTTTTTAGGATACTCAACTTTAACCATTATTCCTTATTCTAACGCTTTGGTTCGCTATGCTGCGCATATTCAACAAGTGGATATGGAATCAAACGGTAAGCGAATCGATCAAAAAGGGCGCCCTGTTGATTTTGAGACTGGCCCTTTGGTTTTCGGTGAACCTGGAACTTCCTCTCAGCATTCTTTTTTTCAATTGCTGCATCAAGGGACGACTATCTCTCCACTTGAATTTGTAGGTTATAAGTATAGTCAATATGGAGACGATATCGAAGTGAAGGGTACCACCTCGCAACAAAAACTATTATCGAATTTATTTGCTCAATCAATTGCTTTAGCCACCGGAAAAAAGAGTGAGAATCCTAATAAAGTGTTTCCGGGAAATCGTCCATCGCATCTTCTGTTGGGACAGCGCTTGACTCCTTTTGCTTTGGGAGCCTTACTGTCTTACTTTGAACATAAAGTTGCCTTTCAAGGTTTTGTTTGGGGCATAAATTCTTTTGACCAGGAAGGGGTTCAGCTTGGAAAAGAAGTGGCTAATCAAATTTTAGAATCCTTTGCTTCCAGAAATAAGGCAAAAGGAAGTAAGGCTCAAGCTTATCCGCTTGGGGATGCCTATCTCAATTTTTTAGATAAACTAAAATAGAAGTTAGTTGCATGCTATTAGATATTCCACGTCGCAGTTCGATTTGTTGTGAAGGTGCCGAAGCATTTGTTAATGGAGCCGATTACTTCTCGATTCTTGATCTATCTGAAAAAGGAGATCAATTGTTACGTAAAGACTATTGCCTGTCTTGTTGGCAAAAGGTTTCGCTTAACCGTAACAACCATCGATTTTGGAGAGGAAAAGTGCCGGATAAAAAGATCTCAACCACGCTTATATTGGATCGCAATGAAAAGGCTCTCTTTTTGCTCAAAGCTGCTTTAGAGTGTTCTGATGAATCGAACCACAACGAAGCTTTTATATTAGCATTATTTTTGGCAAGGCACAAAAAGTTGATGTTGCGTCAAGAATTGATCAATGCAATGGGTTGTCGGTTGATGATTTATGAGATTGTCGCAACGGAAGAGATGATAGCTGTTCCTAAAGTTGAATTATCGACGATCGAGACCGAAAAAATTCAGCTGATTCTTGCTCAAAAATTTGCGTTGTAAAAGACAAATCAACGCTAAGAAAACTTTGCATTGAATTTATTTCTCATTCGTTTCTTCTTCTATTTCATCTTCCTCAGTCTCTTCATCAATTGAAGTTTCGAAATCTTCAAATTCACTTTCCTCTTCTTCAATTTCTTTTTCTTCCGATTGTTTTTCTTGCAATGATTGCTTTTCGACCGTTTCTTCGCCTTTTTCCAATTCATGGGCAGCATTTAATACCGCTTCACCAACAACTGTAGCGGCTATTTTGGCTTCATCTGATTCATTTTTTTGATTTTCTTCTGCATGCAAAGGAAGGGAAAAATGCAAATCTTGACTAAGCGTTTCTAAATGAAGGGTCGCATGGGCAATGTAAAAACCCGGACATGAAATTTTTTCGATAGCGGGCGACAGATCGATGCTGTCGTCTGGAACTGCACAATATAACGGCGATTCGCCCGATAATTCAGAGCCAAATAACTCTTTAATAACCTCTTGGCAGAGTTGATAGGCTTTTTGAATGTCTTCTAACGTAGGCAAAGAGGCAGTTTCATTCATCCAAGGTGCTTCATAAATGATCCTTATTTTCTTCCAATTTTCTGCGGTCAGCTCTTTTAAGGGGGCTAACTGCCTTTCTAAAACCTCTTTCGATTGTCCATTTTGGTATTCTTGCACATTCTCCCCGATGCAAACTACGGGTGGGATGTCCAATTTCAATGACTGGAGAATTTTGGCATGGATGGCAGCCTCATCATTTTGTCCCAATTGTCTCGAATCGTATGTTCCTAATAAAACAAACTGAGCACCGGCCTTTTTTAACATCTCGGCGGCGATTGGCTGGGTAAAGCTATGATCCATAACAGAATTCATGTCATTGGATCCTAAAATTAAAGTGGAAGATGTTATTTCAGGTCCAATTTCTGAAAGATAATGATATGGTAAAGCAAGATAATATTGATGATCGGCAATAATAGATTTAGTATCGAGTTGATTAATAACAAGTTTAGTTTCTTCAATAGAATTATAAGGTTTCCACGCTAAAACAGCTACTAAAGATGATTTCATAATAATACCTCTTGTCATAATATAAGTTTAATGATTTTTTTAATTTATTTACTACTATTGTTTTATTATGTTTATTTTTAGATGTTTATAAAAATTTAAATAAAATTAAAAATAACATTTGAATTTTATTTATGAAATAAAGTCTAGTGAAGTTGTGATGTAATGCATTTATTGGCATGCCCTTCTAAATAAGAAAGAGCGGGCTTAAAAAAATTAATAACAAACAAGGAGGACATATGAGCGGATCAATTGAAAATTTAAGGACTATTCCGATCTATAACGCTAATAAAAACATTGATATACGCCAGTTGACAAGTCCGACTTCGGTAGAAATAGTTTCAGAAAAAGTTCAACGTTGCAAATGTCATATTATTCCTCCACATATGGAAAAAGCGATCGATGAGCTACGCGCGCAAAATGAGACTACCAAAAGCTCTACCAGAAAAAAAATTAAACACATCGAACATGGCAAAAAATTGCGAATCGGACGCCGAATAGAGGCTAAAAAAATACGTTCAGCGCATATAAAAAATATTCGCAAAGGAAAAGCAGCTTTAGTTGAGTTGAATAATCAACCACAAACCTCAATACGTCCTGCTTTTAAAGTCTATTCTGCTGGAAACAAAGAAAATACGCCAGGTACTTTGAAAAGAAGCGGATCTGTAGCTTCAACGGACCAAAACGTTAACGAAGCCTATGATGGAGGGGTTGATACATACAATTTTTATTATAAATTATTTGGAAGGAATTCTTATAACGGGATTGGCGGCGATTTTATTTCCACTGTCCATTATGGGTCCGAGTTTGATAACGCCTTTTGGAATGGTCAACAAATGGTATATGGAGATGGCGATGGCACAATTTTCAATCGTTTTACTATTGCTAAAGATGTGATCGGACATGAATTGACACATGGTGTGACACAATATCTTTCTAAACTCCGTTATAAAAATCAACAGGGGGCGCTTAACGAACATATTTCCGACTTTTTTGGTTTATGCATTAAATATTGGAGCAACGATGACCAAGGATATAAAACAGAGGTTAACGGACTTATCGGCGAAGGGTTGCTCAAACCTTATAATGGTCGTGCACAAGCTCTCCGTTCCTTTGCAGCGCCTGGCCGAGCTTATGAAACCCCTCAACTTGGCAAAGATCCTCAACCTGGCTCGATGAGTGCCTATGTAAAAACGACCGATGATGATGGGGGAGTGCATATCAATTCAGGAATTTTAAATCATAGCTCTTGGTTGGTCTTTACTGATTTAAAATACAGAGATGAGAATGAAAAATTCTATGGCGATGTCGCAAAAATATGGTGGGATGCCGTTTCAAAAATCAAATACAACGCTAATTTTGTTGCTTTTGCCGATCAGACGGTAGCATCGGCCACTGAGTTGTTCGGCAAAGATTCCAAACAGCTGAATGCAGTGCGCAATGCTTGGATCTCTACAGAAGTTAAAATTTATAAATGATGCGCGTTTAAGCAGCCGGTAGAGTGGCATCACCCGGTACCGGCTGCACAAATGGGAGCTTCCGCTTGTGCCGGCTCGATATCGGTTTTTTGAGCATTGGATGGTTGAGCTACTTTATAAGTTAAAATCCATCCAATGCCCGCTGAGAGGGCTGAACATACAGGTGGTAAAACCGTGAGGCCGATCACGACGCCGCCAAGAACGGTGCTTGCAGGGGTTCCAATGATTCCAACCGTGAGGATTCCCGAAGCAATTTTTAATGTCAGGCCCGTCATTTTTAGCGAAGCTTTGCCTAGCTTTAAATTTTTGATTCTACGCTTTTCGGTTGATTCATCCTTCTCCACATGCCGCCATTGTTTTAAGGCTTCAAATGTGTTATAACTGACGGAACAGATTTTGATAATATGCAAAGGCAGCGCAATTGTATTGCAGAAGGAGACCACTCCAACATGAATAGGAGTATAATCGCCGCCCCATCCGACAATTTCATAAGCAAGGCGTGTGCATTCGTTGTTATTTAAAGCGGTGACAACTCCATCGACGAGATCAAGGCAATGATAGACCGTTTTTAAGCCTTGGATAGCATAGTCAGGATGCTGCCAAATTTCTGAAAAACGGTTAAAGGCATCAGGAAGATCCTTAAAATTAAAAATCTTTTTCCATAGTTTGATAAGGGAAGCAATGTCTTTAAAGCCCTTAGAGCCTGGAATGATGTGAATTTTTGAAATGGCGGTAATGATCTTTAAAGCATATGTGAGGATTTTTAACGTGAGATGCCGTTGTTGAAATTCGACAGATGTTTTGATTGGGGGCAAATTCATCATTTTTTGATATTGAAAGTCCACTTCTTGAGAAAAATGCTGAAATCTTTTTAAGGCTTTCTTTTTAATTCTTAAGATGAGGGATAGACGAGCTTGAGAATCATCCATCAATTGTTTGACAGTGATCGGATTCCGATTTCGACCCATCGGGATTTTAATTTGCAAGAAACGATTAAATAAATATTTAATCCTTTGGGCAAAATCATCTTCTGCCGCGAGCTTAGATCCTTCTCTATATGAAGGTGTGTATGGATTAAGTAGAGAGGATTTTACTTGCATTGTATCGTCTAATTTTAAAACTAAGGACCTTTATAACTAAGTTTTAGATTTATTTCGTTGCGAGTTAGAGAAGTTTAGTGATCTAGATTGTAATAATCGATCGATTTTTTCAAAAAACAGCATATATAATCTTTTTTGATTTCCTTAAAAGAAATCAAAAACATTGGTTTACTATGAAGATTGTATTAAGATTTGTTAAATATTGCAAGAAAAATTCACTCTTTTAAGAAAAAAAACTAATAGCATTAAATAACTATAGATTTCATTCAAAAAAAGAAAGCAAAAGGCGATGATATATTGTTTACTTTGGTAATAGGGGACTCCAACCATGGAGCCGGTTTTCAATGGCTTCAAAATATTGATCGATAAATAAAAATTGTCTTCTTAACAATCGGCTTTCATTTTTATTTTGGAGTAAATGATGAAAAAAATTACCGAATAAATAACGGTATTCAAACAATTGGTAGCGCATATCTGCAATTTGCCGGGATATGGCTTGCTTATCGGTCGTTTCAGTGGAAACAAGCCTTTGCACCTGGGCCAAAAAATCTTGTAGATATCCTTTAATATCATTGATATCAAGTTCAATTTCATAGGTATGCTGGATGGAAGTATTGCTTTTTACCCACATCTCGATTTGTTGGACATATCGCTTAAATTTTTGCATTCGATTCAAATGATTGCGATCATCTATAGGACCCAAAATTCCACAATGGATGTCGTATAAACGATGAAAACTTGGATTATCAAACAAGACTTGATATCTCCAGTCTGCCCGCATCGCTTTCCCTAATATTGATCCCGCATAATCTACCGCATCTTTATTCACATTGGTCAGTTCATCTAACTGTTGGAGATCAATAATTAATTGGTCGGCGTGCATCTTCATCATCGGTTTGGATATTAACGGCTGATTCATCTCGTGCAGGAGTTTTTGAATGTTTGGATTAACCTGTTCGATCGTTTGATCTAGTGTCAAGGCTTTATGATCGAGTGATTGCCGGAATGTTTCATACATCTCATCCAAATTTTCGACATCGTAGAGTAAGGAGACCATCTGTTTAGTTTGCTTCGGTTCCTGGCCCGCAATCCATTCGGGAAATCCCAATCGGCTTCGAACATATGGATTGGGATCTGTGCGCAATATAAAATCGCGGTATTTGCCGATGGTTGCTCCAAGAGTATGAAGCTCGCCACGCAAGCCAAAGATCTCTTCACCAAGTTGATGGATAGCTGTATTGTTTTCGCTAATAGAGGGATTTTCTTTTACATTTCTGCTTTGATCAAAAAGCATTTTATAAAGGGCGTGATAATATTCTTTAAAAAGTGCAGTAGCTTTTTCTTGACTGATTGCGGAGCGCAAAGCTCTAACAGGCTCTTGCTGCGGCAAAATGCGGATATTATTATTGATTTCCCATAAGCGGGTAAGGGAATAAATTTTTTTGAATTTCGATTGCGTCTCAGTCTCCAATGTGCTGAATATCCGATACCAAGAAAATTTTTCAAGAGATAAGTTGATTTTAGAATGAACCTGTTCATAACGTTCGTATCGATTTGCAAACCCTTGATACATAAAGGCTAAGAACTTTTGACTTTTCTCCAAATTACTCTTCAGCGAGCGATCCAATAACGATCGCCAGCTCATTAATAATTTTCGGATACCCACCCATTTTCCTTGTGCTCGTTCACACACCCATCGATAAGACCACAATAGATTATCTAAACGTTTGATATTCCATTTCAAATCTTCCATGCGGTGCATCAACATCTCTTTAATCGCATCTACCACATTGGCCAGCTCAACATGCCACTCATCGATTCCAACCTGCGCTAACTGTTGAAACAACTCTGTCACACCCTCTTCCAACGTTTCGACATATTCCCATAAACCCTTATTAATTTGATCTAACGTATGACGCCAATCCTCCGGATTTGTTATAGGCGATCGGCTTTGGTTGATATGCCCGATTTGCCGGCTAAATCCTTCCACAGCATCAGATAACTTCATTTTTTCCACGGCGCCGGATTGAGAGGGAGGGAGGGCAGGTGTTTGAATAGCATGGATAGAATCTGCAATAATATGGCTCAGCTTCGACTCTTTCTCTTCTAAATAGTCATTAAACTGATCGATGATGCTCCTATTGAGGGAAAGAATGCCTTCAAAGTCTATGGGATTCCAGGTCATATTTGCAGTTGGTTAATTGGATTTTCCTTATAATAGTAAATATTTTTTTTAAATACAAAGATATCCATAATTTTTACTTTTCTTCTTATCATTCTGCATGTTACACTAGACTAGAAATCCAAAGTTCAGATTAAATTGCTGTTTAGGCATCGGATCTGCTAAAGGAAAAATGCTTCATGCAAAAAGGCCATCGATTACAGTTTAAATGTACGGGATGTCAAGAAACCATCTACTTCTCTGTTTTTGATTTAGACCAAGGACATTTAACCATTCAGTGCTCCCATTGCAATAAAACATTCTTATTCAAAGATAAAAATTTACTGCGGCAAATTAAGAAGTTCGATACCTTATGCCGTACAATTTGTGATTCTGAAGAGATCTTGGGTGAAGCCTCAGTTGGAGTTGATGTAGGAGAGCATCACGTTAAAATTCCCTATAAACTCCTCTTGACCCGCTTAAGCTCTTGCCTCGATCTTTCAATCGGAAACGATCCCGTTTCAATCATTTTCCGCATTGAACCCGCCAAAGATGTTCCTAAATCCCTACAAATTAAAGGATAAAAGGATATGCCAAATCAAAGCAAACTTGAGCAGCTTAGAAAAATGACCACTGTAGTTGTCGATACGGGAGATATCGATGCCATCAAAAAGTATTCTCCTACAGATGCCACAACCAACCCTTCGCTGATTTTTTCTGCCACCCAAAAGCCGCAATATCGCCATTTAATTGAAGATGCAGCTAGTTTTGCAAGAGCTAAGGCTAAATCCAAGGAAGAAGAGCGCATATTATTAATGGACAAATTATTTATCAATTTTGGAATAGAAATCTTAAAGCATATTCCAGGCCGCGTTTCCACCGAGGTGGATGCGCATTTATCCTATGATGTTGAGAAAAGCATTCAAAAAGCGCGTACTTTGATCCAATTGTATCAGCAAGCGGGAATTCCTAAAGAAAGGGTATTGATCAAGCTTGCTTCGACTTGGGAAGGATCACGTGCAGCAATTGTATTGGAAAAAGAGGGGATTCACTGCAACATGACCTTGATGTTTAGCTTAGCCCAAGCGATTGCTTGTGCTGATGCCAAAGCAACTCTTATTTCTCCGTTTGTTGGACGAATTTTAGACTGGTACAAAAAAAGTTTGGGTGTTAACAGCTTTGCGCCCGCCGAAGATCCCGGTGTCAAATCTATCACTGAAATATATGATTATTTCAAAAAGTTTGACTATAAGACACAGGTCATGGGAGCGAGCTTTCGAAATATTGATGAAATTATAGAATTAGCCGGTTGCGATTTATTGACCATTTCGCCCCAATTTTTAGGAGAGTTGGAGAATGCGCAAGGCATTTTGCCGCGCAAGCTTGATCCAAAAACTGCTAAGTCAAAAGATATCAAAAAATTAGTGGTCGATGAAAAAACGTACCGTTGGCTGTTGAATGAAAACCCTATGGCAACGGATAAGTTGGCTGAAGGAATTCGAAAATTTGCTGAAGACTCGACTAAGCTTGAGCAAGAGATCATCAAGTCCTATTTAAATTAATCCTCCCAAGACATGAGAGCTCTAAATCTATAATTTGCGTCTTTGCGTTGAATTAGAAGTTTAGAGCCATAATGCCTTAAGAAAAACTATACCATGCACTTTCTGGGCGCGAAATAAAATGCGTTGGATAAACTGCACATCCTGACATCTCAGGCGGTGCTTGGTCTCCTATACAAAAAAAACTCGAACCCGATCCAGACAGCAACACTATTTTAAAACCAGAGTCGATCAATTTTTGCTTTATAAGGCGTAATTCAGGCAATACCGCACAGGCCGTTTCCTCCAAATCATTAAAATAACTCGGCTTCCCTTCATAAAAACGGAGCAAAGCTACATGGGGATCTCGATTCCCCATTTTGGAGATATGCAGCTTCTTATAAACTTCAGCTGTTGAAGTGCCATTGGCAGGTTTGACAATCCATATCTTTTGAATAGGAAGAGGCGGCATCGCCCTTATGGTTTCTCCCCGGCCTGTGCAATAAGCCGTGCCCTGGGAAAAAAAGAAGGCGGCATCCGATCCAATTTCTCCAGACCAGGCGATCAGATCCGATAACGTTGCCGGAGAACCTAATAGCTGATTGAGCGCCCATAGGGTTGTTGCTGCATTTCCGCTGCCGCCTCCAAGCCCAGCTTGCTGAGGAATCCGTTTTTCCACAAATACATGCAACCCAAACTTCAAGGAAGTTTTTTTGCGAAATAGATCGGCAGCTTTTAAGATTAGGTTGGAATGATCTAAGGGAAGCAGGGGATCTGTGCAAGTCAGCCGATCATCATTCGCAAGCGAAAAATGAAGCGTATCCATCAAATCGATGGCTTGAAAGAGTGAAGCGAGCTCGTGATATCCATCAGCTCGGCGGCTTAAGATCTGCAAAAAAAGATTGATTTTGGCAGGGGAATTCAACGTTAAGTGATGCATATGCCTTTTCTTTTTGAAATGCGGCATTAAGCGCCGCATTTCAAATGTGATGCTTACTCAGCAGGTGCAGCCGCCGGCTTTATTCCTTCAGATTCTTCAGGAATAATCTTTAACGTAAAGGAAGCCGTCACCCCTTCTTTTAATTTAACATTGATCGTATGCACTCCAATTTCTTTGATGGCATGTTTCAATTGAATATAACGCTTTTCAAGAGTGATATTGGTTTGTTCTTGCAACAAGTGCACGACATCCAATGCCGATACGGAGCCATACATATGGCCTTCATGATCGACCTTGACGATTGTTTGGATTGTGACACTATCCAACGTTGTCTTTTGTTGCTCAGCTTCGTTTTTCTCTTCAATTGCCTTTTTACGGCGCTCTTCCTGAAGACGCTCTTGCATGCGCAAAGCGCCCTTATTGGCGATGACCGCCAAACCGCGCGGAAGTAAAAAATTGCGCGCATAACCGGGACGGACATTGACGACATCGCCGCTCCGCCCCAAATCATCCACATCGTCTAATAATAGCAGTTTGTTTGCCATGATAATTATATCTCCTGATTAATATCCTTCGCCCACAAATGGCAGCAGAGCCATATGTCTTGCACGCTTAATAGCAGCGGCGAGCCGTTTTTGAAAATAGGCGGAAACGCCGGTAATACGCCGCGGTAAGATTTTACCGCGATCGGTAATAAATTTAGAAAGATTATTGATATCTTTGTAATCAATGTCCTTGAATCCTGATGCGATAAAGGGACAACGCTTCCGTTTTCTTGAACGAAATTCACCTATTTCAGAAGGCAAATTATTTGATCTTCTATTTTGCATACATTACTCCTTCGCTTATTGCGGCTCCTCTAGGGATTTAAATTCTATTTTGTCCATCGCGTTTTCAGCACGCAACGTGATGAATCGGATGAGATCTTCGTTCAGATGGTACTCTTGCCAAAGCTCAGCTACAGCTGCCGGCTTGGAGTTGAAATAAATCACATAATAGTGCCCTTCCCGATGACCGCTAATTTCGTAGGCTAATCGGCGGCGCCCTTGATCATGTATTTTTACAATTTCCCCTTCCCGCGATGTAATCCCGTTTTGGATTCGATCCAGGGCTTTTTGGCGGGCATCATCGCTTAACGTAGCTTTGATGATATACATTCCTTCATAAAGGTTGTTATTGCGTTGACTCATGCTATATTCTCCTGCTCCTCTTCAAAGAGGTCGTTTTTATCAATTGTTTAGCCTTAGTTTTAAGATTGCTTAACTCTTGCATTCACGCTGGGCATCGCTCCGGCGACATCACGGGCGAGAATGAGTTTAATTCCCTCTATGGCTTTGCTGACAAAGGCCGGCAACGCCTTCATCTCTTCTTCGTTAAAGGGGTCTAACACAAAATCAGCCAGAGATCCTATGGTTGGATCTTTGCCTATTCCTAAGCGGAGCCTTGCATAGTGTATTGTTCCAAGGCAGGCTTCAATACTGTTTAGCCCATTATGACCGCCTGAACTGCCCCGAGGGCGGATCCGCATGGCGCCATAGTCAAGGTTTACGTCGTCATTAATGACTAATAGATGAGACGGCGGAAGTTTATAATAATCCAAAAACTTCTTAACTGCTTGACCGCTTTCATTCATATATGTCATGGGCAGCACTAAATTAACGGATGCTGAACCGATCGTTCCTTTGGCTATCTGGGCTTGAAACCTCTCCTCTTTTTTAAAATTCCATCTTTGTTCTTCTGCCAGGGCCTGAAGGACAATAAAGCCGATGTTATGGCGAGTCATTTCATATTTTTTTCCTGGATTCCCCAGTCCGGCAACAACCCATTCTTTTATCGCTTCTTGCTCTTGTCCCACCTAAATGCATTCCATTAACGTTTTGCAATGACGATAGCGACTTCATTGGTGTCTGCCAGCGGCTTCACGGTTTGGGGAATATCTAGATCGCTTAGGCGCTTAACATCGCCAACGTTCATTGCCTTGATGTCGATTTGAAGCAATTTTGGGAGATCTTTTGGCAAACAGAACACGCGCAAGGAGCGGATCACTTGTCGTAAGACGCCGCCCAATTTAATCCCGATACAGTCGACAAGTCCGGTAATTTCGATGGGCACTTTAACTTTAACGGGGACGTTGTCGATGAGTTCTTCAAAGTCCAAATGGATCACGTTATAAGTTGTTGGATCATACTGAATGTCTTTGATAAGAGCGCGACGTATTGCCGATCCGGCCGTCAATTCAAAGATCATGGTGCTTAAGTGGCCTGGGGTAATTTTTCTTAGGGCGGCGTTGTATTCAGCGCCGTTGATCGCTATCGTTTCGCTGGGTTTTCCTCTGTGGTAGAGGACGGCAGGAATATTGCCTTCGCGGCGGAGCGACTTGATCTCGCTTTTCTTAGCCGCGCTTCTTTTTGACATTTGCAATTTCATATGTTCTTTCCTTTGTAGGGCATGTTCTAACTGTGGCTGTCCACAGTGCATTTTATTAAATTGCGACCCGAGCGTATTCAATTTGAATCAAAACTCAAGGTGACACTAATGTGTTTTCTTCAAACAAGGAGGAGATGGACTCTTGCGAGACGATGCAACTGATCGCCTGGCCGAATAGACTTGCTATAGAAACCGTCCGGATTTTGGTTGATCCGGCTAATCGGTCTGTATAAGGGATGGTGTTACTCATCAATAGCGTTTCAATGGGACTTTGCTCAATTTTTTCAACGGAGTCCTCAACAAAGAGGCCATGCGTCACTGCAGCTAAAATCCGATTAGCGCCACCCTTCTCACGGCAAGCTTTCGCTGCTGACACCAAGGTTCCGGCTGTGGAACACATATCGTCAGCGAGAAGTACATCTTTTCCTTTGACATCCCCGATAAGGGTGACAACTTCTACTTGCGTCGAATTGATCCGGTGTTTATCGACGACTGCAAAATCAGCCTTTAAGTGGCTGGCGTAGCTTCTTGCAAGTTTGACGCTGCCTATATCTGGGGCAACGACAACAAAATTACTTGTCCCGCTTTGCTTGAAAGCTTCTGCCAAAATTGGCCTAGCAAACAAGTTATCGACGGGGATATCAAAAAACCCTTGGAGCTGGCCGGCATGCAGGTCCATGGTGAGGACGCGCGTGGCTCCGGCGTTGACCAACAAATTGGCCACCAGCTTAGCGGTAATGGGCACCCGCGGTTTATCTTTGCGGTCTTGTCGGCAATAACCGTAGTATGACAAGACGGCGACAATGCTGCGGGCTGATGCTCGTCGCAAGGCGTCAATAATAATAAGCAATTCCATCAGGTGGTTGTTGGGATCCAAGGCGACGCTTTGAACCACAAAAACATCGCGTCCGCGCACATTTTCGAGGATTTGAACGCCAATTTCGCCATCGGGAAACCGTTCAAGTTCAACCTGTGATAGAGCAATACCCAAGTGGTCAGCTACCTGCTGTGCTAATACCGGATGGGAAGATCCGGAAAACAGAAGTAGGTTGGAGCTACCGCTATGCATTAACCTCTACAGCTCATTTTTTTTCATATTGGGGTGGAAGGATTCGAACCTCCGCATGGCGGTACCAAAAACCGCTGCCTTACCGCTTGGCGACACCCCAGTAAATGAAGACAAAATCTTATCAAGTAAAAGAATTAGCTGCAATACAAAACTTCATGGCAGCTTGAGTTTCCGGTTTCTTGCGGATGAATTTTGATTAATTGTATTTTACTGTTGGAAGCAGTATAGTAGGACTTAAATTGAAAGCAGTGTTTTTTGCATGTATTGCATCCATATCGCTTCTGAGTTAGCCCCTTTGGCAAAAGTGGGAGGTCTGGCAGATGTTCTTCTTGGCTTATGCCGCGAGCTCTCCTGGAAAGGGCACGATGTGGACATTATTATTCCCAAATATGATTGTTTGGATAGTGATGAAATACGTGATTTGACGATCGACTATCCCGATTTAATGTCATTTTATCAAGGAGAATGGCATCACAATACAGTTTGGATGGGATGGGTGGAAAACCTTAAGGTTTATTTCATCGATCCGCATCATCCGCGCCATTTTTTCAATCGGGGCTGTTTTTATGGCTGTGATGATGACATTGAACGGTATCTCTATTTCTCTCGTGCAGCCATGGAATTTATTTATAAAAAGCAACTCCGTCCTGATATTATCCATTTACACGATTGGCAGACCGCCTGTTGCGCCCCTCTTTATTACGATGTGTATAAACCATTGGGTTATGATTATCCAAAGACGGTTTTTACGATCCATAACATTGAGTATCAAGGCAAGTGCTCCCCTTCCGATTTGGATAATATCGGACTGGCCAGTGCTTTATATATGATCCCGGAAAAGCTTCAAGATAACTATTCTCCTAACCTAGCCAATCTAGTGAAAGGAGCCATTGTTTATTCAGATTTTATTACAACAGTATCTCCTAATTACGCCAACGAAGTAAAAAGTCCCACAGGTGGTCGAGGATTGGATAAAACCTTGCTGGCTTATGAAAATAAATTCAAAGGCATTCTTAATGGCATTGACTATTCGTATTGGAATCCGGAGATTGATCGTTATCTTCCCTCCCATTTTTCTCCGCGGGAAATGCCCGCGAACAAAAAGGATAAAAATACATTAGACCGCAAAGCCTATATTAAAAAGATTTTGCGTGAGCGTCTATTGCTTGCCGAGGCTTATCGACCTATCATAGGATGCATTGCGCGTTTGGTGCCTCAAAAGGGAATTGATCTCATCATCCATACTTTAAAATATAGTTTAGAGCATAATGGGCAATTTGTTTTATTGGGATCGAGCCCGATTCCTGAGATTAATGCTGCTTTTCATGAATTGAAGCATTTTTATGCCGACAGTCCGCATGTGCATTTAATATTGCATCATCAGGAAGAATTGGCGCATATGATTTATGCCGCTTCGGACATGTTTATTGTGCCGTCGCTATTCGAGCCATGCGGGTTAACTCAAATGATCGCTTTAAAATATGGAACTATTCCGATCGTCCGGAAAACGGGAGGATTGGCTGACACTATATTTGATGTAGACTATTCGGAAAAGCCCTTTGAGCAGAGAAATGGCTATACCTTTGATTATCCAGATGCGATAGGAATGGAATCTGCCTTGCAGAGAGCTTTTGAATGTTGGTTTCACGATCCGGAAAAGTGGCGTAAAATGATGATTAATGGCATGTGTATAGACTTCAGTTGGAACGAGCCTTCCAATCGATACCTAGAAATTTATCAACAACTAATAAAAAAGAAATAGGTGCGTTGTGAGTGTGGCCAATTATTTGACCTTTATCCGAATTTTTATCAGTCCTATTTTTTTAGTCGTCTATATTGAACATGCTGCTTTACATATTAGTAATTTATGGCTGCCGTATATTTTGTTATTTCTACTGGGAGTCTCTGAGCTTTCCGATGCTTTTGACGGCTATATCGCGCGAAAATATAACCAGGTCACCGATCTTGGAAAGATTTTGGATCCAATGGCTGATAGCATTTCGCGCATCTCAGTATTTTTGACATTTACACAAGGACCCGTGCAGATTCCGATGCTACTGGTGTTTGTTTTTTTATATCGGGATTCGGTGGTAAGCACTTTAAGGACCATCTGTGCTCTTAAAGGCTTTGCATTGGCAGCGCGCATGAGTGGCAAAATCAAGGCTGTGATCCAAGCTGTGGCAGCTTTTATTATCGTTTTGTTAATGATCCCCCATTCCGTCGGTTATATCACGACAGACAAGCTGCATAGTATCAGCACATGGGTTGTGGCGGCAGCGGCTCTATATACATTTTTCTCGGGCATTGATTATATCTATGCAAATAGAGTTTATATCAAAAGGATTTTAACCCAAAATACCTCCCAAAATGTCAGCACCTAATCATTGCGAAGTCTTAGGGATCGGCAACCCATTTCTTGATTATCTCATTCCGGTTACAGACGCCTATCTTAATACGATTCCAGGTGCAAAAGGGGGTATGGAGCCAGTTGATTATAAAACGTTTCGCCGGATCATCGATGAAAATGGCGGCCAAGTCAAGATTAGAGCTGGTGGAAGCAGTGCCAATACGATCAAAGGCTTGGCTGAATTAGGTCATCGATGCGGTTTTGCCGGTAAAGCAGGCCGTGATGAAGCAGGTCAAATGTTTGTAAAAAAACTAGAGGCTTTGGATATCATCCCTTACATGAGCTATTCACCCTCTACAGCTACAGGACAGTTAGCTTGTTTAATCACGCCAGATGGACAAAGAACCTTTAGAAACTATCTTGGCGCCACTCAGGAGATGCGCGGGGAAGATCTCCCTCCGAGCATGTTTGATAGGGTAAGTTTTGTCCATATCGAAGGTTATACTCTATTGAACAATTCACTCACGCAGCGAGCCGTCGAGCTAGCAAAGGCTTCCCAAACAAAAGTGTCATTCACTTTAGGCAGCTTTGAAGTCGCATCCCGCTTTAAAAATCAAATTTTATCCCTCTTAGCAAAGCATGTAGACATTGTCTTTGCTAATGCAGATGAAACGAAAGCTTTGACCCATCTTCCTCCTGAACAGGGAATCGATGTTTTAAAAGAGTTGTGCGAGATTGCAATTGTGACGCTTGGGGCAGAAGGGTGTTGGGTCGCTTCAAAATCGAAAAAGATCCATTGCCCAGCATTTTCTGCTATACCTTTAGATACAACAGGAGCTGGGGATCTTTTTGCAGCAGGTTTTTTGCACGGCTACCTAAAGGACAAAGATCTCGCAGAATGCGCCAGGTTTGGAGCTTTGGCAGCGGCTGAAGTCGTACAAGTTTTTGGAGCGGAAATCTCCCCAACAGCCTGGCAAAAGCTTCGTACAGTGATTTCTCTTTGAGAAAAACAGACTTCATGTAGTTGACAGCCGGACTGGCAATGCCGTTAAAGTCTTAGAAAAGGGAACCAGTTAAACACCATATTACGCTTCAGGGACAGCAGCAAGCGGCTGCTCTTCAGTCGCTTCTTCGGCTTCCAATTCATAAGAAAGCTCTTTTCGCAACTTAAAGATCCCATAGCAATTAAAAGCCAGCAAAAGACCGCCGGCAATCATCATGATATTTTGGGCTTGTGTTGAATCGACGAAAGCAAAAAGAAAAAGCGCAACAGCTGCATAGATAAAATACAACCGCCTTCCATATCGAGGCCCTAGATATTCAGCACATTTAAGGCCTACACAAAAATAAGCATTAATTGTGGCATATCCTAAGATGAATAAGAAAAGCGGCATAAACAGATGCATGTAAGAAAAATATCGTCCTAAAGCTGTCTGCACAAGCATGCCTGTAGGTATAGGTTCATGCCATACATCTGTCACTAATATCAAAAGAACGCTTGAAGTGCAGATGATAAACGTATCAAAAAAATTCTCAAAAATCGTCAGGCTGGCCTGTTTTTCCGGTATTTTTTCACTGGTTTCACTGTGAATGACGGAAGCGTATCCAATCCCAAGGTCTCCCGTATAACAGCCTCTTCTTACTCCTTGAGAAATGGTCATCAAAATGGTGCTGCCGATAAATCCCCCCATCGCTGCGTGTCCTGTAAAAGCTGCACCAAAGACATTCTTAAATATTTCAGGAAGGACCGGGAGATTCTGAAACAGCACCCAAGCGCTCATCCCAACATAAATAATGACAAAGAAAGGAATGATTGCACTTGCAATAGCTCCAACCCTTTTAACGCCTCCCATGCCGGCAAAAAGCACCAAAAAGAGCATAACACCAACCACTAAAATCTGGTTAATCCCAAAATTGGTGGAAAGGCTGGAGGTGACAATGCTGAATTGGTACACTTCAACTCCATAAACACACAACAAAAGACAGATTAAACCGGGCATCCAGCGGCTTTTAACGGCTTGCTTGATAAAATACATGGGGCCGCCATCATAACTGCCGCGCGCATTGGGAATTCGATAACGCAAGCCAAGATACACCTCAGCATATTTGACGAGCGATCCTACGATGGCAGTCATCCATATCCAAAAAAGGGCGCCGGGTCCGCCGATTTGAACCGCGGAACAAATACCGACGACATTGCCTACGCCTACGCAGCCGCCTAAACAGGCGAATGAAGCGCGCAACGGATGAACTCCACCTATGCCTTGGCTGCGGAATGTCAGTAAGCTAAAAAAAGTTTTTACAATATAAGGCAGCTTGCGGATTTGGATAAAACGCGATTGAACGGTAAGATAGATGCCCAATAGCATAATAGCTGGGACACCGATGTAACCCCATAAAATGTTTTCAAAAGTATCTAAAATTGCAAAAATAGAATTAATCATAAAGAAATTGTAAAAAATTTAATAAAATTTAATATAATGTTTGTTGTTGATAAAAGTCAAGGTAATTACGGTTTTTTTCTATAAATTGATTTTTCCAATAATAGTTATTCAGCAAGCCTTGCACATTGCGTCCCAAAATGCAATAAGCAATATATATAGCTTCAATGGAGGCTAAGCCATAATCTGGATCTGAGCAGTCCTCTTGACGGCGAGGGTAAGCAGTTCGAAAGACTCCTGGAATACTTCTTGCGGTCAATTCTACATCGGCAGCTATTTGTTTGTGCATGGTGGCTGCATAGCGCCAAGTGCCATCTAAAATAAGCAATCCTAAATGATCATCCGATCGGCTTAAAGGGGGAGCATCAAGCGTCAAAAGGGCATAGTGATTTAAAGGGGGTAGTTTTTCTCGCGGATAGGTATAAAATGTGAAATCTTTATGCGATTCTAAACCGCGGAGGGAGCATTTTCTTAGATTTTCCCGGCGATGGCGGAAGATAATAGTACAGGGGAATGGATTGGACTGCTGGTTAAGGTTCGTCATAATTGCATAAACATTACCTTGTTTTGTCAATAAATGCAACTCCGTGGTAGATTGAAATTGCAGCGCGGCAGACGCTTGTTGCGCTGGCATAACAACTAACCGGGAAGAACACATGAAGTATTGTTTAACTATTCTTTTTTCGCTGGCAACGATCAGCCTTTTTCAATTGTGTCAAGGTGCTGAAGCTCAGAGGCAGATTGAATGGATGACCAATTATGAACAAGCTGTTCAGCGGGCTAATAGTGAATCTAAACCATTGCTTCTATTTTTCACCGGTTCAGATTGGTGCGGATGGTGCAATAAGCTTGAACAAGAGGTGTTGGACACAGGAGAATTTTTTAATGCTGTCGGCGATAAATTTGTCTTTGTTAAACTTGATTTTCCCCGTGAGAAATCCATAGACCCGATGACAAAAGAGCAAAATAGGCAGTTGAAGTCTCAATTTGATATTCGTAGTTATCCCACAATTATTGTATATGATGCCAAATTGAATCAAAAGATAGGTGTGACAGGTTATAGACCCGGTGGAAGCAGACAATATGCAGATCATCTTTTGAGAATGCTAGCCGATTACCAATCATACCTTAAGACCCTTCAGAATGCAGGTGGATTATCGGGGGGAGAATTAAAACGGTTATATGAAAAAGCGCAGGAATTTGATTTCGGCAATGATTTGCATCGCATTGTAGATCTTGGCTTGCAGTCCGATCAAAAGCTCTTTTTTCAGATTGAGCGGTATCGCATGCTTGCGGATGAAGGGATGGCGCATACCTCAAAAGCGATCGAACTGAAGCGGCAAGTACTTGCCGCCGACCCGACTAATGCCTATAAAACCCATTATCAAGTGGCTATCATCGATTTTGAAGCCATTTCAGATGATGGGGATAAAGTTCCGGAACACCTAGTGGCGCCCTTAGTGAATTATATTGAAACCTATGGCACGCAAGATAGGGAAAACCTTTGGCGTCTTCAAATGATCGTTTCACAAGTTTATTTAGACAACAATAAACTTTCTCAAGCTTTAAAGCATGCTCAGTCTTGCTATGAAGTAGCTCCTGCGACAATCCGGCCTGAAGTGGCTTTAGCTATAAAAAATATTCAGAATCAATCGCAAAGTAAATAAGCAGAATCCACGTCATTTAGTGATCACGCGTTATCAGCTCCAGATTTCAGGAAATTTATTATAGGCTATTGGCTACAATTTTCTTGTATGGTATGCTATACGTTTATATGAAAATTGTTTGAGAACATGGTCAAAGATTTGGGCGGAAAAAATTTGATTGTTGTGACGGGCGGAGCTGGATTTATTGGTTCGGGTGTTATTCGGCATTTGAATAATTCAGGTGTTTATAACATTATCGTTGTCGATGAACTTGATCAATCTGAGAAATGGAAAAATCTGGTTGGCAAGCAGTTTGTGGACATTTTGGATAAATCCCATCTATTCCACTGGCTTGAAAGCAAAGACTCCTTAATTCATGCGTTTATTCATCTTGGCGCTTGCTCCAATACGGTGGAAGCTGATTCAAACTACCTTTTAGAAAATAATTATCGGTATACTTTAAAATTAGCGCAATATGCCCTTAGGCATCGCCTCCGTTTCATCTATGCTTCTTCTGCGGCCACTTATGGGGATGGCGCTTTAGGTTTTGATGATGATCATGCTTCAATCAATCGTTATCACCCTTTAAACATGTACGGCTATTCCAAACATCTATTTGACCAGTGGGCTTTGCAAGAGGGGGTTTTAGATAAAGTTGTCGGTTTAAAATATTTTAATGTTTTTGGGCCCAATGAAAACCACAAAGGGCGTATGGCTTCTGCCATCACACACATTCTGCCTTCGGCCCAACGTGAAGGTTTTATTAATCTCTTTAAGTCTTCAGATCCGCACAATTTTGCTGATGGCGGTCAAAAAAGAGATTTTATTTATGTGAAAGATGCCGCACGTATGACCTGCGCTTTCCTGCACAATCAAGCAGGAGGCATTTTTAATATTGGGACCGGCGTGGCAAATACTTGGAATGACGTGGCCAAAGCCGTATTTGCAGCTATTGAAAAACCTATCGATATCCGCTATATCGACATGCCGGCCGATTTGCTAGGCAAGTATCAAAATTACACATGCGCCGCTATGAAAAAAACCGTCGAGGCCATTGGAAATGCTGCTTCTTGTCAACCATTGGAAGCCTCTGTTACCGATTATATTCGCAATTATTTGATCCCGGGGAAAACATGGTAAGATTAACAGGCACAGTCTCCCGTTTGGGAAAATGTAAAGCTTTGGTCATTGGAGATTTTGTCCTGGACACTTATACCATCGGCAAAGTGCGTCGTATTTCACCTGAAGCGCCGGTAGCTGTGGTGCATGTCCAAAATGAAATAAATAGACCTGGCATGGCCGGCAATGTAGCTCTTAACCTCATTTCGATGGGGTGTGAAGTGGCAGCAATTGGACGTATCGGCGAAAACCAGGCTGGAAATCTATTATTAACGGCGTTGTCAGAAGAAAAAATCCAAACAGACGGACTGATGCTGCAGCGTGGTTATACCAGTCCCATCAAAAACCGGATTATTGCAGACAATCAACAAATCGTGCGCGTTGACCACGAGGTCCTCGTTCCCTTGCCTGAAATGCTCGAACAGCAGTTGATCGATCGACTGCCGGCTTTAATGGATGGAGTGCATGTCATAGCCATTTCCGACTATGGCAAAGGGTTTTTAACACCATCCCTTTTATCTGTTGTCATCGATTTGGGAAGAAAACAGGGGATTCCGGTTATCGCTGACCCAAAAGGGATCGATTTTGCTAAATATGCGCGATCGACAATCATTAAGCCCAATCTTTCCGAGGTGTATGCAGCGGCAGGCATGCCTTTTGAATCGCAATTAGACCAAGCCGCCGCAAAAGTTCTCCGTCAAACCCAATGCGACGTGTTGATGGTGACACGTTCAGAAGAGGGAATCTCCCTTTTCTATCAAAATGGCAATCGCGAGGATTATCCTGTCAAAGTACGTGAAGTTAAAGATGTTACTGGGGCAGGGGATACTGTATTATCCATGATGGCGTGTGCTTTAGGCAACGGTTTGCCGTTGTCCGAAGCTGTCCAGTTGTCTAATATAGCTGCAGGCATTGCCATCGAAAAATTTGGGTGCGCGCGCATTTCTTTATCTGAATTGACCCGTCGACTGCTTGAACACGATGTAAATAACAAAATTTTTGATGAAGAGCATCTATTTGCTTTGCAACAGGTATTAGATGGCTCTTCATGCATTTTATTAGGCATTACAGGGGAACATGGGTTAACAACCCCCATTTTTAATGCTATCCGGCAGTTAGCACAACGGAGCGGCTGCAATCTCTTGGTCTATGTTAAGGATTCATCTCCTCATCCCGATTTTATGCATCTTTTAGCATCCCTGCAGGAGGTCGATTTCATTCTTGTCAAAGCTGAAAGCGTCCGCAGCCTCTGTCAAAAAGTAACGCCTAAAGAGATCTATGAAATCAAGCATGGAGATCTTCGCCAAATCTCTGATACAGCTGAGCTCTTGGCAATGATTTGATAAAAAGAAGCTTTATTGTTAAGGTGAAAGAAGTCGGATAGCCTTTAAGGAGGATCATGACTGTCAATGCCGAGTTTCAGTGGATCTGCCATCCAAAAGCCGAAGCGCTGATTTTACGTTTCATCGATGAATGCTGCCAAGCCAATCCCTTTATAGATTCATTGCGGCAAGATCTATTAAAACATACCAGCACGCGTCTTTTTGATTGGGTTGATCATGTGATTGTCGGCAATTCGCCGGCAGCCGAGATTGCTTTGGAAGAGATGGGATTTAAAGCTCATCATGCTACGCCATTATATCGATTATTCCATCATCCTGGAGCGCAGTTGCCTCGCATTGCTGTTTATGATCATGAGCAGTCCGGAGCGGGGATAGCAGTGCTTGTTGATAGTATTGCCGACTTCTTGCAGGTAAGAGGATTGCGCGGTTGGATTGAGGGTTCTCCTTATGCGCCTTATCGCCGTTGTTCGGTAAAGACAGAAAATAATATTACCCTTTGGGTGGTGGAACGGAGAGGGATTGAGACAATTGAGCCGATTTATTTTGAGGAAGGATATCTTGTACGTTACTGGCAAGCTGCGGAAAAATGGAAAACACGGCAGCGTTCGCTTGAAAATGAAGATGAAGAGATGTATCAATCGATCCAATTGGCTCAGGAAATTGTTTCCTTAGTGGGTGAAGACGTCGCCGCTTGCCTTATTCTTGAAGTGGAAAGGGAATACTGGCAATCGAGAAACACAGCAGGGCAGCTGCAGAAAAATCGGCAGGATCGCCTTGGGATGGGATGGGCGAATCACGACCATCATACCTTTAGATCTTCGCGCAAACACTTTCCACTGTTGGTACGTTTATTTGAAATTTTGGGATTCCATTGTCGAGAAAGATTTTATGCGGGGGAAGAAGCCGGCTGGGGTGCGCAAGTGATGGAAAACCCTCGAGCTCGATTAGTTTTATTTCTGGATGTGGATTTAGCCCCTGCAGAATTAGCGGTCGATTTTTCGCATCACCCCATGCCCGACTTGCCCCATTTAGGCACGATCGGACTCTGGTGTGCGCTGCACGGTGATTCGATTCTCAAATCAGGCATGCATCATTTAGAAGCCCAATTTATGTTTGAGGAATTGACGCGCGATTTGAATGCTCTGAAAGTGGGTGTTATGGAACCTTTCAGTAATTTTTCTTTTTTGAAGCAAGCCTTTACAGAAGGCGAGGTTTGGCCGGTCGATCACAAACGGATCCAGGCTTTATTGCAAGAGGGTAAAATTTCGCAGGACCACGCGCATAAATTTTTGTCTTATGGAGCTGTAGGAAGCCATATGGAAAACTTGCAGCGGCGTGAAGGGTATAAAGGATTTAATCAGAAAAACGTCAGCCTTATTATCAAAAAAACCGATCCTCGTTCTTTGTAAATAGCCTCAGAGCTCGTTTTTTCGTATGTCACACATTGCAACACATGCACTAGAAAACCCTGCTTTAAGAAAAACAGCACGACAAAGGCATGAATCTTCATGTCTTTGATGTGCTGTTTTTCCTAAAGAGAGGTCTTCACATGATCGGTCTTTAAAATATAAATTATTGATAACGAGTTTGTTAAAAACAAACATTTCCTTTTATCAATATGTTTGTATACAAATTTATTGAAAAGTTGTAAATGTCAAAAAAGGGATGCTATGAACTTTAGAGAAGATCCTCTCCAAAGTTTGAATAATTAAGGAAAGCTCCTAAAATCAATTCAACTATGAGGTGCGTCATGGTAGCAAAAAAAAGAACTTTATCAAGTACCCGCAAAACTAAATCAGCCTCAAAAAGAAAAAAATAAAACACCCAAAAACACGAAATTTTAAAAACGACCGTTCTTCAACTTAAATATTAAACCCATTAAGTTTGAAGAACGGCCTGTTTAGCTCACTCTCTTTTTTATTTTAAATCTAATGCTTTAGCGAATGCTTCGGCCAAATGAAGGGCGGTTCTTCCGGTCCCGTGAACGATTTGGCTGCGGCAGGAGATTCCATCTGCCACGATAAGAGCCTTAGGTGCCCTGCGAATAGCTGGCAATAGTTTGAGTTCTGCAATTTTCATTGAAAAATTATAATGGTCTTTTTCATAGCCAAATGAACCGGCCATGCCGCAACATCCCGAAGCGATTTCTGAAACGGTTGATTGAGTGAGGGCATGCAAAGCGTCCAAGGTTGATTTCGTGCCGCATAAACTTTTTTGATGGCAATGTCCGTGCAATAAAATATTTTTATTGAGTGGTTTAAAATTCGATGGGAGATGCCCATTGTGAAGGTGGGATGCGATAAATTCATCGAAAGATAAAGTCTTTTTCCGTATTTCTAATAACTTTTTCCAATAAATATTATCATGTTTAAGCAAACCTGTGTAATCATCGCAGATCATCGATAAACAGCTTGGTTCCAAACCTATGATAGGCAAGCCTTGCCTGGCGTAATCGGATAAGACACCTGTCAATTTCTGCGCTGCCTCTTGCGCTTGCTTCAGAAATCCTTTTGAATAGTGCGGACGTCCGCAACACGTCCAACCGGGGACAATCACTTCATATCCAAAGGCATTCAAGACTTTAATGGCGTCCATTCCGATATGCGGCTCGATAAATTCGGTGTAGGTGTCGTTAAAGAGAACCACTTTTTTTTCAAAGGTGTTTCGGACAGCAAAAGATTGATTTGAAAAAGTTTGTAAAGCTATTTTGGGCAGCGGACGATTAACTGTAATCCCTGCCCAATCCAATAGGGTTTTTGAAAAAAAACGATCAGCGCTCCAGTTGATCAATCTGGCAAACGGAGAGGCAACTTTAAAAAAAGAGTCTACGTTGGCAAATAAGCGGTTACGAAACAGATAACCGTTTTTTTGTTGATATTGATAGAGGAATTCGGCCTTCATTTTTGCCATATCGACACTTGAAGGACATTCAGTTTTGCATCCTTTGCATTCAATGCAAAGATCCAAGACATCGTAAAGTTTATTTCCTGTCCAATCTTCTAAGGGCAATCGGCTATTGATAACTGCACGTAAGGCTTGAGCACGTGCTCGGGTTGTATCATACTCATCACCGGATGCTTGGAAGGATGGGCACATGACGCCTTCCGTTTTGCGGCATTGTGCATTTCCATTGCACAAATCAGCGGCCAGTTCAAAACCGCCCTCTTCGGAAAAGTCTTGAAAGGTTGGAATTTTTTTGATGACGGTTTCGGGATTTAGCCGCAGTTGTTTTTCAACGGGTGGACCATGAACTTTTTTATTGGGATTCATGAGATGACCGGGATCAAAGGCAGATTTTAGCTGTTCAAAGGCATGATATAACCGATCGCCAAACATTTTATGGTTTAACCATGAACGAATTAATCCATCGCCATGTTCGCCGCTAAGAGCGCCTCCAAATTCCAATATCATGCCGCTGACATCTAACATGATCGTGCGCATTAATTCCAACTGTTCGCGGCTGCGCAGATCAATATAAGGGCGTATATGCATGCATCCGGCTCCCGCATGCCCATAGATGCCCGCGTCTATTCCTTTGGATTTCAGATAGGGGAGAAACGTTTCCATAAAAGGGGCTAGCTTATAGGGATCTATCGAAAGATCTTCTATAAAAGCGATCGCACGGCTATAAGTGCGCTTAGAAAGAAGCAGTCCCAATCCGGCTTTACGAAGCTCCCAAACATTCGATTGGCTTTTGGAATCAGTGATGCAAGGCCATGCGTATCCGATCCCCCGCTGGCGCATGCTTTGAGAAAATAAGAGGCATTTTTCTTCGGCTTCATGAGCGGCATCGGCATCAAATTCAGCAACAAGGATCGCTTGAGGGTCTCCTTCCAACCAATCTAATTTTCCACGCATGGTTGGTAAACGTAGCCCGGCGCGTAAAATATGATCATCAATTAATTCCAGCGAGAGGGGAGCAAAAGATAACATGTCCGGAACTGCCTGCATGGCTTTTAGAAGTTCGGTAAAGTGAACAATGCATAACGCAGAAAATTTGGGCTTTTTGCAAATGCCCACTTTGATTTTTGTGAGGATGCCCAAAGTTCCTTCAGAACCGGTGATTAATTTGCAGACATTTAAGGGGCCCGGTTTGATGAGTTCGTTTAAATTATATCCAGAGACCCTTCGAGGGATGTGGGGAAAGCGCAGAGCGATCTCCGGACCATATTCAGCGCGGATCTGTTCAATCGTTCTATAGATCGCCCCTTCACGAGTATTTAAGGCGGATTTCACTTTAAGCATTTCATCATCTACAGCATTGAAAACGAGCGTTTCACCATTAATTAGTACGATTTCAACTTCTTGGACATGATCAACCATCTGTCCGAAACGCAAAGAGCGGGCGCCGGCAGCATTATTAGCCACCATGCCGCCAAGAGTAGCCCGATTGCCTGTTGAAGTATCGGGTCCAAGTCGGTAGCCATTGAGCTCTAATGCTTTATTTAAGCTATCTTGTATGACACCCGGTTCAACAATTGCATATTCTTTTTCGTAATTGATCTTTAAAATCTTGTTTAAATATTTGGATGTATCAATTATCCATCCGCTGCCAAGGCATCCGCCAGTAATTCCGGTTGCAGCGCCGCGAGGGACAACCGAGCGATGATGTTGAAAAGCGTGCTGGAGGATAATAGAGACGTCTACAGAGGTACGCGGGATAATGACGGCAGAAGGTTCCATTTCATAAATGGATGCATCGACACTATAAGCTCGGCGTGTAATAGGGTCTTCCCGGATCTCGCAGGTACTCATCTTAAGCAGTTCTTGCAGGACGGGATCCATAGATGGCCTATTTTTGAAAGGAGTAAATGGACCCTAGCTTTAAAATTTTGGTTAACTCATCCAAGGCTTCTTTGGTTTCTGATAAGAGTTGCGGATCGGCTAAATCCCGCGGCAATAGCTGTGATCGATAGTGTTTATGAATCCACTCTTTTAACTGAATGTATAACGGCTCGTTTAAAAATATAGCGGGATGAACGGCCGCAAGTTCATTTTCTGTTAGAGCGACGCGCAACCTAAGGCACGCTGGACCGCCGCCATTGCGCATGCTTTCACGCAGGTCGATATAATGGATCTCTTTAATGGGATTGAGGGGATCGGAAATAATATCGTTTAATACCTCTTGTACGGCTAAATTGCTTTCGCATTCGATGGGGGCAAACAGAACCATTGTGCCTTCTGCATTTGAAAGAAGCTGCGAATTAAACAGATATGTTGAAACTGCATCTTTAAGTGAAACTTTTGCTTCCGGAATATTTATCAAGCTCAATTCAGTATCACAAAACTTAACCATCTTTTTATTCAATTGGTCGATCACTTCGGCCGATCCTAAAAAAGCCGACTCATGATAAAAAAGTACATTGCGATTCCCTACCGCAGCCACATCGTTATGAAAAACACCGGCATCGATGGCCCGCGGGTTTTGTTGTGCAAAGACCACTCTCTCGGGATAGAGGTTATGCAAACGCGCTACCGCGGTTGATGCTTCATAAGTTTGGCGGGCCGGAAAAAGGTGCGTTTCCAAAGTATCAGGTTGAAGGCTGTAACGCCCAAAAACAAAGAGTTGGATGCCGGGATTTCCATACGAATGGCAAAAACGGGAATGGTTAGCGGCGCCTTCATCAGTAAAAAATGAGCCTGCAGGCAGGGGAAGATGATTTTTAAAATATACAGGATCTTGAAATATTAACTTAAGCACTTGGCTGGTAAATTCTGATTCAATCGAACGGTGAAAATTGGCCGATAGATTAGCGGGTGTCACATGTACTTTTTGATCGATGCTATCGATAGAAGGGGAAATTGTAGCCGCATTGGCCGCCCACATAGCTGCTGAAGATGAGCAGGCGATTAAAATCTGAGGAGCTTTTTCATTAACCGCGTGCAGTATTTCGGCTTCTGTGCCGGTGAAACCTAAGTTTTTGAGTGTGGGGATGTGCGGACGCTCATGTGGAGGAAGCACAGCTTGTTTAAATCCAAGGCTGACAAGCAATCGCATCTTTTCGAGCCCTTGAAGGGCGGCTTCCTTTGGATTGGAAGCCATCTGCCGGTTATCCATAGAAGCGAGATTTCCATATGAAAGACCGCCATAATTATGGGTGGGGCCCACAATGCTGTCGAAATTAACTTCATAAGCTACAGGGTTCATTGCAAATCCGCTTATTGTTTACAAAAGCGAGGCGGCTTCTTTATCTAAAATCCACAAGGCTTTGTGTTCCCGTGTGCCGACCCGTTGAACAGGAAATTCATCAGGTAAATAGGGGCCTGTCAGCACCTTTTTAACCATTTCCGCCTTTTTCTTTCCCAGCACATATATGTCTGCATATTTGGCCTTATTAATACAATCAAATGTAAAAGTAATTCTCCATATGTTTTTTTCCGGAAGAAAATTAGCCACAACAAGTCTTCCTTTAGCATGAAGGGCGTGTGTTTTTGGAAATAAGGAAGCCGTATGTCCATCATCGCCCATTCCTAATAAAATCAAATCAAACTGGGAATTCGGCACCTTTGCCTGAATTAAATGTTCATAGGCTAGCGCGCCTTCTTCCACATCGCCTTCCGCTTGGATACGATGAATGTTTTCAGCAGGAATCCTTAATTTGCCAAAACCGGCTTCTATGGCCATATGATAATTGCTATCAGGATGATAAGGGGGAACGCATCGCTCATCACTCCAAAATAGATGTACCTTTGTCCAATCTATCGCTGTCCGATAGGGCAGTGTTGTCAATCCTTCATACACAGCTTTAGGGGTTGAACCTCCCGATAAAGCGGCATAAAAATTGTCTTTTAACTCGATAGCTGCAGCTGCCTGTGTAATAAAATGCTCCATGCAGAAATTCAAAGCCGCTTGATGATCGCCCGGAATCGCAATATCACGCCGGTCATCAAAAAAACGGATGAGCTGTTGTTTCTCATTTACATTCATCCAAGCCCTCGTAATTTACAATCATTTCAAGCATCGAACGATAGTGATCGCTCGTTTTGCGATAGAAAATCTCTTCCAAAAAGGCAACGGTATTTTTCAGCTCGGATAAAGGAAGCACAATCGGCATCTCGCACTTTTCTTTAGTTTCGATATGAACGATCGCTTGAGGCTGGTTTTTCTTGCGGTCGATCAAAAATGAGATGCCATCTTCGGTCATGACTCGCACAGTTGAAATAGCACCCGATTCTAATTCTTCGATATCTTGAGGGATTAGCTCCGCTTTGATAGAGTGCTTGCCATTTTTATACATAAAACAATGCCCCTCCGTTTGCTTCTCCGTTGACTGATACCGCCATTCCAGACGGGATGCAAGCCATGCTTGCAAATAGATCGGAGAAATGTCTGTATGGGAAACAAAAACAGAAGGGCGGTTATTGTATATGATTTGGATGTTGCGGCACTCTTTCAATTCTTTAATTTTTTCAGGTGTGTCAAATGTACGGGCTAAAACCTCTCTCCATCCCCCTAAAGCTGCCCATTTCACATCCCGGATTTCCATTTGGGCTGCATCTAAAAGCTTAATGACCTTTGCACAAAAGTCCGGCAGATTGTCCGTGCACTCGGTATCAAAGATCAGACGAGAGGCAAAGCGCTTCAACTGAGGTAGTATGACGGCCTCGGTCGTAGGATTTTGCCCCCAGACAAGATAAACAGGCAAATCCGGAACCAACAGAGGCAAAACAATCGATGGAACCCTATGCAGTTGATCTGCCGCAGCATCAATATTAAACCGATCACAGATGACAACAGTGTCCCCCATATTCACTAAGGCCGTTCCTGCTATCGGTCCGACAAAAGGTTCCGGAGCATCGTGGACAGACTGGATAAAAATAATCCTGCAAGGAAACTTTTCAATGATTGACTGTACAATTTGATGAAGATAAGCTGACCGGCGCGGATCATCAGAAAATATGATCAGATTAAATAAACAGGCGCGGATTTGATTTTTTGGTTGAGTTTCTTCCCGTAAGCGAGGAACCTGAGAGTTTGCCTTAGCAGCGGCTGGAGTGGACATGTTTTAAATTAACCTCCATTTGCGGTCCTCTTTAGCGATCATCTCTTCAGCAGCTTCCGGCCCCCATGTGCCTGATGCATAATTTGGAAAGTCTTTGGCTTTGTCCTCTTGCCAGCGATAAATGAGGGGAGTTAACAAACGCCAGGATGCCATGACCTCATCAATTCGGGCAAATAGGGTGCTATCGCCTGCCATGCAATCGCAAATTAATCTTTCATAGGCTTCGGAAAGCGCTGAACCAAAGTAAGCACCATAAAGGAAATCCATTTTAACAGGCTGGATTTGCGTGCTCATGCCAGGAACCTTGCAATTCATTTTTAATGAAATCCCTTCGTCGGGTTGGATACGGATGACCAGCGTGTTTTGTTCACCGAATTGAAACAAATATCCCGGAGCATTTTTGAATGTGATAGCGATTTCAGTGACCCTTTTGGGGAGTCTTTTGCCGGCTCTTAGGTAGAAAGGCACCCCTGACCAGCGCCAGTTATCAATAAAAAGCTCCAAGGCGACATAGGTTTCCACATTAGAATCGCGAGCTACATTGTCTTCTTCGCGGTAACCTTTGACAGGTTGGCCATTAATAAAGCCGGGACCGTATTGACCTCGCACAGCGTATTTGTTAAGTTGCTTAAGATCAAAGGGACGGATCGCTTCTAAAACCTTAACTTTTTCGTCGTGAATAGATGAAGCTTTTAAATTGATAGGGGGTTCCATACCGACGAGTGAAAGAAGCTGCATCATATGATTTTGGATGATGTCGCGCAGCATGCCGGCTTCTTCCCAGAAGCGGCCCCGCGTTCCTACACCGATCTCTTCGGCAACGCTTAATTGGACATGATCGATGTGGTGATTGTTCCAAAGTGATTCAAAAATCGAATTTGTGAAGCGGAAAACGAGAATATTTTGCACGGTCTCTTTTCCAAGATAGTGATCGATGCGGTAAATCTGACTTTCATCAAGATATTTAGTGATTTCTTGCTGTAAATCAGTGGCTGACGCTGTATCCTCGCCAAATGGCTTTTCGATAATAACGCGGCTCCATTTATCATGAACTGCAGCCGCATCGTAGATTAATTGGTGCTCTTTTAATTTTTTAACAATAACAGGGAAAAAGCTGGGCTGCGTAGAGAGATAAAATAAATGATTTCCTTTTGTACCATATTGAGTGTCAAGATCGTTTAATAACTTGCGTAAAGAATCATACCCTGCGTCTTCATGAAATTCCGATTGATGATAATAAAGTTGTTCGCTGAATTTTTTCCAAAGAGAATTATCAACAGGCTTTACTCTGGAAAATTGCCCTACGGCCTCGCGCATTTCATCGCGAAATGTTTCATTTGTTTTCTCACGCCTTGCAAAACCAACGCAAGCAAAGTGCGTAGGAAGCTGCCTTTCTCTGGCTAAATTGTATAGGGCTGGCAGTAGTTTTCGAGAGGTAAGATCTCCCGTTGCACCAAAAATAACGAGAATACAGGGTTCAGCTGAACGTGTAATGCGCGTGGATTCTTCTAATGGATTAATCGGCGGTTTTTGCATAAGGTTTTCTCAGGTTCTCGTCTTGAGAATACAGTGATAGTGAAAATCTGAAAATAGAAATTCCTGATCATCAATTCTAATCTAGCGTCCGCTCCGGGTATTATTAAGATTTCTTAATATTTCCCCACCTAAAACAAAATAAAAATTAATTAAACATAACAATAGTTAAAAACTAACTTAATATAGTTGTTTTATAATTAATTTATATTTTAAACAAAACAAACAAAAAATAGGAGTTAAATCGATCAAGAGCGGAGAAATTAATTACAAATTAAATGATATAGTACAAGGATCCCGCGATAGAAAGTCTGTAATTGGTTCTTTGTTTACGACTGCGAGTATTATTTCTGATACAGCGCATGTTACCCAAATGCTTAATATACCTGGTTATAATGAATTATTAGAAAAATCCTTAGCTAGTCTAGCGTTGAATGTTGTCGATAACACGGTCAGGCCTCTAAAATTTATGTATAAATTGTCCTCTTTTGATACGGCAGTGCGCGAACGAATTGCATTTAAAAGGCAGCTCAGAAGGGTTGCATATGAAAAATATAAATCACATACTCTAATTGCGTTGATAATAAGCAGCGCAATTAGAGTATGTGGTTTATTTTGGGCTTAATTGCGAAATAACTTAATCTTCTTTAACCTTTTCTTTGCCTTTATCACGACGATCCTGATCGGAATAAACGCCAAAATAAACATTTATCTTCAATTCTTTGGGATCGATTTTGGGATGAGGCAACATATTATTTGGCATGTTCTTTTGCCAATTTGTGGAGACTGTTACATGATCGGAGATCTTATAAGATTTTGCAACTGTTCGACAGATATAATTTCCAAAACGGTGCTTGATTCTGTCTTGAAATTCCATTAAATACTTTCGATGTTGATAAGATTCAGCAAAGTTTAAAACAAATTTGACGTTTGTCAGTTTAAGACGGCTCGAAGATGTATGTAAAAGTCTTCCCATATTGATAGTTGTTGCCCACCAAATGTTTCCGATTTTAACATTTGAAGAATTATATTTAGCACACCCTTTTTTGATAGGAGATTTTGGTTCTGAAATGATTTCATACGAAAGAATTTCATGGCTATTTTCCCGGCCGGCCGATTTATTGCGCGGTGTTGTTTGATCATCATTTTTTTTGTTTAATTTTCGACTGGCTCTTCTTTGAGTGCGTGTCGATTTTGTTGATTCAAGAGGAATGATTTTTACGAATAAATCTGAAGATTTACACTGAGTAACAGAAGTCATAGTGCTGTAAAATTTAGAATCATCATCTTGAATTTTTAAGCTGTCAGTTAATTCAAAAGTGGAGGGGGAAGGGGTCTCCGGCATTACTACTTTAACTTGTTTGCTGACGATATCAATTTCTATAAAGGTAGTCGTTTTTTCTCTAGACCCTGTAAATGCCTGTCTATATTTATACGCTTCCCCAATGATCTCTTCTGGCTCTGCACTATTAAAGCAGCGATCGACAAGTTTTAATGCTTCAAATGAGCGGGCTGTTGCACCGTTCGAAATGAGTTGCAAAATGTCATAACAAGAAATTTCTTCATGAAGAAATTTTACGACTTCCTTCTTAAACTCAATGTTAGAAAATAAAATTTCATCCAATTCGCTACTTGCAAAAATTTTGGAATTCGATTCTATATCGATCTCGATGCCTTCGATTGTATTAATGCTCGATGTACTTGAACATGACTCATTCACTACAACTTCGCCGGCTTGTTTGTTTTCAGATTTAACATAGCCCGTGAGCATATCATCCTGCGCCATCTTATAACATGAATCAGCATAGATTTTATGGATATCGTTATCGTTCAAATTAGAACCCGTCTTTACTTGCTCTTCTTTAATCATCTTAAGATGGTTCTCTTGATGTTTTGACAACCACAGTTCCCTTAATTTTTTGCGGTTTGAATATATATGGAGCGCCATCACTTCTTTTTCAATTTGCTCATCAGAAACATTCTGTTTAAACTCTGCATTATAAATTTCACGTATTAATCTTTTTAACCATTGTTGCCGTGTCTCATAGAGTCTTCCCTTTTCATTTCTTTCCAGTTTGACGGTAGCACGATAATGACAAGATCCATCCTTTTTGCCTTTTATGGTGATATGAAATCGGCATCTTTGAATGAGTTCTAATTCAGCTGTTCTAATTAATGAAATGATAACATCAATGGGTAAAATAAGATCTGTCCTAGTCACAAGTTCAGGTGACTCAGTAATTAAAAATTCAGGTCGATAAAAACGCCACTCATCATCGCTCCTTTGCGAGGCAACTGTTTCTAAAAACCGCATGATTTTTGAACAGTTATATCCTTTATCATCACCTCCAAAAGCTATATTAAAAAATAAAAGAGAAAATTTTTCCGAATTTTTATACTTCATTATAAATTCTTGCAAAGCTGTCCTTTGAAGAATTGGAAGGCCATCCTCTATTTCTTGCTCAATTAAAAAAGAAAAGCAATTAACCAAACTTTTCCAAAGTCCATATGTGCGATGAAAAAGAATCGAATTATATTGGTTTCTATTTTTTTGCGCACAAGCTTCAAGAACATTGCGAGTGATTTCAAATCGTTCTTTCATCGGATTTAAAAGAACCGCTAAGTTCATATCTAAAGTCAATTTTTGCGGAATAGGGGGCGTTTTATTCATAACGTGCGCTTGAGTTATTGACATCTGCTCTTTAAAAAAAGATAATTCCTCCCTGAAAGGAGAATTTGAATTGTGCAGTACAGATAAAGCTTTATGAACGAATTTGCGGGGTGAGGAGTGCTGTTTGGGTGGATCATCGACACTGATTCTTGATGAATCGTCATGACGATCAGAACTAGGCAGTACATGGGGGGGGAAGATAGGGGCTGAATTAAAAGGTTTTAATGTATCTGTTGAATTATTCATATTCCCTCGCTATTGAGCATTTAAATTAATTGAGCATTTAAATTAAAATTTATTGATTAGATATATCGCTTTCCTTTTTTTGCTGCATTTCTTGAAATTTAAGACTGTCTAAATAATTTTGTAAAATAATGACAGCAGCGACGGTGTCGGCGGATCGTGCTCGCCGCTTACGTGTCAAATTGCCTTCACGCATAGATCGATCAGCTTGAACCGATGTCAGCCGCTCATCCCACAATACAATAGGAATCGATGTGTGCTGTTGTAACAATGCTGTAAAATGTTTAACTTCATCGGCTAAAAAACCGATCTTTCCACTCATCATAAGAGGAAGACCTATCACAATAGACTCAATTGTATAACGATAATCTTTCTGATGCTTGGTTAATTCTTCGAGAAGCTTAATAACGGTTTTTTCAGTTTTTTTGTCCGCAAAGAAGACTTTCATGGGTGTGGCGATTGTTTTGCTTTCATCCGAAATCGCAATGCCTAAACGCACCATTCCATAATCAATCCCAATGATGCGTCGCGGTTGCAATTTAGATGAAAGCAAAGCCATTATGATCCGCTTTTATTTTTATGGGCGATGGTTGCGTGGATAAAATCCCTGAAAAGAGGGTGCGGATTAGTTGGTTTGGATTTAAATTCAGGATGAAATTGTACGCCAAGCATCCAAGGATGCCCTTTGATTTCTGAAATTTCACATAAGGAACCTTCTTCAAGGACTCCTGAGATCACATAACCATGTTTTTCCATCGCTTCTTGATATTTATTATTAAATTCATAGCGATGCCGATGCCTTTCTTGAATAAGATCTTTTCCATAAGCTTTGTGGGCTTTCGTATGGGGTTTTAATTTGCAATTATAGTTGCCGAGCCGCATCGTACCGCCTACATCTTGGACAGCTCTTTGCTCGCTAAGCAAAGAAATGACCGGATCTTTAGCATAGGTATCGACTTCAGTGGAATTCGCTTCAGGAAAGCCCGCCATATGCCGGGCAAATTCTACGGCCATAACCTGCATGCCAAGGCATATTCCAAAATAAGGAATATGATTTTCACGGCAGTATTTTGCTGTCATGATTTTGCCCATCCAGCCTCGTTCTCCAAAACCGCCGGGAACTAAATATCCATCGCAGCCTGAGATAGCCGTTTCCACTGATCCTTCATTCAAAATTTTATCCGCTTCGAATTTTTTTATTTCAAGCTTATAACCGGCTGCAATGGCGCCGTGCTGTAAAGATTCGATGATCGATTTGTAAGCATCTTGGTGTTGAACATATTTGCCAACGATGCCTATTGTAATCGTTCCCTTGGGATGACGGATCGTTTCGATTATCTTTTTCCAAGCTGAAAGGTCAGCTTTTTTGGAGGGCAGTTTTAACAGTTTGCAAATTAAGTCATCAGCCCCTTGGGCATGCAGGTCAAGGGGAACTTCATAGATGCTATCTTGGACATCCGCCTCTTCAATGACGCTTTCACGTGGAACATTGCAGAAAAGGCTGATTTTATCTTTAACGTCATCGCTAAGCGACTTTTCACAGCGGCACATTATAACATCAGGGAAGATCCCGATTGCGCGGAGAGCTTGTACAGAGTGCTGGGAAGGTTTTGTTTTGACCTCTCCCGCCGCACGCAGATAAGGCACATAGGTGAGGTGGATATTGAGGCATTCTCCACGGTGATCGTTGCAAAATTGACGGATGGCTTCAAGGAATGGAAGCGATTCAATGTCTCCGACTGTTCCTCCGATCTCTACCAGCACCACATCAATCCCGTCTTCTTGTTTGGCGCAATTAACGATCCGCTGCTTGATTTCGTCAGTAATGTGGGGAATCACTTGAACGGTTTTCCCCAAATAATCTCCCTGTCTTTCCCGGCGGATGACTGTATTATAAATTTGACCGGAAGTTGCATTTGAAGCGCGTGATAAGGGAGAATTTGTGTAGCGATAATAATGTCCGAGGTCAAGGTCGGTTTCAGCGCCGTCGTCTGTGACATAGACTTCGCCATGCTGAAAAGGATTCATGGTGCCTGGATCGACATTGAGATAGGGATCGAATTTTAACATAGCGACTTTAAGCCCTTTCTTTTCCAAGAGCATGCCGATTGAGGCTGATGTCAATCCTTTTCCAAGGGAGGAGCAAACCCCTCCTGTGATAAAGATGTATTTTGTTTGCATAAGAGTTTCTCTACTTTTATTATATCTTCCGGAGTATTGACATCCATACACTCGCATTCGACGAGGGCTGTTTTTATCCGGAAACCATTTTCTAAAACTTTTAATTGTTCTAAGTCTTCAGCTAATTGCAAAGGAGTAGCCGGCAATTCTGCATAGTGTAAAAGGAATTGCCGTTTATAGCCATAAATTCCTAGATGTTTATAGTAAATATTCCCCGAGTGAAATTTTAGTGTTTTGCCTGCTGGAATTAACCCCCGGCTAAAGTAAAGGGCAAATCCTTTTCGGTCAATGACGCATTTAACAACAGAAGGGTTGAGGGAATCTTTTTCAGATTTCAAACGGATAATAGCAGTGGAAACATCAGCTGTTGGATCAAGCTTTAGAGTATCAACTACAGCTTCAATAACCCCAGGATCAAGCGTCGGTTCATCTCCCTGAATATTAACAATGATGTTTGCTTGAGCATATTCAGGATAAAGGCATACCACTTCAGCTATTCTATCGGTGCCAGTCAGACAGCTTTTTGAAGTCATGACGACATTTCCGCCAAACTCTTGCACGTGAGTAAAGATGCGGGAATCATCGGTAGCGACAACGACAGCATCCAGAGATTTGCATCTTAAAGCGTTTTCATAGGTGCGTCGAATAAGTGTTTTGCCATGGATGGTGGCTAAGGGTTTGCCAGGAAAACGGCTACTCTCGTACCTGGCAGGAATGATGCCAATTACTTTTGATCTCTTCATACAATTTCAACTATCATATCAGGATTAAGAAATTAAGTTCAAAGTAAATTTTATCGCGCATCGGTGTTCTCTGTGATCTACATTTTCGCGATATCCATTTATCGTACTTGTTTGGTTAATATCTTCGATGTAGATTATATTTAATCGTTAAATTAGGATGACAAAATGAAAAAAACAATCGTGTCTCTAGCAGTACTTTTAAATGTAATTTCTTTTTGTGGATTGCCAGCTGCGCCTGATCGATCGGCTAAAGATAAAATGTTGTCTGATCTAGATGTTATTCACAATGCTTTTGAAGTCGGCTACGCTCCAAAAGAGTGGAAGCAATCTTATGCAGGATGGAACCTTGACGTTGAAATTCTTAAGGCGAAAGAAAAGATCCAAACAACCCCTATTATGACCCCCAAAATCTATCAACATATCATTAGAAATTTTTTTAACTCTACAAAAGATTATCATGTCAGCGTCACATTTTGGTCCACAGAATCCGCGACTCTTCCCTTTCTTATTAAAGAGGTTAATGGAAAATACTTCATTTCCCATATTGACTCTGAAAAACTTTCTCCCTCGATATTTTCCATACATGTCGGCGATGAATTAATCTCATTTGACGGAGTACCTATAGACGAAGCTTTTCAAATGTTTTTAAAAAATGAAGTTCGCAATGCTACCGAAGCGACCGACCGAGGCTATGCAGAGTTTTTCTTCACCCATCGTTTAGGAACTGCAGGACATGTTGTTCCCCGTGGACCCGTCATGGTTGGCATCAAATCAATTTTTTCAGAAAAGGTAAAAAACCATCAATTGATTTGGACATACGCCCCAGAAAAAATTACCAATCACTATAAGAGTATTTTAGACAAGCCAAAATCAAAACCTTCTCTCAATGAAAAGTCTGATGTATTGCACAATGCCGTTGCACGACACCATATGTTATCTCCTTTGTACGAATTAAAAAAAGCGGCGCCTGGCAATTTAAAAATGGCTCCTGGTACTTTAGGTGTACGTGAAAGCTGTATTCCGGAATTAGGAAAAATATGGTGGAAATCAGATAATTCCAATTTTTTTCATTCTTATTTATACGAGAATGATCAAAAGCAATTAATTGGTTATATTCGAATTCCTCATTATATTGGTTTTGAAGGAGATATTAAAGAGTTTGAACAAATCATACAGTTATTCGAAGAACGAGCCGATGCTTTAGTCATCGATCAGATCGATAATCCCGGTGGATTTATCTTCTTTACTTATGCATTAGCATCGATGTTGACAGATCAACCACTCATCACTCCACGTCATCGAATGGCGATCACGCAAGATGATGTTGCGGCAGCACTTAATGTGATTCCTATCTTTGAAAAAATTGATGATGATGCAGAAGCCGTGGAAATTTTTGGTGAGACATTTTTTGGCTTTCCTGTCAGCCATCAGATGATTCAATTTTTTCTGAATTATTTTAATTTTATTGTATCTGAATGGAATGCTGGGCGCACACTTACAGAGCCTTATTTCTTATATAGCTTGGATAGAATCAATCCCCATCCTTATGTTCAATTCTCCAAACCCATTTTATTAGTGATTAATAGCATGGATATTTCGTGCGGAGACTTTTTTCCTGCAATCATGCAAGACAATAAAAAAGCGACGCTCTTTGGAACGCGTACGGCCGGTGCAGGAGGATATGTCAATGCGATGTCCTTTCCTAATAGGCATGGCATCCAATTTTTTTCCTATACTGGGTCGATTGCTGAGCGAATTGATACCAATCCAATTGAAAACTTGGGTGTCACACCGGACATTCCCTATGCAATTACGGAAGAGGATGTGAAATTTAATTATAGCGATTATGCCAAAGCCATTAATGAATCTGTCAATAAACTAGTGGAGAAACCCGTTAAGGCTGAAGCGCAATAAAAAACTACCAAGACTTAGTGGCTCTTAAACTTCTTATTCAACGCAAAGGCGCTAAGGCGCCAAGTCGCAAAGAAAGCCAAAACTTTGCGTCTTGGCGCCTTAGCGCCTTTGCGTTGAATTAATTGACTTATGCGCAAGTGTCTTGAAGCAGATTTCAGCCTGTAAGAACACCAAGAGTTTGAAAAGCCGACCGCAGCTCTGCATTTTCAGCTTTTTCAAAAAAGCCGTTCGAAGCAAGCCATAATACATAGTCTTTTGGAATTTGCTTCAAAGGCATTCCTTGATGTTTTCCAAAAGGCATATGTTGAATAGGCCTCGGTCTATTGAGTAATGCAAACACAGACTCGATAGTCAAATCATCGGTCATCATGCTAAAGATTTGATGCAAAACCACCACATCATCTAAAGCGCGATGCGCATTATTTGCGGGAATGCCGTATATCTCTCTTAAAAATTGGAGTGAATGGCGGGGAAGATCCGGCCTATAGCGCCGTGCCCACTTCAAGCTGTCTAAAAAAAGCCACGGTGGTAAAGCGACCTGATGCCGATTAAATTCATTTTTTAAAAAAGGGAGATCAAAGGCATCATTATTATGAGCGATAAGGACGACTTCTCCCTCGCAAAAGGAGACAAATTCTTTAGATACCTGACCAAATGAGGGGCAATTAGCCACCATGTCATCCGTGATATGGTGAATAGCTGAGGCATCCTTTGGAATTGGACAACCAGGATTGATCAGTTGAACAAACGTTTTATCGTTAAGAGGGTCATAGGCGGCTATTTCAATAATGCGGTCATTGTCCGATCGAATTCCCGTGGTTTCTGTATCATAAAAGATGGCGCGTAAAGGCATGGTTCAATTTTTATCCTGTTTTGCTTCTTTCTCTTGGCTTTCTTTGACTAATTTTAAGACGCTATCAAATGACGACATACCGGTTGAGACAGCGGCTATAACAGGTGCGAATGTTTGGCAAACAGTTTGAACCGATTGTATGTATGCATCCAAAATTTTTGGATCGATTTCTTTGTTTGGCGCCGGAATCATGACCCGATAAAAAACAAGCCCGGCAGCTTCGTCAAAGCAAAATCCAGGGATATCCAGTTCTTTATTAAGATAGTGAAGAAGACGGGCCAAATCTCCTACACATTCCGCTTTTAAATTGGATGGAATGAACGTGATGAGCTGTAAAAGTCCATGTTCTTCAAAAATTCTAAAAAACAGAGGAAATTCCTTTCCGCCATATTTGAAGATAACATAAATTTGATGGGTTTCTTTTTGAATTTCAGGGGACAGATTTTTTTCTTGCAAGTGTTTGTGCAAAGAGTCGATTGTTAATGCAATCATTAGTTATTCCTTTATTGTTTCCAGGGAAATTTCAGCCTCTTCATCCTCCACATTTTCCAGCATCTCTTTCTGTAAATTTTTGGATAATTCACCGACAGGAATAGCATGGTTTTGAATGGTGTTTTTGGAGGCGTTTTTTTCGCGATCGCGTTCTTTTAATAATAGCTCACTTCGATAGATTGGAGTATCCTTATCTGCTTCAATTCCGATGGATACTTTGTCTCCCTGAATTTTTAAGACAGTAATTACAATCTTTTGGTTTTTGCCGATAACAATTTTTTCTTCAGACTTTCTAGTTAATACAAGCATTTTCATACCTCGTTTGGAGTTGTTTCAGAAACGGCAGTAAAGCTAATTTAGCAGATTACATTACCTATTGCAATATTTGTTTAAAGCTTGTGTTAATAGCTAACTTGTGGCACTAACCCTTGAGGCTTTTCTCTTGTCACTGCTGGGTTATTAGTTGCAGGTACAACGCAGAAATCGTCTTCGGTAGGCATTCTATAACAAGAAGTACAGATGATTGCATTTGAAGCTATCATGCAGTAAATAAATATTTTAAACATGTCGTTCTCCCATTTTTAATAATTAGAATTATGAAGTGGAAGTGAAATTCTTGCAATCGAAAGGTTTATTTAACGGCTCGGCAACATGAGGAGATGGCGATAGCGTGCGATGTGTTCTATGAGTAATTGTTTTGAAAAAATACCAGCTTTTTTTAGATCTTTGACAGTGCTTAATCCAAGTTTAACTAAATTATCGCGAACCTGTGCCAAAAGGACTATGCGCAAATCTGTATCTTCATCTCTAATGGGTTGTTCGGCAATTCGATCCAATACTTCCGGATCAACGATTGAAGGCAGCAAACCTACTTCCCAGTAATCGCGAAGATACCATAACGAAAATTTTGTCAGAGCTTCAAGAGAAGGTTCGTCATCGATGGCGGCTTCGATATCCGCTGGATCGTAGGGATTGCCAAAAACTCCCTGCAGATGTTTTTCAAGCTTTGCGTAAAGACCAACAGAAGGTCGATCGTATCCAGTGGGCAAACCTAAAACCTTGTCTAATTGCTTTTGACAACTTTCTTTAGCTGTGCTTAACTTTTCAATTAAATCGGCTCGATTGGCTATCCAGGTTAAAGCCAAGATTTTATTTATAATATGAATAGACTGCTCAAAATTTTCCCGCAACTGATCAAGATTTCCGGAAATGATGGATAGATCTTGATGATTTAAAGTAGATGCATCCAACTGTTCAATCGTTTTTTCCAATTTGATTAATAATTCGTCATCACGTGGAATTTCATTTAAAAGCTGGTGGGTAAGAACGGATAAATGATGTTGAAGAGGTTCGGAAAAAACTTCTTGCTTTAGATATTGCATTTGAATGGAGGAAGCAGATCGGAGAAATTGCATAAAAGCATAATGAGATATACCGACTAACAAAGGGGAGAGTTTCCAATTTTCATTTTGAGCGGTTTGATGAGCATAATCAAAGATTTCTTGGATTTGTTGCGCCGATAGAATTTTACCTACAGCTTCCAATTTTGAATATTCATTGATTCCCTTTAACAGAACATGCAGCCTATGCCTCCATTGAGGATCATATTGAGGGGTAAGTTTTGCAAGAAAGGATCTGATTTGATCAAGGGTCATTTTAGGAACGATAAATTCTAAATCGTCTATTTTTTTTTCAAAAGCGATCTTGACGGCATCTTCGTTGCTTAAAACAGCAAAATCATCAAATGACATGTATTTTTTCCAATTGCATCTAGCCCCACTATAAAATTTATTTGTTTAAATTAAAAAATATTTTTAACAAAATTCATTCCAAAACAATACTTTGAATGTTTGATTTTCATCATATTGTGAATTAGAAAAGTTTGTGATCTGTTTCTCGATAGACACAAACTTTCAAATCAATAAAAACCGTTAGGTCATTTTGAATGAGCAGAAGACTGTGTTGGGGAACTTTGAGTTACTTGCTTTTATCTTCCAGCTCCTTGCTGCAGTCTTGCAATTCGTTCATCCAAAGGAGGATGGGAACTGAATAGCTTCATAACTACATTGCCATTGGATATTTTTAATGCTTGAAAAGCTGGTTGCTGAGCTTTTGGATCTTGAATCTGTGTATTGCGCTTCAACGCTTCCAAGGCAGATATCATTTTAGGGGTGCCCGCGAGGCGAGCGCCGCCTGCATCAGCCCTGTATTCTCTGTAGCGACTAAACGAGGCGATGACGATAGAACCCAAAACCATGAAAATCATTTGAAAAACAAAAACTAATAGTTGGAAAATAATCGGCGAAAAACCGCGGCCTGAATCTCTATCTTTGGCGAAAAATTGGCTGGCGCTGAAGGCAAGAATGCGGGCAAGGAACATGACAAAGGCGTTGACGACACCTTGAAGCAGTGTCATAGTAACCATATCTCCATTCGCGATGTGTGTAATCTCGTGGCCTAAGACTCCTTCGATTTCTGCGCGATTCATCCGGCTTAGCAGGCCGCTGGATACAGCCACTAAAGCTCGACGTTTAGTAGGTCCTGTTGCAAAGGCATTCAGTTCAGGCGAATTATAAACCCCCACTTCGGGCATGTCAGGCAACCCTGCCTTTTGGGCTAAACTGTAAACAATTCTCAGTAGATCTTGCTGTTCTGGATTGCGTGTATTCGGATCGATCAGCTCAACACCCATAAACCACTTGGCCATCATTCTAGAAAGAGCCAATGAAATGAGGGCGCCCCCCATACCCCAGATCAGGCAAAAAATAGCCAATGACATATAATCAAGGCCTTGTTTTTGCAAATAGGGCTGTATGTTGAAAAGCCACAGGAAAAAAGAGATGACTGTAATGACAAGGATGTTTGTCAGAATGAAAAGAAAAATTCTTTTAGCAATACCCATGAGAAACTCCATCAGTGAGGTCATGTTAAAAACTTGCTTACCTACTATCATACTCTCTCGAAGATTATTCTGCAAGATGGCTCATTTCATTGAATTTTATTCATAAAATAGCTAAAAAACCTGTAAATTATTGATGAAGCTGCTGATAATAGGGCAAACGGCCAAGAAATGGGACGCCATGCCGGGATGCAGACTCGAATACAGTGAAGAATCAATTCCCATCAAAGGCTTTCAAGAAGTCTATAAAACCTCTTATAGTCACGGTTTAGAGGCAATTTATGCTTTGGAAAATGTCGACATTAAATCTGTTCGCCGATTGCGAGAAGCTCCAACAGCACCGCTGCAAGCCTATATTCAGGCTCCTTTAGATCCGCGCAAAACCTTCCTTCAAAAAAACGAATGCGAATTCGATTTTGGTGTGCCTTTTAGAGATTGGATAGAACCCTTTTTTCTTAAGGAGCCGATCCAAGTTCTTGAGCTTTCCAAGCTGGCTGAGAAATGCTTAATTGATCATGGATTGCTTTTTTTAAGTGATATTATCAGCACTGATCTTAATCAATTCATTTTTTTGAAGGGGATAGGTCAAGGACATATTGACGAAATTCGATTGCGATTAAATGAGTACATCGGTGGGCAAGACATTTATAAAGCTCGATTGATAGATTTTGGCAGTTGGATCCGCTGCTTATGTGCTGGAAAGACCGATCGTAAAACGATCCACCTTTGCCTAGAACAATGCCATCTGGCTCATCTTTTGCCTTTGACGCCGCTTGAAACGATGGAACTTAAACGGCTTTCTGCTGAATCACGCTCTGAAAAAAGTCTGGAATGGATTATTAAATTTATGGCAACCGAACAGTATAAAATGCTTCATAATAGTGCTTATCATGTCACTGAAGCTCTTATTCGACCATGGCTTGCCGGGCGCGGCGGTTTGGTCCGGGAAAGAGATATCGTGGAACGTTTGCAGCGAGTAAGCACCTGGGAAGATGAAGCTAGCCATGCACTTGAATTTTTGCTTTTAATATCGCAAGGCAACTTACCTTTTGTGATGTATTTATTCAAAGCTGAAGAGGGGATCTATTGTGACACACCTTGGAGGCTTGCGGCATATAAGGCTGTTCTTGAAAAAGCGGAAACCTATTTTTATAGTCCCTCCTGTTGTTATAAGCTTGATGAATTAGTACTGTGGATTACCCGTGAATTAGCGCGGGCATGGATAGGCTATGAAGAGGGATTTATTGAAAAGACATTGAGAATTTCGCAGCATTTTAAAGTGCAAAAAGGGAAAAAAGGGTTGGAAATTAGAGCCATGTAATTTTCATCTGCCGTTTGCTGTGCACCCATCTAGTACACTAGCGTCTGTCTCCATAATCTTTATTAAAATCTTTTTAAGGCTTAAATTACAATTCGTAAAGGTACAAGCACAAAACTGTGCATTGCGAAGAAGCGATTCAGAAAAGTCACAGCTATTAAAAAGAGCAAGAATTAAAAATATGATTTTCCAATGACTTTTTTGAAAAATTCTCTGATTTGATGACTTGGTTTTCTAAACTTGATGATCGTTTTATCATTGACCAATCCTGCTTGCGAATTGCGATGTTAACCGAAGAGAAGTTGAAAAATCAATACTTTGCTTCATTCTGGGATAAGGGTCAAAATTTGTTCGTTTGAGTTGATTGCGATGGAAAAGAAACCCTTTCTTATACTTTCAATCTTAATAGTTCTTATCATCCTCGCCAACCCTATCAAAACGATATCAAGGCTCTAAAAGACAAGTTTATCGTGTTCGTAGGGTCGGCAGATGAAGCTAATGACCCTCTTCAATTTCCTATGGTAATGGAAACTAATGCCAGTGAATTTATTCAGATTATCGGTGGGGTTAAGCATCTCGATATTGTTTGCAATCAGGGGATTATGGAAGAGACAGCGCATGGATTGAAACAAAAGACTTTTTCAGGCAAATAGGCAAAAATTTTCGAAATTAACTTAACAATAAAACCCAGTTGACGTTATTGGGTGTTTTTGTTAAGTTAAAGAAAAAAGCGGATATTCTATGAGACCTCAAGCCTGTTTACAGCTGCTTATCCCATTACTTAACCAACCATCCTTTACATCTAAGGAGGCGAAGATTCTTGGAGTTCCAGCCTCAGTATTAAGCCATTATGTAAAGGCAGGAAAACTAAAGAGGATTCGTCGCGGAGTCTATCAGGCAATTGACTATCAAAATCCCGAAGCTTTCCGCTGGCTAGATCTTATAGAGGCTGTTCATTCTATTAATGGGGGGGTGGTATGCCTGATTTCCGCCTTAGCTGTGTATGATTTAACTGAAGAGATCCCTCGTCAACATTGGATTGGAATTCGACATGGGACTTCAGCTCGAAGCAGCCGTCAAATTAAGGTCGTTCGCTTTCGCGACCTCGATCTAGGCAAAATCGAAATCGAACTAGAAGGGGCCCGCATTCCAATTTTTGATCAAGAACGCACAATTGTAGATGCATTTCGCCTCTTGAGTCGAGAAACGGCTATTAAAGCTTTGAAATCAGCCGTAGCACAAGGCGGGAAAAATCGCATCGATCTTATAAAGCTCGAAGCATATGCTAAGAAACTTCAAATCGACATTACACCTTATTTACTGAGTATCACTACATGATAAATGAACAAGCTCTCAAAGACAGACTGCAAACCATTGCTAAAGAAAAAGAGATACTCTTCAATGCCTGTTGGAAACAACTTCTTCTAGAAAGATTTCTAGCACGATTAGCAAGCTCTTCCCACGTCAATAAATTTATATTTAAGGGTGGATTTCTGCTTTCTTACATGATGAAAATAGGAAGAGAAACGGTAGACCTTGATTTTCTTCTGACTCGTATGAATGCCGAAGTAAAAGGGCTTCAAGAAGTTTTTGAAGAGATAGTATCGATACCATCAGACGATGGATTCACTTTTTCATTTGAAGGCATCGAGCTGCTTTCTCAACCACATATGGAATATCCTGGGTATCGCACCACTTTCAAAGCCTCTTTTGCAAAAATGAAGGATAAAATTCATGTGGATGTTGGGATTGGCGATATCGTAGAACCACAAAATCGAGAAATTAAGCTTTTTGAATATCGTGGAAAGCCATTTTTTGAAGAATCAATCTCTCTTTTAGTCTATCCTATCGAAACGATTTTTGCAGAAAAGTTGGAAACCGTGCTCTCTAAAGGTTCTAGGAATAGCAGAATGAAGGATTTTCATGATCTACTTTTACTCCTACGTGATAAAAGCTTACAAAGTTCAAAGACGCTGCACGAGAGTTTGAAAAAGACGTTTGATAATCGAGGTACTGCCTTGAAGCCTATCAAGTTCGATGAATCAGGCCACAAAGCTCTTCAACAGCTTTGGACAGCTCATCTTCATGGGCTTGGTGATATGGCTAAAGAGCTTGATCTACCACAAAATATTGAAACCGTTATTGAAAAAATTAACTCTTTCTTTTGAGAGTTGGGAGACGAATATTTTTTACTTGGATTAAAATTTCAAGATACTTTAAGTTCAAAGTAGGGAGCTGCCCCCAGCCCCTACAGTGTTTATTTACTTCTGGCGCAAGGTTGAATCAACTTACTTCCTTTCTTTGTTATTTTTACGTGCGGCGCAACAATCTTCGTTTTAGAAAGATTGTTCGCCTTACTAATTTTTCCAAAACCATTCATATAAAGTCCTTTTGTAAAGTTAAAAAAAGGATAGCCTTTTCCAAAGCTTCTGACATAAGCCCCTTTCCTTCATAACTTAAGCTAATGTATCCTAAATAACAGGCTTGAAATGGACCTCGGAATATTTGAGTAAAATAACAGATTCCTATGACTTCATCATTTGACGCCTCTTTAGAGATCAATAAAAAACGAATTGATCTGCCTTCTTGAAATTCTACGACCCATCTTTTTAAGGAATCCAAGAACTCGTCAAATCTTTATCATCGCGTCAATGCTTTTTTGTCTTCTTATTCACAACTTCACAGTATGCTAAAGCTTTTGCCTTCATCTCAAGATCGACTTCAACGTAAATATTCGTAGTATTGATCCCTCATAAACCGTTTCCATAAAATCACAAATCTAGTATTTTTTAATCTCCCAATTATTAGGATTTCTCAATGCCATTGAAAAATAACGATTCTCTAAACATCATTGAAATTTTTGCAAGTGTTCAGGGTGAAACCAGCTTTGTAGGATTTCCAACATGTTTTATTAGATTGGCAGCTTGCAACCTACGGTGTACCTGGTGTGATACGACTTATTCTTTCGGCCGTGGAACCCCTTGGTCTTTGGCTGATATTCTCGAAAAAACACGCACTTTTGGGTGCCAGCATGTGTGTGTAACGGGAGGGGAGCCTCTTTTACAGCCAAATGTTCATCCGCTTATGCATTCCCTCTGCAACGAGGGCTATACCATAAGCTTAGAGACAAGCGGGTCGCTCTCTATTAAACCCGTAGATCCTCGCGTTCATATTATGTTGGATGTCAAATGCCCAGGCAGCGGAATGGAATCGAAAAATCATTGGGAAAACATCCCTCTTTTGCGCTCTCATGATGAAGTCAAAATGGTCATAAAGGATCGTGTTGACTACGATTATGCCGTAAATATATGTCATAAGTTTTCGCTGTTTGAAAAGAAGACGCGTATCTTATTCTCCCCAGTTTTTGATGAAATGGATTCCAAAGAATTAGTGGAGTGGATTTTAGAAGATCGTCTGCCTGTCCGTTTAAATCTTCAAGTGCATAAGTATATTTGGGCTCCAAACATGCAAGGGGTATGATCCTATGAAAGCCATTATTTTATTAAGTGGCGGACTCGATTCAACTGTTGTTTTGGCTCTGGCTATTGCTCAAAAAAGGGAGTGTTATGCTCTTAGCTTCGACTATGGGCAAAGACATAAAATAGAGTTAAAAGCGGCGCAGGCTATCGCATCTCATTTTGGTGTGGATCATCGCATCCTTTCGCTTCCCACGTCCGCTTTTGAAGGAACATCTCTTGTATCCGATCTTCCCGTTCCTAAATTTTCCGATGTAAAAATCGCGCAAAGTCACAACATTGGAAACGTCTATGTGCCTGCACGCAATACTCTATTTCTTGCATTTGCTTTGGGACAGGCTGAAATTTTAGGGGCCGAAGAGATCCACTTTGGAGCTAATATCCACGATTATCCTCAATTCCCTGATTGCTCTCCGGAATTCTTCAATGCTTTCCAGAACATGGCGAATATGGCGAGTCGATCAGCAAAGGCGCCTCAAATACAAACCCCATTAATTCAAATGACAAAAGCTGAGATTGTGCAAAAGGGGATTGAATTAAGTGTTCCCTTAGAATTAACTCATAGCTGCTACGATCCCTCTCCGCAAGGTCATCCATGCCACCAATGCCTAGCTTGTCTTTTGCGAGAAGAGGCTTTTTTAGCAGCGACAAGATATTAGTTGCGACGTTGCCTTTCAAACAAATTGTTTTTTTTGTTGCTCCAAGGCAGTCCGATCCATAGAATGCGATTAAAGAAAAATCGGTATTTATGTCGAAACCAGTCAAACGGATTGTTGTCACCGGGGGCGCAGGACAGATCGCCTACAACCTTCTTTTTCGAATTGCTTCAGGTGAAATGCTTGGAAACGACCAACCTATCGCTTTGCACATTCTAGAATTGCCCTCCGCGATGGCTGCCTTGGAAGGGGTTAAAATGGAATTGGAAGATTGCGCCTTTCCGCTTCTAAAAGAGATCAAAATCGGCAGCGATCCTTTTCAAATGTTTGAGAAGATCGATATAGCCTTATTAGTAGGAGCAACGCCCCGAGGACCTGGCATGGAGCGAAAAGATCTGCTGCATGAAAATGGACGGATTTTTATAGAACAAGGTAAGGCATTAAACAAATCGGCCAATCAAGATGTCAAAGTGCTTGTAGTGGGAAATCCATGCAACACCAACTGTTTAATTGCCATGCAGCATGCGTCTCGCATCCCCAAAAAAAATTTTCATGCCATGACTCGCCTTGACCAAAATCGTGCAGCTTTTCAACTGGCCAATAAAGCGGGTTTAGGTGTTTCTGATGTTTCTAACGTTACAATTTGGGGTAATCATTCTTCTACTCAAGTTCCCGATTTTCTCAACGCAAAAATTACCGGAAAACCTGCTGTTGACATCATTAAAGATACGCGATGGTTGGAAGGGGAGTTTATATCAATTGTTCAAAAGCGGGGAGCGGCTATCATTGCTGCTAGGGGTAAATCCTCAGCGGCTTCTGCAGCTAATGCCGCGCTTGATGCCGTAAGGTCTTTATATACGCCTACACCTCCTGGCCAATGGTTTTCCTCGGGAGTCTTTAGCGAGGGAAATCCTTATGGCATTGATCCCCATTTAATTTTCTCGTTTCCTTGCCGATCGACAGGCAAGGGGGATTATGAAATCGTCTCCGGACTAAATTGGAACGATTTTCTAAAAAATAAAATTTCTCAAAGTGAACAAGAACTGATTGAAGAGCGGGATATTATCTTTTTAAAGTCATAACATGGAGTTTTTATCTATATGGCCGATGTGCTTTTCGAGATAACAACAGACCATTTGGACACAGGTTTACGTGGATTTCCTGTGGGATATTGCGCAACTTCTACTGTAGATCCTGTTAAAGGGCTATTTTATGCCGGAATACCAATCACAGAATTGGCTCGATGGGAACCTGAACAAGTGATCTATTTACTTTATTATGGCCGAAAGGGGAGCGACGCGGAGATCGAAGCTTTCAAGAAAGATCTAAGGAAGAGGGCCAAATGTTCGCCTGAAACAATCAAATATATCCGCTCAATGCCCCTTCAAGGGCCTCCTATGAACCTTTTTTCAACGGCTTTGCTAATTGCAGGCATGATCGAGGGAAAGGAAGATTATCGCGAAGATTGTTTAAATTTAATCGCAAAAGTGCCTGAAATAGCGGCGACGGTCATTAATTATCATGCCGGGTGGGGTGAAGGAAAGCCGTCAAATCCTGCTTTAGGATACATGGAAAATTTTACCAATATGTTGAATGTTCCTCATGCCAATAAAGATGAATTGGGTCCGATTTTTAAACTATTTAATGTTCTGCATTACGATCACGGCGGGGGTAACCTTTCGACATTCATTGGAAAGGCTGTGGCTTCCAGTTTAGAAGATATGTATGGTTCTATTGCTTCCGCTATGTGTGCCTTGGCGGGACCAAGGCATGGAAGGGCCAATCAGGAATGTTTGGAGTTTGTGCAAAAAGCTTTGAATGATTTGCCGAAAGATTTTGGAGCTAAGGATGTTGAGCAATATATCCGCAAGCTATTAAGCAATAATGAATTGGTATATGGATTTGGCCATGCTGTTTTAAGGGTGGAAGATCCAAGGGCCGCTATTTTCTACGATGTCGCTGCCAAAAAATATCCCAATCATCCTTTGGTTAAATTGACCAAACTTTTGCGGTCGGAAGGACCGAAAGTTCTTGGTGAAAATCCCAAAATATCGAATCCTTATCCCAATGTTGATGCTATATCAGGAACAATCCTATCGGCAGCAGGCTTTCCGTATCCTGAATATTTTACGATATTATTTGGATTGTCGCGCGTGGTTGGCATTTCCATTCAGATTGTTTATGAACGATGTGAAGCGCGCGACGGCAAGGGGACACCTATTGTTCGTCCCAAATACTTGTATAGGCCGCGTTAGCGCAAAATGATTTAAAGGGCTTATTATATGACTTTGAATGATATTCAGTTTATGTTTAATCGTGCATTATCATTAACGTTTGACCGCAAGAAATTACTGCTTGTGTTTATCGTTTTGGCCTTATGCGGACTCATGATTGTCTTTTTTCGCGCCCTTTCCCTTCATGCTGGTCAATGGATGCTTATGAGTTTATCTTTTCTTCCGATTTTTTTATGCGCGGGGGTATTGCTTTCAGTCGGTGTTGTGCTTGTGCGCATTTATCACGATGAAATCAAAGGAAAACCCTTTAAATATCGCGATATCTTATCTAATTCATGGGAAATTGTGATTGGTGCTTCTTATTTTTCTATTCCCATCATCATGTGTTATTTATTGCTCTGGATGCTGTTAGGATTGTTTGTTTTGCTGAGAGAAATTCCGGGCATTGGAGAATTTTTTGGAGTATTTTTGGCTTTTGGTCCTTTTTTGATTAATCTTGGATCGTTGGCCCTTTGTTTACTGAATCTATCAATGTTATTTTTTATCACGCCGATTATTGCGTTAAACGGTTTGAATCGCATTAGGATTTCGCAGATTTTGACAAAGAGGATAAAAGGAGATATGTTTTCTAATGTTTTGCTTGGAATACTGGCTGTTTTACCATTACTGACATTATTTGGGCTTTTATTATTAGCTTGGGTATTAACGGGCACAGTGTGTTTTGCTTGCACAGAACCCATGCATGTTGTTCTGCAATGGTTTATCATGATGATCCCATTTGCAGCTTGCTTATCTCCTGCTGTCATATTTTTCTTTAATTTTGCTACCGAAGCGCATGTTTTACTCCAACGTAAGTTAAGACATAGCTAGTTGTACTGCCGAATCGCTTGCCGTTCCCCTGCCGTTAACGGACACGGGCACGTAAACGGCAGGGTTAGAGCATTTTATCGGCAAGTTCTTTGCCAAATAATGAGTGCAGCAGCAGTCCTTTTGAACCCATCGCAGTCAATATCCAACATTTATCCGACACTTGCGCCAGCAATGGCTTTCGTTCCGCTGCTGTGCAACGGGTACCGCTCTGGCAGCCAACGATTTTGCTGTTCGCCAAATCCGGAAGCATCATCACGGCTTTTGGCAGCAATTCTTTAGCTGCCGTTTCGACATCAGGTTGCATGTTTAAAAAATGCCTTTCAAAAGTGGCGCCTACTCGGCATGTTCGATGTCCAGGATCCATCACAATATACACTTGAGAGTTGATGGGAATGCGCAGAAATGGAAGGTTGGCAGGCCATTCAAGATCCAAAATCTGCCCTTTGAGAAGATTGAGATGGTATTTTTTTGTTTCCGGATATTGATTAGCAGCTGCACCAGACGCGATGACAATGTAATCATATTTTTCAAGTGTTTGCAAAGTATCAATACGTTGAGAGTAGAAAGCAGACCCTCGCTTTTCACATGCTTTCCATAATCCTTTTAAATAGAGTTTGGCATCAAGATTAAGCGCAGATTTAATATAAATTCCAGGATAGTAAGCGATGCCGGCAATCAAACTTTGACATTGTTCAGGAAGCAGCCACTCAACATCCGAATAGGTTTCAGCGCATTTTGCATAATAGTATCTATTTTCCTCTGTGATAGCCAAACGCAGCTGTCCGGATAGCAAAGCGACTTGTTCACCAAGCGCCTCAGATGCAGCTTCAATGAGTTCGCCGGTAGCTGCCATTCCTTCCCGTCCTTTCCAATTCAACTTAGCATGCAAGCTGGCATAGGGATGCAAAAGGCCGGCGGAAAGCCCCGAAGTTCCTCCTGCAATTCCAGCTGGATCATAAATATCGATTTGAATGGTTGTCTTTTGCAGCAAATGCCAGGCGGCAGCGAGTCCAGAAAAGCCCGCTCCGATAATCGCGCATGTTTTCATTAAATATCACGGTATAAAACGTTCTACGAAATCCCGCACAAGCATATCACTGAATGGCAGTTTTGTAAAGTCCAGTTCAAAGCATGGATGTCCTTTGGGGAAATGCGAACTGAGGTTCGCCTTAAGCTTTTGCTGCATCATGGGAAGCCCTTCATCACGCCGCCGGCGATGTCCAAAGGGGTATTCTACTGCAACCGGCCCTGCCTTGGATCCATCCTTGAAATAAATTGTGATTGCATTTGCAATCGAGCGTTTATCGGGATCTAAATAATCTTTTGTATATTGAGGATTCTCTATCATAGTCATTTTAGATCGCAATTGATCAATCCTAGGATCCTTTGCGGCTTCATCCTCATAGTGATCGGCAGTCAGATTCCCATAAATAAGTCCAATCGCTGCCATGTATTGCAGGCAATGATCTCGATCGGCTGGATTTCGCAAGGGGCCGGTCTTATTAATGATGCGCATGGCAGATTCATGAGTTTGAATTTCGATTTTATCAATGGCATCAAGTTTATCTTTAACTAATGGATGCAGCTTAATTGCACTTTCCACAGCGGTCTGAGCATGAAACTCAGCGGGAAAAGCGACTTTTAATAAAATGTTCTCCATGACATAAGAACCAAATGGACGTTGAAATTCAAAGGGTTTGCCTTTGAATAAAACATCGTACAATCCCCATTTAGGTGCTATCAAAATAGAGGGATAACCCATCTCGCCTTTCATAGTGAGCAGAGCCAAAAAGACTCCTCGGCTAGTTTGATCGCCGGCCGCCCAAGATTTGCGCGAACCAGTATTTGGCGCATGGCGATAGGTGCGGAGAGGACCTCCATCAACGAAAACTTGCGAGACTGTATCGGCAATTTGAGTTCGATTGCCTTGCAGCATTGCTGTGCAAACCACAGCTGTGGCGAGTTTGACAAGAATGACATGATCGTATCCGGCCCGATTAAAACTATTTAAAATGGAAATTCCTCCTTGAATCTCATAGGCTTTAATGATGTAGGTCAAAAGATCGTGAACTGTCAAATCGGGTCTCGTTGTCTGAGAAAGATAATCTGCCAAAGACAATATTCCTCCGATGTTATCGGAAGGGTGACCCCACTCCGCCGCTAGAAAAGTGTCATTGAAGTCCAGCCATCGGATCATCGTGCCGATATTAAACCCTCCGTAAATCGGATCCAACACATAGGAGGTACCGGGCACGCGGGTTCCATAGGGTACAATAGTGCCTGGTACGACCGGACCAAGCAGTTTTGTACACGCTTTATAATTGAGAGATAGGATGGCGCAACCCATTGCATCCATTAAACAAGCTGCAGCGGTTTTGTACGCCTCTTTGCTTTCGATTTTAGTATCGTGAATATAGTCTGCAATGGTTGTCAATACTTTGTCATAAGGAGGTTGTTGATTATCCATGATTGCCTGCTTGTTTGTAAGGTTTGGCGAGAGGGCCGATGTAGTTGCTCACGGGACGGATAAGCTTGTTGTTGGCTCGCTGCTCTAAGAGGTGCGCAGACCATCCGCTGATGCGTGACATCACAAATAAGGGAGTGAACATATGGGTAGGTATGTCGATAAAATGATAGGCCAATGCACTGTAAAAATCGAGGTTTGGAAACAATTTTTTTTCATTCCACATCACTTTCTCAATCTGTTCTGCGATTGGAAACAAATAACCATCTGGATGATTTTTGCTTAATTTTTCTGCCCATTGTTTGATGATGGCTGAACGGGGATCGGATGTGGTATACACACGATGCCCGAATCCCATGATGAGTGCCTTCTTTTCGAGTAGTTCCCGGATCCCTTTCCCGGCCTCTTGAGGAGCCTTAAATTTTTGGATCAATTCCATAGCGGCTTCATTGGCTCCGCCATGCAAAGGGCCGCGCAAGGCGCCGATTCCACCGCAAATGGCAGAATAAAAATCGGATAAAGTGCTGGCGATCGTCCGTACTGTAAATGTGGAGGCATTAAATTCATGTTCCGCATAAAGGATTAATGAGGCATCAAGGCAACGGCGATGCTCGTCGCTAGGTTTTTTGCCGGTGATTAACTGTAAAATGTGTCCTGCTAACGTATCGGCTTGCGTATCCAAGTTAAGGGATTTGCCATCATGGTGCTGAAAATGATGCCAATACAGCAGCATGGAACCAAAGCATGCAATTAGGCGATCAGCAATGGCAAATTTTGCAGTGCGATTATTTTCAGGTTCCAGGTGTCCTAAAAATGAACAGCCTGTGCGCATGACATCCATCATATTTGCATGAGGTGGAATTTTTTGAAGGACCCCTTTAAGGGTGGCAGGCAGATCGCGCAGACTTTTGAGTTTGAGGCAATACGCTTCCAATTCTTGACGGTTAGGCAATTCTCCACGCAGTAACAGCCAAGCGGTTTCTTCAAACGTAGCGTGTTTTGCTAAATCTTCGATGGAGTAGCCGCGGTAGCGCAAGCTTTGTTCTTCAACGCCGCATAGACAGATGGCCGAATCTCCGGCCACGATGCCGGCTAACCCGCCGGTTTTTTTCTTTTCTTTAGTGTCTACCATACTGCTTAAACCTACATGATTAAATGGTCGGCTTTTTTTTCATAAACATCGTAGTGCAGGAAATTATAAAGCTCCTCGCGAGTCTGCATCTTTTTTAAAACTCCTTTTTGAGTTCCGCGATGTTTGATCTCTTTAAAAACTTCCAATGCAGCAAAATTCATGGCGCGGTTAGCTGATAAGGGATAAAGAGCCATGTCAACTCCGACGTCGGCAAGTTCTTGAATCGTAAAAAGGGGGGTCAGGCCAAATTCTGTAATATTAGCCAAAATCGGGATGCCGATTGCAGATTTTATCGCTTTGTAATGATCTAAGCTATCAATGGCTTCAGCAAATAACATATCAGCTCCGGCTTCTTTATAAGCCAAAGCCCTTTCAATCGTTTTATCTAATCCTTCGATAGCAAATGCATCTGTGCGAGCCATGATGACAAATTCTTTATCAGTCCGGGCATCTACAGCAGCTTTTAATCGGTCGCACATCTCTTTTTTTGATACTACGGTTTTACCTGACCTATGGCCGCACCGTTTGAGGAAAAACTGATCTTCCAGATGGACGGCAGCAATTCCGGCCTTGATCATGCTTTTGATGGTGCGCTCAATCATAAAAGCATTTCCCCATCCAGTATCGATATCAACTAATAATGGGAGGTCAACGGCTGCCGTAATCCGTTTGGCATCTTCAAGGACATTATCTAATGTTGTTATTCCTAAATCGGGCAGTCCGTAAGACGAATTGGCCACTCCCGCACCGGATAGATAGATCGATTTAAATCCGACGTTCTGCGCCATCAAGGCAGCATAAGCATTGATGACTCCCACGATCTGCAGTGGTTTTTCAACGTGCAAGGACTTACGAAATTGATGGCCAGGAGTAGTTGTCATATATTTAGTTTATTATGAATTTAAGGATTTTAATCAATACCGATGCTTTTCCCTGCAGTTTGCCGTTTACGTGCCCGTGCCCGCAAACGCAGGGGAAAGGCAATTTATTTTTACTTCCATTTTTTAGGAGATTTTATTATAGTTATTTTTTATGTCCTCCAATACCCAACGTACAGTTGTTGCTAACATTCGCATGGTCGTTGAACTGATGCCTTACAAAGTGCAATGTGTCGGTCTTTCAGATATAGGCTTAGTCCGCGATAATAATGAAGATGTTTGGGCTGAAATTCCAAAACGAAAATTTTTTATTCTGGCAGATGGGATGGGCGGCCATCAAGCCGGCGAAATTGCTGCTAGAGAAGCGGTAGATGCTGTTTGCGCTTTAATTCGGGGTAATAAGCGATTCAATGCAAGATCTTTAGAAATCGAAGAAGCTTCTTCTATCATCTCTGAAGCCATCGAAATGGCTAACACACACGTTTATAAAATGGGTCGAAAAGATGTTGACCTGCGCGGCATGGGCACCACATTATGCTGCCTTTATTTTCATTCAAAAGGTTTGGTTTACGGACATGTGGGAGATAGTAGAATTTATAGGCTCCGCAATAAAAAGCTCCACCAATTGACTCAAGATCATTCTTTATTAAGAGAATTGCTCGATTTGGGTCAAATCAACGAGCGGCAAGCTGAAGATTTCGTCCATAAAAATATCATTACAAAAGCCATCGGCACTGAATCGTTTGTCCATCCATCAGTCCATATTAGCGAAGTGCACGATAAAGATATTTATCTTATGTGTTCCGATGGCCTATCTGATATGCTTGTGCATAATGAAATAGAAGCTATTATGAATCAACCCAGACCCCTGAAAGAAATAGCTAAAGAGCTGATCGAATCCGCCAAGAAACGGGGTGGAAATGACAACGTGACTGTTGTGATGGCGAAGATAACGCAAGGCAAACATGAAACGAAGGATCTATCTCGATAATAACGCCACCACGCTTGTGGATGGGCCAGTTAAGGACGTTATCTTACAGTTGCTAGAAAAGCCGTTAGGAAATCCTTCCAGCATCCATTCATTCGGCAAGGAGGCACGCGCAATTTTGAGCCAAGCGCGAAATACCATAGCCAATCACTTAAAAATCAAACCTGAAGAAATCATTTTCACTTCAGGCGGCACAGAAAGTCTTAACATGGTTCTTCGGGGAGTATTCGGATCTAATCCATTAGGCCACTTAATTACTTCATCAGTCGAACATGCTGCCGTTTTTTCCACTGCCCAGCATCTGCAGAAAATTGGAACAAATGTAACCTATCTGAATCCTGGGTTGTGGGGAGCTGTCACACCTGATGCTGTAAAAAATGCGATCCGTTCTGATACCCGATTGATTGCTCTCATGGCCGTCAACAATGAAACGGGTGTCAAGACTGATGTTGCTGCTATAGCATCGATTGCCAAAGAGGCTAGCATCCCATTTCTTGTCGATGGCATTGCCTTATTAGGAAAAGAACCTTTTGAAATTCCTGAAGGGGTGACTGCCATGGCCTTTAGCGGACATAAGATCCATGCTCCATCAGGCATAGGAATCGCGTGGGTCCATCCTTCCATGAAATTAAGCCCTTTGATTAGTGGCGGCGATCAGGAGTTTGGAAAACGGGGAGGCACAGAAAATTTGCCTGGAGTTGCAGCGTTTGCCAAAGCAATTGAATTACTTGATCAGGAACTCCCCGAGGCATCTTTGCGGATGGCAAGGTTGCGCGATAAATTCGAAAATGCCCTTAAACAAGAAGTTACAGGCATCTTTGTCAACGGGGAAGGGCCGCGTATCAGCAATACCTCAAATCTTGCTTTTGAGGGTGTGGAAGGGGAAACCTTATTGATGATGCTGGATATAGAGGGTGTGGCGGCTAGCCACGGTTCAGCCTGCGCTTCAGGAGCTTTGGAGCCTTCTCGAGTATTGCGTGAAATGGGTATTTCCAAGGAGCGGGCGGCTTCTTCTGTCCGCTTTTCATTAAGCCGCATGACGACGGAACAAGAAATTGATGAAGCTGTAAAACTTATCTTATTTGCGATAGATAAATTACGAGCTTAGAACTTGACACATAATTTTATTTTTAATATTTCTTAAATTAGGTTTATTAATAAGAAGTAATGCTATTTTAATAAAATCGAGGAGAAAATTATGGAAGCTCCAACTAGGTCTAAACCTTTAATGAAAGTGTCTTTGTTATCAGAACCTGACTGTTTAAATGCAAGATCTTACAGCACCCCACTTCAATCTAGGATAAAAAGAAAGGTGCGGGTCATGCCGCAACTTATCGAATCCTCCAGTTATACTCCAGTACAACACACGGCAGACCGCGAAGTATTTAGCCAAAACCATCATTTTGAACCGCTTTTGCCATCAAAATCCAGTGATCAGCCTCTTCAAAAAAGAGCGATTAGAAGAAAAACGCTAAGATCAGATCCTAAAAGGTTTTCGTTGCAACCTCCCATGGACATAAACGAAAGGTTTGCCCTCGGTCTTAAGCGGAAACGTGGATTTAATGAGCATTTACACCCCAATACAGATGCGGAAAAAAAAGCATTTTTAAAAAAGTACGATTTTTTTGTGTTAATCGATAGAAGTTTGTCGATGAATTTCGAATTAACGCGAGGCAACGGTTGGAGTGTCGCGCGCCAATCCTTGTCTTTGATTGTGAAAGAAGCAATTAAATACGATAAGGATGGCATTGATCTTTGTTTTTTTGGATCTGAAATCCAATGGATAAAAAAGAAGATCGAGTCTGAACATCAAGTTAATAAAATTTTCGATAAAATTGAGCCAAAAGGGGATACCAATTTAGAGGCCGCTCTTAAAGCAACATTTGATACACATTTCAAGAGAAAAGAAGCCAAAAATAAAGGGAAAAAAGAGCCGCAGCAATCCATCATTCTAGTGATAACAGATGGAGAACCGGATAATAAAGAAAAGGTAAAACAGGCGATTATAGATTGCACCAAAAAAATTTCACGAGAAGCCATATTTCAATATGGAAAAAAATCATCTGTCCAGAAAAAAAATAAAACACTAGAAATTGGAATACGTTTTTTTCAAGTAGGCAAAGATAAAAAGGCTAAAGAATTTCTTAAGAATCTTCACGATGACTTAATCGGTGCCTACGCTGATATCGTTTCCACCGGATTGATAAAAGCCCTTAAGAAAAAAAATGGCGTTCGGGAAAGTTTTATCAACGCCATTTTTGATTGATTAATGAGTAATAATAGCAACAATTTTTTAACGCAGAACGGTTGTCACGTGTATACTTTTAACTTCTAAAAAACTTGTTGCTTCAACGGTCAATTCAAAAGGATCAACATAAATTGATTCACCTACCTCAGGATGATGGCCGAGTTCTTCTGTAATTAATTCTGATAACGATAGATCCTCTCGTTTGTCCAAAATAACCCCAAAACGAGCATTAAAATCTCCCACATTCATAAATCCCGGCAATGTCCTGTCAATAAATGGAGCTTGTTTGCTTAGATCGCGTCTAAGGCCTAATTCAGGGGTGGAGATTGTTCCAAAGATTTCTTCAACGACATCGTGAAGATGGATCACCCCTTCAGCTTTGCCTTGCTCATCCAAAACAATTGCAAGGTTTTCATGGTTGCTTCTAAACTGATTTAAAATCTGCAAGAGATTGGTTTTTTGCGTGACAAACCAGGGGGTTCGGGTAAACTCGCGCAATCTTCGATTATCAGCAGCGCGGACAAGGTCTTGTGCATAGGCAATTCCTACAATATTTTGAGGGTCCCGATGGTAAACGACAATATAGTCGGTATTGGATTTTTGCAAGATATTGCCTCCTTGCATAACGGTAGCGTTAGAAGAGACCTTTGGGAGCGTTGCGATCGGCTCCATCACTTGATAGGCTTCTTTACCGGATAATCTAAATATATTTGAAGTCACGGCATTAAAATCTTCATCTTCATGTCCTGTGGGTCGCTCTTCCTCCTTTTCCTCTAGAATTTTTTCAATTTCTTCCTGTGTCAAAAAAATATGCTGCTGCGGCTCTTTTTTTCCGATTACGAAAGAAATAAAACGTGTCAAAGTTGTCATAGCCCAAACCGCCGGCGCTAAAATTTTGGCGGAGGCATAGATGAGTGGTACGCTGAGCATAGCGACATGTTCGGCATACCGTCTGGCGGCAAACATTGGAGCCAATTCGCCAAAAATAACCACGAGAATCACTTGAGAGATAGGTGAAAAATCTGGGTCGATTCCAATGGAGGCATGAAATTCACGTGCGAACTCAGAGCCAAAAAAAGTAGCCACATTAACCCCGATTAATGTAGTTCCAAATAAACGGGTGGGATGGTGAAGAAGCCAATTCAGCCATTCGGCTCTTTTATTACCTTTGGCCACATAGTACTGCAAACGCACTTTATTGAACGATACGCATGCCATCTCCGACATGGAGTAAAAGGCTAGGATGATGATTGAAAGGATATTTAAGGAAAGCCAGAAGAGAGCGTGGTAAATCATGTGATTATTAAACCTGGCTTTTTTGGGATCGGAAAATCTCCGGGCAGTTTGCGGATATAGATCCTTCTAATTCTCTGCGGATCAGCGGATAAGATTTGAAAAAGAAGAGGTCCGAATTGATATTTTTGACCGCTTTTTGGAATATCTCCAAGCTGTTCGATCAACCACCCGCTAATCGTTACCATATTGCTTCCGCTGGTCAAATCCAACCCAAAATGCTCATTGAATGTCGATAATTCTAATTTTCCACTGGCAATGATTTCATTATCGCCTGCAACGGTATAAAGAGCGTTTTGCTTTGATTCATCGGTAAGTTTTCCAATGGCTAATTCCAAGATATCATCCAGCGAAACCAAACCTGCAATCGTTCCATATTCATCCACGACTATCGCAAAGGTTTGACCCTTCTTTTGCATTTTTCGAAGCAGCACTCGGGCTGTTATATTTTCGGGAACATAAAAAGGTCTTGCTAACAAGGCTTGAATGCCACGCTGTTTTTCAATTTGATCGTGATGCAAAAAGTATTGCTTAGCTGAAATAATGCCTAGAATATTGTCGATCTCTTTCTCATATACAGGAATATGGGATTTCTTTTTTTCAGAGAAAAGGTGAGTGAGCTTTGTTAACGGTTCATTGATCTCGTAGCAAAGCATATCCTCACGGGGTCGCATGATTTCTTTAACAGATGAGTCCTGCAAATCAAGATAGCCCCAAACAAGTTCGGTTTCTTCGGGCTTTAAAACGCCTTGCGCCTCTGAAGTTTTCAAAACATGTTGCAACTCATCTTTTGAAATCTCCTCCTCTTTTTTAAAAAAGAAAAATAGACTGCGGGAAATGGGAGCTGTAATGTTTATGATCCACTTGCGAATAGGTTTTAAAATATTTTGAAACCAATTAATGATTGGTGCAAAGAGATAGGCAGCAGCCGTGTTATATTGAAGTCCATAGTATTTAGGAAGAATTTCACCAAAAATTAACGTTAAAATTAGAGGGATAGCCACCTTCCCCAACCATCCACCCGATGTTCCAACCATGCTGGAAGCAACGTTTTGGAGTAAAATATTAGATAACGTATTCAACATGAAGATTGTGACTAGCAAATCCCTGGGCTGAAACACTAAAGAAGCGATCAATCTTTTTCGTGGATTCGGATCATTTTCATAAGCTCTTAATTTGATTGTAGACAAGGAAAATAAGGCTGCTTCCGCAGAAGAAAAAAAAGCTGAAAATCCCAGCAAAAAGATAAATAAAGCGAGATAGAAACTTAAATCCACGGTTATCTTCTAATTTCTTAATTCGACGATTGATTAAAATAAGCCTTTGTTTGTCCTTCAGGAACTAAACCAAGTCCTTTCATTAAAGTCAATTCAACCCAAGCGGGATCACTTTGACTGTTTATTTGCAGCAATAGGCTTTCCTGCAATGCAATCGATTGTTTCTTTTTTAACTCAAGCGCAGACAGTTGTTCTGCTAGATAGGCATAATGCCGGTTTCGCTCTCTCATGCCTTGCTCATAGAGCATCAAGCAAAATATAACGAATAAAAAAACCCACCAGGATCTAACAACTATCTCGTTAAACAGTCTAATTATCTTCGATGTGATCACTGAAAATCCTCGAAATATTCCTTTTTTAATCCCTTTGCTTTAAAAAATAGCAATTTTGGATTGAGGAATAAAGAAAAAATCGATAAAAAATCAAAACGGCAATGTTTAATTTCACTAACGAAGGGGAATCATGAATTTCAAAGCCTTGTTCACTGTTGCCAGCGCCATTTCTTTATGCTGGTTAGGAAATCTTAATGCCCATTGTCAGATGCCTTGCGGCATTTATCATGATGATATGGTGTTTGATCAAATCGATCAGTATATCGAAACCATGTACAAAGGCATCTTTGTTATTAATGATAGCAAATTTGCCACTACACACGATAGGAATGAAACTATCCGCTGGGTCATTCTAAAAGAAAAAGCCTCCGATGAAACGGCTTTATTAATTACACAATACTTTTTACAGCAAAAGATCAAACCAGATGAACCCGATACTAATAAACGATTAGTCAACGCGCATAAGCTTCTTTTTTTAATCGTTGCGATTAAGCAAAATGCAGATCTTCAAACGGTAAAAAATTTCTCAGCAGAATGGGAAAAATTCAAACTCATGTTCCATCGTGAAGGGTATGAGTGTGAAATGGAAAAAATCAAATTAAAAGAAGATGCTAAGAAACGCGACGACGCAAAATCTGGAACTTCTAGTAAAGTTGATGAAAGCCATGACCATGACCATGATCACGAGCACGATCATGCCTCATAATCATGTGTTTTAGTATTGCTGCGCATAGTCCTTCAGACTCTGCATTTAATCTGAAGGACTATGCGCAACAGTTTCACGACCGGCAGAATTTTGTTACGCAATAACGTAAGAGGATAAGAGGGGAGCGGAGAAAGAATCTGCATAAATTCCAATAAGTCACTTGATCAAGCGGTCTTTTGACCGATCTCTCCATATGACTTAAAGATTCCAACAGCCATTCTTGATGAACAATAAAAAAGTTTTTGGGTAGCTGATTCAAAGAATGAAATTTGACATCCGTTGTTTCACAACTTATCCTCAAGCACCCATCTTTAGGCCGGCATTCAAATAAATGTGTGTGCTGAGCAAGGGAATTTATAGGAAAATATTCAGCAGATTTTTTGACGATATTTACCCGAATGCCTGTTTCTTCCCAAACTTCACGGCATACAGCTTCATCAGGTCCTTCTGATGGGTTAATTCCCCCTCCAGGTAGAACCCATATAGGCACATCCCGTCGCAAAACTAATAAAACTTTAGTTTTTTGATCGTTGAAGATAATGCCTATAGCGGCGGACATCTGTATTTCCTAAAGTTAAATGCGGACGATATGAATATTATCTCATCAAGCAGTTTTTATCCAATGCAGGAAATTTCAAAATTTGCAATATCATTAATCCTTATTTCTTTTGAGGAGTGATTTAAAAGAGTTTGGTTTTTAAAATCTTCTGTTGCTTCAAGCAAAGATTCTAAAATTTCAGGTTCACTTGAAGCGTGCCCTGCATTTGGATTTAAGATAAAAGTTGATGCTGGCCAATTTTGGTTAAGCTTTGCTGCATATTCCCAGGGGCAGATCTGATCGAGTTGTCCCTGAACAATAATTCCCGGAATATCTTGAATCCGATGAATATTTTCTAAGATCCAATTATCGGTCTCAAAAAATCCTTTATTAAAAAAATAGTGATTTTCAATCCGAGCATGCACTTTATTTTCATCAGCATAGAGCGGAGCAAAGGTATAGAATAGAAACTTGTAATTTAACAATGCGTTCAATCGGGCATCAGGACCTGCTTGTAAATTTGCGAATGACCACAAAATCCATGTTGCTGCTGCATAAGTCTGAGTCCAATATGAATCTGAATTCAAATCATCATGATAGGCAGCGATAAGATCATGCTGCTTTTCTTTTGGAACGGCATCGATAAATATTTGCCATGCTTCAGGCGCAAGATGGCTTGCACCCTCTCGATAAAACCAATCCAACTCCTGTTGTTGGCAAAGAAAAATTCCTCTGAGAATTAATCCTGAAACATTTTCCGGATATTTAATAGCATAAACTAAGGCCAAGGTACTGCCCCAAGAACCCCCAAATATTAAACAACGATCGATCGAAAGAAATTCGCGTAATTTATTAATATCTTCAACAAGATCCCAAGTTGTATTATTAGTTAAGGAACCACGTGGTGAGCTTTTACCGCATCCCCGTTGATCAAATAGGATAATACGATAGAAATTTGGATCAAAAAATGTGCGGTCGCTTTCCTGTGTTCCTGCGCCCGGTCCGCCATGCAGAAACAAGACTGGAACACCAGCAGGATTGCCACTTTCTTCCCAATAGATTGAATGGATTTCATCCACTTGCAACATCCCTTTACAATTGGGGGTAATGGCGGGAAAACGTTCAAGTGCTGTTAAGCTGCTAGCATAAAAGGTATTGTAAATGAGAGTTAGAATTAGAAAAGCGATCATTTTAACGCTTTGACTTTGCTTCAAAATCATTTTTAATTTCCAAATTTATAGTAAATTTTTAAGGATATAATATTAAAAGTCAATGGAATTAAAATAACTAATTATAAGGGTAATGAAGATCAGCAAGTTTATCGCCGCTTTGGCAATGTCCTGCTGATAGAAACAGGACGGAGTATTTAATCCTTGGCGTGATTAAAAAGACGGAAACACTTCATTGAAAGTGTCTCCGCTTATATGCCCAGGATAGGACTCGAACCTACACACCAAAAGGCACAAGATCCTAAGTCTTGCGTGTCTACCAATTCCACCACCTGGGCTTAGCTAAGGCGTGAAAACAGCCTATACGTTAACTTTCCTTTACTTTTTGTGTCAATAGATAATGCCATTGTTTCTGTATGAAACCTCTTCTTTTTATATTTGACTATCATTTACAATGAAATTAGTTTAAAAATAACTAAAAAATTTATTTCCGTGGGTTTTAATGAGAAGTATTTACGCCAATTTATTTATCTTTTTTTTTATGATCTCCTCCTTAGTTTATGCTGAAGCAATCGAGGTTGAATCAAATCCTAAATTCCAGGAGATCAAATCTCAGAAATTCAACTCAGTGCTTGGCATTACAGAATTAGTGCTTCAAAATGGCATGAAAGTCATTTTAAAGCCGACAAACTTCGAGCCCGGTGAAGTTCTAGTGCGTGTTATGGCAATCGGCGGTTTTGCTTCGCTTCCTCCAGAAAAACATGCATCTGGAGAACTGGCTCCTCAAATAGCTTGGGAATCTGGTTTGGATAAAATGACTTCAGATCAACTCTCTGTACTTTTATACGAACATTCAATTGAATTTAACGCTCAAATTCTACCATTTGATCGAATCATTGAAGGAAATACCGGACCCGAAGAACTTCCGCTTTTATTGCGAATTATAAAAATGTTTATGAGCGATTCCCGTTTTGAACAAAATGCCTTTGACACAGTAATCAAACAAACGCGTGAAAGTCTGTCGAAATCTCTCGATAAAGAAACGTGTTACGAAGGGGCTTTTAAAAAGTTTAATACACAAAATTATTCACATTTGCTGCCTTTGTCTGAGGAGATGTTAAAAAAAGCAGATTTTAATACCGCTAAGCAATTTTTCGAGTATGCATTTAGCAATCCCTCTCAGTTTGTCACCGTCATTGTCGGCGATTTTGATCAGGAAGCGCTCTTTAGTGACATTGCCAAAACACTTGGCCGCATTCCTGCTAAAAATAGCACTTCATTCCCTCTGCCCGAGCTTCCGATATTTCCTCCAGGGTTCTCTTCACAAGCGGTTCATGTATCCGGTAGGACAGACAGCCTGGCAAGAATTACATTTCCTCTCAAGTCTTCGCTGGGGCCTGCTTTACTGCCGACTTTTCAAATTGCGTCTCAATTATTAGAAAATCGGCTGCGAGATACTTTTCGGGAAAAAATGAAATCATCGATGGGAATTAGCGTATCGTATGAATTGCCTTTATATCCTTTGCAAAATATGGCTTGGCTGGTGATTCAATATCGAAGCCAACCGAAAATGGTCAATGCTTTAAAAGAGATGATTTTACAAGAGCTAAAAAGATTGCGCGAAGAAGGTCCTACGCAGGCCGAGCTGGAAAAGGTCGTAATTGATAGAAAAAGGGAAGATGAATTTTGGTTAAAAGAAAATTCGTTTTGGCTAGCGACTTTAGCAAACGATTACTTATGGGGATGGGATCCTTTGAGTAGCATTAGGGCGTTCAATACAGCAACGAATGTGACACCCGATAAAATTAAGCAAATATTTAATGATTATGTCCATTTAGACAACTATTCGATTATCTATTCGATTCCTTAACTTTGCTCAGGTTCGTAAGCTGGGCGCACTTCAAACCCTTGATCGCGAATTGCAAATAAAACTTTTAAAATAGGTTCCCACTGGGCTTTTTTGTCGATTTTTAAAAGAACCTGCGTTTTCGTCTTATCTTCAGGCAAAAGGCCAGCAGCGTGTTGTTTGCTAAGTTGGACTCCGATCTCTTCGGGAGTTTGCAGATAATAATCCTGCAGCTCCGAAACCCACTTAAATTTGCCTTCTTCATTGATAGATATATGGATGACTTTAAGATCGCTATTGGTAGCTGTGACGGTTGCATTTGTTTCAGGTTTGATTTCTACAAGCTCGATGTCAGTATCTTTTGTGGTCATTCTCGTAATTGCCAAGGTCGCAAAAAACATCATCAATAAAAACAGAAAATCGATCATTGGAGCTAAATTTAAAACGGCTTTGTGTTTTATCTCTTCTTCAGGGATAAAGCTCATTTGATCATCCACGATTTGATAAATTTGTCGGCGCTGTGTTTTCTGTTTCAACGAGACTGACTAATGAGAGCGATTCATTTTCGATGGTATTCATTAGACTAATGACGCGGAATTTAAGGGTCGTATAAAAAATCATGGAAAGAATGGAAACAACTAAACCTACCACCGTGGTGCCTACTGCAATGCCCAGTCCATCAAAAATGGAAGCAATGCTATCCGGTGTGCGGCTATTCTCGTAAAAGGCAAAAAATAAGCCCACGACTGTTCCTAAAAGTCCTAGCATCGGAGCAACTACGGAAATTTCATTGAGCAAAGAAACCCGTTGCCATAATGAATTGCCCGAACGGCGCCCTTCAGATTTCATCGATTCAATCATGATTTGAGGTCCATGCCTGCGAACCGAAAGGCCTGCTGCTAAAATATCGCTTGTAACAGACTTCTCTTTTTGACAGGTTGTCAACGCAGCTTCGTAACGTCTTTCCAAAAAAAGTTCTCGAACTTTTATCAATAAATCTTTAGGCATCATCTCAGAAAGCCTCAGCGTAATCATGCTGTAAAGCCAGATGGTCAAAGCAATGATCGACATCAAAATTAAAAGGGAATAAATGATCGGGCAGCTTTTAAAGATCTCGGTGAGATTTAAGAAAGATTCTTTTGAAGGGATCGCTGATGGAAGAATATCGGCAGCAAAGGCGTCATTCGTCAATAGGAGTATTGCTGGAATAGATTGCCCTATCATGTTTATCAGATGTTGCATGGAATATTCTCAAAGTAAAGGGGTTTTCATGATGGCACCATAGCAACAAAAGGGAATTCTGGCAACTTCTAACTCTTGTAATTTTTAATGGCGCGATCCATGCTTCGCTTATCTTGCCGTTCTTTAAGGGCGGCTCTTTTATCAAAACGCTTTTTACCTTTAGCAATGGCAAGCGATACTTTAACGCGTCCATTTTTTAGGTAAAAGGATAGGGGGATAATCGTTAATCCCTTTTCAGATGTGGCTTCACGCATTTTTTCGATTTCACGTTTATGCATTAAAAGTTTGCGTTCACGCCTTTCTTCGTGATTATGAATGCTGCCGAAGCGATAAGGAGCGATGCTTGAATTAACCAGCCACATTTCGCCTCTTATAATTTTGACATAGCTATCTAATAGATTGCCTCCATGGTCTCTAAGTGACTTAATCTCAGTGCCTTGAAGCATTATACCCGATTCAAATGACTCAATAATCTCAAAATCGTGCAAAGCCTTTCTATTTGAAACTAATTCATTGGATTTTGTATTCATCGACTGTTCCGAAAAATTATATGAGTTTTAATATACAAACTGATAGAAAAAAAAACCATCAGAGTTTTGAAACATAAAAAGGATCTTCATGCATCTCTTTCCGTAGGGCCTCTTTCATCTCTTCTTGGAGTGAACCCAAGGCATTGAAGTCAAAACGACTTTGCGGGGAAATCGTCCATTCCTTGCAAATCGATCCTTGAGAAAGGAGCAATATCCTATCGGCCAATGAAATGGCATCTCTGAAGTCATGCGTTACCAACAACTGAGCCGTATGATATTTTAAACGAAGAGTTCTAAGAAGGGAATACATGTGTTCCCTCAAAGTCACATCCAATGAACCAAAAGGTTCATCCAAAAGCAGCAAAGGCCGTTTTTGGATGAGCGCTCGAGCTAATGATACCCTTTGTCGCATCCCTCCAGAAATTTCATCCGGATAAAAATGGCTATAACCCGTCAGGGCTAATTCGTGGATTAAAGCATGCGCTTGAGGGATAATTTCTTGACGGGAAGAGGAGTTATTTCCTAGTTCCAGAGGCAGCATGATATTTTCTAAAACAGTCCTCCAAGGTAGTAAAAGATCTTCCTGCATCATATAAGCAGTTGTATGTGCGGAAGGAAGCCCATTATGCACGGATATGCTCCCTCTAGAAGGCTGGAGGATGCCTGCAATGAGTTTAAAAAAAGTACTTTTACCTGATCCGGATGATCCAATGAGGGCTGTCACCTCGTTCGGATAAATGTCGAGGTTAATTTCTTTGATGACCGACAGGTTCCCATACGAGAAGGATAGATTTTGGATTTTCAAAAGCGGCGACAGCTCACTCATCATAGATCCAATTAAAAAGTTTTGCGATGTTCCAACTCGTCTCGCAATGCGAGTATTTTTGATACAGCTTTTTGCACCGGTTCTATTTGCAAAGAGTTTTGTGGAGTTTCTGCAGATTGATTGTCCGTTGGAGCATCCGGTGCATTCCCATTATTAGAAATCATAGCATATTCTTGGGTTTCATTTAGCCAAGATTTTATTTTTTTTTGATCGTAGGGTATAAAATCGATAATGATACTTTTTATAGTTTTAACCTGTTCGAGCTTAGAACGATCAATGAGCACCTGTTTGGCCCGTTTACGATGCCTTTTTTCCGGCGATTTTTGAGCAATTTCAATTAATTTTTGTACGCATAATTCTCTTAATATTATGTTAAAGTCTTTAATTTGCGGCCTCTCAAAGTGCACGATGGGTTTGAAGTCCGGTTTACGCCAAAACGTGCTTATATCTACAAATTGAATAAGTCCAGGAAACTTTTTAGTGTTTTGTGGATGCCCTTCAAAGATATATTTCCGCACTCTCATATCCGTACTTTTAATAGTTATTTCCGCATATTTTAAAATGGTATTATAAAGAAATTTCCAGTCTACATCGGAATATAAATTGCAAACATAGGCTTGCAAAAGGACTAATTTTACAGGATCATTAAAAGCTTCTTTGGCTAGTCCATTAAACAAAAGCGCCGCATCGTACCAGGCACTTTTAAGGTTCAAATTTAAATTGCTGAACGCGTTGTGCAAATTGGAGGAAAGGGCATCTACATCTCCATAAAAAGCTGTTGCTGATGTGGCTACAAGAAAACCGCAGTAGATCTTTTCAAACAACTCGAACAATTCTTTTCGATCATCTCTAAGCCTTTTGACACCTTCTAATGCAAATTCGACTGTAAAATATAAAAGGGGATTTCCTTGGCGGTTAAGATCCTTCAGTGTACGGGCTGTGTTAATTAATTGTGTTTTTAATTCTTTTGTAATGCCGCCAACATGTTTTTTTCCATAATGACGGATGATCAGTTCGGTTATTGCTCCATAGATTTTGCAAATTTTAATCTGAATATCAATGAGCTGAGTTTGGATAAGTTCGCGGTCCATTTGATTCATAATGTCGATAGCCAGCGAAACCAGGTCAAAGGCCGAATTACATTTTAGATCATCGTTTTCCAATAAAAGAAGCAGATTATCCATAGCAGCCATCTTTAGCTCTAAATTGTCTAAGGTCGCAAGGAGTGCAAAGTTTTTCCTGGCTGAAGGGATATCGATCAAAACTTGTTTTCCCGGCGGAGGACTTTCTAACCCACCCAAAATACGGTTGGCTTTTATCATTTTTGATGCTTTTAGAAAAAGTTTATCGTTTCCACGATGATTATTAAATTTTTTTATAAAATGATCTGAACCGGTGAATCGGGGAGACCCATTTTTTTTGGTCATGGGAGTGTAAATGACAAAAGTAGGAATGCTTGCGTCGGTCGATTGCTGCGTCGTCGAAAATACATTAAGGGATATCTGCTCCGAATTAGCAGTAAGAATGGAATTGACGGGCACTAACGCAACAGTATAAGGTTGGCCTTTTGCAATAGATTGTGTTTTGCCTTTTTGTTCGGGTTGATTTTCTCGAGGTAAAGTTGTTTGATGATCATGAGCATCATCTAAAACTTCTGGTCTTGAAAAATTATTCATGATACACCTCGCTATTTTTAGGGGGTAACATCCCCTTAACACCCAAACTAATCTTTTTATGGTTTATAAAAAAGAAAATAAGTAATAAAAGTAATAAAAATAATAAAAATTAATAAATTATTTTTATTGTTTTAAGTTATAAAGATCAAAGGTGAATAACAATGATAAATTTTGAACATATAATAGAAAAAGCGCAACGAACTTTAAGTGGAGAGCACTGCGATGGGTGGTTGCTATATGATTTTCGCCGCAGCAATGAGCTTGCTTGCGATTTTTTAAACATTTCTTCTAATGCACTATTGACGCGCCGCTTTTTTTATTGGATTCCGTGCAAAGGATTACCTGTTAAAATCGTGCATGGTATAGAGAGCGGGGTACTCGATCACCTTCCAGGCAAAAAGGTGCTTTATCGAACCTGGCAGGAGTTGGAAAAAGCTATTCAAACTGTTTTGCAAGATTGCTCTGTAGTAGCGATGGAGTATTCGCCGCGCAATGCTCTCCCTTATATTTCCAAAGTTGATGCCGGAACAGTGGAGATGGTAAGGGATTTTGGTGTAAAGGTCATTAGCTCTGCCAGTCTTTTACAACAGTTTAGCGGTATATGGGATGAAGGCAAGTTTAAGCATCACCTCGAAGCCGCCGATGTTTTATCATTAATTGCCTCTGAGGTGTGGAATTTGATTAGCAAGACCCTTCTAGAAAATCAGACGCTGACTGAATTTGATGTGCAGCAATTCATGTTAGGGCAGTTTGCAAAATACGATTGCATCGCCGACGATTTACCTATTTGTGCTATTAATGCGAACTCCGCCAATCCCCACTATGTCCCATCAGCTAAAGATTCCGCAGTCATCCGACGAAGTGATTTCATTCTCATCGATTTGTGGTGCAAAAAGAAAGTCTGGAATGGCGTGTATGCTGATATTACCCGAGTCGCTGTCGCCGCCTCTAAACCCACTTCTGAACAGAGGCAAGTGTTTGAAATCGTGCGTTTAGCACAGAAAACAGCCACAGATTTTATCATCGAACGGTTTTCACAGGATCAGGCCGTGCGAGGATGGGAAGTCGATCAAGTTTGCAGGGATGTGATTGCGTCAGCAGGATGCGGAGATTATTTTATTCATCGAACCGGACACAATATTGATAGTAAAGACCATGGAAATGGAGCGCATATTGATAACTATGAAACCCACGATGACCGTTTATTGCTGCCAAGCACATGTTTTTCCATTGAACCCGGTATTTATTTACCTGGACACTTTGGGATAAGGCTTGAATATGATATCTTTATCCATCCAAGCGGTAAGATTCAAGTGACCGGTGGAGAACAAAATGAAATCATGTGTCTGTTTAACGATGAGGAAACATAAAAAGTGGAACAACCAGAACAGATAAAAACAGGCAGAATCATTTCCGCCTTATTCCTTGTTGGAGGCACTTGTATTGGCGGAGGAATGCTTGCACTCCCCATCGCCACGGGGATTAGCGGATTTCTGCCCTCTCTAGCCGTGATGGCGATTTGCTGGGCTGCGATGACGGCAACAGCTTTATTATTGCTTGAAGCAAGCCTGTGGATGGAAGAGGGAGTGCACATGATCACCATGACCTCCCGACTATTAGGCTGGGGAGGCAAAATCGTTGCCTGGCTCTTGTATCTTTTTATTTGCTATGCCTCGCTCATTGCTTATACGGCTGGAGGAGGCATCCAACTATCTTCGGCTTTACACTATTATATGCACATCCCTGTCGCCAAAGAGATAGGAAGCATTCTATTTATTTTTTGTTTCGGCATTGTTATTTACATGGGAAGCAAGATAGTGGGACGGGTGAATTCTATTTTGTTTATCGGGATGATCGTCGCCTATTTATGTCTCGTTAGTATGGGCATTGATGAAATTAAACCAGAGCTGCTTTTGAAAAAAAGGTGGTCGACCGTTTTGTTGGCTCTTCCTCTACTTCTTACGTCTTTTAGTTTTCAAACGATGGTGCCAAGTTTGACGCCCTATTTAAAGAGACATATCAAAGGTTTAAGAATAGCGATTATTGGCGGAACTCTTGTGGCATTTTTGATTTATGCGATCTGGCAGGCATTGATTCTAGGTATTGTTCCTGTGGAAGGCTCGAATGGGCTTGCCGAAGCACTTGCTAGAGGAGAACCAGCCACACAGTTTTTGCATGAGCATGTAGAAGGGAGATGGATTGCTTATGTCGCAGAATATTTTGCTTTCTTTGCTATCGTGACCTCTTTTTTGGGAATAGCTTTAGGTTTATTTGATTTTCTGGCCGATGGATTGAAAATTAAAAAGCAAGGGTTTGGGCAGGTAGTTTTAGGATTGCTTATCGTTGTGCCAACGTTGATCTGTGCAACTCAGTTTGAGAGAATTTTTCTGCTTGCGCTTGACACATCTGGAGGATTTGGAGATTCTATCTTAAATGGCATTATCCCAGTTTTAATGGTTTGGATTGGACGCTACCATTTAGGTTATATGCAAAATATTCAGTTGCCTGGTGGAAAATGCGTGTTAGTGATTGTATTAACGTTTTTTGTTTTTTCGCTGGGTCTTGAAATTTTAGCGCATACAGGCTCAATTACGTCGATACATGATACTTATGAGCTTTTGGAAGTGATGATTCCGGAATTAAAACAATAGTTTGTTAATTTTTAAATCAGACAATTCGATTAATTAAAATTTAAAATGCAAATGCAATTATTAATGTTGCTTTAATGAGATTACAATAGTAAAAGGCCTTGTTGCACAATAGCCCTCACAGCATAGAAGAAAAAAACACCCGCTAAAATGCTAACTCGCCCATTCTACCAGCCATTAAGCTGCTTCGAATACCCATTCAAATCTCGGCATCCCCAATTTATTCATCTTGTTAATTATCATACATTTACAAATTACTTCTGTCTTTTGAGCTCCTATTGAACGAGCTTTTAATCTGCCTCCAAACATTCTCTTGATCCTAAACATCGCTGTCTCGGATAACGATCTCTCATAATAACCTGAACATTTTTTCCAAAGCCGTCTTCCTATGTCATCCCCACCAAATCCATGAATTGCTGCAATGGCGTCATCTCTTTCCTTTTCCCATCCCTCTTTTGCTGTACCCTTATACACCGCATCTCTTGGTGGTGGCACAATACAAATGCCCCCTTTATCATAGACCTTCTTGCGAAATCGGCTCGCATCATAAGCCCCGTCACCCCTGGCAGATTTCACCCTGCAAGGTAATTCTCCTAGCATCCGTTCTGCCATTTCAGCATCTCCTTTATTATTGCCCGTCAGCTCACAACAGATGATATCTTGTGTTTCTGCGTCTATTCCTATATGGAATTTTCTCCATGTTCTACGTTTACTCTTTCCGTGGACTTTCACTTTCCATTCGCCTTCTCCGTGTACTTTAAGTCCTGTAGAATCAAAGATGATATGGCAAGCCTTCTTCCCTTGCGTCAAACGATTAACTCTTTTATGAAGCGACTTGGAGCGACGGATGTACGATTTTTAGTTCCTTTATTGCCCGGGCCTTTGCCTTTGTCATTGTTCTGTAAAGTTGAAGGAGGAATTTTAGGGCGAGATTTTTGACCCTTTAAGCGGTCTATTTCTTCCTTGAGTTTTACGACAGTTTCTTGGAGATCCAAAACGAGACGTGCAAGGAACTCGCATCGTTCGGTGAGTTCTTTATTGGAGGCTTGTAATTCTGCAATAAGAAGGTCTTTCTGATCTGGTGTGATATCTTGCATGCCAGACAAGATATTCTTAGAAAGGAATTATATCAAAATAAAATGTTAATTACAGGTGAATTTTTATTTTTATTTTCAAAACTCATGGCACAGCCAGCTTGAGACCGGAGCGAAGCGGAGGATTCAAGCTGGCTGTGCCATGAGTTTTTGAGAAGTTACCCCTATTTGCTGTCCTAACTCATTTGTAGTTGTTTTCATGTATCCTCCGATTCAAATCCAGCTTGCATGCGTGCAGATAATGTTTTATTGATGGTAATTGACTGTAATAGTAGGTCATAAAGACGGTCAAACCGACTATTTTATTTGTCTTTCTTATGTTGTTCTTTATTGTAAGCATCCCACTTGTCAAGGGCATCAGAACCTAACACACCAATCCCTGTGTTAATCAACCATGTCCCTGCGGTTTGACATCCTGGAAGAGGAACGAACCATAGGAATAGACCACACAAGCTGATTGTCACGCCCACCATAATTTTAACGGGGACATCTTCAACTTGAACCTCTTCTTTATCCTTCCCTTTATGAGAAGATTTTGCCATGAGGTAATTCATTTCAAAATGGGCATCAGCTTCGAACGTGGAGTAAGGAATATCCAGCTCTGCACATTGAGCAAACCACACAGCGCGATGCTTGTGTTTTTTGTCATGCTTTCCGAATTCTTTCTTTATCGCCTTTACATACTTATCGTCTACTTTCTGGCCTTTAGCACGAGCTTCTTTTTGTGCTTGGTCAATCTGATGATTAATGTCAATTTTCTTGCCCGTGTATTGCTCAACCTCACTCTTGAAGTCAAACATATAGCCGACAATCTTATTGGTTTCACTTTTATCAATCGCGCGCTTTACCTTCTCATAAATCTTCTCGATTTTGATACCAAAATTGATGTCATTGAGATTAAGACCGCCTCCATTTGCAGCCATTAAGGGAGGTGGCGCAATAGTTACAGCCGTGAAAGCAGCCGTTGTAAGATATGTAGCCAAAGTGAGACAGCGAGTAGATTGAAATATATTAACCATAGAGTTCTTTTCTTTGTTTTTTGGGTGTATTTTATTTCATAGTAGTCAAGCTCTTTGAAGATGGTCATTCTTGCGAGAAAAGAGAAAATGAAAGTAGCACCAAAAAAAACAAAGAGAGCAAACGCTCTACCCCATTCTGTAAGCAAAATTTCCATTAATTTTCCTTTCTTTTATGCTTGCTTTCTTTTTCTACCCAAATAAGTGAGCGTGATTTGAATAGTATTTTTACATAACTCAAATTCAGGTTCATCAAGTTTTTTATTGTTGATGTGCTTGCAAGCACTTCCAAATATATCTTTAATAATATTTTTAATTAACATGTGCTCGTTCCATCTACCTATAAGGCGTTTCCTATTATTAATTGGACCAACTATATACCATCAGCGTTTGACTTTCAATATATTATTCATAAAGGACCATGGATGGACCACTCGCCCGCAAAAAAAGGCAACTGATGGCAAACGAAAGCGATAGAATGAAATCTTTCTGACTGCTATCCTGATTGTTGTTAGCTGTCGCTAATGATTGTAATTAGTGGATTACGCACGGACTCATAACCCGCTGGTCGTAGGTTCAAGTCCTACTTGCCCCACTTTTTTGCCAGCACTTACAAGTGCATTTCAGCAATATTCAGCTTGAAGTAATATCTTGTATCAAGTTACTTTTGCGACGTTCGGTGCAAAAGCGGTGCAGTGAAAAACAATTTTAACTAACACCATCAGCCGCTCGAACCCAAAAACCAAAGGTTTGAGTATGGCATCTATCTATAAGCGTAAAAATAAAGAGGGAAAAACTTGCGGCTGGCGCGCTGTCATTCGCGCCACTGGCTATCCCATTGTCTGCAAACAATTTGAACGAAAGCAAGAAGCAGAAGACTGGGCGACTTCAGTTGAGCAACAAATCAGATCGGGTCAATTTAAGTTTGAGAGGCATAAAGTCCAGCGAACATTTTCTGAATTAATGGATCACTTTATGCAAAGCGGAGCATTAGAACATCACCGCTCTGCTAGAGATACAACCCGCCATTTAGAGTATTGGCGAGAGCGCTTAGGTAAATATGCTCTTGTCCACCTCACACCAGAGCATTTAGGAAAAGAACGACAATTTTTAGTAGACACGCCGACCCATAGAAACACTAAGCGAACTTCTGCAACTGTTAATCGATATATTGCTTCACTATCCGCTGCATTAACTTATGCTTGTCGACAATTGCGTTGGATCGATGACAATCCTTGCTTCGATCTCATTAAGTTGAAAGAAGCTCCAGGAAGAGATCGTATTTTAACCGAAGATGAAGTTCAAAAGCTTCTTGAAGCCTGTCGTCAAAGTCGCTGTCAATACTTGTACTGTATTGTATTATTGGCTTTTACAACAGGTATGAGGCAGGGAGAAATTTTAAATCTCACCTGGAATCAAATCGATTTTAACAATCACTTGGCACACTTGAAAGAAACCAAGAATGGTTCGCCTCGCAGCGTTCCTCTTGTTGAAGCCGCACTTTATGAACTAAATCTTCTCTTTCAAAGTCGAAATCCTTCCAAACCTCTCATATTTGCCAGTAAGACACCCTTTGGGAAGATCGATATTAATAAACCCTGGAATGAAGCTCTGAAACAGGCAGGCATTGAAGGTTTTGTGTTTCATAGTATTCGACATCATTTTGCCACACTTGCAGCGCGATCAGGAGCAAGCAATCTTCAATTGAAAACTGCCTTAGGTCATAAAACTTTGCAGATGCTGGAACGCTATACCCATCTTGATGTTGAAACCACGCGTCATCTTAGCCTAACTGTGTCGCAGAAAATCTTAGGAGGCAAGAATGACTGATCTTCTCGGCCCTGCAAAAAAAGTGCTTATAGAATTTAAATCTAAGATAGCTGAGAAATCTGAAGCTTGGAAACTTTTAGAAAATAAGGCTAAAGATAATGACTCATGGCTGCATGAAGAAGCCTATTGTTGGATATTTGCCGATCCTGAATATTATTTCTTGATGGGAAACGAATATAAAAAACCTATTCCTCAAATCACAGCCGTTAAGCAAAAAGCTAAGATCTACTACGATACATGGCTACACGAAGATAGCTATTTTCATGAAGTCTTCTCATATATCATTCAACCACCTAATGAAGCGGATACATTGGAATCTTATCTTCAAGGTATTTATGTAAAAATCCATAAGCAAAAATCAGCTAAAGAACTAGAGTTGCGTTCTCTAAAAAGCTTTACAGAACATTTAAGGAGCAATCTTCCCAAAAATCAAATTGGATTTATTGAAACGCTGTTCCCTGAAGGCATGAAAATGTTCAACGGATATATTGTTAAAAATGACAGGGAATCCGTTTGCCCCATTGATATTTTGTTAACTGCCAAAATTCTTCAAGCCCTGGTGAAAAATGTGATTGAAGGGCGTTCAAATACTCAACATTGTGCCGCTGAAGCTCTCGCTTTATGCTGGATGTGTTTAACTTCTGCGCGAAGACGGCTTCCAACCAATTGGAAAATGATTTATAAGACCACCTGGACTAGTTTTTCTAGACAACAAGATAGCGATGACATCTATGACAATAATCCTCATGGTTCTTATGCCTTACCAACATTGTATGGTGAGGCAAATACATTCATTTCAAATTTTCTTTTTGAATATCTTTCTGCATTAAGCATTTCTTTAGAAAAACCTTCACAAACCATCCTTCATAAACCCTTAAGAAGCCTAATTAGATCGTTAGATATGATTGTAGAAAAAATTCCAGAAACCCGTAATAAAGGTAAGATCTCTTTTTTAACATTTATGAGCCTTCCACATGAGACAATTGGAGAGCGCTTTAGCCATAATTCATATCATACTGATAATCAATAGTTAAAACTGTCATTTGTAGTGTCATGACAACTTCCAGCGGAATTGATTAAGCTTACGCTTTTATCAACAACATTCCACTTTAGGAGGGACTAATGACGAACTTTGAGTATCTAAGCATTCAGCAAATTGCTGATAGCAAACAATATCCTTTTACTCTTGGTCAGATACGGCACTATTTGATTCAGAGACATCGAAATGGCCTTGAAGCAGCTGTTCGAAAGATTGGAAAACGTCTTTTTTTGCGCAAAGATCTTTTCGAAACATGGATTGAATCTCAAGGAGGTCAGTAATGAAGGCCTTCTCATCTTTTTACTCTCTTGATCACCTTAAAAGATCAATTCAACCCTATGAATTTTATTTAAGGGAACAGAGTCAGTCAAGATTTAAGCGATCAGGCAAATGGGTAGAAGCTGGTCTTTGCCCTTTTCACAATGATCGGAATACAGGATCGTTTTATTTCGATATTGAAACAGGAGCTTACACATGCTTTTCATGTGGGAAAAAAGGCGGTGACATCATTTCCTTCACTCAAAATAAATATGACCTAACTTTTAAAGAAGCTCTGAGCAAACTAAGAAAAGAATGGGGGGTCTATGACTACTGACCCCCTATTCAAATTGATCAGCGAAGCTCATCCGAATTATGTGGCACATTGGGTATGCACAGAACACGGCAGAGAGACTATCGCTATTGCACGCTATCACAATTATAAGAATGAGAAGACTTATAGGCAATTTTTCAATGACGGTCATGGATGGAAATTAGGAGTACCAGCCCTACCTTATCCTCTTTATGGCCTCAATAGTCTTCATAATAAATTTCCGAATGATGGGGTCTTAATTTGTGAAGGTGAAAAATGTGCTAAAGTTCTTCATCAGCTTAACTGGCCAGCCGTTTCCACAATTTTAGGTGCTGGAAATGTAAGCAAAAGTGATTTTACACCGTTAAGATATTTCAAGCGTTTTGTCATTCTGAGAGACAATGATCCCGCAGGAATAGAATATGCTTTAAATATTACTAAGGAAGTTAAACGTTTACGTGAAGATGCTGAAGTTTTTGTATGCAATCTTGCCACAGATGAAAAAGGTGATGATCTCATTGATTGGTTGATAAAGACTCCCTTATATGGGCAACCATGGAATGGATTTGAAGACATTATTCAATCCTTAATTGAGCCTGTTTCCGCCTCTCTACTTGTGCGCATTCGTGAAACAATGATCCCACTCGAAGATTGTTCAGAAATTGGGTTTAAGCCCGACTTTACTTTCTTTGATGAAGATCCAAAACCTCTTGAACAGCATTTGAAACATGTTCCCGATTTTCCCTTGCAAGCTTTAGATTCAAGCCTTCAACAGTATGTTTCTATTTTAGCACGTCAAAAATCTATTCCTGTAGATTTTCCAGGAACAATTCTACTGGCTCTTTCTGGAGGCGTCATAGGACGAAGCGTCCAACTTAGGATGCGTCCAGCTCAAAAGTGGATGGAATCAGCAAATGTATGGGCAATGTTGGTCGGCCGCCCTTCAAGTAAGAAAAGTCCAACACTGCGAGAGTTATGTAATTGCATTATTGGGCCACTTGAGGATAGGGCACAGAGAGAATATAAATCACAATATGGCGCATACAAGTCTGAAGCTAAAATCGATACAAAAAATAAGAGTGAAGAAGGGCCTCTTTTGCGTCGCTATCTTACGGATGACTGTACCACAGCCAAACTACGGGAGCTATTCGCTCAAAACCCTAACGGTATTATTCTACGAAGTGATGAATTCAAAGGCCAACTTGATAAATTTGATAAAGTTGGCAATGAAGGTGATCGGAGTTTTATGTTACAGTGCTGGCCAGGGCTTCACTATTACAATGAAGACAGAATAGCCAGAGGATCAAGTTTAAAAATCCCTCTAACCCTTACTTGGGTTGGCTGTATTCCTCCCACAGGCCTTTCTCATTACTTAAGTCAAGCTACATCGGAAGGCGTTGGTAGTGATGGTTTGATGCAGCGTTTACAAATGGTTTGCTATCCCAACTTTAACCAACCCTTTGAGCTATGCAATGAGTCAATTGCTGAAAATCTAGAGCAAATTGTGAAAGAGTTGTTTCTTAAACTTGATGAACAGACTCGCTTAGGGCATCGCATCGTTAACTTTTCATTAGAGGCTCAAACTGAATTCGATTCATGGCTTGTTAAAAATGAAAATTCTTGCCGACGAGGTGAATTTCTCAGTTACTGGGAAAGTCACATCGGAAAACTTCCAAAGCTGATTGGATCACTTTGCATTATTTTACATTGTCTAAAAGAGGTTTTAGAAGATAGGCAATCTCAAGAGATCTCATTAGAAACATTTTCTTCGGCATTACAGCTGACGGAATACTATACCCTGCACGCTCAGCGATGCTATGAAAGTGTTGAAAGCATGGAGCTTGCAGCTGCCAGAAAGATTCTTGATTTGATTCAACAAGGAAAATTAACCACTCGATTCAAAGCTGCCGACATTCACGGGAGAAATCTTGGCGGATTGCGCAATAGTCCACTGGTAAAAAATGCTCTTCTGCTTCTTCAAGAATTTGGCTGGGCCGTTATGGATCGTAGAGGAGTGGGAAACGGAAGACCAAAAGAAGACTGGATTATTCATCCAAACATTTTGAAAAGGTAAGGAAGGCATGGCTTAAAAACCGTAAAAAGACTTTTTGCGGTTTTTATGACCTTCATCTTTAAGCATAAAATGGCTGAAGTCGTTTAAATTTGATAGAATGAGGATCAGAATATGCCTGATAATACAGGGAAAAAACAGGGAAAGACTCAATTCCCAAAAGGGCATTCGGGAAATCCTAATGGCCGACCAAAAGGGAGAAGGAATAAGTCTACGATGTTAGCGCAGCTTCTTCTTGAAAGAGATCTTGAAGAAATTTGTAATCGCGTAATTGTGGAAGCCAAAGCTGGTAATATGCAGGCTGTGAAAATGATCCTTGACCGAATCTTGCCACCAAAAAAGGATTCTCCGATTGCAATCGATATCCCTGAAATCAAAACCGCCTCGGATATTCTGCAAGCCATCAACTGCATTAGTACGGCTGTAGGGCAAGGTGAAATTTCACCCTCCGAAGGTGAAACATTATCAAAAATAATTGATATCCACTCTAAAGCACTAGAAATTTACGATTTTGAGAAGAGGCTGAAAGCGATCGAAGAGAGAGGCTCTAAATGAAAAGTTCAAATAGAATTCGTATAGAGAGATTAGAAAAGGTCATGAATATAAACCTAAAGAATAAATTTGCACTTGTCATATGTGATAATCCCTGTGATTTCGATACTTCAACAATCGACGCCGACCATATCTTAATTCTTCCTAATAACGGTAGGCGTGATCATGGCCACGAGATTCCGAAAGGATCTTATTCAGTCTCCTTTAGCTAAAAGCTTGCGCTCAACATAGCAGATGCTATATATTCATCCTTTGAATATGTGTGGATGTCTGAAATAAAAATTGATAAAAAATAGAGCTTTCCAGAGAATACAACTCTCTGTAAACACAATAGAGAACTAATAATGCTAAAAGCGATTTTTTTTGATCTAGATGGGACCCTTTGTCGCTTTCAAGGTGATTTTAAGGAGATATTTATCGATTGTTGTTCTCCTATTTTTCCCCGCGACTCTTTCTCATATGACCTGATCCTAGATCATTGGAATAAGCTTTTGAGCAAGGAAGGACAATTAACAGCCGGGACTGCTCTCCAAAAAATATGTTCTGAATTAAACATCCCCCTGCCCGCAAATTATTTGGAGATAGCAACTCTATTTTGTCAAACGTATGCAAACCATATTGCCCCCATTCTTGGCGTTAAAGATATGATAAAGACATTAGCAGAGCGTTATAAGTTAGTTCTCATCTCAAATGGTCCTATGGATATGCAGAATGCCGCTATTGAAGCTCTGGGCATTGGTAATTTTTTTGACTACATTTTAATTTCCGGGGACCCTACCGTTTTATACCGCAAGCCGAACCCTTTAATTTTCCAAATTGCTTTAGATAGAACGGGAACGCAAAGCAAAGAAGCTTTAATGCTCGGCGATAACCTAAAAGTCGATATTGAAGGGGCAGAGAATTTAGGTTTAAATACGCTCTTTATAGGAAAAAATAAAGATTCCCGGATAAGATCTACCGAGAATGTTCTCTCCCTCATCAATATTTTAGAGCAAGATTTTAATCAATAAATAACTGATGTTGCAGTAATTCCCACTGGAGATTTTTCCTGAGAAGAGATGCTGGGCTGATTCGTAAAGTTTGATAATGATCCCAGCGATTTAGATCTACTTTGCTCCACCTTTCTAGTAGAGCTTCCTGAGTGCCCTGAGAATATATTTTCAGTAGGATGTTCAGCGGGAATTGCTATTGATGTTGTACAAGCAAGATCATCGCTTTTAAAATCAAGGTGGATTTGTGAAGCTGTTGGACCACGACTACCCTGATATTTGCCATTGTATAATACAATTTCACCCTCGACTTTCCAGAAAGTTACCTGTCCGATCAGAATCCCAGGATAAATCCTCACAGGCTGTACGCAATGCATCTGTAACGTCCATTGATTGATAGAACCAATATCGATAAGATCTGCTGTAATATGCACAAAGATACCTAGTCGACCAATAGAAGAACGTCCTCGGATTATTGGAACAAAATGGTCACTTCCCATCACTTCTTGGGTATGTCCTAAATATAAAACTGATGGTTCCATCACATGCCCAGAAGCAGGGATTTCAATAATGCGAGTGGTATTATCTTTTTTGGGGTCTATGACTTTATCATCATAAACACGGAGGGTATTTCCCAATCTAAAATTATAAGAATTAGGGTTAATCTGATCTAAATTAAACGGATCGATAACGATTTTATTATTTTGAACCATTTCTTTAATTTTTGATCCACTAAGTATCATATGATCACCTTTAATTAGCTAAATTCTTGACGAAGCTCGCTGCAATGAGCTTCTGAATACTTAGCATATTTGCCGTTATATAAATTATTAGGAGCCCCTTCCACAGTCCAGAAGCTCACCTGCCCTATCTTCATTTGAGGATAAACAATTAAAGGCTGTACAACTTTAAGCTCTAAAGTCCATCGATGCTTAGCTCCGAGATGTCCTAAGTCTGCCGTAATTTGCAGAAAAAGACCCATCCGACCCACAGACGAACGCCCAATAAGACTTGTCACATAATGATCACTTCCAATCTTTTCAACAGTGCTTCCAAGATACAATTTTCCAGGTTGAAGAACATATCCCTCTTCCCCAATTTTAATTTTACGAAAATTTGGTTCTACTTTAGGATCAATAGGAAGGTCGAGGATTTCTAATAAATCTTCATGTAAACGGTAATTATAACTATTTGGATTAATATGTTCTTCAATAAAAGGTGAAATATGGATACGCCCTTTTTCCACCTGTTTTTTTATTTCTTTTCCAGTAATTATCATAATATAAAACCAGAGATAATGTTTTTAACATTCTCTTGAAATTCTTCTAGACTTCCGTTATTAATCAGCTGATGATCATAAAATGATGGACATATTCCTTTTTCCGTTTCATGATTCGTTTTACCTAATGAGACATCACCTCTCATTTTACGTCTTTCTAGAGTAATTTTGGGATCTGCATCGATATGTATAATGACAAATCCGGCATCCCGAACAAACGGAACATCAATCGGTCTAACATCTGAGCATATAATACAATTAACATTGGGATCGCAGTTTAGCAACCCATCCAGAAATGATTCTTTTAAGACTTCTGGGTTAATTTTACGCATATGTGAGCCAAGAAAATTAAGAAGTTCTCCATCTTGACCATGAAAATCTTTTGCTTTTTTACAAATTTTATAGATTGCATCTTGTGCTTGGTATAAAGGATCAGCTAATCGAACCAACGATATAGATAGATCAGGAAATTGATTCTTAATTATCTGAACACAACTATCTTTCCCAACACCAGTTGTACCTAATAACCCTAACTTTATTTGTTTTTTTAAATTCATCATTTTTTTCTAAAATTCCTTAATATTATTTTAGGTCTATTCAACAACGAGCTGTTTTTTTGACGGCTTTCCCAATATCCCTATCGACAACAGGCCGATGAAAGCCATTGCAGCACTAAACATAAATGCCATTGTATAACCATATGATTCAAAAACAAATCCCATGACTGTATTAGCCACAAATAAAGTACAAGCGGTAACTAGATAATAAATTCCAAAACTAGTTCCTCGAAGATCGGGATGAACTATGTCTGCAATCATTGCTTGAAATATACTTTGGGTTACTCCCATCTGAACTCCCCATAATGTTGCCCCTAAAATAACTCCTAGAACAGAATTAATCATGCCAAAACATAAATTCGACAAAATAGTAATAGCAAACCCTATTGACAATAAAATTTTTCTATCATATTTATCAGAAAGTCTTCCCATAGGAAAACCAGCTAAAGCGCCTATATTTTGTACCAACATAACAATTGAAACAGACTCTAAAGGGATACCCACATTGTTAGCTTGGAGAATTCGATAAGCGCCGCTATAATTGGACATCATAAAAATCCCAGCTACGAATAAGAGGAGCCAAAATGCCGGATCTAGGGACGTAATTTCCTTTAACAAAATAGGTATCGGTTTTGGCTGACTCTTAGCTTGTTTAGGATTTGTAGAGACGATATCTTTAACAAAAAATATCAATGCAAGTAATGCTAAAACTGAGGGAATGGCTGTAACCCAAAACACATAACTAAAATTGTTGTTTAGGTATGGCATCAACACCATAACACTTATAGCTCCAAGTATTGAACCAGCAAATCCTAGCGATTGGCGCAAACCATAGCAAGCACCCTTCTTTTCCTTAGGCGCAATGTCTCCAACTAAAGCTTCTCTAGGTGTTGCTTGAAGACCGTTAGAAATGCGGTCGATAATTTTAGCACAATAAACCCATGCTATGTTAGGAGCCAAGGCTAACACAGGACGAGCAAAGATTGTAAGGATGTATGCAGTAACTAGAAGGGGTTTTCGCTTTTTGAAATAATCACTAATAAATCCAGCAAAGATACGAATTCCCCATGAAATAAACTCGACAATTCCTTCAAGAATACCTAAATGAAAAGTAGTCATACCAAAGACTTGAGTTAAATAAATAGGAGTCAGGCTGAATACCATTATAGATGATAGATTAACCAACATGGTGCTAATCCCAATAATCCAAATCATGTAAGGAATCTTAAAAAACCTGTCGCACTTAATTACATCTGTCATTTTTCAATTTTTTATGTTTAATATGTATTTTTTTATGTTTAATATGTACTAAAAACTCTGAACGTCTAAGACAATATCAGTTCATTTGAATTAATACAAGGTGCTCATAAAATTGAGCAGCAATTCGAAATGAGATGAAAATTTGACGAAATCAAATTTTGGCCTTGTTCGTAAGGTGGGCCACTACGAAGCCACGCTGTGACCATCTTGCCGTCGTTTCGTCCTGTCCGCCAATCCCATCTGTCTTAAGTTATACATACCCTTGGCTGTTGAGCCTGAACACTATTCTCTCTATGTTTTGCAATCGCTTTCTTCAGCTTTCCTTAGCTATCTTTGAAGCTTTTTTAAACTCTTTTTCTTGTAATTTTAAAGCAAATGAAGTTGCTTTGCTCAACTCCTATTGGACATGAAATAAATTAGGCGAATGTTCTGCTTGAGCTCTTGCTTGACATGAGCAAGAATGGCTGCTCCTTCGTCATTTTTCAACTATATAACCTCCATATTCAGCCCACACAATCCATCTTCCACAGACTTTTTCAATTCACCCTTACTCCTGTCTTCAGTCATTTTTTCCACAAGTATGAAATTGGAGACCGGTTCTATCGTCACCAAACAAGGGATGCCTTCATGAAAATTTTCGTCTTGGCAAATTCTGATTTTCTTCCTTACCATTCCTTTGGCCAATTTGTTTCGTTGATCGCGCCCAAACTATAATATGGTCGTCTCAATCTTGCTTACCCATTCGTATAGAGCGCCTGTTGATGAAGCGATCCAAAGATTTAGCTCAGACAGTTCTAAGAACTCTTGGGTTCCACGAATTCCTTGCTACCATACCGGATTGTTTGTGCTGCAGCTAAACCAATCCTGTGCAGGCATATGGTATACCCTCTGGACTACTGAAAAATTCGTGCTCTTTCAAGATGTGACAATGAGTCGGAGCAGGACAGTGCATCCAACTCTGAAAAGTACTTCTCGAAGCCCTGATGAGCTTACAGGCTCTACGTTGGCTCATATTGTTTTCAGGATGCATAAGCTCTGAGTAAGCTATTCACTTGGTTGCACTGAAAGCGGAAGAGCGAAATAATTTTTGACTGGTAAGTTTTGTGGAATCTTGAGATAATGGCATGTTCATGAGGTAGTGGTTGGGTTTGATTTAAGAAACCAACCTTATGGCATTCACCTCATGTTTTTGTCTCCTAAAATTTAATTGAAAGTGTTCAATTCACTCCCATAAGGGCTGTGAATAAGGTTAAAATATTCATTGGAATAACTATGACAAATTGCGTATTTTGTACATCACCCGCAGTTAAAGAGCGGATCATCGCTCAAACCGATCTGGTCTGGGCATTTCCCACCAATATCCCGATCACTCCCGGCCATGTTTTAATCTGCCCAATTCGACATGTGCAAACATTTGAAGAGCTTACCACGCATGAAAGAGAAGAAATTTTTGCGATCGCTACAAAAATTAAAATAGTATTAAAAGAACTTTTTGGCGCGGAAGGATTCCATCATGCATGGAACGAAGGAAAGGCCGCCAGCCAATCGGTCCCCCATTTTCACCTGCATATCGTTCCACGGAAGCAAGACGATGAAGGTATTACAGAATATGAACCGCGAAAATTCCTCTATCGTCCTGGTCCTCGTGAGGCAACACCGGAAAGAGAATTACAAGCAGTCGCAGTAGAAATTAAAAACAAATTAAGTTCGTAATTTGGTGGCTCACTTTCTTCCAGAGCTATGAACAAAGCCCAAATTTTCATCTTATTTCGAATTCCTGCTTGAAGAATTATATAAATTGTATGTTATCCATTAACTCATCTATAGTTTATTAGTTATTTAACAAATTTAGAGGTCTTATGATCTTAGAAAATGTGGTCATAAAAGACCCTATTCATGGATATTGTCTAGCAAATATTTCTATTGCTGAAGAGGTTATTAAAGATGTCCTAATCGTAAAAAAAGAAGGCATAGACTTTAGGCAATCAGAGTTCTATGTTACCCCTGGGTTTGTTAACAGTCACCTTCATCCCAATCAGCTTTTAGACAGAAGAATGCTCGACGATCTCAGCATCACCGAATTACTTCATGGTATGCATACTGGGTATAAAAAAACTGATGAAGATCGATATGCTCAAGCGCTGTTTGTATTAATGGACGCTGTTAAATCAGGAGCTACAACCATCTACAGTGTCGCCTCGAATCCCTATCCTGTGATTAGAGCCTTTGAAACATGTAAAGTAAAAGGAGCTGTAACTTGTTTTTACAATGATCAATGGGAAGGGTATGGATTACCGCCCTCGATTTCAATATTAAATTCAATCGAGGAACAATTCAACGAAGCTTTTAAAAAGCAAACAGACAAAGTGCGCATCCACCTAGGATCAGCCTCTGTTGAAAGCGCTTCTAACGACCTTCTTATGCTTTTAAATGATTTAGCAATACGGTTTAAAACAAAAGTTAACATTCACATAAGCGAAGGGATAGAAGCAGTTCAATCTTGTATAAAATCAAGAGAAGCTTCTCCTGTGCGCCTCTTAGCAAAACTAGGAGTTTTGTCAAGCAGCTGGAACCTAGTCCATGCCGTCAATATAGATGAAGAAGAAATTGATCTTATTGCGCACGCCAGAGTCAGCGTCATTCACTGCCCCGTTACTAATGCGAAAACAGGAGTTGGAGTAGCTCCAATAAGAGAGCTGTTAAAAAAGAACGTAACTATAGGCTTGGGGACTGATGCCTGCAGCAATAACAATACAAACAACATCTTAAATGAAGCTTATTTTGCCACCCTTATTCAAATGGCTTTTCAACGTCATGAAAAAGCTCTTTCTGCAGATTCAGTTATGAAATGGATGACTCAAAATGGACATGAAATCATTGGGACAAAGCAAAAAGGAATAATCACCAAAGGTGAACCCGCAGATTTACTTCTCTGGTCGCTTAAAGACAATCCTTTTGTTCCAGTGACTTATGGAAATTTTAACTCCACTCTTGTCTATAATGCCCCGGATATTAAGCCACACACCGTTATTATTGATGGAGAAATCGTTGTCGACTCCTATCAATTTAAACATCTTTCCGAAGAAAAAATAAGAGAAGAAGCTAATCTTTGTGGTGAAAAAATCTATAAATTTATTTAGCGGTGCACTAGCGGTGCAACGACTAGCCTACTGCACCATCAAAATCCAATAAATTCCAGTAGCATTTTAGACATAAATGCCTTAACATCTTATCCATAGCGGTTGGATGGTATTGGGTTGTATGGCGGACCACCGCCCTCATAACCCGCTGGTCGCTGGTTCAAGTCCAGCTTGCCCCATCCTTTTGGACACTGCTTATAGTCTACTAGGGTAGTAAATGGTTCACAAGTGTCTATAGAGAGGTTTTTGCCATCTAATTTTAAGTTCTGAAACACAAAATTCAAAAATTGACGTTTTTCATCCACTTCAGAACTCTCGAAGATCTCCCTAGCGCGAGCGGCTAGATTCATGACCATATTGGCTGTGATGTAGAAGTTTTGGTCCGCTTTCTCATGGCGAACCATCTGTTCGGCAATTTCAACCTGGCGAGCCTTGTAGTCTTTAACCTTATCGAGATACATCTTCTCGTCGATGAGTCCATCCAGTTTATCATCGTACATTTGATTAATTCGTTTTTGTATCTTGTCTTGCTCCTTTCGCAGAGCTATTAGGCTGTCCGTATGGAAAGCACTTTCCGATTCATGAATCTTCTTCAAATAGCTTATGACTTCGGCAATTTGCCGTTCACTTAAGGCTATGTGGTCAAAGTATTCAGATAGCGATTCAACCAAAGGTTCTTCGCGGACATAAACTTTTTTGCAAATTCCCTTGGCGTTGGTGCAGCTATAGTAAATATAGCGCTTTTTGTGGATTTCTGGGGTGACAGTACATCCACAATGTGCACAGGAGATCAAACCTCGAAGAATGAAGGGCTCTGAGATTCTCTTGCAGGGTTTTTTATGGTATCCAGCAGCAATATCCTGTGCTTGTTGATAGAGTGCTGGAGAGATGATAGGTTTATAATGATGCTCTGCTAAGCCGTATTTTGTTCGCATCATCCCGCAATAAAATGGATTCTTGATAATGGACTCGATTTGAGACTTGGCAACCTTTTGTCCCTTTTTGGTTCGTAAGCCCATTTGTTCGGCCTCTTCCTTAAGCTTGAGGAGAGAATGGTTTCCAGCGGCATACAGTTCGAATAACTTGGCAATAAAAGCTGCTCTCTCAGGATCGGGAATAATATTCTTCTCACCTTTTTCATCTAAAATGTGGATATATCCTAAAGGAGCTAATCCTATCCAGCTGCCATTTTTCACAGCCTGCTCTTTGCTACGCTTAACATTATCGCTAAGCTGGAGGACATAACTTCGGGCGAACATGACCCCCATATCCCATCGAAGAATATCTGAAGAATTAGACCTGAGGTTCAACACGAGTCCTTCTCGCATAAAGTGAATTTCGACTTTTCCTTCTTTACGAAGCTCTTCTAAAACGACAGACTCTTTAAAGCTACGTTGTACGCGATCAATGGTATCGGCCACTAAAGCTAGGGTTTCTTTGGATTTTCGAATGATCTCAAGAATTTTTTCAAATTCCTTACGCGTATTTTTAGTGGAGGACTCAGTGATTTTAAAAACTTGGTCAACAACAAGCCCCTTCCTATCGGCGTACTCACGTAAACGCCGTTCCTGGGCTGGAATCGATTGTCCTTCCTCTTGTTCTTTGCTTGAGACGCGAGCCAGTAATAGAGCCTTCATTATTTCTTTGTCCGATACGCTTGTTGGGGATGACTTGATTGATGGGGAAATAGGTATTCAAGTGTTCCTGATTCGATCATGCTTTTTAAATAAACTTCTTTTATATATTTCGGATTCCGTTGCAATAGATTGGAAAGTTCTTGAATTCGAAAAGGACGTAAGGAGCAAAGTTCTTTTATTAAAAATTTAACTTCCTCAATATTTGATTTTTTTCTTAAGTTTTCGATTTTAAGTTTTAGATCTTCAGGGATTGAGGCGAAGTCCGAAGATAGTGCATTTAGGTCTTTGGATAATAACCCAACCTGACCAGCTGCACTAGGTAGGTTTTGCCCAGAGCTAGGTAGGTTTGCGCTAAAACTAGGTAGGTTTGGACCAGAACTTGGTAGGTTTGAACTCTGAAGATTAGGCTTTGTATTGCCAGTTAATAATTTACTTGTAGGAACATAATAGGTTGCGTTGCTTCGGCCTTTTTGCTCCAAAAGACCCAAATCTCTCAGGCGTCTTAAACTTGCGCTGGCTGCTAAGGTTTCTACACAGTTAATGTTTCGATAATCGGCATTAGTGATTGCTCCCATTTCTCTGACCACAATGAGAGTTCGAGCTTCTTCATCAGTGAGGTCACACTCCTTAAAATTTTTCAGCCATTCAATGTCTTTTTCATCAAAAAAGTGATGTGTCAGTAATGTCAGTGTGAATTTATTGGCTGCTCGATCGGACTCAAAAAAGGGAACTGATAGATTAGCCTTTCGCATTGCTTCACGCATTGTCCGAATCCCCGTACCCTTTACCTCGGCAATTTGTAAGTCATGCAGCACTTCAGCGATCTGATCGTTACGCGTAATTGATCCAGGAAGTCCAAGTTGATCCTCAGGTTTCAACGAATAACCGGGATTCAAAAATTCGATGCGATTTGCATATCGGATAATTTGAATCGTTTGACCTGCCCTATAGTCACGATGCATGACGGAATTACACAAAGCTTCTCTAATAACAACATCGGGGATGAGAGGAATATCTTTACGGAAGATGTTGTTTGGCTGCATCGAAAAGGCTTGAGGAATATCTCGAATAATATTGGCAATCACACGAGGAATTGCCAAAACAAGAGCCTCGCCAAATTCATAACAATGCGAATAACGTTTTTCAGGATGCGGTACCCACTCTCTTCCTTCAACAGTGATATAATCGATTCTCGATGAGATTGGAAACAATCGACGCAAAGCCATTTCAGTTCCGAACAGGATAATCCCCGCCACTGTGGGTTTAATCACGTTCTTGATCTCCACGGCGGCTCTTAAGGCAATCATGAGTTCTTGGTCATTCCATACAAGCTCTTTAGCCTTGGCATTAACTTCCTTTCGATACACACGATAAGCCGCTATGGCTTGCGGATCGAAATCTTTCCAAGATGCTTCCTCTAATACTGTTTTATCAAATTTTTTCTGAGATCTGAGCTGGTAGAGCATATCAAGATCTTCTTGAGTGCATAATTGATCTGTAGGTCCAATTCTTCGATAAGCTCCCTTTTCTATACCTCGGCTTTTAATGAAAATAGGTTTTTCATAAGTCTCAGCTTCAGAAATATACGCAACAATAATAGCTCCTTGAGGATGAATGAGAACATCTATCGCCGGGCGAATCGGTTTATTAAAGTTCTGACGACATAAAGTGACAAGTTCGCTTTGGAGCTTATCAGGATCAGATACCCCAGTGACTTTATAGCGAGGAGTCTTGTTAGAATCGTTCTTGGTAAGTCCTAGAACCAGATAACCACCGCCTAAGCCAGGCTCATTGCTAAAAGCAGCAATCGTTTCTAAAGCGCTATCCCCAATTTTTTCCGCCGATCGTTTGACCTCAACTCTTTCCGATTCATCGCTATTCTGTATTAGATTCAAGAGCTCTTCAAATTCTAGTAGATCCATAAAAAGTCCTTGTAGATTATTTAGAGGTGCTTGAGTTGCGTATGGACTTTAGAAGATTTTCAAGGTCCTTTTTTTTATAAAGGCGATAGCTGTTTATAGGGTTGCGGTGAGTGGAAAGCTTTCCTTGCTTTTCCCAATTACGCAAAGTGCTGGGCGAAATGCCCAGATAAGCTGCGGCTTCATTGATCTGTAGATAATCGTCAATCTTCTCCATGATGATGTCCTCCATTATTGATTTTAAACAATAACAATGCTTGTAAAACTTTGCAACAAGAATGTCTTCAACAGCAGCTCAATCGGGCTGAAACCATGCTTCTTGCTCAAAATCAAAATCGCTTCGTTTGGCTAATCCACATAAAATCAAAACCTCTTTAGTTGCCTCGAGGTCTCCCAAAAAATGTCGTTCCCATAGATCCAGCTTTTTGTAAGCGTCTAATTTAGCCATCTTCTGATATTTGAAGCCTACTGTTATTTTCATGCGAAAAAACAGGAGGACACATGGCAAAGCCTTTTTCTGAAGAACTCAAACACCAATGGAAAGAAATATCCTTAAACAACGCCAAAGCAAGCTTTCTATGGCTTCATGGTGTCGTCAAAACGGAGTCGCAGTTCATACGTTTTATTATTGGCAAAACAGATTATTTCCAAAACCAGCTTTCAGTCGTTCCGCTTTTACTGAAGTAATCCAGGAAAATAGTAAGTCCCTTACAGAAATTATCCTCGAATACAATGGTTTTAACATCCATCTTAATGAAAATTTTAATCCTTCCATTCTAAAAAAATGCTTGGAGGTTATAAAAAAATGTTAAGTATTCCGGGAAACGCACGCCTTTTCATTTGTCAACATCCTGTGAATATGCGTAAAAGTTTTGAAGGGCTTAGCGCGCTTGTCGAAGAACTTTTCCCGGAAGAATTGCTTTCGGGATCCTTATTCATTTTTCTAAATCGCCGAAAAGATCATATGAAAGTATTTTTCTGGGATAAAGATGGTCTGGTAATTTGGTTTAAACGTCTCGAAAAGGGATCTTTTGCATGGAAATGGGGAAACGATCATCAAATTGATCGTAGGACATTTTTCATGCTTCTTGAAGGCGTGATTCCCAAAAGATTACAAGTTCGTTACAATATATCTTGAAGCTGTTTTTTTTTCAGAAATCGCTTGATTTTTTATTAAGATTTTAAGTAAAATCATGCTCATGATAACACCTGAATTAATCACATCAGAACATTCAAGTAGAGATTTTCTTCTTAACGAAATCACAGCCCGTGATGAAAAAATTGTCCATTTAGATCAAAAAATCCATCATCTTGAAGAGCAGTTGGCTTGGTTCAAACGTCAAATCTTTGGCAAACGCTCTGAAAGAGAAGCCTCCGATTTGAATAGTCAACAACTACTTTTTGAAGGCTTTGAAAGTCCAGCGCATGAAAAAGAAAAGAAAAAGATTGTAGCTTCACATACTCGTAAAAATCCTGACCTTACCGGAAAAGACAAAATCACTCTTCCGGACGATCTGCCTGTAGAAACTATATTTCTTGATATCCCTAATGAACAAAAAACATGCCAAGAGACTGGAAAGCCGCTTGTTCAGATTGGCGTAGAAATTTCCCATAAGCTAGCACATAAACCAGGCTCTTATTATATCAAAGAAATTGTTCGTCCTAAGTATGTTCATCCAAACCGTGAAGAAAATGGCATTTTAACAGCAGATCTTCCGGACAGCTTATTGCCAAAATGCCGTGCAGATGATAGCTTGCTTGCAGAGATTGTCACTAAAAAATTTGCCGATCATTTGCCTCTTAACCGCATTGCAGAGATTTTAGGCCGTGAAGGCATCAAGATCAGTCGAAAATTGCTTTCACAATGGGTGATAAGATCTGCCATTGCTCTTAAACCGCTTTATGATGAAATGCTAAAAAGAGTTTTGTCCAGTAAAAACATTTTTATCGATGAAACACCAGTGAAGCTTTGGGAACCTGAAAAGTGTAAGCAAGCCTATATGTGGGTGGTAGTTGGGGGTTGCGAAGCCAATCCCGCGTATCGGATCTATGAATTTAAGGAAGATCGTTGTCATCATAATGTTTTAGATATACTGAAAGATTATCGCGGCGGCCTTCACTCAGATAAATATGCAGCTTATCAAAGGCTTGCAGAAATGAAAATCATTACATGGTTTCCTTGTTTTAGTCATATTCGAAGAAAGTTTTTCGAAGCTGAAGCTGGCGATCCGGCTTTTCGCAAATGGGTTTTAAGAAAGATACGCTATCTTTTCATGTTTGAAAGAGTTGCCTGGAACCGCTCTCCTGAAGAGCGCCTAAAAATACGCCGGGAAAAAGAAATACCCATTATTGATGAACTGATCGAAAAGATTAAGGGTAAGCTTATGGACGGTAAAATTTTACCTAAATCAAAGCTGAAAGAAGCTATGGGATATTTTTGCGGCTTAATTCCTTACTTGAAAAACTATGCAAAAGATGCTTTTGCAAGATTGGACAACAATGTAGCTGAAAGAGCCGTCCGACCGCTTGCCATCGGAAGAAAAAATTGGCTTTTCTTTGGCAGTCCTGATGGTGGTGAAGCTGGCGCTATTCTTTTTTCTCTCGTGCAAACTTGTCGAGGTTTAGGGATTAACCCTCGTGAGTATTTAGAAGACATCATGAAACGAATTATGAGACACAATAGTCAGAAACTTGACGAGTTGTTGCCGGACCAATGGTTAAAAAGCCGCAATCAAAACCATATTTCTTAATTTCTGCCCAGATGGGCAGATTTCTCGCTTACAGATAGCCGGGTGAATTTAATTAGCTTTTGAGAGGCTCGAGCCGGATGAAGGTGTCCTTGCGGTGAGAGTGCTTAACGGCGAATAATCCAATTCAGTATCTTTATCTCCTTTAACTCAAAGGAGATTATTCGGTATGGAAACTAAATTCATCCCAATTGAAGAAATTCGATCCGCCCTTGATCGATTAAGACAAGACCCGAGGACTCAACGTAAATTTCCCCAGGAATTATGGGCCTCGATTATTCAGCAAACAAAAATCTATTCCGTTAAGGAGGTTTGTCATCAGCTTCAGATTAATCCCGTCTATTTGAAGCGTAAAATCCATCAATCTAATGAGCCGACACTCGAATTTCGTGAGATTGTCATACCGGCAATTCAATCAGCTTCTGATACAGTGACGATTGAACTCAGATCTGCCGATGGGCTGCAAGCTAAAATTCAAGGATCCTTCTCTTGCTTAAACTTCCTCTGCCAACTATTCAGGAGGTAGTCATGCTTCAGATATCTCCGTCTACCCGTATTTTTATCTGTGTTCAATTTGTCGACTTCCGTAAAGGCATCGACGGCCTAGCTGCCGTTTGCAGGAATATACTCGATCAAGATCCATTTCAAGGTACGGTATTTGTATTCCGTAACCGAGGGAGAACAACTATCCGCCTATTGGTATACGATGGTCAAGGCTTTTGGCTCTGCACTAAACGACTTTCAAAGGGAACTTTTCGATGGTGGCCTACCGATTCATCTGCCGTTGATGCAAGGTATCTGCAAACTCTTCTGTGGAATGGGAATCCCGAATCAGCTCAATTTTCTGATAATTGGAAAAAAATCTGTGTGCAATAAAATTTTAATTACTTCAGAATGCAACTTTTATTTTTTTATAAGACCACAAATGAAAGCCCCGGCACATCTCGACTTTACTCCAGAACAAATCGAGACGCTCATTGAGCGCTTGGACAAACAGGCTTTAGTCAAAGAAGATTATCCAGTTCTTGCTAATCTTATAAAAGCGATTGTCTGGATGAATTTTTCCCTTCAGGAAAAGCGATTATCTATCCAACGACTTCGATCCATCTTTGGGATCAAAACAGAGAGCGCCAAGAACCTTGCGAAGTTGCTGGCACAAGCACAGGCTGCTGAAGATGAGGCGGCAACGGCCGCCTCAGATCAAACTGATGAACAATCAGAGCCAGATCAGGATGGTGAGGAAGCCGGAGATCCAAATGCATCCACAAAAAAAAATCCTCCCGAGAAAAAAGGGAAGCATGGACATCGTCCTGCATCGGATTACACTCAAGCTAAGGTTATTGATATCGCCCATGAATTCATAAAAAAAGGCAGTCTTTGCCCTTCTTGTGACAAAGGTAAATTGTTTAATCTCTCTGCAGGAACTGTTCTTCGAGTCGTAGGCCAACCTTGGTTGCAAATGGAGATTTATCGACCCGAACGACTCAGGTGTGCTGTTTGCGGTAAAGTATTTACCGCAAACCTTCCTCCAGAAGTTGCAACGGAGTCAAGAGCTGACAACAGTGCTAAAGCTATTGTGTGTCTGCTAAAATATAGAGGCGGGGTCCCTTTTTATCGCCAAGGGCAGCTCCAGGAGATTTTAGGCACGCCTATCTCACCTTCTGAAATTTGGGAAATGACAGAAGATGTTGCTGATGCGGTGCAGCCTATTTATGCGGTCATGTGTGAACATGCGTCAGCAGCAGAACTGGTGCAAAATGATGATACAAAAGCACGCATTCTTAGCGTTATGAAGGACCGGGAGGAACGAAAGGGGACTTCAGATGAAGATGAACGTACAGGCATTTTTACAACCGCTATTCTTGGAGTCTTGCAAAATATAAATGTAAAAATCGCCTTGTTTTTCACTGGAGTCAAACATGCTGGAGAAAATCTTGATGATCTGCTGAATAAGCGACCGAAAGGATTATCGGTTCCCATTCAACAATGCGATGGTGGGCATAACGTCCCGGAACATCATGATACGAATCTCTCTAATTGCAATGCCCATTCCCGCCGAAAGTTTTATGAACTCGTTACAACCTGGCCCAAGATAGTGGTCAAAATAATCGGGTGGTACTCTACTGTATTTGCGAATGAGCGATTGGCGCCATCAGAACCTCTATTAAGGTTAAAATGGCATCAAGATCATAGTGCTCCTGCAATGCAACAAATGAAAAATTTTTGCGACGCCCTCATAAAACAGAAAGAAATCGAACCGAACAGCAGCATGGGAAAAGCAATAGCTTATTTGAATAACCATTGGGAAGAGTTGACTTTATTTTTGCGGATGCCCGGTGTGCCCATCGACAACAACGCTACTGAGCGACTGATAAAACAATCAGTCCGAAATCGAAAAAATGCTTATTTTTATCGCAATGAAACCGGAGCAAAAATCGGAGACATTCTCATGAGTATAATGGAAACGTGCATACTTAACGATGCGAACCCATGGGAATATCTGGCGGCGATCCAGGAACATCAAGAAGATGTTCGAAAAAATCCCATTCTTTGGGTACCCTGGGCTTACGAAAAGCGGCTTAAAGAGCTGAAAGCCTCGGACATCACCGGAAGTTCTCCAGCAATAATGGTCTCGTCTTCTTCCTTTACCAAATGAATTTTGGAAATGAGATCAGTTGATATCTCCTCAGTGAGCTTGTGGAGTATACTCACGTATTTATTGTACTCCGGCCATAAGACCAAATCCATAAAGGGCTTGGCGACTCGAACCATTGTTGTGGTATATTTTTGCCGCATGTACCGGTACGTTCGAAGTCCATGCTTACTGCAAATAGCGACAAAAAGCTTTTTCTCCCAACGGCTATGCAATCTAACGGTGTATTCAATCGGTTGCGCAGTAATTTTTTCTTGGAGACGTTGTTTTGCAAACTCAGCGGCCTGGCGTTCTCCATCACTCTTGGCTCCTGCAATTAGGGCCTCGATTTTACGAATTTTATCAACAATATCCATAGATAAACAGGGGGTTAAAGAGAGGAATTCTACATAGATGCAAAATTAAATTCACGCATTCTCACCGCAAGGACACGTCCCACAGCGGGGGCACGGCAACTTTACACCTTTATTCAACAAGGCATTTGCCACCTGCGTTTTTTTTCTTCATCCATATTGCTGCTCACTTTAAAGCGATGTTATACCATGTGCAAAGCAAACCTTTCAAGAAGAAGTTACATTATCAAAGATTTCAAATTGTCAGTAAATTGTCCTTTGTCTTATCTTCATAGCTTCTTAACAGAACTACCGCAAAAAAGATAAAAAAATTATATGACTGCTTTTCCCCGTTGGCTTTTGGCAATTTTTACTTTGTGTCTATATCTACCTGTTCTGTCAGCGGGTCAGTTACAACTTGTGTCTACAGAATCCGACCCAGATGCCTTCATTCAAAATAGCGTGAATGTCATCAATGGCGATTATTTCGAGTCTGTAACAGATTTGGTGATTACAGGGCCTGATGCTTTGGTGTTACAGCGTTTTTATAGTACAAAAGACGCTGTTACGGGGGTTCAAGCGGGTGGATGGAGAATGCTTCCTCAACGATTTCTTATCGTTGGAAAGGATGTTTCTGGAAAATCATGCACTGTTGGCAAAGATCGATTTGAATGGACATCTGCTTTTACAGGTGAACGCTCGGGTGGGATCCTCCCTTACAGCGGGTGGAGAAATACGAATGGATCCACTAAAGACCCACTTAAGATCGATATCTTAAATAATGCCGTGGGACTAGTTAATACTTATGCTCAAGAAATTAACGGACAGACCAATCATCAAAATAACCTTCTTCATTGCAAAGGTGATACATGCGAACTCAGTTTAGGTGATGGGACTAGGCGCATTTATCAACGTGTAAACGACCTACCTTCACAGTTGTTAGGAGAAGAGATAACTCCAATCATGGCAGCTCAGGTTATAGATCCTGCTTACTTTCTTTTGGTACAGGAAGTGCTTCCCAGTGGTAATCGGCTCTTTTTTTCGTATGATGAAGCCCATCATCTGATTGCAATAGAGATGAAAAACCCATCCGGCAAACCACTCTCTTGGATCCATTTCTCGTATGAATTTGGTGAAAATAAATCTCAGGTTTACATCACAACAAGCGACAATAGAGAGCTTACCTATCACTTTATTGCCGATCAATTGACCCAAGTCAGCGGCTCCCATTCCATTCCGATGACTTATGAATATGATGGTAGTTCTTTAGTAAAAAAAATATTGCCAGAGGGGCGTTTTGTTGAAATTGCCTACCAAGATGAGAGAGTTCAAGCCCTAAAAGGACCGCATGCTCAGTCCGGTAAAGCAGAAATAGCGCATACTTTTTCTTACGGCAAAGATTATACCGACGCCTTTGATGCCATGGGAGTTAAGACGCGTTATATTTACGACAAACGCTCTCAACTTACGACGATTAAGCGCTATGATCATTTAGGCAAACTTTATCGAATCGAGCAGAAATTCTGGGGAAAAACGAAATCAGATGCTGGTCTCCTTTTAGCTAAATCGATTGGTGATGGGAGTGGTCGTATTTACTCGTACCGCTCTTTTCTTTATGACAAATCAGGCAATGTCACAGAAGAAAGACTCTATGGCAATCTAACAGGCAAACAAGAAGTTTCTCTACAAATAGCTCCAGATGGTAAATTATTAAACGCAGATGAAGAAGAATGTCATGTAAAAACGTTTGGCTATTCAACAGATGGCTTTAATCTACTGACTAAAATGGGGGATTGCAAAGGCAATCAAACGCTTTATACCTACAAGCTAGGAACTAATCTTCTTATTAGAAAGCTCATCTATGACAAAGGGAACATCAAAAAACGCACTTTCCAGTCCTACAATGAGGATGGAGTCTGCATTAAAGTGATTGAAGATGATGGTTCTCAGGAGGAAGAATCTAAAATTCATGGTTGGAGTGTTACCGAAAGGCACATCAAAGAAATTCAACCAAAAGCAGCTTTCCCAGGTGTAGGTCTTCCAGAAGTTATTCAGGAAAAAGCGTTAGATTTGAAAACAAAAAAAGAAATCCTGATCAAAAAACTGGTTAACACCTATGATGCTGAGTCCAATTTGCTCTCCTGTAACACCTATGATGCCAATGGGGAATATGCATTTACAGAAAAAAGGACCTATACTCCCATAGGGAAAATCGCCTCTCAAACTGATGCTGTTGGCAGAGAAATTCTTTATACTTATGACGGAATTGGCAATGAAATCTCTCGCTTTATGCCTCTTGAAAATAGGTCGATAAGTACGACTTATGATTTTCATAATCTGCCCATTCAAACTATCGAAAACAACTCTGATGAGGCAATCACTCTTTACAACTCTTACGATGTTTTAGGCAGGAAAATCGCCACCACTGATCGTTTTGGTCAAACAACTCATTACGAATATGATGCTTTCCACAGGCTGACAAAGGTCATTCATCCGGAAGTCTTAGATGAAAATGGGCAAGCTATTCATCCGACTTTCCATTATGCCTATGATATTTTTGGCAACGTCTTGGAGCTAACAGATGCTAAAGGCTTTATTACAACAAAATCTTATAACTTAAGGGGAGATCCTACAAGAATTTACTATCCCGATGGCTCTTCTGAACTTTTTAAATATGATCCAGAAGGAAGTCTTCACAGGTCACTCACTCGAGAGCAAATCATCACTGTCTATGAATATGATTATGTGGGAAGGCCTATTTATGAAGAAAGCTCAACTGCTGGAGAAACAGGAGTCTCTGGTTTTCTAAAATCGAAGTCTTATCAATACAATGGGTTTCGCTGTAACTATGAAAAAGATGATGACCAGATCAAACGCTATTCTTTTGATCCTGCAGGAAGGCTTGCCACTATTACACAATATGGTAGTGGACAAAGTGAAAAAAGCCCTGATACAAGGGTGACAGAATATCTCTACGATTCATTTGGCCGAATACAGCAAAGTAAAGTGTGGTTCGATACAGGTGCGCAAGATTATGCTTTAGAATGCTATTCGTATGATCTTTCAGGTAATATTACTGAAAAACGGATCGAAGATGCTGCAAATGCCACTCTACTGCAAAAATACTATACCTACAACCTACAGGGGCAATGCGAGGAAGAATATACTCTTGAAAATGGCATTAAAACGACTCTTGTAAAGACGACATATAATTCTCAAGGAGAGGCTATCTCTTATATCGATGGACTTGGACAAGAAACTAAAATCATCATCGATAATCACTATTCCAATACTCTTGGTCAAACCGTTTTAAAGAAAACACTGATTAATCCTTTAGGCATTCAAACAGAAATGGAGTTTGATGCTCTTGGCAGACTTTATTCTCTTTCTAAAAAAGATCCTTTTGGCTTTCTACTCTCTTCGCAAAAACACATCTATGATGCGCTTGGCAATAAGGTTTCAGAAATTCACGATCAAATCATCAACGGTAAAATCGTGGACTCTCAGAAAACAGAATGGGTCTATGGACCCATGGGACGACTGGAAGAAGAAACTCAAGCAGCGGGTTCTCCTCTTTCAAAGAAGATTTATTATGAGTATAACACTCTCGGAAAGCTGACCAGTAAAAATCTATCCGGAACTGCCATTCAGTACACTCACAACAAGGATGGCAATCTACACAAAATCGAATCTTCCCATAGTAAAAAAGAGCTGCAAATTTCCAATAGCTATTCTTATGACCGCAAAGGGAATATCACTTCCGCTTACTCTCTTCAGGGAAAATCGGTCCAAAAAACCTATAACCCCTTTAATCAAGTCAGTAAAGAAACGATCAAAGATGGTGAAGGAACCTATACCCTCGAATATTCTTATGATCGCAAAGGACGCTTGAAAACCATAACCCTTCCTGACCAATCAAAAATCGCCTATACCTACGATGCCGTATTTGGTCGAGAAGTCAATCGAATCTCTTCTCAAGGAGAAATTCTTTATACCCACACTTATGACTCTTACGACCTCCAAGGAAAGCTCATCTCAGAAAACCATATTGGTTATGCAGGTTCTCAGGAATACACATACAATTTGAATGGTCAAAAGACCGCAAGCAAAAGCGACTTTTTCAACGAAGAGATTGTTCGAGATGTTTTAGGACGCGTCACAGAAGTCAAAGGAGAAAAGCCTGAGCATTACATTTACAATGATCTTTCACAGTTAATTTCTGAGAAAAAACACACTCATGCTTATGACTCATTAGACAATCGCATTCAGGCCAATAATAATGAACTTGTTTACAATGCACTCAACCAATTAATCTCTCACGCAAATACAGAATTTTCCTACGATGCTCAAGGCAATCTTTTACGAAAAGTGCTCGATGGAGAAGAAACGCGTTTTGAAAGCAACATCCTCTCTCAGCTCACAACAATTGAAAAAGCAGATCAAACAGCTCTCACCTTTTCTTATGATCCTTTTGGCAGGCTATTAGTCGAAAAGCATCTTGACGTCAAAGGAAAAAACAAAAAGACTCTTACTACTACACGCTATCTTTATTTGGGTTATCAAGAAATCGGCACCCTTTCTCCAACAGGAACCATTGAAAGTCTAAAAATTCCAGGAATACATGGAGATGAACTTTCTCCCAAAAGCGTTGCCTTTGAAATCAAAGGAGAAACTTACGTCCCTCTTCATGATATTGCCGGTAATGTCGTCCGCCTAATCGACCCTCAAAACCGCCAAATTCTTGAAAGCTATGAATACACCGCCTTTGGGCAAGTATCGATTTTTAATACAGAAGGTGAACAAGAAGACACTTCACTGGTTAGCAATCCTTGGCAATTTGCCGAAAAAAGAATCGATGACAAATCTGGGCTTATTCTATTCGGACTCCGCTTTTATGATCCAAATATCGGCAGATGGATTAGCCAAGATCCCGCCGGAGGCCTCGATGGTCCAAACTCTTACGCTTATCTCCACAATAATCCTTTAAACCATCTCGATCGCTTTGGCTTGGCCACTGAATCTAATTCGGATAAGTTCGATGGATACATGTATGGTGAGGTCGAATCCCACTGTTATTGCGAAAAGCATCGTACCTGTAAACGTGGCGGAGATATCGGAAAAACTGCGGGCTCGCACCTTCCTAAAGTTACGCATGATTATTACTTTGAGAAGCACTACAAAGACTATCGCAGTGAAGACCTGTTCATCAAAGATTGCTATGACGATTCTACCTGTTATGACCTCAGTGCAAATGGTTTACCAAACTTGCCTAACGATTTAGGAATAGGTTTTATCAATGGCATTTGGAATAACCTTAAAGGTTCTAAAGAAGGTGCTGACTACGTTTCAAGGCTAGCTGGTGGATATAACGTTCATGCAGTTTACAATGCCACGCATGGGGATATGGACCTGCCAGAATGCTTAATGGGACTCAATTATATCGCAACTGAACCTGTGAGACAGCTCCACAAAATGTGGAACAGTTTTTTCGAGAAGAGTTCTGCAAATGCTAAGTTCTTGATGGTTTGCCACAGTCAAGGTGCTATTCATGTAAGAAATGCTCTTTTGGATTATCCACCAGAGCTTCGTGAAAGGATATTAGTCGTTGCTATTGCACCCGCTGCGTATATCTATAAGGAAACTTGCGCAAAGGTCATTCATTATCGAGCAGAATGGTGGAGGGACATCGTTCCAAGATTTGATAGAGCCGGCGCTAAAAGAGAAAAAGACACAATTGTTACTCTTAGTTCTCATCCAGATGCCTCAGGTTTTGATCATGAATTCATGAGTCCAACGTATCAAGAAAAATTACAAGAACACATAAGGTACTATATCCAGACTCAAGGTGGAAGGTTATGAGATTTACTATTATTTTATTAATAATTTTATTGATTTTTACAGGTTTTGTTATGAGAACAAATCAACAACAAGAATATCATCCATCAAAAGGAGAACAGCTTGTAAATGCTACTCTCGCAAGTGCAGCAAAAATTATCAAAGAAAAATATGATATTAAACCTTGCGGATCTGGCGCTGCAATGCCTGGAGGCCCGATCCAAGAGCTCACTCTGTGTTTTGATACAAAACATCCGTATACTAAAGGACAATTGAGAGAATTATTAATAAAATCAGCAAAAGAATTATTAAACAAAATTAATGAAAATAATGAAATTCAGGAATTTCTTAAAGAACGACCTTTTACCATTAAAAACGTTGAGATCATAATTTATAATCATGATGAAAATGGCAGGGGTCTGTGCGATCCTGAAATTTCAACAGCTCGGATATCTCAAGCAGTATTAATCTATCGTACGGTAGATCCTCAAGATTCTTTTAAGTATAAAAATGAATATGAAGAGAGTTACGAGGAAGCCTTAAAAGCTTTATCGACTCCTTGAAAATAAAAGAATTGGAAAACATAAATTAACTCTAAAAATCGGAGTCCATTACAAATGATTCAAGTAACATCAAGGCAACGAGTTTTTATATTTCTGTACTTGCTATTTGCCTGCATATTTATCATTAATCCTCTTATGGCAATAGCTCCCCAAGACAAGCATGATGTGAAAAGTAATTTACGTATTTTAGAACTGTTACCAAATCTTTTATGTCCTTTAGCTGTGGATCCTGGTATACCTGCAGATTTTGTAGCTCTTTCTCCGAATGGAATATTAGATCCGCATGATTTGATTTATTGGGGCCCTAAAGATGTTCTAAAAGCTTATTTTAGAGACCCTTCTTCTTTAAAAGTCTCTCTTGTACGAGTGAAATTAAGTGCATGTGTGACTCAGACAGGTCCGAATTCATTTCATAAAAGCTTCATGGAATACCTTAACAAGCTGAAACAAGAAGATCCCAAAGGATTTGCTTCTATTGAGACTCAATGGGGAGATTATCCTGTGATTGCTATTAGAGCTATAACGGAAGGTCAATTAAATTTCACGGCTTGGGTAGGTTTAAATGATCCAGAAGCTGGTTGGACTCTAGTATTTGACCTTGTGTATCCAGATAAAAAAGGTCATCCAACTAAAAAGGATCGTCAGCTTTGGGAAAGCTTACTCACAAAAACCACACAATTGCAAGATGGGGATTATTTTAAAGCTTATGGCCAAGATCTACAGGAAGGGTACACCCTTGTGAATGTTGGCGGAGCAAAATTGAAAATGCTTGCAGAGAAGAGGCAAAGCGACGGGACATTACAAGTTGTTGTCATTCCTGAGAGCTCGAATGTTGAATTCCTTTACGTTGATATGATGGAATGCGCGATGGGCGCCAAGTGGAAACAGGGTGAACCGATGGTTAAAGTTTATGGAGAAATTGTGTTCAATGACAAGAACCTTAAAGCTACCACCAATTACGTCACATCTATCTTCTTTAAGACTGTACCAGATTTTTCATTTAAAAAAGATGATGGAAAGAAGTCCTTAATTTTTCAAAAAATTTGCGAAAAGACGGATTAAGTCAATGGTTCTTCTCTAATTCTGTGAGCCCTTATTCAGTCGTTTAATCTTTTTATCGGATAAATAAGCTATGTTACCACAGCTTATTCTCCTAGGAACCGGACATGACACTTTCGCTTCATCCGTGTCCTTGCGGTGAGAATGCGTGAATTTAATTTTGCATCTATGTAGAATTCCTCTCTTTAACCCCCTGTTTATCTATGGATATTGTTGATAAAATTCGTAAAATCGAGGCCCTAATTGCAGGAGCCAAGAGTGATGGAGAACGCCAGGCCGCTGAGTTTGCAAAACAACGTCTCCAAGAAAAAATTACTGCGCAACCGATTGAATACACCGTTAGATTGCATAGCCGTTGGGAGAAAAAGCTTTTTGTCGCTATTTGCAGTAAGCATGGACTTCGAACGTACCGGTACATGCGGCAAAAATATACCACAACAATGGTTCGAGTCGCCAAGCCCTTTATGGATTTGGTCTTATGGCCGGAGTACAATAAATACGTGAGTATACTCCACAAGCTCACTGAGGAGATATCAACTGATCTCATTTCCAAAATTCATTTGGTAAAGGAAGAAGACGAGACCATTATTGCTGGAGAACTTCCGGTGATGTCCGAGGCTTTCAGCTCTTTAAGCCGCTTTTCGTAAGCCCAGGGTACCCAAAGAATGGGATTTTTTCGAACATCTTCTTGATGTTCCTGGATCGCCGCCAGATATTCCCATGGGTTCGCATCGTTAAGTATGCACGTTTCCATTATACTCATGAGAATGTCTCCGATTTTTGCTCCGGTTTCATTGCGATAAAAATAAGCATTTTTTCGATTTCGGACTGATTGTTTTATCAGTCGCTCAGTAGCGTTGTTGTCGATGGGCACACCGGGCATCCGCAAAAATAAAGTCAACTCTTCCCAATGGTTATTCAAATAAGCTATTGCTTTTCCCATGCTGCTGTTCGGTTCGATTTCTTTCTGTTTTATGAGGGCGTCGCAAAAATTTTTCATTTGTTGCATTGCAGGAGCACTATGATCTTGATGCCATTTTAACCTTAATAGAGGTTCTGATGGCGCCAATCGCTCATTCACAAATACAGTAGAGTACCACCCGATTATTTTGACCACTATCTTGGGCCAGGTTGTAACGAGTTCATAAAACTTTCGGCGGGAATGGGCATTGCAATTAGAGAGATTCGTATCATGATGTTCCGGGACGTTATGCCCACCATCGCATTGTTGAATGGGAACCGATAATCCTTTCGGTCGCTTATTCAGCAGATCATCAAGATTTTCTCCAGCATGTTTGACTCCAGTGAAAAACAAGGCGATTTTTACATTTATATTTTGCAAGACTCCAAGAATAGCGGTTGTAAAAATGCCTGTACGTTCATCTTCATCTGAAGTCCCCTTTCGTTCCTCCCGGTCCTTCATAACGCTAAGAATGCGTGCTTTTGTATCATCATTTTGCACCAGTTCTGCTGCTGACGCATGTTCACACATGACCGCATAAATAGGCTGCACCGCATCAGCAACATCTTCTGTCATTTCCCAAATTTCAGAAGGTGAGATAGGCGTGCCTAAAATCTCCTGGAGCTGCCCTTGGCGATAAAAAGGGACCCCGCCTCTATATTTTAGCAGACACACAATAGCTTTAGCACTGTTGTCAGCTCTTGACTCCGTTGCAACTTCTGGAGGAAGGTTTGCGGTAAATACTTTACCGCAAACAGCACACCTGAGTCGTTCGGGTCGATAAATCTCCATTTGCAACCAAGGTTGGCCTACGACTCGAAGAACAGTTCCTGCAGAGAGATTAAACAATTTACCTTTGTCACAAGAAGGGCAAAGACTGCCTTTTTTTATGAATTCATGGGCGATATCAATAACCTTAGCTTGAGTGTAATCCGATGCAGGACGATGTCCATGCTTCCCTTTTTTCTCGGGAGGATTTTTTTTTGTGGATGCATTTGGATCTCCGGCTTCCTCACCATCCTGATCTGGCTCTGATTGTTCATCAGTTTGATCTGAGGCGGCCGTTGCCGCCTCATCTTCAGCAGCCTGTGCTTGTGCCAGCAACTTCGCAAGGTTCTTGGCGCTCTCTGTTTTGATCCCAAAGATGGATCGAAGTCGTTGGATAGATAATCGCTTTTCCTGAAGGGAAAAATTCATCCAGACAATCGCTTTTATAAGATTAGCAAGAACTGGATAATCTTCTTTGACTAAAGCCTGTTTGTCCAAGCGCTCAATGAGCGTCTCGATTTGTTCTGGAGTAAAGTCGAGATGTGCCGGGGCTTTCATTTGTGGTCTTATAAAAAAATAAAAGTTGCATTCTGAAGTAATTAAAATTTTATTGCACACAGATTTTTTTCCAATTATCAGAAAATTGAGCTGATTCGGGATTCCCATTCCACAGAAGAGTTTGCAGATACCTTGCATCAACGGCAGATGAATCGGTAGGCCACCATCGAAAAGTTCCCTTTGAAAGTCGTTTAGTGCAGAGCCAAAAGCCTTGACCATCGTATACCAATAGGCGGATAGTTGTTCTCCCTCGGTTACGGAATACAAATACCGTACCTTGAAATGGATCTTGATCGAGTATATTCCTGCAAACGGCAGCTAGGCCGTCGATGCCTTTACGGAAGTCGACAAATTGAACACAGATAAAAATACGGGTAGACGGAGATATCTGAAGCATGACTACCTCCTGAATAGTTGGCAGAGGAAGTTTAAGCAAGAGAAGGATCCTTGAATTTTAGCTTGCAGCCCATCGGCAGATCTGAGTTCAATCGTCACTGTATCAGAAGCTGATTGAATTGCCGGTATGACAATCTCACGAAATTCGAGTGTCGGCTCATTAGATTGATGGATTTTACGCTTCAAATAGACGGGATTAATCTGAAGCTGATGACAAACCTCCTTAACGGAATAGATTTTTGTTTGCTGAATAATCGAGGCCCATAATTCCTGGGGAAATTTACGTTGAGTCCTCGGGTCTTGTCTTAATCGATCAAGGGCGGATCGAATTTCTTCAATTGGGATGAATTTAGTTTCCATACCGAATAATCTCCTTTGAGTTAAAGGAGATAAAGATACTGAATTGGATTATTCGCCGTTAAGCACTCTCACCGCAAGGACACGCCTTGTTGAATAAAGGTGTAAAGTTGCCGTGCCCCCGCTGTGGGACAAAGAATTTTGAAGTTGTTGGCCAGACATTTCTTCCCATTAATGACAATCCAAATCTTTTTCTAATCGGTGGCCCTATGATTCCAAGTGTCATCATCGCTTGTTCAAACTGTGGATTTCTTACTCTGCATGCCTTGGAACCATTGCAACTCCTGCCTTCGAAAGACAAGGGGGAACAGGATGACTCCTGATGAAGGTCCCATTAACATTAGTTCAAAAAGCAACATAGACAAAACAGCCTTAAAAGTGAAAGAAATGGATCTCAAGGCTGGCCAATTAGGAAAATTTTTTGGAACTGAAGGTAACGCGCCCTTTAATATTTGTGGACTAATTGCGTTAGTTTTAATACTGAATGTGCCTATCATCTGCATTTTTGATACAAAAATTGAGCCAAAAGAATATCTCACGAGCAAATAAGCAGCCTCTCTTACAGAGTTCTTGGAAAGTCCACTTGCTTTAAGATATTGAGAAGCTTTTAAGTCTAAAGCTGCCAAATAGTGTAAGGTAGATATCCCTCCTAGCATTAAAGAAAGAGAATAAGTCTCCATGCGATACGATGACACTTTTTCTATTTGACGTTTTAAGTGATGTGCATGACGAAATTCTTCGGCTGCATGTTTAAGCATTTCTTCTTTAACTAAAGTAGGATGTTCGCAAGCAGCAATTTTCCGTGCACCACAGTTTTCCAGAAATGAAAGAGTATTAAGCCATTTGGCATGAAGCTCGTCGGATGCAACAATCGTCGTCAGTAATTGCTTTGTAAGAGGCGCAAAGGATGTAAATGAAGCCATAAGTTCCCTTCTAAAGTAAGGATAATTTGAGCGTAGATTAATTCAAGTTCATGAGGCTGAATGCAGTAAGGAGGCAATACATAGAGAACATTACCTAAAGGCCGAATGAGAATTCCTTTGCTTAAAAAAAAGTCATAAAGGCGATCGCGTATGGGTTGAAAATAAGAAGTGTTTTCAGTTTTGTATTCCAATGCAAGGATGGTTCCAAGGCTTTCACATCGCATGAGTTTAGGATGTGATTGCCATCTTTCACAAAAGGCTTTATGGCAAGCCTCAATCATTTCCCTTTGTAGAAAGCATGTTTTTTCCAATAAAAGATCTAAACTAGCAAGAGCGCTGCTACAGGCAAGAGGATTCGCGGTATAGGAATGGCCGTGTAAAAAGGCTTGATGGAGATGATCTCCAAGGAATGCATTATAAATTTTCTCGGTGCAAGCAGTAGCTCCTAAAGGCAAAAATCCACCAGTTAATCCCTTTGAAAGGCATACAAGATCGGGTTTTTCACGAATTTGTTCACAGGCAAAAAGGGTTCCTGTTCGGCCAAACCCTGTCATCACTTCATCGGCAATGGTTAAAACTTCGTGTTTATGACAACATTGAATAAGACTAGCCAACCCTGATCCCGAATAGATGACCATTCCTCCTGATCCGAGAATAAGAGGTTCAAAAATAAAACATGCAGCTTCTCCTTTATTCAAAATTGATTGGAGTTGATGCAAGGATTCATCTTCTCGTCCCTTAAGGGGCGGATCAATTGACTCAACATCAAACAATTGCTTCCAAAATGGCTTATTGAATCCATTTCTACCTGCGGCAGACATCGCCCCGAAAGTGTCGCCATGATAGCTATTCTTGAAGCATATCACTTTAGTTTTGTTGATGTTTTTGTTATACCAATATTGCAATGCCATTTTGAGGGCTACTTCAACAGCTGTTGACCCGTTATCCGAATAAAAAATCTTTGACATTTCCCCAGGAAGGAGCGGAAGTAACCTAAATCCCAAATCAACTGCTGAAGCATGTGTGAAGTCAGCGAAAATACATGCTCTAATAGGTCGGCCTGGGCTTTGATTTTATCGATAATGTACGGATGAGCATGTCCGTGAAGGTTAACCCACCAAGATGAGATAGCATCTAAATATTGGCGTCCATCTTCTCCATAAAGATACAAGCCTTTGCCTTTAACGATTGGAATTGGAGGTTGCGCTGTTTGCATTTGAGTAAAAGGATGCCAAATACATGACCTATCCCTTTGGACTAAAGAATCTGAGATAAGTGCGGTTGCCATAGCTTTGCGTACCTTTGAATAGTTTGTGGATTAATGTTTGATTCAGGAAGCAATCTACCTAAAACTGGAACTTGCGAAAATTCCAGGATAGCATTTTCACTATCGTGATTAGGAAGTCCGTTGAAAATTACTCCTGCAATTGAAATGTTGTTTCGTTTTAAAGCATCGATTGTAAGCAGAGTATGATTAATGCTCCCTAAATAATGTCTTGAAACGACTATCCAAGGAATGCTCCAGGATTTAAACAAATCAAAGCTCAAAGTTTTAGCAGTTAATGGAACGAAAATTCCTCCTGCACTTTCTATGATCAAAGGCCGAGTTGTTTGAGGAGGAACGATGTTTTCTAAACGAATTGAAACGTTTTCTAGTCGGGCTGCATGGTGAGGTGAAAGAGGAGCTCGCAAGGAGTAAGCAGATTCATGGATAGGATACATTGTCTTATCGATTAGTTTTTTCATTAAGACAGTATCTAAATCTTCTTCATCTCCGCATTGAATAGGCTTCCAATATTCTCCTTGTAGACAAGTGGTAAGGATAGCAGAGACCACAGTCTTTCCAACTCCTGTTCCAATTCCCGCAATAATGAATCTAGTCATTCCATACTCCTTTTGATAAGATCCAAGAGTGTTTTCAGTTCATTTTTAGTGTTGAAAGCATGTAAGCAAATGCGCAGAACTTCTTTTCCTCGCTGAACTGTAGGACTTAAGAGGAGTCTTACATCAAAACCTTCCTTTACTATTTTTTGAGCAAATTCTTTTGCAGCTTTATTACCTTCAAGGGGGATTGATTGGATGTGAGTTTTAGAGCCATTTGGAATAGAATCGCGATAAAGACGTACTAGCGATTGGATATGATTTCGTTCACTTTCCATGCCTGCCAATAAGTTATAGCTACAGTTAATCGCAACCAAAGAGTGAAGGGGAAGAGCTGTAGTATAGATGTAGGAAGCTGCAAAGTTGATAAGCGACTGCTTTAAAATTTGGCTTCCAAGAACAATTGCTCCCTGAGTACCAATTGCTTTGCCAAAAGTTGTGATTTGAGCAAAAACATAAGAACATAAGTTTTGCTCTGCAATAAGGCCGCGTCCTTGATAACCGCAAACACCAACAGCATGAGCTTCATCTACAATTAAATACGCTTCATATTCTTTTGCAAGTCGGCAGATTTCTGAAGTGGCCGGGAGTCGTTGGACAAAAAGAGCGAGAAAATAAGTTACATTTACCTCTCTTTTTGGACGTTTAAGAATTCATTCACAATATATTCTCAAGCCTACCGCAGCCTCCACAGGAGAACTGGCGGCAGCTTAAGCGTTTTTCCTTTACCAATATGATTTATCCCTGCACAAAAAGCAAGGTTTTTTTTCTTAAGATACCCAGCTCTCCATTGAACCTGGCGGCAGCTTAAGCGTTTTTCCCGGGGGTCAGGGGCAGAGCCCCCATAAATTTGATCTCATCCCTATCCTTTCCTATACACATTAGCGGGGTATTCATAGTTTAAAGACATATGAGGACGCCTTTCATTATAGTGTGTGAAATAGTTATCAAGACCATTATATAGCTCAAACCCATTCTGGTAGTCATTTAGAAAAATATTCTCATATTTGACACTCCTCCACAAGCGCTCTACAAAAACATTATCTAAAGCCCTTCCTCTTCCATCCATGCTCGGCTTTATCCCATGTGCTAATAAAATGCTAATGAACTCCTCGCTCGTATACTGGGCCCCCTGATCGGTGTTGAAAATTTCGGGTGTGCCATGTCTCAATGCTTCTTGCACGGCCTCTCGGCAAAACAGTCCATCCAAACTATTTGAAAGCTTCCATGACAACACATATCTGCTATACCAGTCAATGACGGCTGTTAAATAGAGAAATCCAGCTGTCATCCTTATGTAGGTTATATCTGTACTCCAAACCTGATTGACTCGCTCTATCTTCACTCCTTTCAACAAATAGGGGTAAACTTCATGTCCAGGATGAGGCTTGCTAAGGTTCGGTTTAGGGTAAATGGCCTCTATTCTCATCCGACGCATTAGTTTTCCTATAAGATCCCTGCCCACGTTATAACCTAAACCTTTTAACTCAACCCTAATCCTCCTTGTTCCATACTCTGGATTCTTTGTGAAGATTTCATCGATAGCTCTCATAATTGCTAGATTTAAACTCTTATCACTACATGGCTGATAATAAAACGTCGATCGTGGAAGTTCTAATAAATCGCATTGATGAGCAATCGTGAGCCTTGTATGCTCACGATCAATCAATGTGCGTTTGATATCTATTCCAAGCTCTGCAGTTTTTTTTTCAACCAATCACGCTCCACGGTCACTTCTCCTATCTGCCGATAGAGCTCATCTCTTTGCTTGATCCATTCAGCGCCTGATGCCCCATTCTTCTCTTCCTTACTAAAAACTGATGGCAAGCTCTCCAATAATTCCTTTTTCCATTTGCATATTTGCACCCGATGTACTCCATATGCCGCTGCAAGTAGCTAAAAGAAGACGGAATAAGATCCTTTAGGAATCTCCTCGCCAGGATTACGTCGACCATTATCTGGAAGAATTAAGATATGATCGGCATCGATTGTTGAAGTATCGAAGTCACAGGCTCGACTTTGTGGATTTTTTTCTGAAAATAAAAAGGTAAATTTGACAATATGTAATTTTTTTTCTTCCGGAAAACAAAGGACATATGACAAATTTACCTCACTCCATTCTCACAATACTTACCATTTTCTCGCCACTTTTTTCTAAGCCGACCTTTAATAAATTCTTATTGCTCTTTCATGCTCATATATTGTGCAAAGGATGTCGTACTGTCACAGCCCTTTTGAAAAGAATGGGTTTCAGGCATTCGAAAAATTATTCTGATTACCACAGCTTTTTTAATAAAAATAGATGGTCTCCATTACAGGGGTCGAAAATTGTGAGACCAAAAAAGCATTGTACACTATTGCGTAAATTAATTGAGTTTCATTTTGAGTCACTGCTGCTTTAGTAACATCTCGATAATAATAAGCAGGGATAACAGTTGATATCATATTACCTAATCCTTTTTTAATATAAATTGAATGCATTATATATTTATATTCAACTATTTTTCAATAGTTATTTTACTAAAAAATATATGTATCAAACAGATTTGATAATGGAAGGTTAAAATACGAACCTAGATTCCTCAACGTACTGAAAGGAGCATTCTATGACAATCCTGAACTTGATTAGTTCAACCAACCAATAGAATCATTTCAAGACTTGGCAAAGTATGCTCCATTTGATAAAAATTAAAATTTGACTTTCAGCGAAAAACCACCAAAAGATGTTAGTCGATGCTCAAGAATATTCAAGCAATTTATCACACTTTTTTGTTTTATGGTTGTGTCTTGCTTTTTCCTTTTTCGCCTGGAACACTAGCCTGGAAATTATTTAAAAAAAAAAGGAAAAATTCGATTTATTAATAGAGATTTGATCTGCGATACAAAAACACTCATGGCAATGCCAAAAAGTGAAAGCTCTCTTGATGAATTTACAACAGCCTTTTCCCCTTTTATTCCTCTGCTGACTTTAAATGGGCCTCCTTGGAAGTTAAGACGAAAAATTCTTTCAGATGGGCTTAGAAAAATTAAGATCGAACAAGATTTTAACATAAATCTGCCTCTTAAAAAAGGGGATATCTACTGGGATGTGTTTGAACTTTTGTTTCGAATCGGATTCGAACTGATTTTTGGGCGAAAAGCCACTCAATCTGAATTTGATGAAATGTATCCAGGTATTGCAGATATCAATCGTTTAATTAAAAGACAAACTGGTTTTCCACAAAGAGATATTCGTTGGAAATTATATCATCAAGTGGTAACCCTTCTATCAGAGGAAAATAACAAATTTATATTTTCAGATTGTGATGAATTTAAAACTCTTAGTGAAATCGATCGAGTTTCTATCGTTGTCGAAGATCTTTTGACTAGCATTTGTATTCAATGCACTGACTTGATTTGTCATCTGCTTTTACTCTATTCCTCTTTTCCAGAACTTTTTAAAAGTAATTTGGATAATTGCATTAATGAAACCCTCCGTTTGCATCCCCTTACAGATATTTGGACACGCAAACCTAAGGAACAAGAGAGAGGATGGATTGCTTCATTAATTCAACTTAATCGAAATGGATGGAATGATCCTGACAGTTTCAATCCTGAAAGATGGAATTTAAACGATCATCCACAGCTGATATCGTGGGGATTTGATGCGAGAAGTTGTCCTGCTACAAAAATTGGTTACCATCTATCAAAACATATTTTTCAAAAAATCTTCTTAAACCTAAATTCCCAAAGATTTGGGCATTATGTTAGTGATTTTAAGCTTCATCAATTCTCTATTTTTGATTCTGTAAACTAACATTCCAGAAAGAAAATCTTATCCTCGTACATATCAAAGCACTAAAGATCATATTCAAAAATAAAAAATTTATATTTTTCTCAAGAAATCATTGTGTAAATATTGCTTCTATATCATAATGCCCACGTAGGCATTATGATATGAGGTTGACATGGCTTTTATTAGATATAAACAAAGGGGCGGCAAATGGTACGCGTATGAAGTTGTTGCATTTTGGGATTCTTCTTCTAAAAAACCCAAACAAAAAACCACGTATTTGGGGGTAGCGAATTCTAAGGGAGGAGAAATCATAAAACCAGCTAAAAAGGTTGTTGTAGCATTAGAAAAAGGCACTGTTGATTTTGGTAATAGTTATGTTGTAAAAAAAGTGGCTGAGGATCAAGGTTTTCAGGATATACTCAAGAGTAGTTTTGAAGATTTTGATACTATTATGGCGCTTATTTGCTATCAAATGACTGAGGGATCGGCCATGTATAATGCTCAAGAGTGGATTGAGGGTAATATTGCGAACATGCTATTTCCCAAAGCTAAGTTACGATCTCAAGACATTAGTAGGTTAATTAATTATCTAGGTAGAGAAGAGGTTCAGAGTAGATTCTTTAGATTCTATATAGAGAAATTTTTCAAAGGAACGCATGGTGTTTTAATAGATAGTACATCATTGCCAAGTTCAATTAACAGTTCTCTAAATAATTGGGGGCACAGCGCAGATGGAGTTGATCAAAAGGTTGGCTGCCTCATGCTAGTTGATAAAATTTCAAAGCTACCAATATATTTTAGGGCAATTCCTGGCGAAATAGCAGACGTCTCAACTTTGAAAATTACAATAGATCAAATCACACGATTAGGGTTAAAACCAGAATCAGCGGTATTAGATGCAGGATATTTTTCAGAAGATAACATTGTTTACCTATGCGAAGAAGGCATTAATTTTGTCACAAGAATGCCAAGATCTCGTAAGCAATTCAAGTCATTAATAGATGGTATTAGCATCATGGACGTTCGAGCAAATGCTGTACAATACGGTAAAAGAGCGGTATTTATTAAAAGCCAAGAAATTAAATTATATGATCAAACAATGTTTGCTCATATTATTCTTGATCCTTACAAAAAAGCTAAGGACACTGAGCAATTATTATCGGAATCTTTTGAAAATGAAGAGTCCGAGGAAAACACCAATTCCAGCATGAAATACTGCGGCTATCTCATCTTGATATCTCGTTGTCAGCTTAGCAAAGAAGAGGTGTTACCCACTTACTACAGTAGACAACTGATAGAACAAGTATTTGGTTTTGCAAAGTCTAATAATAGTATATTGCCATTGAGAGTGCACTCAGATCAATCCATTCAGGGATATTTGCTGCTAGTATTTTTATCTTTAGTAGTGTTTGTCATGATGCGGCAAAAATTACAGCCCAAATTCACAGTGGAGCAGGCGTTGTTAATTTTACGCAATCTTAAGGCTAAGGTTTATGAAGCGGAGGCAATAGTCATGGAACCAAATAAAAAATCTAAAGATATTACTAAACTTCTAAATATCATAATGCCCACATCCGTGGGAATTTAGGTTAAATGAAAATATTTGGATCCAATCAGCTTCAAATTTTAAGCATGATAGAACATTTTCTGCCGGTTGCCAAGTATGGATAGGTGAGGGGACAAAACCTACTTCATTAAAATGGAAATATAAAGGTAAATGGAAGACTCAATTTCAGCAGTGGTTTTTCAGTCGCTTGCGTGTGCTAGATCAAGGCGAATTGTGGTAAACCACTGAGAACACAGATTTACTTGGTCAGTCTTGAACCTCTAAATATTTGGCTATGTCTAAAAGCAATTCAATCTTATTTTCATTAGTGCTTATAGATTCCAAAAAAGTCATTGCCAATTTAGGGTGCTTCCTTGCTCTAGTTTTAGCCAGTTCAACCATAGCCCTATCCTTCGATTTCGCAGACATATTCTCAATCAATTGTTTCGCCTTTTCAAAGTCTATTTGAGAAATTTCATTGATGTTATCAATCAAACAATCGTAATACTTTATTGGCAGGTTTTTTATTAAGACCATTGCGTCATTTGGAATCCAGTTAAACAAATGGGAAAGAAACCAAGCATAAGATTGCAATTTAAGATGCGGTTCAACGATTGATTCTACGGCGGATTTTGCTTTTTCAAAATCTGCATAAACATATTTTTTTATTAAAGAATGAAAGACGCGGTCTCTTTCTGATTCAGAAAGTTGGACGCCGTTCTCAACGGTTGGTTTCAGCGTAAATACTGCCATGCGAACCCTAATGGCATAGGAGGCAGGAGCATCTTCAGCTAATTGTGAAAGCAGGTTTGTAGCTAATTTAATTGTACTTTTTGCTTTTTCCGGATCCCATATTACCTGAATTTTAGCAGTCCTACTTAGAACATACAGCATTTGATGTTGGTTGCTGCTTGATTGAGCTTGATTAATCGCGAGATGACACAGATCTTTTGAAAATTTTTGCCATGCAAACTTTGCTAATTTACATAAAATTAAAAGTTTTATATCCGAGTCTATAAGACCTTCTAATAGGCGATTAAACAGTTTTTTTCGAATAAAATACATCTTAGAAAGAGTCTCAAAAAGTTCTGTGAATTTTACATTAATAAAACGATTAAAGGCTTGTATCAGTTCTTGAATGTACTCTTCGGATTCCGAATAACCCTGATCATCATTTTTTCTTAAAGAAAGCAATGCCAGAAGTTTATTTTCTCCGTATAGTGAGGGGATCAAATCAATTGCCTTTCTGGCAGTTTCAAAATGATGCGTTTCTTCAGCAATTGTTTTACAAACTTGTGCAAGATCTAAAGAAGAGTTATTTAGTAGTTTTATGTTTTTAAGGGCTCTTGTGGAATCGAATGCTGCCTGGTAAAGCAAAAATCTATAAATAGCTGTAGAATTGTATGTTTGATCAAAACTTTGAATTCTGTCCTCGAGTATTTTTAAAGAAGTCTTTAGATTTCTTTCACGTAAAGCATTAATTTGATTGAGGATTACGATATAATTATCGTTTATAAAATCTTTGCGTTTATAACATTCTTCTAAATTATCCTCATTGTTAATTTTCATTGCCTCGTTAAAAATGCTATCGGCTTTTTGCATGTTAATTACAGCACAAACTTTAGCGACTTGAATTAAAAATTTTTGTTTTAAAGAATTTTCCCATCCAAGCGATCTGGCAATCAGATAAGCTTGCTCTAGAGCTTTCATGCGTATGTATCGGGGTTGTGTTTGAACGAGAGTCTTAAAAGTTGAATTTATAGACCTGGATGCAAGAAGAGAAACTGTATCGAGATTTGTTAAAACAATATCCACAATTTCTATGGGAAGATTAAAGGGTGTCACATTTTCTGTGCATAATTGCCTGGTGGAAATCAAACTTGTGCTCATAAGTATACCTTCAATATCGTTGAAATTGTCGAGATCATATTTTTAGATTAAATAAAAGTCTATGTTTTAATAGCAGTAAAAAATCTAATGATCAATTTCGCCTTGATTTCAGAAACTGTTTTTTTTCTTTAAACTAAATTTTTCTATTGGTAGTCTGATCTGAAATTTTTATAGATTGGAGTGAAGATGTTTAAAAAAATATTGCTGTTTATAACGAGTGCTGTGTTGGCATGTGGATGCATGTCTGCTCTAGAGGCTATTCAAATTAAAACCGAATTTTATCCTGCTGGTACTATTCCAAAAAAATATGCACATGCAGATGAAGGAGGATCATTCATCATTTTAAATCTTGAAGGTTGGCCAGCAAATAGTAAAATCTCTTTAATTGAAGAACGGTTGACAAACCCTAAAAAAAGTAAGCGTAGTGAAATGACAACGCAAAAGGGCATGTCAACTTTACATGGCATCTCTTCGAAGGGCTATGTACCTGGTGAACCCGTTAAATTCACATTCAAGGATTCTAAACATCGTTTAAACAAAGAAATTACCATTATTCCAAACCCTATTTATGCAGTAAGTGGTAAGCGAGAAATCTGCCCATCTGGGCAGAAATTAAGAAATATGGTTTTGATTGCGGCTTTTTAACCATTGGTCCGGCAACAACTCGTCAAGTTTCTGACTATTGTGTCTCATAATTCGTTTCATGATGTCTTCTAAATACTCACGAGGGTTAATCCCTAAACCTCGACAAGTTTGCACGAGAGAAAAAAGAATAGCGCCAGCTTCACCACCATCAGGACTGCCAAAGAAAAGCCAATTTTTTCTTCCGATGGCAAGCGGTCGGACGGCTCTTTCAGCTACATTGTTGTCCAATCTTGCAAAAGCATCTTTTGCATAGTTTTTCAAGTAAGGAATTAAGCCGCAAAAATATCCCATAGCTTCTTTCAGCTTTGATTTAGGTAAAATTTTACCGTCCATAAGCTTACCCTTAATCTTTTCGATCAGTTCATCAATATAGGCTTGCTTACACTTTTCAGGTTCCCAAAGCTTCACTGGTGTTTCATCGATAAAAATGTTTTTACTGGACAAAACTCTTTTTAGCATTTCATCATAAAGCGGTTTAAGAGCAATGGCAGATCTTATCACCCATTGTGAAAGCAATTTTCGACTGATCTTGATGCCTTCACGGCCTAAAATCTCTGCAATGCGGTTAAGAGGCAAATGATCGGCAAATTTTTTAGTGACAATCTCTGCAAGCAAGCTATCATCTGCACGGCATTTTGGCAATAAGCTGTCCGGAAGATCTGCTGTTAAAATGCCATTTTCTTCACGGTTTGGATGAACATACTTAGGACGAACAATTTCTTTGATATAATAAGAGCCTGGTTTATGTGCTAGCTTATGGGAAATTTCTACGCCAATCTGAACAAGCGGCTTTCCAGTCTCTTGGCATGTTTTTTGTTCATTAGGGATATCAAGAAATATAGTTTCTACAGGCAGATCGTCCGGAAGAGTGATTTTGTCTTTTCCGGTAAGGTCAGGATTTTTACGAGTATGTGAAGCTACAATCTTTTTCTTTTCTTTTTCATGCGCTGGACTTTCAAAGCCTTCAAAAAGTAGTTGTTGACTATTCAAATCGGAGGCTTCTCTTTCAGAGCGTTTGCCAAAGATTTGACGTTTGAACCAAGCCAACTGCTCTTCAAGATGATGGATTTTTTGATCTAAATGGACAATTTTTTCATCACGGGCTGTGATTTCGTTAAGAAGAAAATCTCTACTTGAATGTTCTGATGTGATTAATTCAGGTGTTATCATGAGCATGATTTTACTTAAAATCTTAATAAAAAATCAAGCGATTTCTGAAAAAAAAACAGCTTCAAGATATATTGTAACGAACTTGTAATCTTTTGGGAATCACGCCTTCAAGAAGCATGAAAAATGTCCTACGATCAATTTGATGATCGTTTCCCCATTTCCATGCAAAAGATCCCTTTTCGAGACGTTTAAACCAAATTACCAGACCATCTTTATCCCAGAAAAATACTTTCATATGATCTTTTCGGCGATTTAGAAAAATGAATAAGGATCCCGAAAGCAATTCTTCCGGGAAAAGTTCTTCGACAAGCGCGCTAAGCCCTTCAAAACTTTTACGCATATTCACAGGATGTTGACAAATGAAAAGGCGTGCGTTTCCCGGAATACTTAACATTTTTTTATAACCTCCAAGCATTTTTTTAGAATGGAAGGATTAAAATTTTCATTAAGATGGATGTTAAAACCATTGTATTCGAGGATAATTTCTGTAAGGGACTTACTATTTTCCTGGATTACTTCAGTAAAAGCGGAACGACTGAAAGCTGGTTTTGGAAATAATCTGTTTTGCCAATAATAAAACGTATGAACTGCGACTCCGTTTTGACGACACCATGAAGCCATAGAAAGCTTGCTTTGGCGTTGTTTAAGGATATTTTCTTTCCATTGGTGTTTGAGTTCTTCAGAAAAAGGCTTTGCCATGTGTCCTCCTGTTTTTTCGCATGAAAATAACAGTAGGCTTCAAATATCAGAAGATGGCTAAATTAGACGCTTACTAGAAAAGGCGCAGCTACTCAGAAGAGTTTTCTAGATAAAGCGTATTTTAAAAAAATTGTATAAAAAGAATTGTTAAACTACGATTCGCATAGTTGACCAGATGGTCGCGCGGATTCCGTATCTGTTTTTTTGAAAGCACGCATGAAATGTGAACGAATTATTTGCTTTGTGGATGGTTTCAATCTATATCATGCATTGCATGCTATGAGACAACCACATCTTAAATGGCTAGATCTTAGGAAACTTTCTTCACATCTTATTCACTCAAAGTCACAAGAGATCACTCAAATATTATATTTTTCGGCGTTTCCTATTTGGAAACCTGATACCTATAGGCGTCACCGGCAATATATGACAGCACTGTCTATTTCAGGAGTAACCCTTATTTTTGGACAGTTTAAAACAAAGCCCAAACAATGCTTGAAATGTCGTGCAACGCGGGAAAATTATGAAGAAAAGGAATCTGACGTGAACTTCGCGTTAGCGTTGTTAGATTTGGCTTATAAGAATATGTATGATCATGCTTTTGTGTTGACACGTGATTCAGACATTGCCCCAGCAATACATAAAGTTAAGCAAAACTTTCCAGATAAGAAAATTACAGTTCTTTCCATATTTAATTGTCGTCCCAGCTCAGAATTGCTCCAAGTCGCCGATGCTTATAAAACTATAAAGCTCAATCATATTACGGCGTCTCTCTTTCCTGCGCATCTCTATGACTCTAAAGGAAATCTTGTCGTTGAGAGGCCATTAGAATATATAGTGCCATAAGATTTTTTGGGGATATAAAACATTTATTAATGTTACCAAATTTGCATCAAAAATCTTTTTTGCAAATAATTTCAAAGCACCTTAATATGGAGGGTATAAGCATCCCGCATGGTTTGCCCATGCGGCCACCACGGATTCCGTATCTGTGGTTTTTTTTTGGAGCCAAAAAGTGTTAACTGAAAGAGTTATCTGCTTCGTAGATGGGTTCAATTTATATCATGTTCTTCATTCAATTGGTCAAACTAAGCTTAAGAAAGTTATTTTCACATCTTACACGGTCAAAATCACAAATAATTGTATAGATTTATTTTTTTTCTGCATATCCTACTTGGAAACCAGATTCTCACCGCAGACATCGCCATTACATTGCAGCCCTCTCATCGACTGGAGTTATTCCCGTTATGGGTCAATTAAAAAAGAAGCCCAAAGAATGCAAGAAATGCTTTGCACAATGAAGATAAAAAAACACTTTCGCAAGGATTATAGAAAAGGTGGCAAACCTTAGCGGCAACCGGAATCGAACCGATGACACACGGATTATGATTCCGCTGCTCTACCGACTGAGCTATGCCGCCGTATGATAAAAATAGCGGGGAGAGGATTCGAACCTCCGACCTTTGGGTTATGAGCCCAACGAGCTAACCCCTGCTCCACCCCGCGTCAATTGAATTGTAACGAAATCTTAGCAAACTGATTCTTTTTCCACAAGATGAAAGAAGAAAAAGTGGAAATAAATGCTAATTTTGTTCTCATAATGCGTTGAAAAGGGCTTTGCTGTGCGGCTAGTGGGATTGGAGCGACTGCAAATGGCGCAATGTTTTTTGGGTGGCTCCATGCATCTCGCTGACAAGCCGGTATCCGGCTTTTCCCATGACTTCCCTTTCTTCCGATGATTTTAACAAGTTCTCGAGGCAGTTTTCGAGCATTCCTTGGCTGACTTGCAGGCCGGCTTGATACATCATCATAAGTTCGACCAATTCTCTTTGAGAGTGCATGTAGGGGCCGTAGATGACTGGAATGCCATACCAGCAAGGTTCCAAAATATTATGTCCGCCCACCTTTGTTGTATAGCTACCTCCAACAATGGCAACGTCTGCAAGCTGATAGCATTTGCGCAGCAACCCCATGGCGTCCATTAAAATGACTTTAGCCTCTTGACTTGCGTGATGGATGCGGGTAAAGCGATGAAATGGAACATTTTGTTTTTGGAGGATCCCTGCAACTTCATTAAACCGTTCTGGATGGCGTGGAACCAGCACCAGTTTAAGAGAGGAAAATTTTTTTCTTAATTTTCCCAGCAAGCTAAGGATGATCTTTTCTTCCGGCTCGTGGGATGAACCGAAAACGATCACTAAGTCTCCTGACTTTATCCCTAACTGCTGTTTCCAGCCTTCCAGTTGGGCCTCAGATAAAGGCATATAATCATCATCAAATTTCATATTCCCTGTGACAGCTAACTTATGAGGCGGCACTTGGAGCTGTTCAAAGCGGTGGCTATATTGATGGTTTTGCACGCAAAAGATATCAATATGCGATAAGAGCTCCTGAGTAAAACGAGGGAACCGCGCGAACCTGTGCATGGACTTTTCGGAAATCTTGCCATTGACTAGAGCAATTTTTGCGCCATTTTTTTTGGCTGTCTTGAGGAAGTTAAGCCATAAATCTGATTCTGAAAGGATGACCAGATCGGGGACTGCTTTGGCTATGAGCGGTTTAATGATCCATCCAAAATCGAAAGGAAGGTAAACATGGTGATCGGCACAAGAAATAGATTGTTGGGCCTCGGCATGACCCGTTTCAGTTGTGTTTGAAATTAGGATGATCGGATTGGCCAGTGTTGCTTTCAGACGTTTGACGAGAGGGGCTATGGCTTTTGTTTCTCCGACTGAAACGGCATGGACCCAGATTAATTGTCTGCCATTTTTCTTAATAGGGGGAAAATTTTTACCGAATCGTTGGCCGAGGCTGCTACGATATTTTTTGTGGACAATAAGCATATAGAGTGTTTTGGGCAGGCTAGCGAATCCCAAAATGATTAGAGCGACTTCATAAATAAAGGATAAAAACATAATAAACCTTTGAGACTGTAAAAGCCACCTTTGGATTATATCTAAATCTTTGCAAATGGAGCAATAAAAGAATGATGGGAGGAGAACGTTTAATTACTGCTCTCTGTGGTTGTTAAAAAATAAACCAATTGATCATTAATGGAACATAGATCATTGCAAAAAGGGTGCTTAGCAAAACAGATGTTGCGGCTTTTTCGGGCTGGGTTTTTAAAATGGAAGCCATAATCACGGTATTCACAGCTAAAGGGACAATGGATAAAAGGATAAGAGCATTGTAGATCGTTTGGTTATAGAATCCAAAAAAGAGCCGGTCCAGTGCAATTAAACAAAAAATCATCACGGGCCATACAAGAAATTTAGCTAAAAAAGTCATTCCAACAAATAATTTATCTATCTTGAAACGGTGCAGGTCGGCAAGACCTAGTCCAATCATCATCATCCCTAAAAAAGTAAAGGTGCCTTTGATTTGAGTCATGAAGTCAATGAATACTTCGGGCAAGCAAGCTCCGCAGCAATTGAGCAGCAAACCTAAAAAAAAGGCATACAAAGCAGGCAGCTTAATGATTTTTAAAAGGCATTCAGAGGGAGGATGGGTGCCTTTTGCTAAGATATAAAATCCAATGGAATTCTCGTAGAGAGTAATGCCCAATATGGAAAGGATATAAGTTCCTTCCCCTTCATTATTGAATAAAACTAAAGCGAGAGGGATTCCAAAGTATCCTGTATTGCCCGAGCCGGCCGAAAAGGCGACGAGATTTTTGGAGGAATCATCCCATAAGTTTTTTGAGAGGCGGAAAAAAAGGAGACAGAAAAAAGAGCTTAGAATAAACGTCAAGATTGGCAACGTGAGAACATTGGTTTCCAACTTGACATTCAACACCCCATTAAAAATGATCAAGGGATTGATTATATAAAACATCAGCCTTGCAATCATATCCCTATTGACATCCAAGGCTTTACCTGCAATGAATCCCAATCCAATATTCATATAGAGTGGAAGTATTTTATAAAAAATGGGTAAAAAACTGTTCATAGAGCTATTATGACTGAGTATTAACCATCCACGCTGAAAATTTCTGTAAAAAATTCCAAAAATTTTCTTTGTGTTGAATAGGGAAGTTATATTTTTTATCGCTATCGGCAAGCACTGTCTGAAAACAATTCAGCCAGATTTGACGGGCATTTTCATCGATTGCAAAAGGAAGATGACGCTGGCGCATCATCGGGGAACCATATTGTTGTTGATAAAGGGGAGGGCCTCCAAGCAGAAATACAAAAAAAGCGGCTGACTTTTTTGAAGCTTCCTCCATATCAGCCGGAAACATATTTCGAATGGGCGAATATTCAAGTTCACGATAAAAATCAGCAACCATTTTAAAAATGTTATCGCGTCCCATGCTTTCAAAAATGTCTGGACTCAGTTTAATATCACGCAGAGGGCCATCTGCAGGAATGTAAATTTGTTTTAGTGATTTCATGATTAGTTACGAATATTAATAAAAAAAATATATCTTAAAAAAAGTAAAAAGGCTATTGAATTTTTTTATATTTATTTTTAAGTTGAATCTCTTTGCCTTATCAAAGGACATAACAATGCTTCAGGAAAAAAAAGTCATTTATCGTTGTCAGGGCCTAGAATTTCATGGATTTTTGGTGTACGATTCTACTGTTAAAGAAAAGCGACCTGCTGTTATTGTGGCTCATGCTTGGAGAGGTCAAGATTCCTTTGCTAAACAAAAAGCAAGACAGCTTGCTTCTTGGGGATATGCTGGATTTGCTGCCGATGTCTATGGAAAGGGGATTAGTGTTGAGAGTAATGAAGAAGCTCAAGGATTGATGATCCCTCTTTTTATTGATCGGCATGCTTTGAGGGAACGGATCGTGGCAGCTTACCAAGCTGTGGCCAAGGAGGAAGTGGTTGATTCGAAGCAGATTGGCGCTATTGGCTTTTGCTTTGGAGGTTTAACTGTGATTGAACTTCTTAGGAGCGGCGCGCCTGTCCGGGGTGTTGTGAGCCTCCACGGTGTTTTGGGAGATGCTCTCGGAGAAGCTGTTGCCAAACGGGAACCCAATGCGCCTGCTTTGAAAGGGGAGATTTTAATTCTGCATGGGCATGATGATCCGCTTGTGACGCCGTTCGATGTGGAAGCTTTGCAGAATGAATTGACTGAGGCTAAAGTTACTTGGCAGATGAATATTTATGGCCATATTAAACACGCCTTTACAAATCCTGATGCGCATGATGAAAAGCTTGGACTGGTTTATAATGCTAAAATGTCAGAGCGCGCCATGCGAAGTGCGCGTAATTTTTTAAGTGATATTTTTTGTTGAAAAAACCTCGAAAAGCAAGATACAGCCTAAGGTAGATTTAAATATTAATTTTCTAACAAGCCGGTTAAAACAAAAGGATGGCTATGAAATACGCAGCGCTTACTATTATTGGTTATGCTTTGTTTCTGATTGTGGGAGGGGTTATAGCTTTTTCGAAGGCGCATAGCGCCATTTCTCTTTGTATGGGGATTGCCTCTTCAGCGATTCTTATTGCGGGTGCTTTAGCTATGTTAAAAGGGCTTTCCTGGGGAATTTGGACGGCTTTAGGAGTCACGTTATTTCTCACCGCTCTGTTTGGTTATCGGTTCTTTATCACGCATAAAGTATGGCCCCCGGGCATTTTGGCACTCATTAGCCTTTTAATGGCCGCGATGTTATTAGCTGTCCAAAAATGGAATGATAAATAGTCGATGATTTGTAATCTATTTCATTTATTTTCAAATACTTATTGCTATTATTATGATATTGTTGTTAACATTCTTATTTCTATAGTATGTGTGTAGTTGCATTTAAATAGCTAAAGAGGTGATCGTCAATTTAATATGTTTAATACAACGTCTCCAAATGTTCGAAAACACATTTTGGGGCTTTTAACTAATCGATGGGCAATCGGTTGCATGACCGCGCTGACCTGTCAACAAATTATTGAAGCATCATCGGCTATTTGGCTGGTTAATGCGATGGAATGCATTACATCCGGAAAAAGTTTTGTACTCTATCTTGCGCTATATTTTTTATGTATTGCCTTGTATTACATCCCTAATGGGATCGCTTTTATTTTAAAAACCACTTGGAAGCAGCAAGCGCAACGTTCCTTTATCGATGCTTTTGTGGCATCCAACCGCGGCAATGTAGCAGAATGGAACAATAAGGGATTGAAAGAACAAAAGCTTTCGATACTGACATCTGAGGGACCTGCGGCCATCAACGCCCTTATCGATTATGTGTGGGATCTCTGCATGTATCTGATGAGCGTTATTTTTTATATTGTAGCCTTATCCATCGCTGTGGAACCCATGTTTGCCGTAGCGTATACAGTCAGTTTGACTTGCGTGATCATCGTGATGAAGCTTAACCGCCGCATTCAACGGCAGCTCACTCAAAAGGCCTTGACAGCGCGAGTAGATCTTTGCCAGTCTTTACTAGCTGCTTGGGATAATGTTTTGCTGGGCAATGAGTACAATTTTAATTTATGGCAGGAAAAAACAGGAGCCCGCGTAGATCGCTGCCTTCAAAGAAACATTGCCTTGGAGCGTTTTGATCAATTTATGGCTATTTTTGCGTCGGTCATTACATCTGTTCCGACGTTGTTAGTTGTGGCTTACTTTATGGTGATGAATATCAATGATCCGGTTAAATTGTCGGCCTTCGTTGTCATTTTACCCTTGCTGTTTAACATCCTTTCATACACTTATCAAACGTTGGCATTATTATTTCGCTGGAGAATGCATCGCAGTAAAATGACAGCCATTTACAAAACGATTCAAGCTACAAAAGATGCGCACGATAGAATGTCACGAAAGGTCAAATGGCCAAAAATCAGCGTGACGCCCGGTTTGGTTAATGGAATAGTAAAGATTACGCCTACACACCCAACTGCAGAAAAGCAGCCTTTGCCTCCATTTATCCAATCGCATGAGGAGCTTGTCAAGCAAGCGTCCCTCTCCGGTCGTTTGACGATCCGGGGTGAGAATGGTTGCGGTAAATCCACAGCTTTATTGATGGTTAAGAATGCCTTAGCAGAGCGTGCATTTTTCCTCCCCACGCATAGCCAGTTGAGCTTTTTAGCAGAAACCAATAAATATTCGACCGGCGAATCCTTAAAAAATCGTTTGCTTGAAATATTGGAAAAAGTTGAAGCGGATGTTTTATTGCTGGATGAATGGGATGCTAATCTAGATAGTGAAAACAAAGAAACACTATCTGAGCTAATTGACGAATTAGCCTCCAGAAAGTGTGTCATTGAGGTTCGGCATCGATAACATGGTGTAGATAGGAAGGAAATGAAAACGTCAACGACTGCGTTTTTTATTTTTTTCTTTCAAGTGTGGAGTGCAGGAGGTTGGGCTGATCCCAGCTCTCTATTTTGGACTAACTGCACTACAGCGATAGAACCCACCGGCGATGTGCATCTCGATCAAAATAACTACATTTCTCTCACCAATGAACGCGTTCGCAGTCCATCTGTGCCTCCTGATTTCGGTGTTCTGTGGGGAGTTTACACTTGGAAGGACTGGAGCCTTGAGGCTGGCATCGATTATCTTGGCAGTACCATCAATGGCGTCATCTTAAATGCTAAAATTGGTGTACAAGAAAACGTGTTATTTTCCAGAGCACCGGCCTTCAACGTAGGCATTTATAGTGTTGGGGTAAGTCGACCTCGACAAACACAAACAAATCAAAATATCGTCGATATCATTTTTGGTAAATCTTTGCCCGAAAGTATTGGAGGGTTATTTTACCTCGGATTCTTTTCCGGCAGTAAAGCCATCGGCAAAAATCGGCAGGGGTTTATGATCGGATTTGAGCGCGATTTTTATCCGGTTAAAGATAAAAATGGAAATGAATATTTTAAGTGGAATTTTGCGGCTGATTACGCTTCCGGTAAAAATACGCAAGGGGGAGGGGGATTTGCGCTTACCTATTATTTTACACCTAATTTTAGCGTTGAGACAGGACCCGTATGGTTTAACGATGTCCATATCAATGGAAAATGGAAATGGGCTATTCAGTTGAGTGTCGATTTTCCCGGTTCGCAAGCCGAGGGTTGAATGTGCCCTTAAGGGATAAAACAAGTAAAGCCTGGACAAAAAGACCATACTTTAATATAAAGTATGGTCTTTAGATGCGCTCGTAGCTCAACGGATAGAGCGTCGGCCTCCGGAGCCGAAGGTTTCAGGTTCGAGCCCTGACGGGCGCGTTATTCTTTCACTTCAGTAATACTCTCAATAACAACAGGATCTAAAGGCACGTTTTGGTGCGCGCCATAATTTCCGGTTTTAACGGTCTGGATTTTATCAACAACGTCCATTCCGGCTATCACCTTGCCAAATACAGCATATCCCCAGCCTGTGGGAGTTGGAGATTTGAAATCCAAGAAATCGTTATTGGCAGTATTAATAAAAAATTGGGATGTGGCGCTGTCGGGATCACTTGTGCGAGCCATGGCTATTGTTCCACGCACGTTCTTTAATCCATTATCAGCCTCATTCTTAATAGGTGCTGAAGTTGGTTTTTGTTTAAAATCGACTGTAAATCCTCCGCCCTGAATCATAAAGCCATTAATTATTCTGTGGAAGATTGTATTGTCATAGTATTTATTATTGACATAATCTGAAAAATTTTGAACTGATACGGGAGCTTTTTCACTATTGAGTTCTACTTTGAAGTATCCTTTGTTTGTTCGGATGATAAAAACAGGATTTTTGGATTGATTTGTATTTGAACTTGAAGGCATTGGGGTGGTTTCCTCTGTTTGGGAGAAGCACATTCCGGCCAAAGCGCACATGGCGCTCACTATCACGATGAACGATTTGAACGACATTTTAACCTCTCATGTTAATAATTTTGGGTAGCTATTCACTTTAAGAACTAACCGGCTCGCATTGTGGATGGGTAAGCGTTGTGATAATATCCTGCAAATCTTGGATCTCCTGTTGCAAGCCTTCACACTGTTCGCGATAACGACATTCCAACTCAAGGATATAATTTTCCATTTCTTTTTCATGTTTGCTTCGGTGATAAAGTTCAGTTTCATTGTGCTGCCGTTTGTATTGTTCGAAAAGCTCTTGAGTCAAAAATTGTTCCCGTCGCGTCGCGTCTAGCAGGTTAGATTTTTCTTCAAATTGTTTGCGCAGTTGATTGTAAAGGTTTTCATAACGTTTGAATTCATCCAAATAATTTTCAGAAGGGGTAACTTTTTGTTGAGATGCCTGTAATTCTAATATTTGAGAAGTAAGGTTTTGCTTTTCAGCAAGGGCGGAAGCCAGTTCAGACTTGAGGTTCTGCTGCTCTGTTGCAGCGGCGGCAAGTTGAGATTTGAGGGTCTGTTGCTCTGTCGAACCGGCGGCAAGTTGTAACTTAAAGTGTTGTTTTTCAGTGATGAATGTAGCAAGTTGATTCTTTATACTTTGTTTTTCTACATCGCTGGATGATAACTGCGCATTTAATTTTTGCTGTTCTTTAGAAGATGCTGTCAATTTGACATTAGCTTTTTGTAGTTCTGCATTGGCTTGAGCAAGCGCTGATTCGAGTTTAATCTTATTTTGTTTTAAATCTTCCAGTTGTGATTGCAGCTGATCGATAGCGCTTTTAGATTGCTCTTGCAAGTTTTGCAGTTCATTCTGCAAATTGTTTATAAGAACGTCTTGGGAGCGATCCGGCTCGACGCTTATCTGTATGTTATTGCCGGCCAGGTCTGCACTTAAAGCGGTGATCACAAAACCTAAAGCTAGGGTTAATCCTGCTCCTAAAGTCCATGGGACAAGCATTTGGTAATTCCCTATCAAAGCTGCGCACAAGAGGCCCAAAGAGATTAATAAACCCTTGATTTGCCATTTCCAACATAAAATGACGCCGCAAAATCCAATATAAGGGAGCCATAGGGATTCAATGCCTGGCTTGACAATTTGCAAGGATAGGGTGAGAAGAATGCAAAATGGGCCAATTAGATCCCAAAAGTGTGTTTTGATTGCGATTGACAGCGGGTTGCCCTTCACGTGAGTTCCTTTGTTGCAGGCTCATTCTAGCAAAGAGAAATTTATTGATGAAGCACAGAAATGGCTTTGTTGTACAATTACCCACAGAGAATACAGACTCGACTTTAGGCTTTTTCTTCCATGTTGCACTGCTCTGCAGCTGCAATTTTTTCCTTTTCCTACCCTATACTTGACATTCGCTGCATGGGGATTCAGTGATTATTTATGCAACGACGTCGCAAGTCTATAAAGATGACTCAATGGGCTTTGGGAATATGAGGCGTAATTTGAAGGGCGCATCGAATGTAAGTAATTAATCAAATACCATTCTGAATGTTGAATATTTTGGATGCTTAAATCATGCAGCCAATCTAGAAAAGCAGTTTTTTGTTTGAAATAATCTGGTGCGTTGGGATCTTCCGACTGGATTAGAAATAATTCTCCAGCAGCGTGTTTTAATTGAACGATGGCACGTGCAAGAGCCTTTTGTATATCGAAATTATATTGATGCCATTCTGGATGACACCCTTCTAATTCATCCGTCCACAAGTTGTACATATAATAATCAAATTTTTCATCTTCACGAGATTGTTGATCGAGTTTATAAAAAATATGATCAAAATCTTTTAATGTTCCTGCGATGCAAGTAACGGCATCTCGGCTCTTTTTATGACGGTCTACAATTAAGACAATTCTAAAAAGAAACATTTGATTTAATGGATGTAAATTTTTTGTAATATAAATGTTATTATCGTAAAAAGTATAAGAAGCCCTTTTAGAATCCGGAAAAGAACTATTCGTCGAATTCAGAGCAAGTATCGGATTGCCCGCAGTTGAAGCCGATTCTACTTTATCCATTAAATCCTGAATGCTGTGCACATCAAGATCGACCCAGGGTTTTGGAATAAATGTTTCAATATTCTTTGTGAAAATTGTTAACTGTTCTTGTAACTGTTCTTGCTCTTGAAAATTGTCTTGTTCACGTTCGACTAGTTGTTCGGTACCCAGATGGTGTTGATTTTCATCAACATGAGAAGGCAGATATTTATTAATATCTTTAAAGGTAGATGTTTTAGCTAGTAGCGCCTTTTTGCCTTCAATTAAAAACTCTCTCACTTTGCATTTCGTGTTTGCTTCAGCCGGCATGTTATCTATCAACTTAATAATAGCATCGATTTTTTGACATTCATTGTTAGCAATCAATTGTAATTGAGCAGGGGCATCAGTTTGCAGTCTAATCTGCTTTAGCTTTGATAGATCCCTAGATGTTTCAATTCGCATTTGGGTCGGTTGTTCAAAAATAGGGGAGCATGCCTCCCACAAATATGAGCGGGCTTCTCGTTCCCTTAATTCGCGCATGGCATTGTAAAGGCTGCATTCTGTAATAGCTAGGATCTTTTGTCTTTCGGCTTTGTAACGAAGTTGTTTAAGCGACTGAGATTCATTTTTCATTAATAGCAAAATTAAGTTAACGATTTTTGAACTTTTCAAAGTTTTAAAATGGGTTTCTGGAATCTTAAAAATATTGCTTAAATCATCGAGTGCTGCATAACTATCTTTTTCAATCAATAGTTTTACTTTCTGACCACGTCCCAATTTTCTGAGACGCATAATCGCTTGTTGAAATTCAGGTAGCGTCGTCGTCTTATTAATGGTTAAAACTCCGATAGCATCGTCCGCTAAATCTAGGTGTGTGCCTCTTTCTTGATCTTTTGCCAAAATAGTTGTCACCGATCTTAAATCTAAACTTGCGTTAGCTGTTTCGATGGTTCCGGTTTTGATATCTTTAATAACAACTTTATCATCATGCGTGATATATCGAAATTTAGTTTGAGGAATCAGCCCTGATAGTTTGTCGACAATAGCACTGGCTGTTGAACCAGGAAACACCGGTGCAAGATCGATGAACATGGCTCCTGTTTCACCCGCCTGCTCTAAAACACGGCCTATTTGCAAATGGACTTGATCATTATCTTCATAAGCAATTAAATCGGCATCTTCATAATCCTTGAGCAGAGCTAAAAGGACAGCGCCTTCCACACCAGGTTTTTTTGCTAAGGGCAAGTCTTTGGAATTTAGCTTCAGAATTTTGTCGGGAAAAGAGGGATAGGTATTAGGAGTGCCGCTCGATCCATAAAATTGATTGAACATATTAACAAAATGCTGTGTATTTCCAGTAAATTGCTTTGGGCTAATCTCTGTTAGTGGAAATACATATTGGAAAATAAAATTAACTAATAAAGATGGTGTTGAATTAATGGTGTTTGCAATTGTTACAAAATCTTTTTCGGTGACTCTGTTCAAATGAAGGTTAAAGTCCTTTAAGAATTTTTGCTCTGCGATTGTAGCATGAAAGGGACTGTGATTTTTGATAGTTTTTAAAGCGTCAAGCCTTTGTAGATTGGATTTATGCTTTAGATGGCGCACAAGAAAGGCGATTTGCTGCGGCAATACTCCACCCTGTCCCTGTTTTTGAGCGTGCGTATTCATGTAATTTAAACATGTATACCAAATTAATTCTTCTTCGGAGCGGCGTTCAGAATTCTCATTGCATTTACCGTTACGCTCTGCCGGCTTCACTGAAAAAAGATCTTGAGAACGTATGTAACGCACTCCATTTCTCTGCATAAGAGATGCCCGAACAACACTTTGTAAAAGAGAGTATACATGTAAAATTGTGGTATCATTTAAACTTCTTTCTTCTAGCAAAGATTGGAATCTAATTATATCAGAATTAGCAGATTTAATTTTTGTTCCAAAAAAGTTGTTTTTCTTTGGAATATTAAAATGTATTCCGGCTCGCGAGGAAAGCATTGATATATATTCTTCAGGATCTTTTAAGTTATATTGAATGCCTTTATTAAAGTATGAGGCAAATGCCTGATCTTGGAGGGTCCATTGCATGAGTAATAAAGCGGCTTTGCATTTATTTACATCAAGTTTTATCGGGACAGATCCAATGCCCCAATTATGTTCAATCGATGGATTGGCGATCTTATCGAGTTCATCTGTTCCAACAACGAGACGGTTTTTAAATATGTCAAGAATTTCGTAAATGAGATCTAATTCCTCGTGAATATGTTCTTCAGGACGGATTTTCTCGGCGAGTTCGCGCAATTTTTGCAAAGGAAGATGCCTAAAATTGAGGATATCCCGTTTGGTGAAATCCAAGCGTCCCCGTTCTGCGATAATTTTAAGAAGGTTTCGCAAAATAATACGCAATCCATACGAAGAGCTATCGCTGGAACGATCAAACTCAAAACGGTAAGCGAGTTGACCATAGGCTTCCAAGGTTGTATCCTGGAGGAGAGCATGATGCTGTCCAATGAGATTTTCGTCAGTGGCGATTCCTGCAAGATGAAAGCCGTCGGCATGAATTCTGGCGTTTAAATTGCGTTCTACAGATGTTTTGCCGCTGCCAAGCGGCTGATGTATAAAGAGATTAAAATAACATTGATTAAGGTTATAGGTTTCTAATTGTGATTGCCGAATGATGACTTGTTGCTGATCTTCGAGCATGAGTAAATGGAAGCGATTAGGATCTTTATACGGATCGTAGAACCGTTTTGAAGCTAGGATTTCTCCAAGTCTTGAAAAAAAAGTCGGGTTTGCTTCCTGAGAATCGTAAATACAAGTTAAGGCTTTTCGATGCTGATGTAACGTTGTTTTGCAAATTAAATAGTCTTGCACATTGGATTTGATTGACTTGATGCTGCCTTTATCGATAAGTTTCTCTTTAATAAATTCATGCCAATCATCACTTTCACAAGCTAAAAGAATGCGTCTAAAAATCGACTCATTTGTATTGCGACATTCTCGCAAAGTCATTAGAGCAATATCAACCGTTGGAAGTTGAGGATTATTGAGAGACTTTAAGATTTTTTGTTTGGCCTGAAGGCTCTGTTTTTCGAATAAAGCTAATCGTTGTTTCAACAAACATTCAATTTCTTTAATGTTTGCCGATGAATCGACAACAGTGATGCTTGCATTTTGCTGCTTGACGGCAATATCAATATCAGCAATTAGATCATCGGCAAGTTCTATCGTTAAAGCATCTTCTGAGTCGGGCGCAATGAGGGTTGTAAGGGAGTTAATGGCAGCGGCAAAATTTTCGATATTCTTTTTGAGCTGATAATTTTGTTCCAACTTTGTATCGGACGTCAAATAACATTTAAATTCAGGAAATAATGGTAGAGGAGTTTGCAAGATTTCTGATGGGGTGTATTTAGGGGGGCTTGTCAAAGCAATCGATTTTTTGAGAATTGCAATTTCTTTATCTAGCTTGGATATTTCATCTAGAACGGACTTTTGGTTTTCTGCAATTTGCTCTTTCAAGTTTTCAAATGTTTTTGAAATTGAATAGATATCGAATTTTCCAAAGCTATCAAGTAAATTTTGGGTTTGTTGATAAATAATTTCAACTTTATCTCTCATGGATGTTAAATAAAAAAAGAGTTCGGAATGTTCTTGAAAAGAAAATTTCAGATTAGAGGTGATTGGATTTTTTTCATTGTGTTGCGCATATTCGGCAAGCAATTTTAAGATTTTTTGAAGTTGTTTAACCTCTTTATTTTTTTGATTCTTATTGTTAAATTGCTGTTGCTTTAGAATGAGCATTTGTAATTTTAATAATATCCTATAACCAATAGTGGAATTCACAGGCCATTTTTCAAAGAGTTTTATAATTCGATCGCATTCAATCGATTTGCCGGGTTTAATGTTCTTTGATTTTTCTAAGTAAAAAAGGGCTAGATCGTGTTTAGATTGAACGTAGAAAATATAGGCTAAATAAAGGGATTCTTCTTGCGTTTTAGCTTTTGGCCCTTCAATAGGATCGATCTCATAACAATATAGAGGAATGGATCCATTGTCTTCCCGTTTAATAGAGATCTTTTTTCTATTATATTTTGTTGTATAATCATCCTGTTGCGTAGAACTGTGATGAAGTTCGCCTGCCGCCAGCAAAAGGAGGGGAGGCTTATGTCTATGTTCAAGAATATGATAATCTGTAAATAATCGGTCAAAATAAAAAATGTACGGCTTTTTTTGTGAACTGTTGTTAAGCAGCGCCTCTATTGGTTGGGTGGACAAGGTGTAACCGGAGAAATTTTTGCTAGTCCAACAACTTTGATGGTAATCCCAGAAATATTCTAAAGGATATTGAAGATATTGTATCCTTTCAACCTTATTATTTTTGCCCGAAGCTACAATTTGAGTCGGTTTTCCTAAAGCTAGAAAGCGACTGTATTCCGGTTGCTTCCAAGGATTTAACAGGATTTGGTACTCATTATCGGCGAATTGATGGGCCCTATTTATTTTCACGACTGTAAAGGTTGCTGAATTTTTTGATTTCTTTATCGGAACGATCTCGCATTCACCTTCGAAGAGCTTTTCTCCTTTTTTATTCTCTACGATAAACTTGCAGCCATTATTGGAAGACCAGAAAAAATGACGAGTAAATTCTTGAGGAAGAGAGCGTTCTTGATGCTTTAAGGCTATTTCATGAAGCTCTTTCTCTTTTGAGCTAAAAAAAGAATCGTAAGGAAGATATAAATCGTCCGTATGTTTATCAATAAGCGAAATGTTTCTTCTTAATTCATACCATTCCGTATCCATTCCAGAATGAGCTACTTGCTTGTAAATGTAGGTTTCTTGTCCAGGTAGAAGGACAAAGCGATACATCTGTTGTTGATAGATAAATTCATAAAGATGTCCGTTTTTACCCTCTTTTTCTATGGGCTGAGCTTTGCAAAGGGTATCGTGAATAATTTTCCAATCCAGAGAAGCAAATGTAGACAACTCATTGATAATGATTTCAGGAAGATAAGTTTTGGCTACGCCATCCCTGTACAATAACCCTTGGATAAGGTCGATACAGAGCGGCCCTTTCGAAAAGCATAAGGGACCGTCAAGATTCCATGGATGGTTAGGAGATTCTTCTGAAGGAATTAATTCATTAAGGAATTTATTTCGTATAGATTCATTTTCCAATTCTTTAGAACAATAGGGAAAAAGATGGTGCATGAGAAAAGCAATTTTATCGTCGTAAGAATTATTTCTTTCACATAATGGCTGGGGAATGCTTTGAATGATAAAATAGCTTTTAAGAAGAGCAAGGGGTCGGTAAAGCGAGTGAGTGAGCTGCTCATTAAAATGATGATCGAATTTTTCGGCGACATATAATAAGTGGATGTAGTGGATCAATCGTTTGAGCGAGGTAGATTCTTTTAATTTTTCGTCTGCTAAGCAAGATTCTAAAATTTTTAATTGTTCGTTTTTAATATTTTTGAGATTGGTGAGGTCGATCGATGGAATGCACTGCATAATGGAAAGGCTCTTCATGACCAACGTTAAAATAAAAAATAAACCTTGGAAATTGTTAGTCGCATGCATGTTTGTAAAGATCATGCTTATCTGTTTGATTAGGATAAGAGCTTGTTCAGGTCGCGCAGTCAGATAGTGGTATAAAGCATTATTGCGGAAAAGATTTAAATCAAAGACTCGTTGTACAGCTAATCCATCGTGAGAATAGTCAAAAAGAGGAGCGTTGCGACAGAGAAACGCAAATGTATTCGGAATGCGAGTTTCTAAAGGAGAGGTTTGCATCAGTTTAAATTCAGCCCAAAGATCTGCTGGCCAGCCTAGTTCTACCTCATGGTTATTGGCGATGAAGCTTTCTGAATGACACTCTCCCGTTGGAAAATAACGGTGTTGCTCATCAGCTGTAAGTTCGAATCCCTCTTCATTTATCAATTTTGCTTCCGAATTGGACACAGCCGCTTCGATGACTTTGCTTTCGATAGCTTTAGGTACTTCCTGGCCATTTTTTTTGTATTGTGACAAGGGGTGTGCGCCAAATCGCGCATAAATCGGCTGATCGCAATCAAAAAAGTCAAGATCGCACTCTTTGATTTTAATTGTGGCTTTAGGATGTAAAAAAAAGCGGTTTTTTACCATTGTAAAGGGTAATGCCGATCGTTTTAAATGATGATCGATTTCATCGAAAATACGCAATAATAAATCTTTATCTAAATCTTTGATTTGACGACGCAAAAACGCAATGCTTGTTTTGATAGAGTTTTTTGTCATGGTCCATAATGATAAGTTACCAAAACAACGATACTTTTCCATTAATCCACGTGTTAAAGCCCTCATGCATCTCAGATCTACAATCTGAGAGGCCAGATTTCCACCAGAACCAAAATCTTCTTCCAGCGGGACATCGACAGAAAGAGAATGCTCCTTTCTATAATGATCAAAAAAAGCGCGATCATTTTCGGCTTGCCGTTTGTTTTCGGAAGGATCATTCAATCGCACTAAACAAGATCCTCCCGATTCAATCTCATCGATGACAGCTTTGATCTTATGCCCCTCGTTTTCCAGATCCAGATAAGGATCTCGCAAGATATCGCGAAAGGCATCCATCTGCAAGGCATATCCTTTAAAACAAGTTTTGGGATAATTTATATAGGCTAGTGATTGACAGCGGCGAAGAAGATTCAAAAGATTTAAGATTTGACGAGGAAAGGGGCCAGATCGACCTAAGCAAAATTGAACTTGTGCTACAAACATACACAATAACTTAAGTCGACGGCTCCACTCTTCGCAATCTTCTTGAGGAATGCTTGACCAGAAATTGTTTTTATCAGCCATAGCCAGATCAAAAAATATGGACTCTAAAACTAAATGAAGCGAGTCTAATTGCTTCATTTTTGATAAGTCTATGCAGATAGTGATCCAATTCTCAAAGCGATCAAAGCAAGTTTTGTAATCCTTTGGAAGAAAACTGATCGTTGGCAATGGTTCGAGATAGGAAGCCGAGGGTTGTGTGAGTGCCTGAAAAGTCTTTAGGGGAGTAGGCTTTCCTTCAAAAACAATAGGATGAGCAAATTTTGATGGCAAAGTTTGCTGTTGTTGGGGAGAAAGAGGAAGCTGAAAAGGTTTGCGTTGAGCATTTGTAATTGACTCGAGTTCGTTGACGATCTGGGCAAAATGATTGACAATCCATTGTTGCTCCCCGGTATAATCCAATTGATTATTTCCAAAATAATTTTTGTAGGTTTGAAATAAGTTGATTGCATTATCTCGAATCCATTTTGTTAATTTTGGATCTTGAGCCATTTTAGGCTTGGCATCCTCTAAAATCTCAAGGAACAGGGATGTTTTTTGTAAAAGTTGCCGAACTTTCCTTTCAGGCTCATCGATTGCTTTTCCAAACACTTTAAATAATTTTACCGGATTAGTGCTGGGTCTTAAGCGAACCTTTATAGGTTCATGGTTCGTATTTGATTGAATGATGCATGGACGGATCCGATTAAAAAATTGGTCTAATTTATAAGCAGAATGATCCTCTAAAGAAAAAGGTTTCAATAGGCTTCGGACATGCCAAATCCATTCAAACCATCTCCGATTATAAGAAAAGCTTGGAGCAGTTTGCACTTCAAGCAACATGCTAAGATGTTCAATTAACACCTTTAGCTCCAATTCATATTCGGTGGCGGCAGGGGAGGAAGGTGTATTTAATTGCTTTTTTAAACGATTGAGTCCACTCGTTTCCGGCACTAGCTGCGGAATGATCTGATTGAGAGTTGAATCAACAGAGGTATTGTTTAACGAGTCAGAGTAATTGAATAACCGAAATAAAATTTTTCCTTCTTTCGCGGGATGCTTATGAATTTCAAAAAGCATATGGGTAGTCTTAAGTTCTTTATTCTTTAAAAGTAATAATTTGGATTCAGGAATAATACCTGCTAAATTGGCATATTCAATCAAGCCTCCCGGAATATAGATGCATTGATTAGGAGATAAATGTTTAATCTGCTCGGCCATAACCTGTGTTAAACGATTAATGTGGGAATGACGGGAGGAAGCGCTTAATTTTTGGGCGGCTTCAATCGACTTGGAATACTCGATACACCGTTTCAAAGCTTCTAATTGTTCCGGTTCGATGCTGGCAAGGGCGTCTTTATAAGAGGTGATTGCATGAATATAGGCTTCCAATGCAGTTGAAAATGAAATATCTAGTGGTTGTGTTTGAGATAAAAGCTCTGCATCGCGCGTGCGGAACAAAAGCATGGCAAACTGTTGACGAAATTCGGCGGGTAATACTTTAACTTTTGTTCGGCTGATCCAACAGATGAAAGCGGAGATTTGACGCCAAGCTCGAGCAATAAAACCCTTTTTTTCAGCGAGAGGAGCAAGCGTTTTGGCTTGATGATCCGCTATGATTTTCCATAGCGCTTTAGCGTGAATTTCTTTTTTTGAAGTTAGCGGAATATCTTCTAAAACATCTGTACAATCAGGATTTACGAAGTGAGGTTGGACAGGTCGAATTAAAGAAAAATCTCCAGTAGTTTGTATGTTAGGTGGATTCATGGGTGATATGTATTAACATAAAAAAAGAAGGCTCATGCCTTCTTTAATAATTGTGTGAAGAACCGCATCCACAGGATGATTTGGCTTTAGGATTGGAAATCATGAAACCCGATCCATGCAATCCATCCTTGAAATCTATTTCAGAACCAAGCAATCGATTGACGCTTCGGCTAGAAACATGGATTTGGATCCCTTGAGATTCGAAAATTTCATCGTCTTGATTTGGCTTTTCAGAATAATCCAAAACATATTCAAACCCGCTGCATCCGGCCATTTTATCGCCGAAACGCAAGGCCCAGCCTTGTTTTCCCTCTTCTTCGAGAATTTCTAAGAATTTTCGGGCAGCGCGAGACGTGAGAGTGATCGTTGCAGGATCGGTTTCAGCTTCTTCAAGAAGGGCATTTAAACGGCGCACGAGTCCTTCAATAGCCTCTTCTCCCATGCCATGACCAAGCATGCCGGCTTCTAATGTTTCCCACGTGGCCGCGTGGCAACCGATGCAATGCAGTCCAGCGCCTGTAATTTCTTGTGACAATCGCTGAGCCTTTTGAGGGAACATCGATAGGATTTGATCGATCGTCATTTGACGATGGATCGTTGCTTTAGGGGTTTTTTGCTCATTTGCTGTAGGCATAAAAGACCTTTTTGTTAAAAAGAAATTTTTACGGATCCCTTTTGAATTTTACACTGGCAAGCTAACCTTTCATCGCAGGTGCCTTCGCCTAAAAAATCTTGCTCTTCTTGCGTAGGCGGCGAAAGATTGTCTTTGCCTTCTTTAATTTCAATGACGCAGGTCCCGCACACCCCTTCTGTACATGCAAAAGGTACACCGGCCTCTTCACACGCTTCTGCGATGGGAGCACCGTCGGCAAGCTCGATTTCTTCGTCATTATGGTCAAAAATTAACTTGGCCATGAAATAAACTCCAATAAATAATCAATAATGATGCGATTTATCTCTCGCGAATAAAAAGAATTATGGATGAATTAGTTGTAAAAGTCAATTAATAATTTAGAGGAAATTTGGATATTGTTGCATAAATGACCACTGAGCCGGCGAGATCACTGACTCGACATTAGATTTTATAAGGTAAAAACCTAATGTCGAACTGATAAAATATGAATTGTACAACGCAGCATTATTCGATTTGATTTTTGTGTTTAACGATACTATATAACATATTGTTAAGAGTCTCTGATTCTTTATTGGAATCTTTAACATTAGCAAGAAGTTTGTTAGTTTCATTATCAAATGCTGCTTGTGCGTCGGGATCGGTAGGCCTTAAATACAATCTTGCATTTGTATATGAAGCTACTATCGCATTTTTGTCTCGAGAATGGGAAAGTGAATCAACAAAATCATAATGCAGCTTTCCTTTAGGAGAAAGGCGATCCTGCACCCTTCTTCTAGGATGGTCTAAACGAGCAAAATATCTGATTTTATCAATGTTGTAATGGGGCGTATAATTATTATTTATATCTGCTACGGCATCATCTATAGACTTAATTTTATCGTTGTTACTGCCTGCATAGTCCATATGAAGACGTTTTAAACTGGTGGATGGCATTTCATGTATCTCTGCGACCGCTTTTGCATTTTCAGAAATCCGAGGAATAAAAGCTTCGTTTGCATAAAATTTAGGAGCTTGTTTTTCGGCGGTAATGAAACGAGATTTTAATAAATTCCGAAGGGATTTATGCCAAGGAGTGACAGCATCCCATGTTTTTGATAAATTATCGAATGTTTGAAAGGAAGTTGTGATGGTTTGTGCGGTAAGAAAGTTCCCATTTCTTTGACATTCCATCGCAAGTTCGATAAATACTTCAATTAACCGCGCTCTTTCTTTTGGATCTTCGCTCTGAAGCAAAGTTGTTTGAATGAATTCTGACAGGCGTTGTTGACGGATTAGCATTTCTACGAAAGCTTTAGGCCCTTCGGTCTTTGCATAAAACTCTGATGGAACAATATCTTTAAAGCCGGCACTTTCCATCAAGTTAAATTCTTTACTTAACTCATGAATCTGTTTGGATCGATCATCTTTGTTTCTGGTATTGACAATAGAAAATAATTTAACTTGCAAAGAGGGCATATTCTCTTCTTTAGGTTGTATGGAAGAGGTAAAACCAATCCGTTGTTGAACGTTTTCTTTGGAGTCAGGATAAGGAATTTGAGCGATTTGCGCGAGGAGATTGCGATTTTCCTTATCCACTCTTTCCAAAACTTCCAACTGATTACGCATGATTATATGAGTATCTCTCCCAGTTATAATCTCTGCGTGCTGATAATCTAATGATATCCAATGACTTAAAAAATTAATTAACTTGGACTTTTCATTAATTGTGTTGTTTTTTGAGTTATTGGTTAAGTCGTCATAACGTTTAATCGCATCATTGAATACTTCTTGGGGTTTAAAAACGCCTTGAAGAGCAACGACAGTGCGATTTTTTATGATTTCTTGATCAGCTGGAATTTGATTTAGCCGAGGATAGATATCTTTAGAGGTCACTAAAGACTTGAAATTCCAACTGTTTTGATCGCTTTTTAAATCTTCAGGAGTAATCGCCCCTTGGACAATCATATCAAATGCAAGATCGGTAATACGCTCCTTTTCAGCAGCACTATCGCTAGTTAATTTTTTTTCTGCCAAAGACTTAAAAAGTACATCAGCAGGAACAACCATACCAATGCCGGAAATGAAATCTTTACGAAATTCTGGATCGTTTAGGGTTTTATCAATTAATTGATCAGCCGATAACCAGTCCCCCTGCTGATGCATTTCGTTCAATTTATCTTTTAAAATCGGCTTTATATCATTTGCAGACTGTACTTCAAGAGGTAAAAGCGATGTCAATGGTTGACCTTGCTGTTGTGTTGGAGTTGTTTGAGTTGCATCCGGCAAAGGTGCATTTCCCTTTAAGGAGTTGTATTTTTCTTTTAATTTATCTGCTTCTTTTTGAATGTTCGAATTATTTTTAACAACTAAACCGATCCACTTCTGATCATCGCTAAAAAATTTTTCACAAAGAGCTTTTGCTAATTCTACTTCCTGAGGAGTTCCATTAGTTAAGGCTTGATCTAGATTTTTGACAAACTGCAGGACTAAATCGCGCGTACCCTCAGATCTTCCAACTTGTTTATCTGATAACCTTGCTGTACTTGAAGGTTGGCAAACGATTTGATTGTTGGACAATGCTAACTTTCCTTGAGTGAATTTAAGTTCATCCAATAAATTATTCAAACTAGCTAGGCTTTGTTTCGGGAAATGCTGGGTTCTAAGGTTTTGCCTTTCCGTGATTTTCATATCCAATAGATCAAATTTCTTTTCAGCGGCTTCTTTAACCTTACTTGAAAAGAAGCGATGGACTTTTGCTATAATTCCAGTTTCAGGATTTTTTAATTGGATATCTCGCCGGGTGGATATTTCTTTTAATTTAGCTTGTGCTTGGAACAGTTTTGAATCACTCGATTTCATGTCTACCAGCCATGCGGCTGAATCAATTTGCAGCATATCTTTAAAAAGTTGAGTGATTGTTGATAGGTGTGAATAGAATGTGGATTTCGATCCATGTGTTAAATCTGTATAATCTCGACCCGCTGTGACCTGTGATTCATTTAATTTTGGTTGTTCGCTTGTTTTATTGCTTTCATTTGGATTTTTGACAGGAGGTAAATCACTACCAAGCATAAAAATCCTTTTAAATATAATTGTTTTTATTAAAATTACAAACGATATATTCAATATTAATTATACGAAATTATAATAATAATTAATATTATAATTTGTATGTAGAGAATAAAGAGGGATTTCTCGAGGGAGAAATCAAACGATCGATTGAAGAGCCAAAGAAAAACAGGGCGCATCCTAACAGAATAAAGGGAATGCTAAGATACTGACCCATCTGAAGAAATGATTCATTAATAATCAAACTTTGCGGAATCTTTATAAATTCGATGGCAAATCGGCCAGTGAATAATAAAATAAGAAAAAGACCACTTAAATAGCCGGAACGCAATTGATTAGGACGATATTTCATCCAAATGAATAAAATAAGCCAAAAGATAAGAAAATAGAAGCCCGCTTCATACAATTGAGTTGGATGCCGCGGAACAATAGCTCCATGATCGGCAGGCTCTTCAAAGACAATACCCCATGGTTTGCTAGTGGGAGGTCCTAAGATCTCCTGATTGAAAAAGTTGCCGATCCGTATGAAACATGCCACTAATCCGGCCGGAATAACCAAGCAATCCAATAAACCGACAAGGCTAATTTCCGGGTATTGCTTTAAGACTGTCCTGGAATACAGAAACACTGCCAGCAAGACGCCCAGTACTCCGCCATGGCTGGCAAGCCCGCCTTCCCAAACTTTAAAAATCCTAGTCCAATCATTTTGATAAATGGGCCAATCATAAAAAAACACATGCCCTAATCGGGCGCCAATGATTGTGCCTAAGACGATGAACCAGGTTAAGCGATCTGTCAGCAGTAATGCATGCTCTTTTGGTGTAATGAATGCTTTGGGAATCAAGCTTTCTAATAACGGTTTATCTAATTTTGAAGAGGGATCTTGGAGAGCTGTGTGCAAAGCCGCTAATAACGCTTCTTTTTGGTAAATATGCATATCCTGGCCTGCTTGTAAACTCATGAGCTCTTTCTGCAGTTTGTGGTCAAGCCGTTGAACAACGGCATGCAGCGGATTTTTTGGATCGTGCGCCGCTTTTTGAAACCCTTTAATCAACGCCGGCCAATCGGCGATATCTTTTGCAGAAAGAAGCGGGGATGCAGCGAGTTTTTCTCTCAGAATCCAAATGAGCAGGAAATAACCTATAATAAAGCCTGAAACAAACCAAAGCCCATAAATGGCGACGGGGCGGTCAATAAAGGGGATGGTAAATAAATCACGTGGAGGATTCCAGTGCAACCACGCAAGGTAAGAGTGTGCTAGCATAAGATCCTAAAACGAGCTCCTATCTGGGGAGATAGGAGCTTATTCTGATTACCGGGATCGGAGTAGAGGGATTCGAACCCCCGACCTACTGCTCCCAAAGCAGCCGCGCTAGCCAAACTGCGCTATACTCCGTTCTTGAACAGGCTGAAGAATAGCAAAAAAGTAGATATCACGCCAATAAAAAAATAAAAGAAAATCAATAGAGATAATTATCTGGTTTATAGGGCCCTTCAAGCGGAACGCCCAGATACTCTGCCTGTCTAGGTGTCAGCTGAGTTAAATGCGCGTTGAGCTTATTAAGATGAAGTCTGGCCACCATTTCATCAAGAAACTTTGGAAGCCTATAGACTCCAATGGGATATTTGCCGGGATTTTTCCACAGTTCGATTTGCGCCAAAACTTGATTGGAAAAAGAATTGGACATGACGAAAGAAGGGTGGCCTTTGGCGCAGCCAAGATTGACTAGACGCCCCTCGGCTAAAAGGATGAGGCTTTTATTTTTGTTTTTCCAATGGAAAAGATCCACCTGCGGTTTGATGTTCTCTTTAACAATGTTTTGATGCTTATAGAGCCATGCAATATCGATTTCAGAGTCGAAGTGGCCGATATTGCACAAGATAGCATGATCCTTCATTTGTTCCATATGTTCTCTCCGGATGACATCGATACAGCCGGTTGCTGTTACAAAAATATCGCCTAAGGGAGCCGCCTCTTCCATGGTTTTGATGGAAAAGCCTTCCATTGCAGCTTGATAGGCACAGATGGGATCGATTTCACAGATGATAACCTGAGCTCCATAATTCCGCGCTGCTTGGGCACAGCCTTTGCCGACATCTCCATAGCCGGCGATGACCATTACTTTGCCGGCGACCATGACATCTGTAGCCCTTTTTAGGCCGTCGATAAATGATTCTCGGCAGCCGTAGAGGTTATCGAATTTGGCTTTTGTAACGGAATCGTTCACATTGATAGCAGGCACGCCCAATTGCCCTTGACGCTGCCGTCGATAGAGATTGCGCACCCCCGTCGTGGTTTCTTCCGAGAGGCCCCTGATTCCTTTAAGAAGCTCGGGGTGTTGATCGTGGACGAGGTTTGTCAGATCGCCTCCATCGTCGACAATCATATTAAGAGGCTGCTGATCAAAAAATAACGTCTGAGAAATGCACCACTCATATTCTTCAAGCGACATTCCTTTCCAGGCAAAGACGGAAATACCTGCTGCGGCAACCGCTGCGGCTGCTTGATCTTGAGTGGAAAAAATGTTGCAGGAAGACCAGCGGACTTCAGCGCCTAGCGCGATTAAGGTTTCGATCAGTACGGCGGTTTGCGCAGTCATGTGAAGACAACCCGCAATGCGGGCACCCTTCAAAGGCTGCATCTTGCTATATTCTTGACGGATGGCCATGAGGCCAGGCATTTCATGTTCGGCGAGGGATATTTCGGCGCGGCCCCATTCTGCTAGATGTTTTCCTTTCTCGGAATGGATATCAAGGTCGCCGGCGATTTTATAGTCTTTAGTGCCCTTCATGAGTTCAATCTAATTTTTTTTAAATTAGACTGCAAAGATAAAAACTCAGGTTAAAAAGCCCTTTAGCTTAAGCGCAGCTGTAGACATACATTTGATTGGTGACAAGTGTCCTGCCGGATTGTTTATCATAGTTATCTTGGAGGAACGTAGAAAAGTCTTTGGCCGATTTTCTTACAGTTTGGCAATCCATCGGATCGTAGATCTCAAAAAACCGCTCTTGTCCATCAAAACCGGCCGCGATGAAAATGGTATGCCCGTTTGCACTTCCATTGCCTACGTAGGATATGTCAAGAATAGCACCATTGTGCTCGTGGACCTGCTGCCAGACGGCTTCGATAGTGGTTTCATTTAGCAAAGGTGCTTTAGAACCGCTGAAGCTATTGCGGTAAACATACTGTTTGGCTAGTTTTTTATCATTATTTCCCAAAGCCTCTCCACCTAATTCTTGCAGTTTATTTTGTTTCAGAGCTTTCCAAATGGCTTGATTAGCAGGTTGTCCGGGAGCAATTTTTCCTAAACCAGTGAAGGTGGCATTTAAAACAGCGCTAATATAATAGTGGTCGGGAAAATATTGATGGCCATAAACCCGTGGATCCACAGGATCAATGATCATGGCAAGATCTTGCATTAAAAAATTCCACTGCCTTGTCAAATTAGCAATTTTCTTGGGATCCGGTTCTGCCTGACTGGACAAAAGGATGGTTTCCTTCTCGATATTTGCCTGAGTTTCTTCTGCAAGAGCTAAAATTTTATTGGCATATTCTTCTTTAACGGGAGCACTTCCATAGTTAACTGCAAAGGCAGGAGCTTGCCGTTCATTCTGTGACATTGCGTCTATCTGTTGCTTGATCTTTTGGATCGTTAATCTTGATACGAACAACATTTCTGCAATTGTGCTGCAATGCTGTTGAAAGTAAAGATTATGGGCGGTTCCAATGCAAGTTTGGCGATAGGTTTGCGGAACGTGCACCCGCGCATTTGCTAAGAACAGAGGCAACGCCGGCGAATTGTAAATATTTTGGAAAAGAGCTGCTTTTACTAAAGAAGAGTCTAAATTGCAAAAATTGAAATGAGACAGCAATAATAATGTCTGATAAATAGATGGCTTTTTTTCCTCTTCAAAATATTCTTTAGGAAGTTTACTGTCTAAGCAAGCAGGATTTTGTTTCAGTTGATTTAAGATAGACATCAATTTATCACTGCTTATCACTCCGTAAGGCATCCCATTTTCCATGCGAGGAGGATAGAGGGCAACTATTACAAGATCGGTAATAAGATCTTTTAATTTTCCTTCGTCAGCAGAAGGATCCTGATCTAAATGGTTGGCAATCTCACTCAGCAAAATCACAATCCGTTTAATCTGTTCTTCACGGCATGGATCGTCGATCACGACAAGACTGCCATAATTCTCTTCCATTATCTGAGCAAGCTGAGATCCTCTATTTGCATTAATCAAACGATGCTTAAGCAAATTCTGTAAATCATCGTTAATATGATCCATTTCTGTTTTGATTTGATAAAGCGATTCATTCAAACCGGATGACATTAAAGAGGAAGATTTGAGTTCTTTTGAACTTTTAAGGTATTGTTCGTCCAATGCAACCAGATCTTGCTCATTTAATGAAAGATTGGGCTGGGATAAAAATAAAAAAGAGTGATGCAGATCTTCTTCGAAGGCAGGGGCTATAAAAGAGGTACGCAGATTTTCTTCAAAGGCAATAGCTGAGGAGCTGTGTAATTCTCCCATTGCTTCCGGTCTGATAGCGCCCAGCTCATCTTGTAGATTTTTCGCCGAAGGTAGATCTTGCACCACAGGTTTCAATGTTTCTCTTTTAGGAACTTCAATTGGAGTTGTCGGCACAAACAAGGAAAAGGATTGTGTAGATTCGACGGTCGCAACTGCAGTTGAAAATAAGCATTGGGGAATCGCAGACTCATTAGGAGGTTTTTGTACACTAACCGTATGCTTTTTCATTGAAGTGTTTGCAGACATTGAAAAGAGATTAAAGATAGTCTTCGCTAATGAAGAGATCCTTGCGATGATGGAAGAGGTTATCCAATGGACAGCGGACTGAAGATGATGGATGCTTTTTATTGAAGCATGCTGAATAAATTCAAGAATTTTCATATATTAATAATATTAAGTGTTATTTTTATATATCATTATACATTAATTTAGTTATTAAAACAAGGTTAATAATACTATAAATAATAGATTTATTGTAAAACTCACTACTCCTCTCAATGATTGACAAGAAAATATTAAGAAGTTATTCAAAGAATTTACTTTACATGGCAATTGTATGATGGCAGGTCTATTTCTCCTTTTCACCTTGGTTTTCATCTCCATTTGGGCAGGCTATCGGCAATTAAGCATTGCACTCATTTTATCCGGAATCCTTCTAAGTTTCTTAATGCTTTGGCATCATTCGACCGATATGCTTAAAATTAATTGGTGAGTTTCCACATGAAAGAAATTCAGCGCGATTTAAATGCCCTTGTCATTCTTATTCTTTCAGGGGTCCTCCTAAGCGCCTTTGGGGTTCAGTTTATCTGGAAAGAAGAGCCGTGTCCTTTATGCATGCTGCAACGGATCGGAATGATTAGCGTAGCGGCCGGATTGATGCTAAATCTTATATTTGGCGTTCATATGTCTCATTACGCCCTTTGTTTACTAGGTTCATTTTTAGGAGGTTTTGTCGCATTGCGACAAATCTCATTGCATGTTTGCCCCGGTTTCAGTCAATTTGGTTTACCCGTTTTAGGGATGAGCCTATATACATGGTCATTTATTGTATTCGTATGCTGTGTTTTAGCCATCAGCCTATTTCTTTTTCTCTATAATCCACAGCAAAGTGAAGAACCCATGCCACCTCTTAACCTTTGGTCAAAATTGGCATGTTGGCTCATTTTTTTAATTACTGTTGCAAATGTGATCACCACTTTTTTGCAATGCGGCTGGGGCGCCTGCTAAAAGAAATACAAAAACTGTTTGCAAAAATCATCTCCCATCCGTATGATTAAAGCAACTTTTAAAAAAGCACAGCAGGTTTTTCAACATGGCGCAAAAAGAACAAAATAATAAGACATTTATGCTCTCAAAGAAAGATGTCAAACCAACGTGGTATATTCTTGACGCTAAAGGCAAGACGCTCGGACGCTTTGCTGCAGAGGTTGCTAAAATATTGCGCGGCAAACATAAGCCAACTTATACACCTAACATTGATAATGGCGATGGCGTTATTGTAATCAATGCGGATCAAGTGGTAGTCACCGGCAATAAAGAAGCTTCAAAAATCTATCGTTACTATACAGGCTCTATGAGCGGATTGCGCGAAGTGCCTTATCGCACAATGCTTGCACGCAAACCCACTTATATCGTTGAAAGCGCCGTTAAAGGGATGATGCCAGGAACCCGTTTAGGTCGCCAACAGTCCAAAAAATTGCGTGTCTTCGCTGGCGAAGAGCATGGATTGGACGCTCAGCAGCCCATCAAAGTTAACATATAAGAGAACAAGAACGAAATAAGGAAAAAATAATGGAAGAATCAGTCGCAACCGGCCGACGTAAAACAGCAGTTGCATCCGTCCGGCTCAGATCTGGAAGTGGTAAAATCGAAGTAAATGGAAGAGATTTCGATGTCTATTTTCCATTAGACATTCAACGTCAAACAATCTTAGCTCCTTTTGAAAAGGTGGGCGGATCCAACAATTACGATCTGATTATCCGCGTTAAAGGCGGTGGCATCGAAGGGCAAGCCATTGCAGCCCAGTTAGGTATTGCACGTGCTTTATTACATGAAAATGAAAACATGCATCATATTTTTAAAGCCGAAGGATTCTTGACGCGCGATGCTCGTAAGCGTGAACGTAAAAAATATGGACGTGCTGGAGCGCGTAAGCGGTTCCAATTCTCGAAACGTTAATCTTTTAAAATTAGATTTAACCACAGAGAATCAAGGCTTTAGTGGCTCTAAACTTCTAATTCAACGCAAAGGCAGCCGCAAAGAAAACAAGTCTCCCGTTGCTAAGCAACGGGAGACAGCTTGCCAAAGTGGACCCCAATTTGGGGTCCACTTTTAGCCAAAACTTTGCGGCTTGGCGTCTTTGCGCCTTTGCGTTGAATTAGAAGTTAAGAGCCACTAAAGCCTTGATTCTTTGTGCTCTTTGTGGGTTCTGTGGTTAAATTTGTTTTTATTTTTTTGCTTAATTAAGCGAAAGGTCTTCAGGGATCATCGATAGCGTCGCATATTTTCCACCCATCTCTCTCAGCAATTCCTGCCAAACCTTTTCCGGAGGAATATGAAAAATATGCCGGATCGATCCGGGATTAATAAACCAGCTTCCATCCAAGAACTCCCGTTCAAGTTGTCCAGCACCCCAGCCCGCATATCCAAAACATAAATAGATTTCTGGGCCGTGTTCATCGGTAATGGCATCTTGCAGGAATTGCAAATCGCCGCCGAGATACACCCCTTCGCACACCTCCATGGTTTGCTGGGGGATGGCCTCTGAGGTATGCAATAGCATCATTTGATTGGTTTGGACTGGTCCTCCGGCGCGAATCCCGACGTGGGGATTGGCTAGAGTATGGATATTAATAATTTCCTCGGGCAATTCCAAATCTAGATTTTTATTAATGACGAGTCCGAAAGATCCATTGGCGTTATGTTCGCAGACAAGCACAACAGCCCGAAAGAAAATCCCAACTTCGATGTCGGGGGTTGCAATCAAAAGCGTCCCCTTTTGAATTTGTGAGTAGGGCATAGTTTCCATAATCAATATCCTCGTTATTCGCAGCACTCAAAGTAATCGATCAATTCCGTTTGATGCACAGCCGTATCAACCACCTGTTGATTATACAGACGAACCTCCTCTTCAAGGCTGGAGATCCGTCGAAGTAATTCGGCATAGACTTTTGTAAATTCGGAGTTTTGAAGAATATCGCAGCAGCTCCAAATAGGTTGGCAATTGAGTTGTTCCATGATCATGCTCACTCGTTCCAATGAAGTGGCTACCATATCGATTTCATCGTTGAAATAATTGCGGAATTGTTGAGGGGTGCTCAGGTTTTGAAGTAAATTAAGTCGACGTGCACGCAGCCGTTGCCACCCTTTATCTAAATGAAAGAGGATGCCGTAGTGATTGATGTCGTTCATGGTGATTTCAGCTTTGCTCATAACAGAATTGAGGCGCAAATAAAGTTCGTCTTTATAAAGCAGCTGACCCAAAGATCCTTCGCCGCTTTTAACTTGTAAAACGATTGCGTTAGCATTCTGAGTAAGAGTATTTGCATTCTGAGCAACGGTGTTGGCATTTTCGGAAAAACTATGGATGTTAGTGACTGTTTGAGCCAATTGTTCTTTATTGTTAAGCGAGGTTGAGATGTCATTAAAATTAACGGCTGTATTGCTAAGATTTTCCCAAAAATGATTGTCTTTTAATGTAGTTAAAGCATCGATAATGCCATCAAGGGCACTTTCAACCTTATTTGATAAATCTTTAAATTCTTTGAGGGTATCTTCGACACTTCCCGATTCCGTGGCATAAATCACTTCGTTATCCACCGGCCTTAATTCTTCACCCGGTTGTGCTGCACCGGGCAAGATCGCTACCGATTTTTCACCGAGCAGCCCTGAAGTGCGAGAGGTAACTTCATCGGTATTAAAAATGGTTATCGAAGAGTCGACACGCAGCAGCAATTCATAAATGTAGACATAGCCATTGGTCGCTTTCCGTTCTGTTTCAGCATCGGGCAATTCTGTAATGCCTACCACTTCGCCGACAGGCTTGCCGGCAAAGTTGACGCGGGTTCCGACTGAGATTTTATCGATATTGGCAAATCGGACTCGGATGAGTCTGCCTTCATCGCCGACAGACGGGTGCAAAAACATCAACACAAAAATCACAATGGCACATGCTGCGGTAACAAAAATCCCTATCAACATGTTTTTGGCTTGATCAGGCATGAGAATGACCTTTTTCTTGCATATGTTCTAAGAAATGATCTGTCAGAATAGCGTTTTCGAAAAATTGCCGTAATATAGGATCATTGATTTTCAAAAATTCTTCCTTTTTAGCAATTTGAGAGATTTTCCCATCATAATGAAATGCCAGCCTATCACCCACTTCGACGGCAGATCGCATATCATGGGTCACGACAATGCTAGTGGCTTTCAACTCTTGTTTTGTTTTGTTGATCAATCCATTGATTTGACCCGCAGTGATCGGATCTAATCCGGTAGTTGGCTCATCATAAAGCAAGATGCGCGGCCTATAAACAACAAGCCTAGCGAGCGCAGTTCGTTTGCGCATACCTCCTGAAAGATCGGAGGGCATTTTATTTTGGATGCCGCCTAGCCCCACCATTTCGAGAGCCTCGGCCACTCGTTCCTGGATCTCTTTTTCAGATAGCTGTGATTCATGCTGCCGCAAATAAAAAGCGATATTTTCTCCCACGTTCATGGAATCAAATAAGGCCGACCCTTGAAAAAGCATCCCCATGCTTTTAACCGCTTCATATCTTTTGCTTTGAGACATTTCTGAAATGCGCTGTTTGCCGACCTCAATATATCCTTTATCGGGCATTTCAATGCCAAGTATTTGGCGCAACAGCACGCTTTTTCCCACGCCCGATCGACCTAAAATGACAAGGGTTTCACCCTCTTCTACATCAAGATTAAGCCCTTTTAGGACCTGCAGTTTTCCATAACTCTTATAGACATCGCGCACTTTGATCAAGATGAGAGGGCTTTGTGTTTCAGGCTGCATGTGTTATTTACCCTTTATCAACATAGTTTTTCGCCATATGCTAGATCCATCTATTAAAAAAGTTCTCGATGTATTCATAAGAACTATTCAGTGCGACAGTCAAGAGGAAGTTAGAAATTAGTATCACTGAGTAGCAAATGACAACGCTATTTGTCGTTGAACGCCCCACACCTGCAGCGCCGCCAGTCGTCAACATTCCGCGAAAGCACGAAATAGTGATAATAATGATTCCAAAAACCAAAGCTTTAATCAAGCCGCTAAAAAAATCAAAGGTAGTGATATGGATGGGTAAAGGGTCCAAAAAGGAGTTGGAGGGCATCCCGTAATAATCAACAGCCATAATATAGCCCCCTATAATGCCCATGATACAGCTGAAAACAGTCAGCAGGGGAAGCATAAGGGTACCGGCAATAAAGCGGGGACTCACCAGATAGCGTAAAGGATTGACCGCCATCGATCTTAGCGCATCGATTTGTTCTGTTACCCTCATCGTGCCTAACTCAGCGCACATAGCAGCCCCAACGCGGCCTGTGACCATGAACGCTGTTAAGACGGGACCTAGTTCCACCATCATGGCTTTTGTAACCATTAAGCCTGTGGCGCTGACTAAACCTTTATCGGATAACTGAAAAAAAGCTTGGGCGCTTAACACCATGCCGGTGGAAAACCCTGTTATCGCTACGACAGGTAAAGACAAAACGCCGATTTCATACATTTGATCGCGAATGAGGACCCACCCGGGGGGACGTATAATTGTAACCCAGATCACTTTCGCGATAAAGATGAGATATTCACCCAAAGAGGTAAAAAAATGTCCAAGCGAATTTATCATTGTTCAGATGGATTAGTTGTTATTGGTTATTCTAGGTCAAGGGCAGTTTCAACGCAAAACCATTTTGATAAAAGAGGTGTTATAGTAAATAATTTATTACTAAGGGTGGAAGAGTGCGTATGCTCTCCCCCTCTAACTTGGAGGACAGATGATTCAATTTGAAAAAATCTTAGATAAAATCGATGAGAATCTTGTTAGCTCTGAAAAAAACCATAACAGTGTTTCAAAAAGCGTGAATCTGTACGATAGGAAGATCCATCTTGCTGCTCTAGATTCACTTCTTGCCTTTAATGAGTTGGAAAAAGATCAGATTTTGCATAAAAAAATTTTAGATTGTGTCACTTTGATACGGGATAAGAACTGCTCTCCAGATACGATTTCTCAGATGGTCGACAAAATGAGAATGCTTGCCTATTTAAAATTTACGGATCATGTGGAGTTTACTAAAGAGGAAGGCATTTTTTATTTTGAGTATCGTAAAACTATGGATCTGTTTGGACAGATTAAGCTAGCTATAAATCGTGGAGACTTTGGAAAAAAAATTCAAGGCGATTTGTGGAAAATGGATTATAGTATCTTTGTGATCCTTCCTCGGCTTGTAGTTTTTTCTGCAGTATTTCAACCATTAAACTGGCAAAAGGAAAAAAATCTTCCTGAATTTCTCCGTTTAGAATCTAATATGCTATCAAAAGAGATCGAGAATAATATTCAATATTTGCTCGGAGCGACACGTCCAAATCTTATAGAGGAGCGAAGAGATCTTCTGAACGTTCAGTTGCCCGCATGGAAAGCTTTTTTAATTAAGTTTCGTAGAACTTTTGCAGAAAATCCACTTTCAAATCTTCCTAAAACCATCTTAGAGCTGTTTAAAAAAATCTTATGCGATGAAAATATACCATTGGCGGAAGAAAAGATGTTAGCTCCATATAAAAATTTTCTCGATTTAATTCTGGAAATGGCTTCTAAGCTCAGTTTGACAAGCAGAACCTCTTTCAACACATTAATGAAGTTAAGCATAGTTAACGAGAAGCAGCTTGAACATCTTCCTCATCCCTCGCCTGATAGCATTAAACCTTCAGGGAAGCACAAATTAACCGAAATTAAAATCAATGCGATATTTCAAAAATGGGATCAAACTTTTGCAATGGAAAATTCTCAAGGATTAGCTTCAGCGCAATTTTTACGTCTTAAGATGATGAAGAAGCTTATCGAACATCCTCAATTTGACACGCTTGATCTTTATAAATTCTTTCGATTATTGAACAGCTCATATATGGATCATGAAAGTGTGGTTGGTAAGCTTCTGCAACATCCAAAATTGGTCTTGTTAAGAAGCAATCAAATAAAAAATACTGCCTGTTCCAGCTTATTTTACCATAATGCCATGATTTTGAAGGCTATGCTTGAAGATTTTCAACTGACAAAATTGAATACGAAGCAAGTGATAAAAATTGTCAATATTGCCATGTTAACAAAGAATTTTTTTTGCTTATCAAAAATGCTAAATCTTCCTCAGATACAGCTCATGAACAAATGGCAAACTTTCCAACTGATTAAACAAAACATCCCTTTAAGAGAAACCAGAATCATAAAGATGCTGCTGCTATTGCCGGCAGTTTCATCTTTTTCAAAAAGCACTAAAGAAGAATTGGTAAAAATTGGCATTGAATATGGTTATCAAAATCTATTGTTTAATCTGTAATCGGGCGTTATTAACCATAGAGAACGCAGAAATATAGCTTGCAACCTAAGGCAAAATATAATATATATTTATTTAATTTCGTCTTTTTTAAATGTGCTTGCGAAACAGAATTAAAAGGAGAAAATCGATGGAGTCATCAAAAGATATAAACAGACTCGATAAAAAAGAGTGTTGGCATAAACCAAGCTTTCAAGCATATGAAATTCTGCGTTTTGCGTTTGCAATCGTTCCTATCTTGGCTGGCTTGGACAAATTTTTCAACTTTTTAACCAATTGGGAACAATACCTTTCACTTCCTTTTAATGTTTTTGGGAATGCTCATACCACGATGATGGCGGTAGGTGCGATCGAAATTATCGTGGGTATTCTTGTTTGGTTTAAACCAAAAATCTTTGCTTATGTCGTCGCTTTGTGGTTGCTGGCTATTATTATCAACTTGCTTATCATTGGAAACTTTTATGATATAGCTTTAAGGGATTTAGGACTCTTGTTGGGCGCCCTAGCTTTAGGTCGATTAAGTGAAAAATATGATTCGTGCTGTTCGCATAAAGAGCCTCGAGAATAATCCACAAATTCTTCCCTTTTTGAAGAGCGGTGTTCCGCTCTTCAAAAAGTTTCCTTTAGAATAAAGGAGGGATCTCAATGAAAGTCAGCCCGTTAGCCGGGAAACCTGCCCTATCATCGATGCTTGTTGACATCGCTCAATTGATAACGGCTTATTACGCGGAAATACCCGATCCTTCAGTTCCGGAACAAAGAGTCGCTTTTGGCACATCCGGGCATCGCGGCTCCTCTCTTAAGCGGGCATTCAATGAATGGCATATTCTGGCTATTACGCAAGCCATTTGCCTATACCGGCAAAAAGAGAATATCGATGGGCCTTTATACATAGGCGTTGATACCCATGCTCTTTCTCAGCCCGCATTAAAAAGTGCGCTTGAAGTGCTCGCTGCAAATCATGTTCAAGTCATGCTTTCGGAAGGGGACGAATACACACCCACGCCGGCAGTATCTCATGCCATTTTAACTTATAACAAAGGGCGTAAAAAAGGGCTGGCAGATGGCATTGTCATCACACCTTCACATAATCCTCCGGATGAAGGAGGGTTTAAATACAACCCTCCAACAGGGGGACCTGCTGACCAAAGTACAACTAGTTGGATCGAAGCAAAAGCAAATGATTTTTTAAACAACGGGCTCGCTGGGATCTCAAGAATCAGCTATGGCAAAGCGCTCCAAGCCAACACAACGCAAAGATATAATTTTTTAGAGGCCTACGTCAGCGACCTCATTAATGTGATCGATTTTGATGCCATTCGAAATTCCGGAGTCAGCATGGGGGTAGATCCCCTTGGAGGGGCCAGCGTCCATTATTGGAGAGCTATAGCTGAACGGTATAAATTGAACCTGACTATAGTGAGTGAAACCGTTGATCCTACATTTCGTTTTATGACTGTCGATTGGGATGGCAAAATTCGGATGGATCCTTCATCACCTTATGCAATGCAAAAATTAATAGGATTGAAAGATCGTTTTCAAATCGCGTTTGCTTGCGATACAGATGCTGATAGACATGGCATTGTGACAAAAAGCGGCGGATTGATGCCGCCTAATCATTATCTTTCAGTGGCTATCTATTATTTATTTCAACATCGACCGAGATGGAAAAAAGAAGCATCAGTGGGTAAAACAGTCGTGAGCAGCCAAATGATCGATAGGGTAGCGGCTAAACTAAAACGAAAGCTATACGAAGTGCCTGTCGGTTTTAAATGGTTTGTGGATGGCTTATTGGATGGTTCTTTGGCGTTCGGAGGAGAAGAAAGTGCCGGAGCCACTTTTGTCAGAAAGGATGGAAATGTGTGGACGACAGATAAAGATGGGCTCATTCCCGCCTTGTTAGCCGCTGAAATAACAGCTAAAATGGGCCGCGACCCGTCAGAAATCTATCAAAATTTAACAGAAGAATTTGGCACCTCTTTTTATGAACGTATTGATGCCGCTGCCGCACTGGAACAAAAAAAAGCATTAAGTAAAATTTCTGCGCAGCAGATCCACACTGAAAAATTAGCAGGTGAAAAGATTAAATCAATCATAACCAATGCTCCGGGAAATAACGCTCCGATAGGGGGAATAAAGGTCAGCGCTAAGAACGGATGGTTTGCAGCGCGTCCTTCAGGTACAGAAGATATTTATAAGATTTATGGCGAGAGTTTTCTTAGCCAATCCCATTTGCAAAGTATTCTAAAAGAAGCCCAAATGATCGTTACCGACGCAGTGGCATTGAAAGTTTGATACGCCGGCGTTTAGGGATTTGAAAATGAAAGATATTAAAAAAGTCAGTTTCCTCTTTAACTTTTTTCCATTGGAAATCGAAGGGGTTGATTCACTCATCGAATTGGCTCTTGATATGACATGGTCCTGGAATCATCTTACAGATCAAATATGGCAAGAACTTGAGCCAGATTTGTGGGCGCAAACGAATAATCCCTGGATTGTTCTTCGGACCGTTTCGAGAGCAAGGTTAAAAGAATTATTTGAAAATACTGAATTCCGCAAACGGGTCGATGATCTTTTAAAGCAAAAAAGAGAGTTGAGTCAAAAGCCATCTTGGTTTCAGAAAAATTATCCCAACTCTCCTTTAACCCGTATCGCCTACTTTAGTATGGAATTTATGTTAAGCGAGGCACTTCCTATTTATTCAGGAGGTCTTGGAAATGTGGCAGGCGATCAACTAAAAGCTGCCAGTGATTTGGGCGTGCCGGTTGTTGGAATAGGTTTGCTTTATCAGCAAGGCTATTTTCGTCAAATCATTGACAAAGATGGAAAACAGGAAGCCTCCTATCCGTATAACGATATTTCGCAAATGCCCATCCTTCCCGTAAGGGCACCGAATGGCGAATGGCTGCGTATACAATTATCATTTCCTGGCTATTCTCTTTACTTGCGTGTTTGGCAAGTCATTGTTGGAAATGTACATCTCTATCTCTTGGATAGCAATGATGCTGCAAATTATCCTGCCTACCGAGGAATCACAAGCGAACTATATGGAGCAGGATCTGATTTACGCCTTAGGCAAGAACTGATTTTGGGGATAGGCGGATGGCGCTTGCTTGACGCCCTCGGCATAAAACCAGAGGTGTGCCATCTGAATGAAGGTCACGCTGCTTTTGCTATTTTGGATCGGGTGAGAAGCTTCATGCAAGAGACAGGCGAATCTTTCGAAACGGCCCTTACGGCGACTCGGTCTGGAAATGTATTTACGACACATACAGCTGTTTCCGCCGGGTTTGATCGATTTTCACCCGATCAAATTGAGCTTTATTTATCCGCATTTGCTAAGGATCAATTAGGCATTTCTATGAATGATTTGCTTGCCTTGGGAAGGCTGGATCCCAATAATTCAGCCGAGTTTTTTAATATGGCCTACTTGGCCATTCGAGGCAGCGGATCTGTTAATGGCGTCAGTCGATTGCATGGCAAAGTTAGCAGGCATATTTTTGAACCGCTTTTTCCAAGATGGCCCGAGAATGAAGTTCCCGTAGGACATGTCACCAACGGAATTCATGTGCCCAGCTGGCATTCTGAAGAATCTGACAAAATTTGGTCGGAGAGCTGCGGCATGACACATTGGCATGAAGCTTTGTCATCTTTAGTTGAAAAATTGAGCAAAGTACCCGATTTAAAACTTTGGCACATGCGCAATCATTTGCGACAAAATCTTGTTGCTTTTGCCCGCCAACGGCTCACGCGGCAGCTAGCTGTGTCCGGAGGGACAGCGGAACAAATTAAAAGGGCTGGGCGCCTGTTTGATCCAAATATAATGACTTTAGGTTTTGCTCGGCGATTCGCAACTTATAAAAGGCCAAATCTTTTGCTTCACGATCCTGAAAGATTGCTACGCCTTTTAAGCAATCCTCAACGACCTGTACAACTGATTATTGCCGGTAAGGCTCATCCTGAAGATCTTGCCGGGCAAGCCCTTATCCAGCAGTGGGTGCAATTCATTAGAAGGGAAGATGTAAGACCCCATGCCATTTTCTTAAGCGATGACGACATGCTTTTAACGGAACAGTTAGTGCAAGGCGTGGATGTGTGGATTAATACTCCTAGGAGACCTTGGGAAGCGTGTGGAACCAGCGGAATGAAGATATTGGCAAATGGCGGCATTAATTGTTCTGAATTAGACGGATGGTGGGTGGAAGCTTATAAGCCTGAATTGGGCTGGGCATTAGGCGATGGCAAAGAACATGGCGATGATCCTGCATGGGATGCTATGGAAGCCAATACCCTGTATGATTTACTTGAGCGTGAAATTGTACCGCAATTTTATGCAAGGGATTCGAAAGGCATTCCTATTACTTGGGTGGCAAAAATGCGCAAGAGCATGGGACAATTGACGTATCAATATTCGGCAAACCGTGCGGTAATCGACTATATGGCAAAACATTATATTCCCAGTGCTGAAATTTTCCGTGAACGCTCTAAAAATAAGGCTGCTCTAGCCAAAGAAATAGTAGACTGGAAGCATAGCATTGAAAAAAACTGGCCTTTCCTTAGATTTGAAGCTGTGAAAGTGGATACTCAGGAGAACCAGCATCGCTTTGAAGTTTATGTTTATCTGAATGAGTTGAATCCCAATGCTGTGAAAGTAGAGCTTTTTAGCGATGATGGCGTCCAGCAGATGGATAGAGTAAGCGATGCGTCCGGAGTTTACACTTATCAAACTTCGGTATCGGCGTCAAAGCCAGCCGAATATTTTACTCCTCGATTAGTTCCTTTTCATGAAGGAGTTCCAATTCCTTTGGAAATCGATAAAATTCTTTGGCAAAGATAAGGAACATTTTATCGAATTGAGTGGTACCCTCCGAGGACCCCTTCTTTCGATAGAACGATCTGCCAAAGTTGGATTTTCCTTGCTCGAAACCCTCCTGCGCAGGAAAGAAGATAATAATTCCACATGCGGAAGAACCGTTCATCGTAGTTGTGCTGCAAATCTTTCCAATGAGTGAGAAAATTTTGATGCCAAGCCATCAAGGTTTTATCGTAATAAATGCCAAAATTGTGCCAATCTTCCATAGAGAAAAGACCTTCGAAAGAGGAAGCAAGCTGTTTGACAGAAGGGATCATCCCATTGGGGAAAATGTGTTTTTCCATCCAAGGTTCTCCGTAGCGTGTACTAAGATCATTGCCAATTGTATGCAAAAGAAAAAGGCCATCATCTTTGAGGCAACGATGAGCAATGTTAAAGTAATTTTTATAGTTTTTATGACCCACATGTTCCATCTGGCCCACTGAAACAATGCGATCGAAAGAGCCCGTGATGTCGCGATAATCCTTTAACAGCAATTCAACCGGCAATCCATGGCACAATTTTTCTGCTAACCGTAACTGTTGTTCAGAAACAGTGATCCCGGTTACATGCACTTTGTAATTTTCAGCGGCGTATTTGGAAAAACTTCCCCATCCGCAACCAATATCTAAAACCTTCATTCCGGGTTGAAGATTAAGCTTTTTGCAGATCAGCTCCAATTTTGCTTCTTGCGCTTCATCTAAGGTTGATGCATTTTTCCAATAGGCGCATGAATAGGTCAGCCGCTTATCAAGCATCCGCTCAAATAAATCATTGCCTAAGTCGTAATGTTTTTCTCCAACGATAAATGACCTTCGCTTAGATTGCATATTGAGGATAAGCGTTTGCAGCCAACGGGAAAACAGAAGCCATTTACTTTGATAGTAAACACCCGCTTTGCAAATGCGATAAAATAGCTCGTCAAGCTGTTCGGCATCCCACCATTTATCCATGTAGGACTCGCCAAATCCTATAGAACCTTCAATAACGATCCTTTGGAAAAAACGGGGATCATGCACCCGAATATCCCAGGGATTCGGCCCATTAATCTTAATGCCTGCTTGATTAAGATAGTGTTGAACTTGTTCTTCGATTTGCCAACGACCCATAAATAGCTCTACTTATGTATGATCGAAAAGTATTTCATCACAAAATTTACTACAAGAAAATAGTTGTGCCTTTTCCCATAAAGGGGGAACGGCAAGAACAAACGGCACGAAAACGACAGGGAACGGATAAATTATTCCAATTGACAATTTAATTTTATTAATATATATTTTCTGATACATAATGAAGAGTTTTTAATAAAAAAATGGAGAGTTTTAGATGTTTATCTGCAAATATGCAAATGATTTTACTAACGATTGTGCTGACTTTTTCAATTTAGGCTGCGAAAAATTGATAAGTATTCCTGCTGCTTTAGATAAAAAGTTAGATGAACCTGAATATTGGTTTAAAGCACGATTAGGAATGTATAACGTTAAAATTGGTGCTTTTAACCTCCTCACAACCGCGGTAATGATTAGTGTTGCCTCCATCATTTTTGGAGCACCTCTTACCGTAGCAGCCACTGCAATCTTAGCAACGGCAGGTCTCCGCTTAATTATCGGACGTGCAATCGACAAGTCCGGCATTTCATTACAAAAGATCGCCAACAAGATTAATACCTTATTATCTGATGAAGCTAAAATCGGATTTGGCGGAGGTGAAGCCGCAATCTTTTTCAGAAGCTTTACTCCCTCTAATGTGCTTGCAGCTGTGTATGGTGGAAACCGTCAGCATGCCTGAATTGCCAGAGGTTGAAACAATCGTGCGCGATTTATGCGCGGCAAAGTTAGCAGGAAAAAAGATTTTGCGAACCCATGTTTTATGGACGCGAAGCATTGCCGTGCCCGATGTTGAAACCTTTTGCAAAACAATTAAGAATCAAACCATCGAAAAGATTGAGAGAAGAGGTAAGTTCTTAGTCTTTTCGCTGTCGGTGAATACGCTTCTGGTTCATCTTAGGATGACAGGCAAATTTTCATTGACTTCCCAAAAAGATGACATTGAATTGCCTCATGAATGCGTACAGCTTTTCTTAGATGACGGCCGTGTTTTGCGTTATCAGGATCAACGCAAGTTTGGAAAATGGTATTTGCTCAAAGATCCCCAAGAGAAATTAGCAGAATTGGGATTAGAACCGCTCTCTGATTATTTTACATTGCACGCCTTTCAAGAGCTGTTGAAAGCCCATTCTATGCAAATTAAACCGTTCCTATTAAATCAACGCTATGTATCAGGACTTGGGAATATCTATGTTGATGAGGCATTATGGGAAGCGAAGATCCATCCTCAAAGACGCACGGAGTCCCTTTCTAAAAAAGAAGTAGCTGCATTGCATACAGCAATTCCTTTAGTTTTACAAAAAGGAATTGAGCATCAAGGTACAACTTTGGGATCTAAATTAGCTAATTATTTTAGCGTCAGCGGCAGGCGAGGGGGCAATCAGCATAAATTAAATGTCTTTCGGCGCGATGATTTGCCATGTCCCCGATGCCAAACAATCATTTGTAAAACGGTCATTGCCCAGCGGGGGACCCATTTTTGTCCCAATTGCCAAAAATAGTAACTTCTCAAAAACTCATGGCACAGCCATCTTGTGACCTTCGCTTCGCTGCGGTCTCAAGATGGCTGTGCCATGAGTTTTGAGAATGAAAATTATAATAAAACTTGAGTGTTTACAAATATGTTTTAAAATTAGGCAGGACTGCCATGGGCGCGTGCAATCATTAATTTCGGCAACGGTGGGATTTGACCATGCATTCCAACACGATCCCTTAAATAATCCCAAAAACATACGCCAAGTTTCCTACATGTTTTTTTTAAGGCTTGCAAACGTATCTCTAGCTTTTCGACCGAGTTCACTTCTCGTACTTCCCGAGATCTTTCGTTTTTTGACGTATTCTCGAATATCTCTTTCGCTATCGTTGTTATGCAAAATCATCCATGGATACTCGAGCACTCTTAAAAGCCCTTCCCTTCTAGATTTACTATTTTTGAGCAAATCGTTGACAGCCGTACTCTCCGTTTCACAGCTAAATAATCCATCAAAGTTGTCTTCAATTGCTTTGCGCAATTCCTGTGTCGGCGTCTTCTTATATTGCTTAAGATCTTCATATAGATCCCATAGCATATCCCGGATTCCGGCAATTAAGATTCCTTCTTCCTCTGTCAGCGAGATAAATTTCCTATAATGCCGCTCTTCGTGGACCCAGCATAATGCATGTGTCAAAATTCTAAATTGTCCTGCTGCATCACTCATAATGACCATATCAGGCTTCAAACCATGAGAGATGGCGCTTCCAAGCAGCGCAGCCTCCGTTGCTATTCTTTGATCCTTATCCGAGCAAATTCCCTGATTCTTTAAGAACCTTTCCCAGCTAGCCTTATTTTTAAAACGCTTATCTGCATGGTCATCTAATATCTCTTGCGTCTTCTCGCTAATACCCTGTTCAAACGCATACATTAATGCATCTTCAGATAGAAAATAATCCACATGACGACCCCTCAAGATTTCCAGAAAGTTAATCCGGCTTTTTGAGGAAGTGCTTTCAAAATGACTGAAAATAGGACTGCCTACATGTGTACAATAACCATTTTTACCATCATGTCTAGCCCCGGTGTCATCGGTGTTTAAATAATCAGAATGAGCGATGCCTGTTTCGAAAACTGCTGCCTTTTCTTCGTGAAAAACCTCTTTATCCACAATAAGCAGAGTGTCTAATTCGCCTGCTGAGATGGCCACACCAAACCCCTGTAATTGCTCGAGCAATTGAGGCCTGGTAACGCCTCGCCCATGGTACTGATCAAGGCAAAATGCGATCAATTCCGGCCCAAAGTGTTTTCTTTTCAGATTGGAAGGTAAAAGGCCGCGAAGAATTTCACCTGATGGTGTCTCGTAAACGGCCAGACGGTATTTTATTTTTAATGCTTCGATATTCAGGTCTTCAACGTGAAAATCTGAATAGCCCTTAAATCTAGATCCTTCAGGTACATTCGGTGGATTAATGATGATTTCCTGATGTTTGATCTTTTTAGGACCCATTATTGGAGCGACGGATGTACGATTTTTAGTTCCTTTATTGCCCGGGCCTTTGCCTTTGTCATTGTTCTGTAAAGTTGAAGGAGGAATTTTAGGGCGAAATTTTTGACCCTTTAAGCGGTCTATTTCTTCCTTGAGTTTTACGACAGTTTCTTGGAGATCCAAAACGAGACGTGCAAGGAACTCGCATCGTTCGGTGAGTTCTTTATTGGAGGCTTGTAATTCTGCAATAAGAAGGTCTTTCTGATCTGGTGTGATATCTTGCATGCCAGACAAGATATTCTTAGAAAGGAATTATATCAAAATAAAATGTTAATTACAGGTGAATTTTTATTTTTATTTTCAAAACTCATGGCACAGCCAGCTTGAGACCGGAGCGAAGCGGAGGATTCAAGCTGGCTGTGCCATGAGTTTTTGAGAAGTTACTCCTAGTGCAAGTACCTTTTCAACATAATCTAAATGATCTTGTTTATTTGATGATTAGTAGCATTTAGATCAAAATCCTTAAGCGAGACCGATTTTGACTGAATTGAATCTGGAATTATGCTATATTTTTTCAAAAACCTTACAATTTTATGAAACAGGAAATTCCGAAACGAATTGCAATTATCGGTCTGCCAGGAAGTGGAAAGTCTACGCTGGCTTGCAAACTCGGCAAAATTTTGAACATCCCGGTGCATCATCTGGATACACACCTATTCAGTGCAAATATTAGAAGGGATCAAAAGGAATTTGTCTCCATTCAGCAAGAACTGGTTAATCAAGAGTCGTGGATTATCGAAGGTTGCTCCATTACAACTACTAGAAATGAGATGCGCCCGAGCAGATGTCATTCTATACTTACGCTTTTCCCGCTTGTTGTGTATTTGGAGAGCATTTAAAAGGACATTTACTATCGATCAAGATTTGTCCAGTTCAGGATGTGCAAATACTATTAATTGGACGCTTTTGAAATACATTTGGAATTTTGAAAAAGAAAAAAGTATGAAAATAGAAGAGTTAAAAAAGCTCTATCCGCATGTGAAATTTGAAGTTTTTCATAATTATCAAGAGGCAAAGAATTTTTTTAACACTCTTAATTGGAGCATTCTATGACTTGACCAGATCCTAATTCTCTTCATCCAATCAAGGATTATGACAAACTTGTTTTTCTAAAAAACTTTGTCAAAGCTCCCAATATTTTTGTTGGAGATTACACTTACTTTGATGATCCGCGATATGGGCCGGAGAAATTTGAAGAGTACAATGTCCTTTATAACTACGATTTCTCAAAGGTAAAACTCATTATTGGAAAATTTTGCGCTATCGCAGCAGAAACACGTTTCATTATGACAGGTGACCATAAGCTTGATGCAATCAGCACATATCCTTTCCCCTTATTTGGACATGGATGGGAGAACGCTTTCAATATCTATGATTTATCGGTCAAAGGTGATATTGTGGTTGGTAATGATGTTTGGTTTGGATACGATGCACTCATTAAAAATGGAGTGAACATTGGCAATGGCGCAATTATCGCTGCAAGAGCTGTCGTTGTAAAGGATGTACCCGCTTACTCGATTGTTGCAGGTAATCCCGCCAAAGTCATTAAAATGCGATTTGATGATAAAACTATTGAACGCTTGCAAAAGCTTGCATGGTGGGATTGGGATATTGAAAAGATTCATCGAAATTTGAAACTCATCTGCAATCTAGATGTCGAGCGCCTAGAGCTAGCCTCGCAACAATAGGTAAGCGAGAAATCTGCCCATCTGGGCAGAAATTAAGAAATATGGTTTTGATTGCGGCTTTTTAACCATTGGTCCGGCAACAACTCGTCAAGTTTCTGACTATTGTGTCTCATAATTCGTTTCATGATGTCTTCTAAATACTCACGAGGGTTAATCCCTAAACCTCGACAAGTTTGCACGAGAGAAAAAAGAATAGCGCCAGCTTCACCACCATCAGGACTGCCAAAGAAAAGCCAATTTTTTCTTCCGATGGCAAGCGGTCGGACGGCTCTTTCAGCTACATTGTTGTCCAATCTTGCAAAAGCATCTTTTGCATAGTTTTTCAAGTAAGGAATTAAGCCGCAAAAATATCCCATAGCTTCTTTCAGCTTTGATTTAGGTAAAATTTTACCGTCCATAAGCTTACCCTTAATCTTTTCGATCAGTTCATCAATAATGGGTATTTCTTTTTCCCGGCGTATTTTTAGGCGCTCTTCAGGAGAGCGGTTCCAGGCAACTCTTTCAAACATGAAAAGATAGCGTATCTTTCTTAAAACCCATTTGCGAAAAGCCGGATCGCCAGCTTCAGCTTCGAAAAACTTTCTTCGAATATGACTAAAACAAGGAAACCATGTAATGATTTTCATTTCTGCAAGCCTTTGATAAGCTGCATATTTATCTGAGTGAAGGCCGCCGCGATAATCTTTCAGTATATCTAAAACATTATGATGACAACGATCTTCCTTAAATTCATAGATCCGATACGCGGGATTGGCTTCGCAACCCCCAACTACCACCCACATATAGGCTTGCTTACACTTTTCAGGTTCCCAAAGCTTCACTGGTGTTTCATCGATAAAAATGTTTTTACTGGACAAAACTCTTTTTAGCATTTCATCATAAAGCGGTTTAAGAGCAATGGCAGATCTTATCACCCATTGTGAAAGCAATTTTCGACTGATCTTGATGCCTTCACGGCCTAAAATCTCTGCAATGCGGTTAAGAGGCAAATGATCGGCAAATTTTTTAGTGACAATCTCTGCAAGCAAGCTATCATCTGCACGGCATTTTGGCAATAAGCTGTCCGGAAGATCTGCTGTTAAAATGCCATTTTCTTCACGGTTTGGATGAACATACTTAGGACGAACAATTTCTTTGATATAATAAGAGCCTGGTTTATGTGCTAGCTTATGGGAAATTTCTACGCCAATCTGAACAAGCGGCTTTCCAGTCTCTTGGCATGTTTTTTGTTCATTAGGGATATCAAGAAATATAGTTTCTACAGGCAGATCGTCCGGAAGAGTGATTTTGTCTTTTCCGGTAAGGTCAGGATTTTTACGAGTATGTGAAGCTACAATCTTTTTCTTTTCTTTTTCATGCGCTGGACTTTCAAAGCCTTCAAAAAGTAGTTGTTGACTATTCAAATCGGAGGCTTCTCTTTCAGAGCGTTTGCCAAAGATTTGACGTTTGAACCAAGCCAACTGCTCTTCAAGATGATGGATTTTTTGATCTAAATGGACAATTTTTTCATCACGGGCTGTGATTTCGTTAAGAAGAAAATCTCTACTTGAATGTTCTGATGTGATTAATTCAGGTGTTATCATGAGCATGATTTTACTTAAAATCTTAATAAAAAATCAAGCGATTTCTGAAAAAAAAACAGCTTCAAGATATATTGTAACGAACTTGTAATCTTTTGGGAATCACGCCTTCAAGAAGCATGAAAAATGTCCTACGATCAATTTGATGATCGTTTCCCCATTTCCATGCAAAAGATCCCTTTTCGAGACGTTTAAACCAAATTACCAGACCATCTTTATCCCAGAAAAATACTTTCATATGATCTTTTCGGCGATTTAGAAAAATGAATAAGGATCCCGAAAGCAATTCTTCCGGGAAAAGTTCTTCGACAAGCGCGCTAAGCCCTTCAAAACTTTTACGCATATTCACAGGATGTTGACAAATGAAAAGGCGTGCGTTTCCCGGAATACTTAACATTTTTTTATAACCTCCAAGCATTTTTTTAGAATGGAAGGATTAAAATTTTCATTAAGATGGATGTTAAAACCATTGTATTCGAGGATAATTTCTGTAAGGGACTTACTATTTTCCTGGATTACTTCAGTAAAAGCGGAACGACTGAAAGCTGGTTTTGGAAATAATCTGTTTTGCCAATAATAAAACGTATGAACTGCGACTCCGTTTTGACGACACCATGAAGCCATAGAAAGCTTGCTTTGGCGTTGTTTAAGGATATTTTCTTTCCATTGGTGTTTGAGTTCTTCAGAAAAAGGCTTTGCCATGTGTCCTCCTGTTTTTTCGCATGAAAATAACAGTAGGCTTCAAATATCAGAAGATGGCTAAATTAGACGCTTACACAATAGTGGAGAGAAATGTTTAGGCTTAAGAAGTATATCTAGATATTCGAGGGAAAGTTTTGTGAATTCACGCAGCAAGAAGTTTTTTTCGTATTATAAACCCTACTTAGGGTTGTTTTATGCAGATATGGCATGTGCAATTATTGTATCTGCCATTACCTTGGCTATTCCATTATGCATAAGATTTATCACCAAAAATTTGCTAGAAAGCGACTCGCCTGATGCACTCACTCATATCTATATGATGGGTGGCTTCATGCTTGCTTTGGTAGCTGCTTATGCCATCTGTCATGCTTTTATTGACTACAAGGGGCATGTGATGGGTGCCTTAATGGAAAGAGATATGCGCAATGAATTATTTGAGCATTATCAAAAACTCTCATTCAAATTTTATGATGAACATCGAACAGGCCAACTAATGACACGTATTTCAAACGATACGTTTGATCTCGCTGAATTGTATCATCATGGCCCTGAAGATATCGTCATCTCATTACTGAATTTTATCGGCGCCTTTGTTATCTTAATCAATATCAATGTAAAGCTCGCCATCATTGCTCTTCTTTTCTTACCCATCATGGGTATCTATGGGTTTTATTTTAGTAAGAAAATGCACGCATGCCTTAAGAAAAAGTAAAGATAGAATCGGGGATATTAATGCCCAAGTTGAAGATACGCTTGCAGGAATCAGAGTTGTAAAGTCTTTACTAACGAAGAGATTGAAAAAAAGAAATTTACTTACGAAAACAACCGATTTCTTGAGAGTAGAAGAGATGGCTATAAAAATGAGGCTTATTTTTATGACGGTTTAATTACCCTTACACAACTCATGACCATTGCGGTTGTCATTTTTGGTGCAGTCAGTATTGTTAAAGGCTCTTTAGATTTAGCAGATTTACTAACATTTTTACTCTATATTGTTATTTTAATTGAACCGATACAAAGGTTGGGTAATTTTATCAGACTGTATCAAGAGGGGATTACGGGTTTTAATCGGTTTATGGAGGTTTTAGAAGTAGAACCAGATATAAAAGACTCTGTTGATGCCATTGAACTCACGCATGTTCAAGGAAATATAGAATTTAAAAATGTAAGTTTTAAATATAGAGAAGGCTATGACCATGTTCTAAAAAATATATCCCTGAATATAAAAGTCGGAGAATATGTTGCTTTAGTAGGGCCTTCAGGAGTTGGAAAAACAACTCTATGTTCTTTAATTCCTCGATTCTATGAAGTAAGCGAAGGGGAAATATTCGTTGATGGTCAAGAATATTAGAGGTTTAGCTTGCGCTCCTTAAGAAAAAATATAGGCATTGTCCAGCAAGATGTGTATCTATTTGCCGGAACAGTCTCAGACAATATTCGCTACGGTAAACTTGATGCAAGTCAAAGAGGAAATTATTGAGGCAGCTAAAAAGGCAAATGCTCATGATTTTATTATGGCGTTACCTAATGGATATGCTACAGATATTGGGCAACGCGGCGTAAAATTATCAGGCGGGCAAAAGCAACGCTTAAGTATAGCGCGCGTTTTTCTGAAAAATCCGCCCATTATTATTTTTGATGAAGCGACAAGCGCACTGGATAATGAAAGTGAAAAAGCCGTGCAAGATTCATTGGAAAAGTTAATTGAAAATCGCACAACACTTGTCATTGCCCATCGCCTGTCAACAGTCAGAAATGCACAAAGAATTCTTGTTCTCGGCCTTGTTGCGCAATACCTCTCACGTCAAATTTGAAATAGCATGTAAATAAAAAATGCATGGAGTAGGCTTCTGCTTCTTACCACAGAAGGCAGAGACTATCCATGCAAACTGAACCGACTTATCGTATTCGAAATTGGGCTGAGTATAACAAAGCTCTTATTCAAAGGGGAAGCATAACCATTTGGATCGATGAAAAAGCGATCAAAAACTGGTTTTCTTCCCATCATACCTGCCGAGCTGGCAGGCCTGCAACATATTCTGATGAAGCCATTCTAATGATGCTTATTCTCAGAGAGGTATACAAACGTTCATTGAGGAACTTACAAGGATTTGTACAATCGCTTTTTCATGTAATGGTAAGCGAGAAATCTGCCCATCTGGGCAGAAATTAAGAAATATGGTTTTGATTGCGGCTTTTTAACCATTGGTCCGGCAACAACTCGTCAAGTTTCTGACTATTGTGTCTCATAATTCGTTTCATGATGTCTTCTAAATACTCACGAGGGTTAATCCCTAAACCTCGACAAGTTTGCACGAGAGAAAAAAGAATAGCGCCAGCTTCACCACCATCAGGACTGCCAAAGAAAAGCCAATTTTTTCTTCCGATGGCAAGCGGTCGGACGGCTCTTTCAGCTACATTGTTGTCCAATCTTGCAAAAGCATCTTTTGCATAGTTTTTCAAGTAAGGAATTAAGCCGCAAAAATATCCCATAGCTTCTTTCAGCTTTGATTTAGGTAAAATTTTACCGTCCATAAGCTTACCCTTAATCTTTTCGATCAGTTCATCAATAATGGGTATTTCTTTTTCCCGGCGTATTTTTAGGCGCTCTTCAGGAGAGCGGTTCCAGGCAACTCTTTCAAACATGAAAAGATAGCGTATCTTTCTTAAAACCCATTTGCGAAAAGCCGGATCGCCAGCTTCAGCTTCGAAAAACTTTCTTCGAATATGACTAAAACAAGGAAACCATGTAATGATTTTCATTTCTGCAAGCCTTTGATAAGCTGCATATTTATCTGAGTGAAGGCCGCCGCGATAATCTTTCAGTATATCTAAAACATTATGATGACAACGATCTTCCTTAAATTCATAGATCCGATACGCGGGATTGGCTTCGCAACCCCCAACTACCACCCACATATAGGCTTGCTTACACTTTTCAGGTTCCCAAAGCTTCACTGGTGTTTCATCGATAAAAATGTTTTTACTGGACAAAACTCTTTTTAGCATTTCATCATAAAGCGGTTTAAGAGCAATGGCAGATCTTATCACCCATTGTGAAAGCAATTTTCGACTGATCTTGATGCCTTCACGGCCTAAAATCTCTGCAATGCGGTTAAGAGGCAAATGATCGGCAAATTTTTTAGTGACAATCTCTGCAAGCAAGCTATCATCTGCACGGCATTTTGGCAATAAGCTGTCCGGAAGATCTGCTGTTAAAATGCCATTTTCTTCACGGTTTGGATGAACATACTTAGGACGAACAATTTCTTTGATATAATAAGAGCCTGGTTTATGTGCTAGCTTATGGGAAATTTCTACGCCAATCTGAACAAGCGGCTTTCCAGTCTCTTGGCATGTTTTTTGTTCATTAGGGATATCAAGAAATATAGTTTCTACAGGCAGATCGTCCGGAAGAGTGATTTTGTCTTTTCCGGTAAGGTCAGGATTTTTACGAGTATGTGAAGCTACAATCTTTTTCTTTTCTTTTTCATGCGCTGGACTTTCAAAGCCTTCAAAAAGTAGTTGTTGACTATTCAAATCGGAGGCTTCTCTTTCAGAGCGTTTGCCAAAGATTTGACGTTTGAACCAAGCCAACTGCTCTTCAAGATGATGGATTTTTTGATCTAAATGGACAATTTTTTCATCACGGGCTGTGATTTCGTTAAGAAGAAAATCTCTACTTGAATGTTCTGATGTGATTAATTCAGGTGTTATCATGAGCATGATTTTACTTAAAATCTTAATAAAAAATCAAGCGATTTCTGAAAAAAAAACAGCTTCAAGATATATTGTAACGAACTTGTAATCTTTTGGGAATCACGCCTTCAAGAAGCATGAAAAATGTCCTACGATCAATTTGATGATCGTTTCCCCATTTCCATGCAAAAGATCCCTTTTCGAGACGTTTAAACCAAATTACCAGACCATCTTTATCCCAGAAAAATACTTTCATATGATCTTTTCGGCGATTTAGAAAAATGAATAAGGATCCCGAAAGCAATTCTTCCGGGAAAAGTTCTTCGACAAGCGCGCTAAGCCCTTCAAAACTTTTACGCATATTCACAGGATGTTGACAAATGAAAAGGCGTGCGTTTCCCGGAATACTTAACATTTTTTTATAACCTCCAAGCATTTTTTTAGAATGGAAGGATTAAAATTTTCATTAAGATGGATGTTAAAACCATTGTATTCGAGGATAATTTCTGTAAGGGACTTACTATTTTCCTGGATTACTTCAGTAAAAGCGGAACGACTGAAAGCTGGTTTTGGAAATAATCTGTTTTGCCAATAATAAAACGTATGAACTGCGACTCCGTTTTGACGACACCATGAAGCCATAGAAAGCTTGCTTTGGCGTTGTTTAAGGATATTTTCTTTCCATTGGTGTTTGAGTTCTTCAGAAAAAGGCTTTGCCATGTGTCCTCCTGTTTTTTCGCATGAAAATAACAGTAGGCTTCAAATATCAGAAGATGGCTAAATTAGACGCTTACTGTAATGGGCCTGAATCTTCCAGTACCGAGCTATTCGCAAATTTCAAGGCGAGCTAAGTCGCTTCATAAAAGAGTTAATCGTTTGACGCAAGGGAAGAAGGCTTGCCATATCATCTTTGATTCTACAGGACTTAAAGTACACGGAGAAGGCGAATGGAAAGTGAAAGTCCACGGAAAGAGTAAACGTAGAACATGGAGAAAATTCCATATAGGAATAGACGCAGAAACACAAGATATCATCTGTTGTGAGCTGACGGGCAATAATAAAGGAGATGCTGAAATGGCAGAACGGATGCTAGGAGAATTACCTTGCAGGGTGAAATCTGCCAGGGGTGACGGGGCTTATGATGCGAGCCGATTTCGCAAGAAGGTCTATGATAAAGGGGGCATTTGTATTGTGCCACCACCAAGAGATGCGGTGTATAAGGGTACAGCAAAAGAGGGATGGGAAAAGGAAAGAGATGACGCCATTGCAGCAATTCATGGATTTGGTGGGGATGACATAGGAAGACGGCTTTGGAAAAAATGTTCAGGTTATTATGAGAGATCGTTATCCGAGACAGCGATGTTTAGGATCAAGAGAATGTTTGGAGGCAGATTAAAAGCTCGTTCAATAGGAGCTCAAAAGACAGAAGTAATTTGTAAATGTATGATAATTAACAAGATGAATAAATTGGGGATGCCGAGATTTGAATGGGTATTCGAAGCAGCTTAATGGCTGGTAGAATGGGCGAGTTAGCATTTTAGCGGGTGTTTTTTTCTTCTATGCTGTGAGGGCTATTGTGCAACAAGGCCCTTGTTCTCACCGATAATGGAATCGAGGAGCAAGGAACACACGAAGAGTTAATCTCATCAAATGGAACCTATGCGAATTTATACAGTATGCAGTTGAGAATACAAGATCCCGACAATACATAATAAAATAAAATTGCGAATTCATTGGATTTCAAACCGTTTGAAATCAACCAGAACTCAAATTAACGATATTAAGCGCCTATTCGAAAACCTTTTATGGAGAAACATGCTTTTAAAAACATCTTCATCCATAGATAGCATTTCTCAATCATTGGACTTAACGGGTAATCGATTAACTTTTGTTTCTGACGAAATTCTTGCTCAAACTGATCTTGAAGAGCTATGGATTGATGATAATCAAATCACAGAAATTCCAGAAGGCATCGATCGTTTAATTCGTTTTAAGAGATTCAGTGCTTACAAAAATCAGCTTAAAATGCTTCCTGATTCTTTTTTTAATTTAATGAGCCTAGAAAGAATCAATTTGAGTGCTAACAAACTTTCATCTCTTTCAGACAAAATTGGGAATTTAAAAAATTTGCAAATATTAGATTTAAACCACAATGAATTAGTCGAGCTTCCTGAATCTACTGGCTATCTTGAAAATCTCCGTTTCCTTTATCTGTAAGCGAGAAATCTGCCCATCTGGGCAGAAATTAAGAAATATGGTTTTGATTGCGGCTTTTTAACCATTGGTCCGGCAACAACTCGTCAAGTTTCTGACTATTGTGTCTCATAATTCGTTTCATGATGTCTTCTAAATACTCACGAGGGTTAATCCCTAAACCTCGACAAGTTTGCACGAGAGAAAAAAGAATAGCGCCAGCTTCACCACCATCAGGACTGCCAAAGAAAAGCCAATTTTTTCTTCCGATGGCAAGCGGTCGGACGGCTCTTTCAGCTACATTGTTGTCCAATCTTGCAAAAGCATCTTTTGCATAGTTTTTCAAGTAAGGAATTAAGCCGCAAAAATATCCCATAGCTTCTTTCAGCTTTGATTTAGGTAAAATTTTACCGTCCATAAGCTTACCCTTAATCTTTTCGATCAGTTCATCAATAATGGGTATTTCTTTTTCCCGGCGTATTTTTAGGCGCTCTTCAGGAGAGCGGTTCCAGGCAACTCTTTCAAACATGAAAAGATAGCGTATCTTTCTTAAAACCCATTTGCGAAAAGCCGGATCGCCAGCTTCAGCTTCGAAAAACTTTCTTCGAATATGACTAAAACAAGGAAACCATGTAATGATTTTCATTTCTGCAAGCCTTTGATAAGCTGCATATTTATCTGAGTGAAGTGGCCGGGAGTCGTTGGACAAAAAGAGCGAGAAAATAAGTTACATTTACCTCTCTTTTTGGACGTTTAAGAATTCATTCACAATATATTCTCAAGCCTACCGCAGCCTCCACAGGAGAACTGGCGGCAGCTTAAGCGTTTTTCCTTTACCAATATGATTTATCCCTGCACAAAAAGCAAGGTTTTTTTTCTTAAGATACCCAGCTCTCCATTGAACCTGGCGGCAGCTTAAGCGTTTTTCCCGGGGGTCTCAGTTGTGTTTATCATGTGAACAACAGAAATCTGTCCAACCCTGGTTTCCGACCTTTTGGAGAAATCCTAATACCCCATATGGCCAATACTCGAAAGTAGTTCTTCAAGCTAGCTACAGATCTTCTTCAGTCTCTGTAGATAAAAAAAATTCTAAAGTGGAATTTGAAAGCCTCTATCCAGATTTTATTGATACAATTGGTGCTAAATTTGCCTGTGCCAATGTAATAAAAATAAATCACAGTTCTTCGGATTTCAACGTTCCAACAACATATCCAGTAGACTGTAAAGACTCTTCTTTTTTAAGATTAACTATCGGGTTTGACCCTATAATATCCACATCAGAGGGACTAATAACTTTCCCGAATCATTCTAGAGGAACTCATTTTTGGACGTTAAGTGACGGGGCTACTGTTCTTCAAAATTGGTTTTTAAGGAATAACATTAAAATATCTCCGTCATCGGCGGGGCGTTCTACCGAACAAATTCTTCGAATTTTGCCCGGATCGGCTGCATTAGGTAGTATTCGTTTTAAGGGTGTAATTGAGCAACTAGATAAAATGGCCTCAAGTTTGACTCGAAGCGAAAACTTAGATGCTTTCAAAAGTAATATAAAGAAGGCTTGTAAAACTGGAAAAAACATTTGCCATCCCTTAAAAAATCTTATTTCATGTGGAGTTGTAAAACTAGGACGAGAAGTTAAATGCAGTCATTGTGATTATTGGAACTGGTTTCCCTTAAATAATCTCGATGAGGGTATTCAATGTAATCGTTGTCGGAGCAGTTATAACTTTCCTATTCATGATCCTGATAATAAGGACTTTTCCCATTGGGCATATCGGGTTCTTGGTCCATTTGCAATCCCAAACTACGCGGAAGGTGGTTATGCATCTGCTTTATCGATTGGCTTTTTTCGCGATATTCTTGCAAGTGAATCTAATGACAAGATCTTATGGTCTCAAGGTTTAAACTTTGATTTTCCTTCTGTTAAAAATCAAGAGATTGAAAAATACGAAGCAGATTTCATATTATTATTTCAACAAACAAAAAACTATGAGAGTTTTACAGCGCCAATTATGCTTTTTGGTGAAGCTAAAAGCTTTGGTAAGAATCGAATTAACCATAAAGAAATTAATAGATTAAAAACTTTTGCAACGAAATTTCCGGGCTCTGGCATTGTAATTTCTATGCTTCGAGAGGCCAGAGATTTAAGTACAAAAGAGTTAAATCTTTTACGCAAGCTAGCCCTATGGGGGAAAAAATATGATGCTACTATAGGACAGATACTTGCACCAGTTATCGTTTTGACTGCAGAGGAACTATTGGCACATGGTTTGACCCTCCGTACCAACATTTTTGGTGGAATTCAGCCCTATGGCCCTTCAAAAATTCATGCACTTGCAACCTATACACAAAATAAGTATTTGGGGATATCTCCCACTGAGGGATATCGTAATACCCGTGTAATTAAAACACCCACTTGACAACTTTGGGTACTTGTGTTACATATAAAGTATGACTACCTCAAAATATGATGCTGCTATTCAAGTTTTTATAGAAACGCCAGTTTTTACAGCTTCTGAAGCTCGAGCGGCTGGCATTCCTTCTCGAATGCTCGCGCATTTTTGTAAAAAAGGCGTAATAGAACGAGTAACTCGTGGCGTTTACAAAGGTTCTGAAGCAAAAATGGAAATCGATTTCCAATGGGAAGATTTGGCTTTAATGGCAATGGGCATTCCCAAGGGGGTAATCTGCTTGATCTCAGCACTCTGTTATTATGGGCTTACCGATCAAATAATGAGGCAGTTTTGGATTGCAATTCCTCATGCATCAAAAAGTCCACAAAGACCTAAAGCACGAATTATTCGCATGCGAAACATTGAACTTGGGCAAACAGAAATTCAATTAGGAAAAGCCCGTCTTAAAATTTTTGATAAAGAAAGAACAGTGGTCGATTCCTTTCGGTATTTAAGCAAAGAAATAGCTATTAAGGCATTACAGGCGTACCTTCGTCAAACTGGTTCTGCTAAACCCAATCTTAATAAGCTTCTGAAATATGCTAAAACGCTTCGGGTCGATATTCATCCCTTCATTATGGCACTTACAACATGAGCAATTCTTTAAAACAATCCATAAAACAACGTCTTCGGTCGGTTGCGAAGGAACGCGATCTTACTTTTGATGAAATCTGGCATAACTTGATTTTAGAACGGTTCTTAGCCCGCCTCTGTCAATCTAAGTATAAGGACAACTTCATTCTTAAAGGAGGATCTCTTCTCGCTCGATACATACCCATAGGACGTGAAACAAAGGATTTAGATTTTTTGGTTGATAAACTGCAAAATACAGAAGAGTTCTTGAGTAAAGCCTTCGATCATATTTGTAGCGTTCACCTCGAAGATGGATTTGAATTTGAAAAAATAAAAATCGGCAAACTTGCACATCCTCACATGGACTATACAGGTATTGAAGTCCTCCTTTTAGCAAAGCTAGGTGGGCCACAAACTTATATTCAGATTGATCTAGGCTTTGGGGATATAGTCGAGGCTATTGACTATTCGATGGATTTAACATCAACATCGAAAGGTCCCCTTTTTGAAAGTAAAATTCAAGTTCGCTCGTATCCCAAAGAATTTATTTTTGCAGAGAAGCTCGAAACAGTAGTTCATCGCGGCATGGGTAACACTCGAATGAAGGATTTTCATGACCTACACTCTCTCATCTCTTTAGAGAAATGCTTGAATCCCGCTTACATTAATAAGGTCGTGGCGACAGTGTTTAACCATAGAGAAACCCAGCTAAAATTACCTCTAAAGCTAGATATTGAATTCATAGAGATCTTACAACCTTTATGGCGCGAATATCAAAAAGATCTTCCAATCAATAAAGTTGCGAATAAGCCTCCAGCATTAATCCAGGATGTGATTTCTTTCATTAATTCTTGGTTAAAGAATAATACTCAACTATGCACCTCTGAATGATGAGATTGATTATGAAAAAATGGTTTATCGCTGATACCCACTTCTCACACACCAATATTATACGATATGCAAATCGTCCCTATGCAAATGTTGAAGAGATGGATAGAAGTCTTATTGATAATTGGAATCAAAGCATTGGTAAAGAAGATCAAGTCTTCTTTCTTGGAGATTTCGGATTGGGAGATGTCGATCATCTTCACTCCATTTGCTCACAACTCAATGGTGAAAAAATTTGTATTCGTGGCAATCACGATCGAAATGCAAACTGGATGACTCGAGTCGGATTCAATGTTGTTTTGGAGTCAGCCTTTTTAAAAATAGGTCGATATCTTGTCGAACTTATCCATATTCCTTCAGAGCACGTTCCGACTCATTTTCAATTGCATGGTCACGTCCACGATAAAAGACCTAGAAAGATCTTATCCAATCAACTCAATCTATGTGTTGAAGTTTGGGATTACAAACCTGTCGCTGAAAAGACTATTCTTAGTCTTTTGGATAAAGCATCTAAAAATGAAATCAGTTATGAAGCGCCTAAAGGCGATCTTTTTAGTTGAATATATCACCAAATCAAAAACTGTTGATTTGGTGATATATTTTCACATCCATCTTCCTAAATATGCAATCAAAAAATATCCCTTTTTCCAGCGTGATAAAAACGTCGGCACTTTTCAATTTCTGTATGCATTTCTATCATTAAGGCTTTGGCAAATTTTGTGGTTCGGTTTTTTATAGGTAAAGATTAAAATATTTATTCGTATTGCTATAAAACAATGATTTTCATAGTATGCTGACTTCAATTTCAAATTCATGCAAAAGGAGATAAAATGGGATTTTCGAGCGATGGTAAAGAAGGTGGCTCAGATGGCAAAGAGGGGTGCAAAGATGGTGGAACCGATGGTGGATTTATCGCAGATCATGAATTGATTTTAATGCAGGAATCATCTGAAGATGTATTCTCGTTTTGAAATATGAGAAAAGGCTCTTTTATACCAAAAGATTTTAGGCCGATCGTTCCTGGCTCTAAACTACAACTTTTCAGTCAGAGCATCGGTAAAACAAAATTTTCTTCAGAGACTCCTGAAAATTGTATTTTATTTATCTCAGCAAAAGATGACATTGTGCCTGGTTATTTTCTAAGAGATGTAGATCATAGTGATAGCATTATACAGCTTTACTATGATGAGCTGGGAACTATTTGGGATTTTTCATTTTCAGATAAAGTTTTGAGAATTTTTACAATTGATAAAGTTATAATTCCGACTTCAATATATCATCGACATCCAGGAATATCTTTAGGTCATCCCTATTATCAAAAACACATAGCATTTTTTGAGATATTAGATATTTGGAAAGGTAATTTACTGGGGCAAAAACGTGACCATTATCAAAATTTTTCAAAAGGATATCAGGGGATTACTTCAATAAGAACTTCAAGTGCATTAAATAGAAAAAAAATAAGATATCCAAAGTCTTTTTTCGTTAAAGGGGATTATCAATTACTACTTAACAGATTTAAAGAATCTTTAATTGTAAAATCATGTTCAAATATGCGTTCAAAAGTGGTTTCAGATGAGGTTTTTTCTAATTGGGATTTTAATAAATTGAATAATTTGCCAACTCTTTTTCAAGAAAAGATTCAAGGAACAGATATTAGAGTGCATGTTTGCGGAAATGTTGTGTGGCCTCTTCAAGTGGAAACAAAAGATTGTATAGATTATCGATACGCTTCTAAAGGCTCTGTATCATATAAAGAAATTCAATTGCCCTTTTTTATAAAAAACTTTTGTAGATCTATTGCTCAAGTTGAGAAAAATAAATTTATTGGCGTGGATTTGATGAAATCAAATAATAAATATTATTGTTTTGAATCGAATCCTGGACCTGGATGGAGCACTTATCATCACTCAAGTAAGAAGATATTTGCTAAAAATGTATTTAAACAATTGTTAAGGAAATAAATATGAAAAAGATGTTTTTTTTAGCTATGCTATCAGCTATTGCGGGTTCACATAGCGCACATGGAGTAGAAAATATGAATAAATCCAATTATAATTACGGCTATCAAAAATATGGGAAAGAGTCTTTAGATTCCATTCAAGCAAATGGTACGGTAATTCTTGAAGGTACTAAAGTTTCAGGTCTTGTGCAAGTAAATGGAAGCCTAAAAGCTGAAGAATCAGCGATCAATAGCCTTCAAGTAAATGGTCAGACTGATCTGCATAATTGTGTAATTACAAGTACTGCTATTGTAAACGGTTCGTTGAATGCTGATAATACAAAATTTCAAAATGCGTTGTCAGTGGCATCACAAAAAATAGTTTTAAGAATGTGTTCTGTTGATTCATTAACCATCCGAGAGGTTAGTGGTTATACAGGTAAACAAGTTGTTGATTTACGCAGTGGCACGAATGTTACAGGACCGATTGTTGTTGAATCAGGCAATGGTGAGATATGGATTTCATCTAATAGCGAAATTTCAGAGACTCAAGTTTCCGGAGCTCAAGTTTACAGAAAATGAGACCCATAGTGCTTTACAGTCATGCTGATGAACCCATCACTAAAGCACTTCTTTCTTCAACGCTTATTCAAAAAAGTGATTTGATTAAGCTGCCTTTGAAAGCGTTGTTGAATGAGGCTAGCATTATAGATGAGTTTGATAACGAAGAAGTTAAAATTGATTGGACATTTCAATCTGGATTGAGAATAACAAACTCCAAGGATTTTTATTTAATCAACAGAGTTATATCGGTTCCTGAAGAAATATTTTGTGACTTTTCAGAAGAAGATAGGCAGTATTCAATTTCAGAATTTAGAGCTTATTTAGCATTTGCTATAGAAGCTTTTCCAAATTCATTTTCTAAGCCAGGAGCATTTGGGCTCTCAGGTAATAGATTTTCTTTGCCTAGACAATGGGAAACAATCAAAAGTACAAAATATCCAATTGAGACTCCAAATTACTATTTGGGAAGTATGGAATTCTGTACCTTGCAAGGGAATTTAGTCTACACGAACCCCTTTGATTTTTACTATTGGAAGCCTAACCATGATCTGGTTGATATAGATAAAGCTTCTTTTGTGTTTTTAAAACCGTCTGGAAAGCCTGTCGTTGGAAGCGTGTTAGGCGATCATGTCAAAATATTTTGCTGTGATAACTCTGATGAAATTTCTGAAACAATGCATCTACTTCTTAAGAAAAATTCCCTGTTGATATCTCGTTTATTCGATCATCCAATTGCTGAGATTTTATTTTTTGTAGAAGAGGATAATTTTATTTTTGGTATGATTTCTTGTGTTCCTTATGCTTCAAACAAAAAAGATTGGTTTCCTGAAAATGTAGGCCGTTATTTCAAAGATAAATTAATGGAAAAAAATGGAAAGAATTAAAGCCATTAATCTTTCCAAAGATTTTGGAAAAAATTCTCTTTTTAGCAATGTTAATTTTTCCTTTCGTTCAGGTGAGATTATTGGTTTATCGGGAAAAAATGGAGTAGGTAAGACGACTTTTATAAAATTATTATGCGGATTAATATATCCTGATTCAGGTCAAATTTTCATAAATGGAATTGAATCACGAAAAAATCGAACAAAATGGATGGAAGACATCGGAACATTATTAGAGGGTTCTCGTTCTTTGCACTGGAGATTATCAGCGTTGCAAAATTTTATATATTTTGCAGGTCTGAAAAGAATTTTTGGAAATGAAGCAATGATTCGAGCAGAAGAAATTCTGCAGCTTTTTGGTCTTTGGGATGTAAAGAATGAAAAAGTGGAAACATTTTCTTTTGGAATGAAACAACGATTAGCATTAGCTTGTTCAGTGGCTCATTCTCCCTCCATTGTATTGCTTGATGAGCCAACAAGCGGTTTAGATGCAATATCTTCTCAGATACTAGAAAATTATATAGGTATAATGGCGCAAGAAAATAAAACTGTTCTTTTAGCAAGTCATGATCATGAAATGATTGTTAGAATATCGACAAGCAGATTAACAATTGAAAATGGTGTTATTAATCGTGCTATTTAACATTGTATGGAATGAAATAAAAAAGGAGTTTTTTAACACCTGGAGCTATAGATGGCAATGGTTTGGTGAATTTATTTCACTTTTTGCATTCTTTTTTTTTCTGAATATGCTGACTCAAAAAACAGAAGCTGGTGTTGCTTATGGCATATGGTTTTATTCTGTATTAATCATAGGGGATATAAGCGGTAAAGTCTCATTAGAAATGCGTTCAGGCACCTTTGAACAAATATATTTATCTTCAATTCCTATACCCATGATTTTTTTATCAAAAATCATCACATCAATTTTTAGGGCTTTCATAATCATGACAACTTTGCTCATGCTTTTTTGGACCTTTGGATATGTTCATTTATCATACTTAAACTACAATATATTTTATGTTTTAATGATGGTAACTCCAGGATTATTTGGGATTAGTTTATTGATTGGTGGTTTAACGATTCTGTTAAAAGATACTGGTTGGTTGATAAATATTGTAAATAATGGCTTTTTGTTTTTGAGTGGTATTTTTTTACCATTAGATTCGTTTCCTCACCAACTTCAAAAGATATCATCGATGATCCCAACGACTCAGGCTATAAGTTCTCTAAATGAATTTTCCCTAAATGATTTTTTTATGATCATGATCATTAATCTTTCTTATTTAGGGTTGGGAATATTTTGCTTTTTTTTGTGTGAGAGGAAAGCAAAAATAAAAGGGATTTTAGGACATTATTAAATATGAGTCCTACGAAAAACCGTGGACCACTGGTGGACCAAATAGGGGCAGCAAATCACATCAAACGGCTTCAAATTCAAATGGACGAAAAGGGCTTTTTCCTTGTATAGTGGTTGTTGTCAGCTACTGTAAATTGCGGTAGTTTAAGAAGAGGGTACGGACTCATAACCCGCTGGTCGCTGGTTCAAGACCAGCTTGCCCCACTTTTTTCCGTCACCTGTGAGCTTGATTTAGCTTGATTCAATAATATTGTTTGAGCTAATTAGTTGCTCGCGGTGCAATGGCGGTGCAACGAAAAACAATCTTAACACTCACCATCCAGCCGCTTAAACCATAACAACACAAGGTTTGAGCAATGGCTTCTATACAAAAACGTAAAAATAAGAACGGAACCAGTCATTGGCGTGCAGTTGTACGTATCAAGGGCTTTCCTACCGTCTGTAATCATTTTGATCGAAAGCAAGAGGCTGATGATTGGGCACAAGAAGTTGAACGTCAGATTAAAATGGGGCAGTTCAAATTTGAGAGAGTCAATACTCATCATAACTTTGCTGATCTTGTTCAGCGCTACATCTCTGATGGAGCTTTAGAACATCTAAGAGCTGCAAAAGACGCAATGCGTCACATGAATTACTGGAAAGAACGTCTTGCTGGATATGCACTCGTTCATCTTATACCAGAACTTCTCTCTAAAGAACGTCAATTTTTAATCGAAACTCCAACATCTCTAGGAAAGAAGAGAACTTCCGCAACGGTTAACCGCTATATTGCTGCTTTATCCTCATGTCTCAGCTATGCCTGTCGGCGACTTCGTTGGATCGATGAAAATCCCTGCTTCAACTTGATCAAGTTAAAAGAATCCAAAGGCAGAGACAGAATTCTCACCGAAGATGAAGCCTCTCGCTTAATTGCTGCTTGTCGAACAAGTCGCAATCCCTACTTATTTTGTATTGTGCTATTGGCCATTACCACAGGCATGCGTCAGGGAGAAATCTTACAACTCAAATGGGATCAGATAGACTTCAAGAATCAACTTGCTCATCTCAAAGAAACTAAAAATGGTCGACCACGGAGTGTGCCTTTGGTTGATGAGGTTGTTGAAGAATTAAAACGCCTTCATGAGATTAAGAATCCTACCAAGGCGCTGATCTTCGCTTGTCAACAACCACGGAAAACGACCCATTTGGCGGTCGCCTAAAATGGGTCGTTTTCGTGGTTGTTGACATCGCTAGCAAAACAGCATTTGGCGAGATCGATATCAAAAAACCTTGGCAAGATGCGCTTAATCGCGCCGTAGTCGCAAATCTACGCTTTCATGACATTAGACACAGCTTTGCCACTTTGGCAGCTCGACAAGGAGCCTCAAATCTTGAGCTTGCCACAGCTATGGGACATCGGACTTTACAGATGCTTCAACGTTATACGCATCTTGAAGCCGATCTTGTTCGGAAGTATTCTGAAGGGATTACAAAAAATCTTAATCTTAATATCGGGGTATTGAGTGAACAGCCAGCTTAATCCCCTAAAAGATATTCTAAGCAATTTTTTATCTGATATGAAAAAACAGGAAGGAATCTGGAAATCAGTGGAACATGATCTTACCGATTCAAATAATGGCTCTTGGCAAAATGAAGAGGCCTACTGTTGGATATACGCTGATCCAGAATATTATTTTCTAATGGGAAATGAATATTCAAAGTTGCATCCAGAGATTCCCGCAGCTAATAAAAAAGCGAATCCATATTATCATGCATGGCTTCATGAAGATCACTATTTACAAGAGATTATTCCATACATTATTCAGCAACCAGATAACGAAGATACTTTAGAATCTTATCTTGAACGTACCTATGCAAACATCCATAAGCAAAAAAGCAGCAAAACATTGGAGTGGCGTTCTTTAAAGAGCTTTATTGAATACCTACGCTGCATTTTGCCAGCAGATCAAGTGGGGTTCATTGAAGTATTATTTCCCGATGGAATGGCAATGCTTAATGGTTATCTCATTAAAAACGAAAAGCTGTCCGCTTGTCCTATAGACATTTTCTTAACGGCAAAAATCCTTCAAGAACTTGTGAAAAGAGTTTTTGAAGGAAGACCAAATGCTCAACATTCAGCTGCAGAAGCGCTTGCACTCTGTTGGATGTGCTTAACTTCGGCACGAAGACGTCTTCCAACTGCCTTTCCAATGATTTATAAAGCTCCACTAACAAGTCTTTCAGTTCAGAAAGACGCTGACGACATTTATGGTACAACTCCTCATAATTCGTTTGGTGTACCAACATTCTATGGTAGAGCGAAAACTTTTATTTCCAACTACCTTTTTGAATATTTGTCAGCCGTAAGCCTTGCGTCGCAAGAAAATGGGAAAACCATTCTTCATTGCCCTCAAAGAACTTTAGAAAGGTCATTATATGATATCGTCCAAAAGATTCCTGAAGCGCAAAAGCTTGGGAAGATCACTTTTCTAACTTTTATGAGTTTGCCTCATGAAATCATTGGGCAACGTTTCAAGTCAATATTTCTATCTCATTCATAATCAGCACATAAAACTGTCGTATTGAGTGTCAAGACAACTTCCAGCGGAATTGATTAAGATTACGGTTTAATCAACAACATTCCACTTTAGGAGGAACCAATGACTAACTTTGAGTATCTAAGCATTCAGCAAATAGCTGATTGCAAACAATATCCATTTACCCTTGGCCAGATACGGCATTATCTGATCATGAGGCATCGAAATGGTCTTGAAACGGCTGTTCGAAAAATTGGCAAACGTCTTTTCTTACGCAAAGATCTTTTTGAGATATGGATTGAATCTCAAGGAGGCCAGCAATGAGGGCCTTCTCTATATTTTTAGATCTTAACAATTTTAAAAGAGCTATCTCACCTTGTGAATTTTATTTAAGGGAGCAAGGTCTTTCAAGATTTAAGCGATCAGGCAAGTGGGCAGAAGCAGGCCTTTGCCCCTTTCATCATGATCGAAAGTCAGGATCTTTTTATTTCAATACTGAAACAGGAGCGTACACATGCTTTTCTTGTGGGAAAAAAGGTGGTGACATTATTTCCTTCACTCAAAATAAATATGACCTAAGCTTTAAAGAAGCCCTGAGCAAACTAAGAAAAGAATGGGGGGTCTATGATTACTGACCCCCTATTCGAATTGATCAGCGAAGCTCATCCGAATTATGTGGCACATTGGGTATGCACAGAACACGGTAGAGATACTATCGCTATTGCACGCTATCACAATTATAAGAATGAGAAGACTTATAGGCAATTCTTCAATGATAGGCATGGATGGAAATCAGGATTACCCTCTCTTCCCTATCCTCTTTATGGCCTCAATAGTCTTCATAATAAATTTCCTCACGATGGGGTATTAATCTGTGAAGGCGAAAAATGTGCTAAAATTCTGCATCAACTTAATTGGCCAGCGGTTTCCACAATTTTAGGGGCTGGAAATGTAAGCAAGAGTGACTTTACGCCGTTAAGATATTTCAAGCGTTTTGTCATTCTGAGAGACAATGATCCCGCTGGAATAGAGTATGCTTTAAATGTAGCGACGGAAATTAAGCGTTTACGGGAAGATGCTGAAGTTTTTGTATGCAATCTTGCCACAGATGAAAAAGGAGATGATCTCATTGATTGGTTGATGAAGGCTCCCTTATATGGACAACCATGGAATGGATTTGAAGACCTTGTTCAATCCTTAATTGAGCCTGTTTCTGCCGCTCTTCTTGTTCGCATTCGTGAAACAATGATCCAAGTCGAAGATTGTTCAGAAATTGGGTTTAAGCCAGACTTTACTTTCTTTGGTGAAGATCCAAAACCCCTTGAACAGCATTTGAAGTCCGTTCCAGATTTTCCCTTGCAAGCCTTAGATTTGAGCCTTCAAAAGTATGTTTCTATTTTAGCACGTCAAAAGTCTATTCCCGTAGATTTTCCAGGAACAATTCTACTGGCTCTTTCTGGGGGCGTCATAGGACGAAGCGTTCAACTTAGAATGCGACCCGCTCAAAAGTGGATGGAATCTGCAAATGTGTGGGCAATGTTGGTCGGCCGTCCTTCCAGTAAGAAAAGTCCAACACTGCGGGAGTTATGCAATTGCATTATTGGGCCACTTGAGGATAGGGCTCAGAGAGAACACAAATCCGAGTATGCAGCTTACAAGTCTGAAGTTAAAATCGATACGAAAAATAAGAGCGAAGAAGGGCCTCTTTTGCGTCGTTATCTTACGGATGATTGTACCACAGCTAAACTACGAGAGCTATTTGCTCAAAATCCTAATGGTATTATTCTGCGAAGCGATGAATTCAAAGGCCAACTTGATAAATTTGATAAAGTTGGCAATGAAGGTGATCGAAGTTTTATGCTTCAATGCTGGCCAGGACTTCACTATTATAATGAAGACCGCATAGCCAGAGGATCAAGTTTAAAAATACCCCTCACCCTAACTTGGGTTGGCTGTATTCCTCCTACAGGGCTTTCTCATTACTTAAGTCAAGCCACATCGGAAGGGGTTGGCAGCGATGGCTTAATGCAGCGTTTACAAATGGTTTGCTATCCCGACTTTAACCAACCGTTTGAGCTATGCAATGAATCAATTACTGAGAATCTAGAGCAAATTGTGAAAGAGTTATTTCTTAAACTCGATGAACAGACTCGCTTAGGTCATCGCATCGTTAACTTTTCATTAGAGGCTCAAACTGAATTCGATTCATGGCTTGTTAAGAATGAAAATTCTTGCCGTCGTGGCGAATTTCTCAGTTACTGGGAAAGCCACATTGGAAAACTTCCTAAACTAATTGGATCTCTTTGCATTATTTTACACTGCCTAAAAGAGGTTTTAGAAGATAGGCAAACTCAGGAGATTTCATTACAAACATTTTCCTCGGCATTACAGCTGACGGAATACTACACGCTACATGCCCAACGATGCTATGAAAGTGTTGAAAGCATGGAGCTTGCAGCTGCCAGAAAGATTCTTGATTTGATTCAACAGGGAAAATTAACCACTCGATTCAAAGCCGCCGATATCCACGGTCGAAATCTTGGCGGATTGCGCAATAGTCCACTGGTAAAAAATGCTCTTCTACTACTTCAAGAATTTGGTTGGGCAGTTATGGATCGTAGAGGAGTAGGAAACGGAAGACCAAAAGAGGATTGGATTATTCATCCAAACATTTTGAAAGGGTAGGAAGGCATGGCTTAAAAACCGTAAAAAGACTTTTTGCGGTTTTTATGACCTCCCTCTTTAAGCATAAAATGGCTGAAGTCGTTTAAATTTGATAGAATGAGGATCAGAATATGCCTGATAATACAGGAAAAAAACAGGGAAAGAGTCAATTCCCAAAAGGGCATTCGGGAAATCCTAATGGCCGACCAAAAGGAACGAGAAATAAGTCTACGATGTTAGCGCAGCTTCTTCTCGAAAGAGATCTTGAAGAAATTTGCAATCGATTAATTGAAGAAGCCAAAGCGGGCAATATGCATGCTGTGAAAATGATCCTTGATCGAATTTTGCCACCAAAAAAAGATTCCCCGATTGCAATCGATATCCCTCAAATCAAAACTGCCTCGGATATTTTGCAAGCCATCAACTGCATCAGTACAGCTGTGGGGCAAGGTGAAATTTCACCATCCGAAGGCGAAACATTATCAAAAATAATTGATATCCAATCTAAAGCACTAGAAATTTACGATTTTGAGAAGAGGCTGAAAGCGATTGAAGAGAGAGGCTCTAAATGAAAAGTTCAAATAGAATTCGTATAGAGAAATTAGAGAAGGTCATGAATATAAACCTCAAGAATAAATTTGCACTTGTCATATGTGATAACCCCTGTGACTTCGATACTTCAACAATCGATGCCGATCATATCTTAATTCTTCCAGATAATGGTCGACGTAATCCTGGCGAGGAGATTCCTAAAGGATCTTATTCAGTTTCTTTTAGCTAGATCCAACTCGGTTCGGACCAAGGAAAAAAATGGACTGTAGAAGACGTCTAATTTTTAGATCCAATCAAGTATCGAAGATTTGATCCAGTGAAGGAAGATGTGGACCAGTGTCTTTGATATTCTCTAAAACTTTTTCCCAACGTTGTTGTTCCTTAAGATTGCCTATAGACTTATATAATCCCCTCAATAACTCAACCCCCTCAACATATGGTGTAGTTTGCACGGCTTGCTTAACAAGTGATATAGCGTCTTCTTCCGTTATAGGAGGTTTTCCAGGAGCCCAACAACAACCTGCTAGAGCCACCAGCAATTGGGGTGGATGTGGATATACTTTGTCAAAAGCACTTTTATAAGAAGCATATCTTTCATCATATTTTAAAACTATATCATAAGCATATCCAAGAAATGCATCATATTTCCAATTTGAATTCCATTTTTCAGGATATTTCTTTTTTACCTCTTCCAAAAGATTCGTAGCATATTGTTGCAAAGATTCATCCCACTCTTCGTTGATAAGCATTTGACGAGCTAGGTTTAAAGCTTCTCCAAACCCAAGTTCAATCGCTAAATCTAAGGGAGCATAATTGTCGGATTTTTGTTTTAATTCCATGTAGGTTAAAGGATTCATTTTGTTATTACCCAGGCGTCTTGTAAAAAGGTTTGATTTGTTTCTACATAGGTTTCAAATACAGCTTGAATTTTTTGACCATTTATTGTTTTTTGATAGTCCGATCTTATAATTTTTCCTTGAGAAAACTCTTTAGATCTTAAAAAACATTCCTTTGAAAAAATAGATTCTTTCTCGAGAAGAAGAGCCACTTTTTTGAAATCTTCTTCAACATTCCCGCTGAGTTTTAATACTTTATCCCAGGCATGTTTAGGTTGCATAACATGATATTGAACATTAGAAGATTTTATAAGAATTTTCGCGCTCTTAACAGAATCGACAACCATTCCCTCTCTTAAGGCCGCTCTCTTAATACTTTCTTCCAAAATTTTAGCTTGCTTAGCTTGAGAAGCTGCACAGCTCTCAAGTGTGCACATCGTATTCGCTCTTTTCAAAGCTCTTACTTTGTTCATGCCTTTCAAAGCTCCGGCAGGTGCAAAAATATCAACACCATATTTTCCAATGATGAATCCAATTTTTTGCCCTCTAGAATGGTCATTAAGCTTATCCCAAGAAAGAGAAAGCTCTTTTAATTCTGGCACAACACATTGAAAACATTCTTCTGTGCTATGGTTGCTAATAAATTCTCCAATTGCATAGGCTGTATTTACCATCTCTTGGCTAACTTCGATTGGAGAACAAACAAAGGCCCAAAGACCATTTAAAATTCCTCTACAGCAGCTAAAAATTGAGGGAATGAATTCTACAGCCGAAACTTTCGCTCCATCAACTGTTCCTGATACCAATCCTTTGGAAAATTCTGTTTTATTTTCTGGTATGTAGACCGCTGCCATCATCATCATTGCTTTATGACTACCTGGCTTAAATGGAGGTGTAATACTTAATTTTTTAGCTGATTCATAATCCTTAAGAGCTAAGGAAAGTTGATTTGTTTCGAAATAGGCCATAGCTCTTTCAATATAGGCATTCCGATTGGATGGATTAAGCTGAATAGCCTGAGTTAAGACTTGGATAGCTTCCTTGTAAAGAAGAAGATCGTTAAGTAGCGTGCCTTGTTCTAAGAAAATATCTGATTGAGGTGAAAAAGCAACAGCTTTGCTTGAATGAACTGTTGAAGAAGCAGCGGCATTCAAAGATAGCGCTTTTGAATAATTTTTTTTAAGAATTTGATTTTTCTTGCTAAACATCCCCTTGCTTTCTAATTCTACCGGAATATCAGCCGTTTGCAAATTGGCAACAATAAATTCACTTACGTCATAAGAATTGTGAACTGTCGGCAGACAAATAGATTTTGAAGAAACGACCGTTTTCTCAAGGCCTGAGATATCATTGACAAGTAGCTTCATGAAACGAATTTCTTGGTCAATCTCAGAGTTTGGATGTTTTTTATAACAAGAGATATATAGTTCGAAAAACTTTGGATATAAAGCTTCGAGGATATCTTGTAATCTATCTTTAATTTTCGCAGCTTCCCTTTCTTCGTACTTAGATATGGCAAAGTTTTCGATATCGCGGCACACATGATAATAATCAGAAAAACGAAACTGTTGGGCTATGAACGAAATGGTCAGTCCGTGCTTGTTTAAGAACCAACAAGGATTTTCAACAAGTTCTTTTTGCTGGCTTTCATCTTCTATCAAATTTGATAACGCTGTCGTAGAAATTAAGTCTCGAAAAAGGATATAAGCAGTATCGCTAATCAGAGCTGCTTCTTGTGAATATTCAGGCCAATAGCAAACACAGTCATTCTGTTGGCTGCAATATTCTAGATGTCGCTTAAGGTGGGGCAAATACTTTCTAAAATCATAATCAATATATCCTAAATAACACGACAGATCATAACATTTACAGCATTCGGCAGGGCCTGTTTGTGGGATAAGGTAAAAAAGTTCATGGCTAATTCCATCTGGATAATTTCCTGGCGCATGATATAAACAATAGGGTTTATAGTAATTTTGATAAGTTTCATCCTCATCACAATCAGAACGATAGTCGCGGTTTAGCGCTTCAAGTTGTGGCAAAAATAGATATGCCAGTAAAGTAAAGAAAATAGTTACATAGCATTTCATAAACCCTTATCCTTTTTTGTTTAAGAAAAGCATCCTATCCAAATTTCTTCAGAAAGTAAATAAAAAAATGAGAGGTAGCAATGCCGCTATCTTTATGTCGCCGTTGGTTATTCGTAAAAACAATTTCGTCCCTTAATGGCGAGTGCGGTGCACTGGCGGTGCAACGATTTGCATATCGCACCATCATAATTCAATAAAATCCAGTAGCATTTTAGCTGTAAATCTCTTATCATCTTGCTCATAGCGGTTGGATGGTATTGGGTTATATGGCGGACCACCGCCCTCATAACCCGCTGGTCGCTGGTTCAAGTCCAGCTTGCCCCACTTTTTTACCAGCACTTACAAGTGCATTTCAGCAATAGACTTCTTTCAAAACTAGCGTTTTGAAAAAATTTAATGTATATATGATGCCTTTGTGGAGGTATCAATGAAATACGATCAAGTGGGTACAACATGCGATCGATGATATTCATGAAGTCATTCATGGGCCCGAGGGCTATCGAAAGCTTGATGACGAAATTCTTTATGTTCACACTCGTCTGTATCCATGGGGAAAGGAAAATCGTCGCTGCTACCTTCACCTTTACTACAACGCTTACGCTAGGGCGGTGGCTGTTGATCGGTTTAATGCAGAACTGGTGAAATACAGGGAGGAGCTTGAGTCTGGAAAACTAGTTGAAGAACACCAGGAATCCTACGACGATTTTTTTGTGATAAAAACAACCCCTAAGCGTGGTACACAAGTTTCATACAACACTCAAGCTGTTAGTCAGTATATCAATCGCTATTCAGGATTTCAGGCATTGCTCACTAATAGCATTAAAGCCCCAATAGAAGCTATGCAGATATACCGAGATAAAGACGTAGTGGAGAAATGCTTTGATGACCTTAAAAATCAGCTGGACATGAAGCGACTACGTATGCATAGCTCTGCAACGGTTGACGGCAGGCTTTTCGTACAGTTCATCGCTCTCATCTACATCAGTGCCTTACGCAGGGAAATGAGGAAGTCTACTCTTATTGAACGATACACTGTTCGTGAACTTCTGCAAGAAATGGATACGTTAACCAAAGTAAAGTACTCTGGCAAGTACGGATATATCCTCACCGAGATAACAAAGCCACAACGGGAAATTTTGAAAGACTTGAACATTGCCCTCCCGAGCAAAGCCTAGTTATAATTTTTACGGGAAATGAGGGCGTTTACCTAGATCTTCACGCCCTCGGAAAAGAGACCGGAATAGGGCGATTTTGGTACAGGATGATGATTTTTGGGTAAGCTGGAGTTTCTCTTCCATTTAAATAGCCTATAATTTCAAAGAAATTATATATGGTTTTACCTGTCTTTACAAGTCCTTAAATATGATAATATTGCATGCAGAAATGAATATATGTAGACATTTTTTAAATCCTTAATATCCACGTTTGAGAGATTTTTTCTCTTTAACTATTGCTATTTGGTCGGAAATAGGCTAATATGAACTTATATTGAGAGAAATTATCTCATAAAGGAGCCTCCTTATGCTGATTCGATTTTCAATTGAAAATTGGATGTCCTTCCAAGCCAAAGCAACTTTTTCGCTGATAGCAAGCCGTGAGCGTCAACACGGGGAGCGCATCCCTAAAATAGGCAAACTCAAACTAGGGGTTCTGCCTGTTGCGGCCGTATATGGGGGGAATGCATCCGGGAAAACCAATCTTTTTAAGGCCCTGCATTTTGCAAAAGGACTGATTGTTAAAGGAACTCAACCCTACAGCCTAATTGCTGTAGATAGTTTTAGGCTTGGAAATGCACAAAAGGTCGAACAGCCAGCCCAGTTTGAGTTTGAACTGCTAATCAACGAGACGGTTTATGCATTTAGTTTCTCTGTTAACCGCAAAACCATTTTAGAAGAAAAATTGGTTCACATCTCTGGTAATAGCGAAAAGACGCTCTACCATCGAGTATCAGGGGAACCTAATTTCGATTCATCTTTAAAGAGTGACCAATCGCTCCAGTTTGCTTTCAAAGGCACTCGCGATAATCAGCTCTTCCTCACTAATTCAGTTTCTCAAAAAATAGATGCCTTCAAGCCAGTGTACGACTGGTTTAAAGATACTTTGGAACTGATCGCGCCTGATTCAAGATTTGAACTTTTTGAGCAATTTTTAGATGAAGCACATCCCTTGTACGCGACGATGAATAAGATGTTGTCCCAATTAGACACTGGAATATCTCACCTGGGCGGTGAAGAGATTCCGTTTGAAAATCTACCCTTGCCTGAACCAATAAAGATGAAGTTGAGAGAAGAATTGGCAGAGGATACGACTGTCAGATTATTGCCAGAACCTGGGAATGAGCGTTTTGTCGTAACCCGAAAGAATGGCGAGTTAATCTCAAAAAAACTGGTCACCTATCATTTAAATTCTGATGGTTCAGAAACGAAGTTCGATATGAGACAAGAATCGGATGGTTCTCAACGTGTTATCGATCTTCTTCCCGCTTTTTTAGAGTTATCTGCGGCTCAATCCAAAAAAGTCTATGTCATCGATGAAGTAGATAGGAGTTTACATACACTGTTGATCAGGCGTCTTCTAGAAGGCTATTTGGCAAAATGTTCTCATAATAGTCGTTCTCAGTTACTATTTACCACTCACAATGTGTTATTGATGGATCAGGATCTGCTCAGACGAGATGAAATGTGGATTGCAGAACGAAATCCAGAAGGGGTTTCCAGCTTGCTGTCTTTCAGCGAGTACAAAGATGTGCGGTATGACAAAGATATTCGAAAAAGCTATCTGCAAGGACGTCTAGGAGGTATTCCCCGCATTCTTTTACAATCTCCTATCGAAGGAAGCGACTAATGGCGAAAAAGCTGCGTTTTCAAAGACCTCTAGGAGAGCGCCGATACAAGAAGCTATTTGTGGTCTCAGTGGAGGGTTCCAAAACTGAACCCCAATATTTTGCCATTTTTAACCAGCCGCAATCGATCGTCCTAGTAAAATGTCTTAAGAGGCCATCAACAGAAAGCTCGCCGATTCAGGTGCTTAAGAAGATGCAGGGTTATTTGCGGAAGGAGTCTTTAAGAAAAACGGATGAAGCTTGGATTGTGGTGGACAAGGATGATTGGACAGAAGATCAGCTTAGAGAGCTCTTGCAGTGGGCAAAGAAAAGCGAAAACCAAGGTTTTGCTCTTAGCAATCCCAACTTCGAATATTGGCTTTTGCTCCATTTTGAAGATGGAAAAGGGATTGCAAACTCTCAAGAATGTCTGACTCGCCTAAAGAGGCACTTGCCCAATTACAAAAAAGATATCGATGGCAAAAAAATCACGTTGGACCTCATCGCCAAGGCAATTTTCAGAGCAAAGCAACGAGATACCAATCGATCCAGTGACCTTCCGCAAATATGGAGCACAACTGTCTATAAGCTGGTAGAAAAAATCATGGATCATAAGTGAGAAGAGGAGTCTATGGAAACTAAAGTTAAGAAGGTCGGAGCAGATTTTCGTACAGGAACGATCGCTTACTACGGTCCTGATGATAAGACTGTTACCAAAGTTATTGTTGGCATTACCGTGGGTGCGGGAGAAAACTTCATCGATATGAAAAAGTGGTCTTCTGAGTCGAAGGACATAAAAAATGACAACCAAATTTTAGGAGAGATTTCTGCCTATCTAAATCTTAGCAAAGTCGATTCAGTTGCTAGGATAGAAAGGGTCATTGGCTGCCCTCATGAAGCAGGAATTGATTATCCTGATGGCACGACATGTCAGGCATGTCCATTTTGGGCAAATAAGGATTAATCCATTGTCAACTGATACAGGTCTTATTAACACTCCCTTTGTTAGGTTTTCGCATGGAACACCGTTATATCCGCCGAATAATATTCATGCGGCCGCTTCAAACTTATTAAAGGATTTAGAAAACTGCTCGCTTGAAGAAGCCCTTCGAAAGACTATCCTTAGAGGAAATATTTCCGGGCAGCGGATTGTTTTTCCTGAAGCTACTTGGTATGCAATATTTCAAGACTTTCTAAATTGCTATGCTCGAGAATTCTCTCATTCAGAACATATTCAAGCATTGTTAATCAAGCTTTTGAGATTAATGAGCAAAAGCCCATTGGAAACAGCTTGGAAGGAAGTTGAACAATTTCTGCTAGATCATATTGATCAGTTAAGTGGTTGGGACAAATGTTGGCAGAAAGAAGATGGCGACAATCGAAAAGTATTTAGAGGGGAAGATGGAAATTATTATTTTCATGATTTAGATGACGGTATTTTGGTGCAAATTGAAGGGATGAAGACACTGCCTGAAACTCGTCTTGATTTTATTGTCGAAACGATTTTCCATTCCTTTGTGTTAATAAAGAGAATCTTAAATACATTTTCATTGTTTGCTATCTCTGAAGATTTTGCTCGTAATCCAGAAACTTACCCGCTCTCTCTTCGGCTTTGTATCCCTGAACTTCAGTCTGGAACGTTGATGTTTCATTGGCACCGAAGTCAATTTCATCAAACAAAAAGTACAAGATGGCGTCCCAATAATAATCTTTGTGACCCAACATGGTTAGCTGAACAATTAGCAGCAAAACTCACTGATGGATTGTTGCAAGATCCTTGGAGTGAACATATTGAACGGTACGCAGAAAAACAAAATGCTTTAGATGCAGATTGCTTATTTCAAATCGATTATGTTTTAGACACGAGCCTTGTAATTGGAGATGAGGAAGAAATTTATTTTTCTTTTGAAGGAAAAACTTTTCGGTGGATCAACGGCACTCCAGAAAGCAGGCCCATTCTTAGTGTTGGTTTTAAAGAGATGAACAACTCTAAAGATGTGGAAACAGTTGTAAATAAACTGCTGAGCTTTCTGGTATGGCAGCATCAAGTCCCGATAAGAAAGACTTATGGGGCACGTGGTCCTCGAAGAAGTATTTCTCTTACATGGGGACCAAGGATGGTTGGTGGCTTGAAAATAGATACTCAATACCTTCTTTCTAGATATGAAAAACCTAACTCTTCAAGAAAAGAGCTGGCTTTGTCTTTTTATAAAGAAGGGCTAAATTCAGAGAGTGTCTTTTATAAATTTTTCAATTTTTGGAAAATAATCGAGGTCGCTATTAAAGAGAAAAAATCGAGAGATAACTGGATCAGAAGCTTGTTTACATGTTCGAATGGAAAAACAGCGCGTTGCAGAAATAATGGCTCGAGAAGAAGATATTGTTTCATATTTAAACTATAGCTGTAGGAGTGCAATAGCCCATGTCTTTCGCAAGCCTTATATCGATCCCGATAATCTTGAGGATAATACACGAATTTCAAAAGATGTACACCTTGTTGAGGAACTGGCAAGAATAGCAATAAACAGCAGCCTTTTTGATCAAAAAATCACAACTCCCTAATCCCTTGTTAGTTTTAGCTGCTCATCGAACGAAACTGTTCAATATATAGTGAACAGTCTGTTCCAGTGAACAGTTAAAAGTCAAAAATATTTAAGAATCAGAAACTTGTGTTGTTTCTGCGTTTAGAATGCAACACGATTCTCTAAATTTTTCCACTGACGCCATTTTTCGTTCCAACAGTTTACGATAAAATTCAAACATTTACAACTGATCTCGTGCTATAACAATAGTAGCAAAGCATGGAAAAAGTAGAAATGTCGGCAAGCCTTAGTAGCAAAGCTGAGGATGGTTTGAGAGGTATCACGATGCGTACGCACAAGCATTCGCAGTCTTATCGGGTTCGGATACGAATGAAAGGAGGACAGCAGTTTGATAGATCCTTCAAGTCAAAAACGCTAGCTAAAAAATGGAAGCGGGATATGGAATCTGCAATTGAACATGACAGGTATGAATTTACAAACCCTGCCACAAAGCACACCCTTTCAAAACTGATTGACTTGTACATAGAACGAGTGCTCCCTTCCAGACCAAAAAATGCGAAGAACACTCGCCGGCACTTGCTTTGGTGGAAACATGAGCTGGGGCATCTTTTATTGGCGCAGATAAGACCGAGTCTGATTAAAGCGAGATGAATTGCTCGCAGGCATTACAAGCAGTGGTAGGTTGCGCTCGCCCTCTACTGTTGTCCGCTATTTGAGCAGCCTTTCCCATGTCTTTTCAAAAGCTGTCAAAGAGTGGGAATGGGTTAGAGAAAATCCGGTCCTCAAAATTGAAAAGCCAAGACAGTCTCAGGGACGTAAGCGAGTTTTAGATGAAATAGAGCAAAAGAGCCTTCTTAAGGCATGTGAAGAGAGTGGTTCAAAAGAAATCAAGGTGAACAGCCATCAGAAAAACCAACGGATCGCCATCAAATAGCCTTCAGGCCGCCAAGAGATAGCCAACCCGTCGCCAACAAATCGCCACTAACAAAGAAGGAAGAAAAAGAAGAAGAAAAAAGAGCTGCAGCAGCTTTTTCGCAAACTTTCTACAAATGCTTGGAAGGATTGGATCTGAGTGATCAGGAGAAATGCTCTCTGATGCGTTTTGGAGAGAGTCGAGTATCTCATGCTGTCGAATTTGTGAAGAGGAAGCAAGACGTTGATAATGTCATTGGGATGTTGACATGGGTATGCCAACAACCTGTACACCCAGAACTCCCTCGAGAAAAACGGAAAAATTTGACTCCGCAACAAAAGCTTGCTTGGGAGTACAACCAGTTTCTCAGTAGTAATGGCTATGCTAGTCAAGCAAAGCTGAATGAAGAAAAGATCCCCAATGACAGAATGGTGATTTTAGAGCAGGGGCAACTAATGCCCATTACGCTAAACCATCCCCTTCAAATCCTGCAGGAAGATTTTCGCAAGTCAAAAGAAGAAATTTTGAAAAGCCAGAGGATAGTTCGAGGACTGCAAGGTGATAAATTGTAAGCTATCTGATAGGGTGCGCCGGGGTAGCTTTAGGGAGGGTTTTGCGGAGCTAATAAAAAGGAGGATTTTATCCGGAAAACCCATACCGAATGTCGAATCCGGTTTCCATTGTATGTTTCACATGTCTAATAAAATAGAAACCTGGCAGAAAGGGAAAATTCTCCGCCTAAAGGCTTCCCCTTATTATCCAAATCTTTTACCTTTTAACTTCGATACAACCAGGACCTTCAATGCGGCTACGACCTCCTGAAATAGGCTGCACTTTGATCTGGGTTGAAATTCGTTCTTTCAAAACGGTCACATGCGAAATAAGACCGATTACTTTACCCTCTTGATGCAGCTCTGACAAGGTGTCTAAAGCAACTTCCAAAGCTCGCTCATCCAATGTTCCAAATCCCTCGTCCAGAAAAAGTGAGTCTACTCGGACCTTGCTGCTACTCATCTGCGAAAGACCAAGCGCCAACGATAAACTCACTATAAACCCCTCGCCTCCTGAAAGATTCTTTACCGAGCGTTCCTCACCTGCCTGATAATTATCCACTACTTCAAGCTCTAATGGAAAGACCTTAGATTGTCTCAATAAATATCTGTCACTCATTTTCATGAGTTGCCGATTTGCATGGGCTATCATCATTTCTAATGTCATCTTTTGAGCAAAATCCCGGAACTTTTTCCCGTCAGCAGCACCGATCAAACTACATAAACCTTTCCAAATATCTGTTTCCTTATTCTGTTGGACAATCTTATTCTGGAGGATTTTAGCCCCTTCTTGCTTCTTTTCATTTTCTGTTAGAATCGTTTTTAGAATCAAAACCCGCTCTTTAACGGTCTCAATTAGCTGAGTTATTTCTTGGACTTGTTCTTCTATAACCGTGAGAATTTCTTCTGTTTTAGGCTCTTGAGTAAGTTCAAAAAACCTTTTTTCAGCCGCTTTCTTTTCAGCTGAAATTTCCGATTTTTCCCTTTCAAGAGAATTCTTCAATTCTGAAAGCCTTTCTCTCTCTTCGCGTCCAAGGGACGCTTGTTGATATGCATCTAAATCAGAAAATCCATCTTTGCAGATTTGCTCAGAAAACTTTTGTTCCTTGATTTGCAATGTTTGGGCACGTTCCTGCGTGATTTTGCTCAGCCCAAGGATTCTGTTTTCCAGATTCTCTTGTTGTTGTTGTAATCGGCTAAATTCATTCTTAAGGGCATTTAAATTCTCTCTAGCGCTTTCAACTTCCTTTTTTAAGATTTCTTCCTCTTTGTCAGGATTTTTAGTTCCAAAAAGATGCTGTCTTTTTCCAAATAGCTTTTCTATGAATCCAACACACTGTTTTTGTTCTTTTTCCAGGCTTTTGAGAGAGTCTTCTGTTCGCTCTTGACGGCCCTTTTGGATAGTGATCTGCAATAACTCTTTGAGAAGATCCTCTTCCACTTGCTTTTTCGCGTTCTGTTGCTGTTTCCATTGTGTAAGACGCTGCAATAAGTCTTCCTTGATAACGTCAGGATTTATGGCTGCAAATGTGAAAATTCCATACACGCGAAGAGCCTCTAAAAGAGCGCTTTCAAGTTCTTCATGGTCTTTCTCAAGAAGCGCTTGTTCTTGTTTTAGGTAATCGGAACAGGTAGTCCATTTATTTTGCGTTTCCATTAGTTCATTGAGTTTTTGCTCTAAGTGGGGGTACTTCTTAAGCTCTTTATTATAATTGTTTTGTGCATCTTCTTTATCGTTCCATTTTTTCAGATAGGTATTATATTTTTCCTTAAATTCTTTGAGATTCTTTCCTATAACATCATGTTGTCGAGTCGCTTCTTCAACAGTAGGGAAGTTTTCTTTATTGCAGTCTAGTTTTTCCAATAATTCTAGTTTTTTTTCGTTATATTTACTTAATGATTTGATCTCTTCTTCTTGATTTTTGGTGCAGCTTCGAATTTCTGTTTCAATCTTAGAGATTTCTTTAACTATTCCATGATAAGCTTTTTCCAGTTCTTTGGTTTCCTGTTTTGCTTCATTCAGTTGTTCATCGACTTTACGTAAATCAGGAATATTTCCATGCGCAAAAGGATGCTCCAAAGAGCCGCACAAGGGGCAAGGATGATGATCGCATAATTGAGTTCTCTCTTCTTCCAACGTGTTCAATCTATTTTTCAGCTCTTGTTGATGAAGCAATTCTTCAATTTTTTGATCCGATCCTTCTTTTTTTTGTCGAATACCTTCTTCTTTTTCTTGATAAGCTGTTAGATTTTCCTTGAAAGATTGGATCAACTCTAGAATCGTTTTTTGCTTATTCTCACAGCTTCTTTGGAGATCAAATGTGGTTTTTAACTCTCCCAAAAGCTTTTCTTGCAGCTCTAATGCTTTTCGTTGTTCATCCCATTGAAGAAAATCGCTTCCCCCTGAAATCACCTCATAATCATCTGAGATAGTTTTTAATAAATTTCCGGCATTTTCAACGCTTGTTTTCGCTATATCATAGGCTGTTCGATAAGTTGCAGCTTGTTTTTTTGCCTCATTAAGCTGTTCTAAAGAAGAATTGTATTCTGTTTTCTTGCTTTCAGTTAACCTTTTCTTTTCTTTGAAGCGCTCAAGATTCTCCTTAATGGAAGAGAATTTCTCTACGAGAGACTCATTGCTTGCATAAGTTTCAAAATATGAATGAAGAGCTCTTAAATGCTTCTTGTTGATTTCATCTTTTTTTTGAAGTTCTTCAATAGCCTGTTTATGAATAGCAGCATTTTTTTCTTCTTTTGCAATATGCACCGAAAGTTCATCAAGTTTTTTCCGTTCTATTTTTTCATCTTTATCAATCTCTCTAACCTGTTTGATGATGTCCAATTCTCCCATTTGCTTCTCCAGCAGCTCCTCGTATCCTTTCTGACTCATTGCGAGCTCTTTATCTTTTTCAATTAAAAACTTCTCTAAACTACTCTTCTCGACGATCGCGCTTGAATGGTTTTTTAGATCATCTTCTTGAAGTTTTTTTAAAGAACAAAGATCCCTGAAATCTCCTTCAAAATTTAGAGCCTTACGTGCCTGTTCTAATTTTTTTAAATCGGTATGAGCTGTTTTTTCTTTTGCGATATAGGCGTTCCATCTATTACTTAAATCATTTAAAACAAGAGAGATTCGATCCATCTCCGAACGCCATGCTTTGTGCTCATTCAATATTTGGAGTTTTTTAACAAGGCTTGCGCTAACCTCACTTTTTTCCTGATATTCACAAGAATGACTTTTTTCATCCTCTTGTGAGAGAAGCTGAATTATTGCAAGATTATTCTGTAAATTTTCCAGCCTTTTGATTTCCTCTTTCGTTCGTTCAAATACTCCTATTGATATCTTACTGTAGATTTCTGTACCGGTAATTTGTTCTAAAATGGGAGCACGTTCACCAGGAGAAGCCTGTAAAAACGCATCGAAACTTCCTTGTGCAAGCAACATTGAACGCGTAAAACGCTGAAAATCCATGCCGGTAATTTCTTCAATTTTAGCTTCAACCCTGTTCAAGTGATTCTCTAGAACTGTATTTGTAACTGCATCCACAATTTCGCGCAGAGCGCTCTGTAATTCTCCTCCTGATTTTTTGTGAGAGCGATGTTGAGCCCAAAGACAGCGGTATTTTCCACGTGCTGTTTCAAAGGTTACTTCTGCAAAGCATTCTCCAGTTTGACGCGCCATAATTTCATTGGAGCTTTTCGAGATTTTATCAAGACGGGGTGTCTTTCCATATAAAGCCAAACAGATTGCATCTAGCAAGGTTGATTTTCCGGCCCCTGTTGGGCCAATGATTGCAAAAATCCCATTGCTTTCGTAATCAGGATGCGTAAAATCAATACTCCACTCTCCAACAAGGGAGTTAAGATTTTTTAGCCTTAAATGTAATATTCGCATCGTTATTCTCTTTTAAAATCTTCTTCTGTCATTTGGGCGACAATTTCTAGAAACTTAGCAGTCAGGTCATCGTGAATGTTTTCTAAGATTTGCTCTGCCTCTAGAATACTTTTAAACACATCAATCGGTTGCAGATCATCCAAAGAAGCTGAATTTTCTCCTTCGGAAATAATTCGGTCTCTTTTGCGCTCATTATTAATTTTCAAAATTTCTAAAGAGGATCCTTCAGTGCAACGCTCTAATTCGTTATGTAGCTTAGGATCAATAAATTCTCCGCCCGTATACACAATTTCTAGAAAAGCCTTACTTCCACGTTTTTTCTCTTGAGTAATCTCATTAAAGATAAATTCCCAGTCTCCGCGGATCCTCTTCAGTTCTTGAAATCGCGGGATCTTAAGCGACTCCACCTTGATCTGTTTGTCGATAAATTCAACACAAACAACCTCTTTATCATGATCTGCTTCCGCAAAACTAATTGGCAAAGGAGAACCTGAATAACGCATGCTATCTTTGCCACCCACTTTTTGTGGAGCATGTAGGTGACCAAGAGCCAGGTAATCGATGCATGAAGGAAAAATTTCAGCATGAATATGCCCTAAGGAACCAACATAAAGATCTCTTACTCCATCACCATTTGTTGTAGTTCCACCTGCCGTAAATAAATGACCCATCACAACTATCGGAATCCATCGACCAAGTGATCTTCGCAACCTTTCAGCCTCCTCACACACCTCTTTATAGTGAAGACGAACTCCTTCAATCAGTTTTCTTCCTTTTTCCTCAAGAGTTTCCCCAGGCTCAGATTTTCGAATATCGCGATCACGAAGATAGGGAACTGCGCAAACAATCAATTCAGGATTCCCTTTTGCATCGTGAAGAAGCAAGACCTCATCTTTAGGATCCTCCTCTGCACTTCCTATCACATGGATTTGTAGAAGTTTAAAAACATTACGCTGTGCGTTTAGCAAAGAAGGAGAATCATGATTTCCTCCTGTCACAATTATATGACGACAATTTGTTTTTGAAGCTTCGGCTAAAAAGTTATTATAAAGCTCTTGGGCATAGTTGCTTGGAGTCGTAGTGTCAAAAACATCACCGGCAATAAGCAATACATCAAAAGACTCCGCATGAATTTTTTCTATAAGCCATTCAAAAAATTGTTCGAATTCATGATAGCGCTTTCGTGTATGTAAGTTTTGTCCAATATGCCAATCTGCAGTATGTAATATTTTCATAAATTAACCTGAAACTTCATTGAGTTTTTATTACAGGATCACAGTTCTGGTAGTGTATTCTTCCCGCCAATTTTTTAAGCATAATAGATCGTCAAGAAGCTCACTCACATTTGGCAATTCAATAGGTGACTCAAGGGGCTGCGAATGTTCAAATCTCGAGTACTTAGTCATGAGAAAAGTAAGTTTTTCGCAATCTGCTCTTGTAATTTTTTGTAAATCATTCAGCTTTAGCGTATGAATAGGTCTTCGATGTCTTTGCAACACTCCGCAGAGTAGATCATTCTCAATCACTCTCTCAACAAGGGTTCGAAAATCACTACAAATCGATTTGATATCCGTTTCAACTCTTGTGAATTCGCTATTGTCATAAGCCTTTCTTGCTTCAGATATCTTCTCGTTAATAAGCACATTCAATGTTGTTTTAATTTCATTTTGGGCCAAGGGGATGGGTGCCGGTTCTCCTGTACCCCAATCGACCGATCGAATACTTATAACATCTACCGGAATTGATTTTCTTTCCGCAAAGTGTTTGATTGTTGACAGAAGCGATAAACGATGTGTGAAAATGAGGACCTGCTTGTCCTGGGAAAGCTCTATCAAGCGCTGTACAACTGCTTCTTCAAAGTTTTGATCAAGCGATGAGATTGGATCGTCAAAAATAAATGGAGATTTTTTGCTTTTGCCAGTGACATCTGCCAAGAAGGCAGCAATGGATACAATTTTATTTTCGCCTTCGCTCAAAACTTCGGCCAAAGAACTACCTAGTACCTTGCAAAGCTGAATTTTATGAAGAACTCGTCCTTTCGAAACTTTTGACTTGATTAACTCTACTTTGATCGAACCTGCGTTTAATTTTTGAAGTTCAGCATTAAAACGTTGCGTAAATGCTTCTGTTATCAAAGTTTCAGCTAATTCTCCTTTCTTTGATGATAATGATCTTGTGTTGATTAATTTTTTTGCATTTTGAATTTGATTCAAAAGCTTTAGCTTTTCAATTTCACGTTTAATTTCTTCGCAATTTTCAGCAAGCCATTCTTTTGCTAGCAGAGTATTCAACTCGGTTTTTAATAATATATGGTTATTGTTTTCAACATCTTTTTCATAATTTTCAGCTTGTACATTGTATTCAGTAGATATTTTTTTTATACTGTCAATCCATGTAAGGTCACATGTGATAGTCGGTAACTCATTGGTAGATTCAAGTGCCTGTAGAGATTCCTTCCGTTCTTTCAAAAAAGTGAAGCAGTTATACAGTGGTATAGAAATCTTATCTTGGTTTATTCCACCAGCATCCATTCTTATTTTTAGCATGTCTAATGTAGGGATATCATCAAGAGCTTCAATAGCATTTTTAAATTCTCTAGCAGCATTGCGGGAAGCATATTGCATTTCATCTTTCACAAACTTATTAAAAGAAGATAGTCTGGCTTTGGCTTCACCTGAAAGTTCTTGCTGACAAAGTACGCAGCGAGAGTCGTTGGATAGATTTGGATATTCTTGATCTTTATAAGCTGAGGAAGTTGAATAATTTCTGGCTGCTACCCAGAGTTCTTTCCAAATATCCGAACCAATATCTTTAAGATGTTCATCGCTGAATATTTTTTGCGCGGCTGCTTCCGCACACTTTTTTTGCAAAATAGCATTCTCTTTTTTTGCAATAATTTGGTGACAATTCTCATCGGACAATTGAGCAAAATGTTTCTGAATATCTTGAAGGAGGATATCAAGGTGCTTTTTTTTGTTTCTTATCCGTGCAGCTTGGTCTGATGGGTCCGACTCAGCAAGTCGTTGACGCAGTTTTTTGATCTTCGACTTGTTTTCATCGGTAAAGGAGCAATATTTTTCTACATCACCACTGCAAGTTTCGTGAGAGATGCTTTCAAGCCAAATGGACTCTGCAGTCGTTTTCAGCTCAGGGGAAATAGTTAGCTTGTTTGACTGATATTTTGCAGCCTCGGTATCCAATATTTCACCGACCTTTTCGCAAATTGCTATGAGCAAGCTAAAATAAGATAATACAGGTGGCTCATAGCATACCTCATCTTCACCATTCATAAATATACGTCCAACTGAAGTGTCAAAAATATCTACATTTTTGAGTTCATCAATTGGCAATTGACTTGTCCAGTTACGCGAAACAGCTATACCGTTCTTTTCAAATTGGATAGTAGCTCTCTGCTCGTTAAGAGATGATGAATAGATATTTTGATGCAACTTACCGGGATATCGAGCGCCACACATATGTTTCAATAACCGGACGTAACCCGATTTACCCGAGCCATTGAGACCGTAAATGATAGTGATGTTGCTTTTACCAAATTCTAGAGGTTGTCGTGGAGCAAGAGCATTCACCCCTTCAATGCTGCTAAGCGAATTTAGTCGAATAGTTGTTGCCGAATCTGTAGCGAAAGCATCGTTGTGGAATATATAATCCGATTGGCTTAGTTGGCCTATAGATTCTTGTTGACAGAGCGCAGCAAGTTCGGAGATATCCTTAGCATTAATCTTATCTTGTTCTAGGAGGCGCTTAGCTGCAAATTGTAGCCATTTAGGCTGTTTTGAAAACCATTGAGAAAGGGTTTTTAAAGATTCAGTCATAAGCTTGTTTCTCTTTTCATTTTCTTAAAGCTCTCTTTATAAGACTCTATATGGTAACAAACATGTAAATAAAATGACAGTTGGTTTTTTTTGTTAATTTAAATATTTATTTACACAATAACTTTAAAAGTATTTTAATTTATGTCATTGAATAATTTATTATTCAGATTTGTGGCTGTAGCATAAATATGCGCATTGGAAAGATGGGCATAGCGTTTTGTCATTTGGACCGTTTTGTGACCGAGCAGAGTTCCGATCTCTAGCAAGCTGGCCTGATTCATTGCCAAATAAGAAGCGGCTGTATGACGAAGATCGTGAAAGCGGAAATTGGCAATACCTGCTTTTCGCAGAGCTGTTTCCCAAGCAGAGCGGATGTCGATAGGTTTGGATTGTGAATGTGGAGCGGGGAATACAAGAGAATCAGCGGCTTGATTGGCATGTTTTGAACGCAAAAGATTCAGCGCCATTCCAAGCAAGAGGAATAAATCGACGTTCACCATTTTTTGTGGTTTGTAAGAGGATTGAGCCTCGAGCTAAATCGACATCCCCCCATTTGAGATTCATGATTTCTCCTCTCCTCATGCCAGTTGAAAGAGCCAGTATAACAATTGGGTAGAGTCCTTTTGATTCGCTTTCTCGGCAGGCTTGGAGAAGCCTTTCTTTTTCATCATCATTGAGAAATCGTGTTCTTCCATTGGATATTTTTGGTTTTGAGATTTTCATGACTGGATTTTCTTGTATCCATTCCCAATCTTTCACTGCGATAGCAAAAGCATGAGACAAGCTTGCAAGATAGCGAACAACGGTTGTGGAAGAGCGGAGCTTGTCTTTGCAAGTCGTTCCAGAAAGCAATTCATCACGTTTTTGTGCAATCATGCTGGGTTTGATATCGGAAAGAAGGCAATGTCCCAGTTCCTGTTTCCACCAGAGAAGATGCTGGCGGACGTTTCTTGCGTTCTTGGGCTTCGACGGCAAAACTTTTTCGATATATCGGTCGATCAACTCAGCTAAAGTATTTTTGCTACCGAGGTTTGGTCATACTCATACTTGCCTTGTTCAACCGCTGATTCTGTGTCGCGCTTCCATTTCATCGCAAGGGTTTTGGAAGCGAAGGATTGGATGAGAACTGGATGTCCTTTGATGCGAACTCGTGCGCGGTAAGAAACCGTCCCGTTTTTGTGGATGCGTTTGTCGATGCCTTTCACAGCTTTTCCTTTGTTTTAAGTTTTCAAAGGTTAGCTGCTGTTTAAAGGCAGGAATGGGTGCTTCTATCGCCAATTGTTGTAGGCGAGTGGTCCATAAATGGTCCACAAAGTGCGGACCGTGCTTTTGACTGAATAGCTCGCATTTACGCAAGTGGTTCAGTTTTAGCCTTATGAATCACAAAGAAAAAGTGGGGCAACTTGGACTTGAACCAAGGACCAGCGGGTTATGAGGGCGGTGGCCCGCCATACAACCCAATACCATTCAACCGCTATGGACATGATGGTAAGTAATTTATGAGAAAAAATCTACTGGATTTTATTGGATAATGATGGCACAATGGGCTAGTCATTGCACCGCTTGTGCACCCATGACTCATTTGTAACGATGTGATATCACCAATGTCACTCTAGCCATTGATAGTCTCTATTAGGCTTTATAAAATCTTAATAATTAACTAGTATAATGGTTTTTTATATTTATCGAGGATTGAAAAAAAATGTTTTTTGTTAAAACTGAAAATGTTGATAAACTTTGCGTACCTTTTGGAGTAATTATAGGTCCTGCCACAATTTTATCAAATATTATTAAGTTGGTTGGAGATGTTGTAAAAATATCATTTAATGGTTTGCTAAATATCAATTATACGCCTTCTCAAGCCTATACAAATTTTAAACAGGCAGATTTAGCTTGGGAACAATGCGTATCGTTGAAGCATAAGCCTCAAGTTAGCAATGATGGATACATTCAAACAACTTTTGACTCTTTTACTGATCCAGAATATGATACGACAATTGCCAGTGCTGCAAAAACACGGATTTTTTCCGATTGGTCCACAACTTATAAAGCTCTATCTTCTCAGGATAAACGGCAAATTGCATTTGAACAAGCAAAGCAAGATTCTATTCAGCATTTAACTTTTATTGGTGTAGGAATTATTCGTACCATTCCATTGGCTGGTGGAGTCGCAAGATGGATTTATAATGCAAAAAAGCAAGTTAATTCCAATAAAGCCATTAGCTAAAAAGAAACTGAGTAGGGTTCTTTTTGGGGTTCAAAAGCAGGATTACCCATTAATATCTAGAAGTTTAAAGATATGATCAACAGGTTGAAGTATCAAAACTATTCTAACCTTCTTTAATCTCTCTAGGCGAATTCATTTCAATTTTTATTTAAGTTGACATTTCCCTTCTATTACTTTAAGTTTTTCTCTGCTGTAAGCGAGAAATCTGCCCATCTGGGCAGAAATTAAGAAATATGGTTTTGATTGCGGCTTTTTAACCATTGGTCCGGCAACAACTCGTCAAGTTTCTGACTATTGTGTCTCATAATTCGTTTCATGATGTCTTCTAAATACTCACGAGGGTTAATCCCTAAACCTCGACAAGTTTGCACGAGAGAAAAAAGAATAGCGCCAGCTTCACCACCATCAGGACTGCCAAAGAAAAGCCAATTTTTTCTTCCGATGGCAAGCGGTCGGACGGCTCTTTCAGCTACATTGTTGTCCAATCTTGCAAAAGCATCTTTTGCATAGTTTTTCAAGTAAGGAATTAAGCCGCAAAAATATCCCATAGCTTCTTTCAGCTTTGATTTAGGTAAAATTTTACCGTCCATAAGCTTACCCTTAATCTTTTCGATCAGTTCATCAATAATGGGTATTTCTTTTTCCCGGCGTATTTTTAGGCGCTCTTCAGGAGAGCGGTTCCAGGCAACTCTTTCAAACATGAAAAGATAGCGTATCTTTCTTAAAACCCATTTGCGAAAAGCCGGATCGCCAGCTTCAGCTTCGAAAAACTTTCTTCGAATATGACTAAAACAAGGAAACCATGTAATGATTTTCATTTCTGCAAGCCTTTGATAAGCTGCATATTTATCTGAGTGAAGGCCGCCGCGATAATCTTTCAGTATATCTAAAACATTATGATGACAACGATCTTCCTTAAATTCATAGATCCGATACGCGGGATTGGCTTCGCAACCCTCAACTACCACCCACATATAGGCTTGCTTACACTTTTCAGGTTCCCAAAGCTTCACTGGTGTTTCATCGATAAAAATGTTTTTACTGGACAAAACTCTTTTTAGCATTTCATCATAAAGCGGTTTAAGAGCAATGGCAGATCTTATCACCCATTGTGAAAGCAATTTTCGACTGATCTTGATGCCTTCACGGCCTAAAATCTCTGCAATGCGGTTAAGAGGCAAATGATCGGCAAATTTTTTAGTGACAATCTCTGCAAGCAAGCTATCATCTGCACGGCATTTTGGCAATAAGCTGTCCGGAAGATCTGCTGTTAAAATGCCATTTTCTTCACGGTTTGGATGAACATACTTAGGACGAACAATTTCTTTGATATAATAAGAGCCTGGTTTATGTGCTAGCTTATGGGAAATTTCTACGCCAATCTGAACAAGCGGCTTTCCAGTCTCTTGGCATGTTTTTTGTTCATTAGGGATATCAAGAAATATAGTTTCTACAGGCAGATCGTCCGGAAGAGTGATTTTGTCTTTTCCAGTAAGGTCAGGATTTTTACGAGTATGTGAAGCTACAATCTTTTTCTTTTCTTTTTCATGCGCTGGACTTTCAAAGCCTTCAAAAAGTAGTTGTTGACTATTCAAATCGGAGGCTTCTCTTTCAGAGCGTTTGCCAAAGATTTGACGTTTGAACCAAGCCAACTGCTCTTCAAGATGATGGATTTTTTGATCTAAATGGACAATTTTTTCATCACGGGCTGTGATTTCGTTAAGAAGAAAATCTCTACTTGAATGTTCTGATGTGATTAATTCAGGTGTTATCATGAGCATGATTTTACTTAAAATCTTAATAAAAAATCAAGCGATTTCTGAAAAAAAAACAGCTTCAAGATATATTGTAACGAACTTGTAATCTTTTGGGAATCACGCCTTCAAGAAGCATGAAAAATGTCCTACGATCAATTTGATGATCGTTTCCCCATTTCCATGCAAAAGATCCCTTTTCGAGACGTTTAAACCAAATTACCAGACCATCTTTATCCCAGAAAAATACTTATATGATCTTTTCGGCGATTTAGAAAAATGAATAAGGATCCCGAAAGCAATTCTTCCGGGAAAAGTTCTTCGACAAGCGCGCTAAGCCCTTCAAAACTTTTACGCATATTCACAGGATGTTGACAAATGAAAAGGCGTGCGTTTCCCGGAATACTTAACATTTTTTTATAACCTCCAAGCATTTTTTTAGAATGGAAGGATTAAAATTTTCATTAAGATGGATGTTAAAACCATTGTATTCGAGGATAATTTCTGTAAGGGACTTACTATTTTCCTGGATTACTTCAGTAAAAGCGGAACGACTGAAAGCTGGTTTTGGAAATAATCTGTTTTGCCAATAATAAAACGTATGAACTGCGACTCCGTTTTGACGACACCATGAAGCCATAGAAAGCTTGCTTTGGCGTTGTTTAAGGATATTTTCTTTCCATTGGTGTTTGAGTTCTTCAGAAACAGGCTTTGCCATGTGTCCTCCTGTTTTTTCGCATGAAAATAACAGTAGGCTTCAAATATCAGAAGATGGCTAAATTAGACGCTTACGTATATCAATCGCTATTCAGGATTTCAGGCATTGCTCACTAATAGCATTAAAGCCCCAATAGAAGCTATGCAGATATACCGAGATAAAGACGTAGTGGAGAAATGCTTTGATGACCTTAAAAATCAGCTGGACATGAAGCGACTACGTATGCATAGCTCTGCAACGGTTGGCGGCAGGCTTTTCGTACAGTTCATCGCTCTCATCTACATCAGTGCCTTACGCAGGGAAATGAGGAAGTCTACTCTTATTGAACGATACACTGTTCGTGAACTTCTGCAAGAAATGGATACGTTAACCAAAGTAAGTACTCTGGCAAGTACGGATATATCCTCACCGAGATAACAAAGTCACAACGGGAAATTTTGAAAGACTTGAACATTGCCCTCCCGAGCAAAGCCTAGTTATAATTTTTACGGGAAATGAGGATCAAGAGTCATTGGGATGAAATTCTAGTCTAGCAGCTTCCATTAAACAGGGGACTGTTACAGCCTCCTTGATATTGCGTAAACTCGGAAGTTACCCACAGCAGAATGGCTTAGCAATGGCGTTGAGAGAAATTGGGCGGATTGAGCGCACTCTTTTTACGCTGGATTGGTTACAAAATGTTGAATTACGCTGTCGTGTTAATGCCGGACTGAACAAAGGAGAGGCCAAAAACACATTAGCACGCGCTGTTTTTTTCAATCGACTTGGCGAAATGCGCGATCGCAGCTTCGAAAACCAGCGTTATCGAGCTTCTTGTCTTAATCTTGTGATAGCTGCAATCGTTCTATAGAACACCGTGTATTTAGAGCGAGTAATCCAGCACTTGAAAGATAGCGGTCAACTTATCAATGAGAGCTTACTCAAACATTTATCTCCACTTGGCTGGGAACACATAAATTTGACAGGTGATTATGTTTGGCGGCAGAGCAAAGTGATGGAAAAAGGCGAATTCAGACCTTTACAGAGGCAGCAAAATCCTTAACCAGATTTATAATCCGAGTTCTGATGAATACTATAGCCAGCTTAATCTTATTGTCGTAAATAAGATAATAAGATACAATGAAGGTATATACGAAATTAGGAGGTGGTTATGGGTGCACACAAAGATGTTATTCGCTTTACATTTGATTGCCCTATCGATTTGCATACCGTTGCAAAAATGAAAGCTTCTGCTCTGCATCAAAGTATGAAAGATTATTTAATTGGGCTTTTAGCTAAAGACGCTGTAGAAAATCCACCGAAATATTTAGATAATAAATCTTTCAAAAAAGAACTTAAAAATATTTTTCAAGATGATGCTGAACTTATGCAAAAGTTATCCGATCGATGATTTACCTATCCCTTGAACAAATTATTGAACTGCATGACGCTCTTATTGAAAAATTTGGTGGGCTCATTGGAATAAGAGAGAGAGGCTTATTGGAATCCGCTGTAGCGGCCCCTATGATGGCCGTATTTGGAGAAGAATTGCATAAAACCATTTACAATAAAGCTGCGGCGTATCTTTTCTATATAGCTAAAAATCACGCATTTCTTGATGGAAACAAAAGAACTGCGACAGCAGCTGCTTTAGCATTCCTTAGAGCCAATGGGAAGTCTACTAAATATGATGCGGATGAATTTCTTGAGTTTGTGGTGTCGGTTGCTGAAGGTCAAGCCGGTTTGGATGCTATTAGTAATTACTTTGGAAAAATTTGTTCTTAAAGACGCTTTTCACATCGCATCGTTACCAATCTTCTAGTGATAATCTTGACATTTGGAATGTCTTTGAGCAGATCAAAAATCCTTAACATGCTTTATAATCCGAATTCTGAGCTGACCCCCAATTTGGGAATACATAAATTTGACAGATGATTATGTTTGGCGGCAAGGCAAAATGATGGTGCAGGGGAATTTAGAGCCTTTCAGAAGATTATTCAAAATTTAAGGGGGGAGTGATGCTGGCTTTACAAAATGCATATAGAAGTATTTTTTTTCTGTTTTTACTCATATCTGCACCGTCGTTTATATATAGCGATAATTGTCCACAATCTTTTGGTTACGTAAATACTATTGCTGAAGTAATTAATAATGGAGTGATCAATCAGAACATCATAAGAGAAAATGATTTAGTTGATAAATCGAGGAAGAAAATATGCAAAAAAACTAAAAAGTTGTCGTATTATTTATATACAGAAGATTTTATAAATAGTTTTATTGAAATACCAACATCTAATGTTTCGGTTGATAGTTCAACAATATCTTCTAAATATTTAGCAGGAAGAGCACCGATATACAACATAAGAGATGAAAAAGTGGGAACATGCTCCGCTTCATTTTTATGCATGCAAAATGAAGATGGCATATTTACAGATATCTCAAATTATTTATCGGTTGACAATGGGCTCGTCATATCATGGTTCACTCCTACCACGCTAATCAATTTAGAATTAGACAGCATCATCCATTCGATGGTTACGGAGTGCATTGTTGTGGCGTCCACTAAGATTGGCTTTAATCCTTTTTATGGAAAAAAATTTAATATGATTGTTTCATCCGATGGTAAAAAAATATATTTTAAATTATCTAAAATATGAAGGAGCCGGGCCAGCGATCCCTGGATAGTAGCGATACAATCCTTGTGTTCAGTGATTTAATTGTTCTTTCCAAATCAAACTTTGTGATTTTGACAATCTCATCACTGTTGAGTTAATGGAAAAAAAATAAAAGGGTTTACAAAGGGTCTTCGACCCTTTGGCAGGGGTTTTTAGGGGACTGAGTCCCCTAAAAATGGGGGTGGTTGGACTCGAACCAACGAAAACCGAAGTTGAGAGATTTACAGTCTCTTGCCATTGCCGCTAGGCGACACCCCCAAAGAGATGCTGACAGTAGGAATTGAACCCACAACCGTCCGATTACAAGTCGGGTGCTCTACCAATTGAGCTATGTCAGCGCGGATGGGGAATTTATAGCAAATCCTGAATTTCGCCACAACTCTTTTGGCGTAAAAAAATTCAGGATTGTATTGAGGGATTATTTTGTTTGGGTCTCGTCAGAACCTGGAGGGGATTCTTTTTGGGCGGCTTCGATGGCTGAGCCGTATGTGCGTTCGATTAGATTAATGGGTTTTGGAGTGCTCAACATTTTTGCTGAGAATTTTTTGGGGCCTGTTTGCGGTTTATTTTTGCTTAGACAGCATTGCTTATATTTTTTACCAGATCCACAGGGGCAGAGATCATTTCTTCCAATTTTGCTCATTTCATCACCATTTTATAATGCAATTTAAATATATTAAAAAAACAACATTGACCTATAGTTTATATTTAGTATATCATCGTCAATAATTTTTTAACAACTGATTGACTAAAAAACATGTCTATACCAATCGTTTCTCCCCCTTGGTCGGGATCGGGCAAGAAGATAGAAAGCATCATACGCAAAGCCTTATTTGATTTCCATATGCTTGATGGAGTTTCCAAATTAGGGATTGCATTAAGCGGGGGTAAGGATAGTTTAACGCTTTTGTATATGCTTAAAGCAATTTCAGGGCGGGGCTTTATCCCTTTTGAGATTCATGCGATTCATGTCAACGGGGAATTTTCATGCGGTTCGGGAGTTAATTTAGATTATTTAAAGCGCGTTTGCGATGGGCTTGAAGTAAATTTAATTGTTCGAGAATCCACCCAAAAATTGGAAACTTTAGAGTGTTATCGTTGTTCGCGAGAGAGGCGTTCTTTCATCTTTGAGGCTGCAAAAAGTATTGGAATTGAGACAGTCGCATTTGGCCATCATCGTGATGATCATGTGGAGACTGTGTTGATGAATTTGCTGCACAAGGCCGAATTTGCAGGCAATCTTCCTAAATTAAAAATGCATGCTTATGGCGTTACAATTATTCGTCCTTTGATTTATATATCGGAGTATGACCTCCGTATATTCGCCAGACAAAATAAATTTGAGAGAATAACTTGTCAATGTCCTGTGGGACAGCAGTCGATGCGAAAACAAGTGAGCAAGCTATTGACCGATATTGAAACATTGTATCCAAATGCACGGGAAAATATCGCACAAGCAGGTCTTAATTATGGTTCTGACAAAGCATCTAGAAGATAGGGGGTTGATGCACGCCATGGATTCAATAAGCGTTCGGTTTTCAGCATCAGCTTTTGAATCATCAACCATCAAATTAGATCCCAATCAAGTTCTTCCTGTAGAAATCTTTCTATATATCTTGCATTTTTTGAAGGATCCGGCAGCGCTTGAAAGATGTTGTCTAATCAACAAAAATTGGAAAAAGATTGCTGATGACAGAAGTTTATGGATCGCTTTTCGTCCTACAGATGCTTTTGGAACAAATGAATATCTAAAATTTTTAAAAGTTGATGTCGGCGAAGAGCCGCTGCTTCCACGCAATATTCATCTTATTCGGCAGCGTTTATGCCCTTTCTCAAATGATGGAAAGACTGTGCAGGAAACGCAATTATTACTGTTAATCCCTAAAACTATCAATGGAAAGCCTTCATATTTTAAAGAGCTTCAACCGCTTCTGAAATCGTTATTATCTGAAAAAGGAATTGAACTTTGTTTTCGATATTTATCTTATGAGGAGATGAGCTGCGGCATCGATGCATCCCATTGGATTTTATTAACAAAAACTATTCTTCCAGGCAGTTTAAACATCGATTATGAATGTCAAAGCAAACTGGTGGAAACATTAGGAAATCAGATGTATCAGGTTACATCGGTATTTGCATTGGTTAGCGGTATGCTGGCAGAATATGCCCGTTCAAAAACCCGTTTGTTTGGCGATCTTCCTCGAGTCTACGCCCTTTGTAAAGATTCGGTTTATGAAGATCCGGTTGCTGTTGGATGTTTTACTTTCAATGGTTTCAGTGTCTTTAGGATTAATTATCCAGAGGAAAACTATGGCATAGCCGCTATGCGCCGTCTTCCATCATCTGCAGTTTAGCGTTGATCTCAGAAAGCTCGTTTTTTGCTTGTAGCAGTGCTTTATGTTGCTTTTCAATTAATGCCGACGGAGCATTGGCAATGAAATCACTATTACTTAATTGCTCATTGACACGATTGCTAGAGCTTAAAAGTCTTTCCTTTTCTTTTTCGAGCCGTTTTCTTTCCTGCTGAACCATTTCTTTTGGCAGGGGAATAATGATTTTCAATTTGTCCAAGACGGCAGTTCCGGCAAAGCCGGTTTTGGGTGCATCCGTATGCATTTCAAGTTTATTTACGCGCACTAGAGCAGCAATAATGTTTAGGTTATCTTTAATGGTATGATAGCTTGGGTCGTCAGGCGAACCGATGAAATGCACGTCTGTGGAGACCGAAGGCTGTAGTTTGACTTCTGCACGGATATTGCGGATGCTATAGACAACCTTTCCGACAAGCTCGAAGGTAAAATCAATAGAAGGGTCTATATCCTTTTCACGAATGACTTGGGGATAAGGGGCAATCATGCAAGCCTCGGCCTTGAGGGCCTGAATCGCTTCGCGTGTGTATGGATCCACCCCTTCTAGGACTTCAATCCCTTTCAACTGTTCTTTGAGGGTTTGAAACAGTTCTTCTGAAATGAAAGGGGCTATCGGATGCAGTAGGCGCATCGATTGCCCTAATATAATTGCAAGAAGCTTTTGTTTATTTTTTCTTTCTATGTTTGTTCCAGATTTTCCAAAAAGAACCGGTTTAGCAATTTCAACAAAATAAGCGCAAAATTCTTTCCAGAAAAAATCATAGGCTTCCACAGCAGCGCGTTCAAATTGGTACTCTGCAAGGTGGGTATTGACATCTCGAATCGTGCGGTTCAAGGCAGAGAGAATCCAGCGATCCTCAAGGCTAAACCTGGTTTCGTCCAGCCCTTGACTAAATTCTTCTGCTGTAAGAGAGGACATCCCATCCGTTTTATTGCCATCTAAATTCATAAAAACAAAACGAGCGCCATTCCACACTTTATTGGCAAAATTTTTGAACTCCTCAAAGCGGCGCAGATCAAGATCGATCTCTCGAGATTGGGGATTGCTGGCGCAAAGAGCCATGCGCATCGCATCGGTCCCATATTGATCGATGATTTCGATTGGATCGATAATATTCCCTTTTGATTTAGACATTTTCTCCCATTTGGATTCTACCTGAGAGGGGACAGGTTTGCCTAATTCATATTCAACGCGTTCTTTTTCAGGTACGTAAGTAATGCCGCCATCGGGGTTGGTACGCCAATATGATTTCCCATAAATGAGTCCATGTAAAAATGTTACAGGAAAGGGAACGGCGCCCATGGCATATTCGCCCATCATGATCATGCGCGCAACCCAAAAAAAGAGGATATCGTGTCCAGTCACCAGCACTGAATTGGGGTAGAATTTCTTAAGTTCGGGAGTTTTTTCCGGCCAGCCCAAGGTGGCAAAAGGCCATAGTGAAGAGGAAAACCAAGTATCAAGAACATCTTCATCTTGCTGCCACTCTTTAGGTTTGGCTTCGACTTCAGGAGGCAACCCTTCGCCGTCCCAGCAAATCATACGGGAAGGGTCTTGTTTGTAATACCAAATCGGAATGCGATGCCCCCACCACAGCTGCCGGCTAATGCACCAATCGCGGAGATTGTCGATCCAATGGAAATAAGTACTTTCCCAATTTTTAGGGATTAGGGCTACGCGTCCATCAGTGACAGCTGCCTTAAGTTTTGGAGCAAAGGTGTCCATGCGGACAAACCATTGCTTGGACATGTAAGGTTCGATCACTGCTTTAGACCGGTATGAAACCCCGATGCGGGTTGGATAGGGGATGATCTTTTCCAGCAATCCTTTTTCTTTCATGCCTTCAACGATTTGATGCCGCGCCTCTTCCATCGCCAAACCTGCAAAACGGCCCCCATTTTCATTTACTTTTCCGTCGGGTGTCATCATATTGATAAAGGGAAGTTTGTGAGTAAGCCCGATTTGATAATCGTTTGGATCGTGTGCGGGTGTAATTTTTACGATTCCGGTGCCGAATTCAGGATCGACAAACGGATCGCCAATGATTGGAATGTCCCTTTCTGCCATGGGGTGAAAAACTTTTTTGCCGATCAAACTTGCGAAACGGGGGTCTTTTGGATTGACAGCGACGGCTGTATCGCCCAACATCGTTTCAGGCCGAGTTGTGGCAACATATACAAATCCCGATCCATCGCTCAATGGATACTTAAAATGCCATAAAAATGACTGAATATCTTCGTATTCAACCTCATCATCAGCCAGAGCTGTTTGTGTAACAGGATCCCAATTAACTAGATAGTCGCCTCGGTAAATCAGTTTACCGTCATACAATTTTTTAAACATCTTCCGCACAGCGCGGTTATTGCCTTCATCCATCGTGAATCGTTGCCGAGACCAGTCGCATGAACAGCCTAGTCGTTTGAGTTGATTGAGAATCTGGTTTTCATTTTCCTCTTTCCAACGCCATACATGTTCTAAAAAAACTTCGCGTGTAAAATCTTTCCGCTTTTTGCCGAGTGTGCGCATTAGATGCCTTTCCACGACAGTTTGAGTAGAAATTCCGGCATGATCGGTCCCTGGAACCCATAATGTTTCAAAACCACGCATCCGATGCCAGCGAATCAGGATATCTTGCAAGGTGTTGACTAAGGCGTGGCCCATATGCAAGATCCCCGTGACATTGGGCGGAGGGATCACAATGCAATAGGGCGGTTTTTTTGAGGAGGGGTCAGCTTGAAATAAATGCTGCGCTTCCCAGAATTTATACCATTTAGATTCAATTTGTTGTGCTTCGTAGGCTTTGGATAAATGTGTCATGGTTATGATTTACCGATTAATGTCCTTGTACTTTTTCACCTAAAAGACGCAAAGCTAGCTGCTCGCCATGCGGCGTCAGCCTGATATCCTCTTGGCTGGATTTTCGTATAAAATTGGCTTGTATTAACAATTTGCAAATTGCATTGACGGCTTTTGGGTTCACGCCTGCTCTTGTTCCAACATCGTACCGGTTGAAACTACCCTCTAAATCGCCGGACTCGACGGCGGTACGATAGAGCCAAATTACAAAATTTTCATCCTTTGTGCGCGCCATATGACAGCATCCTTTCTGTTTAACTTTTCTTTAGGCGTGCCCCGGCAGGGGTATCTTCAATAGTATATCCTTTGCTAAGAATAAAATCACGTAAGGAGTCGGAAAGAGCCCAATTTTTATCTTTTCTGGCTTGGATCCTTTGCAAAAGAGCCTCTTGCAGCTCTTGTGGAATCCCATTAGGCGTCCCTTTGAAATCGATAATGGCGAGTGCCGAATCGAATTTGGCAAGCAATTCAAGTACTTTGAGAGCATCCTCCTTTCCAATCTTTTGAGCGTCGCATAAACTATTGATTTCGCGCACAAGGTCAAACAAAGCCGCCAATGCTGCGGAAATATTGAGATCATCGGCCAGTGCTTCGGCAAAACGGTGCAAAGCTTCTTTAATAAAATCATCTGCAGCGCCAGTTGAGCCAGGGGATTGGATCTCTTGCAGCCGTTGCACGAAATCATTTAAGCGTTTCAAAGAGCTTTTTACGCTTTCGAGACCTTGAAAGGTAAAGTTGAGCTGAGTCTTATAATGCGTTTGCATAAGCATGTAACGCACCTGCACGCCTGTGAATCCTTTGTCAAGCAGATCGCGCAGCGTAAAAAAATTACCGAGGCTTTTGGACATTTTTTTGTTGTCGACGACCAAATGTTCAGAGTGCATCCATAGTTTTACAAATGGTTTTCCAGAACTCGCTTCCGATTGAGCGATCTCATTTTCATGATGAGGGAACATATTATCGATGCCCCCCACATGAATGTCGATTGTGGTGCCTAGCAGCTTCATCGCCATGGCCGAGCATTCAAGGTGCCATCCCGGACGCCCCTTTCCAAAAGGACTTTCCCAGTAGATAGTGCCGTCGCGAGTAGGATCATATTTTTTCCATAGGACGAAATCAGCTGCATGGTCTTTGTCATACTCATCTGCTTCCACACGCTCGGAAGCTCCAACTTGGAGCTCGTCGATGTGAAGATGCGACAAGCAGCCATAGCGAGGAAATTTTTTGATGGAAAAATAGACGCTCCCGTCGCCGCCATAGTAAGCGACCTCTCTTTTTAAAAGGGTTTCAATCAATTGGATCATATCGGGAATATAATCTGTGGCTGCAGGATAAAATTCGACAGGCTCAATCCGCAAGGTTTTGATGTCTTGGAAAAAAGCATCTTTATAAGGTTTTGTAAAATCATCCAAGGAGATTTTATTGGCAATTGCACCTTTGATAGTTTTGTCATCCACATCGGTCAAATTCATCGCTTGCGTGACCTGCATTCCAAAGAACTGCATGGTGCGCCTTAAAAGATCTTCAAAAACATAGGTGCGGAAGTTTCCGATATGGGCGTAGTGATAAACTGTAGGCCCGCAAGTGTACATGCGCACATGTTGCCCATCGATAGGCTGCAGCACCTCTTTTTGGCGGGAAGCAGTGTTATATAATTTAAGGGAAAGGGGCGGAGTTTTTAAGTTCATAAGGTTCTAATGCATTTAAATAGGGTTTACACATTGTTTGTTTTGGAATCTTCGTTTGCGCTAAGATATTCAGTTTCCAGCGATCGGTAATTTGTTTTGCCTGTACCCATGAGAGGCATTGCCGGCAGGCGTATCACTTTGGAAAAACGGACCAGATTGCTGAAGCCGGCTTCTTTCACTGCTTTATTTGCCTCTTCAAGGGGAAGATCAAATAGCGTAAAGAGATAGATTTTCGCTTTATCGCCATCGGTTTCTTTTGCGCAAACAGCTAAGGGGGTGCCCTCTTCAGCCAGCGGCCATTTCTTATTTAATCCCTCTTGTAAAAGGGCATCTTCGATGGCAGCAAGGCTGATCATTTCAGCACCGATTTTAATAAACCGCTTTAATCGTCCGGAAATGGTTAGGTTGCCTTGCTCATCAAGATAGCCCAGATCACCAGTCTTATACCAGCTTTTGCCTTGAATTTCAATAAAAGGAGAGGAGAGACCCGGATTTAAATAACCGGAAAAAATATTGGGTCCTCTTGCTAAAATAAGGCCCCGCTGTCCAATTGTAAGTGGTTCAAAGGTCTCTTGATTGACGATGCAAAGCTCAACATCCGGAGCTGCTTTGCCCACTCCTTTGCGTGGACGTTCGCCCATCCGGTTAAAACTTAAAACGGGGGAGCATTCTGTAATGCCATACCCTTCGATCAAAAAATCTTCCCCCTTTTGGAATTGCTGCATCAGATGAAAAAGTTCAGGCGGCGCTTTTTCAGCTCCGGTAAAGCAAAAGCGGGCTGTGCGTAACTGCTCTTTTTTGGCTGCTTTCATAATCCCTTTGACGAAGGTTGGCGTACCTCCCATAATCGTCACTTCGTACTTTTCGATGATTTTAGCAAGCTTCAAACCATCTTTCGGATCGGGGAAATAAACAGTTTTAACTCCTGACGTCAAACACAATAAGCCCGTGACAGTAAATCCAAAAGAGTGAAAAGGGGGTAGCATCGCTAATAAGATATCATCGTTATAAACTTCAATTCCTTTCAACAGAGCGGATTGATTGCTCAGGATATTATTATGAGTCAGCGGAACCCCTTTGGGCATGCTCTCGCTGCCGCTGGTAAATAACAATACCGCGGGATCGTTTGGGTTTACGCTTAATTTTAAATGGTTCATGATAGAAGAGGTCGATTGACGCGCCTGCCAGAAAGCTTTCAATTTAGCGCCTAATGTGAATTCAGAGCGTGCATCTTCCAACATGATCAAGTTTTGTTCGATTCCATTTAAATCGATATTTTCCAGACGATCGATAAAAGACCAAGAAGTGAGAACGGCTTGGACATTGGAGAGTTTTTTAACGGTTTCGATGTGGCGAGGACCCACGGTCCAGTTGATCATCAATGGAACTTTTCCAGCTAATTGAACAGCGACAATAAGGATTTCCGCGCCCACGCTAGCGGGCAGCAATATGCCGATATAATCACCGGGCAATCTTCGGATGTAGTCAGCCAAAAGCAACGCGCGCATTTTGAGTTGTTTATAGGTTAAAATGCCTGACCGGGCATCGGCGCAAGCGATCAAAGAGCTATATTTGTCACAAGTATTTAAAAAAGCTTCCGCAAGTGTGCGCCCTTCAGAAACATAAAGTCTCTTCCTCGGTTTGCGCTCCTCTTTCCATTTGGTCAGATCTAGCTCCGGTTCTGGCTCCTCATCTTTGAAACTCACTTGTTTGGCTGCGATAGCCATGACTTTGCCGACAGTTGTCAGTTCGGAATAGGGAAGTGTTTCTATGTCAAAGCTATCTTGGATGAAGACTCCCAATTCGGCAATGTCGATGGAGTCCAGCCCCAAGTCAGCGGCAAGGTCCATGTCAGGTTTGATATCTTCGGCTTTATATTGTGTGATCTGAGCAAGCTCAGAAATAATTTTTGACTTGATATCTTCGGGAATCGTCTTTAGGTTGATTTTTTCATCGGCCTGTTTTTTTTGATGCGCAGTGGGAGGAATGACGTTGCCCCAAGCGCTATAAGAAATCTGGATCAGTGAATCGCCAGGGAAGTTACCTTCCTGCTTTGTTAGGCCGTCGGGTTTATTGAACCACTGCTCTAAATAGCGGTTGACCTCTATTTTAGATTTACCAAAAGGAAAATCAGCTCCGGCAGGTTCAAATTCAATGGTAATTTGACGGCGAGGGGTAAAAAATAGCAGGTTTTTAAATATATGTTTAATTCCGGCCCAAATGGTGGGAAAAATGGGAGGAACTGTTCCCGTAAGGGCTCGAGAAAAACTGCTTCCCCATAGACCTTTGACTCTGACCAGCACAACGTTTGCTTCCGGAACTTCTGACAGGATACGATGGACGGCTGATGCCCCTCCAATCAATTCATAATCGCTCGATTTAGTTTTTCCTGATGGGTAAATCAAAAAATTTTGGCCATCCTTCAGATCTTGCACAACAGTATTGATGACTTTTTCACTGCGGTTCCGTTTGACACTGTTGGTGCTGGTGTTAAAACTTGGAACAGGAAGGGCGTCGAGGAAACGCATGAGTTTGTTGACGATAGGATTATAAAACTGATACTCGACAATCATGGGGCGAATGGGAAACTTGGGCCACACTGCCAAAGTAATTAATGCCGGATCGACAAACACAGCCGTGTGGTTCGGTAAAAAAAGTACGCCGCCGGTTTTGCTTAAAGTTTTGGCATTCAGATTTTCAAATCCTTTGACCGTTACCTTATAGCGAAACCAAAATGCGATGCCTAAAAAAAAAGCGATTAGATGTTTAACCAGATTTTTCAAGCAGCTGCTCCTTTCTCATTTTACTCTTCTATTCTGCGATGCCTTAATAAAAATTTACAAGATCTAAATTTATAAGAAATGATATCCATTAGGCCAAAGGATGATGGCAATGGTTGAATTAATCGCTCATCGGGGAGCCTCTAAAGAAGCGCCGGAAAATACGCTTGCTTCATTTTCAAAAGCCCTTGAAATAGGCGTCGATTGGATTGAGATGGATGTGCACCTTTCCAAAGACGGCATTCCAGTCGTTTTGCATGATGCCTTTCCGGGAAGGACCGCTCGGGGAGAAACACAAGGGAGGATCACTGATTTAAGCCTGGCGCAAATCAAAGCATTGGATGCAGGCAGCTGGTTTAATGCCAGCTTTACGCAAGAAAAAATCCCAACCCTTAAGGAAACCCTATCCTTAGATAACGGGGCAACGGGATGGATGATCGAAATCAAAAAGGGGCATTCCTTTGTTAAACCTCTTGTTAGCACTATTTTGGAAGTTGTGGGACACCAAACGCCGCAACGTTTTCGAATTGGGTCGTCTTCACCCCATATCATTGAAGAAATTAGAACGCAAGATCCCGGTTGTCCATTGATCGGCATTGTTGAGGATTTTAACATGGCCGCTCTTTTTGAAGAGCTCAATCTTCCCTATTTGGCGATCTGGTACAAGCTTGCCAATCCAGCTTGGATTTCACGTCTGCATGAAAAGGGGTGTAAAGTCTGGGCATTCACAGTCGATGATCCTAAGATAGCGGAATTTTTAGCTTCGATCGGCATTGATGGCATAATCACCAATAACCCCAGAGACATGAAGGCGCTGACTTGCTTCAAATAAAGCGTTCATGTAAGTTTTGATTTTATACTTTAAGGAGTTGTATGGAAACTACAGCAATAATAGATCAAACTAAACCTGTTTATTTTTCTTCTACATATTATCCCATTCATCGTTCGCTTCTAGAAAGAATTTCCGCTTTGATTCCAAGTTTTGGAATGTTTAACCTTCATAACATGCGGTACAAAGTCAAAGAATGGCTTTTTGTGCCGACGAACCTTGAAAAGGCTGTGCGCTCAATTGCTGACAAACAGAGCTTGGAAGGAGATCGATTTGAAAAAGAGGATATCGATATCCTTTTGGAGGCTTTTGCATCCAGCGAATTTGCACATTGCCGCTATGATATTTCACGCATCTTTAATCGCCTTTCGGATAAACAGTTAAACAAAGTTTTAAAACATCTTTTTCACAACGACGAATATATAAATTTTGCCGATTTAATCAAAAAATTGTCGTCATTGCTTACTCTCCAAAGAGTAGAGGCCGCTGTCGGAGCAGAATTCCAAAAATTTCAAGGTGCTGCCAATGCCGCAATAAGTGATGCCATGTCTGCTGAACGCATTTTATTGCATCAAGCTTTAGAGAAAAAGAGATCGTTTATCCGTACTGTTGAGTTTTATGTGACGCACGCTCTCGACTGGATGGTTGATACTCTTTTATACATATTCCAGCTGAAAGAACTGGCAGATGACCATGCTGAGAATATGGAGAAACAAATTATAGCCGATCTTCGTTACCGAGCCTTCAGAGACAATTTGACTGTCATCAGCGGCTGGCTTATTGCATTATCGATCTACACGGGCAGCTTTGCCACTGCGAGCTTGATTAGTCTAGGTGTTGCAGCTACCATCGCTTCTTTTTTATATATTTACGTGAAATTTTTTAAGCCGCATCCCAATTCAATCCATCCTTGCCGTAACATTACGGCGGAACTAAAAACAGGCGAACTTCCTCCAGTTCACGGTCGTGAAGAAACAGTCAGGGAATTTATTAATACCTTTCAACCCTCTACTTCAAGCACGACCATGTGCCCGATGCTTATTGCTGATACCGGCACGGGAAAATCGCAAGTTTTCAGTGCCGTTGCCCAATACCTTTTGTCCTCGGATTATCGGGGACCTGAATTTATGAGGGGAAAAAGTATTTTGGTTGTAAATGCCGCCGAGTTGCTCAATAAGAGCAAAGATGGGTTTGCAGAACATTTAGAGGTCGTAAGACGGCAAATGCGCGGGTTTGAAAGCGATTACATCCTCTGCATCGATGAGGTGCAGGTGCTTTTCCAATGTGAAGAGGGGATTGCTTCCCATCTTATCAAAACATTAATGGATCCCGGCAAAAGTCCTTATCTTGCCTTTGCAACAACATCGGAAGATTTTCATCAGGATATTGCGCAAGATGCCGCCTTTGTCAGACGGATCAATCTCATGGAATTGAGTTCACTCCCAACAGAAATCACCAGGCTTACTCTAAGTTATCAATGGAAAAAAGAAGCTCCTGAAATTGAAGTTGAAACCAAAGCCTTAAAAGCATTTGCTACGATTTCCGAAAAGATTGGTACATTTAAACATGTCGTTCAACCTTACACGTCAAAAATGTTGTTAGCCAAAGCCTTCTCTCATGTGCGAGCTCCCCGTTTCAAAAAATTGGAAGCCGAACTTCAAAAATTAAAGGCAGTGAGAGAAAGAACCGAGTTGAATCTAATGCTTCAAAGATCGATCAATTCCTTGCCCTATAGTGAAAGAGGAAGCAAAAAATTTGAAGAGTTGCGCAAGAAAAATGAAGCTATAGAAATTAAACAAAAAGAATTAGATCTCGAATTTGAAAAAGTACGTAACTTCAAATCATTGATCAAAAAACGGGAGAAATTCAAAATCTCTAAAGAGCAGCTGGCCATTCAAATTGCAAAAGACAAAAAAGAAAATCGTTTGAAAGAAAGTACCCTCAAAAACTATCTTTTTGTCTTAAACTATGTCCTTCCCGGCTTAGATGGAATTATCGCAGAAAAAAAACCGGTCGCGGATAAATCCGGATGCGTCGTGACCTTGGAACTTGCCCAAAGTATTATTGCAGAAGAGCAAAAAAAAATTAAAGAGATAGAAATTCAAAAAGCAGATAAATCCCCAGGTTCATTAACCTTGGAACTTGTCAAGAATGGAGATGAACAGAAAAAAGAAATAAACATATAAATATACGTATGCCCCTCTTCATGAATCGGTTGACTTGTTCTTTAGGCTGATGTTATCATATGCCATTACTTAAGCGAATAAGAGGGCATCATGTTAAAAATCGATCTTAGAGGGAAAAAAGCTTTTATCGCAGGGATTGCGGATGATCAAGGCTATGGATGGGCCATCGCCAAATGCTTAGCCGAGGCAGGAGCGACAATCATTGTCGGCACCTGGACCCCTCTCATGAAAATTTTTACCATGAGTTTGAATGGAGGCAAATTTGATGGATCGCGCCGTTTAAGCGACGGTTCTTTGATGGAAATCGCCAAGATCTATCCACTTGATGCAACCTTTGATAGACCTGAAGATGTGCCTGAAGAGATTAAAGAAAATAAACGGTACAAAGAGTATTCAGGTTTTACAATCTCTGAAACAGTAGCGGCTGTTGCCAAAGATTTTGGCACTATCGATATTTTTATACATTCTTTGGCCAATGGACCCGAAGTAAAAAAACCTCTTTTAGAGACATCTCGCAGCGGATATTTAGCGGCAGTCAGCTCCTCGGCCTATTCTTTTGTCAGCCTTTTAGCACATTTCGGACCCTTGATGAATCCGGGAGGATCGGCCGTCTCTTTAAGCTATATTGCGGCAGAACGTGTCGTACCGGGCTATGGCGGCGGGATGAGTTCCGCCAAGGCTGCATTAGAAAGCGATACGCGCGTATTGGCTTGGGAAGCGGGCCGCAAGTGGGGTATTCGTGTTAACACCATTTCAGCAGGTCCTTGGGGAAGCCGCGCAGCCAAAGCGATCGGTTTTATAGAGAAAATGATTGAATATTCTTTGGCAAACGCTCCACTTCAAAAAGAGATGAACCCCTCGGATGTGGGCAATGCTGCTGCTTTTATAGTATCTCCATTAGCCGCTGCTATTACAGGAACATTAATTTACGTCGATAATGGTTTCCATGCTATGGGTGTAGGTGTTGACAGTCAGAGCTTAATATAAAAAAAAATGCAAAATTTCTTGAATCTATTTTCGAGAATAGTTAATGTTATTTTGATTTTTTTAACATTAAGGAGTTCGCAAAATGAACGATACAACCTCATTGCAAAAGGTGCCTCAAGATAATGTACAATCGACAAGAGGCGAAAGTCCGTTAGAAAAAAAAGTGGAGTCCGAAAGTCGGACTTGGACCAAAGTCGTAAAATATTCGGTGGCGTTAACCATTATTTCTTGTGTTGCATATTTTATTTTACCTTTCATTCCTCTCTTTGCTTCACTCACTTATGTTTTACCTAAATTGACCATTCTGATTGTTGCTTCTGCAAGTGGATACATTTTGTGTAAGGCTTGCACAAGTGAACTCATCATCGAAAAGAAAAAAAATCCACGTATTGATGAACCTATTTCTGATGATGAACTGAAGGATGAAGAAGTAGAAGTCGAAGAAACATTTGCTGTCTTAGAAGAAGATGATGAAAAACCAAGCCCAACCCCTTATCGATTCAACAAAAAATGAAAAACGGGATAGGCAGGATCGCCTTCGGCAACAGGATAAAGTCAGTTCGATTTTTATTATCCTGTCGCCGCAGGCGATCCTGTCTATCATATTTTTTTATGTTATGCTGGAATTTGAATATTGCTCTAAAACAACTCAGATTCTATACTTTCCTTTTTTGCCGGGGACCTCTTGGGGTAAGGGCATCTGAACTAGGTCAGGACAGGAATGTAGCAGCCTTAAGGATTAACTCTTATGCCTGGAGCCATCTCCGGCTTTTTTAATCTTTATTCCCAAACTTGCCTTTTTTGTTTGTGTTCTTTGGGAATTTGATCTTTAGGAAGCTCTTGGAATAGCTTTCTCCTTTTTCCTATAAAAATGGCTTGACTGACTCCATTCTCTTGCCAAAGGGCATGGCAAAACTTTTCGAGCAGGAGCAGCACCGTCCGGTTGTTCTTAAGAAGGGCCATAAAAGGATAAAACAAAAGACTGATTGGATACCATAGCCAAACTAAAGGGGGAGTACTGTTGATGCGCAACCACCAGCTTGACAGCGATCCTCTTTTTTTAAGTTCTCGGGTTTTCCATTCTCCATCGCGGCTAGCCTTGATGAAGCGAGAAGGGGTTTCGAAAAAACTTTTAATGCGGATATAGCATCGGTGATAGCTTAATGACCATTGGAGGATCTCGGTTTCTGTTTCAGCAAATTCGGCAAAACGAGCTAAAGCATCATCCGAATCGATATCAATGGATGCAGAGCAAATGATGTAACCCTCCCTTTTGACAAGACGGATTAATTCTGAAAAAAGCAGACGATATTCATCCGATCTGACGTAAGCAATCAATTCTGTACAGACGACAAGATCATAAGCATCATCATTTAATAATGTGGATGGAACATAATCTTGACATGGTTGGATACGTTCTAAAGAGAATTCCCGCAGTTTTTTTAAAGCATTTTCAGAAACATCGACGGCATCGACAGAAGCCCCTTCATCTCTAATCCTGCGGCTTAAAACTCCGGAACCGCAGCCTAAATCGACTACCCGTTTATTTTGCAACTCACCCATTTTTTCTATCAGCTGCATTGTCCGATCGATCCGTTCTCGATGCATGCAATTCCGCAAAGGGTTAAATTGTTCCGGATCAATCAGCCAAAGCCTATCGAAATAGGCTTGCGCTTCCAGCCTTCGCGCCTTATTTTTGGCAGTTGGAGCAACAGTAAGTTGTTCGTTTGCGGGGCTGTTAGAAAGGATGATAAAAGGATTTTTTTCCATAACTTATGTCTCTAATAGAAGTTCTTTAACGGATAGATGCGGCGGAGAAGTTTGAATGGGATTATTGATATAAAGCCTGAACCAAATCTCAAGCATGAGCAGCGACCACAGAAGGTGAAAATTGTTCTCTCTGCTTTTGGGAGTTTCCAATATAATCTCCAACCACGCTTGTGAAATGATGCCTGTTTCCACCAAAGTCCCTTTTGTCAGAAGCGGAAAAATGTTCGACAGTTCTGACTGATGTACCCATGATTTCAAGAAATCCCGTCGCGTTCTTTTGGGCCTATTTAAGAAATCAGCCGGAAAAACATTTTTTAACAATGCTTTAAGATAAGTCGCCGTTTGACTTTCAGTCATATCATCCGGCTCCGGAACTCCTGCCAAATATTCTAAAAGATGCTGATCTAAGAAAGGAGGGGACCAATCCAATTTATTGGCACTCATTAAACGTTCAAATTGAAGGATGAAGCAATCGGTTAGACGAGTTTTTACATCAAGGTACAAAAAGGAATGCACCTTAGAACGTACGCGGGAAAGATTGTGAAATTTATGTAAAAAAACTTCCGGATCAAAAAGCTTGGCAAGTTTCGGTGAAGCTTCATTCATCGTACTTTCATCAAATACAGAATTTTGTTTTAAATAATCGAATTGCCAAGGTTTGGTACGCCCTTTTTTTAGTAATAAATAGGCCGAAGGGGGGTAAATGCCATTCAATAGGGGAATCAACAGTTTTCCAAAATGAGAAACCCCTTCCTGCCAAGCCCAAGACGAAAAATTGGCTTTTCGTTCTTGTAAAGAATAGCGGCTATGCCCTGCCATCAATTCGTCGCTTCCCATGCCCGAAACGACCCTTCGCGTTTTTTCAGCAGCTTTAGCGGACATTTTCCAGATGGCAATGACATTTGGATCTGCTAATGGTTCGTCAAGATGCCAAGCGATTTCAACGAGGTTATTAAGGACATTTGATGGGGTGATCCATTCGATTTCATGTGAAATGCCCAAAATGCGGGCTACCTCTGTAGCCACTTGCATATCAGACTCATTTTGTCCCTTATAAACAGACATGTAACTGTAGATCCGATTGCCTTTATTAAACCTTGTAACATAATCAGCAATGCACGCAGAACCAAGGCCCCCAGAAATGAAGCATCCTACAGATTCGTTTTGAGGTAAACGCTCTTTAACGGAATTGATCAGCAGCTCGTCGATATGTTGGATGATTGTATGTTGATTCGAGGTAACTTCTTTTACAAAAAAAGAGCTGTAGGACCAATAGGGATGGATGACAAGACTTTTATCGCGATTGTATTGTAAATAATAGCCTGGAAGAAGCTTATTCACATTTTTTATCGGCGTCATATCTTGGGGGATATATCCAAAGTAAAGATAACTTGCTATAGCATCTAAAGCAGGGGTTTGAGGGACGCAACCTGTCGCTATTAGAGATTTGAGTTCGCTGGCAAAAATAAAATAGTTCTGATCGTGATACCAATACAGCGGCTTGATGCCTATGCGGTCTCGCGCAAGCAGCAGCCGTTCTTTAACTTGATCAAGAATGGCCAAAGCAAAATCGCCTTTCATACGTTCAATAAAATTTGAGCCCCATAGTTCATAAGCTTGGATAAAGAGTTCCGCTTGCGAACGTTCTCTGTGAATCGCATTGCCATGCTTTCTTATTTCGTTTTGGATCTCTTCGGAATTATAAACGGTTCCACTGAGAGCTATACAAATCGATCGGTCGCGGTTATAAGCCAGTTTACCGCCGATGATGCCGATCTGTATATTTTTAAATAAGAGGGACTCTTGCATGCCATTGCTGCGATGCCGCATTGTATCCAGCATAATATCGGTGAAATGATTAACTTGAAACACATCGGGATAGACGATCCCCGCTATTCCTTCCATTTTAAAAGCCTATTGTCTCGATTATTTTAATCTTATATCATTAACAATTAAACGCAAGGTAAGATAAGGCTTCTTCACACAAGGTTTTATGGATTCTATTGTTATGCAGCATTTGGTCCTTTTAGGAGGAGGTATTATCTCATTAGGGATTGTATCAATCATTGCTTATTTAAGCGGATACTACGGATTTAAAAAGAAATGGTTTACGCTGCCGCCTCTAGTATCGGTGTACAAGGTTTTAGGCATTTTTCTTGTTTTTCTTGGCATTGAACTCATTATTGTTCCACTAGCTGCTCTATTATATCTATCCATGCAAGCGGGACAGCTGATTGATGTCTCTAAAACGCACCTAAGCCTTGCGACGCAAGGATGGCTTAACTTCTTTGCTATTCTAGCCTCTGCCATAGGTATATTTTTATATCTTTGGTCTCAATGGCCTATTGTGCGCCGCTATATTTGTTGGGGAAGCATTGAAAGCAGCAAACACATCAACCGGGGCATTAAAGATTTCTTATTGGGCTGTGCGACCTGGATCATTAGTTATCCTTTTATTATTATTTCAAGCCAGCTGATCGCCTTAATGATCTCCGTCTTTATTGCACCCACGCAGATCGACCAAGTCGCTGTCAAACAGTTAAAAATGACGATGAACGATCCAGTTTTATACATGTTTACGGCCTTTGCTATGATCTGTTTAGCTCCACCTGTGGAAGAAGTTATTTTCAGAGGTTTTTTGCAAAGATGGTTAGTAGACCGGATAGGGATTTTTACCGGAATTATTTTGACATCGCTTTTATTTGCCTTTTTCCATTTTTCTATCAGTCAAAGTTGGGAAAACATTGAGTTACTTTCGTCTTTATTCATTTTGTCCTGTTTTTTAGGATTTTTATATGAGCGGCAAGGTTCGCTCTTGGCTCCTATTGGGTTACATGTTACATTTAATGCGGTAAGCATAGCTTTAATTACATGGGGAGATTTTAGATGAATATCAAATTATATTTTTTTGGCCTTGTTGTTTTATTTGGATCCGCCACCGCTCTTTATTCACAAGAAGAGGGGGATGTCAATCAAGAGGAACCGGTTCAGATGCGTCCTTTAGAAGAAAATATATTCACTCTAGTCAGAGGTAATAATACATTTGCATTTGAGCTTTACAGCCGTTTAAAAAGCAATCCAGGCAACCTATTCTTTTCCCCCTATTCAATTTCAGCAGCGCTCGTCATGCCATACGCCGGAAGCGGAGGAGCAACAAAATCTCAATTTCAATCTGTCATGCATTACTTGGCTCAAGATCAAAACCTCTTTGAAGCTTTTGCCGCTTTGAATCAAACATTTAGTACGCCAAGTTTTACAGGTCCAAATGAAACACGCCTTTTTATTGCTAATTCACTATGGCTCCAAAAAGATTTAAAAATTTTGCCATCTTTTTTAGAAACCGCTGCTAAGTATTTTAGAGCAGCGATTAAACAAGTGGATTTTATGCGCAATCCCGATGCCGCCAGATTAAATATCAATGATTGGGTAAAAGAACGCACTCAAGGGCGGATTGATGAATTATTGCAACAAAGCGATATCAACAATATGACCAGAATTGTCGTCGTAAGCTCGATTTTTATGAAAGCTGTTTGGCAGCAAGCGTTTGATCCGGTATTGACGGCCTCTGATTCATTTTTTGTTTCACCGACCAATACCACATCGGTGCCCATGATGACCACCTCGGCATTTTTCCGAGTCGATCAAGCTAAAAATTATACTATGCTCGAAATGCCCTACCGTCAAAGCACTAGCAATCAAACACATTTATCATTGCTAATTTTTCTGCCTCGCGATACTTTCGGATTACCGGCTGTAGAAAGCTCCGCGCTCTCGAATTCAGTGGATGGATTATTAAAAAACGCGCAAAACAAGCAGGTGATTGTTTCCTTTCCAAAGTTCAAACTGGCAGAGGAGTTTAATTTGAATAGAACTCTTCAACAAATGGGATTGACTCTTCCTTTTAGCCCGGGTGCCGATTTTTCAGGAATTACAGGAGATTTTAGTTTGGAACTAAGCGATGTTATTCATAAAGCTTATTTATCGATTGATGAAAAAGGAACTGAAGCTGTTGCAGCAACCGCAGTGACAATAGGTGTAAAATCTATATTGGTCGGAGAACCCGCACTCGTTTTTAAAGCCGATCACCCTTTTATGTTTATGATCGTGGACCGGGCAACCAATTCGATCCTCTTTATAGGAAGATATGTTGCTCCAGAATAATTTAAACAAGGAATGATGGTATGAAAGCAAAAAAAGTTATGTGTCAACTGTTGTTGACTATTGCCGCATTAGCATCCTTTAATAGTTTACAAGCTGCCTATGGCGCACCTACCCTGCAAAGTCCTCCCCAAATGAGTCAAGCTGCCCCTGGAGCACCCGCAGCTCAATACTCTACTGATCAAGAGCAATTAAATGTTCAATTGTCGGCACAAGCGGCCGACCAGTGGCTTAGACTGATGGATGAAGGTAAGTATGGCGATAGTTGGGATGCCGCTTCCAATATTTTTCGATTTACAATCAAACGCGACGAGTGGATCAAAGCGCAAGAAAAATTGCGTCAGCCACTAGGGCAAGTGATCTCGCGTAAGTTGGTCGAGCAGCGCGTTGCAAAAGATCCAAAAGGTTTGCCTCAAGGCGATTATATGGTTTTATATTATAAAACACAGTTTGCAAATCGTCCTAATGCCAGCGAATTGATCACGATGGTTTTAAGCACTGATGGCAAATGGAAGGTTCTTACCTATCATAGCAGTTAAACAGGGCTAACCACTCTGACCTATTATTAAATTTGGGCATATGGACTGTTTATTAAATAACGAAACGCTTTCATTTTGGCTCATTGAGTATGGAAGCATTGCTTTATTCATTTTATTGGCTTTAGGAATTATTGCTTTGCCAATCCCAGAGGAAACATTAATGGTTCTCGCAGGTGTTCTCATGTACAACGGCAAACTTTTAATCCCTTCAACATTAGCCGCGGCCTACGGCGGCAGCATTTGCGGAATTACCACTAGCTATATTTTAGGGAGGACAGCAGGTCATTACTTGTTAAAAAAAACAAGCGGCTGGTTTGGCTTTTCAGAAAAACATTTGCAAACGGCTCATGACTGGTTTGAACGGTATGGAACTTGGACACTGCTTTTCGGCTATTTTGTCCCCGGTGTACGCCATTTTACTGGAATTAGCGCCGGCATGACGGAGCTTGAATATAATCGCTTTGCTCTATTTGCTTATACGGGAGCCATATTGTGGGCTTCTTTTTTTCTTTCGATAGGATATTTTTTCGGGGATCATGTTCTAGCTTTATTAGCTAAAGTTTTAGATGTCAGTGATTTCTTAACCATTCTTTTGGTTGGAGTTGCTGTTTACTTAATCTATTATCTAAATAAAAAAAAATGAGTGGGAAAATTTAACCACAGAGCTCACAGACTCGACTTTGTGGATTTATTCAGGCTTTTGAGCTCGGCAAGATCTTGTAAACTTTTGACGGTTTACTTGTAACGATTTCTTAAACTCAATAGCTTAAGCATTATTTCATGCTGCCGCCATTTGATTTATGATTTCCCTCAGTTCTTCGTTCCACAGTTCGATATTTTGAGCGAACTGTGAAGTGTATCTTTTTTCCAAAATATGTCTTCTCACATAAGCTAGAACATCTGAAAAAGTTACATGTTTTTTTTGATACCAAGAACTGGTCTGGATCAATATTTTATCATTCTTTTCTTTTTGAAGTTCCAAAGCTATAAGATTAATAATTGAAAAAGATGCCAAAATACTTGGCGTTTCCCTTTCAATTGCTTTATCGGACCACTGTCTTTGACTTTCCATCCCTAAATGGGCACGCACTTCTTCGAAAGTTACTTCTATAGGCCAACGACCCATGTAATCCTCTATAATTCTTTTAGTGGTGGCATTAAGGTCTAATGTAAACAAAGCTACAGGTTCTGTTTTACCGTTTGGATCTCGAATCAATATCCATTTTATTGGGACAGGACGAATTCCATAGCTATACCAAAGGCACGTTCCCGTCAAAAATTCAATTTTTTTCATTTTGCCACTATACCAAAGAGCTTCATCCATTTCCCATCTAAGAGAATCGTCTTTAAGCATATCTTTAAAAGTTGTCATTCTTTTACCAACCAAGTTTTTTTGACCATTTTTCTTAATAGAGGGAAATTCAAAAGTTCGCGCATCTAAACGCATTCTGGATGTAAAATTAACGTTATAATTAACACAAGTATTCGCTAATAAATAGGTAGCAAAAGCGCTGTCAGCAATGATGTTAATTTTAATTGAATTCCCTGCCCAACGCCTGAGAAGCTTAACTACTTGAGATGCCCATTCATTTAGAGTTTTATGCTTTTTTCTTCTTCCTTCGTTATCTTTTTTATTTTTAGAACTAGAAAGCGGCTTTTCTGGGGGCATCAGAATAGTTAAAAAAGGTAAAGCCCATATTTTATGTGTCCAAGGTAATTTGATTTGAATGGTACACACCAACCAGAGTAAACCAGGAACCAATACTTTTCGTTTTTTTGTTGATCTAACAGCATCTCTTTGCATATTAATGCTTCTGATTTGAGGGCCTTTCCTGCGTTCCACGGTCGTATCAAGTGCAATATTGATAGTTTCGTTTTCAGGAAACAAAGAAATTAATTTTAGAAAAAGAATTTTCGACCCTGTAATGGAGACCATCTATTTTTATTAAAAAAGCTGTGGTAATCAGAATAATTTTTCGAATGCCTGAAACCCATTCTTTTCAAAAGGGCTGTGACAGTACGACATCCTTTGCACAATATATGAGCATGAAAGAGCAATAAGAATTTATTAAAGGTCGGCTTAGAAAAAAGTGGCGAGAAAATGGTAAGTATTGTGAGAATGGAGTGAGGTAAATTTGTCATATGTCCTTTGTTTTCCGGAAGAAAAAAAATTACATATTGTCAAATTTACCTTTTTATTTTCAGAAAAAAATCCACAAAGTCGAGATAGATCACTAAAGCCTTGGCTTCTAAAAAATGATTGCTTTAAATATAAATAATTTATATTATTGTGCATTATGAATACATTAACTCAACAAAACTTATTTCCATCAACAAACACAATTAATTTGGCTATTTCTTTTTATATCTATCAATTTTTTTATTTTTTTACAAAAAATAAAGAGCTGGTTGGATAGGTAAAAAGTTCAATTTTAAACCGAAGCCCTGGCTCTCAAAAGCCGGGCTTTGCCTTTTATAAACCCCGGCTAAAAGTCAGGTTTTTATAAAAGGAGTCTTTATGTCCTCTAAACCATTAATTATCATCGCGTCTCTTTTAGTTCTCGTTGTTTTGGCATCTTGCCAGCAGGATCGATCTGCCTCAGACCAAAAACCCACGATTGGGATCATCCAAACTGCAGCTCACCTCTCGTTGGATCAAACAAGAGAAGGCTTCATAACCGAACTATCACGATTGCTTAATGGCAACGTGCAATTTATCATTCAAAATGCTGAAGGCTCTTCTTCCCAAGCGCAAAGCATCGCTGAAAATTATCATTCCCATCGCAAAGTTCAGGCAATTTTTGCCATTGGCACTCCTGCTGTGCAAGCTGCCGCGCGGACTGAAAGGCACAAGCCGATCTTTATTGCTGCTGTCAGCGATCCCGAATCCCTTGGCGTGCTTGCACATGGAAACATTTGTGGAACAAGCGATCGGCTAAACACGGATTCGCAGGCCGATCTCATTCAAACAGTTTTACCAAACATTCAAACCGTTTCGCTTGTCTATAATCCTGGCGAAAATAATTCTCAGGCGATGGCGAAGAGCATGCAAGAGGTTCTTCAGCAAAAAGGGATACAATCTTTATCCTTTGGCGTACACACAGAAGCAGAGATTGCACAAACCATTGCCGCAGCTGCACGCAAAGCGGAGGCCTTATGGATGCCTGCCGATAATCTCTTGGCAGCAGCTATTTCGCTCGTTGCAAAAGAGGCTTTAAATAAAAAATGCCCGCTATTTGCGAGCCATACCGAGGCTGTCTCTAAGGGTGCTTTCCTAGCCATGGGTGTTGACTATTTTGAATTAGGTAAAAATACCGCTGAACTTGCACTTCAAGTTCTTGCACAGGGCAAACAACCGAATGATATCGGCGTCATTCACCCCAACAATACCGCCATTTTTCTGAATCAAACGGTAGCCGATCAACTGCAGATTGAGATTCCAGATAATCTTCGTTCAAGCATGACTCTGATCCAAGGGAAAGGAGAGGGGAAATGATTCATGAAATTTTAGATATTCTTGTTCATGTCTTACTGCAAGGGCTTATTTATTCATTGGTGGTCATGGGAGTTTATTTTTCATCGCGCGTGATTAAGTTTGATGACTTAACAACCGAAGGAAGTTTCGGTTGCGGTGGCGCGATCACCGCCGTTTTGATTACATCGGGATTCTTTCCTTGGATTGCCTTGCCTATCGCGATGACTGGCGGGGCTCTAGCAGGGATGGCAACGGGTTTTTTGCATACGAAATTAAAAATGAATAATTTGATCAGCGGCCTTGTCATCACAACAGCCTTGTTTTCGATCTGCTTAAAATTGGCTAAATCAAATCTCGCGCTTCCCGATAATCAATCCATTTTTGCGATAGTGCATCACAATCCACCGCTTTCACTTTCTATTCTTGGCCTGATTGTCGGTTTGATTTTTGTTGGTCTAAAGATCCTTCTTTCTTCCGAAGCAGGACTTCTTTTAAAAGCTCTTGGCAGCAATCCGCAAATGCTTGTAAGTCTAGGAAAAAATGTCGATGGTTATAAAATATTAGGGCTGGTAGTTGCTAATAGTCTCACAGCATTAGCAGGTGCGCTTTTCGTTCAATGGAACGGCTATTTTTCTATAACCGGGAACATAGGCACTTTAGTGATCGGTCTAGCCGGACTTATTTTAGCCGAAATGATTCGGCCGAAATTTGGTCTAGGATTAATCCTTGGATCAATTCTTTATCAAGCCATCTTTACTGTTACAATAGAATTTGAATTTGAACCGATGTGGAATAATCTTATTAAAGCGGTCCTTATCGTCATATTAATACAAATTAAACCAAATAAAGAAATTCTTGTTCAAAGGTAAATATATGTTAAGCTTAAAAAATATTTCAAAAAAATTTAATAATAATAATGTTTTAAAAGATGTGTCTTTTGAGGTCTTTCCCGGCGATTTCGTCATCATTATGGGACCCAATGGCACGGGTAAAAGCACCTTATTTGATATTATTTCTGGAAAAACATCCCCTGATACCGGTCGCATTCTCATCGATAATATAGACATTACTCAAATGCCTGAAAGAAAAAGAACACGCTATATCGGGCGCCTCTTCCAGAACACTTATCTCGGATCGTGCTCAAACTTGACTGTAAGAGAAAATTTATCCCTATCGGCATTAAAAGATCGAAAAGCCGGCATTAAGTTAGGCGTGGATGCTTTTCCGGAAAGGAAAATGGTCGAATTTCTAAAACCTTTAAATCTAAATCTTGAAAATTTTCTCGATGTTCCCATGGGAGCTTTATCAGGAGGGCAACGGCAGATCATTTCATTTATGATGTCCATCCACAAACCTCCTAAAGTGCTATTATTAGATGAGCCGACAGCAGCATTAGATCCTAAAACTTCTACGCAATTGCTTGTTTTTGCAAGAGATTTTGCCATTAAGCTGGGAATACCGACGCTACTGATCACACACGATTCCATGATTGCAAAGCATCTTGGAAATCGTTTGTGGGTATTGGAAGAGGGGATTATTAAACGGGAATTTGGTTTGGAAAAAGAGAGCATGAATCCACACGAATTTTTTCATGCGCTTGACTACAAATGTTTGATTTAGGATATTTTTACAAAATTTATTTTATATTAATATAATATTAACAATTTACACCTAATATAATCGATTAATTAATGATTATTTAATAAAGGAATGATATGGAAATAATATTTAATATTAATAAATGTTTAGAACAAATCGAAACTAAAGTTTTGAATCCAATTGGGCATATTCCTATCGCTTCTACTCCTATAGGAGCAGTTCGGGGACTTTTAGGCCTTGTAGAAACAGTTGCAGGAATAGGCTTAACAATTCTAGGCGCTGCCATAGGAGCCAGCAAGAAGGATGACGAATATGGGGTGGATCAAGACAAATATGAATTGAGAAATTATGGCATTCAATATCTTTGTCACGGAGTAGCCAACATTGGCCGCGGTATGGTTGAGATAATTCCTATTTTGAACATGCTGACCCTATGTTATGACGGACTATTTGATGACCGGGATTCATTAGATTACGAGCCAACTCGTTTCAAATATATTCAAAGAGATGAGGACGCCGTTTTCGTTTAAGGTGGTGTCTATCCCTTTACTTTTTTTCTTTAACTATAGTCATTACATTTGCTAGCCTATATGGTAATACAAACCGAGAAATCGCATGCCTATAAAACCTATTCACCGTTGTTCATGGACCTCGCTCGACAACAACCTTTATATAACCTATCACGATCAAGAATGGGGAATTCCAGTTCACGATGACCGCACGCACTTCGAATTTCTTATTTTAGAAGGCGCCCAAGCCGGATTAAGTTGGATTACTATCCTTAAACGTCGCGAAGGATACCGTCAAGCCTTTGCAAACTTCGATCCAAAAAAAGTAGCCCGTTTCACAAGTGAGAAAATTCAAGAGCTGCTTGCATTGCCCGATATTATCCGCAATCGGTTAAAAATAGAATCGGCTGTCATTAATGCCCAACACTTTTTAGAGATACAGCAAGAGTTTGGTTCTTTCGATAAGTATGTATGGCGTTTTGTCGAAGGAAAACCCATCCAAAATCATTGGAAAAGCTTAAAGGAAATTCCCGCTGAAACAAAGCAATCCAAAGCACTAAGCGCCGATTTAAAAAAGAGGGGATTTAAATTCGTTGGACCTACGATTATGTATGCCTACATGCAAGCCATTGGAATGGTTAATGATCATATGGTCGATTGCTTCCGCTATAAAGAATTGCTTAACTAGGTTTATTTAAGCCTTTTGATTTTATTAGCTCTTGGAGTTCTTATTGCGGACCAAAGAAGGTTTTTATCACGAATCCCAGGTAGGCCACCATTGAAAAAATGTTTTATGAAATTTCTCCTTAAAAATTGGCGATTAAGTCGTCTCTAAATAGGGTTTGATAACTCGTAAAAACCTTAAAAATCTCTTTATAAGAAGCGCACACTAGCAAAAAGCTCTAAAAACCGACAACAAAATTTTGGCTTTTTTAGACCTTAACACTCGAAAAATTTTATGATTCCGTTTACATAAATCTCCTTAAAAGTGTCAGGTTGACTCTACAACCTTTTGCAATTGTGTCAATCAATTAAGAAAATAACTCTATTTTGACGCATTTTTGATTTTGCCCTTGACATCAAGATAGGGGGTACTCTAGCGTAAGTTTATTTCGCGAAGCGAAATAAACTTACGCTAGTCATTTGAAGTTAGTTCTTTAGAGTTGTTTTTATTTGTATACACTGACGCCATCAATCTTGAGTGGCTTGAGATGAATTTCTGATAGGTTGAATAAGTCGACAAGAACCTTTTGTTCTTCTGATAGATCTTCTAAACGATATGTTACTTTTGGCCTTCCCTGTTTTCCTGTCATGTCAACGAATCTTCCAAGATGAATGCCATTTAATGAATCAAGCAAAGTATCCAAGGTTGTGTTAATACCGGCTTTTTTAGCGTCATACCAAACTAATGCAGCCAAAAGATATCCGATTACACAGATCATGTAATGAATTCTTAATTTCTGATCCGTCCAATGAAATCCTGGTGTCACCGCTAAGTGATATGGGTTTTTCAAATTTTTAAAAGCACCTTCTACAATTGATTGATCGTAAAATGCCTTTATAATCTTTTCACTGCCCCAGTCATGACGATTAGTCATAACAATGCGATATCCGAGTCGCTCATCCAGATCAGCAAGTTTGTCTTCACTTATTTGATAAGTCATATTCCAGCGCCTAGCGTAAGTTTATTTCACGAAGCGAAATTTCTATTATCAGAGTAGGACAATGGCTGTAAGTATAAATTATATTGATCAATCAAGGACTTACCACTGAGCTCCGGCCCTGCCTCCGCCGGCGGGCTCATTAGTTTAATAAAGCTTCGGTCTAAAATGTTTACAGAAATTTAGAGTGCATATATTAAAAACTACAGATGAATCAGTTAAAAGGTTAAATAAATGCAAGATTTTGAAAAACTTGGAGTGTTTTATCTCGGTAAAACATTCGATACTGCTAAAGGAAAGACCACAGAAGATTTGTTTCTCATTGAATCTAAAGATTTTACAACCCATGCCGTGTGTGTTGGAATGACAGGCAGTGGGAAAACAGGTTTAGGGATTGCCCTTCTAGAAGAAGCTGGAATGGATAAAATACCCGCCATTATCGTTGACCCCAAAGGGGACTTAACAAATCTTCTTTTGACTTTTCCTAACCTATCTGTGGAAGAGTTCAAGCCTTGGGTGGATGAGGCGGAAGGGGAGCGGAAGGGGATGCCGCTAGATGCTTTTGCAGAATCTGTAAGAAAGAAGTGGGTTGACGGATTGAAAGCATGGGGAGAAGGAGCGGAAAGGATCAAGAATTTGCGAAAAAGCGTAGAGATGGTCATTTATACTCCTGCAAGTCGGGCCGGTATCCCTCTCTCTATCCTCAGTTCCTTTGAGGCCCCCTCTAGCGAACTATTGTTAGATACTAATGCCTTAAGGGAAAGGGTGTTATCGACAACTTCCAGCTTACTAGGCTTGATCGGCGCCGACTTAGATCCCATTAAAAGCCGTGAGCACATTTTAATTTCAACATTGATCGATAAAGCCTGGCGCGATGGGGAGGATTTAGATATTCCTAAACTCATCCAACAGGTTCAAAAGCCCCCTTTGACGAAAATCGGAGCGATGGATATCGACACCTTCTTTCCAAAAAAAGATCGAATGGCTCTGGCTGTCAACCTCAATAATTTGCTTGCCTCGCCGGGTTTTCAAGCATGGATGGAAGGGGAGCCCTTGGATATTCAGCAGCTCTTATATACACCGGAGGGCAAACCTAAGCTATCTGTGATTACTATTTCACATTTGAGCGATCCGGAAAGGATGTTTTTTGTCACGTTATTGCTTAATCAATTGATAGCATGGATGCGTAAACAGCCCGGAACATCCAGTACGCGCGCCTTATTTTATATGGATGAAATTTTTGGGTATTTTCCTCCGACAGCCATGCCACCTTCAAAGTTATCGATGTTGACACTGCTTAAGCAAGCGCGCGCATTTGGGTTAGGCATTATATTAGCGACGCAGAACCCTGTCGACTTGGATTATAAAGGATTAGCCAATTGCGGCATCTGGTTTATAGGCAAGCTGCAAACCGAAAGAGACAAAGCCCGTATTATTGAAGGGCTCAATGCCGCTTCTAATGGAGAGCTGGATGCCAAATCCTTAGATAGCTTGATTTCGAAGATTGCTCCTCGCGATTTTGTAATGCGCAGCATTTATCATCAAAATCCAGTCATCTTTCAAACACGATGGACCATGTCTTATCTCCGCGGTCCTTTGACTTTGACACAAATAAAAACTTTGATGGAGGGCGAAAATAAAATAGATCCATCCCTAGCCAAGGCCGCAGCAAGCAAACCAGATAAAGCCTCACTTTCTGCAGCAAAGCCGCTTGTGCCTGATGGAATTGATGAATATTTTATTCAGGATGGATCTTCGGCTTCCTATCAACCTTTTGTAGGCGGATTCGCTAAAGTGCATTATGCCGATAGCAAAGCAAAGATCGATACTTGGCAAGAAATTACAGTCATGGCCCCTCCTGATGATAATGGAAGATCGATTAATTGGTCTGAGGGTGAAAGAAAGGATGGAATCAAAGCTCAACTTAAAAAAACCGCTTCCGATGGGGCATCCTTTGCAGACTTACCTTCTGGATTATCCCAAGAAAAAAATTATGCTTTGTTTCAAAAATCTTTTGCCGCTTGGCTTTATGAAAATGAAGCGTTGACGCTTTATCAATATCCTGAACTTGGATTGATTTCACAAGCAACAGAGAGCGAAGCTGATTTTCGTGCTCGTTTGGCACTTAGCCTGCGTGAAAAGAGGGATCAAGCCTCGCAAAAAATTAAAGACCAGTATGGTCCAAAAATCGCTGCTTTAAATGAAAAATTGCGTAAATCTGAAGAAAAAATGACACAGCAGCAGCAGCAGGTGGGACAACAAAAAATGAACACTTATATTTCCATGGGAGCCACGATCCTTGGCGCTCTCTTCGGAAAAAAATTATCTCGTACAACAATCTCTCAAACGGGTACAACATTTCGGCGCATGGGGAAAATCGGAGCAGAAGAGAACGATGCCAAACAAGCCGAAGGGAATTATAATGCGACACAGCAGCAATTGAATGACTTGCAAACACAATTCCAAGAGAACTTGAAAAAAATTGAAGTTGATCTAGATCCTAGTACAATTAAAATCGAACCTTTTCATGTAAAACCTCGAAAGACCGATCTACAAATAGATAAAATCGCTTTAATCTGGATGGCTAAATGACGTTGCTGCATAAATTGGCTCAGTGCTGAATTGTATAAAAACAAGGCGATGGCAAAATAAAAAAGCACCTCCAGTGAGGTGCTTAAAGATTAATTGGATGCCTTATGATTTTTGAGTAGCGTTTTTAACCCAACTTGCCAAAGCCGTTAATACAGCTCCGCCGACCCCGCTGCTTACAACATTCGCTATAAAAGTTGTAATGTCAAACGCTGGAGCAGCTGCTGTAGCACCCTCGACCCCTGTACCAAGGCCTGAAGAAGCTAATACGCCTAGAGCATTTAAAAGATAGCCTCCAGCCCCGCCTCCAATTAAACCAGCGAGAGAATTGCCTAATGTGCCCAAGCTTTTATCTTTTAAACCTGCGCCAGCAGCATTTCCACCGATCACACCGCTCACTAAACTGATAATAAGATTTACAATGTCCATCCTTCTTTCTCCTTCAAGGGTTGGTTTATTTGATGTATAAAATATATTTTAATTTGTGTCAAAATTATAATTTTTGGGATCATCCCACCGCCGAAGGCGATCTTATCTATCATATTTTCTAGAGGCATGCTTATTTGATAAGCGATGCAACTTACTTCAGGGCGCTTCCGCTTTTTGCTTTACAATAATAGAAATAATAAGATACACTTAAGTTCAGATTTATATTAGATTTCAAGTCGGTCATTACCGGGAAATCTTCGCCTCTCTTTTCACCTTTAGGCGCCGCCTTCTTGTGCTCGTAGTATTAAAGTGATGCAATATAACTCGTTAAGTCACGGTATACTGCGGTCTGCACTTGCTCCTGTTGGTTAACTGTTTTTGACTTAATCTCCATCTAATAATCGTATTCGGCCATGTGAGCCGATTTAAAAGGAAAAATATGTCATTTAAAGATTTAGGACTATCGCCCGAATTACTCAAAGCTATTGCCGATCAGGGCTACGATGCGCCGACTTCAATTCAAGAGCAAGCCATCCCTTTAATTTTGGCTGGCCGAGACCTCATGGCTAGCGCTCAAACGGGTACAGGCAAAACGGCAGGGTTTACTTTGCCATTGCTCCAACGCGTGCGCTCGCTCTTTTCCCATCAAGGAAAAAGACCGGTAAGAGCTCTCATTTTGACTCCAACACGGGAATTGGCAGCACAAGTCAGGGAAAATGTCAGCACCTATGGCAGGCATTATCCTCTTCGCTCAACTGCTATTTATGGCGGCGTCAGCATTAACTCTCAATTCAAAAGTTTACGCAGCGGCGTGGATATCATCATAGCCACTCCTGGCCGGCTGTTAGATCATGTTGGCCAAAGGACAATCGATTTATCAAAAGTTGAAATTTTAGTAGTCGATGAAGCCGACCGTATGCTGGATATGGGATTCATACACGATCTCCGCCGCATCCTCTCATTGATGCCTGCAGAAAGACAAAGCTTATTGTTCTCCGCAACATTTTCACAGGAAATTAAAGACCTGGCTGATAGTTTTTTAAAAAACCCTATCCGAATTGAAGTTGCCCCGCAAAAGTCTACAGCAGATAATATATCGCAGCAAATTTATCTGGTCGACAATAAGAAAAAAAAGGCGTTGTTATCCCATTTAATTACTACGGAAAGCTGGAAACAAGCTTTAGTATTTACCCGCACCAAACATTGTGCCAATAAGCTGACTCAACAGCTGGAAGAAGATGGCATCCGTGCGACGGCTATACATGGAGATAAAACGCAAGCGGCCCGCACCAAAGCTCTGCAAAACTTTAAAGATGGCGCTATGCAAATCCTAGTTGCAACTGATATTGCTGCCCGCGGTTTGGATATTGACCAACTGCCGCATGTGGTCAATTTTGAATTGCCCAATTGTCCTGAAGATTATGTGCATCGGATTGGACGGACCGGTCGTGCCGGCAACAAAGGAAAAGCGATCTCTTTGGTGTGCGTCGATGAGCGCAAATTGCTCAAAAGTATCGAGAGAATGTTAAAAAAAGATATCCCTACGCTGGTTTTACCAGGATTTGAACCCGATCTTTCAATCAAACCGGAACCCATTTTTAGAGGACGCAGCGGACCTAGTTTCAATCGCAGCAAGCGGTTCCAATCTAGCAAACCCGTGCGTGGCAATCGGTTCAAACAGCCATTTAAGGGAAGAGAAAGTAGATAGCGAATAAAATTGATGTATTTTTCTTTGGAGTGCGGCGACAAATCCCACACTCCAAAAGGGCGCCTTCGGCAATAGGACAAAATTGATTAATTGTCCACAGGCACTAGCTGGCCATTATTATAAAAAAAATATTGACCGTTGATGTTGTAATATTGCCCTTCGACATATTGAGGTGTGGTTGCATAATCGGGATAATATCCATATCCATAGTCTCCGCCATACCAGTCGCCGCCCCATTGATTCCAATCATTTCTGTTCCAATCGTTTCTATCCCAATCGTTTCTATTCCAATCTCCGCGATCGAAGTTACGGTTTTCGTTGAAATTGCCGTGATCGAAATCACGATTTCCTCCAAAATTATCTCCGCCTCTATCGAAATAGCGTCCTCCACCACCTTCGCCGCGTCCTCCGCCGCCTCTAGCAGCGATATCCGATGGCTTTGCCTCAGCAAAAATGGATATGGGTGCAGCCATGACAACGAGTGTCACTAACATGAATTGCCATACAAGTTTGAACATATTTTCCCCTTAGTACCGTTTACACAAACAATAAATATTTACGGGGGTGTCGTCAATTGTTTATTTTAATTATAACTATTAACCCAAGCCGCCTGCGCCCTTTTTAGATATAGGACTGCGCTTTTTTACTGGTTGGATGACAGGGGTTAAGGAGGTTAAGTCGGGTTTTTTAAAGTCAGCGGGAAAATCGCTATCGAGTGCGGGAAGCCACACCTGATTGCGTCCAAAAACCCACACTTTGCCTCGAACGATTAAATTTTGATTTTGCCGCCAGATTTCTAGGTCGTAAACACGCCCCTTTTCAGGATCCATAATTTTGCCGTCGGTGTATTTCGAGCCATTGGATTTCAAATCCCAGATGATGTCAAGACCTGAATAAAAGGGAGAGCCTTCCACGCCGGGAGCTCTTTCCTTAGGCGTGTAGATCGTATCATCAATTTGACCTCTATCATTGTAAGCGGCGATGATTCTTCCGTAATATTTGCCATCGTGTTGATAGATGGCAATAATACTCTCTGTTTTTTTTGATTTTTCATTAATGGTTTTCCAAAAACCGACGACATCGTCAGCAGACACAAGCGTCGAACATGTCAACAAATATAATAGGCCTGCGTAAAATGCATTTCTCATAAGTCACTCCTTCATCTGTCCCGGTTCGAAATGGGGTCGTGGTTGGTTAATAACAAAAGCTGCAATGTCTAATGCCTCTTCAACGGTCAAGCCAAGATCTTTATAAGGCATGTTGTCATAGAGGAAAGAAGCCATCGTCATCAGTTTATTCATTCCCGCTGCATCATTAAAAGAATGCTCTCCCCATATTGGAGGATAGCTCAGGTCATACTGGCGCTGTTGCCCTTGACCATCGCTACCATGGCATATACTGCAATATATTTCATAGCTTTTAGCGCCGTCTTCGGGATTGGGAATATGCTGGCTGCGCAAAGGCTTTGCTCCAAGCCAGGGATATGTAGAAAATGTTGAAACATCCTGAGAGATCCACTCAAGATAAGCCACTAAGGATTCCATCTCTTGACTGTCAAGGGGAAGGGGATTTCCGTTCAAACTTTTAATGAAACAAGCGTTAATCCTTTCCTTGAGAGTTAATTCAGTACCATTTTCAAGATGCCGCGGATACATTTTCACCACGCCAACTAATGAAAAACCATTTCGCATGCCGCCGAGTGTGTTGCCTCCGGCGAAATGGCAATTTGTACAACTCAGCCGATCTCCTGCGTAATCAGGAGCATATTTGTGAGTTTCAAGCATGATATGATAACCTTGCATCGCTAAAGGCTTAAGTGATGGAGGAGCCATCTCTGGATCGAGCAGATCAAACCGTGCGGCATGCCTAGCCTGTTGCTCAACTGACTTTTGTGGTGGATTGGAAGGCGGTTCAGGCCAAGGGCTATTCATGTAATGCAGAAGTGCAAAAGCAAGCAGAATCAAAAGGCATAATGATATAAAAAGGCATAACGCTATAAAACGCTGCCACTGCATGGGGCCGCTCCATGTGCTTATTGCTTGCACGCGACTGTATGCGTGCAAGCAACTTATTGTCAAACTTACCGTTTGTGCGCTTTAGCTGCTTTTCGTATTTTTTTATGATGCGCGGTATAAGGGGAATGCGCTCTATGTAAGGCAGACCGCTTTTTTATTGATCCATTTAAATGATCGATTTTATTTAAAAGCTGCTGTCTCAATCTTGCTCCCGATATAGGAGTCAGCAAAAGCACGGCGGCACTTCCGATGGCCCCTCCGATCAAAGCACCTATAAAGAAATCTTGTTGTACTTTAAAAGCCATAACATTTACCTCCTGCTTTGCATTTGTTGCAGTAAACGGATGCCAAGACTAGCCCAATCGACGATCTCCTCTACCCGTGAATGGTGAGCTCCAGAATGCTTCCCTTTGGCATGTGTCAACTTATTGACGAGTGTTCCTAAAGTATCTTTCCAATCTTCTAAATTTTCCATCGCTTGATGGCCTTGATCTCCGATATGTGTCGAAAACTTTTTTGCTTTTTGACGAATTTCATCATATTTATCACCAAGATCTTCACGCAATTTTCTCCCCGATTTCGGGGCTAATAGTAATGCGGCCACGGCGCCAATGACAGCTCCGGCGGCACTTCCTGTTAGGAATGAAACATTCTGGTGATCTTCGTCTTGAGAAAACACACTCGAAAGCCGTTTGCCGCTTTCACGGATGTTGTCTGTAAATTCATGTGTTTTATCATTTAATGTGTTGTAACTTTCGAGAATATCATCTCGAAGTTCTTTTCCCGATTTTGGAGCGGTCAGAAGCCCAGTGATCCCTCCCAAGATTCCACCTAGGAGCGCTCCTTTAATAAAATCTACTCCCTGACCATTTTTTTGATAACTCATTGCCTCATCTCCTTCTTAAAAATTTTTCTGCAAGCCTAAGACTGATGACTAACCAATCCGCCAATTCGCGTGAATAATTGGACCCATGAGACTCCTCTTTTGATTGAAAAGCCTCTTTTTTCCAATTTGCTGCTTCGAATTCGCAAACATCGCCAAGGTGTGAGATGGTACGAAATGTTGAATCCAGATTATTCAGTTTGCTTGTCAAGCTATGTGTTGTTTGGTCGAGTGTGCGCAAGGAATGCTGGACAGCCAGCAAAGTTCGAATGGCGAAAAATGCAAGCACCCCAAATATGACAATAAATAGAATCGCGCAAATTTCTAAAATCATGGAAACCTCAATAATCTCTTCTTTAGAGATAATTTCAGATTTGCATTAAATTAGTTTTTTGTCAAATTAAGGAATGGTAATGCCAAAATATAGACCTTCTCGTCTGGGAGTGAATCTTGGATCAATCAAAAAAAATAGATTCGATTATTTCTTCTTTAAAAAGTCGGGTTGCCGCATTTGTTTAATGGCAACACTTAATCCAAGCATCTTGAGAGCAACTTCAAAATCTTCCATAGCTCTCATGCTCTCTTTGTCGCAACTCAACTTGGTTGCATAAAAATTTTGTAGTGGGTGTTTAGAATTTTGGGCTGCACAGGAGAGTTTTTTTAAAATGATATGGAAGATATGATGGTTAAATGAACATTTTACCGTTCCTTGTTTAAAAATACATGTGATGCGCGTCCCATCATAATCTCTTTGATTGAACTCATTTAGTTCTTTTACATATTTAGCGGCGGTTGCATAGTCATTAAATAACCTACTCTCTCGATAAATTTTTACATCATTCATTTTATATTTCACCAATTTTAAGCAAAATAGCTGTATAAATTAATGCTCCCATCGCAAAAAAAGCATAACCGATTTTCTCTCGTTTAGGCAATTCATAACGCAAAACATTTAAGAAAACACCTCCTGCTACAAAAGAAATGATTATTGCCACCACAGCGTCGGGAATATGGGTCGCATATCCCGCAAAATAACCGGCAAAAAGCGCAGCGACTAACCACCAACGAGCCTTATTTTGATACAAATCTGCATTATCACCTACCGCATTGTGATCTTGCACAAAATAATGCATTCCCATTGCAATTGTGAATAATGCCAACGGTTGGATTTCGGGATTCGTGCTATCTGATAAGCTAGCTCCAATAAAAAAATTAAATAGCATATATCCGCTAAATTGCAGCCAAAAATTTCTGTTGCCATTCGATTGTGTATGCAAACCATAATAAAATAAAACTCCCAAAAGGGCTATTAGATACACATGGCGATCAAAATAGGGGAGAATATTATCAAACGTCTTTTTTAAAATCGGTTGACCCGCTTCCAGCGTCGGCAAAAGATCGACAAAAACATAGGCAAATGAGATTCCTGATGCAAACGAAAGAAACCGTCCATGCCAAATCCAACCCAGAACATTTGACTGGTTAGCAAACAGATGAATGATCGCTAAGACAACCAAAGCCAAAAAACCGGGGTTCATAATGCTTGAAAAAATGAACACTGTATCCATGAGAAAATTCCGGGCATGCTGTAAATATTTTTGTTTAAAAATAACTATTAACAAAAATCCTAAATCTACAAAATGGGAATCTAGATTCTGTTACTCAATTTTTTTAGCGTTAATCGGCGGGAGTTAAAATGGGGCGCCATGCAATCGAGGTTTGTGAACTCACAAGATGCTATAACGAATATCCCGCTGTTAATCAGATCTCTTTTGCAGTTAAAACTGGCAGTGTATTTGGATTGCTCGGACCGAATGGAGCCGGAAAAAGCACCACGATCAAAATGTTGACGACTCTTTTACCTCCCACTCTGGGAACAGCTAAAATTGCCGGTTTTGACATTATTACTCAAGCAGCGGAAATTCGACGCCATATTGGTTATGTGCCGCAGCTTCTTTCGGCGGATGGAGAATTAACGGGTTATGAAAATCTTTTGATCACAGCTAAATTGTACGGACTCAGTTACGAACAGCGCGAAAAGAGAATTCATGAACTGCTGGAATTTATGGGTTTGATTGAATATGAGCATGAATTAGTCAATCATTATTCGGGCGGAATGATCAGACGATTAGAAATCGCACAGGCCTTGCTTCACGAACCCCCGGTCCTTTTTTTGGATGAACCCACGGTTGGTTTAGATCCTTCAGCCAGGCGTGCACTCTGGAAATTGATTGAACATCTTAAAAAAGAGTTTGGTACGACAATCTTTATGACGACGCATGATATGGATGAAGCTGATACGCTCTGCGAGGTGGTCGCTTTTATGCATTTAGGGCATATTTTGGCCATGAATTCACCCTCTCATCTTAAATCAGCAATCGGAGTCAAAGCAACATTAGATGATGTGTTTATTCAATATGCCGGAACATCAATCAAAGAGGGGGGCGATTACAATCATGTCAAAGAAATCAGAAGGACAATCTCACATTTGGACTAAGTTACGGATCGTATTGCAGCAAACGATGGCGATTATAGAATCAGATGTGCGTAAACTGCGACATGATCCCTTCGAATTATTTACGCGGATGATTCAACCTGCCATTTGGTTACTTATCTTTGGGCAAACGATGGCAAAGATAAAAGCCATTCCGATTTCAAGCACTTCTTATATTGATTTCATTGCACCGGGGATTCTTGCCCAAAGCATTTTATTTATCGCTATTTTTTATGGGATTGCACTTATCTGGGAAAGGGATATGGGAATTTTGCAAAAAATTTTGGTGACCCCAGCTCCTCGTTGGGTTTTAGTGGTTGGACGGGCCCTTGCAGCCGGCATTCGAAGTTTATCGCAGGTTTTCGTCATCTATTTTCTTTCTTTTTTGCTTGGAGTTCACTTGCAGTTTAATATTTTATCGTTCATTGGAATATTTGCCATTGTGATGTTGGGAGGAGCTATCTTTTCCACACTCTCTTTGATCGTGGCCTCGATTGTGAAAAAGAGAGAACGCTTTATGGGTATCGGGCAGGTTTTAACGATGCCCCTTTTTTTTGCGAGCAATGCTTTGTATCCCTTGGAACTTATGCCGACTTGGATGCAGAAAATTTCAGTGATTAATCCATTGACCTATCAGGTGGATGCGCTGCGGTATTTGATGATTGCCGGGGAAACGACCCATTTTGGTTTGGTCATGGATTTTGGTGTTGGGATTTTCTTTTTGATTATTCTTGTTCTCATTGCCGCCCCCACATATCCTAAAATAATTTACTAAAGAATCCGATTATGATGCCGCTGTATGACGACAATTCCTTGCGTAAATCGACGCCGATTGTCACCTATGTATTTATAGCATTAAACATTCTGATTTTTTTATTAGAGCTGAAATTGGGAGAACCTTTTATTGAGAAATGGTCCTTTGTGCCTAGCCGTTTTCTCGCTAACCCTTGGGCCGATTCACCCACCATTTTTACATCGATGTTTATGCATGGAGGTTGGATGCATCTCTTCGGCAATATGCTTTACCTATGGATTTTTGGAGATAATGTCGAAGATAATTTTGGCAAAGTCAACTACACCATCTTTTATTTGCTTTGTGGAATCATCGCTACGTTTGCTCAATTATTGATTAGCACCCATTCAAATATTCCCCATTTGGGCGCTTCAGGAGCCATCGCAGGTGTATTAGGGGCCTATATTTTGTTATATCCTCGTTCAAAAGTCAACGTTTTGGTAGGACGTGCAGCGACAGCCATGCCCGCTCTTATTGTCATTGGGTTTTGGTTCCTCTTGCAATTTGTCAGTGGGGTAGGTTCCATTGCTGCAGCGCAAGGTGATGAGGGGGGCGTTGCTTATATGGCGCATATTGGCGGATTTGCAATTGGGTTTGCTTTGGCGTTTCTTTTTCGTAATGCAAATCAGGCAAAAATCACATGAAGGATAGCTTTTTGATTCGTAAAATTTGTCTACTCACTTGTCATAATCAATATGAATCCAAGCAATACTTTACGCAAAAATTTTCCGAGGCTATGCAGCGCAAGGGGATTGAGGTTTCGATTCTAACCTGGCCCTATGGACCTGTTCCTGATGCAATCATCGATGAGATTAACAAATACAATCCCGACATTACAGCTTCATTTCATCAGCTTCCTCCACAAGCTGATGGACAGTACTTTTGGGGGAAAGCCAAGCGCCCTCACTGGACTTTGCTTCTAGATCCGGTGTTTTATGATTTAGAATTGATGAAAAGTCCTTTTTCGATCATTTCTTGCGTCGATCGTTTTGATTGCGAACTGCTCCGTTCATATCGGTTTGAAAACACATTTTTCTTTCCTCATGCTGTTGAAAGAGAGTTAATTGTTGAGAATGATATCGCACAACAGAAAGATTTTGATGTCGTGATGCTGGCCAGTTGCTACGATCCCGATCACTTGCGTGAATTTTGGAAAAACAAATATTCAAAAGAGATTAGCGATACGCTTGATTCTGCAACAGAAATATTTTTAAGTGATAATCATACGACTTTCTTCCGTGCGACTTTGCAAGCATTGACATTAAATGGAATAGATCCGCATGAAGTCGATTTCGATCAGTTGGCTTATTATGTGGATTCCTACGGGCGCGGTATTGAAAGGCTGCAGTTGATTAGATCGATCAAAAATGCGCATGTGCATGTTTTTGGAGGAAGGTGCTGGCGTGAAGAAAAGCCGATTGCAGATTGGTCTTATTATTTGGCAAAACAACCCAATGTCACCCTTTACCCTTCCGTTAATTTTGATGAGGCGTTGCGCATCCTTAAGAGAAGCAAGATTAGTTTAAATAGCCTTCCCGCTTTTAAAAATGGAACCCATGAAAGGGTATTTACCGCTTTGGCTTGCGGAGCAGTGCCCTTCACGAATGATAATCTTTATATGCGTGAATTTTTTTCAGACGGTGAAGATATTTTATTGTATCAATTTAAAAATTTAGGTGAAGTTAACGGTAAAATTGAAAGCTATTTATCTGATCGCGCACTCGCTGAAAAACTGGTTGCCAAAGGGCAGCGCAAAGTTTTAAAAAATCATACCTGGGATCGACGTATAGATATTATGCAAAATGAGTTGTCGCCCATTTTAAAAAATATGATCAAACAGTTTGGCTCTAGAAGATAGTTGTATCAGCCAAAAATATCTTACAAATATTCCATTTTATGCTATGAAGATGGATCATCTTACAGTCGAGGTTTAATAATGGAAAAACATTTATTGATGATCCTTGCCAGTGCTGCCGTTCTTTCGGGTTGCGGCACCATCAATGAGACGATCAGAACTTTGGAGTGCAATCGTCAGGCAATTGAAATGAGCACATGCGCTATACAAGATAACATCCAAGCCATCGAAGAGGTCAATCGGAGCATTGAAGAAAATCAGCGTCAAATTGAAGCTGTTACGCAATCGTTAAAAATTAAAGGCACAATAAACTAGAGGCAATCGATGAAAAAACTTCTGATACTTATGCCGATTGTCTTACTGACCCTAGCCAGTTGCGGTACAATCGATCGTATGAACGGTTTAATCAATCAAAGCACAGAGTCCATTCATTGTAATCGAGAGGTGATTGAACGAAGCACTGAAACGATCCGGCATAATGGGGAATTAATTAATCAAAGCACCCGTGCGTTGGAAGAAAAACGGCATCAGCTGGATGCTGGCTCATGTAAATGAGGCTTAATGATTAACGCAGAGGCGGGGAGACGCAGAGATAATCGAAAATTTGTTAAAATAGACCTGAGAAGCCTTATCGCCGCAACCCCAAAAACTTTTGCTAAAGCTTATTTTCGCTTGCGTTCGTTTTCAGTCAAATAACGCTTCCTCATTCGGATAGCCGCTGGCGTTACCTCAATCAATTCATCATCTTGAATGTAATCGATCGCTTGTTCAAGTGTGAATTTTCTCGGCGGTGTAAGTATGATATTTTCATCGCTGCCTGCCGCACGGACGTTTGTTAATTGTTTCCCTTTGGTCACATTGACAACAAGATCATTATCACGATTGTTTTCACCAACAATCATCCCTTCATAGACTTCTTCGCCAGGAGAAACAAATAAAGTGCCCCGATCTTGCAAGTTAAAGCATGCATATCCGCTGGTTTTGCCTAAACAAATTGAAATCAATACCCCATTGCTTCTATGAGGAATTGTTCCTCGCCATGGCGCATACTTTTCAAAAATAGACGTTAAAATTCCAAGACCCCGCGTTTCAGTCAGAAAGTTATTGCGATACCCCATCAATCCGCGCGTTGGAATTAAAAATTCAATTGTTGTAATCGCATGTTCATTCGTATCCAAATGCTGCATTTCGCCACGCCTCTGCGACATTTCTTGGATCACACTTCCGTTATATTCTTCGGGTACGCTAATGTGGACACGCTCGATCGGTTCGTACGTTTCTCCATCAATCTCTTTTGTAACCACCTTCGGTTTCGATACACTGAATTCATATCCTTCACGGCGCATGGTTTCCATCAGAACCGATAAATGCAATTCACCTCGGCCCGCGACTGTAATTTTATCTTGATCATTAGCAGATTCTTCGATCCGAAGCGAAATATTAGCTTTCTTCTCTTTAAGCAGACGTTCGCGAATCTTGTTCATGGTCACATGCTTCCCGCTTTTGCCTACAAAGGGGCCGCTATTAACGGTAAAATCGACAGAAACTGTCGGTTCATCCAGCTTAATGCGCGGGAGTTGTATAATATTTTGCGGATCGCATAAGGTGTCTCCAATAGTCACTTCAGGTATGCCTGAAAGGATCACAATGTCGCCGACACCGGCTTCATCCATTTCAACTTTTTCTAAACCAAGAAATCCTTCGATTTTAGTAATGGAGCATCTGTTTTGATTCCCTTTTTCATCGATATGAATGACCTGCTGCCCCTTTTTTATTCTCCCTTCCAGAATTCTGCCCGAGGCTTGACGTCCGACATAATCGTCATAAGCAATCGTCGCAACATGCATAAGAAAAGGGGAGTCGAGATTGCCAGTAGGCGCCGGTACAGCCGATACAATCAACTCAAAGAGGGGTCGCATATCTTCCTTGGGATCATCAATATGATGCAAAGCAAAACCGGAAAGTCCCGATGCATAACAGTAACGGAAGTCAAGCTGCTCATCCGTAGCCCCAAGTTCAGTAAAAAGATCAAATGTTAAATCTAGCACGCCATCCGGATTGGCATGCGGCCGGTCGATTTTATTCATCACAACAATCGGCCTCAATCCCATTTGCAAAGATTTCGATAAAACAAAACGGGTCTGCGGCATCGGTCCTTCTTGTGCATCCACTAAAAGCAAAACGGAATTAACCATGCCTAAGATTCTTTCTACTTCACCCGAAAAATCTGCGTGACCGGGCGTATCGATAATATTGATCTTATAATCATCAAAATAAATGCTGGTATTTTTGGCATATATAGTGATCCCTCTTTCCTTTTCTTGATCATTAGAATCCATTACTCGCTCAGGAACAAGTTGATTTTCTCTAAATACATTGGACTGTTTTAACAAACTGTCCAATAACGTGGTTTTGCCATGGTCAATATGGGCTATAATTGCAATATTACGGATCTTTTCTGGTGAATACATAATTTTTTTTCTTTAAATTTAGGATAAGTTTGTAAGTATATCAATAAATTAAGAAAAACTCAAGAATAGAATCAAAATTTAATTAATTAATTACTTGCGTTAATTATTCCTTAATGCTAAAATTCCACTTCGGAGGGGGCGTGTGGAAGGGATGCAATATGAAAATAACCATGAAAATGGTTTTACCGACGGTACCAGCGAACAGTTGGAAATCAAATCGGGTCAGCTTGCCGATGTCCTGAATGAAAAGCTAGAAAATGCTTTTGAGCAACTTGCTCCGCAAGTCATTTTGCACGATGTCGCCAAAATTGCCTTCGAACACGATCCTATCGATTTAGCCTATGCCGTAACCAAACTTCCACCCGCGGCACGGGTAGTTGTCTACGAAAATCTTCCCGATCTCAATGCCAAGATCATTTTCATCATTAATGCCAGCACTACCACTCGCGTCGCCATTTTTAGACAGGTGGATGATGAAGAGATCAAACGCCTGGTCGAACAAATGCCCCCCGATGAAGCCGTTTACGTGGTAGACGATCTTTCAGATAGACGTCTAAAAAGGGTGCTCGATTTGCTCGATCCAAAAAAAGCCGCCCGCATTCGCGAACTGCTGCAGCATGATAGGCATAGCGCTGGCCGATTAATGACCAATGAATTCTTCGCCTTCCATCTTAACACTACAATAGGCGAGGTTGCAGCGCATATTCGCGATAATCCGGGCATCGATTTTACCCGCCATGTTTTTGTTTTAAATGATAATGGAGAGCTGGCAGGTTATGTGCCGGCACGCAATTTGATTATCAATCCCCATTATGTTCCTATCCGGCAAGTGATGCGGCCTATCTTGCATAAAGTATTCGCCGATGCGACCCGCGATGAAGTTGTCGACCTTGTAGAACGTTATAAAATACCTGCATTACCCGTTACTGATAAGGAAGAAAGGCTGGTTGGCGTCATCACTTATGAAGATGTCGTTGAAGCTATGGAAGATATTGCCGACGAGACCATTGCGAGTATTGCCGGTACCGCCGAAGATGTGAGCGAACATGAATCGATCTTCAAAAGATTTATGTGGAGAGCCCCTTGGTTATTAGTCACGTTGTGTGCCGGCCTAATCACGGCTACCGCGATGACCTATTTTAATGAGAGAATTTGGTTTGCTTTCCTCCCATTCTTTGTTCCCTTAATCACCGGAATGTCCGGTAATGTGGGAATTCAATGCAGTACCATTTTAGTGCGGGGAATGTCGACAGGGGAGTTATCTCCAGGAGGACGCGTGGATGCCTTTTTTAGGGAATTGTCGATCGGATTGCTTATTGGATTGGCTTTTGGAGTGCTTTGCGGGATGGCAGTCTATATACTGAATCATTTCGGCATCCATCACATGGGATCCGATCCTCTTCGGCTAGGAGTGATTGTTAGCTGTGGATTGCTTGGCGCATGCTTGACAGCCACTGTACTTGGAGCCCTTTCTCCATTTGCCTTTGCGCGGCTGGGAATTGATCCAGCTGTCGCCTCCGGTCCTATCGTCACTGCTTTTAACGATGTGCTCTCTTCTCTGATGTTCTTTTTAGTTGCGTGGCTGCTTAACTTCTTTTTTATCTAAACTACAATGATTTATAGCTGGAGATTCTTATGGCCAAACCTATTGCAACAAAAATCGAGAATGAAAAAATGACCTTCAAAGAATACCTCAAATTAATAGGCCTCAACATTGCCGTCAAAAAAAGGAATTTTGTTGAATTCATCAAAGTCATATCTAAATATTATGGCAATGCTAGGTTTCGTCAAGCCGATATGGCTTTATTAAAACAGTATGTTTTCGAAAGTCCCTATGCCATCAGTAAGTCATTTTTAATGAAAAAAGGGGAGGAGAATATCTATGCGTATGGAGAAACGCCATTAACAACGCTGGATGACATTTTCCGCCAATGTGAAATTTCCTCTAAAGATGTTGTCTATGAACTGGGCAGCGGCAGAGGAAGATGCTGCTTTTGGCTGAATTGTTTCATAAAATGTAAAGTTATTGGCATTGAGTATATTCCTTCATTTGTCGAAAAGGCAGATCGAGTTAAAACCGTCTATCATTTCGATACTATCGAATTCCGGTTAGGAGATATCTTAGAGGAGGACTATTCTGGAGCCACAGTTTTATACCTCTACGGCACTTGTTATGATGCCTCTTTTCTAAAAAAACTGCTGAAGAAATTAGCTGCACTGTCTGCCGGAACTAAAATTATCACGGTGAGCTATCCTCTGTCAGATTATTCGGCCGATTATGAGGTGATGAAACGGTTTCCAGCAAAGTTTACTTGGGGCGTCGGTGATGTTTATTTGCAGATTAAACGTTAAGGTCATACTGATCGGCAATTTTTAACATGTAATCCAAAAATTCTTCACTCGTCATACGTGCCATAGGTAAGGGTTGCAGCAAGCTGAAAATCACCAGTTCGATATTTGAGGGCTCAACATTTTTTGCTAAAGATCCAGGCATGTCGAGTATTAACTTCGCTGCTTGAAGTATCGATTGCTTAATCATCTTATTGCTAACTTTACTTTCATCATTATCTTGCAATATAAACAATTCTTCTAATTTGATCATTGCAATGGAAAGAGGACAATATTCATAAAATAATAAACAATAAAGAAGGCAGCCAATGGCCCACATATCAGATGCAGCGCTTGCAACTCGCTGTTCCTGGGGAATATTTAACAGTTGCGATAATTGGTTGACTTGATTCTCATGCGAACCAACAAATCTTTCAGGGGAAAGATAAGGATAAGTTCCTCCACAATGAGACAAATTAACAGATGAATCTTCTGTCGATATAGCTAAATCAAAATCTCCTAAAACAACCTTTGTGATTAAATATTCATTATTACGTATTTGTCTCCATCGCAGAAAAACATTTTCCAATTTGATGTCATTATGAAGATAGCGGAGGCGGTGCATATAATTTATCGCTTTGGCAAGGTTCAAGGCGACTATAATACAGTTTTTCTCCCGATTTTTAAACGAGGGTTCCACTGTTTGAAGAGCGATAAAATCGTTGACAGCTCCCATATACGAGGGCATGAATAAAATCTGAATATTTTTCTTATTCCTTAACTCATATTTCCAGGCATATGCATGAGTAATTTGAGAACATTTTTTTAATTTTTGCATGGCTTTGGATCTTCTTTTCGCAGCAATGCTATCGTCTTCATTAACGATTTTTTGAATTGATTTGGCGCACTCTTTTATTTTTATATCAAGAGGTTCATTCACGATATTTTGAAAAAATATGCCGATAGTTTTATAGACCAGGCATCTTCTGCCTTCTCCTAATTTATCTGTAAGGGGAATGAAAATCCGCACATGTCCATCTTTTAAAGTTTTAATGATAACGGGATAAAACTGGGCAGGCGATGAAGAAGCCGTATCGGAATATTGTATCGCTGCTTTTATTTGAAAATCCTGTGTGCGGTTCGGCTTCATTTTCAAAGCATGCCTGTAAATGCAACGAAGAGCCTTTTTATCAATAGTAATAGAAAGTTCCTGTTTAATACTTTGCTGTAAAATACTAGCAGTTTTAGAAGGTTGATATGGGGACGAAGAACCTAGAAAACAAGGATAGAGCGTTGGAGGTATGCATGCCATAGAACCTCTCTCATATAATAAAATTCAATTATTTTCCATTTTTTTTTATTTCCTTTCTAGGATGTCATCAGGGCACAAAAAACCGCTTCTATACCTCGAACATCATGTACCAAACATTTGAAATTTGTTGAAAAAGTTCTTTACTTTTTAAACGCAATTCAGGATTTGGATGTAAAAGTTTAAAAATAATTCTTTCCTGATAAATGGATTCTTTATGAAAATTAATCCTTTTCAGCATTTGATCAATCGAATTATTGATTTCTTCGACATGCGTTTGGCGTATTTTTTGATGTTTTTTTAAAGTGCTGCTAAAGTCATCCGGCCCTATCTCGAGTTTGCAGTTTTCATAATTCGCTGAAAATTCGCGTAAAGAGAAATCAGCATCCAAAAAATTGACAAGTTGATCCGAAAAAGAGGGAACATCTCTAAAATGCATCCAGTAAAGTGAGATTCCTAATGCCCATAAATCTGCCGCAGGCCCGATCTGATATTCAGTGTCTATTTCACATTTTTTTTGCAATTCGATAGAATCTTCGGGATAAGCTTTTATATAGATCTCAGGAGCAAGAAAATGGGGAGAACCTTCAGAAGCAAAAGGTTCGCCTAGTTTAGACGACATTTGAAAATCTGTAAGAGCAGCTTTAATAATTTCGAATTCACCGCTCTGATTTCGTTCAGTTTTGACCAAAATATGAGATGGATTGACATCTCCATGCCGCCAGTTTTTTTTATGCATCTGCTCGAGTGCATGTGCAATATCCAAAGAAACTTTGCACCAATTTTTAAAAATTGTTTGGCTTTGCTGGTAAAATCTTTTAATACGATCGTTGCAATCGTACAAATTTTCATTAAACAATTCCATGAATATTATCATTTTTTTTAAAGGATTCGCCTGATCGCATGTTCTAGCCCATCCGAAAGTATGCACTACAGATGGGATTTGATTGACGGCCCTCACTGCCTTAAATCGGGCTTTCACCATTTTTTTATCTGTTTCGTCGACGATCTTTTTTTTCCATTCAGCGCAAAGCGAGGTTTCAACCCTCCTTGGAGATGAGTAAACATCAGGGAAAAAAATGCGAACGCTTTTAAAAACTTGCAATTTATCGCTCTTTTTTATTGGAGTGTCGGGGAGTCGTATAAAAATTTGTCTTTGTCTCGCATCATCTGACAATTGAAAATAGACCGGACATCTTTTTCGAGAAAGCACTAATATTTTCTTCGATGTAGATGTAAGTATGAAATTTTCACGAAAGAGAGTCTCGCAAACTTTAAATAATTTTCTTGGATCTAGCTTAATATTGTAACTATTGAGATTCGCCTGGACAGTCTCAACATAAAAATTAATGTTATCAGTTTCTAAAGATTGGAGCATTGTATTCCTTCAATTGTGAATAGTTTATAAACGTGAAACTAACGTTGCCATGTTGTCAAGATTTCATGACCCGATTCAGTGATAAGAATAGTATGTTCCCACTGCGCGCTCGGTTTACGGTCTTTGGTTCTAGCTGTCCATTTATCCTTTGAGTCAATCACTGCTTCGCGGACTCCCGCATTAATCATGGGTTCGATTGTAAAAGTCATGCCAGGAACTAATGGAATAGCAATAGAATTTTTATAATGAGGCACTTGCGGCGCTTCATGGTATTTTAAACCCACACCATGTCCAACAAAAAGATTGACAACAGAACATCCTTGAGAATTTGCATATAATTCAATCGTTTCGCCAATGGCTGAAATTGGAATGCCTGGCTTTAAAATAGCAATGGAACGCATTAAGCATTCATAAGCAACATCAACCACCAGCTGCTTATCGGGAGAAATTTGTCCGATGGCCACCATGCGGCTGCAATCGCCATAGTAACCATTTAAAATGCAAGCATAATCCACATTAAGAATGTCCCCAGCTTTTAAAGGCCTATGATCCGGTATCCCGTGACAAATGACCTCATTAAGAGATGTGCAGATATTTTTTGGAAAGGGAGGGGAGCCATAATGCAATGAAGCCGGTATAGCGCCGGCTTGATGCGTCAAAGCTGCAGCAATATCATCCAATGCTTGTGTCGCAACCCCTTCTTTAGCATGTTGGCAGATTTCATCCAGAATGTTCGAGGCCAGCTTGCAAGCTTTACGGATCCCTGCAATCTGTTCATCGGATTTTAAAATGATATGATGCTGCTTGAAATATTGTTCTTTCAGACTGCCTGTCGAGTTTCGAGTAATTTTCTTGCTGTCTTCTTGTGGAAAATGGCATTTTTTCCATTTAATTCCACTGTTGCACCAGCAAAGATCATTTCTTCCGATCATTGTTTTCTTTGGCGATATAATATTGAGTTGCAACCGATCCTAGCATATATTAGATTTTTAATAAACTTTGATTTAAGCAATTCACCACGGCAGCTTGGGGAGGAGTTTTAATTAAATAAGCATTTTGATAGCGTACAAATTATGCTTGATCCAACAGTACTTCATGGTAAAATGCGTTCTTTGGCCCATGCAGTGAAGGTGAATATCTTCCTGACCATGCTAATTTTCATATTAGCGCAAGCCGGCCATGTTGTTGGACTTCATAACTTAGTACTGGCAATTTCTGTCTTCTGGCCCGCAGCAGGTTTTTCACTAGCAGCTATTTTGCTTTTTGGGAATCGAACATTGCCGGCTATTTTTCTTGGAAATTTTTTCTATAATTTTTTCTACTTGTCGCAGAATTCCGATTTTATGCCTGCTTTTTCAACAGCGATTGCTATCACTTTAGGCTCAACCATGCAAGCATGGCTAGGCGGCAAGATTATCACAACCTTGTCTTCCCCCCGCCAATTTCTAAAGACGGCGAGAGATGTCTTTATTTTTTTAATTCCGGCAGGGGTTTTGACGTGCATGGTAGCCAGTACCATTGGGGTAGCGGCATTATATCTAAATGAGGTTTTGACCTTGCCGATGGTTTTGAATGTATGGCGGACATTTTGGCTAGGAGATTCTATCGGTGTTTATGTTATAACCCCTTTTTTGATGGTTTGGCTGACACAAAAATCAGAAGTTCGCCTTAAGGATTATTCTTTTGAAGCTCTTGCAATGCTCGTCTATTTTTTGCTGCTGGCTGTAATGACAATTTTTGGAAATCAATTTTTAGGTTACTTATTCATGCCTATTTGTTTATGGGCCACTTATCGCTTTCGTATGCATGGGGCAGCCTTGAGCATTTTGCTTGTCACTTTAGTCATCGTATTTCCAACCGCTTTAGGGTACGGAGCTTTTGTTTCAAATGTGATGTATAATCCTCTCTTGATCCTCGTAAGTTTTTTAGAAATTATTGTAGCTACATGTCTAATCCTTGCAGCTATTATCAACGAACGTCAGGAAGCTTGGCGTATGGTTCAAGAATATAATATCGATTTGCAATCTCAGGTCAAAGGGGAGGTTTTTGTTAAAGAAAAACTGGCTTCATTAAGCATGTTAACGGCCGGTATCGGCAGAGAAATACAAATTCCTTTAAATGAAATTGCCACATATTCTAATGCCTCGCAAGATTGCCTCTCGGTGTTGGATCAACTGATTATATCGCAGGAAAACCTGCTTGATCCTAATACCGGGGAAGCAATTAGAAACAACTTGGAATCTTTAAATAACTGCTTGAACAAGATCTCTCAACAAGGCGAAAGAGCCAATCACATCGTTGAGATCATGCGGCGGCAAGTCGAACGCCGCCCAGGTAGATATGAAGTAAAATCAATCAATTTACACGCTCTGCTCCAAAATTGTTTGAATCAAGCTCTTATAGATTGGGATAGCCGGCATCCCGGCAATAAATTCAATATCGAAAAAACCTTCCTGAAAAGCTCTGCGATGATCCCCGGCATTGCAGAAGATCTTTCACACGCCTTCATCAATATCTTCGACAATGCTTTCTATTCAATGGCAGAAAAGGAAGAGCGCTTGGAATCGAACTACGAGCCTATTTTAATGATCCGCATCATTGAATCGATAGATACGGTAAAGATTATTATCACAGATAACGGTGAAGGAATTCCTAAATATCGTTTAGACTCATTTTTCCAGCCTTTCAGCAGCACAAAACCCTCCGGCGAAGCCACAGGTCTTGGCCTTCCCATGGCGCATGATATTATCGTACAAGAACACCATGGAAATATCAAAGTCGATTCCATCGAGGGGGAGTTCTTGGAACTCACCATCATTCTTCCTAAGTTCCGCATGACTTGATGCTGTTATTTTTCTGTGCACACAGGGAAGAAGAAACGCAAGAAAATCAAGTAAATCTAAGACGATAAATTTTTAACGGCAAAAAATTAAGATAAACATTCACTTCATCAATCAAATAATCAGTTTGCAGCTCTTTGAGAACCTTTAAACGTTCTTTCCTTTCTTCCTTTAACTCACCACAGGAAAATAATAATCCCAAAGCAGCTAATCCAATGTATTCTACATAGGATACGATCCCGCCAGGCAAAAGAAGCTGCTTATAATGAGAAAACACCTTCTTAACTAGTTCCGGAGAAAAACTATTCATTGGAAGTGTCGAATACACAAGATCATATTTTTTATCGGATGTCCAATCGAGGATAGATTGACAATGGATCAAAACTCTGGGATCATCCGCAAAAAGCTTTTTCAAATGTTCGCAGCAAGCAGGGTCAATCTCAACGACATCTAAAAAATCATCTGGTCCTAAATGGCGCACAATACTTTGCGTGACGCTGCCTGTGCCGGCGCCAGCTTCTAGGATGCGCAAACTTCGCTTAGGATGCTGTTGCAAAAAGGTTATCATGCTTTCAGCTGCGAAATGCGAGAGCGGCACGAGTGCGCCTACGTTTCGAGGATTGCGTAAAAAATGCCCAATAAAAAATGTGTCCATTTCATCCTACACTGCAGAGATTCAAGCAAATAAAACGAAGTTTAGGTTATCAATTTCAGTAGTGTGCGCAACTGACCCATTAAAATCAAAACTTTTTTCTTGCCTTAAGTCATTATAGACTAAAACACTATCCATAAAATTTTTGTGCTTGCGCCATTTCTTTCCTTAATTTATATGTAAATGCAAACTAACTCATAACAGGGCTAGGTTATGGCGAGATTAATTTCGTGGATTTTAGGGTTATTAATTCTGCTGGGTGTCATTTATTGGTGGCGCACAGCTCAAGATCGGGACGATAGTTTAAGAGCCCATCAACATGCCACGAACTTTGCCAATTGGCATGAATATACCGATCCGGATAATCAATTTAAAGTCCGCCTTCCAACCTATCCACACGAAGCCCAACAAAATGTGGCAGATCCAAAAACAAAAGATCTTCTTAACTATCAAATTTTTGTCTCCCCAAGAGATGACGGATCCCTTTTTTCCATCAGCATCATTGAATTTCCACATAAGGAAGGAGTCAAATATGATGATGAATTTATCAAAGATTATTTAGATCGTATATTCAAAAGCAATCCAAAAAATACGATCAAACAATTTGATATGTCAAATTTCCGCCAACGCAGAGTTCTCGATTTCAGAGTGGAAAATGCTGAGATAAATGTGTTTGGAAAAGCCTTTCTGGACGGCAAAACACTTTATGTGTTAAGCTTGACCACAAAGCCGGAGCAGGAAGCCGAAGACTTTGACTTTTTTGTAAACTCTTTTGAACTTATCAGAGCTCCTTCCAAACCCAATAAAAAATGACAAATAGCTGCATACGATGAAACCAAAAACATTTTTAAATTGCATCACCGCTGCTCTCACACTCATCACACCTTCTCTGGCTGCTCAAACCGTAATACAAAACTATTCAAATGCACCGGCCTACTTGACCCCCCCTGCCGTCCCAGGTCAGCCAGGAGGTGCATTTCCAGATTTTAAGGCTCTCTCTCCCACATTTAGTTCATTTAACTCAGGCTTATATGGAGCCTCTCATACGCCTACATCAGGAACTCTTCTTCAACAGGTCTATCCTTCACCATCGCAAAATTACTCTACTCCTTATCCGGTTCAGGGTTCTTCATCATACAGCTACCCTGCCGCCTATTCACCACCCTATACAGCACCGCAATCTCAATATCCTGCGAGCGGTCAATACCCAGCAGGGGGGCAATATCCTAGCGGTCAATACCCAGCAGGGGGGCAGTATCCCAGTGGACAAAACCCCAGCGGAGGGCAGTATCCCTCAGGCGGACCTTCACTACCCCCCATTTCTATCCCTTTACAACAGGTCAAATCCCCAGATTTTTGGACGCCAGGTTTAGCGATTATTCAAAATGGACAGTGGGGGCATGCAGACTTTTTTTATAATTTGGATTCAGTGATCGGCGTTAAAGTTGAAATTGTCAAATCGGGAGCCAGATATATTCCACTTAGCGATGAAATCATCGAAAGGCAGATCAAAGATTCCTTTCAAGACTATAATATCACGACCGATACTATAGACCTTCCATGTTCACCGGCGCTCCCGCTTTTTCACGTGCTTATTATGGCTTATCCATGTGAAGAGCGTTGTGTTGGAGCCATTACCGCTCAGCTCTACGAAGCGGCGCAGCCGAAACGGATTAACGCCGATTTGAATGGCATTTGGCAGGTTGTCACGTGGCAGCGTCAAGTCCTCGTCGCCAGCAGCTGTGAAGAATTTAATCAGCAAATTTCAGATGTTATTGCAGAACTAACACGCGCCTTTGGAGAATGTTTCAAATATTATCACCCTGTTCCAGTAGAGCCTTGCTTCAATATTTCAGGACAAGCATGGCTATCTTCCGAAGGATCAATTGCCCAACCTCCACCTCAGGCCCCAGGAGCCAACGAAATCAAACCACAAGCTTCAAGCACTCAACCAGCATACTCTCCACCTAAACAAGTTCCCTCTAGCATCACTAAAACGTTAAGTAATCGCTAGATTCAAGCTCTTTGCAAAGCCTCTAAGCAGAAATGATCATTTTTTTTCATTTTTATTAAAAATAGATAGACTAAAAATTGCTTCTTGATAGACAATGAGGATGTGCAAATTAATCAAGATGCTAGTGTTCTCCATGAGGAGGGCATGGTATTAGGTTGTAGTTAAAAGTAAATGTCTAGTAGATGCCATTTTGCGATCAAGTCCGGATTCTATCCTCAGTTTTTGCCTCCACAGCAAAGTCAAAACTATGGTTCCTTCCTGGGAAACAAAAATATCTTTATGGAATTAACATGAAGATGTTTTTTGATCCGATGTTACCTATGATAACTACCACACCACCGTTTAAGATGCACACATGTAAATCAATCCAAATGGAGAAAATATGCAGCAGCAGAAGAAATTATTCGTAGGTAACTTATCATGGAAAACTACGGAAGATGATCTGAAAAGCCACTTCGAAAAAATCGGAGAAGTCCTTTCAGTAAGAATCATCATGGACCAATACACAGGCAAATCCAAAGGGTTTGGATTCGTCGAAATGCAAAGCGCAGATGCCGCTCAAAAAGCCATCGATGCTTATGATGAACAACCTTTCATGGAGCGGAATATCCGCGTTAGCGCAGCACTAGAGCGTCAAGAACGTCCAGGCGGCGGCGGTGGCGGCGGCGGCGGCGGCGGCAACAGATACCGTGGAAATGAGAATGACTCCAGAGGTGGCGGTCACCGTTCACGTTCAGAGCCACGTTATAGCTAATTATTTATAACAAGTTCTTTGAATGATCCCGTACCTATTATTTAATAGGTACGGAATGATAGGCGTTAAGTTAAAGCTGAGAGCAATCACAGCTTTCACTTTAACGCCTATTTGTTATTTATGGGTCAGAAAATGAGGAACAACGATTAATGCAAAGGCGGGGACATCGTTTATTGTAACTCTGAATATTTTAAACAAATGAGCTTAGTCTTACCGAAAAATGTTTTTCAGAAGATTGCCGGCATTCTTTTTGAGAGTTTTGACCGGATTATCGGATGTTTGTCGATGATGCGAAGATTCGTCCTCAGACACAGGGATAGCCGCAGTCTCCCAAGGTAAAGGCAGCGTTGTAGGAGAGGGGATATTTCCATTACCGCCTGCAGCTAATCCCAAAACCGTTCCTAAAACCTTCCCTTGCGCTCCTCCAGCTAATTGAGCGGTTAAAGCTGCAATTTTGGCAGTCGCTTTTGATTTATCAATGCGCGCTTGACCCATTTTTCCACCCAAGGGGAGCGCCATCATGTAATTTGGATCGGGAATAGTAAGACCCAAAGCGAGTTGCAAGGCTCGCGCGCTTACACCTATTGACATATTGAGTTGATCTTGCAGCAAATCAACAATTCCCCAGACAGCTAAAGGATATTTTTGCAAAGCTAACATGTCAAACCGTTCAACGTGAAGGTTGCCTTGCTGCTGGCTAAGATAGATCGGAGTAAACCATACAGAGATAGGAACATTGGAGTCCGCTTTTAAAGTGCGAAGCAAATTCGTTAGCGGCGCATCAGCGGCAAAATAAAGAGTGCCAAGCTCTATTTTTATTTGTCCAATTTGAGCTTCGGCCAGAGCTCTTCCTTGTAAAGGAAAAGAAAAGCCTTCCGGTGTAATCGTCAAACGCAGCCTCTCGTCAGCACGCAGCATCCCTCCCAAAATGGGAAGAAGATCTTGCAGAACGCTATCGCCTAACGCAGGGCTTGCCGTCGCTTCTGCTTGAAAAGGGGAGTTCAATGTGAGAGTGCCTTGATGAATGCCCGCATCAAGCCGCATGTTTCCATTTTCACCATGCACATATGCTTTAAGAGGACCATTCATTCTTTGCAATTGAACATCAACTGTTGCATCGATAAGCGGACCAAATAAAGCGTCAAACTTATATCTAGCGTTTTTCTCAAGGCAAGCTATCTCGCAAATAAGACCTGCAGGCACCTTTACAGCGTTTAAATTTAATGCAAGAGTCATTCCTTCACTATTCCATGTTCCACTCTTCGTAAAAGGTTCATGCAAATAACCGGTTAGATTCAATTCATTTTTATTCAACGAGGGATCTTGATGCTTCATTTTTAAAGCAAAGTCGATCCGGTCATTAAAGGATTGACTTTGCAAATGACCATTCGTTTGCTGAATAAAAATTTCTTGGCCGGTATGTGGATCTTGCACATGCAAATGATCGATCTCAACGCGTGCGGATAGAGATCCTTGAAGCCACCTTTGGTGCATATTGTGAAAGGGCACATGCAATTGGTCGACCTCGACTTTTATTTCAGTCGGTTCTTTAAGCACAATCTCAGTTGATTCAGACGGCTTTAGCAATCGACGCAAAGCAGCAAATTGCTCCGGGTTTAACTTGAGTTGAAAGCTAGCGGGTGCACCATTAGGCTTTAAAGAGATCCCCTTGTCCAATGCCAGAGATGCTTTGCCTGTAATATTTTCGCCTTGTATGGAAACATCAAAAAAGCCTGGAAACTGACCTTTGTCATCCATTTGAGCAGCCACTTGAATGCCTAAATTCAGCTGATCTGTTTGCAAACTTGCGCTTAAAGCTAGATGTTCAAGTTGATTGAAAGGCACAGTTAGCTGATTGATGGTTAAACGGGCCGGAGTAGATTTTTGTAAAATAGGAACATCGCATCTGGTTAGCAATTTGATGAGCGCAGGGGTGAAAGTACCATTGATGATTGCCGGTGCACTTAATGTCAATTGATCTTGGGATAATTGTCCGTGAGCCGTTGCATGTAGAAGAGGGGAGTCGACAATAAGAGATAAATCTGAGCCATCATTGCCTTGATTTTGATGCAGATCGATTGTATCGATCGCATCTCCCATGGTTGCTTGAATCAAACCAGACCATTGAGGATATTTGACTGCAATGAATTGATCAAGGACTACAGAAGGGACATTATTTACTTTAGCTGATAGTTTTTTGATTTGATTAGGTTTAAATCCATTCAAGATAGCCTCAATTGCAAAGGTACCTTGTTGTTCTCCTGTTGATGTGGAACCCCATAATTCAATTGTGAAAGGCTCTGAAGAGGAAGTGTGAATGTTAGCTTTCACATTTTGAACTTGGATTGTATAGGGAACAGTTGGATCATCCTGAACGCGATTTGATGTTATCCCCAAAGCCTGCTCGAGGTTTGTGATTCCGTTTTCATCCTGATGGATGATCGCTTCAAGACCCTCAACGGCAATATTGGATCCATTCTTAAGCAATAGGTTAACTAAAGAAGTATCAATGACAACAGAGCTGATACATAAGATTTTTTTTCCTGCTGGATCTTTGAGAGAGAACCCTTGGATCCTCTGTTTTCCAAACCAACTTAGATTAAGTTTATTGATCGAAGCCTTGCCGGGAATTGTCCCGTTCACAGATTTTATGACGCGTGCTTTTCCCCAAGGTGTTGAAAGGAGTGTAGGGGTCAGAAACAAAAAAAGGATGATAAAAGTAAGAATACTCAAAAAAAAGATGCCTAGCGTGCGCCTAAAATTTCTTTGACCCATGTTAACTCCTTTGACGGCTTAAAAAAAATCATATAAGGTAATAACATTATTGTAAACATTTGCATGTTAATAAATTAAAGGGCGCTTGATTCCATCTGGACATTTTTTAATATTACGCTGATCCGCAGGTCTATTCTTCAAACAAATTTAACGCAGATGCGGGGAAGCGGGAGACAAGGTAAAAACAGGATAAAAGGATCGCCTTCGGCGGCAGGATGATAATTGTTTAATCTTGCAGAAATCATTTGAAGAAAAATTAATAAGTAAATTAGGATGGCGATCCTTTATTCATGTCATAAACTGTTTTAAAATAGGTAAAACAATGTACGCAACTACAAATAATAGGATGATTACAGATATGTTTTTGGGCTCACTATCCCAAAATGATTCAATCCTAAAAAAGGATATTTATCTGTTAGTAGACGAATCGACACAAGCGAGTCTAGATAACGCAACTATGTTGGCCAAAACAATCGAATTTCAATTATGCATGAACATGATGTATAAACAGAACTTTTCTTAACGGAGTTTTCTGTTCCATTGCTCCCTAAACCCATCCTTCAATCCAAAGCTGTTCTAGTTCATCAGCCGGATAAGGAGCTTGATGAAAAAGATTCCGCAGCGAGAATTTTATTTTCCAAACCAGCAAATGCTAAACAATAAGACGCTAAGCATCAATAGATTACACACGCTGCTTAGGAACAATTTATGTAATACAAACACCCAATCAGAATGACTGGGTGTTTGTATTACATAAAAAATGCTCGGCTTAAGAGAGCGGAATATAAATTTTCGTCACCAACTTGCTCTGATCCGTCTTAACAAATTCGATGTTAAAATATTCCGCAAAGCAGGGGCGCGTCTCATCGACATTCTCCTTACTGTCAGGCAACCATTTAAAAAATATTCTATCATAAGTTTCATCTATTTTAGCGTAGGAACCATTGTGAGTGAAAATTGCATATTTTCCTCCTTTAAGGACTTGCTTGCCGACTCCATTTTTAGGGTGGACGTTTTTTGGCGCTAAAATGCAAGCATCATAGCGAAGCTTATCTTCGCTTGTCACATGTGGATCATCGTGTATAATACCAAAATAGCGGATCTTGCTTCTATCCAAATGGTTTTCAGCGATAAAAGCATGCATACTTATCCATGCTTGAGAACCTGACTCTGAGTATTCTCCCAATTTTCTAATGAACAGAAGATCAAGATCTTCTATTTTTTCTATTTTATCAGGCGAAATTTTAGGCAATTCAAAAATTTTCTTGTTCATCGCATTAACCTCCTTATAAAGCGTGCGATAATTTCTCGGAGAATGTCCAGTGGCTTGCTTGAATGCCCTTGTGAAAGCAGATGGAGTGTCATACTGTGTATCCATTGCAATATCTGTAATAGGATGCTCAGTATAACGCAGTTTTGAAGCTGCTTTCTCCAGCCTTAACCTTCTCATGTATTTATAAACAGTTTCTCCAACCACCACGTGAAATATCCGATGGAAATGAAAAGAGGAGTGACAAGCTACTTTAGCAAGCTCACCAATCGCAATTTTCTCTTCTATATGGTCTTCGATGTAAATTAAGACCTTTAAGATCCGCTTCACATAGTCTTCTGGATGATCCATTTTCTATCCTCTTTCCCAAAATATTACGCATGCTACGGAATTTAAACTTTCCCGTTTTTGCGATTTTTCTAAATCGCTGCATCCATAAATTGACGCCAATAGTGCTTCCGAGATGATCAGCAAGTCCCTGAGAGACAATTGAACAGGTGACAGCTGCCGCAGATATGGAGACATATGCTCAAAAAATATCATGATCCACAATGGTGTTTTTAGTGGATCTTGACGGATTGACCCAAGGAGATCCTTTAGAAGCCAGTTGGAAGGATCAAACTATCCTGGTAGGATTTGTTTTTAACGGCAGGAATGACCTCTTAATCCCGCCCCGGGCATTATGTAATAGCTCATTACCTCAATTCCGAAAATAAAGTAAAGGATTTTTTATAAATTTAAGCAAAGGAGTTAAAATGGTTAGGAAATCACTAGTGGTGATATGTCTAATTTTTTCGTTTTTGTGCATATGCTCATGCACATACACACAAAATAGAATTAAAAATGCTACAGAACCGCTTAGTATTGCTGTAGGAACAGCACATTTGTTTGGAGAGAATGGTCTCTTAGAGGCTTTTAAATTAAATAGATTGAAAATAACTAAAATTAGTAGTCGTGACCTAACGAAGGACTTTTCGTAACTTCTCAAAAACTCATGGCACAGCCAGCTTGAGTCCTCCGCCTGAAGATGCATTAATGTATGCGTTTGAACAGGGTATTAGCGAGAAGACGCAAGAGATATTAGATGACCATGCAGATAAGCGTTTTAAAGATAAGGCTAGCTGGGAAAGGTTCTTAAAGAATCAGGGAATTTGCTCGGATAAGGATCAAAGAATAGCAACGGAGGCTGCGCTGCTTGGAAGCGCCATCTCTCATGGTTTGAAGCCTGATATGGTCATTATGAGTGATGCAGCAGGACAATTTAGAATTTTGACACATGCATTATGCTGGGGCCACGAAGAGCGGCATTATAGGAAATTTATCTCGCTGACAGAGGAAGAAGGAATCTTAATTGCCGGAATCCGGGATATGCTATGGGATCTATATGAAGATCTTAAGCAATATAAGAAGACAACGACACAGGAATTGCGCAAAGCAATTGAAGACAACTTTGATGGATTATTTAGCTGTGAAACGGAGAGTACGGCTGTCAACGATTTGCTCAAAAATAGTAAATCTAGAAGGGAAGGGCTTTTAAGAGTGCTCGAGTATCCATGGATGATTTTGCATAACAACGTAAGCGAGAAATCTGCCCAGATGGGCAGATTTCTCGCTTACCCGCGTCTCTTGATTTATATAAAAAACATCTAGAAGGTGAAAAAGACAACCTTTTGGAAGAACTAAAAAAAATAGCTGAATCTAAAAAACCTCAAGAAGAAACGCAAAAACAAGAAAAAAAACAAAATATAGCTACAGATGATCGCCATCTATTAAGAATAGCGATAGGAAGGGCTATAGATTCTGCAATGCCTCACTTCCAAACGGCAAGAATTGCCATGAAATTAAAAGAAAAAAATCTTGAACACACGGATATCCTCTTGTACCTAGAAGCAGAAGCTCACATGAAGTCAAAGCGAAAAGAGCTGGCCTATATGACAGCCAATACAATTAACAATATTTTTTTAAAAGACGGGCTAAATCAAAAACTCGATCGCTTTTTTGCTCAATAACAAACGTTCGTTTGGTATATAACGCGTCCTAAGCTGAGAAAAGCAGCGAAAGATAAACCACAGGCTACACCTGTGGTTTAGGATAATAAATGTGCGAGCCGTGAAAACGGCAATAAGCTAATGGTGTTTAATTCAACGTCTGATAATCGCTGTTATGTATTATTAGCTACAAGCATCTACAATTTATATTTCGTTTTTTAATTCATCTGCGTTGCCCTTACAATCATTCGAAGATTCTGAACGATATTTGAACATACAGTGGTAGTTTTTCTTAGCATTATTTATAAATATTGCAAATATAATTAAAATCATATATATTATTAACTACGTAAAATTAATTACGTAAAATAGTCGTTTTAAATAAAAAAAATAAAATAAAGAGTCAAAATATGATAATGCCTGTAAGTTCCTCATATGTGAATAAAAATACATTACCACCAATTGATTCAAATAGATTCATAAATGAATTACCCTCTATTTACACAATTATACCCAATATTCCTCCCGTTTCATCAAGACTTATTAATAGCACTTTTTCAATTCTAGACCGTCATGTCACTATAGCCGAATGTAAAGAAATAAGCCCTTCCCAGAAAAATGTCACTAAACGAAAGGCTACTGAAATCGCATCAGAAGAGGAATTGGCACCTGTAAAAAGAAGAAAATGTGCACGCTTAACAAAAGAAGAAGAATTGAAGTTTTGGAAATTATTTCTTAAAGAAACGCTTTGGAACATGCCACAAAAAGAAGTCTGTCAGTGCTTAAACATATCTTCTTCTGTTCTTTCAAAGCGATGGAAATCTTTAAATGAAGGAATTGAAACTAAATATAAAAAACTTTGGACATGGCCAAATAAAAATTGCATACCCCCAATCGATGATGATAGTTTATTTGAAAAAATATTTTACCAAGACACTTCACAAGAAAAATTACAAAAAAAAGTTGATGAAATGGCCGCCCATTTAATTAAAAGAAGAATTGGGATACTTGAAGGCACATTTTCTATTGAACCTTATAAATTCCAGCCTAAGTTGACTGATGCTAAAAATTATCACGCAACAGTATTAAATGAGGTAAACAAATTATACAAAATATTTGAAGATACAAACACGCCTTTATTAACCAATGATTTTAATTTAGACAAATTGAAAGTATGTCAAGTGATTAGAGAAAATAGATTATGGAATTTAATGCAACGCAAATCTAACAAACTTTTAGGTCTTAACACTAGTGCTTGCGTATTAAGCAAGGCATGGAACTCGATGGTACCAAACTACCGTTGGAATAGTTGTCAGCCAGGTTTAGAAATTCTAACATTTTTAAATAGTAAAAGTATTTACTTGCTTGCCTATTTAGATGGAAGAGAAAGACAGGATGCTTTGGACGAACTCTATAAGAAATGCGACGCTGAAATAGAGCAACATCTTTTTAATTTTGAAAGAAATTTTAAAGCCAATGAGACTATGCAGATTGACCAAAATGCAATAACTGATAGCGACAATGAAGTTGTGGAAATGGTGGTTGATTAGTCTGTCTCGTTATTCTAGTTAGACTCTTTTTGGAGTGCGGCGGCAAGTCGTCCGCACTCCAAATATACCCGAAGTTGCGAGATACCTCCCAGAAAAAATCTTTTATTGACGTTGTCTAATGAAAGCATCAAGCGAAAATTTTCCAGGACCACAAACAAAAATAATCAAAGATGTCAGTAAAAATATCGTGGGTGATGCACTTAATAAAGCATTGACATTCTTAAAAGCTCCAAGCACAACCCCTTGATCCGCAAACCACAGCGCGCCCAGCATGACAAAAACGAGAGCTAAAGCAGCTAAACGTGAATATAACCCGAGCAATAAACAAAGTCCCCCTATACATTCAATGCACCCAACCAGAAAAGTACTAAAGAGTGGAAATGGGATGTCGAGGGTTGCAAAATAGGTTCCTACGTCGGAAAGATGGAGAATTTTTCCCAGACCTGTTTTAATAAATTGATAGCCAAAAAAAAGCCGTAATCCGAGCAACACAACCGACTGTAGAGAATTTCCTATCATAATTAAGCCGTCATACAAAGATCTGCCAACATAAGAAATTCCGCTCATTTCTTTTCTCCTTTTTGTGTTACGTTAGCAGAATGTAAATTTAAGTTGAATTAATTATCTTCACTTTGTCATTGTAAAATCACATTATGAACTTAGGTTGTCATTGAGCTATGGAAGGAAAGTTTATAGACAAATTTAGCATCATATTAGCCGGCGCAACGATGTTGGCAAGCTTTATCATTTTTTTTAAAAATACACAAGCATTTGGCGGCAGCTTAACAGCTGCTATTATGACAGCATGTTTGGTGTGGGCAACTTATATCATTTTGCGCTGGTTATTTTTGGCTAATCGCAGCTAAGGAATCAAAAGTTGCTATTTTGGTCGTCCAGCAATAAAATCAAGCCAATCTTTTTGTTGTGGGGTTAACTGAGGAAAAGCGTCCTTTACAAGCCTAACAGCACTTTTAAAATCAATTGTACGACGCAGATGATCTTTGAATAATTCATAAATTGGTTGCGGCAACCCTTCTTTCGGATTAGTTGTAAATAACTGGATCAACTGAAACGTTTCTTTTCCTGTGAGTTTGAATAATTCGCAAATAGATTTTAGCGCAACGTTTAAAGGGGTGTTAGATTCAATAAGAGTTTGTATATCAAGAATCGGTGTTTTAAGTTTGGGAAATTTGATAAAAACACCTAAACTTTTTTTTACTTTTTCTAAAGTTTCTTCATCGGCCTCAGGATAATGTCGAATAAGATCCGCCATTGTTTTCTCTAAATTATGATTTTTAGCGTAGAGGGTCATGCCGTCTTCCAAAAGTTGAGGCAAGAAAGATATTTTCTCGGAAGGATTTTGTTTAGTTTTTGAATCAACTAATACATCCATTTCTTTTTCTTCGCTTTCATTAGCCCGACCAGCGAGAATGACCATGCTATACTGAGGGGGGGTGGCCTTTTCAAATAATTTCGTCAGGTGCTTAGCCAACTCATCGGTATTAGCAAATTTCAATGATGACGCTCCCCTTTTAGCATTCATATATGTTCTCCCGTGCGAATCAAACAGCGTTAGATCCCCTCTCGGTGGAATGACGGCTACAAGGGTTTCCCCCATGCAAGTTATTGCCGTACAAAGAGTTTTGTTTGATTCGCTTGCAATTAACGAAAGTTCTTTGAAATGTTCTGCAAAAGTGGTTTGGACTTCTCCAGGAATTTGAATTAATTCAGGCGGGAGCGCCTCCTTTAGGGCAGCCAATTCAGGCGATAACACTTCTGGAAGTAGAACTTCATAATCAAACCTATCGCCTCCAGGCATGGTTTTAAAAGCTTGAAAGGCTTCTCCAAATGCCACAATCCCTCCTGAAAAAAGGCGCGGATCGCTTTTATTTAGAGTGTCATAAGCTTTTTGGCCGTTTTGCATCAGCTGATGAATATCCTCTTCATTTCGAATCTCACGGCCCGAAAGAAATAATTTCATGGCCTCAAAGCTAATGCATACGCAGGCATTTTCGCCTCCTTTAACCGCCCCTTGAGAAAACTCAGATACAATATCTTTTTCGCTACGGATAAGATTTAAAGCTTTACGTAATCCAGCACGGATAGCAGCATCGTCAATTTTCTGCACGGCTGCTTCTTTAAAATCTGCAATAATTCCATTCATCCTTTCACCTGGTGGGATGGGATCGATTTTGTTCATTTTACGGATTTCATTGATTCTTTCCGGTTTTGTTTCTGTGAGAATTTTTTCAGCTAAACTATTAATAGTATCTTCACTTTTATTATTAGTTTTGTTAATATTATCGATTAAATTAAGAATTGTAGAATTTCGTGAAATTGGATTAACGGGACTTAATGGAAAATTAGAAGGGGACATCATAGTAAATCCTTTTGTTAATAAGTCAGAGAAATATTAATTAATTCCATAATTATTATAATATGTTAATATTACTTATGCAATAAAACCGTCTGTTTTTTTATTCATAATATCATTCGCGTAAATAACTGGTTTTTAATTGTTTAGTAAAAATTGGATTTTTCGAGGGTTTTCAAAGAAAAATCTTGCCCAGTAAAACGGAAAGAACTATATATAATTAGTGGATAAGCTCGTCTTCTTAAGACGACATAGCTTTGTATTGCTCTAGCGGCGCAGCACACAAAGCTATCAATAAACAGCGCCAAAGTATTGTTTTGGATTAACGGATAGTAAAGAAATGAGACATATCAAAAGCGAGCGTTTAAAAAAGTTAGAAAGCGAACTCAACGATTTGGAACAGTGGTTAAAGCTCGGTCTTGTTCCAAAAAAAGATATCGAAAAACACAAAGAGGAAATTGTTGCTGTCCGAGCCAAAATTGAAGAAGAGAAGGAGCGGCTTCAATTCCTTAAAGACAGTGGGGAAGTGGAAGAATATTCCACACCCAAACGGCAACCTGGCGCGCGAGCCGGTTACACTGAAATGCCCACAATACCGGATATAGAAATCGGAGAAACAGCCGGAGGTCACTCAGAAGCTGGTTTTGATATGGAAACCGACGCTCTCGACATTGAAAGCTCTGTGATTGAGGAACGCGATGACGGAGAAGCGGAAGAGGAAGCAACCGGCACTGAAGTCGCTGAAGAGGAAAATGAAGATGAATCCTATTTTAGCGACAGAAACAGATGGCGGCGCGGGGGCATCATCGATCCCGATGCTGACAATTGGTAGACTGCTCAATTCATGATCAGCCTTTACTTTCATATCCCTTTTTGCAAGCGTAAATGCGACTATTGCCATTTTTATGTATTGCCTGATCGGGATCTTCTTAAAACTCAATTGCTGAATGGACTTAAACGTGAGTGGCAGCTACGGCTCCCCTCACTGCAAGGCAAAAAAATAATATCTATTTATTTTGGCGGGGGAACTCCCGCCTTGTTTGGACCAGAACGCATTAGTGCTATTTTGGAATGGATCAAACGTGATGCTGCTCTTATGCATGACGCAGAGATCACATTAGAAGCTAATCCTGAAAATATGGATCCGGATTGGATAAAAGCCTATCAAATGGCGGGCATTAACCGGATCAGCATTGGAATACAATCTTTGGAGAACCCTCTACTTAAAATTTTGAGTCGCAATCATGAAGCAGAATTAGCTATCCAAGCGGTGCATACGGCTCATCAGGCAGGCATTCACAATATTTCCATCGACCTCATGTACGACCTTCCCGATCAAAAATTAAGTGATTGGGAGAAGACTCTTTCCAAAGCCGTTGAATTGCCCATCACTCATTTATCTCTCTATAATTTGACAATCGAGCCCTGCACAGTTTTTTTTAAATACCGTGAAGGATTAATTCCTCGTGTTCCCTCGGCTGAAACCAGCTTGCACATGTATCAATTAGCTGTTGATGCATTAGCTGAAGCAGGTTTAATACAATATGAGATTTCTGCATTTTGCAAAAATCGATACATGTCGCAGCATAATATTGGTTATTGGAAAGGACGCCCTTTTTTAGGATTTGGGCCCTCTGCTTTTAGCTATTGGGAAGGACACCGTTTCCGTAATATTGCCCATTTAAATAAATATGAAAATAGGCTAAGAGCCGGTGAATTTCCTGTTGATTTTGACGAAAAATTGGAGCTTGAAGAAAAAAAAAGAGAGTTGCTCACAATCCGTTTAAGGATGATGGATGGAATCAATATAAAAGCATTTGAAGATGAATATGGATCGCTTTCTCAAGAAACCCTTCATTCTTTAAATAAATTAGTTAAAATGAATTTAATTCAGCTGGAAGAAGAAAATGCGCGGTTGACTCGACGAGGGATTTTATGTTATGACTCTGTTGCAAGCGAACTTATCTAATAAGATTTATAACATATGACGATTTTTCAATATAGAAGCGATCAATTTAATAGGGTATTAATCGGAGCAGGTACAATTGGTTTAGCCGCCATAGCTGCGGGAGCAATTTGGGGTAAAACAGTCATTATTTTAGATCTAGCAGTGGGATTCAATCCGCTAGGGATTGGAGCTGCATTAGGAGGCATTGCTTTATTTTCTACTATTGCAATGAAAGCAAATTTTAAGACAGCTTGGAAGATTTGTTTGCTGTCGGCAACTTTACCTGTGGGATATATTCTTTTTGGATTAGGAACCGTTACTTATCCTTCCCTTGCGGGCTTAAAGGTAGCCGGTATCATTGCAACAACTTGCTCAGCTTTTATTGTTTATCCCCTTTTGCGACGCTATGCCGGTTCAGCTATTGCCTTTGAACATCCAAATTAATTATTTTAATATTGATTCTTTAATTAATAAATAAAGTGAAAAGGGGACGAATTTACTTTTATTTTTATTTATAAAATTTTCTATTTCTTCTTTTGAGATCCACATCAATTTTTCATATTCTTCGCTTGGTTGAAGTTCCTCGCGTAGAATTGTATAGTTAATATGAAGCTTGGCACAAATTTCATAATTTCGATTGGCTAGGTCGTAAACCAACTTTAAAAGATTAAAATCTTTAACCTCAGACGCTGAAATCCCCGATTCTTCCCATAATTCGGTTTCGAATTGTTTTAAAATATCAATGTAGCCATCCCGAACTGCGGTTGGATCAAAGCCGCCGGATGGGACTAATTCATAATATTCGGGACATACCGTCACATGCTTGCTCCGCTGGCCGACTAAGATTTTATTTCCTGATGATGTAATTCCACTGATACTAAGCGGTTTTATATCTAAAACTTGTCGAAAGGATGGATCGCGCAATTGAGCGATATAATATTTATAGTCTATAAACTCCCCTTCCATGTTTTGAGAGTCCAGAGATATAACATTTAAAAATTGTCCATTAAATAATTTAGGATGGTGGCTTTCCTCATAGCGCCAGATATTTTCTATCAAGATTTTTTCATGGTCTGATAATTCGAAACCTCGAGCATAAGGACGTACTTTAATCGCGAAGTTGCTATTGATCTCTATAGTCTGATAATTATTCATAACACTCATGAAAAAAATTTCGAACTCCTGGCCAACCCGGCAATTCCACCCAATCTTTGTGTGCGCGTAACTTACTTAATTTTGGATTAATCTGCCAAGTATAGATGCCGGCCTGTAAAGCAGATTCGACCCCTTTCAAGGAATCCTCGATGGCGATTGCATGTTTGGCATTTGTGCGTGTTTGAATTAAAGCGCGCTTGTAAATTTCTGGATCTGGCTTGCTTTTAAGAAGCCCTTCTGAGGTGATGATCTCATCGAAATAGGTGTCTAGTGAATGCTTTATTAAAAAAGGACAAACCATCGTGAGTGTGGCCGATGTTACCAAAGCCAACTTAATGTTTTGTGCTTTGACCTGTTTGAGAAAAAGTAAAGCTTCTGGAAAAGGAGCGGCTATTTCGTCATAATATTGATGCAACAGCGACCAATAGACAGCAAGCAATTTTTCGGAGGGTTCTGGCAAGTTGTGCTTTTGAATGAGCAATCCGATGCTCTCATTGATTGTTGGGCCGTTTAATTCTGCAAATCCCTTTTTGGTCCCTTTACTTCCATATTGTTGTAAAAAGTCGCAATAAATGCAGTAAAGATCGTTTAAGGAATCGACTAAAGTTCCATCAAAATCTAGCATGACAACTTCAAGTGTGTTGTCTGGCTTCATCAATTCCAATCCCCTCTTTGAATTCCACGGCCGGTAGCAATCGAACGGGTTGCCCGTTTACCTTCGATGTCAACAATATAGCGAGGGTGAAGTCCAAGGGGCTGCCGCCCCGGACGCAAGATGGCGATGTTTTGACCTTCGTGAAAAGAGTCCCCCTTTTTAATCTCTTTTAAAGCTTGGATGCCGCGACGAGCAAATGAGCGGAGCTCCTCTTCAGACGGATCGATGATTTTGATGGGGGATCCAAGCATGAGCTCAGTACGCCGGACAGCTTGCACGAGTTCTTTTAGCTCGCTAGGCGTAACTGCAAAAGCATTATCGGGTCCCGGCAAATGGTTATCTAAAGTAAAATGCTTTTCAATCACTTTGGCTCCAAGCGCCACTGATGCAGCCGGAGCACAGGTTGGATGGCGGCTATGGTCAGATAAGCCTACACGAGTTTTAAAACGTTGTTGCAACCATGAAATCGAGCGCAAGTGCATACTTTCCACTTCAGCAGGATAGCATGCTGTGCATTGCAGCAAGGTTAAATCTTTGCCGCCATGCTTTTTAAATGTTTGGACCGCCCAGTCAATTTCATACTCCGTAGCAGCTCCTGTGGAAAGGATAAGCGGCTTTCCCGATCGCGCTGCACATTCGATAAGATGGATATGGCCGATCTCAAAAGATGCGATTTTATGCCGCTTGACGAAAGGATCGATAGCTTTGAAATCTTGAGGGGAAAAAGATGTGGCCATGAACTCGATCCCCATATGAACGGCACACTCGGCAAGTTGGGGAATGAATTCATAAGGCATCGCCAAATCGGTGAATAACGCTTGCATCTCTTGTTGAATCCCTGCTTCAGCAAGATAATTAGCCGCTCCGGCATTTTGCACATAGATCGTTTCAGGACGGAAAACTTGAAATTTGATGGCATCGGCGCCTGCTTCGGCGGCTTCTACGATCAAGGTTTTGGCCATGATAAGATCATGTTCCGGTGTCCCCATCCGCCAATTCGAGCCTGCTTCCGCAATAATAAATACATGCTCTTTGATCAAATCTTCGGGGCTGAGTTCGGCAAAATAGCGGCAGATTGGACAGCTCTCTCCCGTATCCTCGACCATTTTAATATCATCGTGCAATTTAATGAATTTGGCATGTTCGAATACTTTTTGTGAAATCGTATTGTCTTTTTTTACTTCGGCGTAAAGATCATCGATCTGTTGCTGTGCAAGCCACCGTTTAACCTGCTCCAAAATCGCTGTCCCCAATCCCCTACCTCGATATTCAGGGGCGACAATGATAGAAATATCACAGCAACGGCGATAGGATCCCGTAGGATTCGGAATGGGACGAAAACGGAGAAAGGCAATTTTTTCATCTGAATGGATCGCAAACAACGGTGGAATGTCAGGGAATAAAAAATAGTCTCGTAGAAATTCAGGATAAAAGGTCTCTAGATTTTTTGGGGTGGAGTGGAAGGATTGCCGAAGAGATTCGGGATCGTTCCGCCACTGCATGATTAATTTGGCATGACTTTCAATTGGTCTTACACACTCAAATGACAATAACGGTTCTTTTGACATGACTACTACTGTTCAGTTATTTGTTTTTGTTTGATGTGGGCATTTATTTGACGCCATTCTGGATATTTACCGCACAGCTTTAAAAGATCATTCAATGTGAAGTCGGGATTTTTTGGATAGATCTTTTCAAGAATCGTTGAAATCAGTTTAAAATCCTCGGGAGTATCAACCGTCCAACGGTAATCGGAATGGTCGTGAGGTTCCTTCAAATTTTTGAGCTGAAAAAGGTCTGGATGACGATAATAATAGGGAGTCACATGTTCTCTTTCTTCCTGTTGAACAGCTTCAGCTGCAACCTTGTTAAAAGATGACGTGGAAAAGATCTCGAAATCCATGCCGCGGGGATATGTTCTTTCCAAACAATTGGAGACATAATCGAAGCGAGGGTAATTGTCTAAAAAAAACGCAATCCCTTGATCGACGAGTTGAGGATCGATTAAAGGGCAATCAGCACTAATACGTACGATGACATCAACTTTATAAGCTTGGACAGCGTGAAAGAAACGATCGAGAACATCATCTTCACTGCCTCTAAAGCAGGCTATTTTGAGGATTTGGGCCAGTTCGACGAGGATATCATCCTGAGGTTTCAACGTTGTTGCCAAAATGATAGCATCAGCCAGCTTAATTTTTTGCAGCCTTCCTATGAAATAGGTAAACAGCGGTTTGCCCATGATTTCTAGAAGGTGCTTGCCTGGAAGACGTGTTGATCCCATTCGGGCTTGAGTGATGATGGCTACTCGTAAATGTTGTTTATTTTTCGTCGTAGAAGTCATTTAATTCTCTTTATAATGGAATTATTTATATGGTATGCATAGGTCAAAAATCAAGGCAATTCAAATCGATAAAAATAACCACCGAGCCAGTGAGATCACCGAGAAAATATGAGAAAATTGAGAGGGGAAATTTAATCACAGAATTAAATGATAAGAAAAATAGGATAACCAAAAACAGAGGTTAAGGTATAGTCTGCTCATGAAAATAATCGTGTTGTGGTTAATATTTTGGTCATTCATTCCTTATGACACTCAAGCTGAAGCAATCCAGATGGTGTTAGAACATGCCATAACACCTGAAGCAAAAGAGATAGGACTCATGGGAAGAAGCGCGTTGCTTCCTAACCATGGCATGACTTTTACTTACTCGAAACCCCAGCGGGTCTCTATTTGGATGTATAATGTATTAATAGATCTTTCTTTAGCCTTCCTTGACGAGAATAAAATCATTAGAGAAATTCATGAGTTGCAAGCTTATCCCGATAATCACAGTAAAAACTTTTTCCGCAAAAAAAGCATCACCTCTTCTTTTAGCGTCTCTTTTGCGCTTGAAATGCCTAAAGGATGGTTTGCAGCTAATGGAATTAAAATGGAAGATCAAGCTGTCTGGGATAATGATCAATCGATTGGCTATATCATTAAAAAAGAAACAGTGAGTCGATAAAATGGATGGCATCAAAGATTTGATCCATGTGGCATTTATACAAACTCCTAAGGGACATGCTGCCTCTTTATTTTTAAGGCGGTTGAATCCACATACTTTCACTTGGTTTGAACAAGGGATCGATGGTAAAGAATCGGAAACAGTTATCTCAGCGCAAACTATCGAAGAAGCCCTTCGCTTAGCTGCCCTCGCTTGGAAATCTAACTATTTTAGAATACTCATGTGCGGTTTTCGTTATACCTTGCCCGAACGGGATGAACATGGCATTAATGCCCTCTTTTATCAAATGGTGGCCTCATACAGTACCAGCAATGGCGTTTACTTCGATGAAGAAATTGGATGCAATTGCTACATCCAAAATGCTTCCGATGAAGCACGCAAACTGTGGAAATCCTTGCAAGTTAATGAAAATGCCAAACGAAATTAAAATAACGTGTTCCCATTGCCACGCTTCTTATTCCCTTTCTCAAAAGATGGAGGGACAGAAGCCTAGCTTTTGCACTTATTGCGGTCATGCTTTTAAGCAGGACAAAAAAAAATCCTTGCCTAGCCAGGAATCCCAAGAAAGTTCGTCCGATGCTTCTTTATCAGGTTCCGCCACGCTGATCCAGGGGCATCAACCCGAGGCTGAAAGCATCCAATTTACGATCGGTCCCTATCAAATCCTTAAAGCCATCGGAAAAGGGGGAATGGGCGAAGTATTTCTAGCCTACGATACCACTTGCGGCCGTAGAATTGCCCTTAAACGGATCCGCAGCGATTTAGTCGAACACCGGCAAATGCATAATCGCTTTTTAAAAGAAGCGCGCATCACAAGCCAATTGACCCACCCTTCAATCATCCCCATTTATGTGATCTACGGCCAAGATAATCTAGTTTATTACACCATGCCTTTTGTAGAAGGGAAGACACTCAAAGAAATCCTGCATAAAACACGCGCGCAAGAAAAAAAGGGAAAACCTTTAGATTATATTGGAGGTTCCATCCCCGCTTTAATGCGGATTTTTCTGAGCATTTGTCAAGCGATTGCTTATGCCCACACCAAAGGGGTACTGCATCGGGATATCAAACCTGAGAACATTATTGCAGGGCAATTTGGAGAAGTTTTAATTTTAGACTGGGGTTTGGCCAAATTAATGGGAAATGGTACTGAGGCCTCCATGTTAACCTTATCTGAGGAGGAGGCCGAACGGTATTCATCCCATCCCCTTCATCAACTAACGCGCCTTGGCAAAGTGGTTGGAACGGTTAATTATATGGCGCCTGAGCGGGCTATGGGAAATCCGGCTACCATACAAACCGATATCTATTCATTAGGCGTCATGCTGTACCAAATACTCACACTGCGCAATCCATTTAAACGAGGCACGTTAAAAGAATTTAGGGAAAGGATGCATCTTGAAGCCTTGCACGATCCTTTGGAAATTGCCCCTTATCGAGAAGTGCCCCGCGTATTAGCGCGGATCGCAATGAAATGCCTCTCTACATCCTCTGATCAACGTTACCACTCAGTGAATGAGTTGATCCGGGAGATCGAAAACTACATCGAAGGACGGGCCGAGTGGTTCCATATTGCAACGCTTGATATCTACAACAAGTCAGATTGGGAATTTCAGGAGAACGTGTTGATTGCCGAACATGTGGCGATCACTCGCGGCATGGAGATTTTTGACTGGGTTAGTTTGATGATCTCGAAATCTTCGTTTAATGCAAATATTAAACTAGAGATGCGGGTGCGATTGAATAAAAGTTCTCATGGCATTGGATTTTTGCTTTGCGTGCCTGAAGCCGCCGAGCGAGCGCATTTGAATGATGGTTACTGTTTATGGTTAGGCAGCGATCAAAATCCGTCGACGAAGCTGCTTCGTTCAACCTTGGAAGTGTTAAATTCACCTGAAATTTTTCTACAACGGGGTGAATGGTATTCTTTGAAGATCGAAAAATTTGAAAATAACATCTATTTTTATCTTAACAATATTTTGCAATTTTCATACATCAGCCACATGCCATTGCTTGGAACGCACATTGGAATTTTAGTGCGTGATGACGACTTTGTTTTAAATGATTTCAATGTATATGTCAGCAGCCAAAGCGTTCTAGTCAATTGCCTAGCCCTTCCAGATGCTTTTTTAGCACATAAAGATTATGCTACAGCCTTAAACGAATACCGCAGGATCGGTTATTCATTCCCAGGCCGGACGGAGGGGCGTGAAGCGATGTTTCGGGCAGGAATTACCCTTTTGGAACAAGCCAAGGATTCTTCCGATAAATCCACAGCAGAAAGTCTTTATGATCAGGCTCTAGAAGAATTCGAAAAGCTGCACGGCACACCAGGAGCACCTTTAGAATATTTAGGCAAGGCTTTAGTCTATAAAGCGTTGAATGATATTGATGAGGAGATCAAATGTTTTGAACTGGCCTACCGCCGCTATCCACGCCACCCTCTTCTCCCTATTTTAGAAGAGCAAATCTTGTACCGCATGCATGAAAACTCCCGTTCCGATCGCAAGGCCGCATACATGTTCATGCTGCTTACCCTGCGGCATTTACCCCACGTCGTTTCTGAAACAAATACAAAAAAACTTTTTGCCAGCTTAAAAAAACACTGGGAACCGCTGCCATTTTTTATAGACGATCCGCAAAGTGAGCTCTCCGATTCATTGACTCAGCAAATGTTAAGCATCGCATTGGCTTTCTGGTTGGTTAAACCTTACGTCCTTGAAGAGGTCATCCACGATCTGCTAAAGATCAAACCACTCTCCCCTATTCTTATCAGCAATGCGTTATATGCCTTAATTGAAATAGGGGCTTTTAAAAAAGCGCGCGAATTATTAAATGAGATTTTGGAGAGACCCTCATCTATCTTGCAACAACGAAAGATGACATTTCAACTTCTCGAGACCCTTCTCCTGCAGACAGAAACCTCGTGGAAAAATGCCACAGAAGCTTTACTTAAATTGGCTCCTCAAGCCGATCAAAAGGAGGTGGAGCGAGCCGTCTTCTATTTCTTGACTCAGGCCACATTGAACCAACGCTTTTCACAGGTTCATCAATTGTATCAACGTTTGGTTGAGAGCAAGATCCCTTTTTCTGATGAAGGAAAAATCATGGTTGATAGTTTTCGCGTGTGGGCTTTTTTAGGAGAAAAGAAATGGGACAAGGCCAACGACCTTCTCTATAGTTACCCTTTGGAACTTCTTAGCCAAGAATCGAATGTGCTGCATTTTTTATATGGATGTCTTCTGTATGCCACTGAAAGCAAGGAGATCGCCTCCATCCATTTCAATGCCATTTTGGAAACTCCATTTCCACGTTCATGGTTGTTATTAAATAAACTGCTTCAGCTTCCGGAGGATATGCATCACAGCTGGCTGCAAAAAATATTTTGGTGGGAAAAGAGACAGCTTTATGCACAGGCAGCACTCTTCTATGATGTGATAGGAGAACCTGACAAAAGTGCACACTATTATAATTCACCACAGAGCCAGTGAGATCACCGGCTCTGTGGTTATTTTTAATTAAGATGCGGGTGCTTGTTTGATATAATTAGTGGAACAAAACAACCATTTGCCAAAGTCTTTGACGCGATGGCAAAGTTTGATCTGGATGTTGGATTCAGGATTAAATGGATCGGTTTGAGTGCGTGCTATAAGGCCCATCTCAGTCTCAAAACGATAGTTGGAAATTTTACTTTCTGCGAATATTCCTAAATACATGGCGATGACACCGAAATTTAACCCTAGTCCTATTGGGGTTGCGATACCGGTCAAAAGAATTCCCGTGGCTGTAATATTGATAACATCGGCCAGAATAGCAACATTATGCCTAACAAATGTTCCTTTAATGCGCCCTCGCAGCTTCTGAATAAGCTCTGTCTTCTCTTCAGAAGTTGCCGTATCATTTAACTGTGTAATCCGAACCTTAAGGGCAGCGCCATCTGTTCTAAATTGCCGTTTTAAATGCCCTTCTTTAGATTCAAGAATGAATTTTTTTAGATTTCCAAATTGGAGGTCGATTGAAGGATTTTCTGTTGTTCTAACAGCAATATTGTACTCTTTTAAAAATTTATAAGTTTTATAAGCATTGCTAGCATTAAGGAAAATGCTAAAAACAGATAGTACTCCACCAACAGTTCCAATGATATTACTGGTTATATTGGCTATATTGGCAATGGTATTAATTGAATTATGTAGCTTTGTACAAACTTGTACTAAACTTGCCGTTCCCAATATCAATGAGGTATTATCACAAACAGTGCGAAAGGAGTCGTTAAGCTTTATAAATTGCTTTACTCTTTTATACCCACTACAGTCATAGAATTTTTCAATGTTACGCGTGATGTTTGATGCTTGAAAGATGCTGTCTGCAATTGCGCAAGTTTTTGAGACCGTAAAGACGGTGGCAGCGCAAAATTTGTCTTTCGCTATGTGAAAGCCAATTTGTAAGTAATGATTTGCTGTTAAGACATAGTTCATTTTACTACAATATTTTAGTGTTATGCTTCTAATTTAACACTATTTTGTTAGATTATTATAATGGGAATGTTAAGTTTATATAAATTTAGAGAAAAGCCTCGAAGTATGCTTTTTGGAGTGCGGCGACATAATAACTACTGAGCCAGTGAAAGTGAGATCACTGAGAAATATGAGAAAACTGAGAGGAATTAATTGGCGTGCATAGGTTTAACGCTCTTTAGGGATTTGAAATCTCGAACAAACTTAGGAATGCTACAAAGTATTGGATTAGGAACCATCCCTCCCTGTCTCAAGCATTCTCAGTGATCTCACTGGCTCTGTGGTGAATATGTCGCCACATTCCAAATACTTAGTTGGAAAGGTTTTCAGGATAATGTTTAGCAGATAGTTGATTGACAAACGACCGAAACGAATGGGTTGAACGGACGTTATCTAACCACTCATCATAAAGAATCTGATCCACCGGCGGCAAGGCTCGTGCAGCCTCAGCTCGCTCCAGATAATGCAATGAAGCTTGATGATTGCCTTGTAATGAATTTAAACAGGCCAAATTGTAAAAGGCTTGTGTACTTCCCAAGGCTAACGCACTCATCAATTTATTTTCAGCAATTTCATATAGCTTTTGACTTTGCTCCGGATGAATGGGATCTTGGATTAATTGCGCTAAATGGATGATCGTTACACCATAATAACACCACCCCATTTCATCTTCGCTATCTTGAGATAAAAGTATTTGAAATTGCTCGATAGACTTATGAAAACACTCCACATCTCTCGCCAAATCTCCAAGATGAGCGTAGGTCAAGGCGAGGTTATAACGGGCGTTTGTATATTTTGGATCGCCATGCAAAACTTTTGATAAGGCTAGAATCGCTTTTTCATAATGGACAGTTTCTTCAGTGAAGTCTCCGTAAAAATCAAGCGCACATCCATAATTGTATAACCACTCTAAATTGATCCCCTCATCATCCCAACGATCAGCATCGCAAGGGATTACCTGTTCAAATTTATCAATTGCTTGTTCAATATAAGATTTTTCATCTGTAATTTCGGCCAAGCGCATCAAAGTAACACCCCAGTCATTCCACATGGGCCGATAGCCATGCCCTTTGAACTCAATTACACGCGAAAAGAGCTGGGAGGCTTTTTCAAGCCACTTTGCATCGCTTCGCATGTCTCCGATAGCATTATAAGCAATGGCGAGTCCATACCATAGAAGGGGTTCGCTTTGTTTGATCGATAAGCCAAATTGAAATTTATCGATGGCTTGATGATAATACTCTTCTTGATTGAAATAGCGTCCGAGTTCATAAAAGCTGCACCCATGGATATACCATATTTCAGCCGAATCGGGATTAAGTTCAAGGCTGCGGAATGTCTTTTGCTGCGCTTCCCGCAACAATTCAACATTTTCCGATTGAGCCCCATAGAGCAGCAGCGCCTCTCCCCATAATCCTAAGATCAGGGCACTATTGGGTTCGCATGCATCCGCTTTGATAAATTTTTCAAATGCGGTTGAAATTAACTTGGAATCGTGTTTATTTTTTCCGGCTGCAGCGAGTAATTGCGCCCATTTAAGCCAAAGGACTGAATTGCTTTCATTTAACTGAGAGGCCATTTTAAAACATTCAGCGGCTTGATGGAAATGGTCTTCGTTGCCATAAAAATCATAAAGGCGTTGAAACGCGCATCCTAAACTCAACCAACCATCAAAATAATCGAACGCTTGCCTTACGGCATTTCTATAAAGTTCAACCACCGTATAAAATAGCTCCTCTTTGTCAAGGAGGCAGGCCAATTCAGCTAAGGTATCTCCATAGGCATTCCAAAAAAACTTATCTTGCAATCCAGCATCAGCGGCTGTGCGAAATTTTTCCAAAGCTTTATGAAAATCCACCGCTTCCCCAGAATGCTTTCCTTGAAAATAATAACACACACCCCAATGGGAATAGAGGTGAGGAGCATTGAGAAGTTGATTTTCAGAGGCGATTTGCTCGGCTTTTGCAAAATACTCATTAGCTTGGTTAAAACTCTCGCTTTCGTGCATCAGCATGCCGATGGCGCTGTAAATATTGCCGAGGGCGAGTGTGGCATTAAAATGGGATGGCTGTAATTTTAGTGCTTGCCGCATCGCATTTTCAGCGTTTTTCAAACAAGGTAAACTTGTATTAGCAACTGCATAAGCAGTGCCGATGCGATATAGAATATCGGAATCTTGAGGAGCTACGTTAACAGCAAGATCAAATGTTTTAGGAGCATTCTGATCGCCTTGGCTTAATTGCTTTTCCCCTTGAAGAACAAATAGGGAGGCTAACAATTGCCTTTCACTTTCATCCATTCCAGCCCAAGATTTGTTATTTTTAAAAGGTTCTAATTCTTCAAATTTATGATGGGAAAGAATGTCTTGTAATATTTGGCGAACGGGTTGATCTTTATTCATGCGCTTTTGCATTTTGTTGAAACTCCTACTATAGACGATTTATTTTTTTTTCTCAAGCAAGAGTTCTTTAATCATCAATTATAAAAAATATTGAAGATTAAAGAGGTTAATATCGGGTTAAAATTATAATTTCTGAATTGAATCCAAAATTTCTTTAAGACCTTCCGCTGGTTTTTCACAGGTTCCCTTTCGACAAAGATAAAGGGCCGTTTGATCGTGTAAAGGAACCTGTTCTCGCAGGGCCGGAGCGATTTTAAAGAGATTTTCATCGTTTGCACGCCTCCAAACAATGCTTTTATGGGGGATAAACTGAAAGAATATGGCTCTTTTTATAGCTTCGCGATGCTCCTCTTTTTTATTAAGCGCTATAGCCAGGGTGGGAGCTGAGTGGTTGAAATAGCGATTTAAATTCATGATATGATAGCAATAGCCAGGAGAGTAATTATCAAGAAACTTTTTAACGGCACGGAAGATATCTTCCGCTAGGTCTAGGTATTGAGGATCCATCGTAATTGCATAAAGACGGAGTAGATTTTCGGCATGAACAGCATTGCCCGAAGGCTCTGCCCCATCTGAAAACTGGGTTTTACGAAGAATGATATTTTTCTCTTGTTCATCGGTTTGAAAATAGGCGCCATCTTCAACTTTGAATTTATCATTAAGGATTTTTGTCATTTCAAGAGCCCATTGAAGCCATTCTGTCCCGCAATCAGCTTCGAATAAGCTGATAAGACCTTTGATTAAAAAGGCATATTCATCCAAGCCGGCATTGAAAAAAGCATCCCCATCGCGCCAACGACGATAAAGCTGCCCATTTTTCCACATCTTTTCACGAATAAACGTGGCCGCTTTGACAGCGGCGTTGATATATTCTTGTTTTCCAAACGCACACCCTGCATTGGCAAGGCTAAAAATCATCAGCCCATTCCATGAACTCAAAATCTTATCATCCTTAAAAGGATGGGGGCGTGTTTCACGGGCTTTCCAAAGAATTTGCCGCTGCATATGAAAGCGGATAGCCAAATCCCCTGCATCGAGTCCCCGTTGCTCTGCGAACTCTTCAAGCCGCTGTTCCGTATGCAAAATATTGCGCCCTTCGAAGTTCCCTTCACTTAAAACATCGTAAAATTCACAGAACAAGTTGCTCTCCTCTTTGCCGAGGAGGCTTTGAATCTCTTCCAACGTCCACGTATAAAATCGCCCTTCATGCCCCTCTGAGTCGGCATCTTCAGCAGAGTAGAATCCCCCTTCCGGATGCACCATGTCGCGCAAAATGTAATCGATGATCTCCTCGCAAACCTGCCTATAAAAATTCTTTTTAGTGATTTGCCAAGCTTCTAAATAGCTAAAAATCAGTAGGGCATTATCGTAGAGCATCTTTTCGAAATGAGGGATCATCCATTTTTTATCAACGCTATAACGGGAAAAGCCGCCGCCTAAATGGTCGTAGATTCCCCCTCGCTGCATCATATCCAATGTACGTTCTACCATAAATAGGGCACGGCTATCTTTAGTTGTAGCTGAGTATTGCATCATGAGGTTTGCTTGATAGCCGATGGGGAATTTCGGCATCCCTTTCATCCCTCCATAGACTGGATCTGACATCTTAAACAACAACTCGGCAGTATCATCGATCTGTTCTTTTTCAGGCATTTCATTTCCCTGCACATGCACGCTTTCTGCAAAGACTTCGACAATTTTAGCGGCTTGTGCTAAGATCCTTTCTCTTTCCTCTCCATTCCATACTTCATTGATGCGTTGGACGAGTTCGGTCAATCCCATCATGCCATGGCTAGCTTGAGGAGGAAGATATGTGGCAGCAAAAAAAGGTTGTAATTCGGACGTTAAGATGACATTGAGCGGCCAGCCGGCAGCTCCAGCCATCATGCTTTGGGCGAATTCCATATAAAGGCTATCAACATGCGGCAATTCTTCTCTATCGACTTTAATATTAATGAAGACATCATTCATCAGGCGGGCCACTTCAGCATCCTCAAACGATTCCCTTTCCATGACATGACACCAATGGCAGGTGGCATACCCTACAGAAAGGAAGATCGGTTTATCTTGTTCCTTGGCCGCTCGAAAAGCCTCTTCGCCCCACGGATACCAATCCACAGGATTATGCGCGTGCTGCAGAAGATATGGAGATTTTTCATTGATCAATCGATTAGTATAGCGTTGTCGTTCGGCCATGTTTTACTCACCTTGCTTCAAGAAGATTACTCTAATACGAAAAAAGAAATGTGAAAAGAAAAAATTAGTTGTATTTTTATTTTTTTCCCAGTATGCCTCGTTAAGAAATCAAAGATAAAGAGAGCGATTATGAGACTTAAATATAATGGAGGCCCGACGAAGATGACCGATTTGTATCATCATTGCATTGCTTCGCAAGCAAAAATTGCACGATGCATCATACCCTCTCTTTTTTTACTCACTTTAGGTTTTAAAGCCTGTGTGCCGTCAACCCTGTGGAGTGCAAACAATGAGGGCAAAACTCCATTGATTATCCCACAAAATGCGCAGAATACACCTGCCGTGCACCCCCTCAATCAGTCGCAACCGGAAAGTTTTGAAAGCTATCAGATACGCATTTTACGGAATCAAAGTCATCTTCAAACTGAAAAAATTAAAGCTCTGCGGGAAGAACTTAGAGATGTAACGCAAAAACTACACGAGCTTAAGCCGCAGTTATTTAAAAAAGGCGATCCCGCCGACCAAGCGAAAATTGCTGATTTGACCAGTCAACTCGGGGTTAAAGAAGTGGAGCTGAACCGGTTGATCGAACACAATAAAAATTTGAACTCTGATTTGCAGGGTGTTAGAAAAAAAATGTCCGAGATGGATACGATCAAAGATGCTTTAACAACGATGGTTGAAAAGCAACGTGCGGCTAAAGATCATTTGATTGCGAACTTTAAGAAGCAGATCGGAGAATTTAGGGAAACTGCAGCGTCGGAAAAAAACGAACTTTTGCAAAAACTTCAACAGCATGCTGAAACCCTCCAAACCCTTGAGGGAGAACTTCAAGAAAAACACCAAACCATCGGACGCCTTGATACCATTGCAACCGAACAAGATTCGCAACTCACCCAAAGAAATGCAGATTTGAATCAACTCAAGTTTAATATCTTGGCGCTGTATGATGAAATTTTAAGCCACAGCGATCACTATGTGACCGTGCAGCAAACGACCGATCAGCAGTTGAAATCACTGACAGAAGCGCTTTCAGAAGAGCAGCAGCAAAGAAAAAAATTCCAAGATTTGCAAGAGGAAACAAAATGGCTTTCCGATCTCTACACCGGTATGCAAGGCCATTTGAAAAAAGAGATCGCTCAATTAGAAAATAGTCTAAAAGAAAGCCATAACAAGCAGGAAACACTTTCTTCCGATTCTCAAATTGCCAAAGCCGATGCGGAAGCACGCAAGATAGAACTGGCTTTACTTTTGACCGTCAATGGCGACATCAAGGCGGAACTCACCGAGCGTTTGAACGAATTGCAAACAGCCTTAGAGCAAGAACAAAGTCGCACTCAGAGGCTGGAGCGGCAATTTTTAATCATGCTCAGCCATCATGAATCAGGACAGCAGCATGCTGAAATTATCGAAAAAGCCCTTGATGAATTGGACACCCTTTTCGCTCAACATCAAATTCAGGCAGCGGCTCAATCCGCTTCATCCAATCAAACGATAGGAAATCTATTGAGCTATCTGGATGAGGCTGAACATCACATCCAAATCCACCAAACAAATAACCATGAGTTAGACAATCAATTGTCTCTTTTAAAAGAAAAAGCTGTCGCTCAAGAACATGCCCATCTTGAAAAGACCACCATTTTGCAAACATTGCTTGATGATTCTCAAAATAAGGCTCTTGCTCTTGACGAAGATTTAAAGGCCTATCAACAAATTCTACGCGAAACAAAAGCGCAAATACAAACACTGGAACAACGTCATACCGATTCTTATTTACAGCTAAGCTCCAAGCTTTCTCAATTAACTGAAGAATTAAAGGAAGAATTGCAATATTCTTTCCATACCCAGGTTTTACTAGATGAGGCAATGGCCTATATCAATCAACTTGAAGTAGCCGTCGATGCACATCAGGATCACCTCTCTTCAAAGATCTCCCAACTCGCAGACTTGCAGGAACATGCCTTATATGTTGCACAGTTGCTTGAAACGGCTAATAAGCAAATTAGTGATCTTGAATCCACAAATGAAACAAATCAAAAAGGGCTTGCTTCAACAAATAAAAATTTGGAACTCCTTGAGCAAGAATCACTTTTCCTGGAAGTTATGCTGGATGATGCCAACCTGCATATTGCCACCCTGGAAGAGAATTTAAACATCCATAAAAACGAGGCGGCAGATAAAAGCAATCAGCTCGACGATCTGCAAGAGCATTCTCTATATGTAGAATTTCTTCTCGAAGACGCTAAAAAGCATATTGGAGATCTTGAAGAAAATTTAAGCCACCGTACAGATGCCCTGAAAAATCAAAGTGCTGAAATTGAAAATTTACAAGAGCACTCTTTGTACGTCGAACTCTTATTGGAAGATGCCAAACACCATATTAACAAGCTTGAAGAGAGTTTGACCGCGCATAAAAATGAGCTGTTTGCCAAAACCAGCCATATCGAAATCTTAAATAAGTTGCATGAGACAGAAAAAAATGAGTGGCTGGATTATTTTAATTCATTGCTTGAAGAGCATGCCAATGAACTACAACCTCACCTTAATAAAATTTCCATGATGGAGCAAGACTACCTTTTCGAACAGGATCACAGGCAACTCTATGCGCAACTGTCTGCGCAACTAAAAGCTGATTTACAACAAACCCAGATGGAATTAGTTGAATCTTTAGCGCGCCAAGCTTCTGCCGAAGACTACCAAACATTGGCTGATGAATACCGGCAGAAGGCCGAAGCATTCCAAAATGAAGCTGCCTTAGCGCGAAAACTTGCTGACGAAGCTTTAAACCAAATCGTACGGTTTCAAGAGGATTTGAAAAGTGAACGGGATCGACGTGAAGCACTGGAAACCGACCCTGTGAAGAGATCCCTGGAAGAATATAAACTCACGGCCGAAACCACTTCCAATCAACTTAACACCCTGGAAGCCGCTTTAAAGGCTGAAAAAACGCGCCGTGAAGCATTGGAAAAAGATTTGCGTTTAGCACGCTTTAATTATATACAAGAGCAAAGCAGTGCTCGAAATCTCGAGCAAATGATGTCGCACGCCAATCAAAAAATAAATAAGTTGGAGAGCCATATCGCCGCCCAGCAGGAGCAGCTTCAGCAGCTGCAGCAAGTGGCAGAGCAATCAACTAGCCAATTTGCACCTTAGACAGGTATGCTTAAAATAAAAATTTTAGGCGTTGGCAAAACTAAAGAACCTTGGCTTGAGAATGCGATAGCTATTTATTTGCAACGATTAAAAAACCAAGTTCAGATCGAGTTTGTCTTTGTCAAAGATGATCTGCAATTAACGGCTGCCCTTGCTAAAGAACCCGCAATCGTGTGTTTAGATTCTACTGGAAAATTGATGACCAGCGAACAATTTTCATCCTTCACAATGAAAAAGCTGGAAGAGGGAGGATCGCGGCTGACATTTGTGATCGGAGGGGCTGAAGGGCTTCCGCTAGAAATCAAAAATATTTATCCTTTGATTAGCCTTTCCAAACTTACTTTCACCCATCAAATGATCCGGTTGATGCTGATTGAACAAATTTATCGTGCCTTTGAAATTATCAAAGGCTCCCCTTACCATAAATAGAAAATAACAAGGCAAAACAGGATAATAAGATCGCCTTCGGCGCAGGATAATATTTGGTATGCTATGCAAGATTAAACGCAAAGGGGGAAGCATCGCCAAGGCGATGCTGAAACAAAACGGCGGACAAGTCGCCGCACTTCAAAAAAACCGCCTTCGGCGACCGCAATTAGGCAGGCGATAAAACCTCAACTGGCTTTTTAAACACATGGATCAATAAGGCTGCCATATGGGGAAGAACAATGGAAGCCAGCACAAGATCGCTTAAAGACCAGACCAATGTCACTTCTGAAACAGCCCCCAAAAAGATAATGACTGCAGACGCAATAAAATAATACCAAATCCCCTTCCCTTTCGAAAGATAGCTAAAGCAATAACTTCCGTTATAGGAATTACCCACAATTGTGCCAAAAGCAAAAAGAAATGTGCTGATGGCAACCATAATAATTCCTGCAAAAGAAAAATATTCCTTGAACGAGGCAACCACCATGCTAATGCCAATCGGTAAATCAGGATCCTGCCACGATTCTGTAATCAATGCCACAATACCCGAAAGAACCGCGACAAATCCAGCCGTATACGTAGATAACATAGCCAAAGTTCCTTGTGCAACCGGATCATCCGTTTCTGCCATCGAATGGGGAATCGTTTGCGTGCCCACCCCGGCTTCAGTTGCTTGAATTCCTTTGAAAATTCCCCAGCGCATCGAACCGACCAGCCCGCCTATCAATGTGCCGGTCGCCATGGCATAAGGAGAAAAAGCAGAATAAAATACATCATTCACAATTCCCGATAATTTATCATAATTTGATCCGATGATAAATAGACAGGAACCAACATATAAGGTGAACATCAAAGGGACTAGCTTCACAGACAAGGAGCCTAATCGACGGATGCCGCCGGCTAAAGTCATCAAAACTCCACAAATAATAATCCCGCCAGACACAAAAGTCGGCACACGATAATCGCCTAGAAAAGGAGAATTTAAAATGGCCGCGATTTGATTAGCTTGCGCACCCGACCACGCCATCATTAACAAAGTGCAGCCTAAGGCATACCACTTTGCAGCGGCAGGCGATAACAATTTTTTAATATATTGCATGGGACCACCTAAAATTGTTCCGTCAGGCAGCCTTTTGCGATGCGTCATGCATAAGTTAACTTCTGTAAAAGTAGCGGCACTTCCAAAAAGCGCGGTGAGGATGAATCCCAAAAGCGCGCCAGGACCGCCCAACCGAATGGCAATGACCGGGGCAACGATTGTCCCGATTCCAACCGTAGTGGACATGGCGGTAAGCAAAGCTTTATAAGGAAGAATCGTATTACTTTGCTCCTGACGAGAATGATCTTTAAAAGAGTTAAAAAAATTCTTTATCAACAAGGGAAAAAGGCGCAACTGCACAAAACGCATCTTGAAAGATATAAGGATGCTCCCGATTAAAATAAAGCAACATGAAGCTAATAATACATAATCGCAAAGGTCCGAAATTTTTAAATCAAAGGGCATAAACTCCTCAAAAATAATAAATATTTACTAACTTTAAAGTATAACTCGTTTTACGCACTCGGCTTAATATCTTTCAATAAGCTGAGATGAGCCGGGTCTGTGGAATTCAAAAAAAATTAATAGTGTACATTGCAATTTGCATTGCATTGCTGGAAGGGAATAATGGAGAGAACTAAAGAATTACTGCAATTTTTACAGATATCAGAAACCCACAACCACTCAAACATGACTCATTCCCTTACAATTTTTAAAGTTGGACCGCATCAATTCGATGCGGTCATTAATAAGGAAAGTTTACACTTTTCAAATATAAAATGCCAGCAAAGATTGCTGAAATAGCATTTTCTAACCTTTTCGTTTATGAGGCGCATTAAGAAGAGCCGCTTGCCGATAATAAACTAAGGAGCCTGTCAGAAGCGCAATGCCAATAGCCATATCAACAAAACCTCTGATATCACGGGAAAGTCCAAAATATTTGATAGATACTCCTAAACCAATCATCAGTATGAGCAATATATAATATTTCGCACTATAAATGCGGTTTAAAGGTGTTGGATTTGGAAACGCACAAATCCTTTCAACACCTTTGAGAGCTGATTTTTCAAGAACGAATTTGCCTTTAAAATAGCCAAGGACAATTCCAAAAGCTATCAGGAGAAACAGAGCAATTTGAATGCCGCCGCTATAAGGCGCCAATAAAGAAGCTAAAGGCAACAAGGTGTGGGCCGCTTCCGAAGGAAGTTGAAAACTTTCAGCAAATAAATTAATGCTTATGCTCAGCAGCATAAGGCCGACGGCTAACCAGATTGTCCCAGAGATGTAGATGAGCGCAGCGTGTTTTAACTTAAACATATATCCCCTATATAAACGTTTTTTCAAAGCTTGAAATCAACCTGCTGAGAGTCTATTTAAGTCAAAGCAAATCATGCAAGAAAAAAATTCACGCTTTACATTTCTTCGATGGACAAAAATCAGAACGCTCCATTATAAACAAGTGCTGAATGAGTAGATCAGAACGCCTAAGACATGAGCATTATCAACGCGATAGCAAGAGGGCGTTTTTCAACAATGAATTTTAAGTTAAGGAATTAAGGATAATCAGTTATGAAAACTTCTCTTTCTTTTGTACGATTTTTCTTCATGCTCCTGTGCATCTTATTTCTTACCACCTATACAACTACAGCTTTGTCTTCAGGATTCACACTCGCTAATGTGATCTTCGGCACTCTTGCCGGAGCTGCATTTGGCCTCTTGTTAATTGGAGCAGACAACTTATGCAAGAGCTATAATTTGCGAACATTCAATATCGCTTTGCTCGGCCTCTTTTGCGGCTATCTGATGGGTGAAATGCTCTTATTGATTTTTAAAACAGTCATCGATGTCTCCACTATCATGATTGTGCCCCAAACGACCAACCTGCTCCGCATCGCCATCTTTTTATTTACGACATATCTTGGAATGATTTTGGCGCTACGTGCATCTGATGAAATTCAAATCAGCATTCCATTCATTAAATTTAAACGCACCAATCAAAAGAAAAAAGATAGCCTGCTTGACTTATCAAGTTTAACAGATTCCCGTATCCTTGACTTAGCATCATCCGGCCTTTTAGATAATACCCTGATCATACCCCGCTTCCTTGTCAAAGAATTAAACAGCCTCATCGATAGCAACGATGAACAACAAAAAATCAAAGCGCGCCGCTCGCTCGAATCCTTAAAGAAGTTGGAAAGCTTCCCCTACCTTGAGCTCCGTTTTGCAGAAAATGATTTTCCCGAAATCAAAGATGTGCAAGGCAAGTTAGCCCGCTTAGCCCGTCTCCTCGACGCTAATATTATTACGGCTGACATGAGCCGCATCCAGCAAGTTCAAATGGAAGGCGTGAGAATCATTAATATCCAGTTATTAGCGAATGCCTTAAAACCTTTGACACAGTCCGGCGAAATTCTTTCAATTAAAATTCAACGTTATGGCAAAGAACCTCGTCAAGGAGTAGGCTATTTGGAAGATGGAACGATGGTTGTCGTCAATGGGGGTGCTGAATACATTGGCGAAACAATTAAATCTCAAGTTTTATCTGTCAAGCATACATCCTCAGGGCGGATGATCTTCTGCAATGCTGTTGAAAATGGCATCATGAATGCACAAGAGCTTGAACAAACTGTTGCCGATTTGGAAAACAGCCACAAAAACTACTTTGCTATTTAATGATCGATTATGGTGATCGGACTTGGAAATGATATTATTGAGATCGAACGGATCGCCTCAAGCATTAAACGGTATGGAAGCCGTTTTTTGAATCGAATTTTTACTCCGGCCGAACAGGAATATTGCAATAATTTCCGTGATGCGGAACGTCATTATGCAGGCCGTTTTGCAGCTAAGGAAGCCATTGTGAAGGCTTTGGGTGCCGGTATTAGCTCTTCTGTCGGCTGGCTTGACATTGAGATACAGAGCAATGGCGATGGAAAACCGGTGGTGGTGTGTTCTGCTCGAGTCAATGATTCTTTTCATACCCCTACAATTTTAGTGAGCATTTCGCACAGCAAGATTTATGCCACAGCCGTAGCCATCTGGGTCTCCTAGGCTATTCGTTTAAAGAATAGACTTCACCACTGAATATTTATATAAAATTAAAACGCAGAGGTGGGGAGGCGGGGAGACGCAGAGGAAATGGGTGATTTTATAGTGTATTTAGTGTACCCAATTTTCTAGAGAAATGGATACATTATCTCATCCCTGCCGCAGGCAATCCTAATTATCCTGTTTTTATTTCCCTCTATTCCCTTCCTCTGCGTCTCCCCGCCTCCCCACCTCTGCGTTTTAATTTTACATAAACATTCAGTGATCTCAGTGGAGAATTATGCAACCAGAGAATGTTTATAGGCCGAAAGGAAATAGAAGACTCATGCTGCCCATATTGACACAGCGAGGGCAATTCAGAGCGTAAAGACGCCGTATATAGCTTATTCCAACTACAGCGCCACACTCAAATTGATAATCATATTCGATGCCCGCATCGACTGATTGATAATGGATGGGACCATATCCATGAAAATGGCGATGCAAATGAAGCCCCTCTCCACCCAATCCCCGCACCGTATTGACAAAAATATTAACCTGATGCGCATCCCACCAATTGTGATCCCAAGCAATGTTACATCTTAACCAGGGAGAGCCTATATCTGCTACGCCGATGCCGCCCACAGCCCAAAGCCGCGAAACCCAAAACTGCTCACAAACTAGTTCCTTCCCGACCGAAACATCAAACTCAAACTGAATGCCTCCATGATAAAACCAACTGCTGATATCATTGCGGGCAAGTGTAAAAACCTGCATCGCTGTAAGACTTGTAACAAGACTAACAGGGTCATCAATTGTGTCATCCAGCCACTGATAGCGCCCCGTCAACCTTAAATCCGCCGGGCCGAAATTGCGATGTCTTGTATTTGCAAAAGTCGATTCAAACTCAATACTATAGATGCTATAAGCGCCTGCTAAGCTTAAAAATAAAAAAAGATCATTGGAACCACGCTTTTTAAAACCATCCACAGTATCAATTGTCCGGTAGGCCTGATAAAGAGCGGTTGCCTTCGGCTGTAATTCAAGATAACGGCTATACCATGGAGCTAGCTCAGTCGCTTGAGCCGCTGAAGCGGTTAAAAAGATAAAAAAATAAACAAGTTGTTTAATCATTAGCCGACAAGTCCTCTAGCAGACAATTCCCGTTCCGCTTCAATAGAAGCCATACATCCGCTGCCAGCAGCTGTTATCGCTTGCCGATAAACATGATCATGCACATCCCCTGCAGCGAAAACAAGATCGACGCTTGTGCGGCATGTTCCAGGAACAACTTTAACATAGCCGCTGTCGTGCAATTCAATTTGTCCTTTAAGAAAGGCTGTGTTAGGAGTGTGTCCCACAGCAAAAAAAAGGCCTCCTGCCGGAAATTGAGCCTCTTGTCCGCTTTTAAGATTTTTAACCGTTACACTTCTCACGACCGAATCCCCTTCCACCTTAACCACTTCGCTATCCCATAAAATTTCGATCTTAGGATGTTCCAAGGCGCGCTTTTGCATAATTTTGGAAGCTCTTAGCTTATCGCGCCGATGCACAATGTAAACCTTGCTTCCAAATTTTGTAAGAAACGTCGCTTCTTCTACAGCCGAATCCCCTCCTCCAATGACATAAAGCGGCTTATTGCGGAAGATCGGCATGGCGCCATCACAGACAGCACAAGCGGTCACTCCCCTTTGCCAAAATTCACCATCATTCGCACCTGGAATAGAGAGCCGATTTGCCGTAGCTCCCGTCGCGATGATGACCGAATCGGCTTGCATCGAATGTTGTTTTCCATGGATAGTAAATGGATGTTTTTGAAAATCAACGGTTTCAACATCTTCGGTCAGCACATGCGTTCCAAAGCGCTGCGCTTGTTTGCGAAAATTATCCATCAATTCAGGACCGGTTATTCCATCAGGAAATCCGGGATAGTTCTCGACTTCAGTCGTCGTCATTAATTGTCCTCCCGCCGGACCTGAAAAGAACCCTTCATAAAGCACAGGCGCTAAGTTAGCGCGTGCAGCATAAAGAGCTGCGGTATATCCAGCAGGACCCGAACCGATAATGACTACAGGTGCTTTTTTCATAACAATATCATGTGTTTTGTTTTTTCATAACCGCTGATTGTACTTTATGTTAGAAACAACCTGCAAGAAAAAAGGATGCGCATTTGATTGGTATTTGAACTTGACTTTTGGAACCGTTTTATTGAAAATAAATAGTAAACCTAAGATTTTTTTTCAAAATGAACATACAAATTTTTATTGCCTTTTTGACTTACTTTGCAGTCCTGTTGGCTATAGGCTATTTTTCCTATAGAAAATCAACCTCCGATTCCGACTTTATTGTTGGCAGCCGTTCCCTTAATTTTTGGGTAGTTGCCTTGTCTGCACATGCCAGTGATATGAGTTCTTGGTTATTCATGGCCTTTCCTGCCGCCATTATGACTCGAGGATTTTCACAGACGTGGATTGCATTTGGTTTGCTTCTAGGCATGTACATGAACTGGCAATTTGTTGCGGAAAAACTTCGCAATGCAACCGAAAAATTAAATAGTTATACATTATCCACCTTTTTCGAAAAGCACTTTAAAGATAATACAGGAATTATTCGAAGTATCACAGCCATCATGTGCCTCATCTTTCTTTTTTGTTATCTTGCGGCTGGACTAATTGCAATGGGATTGCTGTTTGAATCAATCTTTGGAATTAATTACTATCTTGGCTTAGGCATCGCATCCAGCGTTGTTTTGATCTACACCTTTTCTGGCGGGTATATAACCGTCGCGTGGACAGATCTTTTTCAAGCCTTATTTTTGATGTTCATGATTATCTTGGTTCCCTTTATTGCTTTTTATCAAGTGCCAGGAGGATTTGATACCATCCTTTCAATCGCACATGAACAGGAAATATCCTTTGCACTTTTTAACAATTACTCGCTGGAATCGATCTTTACTGCCCTCTTTCTTGTGTTTGGATGGGGATTAGGTTATTTTGGGCAGCCCCATATCGTAACCAAATTCTTAGGAATTAAGAAACCATCCGATATGACTAAAGCTAAATATCTAGGCATGGGTTGGATGCTGCTTTCATTGGGTGGTGCCGCCTTTGTTGGAATCGTTGGAATCGGTTTTTTTAATGGATCTCTTGATACGCCCGAGCTGGTTTTTATTGAAATGGTTAAAGAACTATTTCATCCGCTTGCCGCGGGATTTGTCCTTTGCGGGATATTAGCCGCAAGCATGTCAACAATGGATTCCCAAATCCTTGTCTGCGCCTCAGTGCTCAGTGAAGATATTTATAAACATCTCCTGCATCGCACCGCTTCTCCCAAACGATTGCTCACAGTATCGCGCTGCGGTGTAGTTATCGCTTCTGTTATTTCTTTATTACTAGCTTATCAGAAGAATACGACGATTTTAGCCGCGGTACAATATGCATGGAGTGGCTTGGGGTGCGCTTTTGGCCCTTTGATGTTAGTTTCCTTATATTCTAAAAAAGCCAATAAATATGGAGCCATTGCCGGAATCTTAGTTGGAGGGTTTGTTGCTGCCATATGGGATTCGGTCAATTTTTTCATCATCCCTTATGCAGTTCCCGCAATGATACCCGGCTTTATATTGAGCCTTTTGAGCATCCATCTGGTTTCATATCTTTTTCCTTTAAGACAAGCGAAACATCCTAAAGCAATTGATGTTACCTGAATTTAATTCGGCTAAAAGGGTAGCTTCACTAATACCAAGTAAAGTGCTTAAGAATTCAGTTCTTAAAGAGATAAAACAAAAAGAGGGCGGTTCAGTTGTAAGAGCTCATAGACCGCGAAAAACGTTTGAAGATCTTATCAAAGCCCGTTTAAATAAAGGTGAAATTGATCGGCTTATTACTGAACGTTTTCCTAAACGTCAAGAGAAGGTCTATTTGTTATGTATTCAATAGACTTCTTTCAAAACTAGCGTTTTGAAAAAATTTAATGTATATATGATGCCTTTGTGGAGGTATCAATGAAATACGATCAAATAGAAGAATTCTCAGATGAACAATTTCGCAGATTAACAGGGGTTAAAAAAAGTACGTTTAAAAAAATGGTCGAGATTTTAAGGGAAGCGGATCAGAAGAAAAAAACTCGAGGTGGACGTAAGAGTAGGTTATCGATTGAAGATCGGCTGCTTATGGCTCTAGAATACATTAGAGAATATAGGACTTATTTTCATATAGCAACAAGCTATGGAGTAAGTGAAAGCGTGGCATACAAAATTGTACGCTGGGTAGAGAACACTTTGATTAAAGACCCCGCATTTGCTTTGCCAGGGCGTAAAGCTCTTTTAAAAAGTGATATGGAATATGAAGTTCTGCTTATAGATGCATCTGAAACGCCAATAGAACGCCCTAAAAAAAAGTCAGACAAAAGCAGAAAATAAAAAATCGGAACAATAAGCAGAAACATTTTTATTCAGGTAAGAAGAAAAGACATACAATAAAGAGCCAGATTGTTGTGGATAAGAGAACAAAAAAAGTAATTTGTACAAATTTTAGTAATGGGAAGAAGCACGACTTTAAATTGTTTAAAGAAAGCAGAGTACGGTGGACAAAAGATCGTTGTGGAATAACGGACAGTGGATACACAGGAATAAAGAAATTACAGAGCAATTCAAGGCTTCCAAAAAAATCCAGTAAGAAGAAGCCTCTAACAGTAGAAGAGAAAAAACAAAATAGAGAAATATCTTCTGAAAGGGTTGTGAACGAGAATGTGATAGGGAGTTTAAAAAGATTTAAAATTATAAGTGACAGATATAGGAATCGAAGAAAGAGATTTGGTTTGCGATTCAATTTGATCGCAGGAATTCACAATTTAGAGTTGACTAGGGAGTTTTGAAAGAAGTCTAATATTTAATCGATAAGGGCGATTTGAATAAAGCGAATGAGATTGCCTTGCGGCTCCCCGAACCTTATCGATCTGCAGCGCTCAAGCAGATTCCAAGCTAAAAATGCAAAACTAATTCAACGCATTACAGGCTCCACAGATTTAACTTTGTTGGGTTGTGGTTTTTTGAAGAGGGCGCTCCATCTTAAAGTGAAGGAGGACACAGAAAAAATTATCTCTGCGCCTCCACAATACTCATTGTTGTCATTTCAGAAATTCTTATGAATTGCGGTGGTTTTCAATATAAGCAACTACACTTCCGACAGTTTTTAGCTTTTCAGCTTCTTCTTCGGAAATTTCGCAGCCGAAACGCTCCTCAAAAGTCATAATGAGCTCTGTAAGATCCAATGAATCTGCATTCAGATCCTCGACGAATGATTTATTAAGAGAAACCTCCTCTTTATCAACGCCAAGCTGTTCGACAACGATGTCGATCACTTCTTGTTCAAGGTTTGACATAATTTTTCCTTCTGTTTGAACAGGTTAATTAAAAAAATCTACATTGCCATTCCGCCGTCAACTGCGAACACTTGCCCTGTGATATAGTCAGACAAACCACTTGCTAGGAACAAGGCAGCATGGGCCACTTCATCAGGCATTCCCATTCTTCCTAAGGGGATTTGGCTTAATGCTGCTTCTTTTTGCAAAGGTGTTAATGTTCCAGTCATCGGGGTTTCAATAAATCCTGGTGCGAGGCAATTAACGCATATATTACGTGATGCGAGTTCTTTCGCCAATGCTTTTGTAAATCCAATAATCGCGGCTTTGGAAGCAGCATAATTGGCTTGGCCGGCATTGCCAATAAGGCCTACGACCGAGCTCATGTTAATGATTTTGCCTTTTCTTGCTTTCATCATTGAACGTACTAGGGCATGACAAGTATTGTAACAAGATTTGACATTTACGGCCATGACGTTATCCCAATCCTCTTCATCCATTTTCATTAATAATTTATCGCTGGTGATTCCGGCATTATTCACGAGGATATCGACGACTGGGCTGGCTTCAAGAACTTTTTTAATGACTGCGTCAACTTCATTTGTATTGGAGATATTGACTTGTAAAAAGAGGGCATTATCGCTTTGAGTCAGAGTATGGATCTCCTGAACGACTTGCGCTCCTCTTTCGGCATTAGTGCCGAAAATAGCGACTTTGGCACCCTGCTCTGCAAATTTTATTGCAATCGCTTTGCCGATTCCGGCTGTACCGCCTGTGACAATCGCTGTCTGACCTTTGAGTAAATTTTGCATTATTGAACCTCTTTTGATAGCATATCCATCTCTTCAATCTTTTCAACATTCAGTGTTAAGGCAGGTAAAGCTATCCGTTTATTAAATCCGCTGAGGGTTTTGCCGCAACCGATTTCAATAAAGAGATCGGCCCCCGACTCCCCCATCTTTCGCATCCCCTGCTCCCATCGTACAGGGCTTGTCACTTGTTTGATCAGATTCCGTCGCATTTCAGCCTCATCTTGAACGAAATCTCCGGGAACATTCATCACCATCGCAATAGAAGTTTTCGCAAAGGAGGTGTGTTGGATAGGCTCGGCTAAACGCTCTTCGGCTTCGCGCATTAGTCCGCTATGAAAAGCTCCATGGACTTGCAGAGGTAGCACTCGCTTGGCTCCTTTAGCTTTGGCGGCTTGGATGCCTGCTTCGATCCCTTTGAGAGTGCCTGAGATGACAACCTGCCCTGGACAATTGAAATTAGCGCTCCATAAATCGTGGGGCAAGCCGACTTCTTCTACCATCTTTTCGACGGTTTCGGCATCAAGCCCCAAGACCACAGCCATTGTGCCCTTGGTTGTTTCGCAAGCATCATTCATGTATTGACCTCGCTGTTGGACTAATCTTAGGCCAGCATCGAAAGAAAGCCGTCCGGAAGCTGTCAAAGCGGTATATTCGCCAAGGCTTAATCCCGCGCAAATTTGAGGCGTTAAATGGGGAAAAAGTTGTTGAAGGACACGCCAAATGGCAATGCTAGCCACGTAAATGCCTGTTTGGCTATTTCTAGTTTCGGTTAGGGTTTCTTCCGGCCCTTCAAGAATGATCTTGGAAAGGTTACGTTCCAGGATTTCATCCGCCTCTTCCAAAGTTTCGCGTGCGATCGAATAGTGGGATGCAAAGTCTTTGGCCATGCCTGGATACTGGGAACCTTGTCCGGGAAATAGAAAGGCAATTTTTTTAAACTTCGTCATGCATACCTTGATTAAATTTTGGTTAAAAGGGAAGCGCCCCAGGTTAATCCTCCGCCGAAAGCCACAAGTAGAATATGTTCGCCGGAATGGATAGTTTGTGCTTGTGTTAGTTCATCCAGGGCAATTGCTATGCTGGAAGAAGATGTGTTGCCGTATTTATGCATGGTCGTGTAGACCTTTTCACGTGGAATGCTTAAACTCTTTGAGAGCGCTTCGATGATTCTGATGTTAGCTTGATGGGGCACGAGCCAGCTTACCTGTTCCTGTTTAATGCCGGCCTGTTTCAGGCACTCTTGGGCTGAATGGCCCATTTGTTTGACGGCATGCTTAAAAACCTCTTTGCCGGACATCTTAAAATAATGCAGTTTTTGATCGAGCGTTTCGGGCGAAGCTGGATGGCGCGAACCACCGCCCGGAAGAATGACTAATTGAGCCAATTTACCATCAGCACCTAGGCAAATCGTTTCGATGGATAACCCCTTTCCTGATGCAGCAACAATGGCTGCCGCTCCCCCATCGCCAAAAAGGATGCAGGTATTGCGGTCTTGGTAGTCGACGATAGCGCTCATTTTTTCAGTTGCTATCACTAGAACATGGCGATAGAGGCCCGATTCAATATAAGCTTTAGCCATAGATAGCGCATATAAAAAGCCTGTACAGGCTGCTTGTAAATCGACAGCCGCGGCTTTAGAAGCTCCAAGTTGATGCTGAATGAGAGCAGCTGTGCTAGGTGAAATGTAATCGGGAGTCATGGTGCAAACGATGATCAATTCGATTTCATCGGCCGTTATGGAAGCTGCATCCAGAGCTTTGCGCGCCGCCTTTGATCCTATATCGGAGGTGTGTTCGTCCCGTGCGGCAAGCCGCCGTTCGCTAATGCCGGTGCGCGATACGATCCATTCGTCTGTAGTGTCGACCATCTGTTCCAAATCTGCGTTTGAGAGAACGCGCGACGGTAAATATGATCCGAGTCCGATGATGCGGGCCTTGTGCACTTATGTTATATCCTTATAGAGCTGGTTGATCCTTAATCTTCAAAAGTTTTAAGAAAATATGTTACCAAATAGCAAGGTAAATAAGAAATAAAAAAATACAGGTTCATTTCTTATTTACGCAATGGTGGAAATCGTGCTAAAGTGCTTCGTATGAGATACCCGCCGCATTTAGTTAAAGTCATTGAGGTTTTAAAGCGTTTGCCGGGGGTGGGCAGCCGCAGCGCCGAGCGATTTGCTTTCCAATTTTTGATGTGGAAACCTGAATATTTGGCTGAAATGGCGCATATTCTCAAAGATATTCCGCAGAAACTAAGACATTGTTTGGAATGCGGATGTTTGATTGATGAGGGGACATGCCCATTTTGTGATGATTCGAGAAGACAGCCGGGAACTTTGTGCATTATAGCCTTTTCGCGCGATGTCTTTGCCATTGAGGAAACAAGAGAGTATCGTGGTTTTTATCATGTGCTTGGCGGACTTCTTTCGCCGTTAGAGGGCATTGGACCGGAAAAATTGCAGTTGGCAAAGTTGAAGCACCGTTTATCATCCTTGCATTTGCGGGAAGTTGTGATTGCTCTGGATTCAACGCTGGAAGGAGATGCAACAGCGTATTATTTGAAACAAGAGCTGGAGCCCTTGGGAGTTCACATTTCAAGGCTGGCATTTGGCCTGCCTATGGGCAGTTCGCTTGATTATGTGGATGGCGGAACTTTGGCCCGAGCCTTTTCCGCCCGTGCAAAATTTTAGTTAGCAATTAATAGCCCCACTCAAATGCTATCATCATTATTAAAGTAAGTTTTTAAACTAAAAATTTGCTAATTTATAGACTAAAATTGGGATGGGTTTTTAGGGCGATTAAAGTTTGCGTTTTTCTGGAAGCCATTTCTAGAGCATTCAATCCATATTGATTTTCAATCTTCCAAGAAGCACCTTTGGACATCAGCCAATTTATGATAGAAACATTTCCGGTGGCAATCGCTTCATGCAAAGGGGTCATTCCACCTCTATTTTTATGATTATTGATATCGGCCCCGTAATGAAAAAGAAAAACACATAAATCTAAGGCATGCTTATGGCCAAATGTAATAGCGTCATGCAAAGGAGAACGACCCTGTGCATCTTGAATATTGAGCATGGCTCCATGTTTAATCAATAATTCTGCAGATTTTTTATCGTGTTGCTGAATGCAAATATGCAGTGGAGTAACAAGGGATTTTTTTTTCTGAGCATTAACATCGCATTTAGGATAAGCTAGTAATTTATCTAAAAGAAAATATCTTTTTTTAAAATGAACAGCTTTATGTAAAAGAGAACTCACATTTTCATGGCGGCCCGCACCATGTTCAATTAATAAGCAAGCTATGCTGTATTTTTTGAACTTGAGAGCGATCCTTAATGCTAAATATCCGATTAATCCTTTGATATTCAAGCGATGATCTTTTAACATCAACTGAACAAGTCTATAATGCCCTTGCATGCTTGCAAGCATTAAGGGACTTGTGTTAAAACGGTTTATCGCACCTGGATGCGCCCCTTTTTTTATCAAATAAAAGGCGATCTCTTGATAATTATTAATACAGGCGATATGTAAAGCTGTCGAATCGTTAAGCTGGGCTATCTCCATTGAGAAAGGATTTGCTTTTAGAGCAGCTTTTACAGCAGGCAAAGAATTTGATTCAACAGCTTCGATTAAAGGGGTTGATGCCATACTGACGATGCGGCGCGCCAAGTGAGGTTTTCCTAAATAATCATTGATTAGATCATGCATTTTTCTTAGAAGAATTTTTATTTTTGTTTCTTTAAAAAATCCCCGATAGACATTTAGATCGATTTGTATTTCATTCATGGTTTTTTGCAAAACGGCTTCTCTTAATTCAGATGGAGCCGATAAAAGGGAGTGGTAAAATTGCGCCCAGAGAGGGATTTTATCCCCCCAAAATTCATTGGTTAGGGCTTCCAGTGCATCTTGGGAACTAATTCTTCCACTGCCTGCCTGCAGAAGAGTGTTGTTTGAAGGCATGGCCAAGCAAGCCATCTCATAAAACAGATAGATCGCTTCTTCGGTCGAGTGAACATGCAAGAGGGCACTTTTGCGCCAGCTTGTTTTCCGCTTATTCGTTTTCTCTTGCTTGTAAGAGAGACAAAAAAAGTCAGGTCCTCCTTGTTTTTGAAAAACAACCTCCCGAGCATTCGCGGTACTTTTAAACATCACATGAGTGAGAACGGTTGCTTTACCCAGTAATTTGCATTCAACCCTTTTTATAAAAAAGGCCTTTGCCACATAAGAGTTTGGTTCAATATTCTCATTAAAAGATAAATTAAAAGTTGCTGAAGCCATTTCCTCTAAATTTTTGCGGGGCATTTTCAATTCTCTAATCACGTGGTAAATATTAGAACCGCGAGATAACAACATTATAGGTTTTTCATTAAGACTCTCGATTGTAATGGGATTAATAGGCGAAGAGAAAAAAAGGGCTTTTCGATAGCAATGCAGATCGACAATCAGCTGATGAGAGTTTAACTTTCTTGCCGCTTCCGAAATATCTATAATCGTACCATGCTGTTTGAGAATGGTGCGAGGAATTTTTGGAATATTGCCTTGATTTGTGGATGGGAAATATGAAGGAAAACCATCTACTCTTAAGTCGATCGGCAAATTTTCAGCTATTTTTTGCAATCGAGCCTGCGTAAGTTGGCGAGGATAAAGGATGCTCTCCACACGATTGGAAGGAAATAATTGACCCTGGACATTTTCTAAATACTGCATAAATTGCTTGGGATGGCTCATCACAGTCACTTCTAAGGAGGATAGGACAAACAGAGGGCATGGCAAACTCCCGTCAGAAAGATGTATTTTTTGACTATTGACTCCCCCGGCATAACAGCTGCTGAGGAATAAAGCTATCATATCGTATTCAATAAGCAGCTGCAGCAAATCTTGAAGGATATAAAATCCAAAACCTGCAACGACCCCTTTACACACAGGCTCTAATCGATAAGGCTTTGTGGGATAATTACCGTGGCCGGACAAAACGATTAAACGGTAAAATCTTTTATCATCCTGTTTATTTGAAAAGAGAGAACATAAATCATTGACATAGTTAAGCTTCGAAGGATATAGATCGTGTAAAGGCTGCTTCCACTTTTTTAAATTTTTTGCTGCAAAGCCAAATTCTTCAGGATCACTACCTGATGGAAGAGCCACACCCAGACCTCCGTTCAATTGAACATAAAAATCAAACTTTTCTTTAGATAGTTTGGCCGCATGCACAATAAAGAGCCCTTGATTGGCAACAAGCGGAGTTTGGCTTCGGATAAATTCCGTAGCATCGATCAATAAAGCTTCCTCATTGGTGCCAAGCAAGTTTGTTTCATGGATCAATCCCATTTTTATAGGAACCGCTTTCCTTAAACCGAAAAGCACCTCTTGGTAGAGGGCAATTAGCTCTTCCTTGCCTAAAGCCGTTTCAGTTTGATCGATGAAAATTTGAAAAGCGATTTTCAGCTTTTGAACGACGATGTCGCGATTCCAATTCTGAGGATATCCACAGGGATTTGTGTCGAATACCTCCAGAAAGTGTCCTAATTGATAGCGAGGAAAATGGTTGATGATCAGTTTAAGATTTTCCCGAAATTGCACGACAGAGTGGGGAGAAGCAGCAATAATGATGCTTATATCTATTTTGGAAACATGCTGATCAGCACGAGTGAGCGGGCTATTTTTTTTTATGCAGCGGATTATTTGAGCAAATACATTAAAAATAGTTTCTGAATCAGTTTTTGTAGCTGATTTATCTTTTAATAATCTTTTTGATAGTGCTGTAAGATGGATCGTGTCTTTTTCTCTAAGATAGCCCTGATGATCCTGAAGATACGCTTTGATTAACTGAAAGTTTTGCTTTAAGGATGTTGCAGGATGGGGATTTCCATTCTTATGCAACATGATCGTACGACCTTGCGTTGAAATCGCATACTTTTTCTCTCCTAATTGACTTAGGGCATAATAAAAGTACCGAGCCTCTTTTGATGGGTGGCTGCCGGAAGCTGTAATCATGTTGATTTTTTATTTAACCTTTTGAATGTTAAGCAACTATATAAATCTATCTACTATGCTTTTCTGCAAAATATCAATTTTGATATTTCCTGCGAAGCAAATCAAAACATTCCCCTATCATAAGCAGACAAATATTTATTTAAATTTTTAAATATGTGGAGTACTCCCACTTTAAGCCGCTTTTTTCCTTGCACCCGGGCTTATCTTTTTCTATGATGATATCCTTTTTGATAGCGAGGACTTTATGAATAGACACGTAATTTTACCCATTTACCTTAAATGTCTTTTAAGTTTCCTTTGCCTGTTCGGCACATACTTTGAAAAGTTATCTGCCCAAACTATGCAATATGAAAATCAACCCATCGAACGGATCGATATTAAAGTGGAAAACCTCCCGTCGGAATCTAATTTCGATGTAAACGCGGTGCGATCGCGCATTAAAACACGCGAGGGAGATATGTTTTCACACTTCGATTTCGATAATGATCTAAAAACACTAGCAAAAGAATTTGACCGTGTCATCCCCTCTTTAGAATCGGTCGACGGCAAAATGTACATCACACTGCGCATCTGGCCTAAGCCTATGATCCGCAGCATCAACTGGTGCGGCAATGACCGGATAGAAAATAGCTGTTTGCAAAAAGAGCTCGGGATTGCCGTTGCCACCGTGTTCGACCGGCAATGTTTTAACAAGGCCTTTCATAAACTCAAAGCCTATTATGTGAAAAAGGGGTTCTTTGAAGCTGAACTGGACTATAAAATCGTTCTAGATCCACTTTGCAATGAAGTTGATATCGAAATCTGCATCAACGAGGGGCGGGCGGGTAAAATCAAAGACATTATTTTCAGCGGGTTTACATGTCGCGAGGAGGATGAAATCCTCGATATGATCTGCACAAAAAAATATAATCTCTTTACGAGCTGGTTTACAAACGAAGGGACTTTTAACGAGGATGCCGTCCAACAAGATCAATTTACCATCCTCAATTACATCCAAAATGAAGGGTATGCCGATGCCAAAGTAGACATCGAGATCAAAGAAGCTACTCAATGCAATCGGATCATCCTCATTGTCCACTTAAACCGCGGCGAACAATATTTATTCGGCGATATTAGCATTGAAGGAAACAAATTATTTTGCACTGAAAACCTGCTCGAAGAATTAGTCATCTGCTCAGGTGAACCTTACTCTCCCGACGATTTGCGGGAATCCATTCGCAACATCACCGATTTTTATGGCAAAAGAGGGTATATTGATGCCGTTGTTGACTTTGAGCCGGAGGAGGACTGCGATGGCCGTCTTTATAACGTCCGCTTCACAATTGAAGAAGGGGCGCAATACTGTGTCGGCATGATCAAAGTCTTTGGAAACTGCAGCACCAAAACACGGGTCATTTTACATGAAACTCTACTGACTCCAGGCGAAGTGTTTAACATTGAAAAACTTCAAAAAACCGAAGAGCGGCTGCAAAATATCGGTTATTTCAAAAATGTCAACGTTTACGCGGTCAAATCGGAAGCTCGCACCTTAGGCGGCAACTATAGAGATGTCCATATTGAAGTGGAAGAAACAAATACAGGTTATTTTAGCCTTTCAGGAGGATTCAGCAGCACCGAAAACGTCTTTTTGGGGTTGAACGTCACTGAAAAGAACTTTGATAGCGAAGGGCTCTGCAAAGTTTGGTCTGAAGGACCTTGCGTCTTGCGAGGTGGTGGTGAATACTTTCACGTCAATGCCACCTTCGGAACAAAAAGCCGCAAATATGAATTAGGCTGGACCAAACCGTATTTCAGGGATACGCAATGGACGATCGGGTTTGATCTAGAAAATTCCAATACCCGTTATATCTCCCATGACTACGACATCGATGCCACCGGTCTTACCTTGCATACAGCCTTGCAAGAAAATCCATTCCTCCGCGTTGGTTGGCACTACCGGATCCGCGATTCACGGGTCAATATCAAAAAATTTAAACACGAGAAAGAACGGAAAAAAATTCAAAAGCAGAAAGACAAAAAAAAGATCCCTTATCAACCGAGTGATCTGGATGCCGAAGCAGCAAAAGCAAATGAAAGGCGTGAATCGGATCTTGTTAAACTAAGAGAGCAAGCTAAACATGAAGGGATCGTTTCAGCCATTGGTACCACTCTTTATTACGATTCTACCAACAGTCCAACATGTCCTACAGAGGGATTCAGGTCGCGCCTCCAGGCTGAAATGGCAGGTGTTGGCGGCTACCACTCTTTCTTTGGCCTTGGCTATCTAAACACATTTTATTATCCGTTGCACCGTAAAGGGCTTTTAAAATTCCGCGCCGACTGCCGTTTTTTGGTACCATATGGAAAAACCACAGCTGAAACCATTCCTTTAGACGAACGGCTCTTTTTGGGTGGTGATACGTTTATCCGCGGTTACCGGCAATATAGACTGGGACCTCAATTTGGCAAGGACGATCCGATCGGAGGCAGTTCATTGCAATTCGTATCGTTGGAATATGATCGCATCCTGATGAAACGGGTGAATGGCCTCCTATTTTTTGACGGCGGTTCTTTAACGGCAAGGGTCTTTCACTTTGGAAGATTTTTCATGTCGACGGGTTTTGGATTCCGTGTTAAAATATTGGATAATTTACCTGCAATCACGATTGGCATCGGCTGGCCATTGAATCCCCGTAAAAAAAGCGATGTGAAAAAAATCTTTTTCCAGTGGGGCGGCCAGTTCTGATATAATGCTGAATATTTAAATATCAATAAAAGGAGAATATCATGAAATCGTGGCCAAAAATTATTATGGGCTTGATCGTTTGCGGCGCATGCAGCGTCATGCTGTGCGAAGCGGCAGACTCCTCAATGATGCAGCCAACTGCTGCCAATGGACAAGCTAAATTCCAAAATCTCCGGTTTGGAGTCGTTAATTTTAAAAAATGTGTTGAAAATTCAAATATCGGCAAGCAAGAGCAGACCAGTTTTGAAAATCTGAAAAAGCAGATGGAAAATGTGCTTGGAGAAAAAGAAAAAGCGATGAATGACATGGCTACCAAGTTTAACGATCCTGATTACCTCGACAGCCTATCTCCTGAAACTGAAACCGAACTGAAAAGAAAATTCAGGCAACAAAACCAAGAATTAGCCCAACTTCAAAGCCAATATATGCAAAACCTTCAGCAAACAAATCTTAAAGTCATTCAAAAATTGAATGAAATGGTCACAAAAGCGTCCGAAAGAGTGGCTAAAGATGAAAAATTGGATGTCGTCTTCAATGAAGAAGCGTTCTTTTTCTATTCACCAGCTATCGACATCACGTCTAAGGTAGTGGCCCTATTAAATGAAGATTTTGCTAAAGAGCAAGCAAATGAAAATAATCATTCACAAACCTCAGAAAATTGATCTGTTAACCTTGCACGGAATATTTAATGATGTTCCGTTCAAGGTATAAATTATTTCGAAGAGATTGAACCATCATGAAAAAAAAGATATTTACACTTGCCCAATTAGCTGAATTGACCCAGTCAAAATTAATTGGCAATCCCGCCTACCCTATTCATAGTGTCTCTGATCTAGAATCGGCTACTCCCAACGATGCGGCATTTTTCAATAAGATGCCTTATGGACAATTCTCACGCTATGAACAAATCATGCTCAAATCCGCAGCGGGAGTTATTTTTGTTAATCCAGAAACACCCCTTATCGCCGGGCGCAACTATCTTTTGCATGATAATCCATCTCGTGCGTTCCAAATTACCCTTGAAGCACTGAATGGAACAGCTCAAAAACTTACAGGCTATCCAGGCATTCATCCATCCGCCATCATCCATCCCCAATCCAAAATTGGAGCCGGCGTAACCATCGGCCCTTTAACCGTCATCGATGAAGGCACAGTCATTGGAGACCGCACACATATTGGTGCAGGCTGCTTTATAGGCCCTGAATGCACCATAGGCATAGATTGCATCCTTCATGCGCATGTGACAGTACGTGAATGGTGCGAGATCGGCCATCGCGTCATTTTGCAACCAGGAGTGGTAATCGGTTCTTGTGGATTTGGATATACGACCGATGCGCAAGGGCATCACAATAAATTAAATCAAGTCGGCACCGTAACAGTAGAAGACGATGTTGAGATCGGTGCCAATACGACTATCGATCGAAGCCGTTTTAAAACTACGCGCATTTGTAAAGGTTCGAAGATCGATAATCTAGTGCAGATTGGACATGGTGCAGTGATTGGTCCGGACAATATGATTGTGGCTCAAACAGGAATCGCCGGATCATCAGAGACCGGACGGCATGTTGTTTTGGCCGGTCAATGCGGTATTGCAGGACATATCAAACTAGGCGATGGAGTGATCATGGCAGCCCGTAGCGGTGTTGACAAATCTATGCTGCACGCAGGAAAATATGGCGGTACCCCAGCCATCCCTTTGAGCAAGCACAATCGCATTAGCGTACTCATGCGGAACATTGAAGAGTACGTTAAGGTAATTAAGTCTTTGGAAGAGCGGCTCAACAAACTTGAATCGCAGTTGTAAAAGTAACCACAGAGGCACTGAGATCACTGAGAAGATATGAGATAGGGAGCTTGTCGTTACCCACAATTTTTAACCATAGCCATTCCTTCCAACATGTCTTGAATTCGCAACCAACCTTTCCAAATTGTTTGCCATCCAGGATTCCCATCAGACTTCCTTCCTAAAAACCCACCCAACATAGCTATGCGCCTCCAAAGCTCTCGTAAACTAATTTCTCCATTCAGGCTATATCTATTTTTCACTATATCTATGATTTCCTTTTCAACCACTTCTTTTGCCGGTCTGTCTGGTTGCTGTCTACTGAGATCCCTAAGCTTCAAAAGTTGTGTTGCTACAACACCTAATATTCCAAGTAGGGCTAATAAGCGTTTCCCCGTCTTTAATTGAGCATCTTCTATTCGACAACCCGTTTTCAGACATTTATGATATTCTTCGATGATCCACCTTTGCTCATATATCTGAACCACTGTAAGTGCATCCTCTATAGAATCAACTGGGAGTGTAGTTACCAATATCCATTCTAGATCTTCATCTTCAGGATCATATGCTCTGACATAAGTCACCATTATTGCCTTTTCTGTTTTGCCTTGTGGTGGTTGCAACAAGGCCTGCTCCCATGAAACTTTTAGTTCTGCAATCCTCGAAAATTTCTCTCCTCGCGCTCTCAAATCCAGTTTGTAATTACCTTTAGCTTCAAGACTTCTTACCCAAGCTTTCAGTTTTACTTTTTTGTCGTTTACTACCACCGTTCTATCATGTTTTGCTCGAACTACAAGATCCCAACCATCATCCACCGCACCTACAACATAATCGTAAATATCGTTACCTCGATCTCCTACAGAAACCCATCGACAGCCAGATGGTGGTTTTCCTATATCCTTTAGCGTATTTAACCAAACCTCTGATTCCTTTTCCTCTTGCTCTTTATTCTTCTTGTCTTCATTGTGCTCCGGACGAATCCAAGGTGTCTGCTTAGCAATACCTATCACCATAGGGTCGTGATTTTTTGTCCATTCCACTGCCAAGGCCGTATGAAACATGATACCTTGTCCAAAGGCATCAGCAGTAGGACCAAGTCCATGTGTGCATCTATGGGTGTTGTAGATAAGCTCGGAACCATCCTGAATGAAGAGAACCATCTTTTGCGTCGTCGAGGCGATTTCAATAACATTTTTATTGTGCTCTTTCTGCAACGATTCATGAGAGACTCGATTTGAATCAAAAAATCGATATGCTCCTTTTGTGTTCCCCCATGATCCAAACTTCTCAGGTAAACTACCACTGGGTGTTTCTAAACAAGCTTTCCCAATCTTAATAGCTCTTTTTGCAAGGCGCTTATCTCCAAGTTCAGCTCTCTGCCATTGTTTTTCAATCCATTCTCTGCCCATTTGGTCTCCTCCTTTTTTAAGGAAGAGAACCTACAGCCTATAAGCCCTCGGATTCAAGAAATTTGTGGGTAACGACAAGGATAGGGAGGGTTGGACGCTATTCTCACGCTTTGTGACATTACCTAAGTTTGTTATGATATTTAAGGCTTTGGTTTTAACATATGCCGCAGATCGAGAACGACACTTTAACAGAGCAAATTATTGGAGCCGCAATTCAGGTTCATCGTGAGCTTGGTCCAAGACTATTGGAGTCTGCCTATGAAGCTTGTTTGTGCCATGAACTTTCCCTTAATGGTCTGAAGATAGAAAGGCAAAAGGCTATTCCTATTTTTTATAGGGGTATAAGATTAGATGCTGGATATCGCTTGGATTTGGTTGTTGAAAATCAAGCGATTATTGAAATCAAGGCTATATCAGAACTTTTAGCAGTTCATGAAGCTCAGCTTTTGTCTTATTTAAAACAAGTCGGTGGAGGCAGAGGCCTACTAATCAATTTTAACGTGAAACTATTGAAACATGGCATACGACGCCTAATAATATAATCCCTCTCAATTCTCTCGCACCTTCTCAGTGATCTCAGTGCCTCGATGGTTATTTATGCAACAAGCTATAGTTTGAAATCGTTTTCAAATTTTATTAAGTTATTAACAGCTAGAGGATTTAGGGATTTACAATATTTCTTTACTTTGCCCTCTTGATATTGGTAGATGTTTTCAAAGATATTTCTAGCAATATTGTAGCAGTGCAATCTGGCGCAATATTCAATCGGATAGACTGTTGGTCTTTGCATAATTGAACGAGACTGCATGCAGGCTGAAAGTTTTTGCCGCAATTCATTATTATTTGTGCAATTATATAGTTTCTTTAAATACTCAAATGCATTAGGTTGCGTTTGATGTAAATCTAATTTTCGTGCATGTAGTTCTTCGGATACCAATAAAAAATCAACCGGATTATCGGTACCAAACTGTTTGAAATCATGCAATCCGAACCTTAAAGCCTCTTCAACGATTTTTTGATTGATCTCTTGCGGATCATCTGTTTTGAAATGCTCTATGAGAATAGGCTCTAAATCCGATTCTTCTAAAAAAAATTTTATTCTATTATTTGCATACACCTTTTTTTGAATTTTTTTGGCATAAATTGGATCAAGCGGTTTTACTACATTGCTTAATAACATTCGCCTGGCGTACAGATCTATTTGTATTGTTGTGAAATTTGTTAAATGATTAGGTCGTGTCAATTGCACAATTTCATCTTCCAACTCAACATATAATAATAAATCACTAGGAACTTCATATAATTCGCGTAGAAAGCTAACTGCATTGGAGGGGAAATTAGATGAAGCTGGATTTAAGTCGTAATCATTCATTTTTTTGGAAACTAATAAATAATCGCGGGGTTCGTATGTGCTGTAAAGGCGATATTCATTTTGGGCCTTCTGCATCATCGAAAATAATTTTTCGCCAATGGAAGATTTTGATTTGTGAACTCCGTTTATTTTGATCGTCTCATCAAGGATAGGGGCATGTTCAGACGCACTTTTCGGCGATTCGTTGCCGAAAAATTCATTAATTAAAGAACGTTTAAAAGCATTTTTATCGATAAGAATATCGATCGTTTCAGAAGAGAAATGCAGTTGATTTTTTAAACTTTTAACAAATTGGTTCTGATCAACAAAATAAATTTGTCGATTATCAAAATCTTGCACTTCAATGGAATTTTTCTCATTAAATTTATCGCGAAACACGATGGAAGATAATTCATGTGTCCTGCCGGATGCAACATTAGTTAATTTGATATCACATATTTTTTGTGCTTTTGCATTATAAGAGCAAGGGGTTATGTAAATTCCAAAAAATGGGCTTGTCATTATCTTCTCCATAAAATGTCGTTTGCTATATTTTATGAATCAGATGATTTTCAAGCCAATAAATTTCTTTAAATTCCTTTTAAAGCAATAAAGCAGCCGGATTTTCAAGATATTTTTGGACCAATTGCAAAAATTCGGCCCCAGCAACTCCGTCGATGACGCGATGATCGGCAGATAAAGTCAGATTGACAGCCTTGCCTGGAACGATTTTTCCATTCCGCACGACAGGTACATTTTTGATACCGCTGATCGCAAGAATCGCCGCTTGCGGCGGATTAATAATAGCAGCAAAATCGGTCACTCCATACATTCCTAAGTTGGAAATGGTAAAAGATCCCCCTTTATATTCATGCGTTTCAAGCTTGCCCTCTTTAGCCCGCTGTGCCAGATGACGCACTTCAACAGAAATCTCCCCTAAATTTTTTAAGTCTGCATGCCTTAAAATGGGGGTGATTAACCCTTCCGGCAAACTGACCGCTACAGCAATGTCAATGGTTTTAAAGCGGATAATGGCATTTTTGACCGAATCAAAACCACTGTTGACTTTGGGATAGTCTCTCAAAGCCAGTGCACAAGCTTTGATGATAAAATCGTTAAATGTGACTTTGATCCCTGTATTTCTTAGCTGTTCCCTGATCTCTGTTACCGGTTCTGCATCAATTGTCTGTGTCACATAAAAATGGGGAATAAATGTTTTCGATTCTTGAAGGCGTTGTGCAATGTTTTTACGCATTTGCGACAAAGGTTCTTCTTCATATTCTCCCGGACGATGTTTGGGCGCTTCACGTTTTCCGAATGTGACAGTTCCCGAAGGCTGCGCCTTTTCAAGGTCGCTATTCACAATGCGCCCGCCAGGTCCTGAACCCTTGAGGGTTGAAAGATCAAGCCCTTTTTGTCGCGCCACTTTTTTTGCTAAGGGTGAAGCCATGATCTTTTTTTCAATGGCATCGACAGGCTTATCAAAGACATAATCGTCTAAAGGTTTTTCGGGGACAAAGGATGGGATTGCCATTCCGCTGCGTGTTTGCGCTTGAGGTTTGTCCTGTTTTTGGCTTTGAGGAGCTTCATCTGATTTTTTATCGGAACTAGCTGCAGCGGGAGCATCAGCGCCTTCCGGTTTATAGTCGGCGATATTGTCGTTCTTTTTTTCGGTAAGAATGGCAATAGGCTGGTTGACGATAGCATTCTTTCCCTCTGTCACTAGTATTTTTCTTAACCATCCCCCATCGAGCGCATTGAATTCAACAGTTGCTTTATCTGTTGCAATTTCCATGATTAAATCGCCTGGCTCGATTTCATCTCCAATTTTTTTGTGCCATTTTACAACTGTTCCCTCTTCCATTGTGGGAGAAAGCTTAGGCATGGTCAAGGTGAATGGCATAAAAAAACTCCTAAAATCGGTAATTCAGAACTTTGTTGATATGATGCAAAATCCGAGGCACTGTAGGCAAGGTTTCTTTTTCAAGCGCTTTCGAATAGGGCATCGGAGTTTCACGTTGACAGACGCGTTCAATTGGTGCATCTAAGAAATCGAAACAATGTTCCATGATTTGAAAACCCACTTCGGCCGCTATTCCTCCGAAAATATGCCCTTCTTCGACCAATACGCATCGATTCGTTTTTCTGACGGAGGCTGCTATAGTAGCGATATCTAAGGGGCGGATCGTGCGCAAATCAATCAGCTCGGCTTTAATCCCCTTTTTTGCCAATTCCTTGCACGCTTCCATACATAATGTGATCATACGACTATGGGAAACCACTGTGACAGCGGATCCTTCTAAAAGAACTTTAGCCTTGCCGATGGGCACTAAATAGGGCTCGACAGGTATTTCCATTTTATCGCCATACGATAACTCATTTTCTAGAAATAGGACCGGATTGTTATTGCGGATCGCCGATTTCAAAAGCCCTTTAGCATCGTAAGCATTGCTGGGTGCAATGATAATAAAGCCCGGCAGGTTGCCATAGATTGCCTCCACACAATGGGAATGCTGACTTGAGACTTGGGCTGCCGAACCGTTAGGACCGCGAAATACGATCGGCACAGAAAAACGGTTGCCGGACATGTAATACATCTTTGAAGCATTGGATATCAATTGATCGGCCGCTACAAATGAAAAGTTAAAACTCATGAACTCGACTACTGGCCTCAAACCGGTCATAGCCGCTCCAACCCCTAAACCGGCAAATCCTAATTCGGCGATGGGACAATCGACAACACGTTTAGGACCCCATTTATCGAGCAAGCCTTTAGTGACCTTGTAAGCGCCATTGTATTCTCCAACCTCTTCGCCTAAAATAACTACAGCCGGATCGCGAGCCATTTCTTCGTCTAATGCTTGTCTTAGCGCTTCGCGCAGTTCAACAACTTGGGTGTTCGACATCTAACAATATCTCCTTATTATGGCGCGTAAACATCTTCTTCGAGGCTGTGAGGGTCAGGCCAAGGGCTTTCATCGGCAAACTTCATGGCTTCTGCCATGATTTGACGTTGTTCAATGTCGATTGCTTTGATCTCTTCAGGTGTAATGAATTTAGCCTCGATTAACGCTTGCTGCAAACGAACAATAGGATCGCGCATCATGCACTCCTTTAAATCTTCTTTCGATCGATATAATCCAGGATCAGAGATTGAATGCCCTCTAAATCTTTCCGTATAGACTTCAACTAACACCGGCCGGCTCGTTTCAAGGATTTCCTGATGGATGTGTTTAAACCCTGCATAACAGTTAAAATAATCCATTCCATCCAATGTATAGCCTTTCATTCCATAACTTGGCGCTTTATCTTCGGCCAGTTTTGGTACGCTAATAGCGCGGTTAATGGCTGTACCCATGCCCCATTGATTGTTTTCAATGACGTATAAACAAGGCAAATCCCATAGGGACGCCAGATTAAGGGATTCATGGAAAGCCCCTTGTGCTACGGCTCCATCGCCTAAAAAGCAGATGGCGATCTCATCTTTTTTATTGGCGTATTTGATGCTGAAAGCAGCCCCAGTCGCAATGGGAATCTGCCCGCCGACGATGCCAAATCCGCCCAACAATCGATCTGTGTAAAAGTGCATCGATCCGCCGCGCCCCTTAGCGTTGCCGGTTGCACGGCCGTATAATTCAGCCATTAACTCTTGCGGAGTTGCGCCCAATAGTAAAGCAAGCGCATGGCAGCGGTATGACGTGATATACCAGTTATTCACTCCTGCAACTTGGACTACAGATGTTTGGATCGCCTCTTGCCCGGCATATGAATGAAAAAAACCGCCAATCTTGCCTTGTAAGTAGGCGCCTTCGGCTTTCATTTCAAAATTTCGGATCAGCATCATTTGGCGCAGCGCATCGATGAGAGAAGCTTTTCCGATTTTTTTGATCAGTTTTTTCTCATCCGCTGAAAAAAACTTATGCTCTACCCTTTTTAAAGGGGTATGATAGGGTTGTTGAGATGTCATGCTATATTTGCCTTAGCATTTATTCGCATTGTACCATAGAGACAGTTTTGGCTGTCAAATCGGTCTGCGAGATATGATTTTGTTGAGACTGAGTGACTTCACGATGGACCACTGCGGTCACACAGGAGTCAGACCAGACATTGATAGAGCTTTCGAGCATATCGATGAGAGTGTAAAAAGGTAAAATAATTCCTAAGATATTAAGAGGGACATTCATCGCTGCAAGGAAAGCGCTTGAGAGAAAGTAGCACCCCATGGGTACCCCTGCATTTCCGATAGCTGCAATTGTTGCGATGAGGATCCATACTCCCATCTCCAGAGGAGAATAAGACATTCCATTGCTCATTGAAACAAACAGGACGGTGATCAGAATAAATGCAGCGCAAGCATTCATATTAATTGTTGTGCAAAGAGGCAGTGTAAAACTCGCCACTTTGCGTGAAACCTTAAGATTTTCCTCTGCGCAACGCATAGCCATCGGTAAGGCTGCTGCTGAAGATTTTGTAAAAAATGCCACTGAAAGTGCTGGAAACATCCCTTTAGCAATTGCGATGGGTGATAAGCGATTCCATTTGAGGAAGACCGGCAGGATAATGACCGCCTGTATGATGTTAGCGCCAACCACGCACATGAGATAAAGGGCGATGCTTTCAAGTTCAAGTCCATTTTTTAAGTCCTTAATGAATAAGGCAATAAAGGCCCAAATCGCGATGGGCATCAGCTTAACGATCCAGGTGGTCATTTTCATAATAGCAGCATAGAGACTTGAGAAAAAATGATGCAGTGTAGCACGGTTTTGATTGGGAAGAGCCAAAGTTGCTATACTTAGTACGAGGGCAAGAAATAAAACGCCGATCACATTATTTTCGCTAAAAGGTTGGATGATGTTTGAAGGAATTGTTTTGATTAAGTAACTGAGATAGGTCGGTTGCCCTTGTGTTTGAACGACAGGAAAGGTTGATACGGCTTTATTAGCATGCACTGGATCGATGGCAACAAACAAAAATAACCCGATAGTGGCAGCTAAAATAGTTGTCAACATCGTGTATTTGATAACTTTTTTACCCAAATTTTTTATTTCATTTACGCTTTCCATTCCCGATGCCGTCGATACGATCGATAGAAAGATGATAGGAAGGCTGACCAATTTGAGCAAATTAATGAAAATGAGAGAGACCCCATCGGCAATGGAATAGATGACGGGTGAATGGATATATCCGCATAAAATGCCAAGGATTGAGGCGAGAGCAAAATATGTATTAGAGTTAAGGAACCTCTTAATTTCCATTCAAACATCTCCCTTTATAAATAATAAAATAAAGTACACCCCAAATTTTAATTATTGTCAATTGAATATATTTTTACAGAGAGCCCCCAAAGAACACAGAGCGCGCATAAGTTACGTTACAATCGACCCTGAGAAGTTAGGCGTTCTAAACTTCTCAGGGTCGATAGCGGCGTAATATACCAGCCTCGCACGTAGCGAACGTCAGTGAGCAAGTGTGGGCGAGTGCAATGCAACAATTTTAGCTGGAGCAGCGTAGCATCAAAGAAAAAGCCTAAAGTCGAGTTTGGGGGCTCTCCGGTGAACAACTTTTTTTATTCTTGATCAAAAGGACACAAAAGGACATAAAAAATCGTTAGGTCATTTTAATCAAAATATAGGTGCTAATGAGATCTATTTTTTTTGTTTTAACCCTTATTTTTGCAACGACTGAACTCTCAGCACAGCCATTCTATTTGCTCGAAATCAATGAAAATAACATCCAAAAATTTTTCGAAGAAGCAGAAATTCCGGCCGCCCAAGAAGCTTGGCAAGCAGGATTGTGCATCACTGAAAATGAGGCCTTAGAGGCTGTTAAAGCGCAAGAAAAAGACCTTTTAGAAAAATTCAACGATCAAACATTTTTCGAAGAGTGGAAAAGTCATAACTTTCTTTTTCAGATTTATTTGCCTGAATATGAAAGCTTATGCGGTTATTTCTGGTATTCCATTGAAGAAAAACAAGCCTTTATTAAACTTATTTATATCGCCAAAGAACATCGCGGCAAAGGACTTGCCACTGATGTGCTTAAAGAATTAGAAGTAGATCTCACAATAAAAGGTTTTAATTACATCCGCCTGCATGTTTTCACAAAAAATCAAGCCGCCTTTAATTTATATAAAAATTTGGGTTATAATGTAGAGACAGAGAATGAAGTCAGCATAACAATGATAAAGAATTTGAAACCCTCTTGACCAAATAAAATCTACACGATACGGTGAAATTAAATAGGAGAAACGATGCTTAAAAATATTCTTTTGGCACTATTCATATTTGCACATACAACTCTATTTGCTGACACTTCTCAAGCTGAAAAACTTGAGACAAAGATGTGGAATTATATAAAAGATCGCAAATGGGATGAATTTGCCAATCAAGTGGCTCCATATTTTCAATCTGCCATCTTTGACGGCGCTGAAAATAGAGAGCAATTTTTAAACCGTGTAAAAGTAATCAACATTGGCAATTTTGTCCTTAGCAATTTTCAAGTCACCGAAGCTCCAGATATTTTAATCGTGACATATGACATCTCCGTCTCAGAAACGATAAGAGGACAGCAGATTGCCTCGAAAGCTGTGCGGCTTAGCGTGTGGCAACAGAATGACAGCAATTGGCAATGGATCGCCCATGCTGCCCTTATTCCTGTACCAGCCGCAAACCCAAATCAATAAAACTACTCTGAACCAAAAATGGCCGTGCCGATTCGGAGGATGGTCGCTCCTTCCTCGATCGCTATGCGGTAATCATGACTCATTCCCATCGACAAATGGATCAATCCCAATTCATCGCGCAATTTTCGCAAATCAGAAAAACAAGCACGTATCACTTTTTTATCTTCCACCAACGGAGCCATCGTCATCAATCCTTCGATCTGCAACGCTGGCAATTTTGAAACCAACTCGAAATCCCGTTTCCATTGTTCGGGAGAAACGCCGTGCTTTGATTGTTCTCCCGAAGCATTTACCTCTAAAAGAATTGACACTTTGTTTCCACTTTCTTCTCCGCATGCTGATATTTTTTGCGCTAAATCCAAGGAATCGACGGAATGGATCAAAACACATTTTCCGATGATCTTACGCACTTTATTTTTTTGGAGAGTCCCAATGAAATGCCATCTGATATCTTCAAAAGCCTGCTGCTGCTTGATCTCTAATTCTTGCGCACGGCCTTCGCCAAAGTCGCGGCATCCTTGCTGATAAACGGGTTGAATATGATCCCACGCGCATCCTTTTGAGACTGCCACTAACCGGATTTCATTGGGATCTCTGCCGACTGACAGGGCTGTCTCTTGAATAGTTTCCTTTAACCTTTGATATTTTTCTTGAGGGGGCATTTCAACCTTTTCTCAAGCTTTTTGGCTTGTCGAGGATTTCCTGTAAAATAATCATATCTTTTTTAGAGCGTAGACTGGAGATCAGTTTCATTCCTCTGGAAAGAGTCACTCTTTGCGTGAAAGCATAGGCATCCTTATGATACTTTAAATCTGGGCTAACAAGTCGATCTTCCGAAAATAGCGGTTTTCTTTTTTCAATCGACGTTTGCAGATGGCGCTTGTCAACTATTGTATCGAGCTTCCGTTGCCTGATCCTATCTTCAAACCGAAACTCATCCTGCACTATACGTCCGGGAGTATGCTGAGGAATAGAACGGATGTTCTCAGGGCGCAGCGGCGGAGGATTATGTTTGATAGGAACTTCTTCTTCTATTTGCTCCTCTTCTTCTTCCACTCCAAGATCTTTCATTAACCGTTTGAGGGCTTCGTCTTTTTTTCTTGCTTCGGCCATATATTCTTCAGGATGATGTTTTCGCTGCCAATTTTCCAAAGCTCTTCTGATAAAAATAAAAATAATGGCCGCAATGCTAACAAGAAAGCCGACAAATTGAAAGATGTCCATATGTTATCCTGGTGATTTTCCATCCTCTTCAGGTCTTGATATCGCCTTGCGCATTTCGGTATCTGATTGGATATTTTGGAAACGCAGGTAGTCCATGATTCCCATATTTCCTTTTTCAAAAGCCGATGCCATGGCTTTTGGAACAAGCGCTTGCGCTTCGATCAACTTTGATTCCATGTCTTTAATTTTCGCCACATTCTCTTGCTCCATTGCAACCGCCATGGCCCTTCTTTTTTCAGCTTCAGCCTGAGCGATCCGTTTATCCGATTCAGCCTTGTCGGCACGTAATTTAGCGCCGATATTCTCACCAAGATTCATTTCGACGATATCGATCGATAGGATTAAAAATGCTGTGGAAGAATCGAGCCCTTTTTCTAAAACCACTTTGGAAATACGTTGAGGAGCCTCCAAAACTTGCAGATGCGTATCCGAGCCGCCGATGGCACTTACTATCCCCTCACCAACGCGAGCGATGATCGTCTCTTCCGTTGCACCACCGACAAGTTGGGCAATATTAGTGCGCACAGTCACCCTTGCCCTGACATTGATCTGAATCCCATCTTTAGCTACGCCTGTAATATAACCTCCATGGCTCGGGCAATCGATCACCTTTGGATTCACCGAAGTTTGCACGGCCGCTCGCAAATCACGTCCAGCCAGATCGATTGCAGTGGCCCGCCGCCAATCTAAAGGAATATTGGCTTTATCTGCCGCGATCATGGCTATAGCGACATCAGGAACATGGCCGCCAGCCATATAATGAGTTTCCAGATCTGATACAGTAATATCTTTTAAGCCCGCTTTATAAAGGTTAATGCGAGCATTCACAATTACACGAGGGGGAATTTTTCGGAGACTCATACCGATGATATTGAATAGCGGGATTGGAGTTCCTGATACAAATGCTTGAAACCACAAGCTGATAAATTTGCCTAAAATGCTCAACAAAATGATGACAATGATCGCCAGAAAAATGAGAAGGAAATAAAATCCTGTGCTATATTCAGTAACCATTAACAACGCGTTCATGATGATTCTTCCTTTTTGACTTTTTTAACTATGAGGCTCTCTTCCTGACCCCCGATAATAATGACTGCAGAGCCTTTGACAATATATCCCTCTTGCGAAAGAGCTTGATGCTGCTTGCCTTCGATCAAAATATAGCCCCCCGGTTTCAAGTCGGATAAGACAATGCCCTGTTTTCCTATGGCCGCTTTATCAAACTTTGAAGCGACATATCCCATTTGGTCATGATATGAATAAATGCTATATTGCGGTTTGGCTGCCTTAATACGCCAAAGGGCAAACCGAATTAACAAAACGACAGAAGCGATATTTGCCAAAATATATGCAATGATGGCCCATGGAGAAACAGATTGGGAAATGAACAAGACAATTCCGCCAAAAACTAAGACTCCTCCCGTGACGCCCATGATAGCTCCTGGAATGTAGAATTCCAGCAAGATGAGGATCAATCCAAAAAACCAGAGAACATATGGACTCATTTTTAGCCTATTCTTGAAACAAAAATAACATTTCCTTCCAAATGATCGATAACAATTTTTTCCCCTTTTTCGACGAAACCTCCCGCAGTCATCGCGTCATAAATTTGATCATCGATCATAATTTTTCCGGCCGGCCGCAAGGTTGTGATCGCCTCTCCTTGTTTGCCTGGCTGAGGAAGATCGGCTGCATTAGCGCCTGCATGGTATCCCTCTTGTTCATGTCCCGTCAAGACAAACCGGCGCATACCTGCTAAATTAGGGCTGATATATCTCGTTAGCAGCAAGCAGATAAAAAAAGCTAAAACCATTGTTCCGCTCAGCCAAGCCAACCGTTTAAAGAACGCTTCCCCTGCCGCATTCCACGTTTGAGTGTCGAATTCGAAATTTATAGAACTGATGCCCGGCAGCATCAGACCGAATAATCCTGCAAAAAAGAATAAAATGCCGATGAAGCCAAGCAATCCAAATGTCGGCAAAATAAACAGCTCGACCAAAATAATCGATAACCCAGTCAATAACAAGATCACTTCAAGCCAATTAGCGATATCTTGAGAAAAACTTGAGAGGATGATGAGGAAAAGGCAGGTAAATGCCACTGTCCCCGCCAAGCCAAATCCGGGCGTATTGAGTTCCACATAAAAGCCGATCAGGAATCCTAAAAATAAAATTGATGAGACAACAGGATGAGCAAGCCAAACAAAAAACTGAGTCTTCCAATCCATGATATAATGATCAATGGTCGTAAAATCCTTCATCTGCGCAAAAAATGGATAAGTAAATAACAACATTTTGCCGGCCGGCCATTTTCCTGTTTCCTTCTCTTTAGCCGTAATAGAACCCAATTTTTGCGGTTGCAGCAAGATATCTGCCACACCGTCCTTCATTAATTGTTCGCTATTCAAAGTCAACAACTTCCCTTTTTGACTAATGATGATATCGGCATCCGGTCCAGATTTATGGATCTGGTCCTCATTGTCCAATTTGATGATTCGACCATGCCGCAACACAAGGATAATATCTTTATCAACCATGGCTTCAGCAATATTTGGATTGCGTCCAAAAAATGAAGCTCGATTGGCAAAATCAGCGCGCAGTGCAGAATTGACTTTTTCGGATGCTGTTTTGGCTTCTCCATCTCCAATCGTGATCGGTTCAGCCGCTCCCATGCTGGCATCTTTGGCAATAGCAATGAAACGGGAAGAATAGGCTAACATTGCTCCTGCTGAGATGGCCCAGTTGTTAATGAATGCTACGATCGGGATATTATATTGCGTGTCCATATCTTTTAAAGCATCAGAGATTTTTTGGGCTGCAAATACCTCTCCACCTGGCGTATTAAGCTCAAGGATGATGAAGCTAGGTTTTGATTGCTTGTAATAATCAAGAGCATTCTTCACATACAGCCATGTCGCTTGACTGATTCCGCTCGATCTATCATCAATCGTAATTAAGCCAACAGTTGTTGCCGTTTTAGGATCAAATTTGATATGTTCCCGCAACTTTTTATCGAGAGCCGTTTCAGAATCGGCTGTAGCTGGAACTTGAGCGCCGTTTTCTATTGACGGCAGCTCTTTAAAAAGAGCGGCAAACTTTTCTGCCGTCATGATTCCACTAATCAATCCCAATTCCTTAAGTTGATTTTGATTCACAACTAAAGGGGCTTGTCCATTAGTGATAAGAGGCAAATTTTCATCCTTCTCCTGCCACGCTAGGCGCCATCCATGATCATTAACAATGCGGACAGTTTTATCGGTCATAGCGGCCGCTAATATTTGCAGCACACTGCTTTTAGGATTATCTGGTGAAATCAAACTGCTCACTTGATTGCGCAGAACATTGGTTGGAAGAGAATAATCGGTATCAAGCGTGATATCACCCCATGAAACGAATGAAGAGATGTAGAGCTTATCAGCGAGAAAAGGGAGAATGGCTGCAGGGCCAAGAGCGTTGTCTTGAATATAGACAATGACCGGCACCTTTTTTTCAATCTTTGCTTCATAGATTTTTTTGGCGAGATCCAGCACCTCAATGGAATCTCCCGATGAGGAATTAACCTCCAAAATAAGCTGCCCTCCCGCAAGATGGCCAAGGATTTTTCGGGCTTCAACAAGCTCTTCTTTGCCAAGATAGCCGTTTAAAGACAGTTTTGTAAATTCTTGCGTATAAATGTTTTCGCAAAATAATAATAAAACAAATAAAACGATCAAAAAAAAGTTTTGCCGCATAGGTTACCGCTATCCCCTTTCAACAATATTTGAATATAGCAATCATTGAGTATTTAAGGAATTTCATAAATGCATGGCTTTGTTAAACAATTCACCACAGCGTCTCCTTTAAGAAATTGAGAACGGCGGCGCATGTCTTTTCAAGATGTTCATCGGTATGGGCTGCCGATACAAACCATGCCTCATATTGAGAAGGAGGCACATAAATGCCTTCGGCAAACATGTAACGAAAAAAGCGGGCAAATTTTTCTAAGTCAAGCTGGTGAGCTTGTTCAAAATTTTCTATTTTGCTTAAACCGAAAAATAGTGTGAACAGCGATCCTACTTGTTGCATAGAGGCAGGCAAAGAATGCTGCTGTATATAGTCTTGTACAGGCTTTGTAATAAGATTAGCCTTACGTTCAAGTTCTCCATAAAATCCGGGGGCTTCCAGAAGCTTTAACGACTGCAAGCCGGCTTCCATGGCCACAGGATTGCCTGAAAGAGTTCCAGCCTGATAGACAGGGCCCAATGGAGCCAGCAGATCCATAACTTCCCGTTTGCCCCCAAAGGCAGCTGCCGGAAAGCCTCCGCCAATGATTTTGCCAAAACAGGTCAAATCCGGTTGAATATTATAATATTCTTGCGCGCCGCCTAATCCAATGCGAAACCCCGTAATAACCTCATCAAAAATAAGAAGGGCTCCAATGGATTTAGTTATTTTGTGCAATTCATGTATAAAATCGCAGCCCGCAGGCACAACTCCCATATTGCAAGCAATCGGCTCCAAGATCACAGCTGCGATCTTGTTTTTTTTATCTGCAGCTGTCAATAATGCATGGGCAGCTTCGATGTTGTTAAATGGCAAGCACAGTGTGTGTTTGATGATATCCTCGGGGATGCCCGCTGAAGAGGATGAGGTATTTATCCCAGCCACCCCAGAACCCGCCTGGATAAGAAAATGATCGGCATGACCGTGATAGTGACCTGTAAATTTTACAATATTATCTCTTTTGGTAAATCCGCGTGCTAGACGGACAGCCGTCATGGCCGCTTCTGTTCCAGATGAAACAAAACGGATCTTTTGGATAGATGGCACCGATGAGATGATTTTGCGTGCGAGCTTCTCTTCGATGGCTGTTGTAACCCCGAAGGAAGTTCCCTGTTTAATGCGCCCGCAGGCAGCACGCACAATGGTCTCTTCGGCATGTCCATGAATTAACGGGCCCCACGAGCAGCAATAGTCGATATAACTATTACCATCGGAATCATGGATCATGTCTCCTTGACCATATTCAGCAATTAGCGGGTTTATGCCTAAACCTTTGCATGAACGGACAGGAGAATTTACTCCGCCGGGAATGACTTCGCATAGTTGTTCGTAAATAGCGTAACTTTGCGTTTTTTGATGCATATAGACATTTTTTTATGTTTATTGATCGACAACCATTGCGTGCAGAAGATCTCGATGATGTTCTATGACTTCATCAGGGTCGCATTCCATCTCATCGGTTTTTCTATTGCGTGCTTTAATTATGTTAGTGACTTAAATATTTTTGTAGAAAAATAGTTTATACAATATCGGTATGATTAAAAGCCATTTAAAAACCACAGAGAGCACAGAAAGGCACTAGGGTTCTCTGTGGGCTCTGCGCTCTCTGTGGTTATAACTTGCCCATGACAATGCGCACAATATGCTGTTGAGAGTCTGCTAACAGCTTGATTTTTTTGTCGGAAATCGGTTGACCATCCATTTCAACTTGCATCACACCGCTTTTCACATGTTGCGGATTTTCAACTTTGATTTGATACTTCGTTTCCTGATGTTGATAGGTTAATTCAAACTGATCCCATCCAGTTGGGATCATCGGTTCTATAGTAAAGAAAGTTCCTTGCAATTTAAAGCCAAAGATCTCTTCAAGCAAAACGCGATAGGCCCAGCTGGCAGATCCGGTGTACCAGGTCCACCCTCCCCTCCCCTCTTGATGCTTTAAGCTATAAATATCTGCAGCGATGACATAAGGTTCGACACGATAAAGGTGCATCTGTTCGGCGGTTTGCGAGCGAGTCACTGGATTGACCATTTGGATAACGTTAATCGCCTTTTCTGGATCCCCTTGACGCGCATAAGCCATGGCTACCCAACAAGCCGCATGGCTGTACTGTCCGCCATTTTCTCTAACTCCAGGCGGGTATCCTTTGATATAACCCGGATTTTTTTCTGAATGATCAAAAGGCGGTGTAAATAAAAGGGTCAGTCGATTTTTTTGATCGATCAAATATTTCTCGACGGATGCCATGGCAGCGGCCGTTCGTTCAGTGGCAAGTCCATTCATCACTGACCATGATTGAGGCAGCGAGTCAATTTTGTCTTCGGCATCTAAATGCGATCCGATCGGAGTTCCGTCATCGTAGAAAGCGCGAATATACCACTCGCCATCCCAAGCATAGGCTTCGATATTTTTTAGAATATTGGCAGCTGCATCGGCATAACGTGTTGCTCTCGCCTCATCTCCGTGCGATTTAAGCCAGGGACTAAACTCTTTCAATAGATAGATCAGGAACCAGCCGAGCCAGACACTCTCCCCTTTTCCTTCTAAACCTACACTGCTCAAGCCATCATTCCAATCGCAGCTGCCAATCGTTGGAATGCCATGCGGCCCATAGGTAAGCGCTTTATCGATCGCTTTGAGGCAATGTTCTAGAAGCGATCCTTTTTGCTCAGAAATTGTGGGGATCATTACCACTTCATGCTCTTCAGCGGTTAAGAGGCGCCCTTCTATATAAGGGATGAGTTCATCTAGAATCTTTTCATCTCCTGTCACTTTGCAATAGTGCATGGTGACATAAGGGAGCCATAACAGATCATCTGAGGTTTTACTGCGGACCCCATTGCCTGTTTCTGCATGCCACCAATGCTGGACATCTCCTTCAACGAATTGTCTCGATGCGCAAAGCAGCAAATGCCGCTTTGTAAAATCAGGGTTGAAATACACTAAGCTGGTTGCATCTTGCAGCTGATCCCGATAGCCATAAGCGCCGCTGGATTGATAGAATGCCGACCGAGCCCATTGACGGCATACGAGATTTTGGTAGGTCAACCATCGATTGAACAAAAGATTAATGCTTTGATCGGGCGTGGCGACCAGTATTTTTGCCAGAAAGCGATCCCACTCGGTTTTTGTTTTTTCGAAAACCTGCCGGACATAGGAATGATTTTGATAATGGGAGGCAATTTCTTTGGCTTTTAAAATATGGGGAGCTTCGCCAAGGGTGAAAATGACTTCGGCTGACTCTCCGATTCCAAGTTCGATCGTCGTTTGCAAAGCAAAACAAGGATCTAATGCCGTCCCAACATTTTCAGCCAGGTGGCTCCGTTGAAGCGCTTCAGGTGCATTTAACGAACCGTTCCTGCCGATGAATTCTTTTCTGTTTCCCGTAAACGATGAAGGAGCAGGTGAACATGTCAAAAAAGCGACCCTATCGGAAAAAGTATTTCTATAGTGGTTAAAGGCATGCAGTGTCTTTGATTCATAGTTCCACGAGGTAATAACATAACGTTGAGTATCTTCTCGGTCTTGACCCATCGTCAATTCGACATAAGAAAACAGGCTTAATTTTCTGGGACGGGAAGATTGATTGGTCAAGCGCAAGATTTGTACTTTAACTTGTGTATGCGCTTCATCCAACGGAACAAAAACAGTCATTTCCTGTTCGATGGCATGGCTGTTATGTTCATAGATGGTGTAACCTTGACCGTGTCTGACGCGGTAGGGATCATTCTCTACGATTGGAGAAGCGCCGACCGACCAAAATTTTCCCGATTCATCATCCCTAATATAACAAACATCGGTAATCGGATTGCTTGTTGGATCGTTTGACCATGGGCTTATTCGATTGGCTTGACTGTTAGTCGACCAAGACATCCCCAAGCCTGTTTCCGAAGCTAAACAACCATAATTCTCGTTGGCGATAACATTGATCCATGGCGCTGGCGTCGAATTGCGTTGATCGAGATAAACCGCATACTCTTTTCCGTCTTTGGTAAAGCCGCCAATTCCATTAAAATACAACAGCTCCAAAAACGGCAGTGGTTTAGAGGGTTCTTCCGGAATATTGGAATCGAATTTTAAAAGGGGCGGCAAAGCGGGGCCGCGATTTGGCGCGGCAAGTTGTTGGCCTAACGTTCCCCTTTCAGCCACGATAACCGCATTAGCGACTGTAAAAATCAGATTTTGATCTTCCCGGCTGATCTGATCGGTCGTGATCATATAGATTCCCCCGCTGGTGCTTATTCCAGTGTATTGTCCGAAATTTTGGATCATCCTTACTAAATGCTCGTGCAGAGGTTTTGCATAGCCCGACCGTTCTTCATCGAAGATGACCAGGTCGGCTTTCAATCCGCGGAGCTTCCAAAAAGCATGTGCCTGCAAGGCATTGTGGATGACATCCAAATCATAAATGTCCGCAATTGTCAGCAGTAAAATAGGATTGTCGCCGGAAATGCCATGCGCCCACAACCGCTCCTGTGAGAGTCTATTTCTTCTGATGCGGTCTGCCGGCGCCCTTAAAAAGTTATCGGGATAGATCATCAGATTAGCCATGCGCTGGAAAAGGCGTGCGTCTTCATGCGTGATATGAAGGCGCCGAAGGTCAAGTTCAGCATGTCCCCAAGACATTTCCAAGACACGTTGAGTAGCATCAAAGTCTTTGTACTTTCTCATCAGCTTTAAGGCCTCTTCACGAGAATCAGCATAGCCGGTAATAAACGAGAGCTTACTTCTTTTGCCCGGTTCAAGCCGTAATTTTTTCCTGATTGCAAAGATGGCATCGAGCACACATCCTTGCGATTGAGATAAAGCTTGGCGCAAAGCTTGCGGATTTGAAAGATCGTGATCGCGACCGATAAATACCTCGCGGCTTGTTTCAAAGGAAAAGGGAGTGGGATTTTGCGCTTCAGAAAAAGCAGCAATATGAAAACACCATCGTTCTGGATCTTTTTCCGAACGTTTGCGCCGATGGGCCAATAATCCTTGCAGCTCGTCGGCCGCTTCGGTTTCGATGAACATTTTTGAAAAGGCTGGATGTGCTACGTCAGCGCGATGGGGAGCTAACGCCACTTCTGCATAGCTGGTAATTTCGATTTGGCGGTGACGCTGCGAAAGATTGCCAAAAGTCATACATCTTACTTCAACATTGTCTTCTGCTGAAACAGCAATCTCGGTCGAGGTTTCAATGCCGAAATCTTTCCTTTTGATTTCGACTTGATGGCTGAAGAATTTGACTTGGTAATGAAACGACAATACACGAAGAGGTTGAAAGGCTGAATTAAAGGTGACATTTTTTTCCGGCTCATGCACATAAAAAAAAGTGCCTAAACTATCTTTGGTAGCATCGGCTCTCCATCGAGTAATATCGATATCTTGAAACCGGCTGTAACCGCTTCCTGCATTCGTCACCATCACTGAATAATTACCGTTGGATAATAAGTGAGTGATAGGCGATGAAGTCAATGGTGTATCGATTTCACTTGAAATGACAGTGGGTTTGATGGCAGCTAACTTGGGAAAAGGACTTTCCTTAGTGCGGCCTACTATTCTGCTTTCAGCTATCTGAGGCCGCTCAAAAAGGATCGATTCCAAGGCTTTTACTCTAAGGTTTGAATGGAACAGCTCTTGCAGATAACCATGCTCTAAAACATTGCAAAATGCAGAGAGGGACATCCCTTGATGATGCGCCATGTAAGCGTGTACGATTGTACCCTGATGCCCCATTACTTCAGGCTCACGGGAATAGTCAATAGCCTCATAGAAACCATAAAGCCCATTCATCATTTCATTGCGGTCAAGACGCCTTAAGTTTTTTATGGCAGCTTCAGGATCGATCATTAAAGCCAAAGCTGTGGAATAAGGAGTGACGACAAAGTCTTGCTCCAATCCCCTTTTCAAACCCAAATAAGGCACGCCAAATGCACGGTATTGGTAGATGTGGTGCATATCGAGAAGGCTATAGGCCGATTCGGAAATACCCCATGGGATCCCCCTTTGATTTCCATAGGCAATTTGACATTTCACAGCTGTTTTGCAGCCGTAATCTAAAAGAGTATTATTGAAGTTTTTATTCCAGATGACTGGCATTAAATATTCAAACATGGTTCCACCCCATGATTGAAGTAAAATCATGCCGAACCCTTTACCCATCGGCCTGCCCAAAGCCCACCAGTGGTCGATCGTCACGTCGCCTCGGGCAATAGCGATGAAGCTGGCTAATCTGGCTTCGCTGGCCAATAGATCGTAATAAGAATTGTCTAAACGTCTTTCGGATACGTTGTAGCCAATGGAAAATAACTTTCTTTTGGTATTATAGAGAAAATTCAAATTCATTTGAGAGCCCATCGTATCCAATTCGGATGAGGCGCTGTGGATTTTATGGCGGAATTCGTCAGCAAAAGTAAAGGCTTGGGAACCGGATTCCAGGAAAGCTTTCACCCATTCTTGACCAGCTTTGTCATTCTGAAACGGTATGGATTGAAGCCAACCCATTAAAGACACAAGGCTCGAAATGTGCCTATCGACGATATCATTGATGCTTGGAATAGAGGAAAGGACTTCATTTTTCCACTTAAACCCGTCTGGATTCAAAGCAAGAATTGTCTGAGCGGCAGGCAAATTAAGCAATGAGATCCACGGCAATAGTTTTTCGATCCACTGACGATAGTGTTCAGCTTGAAGATGCAGCTTTTTCAGCCAATAGAGCGTTTCGTAAGATATGTCTTGAGACTCTTGCCTTTTGATCTCCTCTGCAAGTTGTGGAACTAATTCATCTAAGACTTTTTTAATATCGGAAATGGTTTTGCTTTCAAACAATTGATCTGTTTTTTCTAAAAGAGGGGATAAAGCAATGCGATGCTTATGATCGTCTGAAGCCGACTCGATAAATAAATGCAGCGTGTCCTTAAAGCCCGATAAAAATTCTTCTTTTTTAAAGACAGGTTCCGTTAAAAGAGAACGGCATTTTTCCTCGGTTGCCCAAAAAGCGGCGAGCAAATTTCCTGAATCGACCGTTGAAACATAGCGTGGAAGGAGCGGCTGTAAGTTTTTTATTTCATACCAATTTAAAAAGTGCCCTTCGTATCTTTCCAGCTTTTTTAAGGTCTCAATGACCTTGAGCTGCAGGTCGATATATTCCAAAGGAGTGATATAACCGAACTTTTCCGCACTAATCAAACTCATCAAATAAAAGCCAATATTGGTCGGCGACGTTCTATAGGCAATTTCAATTTTGATTTTTTCTTGATAATTATCAGGTGGAAGCCAATTAGAGTCTGCATTGACAAAATCATCAAAATACCGCCAGGTTTTTCTGGATAATTGCCGCAGGTATTGTCGCGATAAGGGGTGGAGGGCTCGAGTGCAATCGGTCAAAACCGCATATTTTTTTTCTAAGAGCCAAGCTACTGCGGGAGAGAATATCCAGAAAACGAGTAATCCGCAAATCAGCGCCGGGGTCTTGGGGCATACAAGGATGAGACCTGCAAGAGATAATCCAGCTAAGACATATAGCTGTTCGAAACAGGAGGCGCGATCCTTTTTTTCAAAAGCAGTAGAAACAGTCCATTGCAGCAGGTGTTTACGTGAAATGAAATTGCGATAGAGAGACCGTAGAATCGCATCGCCATACAACCAAGCTTGATGGGGTAGAAACACCACGTTGACAATTGCACGCAAAACTCCTTTGGCCAGATCGGGCCATACCGGGCCGACACGAATAAACAAACAATTGTATAATAAATCCATCGTCTGCAAAGCAACTGGAACGGCAACGGTTAATAAAATAAGCAAAGACCATGGCAATGAAGCATTTGAAAACCAGCTCAACAGCAAAATAAGCATGCAAGAAATGGGCAGCAATGAACGTCTTAGATTATCAAATATTTTCCACCGATTAATAGCTGTCAGAGGATTTGTTATTTGCTCCCCTTTTCTGTCTTTAATCTTCGAGCAGAGCCAACGGATGATCTGCCAATCTCCCCGGATCCAGCGATGCTGCCTCATGCAGTAGAGAGGATAATTTTCAGGAAATGAATCGTGCAGCTCAATGTCGCTGGCAAATGCAGTTCGTACAAAGACTCCTTCTAATAAATCGTGGCTAAGGATTTGATTTTCCGGCAGCCTGCCCTCCATGAGAAAATGAAAGGCTTTAAAATCATATAAACCTTTGCCGTGATAGACCCCTTCATTGAAAATGTCCTGATAAATATCAGAGACAGATTTGGTATAGGGATCGATGCCTGAGGGATCGGAAAAGAGCCTCGAAAACCACGTTTTATTCGCGCTGAGATAACTTGTACTGACTCTTGGTTGAATAATCGTATAGCCTCTTGCCAAATGATGTTTGGCAAGATCAAGATAGGCTGCATTTAAAGGATGGGAAATTGTCTCGATCAATCGTTTGATGCTATCTTTCGGCAAGAGCGTATCGCTGTCCACTGTTAATACATAACGCACCTTGCTTAAATGGGAGGGCTCCCCCTCATAGAGAAGTCCATCCAGCCCTTCTCCAGTTTCTCCAATCAAATAGCGGTTGAGATGTTCAAGTTTACCCCTTTTTCTTTCCCATCCCATCCAACATTTCTCTGTGGGATTAAATTGACGTTCTCTGTGAAATAGGTAAAATGAATGTTCATATTTTTCGCTAAGCGCACGGATCTGGTCGGAAGCAATTTTAAGGAGATGGGTATCTTCAGGCATGGTGCGCCCGCTTGCGTCGGCAAAATCGGTGACTAATCCGAAATAGACATGTTCATTGGAGTTAGCCAGATAGGCGATCTCTATTTTTTCCACCTCTTCTTTAATATTTTTTCCAGAGACCAATAATGTCGGGGTGACCATTAAAGTGCTGTATTCAACCGGAATGTTCTCTTTAAAAAAAAGCTTGGGAAGAATTTTAGGAGGAAGAAGATGGGCGATAACGCTATTGATAGCTTGGATCGCTAATTCGCTAAACGGAAAAAGTCCCAAAAACAATAATGTTATTGAAAGCCAAGGAAGTGCTGCCGGAAGAGCCAGGAAATAAAAGGCCCCCATCATGGCAGCTGTTACCAAAAAACACAAGCTAAAATAAGCCAAAGCACTGTGATTTTTTAACAACTGTACCAAACGTTGAAAAAACGATGGAACATGCCCCAGCTCTTTTTCTAAAACAGGCAATCCATTATCAATTAAATAATAACCGACATGGTTGCCTGCCAAAGCTGTGGAATTTTGGGTCAACTTAACGGCATCCTTTGCCACATCCCATTCGGGTATCTTATTGCACCTTGATAATTTTTCGATCTCGTGGCGATAGCGGTCTCGCGTATCAAAATCCTGCTTTAAATATGTTCCGGATGCTTCTTGAGAAAGAATCTCATCAACTACCGATAACTTTTCAAATTCCTCGCGCCATACCATCTGTTTAATCCGATGCAAGCTACCAATCACATTTGCCAGCGATGTCTGCTCTAAATTTTGCTGCGCTTGCTCGTACTGAAAAATATCTGTAAGCTCTTCGCCGACTTTTCGTTGAATCCAACTTTTAAGGGCCATGTTAGCTATTTCGGCATCGCCTAATTGGACCATAAGTTGATCGGCAAAATAGGGACTTGGTTGGGAAATTTCTTTTGAAAGCTGTGCCAATATTAAATAAAGCTTTTCGGGCTCACGTCTCAAAGCATTCAAGATCCTATTTGCCCAAAAATCAGCCAGCTGTGTTTGCCTGACACGTTCTAAAATTATTTTCATTAAGTGGACTAAACATTCGATCATTCGAATTTGAAGCACAAGGGGAAAGGCCCACAATTCCCCTATCGTCAATGGGGTGACTTTCTGATATGACTTTAAAAAGATCTCAATATTTTCGGCGGTTATCTTGCCATCGGTCGCAGCAACCAAACGGGATACTAAGGGATAGATAGTAGGATTTCCCTTTTGCGGGCCTTCAGCTATAAAGTGAAGATCTTGAAAAAACTTTTCCGGAAGATTTTTCTGAATATCCTTAATGCTTTGCATCACTGTATAAGCATTATCAAGCAACCATTCGGCTGACAAATGAATATTCTCATTATATTCTGCAATGCCATTCAGTTGATCGTAAATTTTTTGATATTTTTCCGCGATGTAGTGTACACTGGAAAGGAAGTTTCGGCTTAGATTCCGCTCGTATGACATCGGCCGCCGCATTTTTGCAATTCCCGTGGCTTGTTTTTCCAAATCCTTCACGGAAACAGGCGTATGCGGCAGCATCTCTTTGCTGCGAATCGCCTCCACAGGCTCTTCTGCTGTTAAAATGAAAAAAGCAACCGGCTCCACTTGAATCTGGAGCATTTGAATAATCCGAGATATTTCAGGCTGAGCGGTTTGAATAATAAGGGCATTTTCATGCTGCATCACAAGTGGTTTAAATCGTTGAATTATAGAATTTTGAGATTTAAAAAACCGATCATAAAAATAATATTCTCCTATTCCTCCAAGCAAAATCAGCAAGCCGATTCCTAAAGCCGTCATCAAGGGTAGTACGAGAAGTGCCGCTACGAAAGCAACCAAAGAAAAAAGAAAGACGTATATCCACTGTAACAACTTTGAATGGTAAGATTTAAAGCTTTCAACTCTATATTCTTCATCGTCAATATTTTCGATAATGGTTACATTTTCATTTGATAAACGGGATATAGCTTTTCTTAACTTATTGATTGTCTTTAATTTATCGTGAAAAATCAATAGAATAGGCTCTTCCGCCACAATCCCTCCATTCGCTCTACTTACCTTACTATAACAATAAATAAAAAAATTTAAATTAGATCCTTAAAATCTCTTTCGTCCAAAAAAAAACCAGGATTGGTAGCTTCCTATCCAATCCCGGCTCCTTATATATAGAGATTCCAAAACTTATTGATTCTTTACAGATATTTGGTTTTCAACTTTTTTAACACCTTCAACTTTATTGATTTCATTATTGATCTTTTTAACGTCATCAACCGTGTCGACAATGCCGGTTACAACGACTATACCATTGGCAGTTCTTATAATAATTCCATCATAACCTTTAGTAAACCATCCTCCAGCTAATTTTTCTCTAATTTTGGCATTAATGTTGTTATCGGTAGCGGTTGCTGCATAATCATTAGGATATTTTTCATTTGCGTTTTTTGTATAGGTTCCATTCGCTTGAGTTTCATTTGCAATCAATTTAGATTTTGCAAAGCGCGAAGAGGTTTTTTTACCTGTAACCTGAATATCATTCTGGAGATTTTTTACTCCATTAACCTTTTTAACACTATCTTCGACTTTAGTTTTATCCTTTGCAGTTTCCACGGAACCACGCAATGTCACATTGCCGCGATTCACATCAAAAGTCACATTGTCATAACCATTAGAAAATAAGCCAGGTCCTAATTTTTCTTGAATATCAGTTCTAATTTCTTGATCCGATCGAGCGGTTTGGGTTTGTTGCCAGCCCGCTTGGTCATCAGACAACTTATCGTTCCATTGCGTATGGGCATCGTTCGTTGGATTATAGACGTCGGTTGTTCTAGGGAAATTTTGTTCATTGGAAAAATTGGTGCTTCTTTGTGGAATATTGGGTTGATAGGGTTGGGTTGATTGTGAAGGGGTCGTTTGATAGTATGGTTGAGTTGATTGAGAAGGAGATGTTTGATAGTAAGGCTGAGTCGATTGCGAGGGTGATGCTTGATAACTTGGCTGGTTCAATGAAGGTGTTGTCGTGTTATAAGGTTGACCCGATTGTGGTGTAGTTTGATAATAATTTTGTGTGGAGGGCGACACTTGCCCTGGATTCATTTGTCCAGGTTGTGCGTATGAAATACTCGATGAATAAGGCTGGTATTGATTATTGGAGGGACCTTGTTGATAAGGCCCTTGCCCGGTATAATAATCATAGCTATTCCAATCTGCCATCAATGTAGATGCAGAGGTTAATGCTATAAAGACAAATAGGTTTTTCATCTTACTCTCCTTAAAAAAATTTAATAGCGGTCTTATATCCTATAAATCAGAGGATTAAAACCGATCTTTATTTGGGTTTTTTGTAGGATTTTTGATTTTTTGTTCTTCCATCGGATTTTTATAATGCGGCTCATTTCGCACTTGCTCATTTGCTGAACTTTTTAATCTTTGCTCATTTGGATTTTTAAATCGTTGTTCATTGGCTGGATTTTTTAACCGTTGTTCGTTCGAAGGATTTTTTAACCGTTGTTCGTTCGAAGGATTTTTAAAACGTTGTTCGCCGGATGGATTTCTAAATTGTTGTTCGCTTGAAGAGCCTGAGCCTGCGAGTTCAAGGTCACTTTCAAATGACTCTTCCCATTCAACTAATGCATCTTCTGCGCGATCCTTGGCTAAGCCATATTTTTTTTGCAACTTCCCAAGAAGTTGTTCTCTTCTGCCGTTAATTTCAGCAATATCCTCATCAGTTAATTTTCCCCATTTTTCTTTAATTTTTCCTTTAATTTCATTCCAACGACCTTTAAAAATATCTTTGTTCATACAATCCTCCATTTGATTGTTTTAAACGCATTTTTTAAAACGTTTTGAGGCGTATGCGGTTGCATTTGCAACTTGTGTTGAGTCATCGACGGTTATCGTGCGATACGGATAAAGTCCTAACTTCTACATCTGTTGCGTCATGATGCTGACGTTTTTAGATATCTGCCTAAACAAAACAGGCAGGCTTATGCGACAACGCTGATGCCAAGAGCTTATAGCGTAATTTAATTTCATTTTATATAAATCGATTAATATGACAAGTCTTTTTTTTAGGCATTATGCCTTAAAGTCTTACAATAACACTTATCTATAATAACTTTTTAAAAAAAATTAAATAGATAGTAAATTTTAACAAAATAATATATAATAATAATGATGAATGTAAAACAACCAATTATAAAAGCAACTATGTCAATACCTATAAATCAATCCTTTCAAAACTTTAAAGAAAATCAAGCCAATTTAGAAGCCAAGCAAGAAAATAAAAAACTCTATCTGACTAAAATTAATCGTGAAGGCGGCATTGAACAAAAAAGAGGCGTTGGATGGCTGATTGCTACCGTGAAACATACTTTTTATCGCGTCATCGATTATGCCGGATCGACAGATCTTATCGGAAAATGGGAACGGCAGCAGTGGAATGAATTATTCCAAAAGAATATCGATAATTTTATACAAAGCTTCAATCCACAGGAAGAGCTAACCCCCCTCATCAAAGAATTAAAAGCATTCAAACAAGAAGATCTTTCTAATCGCGGCGACGCCACTAATGTTTCGAAGGACATTCCGGTAAGTCAACAAAAAATGGTAAAAAATGTTGATTTAGTCATCGGTCGTATCCTTAGTAGATTAAATATAAATATAGATGAAACGATTTTAACTCTTAATGACACTATTAAAAAAGCGCAGAAAGAAAAAAATATTGACTTGCAAAAGTTGAGTGAAATTCTGAGTCCTGATCATAAAATTCCCGCAAATGATACGGAAAGATTAGATGAAATGAAGATGATCTTGCATTGTGCCGAGATCAAACTAAAAATCAATCAATTATTCAATAAACTTCAAGAAAAGTATGGAAAATCTTATCAGCAGCAAAACCAAGCAGACCCTATTCATCAAAAACTTAAAGAGGAACATCGGCAATTATTAGATTTCTTAGGGGATGTGGAGTTAAAATCAATGCAACAAGCTTCGGATGTTTATCTCGCTAGGTTGAAAGAAAGCGGTTACATTGACCAACACTGGCAACAAGGTAAGGGAGACGAAAGGATTTCACCTGAAGAGCGGGAGATCGTCGGAAAAATTATTTCTCTCGACTACGCAGCCAATGAGGAAGTGACACTCACTCTGAAGCATGTTAGTGCTGACTTAGCGAAGAATATTTTCGACACAAAGGTATTAGAGACCGTTGCCGATCGCCACTATTCTCCACTCAATGAAAATGATCCCCAAACGCGATTGAACAACTTAAAATTAATTGAAGCCTGCATAACAATCAAATCTTTAGAGGATAATAAAAAATCGCTACTCAAAGAAAAAACTCTGGCTGAATCGCAAAACATGATTGACTACTATAAGATTGATTTAATTATTGACATCTCTAAAACCTATAAAGATCGAATGATTGGTGCCCCCCAACAAAAGTCATTAACACCCGAGGAAAAAGATATTGTTGATCGAATTAATCAAAATTATGTCATTAATCATCCTCAAGAATTTCCCCCTGCTTTTGTTAAATTGCAAACTCTTTTAAAAGAAGCCAATATCAGAACTTCTAGCTTCCAGCTTCTTCAAAAATTAAATGATCCAGATCTAGATCAAACTAAAAAATTAAAAATCGCTCTCAAATTCTCTAATTGGCAAGAAATAGAAACCCTTTTAACTGAAATTAAAAAATGGCATCTAGACACAGGAAAGAATGTTTTGCAATACACCTTAGATCTTCAATCGTTGTCACATATGATCGAAGAATGCAAAACATTTCCGAATCAGTTTATGGAAATGCACCGAAAATTTGTAAAAGAAAACGGATCCGTTGCAGTTGAGGGGGAGGAAATCGTACCAACGAATGATCAGTTGAAGGCAGCCTTTCAACTTTCTTTGCCTATGTTTGAGGAAATTTCTATGAATACAAATGGTAAAAACGCCCTGATGGCCCGGATCACTCAAGTGATCTTATGCGGAGAAGAGGTAGGGACAATTCCTTATCCGACAGACGGAGCTTGTTTTACCTTTCAAGAAATACGAGGCTTATGTGAGGACATTCCTATTCAAAATGCTGGAACTCCGTGGCACTGGGATATTGATGCTACAGCCAAAGCATCTCAACCACCAGAAGAGCAGCAAATTCCTCTTACTCGGGAACAAAATCGAGCTGGAGTGGAAGGGAAAATCACGACAGCTTTTAATGATTATATGCGTGGTACAATTATAACGATTAAAGATATTCCTTATGAGATATCTCAATCTACGGGTATGCAACAATATCTGCTTCAATTGCGCCTTGATTATGCTGATTATCTTCAAAAAAATCCTAAAGCAATTAATGAAACTCTTGAATTCGATCGGGACTTTTGTCAGACATTGGGTTTGAGCTTAACAGATGATAAGCTTAGCCAAGGAAATTTTAATGCGTTTATTGCGAAAGCTAGCAACAAGGCCGGTGTGAGTAACAATAATGCACGTTTGGGGGAAGCTTATAAAGAATTATTTGGGGATTATTCACAACTTGAAGATGACCAGATTCAATCAATCATGAACGCGACATCTGACCGATGGCATTCTATTCCTGAAGCACGAGTAGAATTGGACTTTCTTCTTAGAGTCCATTTAATAAAAATGTTACTTATGACAAGTCAATCAACACTGGGTGGAGTCAGGGCAGATGCAATTCATGCCAATTTAAACGAACATTTACTGCCAAGAAGATTTTTATCCATAGTGAATAAAGGAGATCAGATTCCCGATGTATTAATTCATCCATTGGTGGTCAGCGATGGAACGGAACGGAGCATCGTCGTAGAACCCGATTCAATTAAGCTTAGCGTTACTGAAGGGTGGTCTTTTAATTTCTCTGCAATGGATAAAGAGCCAATTCAGACATTGATCGGTAGTCAAGATGTCGGAAATCTTTCGGGAATAAGTGTTGTTAAAGCGCGTCGAAACTATACACTGCCACAGTTGGGCACGATTGATGAGCAAAAACCTCATTCTGTATTAACAAACTTCAAAGAAATAAAAGTCAGTCCTTATATGCTTCCTTTTTTGGATGAGCTTCCAAAAGCCTTTGGTACCCTATCTTAAACTCCCTTACTACTGCCGTTAACGCGCAAACGGCAGCGAACGGATTACTCTTTAAGGGCGACATGTTCCTGTTCAATCGCTAAAGTAAATGTAATTGCATCGACTAATTCAGAAGGTCCAAAAAACTGCAGCGGACCCGGATAACGGTAGTCATCATCAAGTTTCCATTTTTCACACATTGCTTGAAAAGCCAAAAAAGGTCCGCCGTTCAAATCGACAAGCGCTTTGCGAATCACCGGTTTTTTTGCTCCTTTGCGCGTTTCTAAATCCATCATTTCGATGAGTGGAATTCCTCCGATCTGCCAATTTTCAATGGGTTGTGCCAATCCACGGATACAGCTCATATAACCTGTTTCTCGGTTATCAATGAGAAGGGCTGCTACATTCCCTAAAGCATATGCATATTGGGCGTCAAAATTGGAAGGGAAACAGGAGCGCCCTTCATATCCGCAAAATAAAGGTTGAGCGCTAAACTTTCCTTTGTAAGTCTCTTTATTTTGACGGTCCTTTAATTCTTTTTTTACAGTTTCGATAAAAAGACGTTCAGTTTCAATCTTTGACACTTGCACATTGCCATGCGGATCCCTATCAAGTAAAAGCTGTCCTTGAATATCGGAGGGTAGAGAGGCAAAACAAGCTGCCGATTCTTTTGAAAGCAGAGGCATGATATAGGAAGCCCTATCTTTGCTGGAGGGCAGCCGCTCCAGCTGGGCTATGTCAATGCTCCCTGATGCAACGAGCCGATTCAATTCAACTATTAAAATTTTGCATTCAGAGATGAATTCAATTAATCCTTCCGGAAAAATAATCACCCCAAAATCTTTACCTTGCTCGGATCGACGGCAGATCATATCACAAAGCTGATGTGTGATTTGGGAGACAGTCATTTTTTTTTCGGCGACTTCCTCTCCGATTAACGTCATATTGGGATGTGTTTGCAAAGCACATTCTAAAGCGATATGCGATGCTGAACGTCCCATCACTTTAATAAAGAAATAATATTTGGCGGCTGAAAGAGCATCGCGCAAAACGTTCCCAATATACTCTGAAAATGTTTTTGAAGCTGTATCAAAACCGAACGATATTTCCAGCAGGCCGTTTTTTAAATCGCCATCAATCGTTTTAGGGACCCCTACAACGCAAGTGGGAATATTATTTTTCAAAAAATATTCGGCAAGCCAAGCTGCATTGGTATTCGAGTCATCCCCTCCCACAATGACAAGTCCATCCAGACCTAATGTTGCCACTGTCTTGGCGGATGCTTGAAAATCCTCGGGTGTTTCTATTTTGGTGCGGCCTGCGCCAATCATGTCAAAGCCGCCCATATTCCTGTAAGGATCGATTTTCTCGGCGGTGAGCTCAATGCATTTATTGGCAATAATGCCGGAAGGTCCTCCAAGAAATCCGTAAAGACGGCTTTGTTTATTTAACTTCTTGAGGGCGTCATATAAGCCTGTAATCACATTATGCCCTCCGGCCGCTTGTCCGCCGGATAGGACAACTCCCGCTTTTAATGGAGAATGGTTTTGAGAAGCATTATGCGCGGCAAAAGTGATAAAAGGCTTTCCTTGGGATTTTGGAAACAATTCCGCAATTTCTGGATTCGTTTTGGATTCCCGCTTTTCTAATGAGGGTTCAGCCTGTAAATGAGAAATCTCTTGCAAAATCAGCGGTAAATTTGGCTGAAATGCGCAACGCAATTTTTGCAGGGGGCTTTCCGTTTTCATGATCATCACCGATTAAAGAGTTTGTTTGAACCAATTTGCAGTTTCTTCAAGCGCCAGACGCCTTTCGGTAAGCGGCGTAAAATCGTGGTCGCTTTCAGGCAATTGAATGAATTTTGTTTCAGCGGGAGCTTTCAAACGAGCCTTAATATACTTTTGAGCATGGTCGATGTGAACTGTTTGGTCTTTGCAGCCATGGATCAAAAAGAGCGGTTTTGAGGAGATGGAAGGCAAATAATTCTCGATATTCAAATTAAAAAATTGCTTGAAAAATTCATACCCCGGTGTTTGCCCCTCGACAGTCATCATCTCATGTTTTTGACTCTCCGGAATAGGATGGCTGTGCGCTAACTCCCATTTAGCTTGCCATTGACTGCTATTGAAGATGGGCGCCCATAGGCATATGCTTTTGACAAGATTAAATTGATTGGCAGCCAGGATGGCTACTGTTCCTCCTAAGGAACGTCCGATGATTCCAATACGGCTTGAATCGATCGCTGGATGGTGAGAAAGAAAGTGCAGCGCTTTTAAAGCATCACTGACTTCGCTTTCGAGAGTCATGTCAGAGAAATCCCCTTCGCTATCGCCTGAACCGCGAAAATCGATGCGCAAAGTGGCGATTCCTCTTTGAGCTAGCATATGGGCAATATTGACATACAGCCGATACCGCCCAACTTTATGCCCTCCCAAGCCGTGACAAATCAAGACAGCCGGCGCTTTTTCCACTTGAGCCGGCTTATGGAGCATGCCAAAAATCTTCTGATTATGGTTTTCCAAAAAAATGCATTCGCGGAAGTCTTTGTAATGTGCGTCTTTCATATTTAAAATATTTAACATTCCGGCACATTTACAGCCAACCCTCCTTGTGAAGTTTCTTTATATATCGACTTCATATTGATGCCGGTTTCCCGCATGGTCGCAATCACCTGATCTAATGAGACCCGATGAGTTCCATCCCCTTGCAAAGCCAAGCGGCATGCATTGATAGCTTTAATGGCACCCATGGTATTTCTTTCGATGCACGGAATCTGGACAAGGCCTTTAACAGGATCGCATGTCAATCCCAGGTTATGTTCCATGCCTATCTCAGCAGCATTTTCGATCTGTTCCGTTGTTCCTCCCAATGCCGCCGCTAAACCCGCCGCAGCCATCGAACAAGCCACCCCTACTTCCCCCATGCAGCCCATTTCAGCGGCTGAAATAGAAGCTCCTTCCTTATAAAGAATGCCCATAGCCCCGGCAGTCAACATGAAAGTGATAATCCCCTCATCGCTAGAATTCTCTGTCATTCTTTCGTAATAGTGCATCACCGCAGGAATCACGCCGGCAGCTCCATTGGTCGGCGCCGTCACGACGCGCCCCCCTGCGGCATTCTCTTCATTGACCGCTAACGCCCAAAGGCTTACCCAATCCATCACTTCAGCCGGATCTTTTTTGCCCGACGCTTGCGCTTGCATTAACGATTTGAGCAATCCGGGCGCCCGCCGTTTGACGTTGAGGCCGCCGGGAAGAATCCCCTCATGCTGGCACCCTCTGACCACGCAAGCTTTCATCACATCCCAAATCCTGAGCAAACCCTGCTTCATCTCCTCTTCCGAACGCCAAGTCTTTTCATTTTCCATCATGAGATCCCGGATCGATAGTTGATGCGTTCGGCAAAACTTTAATATTTCATCACCGGTTTTAAAATGATAAGGAAGGTAATGTTGATTTTCTCCAAGATGCTTATCTTGGCTAGCAGCTTGATGATCGACGATAAATCCACCGCCGACTGAATACCAATTTTGCGATAACAGCTCTTGGCTGGCTTGATCGTAAGCTGTAAATCGCATGCCATTAGGATGATAGGGCAATTGTTTGTCATAATGGAATAAGAGATCGTGTGTTTCATCAAAAGGGATTTCTCTTTTGCCTAAAAGATTGATTTTTTTTGTGGAACGGATGTACTCGACACGCGTTTGAATGGCATTAGGATCTATCCCTTCCGGTGTTTCACCCTCTAAGCCCAGCAAAATAGCAATATCAGTGGCATGCCCTTTGCCTGTCAATGCCAGTGACCCATAAAGATCGACCTTGATTGTCTTTGCCTTAGGCAGCAATCCTTGCTTCTCAAGATTCAGTATATATTGCCGCGCCGCACGCATGGGACCAACGGTGTGTGAACTTGAGGGTCCTATTCCGATAGAAAATAGGTTAAAAACACTAATAGCCATTTTTATAAACTCCCATACTATAATAAGATCGTGAGAATCTATTTTGAAGACAAAGGAATTATTATAAAAGAAGAAAATCGCCTAAAGGGTTTTCTGATTGAAAGCTTTAAATCTTTTTTTTATTCTTTTGAAAGGGTTTTTATTTCTAAACTTATTAATTATATTTTTAATCATCTCCTTAAAACAGGACCTAATAACAACCCATAAATTAATACTTGCAAAATATTCTAGTAATGGTGTAACATTACAACCATGTAAAACAAACAGCTTTTTATAAGGTTCCGTGTATGAGTAATAGTCTAGCGATAGAAAAAAAAGGAACGGTGCTCAGCGCCACATTGTTGATTACTGGATGTTGCGTTGGAGCCGGCATGATCGGTTTGCCGGTGATAAGCGCTTTGGCTGGCTTTATGCCGACAACAGTGGCTATGATCCTCTGTTATTTTTTTGCGACAGCAACCGGTTTATTGTTACTGGAAGCCACATTATGGTTTGATCAAGAAGTCAATCTTATTTCGATGACCAACTTTGCTTTAGGCAAGTATGGCAAATTGATCACCTGGGGTTTGTTCCTTTTTCTTTTTTATTGTTTATTTGTCGCGTATATCGAAGGGGGCGGCCAGCTCTTTGCAGATGTGCTCTCCTCTGTTTTTCAAACTCCGATAGCAAGAGAAGTAGGTATCCTGACCTGTGTCGGTTTGGTGGCAGCGATTGTTTATGCAGGTACGCAGACAGTCAGTACAGTCGCGCGTGTATTTTTAGTTGGTTTGGTGGGATCTTATTGCGCCCTGCTGTTTTTTGGCATTCCGCATGTCAGTAGCGATCGGCTGCTCTATTCTAACTGGCCCGCCTTTTTTTCGACCCTCCCTGTTTTGCTGATTTGTTTTGGATATCAAAATTTGATTCCAACATTGACCTATTATGTGAAAAGGAATGTGCGTACGTTGAGGTATGCGATTTTTTTTGGAAATTTAATCCCCTTTATCATTTATTTTGTTTGGAACGCCGTTATTTTGGGGATATTGACCGAAACCAATGTTTCAGCCTTTGAAAAGATTGCCAGTCAAGGAGAGATCGTTACAGGTTTATTGGAAAACGCATCCAATTCCCCTTCGGTGCTCCTTTTTGCAAAGATCTTTTCGTTTTTTGCGGTTTTGACGCCGTTCATGATGAATACACTGGCTTTTGTCGATTTCCTTAAAGATGGCATCAAATTGCCCAAAGAATCGAAATATGGCTTTGTCATTTATGGACTTGTTTTTATTCCTCCAACGATTTTAACGCTGTTCTATCCGCACCTATTTTTAAAAGCGCTGGGATTGGCTGGCGGCTTTGCTGATGTGATTTTGTTTGGAATTCTACCTGTCTTGATCGTGTGGTATGGCCGGTATGTCAAAAACATGAAGGGCCCTTATACTGTCGCTGGCGGCAAGTTATTTCTCATTCTTATCTTAAGTCTATCCGTTGGATTTTTATTTTTAAGAGGATAATTCTATACTTTTATGCGACGAATACCATCTTTTAATATTTTTACATTAAAATTAATGAGTAATCCTCTTTTATAATCAGATAATTTTAAATAAGAAAGCAATTGAGCCTCATGTATTGGAGCAATTATACTAACAGATTTAATCTCAACGATGACTTGACTTTCAACGACTAAATCAAGGCGATAACCGCAATCAAGCTTCACATCCTTATAAAACACCGGAATTGGCTTCTGGTGTTCTACCTTTAAATTTCTAAGGTGAAGTTCATAGATCAAACATGTCTCATAAGCTGACTCAAGAAGCCCTGGTCCAAATGCACGGTGCACTTCAATAGCCGCGCCGATAATATTTCCTGTAAGGCTATCTCGTTCTTCTTTCTTAGTGTTCATTGAATTCCCGTGTATAACGGCAGCATTATAATATTATATTAATAAATTTCAACCACACAGAGGGCACAGAGTGCTCACCCCCCCTCCAAGTGGAAATGAGCGCTCTGTGCCCTCTGTGTTCTCTGTGGTAAAACAAAAAAATGTTTACATCATTTTCGTCATGTGCAACTTTCAAAACAACCATACGAGACCAATACTATGTCAAAACAACACGTATCCGAAGGTGTTGAAGTTATCGCTGCCTTGAAGCCAGGTTTTGCAAAGATCTTATCACTAGATGCTTTGTCCTTTCTGGCCAAACTACACCGCCGCTTTAATCCAAAACGGCTGGAACTGCTCGAAAAAAGATCCGTAAGGCAAAAAGAACTAGATAAGGGCAAAATGCCCGATTTTTTGCCGGAAACTAAAGCTATCCGCGATGATTCTACATGGCAGGTCGCTCCTATTCCACCCGACCTGCAAAACCGAAAGGTCGAAATTACCGGCCCAACCGAACGGAAAATGATGATCAATGCCTTTAACTCCGGCGCCGATATCTTTATGGCAGATTTTGAGGATTCCTTATCGCCAACATGGGACAATGTTGTGCAAGGTCAAATTAATCTCACTGACGCTATCAGAAAAACACTAGAATTTACAGGTCCTGAAGGTAAAAAATACTCTCTCAAAGACAAAACAGCTTTGCTGCTAGTGCGTCCTCGAGGGTGGCATCTCAACGAAAAACATCTTCTCATTGATGATGAACCTATCTCAGCTTCCCTCTTTGATTTCGGCTTATTCTTTTTCCATAATGCCAAACAGCTCATCCAAAAGGGAACGGCCCCCTATTTTTACCTTCCTAAAATAGAAAGCCACCTCGAAGCACGTCTTTGGAATGATGTTTTTAATTTTGCCCAGGATGAATTGAGCATCCCGCGTAGTTCAATCCGCGCCACTGTCTTGATTGAAACGATCTTAGCTGCCTTTGAAATGGATGAAATTCTCTACGAACTGCGTTCTCACGCTGCTGGTCTTAATGCAGGGCGCTGGGATTACATTTTCAGCATCATCAAAAAATTCAGCCAGCGGCATAACTTCATTTTTCCCGATCGCGGCCAAATCACCATGACTGTCCCTTTTATGCGGGCTTATACAGAATTGTTAATCCAAACTTGCCACAAGCGCAAGGCTCATGCACTCGGCGGAATGGCAGCCTTCATTCCAAGCCGGAAAGACCCTCATATCAATGAAGTGGCCCTAAATAAAGTAAGGGATGATAAAGTGCGTGAATCGGCCGATGGCTTCGATGGTACCTGGGTAGCCCACCCCGACCTTGTCCCGATAGCTATGGAGGTCTTTACACAAGCCCTCGATAAAAAACCGCATCAAAAGCATCGTTTACGTGAAGATGTGCATGTTACAGCCAAAGAGCTGCTTAATTTCCAAATTCCCAATGGACAGATTACCAAAGCTGGCTTTCATCAAAATATCAATGTAGCTTTGCAATATCTCGATTCATGGCTGCGAGGCGTCGGAGCCGCTGCCATTGCTAACTTAATGGAAGATGCTGCCACAGCGGAAATTTCGCGCGCTCAACTATGGCAATGGCTGCATAATCCAGACGCGCGCTTAGACGGCAAAGATAAAATCACGGCCGATCTTTATCGTCATGCGGCCGATGAGGAACAAAAAAAAATTGAAGCGGATGTACCAGGTGCCCATAAGCTTGCCCAAGCTCGCAGATTGTTGGATCGCTTAGTATCGCCTGACGGCTTCATCGATTTTTTAACGCTTGAAGCTTATCTGGAACTTCCTTAACGATAAACACGGGGATTGTGTGTATACCCAAAAAAATATTGAAGAACTTTCTAAGCAATGGAAAGCAAACGGTCGTTGGAAAGGGATCGTGCGCCCTTATGCAGCTGAAACAGTCATAAAACTTCAAGGGTCGCTGCATCTTGAATATTCACTGGCCCGCATTGGAGCAGAAAAGCTTTGGCATATGCTGCAAAATGAAAAATTTGTGCGCGCTTTAGGTGCCATGACTGGTAATCAAGCTGTAGGAATGGTACAGGCGGGATTAAAAGCGATCTACATCAGCGGATGGCAAGTGGCAGCTGACGCCAATGACGCCGATCAAACCTATCCGGACCAAAGCCTCTATCCTGTTTTGAGCGTACCCCATTTGATCCGCCGTATCAATAACGCCTTGCGCCGTGCCGATCAAATCCAACATATGGAAAACAAAGAGGACATCGACTATTTCGTTCCGCTTATCGCCGATGCTGAGGCAGGTTTTGGCGGTCCCTTAAATGCTTTTGAACTGGTTAAAGCAATGATCGAAGCCGGTGTTGCAGCTGTCCATCTGGAAGACCAACTTTCTTCCTTAAAAAAATGTGGGCATATGGGGGGCAAAGTTTTAGTGCCTGCAGCTATCTTTATCGAAAAATTGATTACAGCCCGCTTTGCGGCTGATGTTCTCAACGTTCCCACAATTCTAATAGCGCGTACTGATGCGGAGTCAGCCTCTTTTATCCGATCGGATGCTGATCCTGTTGATCAACCCTTTTTGACTGGAGAACGTTCAAGCGAAGGCTATTTCCATCTTAAATCTGGCGTGGAATACGCTGTTGCCCGTGCTACAGCGTTTGCGCCCTATAGTGATATGATTTGGTGTGAAACATCCAAGCCTGATCTGGGTGAAGCGAAAGAATTTGCACAAGGGGTTCACGAAAAATATCCAGGGAAATGGCTCGCTTACAACTGTTCCCCTTCCTTTAATTGGAAACGGCATTTAGATGAAAAATCCATTGCTGGATTTCAAGATAAGCTTGCTGAAATGGGTTATAAGTTTCAATTTGTCACTTTGGCAGGTTTCCATACGTTGAATGCCAGCATCTTTAAACTGGCGCATGAGTATAATCGTAATGGGATGGAGGCTTATGCGAATTTTCAGCAGCATGAATTTGATTTGGAAAAGGATGGCTACAAAGCGTTGAAACACCAAAGTTTTGTAGGCGCCGGGTATTTTGATGAGGTACTGAACACGGTGACCGAAGGGAAAGCTTCTACGGCTGCACTCAAAGGGTCCACCGAGGAAAAGCAATTCTATGATAAAAAATAAAAAATTAAATAAATCCATCTTGTTTTTAATTTAGTTAGATATTTTTATAAATTTTTGTTATTATTTTGGTATTTTTACAAGATAATAGCAATGAATCTACCCTCAATTAATCAAATTATACAATTGACAATCCATAATATTGGCCATCACGGCGAAGGGATTGGCTCTTACCATGGATACACCATTTTTGTCGAAGGCGCTCTACCCGGTGAAACTGTGGATGTTCGCCTGACTCAACGGCAGAAAAGATATGGACGAGGAGAACTTATTACAATCTCTAAGCCTTCACCAGATCGCGTCAAGCCACCTTGTCCATTCTATGGCGAATGCGGAGGCTGCCAACTGATGCACCTCTCTTATCCGCAACAATTAATCACTAAACAGCAGCGTGTCAAAGATGCTTTTCAGCGCATAGCAAAAATTCAAGATGTCAACATCTTGCCCTGTATCTCCTCCCCTCTCACACTGGGCTATCGAAATAAAATTCAATTGCCTGTTAAAAATAGCGAAAACAAAGGTCTTTTAATTGGCCTCTACGCACGCTCTTCTCACGACCTTGTGCCCATCGATCACTGTTTAATCCATTGTCCGATAGGTGAAGAGGTATTTAAAGAGGTGAATGCTTTGCTCAAGCAATCCACTATTTCAGCATATGATCCTATTGCCGGAACAGGTGAATTAAGGCACATTCTGATCAAAAGCGCTGTCAACGCGCACGAAGCACTAGTTATTTTTGTTACTAATGGAAGAGCTTCGTCTGAACTTCAACAAGTGGCCAAGCAGATCATGATGCATTGCTTGAACGTGAAGGGGGTCGTACAAAATATCAATACAGAGCGCAGCAACGTTATTTTGGGAGATACATATCAAGTACTTGAAGGGCAATCGAGCATTCAAGAGCGATTAGGCGATCTCCTTTTTAAAATTTCAGCAGCCTCATTTTTCCAGGTCAACCCACAACAAGCTGAACAACTGTATGCAAAAGCATTGGAATTTGCTGCATTGACAGGAACAGAAACTGTACTCGATGCGTTTTGTGGCGTTGGCACACTTTCACTTTTCTTTGCAAGACATGCAAAGCGGGTCATTGGTGTTGAATGCGTGCCAGAAGCCATTAAGGATGCGAATGAAAATGCCGTCATCAATGAGATCAGCAATGTTTCTTTTGTTTGTGCTCCGGCAGAAACCTATATAGGTTCTTTGAGCGATCGGGTCGATGTCATGATTTTAAATCCTCCCCGCAAAGGGTGTGCCGAGAATCTTTTAGATAGCATCGGAATACTCTTGCCGAACACTATTGTATATATTTCGTGTGATCCGGCGACCTTGGCAAGGGATATTTCAATTCTAAGTCCCTTTGGTTATAGTGTAGATATGGTTCAACCCTTCGACATGTTTCCCCAGACGGCCCATGTTGAATGCGTCGTAAAACTTTCCAAAATTAAATAAATTATTAGTAATTTTTTAATTAAAAATTTAATTACTGCTTGTCATAAATTAATTAGTTTATTAAATTCCTGAATTTAAAAATAAATACCTACGCAAAAAAAAATTAACATTTAAAGGTCTCTATAGATTTGACAACCAATAAGTAGTATTGAACAGCTCAACCAAAGGACATCACATGGAATGTACTGCCAATAATAATATTAGCACGAGAATATGCATCCCGCCTTCTATCACCACGACGCTACCTGCGTCAAATGGAGTCACGCCAACGACATCTCAAAAAGTAGAAAGGCTCGGACGAGAGGTTATTGAAATGCTTAAAGGAGCTATGGAGCAAGCTAAAAAAGCAAAGGGTAAAGACATTATTGCGCTTATTGGAAATACGGGCGCCGGTAAAAGCACCGCTGTCAATCAGTACCTTGGAAAACACTTGCAGTTAGTTCATCAAGGAAGATCGTGCATAATTCAGGTTGCTGAAGGAGAAGTAGAAATTGCCAAAATTGGGCATCGTGCTGGAACTTCCGAAACAAGATATACCCGTATTTATGAAGAAAATGGCTGCCCTTTCATTTTTGCAGATTGCGGAGGATTTTTTGATACACGCGGAGTTGCAACTGATATCGCTGTTGTGACTTCTTCAAAACTTACATTTGAAAACGCAAATAGTGTTAAATTGATCTTATGCTTTGATGCTAGCGCCATTAAAACAGATCGCGCCATTCATTTTACGCAATCGATCAATCTCGTCTTGGGGACTCTCCTAAAAGATTATAAAAAACATTCCGATTCCATTCTTATTATGTTTACAAAGCCCACGATGGGTCTAGATGGCAAATTGTTTAGTGCCTCGGATGCTAGACTAACTTTAGTCGCGATTATGGAGGATCTGTCTGGACCGCAAAAAGAGCTTTACAAATTTATCTTGCGAGACCACGGAAAATACGTGTGCGTATGCAATCCACTCTCGAATGAGTCAAGAGATGAGAATCTTGCCATTATGCAGCAGATGAAAAAAATAGAGAATACTCAAGAGGTTTTTCAAGCGGCCTATTCGACAAATTCCCAGTTAAAACTTCTAGAAGAAATGACCGCCATCGCTATTATTGGCAGCGAACTTTACAATGCTTATTCTTTTACCTGTGAGACAATTCAGCGCTATAAAGAAGAAATGGCGAATCTACAAAAGAAAATTGAGAACATTCAAGCATCCATTCAATCGATTGGAAGTGGCAATGGAGACCCCGCTGTCATCCAAGCTGCAGAAGAGGCGATTATCTCTGAAAATCGCACTCTCATTCGTCAGCAACAATCGATCATTCAAGAACTTAAAGAAAAAATGCAACAATCTAAAGCTAAAATTGAAGCGGCTCAAGAAAAAATAGCTCATGCAGATAAAAAAGGGGAAGAAGAGATGGAATACTGGTTCGACCAGATCAATCAAGAAGGGATCAATATAGAAAGTCGCACCACAACGACCTCAACAACTTCAAAATCTGGGTTTTTAGGTTTTGGCGGAGGCAGTCATCAAGAATCGAGTACGACCGTTACGGTTGATAAAAGAACGATTCCAAGAGATTTTTATTACCGTGGACCAGAAATTTCACAAGTTGTCAAAGATCCTCAAGAGGGACCTTGCTGGTCTAATGAAAAGAAAACAGCCGATTCCTATTCCATTCATTATGAATCGGGTAAAGGCGAGGCGGCCATCGCAAGCGTCAAGATTTTTGTGCATAAAAAGCATTTACCGACTGAAATCATAGAGAGAGTCGCCTTTGTCAATGATATCAACCGCGATACAACAGAACTCAGCACCTATGCTGCAGAGATTGGTAAAATAGAAAAAGTCATCCATCAAGCTGAAACTGCTATCGCCGCCGAAGGAAACGTTTTAGAGAAACTAGAACAATTTAAACAATCGGTGGGTGAGTTGAAAAATTCTAAAGAGGACTACGATCAAAAGTTAAAATCAGCCCTATCTGAAAGTGAAAATCTTAAAAAACGCATTCAAGATAACACGGAAGACTTTACCTTCTTAAAAGATTACCTTGAACTGAGCCATGATGATAACCTGAAAAATAAAGAAATTATTTCCAAATTCTTAAACCTGGATAAAAAATATCTTGGGATGGTTTAAATATGAATAATATCATAGCCCATTCACCTCTACTTTCACCTCTTCAATCCCCTTCTGATCAAGAAGGGGTTTTAAAAGAATATGTTCTTTCGCCCGAATCAAAATTAAGAATTGTATTTGATTCAATAAAAGGGGCAAAAGGCATTTTATATGAGAAGAACCAAGAATATGAAATTCCTTTTAAAGATTTTAAAGGAATTGTCCCTAGACGTTGCCAATTTAATCAATCCATGCTAAAGCAGCTTCTCGAAAATACTTATATCAAACTCCAACCTTCATGTAATGGTCATTTTTCTGTGGTGATTAACTATCAATTAAAAGGGGGGGGGAATGGCCATTCCTCGCATTGCAGCCATTCTACTCATGCTCAGTCGCCTCCGCCGCCTCGAAATGTTGCGATCAATTACAACGCTGGCTTTCCCATTCAAATGATCAATCGCACAAATACAGGCACGGGTCAATTTATCAATCAGACCGGAGGAATCGGACAAACCACATATTCAATCACGTTCCAAACTCATGATCCTGCTGCGGTTCCTACGGTAACGGTTATGGTTTGGAAAAAGGATTATTTTGCTAATGAAATTGGCCGGCTGCAACTTAACAAAAAAGCTACCTTGCAGGCTTTAGAAGAAGAAAAGGCAAAAAAAAGGACTTTGGAATCCAGTAAAAGAGCAACCTTTCATGCACTTGCTATCGCTCAAAATAACAAAGCTTCCCTCCAAACTAACATTGCTGCTCAAAAACAGCATCAAGATGAATGGGATGCAAACGAGAATAAATTAAAAATCTCTGAAAATGCTTGCTCAGCGGTCATCAATCAAATTAGGACAGAAGGTCCAAACATCAGGACATTAATTGAATTGCTTGCTTTGACTGATAAATTGGGAATAAAAATTTTAACAAACATTCCCGAAGCTCTTACCCGTTTCCGTTCAAGAGATACTACATGTGATCAATATATTGGTAACATTGTAAGCAATAATAGCTTATTGGGTGCTGCATTGACTTCTCTCAACAGCATCCTTGCCGAATCCCATAAAGCTAAAAACAAAAATATTGTTGCCCTTATTGGAAATACGGGGACCGGCAAAAGCACCGCAGTCAATCATCTTTTGGGCATCCCAATGAAATATGTTTCTGAAAAAGGTGGGGGTTATATCACCGTTGCCGATCATGAACAAGAGATCGCTAAAATTGGACATCATAAGGCTTGCTCTGAAACATTGCATGCCCATGTCTATGAACGATCCAATGCGCCTTTCACCTTTGCGGATTGCGGGGGATTTTTTGATACACGCGGTGTAACTAGCGACCTAGCTGTTACGACCTCATTAAAATTGACTTTGGAAAAGGCGCATAGTGTTAAATTGATTATATGCTTTGACTCTTCAATCATTATGACGGATCGAGGCATTCATTTTTATCAGTCTATCAGTCTGGCCTTAAAATCACTTTTAAAAAATTATCAAGCTCATCAAAATTCTATTCTCATTATGTTTACAAAACCTACCATGGGTTTAGATGGCGTCTTATTTAATGGCAAAGAGGCGAAAGGATTATTAACCGAAATGATGGATGATTTAGCCGAGGGATCGGAACAGAAAGATCTCTATCGCTTTTTGCTTAGGAATGATGGTCAATACATTTGTGTTTACAATCCCCTATCAAATCAGTCACGCGATGAGGTCCATGCTCTTTTGAATAAAATGACACCGATAAAAAATACAAAAGAAGCTTTTCAGGTCGCCTGTTCTGCTGACTCACAGGTTGCTTTCTTTGAGAAGATGACAAAAACTGCCGCAAAGGTGAATGAGATGTATGCAAGCTACGCCATGCTTCATAAACAAGTTTTAAATTATCGTGGTCAAAGAGTAGCCATTGATTCAAAAATAGCCGCTTTAGAAAAGCAAAATAAATCCCTTTCTGAATCTATTCAAAACAACGAGGCATTTATTAATGCTAACTCAGCTAATTTAGAAGAACAGTTAAAGAATATTAATAAAAAAATCGTAAGTTTGCGGCAAGCAATTGCTGTCAACGATGCTACTATTAATAGTAATAACACGACGGAATACATTAGTTTTCGAAATACTGGTGCTGGATTTTCTCGAATTTAGGATAAAAGTGAATAGTACTTTAAACAAAATCAACATTTCTTCTTTCGTGGTAAAAATTGCTGCAAGATGCAATATCAATTGTGATTATTGCTACGTCTTTAAGCATATTGATCAAAGTTATAAAAAACAGCCTCGTTTGTTAAACAAAACACATTTTACAACAATTGCTCAACGCTTCAATGAATATTTATCTAGTCATGAAGTTGAAACCCTTCGCGTGTGCTTGCATGGAGGCGAGCCTTTGTTAGGAGGGATAGATTATCTAGAAAAATTCTTTATCGCTTTGTCGCAATATAATGAAAATAAAATTCGCTTTGTCATCCAAACAAACGGTGTGCTTTTAACAAAGGAATTTCTCGATCTTTTTCAAAAGTACCAGGTGGGTGTGTCACTTAGTCTGGATGGCCCTCCGTCCGCTAATGACAAGCACCGATTAGATTATCGGGGTCGATCCACTTATGATAAAGTTTATCAAGCCCTTACTCTTTTAAATACAGAGTATCGAGAATTATTTTTAGGCATTATCAGCGTCATTGACCCCACAAATGACCCTTGTGAGATTATCGATTTTTTTGCTGCACTTAACCCCCCTAGCTACGATCTCCTTTTTCCTGATGCCAATCATCTCGTTCCTCCTCCTGGAAGAGCTATAAAACCCACCATTTATGAAGAGTGGATCAAACAGGCTTTGCACCATTGGTATACACAACATCCACAACTGCCCCTCAGAATGTTTATGAACATCTGCGATGCTCTTGCAGGTCATCAAACAGAATCTGAATTTTTCGGCAATGGCGACATCAGTTATCTCATCATTGAAACCGATGGCAGCTATCATTTCTCAGATTTGTTGAAAGCCACCTATGAAGGGGCATCTAAAATAGGCTTGCATGTAGATACATCGAGCATTGAAGAGGTGCTGAATACATCAATGATTCAAGGTTATCAAGCCAAATTGCAAATCGAAAATAAGTGTGATACATGTTTGAGCTGTCCAGAGCTTAAGATTTGCGGTTCAGGACAAATTGCCCATCGCTATGGATCGAATGGATTCAATAACCCGACGATCTACTGTCGTGAAATGTTAAGCATGATAAGGCATGCCAGACACCTCATGTATAAAGGAAGGGTTGATTTGATCTCTAGAGAACCTAATCGATATGCGGAGGAGATTGTCGATCTATTCTTTTCGGATAATGCCATTTATCTGATGGCTGCAATCAAACACCGAGAAGTCTCGGGTAATTACGATTCTGGATTAAGCTTTAATGGAAGCAAAACCGTTCAAGAAACCTTAAAAATTGTTCAAACTGTATTCCCCTCTTTGCTAAATGAGTTTTATCTTTTGTTTCCATCTTTTCAATGGATTTTGCCTGAGGGGTGTGATGATCCATTGCATGGCGCAGAGTTTATTTTGGATCAATTATTGAAAGAAAAATTGATGATTTTTCATGAATGCTATCCGTTATTCCTTCGTTCTGATGTGCCCATGGAGGCGCTTGAATTTGCTTATAAATTGGCTTACTCTTATCGATTTTGGCAGCATCAGGCAGCTGAGAGTTCAGACGACACTATTTATTGTAAAGCAATCGAAATTAAGCATTTATTTGTAAATGCGATGGCTAGGTTAGAACTTCCTTTATCTATAATGGGAGAAGCCTTCTTCTTAGCTTTAACAAAAGAATTTCTACCCGAGTTTCATGGCTTAACTATCTGGGCCACAAAAAACGCCAAACTCGAGCGTTGCTGACCGCGACTTTGTTTCAGCATCAAAACAATTTTGCTATGTTATGCCTCATCATTCATCCTGAAATGCTGTTTTAAAGGAATCGCCATGTCACCCTCACACCGTTTTTACCTATCCATTCTCTATTTTTTTCTGGTTCTTCAATTCGATCTTTCTTTTTCCATGGATACAATTGAAGTTCCCAAACCTGAAGAAATATTAAACAATTCATCCGTATTAACAGAATTTGAGGGGCTTCCATCCGCCTTTGTAGCCGGTTGTGTGAATGTAATTACCGGTGATTATCAAGAAACTGAAGTTGATTTGACGCTGCCTGGTGCCTTTCCTCTGGAATTGACCCGTCACTATAGCAGCAGCAATAAGCGCAAAGGGACTTTAATGCAAGGTTGGAACATAGGGCATGGGGGCAAGCTGCTTTTTTCTAAAAAAACCCGTCATGAATATGCTGTAGTCAAAGGATGCGGCCGGGGAGAAATGCTATATAAAGGCGATAAGCATGATGGAGATCTTGATATCGATGATGAGCTTTTTAAAAAAGGGCTGACTAATTGCGGAGCAGGCGAATTAAGCGGCAAAACACATATCAAAAACCACAGGCTGCGCCGTGATAAAACCGTGATTAATCTCATGACAGGAGCTGGCGATCGGTACACGTTTTGGGCTGATACAAACGATCATGAAAATGACCGGAAAAACGATATTCGTTCCTATATGCTAAGGCAACTTAGCCAGCCCAATGGAAATGCACTCTTATATAATTATCATCATCCATTAGGCATTGTTAAAAGAATCATAGCGGTAGACAAAAGAAACGATCCAACTCAAAAATTATCTTCCATTCAAGTTAAAAATTTGCCGAGCTTGGAGCGTTTTGAACAATTTCCAGTGCTTGAATATGATGCCAACGATGGCTTATGCCCCGTGCTTTATAAGTTCTCTCTCATGGGACATAAAAAATATATTTTATCAGAAGTTGTGCGTCCGCATGGCCCTTGGATTAAGTATCAATATGCGGGTAACACCGGGAAATTAATCCGAAAAGAGCGCCCTGACGGACGCTATATGCGCATCCAATATAATGGAAAAAATGTTATTCGCCTTCTTGGACCGGTTGGCACCGATCCGACTCCCCATATACTTTATAAATTTAAAAAAGGAAAAAAAGATTCCCATACGCATTCTATCGATGTGGAAGACGCTATCGGACGCCGCACAACTTATAAAATAGATGATAAGGATCGCCTATCGGCCATTGTGCATTATAGCAACGATCTTCTTCATTACAGTGAAGAATTCGAATGGCTTAAATCAGACTTAAATGCGCGCTCCTTGAAAGATGCCGCCGGAAATACTCTCTTTTGCCGCACTTATCGATACGATTCATTTGGCAATGTAACTGAGGAAAATCTCTATGGCAATTTGACAGGAGAGGAAACCCCAGTGAAGCATTTTTTACTTTTAACCAAAGGGGAATGCTATCCCATCAAGCGGAAGGAAGTACGATAACTCGCAAGGCATGAATTTGCTCGTCGTTGAGGAACACCCCGGATTGGAATATCGCTATTCCTATCATCCGGACACCGATTTGTTATCTGCAAAATATACGATCTACGATGGAAAAATTCGCATGCGGGAATTTTACGGATATGATGATTATGCCGCTCCCAATTTGGAGATCGTCGATGATGGATCAGGCATTGAACGCCACGATTTGACCGATGTGACCGAAAGGCGCATCAAGCAAATCACCAATACAGACTATCCTCCCAAAGGTCTTCCGTTTATCATATGCGAAAAATATTTAGACTTAAATACCCATTCTGAAGTCCTCACGAAAAAAATTGAAAACTATTATAGCGGACAAGAGGGGTGGTTGAGAGTTCAGTGTCATACGGATTGTTACGAGAATTTAGCCTATAAGCTCGAATGGAAATACGATTGGCAGGGAAATCCCATTCAAGAAATGGATGCCCTTGGACAAACAATAACGCGTGCTTACGATGAAAATAAAAATATCACCCATGAAACAACTTCAGGTAAAACTAAACGGTTTACTTATGATTTCATGGATCGTTGCATTAGAGAAGAAGAGCAATGGGACGATGGAACGGTCTTGGTGCAAACGTCTCGTTACGATGCTGCCGGACAAAAAATTGCTTCAACAGACGCCTATGGACAAGAAACATTGTATGCATACGATCTGGCCGGCAGAGTCTCAAAAATCACAGCGCCGTGTCATGAAGGAACAATCCAACCAGTTGTATTAAAAGAATACGATCCTTTTGGAAATGTCATTAGCATCACAAATCCTCTTGGTCATAAAACGACAGCTGCTTATACCACTAGCGTAAGTTTATTTCGCTTCGCGAAATAAACTTACGCTAGATTTAAGGGCTATTCAGATTTTCACGTTGAAGACCTGAATATCGAAGCATTAAAAATAAAATACCGTCTGGCCGTTTACGAGACACCATCAGGTGAAATTCTTCGCGGCCTTTTACCTTCCAATCTGAAAAGAAAACACTTTGGGCCGGAATTGATCGCATTTTGCCTTGATCAGTACCATGGGCGAGGCGTTACCAGGCCTCAATTGCTCGAGCAATTACAGGGGTTTGGTGTGGCCATCTCAGCAGGCGAATTAGACACTCTGCTTATTGTGGATAAAGAGGTTTTTCACGAAGAAAAGGCAGCAGTTTTCGAAACAGGCATCGCTCATTCTGATTATTTAAACACCGATGACACCGGGGCTAGACATGATGGTAAAAATGGTTATTGTACACATGTAGGCAGTCCTATTTTCAGTCATTTTGAAAGCACTTCCTCAAAAAGCCGGATTAACTTTCTGGAAATCTTGAGGGGTCGTCATGTGGATTATTTTCTATCTGAAGATGCATTAATGTATGCGTTTGAACAGGGTATTAGCGAGAAGACGCAAGAGATATTAGATGACCATGCAGATAAGCGTTTTAAAAATAAGGCTAGCTGGGAAAGGTTCTTAAAGAATCAGGGAATTTGCTCGGATAAGGATCAAAGAATAGCAACGGAGGCTGCGCTGCTTGGAAGCGCCATCTCTCATGGTTTGAAGCCTGATATGGTCATTATGAGTGATGCAGCAGGACAATTTAGAATTTTGACACATGCATTATGCTGGGTCCACGAAGAGCGGCATTATAGGAAATTTATCTCGCTGACAGAGGAAGAAGGAATCTTAATTGCCGGAATCCGGGATATGCTATGGGATCTATATGAAGATCTTAAGCAATATAAGAAGACACCGACACAGGAATTGCGCAAAGCAATTGAAGACAACTTTGATGGATTATTTAGCTGTGAAACGGAGAGTACGGCTGTCAACGATTTGCTCAAAAATAGTAAATCTAGAAGGGAAGGGCTTTTAAGAGTGCTCGAGTATCCATGGATGATTTTGCATAACAACGATAGCGAAAGAGATATTCGAGAATACGTCAAAAAACGAAAGATCTCGGGAAGTACGAGAAGTGAACTCGGTCGAAAAGCTAGAGATACGTTTGCAAGCCTTAAAAAAACATGTAGGAAACTTGGCGTATGTTTTTGGGATTATTTAAGGGATCGTGTTGGAATGCATGGTCAAATCCCACCGTTGCCGAAATTAATGATTGCACGCGCCCATGGCAGTCCTGCCTAATTTTAAAACATATTTGTAAACACTCAAGTTTTATTATAATTTTCATTCTCAAAACTCATGGCACAGCCATCTTGAGACCGCAGCGAAGCGAAGGTCACAAGATGGCTGTGCCATGAGTTTTTGAGAAGTTACCACTAGGAATCTTAGATAATCCAATAAGCTTTATGAAAGCCTGGGAGAAAAAAAGAGGACCCACCGAGGAATATCGTATCCCAGAGGATACTATGTATTCCTTCTTCGATAACTTTTTCAAATCTAAAGGGATTGTTTAACTATTGAGACCCGTATGTGATGAGGAGCCAGTTTCCTTTATTGTTATGCGGTTATGCATGTCCTATATCTTTGTAATTAAGGATACTTTTGGAAAAGGCGACGAATTCTTGACAAATAGCAAAAATTCTTCCATTAGTGAGAATTGGGATATTCTTGAGCACGAATGACATGCTGTATACTCTGCTTTTGCAAAATGAAAGTTAATGAAGTCGAAAAAAATTAAATTGTTTTGGTGTTATGTTATTAACAATTTGTTTTTTATTACTTTTAATACTAGCTATTTGTGCCATAATACTCTGCAGATACTATCGTATTCATTTTTATTCTTGGTATACAGGCTTTCTTTGGCCAAAATATAAGGTGGTCATTGATAAGAATGTAATGATTCCTATGCCTGATGGTACTAAGTTGGCTACGGATGTCTATCGACCAAAATCTTTAGATAAATTCCCGGTCATTATTATTAGAACGCCTTATAACAAAACGGGAACATTGCAACCTTATAAATACTTAGCGCTTCTCTTTGCAAGCCAAGGATATGTGATCGTTGTCCAAGATGTGCGAGGGAAGTATAGATCGGAGGGTGAATTCTATCCCTATGCTTATGAAGCTCTTGATGGACATACAACCGTAATGTGGAGTGGAGAAGCTCCTTGGTCTAATGGAAAAGCGGCACTTTTTGGGCTTTCATACTCAGGTTCATGTGCTTGGTTAGCAGCTAGATATAAAAGTATCTATCTCAGAACAATCATTAGCATGTTCACAACCCAAAACACCTATTCCATATGGATTGAAAACGGCATTCCTTTCTTTAAAGGTCCGCTTTTATGGCTTGGAAAGTATTGTTCAAAAACAGAAAACCCAATGGTAACCGATCAGAGTTTAGAATCTATTCTATGGCAGCTTCCAACCAATACGCTTGATATGAATGCCACTCATCGAAAAATTTTATTCTATAAAGAGTATTTAGCACATATACAACCTGATTCATTTTGGGAGGAAATAAGTGCCCATCATCGTGCAGGAAATCTCGACATTCCAGCCTTTATTGTTGGAGGCTGGTATGATCCTTTTCTTAATGGCACAATTGAAGACTATCAACGCATGAAACAAGCCCCTAATACATCAATGAATCATCATAGTCATTTATTGATAGGTCCATGGGCGCATAATCCAGCCCAAAAATTCCAAGGAATTGAATTTGGAAATAATGCCAGCTTTAAGTCCATACTCATTTCTACACTTGAATGGTGCGATATTTGGCTTAAAGACAAAAAGAAGGATACATCGCACCTTAATAAGATCCGATATTTTATTATGGGAAGGAATGAATGGAAAGTCGCAGAAGTATGGCCTCCTTCTAATACAAAGGAGGAAAAATATTTTCTTTCTAATGAAAATAACTCTTTACATCAGACCGAAGCCCTTTTGACATCTGTTGCTCCTGAGCATCCACAAAAAAAACACTTTATTTATAATCCTAGAGATCCTGTTTTGTTTAGAGGCGGCTATATTTTACACGGTGAGGGGTGGATAGCACCAATTGAACAGAATGAGATCATTGCTCGCGATGACGTTTTGATCTACAGCACTCCCCCATTGCAAGAAGAATTGTGCATTACAGGATCTGCAAAATTGATTTTATATGTCTCCTCGCAAGGATTGGATACAGATTTTTGTGCAAAAATTTGTGATGTGCTTCCTAATGGAAAATCTTTCAACTTAACTTCTGGTTTTGTACGCATGCGATTTCGAGAATCATTGGAAAATCCCAAATTGATGGTCCCTGGAATGATTTACTGTGTGGAAATCTCATTTAGATCCGTGGCTCACACCTTTTTAAAAAATCATCGAATTCAATTGCAAATCACCTCTTCTGATTTTCCTGTGCATAACAGAAACCTTAATACGGGCATGAGCTGCGAGAATTCAGTCGAAATAAAAGAAGTGGAGCAAACGATTTACACCGGCAAATCTCATGAGTCCCATCTCATACTCCCCATTCTTAAGGAATAAAAATCAAGTCATGATTATCGCATTGATTAAGATTTTCCAAGAATTCCATTCTTAGAATCATCTAGCCAATTTTTGACAGAAGAAACTTTTATGAATATATAAGCTGTCCATCTTTAATGTGTAAAAAAGCAGTAAGTTTATGAGCTTTAGCTGTTTTCTTGCTTTGAATATGAAAGACTTTATATTTTTTTAATGTTAAAGCATCAGCAATCAGGCTACGATGACAACGCCAGGGGACTCCTTCAGCACACATAAGAACGCAACGCTTTTTTTTAGCTATTTTCTCTAGTTTTTCAAGTCCTATTTGAAAAGCTGGGGTTTGCATATAGTCAGCAAAACCACGAAAAGAAGGGTTGATCCAACCAGTATTTATCGAATGCTTAGAAGCGTGCCGTAACCCTCCAAGTTCTTTTACGTGTCGGTATCCAGTTTTAGCTTGTTTAAGAAATAGTTTTAATTCCTCTTTATTGTATTCAGGTGAATGGCGTGATTTCGGGATTGTTCGAATATCGATGACCATTTTAATATCATGCGCCTTGAGTAATCCTATGAAACTATCAATTGAATGGGTTGAGTAACCAATTGTAAAAATTTGATCGGAAGCTATGGAAGATTTAGATTTAGATGCTTTGGCTACACTATTAATTCTTTTCACGTCTGCCCTCAAAATCACTTTTTGCAGCAACTATGGCATCATATTGTAATTCAAATGGTTCATGATCCAAATCGAGAAAAAGATAACGATGAAGATAATAGAAACTGTGGAAATAAAAATGCCTAAATTCCAAAGAGGACCCTCTTCTTTCCAGACATTGATAAAAAAAATGAGCTGAATAAGAGACTGAATAAGAGCAAGAGTAAAAATGATGATGATCGCTGTCTTAATGTCAAAATTAAAAAATCCTGGATTTAGAATAATAAAGTAGGCAACGAGAGTTAATATCAGTGATGCAATAAAGCCTGTAACACGAAATGATAGTTCACGATACATAAGAATCCTATTGTAAATACCCAATTCCATAGACAACGGTAAAAATAAAAATCCAGACGAAGTCAAGGAAATGCCAGAAAAGGGCCATGCGAAAAATTCTAGAGATGCTGTGCTCCACAAGGGGGCGCAAGGCAATGCGAAACATCATCACAACCATCCATAATAATCCTACGAAGATATGAAATCCATGCGTACCTACCAATGTGAAAAACGAGGAGAGAAAGGCGCTGCGCTGCCAACTAGCTCCTCTCTCTACAAAATCAACAAATTCTGAAATTTCGATGTAGAGAAAGGAACCCCCCAAAAGAAATGTGATGATGAACCAGATAATGGCCCATTTTTTTAGCCGGTGATGAACTGCAAGCATGCCAAGAGAACAGGTTAAACTACTAGTCAGAAGGATAAGTGTTTCCGCAAGCACAGATGGTAAATGAAATAGATCTTTCGCTGTGGGCCCAGAAAAAGTATTTTCATGCAAAACAAGGAAGCAAGCAAAAAGCACAGCAAAAATGATGAGGTCTGTCATCAAGTAGACCCAGAATCCAAAAATTTTTGTATCGGTCACTTCCATTTCCATCGTCATTTATCCTCTAACATAAGATTTTTCAATCTTAGCAACTTCTTCAGCCGGCAACACATATTCCATCTCATCATCAAAGGAAAGAGTGATGATGCAAGCGATAATTCCAATCAATCCGACTATGATGAGCCAAATAATTTGCCAGACAATCGCAAACCCTGCTAAAAAAGCAAAACCGGATATATAAAGTCCCATGCCGGTGTTTTTAAAACATTCGATATCTTTATATTTTTTTTCCGGCTTCCAGTCCCGTTTTTTCATGTCCCAAAAAACTTCATGACTTGTAATTGTGGGAATCACAGCAAAATTATAGAAAGGAGGCGGAGAATGGGTGGCCCATTCAAGCGTCCTGCCATTCCAAGGATCTCCGGTGGTGTCTAAATGTTTTTTTCTTTGCATGATGCTTTCGATAACTAAATAAATTTGGGTAATAATTCCACATGAAATAAGGATAAATCCAATCGATGCGGTGATATATAATGGCTGCCAGCCGGTCGAGGAATCATAGTGATCAATACGCCGAGGCGCGCCCATGAATCCCAACAGATAGAGGGGGACAAAAGCAACAAAAAATCCGACAAACCAAAACCAAAATGCCAGTTTATCCAGACGTTCGTTGAGTTTAAATCCGAAAATTTTAGGAAACCAAAAAGTGGTGCCAGCAAAAATTCCGAAAAGGGCTACTCCGACAATCATTGTATGGAAATGAGCTACCAAGAATAAACTATTATGCACCTGAAAATCCGCAGGAGGCGATGCCATAAATACTCCGGACATCCCCCCAATCATAAATATAATTAAAAATCCGATGAACCAGTACATAGGTGAGGCAAAGTTTATCTTTCCTTTATACATCGTAAGGATCCAATTAAAGACTTGGACACCGGCAGGTATCGCAATTAGCATGGTCACCATGCCAAAAAAAGAGTTCACATCGGGGCCTGCTCCCATGACAAAAAAGTGGTGAAGCCAAACCAAATAGGATAGTGCAGTTATTGTAATTGCCGCCCAAACCATGGACACATATCCTGAAACATTCTTTTGCGAAAATGTGGAAACAATTTCCGAAAACATGCCAAAGGCCGGTATAACCAAAATGTAAACCTCTGGATGACCCCACATCCATATAAGATTCCAGTACATCATCTGATTTCCGCCGTATCCTGTGGTAAAGAAATGCATTCCAAAAGAACGGTCAAGCCAAAGAAGCAATGTCACTGCGGTGAGCACAGGAAATGCAGAAATAATAAGAACCATCGCACATAAAGAATTCCAAGTGAATAGGGGCATTTTCATCAAAGTCATGCCCGGTGCCCGTTTTTTTATGATCGTGACGAAAAAGTTGATTCCAGCAAGCAGACTTCCAAGCCCTGAAAGCTGCAAGCTCCAAATAAGATAATCGACCCCAACGCTTGGGTTAAATTCAAGCTCGGAGAATGGAGCAAGGGCAAGCCAGCCGGTGTTGGCAAAATCTCCCCCGATGATAAAAAAGAAATTAATGAGTATTCCTCCTGCGATCGTGAGCCATAACCCCAAGTGAATTCACGAAAGGGAAAGCTAGATCGCGGGCCCCAATTTGAAGCGGCACAATCCAGTTCATGAGTCCAAAGAAAAAACCCATCGTCACGAAAAAAACCATGATGTCGCCATGCGAGGTAAAAATCTGCTGGAAATGATCTGCGGTGAGATATCCTTGTGAATCAGCCGCAATGGATTGCTGAAGCCATATCATTCCCGCATCTAACATTCCACGAAAGAACATCGCAGATGCAAAGATCATGTACATGGTTCCTATCTTTTTGGGATCGGTGGAGGTAAGCCAGTCATTCCATAACCAACCCCATCGTTTGGTTTTAGTGAGATACGCTGCAATGGCGATGACCAGGATTATAATAAAAATGGTTCCTCCGATCGTGTACCAGAAGTGGGGAAGTGAGTCTAAAGTCAGCTTTCCGAAAAAAAATTCTTTCATAATACCGGGTTGGTTGGATACATATATTTTTGAATTATTTTGAGATATAGATCGTTTTCCACTTCTGAAAAAGGGATAATGGATTTATTTACAGAAGGCTTGACAAGGTCCTCATAAATATCTTTTGTTAAATGATGAGATGACTTTTTGACCTGTGCAATCCAATCCTCAAAATCCTTTGGAGGAATCGATTTAACCGCAAAAGACATGTCTGCATATCCTTCTCCATTGATTTCTACAGCTCTGCCTGTATATTCTCCCGGCCCATTGGCCATCAAAAAAAGTTGGGTTGACATTCCAGTCATCGAATATATTTGTCCGCTTAATTGGGGAATCCAAAACGAGTTCATCGGCGATCCATCTGCCGTTAACTTTAGATGAATCGGAGTACGTTCTGGAATATGAAAAAAGTTCAATGTTGCAATGCCTAGCTCGGGATAAATAAAAAGCCATTTCCAATCCAAAGCAACGACCTGTATAGCGAGGGGCTTGACTTTACTTTCAATAGGTTTATAGGGATTCAATTTATGCGTTGCTTCCCACGTGAGTATAGCCATCACGACAACGATGATAGAAGGAAGGCCCCACATGATTAGTTCGCCGATAGGACCATAAGTGTGATTTGGATCGTATTTTGCATTTTTGTTTTTAATGCAATATTTCCACACAACCGTAAATAAAAGAATGAAGGTTGGAACGATAATGAGAAGCATGAGAATGATGTTTGCAATAATCAGTTCCAGTTCTTTCTGTGCAATGATCCCTTTAGGGTGTACTACCAAGGCATTTTCATTTGACAACACAATAATGATGCCAGTCACCCCTATCACTATTGCCAGAATGGCTATTAAAAATTTTACTTTCATAGGTTAAGCCAAAAAGTTGTCAGCTTCGAATCAACATCAAAATATAATATATATATTTTATTTTATAGTTTTATTCCCTCCGCTCCTGATTCTTCTAAAAAAATTAATAATTTCACGCCTTAACGAATTTAATGCAGAGATGGGGAGATAGGGAGGAATATTTAAAGTGTAAAGTTGTTTCCAGTCGAGTAAGTGCGAGAGTGGTCTTTTTCATTTTAAGAGAAAGGAGTCCGTTTGGATGTGAATAATCCCAAGCAAAGCAGAAAAGATAGAAGAGCATGTAATACAATTGCAGGCCATAATAATAATCCAACCCATTTTCCAGTTATCCCTAGATACCCAAAATAGAACGTTACAATGAAGTTGTAAATTAGCATCCCCAAAAGTGTTTTGGAAACCTGTTTGGCAAACAAAGGACCAGGCCAGCAGGACACTCCCAATCCTAACAGGCTTGCACCTGCAATGCGAGTAATGATCACTCCCACTCCTGCAATTTCAGCATTAAATAATAATCTAGCAATAATCAAAGGATCGATTAAAGCAATCAATCCAGTGATAGCTTCTGCTAAGGAAGCAAATGCAAGTACTCTTTTTTCACAATGCATTTTTCTCTATTTGATTCAGGTTAGGTTAGTCCTGAGTTTTCCATTTAGCTGAGATCGGATGCAACTCGATGGTACTCATTAAAGACTACCATTGTCTAGAAAATTTTTTAATCATAAATTTTCAGAAATTTATGGTGTTAAACTATCTGAAAATGCTCAAGCAACGTTTTGGCTGTTAAAATATTTCACAGCTGCATGAATAATTCACCTTGATCATGCGTATCAGAAAGAAGAATTTTTTTCGACCCCTTGTGAAGATTCTCCAATACCGCTTTTATTGAGAAACTCTCGAATATCTTTGCGTATTTGATCAAAAAAGGTTTTTCTCTCTTCTAAAGTACCATTGAAGTAATGTTCATCGATGTGAAATGGCACGAAAGGGGTGGAATCTCGACAGAAGTTTTGACATAATGCGATGTGTTGTGTGTATGGAAGCGTGATGTCAGAACGAAACGACAAATTTCGAAAAAGTTAAAGCGGGGGCGGCAGGACGCATTCAGAACGTGCGACACGAGGTCGCTAGAGAGAATTGTCTCTTTTATGAGACCACTCTTACTGCAGAGTGAATCTAAGGTCCTGAATAAAGCAGCGGACCTGACAATATAGCAAAGTACTTTAGAGTACGGGTGGAAGACCGCGAGGCGCTCCACTCCCCGCTAGCTATGAAAGTAGGTAAGCATTAGATAGTGGGCATGGCGAACATATGTGAATCTGCATAAAGACCGTCATACGTGACAAGTGAAAATAGCTGAAACACTTGAGCCAAAAGGCAAAGACAAGCGAGTGATCTGGTTGTTCTGTCCAGTTCACGCAGTTCAAAAGCTTTCCGGTCGAAAGCAGGCGCCTAACCCCACATATATTTTCTTTAGCGGAACGTGGAAACCTCATATTGCTCCCGATATCGGGTAAGCGCATCGCAAGATACGCCCAAGGCAATGTGAGATTGGGATATTGGAAGAAGCAAACGCTGATCTGTAATGGATCAGATACAGGATGAAACACGCCTGGCTTGAAAGAGCGCTGACGTCCAATTGGTCTCTCTTTGCAAGAGAAATTGAAGAACCATTGAAATGAGGAAAGAGCAAATGACAACAGTGGCACAATCCCTGATTGGTGCATCCTCAACACGGGTTAAGATCTGGAGTATCATAAGCTGGCACGAGGTCGAAGCCCATGTACGAAGGCTGCAATTGCGTATTGCAAAGGCTATCAAAATCAAGCGCTACGGCAAAGTAAAAGCTTTGCAATGGCTATTGACTCATTCGTTCTATGCCAAATTAATGGCAGTAAGACGGGTCACTCAAAACACTGGCAAGAATACGCCAGGAGTGGACCGTATCGTTTGGAGAACTCCAACACAGAAAATGCAAGCGGCAAAATCCTTGAGTAGAAGAGGCTATTGTCCTCAACCACTCAGGCGCATTTATATTCCTAAAAAGAACGGAAAGCTAAGACCACTCGGAATACCGACAATGATGGACCGAAGTCAACAGGCACTACACCTGTTTGCTTTAGAACCAATAGCCGATATTCTAGCAGACAAAAACTCTTATGGGTTCAGGCCAAAGCGATCCACCCACGATGCAATGGAACAATGCTTCAAGATACTAGCCAAGAAACATTCTTCCAAGTGGATTCTCGAAGGAGATATCAAATCATGCTTCGACAAGATCTCTCATGAATGGCTAATCAACCATGCCTTGATGGATAAAGAGATCTTGAAGAAGTGGCTAAAAGCTGGTTATGTAGAAAACGGACTCTTTCATCCCACAGATGAAGGCACTCCACAAGGAGGAATCATCTCGCCAACTCTAGCGAATATAGCCTTAGATGGTCTTGAAACAGCTATCAATAGGATTGTTCGTAGAGAGGAGAAAGTTCATTTTGTGAGATATGCTGATGACTTCATTATCACAGGTGCAACCAAGGAAATCTTGGAAAGCAAAGTGAAGCCAGTCATCATCGACTTCATGAAAGAACGTGGATTGGAACTCTCACCTGAGAAGACCAAAATCACGCATATCGATGAGGGATTTGACTTTCTCGGATTCAACGTGCGCAAATATGGGGGTAAACTCCTCATTAAACCTGCGAAGAAAGGGATCAAATTCTTTCTGGATGATATCCGAAGTACAGTTAAATCCATGCGCGCGGTCAAAACGGGAAACTTGATTAAATATCTGAACGTGAAAATTCAGGGATGGGTCAATTATTACCGACACTGCGTAGCAAAGGCAACGTATAGCTACATAGACAACAACATCTTCTGGATAGTTTGGAAGTGGGCCAAAAGGCGACATCAGAACAGAGGAGCATCCTGGATCCGGAAGAGGTATTACACTACCTTAGGACTCAGAAAATGGTGCTTTTACTCGAAGATGAAAACGGGAGAACAAGAATCCCGTATTCTTCTCACACTGGCACAACACACGAAGATCGAAAGACACGTGAAGGTCAGAGGAGAAGCTTCGCCATATGATCCCGATTTTAAAGAATATTTCTTAAAACGAGAAAGGATGAAAAAAAAAAAGATAGCCGGGTGATATGAGCCTTAAGAGAGGCTTGAGCCGTATGATGGGAAACTATCACGTACGGTTCTTAGAGGAGGGAACTAGGGTAACTTAGTTCTCTTACTCGACTTTTGATTGGTCAAAGTTACATTCATTTCTTCTATCCAATACTTTTGGTTGGATCGAAAATCTTGGATATTCTCTTGGATTCGGTAAAAAGTTTTGCTATAATGCTTATCTCAAAAAAACTAGATAGACTCTGTGGAAATTTTTACTTAACTTAACTTCATTAATTTAAGGTTTACCAAGCAATGCCGGCTATAAATAAAATTCTCGTAATAGTGCTGGTATTGCTGGACCTGCGGTTTGTTATTGGTGTAAGCGTCTAATTTAGCCATCTTCTGATATTTGAAGCCTACTGTTATTTTCATGCGAAAAAACAGGAGGACACATGGCAAAGCCTTTTTCTGAAGAACTCAAACACCAATGGAAAGAAAATATCCTTAAACAACGCCAAAGCAAGCTTTCTATGGCTTCATGGTGTCGTCAAAACGGAGTCGCAGTTCATACGTTTTATTATTGGCAAAACAGATTATTTCCAAAACCAGCTTTCAGTCGTTCCGCTTTTACTGAAGTAATCCAGGAAAATAGTAAGTCCCTTACAGAAATTATCCTCGAATACAATGGTTTTAACATCCATCTTAATGAAAATTTTAATCCTTCCATTCTAAAAAAATGCTTGGAGGTTATAAAAAAATGTTAAGTATTCCGGGAAACGCACGCCTTTTCATTTGTCAACATCCTGTGAATATGCGTAAAAGTTTTGAAGGGCTTAGCGCGCTTGTCGAAGAACTTTTCCCGGAAGAATTGCTTTCGGGATCCTTATTCATTTTTCTAAATCGCCGAAAAGATCATATGAAAGTATTTTTCTGGGATAAAGATGGTCTGGTAATTTGGTTTAAACGTCTCGAAAAGGGATCTTTTGCATGGAAATGGGGAAACGATCATCAAATTGATCGTAGGACATTTTTCATGCTTCTTGAAGGCGTGATTCCCAAAAGATTACAAGTTCGTTACAATATATCTTGAAGCTGTTTTTTTTTCAGAAATCGCTTGATTTTTTATTAAGATTTTAAGTAAAATCATGCTCATGATAACACCTGAATTAATCACATCAGAACATTCAAGTAGAGATTTTCTTCTTAACGAAATCACAGCCCGTGATGAAAAAATTGTCCATTTAGATCAAAAAATCCATCATCTTGAAGAGCAGTTGGCTTGGTTCAAACGTCAAATCTTTGGCAAACGCTCTGAAAGAGAAGCCTCCGATTTGAATAGTCAACAACTACTTTTTGAAGGCTTTGAAAGTCCAGCGCATGAAAAAGAAAAGAAAAAGATTGTAGCTTCACATACTCGTAAAAATCCTGACCTTACCGGAAAAGACAAAATCACTCTTCCGGACGATCTGCCTGTAGAAACTATATTTCTTGATATCCCTAATGAACAAAAAACATGCCAAGAGACTGGAAAGCCGCTTGTTCAGATTGGCGTAGAAATTTCCCATAAGCTAGCACATAAACCAGGCTCTTATTATATCAAAGAAATTGTTCGTCCTAAGTATGTTCATCCAAACCGTGAAGAAAATGGCATTTTAACAGCAGATCTTCCGGACAGCTTATTGCCAAAATGCCGTGCAGATGATAGCTTGCTTGCAGAGATTGTCACTAAAAAATTTGCCGATCATTTGCCTCTTAACCGCATTGCAGAGATTTTAGGCCGTGAAGGCATCAAGATCAGTCGAAAATTGCTTTCACAATGGGTGATAAGATCTGCCATTGCTCTTAAACCGCTTTATGATGAAATGCTAAAAAGAGTTTTGTCCAGTAAAAACATTTTTATCGATGAAACACCAGTGAAGCTTTGGGAACCTGAAAAGTGTAAGCAAGCCTATATTGATGAACTGATCGAAAAGATTAAGGGTAAGCTTATGGACGGTAAAATTTTACCTAAATCAAAGCTGAAAGAAGCTATGGGATATTTTTGCGGCTTAATTCCTTACTTGAAAAACTATGCAAAAGATGCTTTTGCAAGATTGGACAACAATGTAGCTGAAAGAGCCGTCCGACCGCTTGCCATCGGAAGAAAAAATTGGCTTTTCTTTGGCAGTCCTGATGGTGGTGAAGCTGGCGCTATTCTTTTTTCTCTCGTGCAAACTTGTCGAGGTTTAGGGATTAACCCTCGTGAGTATTTAGAAGACATCATGAAACGAATTATGAGACACAATAGTCAGAAACTTGACGAGTTGTTGCCGGACCAATGGTTAAAAAGCCGCAATCAAAACCATATTTCTTAATTTCTGCCCAGATGGGCAGATTTCTCGCTTACTTTTCTAAGAAATCTTCAAATTGACTTATAGTATTTGGCGAGTCATCAAAAGAGCGGTTGGATTAGAAGCACCTTCTTCATGAAATTTTAATTTTCTCAATTCTTTGTTTAAATTTCCTAGTTCTAATCCCATACCCACTTTTGAAATTTCGCTAGAATTAGTTTTATAATCTACAGGAACCAGCTCTAAATCAAAATCGTTCAATATCTGTATAAAATTTTCCAGTTCTTTATTATTTTTATCATTCTCTAATAAAATATATTTAGATTGTGTAATATATGATTTGCGCTCTTGTGGTATGCAAAACATCTCTTTTATTAATAACTTCTGTGAAATATTTCCTTCATCATCTTCAAATTCATGAAGATCAAAATACTTTTCTAAAGAAACTTTAAATTCTTTAACTCCTAGATACATGCCATCAATTAGATCGCCATCAGGCGTTTTTAATGTTACAGATTGGCCACCTATGGCAAATAATTGCTGCTTTGCATTTTCAATTCGATCAAAATCCAAAAATCTGTGTTTAAAAAAAGAAGCGCCAAGGATAAACAAAGTATTTAAACGGACGAATTATAAGTGATTCAAATAAATCCACAAATCGGTTCTTTTGATTTATTTGTTCATTTTTGGGGCCAAAATCATATGAAGCTGTAAACACATTATTATTAATGTACATAGTAATATTTTATATTTTTAATATTTATTATTATAAGAAAGTTGTATTAATAATTGTTAAAGATCACGTTAATATTCGTTATATATAATCTTTAATACTATTCGGATTTTAAAAACTTTTTTATACAATTTATTACTAAGCCAGCGAGATCACAGGCGCCATGATCAGTTTTGCAAAAATGTCCACATTTAATGTTGAGGCTTTGAATCAAAATATGATAAAAGAATTTTTTATAAACATCTACTTTTAAGGGTACCCAATGAACGCTATACCCAATTATTGGAATTATGCTAATAACTTTACAGCTGCGGCTGCCATGATCCCCTTTTCCCTGTATCTTCAACATCAATCGAAGGGAATTGAAAAGCTGCCTCCCTCAGCCGAAAAAGAAAGGGCTGTTTGCTTTTTTTCATCCATTATCAAAACAATTAATGCTGTAGCCACATTCTGCATGGTAGAATCTGCTTTATTGACATTTGGAAAAAGTGTTTTAACCTTGGCACAATATAAATGGACGATTTTTATTCCACTGGGTATCGAATTGATGATCTTTGTCATCGATCGCAGCTCTGCTCCCGACAGAGTAAAATCATTTTTCCATAAAGTGAATAATTCGGTTAGCCCCCTTTGCATAACCCTATTATTAGTAGCTACTGTTGCCATCGCTTTGCATGGTGTTCCGGCTTTTGGATTCGGATTTGGAGCTGTTGTAGCGGGAGAAATTATTTATATAACAGGTCAATTTCTGATGTATAAGAATCGTGCGCCATCTCTAAGCGGTTAAAAAGCGGCGCAAGTCACTTTGAATGTCGTGCATAGAGGCATTTTTAGCGATGAAGAGCGGTTTAATATTAATGTCTAAATCGATTTTGAGCTCAAGGCGAATTAAGCGAAACGCCTCCCGTACGATCCGTTTAAACCGATTGCGATGATGCGACTTTCCAAAGCGGCGATTGGCTGTGATGCCAAGTCGTATTTTGGATGTCTGGCTAGGAATGGCATCGATGATAATCCAAGTACCCACATATCGCCGTTGCGGCGGCGACATGCGGCGGTATTGCTCTCTATTGAGCAAGCGAGCCGATTTGGGTAAACAGTTAGTCACGCCCTCGTCAACTGCTTTCGGCCTTGTCGACGGCGGCTATTGATGATTTTACGTCCATTGGCTGTTTTCATCCTTTTACGGAATCCATGCACTGATTTTCTGCAGCGCTTGCTCGGTTGATATGTTCGCTTCACAGTAAATTCCCTCGTTAAAAAAATGTAAGCCGAATTATAAAATTACCCTATAAAAAATGCAAGCTTTTTTGCCCTATAAAGCTTAGAATTTAGGTTTATCCGATTGATTTTTGCAAAATGCTTGAAATTCAAATAGATAAAGTTCTTTAATATTATTTTTAATTAGGAGATGAAATATGAAAAACGAATGCGATTTATCAAGCAAGCACTGCGCCCCATGTAAAGGAGGAATTCCACCTCTAAAAGGGCAAAAAATTGTCCCTCTTTTTAAACAATTGGAAAAAGGGTGGAAAATCATTAATGAACATCACCTGGAAAAGGAATATACTTTTCCCGACTTTCGATCTGCTTTAGCCTTTACAAATCGAGTCGGTGAAATAGCCGAGCAAGAGGGGCATCATCCCGATATCCATCTTGCCTATGGCAAAGTTAAAATCGTCACGTGGACTCATAAAATTGATGGATTGTCTGAAAGTGATTTTATTTTAGCTTCTAAATGCGATCAACTCTTTCACCATCCATCCTAATTTATGATGAGGTGTATGCATGTCTTCTAAACTTCCATCTGAATATTTTCAAAACACCGATACGCTATTCTTGAGCCGCAACTTATTAGGAAAGTATTTATTGACATCCTGGGCTGACAATTCTGTAACGGGCGGAATGATCGTTGAAACAGAAGCTTATATGGGAGCGGAAGATAAAGCTTCTCATGCCTATAAGAATCGCCGAACTAAACGGACAGAAGCGATGTTTCACGATGGCGGTATTTGTTATGTTTATCTTTGTTATGGGATTCATCATCTTTTCAACATCGTAACACACAAGAATGGCACCCCTCATGCCATTTTAATTCGTGCGCTGGAACCTGTGGAAGGGATAGATATTATGAAAAAACGGGTTCCTCAATCAAAGGGAAACTCCAATCGTTACACATCTGGTCCGGGATTGCTGACAAAAGCCTTGGGAATCACGACCACCCATACCGGAAAACCATTGACAGGTCCTCACATGTGGCTGGAAGATAGAAAAACTTCCATTGGCGATAACCTCATTATAGCCGGCCCGAGAATTGGTGTCGATTATGCTAAAGAGGATGCTTTAAAACCATGGAGATTTTATATTAAGAACAATCCTTGGGTGAGTTTGTTTTAGCCTTAAATTTTAGGTAAAACGCCATGAATGATCTACCCCCGATATCTTTCAAGCTAATTCGGCAAGCGATTGTGTTTTGCGAAAATAAAAGTTATCCATTAAAAGAACGGCAGTCTGTCTATCATTGGACGATAGAAGAATTTGCAAATATACAAAAGTGTAACGACTCCAATATCCTTCATTCTTCCTTAAATCAGCTATTCTCTATTCGTTGCGCAAAAGTGAACGCATTAGCTGCAAGGATCGAAGCTTTAAAGTTCAAACTCTTCGATGATCCATCTATAAAAACCTTTTCAGTTATTAAAAGTTTTGATTGGCAGCAAGATCCATTCAAAAACTATTATAAGATTACAGCTATTACAGGAATAAATGGAGGAGCAAACGGCAGCATTGAAAAAATAAAAGTTCAAGATTCAAACGGACATGAAGGAGTATTTGTTCGAAAAACAGCTCAGCCAATGATTATTTTGGATTTGAAACCGGTCATCGCTATTTTAAAGGATAACGCATTACAGCAATCGATGTATGATCCCATTCATACGATCGGCTGGGAACACTGTACGGGCAATGAAAAAATTGCTATTTACCGTTTATTTGGAAAAAATTCATCAGAAAAAAAGATTAATAATTTGAAGGAACTTGAAGGGGCGTTTTTGGAAAAGGAGATCCAATCGTACCGGCAAACCATTTTTGGATCTCCAACCGCAGGTCAATCTCGTTTGTCTGATACCCATCTTAAAATGCTTGCCGCTTTTGGATCGATCTGTTTGGATAACCAAATGCATCTTGGCAATGCTGGAGAGCAGGAACTCTTTACTGAAGCCTTAGTCTATCGACATTTGAACCGCACCCATCACCCTTCTATACTTGAAATGATTAGCTTCGGTCAATTGTCTAAAAACGATACGGGTATATCGGGAAATTATTTAGTTTTAGAATACGCAGAACAAGGATCGTTGAGTGATTGGTTAGAAAAGCGTTCAAGCCTCTGTCTGCAGGAAGCCATCTCATTCGGCATCCAATTAACTAGCGGTTTAGCTTTTATCCTCTCACGCGCAGTTTTGCACCGTGACTTTAAATTGAATAATATACTTATCATGAAAAATGGGGATCTCAAAATTACAGATTTTGGATCTGCTGCGTCATTTAAAAATCATAAAAATAATAGCACCCCTCCGGGCAATCCTGACGCACTTCCTCCAGAATATGGCCTCGATCATCCTAAACAATCAAAGTTTGATTGCTGGGCCTTAGGTTTTATACTTTTGGAATTAGTAACCAATCCAAAGAACAAATTAAATTTACGTCACCTGAAAGATGAAATCGATCTGCTGAAAAATAATTATCGCGAAGCTTATAAAACAAAAAATAAATCCCTTATTCGAAATGCGGAAAGAGCCATATTAAATTTTATCAAAACGGGTGACATTGAAATTGCTATTCATGGAATCGAAACTTACTTGCTCGATGAGTTTTATGCCGGTGAAAAAGAAATTCTAGTGCAATATATCAATATTGCGTTGGGATTGCTTAAACCCAATCCAGCTGTGCGCACAAGCGCTGTCAAGGCGCATCAGCAGTTAAAATTCCTCATTTCAAATTACGAATTTTGACTAACCTTTTTGGAAAGAAAAGGAATCGAACGGATCCAAATCGATATTATTCGCACAATCGATGCAAAGAAAAAACCTTTAATCGAACTAAAAAAATGGAAAGTCGATTCCTTTTGTTGAAAAGGAGATCGTGGCGTTACAACTCTGTGCAATACAGTCTTTGGAGGTTGGGAATCCTCTAACTTTTTTTGAAGAGGCTTTTCATCATAAGGAGAACTTAATCTAGCTGTATGAAGCATAAGGGGAGCATCTGTTTTCGAAAAATGCCCCTCAGCGAAATCTTCAATTACTGTACCCCAATCAGGTAAATTGGCACGGAAATATAATAATTCAATCTTAGCAATGTAAGTAGTGCCTTTTTCTTGTAGCTCTTTTTCAAAATCATCCGGTTCTAATAATACAAATTCCCAATCAATACTCTTCCTAAGCGACGATACCACAGTAATTTTTTGTTTTTCAAAGTAGACTAATTGATTCATCGCTGGAACTTCAATGACTGGATATTCTTTAAATATTTCTTTTGCGATTGAAACAACCGCAGTCGGTGCTAAAATTGCTTTGATATGAGTAGTCGGTATTTGAGGAACCTCCACTCGACATTCAGGTCCAATATGCTCAAAAGTTAAGTTTACTAAAGCCTCATCATTCCTGATTGGTTTAGCTGCATCGATTATAAATGTAACCGCACGACTTGCAAAAATTTCAGTAACTTTTTTTATTAATGGAACGTCAGCTGTATCAGCTGCATCTAGACCCGGTAGAACTTTCAAATGTATCGGGCGGTCTTTCCGCTGAAAGGCGAAGAATTCCGCTAGCTGGATCATGAACAACAAAAGATATTTGTTTTCTTTGACTTTCATCCGGTTCTAAGGTAAGAGGATGATTATTTTTGTTAATTTGATTGAGAAAAATTTGATTTGAAGAGTGCGTGTCTTGATCTGCCGAAGGAATAAATTTAAATCCCTGTTTTGACAGCTCGCTTTGACTTAAGATTCCATGTCCAGCTATTTGACTTAACATTTCCCGGTTGATGTCAGTGGACTCTTTGACTGCAGGCTCTGTTTGGCATAAATGTAAATATTGGCTATCGCATGAACTTATTGATTGCATAACTTTCCTGGATTAAAGAAGGTAGCTTTATCACTTTATTTAAAAAGAAGGTATAAAAAAGATATGAGAAAAAATTAGCTTTTTGGAGTGCGACTACTTACGGTTAGAAATATCCACTTAAGTGCGGCGACAAGTCGCCGCACTCCAAAAAAACCTTAAAGTCGAGGCGGACCAATAGTCAAATGTTAACTGACATCTTCGAAATCAAAAACAAGCTCTTCTTCCAGTTCACGGTCGACAAATTTCTTCACGCGCCTATGCCGTTCGAAACCTGTACCGCCAGGAATAATGTGTCCCATGATGACGTTCTCTTTAAAGCCCAGTAGATAGTCTGTTTTGCCTGCGCAAGCTGCTTCCGTTAAGACACGTGTGGTATCTTGGAAAGAGGCCGCAGAGATAAACGACTCTGTACTCAAAGATGCCTTGGTAATCCCTAGCAGATACTGGAGCTGCTTGAGCGGCTTTTCCACCCTCTTTCGATCACTTTGAGGTTCTCATGTTCAAACTCTTTCTTATCGACTTCTTCGCCATACAGCAAACTCGTATCGCCTGGATCGGTAACGCGTACTTTCTTCAACATCTGACGCACGATAATTTCAATGTGCTTGTCGTTGATGTCTACCCCTTGCAGGCGGTAGACCTCTTGAACCTGGTTCACAAGATACTTCTGCAGTTCGCGCACACCGCAAATTTCGAGGATTTCATGCGGGATGACAAGACCGTCGGTCAACTGCTGCCCTTTGACGACATGATCGCCTCTTTGAACGATCAAGTGCTTGGTATGAGGGATGAGATGCTCCTCTTCCATGCCAGTTGACTTCGTCGCGAACGACAACGATCCGCTTGTTCTTCTGCACGCCGCGGAAGTCGACAACGCCATCGATCTTAGCAATCTCGGCCGCATCTTTCGGTTTGCGCGCTTCAAAAAGCTCGGCAACCCGTGGAAGACCACCCGTGATATCCTTTGTTTTGATCGCACCGCGCGGCAGCCTTGCTAAGCAGCATACCTGCTGAGGCGTACTGCCCTTCTTCAACGGAAATGATCGCACCGGAAGGAATCGGATAGGTTCCTACAAGTTCTGTATACTCTTTATCGCTATAGATGACGATCTGTGGATGCAATTCGCCACGATGCTGCTTCACGATCAAGTTCAGTCTGACCTGTCTGTTTGTTGACATCGCGCTCAGTCGAAATCCCTTCGACCAGGTCTTCATATTTGACATAGCCCGGGCGGTCGCAAATGATAGGGATATTATGTTGTTCCCATTCAGCAATTTTTTTCCCGGCTTTGACTTTTGTACCATCTGCTACAAGAATTTTTGTTCCCAGTTCGAATGTAAATGTTTGGAGAGGTTCAATCGATTTTGTGGAAAGCAGTTTTTTATATTCTTCAAGCGAACGCCCTTCATCGCGCACAACATGCAAACGAGCCATTCTTATTGAGGGCAATCCATTTGCCCTCTTCATTCTTGACCGTACGCAAATCTTGATAAACGACAATACCCTCTTGCTCTGCGACAATCTCAGGACTGACGCTGGCAGATGCAATACCACCTAAGTGGAACGTTCTCATCGTTAGCTGCGTTCCAGGTTCACCGATGGACTGCGCAGCAATAATTCCGACAGCTTCCCCTTGCTGACCCACTTGCCGTTAGCTAGGTTGACACCATAGCATTTGCTGCAAACACCGCGGCGCGTTTCGCATGTTAAGACCGAACGGATTTGGACGGTTTCGATACCCGCATCATCGATCGCTTCAGCTTGTTGAATGGTCAATGTATCGCCTGCTTTTGCCAGAATTTTTGTGCTATCGCCAGGTAGATAGATTCATCGCATACAGTACGGCCAAAAATACGGTCTTTCAGCGGAAGAAGCTCTTCCTGCCCTTGTTTGATCGCCGACACTTCAATGCCGTTGAATGTTCCGCAATCTTCTTCAGTGATGATCACATCTTGCGCCACGTCGACAAGACGGCGAGTCAAGTAACCTGAGTCGGCTGTTTTTAAGGCTGTATCGGCAAGACCTTTACGAGCACCGTGAGACGAGATGGAGTATTCCAGTACAGTCAATCCTTCGCGGAAGTTGGAGGTAATCGGAGATTCAATAATCTCGCCTGAAGGCTTTGCCATCAGACCGCGCAAGCGCTCCAAGCTGTTTAACCTGAGATTTGTTACCGCGAGCACCCGAGTCCATCATCAGTATACAGCGGATTCAGCTGCGATTCATTTATTTCGCTGATCAGCTTGAAGAGCTCTTCTGAAAGCATATCTGAAACTTCTGTCCAGATACTGATGATTTTCGAATGCCGCTCCCCGTCGGTGATGATCCCATCTTCGTATTGTTTTTTGACCGATTGCAACCCGCTCATGAGCTTCTTCGATGATCTTTTGCTTTATTAGCCGGAATGCTTACATCGCATACGCCCATAGAGAGAGCAGCTTTGGTCGCTTCGGCAAAGCCTAAGGTTTTCAGATTATCTAAGAAGCGGACGGTCGCTTCTAGGCCGACTTTTTTGTAGCACTGCATGACTAGCTCGCTCATTTTCTTTTTGGGCAAGCTGTAGTTTTGGAATCCAAGTTCCTTCGGAACGATCGTGTTGAAGAAAACGCGTCCAGGAGTTGTTTCGATGATGCCCGTCTTCGGTACGCACCTTGATCTTCTCATGGATGCGAATGCCGCGGTCATAGATAATCGCTGCGGCTCTTTCTTTCCTTTGCCTTCTGCTCTTCATACCAGTTATAGCTTCCGCTGGCATGAAGAGCCATCAGCACTTCTTCGCATGTCGCGGAAAATACTTGATCTTTTTGCCATGCTCTTCAGGAATATAGAGAGGATCGCACATCAAATAATAGAGGCCAAAATCATATCCTGAGAAGGAACAGCCACTGGTTTGCCGGATGAGGGCAAGAAGATATTATCCGGAGCCATCATCAACAATTTTGCTTCCAGCTGCGCTTCAACCGAAAGCGGAACGTGAACGGCCATCTGGTCTCCGTCAAAGTCAGCGTTGAAGGCTGCGCAAACAAGCGGATGGATGCGGATCGCCTTCCCTTCGATCAATACCGGCTCAAATGCCTGAATACCCAAGCGGTGCAACGTCGGCGCACGGTTAAGAAGAACAGGGTGGCCTTTGATGATCTCTTCGAGAACGTCCCACACTTCGGGAGCATGCCGCTGGATCATCTTCTTGGCAGAGCGGATCGTATAGACATAGCCTAGATCTTTAAGCCGCTTCACGATAAACGGTTCAAATAGCTCTAAGGCCATTTGCTTTGGAAGACCGCACTGGTTGAACTTCAATTCGGGACCGACGATGATCACCGAACGGCCTGAATAGTCGACCCGTTTTCCAAGAAGGTTTTGACGGAAACGCCCTTGTTTTCCTTTGAGCATTTCAGAAAGCGACTTCAGCGGACGGTTGCCAGCGCCCATGACAGGATGGCCATGGCGGCCGTTGTCAAAGAGAGCATCGACAGCTTCTTGCAGCATCCGCTTTTCGTTGCGGACGATCACTTCAGGTGTTTTGAGCTTTAAGAATCGCTTTCAGACGGTTGTTTCGGTTGATGACGCGGCGATAAAGATCGTTTAAGTCAGATGTCGCAAAACGTCCGCCATCTAGTGGAACTAAGAGGACGCAGATCCGGTGGAATGACCGGAACGCACGACATCACCATCCAGTCAGGCTTATTGTCGGAGATGACAAAACTTTCGACAATTTTAAGCCGTTTTGCAAGCTTCATGCGCGCTTGCATCGACTTTGTTTTGCGCAGTTTTTCTTTTAGATCGACAAGAAGCGCATGGAGATCTTCTGTTGCAAGAAGATCGCGGATCGCTTCGCCGCCCATTTTAGCGACAAAAGCATCGCGGCCCCATTTCTCTTGAGCTTCGCGGTATTCTGATCGTTGAGAAGCTGTTTTTTCTCAAGTTCGGTTTGGCCCGGATCGATGACGACATACTCTTCGTAATAGATCACCCTTTCCAGATCGGTAGCTGACATTCCAAGGATATTGCCGATGCGAGAAGGCATCGTTTTAAAGAACCAAATATGCACAACAGGAACAGCCAATTCGATATGAGCCATTCGCTCACGCCGCACTTTCGATAAAGTCACTTCAACGCCGCATCGATCGCAGACAATCCCTTTGTGCTTGATCTTTTTATATTTTCCGCAAGCGCATTCCCAATCGCGCGTCGGTCCAAAGATCTTTTCGCAGAAGAGTCCCCCTTTTTCCGGTTTGAATGTGCGATAGTTGATCGTTTCCGGTTTTTTGATTTCTCCGCGGGACCATTCATTGCGAATCACATCATCCGATGCAATCTTGATCGTTAACTTATCAAATTGACGTCTGACTGAGGGCGCTTTGAATATTATCTGACATGCTTATTCCTCGCGTTGTACCTTAATTTTTAGCTTTTGCCTGATGTATCCGATGCTACTCTGCTACCAATTCAGTGCGCACATCAAGACACAAGCCTTGCATCTCTTTGATCAAAACGTTGAAGGATTCCGGCGTTCCGCGACTGAGCAGGTTTTCCCCTTTGACAATCGATTCGTAAATGCGCGTACGTCCTGCTACGTCGTCCGACTTAACCGTCAGCAATCTCTTGCAGCAGGTGTGCAGCGCCATAAGCTTCAGCGCCCATACCTCCATCTCCCCGAAACGCTGACCCCCCATCTGCGCTTTACCGCCCAGAGGCTGCTGAGTGACAAGAGAGTAAGGACCAACCGCACGAGCGTGGATTTTATCGGCAACTAAGTGGCTGAGTTTCAGCATGTAGATGTAGCCGACAACGACTCGTGTTATCGAATCGCTCTCCGGTGCATCCATCATAGAGATAGAATTTGCCATCTTCTGGCAGCCCCTGTTCTTTCATCATCTCCCAGATTGTTTGCTTCAGGGAAACCTTCAAATACAGGGCTCTTGTACATAGATGCCTGCTTGTTTTGCAGCAAAGCCTAAGATGGGTTTCAAATAGCTGACCCATGTTCATACGGGAAGGTACGCCAAGCGGATTTAAGATGATCTCGATCGGTATCGCCATCTTCCATGATAAGGCATATCGGCTTCAGGAACGATTTTTGAGACAACCCCTTTGTTACCGTGGCGTCCTGCCATCTTATCGCCCACTTGCAGTTTACGCTTGGAAGCGACATAGACTTTGACTTGGCGGATGACGCCTGGATCGAGATCTGTATCCCCTTTGCGCATGAACTCGACTTCGGTCTTGTATTGCGTTTCCAGCGTTTGCAGTCGCCACTTCATATTCATGCAGAAGCTGTTTCAAGCGTGTCGTAGATTCATTGTCAGGCATGAGGAGATCTTCGACATTCTCTTTTTCGAGAGCTTCGATCATCTCTTGTGTGATCAATGCGCCTTCTTCGATGATCACTTCCGCCGTTTTGCGATGGATGATGGCTGCCTGGAGCCATTTCATTCAGCAGTAGAGCGCCGAGCTGTCTCATGCGCTTCCGATTTGAAGTTCAGCTTGCTTTGTTTTGTATTCACGTTGGATATCTTTAAGACGGGTTGCTTCTTCAACAAGCTCATCATCGGTTTTAGAAAGACGGTCGCGTCGGCTGAAGACTTTCACATCCATGACAACCCCTTCTGTTCCCGGAGGAGCAGTTAAGGAAGCATCTTTGACATCGGCTGCTTTTTCACCGAAGATAGCGCGTAAGAAGACGCTCTTCAGGAGCAAGTTCTGTTTCAGATTTTGGAGTGATCTTACCAACGAGGATATCGCCCGGCTTCACTTCAGCGCCGATGCGGATAATCCCATCTTCGCCAAGATTGCGCAAGGCCTCTTCAGAAACGTTCGGAATATCGCGTGTGATCTCTTCCTTGCCCAGCTTTGTATCGCGAGCTGTCAGTTCAAACTCTTCGATATAGATCGAGGTGTAAGTATCTTCGCGGAGCAGTTTTTCAGAAATGATGATCGCATCTTCATAGTTGTATCCGCACCAAGGCATGAAGGCGACAAGCACGTTTCTTCCCAAGGGCGACTTCCCCTTTATCGGTTGCAGGCCATCAGCAATGACATCGCCTGCTTTGACCTTATCGCCAACGTTGCAAAGCGGCTGTCTGGTTGATGCATGTTCCTGCATTGGAACGCATGAATTTCTTCAAGATGATAGGTTTTCTTTTCGAGACGGTTGTCTTTGGGAGAAATGACGATTTTAAAGCCATCGACATATTCGACAATGCCATCTTCTTGCGCAATAACAACAGCGCCAGAGTCGCGTGCTGCTCGAGCTTCAAGTCCTGTTCCGACAATCGGAGCTTCCGGTTTTAAGAGAGGAACGCCTTGGCGCTGCATGTTCGAACCCATCAAAGCGCGGTTGGCATCATCGTGCTCCAAGGAACGGAATCAATCCTGTCACAATCGAAACGAGCTGCTTTGGAGAGACGTCCATATGGGTGACTCTTGCTCGTTTCAATTTCCAGCGGCTCGCCTTGATAGCGTGCCCAGCAGATCGGTTCTTTGAACATGTTATATTCATCAAGCGGAGCAGAAGCCTGCGCAATGACGCAGTGTCTCTTCTTGGTCGGCAGTCATGTATTCGATTTCATCTGTGACAACGCCATCGCGCACAATACGATAAGGAGTTTCAATAAATCCAAATTCGTTGATCTTCGCAAAGGCAGAAAGCGAAGTGATCAAGACCGATGTTCGGACCTTCAGGTGTTTCAATCGGACAGATCCGTCCATAGTGGCTTGGATGCACGTCGCGCACTTCAAAGCCTGCGCGATCGCGGTTCAAGCCGCCTGGTCCAAGAGAAGAAAGACGTCGTTTGTGCGTCAATTCTGCAACAGGATTGGTTTGATCCATAAACTGAGACAGTTGCGATCTTCCAAAGAAATCTTTTAGAACTCCTGACAAGACCTTTTGCTGAGACAATTTTGCCCGGAGTCAGTGTATCGGAAGAGAAATCAAATAAGTTCATCCGTTCTCTGATGATTTTTTCCATTCGAGCCAAGCCGATGCGGCACTGGTTTTGGATCAATTCGCCGACAGAACGGACACGGCGATTGCCTAAGTGGTCGATATCATCGACAGAAGCATCTTCATCGCCCTGTTTCAAGCGGATCAAGATATTTAAGGCTCCGATGACATCTTCTTTGGTCAAGGTGACGATGTTGAAGCGTCTTCATCATTGACTTCAAGACCCAAGCTTGCGAGTTCAGCTTATAGCGGCCGACACGTCCTAAATTGTAGCGTTTCGGATCGAAGAAAAGACGCATGATTGCAGAACGGGCATTGGAAAGTGTTGCAGGTTCGCCTGGACGGATTTTGCGGTAAAAATCTTTTAAAGCAGATTCGTAGGAATCTGTCGGATCTTTTGCAAGCATTTTGATGATCGGACTGGTCTCATCGGCATCTTCTGCAATGCGGATCAGCATCGATATCCGCATCGACCATCCGCTTTAAGCATCGCTGTCGTCAGCTTTTCAGCTGCTTTTCCGAAGACAAGCCCGCTTTCTTCATCGACGACATCTTCTGCAAGAATTTTACCTACCAGTTTGGCAAATTCTTTTTCAGATTTGATTTTCACTTTGCGTGTGCTGAAAAATTCTTCGATGATATCGGCATTGGTAGAATAGCCCAGAGTACGGATAAATGTTGTCGCCAGAATTTTGCGGCGCCGTTTTTTGCGGTCGATGTAGATATGGATTAGGTCATTGGTATCAAATGCGCCTTCTAGCCAGCTTCCTCGATAAGGAATGATGCGGAAGGAATAGATGACGTTGCCTCGAGAATGCCGCTCTTGTTCAAAGCAAATTCCGGAGAACGGTGCAGCTGGGAAACGACGACCCGCTCAGCGCCATTGATGATAAATGTCCCTTTGTCGGTCATGACGGGAATTGTTCCCATGTAGACTTCTTCTTCTTTGATCCCTGTCTCGTCGGTCAGACGAAATTTCACTTTCAAGGTGACGTTGTAGGTAATCCCTCGGCGGATGCACTCTTCAGGAGTATATTTTGGAACACCTAAATTATAAGAAAGAAATTCAAGAATCGTCTTTTCATCATATGACTTGATAGGGAAAATCTCATTGAAAACTTCTTGAAGTCCGATATTTTCCCTTTCTTCAGGGAATTTGTCGGCTTGAAGAAATTGATTATATGATTTGATCTGAATTTCAATCAGATTCGGAAGATCAATGATTTCTGTTTTTTATAAAAACTGATACGTTGCGGCGGCCTTTTCAACATTCTTAGGGACTCCTGGTATGGATTTGTTACCATCAAACGGCAAAGAAACATTGCATTCAAAAATGCACAATCCCAGGCAGAACAAAGGTTATTTGTTTGCCTGGGGATCAAATTTTAAACAGTTAGGCTTACAGCCCTTTTAAAGTGACTTTTGCACCAGCAGCTTCGAACTTCTTCTTCATCTCTTCCGCTTCTGCTTTTGGGGCGCTCTCTTTCAGAACTTTCGGCGCTGCTTCAACGAGTCTTTGGCTTCTTTCAAGCCAAGCCCTGTGATTTCACGCACAACTTTAATGACGCCGATTTTCTTGTCAGCTGCACTTTCGGTCAATGTGACTTGGAAATCGGTCGACTCGGCAGCGGCGGCGGCAGGAGCTGCGCCCGCAGCAGGTGCGGCAGCTACAGCAACAGCTGCAGCAGCGGCTTTAACGCCCCACTTATCTTCCAATGCAGTCTTCAATTCGGACATTTCTAAAACGCTCAATTCGCTAAGCGCATCGACTAATTCTTCCGTTTTTTTACTCACAGTACTACCTCTTTACTTTCTAACTTCTGTTAATAAATTATTTATCGGAGCTTTGCTTGACTCTTATTGTCTAAACAGTAGACAACGCTTGCAAGAAGAGCTTCCATCACCGCCAGTGTTTGAGACAGCGGAGCTTCCAGCGTAGCAAGCAATTGAGCACGCATTTCGTCTTTGCCTGGCAGTTTAGATAACAATGTTCACCTCGTTCTCCATTATATAGTTGTCCGTCGAATCGTCCGCCGACAACTATCCATGATATTATCGTTTTCTTCGCTAAAACTGGAACACAGCTTTTGTGGTTTCTATAGGATCTTTTCCTGTAAAGACCAGTCCAATATGGCCAGGCAATGCAGCTAAATCCAATTTAACGCCAGCTGCATCGGCAGCCTTTATTAAAATTCGCTTGCGCACAATTTCAACATTTCCGCCCAACTTTGCTGATTTCGCGGCGGAATTCGTTGGCTGCGTTAGCGTTTAAGCTTTTGATAGCGCATAATGACAAACGAGCTATCGTAGTGCTCGATTTGATTTTTAACTTCATCTAAAAGGAGTTGTTTTTCTTGTCTCATCTTGTGACTCCTTATGATTTATCTATATCGCGCAAGATCAATTTTAAGGCCTGGACCCATGGTCGAGGAAAGCACCAAGGATTTCATATAATGCCCTTTAGCAGCTCGCTGGCTTAGCGCGCAAAATCGCTTGCAAAAATGTCAGTATATTTTCGATCAATTGATCTGCGGCGAAAGACAATTTGCCCACAGCATTATTAATAACTCCATGGCGATCGAGTTTAAATTCGATTTTACCGGCTTTGAGCTCTCTGCACAGCTTTGGCGATATCTGTTGTGACGGTTCCGGCTTTTGGTGTCGGCATTAAGCCGCGAGGTCCGAGGACTTTACCCAATTTACCGACTTCACGCATCATGTTCAGGGGTTGCGATGACAGCATCAAAATCTGTCCATCCACCATTGACTTTTTCAAATAATTCTTCGTGCTCCTGCATAGTCAGCGCCAGCTTCTAAGGCTTCTTTTAACTTGTCCCCTTTGGCAAAGACGAGGATTTTCAACGTCTTTCCTGTACCATTCGGTAATGATACAGTTCCACGGACATGCTGGTCCGATCTACGAGGGTCGACGCCCATTTTTAAAGAAATGTCCACCGACTGGTCAAATTTGACTGGCGGGCATTTCTTTAAAATATCGACAGCTTCTTTGACGGTATAAGCCTTATTGGGCATCAACCATCTTGGCTATCTCCCGAGTTCTTTTACTTGGACGACCCATAATATTTTCTACTCTTTACTTTTGTATGAGTTCGATGCCCATGGAGCGGGCAGTACCTAATACGCTATTAGCGGCAGCTTCCAAATCGTTGGCATTCATATCTTGCATTTTTTCTTCTGCAATTTCAAGAGCCTGCTTTCTGGTTATTTTGCCTACTTTATCGCGATTGGGAACAGCCGATCCCTTTTCAACACCTGTTGCTTTTTTAATCATTTCGGCAACAGGAGGCTGTTTTAAAATAAATGTAAACGATTTATCTTGATAGACTGTAATGACGACAGGTAGGATATCGCCTGCCATCCCCTGCGTCTTTGCATTAAATTCCTTACAAAAAGCCATGATATTGACACCGGCGCCGCCCAAAGCAGGACCAATGGGAGGTGCTGGATTGGCCTTTCCGGCAGGAATCTGCAATTTGATAATTTTTACGACTTTTTTTGACATTTCTTCCTCTTTAATTTACCTTAGAAAGACTTGAGTTGAGGCTGACCGTTATCTTTCCAATCAATTGTTCAAATACTTTCAAATTCTGTATATTCTTCCACTTGCGAAAACTCTAAATCATCGACGCGTGTATCGCGGCCAAAGATGGAGACCAGTACGCTTAAGCGCCCTTTGTCGTGGAAAACTTCGTTGACAGTTCCAATAAAATTGACAAACACTCCATCGGTAATTTTGACGCGGTCGCCGACTTCAAATTTATGTTTCTGCGTAATCTTTTGTTTTTTATCTTCGAGATCCCTTAGGATTTCTTCTACTTCCTGATCTGTCAATGAAGTAGGTTTATCTCCTCCTAAAAAATCGATTACGCCTGCAGTTTGCTTAACGTATTGCCACGATTCGTCATTGAGTGTCATTTTTACAAGCAAGTATCCGGGCCACAGTCTTTTCTCTACAACTTTTTGCTGCCCTTTTTTGACTTCTTGAACATTTTCAGTGGGCAGCACGATGCTTTCAATGAAGTCGGTCATCCCTTTTTGTTCGCGCTGCTCTTCCAGTGCTTTCTTCACACGTTTTTCGTGGGTTGAAAATACTTGTACAACATACCACTTATGCATTACGATGCCTTGTCGTCTTAATTTAGTTGAACAAATTATCCCGCTAGCAGCCGGATTGTGGCGGCCAATCCATTCAATACGCTTTGTATGAACAGATCCAAAATGTAGATCCCAATTCCGCAGCAGAACGTCGCTCCGACTACGATTTGGGTGTATACCTTTAATTCTTCAGGGCTTGTCCAACTGATTTTCTTGATTTCTTCCTTAATATCACCAACAAATTCTTTTGGCTTCCATGCGCTAAATAGGATGGCTTGCTCTTTATCTTTCGGTGTTGAGGCTGCAATTTGCTGAGTTTTTTTAACTTCCATTGGCTTTACTTCCGTCACCACGTTTTCACCTCAATTCTGTCTTGCGCTAGTTTCCGATTTCCCATTCATCGAGTGCGGAGGGATTCGAACCCCCGACCGGCGGCTTTGGAGACCGCTGCTCTACCAGCTGAGCTACACACCCTTGCGTTACATTTAAAAAAGAGAGGCCGGCACTAACAGTGCACCCTCTCTTTCAGTGCACCCTCTCTTTTTTGTCATTTGCGTTATTTTATAATCTCTGAAACCGTTCCGGCACCGATTGTTCGGCCGCCTTCGCGAATCGCAAAACGCATCCCCTTTTCCATCGCAACAGGAGCGATCAATTTCACTGTAATTTCAACGTTATCGCCAGGCATCACCATCTCTACGTTTGCAGGCAATTCAACGGTTCCTGTTACGTCTGTTGTACGGAAATAAAACTGTGGACGATAGCCGGTAAAGAAAGGCTTATGGCGTCCACCTTCTTCTTTTGTTAAGATGTAAACAGGTCCTTTGAATTCTGTATGCGGTGTGCATGTACCCGGAGCGGCGAGGACCATTCCGCGTTCGATATCGTCTTTTTCCAAGCCGCGGAGGAGGATACCGACGTTTTCACCAGCACGGGCTTCATCGAGAGTCTTATTGAACATTTCAAGACCTGTGGCGACTGTTTCGCGTGTTTCGCGAAGACCGACGAGCTGCAGTTTATCGTTGATTTTGACAATCCCTCGCTCGACACGCCTGTAGCAACTGTTCCACGTCCAGAGATGGAGAACACGTCTTCGATTGGCATCAAGAATGGCTTATCAACTTCACGTACTGGAGTTGGGATGTTTTCGTCCACTGTTTTCATCAGTTGCTGGATGCTTTCAACATATTTTGGATCTCCTTCAAGAGCTTTCAAGAGCAGAACCGCGAATGATTGGGACATTTTTATACCCTTTTGATTCGAGAAGTTCATGCAGTTCCATTTCGACGAGGTCGAGAAGTTCTTCGATCGCTTTCGCCGATCATGTCCACTTTGTTAAGGAAGACGACGATTGCAGGAACTTGCATCTGGCGTGCGAGCAGGATGTGTTCGCGTGTTTGAGGCATCGGCACCGTCTGTTGCAGCAACAACGAGGATCGCGCCGTCCATCTGAGCAGCACCGGTAATCATGTTTTTTACGTAGTCAGCGTGGCCTGGGCAGTCGACGTGCGCGTAGTGGCGGTTGTCTGTTTCATATTCAACGTGTGTTGAGTTGATTGTAATACCGCGCGCTTTTTCTTCAGGTGTATTGTCGATCGAAGCATAATCTCGAAATTTTGCTCCGCCCTGTTCATGCCAAGACTTTTGTGATTGCTGCTGTCAGCGTTGTTTTACCGTGGTCAACGTGGCCGATGGTTCCGATATTGACGTGCGGCTTCTTCCTTTGAAATGTTTCTTTTGCCATTTTATTCCTCCGTTAGGCTCCAGTATAATATTTTGTGTTGTTTATTACTTTATTGTTCTGCCCAGAATAGGAATTGAACCTACGACCGCTTGCTTACCATGCAAGTGCTCTACCACTGAGCTATCTGGGCAAAGATCATAAACGCTAAAATATCCTTGCGCTTAAAAAGATGCTAGTTTATGGCGTTTCATATATTAAATCAATAGCATTCTTTATTTTTTTTATTTTTATCGCTGGCGGAAAATAATTCGGGCTTTTGTAAGGTCATATGGCGACATTTCCACTGTCACTTGATCTCCTACTAAAACACGGATATTTTTCATGCGCATTTTGCCGCAAAGGTGAGCAATTACAATGGCTCCATTTTGCAGTGCTACTCTGAAATGCATATTAGGAAGAAGCTCTTCAACCGAGCCTTCTAGCTTTACTGTATCTTCTTTAGGCATGAATCACGCTGATAAAATTTGAACGCAGATATGGATATAATTACTAATACGATAATCTATTTGACATAAATGTCAAGAAAAAAGATATTTTCGACGATTTTCATTTTTTTGGAAACCAGGGAATAAACGAACTGGTGCTTTTTTGATATTCAGCGTATTTTTCCCCTTTAGTTTTGATCGCTTCGGCTTCAGTGAGAGGAATCCCTGAAACTTTTAAGAGAAAACACAGCATTAAGGCTGGAGAAATGATGGCGAGCCATCCGCCTGGCGTGCCCAGCGCGAATAGAAAAAAGCCTATCCAGACGACAATCTCGAAAAAATAATTGGGATGCCTTGAATAATGCCAAAGCCCCTCTTGGCAAACATTGCCTTGGTTGAGGGCATTTTGTTTGAAATCCATTAACTGCCGATCGGCATAGATTTCGCCGATAAGCCCTATGAGCCATACGAGAATGCCAATTGCTTCGATAGCATGCCATTCAGGGCTAGCATCGCCGCTGACGATTAAGAATGGTAGGGAAAGAAGAACGACAAGAACCCCTTGAAAAATAAACATCATGAAAAATTTAAAGTCTGAATTTTCGGTACCCCAGCTTTTCCGGATATCTTGATAGCGGGGATCTTCGCCGCATAAGATGAAGCGGGTATAAAAATGCCAAGCCAAGCGAGCACCCCATAATGTGACCATGATTAGGATTGCTAGGCGCTTAGTTAAGGCCCCATCGCCGATAAAAAAGTACGCCCATACGGCCAAAATGAAACCAACGGCCCATCCAATGTCGACGATGCCTGCGTTTCTTTTGAAAAAGTAAACCAGCCAAAGGATACTCATGAGACCTAAGACTAGAAAAAAGCTAGCGCCGAGCATCTCGAATATATTTGACATTCTCAACTCCCTACCTTTCCGCATATTATTATGAAAGATGCAAAAAAAAGATTTTACTCTCCACAGAAAAACAAGTTTTCTGTTATAATTTTTGTCGGAAAGGAAAGAGACCATTGAATCCAAACAATTGAGCGTGTAATTATTATGTATGAATCTTGCCTACAAAAACAAGCTCAAATGAGAGCTCTTTTTGATGCTTGCCGCACCGAAGAAGCCAAATATGAAAAGATCATCGCTTTAGGCAGGGATATGCCTCCATTGGACCCTCGCTATAAAATCCTTGAAAATCTCGTGAAAGGATGCCAGAGTGCGATGTTCATGCGATCTTATTTAGATGGAAAAGCAGCCTATTTCGAAGCTGAATCAGATGCGTTGATTTCGTCCGGCTTGGCCGCCATCTTAACCCAAGTCTATAATGGTGAATCGCCTGAAGTTATTTTAAAATGCCCGCCTGCTTATCTCGAGGATTTGGGGATTAGCGCCAGTTTAACTCCCAGCCGGGCGAATGGACTTTATAGTATCCATTTGCGCATGAAACAAGACGCGCTTAAGTTATTGATGCAAAAGCAATAATCCTAATGCTTGCGCTGTTCATCGATTTTCTGTACGATGCGACTTCAAGAGGTAAAAATGTGGCTTCGAAAGTTTCTTCCCCGCGAAACTAATTTCTTTGGATATTTCGATCGGCATGCAGCGCTGGTCGTAAAAAGTGCGGAAGCCTTCCAGGCTATCTGCCGTGGCGACCAATCTATTGAAACCTTAATCCGTCAAATTAAAACTCTAGAGCACGAAGCTGATAATGTTACGCATCAAGCAGTCGATTTATTGCGCACGACGTTTATCACACCCTTTGAAAGGGAAGATATTTTCAGCCTTATATCGCGTATGGATGATGTCATCGATAATATTGATGCCGCTGCTGAAGATTTGCTCATGTATAAAATAAAAGCCATGAGACTTCCGGCAGTTAATATGGTGGACATTTTGGTCGATTCTGTCCGGGAGTTGGAAGCCGCTGTCAACGGTTTGAAAGATTTAGAAAAAGAAAGCACTATCCGTGTTCACTGCAAAAATATTAATCGGTTGGAAGGAGAAGCCGATCAAATTCTTCGAAATGCTATCGGGCAGCTTTTTGATCAAGAACATGATGTGCGGGAACTGATCAAGTGGAAAGAGATTTATGAAAATCTAGAACAAGCGACCGATCGCTGTGAAGACGTCGCCAATATCATTGAAGGTGTGATTCTGGAGTTTAGTTAATGTTGACTTCAGCCAGCCTCATCATGATTATCACCATCTTTGTCGCCCTAATCTTTGATCTGATCAATGGATTCCATGATGCAGCTAATTCGATTGCTACGGTTGTTTCGACGCGTGTTTTGAAACCTCAAACTGCCGTCATGTGGGCCGCATTCTGCAATTTTGTCGCTATGCTGATCTTTGTGCCCCGTGTGGCTGAGACCATTTCGCAAATTATCGTTATCATACCCGAAGATCCTGCCTACATTTATGTCGTGCTCTGTTCTATTATTGGAGCTATTGTTTGGGATTTGGCGACATGGTGGCTCGGACTGCCGACCAGCTCTTCGCATGCGCTGATCGGCGGATTTGCTGGCGCCGGCGTCGCGCATGCCGGCTGGCAGGCATTACGCACAGATAAATTATTGATCGCCATGGAATTTATTATTATCGCTCCGCTATTGGGAATGGCTATCGGGTTTATATTAATGTTTACAGCCTCTTGGCTCTTTCGTTCTTTTCGCCCTCTTGCGGTGAATACATTTTTCAAAAAAGGACAACTCGTTTCGGCGACGCTGTATTCGTTGGGACATGGAGGGAATGATGCCCAGAAAACCATGGGAGCCATCCTTGCTATTTTGATTGCAGGAGGTGTCCTCGCCCCTGATATCAAATTAACCTTAACAAATCCTCATACAGCTTGGATCATTTTGGCTTGCCATGCTGCAATGGCATTGGGAACGGCGATGGGAGGATGGCGCATTGTAAAAACCATGGGGATGAAAATCACCAAATTGCAACCTTTGAGCGGCTTTTGCGCAGAAAGTGCCGGAGCCTTTACTTTATTTGTTTCGACGATTGCCGGAATACCTGTGTCGACTACACAAACGATCACCGGTTCAATTGTGGGTGTTGGCAGTGCGACAGGCAGATTTGACAGCGTTAAATGGGGCATCGCTTCGCGCATTGTCTGGTCGTGGATCTTTACTATTCCTGCATCGGCCATAGTGGCTGCGCTTTGTTTTTGGGCATTTGCTTTTTTCCTACATGTTTGAAACACTTCTTACATGCATAGTCTAATTTTTAATTACAAAGAGCACATACTTGACTTTAGGCATTTTCCTGTTTCAATAAAATTTTTCTTGCGTACTACGCATTTTTTTGGCTAGAATTCCGCTCCTCTTGACTAAAGAACCTCCTACAATGGAACTTTTATGTACCGCATTTTTCTACTGCTATGCCTCATCCTGCATCCCTTTGTCTGTAAAGCCGACGAAGATATCATCAGCGATTACAGCAACTCTCTATCGAGTCTCGAAGGCGATCCGAATTCCATCATTTACAATTGTGTGAATGTGATCACCGGCGATTACATTGATATGGAAACCGACATCGAACTGCCCGGCGTAGAGTCGATGAATTTAAGGCGCTTTTACTGCAGTTCAAATAATAGCGAACACTGGTTTCGCTCCTGGCACTTTAATCACGACATGAGCATCCGAAAAAATAAAAATGGCAATCCAAAAGGCCGCTATGTCGATTTGCATGATGCTTTTGGAGCGTGTTTTCGATTTTCAGGCATGAAATATAAAAGCAATACGGGCGGATTCTGCATTAAAGTCGAAGACCATTATTTAGAAAAGGGAGTCACCAATACTCCCAAAGGCTTAAGTGGAAGACATCATATAAAAAACAAAAATATTTTTTATGGCAAAGAGGAAACATTTGTTAAAGAGGGTTCCGGCGCTCATTATTATTTTGGCAAGGTAGGAAGGGGTCATTACCCAACGTGTCTAAAAAAAGCGGTCCATCCCAATCGAACGCAATTCTCATATACTTATGATGGAAGCCACAATCCCCGCTTCGATACGATTCAATCAGAAAATTGGCAGGGTAAAGCTTTAAATCAATTGAAATTTGAATGGAAAGAAATCAACCGTCAGAGCGATGAGGTGGCATTATTGGCCTATCATCGGGGCAAACAATTAGCTCAATTAGAATATAAGCAGATAAGATGCTATCCCTATGTTAAAGAGGATAAGTGCGAACATATTCAAAAAAACCGATGGTTATTAACCAAAGCTTCCTATACCCAACGTCCTAATCTTGTTTATCACTATACGTTCTCAACCGACAAAAAACTGCCTCAACCTCCTCTACTGGTGCGCAAGGAACTTCCAGAAGGGCGCACACTGGAAATCGATTACTTTAAGAAGGGGGTAAATTGGGTATGGCCGGGCCAAAGCTGTGAGATTGATCGAGCACGCCAAGAAATGGTGATGCAACTCAGAGCCCCGGTAGGCACCGATGCCACTCCTCTGCCGATCTACCGCTTTCTATATGATCGTGTCGCACGTCGCACCGAAGTATACGATGCTCAAGACCACCGTAAAGTCTACCATTACAATGAACAAGATCGGTTAAACAAAATCGAAAGTTTTACCGGCAATGCCCCCTTTTACAAATACGCCGAAGAGCGGTTCACTTGGGGCGTGCCCTGCACAAAAGATTGCGGCAATCTGTTAACTAAAACGCTTGTCGCCAAAGATGGTTTTATCTTTTTTAATCGGACGTATACGTACGACAGCGCCGGCAATGTGCTCGAAGAGGTGCTTTACGGCAATCTCACCGGGCGCCGGCAAGAGCATGTGGCTGTAGATGATCAAGATAAGGGGATCAATAACGGAGCCGATCGTTTATTCATCGGCCGCGCCTATACCACGGATGGACTGAATCTGCTCCGCTACGAAAATAATCCCAACAGCCCCCACGACATTTTGTATGAATACTTTGAAGGCACAGAGTTGATGAGCGGGCGCTTTGTAGTGGAAGGGGATCAGATACGGATCCGCAAATTTTTTGACTATGATGAAAACGGTGCGATGACTTTAGAGATTGAAGATAATGGCTCGACCTTGGATCGAAATAATCTTCTCGGGGTAACTGAAAGGCATATCAGGCAGATACGCAATACCTCCTCATTTCCCATAGGCTTGCCGGAAGAGGTCACTGAAAGCTGCCTAGATTTGACCAGCGGACAAACACGCCTTTTAAACCGAATCACCCATCAATACGATGAAAATGGGCGTTTGGTTGCCGAAGCACATTATAATAGTGATAATCAATATCTCTATGCGTTGACCTGGGCATATAACAATTATGGACAGGTTACCGAAGAGCGCAATGCGCTTGGACATGTTGTCCGCAAAGCTTATGATGCAAACGGCAACTTAAAAGAAGAGCACGGCCCACGCCCAAACACAAGCCGCCTTTTTCACTACGATTACATGAACCGGTTGGTGCGCGAAGAGATGCATGGCGATGACTTGCATTTGGTCAAAACCTATCGGTATGACACGCTAAACAACAAAATCGGCGAGACGGATATCCACGGCCATGAGACGAAATACACCTATGATGAATTTGGAAGGATTATTGCCATCACCCAACCAGCCATTCGGAATGAACATGGAGAATGGGCAGAACCGATCACCCGCAAAGAATATGACGCTTTAGGGCATGTGATGGCTACGACAGATCCTTGCGGTCATAGAACGACCAGCTGGTATACCCTTCGCGGCCAACCCACAAATATCAAGCATCCCGATGGCACTGAAGAGCTGTTTGAATACACCTTAAAAGGGCAGCCCTACCGTGCGAAAGCTCCAAACGGCACCTCCGTGGTGTATCATCACGACTATCTGGGCCGCACTTTAAAAAGAGAAACTTATTCCCCAGCCGGCGCATTACTCGCAACCGAATCCTTTATCCATGATGCCTTTCATCTTATTAGCGAGACTGATGCAGAAGGGATGGCCACATCCTACACCTATGATGGAGCCGGAAGGCTCATTTGTCAGCGGAGCGGCAGCAAGCGCACCGAACACATTTACAATGCCGAAGGGTTTGTACAAGAAACGCGCTCCTTTTCCGATGAAGCACATTTCCTAGCAACGCATTACCGCTATGATGCTGTGGGTCAGGTGATCGAAGAAACTGTCAAGGATGAGGATGGAGCACTCTACAGCCGCCATTCTTATCTCTACGATGAAGAGGGCAATTGCCTCGAACACAAAGCGCTGCAAGATCATCGCACAGCAGTCACCACGACCACGTTTAATCTAATGAATGAACCGATAAAGGTTATAGATCCCTTAGGTCGCGTGACAATTTACCGTTACAATTATGGAAGCTCCCCTTCGAAAGAGACAATCGATCCCGCCGGATGTTCCGTGATCACTCATTTTGATCCACTTGGCCGGCAAAGCGAACAACTTTGGAAAGATCCTTTTGGATTAAACTGCAAGCGCACTACCTATGAGTATGATCTCAATGGGGCTTGTGTGCGCATCGTAGAGGGTTTAAACGAACCAATTACCGCCCGATTTGAATATGACAGCATGCATCGCCTTACATTTTCCTGTGAAGCGTGTGGAACGGCGGAACAAAAAGTCACTCGCCGCAGCTACAACACTTATGGACAACTTGAAACCATCACCAAAGCGGATGGGATCGAATTGAGGCACACTTATGACGCTTTCGGTCAACTGCAAAGCTTTGCCGCATCGGATGCATCTTTTCAGTATGCATACACCTATGATCGCACGGGCCATCTATTGAGCGCCACAGATCTTATCCATCACACATCGACGCAGCGCACCTATGATCAGCTAGGACGGATGATCCAAGAGATCCAAGCCAACGGTTTGCCGCTCCATTATGAGTACGACAACCTTGATCGATGCATTTGCATCAAACTGCCCGATGAAACCACCATCTGTTACAATTACAGTGGGCCGCATCTTCACAGCATTGAACGCAAATCGCTTTTGGATGTTTTATATAAACAGGAGTATGAGAGTTATAACTATTTAGGACAGAGCACTCGGATACATTTGCCGTATCAAGCTGGACACCTCGAAAACACCTTTGAGCTGGATGGTGCTCTAAAGACAAGATCCACACCCCATTGGAAAGAAAATATCTTAAAGAGAGATCCATCCGGACATCTGACCGCGCGCCGCATTCAAGATTCCATCGGCGCCTTTGACTGTGCCTATAGCTACGATAGCCTCTATCAGCTGACCGCTGAGCAAGGACTCTTTGAGCATTGTTACATTAACAACGAGATGTACAATCAAACCTCTAAGGATGGCACGCTCCAAACATTCAATGCGCTCAATCAACTTTTGCAAAGTCCGCAAGCCACCTATAGCTACGATTCCATTAACAACCGCTTAGCCATGCAAAGCTCGGATGAAACCGCCAAATATGCTTACGATGCTTTAGACAGACTTATCTCTGTGACTACAGACAATGCACACACTGTCTATACGTATGATGCCTTTAATCGGCGCCTCACCAAAACCAGCGGAGATCATCAACAGCAGTTTTTCTATATTAATGGGGAAGAAGCCGGAGCTTGCGATGTTCAGCATGCGATCACGGAACTGCGGGTGCCAGGAGGCGGCCGTGGAGCCATCGCCTTAGAGTTATATGGAGAGCACTATGTACCTGTACATGATCATCTAGGACATATCTGTGCCTTGCTCGACCCCTCTGGTGAGGTTGTTGAAACCTATCGCTATTCTGTCTTTGGGGAAGAGCGCATTTACGATGCGCAGAATCAGTTAAAAACAGAAGCCCTATCACCCTGGAGATATGCCGGCAAACGGCATGATGCAGAAAGTGGCTTCATCTATTTTGGACTGAGATACTATGATCCTCTGTCCAATGTATGGCTGACCCCTGATCCTATTGGACGTGAAGGCGGACCAAACCTTTATGCATACGTATTGAATAACCCCTTATCATTTTTTGACCGCTTTGGACTTAACCCCGAAGAGGATGTAAATACAACACAAACAGTTGAAAGCAGCAGCGAAGCCGTCAGCTCCAATGAATCTGTCAATAGTAACGGCGCTTCAAAGGACAGCGCTCTCGATAGAGATCGTCGAGAACAAAATCGACCCTCGACCGTTTGGCAACGCGTTAAAGAGTTTACTTCAGCTGTTGCACACAGTTTTTGGAGCCCGGAAGATCATATTCTTGATCGGGATGATGACCTTCGACAAACCGGTATTGATGCTTTTAATGGTAATTATTCAAACATAGCGGAAAGATGGAAGCAAATGGATTCTCTTTCGCGCGTCCGTTTTACAGGCAATTGCGTAGGTTTAGCATGCAGTTTGTTTCCTGTCGCTCGCGCTGCTAGCGGATTTAAATATGGGGTAAAATATTGTCAAAAAACCTACAACATAGGCAAAAGAGTTCTAAAAACGCAATTAATCTCAAAAGAAGCAATTTGTTTAGATAGGTTATCCAAGGCTGGGCAAGTAATGGATAGAGGAGGCTTAACTAAAGCTGGACGTGCATTAGATAAGCATGGAGGTCGTCCCGGCAGTGTTTTTCCCAAAGCTAAAGGTAATGTTGCCAGCAAAAATATGCAGGGGCAATTTCATGTAGACAACATTTTATCTCATCCACAAAATGTTATTCATGTTAGAACTCATAAAGAGTTTGGACAAATCATAGAAATATATACACCTAACTCTGGTGGTGTTAGATTTAGGCAAAGTGGAAAAATGATTGGATTTTTGGAACCATAAAATATAGAATGGGAAAAAACATATGTTTAATAAATTTGACATTGAAATTGCTAGTATTCCAACTCAAGAAGATTTGGTTGCTGAGATTTTTTATAATGATGTTCAATGGGTTCAAATATACAAAAAAAATAATGAATTATTAGTTAAATTTTATTCTCCCTCAACGGGAGAATATTGGGAATTTTTACTTGATAACGCAATCGATGCCCTTATTGCAGCAAAAAGCAAGTTATTAAAAATTGGATAGATTAAGAGAGTTTTTTAAACAGCATTGAAGCGCAGACACGACTTTAGGCTTTTGGAGTGCAACGACTTGTCGCCGCTTTGTTACAGCATCGCTATTTCCTCCATTTGAATTAGCAGCTTTAGTTCTTAATTCAAAAGAAATATTTGTTATTCCATTCCAAGAGATCCAAGCCAACGGTTTGCCGCTCCATTATGAGTACGACAACCTTGATCGATGCATTTGCATCAAACTGCCCGATGAAACCACCATCTGTTACAATTACAGTGGGCCGCATCTTCACAGCATTGAACGCAAATCGCTTTTGGATGTTTTATATAAACAGGAGTATGAGAGTTATAACTATTTAGGACAGAGCACTCGGATACATTTGCCGTATCAAGCTGGACACCTCGAAAACACCTTTGAGCTGGATGGTGCTTTAAAGACAAGATCCACACCCCATTGGAAAGAAAATATCTTAAAGAGAGATCCATGCGGACATCTGACCGCGCGCCGCATTCAAGATTCCATCGGCGCCTTTGACTGTGCCTATAGCTACGATAGCCTCTATCAGCTGACCGCTGAGCAAGGACTCTTTGAGCATTGTTACATTAACAACGAGATGTACAATCAAACCTCTAAGGATGGCACGCTCCAAACATTCAATGCGCTCAATCAACTTTTGCAAAGTCCGCAAGCCACCTATAGCTACGATTCCATTAACAACCGCTTAGCCATGCAAAGCTCGGATGAAACCGCCAAATATGCTTACGATGCTTTAGACAGACTTATCTCTGTGACTACAGACAATGCACACACTGTCTATACGTATGATGCCTTTAATCGGCGCCTCACCAAAACCAGCGGAGATCATCAACAGCAGTTTTTCTATATTAATGGGGAAGAAGCCGGAGCTTGCGATGTTCAGCATGCGATCACGGAACTGCGGGTGCCAGGAGGCGGCCGTGGAGCCATCGCCTTAGAGTTATATGGAGAGCACTATGTACCTGTACATGATCATCTAGGACATATCTGTGCCTTGCTCGACCCCTCGGGCGAGGTTGTTGAAACCTATCGCTATTCTGTCTTTGGGGAAGAGCGCATTTATGATGCGCAGAATCAATTAAAAACAGAAGCCCTATCACCCTGGAGATATGCCGGCAAACGGCATGATGCAGAAAGTGGCTTCATCTATTTTGGACTGAGGTATTATGATCCTCTGTCCAATGTATGGCTGACCCCCGATCCTATTGGACGGGAAGGTGGACCAAACCTTTATGCGTATGTATTGAATAACCCTTTATCTTTTTTTGACCGCTTCGGACTTAACCCCGAAGAGGATGTAAATACAACACAAACAGTTGAAAGCAGCCACGAAGCCGTCAGCTCCAATGAGTCGGTCAATAGTAATGGCTCTTCAAAAGACAGCGCTCTCGATAGAGATCGTCGAGAACAAAATCGATCCTCGACCGTTTGGCAACGCGTTAAAGAGTTTACTTCAGCTGTTGCACACAGTTTTTGGAGTCCGGAAGATCATATCCTTGATCGGGATGATGATCTTCGACAAACAGGTATCGACGCCTTTAATGGTAATTATGCAAATATAGCGGAGCGATGGAATCAAATGGATTCTCTTTCGCGCGTCCGTTTTACAGGCAATTGCGTAGGTTTAGCATGCAGTTTGTTTCCTGTCGCTCGCGCTGCTAGCGGGTTTAAATACGGCGTAAAATATTGTCAAAAAACTTTTAAAATAACTAAAAATGCTTGGAAAGCCAATTCAGTTGGTCATCGAGCTGAAAGCATAAACGCATCAATCAATTTGAACAAAAAACTTACTCTATTAGAAAAATCTCAAAAAGGGGCTATAAAAACAAAAGTTTTACCCGATGGCAGAATTCGTTACTATAATATAGAAAAAATGTCTGCAAAATCAGGTCCGACTCGTGGAGCTAGTTATGTAGTTGAATGGGATCCAACTACATTAAGAACCAGAGCCTGGCATGAATGTCGTAATCATTCAGGTCATGTAAATCGTATCCATCCAAAATTTATTAATGGGCAAAATATTTTAGCCCCTCACTATCCGCCAACTTATAAGGAGTTGCCATAATGAATTATTCTAATAGAAAAATCGGTGAAGAATTAAAAAATGAGTTAAATAAAGGATACGATGTAATTCGCATTTCAAATTGGGCCCACGATTTATTTTTTTATAGCCGGGGAGAATTTGATCCTGAAGGTAATATGATTTTGCAAGATATATTAATGATGGAAGCTGGTCCAGAATTTGAATATTCCGAGCAAGAATTAAGAATGTTTGCTGAAAAATTAATTAATGAAAAAAGACTTAATTAAATGAGTAACATATGGATCAAATAGATTATTTAATCGAATTACTCTTCGATGCTTCTGCAAGAATTGACGAAAGGGATGATGCAGCAATGGATCTTGGAGATTTTGATGACGACCGTGCTTTAAATGCTCTAATAGCCTATGCAACAAACGAAAATAATGAAGATTTTATGATGGAAGCTTGCGGAGAATCTATTGCACGAGTTTTAGTACATCGAGATCAATTTGATATCAATATTTTAAATAAACTTCATCCTCAGGCATATCATGAAGCAAAATCTTATATAAAGGGACATAAGCCTCAGTGGTTAAAGGATAGTTGAGAATTATTACTTTGAAAAAATCACCCTCTCAAGAACTGAAACAGGATTTTTACCCGGAGAGTTTTTTCCAGGAATATAAAAGGTCATATAATAGACTTCTTTCGAAATTGCTTATGCTAACTCCAAATTGTGAATTCCTGCAATAAGGTTGAATTGCAAACCAAATCTTTTCCTTCGATTTCTGTATCTATCACTAATAATTTTAAATCTCTTTAGATGCCAATCACGTTTTCATTCACAACTCTTTCTGAGGAAATTCCCCGATTCTGCTTTTTTTCTTCCAGCGTTAAGGGTTTGTTTCTTTTACTGGATTTCTTGGGTAATCTCGTATTCCCTTGTAATTTTTTTATACCAGTATATCCGCTGTCCGTAATCCCAGAACGCTCTTTTGTCCAACGCACATTACTCTATTTAAAGAGTCTAAAATCATGCTTAGATTTAGGCAAAGTGGAAAAATGATTGGATTTTTGGAACCATAAAATATAGAATGGGAAAAAACATATGTTTAATAAATTTGACATTGAAATTGCTAGTATTCCAACTCAAGAAGATTTGGTTGCTGAGATTTTTTATAATGATGTTCAATGGGTTCAAATATACAAAAAAAATAATGAATTATTAGTTAAATTTTATTCTCCCTCAACGGGAGAATATTGGGAATTTTTACTTGATAACGCAATCGATGCCCTTATTGCAGCAAAAAGCAAGTTATTAAAATTGGATAGATTAAGAGAGTTTTTTAAACAGCATTGAAGCGCAGACACGACTTTAGGCTTTTGGAGTGCAACGACTTGTCGCCGCTTTGTTGCAGCATCGCTATTCCCTCCATTTGAATTAGCAGCTTTAGTTCTTAATTCAAAAGAAATATTTGTTATTCCATTCCAAGGGGATGGAACAGCATTTCAAATGTATGGTCCGAAATGGAATTTATTATTATCGCTCCGCTATTGGGAATGGCTATCGGGTTTATATTAATGTTTACAGCCTCTTGGCTCTTTCGTTCTTTTCGCCCTCTTGCGGTGAATACATTTTTCAAAAAAGGACAACTCGTTTCGGCGACGCTGTATTCGTTGGGACATGGAGGGAATGATGCCCAGAAAACCATGGGAGCCATCCTTGCTATTTTGATTGCAGGAGGTGTCCTCGCCCCTGATATCAAATTAACCTTAACAAATCCTCATACAGCTTGGATCATTTTGGCTTGCCATGCTGCAATGGCATTGGGAACGGCGATGGGAGGATGGCGCATTGTAAAAACCATGGGGATGAAAATCACCAAATTGCAACCTTTGAGCGGCTTTTGCGCAGAAAGTGCCGGAGCCTTTACTTTATTTGTTTCGACGATTGCCGGAATACCTGTGTCGACTACACAAACGATCACCGGTTCAATTGTGGGTGTTGGCAGTGCGACAGGCAGATTTGACAGCGTTAAATGGGGCATCGCTTCGCGCATTGTCTGGTCGTGGATCTTTACTATTCCTGCATCGGCCATAGTGGCTGCGCTTTGTTTTTGGGCATTTGCTTTTTTCCTACATGTTTGAAACACTTCTTACATGCATAGTCTAATTTTTAATTACAAAGAGCACATACTTGACTTTAGGCATTTTCCTGTTTCAATAAAATTTTTCTTGCGTACTACGCATTTTTTTGGCTAGAATTCCGCTCCTCTTGACTAAAGAACCTCCTACAATGGAACTTTTATGTACCGCATTTTTCTACTGCTATGCCTCATCCTGCATCCCTTTGTCTGTAAAGCCGACGAAGATATCATCAGCGATTACAGCAACTCTCTATCGAGTCTCGAAGGCGATCCGAATTCCATCATTTACAATTGTGTGAATGTGATCACCGGCGATTACATTGATATGGAAACCGACATCGAACTGCCCGGCGTAGAGTCGATGAATTTAAGGCGCTTTTACTGCAGTTCAAATAATAGCGAACACTGGTTTCGCTCCTGGCACTTTAATCACGACATGAGCATCCGAAAAAATAAAAATGGCAATCCAAAAGGCCGCTATGTCGATTTGCATGATGCTTTTGGAGCGTGTTTTCGATTTTCAGGCATGAAATATAAAAGCAATACGGGCGGATTCTGCATTAAAGTCGAAGACCATTATTTAGAAAAGGGAGTCACCAATACTCCCAAAGGCTTAAGTGGAAGACATCATATAAAAAACAAAAATATTTTTTATGGCAAAGAGGAAACATTTGTTAAAGAGGGTTCCGGCGCTCATTATTATTTTGGCAAGGTAGGAAGGGGTCATTACCCAACGTGTCTAAAAAAAGCGGTCCATCCCAATCGAACGCAATTCTCATATACTTATGATGGAAGCCACAATCCCCGCTTCGATACGATTCAATCAGAAAATTGGCAGGGTAAAGCTTTAAATCAATTGAAATTTGAATGGAAAGAAATCAACCGTCAGAGCGATGAGGTGGCATTATTGGCCTATCATCGGGGCAAACAATTAGCTCAATTAGAATATAAGCAGATAAGATGCTATCCCTATGTTAAAGAGGATAAGTGCGAACATATTCAAAAAAACCGATGGTTATTAACCAAAGCTTCCTATACCCAACGTCCTAATCTTGTTTATCACTATACGTTCTCAACCGACAAAAAACTGCCTCAACCTCCTCTACTGGTGCGCAAGGAACTTCCAGAAGGGCGCACACTGGAAATCGATTACTTTAAGAAGGGGGTAAATTGGGTATGGCCGGGCCAAAGCTGTGAGATTGATCGAGCACGCCAAGAAATGGTGATGCAACTCAGAGCCCCGGTAGGCACCGATGCCACTCCTCTGCCGATCTACCGCTTTCTATATGATCGTGTCGCACGTCGCACCGAAGTATACGATGCTCAAGACCACCGTAAAGTCTACCATTACAATGAACAAGATCGGTTAAACAAAATCGAAAGTTTTACCGGCAATGCCCCCTTTTACAAATACGCCGAAGAGCGGTTCACTTGGGGCGTGCCCTGCACAAAAGATTGCGGCAATCTGTTAACTAAAACGCTTGTCGCCAAAGATGGTTTTATCTTTTTTAATCGGACGTATACGTACGACAGCGCCGGCAATGTGCTCGAAGAGGTGCTTTACGGCAATCTCACCGGGCGCCGGCAAGAGCATGTGGCTGTAGATGATCAAGATAAGGGGATCAATAACGGAGCCGATCGTTTATTCATCGGCCGCGCCTATACCACGGATGGACTGAATCTGCTCCGCTACGAAAATAATCCCAACAGCCCCCACGACATTTTGTATGAATACTTTGAAGGCACAGAGTTGATGAGCGGGCGCTTTGTAGTGGAAGGGGATCAGATACGGATCCGCAAATTTTTTGACTATGATGAAAACGGTGCGATGACTTTAGAGATTGAAGATAATGGCTCGACCTTGGATCGAAATAATCTTCTCGGGGTAACTGAAAGGCATATCAGGCAGATACGCAATACCTCCTCATTTCCCATAGGCTTGCCGGAAGAGGTCACTGAAAGCTGCCTAGATTTGACCAGCGGACAAACACGCCTTTTAAACCGAATCACCCATCAATACGATGAAAATGGGCGTTTGGTTGCCGAAGCACATTATAATAGTGATAATCAATATCTCTATGCGTTGACCTGGGCATATAACAATTATGGACAGGTTACCGAAGAGCGCAATGCGCTTGGACATGTTGTCCGCAAAGCTTATGATGCAAACGGCAACTTAAAAGAAGAGCACGGCCCACGCCCAAACACAAGCCGCCTTTTTCACTACGATTACATGAACCGGTTGGTGCGCGAAGAGATGCATGGCGATGACTTGCATTTGGTCAAAACCTATCGGTATGACACGCTAAACAACAAAATCGGCGAGACGGATATCCACGGCCATGAGACGAAATACACCTATGATGAATTTGGAAGGATTATTGCCATCACCCAACCAGCCATTCGGAATGAACATGGAGAATGGGCAGAACCGATCACCCGCAAAGAATATGACGCTTTAGGGCATGTGATGGCTACGACAGATCCTTGCGGTCATAGAACGACCAGCTGGTATACCCTTCGCGGCCAACCCACAAATATCAAGCATCCCGATGGCACTGAAGAGCTGTTTGAATACACCTTAAAAGGGCAGCCCTACCGTGCGAAAGCTCCAAACGGCACCTCCGTGGTGTATCATCACGACTATCTGGGCCGCACTTTAAAAAGAGAAACTTATTCCCCAGCCGGCGCATTACTCGCAACCGAATCCTTTATCCATGATGCCTTTCATCTTATTAGCGAGACTGATGCAGAAGGGATGGCCACATCCTACACCTATGATGGAGCCGGAAGGCTCATTTGTCAGCGGAGCGGCAGCAAGCGCACCGAACACATTTACAATGCCGAAGGGTTTGTACAAGAAACGCGCTCCTTTTCCGATGAAGCACATTTCCTAGCAACGCATTACCGCTATGATGCTGTGGGTCAGGTGATCGAAGAAACTGTCAAGGATGAGGATGGAGCACTCTACAGCCGCCATTCTTATCTCTACGATGAAGAGGGCAATTGCCTCGAACACAAAGCGCTGCAAGATCATCGCACAGCAGTCACCACGACCACGTTTAATCTAATGAATGAACCGATAAAGGTTATAGATCCCTTAGGTCGCGTGACAATTTACCGTTACAATTATGGAAGCTCCCCTTCGAAAGAGACAATCGATCCAGCCGGATGTTCCGTGATCACTCATTTTGATCCGCTTGGCCGGCAAAGCGAACAACTTTGGAAAGATCCTTTTGGATCGATCTGCAAGCGCACTCTCTATGAGTATGATCTCAACGGCGCTTGTGTACGCATTGTGGAAGGTTTAAACGAACCGATTACCGCCCGATTTGAATATGACAGCATGCATCGCCTCACATTTTCCTGTGAAGCGTGTGGAACGGCGGAACAAAAAGCCACTCGCCGCAGCTACAATGCGTATGGACAGCTTGAAACCATTACTAAAGCGGATGGGATCCAATTGAAGCACACTTACGACGCTTTCGGTCAACTGCAAAGCTTTGCCGCATCGGATGCATCTTTTCAGTATGCATACACCTATGATCGCACGGGCCATCTATTGAGCGCCGCAGATCTTATCCATCACACATCGACGCAGCGCACCTATGATCAGCTAGGACGGATGATCCAAGAGATCCAAGCCAACGGTTTGCCGCTCCATTATGAGTACGACAACCTTGATCGATGCATTTGCATCAAACTGCCCGATGAAACCAACATCTGTTACAATTACAGTGGGCCGCATCTTCACAGCATTGAACGCAAATCGCTTTTGGATGTTTTATATAAACAGGAGTATGAGAGTTATAACTATTTAGGACAGAGCACTCGGATACATTTGCCATATCAAGCCGGCCGCCTCGAAAACACCTTTGAGCTGGATGGTGCTCTAGAGGCAAGATCCACACCGCATTGGAAAGAAAATATCTTAAAGAGAGATCCATCCGGACATCTGACCGCGCGCCGCATTCAAGATTCCATCGGCGCCTTTGACTGTGCCTATAGCTACGATAGCCTCTATCAGCTGACCGCTGAGCAAGGACTCTTTGAGCATTGTTACATTAACAACGAGATGTATAATCAAACCTCTAAAGATGGCACGCTCCAAACATTCAATGCGCTTAATCAAATTTTGCAAAGCCCGCAAGCCACCTATAGTTACGATTCCATTGGCAACCGCTTAGCCGCGCAAAGCTCCGATGGAACCGTCAAATATGCTTACGATGCTCTAGACAGACTTATCTCTGTGACTACAGACGATGCGCATACTGTCTATACGTATGATGCCTTTAATCGACGCCTCACCAAAGCCAGCGGAAATCAACTACAGCAGTTTTTCTATATTAATGGCGAAGAAGCTGGAGCTTGCGATGCCCTGCATGCGGTCACGGAACTGCGGGTGCCGGGAGGCGGCCGTGGAGCCATCGCCTTAGAGTTATATGGAGAGCACTATGTGCCTGTACATGATCATCTGGGACATATCTGTGCCTTGCTCGACCCCTCGGGCGAGGTTGTTGAAACCTATCGCTATTCTGTCTTTGGGGAAGAGCGCATTTATGATGCGCAGAATCAATTAAAAACAGAAGCCCTATCACCCTGGAGATATGCCGGCAAACGGCATGATGCAGAAAGTGGCTTCATCTATTTTGGACTGAGGTATTATGATCCTCTGTCCAATGTTTGGCTGACCCCCGATCCTATTGGACGGGAAGGTGGACCAAACCTTTATGCGTATGTATTGAATAACCCCTTATCCTTTTTTGACCGCTTCGGACTTAACCCCGAAGAGGATGTAGATACAACAACACAAACAGTTAAAAGCAGCGGCGAAGCCGTCAGCTCCAATGAATCTGTCAATAGTAATGGCTCTTCAAAGGACAGCGCTATCGATAGAGATCGTCGAGAACAAAATCGACCTCCATCGGCTTGGCAACGGGTTAAAGAGTTTACTTCGGCTGTTGCACACAGTTTTTGGAGTCCGGAAGATCATATCCTTGATCGGGATGATGATCTTCGACAAACCGGTATCGACGCCTTTAATGGTAATTATGCAAATATAGCGGAGCGATGGAATCAAATGGATTCTCTTTCGCGCGTCCGTTTTACAGGCAATTGCGTAGGTTTAGCATGCAGTTTGTTTCCTGTCGCTCGCGCTGCTAGCGGATTTAAATATGGAGTAAAATATTGTCAAAAAACCTACAACATAGGCAAAAGAGTTTTACAAAGTCAATCAGCTGCAAAGAAAACTCAACAAGCAGCAACCATAAAAAAACAGATAAATAGCAATCCCTTTAAAGGCAATGTTTCCCGAGATATAATGATCGTTGATAGCAAAGGAAATGTTATACCAGTTAAACCAGGACAGCATTTAACAGGATCTTCCGATGGAAAATGGATCCAAGTTAGAGATAGCTTAGGAAATCCGACAGGCTTACGAAAAGACGGTCCACATAGTTTACGTACTCATAATGATTTGAGAGCTTTACGGCCCCATGCACATGTTCCAGAAATCAATAACAGGGATGGCACTCCATGGTTACCAATAAAACACTAAATTTTAATTTTGATTGGGGAGATCCAGTAATGATTAAACAAAATGCTCCTCAATGTTATAAACCTGGATCTCAGGGTTGTATATGTGGCATTCGTATCATAGATTCTAAAGAAATCGCTCAACAATTTGATCAAATAATTGGCTCAGAGTTATTTTTAGTTGAGTTCAATAATGGAGAAACTTTGGAAATACCAAAAAACTTTTTAATTCATTTCGATTAAAACTGCGCGCTCAATCAAATTCTGCAAAGCCTGCAAGCCACGTATAGTTACGATTGGCAACCGCTTAGCCACGCAAAGCTACGACAGTTTTTCTATATCAATGGGGAAGAAGCCGGAGCCTGCGATGCCAGCATGCAATTGCAGAACTGCGGTGCCAGGAGGTGGATCGCCTTGTAGTTATATGGAGAGCACTATGTACCTGTACATGATCATCTGGGACATATCTGTGCCTTGCTCGACCCCTCTGGTGAGGTTGTTGAAACTTATCGCTATTCTGTCTTTGGGGAAGAGCGCATTTATGATGCGCAGAATCAATTAAAAACAGAAGCCCTATCATCCTGGAGATATGCCGGCAAACGGCATGATGCAAAAAGTGGCTTCATCTATTTTGGACTGAGATACTATGATCCTCTGTCCAATGTTTGGCTGACCCCCGATCCTATTGGACGGGAAGGTGGACCAAACCTTTATGCGTATGTATTGAATAACCCTTTATCTTTTTTTGACCGCTTCGGACTTAACCCCGAAGAGGATGTAAATACAACACAAACAGTTGAAAGCAGCCACGAAGCCGTCAGCTCCAATGAGTCGGTCAATAGTAATGGCTCTTCAAAGGACAGCGCTATCGATAGAGATCGTCGAGAACAAAATCGACCCTCAATCGTTTGGCAACGAGTTAAAGAGTTTACTTCAGCTGTTGCACACAGTTTTTGGAGTCCGGAAGATCATATCCTTGATCGGGATGATGATCTTCGACAAACAGGTATTGATGCCTTTAATGGTAATTATGCAAATATAGCGGAGCGATGGAATCAAATGGATTCCCTTTCGCGCGTCCGCTTTACAGGCAATTGCGTAGGTTTAGCATGCAGTTTGTTTCCTGTCGCTCGCGCTGCTAGCGGATTTAAATATGGGGTAAAATATTGCCAAAAAACCTTTAAAATAACTAAAAATGCTTGGAAAGCCAATTCAGTTGGTCAGCGAGCTGAAAGCATAAACGCATCAATCAATTTGAAGAAAAAACTTACTCAGCTAGAAAAATTACAAGAAGAGGCTAAAATAACAAAAGTTTTACCTGATGGCAGAATTCGATATTATTCTAAAGAATACGCCGCAAAAACGCCTGGTCCAACAAGAGGATCTAGTTATGTTTCAGAATGGAATCCTAAAACTGGAAAGATACGTGGATGGCAGGAATCTTACGATCGTTTGGGAAAAGTAAATCGTGTACATCCTAAATCTATTAATGGTCAAGAAGTAACATCAATGCATTATCCACCTACATATATGGAGCTAATGAAATGATATATTCTAAAAAAGAAATAAGTCAAAAATTAAAAGAAGAATTAGATAAAGGATACAATTTAACACGCATTTCAAATTGGGCTTTCGACGTATATATTACTATACGAAATGATCCTACTGAAGTAAATTCTATTTTGGAGCGTCTGTCCTTAATGGATGCAGGAACCGAATTTGAATATAATGAAGCTGACCTAAGATTGCTTGTAGACTTACTCAATGATGAAATTGAAAATCCGCTAGATCGAATAGATGATCTTAAATTTAAATAATTTAATTAGATTTTTACGATTAATATTTAGATTAATGAACACTAATTCTCAAGGAAGATTTATAAAACCTTTTACAGGACCAAATGAATGAATAAACCTGAATTTTTAGTCCGCATAGGTGATGAACCATGTACCTGCTTAGGTACTCAGTTAATTCAGATATTAAATTTAATTCATTCTTTTATTAAAGATTATATTTGGCATGGATCTGATGTTGAAGTAGATGGTATTCCTTTTAGATTAGGATTGGAAAATGTAAATTCAAAAAAAATTGGCAGGTTCAACGATTTTATGAATTAGTAGAAGGTGTTGATCAGTTTTTATTTGGGGTATTGTTGCATTATCCGCAGATAAAGGAAAAATATTGGATTACAAATTTTGTACGGAAGACAAACCATTTCGAGATTTAGAAGAAGCAGTTTTGGAAATTCGGACTTTTGATACATCTTATAGAGCTTCCTTAAAGACCTGGAACAATCTCAAAAAGCCTCAGTAGAATTAAAGAAATTAAGAGACGGAAATTAAGAATAAGAAGGTAAAATAAAATTTTAAATGCGCTCCCACCATGGGGAAGAGCGTTATTTAAAAGTTAAAAACTGATATCATTAACAAGTATAGCAAAAGTGTAACCCATGTGCCTTGGTTAAAGTGTAACCCATATGGGTTTCGGACCAGACATCGCCAAGACGATGTCTATGAAAGCGGCGACAAGTCGCCGCACTCCAAAGCAATTTTCTGAAACCACCAAACTCGAAAGCTCCGAAGCGTAACAAGGAATGCCTAAACATTAGAACACGACAAATCGATGCAAGGAATAATAACTATTGCAAAAGCTTTAAAACATTGTATCTCTTTTAGGCAGATGTTAATGTGTGCTGTCAATTAAAAGCAAAAAGAGCATCAGCGCCACGGGATTTTTTCATTAATCCTTTCAAAGACAAGATACAAAATTGGCGTGATAAATAACGTGATTAACTGCGACAGAATAAGCCCTCCGATAATCACAAATCCTAGAGGACGCCGTGCTGCCGCACCGGCCCCAAAGCCTAAAGCAATGGGCAATGCGCCGAAGATGGCTGCCACGGTTGTCATCATGATAGGCCTGAAACGGGCAAGGCTAGCATCTTGAATGGCTTCTCTGGGGGTCATTCCCTTTGTACGGATATTTTCCAAGGCAAAGTCCACCATCATGATCCCATTTTTTTTCACTATTCCAATCAATAAAATGATGCCAAGATAAGAGTATAATGAAAGAGGCATTCCAAATATCCACAGAGTCAATAATCCTCCTAAAGTGGCGGGAGGCAAGGTTGTCAAAACGGTAATGGGATGGACAAAGCTCTCATATAGCATCCCAAGGATGATATAAATCGCAAAAATCGCTATGAAAAGGAGGAATCCGGCATTCTGAACCGATTCCTGAAAAGCTTGAATCGCTCCGATGTTTTGTACAATAACGCTAGGATCAACCCACTCCTTGACATATGTTTGCGCCCTTTTTAAAGCATCACTTAAAGATATCCCGGAAGCAAGATTAAAATTAATTGTGACGGAAGGAAATTGGCTGATGTGGTTGATGCTGGAAGCCCCTAAACCCTCTTCCCATTTCGCCACGGCTCCCATGGGCACAAGCTGCTGAGAGTTGGCGGAGCGCATCCATAAAAAGTTAAAGGTATTTGTATTCATTTGCTGTTTTTTTACCAGTTCTAAAATGACATTATATTGATCAATGGCTGTGTTAATCCGAGTAATGTAGTTATATGAGTAGCTAAAATTAAAGGCATTTTCGATATCAGTCGCTGTCAAGCCTAAACTTGACGCTTTGTCGCGCAAAATAGTGACGTTGATTTGAGGTGAATTGATCTCCAAATCGGTGCTAACCCCTTCAAAAATGGGATCATTTTCCATTTTATCAATCAATTTTTCGGCGGATGCATATACTTTGTCCGGATAGATGCTTTGCATGGCGATTTGGTAATCCCCTCGGCTTTCGGCACCTGTTGACAAATCGATAAGAGGCACTTTTTTCATGAATACTTGTATGCCCGGAATCTTCGCCAATTCATTATTTAACTCTTGAATAACTTGTTTAAGCGGGGGTCTTTCATTTTCCGGCTTAAGCAAGATAAGATTTTGTCCTTTTCGATATTCTGAATAAGAGCTTATAGCAACGGCACTATCCACATAAGGGCTTCGATTTAAAACATCGATCACTTGCTGTTGATAGTCGAATAACCGTGAAGAGGAACCTGCTTCCATGCCTTGTGTATAAGCTATAAAAAATCCTGTATCTTCGTCAGGTATAAAATCCACGGGCAAATAGAAAAATAAAACGATGGTTAAAATCAGGCAAAGCGCTCCAATTGTTAAAGCAGCAACAGAATGGTCGATCACTTTTGCCAGCATGCGCCCGTAGGCATCCCTCATCTTTCTATTGAATTGGTTCGACCATTCAAATAATTTCATCCTTTTTTTATTATCGTGAAGAGAGGGAAGGAATCGGCTGCAGAGCATCGGAGTTAAGGTAAGGGATATGATCCCCGATATCAATGTTACGGCTGTCAAAGTGACAGCAAATTCTTTAAAGATCTTACCAATCAAACCTCCTAGCAGCAACATGGGTAGGAAAACAGAAATAAGAGATAGGGTCATGGAAATAATGGTGAAACCAATTTGCCTTGACCCTTCCATGGAAGCTTCAAAAAGGTTTTCTCCCGCTTCCTGGCGTCTAACAATATTTTCCAAAACAACGATGGCATCGTCGATGATAAAACCTACAGCAAGTATTAAAGCAAGCAGAGACAGGTTATCCAACGTAAAATTAAAGCCGTCCATGACGATAAAAGTGGCAACCAGGGTCATAGGCATGACGATGGAGGGGATGATCGTATCGGCCAGTTTGCCCAAATATAACGCGATCACAATCACCACGAGAATTAAGGCCACTAAAAGTGTTAGGTTCATATCAGAGATGGAAGCATGGATCGCTACGGAATGGTCATAAAAAGTATCGATTTTAACCGCGGATGGGATTTCTGCTCTCAAAGTATCTAAAAGTTCATGGATAGAATCAGATATGGCTACGGTATTAGCGCTTGGTTGCTTTTGGATTGCTAAGATGATCGCGGGCTTTGTTTTATCATTTTTGACGTATTGCACCCGGATCTTATCATTTTGAAAACTTTCTACCGTATGACCCAGATCTCTTACCCGCATGGGAGTACCATTTCGATAGACGGGTATCAAAGCATCCCAAGCTTCAGCTGTTAGAAGTTGTCCATCCACTGATATATTGGGAGCCTCAATTGGCCCATCTAGTTGTCCTGTGGGAAGATAAGAATTAGCAAGTGCAATACTTCCAGCCAATTCAGTCAAAGATAAATTATTAGCCACCATTTTATCCGGTTCGACCTGGATCCGTATAGCTAAGGGCGAACCAAACACAGTCACTTCTGAGACGCCGCTAAGCATTGAGATCCGCTGGCCGATCACATTGTTGGCATAAGTATATAAGTCTATAAGCCGAATAGTATCCGATGTCAAACTCACATACACAATTGGAAGTTCGGCAGGATTTTCTTTTCTGTAGGTTGGTGCGTAAGGAAGACGTGGAGGAAGCGTGGGAGTGGCTGTGATAATGGCGGACTGAACATCTTGCGCTGCCTCAGTCATACTTTTATCGATGTCGAACTGTAAGACGATGGTACTACTTCCCAAAGTGTTATTTGAACTGACTAATTTTACCCCGGGTATGGCCATGAATTGCTTTTCAAGTGGAAGAGCAATAGCATGGGCCATCATCTCTGGAGTCATTCCTGGAAACGATACGCTGACTGTAATTGTAGGATAAGTGACATTTGGCAAATTGCTGATGGGCAGGCGATTATAGGAGATGTACCCCCCAATAAGGATAGCAACCATCAATAGCGTTGTCATGATCGGTCGTCTAATAAAGGGAGCTGAAAAGTTCATCGCCCCCTCCTGCTAAATTTTTCAGAAAGCCGTTCAATCTCAAGGTAGATAATAGGAGTGATGAAAAAAGTGATTAACTGCGAAATGATCAAGCCTCCAATGATGACTAAGCCAAGGGGACGGCGCGCGGATGCATTGGATCCAAAGCCAAGCGCGATGGGCAGAACACCAAATATGGCCGCTACAGTTGTCATAAGGATAGGACGAAAACGGACAAGGCAAGCATCCACGATTGCATCGCGCGCGTTCATTCCCCTTTGTCGTATATTTTCAAGGGCAAAATCCACGATCATAATTCCATTTTTCTTGACAATTCCGATCAGAAGGACGATGCCAAGGAATGAATAGAGCGATAAAGGGATATTGAGCAGAAGTAAAACAAGTAGGCCTCCAAAAGTGGCTGGAGGCAATGTAGTTAAGATGGTTAGAGGATGCAGAAAACTTTCATAGAGGATCCCCAAAATGATGTAGATCGAAATGATTGAAAAGATCAAAAGGATCCCGGCTGTATTGATTGATTCCAAAAAAGTTTTAGCCGCTCCGATAGGTTCTGCCGTAACTCCAGGACTTAAAATTTCTCTTGTAAATTCATTCAGCTTATTCAAGGCAGTCTCTAGCGGAACATTAGGAGCCAAATTGAATGAAACAGTGACTGAGGGAAATTGATCGATATGGTTAATGCTAGTCGCCCCCAACTCCTCTTTCCATGTAGCTGCAGCACTTAAAGGGACAAGCTCATTAGATATCGAAGAACGCAACCAAATGGTGTCAAATGTACTGGCTTGCTTTTGCAGTTCGGGATAAAGTTCTAAAATGACATTATATTGATCAATGGCTGTTTGTATGCGTGAAACCAAGTTATAAGAATAGCTTAAAGTGAAGATATTTTCGATGTCTGCAGCAGTCAACCCAAGGCTCGAAGCCTTATCACGCTGGATCGTTACATTGATCTGCGGAGTATCGATCTCCAAATCACTATTGACACCTTGAAACATCCTTTCCTTCTTCATCTTTTCAAGCAGTATCCGCGCATTATCATAAATTTTATTTCCCGATATGCTTCGCAGTGCGAACTGATAAGCGGCACGGCTTTCCTGTCCAGTAGCCAAATCGATGAGAGGGATATTTTTAATAAAAGACTGCATTCCATTGATTTGACTCAATTCGGCATAAATATTCTGAATCACCATTTCGATCGGCGGCCTTTGTCCAATGGGTTTAAGATGCACTAAATTAATCCCTTTACGATATTCATTTATCGAGCTGATTGCTACAAACTCATCCACGGCAGGATTTCTTTTTACGATTTCGATCATCTTATTTTCATAATCCAACAGTCTGGAAGAAGATCCCCCTTCCATTTCTTGTGTATAAATCACAAAAAAACCGACATCCTCATTCGGCAAAAAATCAACAGGGATATATTTTAATAACAAAAGGGTTGCAATCAAGCAACCAGAGAAGATGGCCAATGCAGTAAAACGGTGATCTAAAACTTCTTCAAGCGCCTTCCGATAAACCTTATGCAGCCAATTATTTACTTTTTGGGAAAGGGCATACATCCGTCCTGTTTGAGTTTTCTCTTTGTCCCTAGGCGGAATGAAGCGACTGCACAGCATGGGAGTAAGTGTTAACGAAATGATTCCTGATAAAATCGTAATCGTTGTCAATGTTATTGCAAACTCTTGAAAAATTTTGCCAAGCAGCCCTCCCATAAAAAGCATCGGTATGAACACTGCTATTAAAGAAAGCGTCATGGATATAATGGTGAAACAGATCTGCTGCGACCCTTTTAAGGCGGCATTTAAAGGGGTTTCCCCTTGTTCTACAAGACGGACAATGTTCTCCAAAACAACAACTGCATCGTCGATAATAAAACCAACGGCAAGGGTCAACGCTAACACTGACAAATTATCTAAAGTAAAATTAAGGACTCTCATCACGATAAAAGTGCCAATGACTGACATGGGCAAAACAAGGGAGGGAATGACCGTATCGGCAATTTTGCCTAAAAAAAGAAAAATCACCAACACAACTAGCAAAAGAGAAATAAGCAAGGTTATATTTGCATCCCTAATGGCCTCTCTTACAGGTTGCGAACGATCATAGATGACGTGGACATCAATTGCAGGAGGGATCTGGCCGCTAAGTTCTTCCAAGATCTGATAAATCTCATCGGCGACTGCCACGGTGTTAGCACCCGGCTCTTTTTGTATGGCCAAAGTCACCGATGGTTGAATCCCCTCCGCATTTATAAATTGCGAATAAATCTTGTTGTTTTGAAAATTTTCTATCGCTCGCCCCAGATCTCTTATCCTGACGGGTGTCCCATTGCGATAAGCGACGATCATCGACTCATAATTTTCCGCATGCAACAGCTGCCCATCCACAGAAATGATAGGAGCTTCAGTCACTCCATCCAATTGTCCTGTAGGAAGAAAGGTATTTTGCAAAGCAATCGCATCAGCAACTTCTGCCAATGCGACATTATTGGACGCAAGCCTGCCTGGATCGACTTGTACCCTGATAGCTAAAACGGAACCGTAGACAGTGACTTGTGAAACGCCGTTAAGCATTGAAATTCTTTGTCCGACAAGTGTATTGGCATACGTATATAAGTCTGTCCGAGGCATCGTCCTTGAAGTGAGTGTAAGATAAAGAATGGGTTGTTCAGATGGATTGACTTTTCGGTAGACAGGACCATAAGGGAGGTTGAGCGGCAAAAAGGGAATAGCAGCCGTCAGCGCCTCCTGCACATCTTGCGCTGCCGTAAGCATATCCTTATCAATCTCAAATTGAAGGACAATGCTAGTGCTTCCGAGGGTATTATTGGAACTGGCAAGCCTAAGCCCCGGAATGGCCATAAACTGTTTTTCCAGTGGAAGCGCCACTGAATTGGCCATCGTATCGGGCAAAGCTCCCGGAAAAGAAACTCTAACATTAATGGTCGGATAATTAACATTGGGCATGCTGCTGATGGGAAGCCCCATAAAAGAGATAAATCCCGTCACCAAAATCGCAACCATTGCGAGCGTAGTCATCACAGGTCGTCGAATAAAAGGCTCTGAGAGATTCATGTGCTAATACGGTGTGACAGGATTTGTTTTTTGCTGCTTGTCTGTGGACTCAGCGACTATATTAACTTTCATACCGGGAGCAATGTTGATCTGTCCGTCTGTAACGACAGAATCCCCTTCTTTGACCGCATCCGATTCAAAAGCAATATATTCGTTCGTGCGGCTCAAAACGGAAACATTGTGCGGTGAAACCTTTTCAGCGGAATCTACCGTGTATAGATAAGGTCCGTCTTTTCCAATTAAAATCGCTCCTGGTGGAACTACAAGAGCGTTAGGCGCGATCCGATAAAGGACTTTAACTTTAATGAATTCACCGGGCCAAAACTCCCATTGATCATTTGCAAGCCTTCCCTTTAGGAGAATAGTTCCGGTATCCTGATTGACCTGGTTATCGATGAAAAAGGTCGTTCCTGTAAATTTCTCATCCGGAAATTCAGGTAATATAGCTATAAATGGCCACTCTCCGGAATTGCCTTGCACAGCTCTGATCATCTCAAGCTGCTGTTGAGGTACGGAAAAGAGGACATCGATCGGCGAAAAAGGTTTGATAGAAGTGATGGCTGTAGGATCATCAACAGCTACAATATTGCCCACATCGACAACAAAGTAGCTGATTTTTCCAGAAACCGGAGCGACGATATTGCAAAAATCGACATTGATTTGAGCGGCCCTAATAGCCGCTTTATCGAGTTCTACTTGAGCCTTAGCTGCTTCCGCAGTGCTTACATATTGTTCAAAGGTCAAAATGGCAATGAAATCTTCCTGAACGACTTTCTTATAGCGTTCGACTGTTTTCTCTGCATAAACCAGAAGCGCTATGTCATGCTCTAACTGCGCCTTAGCTTGATCCAAGATAGCTTGATAAGGTCTGGGATCGACGGTATAGATGACCTGCCCTTCCTTGACTAAATCCCCTTGTTCAAGATAAGTTGCGATCAATTTTCCAGCTACCTGCGGACGCACCTGCACCGTCACAGGCGAGATCGCCTGTCCAATGGCATCGACATGAATCGGAACATCACGCTTCTCTACTTTGGCGACGGATACACTGGCCAGCGGCTTTGGGACGGGTTTACTGCGGTTGCAACCAGCTGCACTCAGCAGCACTAACATTAAACATAGGTATCGGATGAGAATTGCATCAGTCATGTTTCGCACCAATGTTATACTGCAATTGATATAGATTTTTGGGAGGGCCATCCATCCATGTTCCACTATTTTCTTCGAGAACACCCACAGAGAATGCCAGATTGGCCAACGCTGCCGCCCATTGTGTTTTGACCGAAATTAATTGAGCACGGGCATTGCTTAATATTGTCAGGAAACTAAGAACATCCACGATCGAAGATGTTCCCACTCTGTATTGACTTAATAGCCCTGAGTAAGCGCGTTGACTAGATTCAAGCAATGCTACGCTGGAAGGCAAAGAAGCTTGAGCGGTGATAAATGCGTAATAATTGGTGACAACGCCTGAAACAACTTGAGCTACAGTTACATCAAGGTTTGCTAATGCCTCATCAATTTGAGCTTGGTATTGCTTTTGCTGATTCACATAAAAGAAACCGGAAAAGATAGGCGAATCCCATTGCAAAGATACGCTGTCATTGAAAATAGAAGGACGGTGAGGTTTCAAAAAATTAACGCGGCTTGCATTTCCATTTAACGATACTATGGGCATTCCAGCGGAAAAAGAGATCGTCTTTTCTGCCTGCAGCTGTTTTACTATAGCAATGGCAGCCCCGATATCCGGTTTCTTTTCCTTCGCAAGTTCAATTAATTTACAAACATCACTGTCGATTTCAATAACCGGAAGCTTATCAGGCAAATCTTCGACATTAAGGCATGTGCAAGCAGGTAATCCAAGCGCGATGAGAAGTTCTGCTAAGTAGGTTTTCTCCCCCCCTTTGGCCTGTTCCAAATTCAAGCGCATCTGTTCGTATGTCGATTGAGCAGATAAAATATCGGTTAAGGTGGCCAGCCCCGCATTGCGTTGGACAACAGTCGCCCGCAGGGCAACTTCGGCATCTTTAAGATTTTGTTCCGAAGCTATAACAAGCGCCTTATTGCCTATATAAGTCGTATAAGCCGTAAGAACGGAAAGGATGACCTCCTGCATGACTAAGTTATGCTGCCAGTCAGCTTGTACAAGAACCTGATAAGCTAACATAGCCTGCGCATCCCTTCCTCCGAAATCTAGTAAGAGATAATAGAGAATCAGTTCATTAAAGACAGTGTTTACCGTTACTGTTGGACTTGTCGTCGTTGTTGTTCCTGAAGTAGACGAAGAGCTTCCTCCCCCTCCAAAAATAGCCCCTCCGGCCCCCGATATGCTGGTGGCACCGTTAGAAATTTGTGTTTGCAGACTGCCCGTGAGCGCTAAAGAAGGATAATATTCACTCAAAGAAGCCCGAAAGCCAAAAGCCGCTGATCGGGCCGCATGCCAACTCGCTCGTGTTGAAGGATTGTTGTACAAAGCAATCTCCAGCAGTTTGCTCAGAGACATAGTTTTTGAGAGGTCTTCTTCACTATAGGGAACTTCTGCTGGGTCTAAATAAGAAAACCAATGGTGCGGCTCAGTTCCTGGAGAGCTTGGAGCATCGCCGGTTATAGATGGATCGTAACAAAGTCCACAACTGCAAATAAGCGTACATAAGCTAAACGGCAAGAGTAATCTTGATAACTTAATGCACCTGGATACAACCATATTTTTACTCTAAGTCACGTATAACGTTCATCGTGTGATGATAAAATTGATCTGTATTAATGTAAATTTTAATTTTTAAATATAATGAGTTTTATCTGCCGTTCATCGAAAAAAGGGAAAAGAAAACTGGAACGACACCAACAAATGCACTAGGACATGAAAAAATCAGTCGAAGGCGCGATTTTATCAATTACGTTTTTGTCTTTGCTATAAATTATAAAATTTAATTTGTTATTATGAATTAATTTAACTTGTTTTTTTTTAAATTGTGTTGAAAATAGCCTCGAAAAAAGAATCTTAACACTAAAAAAGAGAGCTTATGAAAAAAATGTTTTCGCTTGCACACGCATAATAAATAATGAGAATCATATAATGAAAAAATTGTTTTTTTTCTTGCTGTTTTTTAATTCAGCATATTCTACTTTCCAATTAAAGAAATTAAATCAAATGCCCTCTGAAAGTAAGGAAATACTGAATCAATTATTTTATGAGATGTTATTTGATGATTCCATGGCGTACACAATTTTCGGGGATAAGCCTGTTCTCTTGGAGGGGGGTTTATTAAAGCAGACCATACGAATATTCTGCATCATCTTCAATATAAACATATTCCTTGGAACGCTTGGAATGAATGGAAAAAGCATGAGCATTTATTTAAAATGAATAATTTTATTTTTTTCGAAGAGGATGCTGTAGATTTACCTAACATAAAATTCATATTTTTAATTAATAAAATGGAATTTATAAAAAAAATAAAAGAATATCAACAGCTATTTAATGATATATTGAAATGCTCTGTAACACCTGAAAAAATGCTAACTGATATCGAAAGTGGGCGTTTAAAATTTCAAGATGCGATAAAGAATAGCGAACTTTTATTAGGAATTTTACTAGGATTTGGCGAGCATAACGCTAGGCTTTACGAGCGTCGTCAAAAACTTGAACGACCTAAAAAAACTGAACAACTTCTACTTAAATCAATTATTCCTCAACCAAACTTTTCTACAGTTGAAGAAGAAATTGATTATCTTAATAGTTTGTTGTTGCCATTCGGAGACTACAATTATTCACCTATATATGCTCCTATTGTACATTTCGTTGCGGATCATTCGCATCCTGAAACAATTTTACTCGATGTTAAATATAAAAAACTGTGTGGAAAATCTCTACTATTTATGCCAATGGTGATCTGCTAGAAATAACCTTAAGGCATCTCTGTCAATAAAAATCGCGACAAATCTACGATTATTATTGTTTTAATTATGGAATCGTCACTTCCAAAAGTTCATAATTATTCGGATACAATAGCGACAGACTAACGGATTATGAGGGCGGTGGTCCGCCATATAACCCAATACCATCCAACCGCTATGGATAAGATGTTAAAGGATTTATGGCTAAAAAGCTACTGGATTTTGTTGAATTGTGATGGAGAAATATGCAAATCGTTGCACCGCTAGTGCACCACACTCGCTATTCAAGGGACGAAATTGTTTGTACAAATACCCAACGGCAACATAAAGGTAGCGGCATTGCTACCCTTCATTTTTTTTATTTACTTTCCGAAGAAATTTGGATAGGATGCTTTTCTTAAACAAAAAAGGATAAGGGTTTATGAAACGCTATGTAACTATTTTCTTTACTTTACTGGCATATCTATTTTTACCACAACTCGAAGCGCTAAACCGCGACTATAGATCTGATTGTGAAGAGGATAACACGTATCAAAATTATTACAACCCTTATTGTCTTTATCATGCTCCGGGCAGTTCAGCTAAGGAGACGTTATCTTACCTTTCAAATCTCATTCCCGCGACTGGACCAGAGTGTACAAGTTGTTACGACTCTTCGATTTATATAGGCTATTTGGATGTCGATTTCAAAAAATATCTCTGTCATTTGAAACAACAATTAGAATATAGCGATCAACATGCCAATTGTGATTGCTTATGGCCGGAATATTCGCAAGAAGCTGCTCAAATTAGCGACACGGCTTACCTTCTTTTTCGTGACCTGATTTCTACAACTGCTTTATCTAGTTTGATAGAAGACGAAAATTCTCAAAAAGAACTTGTTGAAAATCCTTGTTGGTTCTTAAACAAGCACGGATTGACCATTTCATTCATAGCCCAACAGTTTCGTTTTTCTGATTATTATCATGTATGCCGCGATATCGAGAACTTTGCCATATCTAAGTACGAAGAAAGGGAAGCTGCGAAAATTAAAGATAGATTGCAGGATATCCTCGAGGCTTTATATCCAAAATTTTTCGCACTATATATCTCTTGCTATAAAAAGCATCCAAACTCTGAGATTGATCAAGAAATTCGCTTCATGAAGCTGCTTGTCAACGATATCTCAGGTCTTGACACGACAGTAGTTTCTTCAAAATCTATTGTTTGTCAGCCAATGACTAACAGTTCTTATGACCTAAGTGAATTTATTGTTGCCAATTTGCAAACGGCTAATATTCCAGTAGAATTAGAAAGCAAGGGGATACTTAACCGAAATCCAATTCTTAAAAAAAGTTATGCTAAATCACTAGCCTTGAATGTCTCAGCTTCCTCAACAGTTCATTCAAGCAAAGCTGTTGCATTTTCACCGCAATCAGATATTTTCTTAGAACAAGGCACGCTACTTAATGATCTTCTTCTTTACAAAGAGGCTATCCAAGTCTTAACTCAGGCTATTCAGCTTAATCCATCCAATCGAGATGCATATATTGAAAGAGCTATGGCCTATTTCGAAACAAATCAACTTTCCTTAGCTCTTAAGGATTATGAATCGGCTAAAAAATTAACCATTGTACCCCCATTTAAGCCAGGTAGTCATAAAGCAATGATGATGGCAACAGTCTACATACCAGAAAATAAAACAGAATTTTCCAAAGGATTGGTATCAGGAACAGTTGATGGAGCGAAAGTTTCGGCTGTAGAATTCATTCCCTCAATTTTTAGCTGCTGTAGAGGAATTTTAAATGGTCTTTGGGCCTTTGTTTGTTCTCCTATCGAAGTTAGCCAAGAGATGGTGAATACTGCCTATGCAATTGGAGAATTTATTAGCAGCCATAGCACAGAAGAATGCTTTCAATGTGTTGTACCAGAATTAAAAGAACTTTCTCTTTCTTGGGATAAGCTTAATGATCATTATAGAGGGCAAAAAATTGGATTCATCATTGGAAAATATGGTGTTGATATTTTTGCACCGGCAGGGGCTTTGAAAGGGGTTAGCAAGGTAAGAGCTTTAAAAAGAGCAAATACGATGTGCACCCTTGAAAGCTGTGCAGCTTCTCAAGCTAAGCAAGCTAAAATATTGGAAGAAAGCATTAAGCGAGCAACCCTAAGAGAATCAGTTATTAATGAATCTGTTAAGAAGGGGAAAATTCTTACAAAGACCTCTAATGTTCAATACCATGTTATGCAGCCCAAACATGCCTGGGACAAGGTATTAAAACTTAGTGGAAACGTAGAAGAAGATTTTAAAAAAGTTCTAACTTTCTTAGAAGACAAGAATATAGTAAATCAAAAATATCTAAAAAACACTGTAGTACTTCCAAAAGACACACCTGTCAAGACTATTCATCTTTTAGAATATAGAACAACAATTGAGGGGCAAGAAATACAAGTGTTTTTTGAAAAATATTTAGATACAGGAGAAATTTTCTTAAAAAATGGTTGGGTGGTGACAAAATGAGGTATTTTAAATGAATAAGATATCTAGTTTAATTCTTAAAAATGAATGGCATACCATTGTTAATCAATATCAACCAAAAATTTTAGCTGAGAGTCTTCCTTTTAAAGAGGGAAGGAATCTTGTTTATAAAATGCTTTTTAATGAAGAAAGAGATGATAGTTTACGAGACTATGCAACTGAATTGCTCCAAGAAATTCGACAAACTCATTTTGGAGAATGGTCGTCAGACTGGAAAAATGATGTCTTTTTAGGAGATGCTTATTATATGACCATGAAATACGATGAGCGATATGAAGCCTATAAAAGAGCTTATGAGAAAGCAACTCCTCCACCTCCTTCCTTATTAATCTCACTTGCTGGTTGTTATCTTTTACCAAAGCCTCCGATTACATTAGACGAAGCTGAAAATTTAGCAAAAAAGGCATTAGAAAAAGAACTATCTATAGAAGGGGTTGTCTTATTAAGGGGAATTTATGCTGAAAAAAAAGACCAAGCTAAATTTGACTATTGGGACAAAGTACTTAAAGAAGTGGAAGAAAAAAATATTCATACTCAAGATGCATGGCCAGATTTTTCTGATATTCATTGTTAATCAACCAATTTTGATTGGAATTTGAACCATCCTAATGATAAAAAACTTATCTCGCAGAAGGATTGGTGTTCACTTGTCTCAAATTACTCAGTCAAAGATGTCTGTTCATCTTTAAATTTCAGCAAAGTAATTCATGTTGTAAAACATCTTTTTGATGATGATATCCAAGATGATGAAAAGCAGCAATACGCTTTAAAGCTTGCTTTTGGAGTAAAAGATCCCTCAAAACTAGACTACCTTTCTCCTCCGACAGTACTGTTTTTTGTAAGGACCCAAGATTGTGATTTTTCCTTTAAATTATCTCGTTTTAAATTACTGAACCAATGTATATTAAGATCTGCGATCTTCGCTTTTTGCATGTTTTCCCTTAATCATTAACCAAGCTAGATCTTTGTAACCATGAGTATTATTTCTGTCGATGTCCTGTCGAAGGAATTTCTTATCCCCAAACGCAAGCAAGGTTTCTTTGGAAGCTTGATTTCGTTTTTTTCACCGGAATATGTGAAAAAGACTGCCCTTGACCGAATTAGTTTCGATATCAATGAAGGCGAACTGGTTGGATTCATAGGACCAAATGGCGCGGGCAAAAGCACAACGGTAAAAATCCTTTCGGGTATTCTGGTCCCGAACGGGGGTAGAGTCAAAGTCATGGACAGAATTCCATGGGAGCACCGAATTGAGACAGTGCGCCAACTGGGGCGTTGTTTTCGGACAGCGTACACAGCTATGGTGGGACCTTCCTGTTATTGAGTCATTTGAGTTACTAAAAGACATCTACAACATTTCTGATTACGAATACAAAACGACCCTTCATTCACTCACTGAAACTCTTGAATTGTCAAAATTGATGCATACGCCAGTCCGCCAATTGAGTCTAGGACAACGGATGCGCTGCGATCTTGCCGCTTCACTGCTGCACTCGCCTAAAATCCTATTTTTAGATGAACCGACAATAGGTTTGGATGCTGTGAGCAAGTTGGCTGTTCGCGACTTCATCCGCCATCTTAACAAAGAACGCAAGGTGACGGTCATGCTTACAACGCATGACATGGATGATATAGAGTCTCTATGTAATCGTGTGATTATACTAAATGAAGGTCAGATATACTTGGATGGTACATTGTCGACTTTACGCAAGAAGCTGTCTCCGGAGCGTCGGCTGATCGTCGATCTGATTAACGAGAATGACACAGTATCAGATCCATATGCGTAAGCGAGAAATCTGCCCAGATGGGCAGATTTCTCGCTTACGTGTGTGAAACTATAAATTTTTTAGGGATCTATTATTGTATCAATGATATCTATGGTCACGGACGAATAATATTTGGAATGTGAACTCACTATAAAAACTTTGGCAAAAAAAAGCCCTGATTGAACAAATCAGGGCTAACGATAAGCATAGCAACGACATATTTAAACTAATGAAATAAGAGAAGCTTTAGCAGAGAAGATATCTGTATTTAATACTATGATACAAAAGCTTGCGACCTTAAAGAATAACTGGCTCCTTTGAGAAGCAAACTAGTCGTGGCAGCGACGCTCGAGTTTGCCGGTTTCTGTTAAGTCGCGAAAGCATGTGGCCACAGGTGCAAAACCCTTATTAATAGCAAACGGGTTCTACGACCACCTTGAAGATGTAACGTGAGGGAAAAGAATCGGCCTGCGTATCTGTGTTCGGCATTGTACTTGCAATGCCCCCTAGAACATATCCAATAACAGTCGATTGCTTGATTTTATCCAGCTTAAGAACCTCGTTATCATACTTAGGGATCTTATGATGCAAGAACACTTCAGCTTCCGAGCCAAAGAGAAGACGTTTGCCTGGATTGACCTTATGGGAACGAATATCGGGGAATCCGCCATGGCGCATCAGGTGTTGAGTATAATTTCCAGATGGATCGATTTGAATTGTTGTTGTCTGACTAATAAAAGGAATTTCGTTATCTGTCTTGAATTGCAAACCTTCTTTTGTCTTTTCAAAGAAGCCAAAACTCATCCCCCCTAATAAAATGATGTACATAGATCCGTTTTTTTCAGAAAACATTCCAAAAGTCGCGCAGTCATAGTTGTTCATTCCCTGCTTAAAAGTGGATGGAAGGGTTGGATCTGCCATGGAAGGAACTCCATCACCAGATACTTCCACAGGAACAGTCCAAACTCCGGTAGTTGGCGTAAACACACCGGAAAGGACCACAAAACTACGCTTTAATTGGTTATTTACCTTGCTTATCACTGGCGCAACGTTCAAATCTCTTCGACGATAGTTGGGACCGGGAATTAAAGGCAGCGCACTTTCAGGAGTAATTGAAAGATTCACTCCATCATCATTAATATAGAAACGGCGAACTTGTTCTGTATACTCTTGAAATACCGGCGGCTGCTGTACAGGGTCATTATAAAATCCATCGAACTCATGTCCCATAATCAGCAAAGTTGGATTTTCCCCGGCTTGATTCATGTATCCACCGGTTACCTTAAAGGTGTCATCAAAAATTTGACGAATATATTGAGCTGCAGTTTCACCAGGAGATGGCTTTATAACCCAGCCGATTAGCCCCGGAATATCAATAGCTGTCAGAGCATTTTTTGTATCAAGACCGCCAGTGGCTGTATTAAGTCCGTAGCCTCCCGCGATGTATAGTGTGTCTCCAGATTGATACCCCTGAGCAGCTGTGACAGAGAGCAGGTCCGCTTGCACTTGCGTCAGGCCTGATGTTGGATCCAGTAAAGAACGGGAAAAGGTCATTTTATTAATAGGATCTACGACGAAAATAGTCGTGTTCTGTTCTTTGGTAGGAAAGTTATCTGTGCTATTAGTTACAAATCCATGGAGGCCGCTTTTTCTCCCCGTGATAATTAACCATTTGTTATGGTATATACCGTGAATATAAGATTGGACTCCCTGTGGCAGTTTGAAGTGAGTCTTGAGTTTCACACGAAACGGCAATGACTTATCAGAATGCACTTGGCTAATCGTATCGGTTTGATTGTCAGCCCAAGTGACGGTACTCCAGGCCATTAGAAGGATCAGAAATTTGTAGATTTTCATCATGTTCCTATTCAACTTACAGGATTTGGTGCATTATGCAAGACATAGAATGTCATAAAAAGGAAATTTCGGCATTTTTCAAAAAATAAGTTAATTTTGGTAACATTTCAAGATTTTTATATATTTTTACGCAAATTTTATACATTCGATCGAGGGATTGTCCTATGCCATGAAAAGAGATATCATTTCTCATGGAAGCGCACATTCAGATCAATTGGGATGCTCTGTGCCACCGGAAAAGATTGAGGGATCGGACTTCTTCTTAATGGCAATCAAGATTTTTTGCATTTTATTGAATAATGTGCTAGCACATTATTCAATAAATATCCAATTTAAAAACCATTCTAAGCAAATGGCGTATCAATATTCTTGTTGTTTTATAAACTTGTTTTTTGTAAATTTTAATATATTAAAGGAGATTTTAAATGCTTATTGCATCATCAACAGACCCAAAAATAGAACCTCTTTGCATAAAAATAAATAACATAGCGCAAGAAGCAATTCAATGGTTTGATACAGCTAGAAAGATAGATCGTTTAGCTGATACGCACTTTACTTTTGTTCTTACACGCTATATTGATGCAAGAGAACATGTTGAAATAGTGGATGAAAAAATGGTTCATATTTTCGACTTTTATAAGGAAATTACAGAATCTTTCAAGATAACTCGTGGGGGAGGAGAGGCTTTCGATATAGCTATAGACCAATCAGGGAAGCGTTCTAAATTTGAAACGATGGCCGATTTTCCGCGTCAGCCAACAGCTTCCCTTCCTGTTGATCAAATTATCACCGTTAATGAACTGACAGCAGATATTTTATTGGCTCTAAAAGAGCACGCGCAGCAAAAGATTACAAAAATCGATCTTAAAGTAGAATTATTTGATCTTTATACAAATCATCTCGATGGAAAAGAATGGCGATACCGTTGCAATTAAGCTAAGAATGCTCGGGAAAGTATAATACTCTAATAAAAAAAAACCATTGAAAATGTAGTCATATGTAATTTTTATTTAATTAATAAAATAAAATATTAAAATAAAGAAAAAAATAATGACTATAAGTATTTGTCAGTTAGTCAATGGGCCTCACTTTTAGCGAGAGCTGCAAAAAAATCTTGTCCTAGCAAACAGAGCGGTAAAGCAAGTAGTATACCTCCAGAAATATTCAAAAATCGTATTTATAGCTGTGTAGCGAGATCTTAGAGCCTCAAACCTTTAAAGATTTTATTTATAAAAAATATAAGTGATCTCAAAGAGAATTATGCTTCTTCTTACACCATTAAAAAACTTAATGCTGCTGAAATTTCTTTAATCAGCGAGGATTTAACAAAAGGTTTGCTGAATGACACGCTCAAACCCTTATCAGATTATAATGGCCGCAAAAAACTGGACAGAAAAATTAGGCAAAATAAGTTACATTAGTCCTCTTAGAAAAAGAGGAGTCTATGATGAGAAAAATGAGAACGAAGCATGGGGCTGCTTTCAAAGCAAAAGTAGCCTTGGAAGCTGTTAAGGAGATTAAAACGATAAATGAACTTGCAGCGGCATATGGAGTACATCGGGTGCAAATATGCAAATGGAAAAAGGAATTATTGGAGAGCTTGCCATCAGTTTTTAGTAAGGAAGAGAAGAATGGGGCATCAGGCGCTGAATGGATCAAGCAAAGAGATGAGCTCTATCGGCAGATAGGAGAAGTGACCGTGGAGCGTGATTGGTTGAAAAAAAAACTGCAGAGCTTGGAATAGATATCAAACGCACATTGATTGATCGTGAGCATACAAGGCTCACGATTGCTCATCAATGCGATTTATTAGAACTTCCACGATCGACGTTTTATTATCAGCCATGTAGTGATAAGAGTTTAAATCTAGCAATTATGAGAGCTATCGATGAAATCTTCACAAAGAATCCAGAGTATGGAACAAGGAGGATTAGGGTTGAGTTAAAAGGTTTAGGTTATAACGTGGGCAGGGATCTTATAGGAAAACTAATGCGTCGGATGAGAATAGAGGCCATTTACCCTAAACCGAACCTTAGCAAGCCTCATCCTGGACATGAAGTTTACCCCTATTTGTTGAAAGGAGTGAAGATAGAGCGAGTCAATCAGGTTTGGAGTACAGATATAACCTACATAAGGATGACAGCTGGATTTCTCTATTTAACAGCCGTCATTGACTGGTATAGCAGATATGTGTTGTCATGGAAGCTTTCAAATAGTTTGGATGGACTGTTTTGCCGAGAGGCCGTGCAAGAAGCATTGAGACATGGCACACCCGAAATTTTCAACACCGATCAGGGGGCCCAGTATACGAGCGAGGAGTTCATTAGCATTTTATTAGCACATGGGATAAAGCCGAGCATGGATGGAAGAGGAAGGGCTTTAGATAATGTTTTTGTAGAGCGCTTGTGGAGGAGTGTCAAATATGAGAATATTTTTCTAAATGACTACCAGAATGGGTTTGAGCTATATAATGGTCTTGATAACTATTTCACACACTATAATGAAAGGCGTCCTCATATGTCTTTAAACTATGAATACCCCGCTAATGTGTATAGGAAAGGATAGGGATGAGATCAAATTTATGGGGGCTCTGCCCCTGACCCCCGGGAAAAACGCTTAAGCTGCCGCCAGGTTCAATGGAGAGCTGGGTATCTTAAGAAAAAAAACCTTGCTTTTTGTGCAGGGATAAATCATATTGGTAAAGGAAAAACGCTTAAGCTGCCGCCAGTTCTCCTGTGGAGGCTGCGGTAGGCTTGAGAATATATTGTGAATGAATTCTTAAACGTCCAAAAAGAGAGGTAAATGTAACTTATTTTCTCGCTCTTTTTGTCCAACGACTCCCGGCCACTTCAGATATAGATATAGCCTTTATTCCTGCAAAGGATGTTGCTATTAGAAAAAGATTAAATGAATATGCAAAAATTGTTAATTCTCTCTTATTCAAGCGGCAAAGACTCAAAATATCAGAAAAAAAAACATTTGATAAAAAAATCGTTTGCTGTTTATACCTATCAACAATATATAAGCGTTGTTAAAACTTCTTACAAAGGAAAACGAATATGCAAAATACTGCTGAAACTTCTGCCTTGTTAAGGCTTCAAAACAATTATTTATATTCAAATTCAAATAAAGTGACCCTTATCTTTTATGATAAAGAAAAAAATGAGAGCATCGCGAAAGAATATAATCTGGATATCTTAATAGAAATTCCTTTCTTCAAAATTTGCTTTGGAAGCAACTTTAAAGAAACAAATCAATTTAAAATTGATTTTTCGGCATTTGTCGAAGAAGAATTTGTTCTAATATTAGATCTATGGCAAAACAGGCATCTTCTCGAGGTTGTTAATGAGGATTTGCTTTGCAATCCTGATTTTTATGAACGGCTTGATGATCAAATTGCTTACTTATTTGTTGAACAAAAGGAAGAGATAGATGCAAACATTCGAGAACATTTGCGTTCGATGAACTATAAGACAGCAGCAGCATTGCTTTGTAATTATGAGGATATAATTAGACAGCAGCCTGAAATAAAAACCAAAGAAGAACAACCAACCAAACCTTTTTACATTTCAATTGCAGAAGACATTGTAACAAAGGCACTATTCTTTAAAGACATCCCTTCTTATGAAAAAAATCATCTTCTTAAACTTAGAAAGATTCAGAAAAAAATTGATGCCACAAAAAAAGTGCAGCGCTTGTTAAATAAAGAACTTTCAAAATGGGAAATAACTCCTCAATTCTCTCTTAAACCTTTAATAGAATCAATTGAAACTCAAAATCAAAAAATTAAAACTTTAGCGAATGATCTGCTGAAAATCCATGACGGCTTAAATGTTAAAAATCTATCCCCATCAAGACTTTTGCATCTTTCTAAGCAATCTGATTCCAAGAATGAAAAAATACAACCATTGATGTCAATCATCAAACGCCATTTAAAGTTATACTATGCAAAGGCTTTAAATACATTGCAATATCAGCAAGGACAGAATCTTGCTGATATGAAAAGGAAAGATCTTTTAAAGCATATTGAACTTTTTGCTCATTATGATTTTGAGCCTCACGAAGATTCAGCTTGGGGAAAATGCTTTCATCTCGCTGGATTTGCAAATTTTTACTTTGCTTATGGACTTAAAAATGAATATCCTAAAGATCTTGAACAAGAAATGCGCAGCGATATATCTGGCGCTCTAAGCCAGAGCGGATACTCCTCTTATATTCTTCCAGAGATCCTTATTTCTGAAAATGCAACATCTTTTATGTCTGTTGATAATGTCGAAATGCAAGGAAATTGTATGGAAGAGGATGAAGTTGAAAAGATTTCTCCTGAGATCAAACAATTGCGCACTTTACTACTTCTTTTTATGAAAAAAGGTAAAACAATGACTGAAAGAGCAGAAATGAAAGCTCCCTTAATTGAGTATTGGAAATGGGATAGATTTGGAATCAAAGTAGAAGATTTTGGACTTTTACCTCTTCCTATGGGAACAAAGAAAGACAATGTCGTTCGTGTGACTGGCACAATAAAAAAATTCGATAGAGAGATCCCTTTTTATTTTGTTTTAGATGATTTTAAGCCGGTTATTCTTGATGATGAGCTTGATCCTACTCCCGAAGCTACCGATGCCTATCTTACAAAATTAGTTGCAGAATCAAAGTTGCAGTCTTCTAATGGGATTGCGGTTGATCTGCAGATGCAGCCCGAACCCTTTTATGCAGATGCTGTAGAAGGACCGCTCCTTATAAGAAGAGAACCGTTCTATCGTATAAATATGTGAGGCATAAAGACTCAATTAAGCAGTAATATCCCCACTGGGACATTAAAGTAACCAAAGTAACACCTCTCGTCGGCTGTTTGTTTATGCAGCAAACGAGAGGGGTTTGATCAATTGATATATCACAACCCATATGCAACGGCAAACTGTTTGGGCGGTCCGCTTAAATTCTGTTTAAACGCTGCTTAAGTTCAAATGCCTTTTCTCTCGAGATTCTTCCATTTAAAGCACGCTTACTATGTTTGAAGCTGTAATCATTGCAAATCTCCTATTAGCTTAAGATAATATTCAAAACTAATGCCCTATACATATTTCTGAGGATATTTAACTTGCTTTTAAGCCAATATTCTAAAAATACAAAAATATAAAATCAATAAAAAATAGACAGCTATCTGGAACTTTTTTAACGAAGAGAAATGGTGTAAAAAAACATTCAGAGTTACAATAAATGCAGTCTAATTCGTTTAAAGAATCGACTAGCGGCTCTTGCAATCCGCTAGCCTGATAATAATTTGATTATTGCCCTTCGTGCTGCCTCATCATCTCATCTATTTTATTCTTGATCTGAGATAGATTGAATGATGCAGGTGCTTGCATAGGTGGAAAGTCAATTGCCGTCATCGCAAGTTTTTCAACTTCCTTCTGTACAGCCACAAACCTCCAGAACTCGCGTGCATAAAAGTCCATAAAGTAGCCGCCACCCATCTTATTCAGGCTCTCACCGCGTAAAGCAGGAGTCCTTTCAAAAGGATCCTGACGTATGTTCACAATAGTAGGCATATCCGTTGTAGTTTTTTCTCCAGGCCAACCCCAAGGCTGTTGAAAGAACTGAAACTTAAAGTTATCGATACGGATAGCTCCGAGTTCAGCTCCTCCAAAATAAAACAATTCATGACGCTTTGAATCGGCTTTACCCTGCAAAAGTTCTAACTGGTTATAACCATCAAGGTGATTTTTATAAGTCCGGTCACCAAGTTTAACTCCTTTGAGCAACTGATCGATAATGTTTGGATTTCCGGCAGCGGCTACTAGTGTTGGGAACCAATCGAGTCCGGAAAAAATCCCATTCTCAACTACGCCAGATTTGATCTTACCAGGCCAACGAGCAATGCACGGAACCCGGAAGCCTCCTTCAAAGACCGTACCTTTTGTAGCGTTAAATGGAGTCATGCCGCCATCCGGCCACGTGAATACTTCTGCACCATTATCGGTCGTGAAAATCACAATCGTATTATCGGCCTCTCCTATATCTTCCAGGTGTTTTAATAATTGTCCGATATTTTCATCCATTTGAGCCATACCAGCTTCTTCGATGTTATAGTTGCTATTAGAATTCATCATTGCTTGATACTTCGGTGGAAGAAAGGTGAAAATGTGCATCCGTGTGGTATTATGCCAAAGGAAGAATGGCTTACCAGCTGCTTTGGCTTTATCCATAAATTCGTTGGAACTCTTAACAAGTACATCGTCAAATGTCTGCATGTCGTACTTTGCCTTGCGGCCTGCCTGCCAATTTTGAATATCTTTCATATCAGGAAATGGCGCCAATGGGCCTTCGTCAACAATCTTCTGTTTGCCAATCTTACCCCATCGTGGTTGCTCGGTTGGATCATCAATATCTGTCGCCCAACAGTGAACTAAATTGCGCGGTCCGGTTTTATCAATCCAATCCTGTGGATAATCAAACCAATAAGGATCTGACATCGCATCGAGATGATAGAGGTAACCAAAGTATTCATCAAAACCATGCACCGTCGGCAGGTACTTGTTCATATCGCCGAGATGGTTTTTGCCAAATTGGCCGGTGGAGTATCCCAGAGCCTTAAGTGCTGTGGCGATCGTACAGGCTTCTGCAGGTAAACCAATGTCGGCTCCAGCTTGACCAACAGTCGTCAAACCGGTACGTATTGGCAACTCACCTGTAATGAAGTTAGCTCGGCCAGCTGTGCAGCTGGCTTCTGCATAATAGTCGGTGAATAACATCCCCTCACTAGCTAGCTTATCCAGATTAGGTGTCTTGCCCGACATAATGCCGCGATGATAGGCACCGATATTAAACCAACCTACATCATCACCCATGATCACAAGAATATTCGGTTTTTTTTTTGCTGCAAGCGCCTGTTTTTCAGTAGCTTGATTGATTGATTTTGTCTGATCGGCAGCGCGTAATTGACCAATGCCGTCCAGCAGCATTATCAAGCTGACAAATAGTGTTATTAGTTTTTGCTTCATCAGCGATTTCCTCCGTATAATCTTATATATGTACATATGAGATTATATTCATTAGAAAGCAATTAATTTCATATAAATATAAAATTATTTTTTATATTGTTTTCTGAGTTAGCGACAAGGGGGATACGATCAATCAAAAAAGTTAAAATCGTTCAATATTATTCAACTATTTCTACTTTTTCGATTCCAGCTATTTGTTTTATTGCATCACCAATTTTTAAAAGATCAATTTCTGGACTATAATTAAAAACAAAATGAATCAGTTCGTTTTCACCCTCATTTTGTATGGACAAATTTTTCAAAAGGAATCGCAAATTTAATTTTGTTAAAATTTCTTCCAATTTTGCCAAAGAAATTCCTGGTTTAATTGAAAATTTGATTTCTTTTACATATTGTTTTTTCTTAAAAAAGATATTTTCAAGAGGCTTAATGATTGAAAGAACGATAAGGACTAAGATCGAAGTGGTGATAGCAGCAAGATAAAGTCCTCCCCCAATGGAAAGGCCAACACCTGCAACAGCCCATAAACTTGCAGCGGTTGTAAGACCTCTTATCCTATTTCTCCAAAATAGAATTGTTCCGGCCCCAAGAAAACCCATTCCGCTTACGACTTGAGCAGCTACCCGCGATGGGTCCAGTACAATAAGATCTTTGCGAAGAACATCTTGAAAACCGTATTGAGAAACTATCATAATCAGAGTAGACCCTATGCAAACTAACATATGGGTCCTTAAACCAGCAAACCAACTTGCTTTCTCTCTCTCCGCTCCAACTATGGCACCTAATATTGCAGCAAGCAATAGTCTAAAAATTATTTCCGAATGGGGAATCAACGGCTCCGAACCTAACATTCCGCTCTCCAAAATTAAATAATCCTATAGCTTAAGTTATCATTTCGCAGGAATTATCGTTCAAATAATTTTAAAGGGAAAATAGCATCGCCTTTAGCGGCAATGTCAAGAATAAAAATAAATTGTAAATAATGTTTTTATTTTTAATACAAAGAATAGGGCCGAAAAGGCAGTCCAAGACAAAGAAAAAACTTCAAGCTGCATACGATGTCAAGAAAGCATGAAATTTACATTGGCACATCGGGATGGTCTTATGAACACTGGAAGGAGAATTTTTATCCTGAAGGTTTAAAGGCAACCGATTGGCTGTCCTATTATTCTCAAGTTTTTTCCACGGTTGAAATCAACACAACCTTCTATCACACGCCAAGAGTGACGACAGTCGAACATTGGAATGAAATCGTTCCTGAAAATTTTTTGTTCTCCGTTAAAGCCAATCGATATATTACTCATCGCAAAAGACTGCACGATTGCAAAAAAAGTTTGGGCATTTTTTATAAAAGCATTGAAAAATTTAAAACTAAGATTGGACCGATTCTCATTCAATTGCCACCCTCGTTCAAGGCGAATAAGGAACGTTTGATCGATTTCGTGCATAACTTGAATAAAAAATATAAATATACTTTTGAGTTTAGGCACGACACATGGTTTACAGATGAGATTTATGAAATTCTTACAAAACATAATCTAGCCTTGTGCATCACTGATTTACATGGAAAGTTAACGCCTGAAGCAGTGACAGCAGATTTTGTCTATATTAGATTACACGGCCCGCAAAAGGCTTATAGCGGATCATATGGACCCATCCGCTTAAGAAAATGGAAAAATAAAATTGAGGCTTGGACAAAACAGGCAGACGTCTTTTGTTATTTCGACAATGATGAAAAAGGATATGCCATTCAAGATGCGAAGTATTTACTTGGTTCGTTAAACAAAGGTCTAAAGTTGACGATAAAATGCTTAAAACTTGATTGATAACTACATCTCTAACTCTTTTAAGTTTGCGCTGCTCCGCAGCTAAAATTGTAGCTGCGGAACAGCGTAACAAAGAATGTCCAAACTCCAGACCCCCATTGTCTAGACAATGGGGTACACTATATACTAACTTTCGTCTTTCGGCGGTTGGAGAGCCCTCAAAACAAGACCTGCTATAACTTGATGGCCTTGTGTTGTAGGATGCACATCATCCCAAAATAAATAATTGGTTGGAAAGGTTCCATTCGTATCAAAGAAAACCAATCCTTCATCGGTTACATTGCTGATAGCCACTGGAGCGCCAGGAACAAAGAAACGTGGTACATATGTTCCTCCATTGTTAACTGTCTTTATCACTAATAAAAATTCTGAAAAGACATTCACAAAGTAGATTTTTGCGCGAAAGTGTCTATCCCTGATAAGCCTCTTTAATGTTTTTTTCAACGCTTTATTATATGAATAGGAATAAATATCGGCTGCTATTATATCAATTGGACCGCCCGATCGAGCACTTGGCGTATCCCCAAGCTGCGGCATATTAAAAACGAGAATATGGCGTGCACCAGCGTGTTCCAATTGCAATATGGCAGTTTTAACAGCCTCAACAGCGTCTTTAGCAGCTTGCGGGCCAAATTGGCCGCCAATCAATAAATTGTCCGCTCCTGACCATATCGTAAACAGTGTCTCTGAGCTGGGGACATTGGCTGCTAAATATTGGTCGATTTCCGTAAGCAAATTGGGAATGGGCTCAGTCACTCCTGGAGGTTGAACCGAACCGGTTGCAGCCTCTGAACCACCCCAAGCCCATGTATTACCCGCTGGCTCTGGTGGTAGCGTTGTGCTATTGCCTCTACCAGGTATTCGCGGCGGCAATCCCCAATAATTTGCTAGAACTTCAACCCAAATAACGTTATCGGAGAAATGGGTCTCTTGATAATAGCCGTTAATGACCGGAGCGACTCCAGGATTTGTTAAGCCGGCTACATTACCTACATCGGTCAAACTGTCGCCAAACGCAATAATCGAATTAAACTGTTCCGTGCAACCCGGTTTTGCCATAAAGAACATCGAAGCCATTCCTAAAATACAGAAAATGCGAGAAATTAGATTGATCATAACTTAATTCTCCAAATGAAGGGGTTTTTAAAAAACTACCTTGAAATCAAAATCCAATCAGCTATTTCGGCTAAATACTAAAGTTGTTATCATAAAAAATATTATAAAAATCAAACAAAAAAAGATAAGCAAGATCGTCTAAAACAAGAAGTTTCTGATTTTCAGAAGCAAAAGCAGACAAAAAAGTTACAAGAAAAAATTGAACGCTACAAAGAAAAAATCAATTATTATAAAATTCAGATTGATGGCACATAGGAACCTCCCTATATAAAACTCTCAGGAATATACAATCCTCAAACAAAAACGCATACACCGAGTAACGAAGAGGAATTGATGACCCTTAGTTTTAGACAGCTAAAGCCTATGGAAAGTTAAATCCAAAAAGCTTTTAAACAAATGACCACAAAGCCAGTGAGATCACTGGCTTTGTGGTCATTTGTCCAACAATGTCATTCTGCCGCAAAAGCCTTAGGTTTTTATAGACAGGGATAAAAAAAATGACTTACACTCAGGCTATAAAATTTAGCTGAATACGGGAAAAGCGTGGATTTATTTAGCTTTCAAGCCTTGATTGCATTTCTCACTCTTTTTGCCTTGGAGCTTGTTCTAGGAATTGACAATATTATTTTTATTTCCATTGTTTCAGATAAACTTCCTAAAGATCAACGTGCAAAGGCTAGAATAATCGGTCTTTCTTTGGCAATTATCACGCGCATCGGCCTATTATTGACGCTTTCTTGGTTGGTTAGCCTCACCAGCCCGTTGTTTACCATTTTAGGCCAAAATATATCCGGCAGAGATATCATTTTTATCTTAGGGGGGTTATTTCTCATCACAAAGAGCACGCGTGAGATCCATCATAAAATCGAATATGAAAATGAACCTCAAAAGATTAAAGCGCATTTTACTTTTATCGGCATTATCGTGCAGATCGTGCTGCTGGATATCATATTTTCCTTAGATTCTGTTATCACTGCAGTTGGCATGGTTGATAATCTTCCTATTATGATGGCTGCAATCATCGCATCGACGATAGTCATGATTATAGCTTCGGGAATCATTGCAGGATTCGTCGATCAGCATCCAACCATAAGAATGCTTGCCTTAAGCTTTTTAGTTTTGATTGGAGTGGCACTGATTGCAGAAGGCTTTAATCAGCATATTCCAAAAGGTTATATCTATTTCGCGATGGCTTACTCGCTAGCGGTGGAACTTCTAAATATCCGCCTTCGCAAAAAAAAACGGATTTAATTTATTTAATATGGGCCTCTGCATCATCATTGCATTTATATAATTATTTCGATAGGCTTCCATTTTAATTATTATTAAAAACTACTCAAAGGAGTTCCAATGGGATTCATAAGCGGATTTTATACAAAAGTAAATTATGCACAAGATCTGCAAGATAATAGTATCTATGGCAAGGCAGAAGCAGCTGCCGATGTCTGCCGAGCTCCGCGCCGATGGATTGCAATGGAATTAGGCTTTTCACGCATGGAACTTCGGTTTTTTATTGCAAATGATCTCCTCAAAAAAAGCCTAAAACCAGTTCCAGAAGCCGAAGGCCTGAAACGAGTTGTAAGGCTAATCGTGAGTTTGGCTTTATTCATTCCTGGGGAAATTGTGGGATCTGTTTTAATGGCTTCTGCCTGCCTCAGCAAAGAAATTCGCCTTAAACATACGTATAGCGTGCGACCTTTGACAACATGTGACAAAGATAAATTAAAGATGTTGATTCAAGAAAGGGTACGGTTGCAAAAGGAAAGACAAGGCTGTGAACCGATCTCTTGCATGCTGCTGACTGTTGTTTGTCTGTTGTGTTTTTTAGTCTTCGCTGCTGCTAAGTGATGATCGTTATTAAATGAAGGGCGTAAATAAAAACAGCGAATCAACATGGGGTGAAGTTCCTTTTTTTTATAATGAAAAAAGGTATGACTTTCCCAATCATCGTGCTACCGGGGAAATTTATAACCTGGACCCTAAATTGTTGATTCGCTTTAAATGCATTGCTCTGACAATCGGAACTCCCCTTATTTCTATTGTTAGAAGTATTGCAAGCCTTGCGCAAGCTTTTTTTATGTGTTTGCGAGAACTCTATCACTATTTGGACAATCAGCCGATAGAGTGCCATGCTATCGCCGAAACCGCCTACGATAGCTTGCGTGCATTAAAATATGGAAGCTTAATGACAATGTGCGCCTTTTTTGGAATCTTTTCTCCCTATTCACAGCGCCAGCAGTATGGAAAATACGAAAGGGAATATAATAACCATTTGGATGGAAGTCCGCATCGGGATCGGTTTTATTTGGCGATTTGTTTTCAGCCGCTCGGTAAAATGGAAAAGGATACAACTGTTCAGCTTAAGACCATCGAAAGACTGAATAAATACATCTTTTACATATATGATATTAAAGAAAAATGTAAAAACTGCGCATTTAGAGAACTTTTTAGGGAATTAATATACTTCCGACATGATCTGTACAACCCTTTTTCCTGAAAAGAGATCCGATTTTTCTTTGAACGCCATCTCGTCTGCTGATAAAAGTACCCTCTATGCTATTGCCTGCGCGATTTTTAGAGAACTTGCCCTGTGTTTTCAATATGCCTTGGTTCTTGCCTCAACTACATTCAAACATCTGCCGTTTTTCTCTTCGGCCATACCCAGGAAATATGTGGCGCTCTCTTCAAGGAATATTGCCAAGGTAAGTCTATTACCCGGATGTTTTGCAAAAGCTTGGAATCCACTGCCAAAAAAAGTATTTGAACACATTGGACGATCAGCCGGTCTGCGTATAACCACGGATATCATCGATAATCCATCTAGCGGTTTATGCCTTGGTCTTTCTTTGACATTCTTGCGCGATGCCCTCGATATAACCAATAGGTTGCCTGAAGAGACGCCATTGAGGCTGCAAAACATTTATGATGCTTTAATGGGAATGGAAGGAAAAGTTTCACAAGGTGAACTTGATTTATTCGTAAAACTAATGACCGGTGGCAGCATACACGAAAGAGCTTTTGAACAAAAAGAATTATTAAAAAGTGTTCAAAATTTTCTAGCTGAGGGCAATTTCACAACAGTGTTCCGTGAATTTATATTTAATGATCTCGACAACCGGGGAGTAGACATAAATCCGAATATCTATGCTTTGACCTTAGAATTGGATATTAGGTGTCATCAATTGAAATGTCCTCAAGAAAAAAAATGCGCTTCTATTCACCATGCGATTATGCAAACCATCGCAAATTGCATCGAATTAAAATTAGAACAGGGATCGCATTTCCATGGTAATGTCTCAAAGGTGTCTCAAAAAATACAGAATCTGCCGGTTGGAAATTATTTAATTCAGTTTTTAAACCATACCGTAGCCTATGTGGTGACTCAAGATCAGATGATCGCCCTGTACGAGCCTAACGAAGGCCTAGCGCTGCTAACACAGGAAAATCAGCAGCTTGTCCTTCTGCAGTTCTTGGAATTTTATGGAATTGATCACGAGGTTTCTCTTAGGATTATCCCCGTAACACATCTCAAAAAATAATTATATTTTATTTGAATTTAATCGCCTAAAAAGATAGCTTCATGCTTATTTAATGGAGGAATTCATATGGCGATTGCAAAGGTTATTCAAGTCATTAGTGAAGGGAAAACTGTTGATGAAGCCATAGCAAATGCTGTGAAAGAGGTAGCCAAGACAGTAGAAAAAATTGAGCAGATCGATGTGGATCATATCAAAGGGATTGTTAAGGATAATAAAATCGTTAAAATTCGTTTGACGGCAAAAATTAGTTTTATCGTTGATCGTTGAGCGCTCTTATACGAGAAAATTGCACTTGGTGCGGGCGACAAGTCGCCGCACTCCAAGTAAGCAGCGTTTCTATTTATTGACGCTTAAAAAATCTCACTGGAATGTGATGAAGAACCTTCATCAGGGTCCTCTTTTCTTTCTTCCACATCGTCAGTAATTCTACGACGGTGACTTTGTGCAGGACGAACTTGACTTGGAAATCCACTGGGAGAAGAGGGAGGAGGAACATTTATTTTGAATACTCCGTGCACGAATTGATCTAAAATCAAGGCTTTTTTTACGTGATAGATTTGATCATTATAATATTCAGCATTTTGCTTAAAAGATTCTTTATTATGAATAATTCGATCAATTTTATTTTGATTCGAAGTTAATTTATTTCTCAAAGAAATATTCAGATTGTTATTGTTAAAGTTAATCTCTTTAAGTTTATTTTTATGCTTAGACAAATTCCTATATGAATGAGTAATAGTAGATTTATTCTGACTTGAATTGAATGTAACAGAGCGGACATCGCTTAAAATATAACGTTCGCCTACCACTGCAATTTTGTCCAAGTTTCGCACTATTGCATCTATAGCATCTTGCGGCTTGTTTTTATTTTTGACAATCACACTATATTTTCCAACTAATACATTATCTTGATTGTTTCCCTGGGGGTGCCATACTTCTATTATAAATGCGTACGGATTGTCTGATCTTTGATAGGCTTTCACCAAGCCCGCGTCGATTAAATTTGATTTTCCTGCTGTAAATAAGGGAATTAGCGCAGGTTTTTGGGGAGAAGAAGCTTTGACAGGCTGAGGCTCCGGAAAAATAGGTTGAGGAGATCCAGAAGTTGACGGTATCATTTTAAACCTCCATGCTTAAATTTAACTAATTATATTATAACTTAAACAACTAAAATATTCAAATTTAAAATATATTAATTTTAAGGTTTCATCCAAGGGAAGTATAATACATCTCGAATTGAATGAACATTGGCAAAAATCATGACTAATCGATCAATTCCGATCCCTATTCCTCCTGCTGGAGGCATTCCTTGACATATAGCCTCGATAAAATCTTCATCTAAGGGACTAGCCTCTTCATCCCCCGATGCCTTACGGGCGGCCTGTTGTTCTAATAATTTGCGCTGTAATTCTGGATCATTTAATTCTGTGTAGGCATTGCAAATTTCGCGGCAAAGCACAAAACTTTCAAAACGCTCGACAATCCCCTCTTCTCTTTCCTTCGGATTGCGGTGTAGTTTGCAAAGGGGGGTCGTCTCTATCGGATGATCCGTAATATGATGAGGGTGAATGAGGTGAGGTTCCACAGCCACTTCAAATAAGGCGGCTATCAAGAGACCTCGATTCAAGACTTTCAATTTCTTTAAATCGATATGTCCGCTTTGTTCTAATAGGCGGCGTAATTCCTCATCTGACATTTGATCGATATTAAATCCCGCATATTTTTTTAGGCTTTCTTTCATCGTCAATCTTGTCCACGGCGCCTTTAAATCTATTTCTATGATCTCCCCTGTCAATGGATGCAAGGCAGGCACGCGGGTTGTACCAAATAATTTTAAAGCTAGCCGCTCCCACAACTGTTCCACTAATTCCATCATATCATTATAATCCCAATAGGCAGCATAGGCTTCCAGCATGGTAAATTCGGGATTATGAGTTCGATCGATCCCTTCATTGCGAAATACTTTCCCGATTTCAAAAATCCTCTCCATACCACCGACAAGCAGTTTTTTTAGAGGAATTTCCAGAGAAATACGCATGAACATCTCTTGATCAAGGGCATTAAGCTTTGTCAAAAATGGGCGTGCCTCAGCACCTCCATAAATACTTTGCAAAACAGGCGTCTCCACTTCTAAAAAATCTTTTTGAGCCAAGTAGCTGCGGATTTCACTGAGAATCTTGCTGCGAAGAATAAATGTTTGCTTCACCTCGGGGCTGCAGATTAAATCTAACCAACGTTTACGGTAGCGAAGTTCCTTATCAGCCAAACCGGCATGCTTATCAGGCAGCGAAAGCAACGTTTTAGAAAGCAGTTTCACTTTTTTTGCAAATAAGGTGAGTTCCCCTTTTTTTGTATGGAAAAGATGCCCTTCGACGCCTATGATATCTCCCAAATCGATTCTTTTTTCGATTATCTTTAAAGGACTCAAGATTTCACCTTTCTCATTTGAAGGGTGGTAACCCTCTAGTTGCGTTAAGTCGCGATTCAACATGATTTGAATGCGCCCAGAGCTGTCTTGCAAATGGGCGAAAGCATTTTTGCCCATGGAACGAAACAGGACGAGGCGTCCAGCTATGGTGGCAGAGGGCGTTGTTCCGGAAGCGGCTTCTTCACTATGTCCGACCGCAGCTGAGCCGTATTGATCGTGCAAAGTTTGCGCGTTGGCTGTTGGAAGGTATTTAGGAGGATAAGGGTCGATGCCTAGCTCTCTAATCTCTTTTAATTTGTTCAATCTATTTTGAAATTCTTCATGGGAGTGGTAATCAGGAGCTTTAAAGTTCATATATTATCTTATTATAAGGAGTGAATGATGTTTATTACGACTTAGCTTGAGATTGGATGGGTTGTTGCGGGACAACTGGAACTTTGCGATAACTTCGCACAAAATCAAGCCGTCCATAGCAATAGATTGTTGTGACAATGATAACAATGCCATAAACAGCCCAGTTAATAACAAAAAACTTTGTTTGACGGTTGGCATTTATAAATGACCTGATCCAATTCAACATGTCTTCCACAAAAGTTTAACTAAGACGCAGCATAGACAATCGGTGGAAATTATTCAAGACTCTCAAACGATTTTTCCAAGCAGGTCGTAATCGAGCACATCGGTTATTTCTACTGTATAGCGCTTCCCGAAAGCTTTCACTTTATTGCCATTTTCATTAATGATCACGATGCCATCGATATCAGGGCATTGGCCGTTGTAACGGCCGCGCATGAGCAACGATGACTCGGGATGATACCCTTCAACAACAGTCTCGATTCTCTTTCCGATCAATGCGCGATTTCTTTTTTTGACCACTTTTTGCTGAATTTGCATGAGCTTATGATAGCGTGTATTTTTGACCTCTTCCGAAACTTGATTGGGAAGATCGTAGGCATGCGAGTCGGGTTCACGCGAAAATTTAAAGATGCCGATGTTATCTAAAGGGTGATCTTGAATAAACTGAGCTAATTCTTCAAATTGTTCATCTGTTTCCCCCGGAAAACCGACAATTAAACTTGTGCGAATGACAACGCCGGGAATTTCCTTGCGCAAAGTTGTCATGGTTTTGATGATATCTTCACGGGTTGTCATGCGGCGCATGCTTTTAAGCATTTGATTGTTGATATGCTGAATAGGCATATCTAGATAGGGACAAAGACGTGGATCGCTTTTCATGAGGGAGATTAACTCATCGGTGATTTCATCGGGATACAGATAAAGCAAGCGGAGCCAAAAATCTTGTTTAACTTCAAGCATTGATTTCAGAAGGTCAAGAAGGGCCGCCAAATGTTTTGAACCGTTATCTTTACCGTAGTCGCCAAGATCCTGAGCAATTAAAATAATTTCCTGCACACCTTGTTTAAGAAGAAGATCGAACTCTTTTAGGATCCTATCTTTCGGTTTGCTTTTTAAGGGACCTTTGATCGTTGGAATGATGCAATAAGAGCAGCGCTTGCGGCACCCTTCGGCAATCTTTAGATAGGCAAAATGGTTGGGCGTTGAGATCTGCCGAGGAATTTCACCTGCTTCGAGATAACTACGTGCTGAAGAAATGATCTCCCCTTTTTGAGAAGATTGCACCGCTTTTAGGATCCCTTCAACGTCGCCCGAACCCAAATAATAATCGATTCCCGGAAAACGCTTTTTAAGTTCATCGCTATGCGTTTGCACCATGCAGCCCGTGACGATCAATTTAGCGGAATTTTTGCGTGTGGAAAGGACCTCGCGAACCGCATCCATCGATTCATTGCGCGATGCCTCTAAAAAGCCGCAGGTGTTGATGACAAGGTAATCTGCCTCTTCCAATTGAGGAGCCACTTCATAACCTGCTTTGAGTAAGATCCCCAGCATCACTTCGCTGTCGACAAGATTGCGGGGGCAGCCCAGGCTGATGAAATGGATTTTATTGCCGTCGAAATCAAATTGAATTTTTCCCGTTTCACCCTTCCTTTTTTTGGGTGGATTGGCTGGCGGACTTTTTTTTTGACCGATGATGGGAAGCATGTCATTCTCCTAAAAAGCAGCTATTCTAAAGCCTTTGCATTAAAAAACAAAGGTAAATTTTTATACCACTGACTCAGCGGCTCAGTGGTGAATATGCAACAAGACCTAAAAAAAGATGGATAATGGATTGACATCGATTAACATCTGAATCTTGGATGAGAGCTGCAATTTAGCTTTTGCATCTTCTATCGCCCGATTGATCGCATAAATATTGGGTCCGCGCACAAAAAAATGAAACCGATATTTATCCTTAACTTTAGCATGACCTGCAGGCACCACGGGATTCAGCAAAAAAGAGAGCGACAGGCTTTTTTGCAGTTCCCGCCGCATGTTTTCTGCAGCCGCAGAAGTCCGCAGTTGATCTTCACCTGCAAAAGCTAGCTTTACCATTTGCATGCAAGGGGGAAAATCAAATAAGCGACGTACGCGGCACTCTTCTGCGTAAAATGACGGATAATCTTGAGCGGCCGCATGTCCAATCGTTGCATTGTCCGGCATTGACGTTTGCACAATCACTTCTCCAGGAATCACACCTCGGCCGGCTCGTCCTGCCACTTGCGTCACAAGTTGGAAAGTTGTTTCAGAAGCGCGATAGTCCGGGATATTTAATCCTGCATCACAGTTTAATACGCCGACAAGCGTGACTTGTGGAAAATGCAACCCTTTGGCAATCATTTGGGTGCCAAGAAGCACATCAGCTTTTCCAGTGGCAAAATCGCGCAACAGTTTCTGATGGCTCCCCTTATGCTTTGTCGTATCTGCATCCACTCTAATGACACGGATAGCGGGTAAGACGGCATAAAGGGCTTTTTCAACTTGTTCAGTCCCAATTCCGCGGAATTTCATGGTTTCAGAACTTTGGCAAATTGGACATTGCTGCGGCGGCTGTATAGAAAAAGCACACAGATGGCAAGCTAAGGTGCTTTCTCCTAAATGAAATGTCAAAGAGATGTCGCAATGCGCGCATTTGATCACGTGCTGGCAAGCACGGCACAACAGCTGAGTATGATAACCGCGCCGATTTAAAAGGAGGATGGTCTGCTCGCCACAAGCTGTGCGTTGCTTCAGTTTATCTAAAAGCAAATCTGAAAAGGTGGTAAAACCCTTTGCTTTTTCATATTCTTTGCGCATATCGACAAGATGGAATGTAGGGATTGAAGCGCTATCTCCGGCGCGCCCACTCAGAATGCTTAAAAGATATTTCCCTTGTTGAGCATTATAATAAGATTCTAGGCTTGGGGTGGCGCTTCCCAAAATCACTGCCGCATGATTAATTTTGCCACGCATCACTGCGACGTCCCGTGCATTATAGCAGGGAACTTCCTCTCCTTGCTTGTAAGCGGCTTCATGCTCTTCATCAACGATAATCAAACCAAGATTTTGGACCGGGCTGAAAATTGCAGAACGGGCACCGATCACAATTTTGGCATCTCCCCGCCGTATTCTCTGCCATTCATCGAACCGTTCTCCTTGACTGAGCCGATGATGCAATACGGCAATATGCCCTTCGAAACGGCTGCGAAATCGTTCAATTGTTTGAGGCGTCAAAGAGATTTCGGGGACGAGCATGATGGTGCTTTTCCCCTCTTTAAGAACCTTTTCAATAGCCTGCAGGTACACTTCTGTTTTTCCACTGCCGGTTACGCCAAAGAGAAGATGCGTTTGAAAGATCTTTTGATCCAATGTGGCCGCTATTTTTTTCAAAGCCTCCGCTTGATCTGAATTCAGAATCTTTGCCTTTGTTTTAAAATAGTCCTCATTTATTAAAGGAGAGCGGTCGATCCGCATAATATCAACAGATAACTTTCCTTTCTTAACCAATCCATCGACAGTGCTGCGGGATGTCCCCGATTGTTCAAGCAGTTCAGTCAGCAAAATTCCCTTTTTGACCATTAGCATGACATCTAAAATGGCCGCTTGAGCGTGGTGTTTTCCACGAGTCTTTTCGCAATATTCCTTTAATTCCTCTTTTGTTTTTGCCCGCATGACGAACAGCTGTTCTTTAGGTTTCATATTGCTACGTACGCTTGCAGGTAAAATTCCTTTCAGTACTTTTCGCAAGGGAGCGCAGTAATATTTTGACATCCACAGCGCTAATTCAAACAATTCCTCGATGATATGCTCATCGTCTGCAATCAACTTGGCAATAGGCTTTGGATGGGGAAAATCGGGCGCATCCTTGAGGGCAAAGACATACCCTTGTTGAAAACCACCGCGCAAAGGAACTTCAACGCGGCTTCCTCGCTTGAGCCTACCCATGCATTCATCAGGGACTAAATAATCGAGCAATTTGTCGATGGCTACATCGAGGATGACCGAGGCGTATTGAGGAGACTTTGAAGCATTTTCCATAATTGCTGCTTTTTAGTTTGAGACTGCAGATAAGCTTGTATAGGTTCCAAAATAATCATTGGAGCTTTCTTTAGCTTATTTTCTTCAGCGATTTTTGCAATCCCTTTTGCATAGTTTTCAAGGGTGGCGATCAGGAGCAGGTCAGGTGAATGCAAGGCAGCTTCGCTCCAAGCCGTTAACTCTTTGCTATCAGCCAAAATGATTAATTCAGCACGGGCAAGCGAAGCAGAAACAGCATCGCTGACCTTTTGTAAAAAGGTGCGATGCTCTGGTGATTCATCGGCGCTCATTAGTATCGCCACAGGAGGTATATGCCAACTTTTGGTTGAATTGGATGGAAGCGGATCAAGCAGAGGTAGTTGAGAATATTTGTCTGTAAAGAACGTGCGGATATCGCTCAATTCGGGAGGATTCGATGGAATAGGAGGTTCCAAAGTCAATGGCGTTATGCTTTGTATAGCTTTTTCCTCTTTTATGGGCACTTTGGCGGGGACTGCTGCTTTTTTTTGGGCAGGAGCAGTTACAACTAGCGAAGGTGCTGCATAAGAAGGTTGTTTATCGGGTTTTGCAGCTGTTTCAGCTACCGGCAATGACGGTTGTTCGGCTTGGGGTAAAGCAACTTTTTGCGGTGAATGTTTTGATGGAGGCTTCTTAGCCAATGCTTCTTTTTTGAAAAAAGCATAGTTTTCGGAATCTGCCATCGCCCATCCTTTCGAATCATACGCTGCCTGCAGATGGATCTGTGTGAGCGAAGCCAGTTCTGCCAGAGCGTTTTTTATTGTCTTCATAACAATTCTACAGAGTTAGCAATCTCAGGAAAAAGATTATCAAATCCACGCAAACCGTATCGCTGCATCAAGAATTTAGATAACTCTGCTCTTCCTTGAGGAAAAAAATTTTGCAGCATTGTTTTCACAAACCCTTTTCCAAAGGCCTCATCGAACTGATCGACGTGTCGGATCAGAAAAAAAATCACATTCTCATCGTGTTTGAACGCACTAATGGAAGCGGCGGTGAATTGCTCCAATTTATGAATGGAAACCTTTAATTTTGTCAGACTCGTACATAGCCGTTTGAATTCGATCGGCGCAAGATTTTTAGTGTGGGTCTCTTTTAGGCGATCGAAACATTGCATACACAACAGCCACGATTGATTGGCTTGCCGGTGCAAATTTTGACCTCGCTTATCATTGGAAGAACTCAATTCGGCAAAATAGGCGCAGTATTTTTTGAGTTTAGCCAGGATGCCCTCACTCGGATTCCAGGTAAAAATCCGCATGTATTCTTTTTGGGATCCCGATAGCTGATTCATAGGAGTGATAAAACGGTTAAAGTCTGCTGCCGTCAAGTTACGTTGTTTCCAACATAACTTTTGAGCTTCTTTACTGGCTTTCAATACCTCTGAAAGAATGAATTGAAAAAGAAGGCCGGCTTCAAGATGAACGCTATGGGTTTGTTGTCTAGATAGCTCTTTTTGCACGATCACTCGGCCCTCCGAAAAAATGGCAATGTTAAATTCGCGCCATGTTATACCAAATGCGAAAAATGCTCCAGTCAAATTCCGAATAGGTAGGTTACCAAAGGATAGGGATAAAATAAATAGGGAATTTTAAAAAATATTTATTGGAGGGGCGCAATCCTCAAAGAGGATTGCGCAAAAAGTCTTACCAGCCAGTTTTTTTTGTTGGATTTGGTTTTTGTGGTTGTTGTGGATTGGGTTTTTGTGGCTGATTTTTTTGAGGCTGGCTTGGGTTCTTGTTTTGCTTTTTAATGTCCACGGGTTAACCTCCTCTAAAGTTGTTAAAGATTGCACACTTACTCATTTGTCAGGAAAATATTACAATGTCAACATTTTTTTTATAAATAACCACAGAGCCGGTGAGATCACTGACTCAACTTGCGTATATGGCCTCGAACAAATCTCTGATGAACTTTCTCCATGGAGATATGCAAACAAGAGAAAAGACCCTGAAATCAGAATACTGATGATTTATGGATCATGGTAGCGTACATCAAGACAGAACTTCGTACCGATATCTAGCGAGAAAGAGCAAAACTCAGGTCTCCAAATAAAATTCAAGAGATGGGGACAGCTATTAGTTGTTTCTGTCTCTGGTGCTTCAGAAGGATATCGGTACAGGTCCTTCGTGGTTGTTGGGGGCTTCGCCCCGGCGGGCCTCAACGTCAACAACAACAACTATGACAACGACAACATTGGCGTTGCGGCCCTGCGGAAATCTTGTTATAATTTCCCTGCTGAGTTAACCCTCAGTGGGGGACGGACTTGATCCAACCACCAATCATTTTCCCAATTTCTTGAATAATTGTTTGGATGGCAAGGTACTGTGGATTATCGATTGTACGAGTATCTTTAGCCAATCGAATCAACACCTTAAGCAAATCAAGTTTGTCACTAATGACGTAAAGAGAATGAAGCCGTTCATCTCCTTTTTTATGACCTGTTTCAATCAGAGCTTCTAAAAGAGAAAGTGTAGTATTCTCACATTTTTGCCAGAGTGTATAACGCTCAGATTTTGGAATACGATTGTGGTAACTATGAAGCAACTTGTATAGATCGTAAACTTTGTGAAAAATCGGGATATCTAAAACGGAGCGCGCCTGCGTCATGAAAGTAGCTCGTAATCTTTTTGAAAAAATGACTTCATTGGTTCACATTTTTGAATGTTGGGATCATTTTAGCCGAGGTAAGCGTAAAAGAAAAGACATTCAATATTTCGAGCGGAATTTAGAAGATTGTGTTTTTCAACTTCAAAACGATCTAATCACACTTCAGCACGATGCTTACGAGCATTTTTACGTCTCCGATCCGAAACAACGTCGTATTAGCAAGGCTTCAGTAAAAGATCGACTCGTTCATCAAATAGTTTATGAGGTGTTGACTACTGTTTTTGATAGAAAGTTTATCTTTCACTCGCTTTCTAGCCGGGTAGGAAAAGGAACCCATATTGGAGTCACAATGCTGCATCGCATGATCAGAAAAGTCAGTGCGAATGGAAAACAGCCCTGTTATGCACTCAAAATGGATATTAAGCGTTTTTTTGACACAATTAATCACCAGATTCTCAAAACTCTCCTTCGGAAAAATATCGCAGACGAAAAAGCGCTAAAAATTATCGATATAATCATTGATAGCTTTAAAGTTAGTAGCGGCCTTTCTGGGAGTGTGGGAATTCCTCTAGGAAATGCAACCTCCCAATTATTTGCAAATGTTTATCTTCACGAGCTGGATGATTTCATCAAGCAAGAACTCCGTGAGCGGTATTATCTACGGTATTGTGATGACTTCATTATTTTATCTAATGATAAAAACCATTTAGAATCTTTAATTTTTCCTATTCGAGAATTTCTTATAAAAAAGCTCCAATTAGATCTTCATCCAAAAAAGTTGATTATTAGAAAATTGACTCAAGGAATCGATTTTGTGGGCTATGTTCTTTTTTTTTAAGCATACTTTAGTGCGAACACGAACGAAGCAGCGGATGAAAAAGCGACTAAAACAGGCGTACGAAATCTATCTACAAGGAAAAATAGATGAGGTCAGTCTGGATCAAAGACTACAGTCCTATTTGGGGATTTTATCTCATGCTAATCAGCATACGTTATCTCAAGCTGTAAAAAATGCTTACTGGGTTAGAAAACAATGTGATTAAAAATATACATATTAAAAGTAAAATTTAATCACATTGAATAGCCTTGGTTTTTTACTTCCGAAGTCGTTAAATCAAGGACCAAAAAACAAAAAACAAGAACCTTTACCAAAGGCCAATTGACCAAGAGCCAATGACCTTAGAACTTCCGCAGGGCCGCAACGCCAATGTCGTCGTCGTCAGGGTTGTAGGAGTAGACGAAGAGGCCAGCCGGGGCGAAGCCCCCAACAACCATTTGATAACCTTGAACATTCTCTTGACAGCGTGTATAGGTCCATGGACTATCGCTAAATAAACGATTTTCAGAACGAGAGTACTCTGCCAAAATACAAGTCGCAGCTTCTAAAGTAGTGGGAACCTGGTAAGGGACCCTGGTTGTTTTAGCAAGCTCATCTATAATAGTCTTTTGCTGACCGTAGCTTTTACTTCTACTTCCTGGAAGGACATCCTTTGTCATCAGCAGCCAAATAGATTCATCGGCAGGTTTATCTCCTAATTTATCAACAATTGCAGACCAAATGTATCTATAGCCATCAGTGTTACTTGGAAAATATTTTTTTGCAAGCTCTCCAAGTTTTTTTATGGTAAGCTCTTTTGGCATTCTTACCAGTACATGAGTTTCTCTGATGCTTTTTCCAGGAAAAGCCGAACGTCTAAGCTCTTCCGCAATATTCTTCGGTAATGACAGCATTTCTTGTCCCATGTTTACATCTTTTACAAGGTCTGCATCCCATTGAGCCCAATTCTTACTGCTAAAAGCAATTTCTCGATATATTGCAGACTGCCAAAGAATTGGGGTACTTGCATATTCGTTCCATATCCTACTTACACTCCTACTCACTCCAAGTTCATGGAGATTTAAATTAAAAAAAATGTGGTTAACAACCACCTCGGGAGGAATGATTATACAAGGATCGTTAACTTGAAGACCGATGACTTGACTTTTAGGAATTGCCTCTGAGGATTTTTCCAGTGGGGAACTTGTGGGATCAGCTCGCAAACTTCGACCATCATTTTGGTTGTGATGGGAAATTGCTACCCCTTGACTTTCTTCTCTAGGTCTATTATTAGCAGGGGAAAAGCAGCGATTCCAACAAGCCTTAACGATAAAGCAAACTAGCTTAAGAGCTCCGCAAACAATAATAGGAACCCAAAGACATTGAGCGATTTTTTTGATAGTAGTCTGAATGGGTGATCTAAAAAAGTCTTCTGAAATTTTAGCAGTGCGGTCTCTAGAAGATAAACATGCCGATCCAATTTCATAAGCAACAGAGGCAATGCCTCCCAGAGGAATTAAATTTAAAGCCCAATCTTTTTTTGTCCAACCATCTGTGATGGAATCGCGAAAAAACGGTCTATTATTGTTGATACTCATATATTGTTGACACTCTAATTATGTTTACTATTCATTGAATAGTATCATTTATTGGATTTTTTTACTATTTAATTTATATTTTAATTTATATTTTAATTTATATTTTAATTTATATTTTAAATTTTTTTACTTGTATTTATAATGATCTTAGGGCAATGACCAAAAAGGTTGAAATCCTTAACGTGCTTTATAATCCGAATTCTGAGCTGACCCCTATTTATATGATCTTGCAGGAAATCTCCGCCATGAAATCGATTCTAAGATCACCTTAAATAATCCTATTCAAAAAATCTCAACCATGCGCTTTTTTGATTCATTAGGCCGCGTTGTACGTTTAATCGAAGCTGCAAGTTCTACCGAGGAAAGAACCACCACCTTTGAATATGATCCGTCAGGCCGAATCATTGGTTGTCTTAAGCCAAGTGGAAAAACTCTTCACTATGCTTATGACGCGATGGGGCGTTTGGCTGATTTTCAAGGCCAGGATTTTCATTATCGATACAGTTACGATCGCAACGATAATCCTCTTGTTATTGAGGATCTCATGCATCGCACTTCCACAATGCGACGTTACGACAGCAATGATCGCTTAATCAATGAAACATTAGGCAATGGTTTAACGATTGCCTATCAATATGACCGCTTAGGACGCATTACAAGAATTACTCTTCCAGATAATAGTTTTGTCGATTATTTTTATGATCCTCTTCTCAAGCATATCAAAAGAAAAACAGAACATAATACTTATCAATTGAACATCGTTTCACGCGATCCAGCTAGCCATATAACTGAAGTGCAGCTGCTTTCGAATTTTGTTCGGTACAAATATGATTTGCTCGATCGCCGCATCGTAACAGATGCAGGTTGCTGGAAAGAAACACTGCATACCTTTGATCCAGCAGGTAATCTATTAATGCGCACGCTCGAAGATCCTCTTGGAAAACTCGGAGAATCTTACACTTATGATGAGTTGGATCAACTAACTTCTGAAAACGGGCATACCTATGTAAACGATTCATTATGCAACCATGCGATTAAAGACGATGTCTTTCAAGCGTATACTCCGTTACATCAACTTGTGCTGGATGCTCAAAGTTCTTATAAATATGATGCCGATGGAAATCGCCTTAATGCTATCAGAAATGGCAAAGAGACAATCTATAGCTATGATGCCCTTGGAAGACTCCTTTCCGTCTGTCAAAATGGTATCATTCACACCTATGTGTATGATGCCTTTAATCGACGCCTAAGCAAGACCGCTGAAAATTCAGATGGAGTCTTCGAAAACTTGCGTTATATTTATTTAAAAGAGCAGGAAGCTGGCTGTATTGATGTTAATGGAAAGCTCATACAAATGCGCGTATTAGGCGAAAATCAACATGGCACTCTAGGAAGCACAGCTGCCGTTGAAATCGATCATGAAGCTTATCTTACTGTCAGCGATCATGCCAATCATATCTGCCTTTTGATGGATCTTGCTGGCAAGCCTATCGATACCTATCGTTATAGCGTATATGGCCTCGAACAAATCTCCCATAAACTTTCTCCATGGAGATATGCAAACAAGAGAAAAGACCCTGAAAGCGGTTTTGTATATTTTGGAGAACGTTATTATGACCCCGAGACATGTGCTTGGATCACACCGGATCCACTTCATAGGCAAGAAGGACCGAATTTATATGCTTATGTTAAACACAACCCTTTGATCTGGACAGATCCATCAGGCCTATTTAGCGTAGCACTTATGACATCTTCGTTTGAACGCAACGATATGTTTCTAAAACAAGACGAATTTAAAATGCAGGACTCGCCAAAAACAGGCTTCTGGGATTATTTTCAAAATTTTAAACAAGCTTACGAAAGCTGCCGTCTGGGTGTTCTAGGAATGTGTGATTACAAATATGCAGGAGGTTATTTAAACTCTCAGTTTGAAAGTTGTGACCCGATTAGTAACACTCTCAATGTCATCGAAATGATTTCCGGTAGAGAATCAATTTCTCCTTATTCTGCAGTTGTAAATAATTCTCGAAAACTTCAAAGTGAAATGACTTCAGGCGAGCTTCCTCTTCTGACTTCGACTATTAGCAAAGGCCTTTCAGTTGCTGGCAAAACTGCAAAGAGCGCTGTTACTGAGGTTGCAAAGGAGGGAGTGAAGCAGCTTGGCAAGCAAAATCCTGGTCATAAAATTTCACAACTTGAAGGAAAACTTAGTGAATGGTTAGGACAAGACACTAAAATGATCAAAAATAAAGCTGGAGATTCAGTCTTTCTTTCTAATGATACAACTAGAAGAGTAAGATTTGATTTTAATAATCCTCATGGTGATAGACCTCATATGCATATAGAGAAAAAAATAAATTCTAAATGGAAAGATGCGACAAGCCAACACCGCATATATCCTTTTGAGGACTGACTTGTGGGTTATTTGAAATATTTATATAAAAGTGATTCTTTAAAGCTCATTATAGAAGAAGATGTTATAGGATTTTACTTAATTGTTTATAATGATCCACAATCAGAAAAATCTAGTGAGGATTACTTAGTTGATTCTTTGGAAGAGGCTTTCCAAGAAGCCAAAGAAAAATTTGGCGTCTCAAGTAAAGAGTGGAAGCAAAAAAGCTAAAGATGAGATCAAAATATAATTTAGAGTTCTTTGATATCTGCCTTTTGATGAATCTTGCTGGCAAGCCTGTCGATACCTATCGTTATAGCGTATATGGTCTCGAACAAATCTCCGATAAACTTTCTCCATGAGGATATGCAAACAAGAGAAAAGATCCTGAAAGCGGTTTTGTATATTTTGGAGAACGTTGTTATGATCCCAAAACATGTACTTGGATCACACCTGATCCACTTCATAGGCAAGAAGGACCGAATTTATATGCTTATGTTAAACACAACCCTTTAATCTGGACAGATCCTTTAGGCCTATTTAGCGTAGCGCTTATGACATCTTCGTTTGAACGCAACGATATGCTTCTAAAACAAGACGAATTTAAAATGCAAGACTCGCCAAAGGCAGGTTTTTGGGATTATTTTCAAAATTTTAAACAAGCTTACGAAAGCTGCCGACTGAGCGTTCTAGGAATGTGTGATTACAAATATGCAGGAGATTATTTAAACTCTCAGTTTGAAAGTTGTGACCCGATTAGTAACACTCTCAATGTCATCGAAATGATTTCCGGTAGAGAATCAATTTCTCCTTATTCTGCAGTTGTAAATAATTCTCGAAAACTTCAAAGTGAAATGACTTCAGGCGAGCTTCCTCTTCTGACTTCGACTATTAGCAAAGGCCTTTCAGTTGCTGGCAAAACTGCAAAGAGTCTGGTTACAAAAGTTACGCAAGGAGAAATGCCATGCTTAGATAAGCTATCTAAAGCGGGGCAAGTCATGGATCGAGGCGGCTTGACCAAAGCCGGTAGAGCTTTAGATAAACATGGTGGTCGACCAAATAGTGCGTTTCCAAAAGCAACAGGAAATCTAGCAAATAAAAATATGCAAGGTCAATTTCATTTGGATGATATTCTTACCGATCCAAACAAAGCTTTTATCAAAGATTTAGAAAATAATGGCTTTAAAATTTATGCTCAAGATGGAAGAGGAGCCTATTTTCGAAATGATGGCACATTAAGAGGTTTTATTGAGAAGCAATATGAATAAAAAATTTCTTGTAGAAGTTTGTAGTGACTTAGATTATGAAGAAATGGTAGCTGACATATCTTATGAAAATCATACAATAGCGATGATTTCACAAGAAAATGGCATAGACAAGATGGAAATTGAACTATTTACTCATCAGGAAGAAGAGAAATCCTGGAAATTTTCACTTGATGATTTTATAGAAGTTATTACTTTTGCAAAGAAACGATTAATTGAAATGCAAAAACCACCTGATTATAAATTGAATTAAGATAATATGTTATTGCTAAATTGCAATTTGTTACATCTAACTTATTCTAGTTTATTAGCAGCTAACTGGACCAATTATCAGGTATGTTAATTCCAAGTAGATCAAATGACGTTTGTTAATATCCCCTCCAGCTGCACCATCATATCCATATTGAATGCCACAACAAGGACAAATTTCATCAGATAGAAAAACACCTACCCAAGATGCAAAATCTAAATCACACCCACATACCAAACAATGATTATTATTTAAGGAGTCCATGGTATAACTCCTGGCTGTGCATTCCAATAACCCTCACATGTAGGATATCCATGTATTGATGAATTCGGCTTATAGAATGTTTTTGTTAGCAAAGGCCTTTCAGTTGCCGGCAGAACTGCAAAAAGCGCTGTTACTGAGATAACAAAGGAGGAGTGAAGCTTGGCAAACAAAATCCTGGTCATAAAATTTCACAGCTTGAAGGAAAACTTAGTGAATGATTAGGACAAGATACTAAAATGATCGAAAATAAAGCTGGAGATTCAGTCTTTCTTTCTAATGATACAACTAGAAGAGTAAGATTTGATTTTAATAATCCTCATGGTGATAGACCTCATATGCATATAGAGAAAAAAATAAATTCTAAATGGAAAGATGCGACAAGCCAACACCGCATATATCCTTTTGAGGACTGACTTGGGCCTTGTTGCATAAATGCCCTGACGGGCATTTATGCAACAAGGCCGATGGAATGAATGTTATGATCATCTGAGTAATGTCAATAGAATTCATCCTAAAGATATTAATGGTCAACCAGTATCTTCTACCAGCCATTCCCGCTGGGAATGGCCAAGTATATTTCTGACAGATAGAAAAGTTGTGTAAAAACTTGAGAAATGAGTGTTCCGCATGTTGAACAAAAATTAAAAAATTATAATTAAATTGGACTCGCTAAAAAAATCAGGTTAGGGATACCGACATGCCGTCTAGGAAGTATTCAAGGACTTCTCTTTACTTGCATTAGGTAAAAATTTTCCCAATCAACAAGCCTTACATAATGAAAAAGCGCTCGCATAGTTTCCCACAGGTATCGATACGTGCCTGCAAACTTTCTACATCGTTGAAATAATGAACAGCAGATTTCCTGGACCTGATCAACCAGAAAAGCTAGCGTAAGTTTATTTCACGAAGCGAAATTTCTATCAACTTAAAATTTTTAAATTTCTTTATTTTAATGTCTTACGGCATTTTTGTTGTCTAAAAAAACGTATACTATGAAATATAGTATTAATATGTTGATTTAAATGATAGCTTAGAATATATTTTTAATTTGTGTATACTAAATTTACGAGATAATAATGGCATCAATACAGTCAAGAATGTGTCGTGGGCATAAATATTGGTATATTGTCGAGTCAAGAAGGATTAATGGAAAACCTCGACCGATTGTAATTGAAAGTTTGGGTACGACGGCCAACTTAATTGCCCGTCTCCAAGGTGAAAAATCGCAAAACGGATTCAAACCGTACTCACATGGTGCGGTTGCAACACTTCTTGTTCTCGCTAAAAAGCTTGATATCGTGTCTATTATCAATAAACACACTCTCGCGAATCGAAAATATTGGCCCAAGCAACCTATTCGCAATGATTTAACAGCAGGTATTACACTTCTTCTTGCAGCTGTCGGTAGAATTTGCATGCCAACCAGTAAACGAGGCTGGCACGATTGGGCTAAAACGACATCCTGCGATTATTTGCTAAGAATTTCTTCAGCAAAACTGGATAGTCAACATTTTTGGGATTTAATGGATTGTATTCCGGTAGAAGCCATAGCTAAAATTGAGATTGAAATTTTACAAAATGTTTTTCATCACTATCCTATCAAAGGGGGAACGCTGTTATATGACACAACAAATTTCTATACATTTATCAATTCGACTAATGATCATTGCAGTATTCCTAAGAGAGGGAAAAACAAGCAAAAACGTGGAGACCTTCGTCAGGTAGGTTTAGCCCTTGCTGTTACAGAAGAGCATTACACCCCTCTTTTACATCACTCGTATCATGGAAATATTAACGACTGTAAAGTGTTTGGAGAAATAATTTCCTCGATCAAGATCAGAATGGAGTTGCTCAAAATAGATACACGCGAACATACCATTGTTTTTGATCGTGGTTGTAATTCAAAAAAAAATCTCGAACAAATTAATGATCTTAACTTGCACTATATTGGAGCCCTTACTCCATCTCACCATAAAGACCTTTTAAAAAGAGCGGAAGGTAAGTTTATTGCTACTCAGGTTGGGGATAATGAACTTGAGATCTACCGTGAAAAACGAGATGTTTGGGGTGAAGAACGGACTGTTTTAGTTTTTGTCAGCCAAAGACTGAAGGATGGACAGTTTAGAGGTGTTTATCAAGCATTAGAGAAAAAAGAAAAACGTCTTAAAGAGATTCAAAAAGGTCTTTTAAGTCCAAGATCCAGAAAACGAACAAAGGATCAGTTAGAAAACCTAATGCAGAAACTTCTCAAGGGACAGTTCATGGATGGGTTAATAACTTATAACCTTGAGGAAAGAAGTCCTAGGCGCTGGAATATGACTTATCAAATAAGTGAAGACAAACTTGCTGATCTGGATGAGCGACTCGGATATCGCATTGTTATGACTAATCGTCATGACTGGGGCAGTGAAAAGATTATAAAGGCATTTTACGATCAATCAATTGTAGAAGGTGCTTTTAAAAATTTGAAAAACCCATATCACTTAGCGGTGACACCAGGATTTCATTGGACGGATCAGAAATTAAGAATTCATTACATGATCTGTGTAATCGGATATCTTTTGGCTGCATTAGTTTGGTATGACGCTAAAAAAGCCGGTATTAACACAACCTTGGATACTTTGCTTGATTCATTAAATGGCATTCATCTTGGAAGATTCGTTGACATGACAGGAAAACAGGGAAGGCCAAAAGTAACATATCGTTTAGAAGATCTATCAGAAGAACAAAAGGTTCTTGTCGACTTATTCAACCTATCAGAAATTCATCTCAAGCCACTCAAGATTGATGGCGTCAGTGTATACAAATAAAAACAACTCTAAAGAACTAACTTCAAATGACTAGCGTAAGTTTATTTCGCTTCGCGAAATAAACTTACGCTAGGGATTAATCCCCGCGAATATTTAGAGGATGTTATGCGAAGAATAATGGGGCATAACAGCCAAAAGCTACATGAATTTCTTCTCGATGAATGGCTAAAAAGCCGAAATCAAAGGCCTACTTCCTAATTCCTGTATAGATGGGTTAATTTCCCGCTTACGAACACAACGATATGCTTCTAAAACAAGATGAATTTAAAATGCAGGACTCGCCAAAAGCAGGCTTCTGGGATTATTTTCAAAATTTTAAACAAGCTTACGAAAGCTGCCGTCTAGGTGTTCTAGGAATGTGTGATTACAAATATACAGGAGGTTATTTAAACTCTCAGTTTGAAAGTTGTGACCCGATTAGTAACACTCTCAATGTCATCGAAATGATTTCCGGTAGAGAATCAATTTCTCCTTATTCTGCAGTTGTAAATAATTCTCGAAAACTTCAAAGTGAAATGACTTCAGGCGAGCTTCCTCTTCTGACTTCGACCATTAGCAAAGGTCTTTCAGTTGCTGGCAAAACTGCAAAAAGCGCTGTTACTGAGGTTGCAAAGGAGGGAATGGATGTCGGAAAGCAAATATGGTCATCAACAAAAAATAGAACATCGGTTCAAAATGCTTATAGCCATTGGAAAGATCATGGAAAAGAGTTTTCAGGAATACAAAATTCTAAACAATACGTAGAAAAAACGTGGGAATTTTTAAGATCTCCACCTAATGAAACATTATTTAAGTACCGTTCTAATGGAGATCGAGTTTTGTATCATCCTAAAAGCAACACCTTTGGAATAGAAAGCACTCAAGGTATTCCTAGAACAAGGTTTAAACCAGATCCAAACGTTCATCAAAAAGCTAGCAATTTGGTTTTCTAATATAAAACCCTTAAACTTTAATTAGCTCCCTAAGGGTTTAGCTATTCAATTTCACTATCCAAAAAATGTAAGTTGCATTGAGTTGGGCAACGCTTTTGTTTTCGGAGTCCTCTTTGCTTTAGAAGGTTCAAACGCACTTTTGCGGTTGGCATTTTCTTCTAAATGAACGAGAATTTCTTTGGCCCGTCCTATGACAGCGGAAGGCAAGCCGGCTAATCGGCCAACATGAATGCCGTAGCTTTTATCAGTTCCACCGCGAACGATCTTGCGTAAAAAGACAATATGCTCATCGTTTTCATGCACCGCCACATTGTAATTAATTGCACCCGGCACTTTTTCTTCCAACTTGGTCAATTCCCAATAATGGGTAGCAAAGAGAGTTTTGGCCATTTTATTTTCATTGGTCAGCAAATATTCGGCAATGGCCCATGCAATAGAAATGCCATCATATGTGCTTGTGCCACGCCCAATTTCATCGAGAATAACGAGAGACCGCGAGGTGGCATTCCGTAATATATTTGCCGCCTCGGTCATCTCCACCATAAATGTCGATTGTCCACGTGCTAAGTCATCGCTGGCTCCAATGCGCGTAAATACCTTATCAATGATGCCAATATGGGCGCTCTTAGCAGGAATGAATGCACCGATTTGCGCCATGATGACGATCAAGGCGACTTGACGGATATAGGTCGATTTGCCTGCCATGTTTGGCCCTGTGATGAGCATTAAACGGCAGTTTTCATCATCGAGCAGCGTATCATTGGGTACAAATTTGTTCTCACTTGCAGCCATCTCAATGACGGGGTGACGCCCATCGATAATTTGCAGAACAGCACTTTCGTCGACAACCGGCCGTACATAGCTGTTAGTTTTGGCAGCGCAAGCCAGTGATTGGATGGAATCAATTCTTGCCAGTGCTTGAGCTATCCTATGTACTTGGGGAGCGTATTTTGCCACTGCTTGTCGCAAGGCCGAAAAGAGTTCCTGTTCGATGCCGGCGATCCGCTCTTCAGCATTCAACACTTTATATTCATATGTTTTCAATTCGGGCGAAATATACCTTTCGGCATTCACGAGGGTTTGACGCCGTTCAAATGTTTCCGGCATTCGATCGGTTTGACCGCGGCTGACCTCGATGTAATAGCCAAAGGTTTTATTATAACCCACCCTGATGGTTTTTATACCTGTCTGTTCGCGCAGTTGCGATTGATAGCGCGCCAGCCATGCTTTGCCGTCACGCGAAATTTCCCGTAATTCATCGAGTTCCTGATGGTAGCCCTCTCTAAAAATGCCCCCTTCATTGATACGGGCAGGAGGTTCATCGATTAAAGCATTGGCGATTAGCTGGGTGAGTTCTGGTAGTGGCATCAAAGCATCGACCTCATTTAGGATGAGACTCGATTGTTCAGTCAACGGCCTCAAGATCTCTTTGATCATCGGCAAAGGCTCCAAGGAAAAGCGAAGAGCAGTCAAATCGCGTGGGTTGGCATAGCCTGTACTGATTTTCATAATAAGCCTTTCAATATCGCGCACGCTATTGAGAAGCTTGCCCAGTTGCTCTAATACCGATCCGTTTATAAAAAAGGCTTCAACGGCATCTTGCCGTACATTTATTTCGCTGGCAGATAGCATCGGCTGCTTGATCCATTGCCTCATCAATCGCGCACCCATGGGGGTATGCGTTTTATCCAGCACTGAAAGCAACGTATTTTTTCGCGAACCATCGATCAGCGATTCGGCAAGCTCCAAGTTTCGCTGCGTCATTCTGTCAAGCGACATGTAATGGGCGGTGGTATATGTTTGAATTTCTCGAAGATGATCGATGGGTAAGTTCAAGTTATCGCGTAAATAATTTAACAAAGCTCCTGCTGCATTGATCGCTCCCACCATCCCTTTTAAGCCAAATCCGTCCAAAGTCAAGACCTTGAAATGATTGATTAAAGTATCGTAAGCCACTTGATGTTCGAATTGCCAATCATCCCATTCATTCAACAGGAAGTCGTAAGATTTGCGCAATTCGTCGAACAATGGAGCTTGTTTTTCCTTAAACTTTTTTGACACAATGAATTCTGCCGGATGAAAGCGGTAGATCTCATTGAGAAGATCTTGTTCGTTTTCAAATTCCATCACTCTGAATTCCGATGTTGTCAAATCGAGCACAGCCAGTCCATATGTCGAACCAATGCGGGACAACGAAGCGATGTAATTATTGGCTTTATCGGATAATAAACTGGAATTGATGACGGTGCCCGGTGTCACAATCCGCATGACCTGCCGCTTCACCAACCCTTTAGCTTGCTTAGGATCTTCAATTTGTTCGGCTACAGCCACTCGGAACCCTTTGGAGACAAGCTTATCGATATAAGCTTCGCTTGTATGATGGGGTACGCCGCTCATCGGTACGTCAGCTCGTTTTGTCAGCGTAAGATCCAATTCACGAGAAATCAGTTCGGCATCCTCATAAAACGCTTCATAAAAATCGCCCATACGAAAAAAAAGAACCGCATTTTCGGCCATTTTTTTGCAATCCTGCCATTGCGCCATCATCGGCGAAGCCTTTTGCTCCATCATCATCTCGGTCATAACCGCCCTAATTGAATCAATTTTGTTTTCAGGATAATAGCAACCTCAATTAAATTCGCGAAGTGAAAAAAAAACAAAGTTCATTATAGTCCATTTTAATCCTTCATAAAAAAGCAAGGGGTCGCATGAAAAAGAATATTGGACTTACAGATCGCTTAATCAGATTGTTTATAGCCGTAATCGCTTTTATACTTGCATGGCTGCTATGGGGAAGCTGGATGAGTTTTCTTTTTATAGCTATCGGCCTATTCACCTTGTATGAAGCCGCTGCAGCGTGGTGCGCGCTTTATCAGATCGTTGGAAAAAGTACTTGTTCGCTGCCTAAAGATAAAGATTTTTGAATAAAGAACAATCTGCTACTTTTTGAGACAGAATGGAAAGCCCATGATGCACAAACTAACACCCTCAATAAGCAAGCAGATTCGAAATTTGCTCATTGTCGTTTTTGGCGGGATCGCGGCGGCTGTGCTGATCACAGCAAGCATGCTCTATCGCTATAACTCTAGCGGCCGGCATGATGTTAAAAATGCTTTGCTTTCCCCATTAGCATTGGCGAATTTGTCATTAGCAGATACAAATCCTAAAACCGGTAAAAATGTCCATTTTGTATTTGATGGGATCGATTTCTCCTATTACGATGAGAAAAAAAAAGAATGGAAGCATGCCAACATAAAAATGCCTCTTTATGAACAGTTCTATAATTTGATTTCAGACGAACGCAGTACGCCGGCCACCGAAACCATTACATTAAAATTCAACCAAGACAATCCGGCCATGCTAGCATTACGCATAAAGGGCGATGCTAATTCAGATTTGAAAGCGAATTCCAAACCTTTTTTAATGGTGCATTTTGCTAAGCAAGGCGATTATTATCGCATCCAATTGCACGATGAGAGCAATCCCGAGGCGGAATGGGCCTATTTTTATCATCCCGGAATTTATAGCAAAGCGATGCAACTATTTTTAAATCAATGACAATAAAGAATCCTTCAACTTTACTATTTCTTGGCAGCGGCGGATCGATGGGAATTCCTGTTATCGGCTGCAAGTGCGATGTGTGCACTTCCAACAATCCCCGCAATAACCGGATGCGCCCTTCGGTTTTATTGACCGTCGACACAAAGAAAATATTGATCGATTGCGGACCTGACTTCCGTTTTCAAGCTCTTCGCTTCGGCGTCTCTTCATTGGATGGAGTCATTCTAACGCATGGTCATAATGATCATACAGCGGGCATCGATGATCTGCGGATTTATCATATGAGGTCTGGCAAGCCTCTTGCCTGCCTTCTTTCAGCAGAAACATTGGTTGAGGTCAAACACCGCTTTCCTTATATCTTTACTCCCGATGTGTCTTACGATAAATTAAAGTTGCTCGCTAAATTTGATATGCATATTTTACCGGACGAAAGAGGAGTCATCGAATTTATAGGGCTGAATGTGCGGTATTTTTCATATGAGCAGGCGCGCATGAAGGTAAGTGGATTCCGCTTTGGCGACCTCGCCTATGTGACAGATCTTAAAAATTATCCGGAATCTATTTTTGATGACCTAAAAGGTATTAAGACATTGATTATTAGTGCCTTGAGATATACACCATCCCCCTTGCACCTATCAGTAGACGAAGCAGTCGAATTCATACAGCGCACGTCCGCTTCAACAGCATGGCTCACTCATCTTGCACACGATCTCGAACACGAAAAAACAAATGCTTACTTGCCTGAGAATATCCGCCTAGCTTACGATGGCTTGCAATTGACGTTTGATGTTTGATAAGAGGAAATGCATGCAAAACCAACCTGCAAGTCAAAAAGGGCCTATTTCCACACTGGACATTAAGGGTAAACGGTGTCTTTTGGTTTCCGTTTATAAAGGAGCAGCTGCCCGCCATCTGTGCGAAGAGCATCTTGAAGAGTTGGCTTTACTCTGCGAGACGCGCGGCCTTGAAGTCATCGAAAAAGTACCCTGCGCTATCCGTAAATTCGATGCAGCCATTTTTGTAACCGAAGGCAAGCTGGACGAATTGGTTGAAAAAGCCCAACTTCATCAAGCCGACCTGGTTGTTTTTGACGAAGAGATCACTCCCGCTCAACAGCGTAATTTGGAGGCTGTTTTCAAAATTCCTGTGATCGACCGCACCGAAGTGATATTAGGTGTGTTTGCTCAAAGAGCACAAACCAAAGAAGCGCGGCTGCAAATCGAACTGGCCGAAGTCAAATACCAAGCCCCGCGGCTAAAGCGTTTGTGGCAACACTTGGGCAGACAAGCCGGAACATCCAGCAGTGGTTCGGGAGGAGCCTATCTCAAAGGCGAAGGGGAAAAACAGATTGAAATCGATCGGCGCATCTTAAAAAAACGGATCGATCTGCTTCAAAAGGAGATCGATGAAGTACGTCTTATCCGCACCACTCAGCGCAGTTCAAGGGCAAAAGCGGGTATCCCTATTATTGCCATTATTGGATATACCAATGCTGGAAAGTCGACGCTTTTAAATACTCTTACTGATGCCAATGTTTTTGTTGAAGACAAGCTGTTTGCCACACTCGATACCACCACACGAAAATACACCTTAAATAATAATCAAGAAATCCTGCTCATCGATACAGTCGGTTTTATCCGTAAATTACCCCATTTGCTTGTCGCAGCATTCAAAAGCACGCTTGAAGAAGCCTTATATGCCGATATTTTGTTGCACCTGGTGGATATCAGTCATCCTATGGCTGAAGAGCAAGCCGAAGCCACTTTTGAAGTCCTCAAAGAATTGAATGCTGCCGATAAACCGATCATTACCGTTTTGAATAAGATAGACCAATGCCCCGACCTTAAACTGATTGACAAAATGCGGATCAAATACCGCAAAACAATCGCCATTTCCGCTCTGAATAGAACGGGTTTTAAGGCGTTGGAAGAACTGATCATCGACGAACTTGCCAACCAGCGCCGCTTGACCATTCTTAGAATCCCGCAAAGCAACTATGCCATTGTCAGCGATGTGATCCGGCAGGGGCAGGTCATCTCCCAAGAATACGATGAAAATGATGTGGTCATCAAAGTCAGCATCCCCGTTTCACTCGCGGGAAAATATGAAAAGTACGTCGTAAAATCATGAGTTCAAACTACTCCATTTCTCAAATGCCCGAGACAGAACGGCCGCGTGAAAGGCTAGTGGCCCGCGGGGCTGAAGCGCTTTCAGCAGCAGAACTCATTGCTATAATCCTTGGATCCGGAACTCAGCAGGTGCCTGTCATGCAGCTAGCGCAAGAATTGCTGGCAAAATTTGGCACGCTCAAAGAGCTGGCGGAGGCAACGACCGACGAATTAAGGCAAATCAAAGGGATCGGTTTAGCCAAGGCCATCCAGTTAAAAGCCTGCTTTTCACTGGGATTGCGCGTCTCTCAACAAGCGGTCCCTTCGCGCTATAAAATTGAACATCCTTTGCATGCTTATCATTTGGTGAAAGATGAATTATTAAAAGAAAAAAGGGAGCTATTTTTGATTGTCATGCTCGATATTAAAAGCTGCTTGATCAATACCCAAATTATTTCGGTTGGCTCCTTAACCCATACACTTGTCCATCCCAGAGAGGTCTTTTATCCTGCCATCAGGCATAAAGCCGCCAGTTTAATTTTAGCCCATAATCACCCCAGTGGAGATGCAACTCCCTCTCGGAAAGATTATGAATTGACAAAAACCTTGGTTGAAACGGGAAAAATCATTGGAATTCCTATTTCTGATCATTTAATTGTAGCAGGGCAAGGTTATACGTCTTTGCGACAACGTGGTTTTGTTTTTTAATTTATTTAAATATCCTCTTAACAATACATTAACAATCATCTGTTATAATTAATCATTAATACGTTATAATTGACTGTTAGTATAAATATATTTATTATTTTAGGAATGAAATGCATTATTTACCTTTTCTCGGACCGAAAGCTATACCACCCCAAACCCCTTCAATTTTAGGTTCGGAACCTTCAGAATCTAATAGAAATCTTGCTCAATTCGTTCCTTCAGATCTTGAAGCAAATACTGTTGTTGAATCCCAGGAAATCAAAGCCGAAGTAATTGGTGAAAAAGCCAAAAAACCGGGCTGGAAAGAGTGGACTATAGGTAAAATAGCACAAAGTGCTTTTACCGGTTTTGATCCCAATGAAGCTATAGCAGATACACTTAAAGAATTGACAGCCTATCCAGAGTCTAAAGCAATTGTTAAGCGGATACAAAATGAATTTGTCCCGCAACTTCTTCAAGTGGCAGAACAACAAATTCCTCTAATTATGCGGCCAATTTTTGTCCAAAATAAAGACAAAATCAGTCAATGCTTTGAAGCTAATTTATTAATGTTATTTGCTAGACTGGCGAGCAAATCTCTACGCCATAGACAAACAGTGACTGAAGATGTTCAATTATCTATTTTTCGATTTCTCTTATCAGAGGCAAATTCTAGCATCGAACAAATTCAAGCAGAATTGTCAACTATACAAAAAGCAATCGATAAAAATAATGAAGCATTAAATAATACTAAGATTACTCAAACCGAAAGAGAAACGTTAGTCAGTCAACTTGGAAAATTGCACCGAGCAAAATCTGCACTATTTGAAAATATTGCCACAAAACTATTGGATATAGCTTTTCCAAATGGTCCTAAGGATATTCTTCTGCCAAACTTCAAAGGTTCAAGGCTTAGCTTTTTAGTCTCTTTTATTCCTAGTCTCCTTGATTACGTCATCAATAACTACGCCAAACCAAAATTGACCCAGATGATGTTAGCTTATGCTTCTAAAATTCAAACGGCTGTTATCGCCTCTGAAGATAATGAAGCAAAAATAAAGAGGCTTAACGGTGATGCACTTTTTCTTTTGATCGATCAATTGACCGAATTTTCTGAGAAATACGCCGGTAAACTAATTATCAAAGAAGGCGAACAAGCTGATCCTCTTCTAAAAGATCTTGGCACTCTTGCCAACAATAAAAATTGGCTTGATCTTTTTGGTAAGCTCAACGATTTAGGCAAACCCGTTCTCTTACACATTTTTGCAAATTTGTTATCTCATGCACGCGAAGAAAATGAGAATAAGGCAAGTCACCCTTTGACTTGCATCCTTGAAACTTATTTAGAAAAAGCTCTGACATTTTTCGATGACAATCGCGACGCTCTTAAAGCTGCTTATGATGATTATCAAGTAAAAGCCAACGCAATCAATTTAATCGCATCAAACAACCACCAAGAAGAGCAGCTGAAAGAGGCATTTGAGCCCTTCCGTACACTTCTTGCACCCCTAGTCAGATCCATTCAAGAAAATGCAGGTCTTGACGCTGACGGCCTGGAAACGATATTGCCTATGTATTCGGATCAAGTTGTATTCAAAATACGGGAAGCTTTTACTAAAGTCTTATTTAAATATTACGACACCATTATTGCACCTCAAACAGTAGTTTCAGAGTTAAATCCAGCTTTAAGGCCGACTGTTGAGGAATTCCAATCATCTTTAGATAAAGCCGTCGGCCATCTCATCCCTTTAATTCAAATAGCTCTTCAAAATCCTCAAAGCGGCGCTGCCAAAATTCTTGAAAATTTACTGAAACAGCTTACAAAGATGGATGCATCTCCCATTGATGGAAAGCTACTTGAAATGCCGATCCAAGAACTAAGCGCTTCGCCACTCTTCAAAAAGATTCTTATGCAAGCATGGCTATCAAAACGATCAGAAGTTATTAATCTACTTGTTAATCTAGTTGTTAGTGCTGAATCTCAAAAAACAAACAAGGCACATAGCTTATCAGGCATTGAAAGGTTGCCTTCAATCGGAAAAGAAGTTGCGAAAAAAGCAATAGATGCCATTTCGAAAGCCGGAAAAAGCAAAAGTTTACACGCTGGTGCTCTAATCAATTCAAAATTGGCCGACGACAACTTGACGCCTGAAGAGGAAACCTTTTTGGAATTACAGGTCAATCAGTTCTGCGCCAATCTTAAAACATCGCCGGAAATAAGAGAGATTATTGAGTCCTTAATTTCTATGGTTGTTACAAAAGGTTTAATTAATCTGGCCGCCGAAGGGCCCAGCGATGGAGATGCCTTAAGCAATGCGATGCTGCAACTCAGAAAAATCGTCGGCAATCAGCTGATCGATAATGAAGAGCTGCTCGACAAACTCGATCAACATAAGTTGACTCTCAAAGAGATAGCTCGTATCGAACAAAAAATCAAAAAATTAAAAAGAAAAATTAATAAAGCCAAGCAGACCATAAAGAAAACGACCTCTGAGTTGCAAAAGCAAGAATTGAAAGATTTGATCAATTCCATCCAAACTAACATTGAAATATTATCCAATTATAAAAAGGAATGCACAGATTCAATCGATGAAAGCAGGTTATTAAAAGAATTTCAACCGTTAGCCTTCGTCATCATGGAGGCAATGGGTTTTGGAAATCCTGCAGTTTTGCCCCATCCGGCCCTTTGGTCACTGCTGACTGAAAATGTCATTCCAAGCTTAGCTTTAAAATCGTATCTCGAATTCAGCAAAAATTTCCGCAAAAAGAAAAATAAAATCGACAGCCTTGAAGCACACTATGCCAACCAGCAGTTCAATCTAGCTGAAGCTGCTAAAGATTTTGCCGCGTTTGCCATGCTGAAACTTGATAATAAGTTGGTCGTCAATACCAATGAGTTAGCCAATCAAGCAGCTGCTGAATTAGGGATCGTAACTGATGAAGCAGATCCTAAAGAGACCAATGGCCTTCCATCCAATGAACCAGCTGTTAAAGGCAATAGAAACACGGGAAACATAGGCAGATTCGGATTAAATGGAATGGAATTCCTCATGCCCGTTGTGCAACAGGAAATCTACAGCCAGCTGATTGAATTTTTCGATAATCTTGCGAAGAATGTTCAAACAATTGAAACGAACAATCCAGATGTCATGCTTGAGACAATACTCGACTTATCCCGTCTTCTTACGCAACATGCGCAGATTATCACCAATCCGCGCATTTTAGCTGAAAAACATTCCGCTCTACAAACCGTTGAAGGTCATAAAAATTTCCACCGCAATTTGACTCTCTGGTTATTGAAATTGGGCGGAAAAACCAGGCCGGAAGATTTAACAATTCCATTTAAGGATCTTATAAGCAAAGAAGAAGCTTGGAAATTGATAACCGAAGAAATTGGCCCAAAAGTTTTAGAATTGGCTTTGAAGGAACTAGGTTCTGAAGTCATTTTAGATAAAATAGTAAAAAAACTATTATTTACTATCAATGAAAGCTTATTAGAAAACGCTGCCACAGTTTCTGCAACTCCGAGCACTCCAGGCGATGCTGCTATGCAAAAGAAACTGACATACATGATTAATGCTCTTTGCAAAGCTCTCCCTCCCACAACAGTAACCAATTGGCTGCCCACACTAACTGCCCTCCCGTTAGTTGGAAAGATGCCTGCTGCTCAATTGGAAAAAGTTATAAAGAGATTTGCCAAAGAACAACCTCTCTCAAAACTCATCGCGCAAGGCCTTGTTAAGGGCTCTGAAAATGTCAAAATTATGCTGCCTGCCACTCCTGAGGAAATAAAAATTAATGAGACGGAAGCAGCTAAACTGGCAGCTGACAATAAAGCAGCTATTGAAAAAGATTTGCCGGCTGAAATTCTGGAAAATGCACGTAAAAAGAAAATCATGGAGTGGCTCGACCATAGCCTATTAGGAAAGTTATTTGGATGGCTGATTAGGCCCATCGTTAACTTCATTTTTAGAAAGATGGCGAGAAGCGCAGCTAAGAATGCACCGCTAGTTAGAGCTAAAATCTACGATCCAGTCAATGTCGATCTAGGTTATAGAGGATTGGATGCACTTACAAATCGTTATCAGATCCCTGATCCTGTTATTTAACACTTGCAACAGCGTAAAAAAACAGCTAAAATAATGCCTTTTGATGTTAATTTAGGATTCATAAATGAAATCACTCATTCTTGGAATTTGCATGTTTATATCATCTTTAGGACTGTGCGCTTTTGCTTCGGGAACAAATGAACCTACCACGCGCGATGTTATCATCCTCATGGGTCCTCCCGGTTCTGGAAAAGGCACTCAAGCGGTCCGATTATCCAAAGAATTAGGTTTTCCACATATCTCTACAGGTGATCTTTTCAGAGAAAATATCAGTAAAAATACCGGCCTTGGCCGCAAAGCCAAATCATATATCAATACTGGGAACCTTGTGCCCGATTCGCTTGTTTTAGATATGCTATTCGCCCGAGTGGCACAGCCCGATTGTTCTAAAGGATATCTTTTGGACGGTTTTCCACGCACTATTCCGCAAGCCGAAGCCCTTGACAAACATTTGACCAAACAAGATCGTTTGATTGTTTTAAACCTGGAAGCCTCCGATGATGTCATTTTCAAAAGGATCGAGGGTAGGCTAAGCTGCAAGCAATGCGGCAGTGTATATAATCGCTACTTTTCTCCACCAAAAACTGAGGGAACATGCGATAAATGCGGCGGCGAACTTGTTCAACGCAGCGACGACAGAGCGGAAGTTGTGCGGGAACGATTGAAAGTCTACCATCAACAAACTGAACCCTTGATAGACTACTACCGCCAAAAGAACGTTTTAGACAGCGTAAATGGCGAAGAAAATCCGGATGAGGTTTTTAAAGAATTATTGGCAAAATATCGTTCAAAAATCCAACTACTATCCGGCAAATAATCTCAGTGGTTAAATTGCCAAAAACGATAAAACCTAGCTGGAAAACATTTAAGATCATCATATGCCTGATAGCATTTCTCGTTAAGCGAACATGAACGATACCTTAGATACCAATTTAAAGCAGATGTAGTTCGACCTTCTTGGGCAGCTGCAAGCATGCTATATTCGAGCCTCTCAGGACATAAAAAATGCAGCTGGGAATAACAAGGATCTGTCCATAGGCGTATTTGATCCCCTCCTATGCTTACAAAAGGATCTATAGGCATTGTTATCGTTGCATCAAGCTCCAAACCTGCCAAAGCTGCCACATCGATCACAAAGGAGCAACATTGATGCTGCACAAGCGAATACCTTTCAAATGAATAGTGGGATATAAACGCCAAAATATCATCAAATTGCTGGGAGGTTAACTCCACTTTTATCGCAAATGTCGGGCGGTGGCCTCCGGATCCTTTTTGAAAATAACCATCATTCAAATCTTCCCAAAGATATTTCACGGGATTTGGCTCGAAGCGTGGACTTGCTCTTTCAATTTGACTTGGATGTGAATAGCCAAAATCAACATAATTCATGATCCCTTCAAAATATTTTGGCTGATAAAGACCCAATTCCCCGGTTTGCCCCCCTTCTAATTCGTAGGGTAGTCCGTCGAACTCTCCTTTTAAATAGATCCACGCATGCCCCACATCGCTGTTTTTGCTACCATCGCTTGGATGTTTGACTAGAGAACGCAAACAAGCTTTGGTCGATGTGTAATCCAACTGTCTGGCATCGACAAGTATGATCAAAAAGTAGGGTGAAGGGGAAGATATGAGAGTAACATCAGGATGCGATAAGATCCGTTTTATTTCCCGATTGGGATCGTGGCAACAACCGCTCAAAATAACGGCAATAAAAACAGATGTCCACAGTCGGATCATAGTGCTCATGTTTGTGATAATTCATCCAAGCTCACAGAAGCGCGCAACTTTAGATGTGGTGAGCGTCGGACTGTTCGTAAAAAAATCTGCCAATCATATGCGTGGCGACGGTGGCTTCCTTTTAAATTAATTTGCGCGGGTCGATTGCCTTTCATGATATGACCCATGAATTGACCCTCCCCTTCCTCAATAGCAAACTGCAAGGTTATCTTTAATGTTGGAGTAGTAATCACAATAGGTTCTTCTAAACGAAATGTTGTGGCGGGAATGCCTGCTACAGTAATCAAATGGTCATCATCCAGATCAAGGAAAAAAAGCGTTTCCCGCAATTTTTCCCGATCTTCGCTCTCGATAGGTTCACCTAAAATAAAATGAAGGGCTGCACCATCCCGTTCTTTGGTAAAGGCCGAAGTACGGCAGTTCCCACCTTGGCAAACCAAGCTATGCACCCTTTGGGGTGTTCCCCACACTAGACGAAAAGGATGGAAACCTGGATCAGAGGCTTTATTCCATCCTTCGCTGCGATTAAGCAACGATAAAGCATACGTGTCCTTAGATATAAGGGAATCACTATAAAAGGGAAGTTGAACATCCGGCAATTGTTCTTCAAAAGGTTGAATAAGGGCCCCTTGCAAGTGGAAAATGGAATCTTGAAGCACTCTGAACGAGAAGCCGCCGCTTAACAGTCCCATGTATAAATCATAAAGAGTGGCTTGCGGTTCCAATCCCATTTGAAATTCTTTTGAGGATGGCCCTGCAAATGCACCTGATGGTTGATGCCAGGTTGTCACCAAATCGTTCCATAATGGATGCCAAGGGCTTTTTGATAGAGAGGAATAGCTCATTTGAAGCGCAGCTAAAACTTCACCGATGGCAGCAGGGCAACCCAGCCACATCCGCTTATCTTCTTTCGATAATGTCTCCAACCACTCCTCAGCACGAGCTACCTGCGCTGCATCCTGCCAATACATGCCAAAAGCTTTAATGGCGCTTGCAGCTTTTAAAGCGCATAAAAAAGGGAGCGCTTTTTTTTTGTGCGCTCCTTCAACATATTGCAAAAGCTCTCTTACTGCTGACTCTGTGCGAGCTTTCAGCCCTTGACCTAAGATATGGTGGAATTGAGCCAATATCCAATAAAGAGGAGCCAGCACTGCAATGCCTGCATACCAATCATGGCACGTGGGGTAATCGTGCAAATAAACCGGAAAATTACCACGGCTATCCCCTGCTTGCACATTTTGAAAATAGAGAAGGCGTTCTAAAATACTTTTGCCTTCGGAGATAGATTCGATGGCTCTGCTTCGAAACAAAGCCAAAGCGAATAAATAATTTTCGACCAGTGGAATGGAATCCTGGCAATCTTCTTCGGAGGAGCGGTAATGATGATGAATGAGTGAAGTTTGCTGGCTTTGCCTTTTGCGGCCGGCTGCAATAGCCATTTCAATTAATTTACGAATCATCAAAAGTCTAATATTATATTTTGTTTAACCACAATGGTAATTAAAATAGCCTAAAGCCGAACGCCTCCCGCAATTTCAATATTTTGCCCAGTGATATATTTTGCACCAGGGCTCAATAAATAAGCAATCAACTCTGCAACTTCTGCAACAGCAGTGGGACGGCCCATCGGCAAACCGCTCATATCATCAGGCAAATCAACAGAAGTTTCTATGTACCCCGGAGAAACCATGTTGACATTGACTTGAAATGAAGCCAATTCTTTCGCCAATGCTTTTGTTAAAGCCAGCAAACCCATTTTTGCACAGGTATAGGCCGATGAGCTAGCATCCGCACGATTTAAACCGGCGATACCCATATTGATGATTGCCCCACGGCATGTTTTGATAGAATCGGATAATCCGCGGGAAAGAATAAAGGGCGCATGCAAATTGTTTTGAAACAAGTCATACCACTGATCAAGAGGGGTGTCGAGGGCAGATTTAATCAGATAATTGCCGACGTTATTAACGAGATTTTGCGTTTCTGGAAATTTTTGGATATACTGTTCCACAAAGGTTAAAGTACTCTCTCTGCTGTCAAAGCATCCATGGATCGTTTGAGTTTGCCTTCCCAGGGCTTTGCATGCTTTTGCAACATTATCGGCGTCAATGCGGCTGGTCTTATACTGGATAACAAGATCATGCCCTTGAGCTGCAAGTTGGCGGCAAATCTCAGCACCTACCCCTTTTGCACCTCCGGTCACTAATGTCCAAGGCATCACGGCTTCCTTTTTTGAAACTCGACCATAGAATACTGTGCAGCAGGAATGGCTTGCGGCTTTTTAATCCTTGTCCAACACCATTGCACATTGCCATTTTCTAAAATTTTATGGACAATGTCCCATGCCAAAGCTTCGAGCAATTTATAACGATTGTTAATAGCCAATGCCGAGCATAAGGCCGCTAAAGCATCATAATCGATTGTATCTTTTATCTGTTGAGAAGAGACGCACAGGGAAATATCTGTTTCTACTTTTAAATCTATAAAAATTTCTTGTTCTTGAAGCCATTCTGAAGGGTTGCAGCCAATTATACAAATGACTTTAAGATTTTCTATGCCGATAATTGCTGTCATCCGTGTTTACCATTCTTTATGTACCAATCAAGCAAAACATAAGCTTCTTTATTTAAAGGCATTTGCTTCAATTCTTGCGCCCCTTTCCATAAGTAATCATCGGCTTCATCATTTAAAATCACATCGTTTTTTGAGCAGCCCGAGGCTAATTGAGCTACAAAGTCATGCATGATAAAATGGCTCGGCTTCCAAAATTGAGGGGAAAAAATGGAATCTTGGGCCATGACATATGTCACATTTGCTACCCTTAGATTAGTTTCTTCTTTGATTTCGCGTATGAAAGCTTGCTCGCGCGTTTCCCCCAGTTCAATTTTTCCTCCAGGCAACGCATAACAGTCTATCCATTTTTTCGATTTTACAACAAGGATATCGCCATCGGGCGCGACAATCAATCCTCCAACAGTAGCTAAAGGATAGGAAAAATTTTCACTCATCGGCACCTCATAATCGCCTGCTCCAGCCCTTGAATAATCCCATTTTCAACTGCAGGCGGCGCAATTAAATCAGCCATTAAGAGCATCGGCTGAGGCGCTGTTTGCATGACAATTTTTACATCCGCCATTTCAAGCATCGAAATATCATTATTATCATCTCCTGCGGCAATGACCGGACCGGAAATGCCGGACATATTTTTGAAATCTTTAACAACCGCCCCTTTATTGGTTTGCGGATGGGTGGCTTGGATGACATAGAAAAAGTGGTTAAATGGATCGCGGATCAAGGGAACATGCAAGCCCAATAGCTCTTCGATCCTTTGGGCGATCCTGATAGCAGATTCATGCTGTCCAAAACATTTGACCGATGCAAATTCTAATAAAGGTAATTCGGAATAGGAATTCAAAGGAATCCATACTTCCTTTAATGCTGCAGCCCTTTGATGGATGTAATCGAGCAGGGAAGCCTCAAAATGACGCGGACGAAAAAAGCATTTGTCATCGTATTCATATCCTGCAAATACTACAAAGTCGCTCGGTTCGCCATCGCAAATTTTTTCCATTAAAGGGAAAATGGAGCTTGTGATGTATTTTTTGGCGACAATTTTTTGTTCCGGCATAGAAAAAATAATGGCGCCATTTTGTACAGCGAAGTGGCATGGAAAGGGCATTAAGCGGACGACATCAAAACCCCATTGAAAAGTCCGTCCAGTAATAAAAATAAACCGCCAGCCTGCGACCGCTAAAGAATTGAAATAAGCAATCACTTCAGGAGATATTTCATGGCACTCTGTGGTAATTGTACCGTCGATATCGAGAGCAATGATCCCTTTCATACGAACTTCTTTAATCTATATTGTAGAATTATAAATAACACAGAAATCGTTTTCATACAATAATTTAGACCAATTTATCATCTTCTTACAAGTTCGGATCACAAATAATTTTTAAAAAAAATGTAAAAGTATTAAGGTATCAAGTTAAATACGATCATAACAAAAAGAATCATGATGAAACGATTTAGCTTATTTTTACTTATTGCTTTATCTGTAAGCATATCGTCAAGTTACGCACAATCCATTGAACATACACAACATTCAATAGAAATGCCTGCTGAGCTACCTGTTGAACAGATGGAAACGCCATCTGTTTTGCCGGATCATCTGCCGCAAAAAGGAAACGAGCATTTCTCTCTTGAAGAGCTTAAAAATGATCAGGCTTCTCCAGAAGATCATTTTATGCGGGACTTTATTAATATGCTCTTTTCTTTAGGATTGATCGTCGCCTTAATTTTTATTGCTTCATGGTTTTTGAAACGGATGATGAATACTCGCCTTCAACAAATCAACGAAAGTAGTGAAATTAAGATTATTGATCGACGATCGATCACGCCTAAAACAATTGTGTATTTGCTGGAAGTCAAAGGAAAAGGCCTGGTCGTGGGGGAATCAACGCATGGTCTTTCATTGCTTTCGACTTATGAGACGGAATCTAGTGAAGAATCTTGATTGCCGTTTTCGCGCCCGTGCCCGTTAACGGCAGTAAAGGATTTAACGTAATAGGAAATCCGCAGCATCTTCTCTTTTACCAGGCCAAGTTGCTGTCTCTCGTTCCACTCTTTCAAATTCAGGTGGTTCGTCTCTAAAATCTTGTTGGATGTAAAATCTGCAATTCTGACAATGCCAATAATACCTATTATAGTTCTCATCATTATCTGCATCCGACCACACTTCCGTATCTTGATTATTCGACTCCGCATCATATTCTTGATAGGCTCGATCTTCAGCTGCCTGTGCTGAGCTTGAGCTCAGCGGGATGATTAAAACCCATAATGGCATTAGATATTTCATGATTCCCCCTTATCCGAGGCTTATAAAACATCACAACTTTCTAACTCGCCTTACGCACCGAGAGTGTCATTCTCGGTGCGTAAGGCGAGTTAGTTCTTAATCTTCTTGTGGCACGCATGGATTAATTCTTCAACTTCTTTATAAATTTATCTTCATTTTCAACTTGTTTACGAAGGGCCTCCCTTGCTACTATCCTGTGCTTATGGAAGAGATTTACGGATATATCGAAAGAATTACCTATCAAAATCCTGAAAATGGATATACTGTTGCGCAATTGAAAGCTCCTAAACGAACAGAACTCATTTGCATTGTAGGTCTTATGCCCACCCTTCAACCAGGTGAAACGGTGCGCTGCAAGGGTGAGTGGAAAAGGCATTTAATCCATGGCTCTCAGTTTTCAGTGACTGAATATCAGCAAGAATCCCCTGCTGATGTTGTGGGCATTGAAAAATATTTGGGCTCAGGTCTCATTAAAGGGATTGGACAGGCTTATGCAAAAAAGATTGTCGATCAATTCGGCTCGGAAACTTTAAATATTATCGATAAGTTCCCTGAACGCCTGAAAAATGTCTCAGGCATTGGTCCTAAACGGGCAGAAAAAATCATTAGCTGTTGGCAAGATCAAAAATCCGTACGCGATGTGATGGTCTTTTTGCAAGGCCACGGCATCACACCTGCTTTTGCGCAGAAAATTTTCAAGGCTTTTGGAAAAAAAAGCATTGAAACTGTCAAATCAAATCCATATCTCCTTGCTCGACAAATCACCGGGGTTGGCTTTAAAACTGCCGATCATTTGGCGCAAAAACTTGGCATTGCCAAGGAGTCGCCTCAACGCACAGATGCTGGGATCGAATATGTCCTCTCGCACCTCGCTGATGACGGTCATGTGTGCTTTCCGGTCGATGAATTCCTAAAAACTGCTCAGGAATTGTTAGAGATCCCTTCTGATTTTATTAAAGATCGGATGGGCATTTTGCACGAAGAAAGCCGGATCGTTCAACTGGATATAGGATATGAAGGGTCTTTACGCGCGTTCGTTTGGCTTAAAGCGCTTTTTACAGCCGAAACAGGTGTTGTCAAAGAACTTGAGCGTCTGTCGCGTTATACCAGCAATCTCCGAAACGTCGATACCGACAAAGCGTTGGATTGGATTCAAGAACGTTTGAAAATTTCCTTAGCCGTCAATCAAATCCAAGCAGTCAAAACCGCTTTGACCGAAAAAATTCAAGTCATCACCGGCGGCCCCGGAACAGGAAAAAGCACGATTACCAAGGCTATCTTGGGGATTACACAAAAACTGACCGATCTGATCATTCTCTGCGCTCCCACGGGACGCGCTGCCAAGCGGATGAGTGAGCTCACAGGATATAAGGCTGCAACAATCCATAGTTTGCTCGAATATGATTTCAAAGCCGGCGGCTTTAAACGCAATCGAACTAATCCGCTGGAATGCGATTTATTGATTATAGATGAAGCCAGCATGATAGATACATTTCTGATGTACAGCCTTTTAAAAGCCATTCCTAATTCCTCCCGTGTTATTTTTGTAGGCGATATCAACCAACTTCCCAGCGTAGGTCCTGGCAATGTCTTGAAAGACATCATTGCTTCCAAAACGGTGCCGGTTACAATTCTTGGAGAAATTTTTAGGCAAGCAGCGGGTTCACGCATTATTACGAATGCCCATCGGATCAATAAGGGGCTGATGCCCGATCTTCAACATACTCAGGATGGGGACTTTTTTTTTCTTGAAGCGGAAGACCCTGCTGAAGTGCTTAAAAATATCATTGCTCTAGTGTCCCAAAGGCTGCCAAAAAAGTATGGATTGAATCCAATCAATGAAATACAAGTGCTTGCACCGATGAAGCGCGGAGAGATTGGAACGGAAAACCTCAATGCTAAACTGCAAGAGATTCTTAACCCAAAATCAAATTTTTTGATGCGTGGAAACAGCCGCTTTCTTGTCGGTGATAAGGTCATGCAGACGCGCAATGATTATAAGCGGAAAGTGTTTAATGGAGAGATTGGAATCATAAAAAAAATTGATCCTGTCGAGCAAGAGGTCGTTGTTCAAATCGAAGAGCGTGAGGTTGTCTATGAATATAACGATTTGGATGAACTGATCTTGGCTTATGCAGTCTCTGTCCATAAATACCAAGGCAGCGAATATCCATGCATTGTCATGCCCATCCACACAACGCATTACAAACTTCTTCATCGCAATCTTGTTTATACAGGCATCACCCGAGGCAAAAAACTCGTCGTGCTGGTCGGCACCAAAAAAGCATTGTCAATCGCTGTGCGCAATGATGAAGTTAAGCTTCGCTATACAGGGCTGCTAGCCCTTCTAATCGACAATCAATTAACTCATATTCATGCACTCACATGAAAAGAAAAAGATCTCAACCTTCTCTACCAATGAAGTTCTTGCGAAAAGTCATCCTCAGCCTATTCTCAATGCTGATTTTACTTTCATTTTACTGGGCATCGGAAACACTTGTTAAAGTAGAACTTCCTTCTTCTAATCATCCGCCTACTCTTTATGCCAATCAAAACCGAAATGATTTGCATCAAACGTTTATTCAAGCAATTCAGCAAGCTAATAAATCTGTTTTATTGATTGTCTATGCCTTAACCGACGAGGGTATCATCAACGCCTTATGTCTAAAAGCTGAAGAGGGCATAAACGTCAAAGTCATCGTCGATGGCAATGTCACCCCTTTTATCGAGCGGAAGCTCGAACCAAACATTGAAGTCCTCAAACGCTTTGGATTGGGACGTATGCATATGAAAATTCTCGTCATCGACGAAGCAGTGACCTTGCTTGGCTCAGCTAACATGACGACTGAATCATTGCGCATGCATGCCAATCTGGTATTAGGCCTGCACAGTCAGCCGTTTGCCACGATCATTACACAAAAAAGCCAAGGGATGGTAGAAGAAGGGCGTTGTATGCCGATACCCGAACAAAAATTTATCTTTGCGGGTCAACCTTTGGAATTATGGTTTCTACCCGATAATGATAAGGCCTATGTACGCATAAAAAAATTAATCGATAACGCCCAAAAAACCGTGCGGGTAGCCATGTTCACTTGGACGCGCATGGATTTTGCTAAAGCGATTGTGGCAAGCGTTAAACGGGGGGTAAAGGTTGAAATTGTCATGGATCGTTACGCTGGCAAAGGCGCCAATGCTAAGATCGCTAAATATCTAAAACAAAATAAGATACCCTTATACTTTAAAAGTGGAAACGGACTTTTGCATCATAAATTTTTATATATTGATGGAAAAATTCTTGTGAATGGGTCGGCTAATTGGACCAATGATGCTTTTAATAAAAATGATGATTGTTTTGTAATATTACACGATTTAATTGACCTACAAACGAACCAAATGGAAGCATTGTGGTCAGAAATAATTGCAGAATCTGATAAATAAATTTTGACTCAAATTTCAATTATAAGTACTTTGAAATTTGAATAATATATTGTGTTTGCTTATTAAAATTATAAGTAACCTAACGTTTAGTAATTAAACTCTAATGTTATTGGGAGATCGCAATGTTTAGTGATTTGTCCTCTTCTTCTGTAAAAATTCTCGATTTTTTTAATGAAAGTGGAACTGATTGGCGAAACTTAATTGTAAATAACACAAACGAGAATTTATTGTCTCGATTATTTAAGGAATATGCGTCTCAATATGATCGCTCTGAAGAATGCCCCACGAAAAACCATAAAGAAATTGAACGGTTCAGAATCAAATTATTTAGACAATTGACTCGCAATCTATACATGGAAACAGCCATTAAATCGGACTGCAAAGGTTTGGCTGAGATTTGTCATTGGATGTATTTTTTAATCGGAGAAAATATCTCTTTCCTCTTCGATGACATTCATAGAATGTTTTCATTGGGATATGATAACTATTGGAAGACAGCCTTAAATACCTATCAATTTATATTTCATGCATTCCCCGAAAAACGAGCAAGAGCTAACGAATTTTTAAAAAAAAATCCTGATGGAAATATCCTTGAGCTTTTCCATGAAAGACTAGACAATCCCCTTTTTGCTTACCGGATTGTCTATCAATTGCATTGTTTTGAAGCCAGCGAATTAAGACTCAAAAAAAAAATATCCTTTGAAAAAGCTTTTCAAACTGTTAGAAAAAAATCTTTTACAGTTTTATTATCTCAATCATCCAATTTTAATAAAAGAATCTATTATTTTACTTTGCTTAAAAAACATCAGGATTTAATAAAAGAAATTAACCAAAATCCTATTTTTAAAAATTCAGAAATAAAGGATCCATTAAACACAGCCGAAATTCTAGCAGACACAAATAAGCTTGCTACCGAAAATACAATTAAAATTCTAGATTATATAAAAACAATAACTCTTGCTTCTCTCTTTCCCGCCTTTCAAGCCGAAAGAAGAATGCCCGTTCAATCTACCGTGACAACCACTCCATTCAAACATGGGAAAGCGCGTGAGGACATCTGGAAAGAAATATTAAATAATCATCTAAAAACTTCGCTAGCTTATTATCATCGAAAACTTTTATTACCTGTTATGATAACTGGTATCACACTAGATTATAGAGATAACCCTAATAAATTGGCAGACGTTCTTTACGATCTCAAAAAATTAGCTAAATGGATTTTGTACTGCTCACCTAGCTTTAAACTTTTAAAAATTGAATTGTATAGGCTGGCACCTCCTATCAATTTTCTTTCAAGAAAGGAATTTGAACTTAATAAAAAACCCTTGATAAAAGATGCTTTTAATTTATTATTTTCAAAAAAATTATCTCCTCAAATATTACAGGCAATCATCAGTGACTGCAATATGGAATGCGTGCGACTTTTCAGGAATATTTCTGTCGAAGAAGTGTGCCCCCAATACACAAAATATATGGAACCTATAAAAAAGAATCTTGAAGAAAATATAGAAAAAAAGAAACGCACCGGTTCTAAATTTCGAGAATCGCCTGAATTATCTGCATTTTTGTGTGAATGCGATTCTAAAACGCAAGAATTGTCCCCACCCTGCGCAACCGAAGATGCCAGAAAAAAAATGATCGATTTTTTTAATTTTTTTAGCGATCTATTTGTTCACAAGATTCTTTTAGCTAAGAATCGCAAACAAGCAACAGAGATTTTAAAAGTCATCTTAACTTTGGGTGTTCGGTGGACATTAAAACCATGTCCCAATCTGCATTTAGCTTACGTGGTTTCAAGCATAGTCAGCCGTCAAGAGATTGCTCGTTTAACATCCATTTTTGAGGGGCTTGATGCTGAAAACCGAGCAACCATCGCTAAGCTCGAGTATTTATTTAAACATCAAAAAAATTACAAGAATTATCGAAATTATATAAGAGATTTAGAATTATGTCCGATTCCATTTCTTGGTTTCATCCAATCAGACTTTTTATTTGCTACCCAGATAGAAAAAACAGCTCAACAACAAGCAGTCATTAATGAAATCGCTGAAATGTTTCTCAAAACGCAATTAACGATTAAAGTCACCTATCCCTTTGAACCTTTTTCCAGCGATATCGTTCAGACCATCTATTCTCAACGAGACAAATTGGATTTTCCCATGCCGAAATTAAAAATATCAGATATTAATGGCGATGAAATAAAAGAGGACGATTGGAATGGTCTTTCATTTGAAGAAAAAGCCTATTGTTTTTCTCGTCACCGCTGGTCTAAATAATTGTTATTTTTCTTAGCCTAAAAAATATTATTTTTTTAAATTGTTCAATAAGCCTTGTAAAAACTTAAACAGGAGAAAATATGCAATTTTTTACGAAAGCCATGATCCTTTTTTGTGTTGCAATTCTATCGTTGACGGCTACAATCCATTCTACAACGCCCATTTCACCGGTCGATAATTTATATCTCACGCTTCAGCAGGAATTGAATGCACTCTTTCCTAATCCGAGCGTTATTCAATCCACGATATCAAATATCGTCCAAAGTCAAAATCAACAGATCAGTATAGCTGCAACAGCTTTATATAACGCATTAATAACAGCATCTCCCTTGGTTGCTTCGGGTCAAGGCGAACTATTGGCTCTCCAAGGACTTGGATACTACTCGCTTTATCTGTACAGCGCACAAGCGTTTACGCTAGGTTCAGGATTTGTTGATTATTATGGAAATCTGCAAACTCAATACACAGCTCAAAATGCATTGATAGACCTTGTTAGGCATCTGGATCCTAATGCTATCGTATCAAATTGGACAAATGTGATACGCCCAACTATCATTCAAAAAGGTCTAGCAGCACCGACTCCGCCGCCATCTGCAAATTATAATAATGATGTATTGACTTTAATCGATTACCAAGTCCAGGAACTAGCAACCTTAGATTTTAACGATCCCGTTCAAAAAGCAGCTGCAGTGGCACTGTTATCGACTATTCAAGCGGCCCAACAGATTGCAACAGCATTTGGAAATTCAGGAGTTAATCTTCAAAATGCTTTTGCTTCAGTATTGCAAAGCAATTTAGACGAACAAGCTGCCTTAGCTCAAATTGGGGTGATTTCCAATGTATTGACCTCCGTCGAAGCGGCCATACCTGGGCAAAAAGCTGCTGATTTTTATACGGCGATTGCTGCAATTTATACCGATTTGATTAATTTTATAAATGAGAATGGTGTTGGCGATCCACAAGCCTATATCGATTATTATAACTTAAAACGTCCTGAATTTATAGTTGCCGCTGAAGGGTAACCTGAATAGGACAAGTTATAACCCCACAGAGAACAGAGATGCCCTTCTGTTCTCTGTGGTTATCATATGTAATAATGTCAATTTAGATAAAAAATTTTTATTCACTTTTAGTATGTATTTATCAATAATTTATTTTTAGCTTGAAATTTATCTAATTATATTTAAAATGATGTACACATCATGTTAGCCTCATAATATTTATGCAAGCACCACGCCAGGTTAATGATCCCTTATCTGGATTTAATTTTTCTGATCTAAAAGATAAAGCAGCTCCCTATTTCTGGCACGGATGGAAAGTGTGTAAAATTTCGCTTGTAGAAAGCATTACACCCATAACAATCTGTGTCACATTAGGCATTGCAGCCAAGTATTTCTTTTTTGCGTGCGCAGCTCCCCCTTTATTCATTTTAGGAGGAACTTTATTTGCAACGCGAATAATCCTGCATCTATTATCTGGAAAGGCAACAGAAAGAGTTAAACTGCAAATTGATCAATGGAATCAACGTTATCCTCAATTGGCAAATATCGCTATTATAGCTTCAATTTTATTATCTTTTTTACATCCTCTGCTCAGCATCGTCAGCTCAGCAGCAACAGGTGTTTATTTAGGCTTGATAGATTTAAAGTCTTATCATATGCCTAGAGATGATTTTAAACAGCCATCTTGCCTTAACAAAGTATAGGAGACCCCTTTTTCATCAATTTATGGAATCATTATTTTCACTTGCATTAACCTTTTTCCTTGTCACAAATCCAATAGGAAATTCACCGACAATTCTTTCTCTGGTGAAGGGGTTTGATTTTAAAAGGCAAAAACAGATCATGTTACGGGAAGGATTGTTTGCTTTGCTCATCGCCGTATTCTTCCAATATCTTGGAGAACCTTTTTTAACGTTATTAAATGTTAAAACCTACGCAATTACCGCTTGCGGCGGAATCCTTTTGTTCCTGATTTCACTTCACATGATTTTTGCTCTGATGGAATCCCCCGAACACTCAGCCCTTAAACAAGAGCCCTTCATCGTACCTATCGCTATCCCTCTTTTATCGGGGGCGGGATTACTCACTATCATCATGCTTAAATCAAATCTAATTCAAAATAGCCTGTATATCTCATCCGCCATTTTGATTGCCTGGATTGGGATTTTGGCAATATTGTGGACGGCTCCTTATCTCCAACGAGCCATCGGAAGGCGGGGCATGCTGGCACTCGAACAATTAATGGGATTGCTCCTGATGATGATGGCTGTTGAAATGCTTGTTAAAGGAGTCCATATGTTTCTCGACCAAACAACGTTCGGAGGTGTCTAATGGGGCATCCTACGTTATTAAATGTCATTTTGACTCTCTTTTTCATTATGGATCCGATCGGACATATCTCCTCCTATTTGGATCTGACGAAAAATCTTAGCCCAAAACGGAGTAAAATCATCATCTTTCGCGATCTCTTAATCGCCTTGCTTGTTATGCTCATATTTAATTACCTCGGCGAATTTATTTTCTATTTTCTCGATTTGAGCGAACCCGCTGTAAGGCTAGCTTCAGGTGTGATCCTTTTCCTTATTGCCATCAAAATTTTATTTCCCATTCCCAACTCTCTTCACCTCAATTTACCAGAAGGGGAACCTTTTATCATTCCGCTTGCTATCCCCTGGATCGCGGGACCTTCCCTTCTAGCTACTATCATGTTATATGCACACATGGAGACCTGCAAGCCATTGATGCTGACAGCTATTTTAGTGGCTTGGATGTCGGCCTGCGTGATCTTTATGTTTGCTCCTTGGCTTCAAAAGATTCTTAAAAAAAACGGCCTCCTTGCCAGCGAACGGTTATTTGCGATGATCTTAGTGATGATCGCCATCCAAAGATTTATGGAAGGGGTTTTACAGTTTATGTTGATGCGCGAAACTCCAATACAAGCGTTAACCGGTTTCTAATCATGGTTAACATCAAATTAACCGTGGCATACGATGGCACTCATTATTTGGGCTGGCAAAAAACACAGGAAGGAGCAAGCATTGAGACTGCGTTGCAAAGCGTCTTAAAACAAATTCTACAGGAAGAAATTAATCTCCAAGCTGCCAGCCGAACGGATGCCGGCGTTCACGCCGATGGTCAAGTCATCAATTTTACCTCTTCCAAGTCTTTTATAGATTTAGCACGTCTGCAGCACAGTCTTAACAGCTTATTGCCCTCTGATATCGTTGTTAGATTGGCCGAAGAGGTTTCCCCCAATTTTCATCCCACGCTCGACTGTCTTTCAAAAGAGTATCATTACTGGATTTGCAATGACCGTTATCAGATGCCGCAGCAACGGCTTTACTCATGGCATATTCCCCTGCTCCTTGAATGCAGCTTAATGCAAAAAGCTGCAAACTTTTTGATCGGGCAACACGATTTTTCAGCTTTTTGCAATATGAAAAAAAATGAAGCGTATGCCAGCCACGTCCGCAAAGTGCTGCAAATAGATGTTTGTCCACAACCCCATCAAAGAATTCAAATCATTGTGAAAGGAAATCATTTTTTATACAAAATGGTGCGTAATATTGTAGGAACACTCGCTGCAGTAGGAGAAAACAAGATGGCAGCAGATCATGTTTTGACGATTTTGAAAAGCTTAGACCGCACTATGGCAGGCCCCACAGCCCCAGCGCACGGACTAAGCCTATATCACATTCTGTTTACTAAATAACCTCGAACATGCGCGCTAAAAACCAAGCCGCAATTAAGACAAGGATAAAAGCAGACAACCACAGAGCATTGGGGAGCCATTTAATATTACCCCCTGGATTTCCCCTCATTTCAAGTGTGCCGATACCATAGGAAAAATCTTGCAAGCCTGGCCGCGTGAAAATATCAGGATGGTCTTTGATGATTTGCTCTCCATCCACTCCTAAAAAAGAAGCATATTGCTTGACAAACCCCTGTGCATAGATCGGAGAAATCAACTTCTTCATTTCCCCATCTTCAATGGCTTGAAGATATGCGAGCCTAATAGAAGTTGCATTTTCAACTTCTTTAAGAGACATATTTAATTCCTTTCTGCGCTGCTTAAACACGTCACCGATAGCCTGTGCGACATCACTTCTATTCATCATTCGAGACTCCCTCTTAATGCATCGCTAGTGTAAGCCTTATGCCCTAATTCACGCAAGTTGCAAGTCTTTGAGATTAACAATAGCATTGAAATTGATACTGATATTATTTTATCCTCAAGCGCAGATAATTTCTTTTTTAAAATTAATTCGTAGGAAATGTCATGACATCTCTATCGGGATCTTTTGGGTTTCTGTCAAAAAGTGAAAATATTTTTCCATCTATTAGATCTAATAGCATCGATTCTTCGGCAATGGAAACAGATTCAAATCCAAATAATGTTTTAAATGACTTAAATAGCCTGCCTTTCGAAATCGCAATTAAAATTTTATCTTATCTAAATCATTCTGAATTACTTAATGGAATCGGCTTAACAAATCATTATTGGAATAAGATATCTAAACATAATTACTTATGGGATCAGACATTAACAACTACTTTTCCCGGTGATTATGCTGAACAAAGAGAAAATTCAAAAAAATCAAATCTATCAAATTATTTTGAAACCTATGTAAAAGCTTTAAGCTTCTTTGCAGATCTTGAATTAAAAGAAAAATATACGAGTTTGAATCAATCCTCTTTTAACCTTACAAATTTGACCTCTGATTGTGGTTTTCTTGTATCAACTTTGATTATTTTAGGCCGTTTCCTCTTTGCAGGAAAAACTAACGGCACAATTGCTGTTGTAGACGTTAAAAAAGGAATATTTGTCAATCAATTTAAGGAAACAGACCGACACAACAGCACAATTTCCGCAACAGCAATCCATAAAGGGATGCTTATAACAGGATCGCACGATCATATCATTAAAATCTGGAATATCCGAACAGGAAAAATGATAAAGGCCTTAATGGGTCATTCCGTTGCTATAAAATGCTTGAAAATACAAGGTGACATTTTAGCAAGTTGCGATTTCCATAAATGTATTTTTTTATGGAATCTAAATACCTTTGAGTTAATTACCAAAAACAACACACTTGAACTTGAAAAAGATGAAACTATATCTTGTTTTGATTTTGACAATTCAATCATTGTTACAGGCGGAAAAAAAAACATTAATTCCAATATCATATCCATTTGGGATTTCTATGGACAACGTCTGCATCAATTAAAACAGGATTCAGTTATCAATAATATTACAATTATAGGCAAAGAGATTGTCAGTTCTTCTCCTAATAACAATATTGAGGTTTGGGATCGATGTGGTCTACATATAAAAACTTTAGAGAAAAAAGAATCGACTGCATTGGTTTCCGCTACTTATTTCAAAAGAATCGGAAATTACTTTGTAAGTACCTTTACTAATGGCACTGTAAGAACATGGCATTTACAAAATGGGAGTATAAGAGATTTTCAAGCATTTGATTTGTTTTTAGATTTTAAACATAATTTTTTATTTGATATTCAGCACGATATGCTGATTTGCTTAAGCAATCGAAACATTATAAAAATATGGAATATTGAGACCGGGTCTTTAATAAACGAAAGCACTAAAGAAATTTATTGTCATAGTACACATTATTTTATAAAATGGCACAATGATCGGATTATCTTAGCCAATGGCTATAACATCATTACCATAATTGATATCTGAATACATTGCTGCAGAGATATTTATTATGAAATAATTGACTTTTAATATATTTAATATTAGGATTTAGCTTTTATATAATTTAACATGCGGAAGATATTATGGAAGTTACCCATCGTTCAGCAAGTCCATCAAAAAATATTTTTTTTTTAGATTTAAATGGCATGCCAGAAGAAATTCAAATTAATATTTTGTCTTATCTTAAACCTTTTGATCTAGCTTGCGGAATTAATCTAATAAGCAAACATTGGAATCAATTATCTAAAGATAATTCCTTATGGTCAATAATATTAAAGAGTACTTATCCCGATTCTTATAACGAATACCAAAAAATAATAAGCCAACGACATGTAAATCCAAACTATTTTGATGCTTATGTCCGAGTCACAGCATTCTTAACGAAAATTATCACTAAAAACACTCTGGAAGAAGAGAGGTCTTCTGAAGATGAAAGTGTTTCAGAAAGTGAAAGTTCATCTGAAGATGAAGAAACACCTAAATATAAAAGCACTCAAAGACTCATTCAAACGCAACTTGATGGCTTAAACCGATATGAATGGATTTCTTCCTCTTTTGTTTTTTATGATCGTCTTGCTATCGGGGGACTCGTCGCTGAAGGATCTACCTGCACATGGAATCTCGCAACGAAAGAAATGCTTCCCAAAGTTGACAGAAATCATACTAATTCAATTAATGCCATACTCATTCACAAAGATATGCTTATAACTGCCTCGCAAGATTGTGATATTAATATCGCAAATGTAGAAACTGGAAAACTCATCGATACTTTGATTGGTCATATGCGTCCGATAAAATACATGCAAATCGTTGGGGATATCCTTATAAGCGGCAGTGCTGATGGCTGTATTTGTTTATGGAATCTCGATAAACTTCAGATCATTAAACAAATTAATGATCTGCAATTTAGTGCCAATAATGAAATCCTTGACTGTTTTGATCATGAAGATTCCCTCCTCGTAACGGGTGTAACACGCGGAGACGAGGATAATTCAAAATATATCGTGTCTATTTGGGATTTAAATACCAATAAAGTTTTGCACGAATTAGATTTGCATTCAGAAAAAATCACCCGTATTAAAATTTTTGGAAAATATATCATAAGCGCATCGTGCGATGACACCCTTCAGGTTTGGGACCGCAGCGGCAACCACGTCATTTCTCTAAATGAGCATACTGCACCGGTTATTCATTTAAAAATTATTGAAAGCATGGGCAAAGTCATTAGTGGATCTAATGATGGCACTTTAAGAATATGGAACATAGAAGATGGTAGCAGCACGCTTCTTGATGCCCATCATCGTTCAAGAATCAGTTCATTTGATATCCAAAATGATAAACTTGTTAGTATAGGCGACGATCAAAGAATAAATATTTCATGCTTGGCAACAGGCAGATTATTGAAGACCATTGTGGATCAAAGTCTGAGAGAAGGAGGGATGCACTTTGTAAAATTCTATGACAATCAAATCATTGTCTCGAATGGTAATAGTTTAAGCATTATCTCTTAAATAACGTCTTTCCTTTCAAGGCATTAGTGCTCTAAAAGCCTGTTCAAAAAAATATCATTGCCGTTTACTTTGCTACTGCGATATGATTCTTACCATGAATGATAAAAATCCTTCTTCCACCTACGTCAAAACTGTTCCGTTGACAATAGCCCCCAAGCTGCTTGCCGACCTCGAACAAAAAGGGTTTGCCATATCACATCCTCCCCATACAGTTTTTTCGGCAAAAACCAAAGGGGTTTCCTGCACTCTTTACAACTCCGGCAAGCTCATGGTACAGGGCAAAGACATGGCCTCATTTATTGAGTTTTATCTTGAACCGGAAATCATCCAATCGTTTTCTTTTGGCTATGATGAAGAATTAACTCCTGATCAACCTCCACACATCGGCATCGATGAATCGGGCAAAGGCGATTTTTTTGGACCTTTATGCATCGCAGGCGTTTTTGCAGACAAAGGCGATTCAGCCAAATTAAAAACATTAGGAGTCAAAGACTCAAAAAAAATTAACGATGCGATGATCATTAAAATCGGAAAAACTATCAGGGCCGATTTTTCCCATCATATCGTTAAGATTAATCCAAAAAAATACAACGAACTCTATGCGCAGTTCAAAAATTTAAATCATCTCTTGGCTTGGGGACATGCCACAACGATCGAGAATTTATGTGAAAAAACGCAATGCACATCGGTGATCATCGATCAATTTGCCGATGAACGTATTGTTATTACAGCTCTCAAAAGAAAAAAATTAGACCTTGATCTGCACCAACGGCATCGCGCGGAAGAGGATATGGCCGTTGCGGCGGCATCTATCCTTGCAAGGCAAACATTCCTCGAAGGATTGGCTCAGCTGAGCGAAACCTATGGAATGCGTCTGCCAAAAGGCGCTTCAGCCCAAACCATCGCAGCAGGCAAAGCTTTGGTCCGCCAATATGGTCAAGAGATTCTAACCTCGGTCGCCAAGCTCCATTTTAAAACACTTGACGCAATTCTTGCGGAAAATGCATCTTAAACATCTATAGGGATGCCATGAACAACCGCAATTTGATGTACTTAACTATAATGGTCCTGATTGCAATGGGCTTATTGCTGGTTGTGAATATCACGTCACTTTTTACAATGCCGAAACCTGAACGTTATATTGGATACAATGATGTGCGCGGCATGGCAGTTGAGCACCGCCAGTTATTGTATACTTTAAATTTCGACCAGCAAAATGATCTCATCAAATATCTCAATATGGTCCTGCCTATGAATAAAGACCTTCAAGCGGTCAATTCATCAAGCCTGGATTTCTCGAAATTGATGATTTACCGTTTCAATCAACCCGATCTGATTATCACGCCGATTGCATATGAAGATGAAAATCTCATCTTCAAAATTCCCGAATGGAATGAACAAGGCTATTTGCAAGATATTTCACAAGGATCCCTCAAAGAACTCATCTCTTCAACATATGATCCATAAATCAACATGTTAAAGCAACTTCGCATACAAAATATCATCCTTATCGAAGACAGCACCATCGATTTTTCCCATGGCTTAAATGTTATTTCAGGAGAAACAGGATCTGGCAAATCGGCGATTATGGAAGCTTTAAGCCTTTTAGCTGGAGATCGAAAAGATTCCAGCATTATTCGAAAAGGGCATGACCGTGGCATCGTTGAGTGTTTAATTGAAATCGAGCCCGATAATAAAATACATTTGCTGTTAGAAAAGGCAGGCATCGTTTTAGAAGGCGAGCAAGATCTTTTGATCCGGCGTGAAATATCGTCCACGGGAAAGGGTCGGGTTTATATCAACCATCAAATGGCGCAACTAAGCTTATTAAAAGATATCGGTTCATTGCTGCTTATGCTTGTTGGCCAACATGCTAATCAACACCTATTCTCCCTTGATTCACATCGTGAAATTTTAGATATCTATGCGGAACTCGAAACAGATGTTTTGCAATTTGCTCAAAACTATGCATTGGAAATGTCTCTACGTCGTGAATTGGAACAAATGATGTCGGACCAATCAAAGCGAATACGAGAGATCGAAGTCTGCCGCATCGAGCTAGAAGAACTGCAAGATGCTAATATTAAAGAGGATGAAGAAGAAACGCTCTTTGCTGAATATCAACTCCTGGCACATGCTGATGAACTTACCCAATCAGTCAATGAGATCATTCACACTCTTTCACATGAAAAGCAAGGGATCTTACCTCAAAGCTACCGGCTGCGCCAGGCTTGGGATCGCTTTCTAAAAATCGACTCGAGCATGTCAGAAACAGGTTCGGCCTTTCAAAATGCCTTACTTGAGCTTCAAGAAGTTGCCTATACATTAAGCCGCTATGCAAATCAAATAGAGGCAAATCCGGAAAGGATGGCAAAAGTGGAACAGCGCCTTAGCTTAATCCATAAGCTTAAAAGAAAATATGGAGCTAGTTATACTGAAATCGATAACTACATCAAAGAATCTCAAGCCCGATTAAATACCCTTGAAAATGTCGATGATACGTTGGCCGATTTACAAGCATCGATTCAAACTGAAAGCGAAAAAAATAATATCCTAGCAACCAATTTAACAGCCAAACGACAAAAAGCGGCTGCAGTGCTCCAAAATAATATGTCATCTCAACTGCATGCGCTTAATATGCCTAAAGCGCATTTTTCAATTGCAGTCTCTTCACAAAACCGCACCCGCAATGGAGATGATAAAATTGAATTTTATCTGGCCGCCAATTCCGGCGAGCGTTTAATGCCTCTGCGCGACTGCGCCAGCGGCGGCGAACTTTCCCGCATTTTATTGGCCTTGCAAGCCCTTCTTGCCGGCAAAGAACATGTCTCCACAATTGTCTTTGATGAAATCGATGCAAATATTGGAGGAACAACCGCCAATGTCATTGGCGAAAAACTGAAAGAGATCGGCCAGCGGCATCAAGTGTTATGCATCACCCATTTTCCACAAGTAGCTAAATATGCGGATCATCATCTCTGCACACTCAAAAAAGAGGTCGACGGGCGCACAATAACGTTTGTGTCGACACTCGATGCAAAGGATAAAATCCGCGAATTAGCAAGGATGCAGGGAAGCTAAATCAAACTTTTGATTTAGCCATTGACGATAATAAAAAAATTCGATAAAACCGCTCCTTGATACAATACTATTTTAACGAACGGAGAGTACACTGTGAAAAAATGGATTGCTTTAACATGTGCAGGACTTTTATTGTCTTCAACTTCCCTTAAAGCCGAATATGATCTGGATGACACAAGCTCCCTTCAAATCAGTGTTCCAGAACAAGACCTAACTCAATTCACTTTGAAAGGTTCGGGCGACTACATCAGTCGAGCTAAGCTCACAGACGGCGCGCATGGTAGAATTATTTTCGCGCATGCTGAAGCAGATTTCGATACGGTTGTTTGGTACAACGATTGTTATCAAGAAGGAGTTACGCTAGGCTTAAGCTATGAATACACAAGGCTAGACTGGAATAAAAACCCCTATTTTGAACGAAAGGATTACGATACTGCTGTATTTTCCGCCACTTATTTTACCCACCGATTATGCGATTGGCGCTGGATTTTTTCCGCCGCTTTGAACTTGGATGCAGACAAGTGGAATTTTAATGACTATACAACCTACGATCTTCTTTTGTGGGGCCGTTATCAATATTGCACCGATTGGGGTATTCACGTTGGTATCTATGCAGAAACCGGCATGAAGCTGGATCGCGTGTATCCGGTCCTTGGCTTTGATTGGCAAATCTATGATAATCTTTTGTTATCAGCTGTATTCCCCGTTAACGTATCGCTTGTTTATACATGGGATGAAAATTGGTCATTTGCTTTGGCCGGACGGATTTTTAGCGATCGATACCGCGCCGGAAAAAAAGGGGAATTCAATCGAGCCTTATGGCGTTATAGCAATGGCGGCACTGAATTTGCTGCAATCTATAGTTTATGTAGCTGGCTGACAGCCAATGCGCATGTAGGCTATGCGTGGGGTGGCAGATTGCGTGTATCAAGCTGGCATAACCATCATGTTCATCATGAAGATTTTAACGGGTCTGCCTATGCTGGCGGCGAAATAGCTCTTAAGTTCTAAAAACAAGTTATTACCAAAGAGTCCACAGGGAGCACAGAAAGCATTAGGGTTCTAAACTTCTAATTCAACGCAAAGGCGCCAAGATGCAAAGTTTTAGCTAAAAGTGGACCCCAAATTGGGGCCCACTTTGGCAAGATGCACCCGTTGCTTAGCAACGGGTGCGTTGTTTTCTTTGCGTCTTGGCGCCTTTGCGTTGAATTAGAAGTTTAGAACCCTAATGCGCTCTGTGGGCAGTGGTAAAACTTTATCTATTTATTTAATTGCTGCAAGGGCATCTTGTATAGTCGGAAACTGAAACTCAAACCCACTTTGAATCAACTTTTCCGGTTTTACACGCTCGCTTGCCAATAAAAGCTCATCGACAATCTCACCAAATCCCAATCTTGCCATAAATGCCGGCATCCGCAAAACAGTGGGGCGATGCAAGGCATCTCCCAATGCCTCGGTAAATTTTAAATTTGTCACGGGTTCAGCCGAAACAATATTGATCGGTCCACTCAAACCCGCATTATCTAAAATAAATCCAATGGCTTTAGCCGCATCATCCAAGGCAATCCAACTAATATACTGTTCTCCAGAACCGATTGGGCCACCCAAACCCAGTTTAAATGGCATTAGCATTTTTTTTAACGCGCCCCCTTTGCAGGACAATATCATGCCAAATCGCAATAGAGCCACTCGTACGCCTGCTTGTTGAGCACGCAAAGCTTCGTTTTCCCAATCAACGCAAGCTTTAGCTAAAAATCCCGATCCGCTAACACTTGCTTCTGTTAGCCATTCCTCCCCCCTATTTCCATAATAACCCGTCGCTGAAGCATTTAAAAGAACGGGCGGAGATGGTTTAAGTTTATTAATTGTATCGACAATCAGTCGGGTGGATTGAATACGGCTATTGCGAATCCGTTCTTTAAATTCGGGCGTCCACCGTTCGGCTGCAACATTTTCACCCGATAAATTGATAATAGCATCGGCACCTTCCAGCGCACTGGGATCAAGTTTATTTTCTTTGGGATTCCAGACAATCTCATCTTTTCCATCGGCAGTGTTTTTCCTTACTAATTTACGCACTGTATGTCCTTTCGATTGGAGATAAGAAATTAAAACTGTACCGATAAATCCCGATGCACCTGAAACAACAATATCCATTTATTTCTCCTCGATTCTTGCTAAATATCAAATAAAAAGGTAATATGGGCAGCAATGTTACATAGAAAATTAAGTTGTAACAATAATTTTTTAAAAAAGCGATAGCCTTTTTCATTGAATAGAGGAATACATGGCTGCACTCGACAAAAAAACCATCGAAAATCTCACACAACTATGCCGCATTAAATGCACCGAAGAGGAACAAGAAAAACTCTTAAAGGATTTGCAAGAGGTCCTTAATTATGTCGAACAGCTTCAAGAGGTTGATACCGATCATGTAAAACCGTGCGATCATGTGCTGGAAGGGATCATCAACGTGATGCGCGAAGATGTTGTCGGTGAAACACTCCCTCGCGAACAATTTCTAGCCAACGCCCCTTCCCATATTGGCGGTTTAATCCGCGTTCCTCCTGTCATTAAAAGCAATTAATTTATTGTTCATTTAGGTAAACTATGCACACATTATCTGCGCGCGAACTTCGAGAAAAATTTGTCAAAGGCGAGCTCTCAGCGCTTACGATCACTCAACACTTTCTTCAGCGCATCGATACACTTAACCCGCAAATAGGAGCTTTTTTAACGGTATTCCACGAGCGCGCTTTGCAAAAAGCCCGCGAGTTAGATGCCAAACGCGCAGCAGGGAAACCTTTGGGAAAACTAGCTGCGGTTCCTTTTGCCATTAAGGATAATATTCATGTCAAAGGCGAGCTATCAACCTGCGCCTCAAAATTCCTAACCAATTTCAAAGCTCCATTCGACTCGACCATCGCACGCCTGCTCGAAAACGAAGATACAATTCTCATCGGCAAAACAAATCTGGATGAATTTGCCATGGGATCGTCCACCGAACACTCAGCCTTGCAAAAAACGGGTAATCCATGGAACATTAAATGTACTCCAGGAGGTTCTTCCGGGGGTTCCGCTGCTGCTGTAGCTGCGCGCCTTTGCCCCCTTGCCGTCGGCAGTGATACAGGAGGATCTATCCGTCTGCCAGCCGCTTTTTGCGGCATTACTGGTTTCAAACCTACTTATGGACGTGTGTCCCGCTTTGGATTGGTCGCTTTTGGATCATCCCTCGATCAAATCGGCCCATTTGCAACCAATGTTTCAGATGCTGCGTTAGCCATGGAAATTCTCGGACGCCACTGCGAAAAAGATTCAACAAGTTTAAATGCGCCTCCCGAAAATTATTCTGAACGTTTTAAAGGCGCTATCAAAGGATTGAAGATTGGGGTTCCCTGGCAATTTCTAGAGCAGCTAGAAGAAAAATCCAAAAAGATTTTCAATCAATCGCTCGATGTTTATAAAAGCCTCGGCGCTAAAATCGTTGAAGTCGATTTAAGCATCTTGAAATATTCTATTGCCGTCTATTATATCTTGGCCACAGCTGAAGCCTCCACAAATTTAGCCCGCTTCGATGGAATCCGATACGGCGTTCGGGCACCGGAAGCTAAAACGTTGGAAGATGTTTACGATCTGTCGAAGATGGAAGGATTTGGACAAGAAGTTAAGCGGCGCATTTTATTAGGCACCTATGTTCTTTCAGCAGGTTACCAAGATGCCTACTATAAAAAGGCGCAAAAAGTCAGAACGTTAATGATAGAGCGTTTTAAAGAAAGTTTCAAAACATGCGATCTCGTCGCCATGCCCGTTTCGCCGTTTCCCGCTTTTGAAATGGGCGCCATCCAAGATCCGCTGCAAATGTACCTCTTGGACATTTATACAATTGCAGCCAATTTAGCCGGATTGCCGGCTATTAGCATCCCCTGTGCATTTTCTGCCGATCATATGCCATTGGGATTCCAGTTAATCGGACCCCAAAAACACGACGGACATGTTTTGCATGCTGCCCACGCATTTGAACAGGCCACAGATTACCATCAAGTTTTGCCGCCATCGGCGAAATAGGAGATTTATATGAAACAAGGGTGGGAAACAGTTATCGGCTTGGAAATCCATGCCGAGCTTAATACCAAATCTAAACTTTTTAGTGTGGCTCCTAATCGCTTTGGAGATGAACCTAATACGAATATTACTGAAGTATGCACAGGCATGCCAGGATCGTTGCCTGTATTAAATAAGGAAGCTGTCAAAAAAGCTGTCCAGCTAGGATGCGCTTTAAATGCTCAAGTTGCAAAATTTAGTAAATTCGATCGAAAATCTTATTTCTATCCTGATAGTCCGCGCAATTTTCAAATCACGCAATTTGACCAACCAATTGTGATTGGAGGCACCGTCATCGCTGAAGTTGGCGACGTTGAAAAAACATTTCAAATCAACCGTATCCATCTTGAAGATGATGCAGGCATGCTTAAGCATTTTTCAAATTTTGCCGGAGTCGACTATAACCGTGCCGGTGTTCCGCTGGTTGAAATTGTATCAGAACCTTGCATCCATACCCCTCAAGAGGCGGTTGCTTATGCGATGATGGTCAAGGCGATCTTGCAATATATCGATGCCAGTGACTGTAATATGGAAGAGGGCTCTTTACGCATAGACGCTAACATTTCTGTGAGGCCCATTGGTGAAAAAGGGTTGCGCAATAAAATCGAAATTAAAAACATGAACTCATTCAGCTTCATGGAAATGGCTTTGGAATCGGAAATTAATCGCCAAATTCGGGAATACCTTGCTAATCCAAATAAACCTCATAAGGAAGTCATCAAGCAAGCCACCTATCGATGGGATGCTGAAAAAAAAGAAACGGTCCTCATGCGGCGCAAGGAACAAGCAGAAGATTACCGCTATTTCCCTGAACCTGATCTTGTCCCGATCGTTTTGACCGATGCTTATATCGAAGAAATACGGGCGGCCTTACCTGAACTCCCCTTACAACGTGAGCGCCGCTATGTTAAAAATTTAGGGCTTTCGCCTGAAAGCGCCTTTTTCCTTGTTAGCGATAAACAAGTGGCAGATTATTTTGAGAATGCGCTTCAGTATAGTAAGAATGCACGCACTCTTTGCAATTGGATTATTGTTGAATTTGCAGGTCGGTATAAAGACACCGGTAAAAATTTACTAACCTCGGGAATTCCTGCAGAACATGTAGGCAAACTTGTCAATATGATTGAATCAGGTAAAATCACCGGGCGGATAGCAAAAGCCGTAGCGGATGAGATGGTTGCCCGCCCGGAGAAAGATCCTGAATTGATCGTGAATCAAAACCCCGATTTTCAACCCGTACACGATACAGGTGAAATCGAAAAATTGATTGATCAAGTTTTAATTGAAAATCGATCAAAAATAGAAGATTATAAAGCACGTCCGGATCGTGTTTTTACTTATTTAGTGGGGCAAGCGATGAAGTTATCGCGTGGAAAAGCCTCCCCGCAAGTTGTGAATGAATTATTGAAGCAAAAATTAAAATCTTGGACTGAATAAATAAATTTTTACCACAGAGAACACAGAGGGCTCTGTGGTAAAAATTTATTTATTCATTCTTAAGAAGGGAATCGCGTGCAGCTTTTGCCTGCTGTCTCAATTCAGCATATTCAGCTTTATCTTCAGAATATTCTACAGCCAATTCCAAAGCTTCAAGTGCGCTGATGCGGTCATGAATGGCAAACAGACATTTAGCCAGATAAAAATAAGGAGTAGGATTATCTAATTCGCATAAAGCCGCGATTTCATAGGCATCGATAGCGCCTTCGAAATTGCCATCTAGCTGAGTAGACATTCCTAAACCAAGCCAGTATTCATGTTTAGAAGGATTTAAATTGGCTAAAAATAAAAAGGCATTTATAGCCTCTGCATATCTTTTGGTATCAAAAAGATGGTAGGCAGCCCCATATAATTTGGCCATGACGCTGTCTGAAAGTCCCAAAACTTCTTGACCATTTTTTCCCAATGCTAATTCGCTTTGGATGGCTTTTCTATTGGTCATTTTGTCTTGGATCACTTCTGGGATGTTGAATTCTGCCGCTTGTGCGCTCATGTTGCATCTTTTATAAAATTTATTATTATTAAGCAACTCAAATAATTCTTAAATTTAATTGACCTTGAATGATCAGACTTTATATTGCAGTAAAGAGAAAAAACGTTTATAGATATAAGCATAAAATAAGTATACTGTTCTTCTATTTGAGGTGATATGCAATATGATTCTAGCTTGACTAATCCTATGTCTGGGATTATTACTAACAATTCTAACTTGCCCGCATCCCCCCTTCTTCCTCGCACCAAAATCGAAATGGTGCAATATGTTGTCTCACGAGTAGCGCTTATTGCTTTTAATTTATTTGCTTTTTGGATTTCTCCGACATGTTGGACCATTAGTTTTTTTGTCGGTTTTATTTTTAGCCAAGAAACCAAAGAAAGGATAACTGATCTTTTTAAATCGCTCTCTTGGAAGTTTATTATTCCTGCGTCAGGATTGCTTTATTGGCTATCGCTTCCCACCATGCTTGTCATGCAAGCTGCGCTAGCAGGAGCAGACTTCGGCAGCCGTTTGGCATTGACAGCCAAAAGTGCGCCGAATTTTCAAACGGGGCTGTTCAACTTAATATGGTTTAAGGCGTGAATGCTTATCTTCGTGGATGGTAAGCATCAAAAGATTGCTGAAGGTGGCTTTTGCTGATGTGTGTATAGCGATCGGTGCTTCCGATATTTACATGACCCAGCAATTCCTGAATCACCCTCAGATCAGCTCCATTGTCTAAAAGATGGGTTGCAAACGAATGCCGCATTGTGTGGGGAGATACATTTTTTTGAATGCCCGCCGATTTGGCATAATATTTAATAAGATTCCAGATATCCATTCTGGAAAGCGGGCGCCCTCTTTTAGACAAAAACAATGTCTCAAGATGAAACATTTTGCCGCGGTCTCGAAAATGCAAAAGATAATGATCAATGGCAGCTAAAGCCTTTTGCCCAAGAGGCACTAAACGCTCTTTATTCCCTTTTCCCATGACTCGAATGAATGTTTCATCGATATCATTGATTTTAAGCTGACATAATTCTGAAACACGCATGCCGCTGGCATAGAGAAGCTCAAGGATTGCCACATCGCGCGCCCCTTTTTCTTCAGCTACTTTTGGTTGAGCCAAAAGCAATTCCATTTCTTCGTAGGAGAGCGCATCCGGAATCTTCTGCCAAAGTTTTGGCGAGGCTAAATAGTGGGCGATATTAAATGGAATCGTCCCCTCTCTTTTTAGGAAGCGGAACAAGACCTTGATAGCAATCAAAAGCCTTGCTCGGCTTGAAGGGGCATAGTCCCATATTTTAAGCTGATAGAGAAACTGAACGATGTGATCTTCCGTTACACCGCTAAAGCTGTCAATGCCTTCCTTTTCAAGATAGGCGCAAAAAGCGGCAATATCGCGCCCATAAGCTTCGATGGAATTCTTAGCGAGCCCTTTTTCCGAAGCAATGTAGCTTAAGAAATCGCGTAATTCGCCATCGAGCATGGCTTCTCATCCTATTTTACAACCAGATTTAAAAGTTTATTGGGTACAAACACAACCTTTTCTAATGCGACCCCTTCTAAGTATTTAGCAATCGAAGGATGCTGCCTAGCTGCCTTCATCACCACATCTTGTGTTTGGTCTTTTGGCAATTCGAATCGGCCCCGCAACTTTCCGTTCACTTGGACGACATAAGTAATAATATCATCTTCTAAGTATTTTTTATCGATTTCCGGATAAGGATGGTAGGATAAAGATTCTTGGTTGCCAAGCAGTTGCCACACTTCTTCTGCCAAATGGGGAGCAAATGGCATTAAGGCTTGTGTGACCATTTTGACTACACTGCGTGGATAGGCAGGCAACTTTGAAAAATCATTAATGAATTCCATCATCTTAGCAATGGCTGTGTTAAATTGAAGGGATTCAATATCTTGTGTAACGCCATAAACAGCCCTGTGCCCTAATTTAGTTGCCTCAAGACTATCGACATCAGTTAATTTATCTGATACGGCCAAATCATAAAATCGGGATAAAAAACGGCTGCAACCAGTCACAGCATCTGTGTTCCATATTTTTTCCTTTTCCAAAGGGCCCATGAACATCTCGTATAGGCGAAGTGCGTCCGCACCGAATTCTTCGATGATCTCATCGGGAGTAATTCCATTTAATTTCGATTTAGACATTTTATCAATCTGTGAACGCAAAACCTCACCGGTTTTCCTATGGATAAATTTCCCCTCTTTTTCTTGAACTTCATCGGGCGAAATGTAAGCGCCCAGCTGATTTTGATAGGAGCGCGCTAAAATCATCCCTTGGTTGCGTAATGTTTTAAAGGGTTCCAGCGTCGATACAAATCCACAATCGTATAAAACTTTATGCCAAAAACGGGCGTATAAAAGATGCAAAACAGCATGTTCCGCTCCCCCTACATATAAATCCACCGGCAGCCAATAGCGTTCAGCTTTTTTGCTCCACGCTTCTTGATCATTTTGCGGATCGCAAAAGCGCAGATAATACCAACAAGAGCCAGCCCATTGAGGCATTGTATTGATTTCCCGCCGTGCTTTTTTGGCAGTTTTTGGATCCGTGAGTTCAACCCAGTAAGCTGCTTGTGCTAAAGGACTTAAACCACTTTCCGTGGGTTTATAATTGGAAATTTCCGGAGGGCATAAAGGCAGCTCGTCTAAATCCAGCACTCGTTTGGCGCCATCTTCGAAATGCAAAACAGGGAACGGCTCACCCCAATAGCGCTGCCGGGAAAATAACCAGTCTCTTAGCTTATAATTGACCATCGATTTGCCAAAACCTTGCTTTTCGAGCCATTGAGTAATGGCAGGCTTCGCTTGGGCTGCATCGAGGCCATTAATTGAAAAATGCCCGCTTGTTCCATTGATGCATGTTCCCTCCCCTTGCCAGCACATGGTCCCAGCCAATACCTTAGCACGTACCTCGGCAGGATCCAGACCTTGCATTAATTCAGGATGCGCTTCGATGTTTGGATCATACACAGGAACGACCGGCAAGCTATATTGCTGAGCAAAAGCAAAGTCCCGCTCATCGTGCGATGGGACAGCCATAATCGCACCTGTCCCATAGCCCATCAGCACATAATCGGAGATCCAGATAGGAATCTCTTTTCCATTAGCCGGATTAATCGCATAAGCACCTGTAAACACACCCGTCTTTTCTTTATTTAAATCGGTGCGATCCAGATCGCTTCTTGAAGCCGCGAATGTTTGATACTGCATGACCTTTGGCCGCTGCGCATCGGATGTAATTGCATTGACGAGGGGATGTTCGGGCGACATCACCATAAACGTTGCGCCAAATAAAGTGTCGGGACATGTTGTGAAGATGCTAAATTTTTGTTTGGTATTTTTGATAGCAAAGTCGATGAGGGCGCCTTCACTTTTACCAATCCAATTGATTTGAAGTTTTTTTAAACCTTCGGGCCAATCTAAAAGATCTAAATCTTTCAGCAAACGCTCGGCATAAGCCGTAATTTTTAGGATCCATTGCCGTAGTGGACGGCGTTCAACTGGATATCCTCCCTCTTTGGACCTGCCGTTTTCCACCTCTTCATTCGCTAAAACCGTTCCAAGTGCCGGGCAATAATTCACAAACATTTCAGCCTCGTAGGCAAGCCCTTTTTCGTAAAGCTTCGTAAAAATCCACTGAGTCCATTTGTAATATTTTGGATCGCTTGTCGCTATTTCTCGATCCCAGTCATAACTGAATCCCAGTGAATAGAGCTGTTTGCGGAAATTATCAATGTTGAGTTTTGTGGTATCGGCTGGATGTGTCCCGGTGCGAATTGCGTATTGTTCTGCGGGAAGACCGAAACTATCCCATCCCATTGGATGCAAAACACTAAATCCACGCTGCCGCTTGTAGCGCGCCATGATATCTGTGGCGGTGTACCCCAAGACATGGCCGACATGAAGGCCTGCACCTGATGGATAAGGAAACATATCGAGGACATAGTATTTTGGTTTTGCAGAATCGATTTCAGATTTAAACGTTTTATTTTTTAACCAAATGTTCTGCCACTTGGCTTCTATTTTTTGGTGATCGTATTTTGAGGACATAAAAATTCCTGGAAATGAGTAAATTGTTAATAACTTACCGTCAAATATAGCAGATAGCCAAGAATGCTGCAAACAATGGCTTCTCTAGCAATATTTTACTCTTTAGATTTCATATCACTTATTTTTTTAATAGGATCTTTCTCATCTTTAATCAGTTTTTGAGCTCTAGGATGTAGCATTTCGATGTTATCTGGGTTATACACGCATACTGTTACTTCTTTTTGATAATCGTCTGAAGAAAGGTGAAAATGCCAATCTGGTGGTTTTTCAGGCAATTGATTTAAATAACTCGCCAATTGCATAGCTTCTGATTCAGTTAAAAATAATGTAATTCTATCTAATTTTTGTCCGAAGAATCGTCTGAAATCATAATCACCTTCTATATAATGAACACCGAATACAAAATTTAACTTAAATCTTAGACACGCTTTGCGTTTATTTTGAAGCTATGATACAATAAAGAGTTTAAAAAAGGTAAGTATACACAATTCATGCCCAAAAAAACCAAAAGGTCTCCGTCTAAATCTCCATTTTCATCTCCAAAAGAAGAAAAGCTATTTAATAATCTCCTAAAAAGCCTTCAGCAGTACTTGTCTGGCCGCAGTTATAAGCCGATGAACCCGCAAGAGCTGATGAAACGTCTAAGCCTGCCTGAACAACATGCCGACATTTTCCAAAAAATCATTAATCAGCTTCTCGAACAAGGGCTTATCGAAATCGTACATGGCAACTTAGTCTGGAAGCAACCCGAGGCCAATGTTGTTTCAGGCACCCTCAATGTTCATCCAAGGGGTTTTGGATTTTTGCATGCCGACCAGCCCACAGGATTTACAGATGATATTTTTATACCAAAACACTTAACGCTTAATGCTGTCGATGGAGATGAAGTTGAAGTTCTCATCAACAGCGAGGTCTCCGAAAAAGGACCCGAAGGGCGTGTCATCTCGATTTTATCACGCGGCCGCACGCATATCGCCGGCATCATTCTCGAGGCTTCTGTTCACGGAGATAGCGCCGCCTATGTTCCGCTGCTTGGAACACAGCAAAGAGTTCTCGTACAATCACATCCCGATCACTCCATCAAAATCGGAGATAGAATTGTAATGGAAGTGGTTGAATGGGGAACAAAAAATAGTGATACAATAGCCCGTATGTCTCATTACATCGGACATATTTCCGATCCATCCTGCGATATCTCTGCAGCAATTGAAGAGTACGAGTTGCGGTCAGATTTTTCAAATCGCGCCTTACAAGAAGCTCGTCAATTTGGCACGCGGGTAAGTTCTAAAGATATCGCCGGGAGAGAAGATTTACGCCAATTAGAATGCTTTACCATCGATCCCGATACGGCCAAAGACTATGATGATGCAATCAGTCTGAGCAAAGATACACACGGCACCTATCATTTGGCTGTGCATATTGCAGACGTTTCCCACTATGTAAAGCCTGGCAGCGCTTTGGATGATGAAGCCCGGGCGCGTTGTAATTCCACTTATTTTCCCGGTGTTTGCGTCCCCATGCTTCCTTCTGAACTCTCTAACAATCTTTGCAGCCTAAAGGAAAATGTCAACCGGTTATCAGCTTCTGTTTTAATGAAGTTTGATCGGGAAGGCAGCCTGATCGATTACCGCATCGTGCGCAGCGTCATCAAAAGCGCTAAAAGGTTTACTTATCGTCAAGCCAAACAGATCTTAGATGGCACTGTCAAAAATCAGCATATAGGCACATTGAAATTAATGGTTGAACTGTGCGCTCTTTTAAAAAAGAAGCGTTATGAACGGGGAAGCATCGAATTTGCCATTCCTGAACTTATCGTCATCGTGGGTGAAGATGGGGTTCCCCAACGGCTTGATTACATTGAATATGACATTACTCATCAGCTTGTTGAAGAATTCATGCTAAAAGCCAACGAAGTGGTGGCGACACATCTTAGTCAACTCGGAAAAAATCTGACCTATCGTGTGCACGAAGAGCCAGCTGAAGATAATATGAAAGATTTTTCCATGTTGGCACGCGCCTTTGGTTTTAATCTTTCAGAAATTCCTACTTCCTTCGAATTAAGAGAAATGTTCGATGAAGCTCTCAAAACGCCCTATGGTCAATATCTGGCATCTAGCTACATCCGCCGCATGCGCCTTGCCGTCTACTCTGCGGAAAACATTGGGCACTATGGTCTGGGACTGACCCATTATTGCCATTTTACCAGTCCTATCAGGCGTTATATCGATCTCGTCGTCCATCGCATTCTTTTTGAGCAAGCTGAAGATTTGGAAAGCTTGGAAGCGATCGCTTTGGAATGTTCAGAACAGGAGCGGATTAGCGCCAAAGCCGAGCAAAATGTCGTTCTGCTAAAAAAACTACGCCTTTTGCAAAGCGTTAAGGAAAAGGAACCTTACCGTCAATATGAAGCTGTTGTCACTCGCATCAAGCCATTTGGAATCTCTTTTGAGGTTCTTGAATTTATGCTTGATGGCTTTTTACATGTTTCTGAATTGGAAAATGATTATTTCGTTTATCAAGAAAGCGAAGCTCGTTTGATGGGAGCACGGCACGGGAAGGCTTATGTCAGCGGAGATAAGATCACACTTATGCTGCATGAGGTGGATCTGGTCAGAATGGAAAATACATGGTCGCTGGTTGCAGAAACCAAACGTCCTGCCAAAACACAAGCCACTCCAAAATCTAGGCCCGTTAAGACCAAAAGTAAAAGGCAAAATAAAAAACGTCCTCCTATCAAGAAAAGTTCAAAGAAAAAGAATAAGCGATAATATTTTACCACAGAGAGCACAGACTCGACTTTGTGGATTTATTCAGGCTTTTGAGCTCGGCAAGATCTTGTAAACTTTTGACGGTTTACTTGTAACGATTTCTTAAACTCAATAGCTTAAGCATTATTTCATGCTGCCGCCATTTGATTTATGATTTCCCTCAGTTCTTCGTTCCACAGTTCGATATTTTGAGCGAACTGTGAAGTGTATCTTTTTTCCAAAATATGTCTTCTCACATAAGCTAGAACATCTGAAAAAGTTACATGTTTTTTTTGATACCAAGAACTGGTCTGGATCAATATTTTATCATTCTTTTCTTTTTGAAGTTCCAAAGCTATAATTAATAATTGAAAAAGATGCCAAAATGCTTGGCGTTTCCCTTTCAATTGCTTTATCGGACCACTGTCTTTGACTTTCCATCCCTAAATGGGCACGCACTTCTTCGAAAGTTACTTCTATAGGCCAACGACCCATGTAATCCTCTATAATTCTTTTAGTGGTGGCATTAAGGTCTAATGTAAACAAAGCTACAGGTGAAGTGGCCGGGAGTCGTTGGACAAAAAGAGCGAGAAAATAAGTTACATTTACCTCTCTTTTTGGACGTTTAAGAATTCATTCACAATATATTCTCAAGCCTACCGCAGCCTCCACAGGAGAACTGGCGGCAGCTTAAGCGTTTTTCCTTTACCAATATGATTTATCCCTGCACAAAAAGCAAGGTTTTTTTTCTTAAGATACCCAGCTCTCCATTGAACCTGGCGGCAGCTTAAGCGTTTTTCCCGGGGGTCAGGGGCAGAGCCCCCATAAATTTGATCTCATCCCTATCCTTTCCTATACACATTAGCGGGGTATTCATAGTTTAAAGACATATGAGGACGCCTTTCATTATAGTGTGTGAAATAGTTATCAAGACCATTATATAGCTCAAACCCATTCTGGTAGTCATTTAGAAAAATATTCTCATATTTGACACTCCTCCACAAGCGCTCTACAAAAACATTATCTAAAGCCCTTCCTCTTCCATCCATGCTCGGCTTTATCCCATGTGCTAATAAAATGCTAATGAACTCCTCGCTCGTATACTGGGCCCCCTGATCGGTGTTGAAAATTTCGGGTGTGCCATGTCTCAATGCTTCTTGCACGGCCTCTCGGCAAAACAGTCCATCCAAACTATTTGAAAGCTTCCATGACAACACATATCTGCTATACCAGTCAATGACGGCTGTTAAATAGAGAAATCCAGCTGTCATCCTTATGTAGGTTATATCTGTACTCCAAACCTGATTGACTCGCTCTATCTTCACTCCTTTCAACAAATAGGGGTAAACTTCATGTCCAGGATGAGGCTTGCTAAGGTTCGGTTTAGGGTAAATGGCCTCTATTCTCATCCGACGCATTAGTTTTCCTATAAGATCCCTGCCCACGTTATAACCTAAACCTTTTAACTCAACCCTAATCCTCCTTGTTCCATACTCTGGATTCTTTGTGAAGATTTCATCGATAGCTCTCATAATTGCTAGATTTAAACTCTTATCACTACATGGCTGATAATAAAACGTCGATCGTGGAAGTTCTAATAAATCGCATTGATGAGCAATCGTGAGCCTTGTATGCTCACGATCAATCAATGTGCGTTTGATATCTATTCCAAGCTCTGCAGTTTTTTTTTCAACCAATCACGCTCCACGGTCACTTCTCCTATCTGCCGATAGAGCTCATCTCTTTGCTTGATCCATTCAGCGCCTGATGCCCCATTCTTCTCTTCCTTACTAAAAACTGATGGCAAGCTCTCCAATAATTCCTTTTTCCATTTGCATATTTGCACCCGATGTACTCCATATGCCGCTGCAAGTTCATTTATCGTTTTAATCTCCTTAACAGCTTCCAAGGCTACTTTTGCTTTGAAAGCAGCCCCATGCTTCGTTCTCATTTTTCTCATCATAGACTCCTCTTTTTCTAAGAGGACTAATGTAACTTATTTTGCCTAATTTTTCTGTCCAGTTTTTTGCGGCCATTATAAGGTTCTGTTTTACCGTTTGGGTGGTAATCAGAATAATTTTTCGAATGCCTGAAACCCATTCTTTTCAAAAGAGCTGTGACAGTACGACATCCTTTGCACAATATATGAGCATGAAAGAGCAATAAGAATTTATTAAAGGTCGGCTTAGAAAAAAGTGGCGAGAAAATGGTAAGTATTGTGAGAATGGAGTGAGGTAAATTTGTCATATGTCCTTTGTTTTCCGGAAGAAAAAAAATTACATATTGTCAAATTTACCTTTTTATTTTCAGAAAAAAATCCACAAAGTCGAGTCTGTGCTCTCTGTGGTAAAAAAAACTATAATAATTCTCTTGCGCTTCCCCGGCTCTGAGCCTCTGCGTTTAACCTTACATAAACATGCCGCCGATCCTGGAGTCTGTGGTAAAATAATTAACTCCATTCACATAGGCAGCTAAAACACGCAGATCATGATCAAGGATGATTAAATCGGCATCAGCCTCTTCATTTAATCGTCCTTTATTTGGCAATTTTAATAATTCTGCCGGTTTAAAGCTGGCAGCTTCGATCGCCTCTATTAAGCTGCATCCAGTCCATTGTCTTAAATTTCTTACTGCAGCATCAAGACTCAAAAGACTTCCTGCTAAAGTTTGCTGGTCTTCAAGCGTCGCCTTATTATCTTTGACCTGAATGGACTGACCGCTCAAAGTATAAGTTCCCTCCGCTAATCCTAAGGCCGACACAGCATCGGAAATGAGGATTAATCCTTTGGGATTAGCTTCCCAAGCCAATTTTATAGCGGCGGGATGAACATGAAACCCATCGGCAATGATAGTATATTTCAATCCCGGATGTGTCAACGCTGCACCTACAACGCCCGGATTACGATGATGAAAAGGGCTCATACTATTAAATAAATGTGTGACAAGCGCAACGCCGGCATCGGCAGCCCATTGCATTTCCTCGAATGTAGCATGTGTGTGCCCGGCCGAAACAATGATTCCATGAGTTGTAAGCTGAGGAAAATGGGCAAACGCACCGGGTAATTCGGGTGCGAGTGTAATGAGTTTAACATCTCTTAAATCTCCATAACAACTAGCTAAAGGATCTTCCCCCTCAAAGGAAAGAAAGAGATCTTTTTGATGGGCTCCGGCATGCAATGGATTAAGAAAAGGACCTTCCAAATGGATTCCCAATGGAACGGCACCAGCTGTGCTTTTAAACTGCGGCAATAGTTGATGATATTTAGAAGAGGTTGTTGTGGCGATGGTTGGCAAAAAGGAGGTGACGCCATAACGCGGCAATCTTTTTGAAACCTCGGTCAAGCCAGCCATGTTTTCGGAAAAATCGATTCCAAAAGCTCCATTGATCTGCAAATCGATATATCCTGGAGCCAAAATACGGCCTTGCAGATCAATCTCTTCATCCACACGAGGTTGCTTGGAAGATATTTTGCCATTTACAACCCATAATTCCTCATCCACAAACCGATGATTGCGAAGAATTCTTCCGTTTTTAAAGCGTGTGATCATGGCAATCTGCTTGCAGCATTAGTGCAACCTTTGATACTTTCGATTTTTTCAAGCAAGGGAAATCATGTCAACGTTTCTTATCACTTTAATCATTGCATTTATCTTCGTGGCCCTTGCCATCGGATGTTTACACGGGAAAATCACGGGCCTGCGGCCGCGATCCGCACAGTAAGCGAAATGAAAAAGGATGGATGTGGAACTACAATCCAATGTAACTTATGCGACAAAAAGGATGAGACAGAAAAAAAATGAAAAAGACATACGATAAACAGCAACCAGAAAGCATTCAAGAGATGTTTGGGACCATTGCTCCGAAATATGATCGAGCGAATGCGGTGCTCTCATTGCGCATGCATAAACGTTGGAATACTGAACTTCTTCAAAGGGTCATAAAGGAGCAACAACCCGATACGCTTTTGGATCTTTGCTGCGGTACAGGCGATATCGGCTTAAGCTTTTTACTAAACTCATCCACTCCGCGACAGGCTATCATGCTTGATTTTTGCAGCGAAATGTTGGATTGTGCCAAACAGAAAGCGGCAAAATTAAATCTCACACATCATGCTTTAACCTATGTTCAGGCTGATGCACAGGCCATTCCCTTATCAGACAGCACAATTCCGTGCGCTACCATTGCTTATGGGATCCGCAATATCAAAGACCCCGCCCAATGTATGCAAGAGGTTCATCGTGTGCTGGTGCCGGGTGGAACGTTTGGAATTTTAGAGCTCACCCGTCCGAAACATCCTGTGGTTCGTTTAGGACATAACATTTATTTAAAATCGATCCTTCCCATGATTGGACGGTGGTTGACTTCAAATAAACAGGCTTACGAATACTTATCCCATAGTATTAATCATTTCATTCCACCGGAAAAATTGGAAGGTCTGATGAAAGGGGCCGGTTTTAAATCGATCATCCAAAAACCATTAGCGTTTGGCATCGCTACAATTTTGATTGGTCAAAAGGCTAAGGATTCTTAGAAAGTACAAATCCAATGGACATTAATATTGCAAAAAGGAGCTGCAATAGTCCCGCTATTCCGAAATAGCGGTTATAGATGAAGCCGGGCTCCTCTTTCCAAACCCCTGCAACAATTGTCCAGGCTAAAGGTAAAATCGCCAGCGGCAAAATGGCGGCTGCATAAAAACCTTCGCGCAGCCAAAATAAACCAAAGATAAACGGCGTTAGAGCACAGAAAGTGATTTGCCAACGTCCGAACGTCTTTCCGAAACGGACTGGCAATGTGCGTTTATTGGCTTTCGCATCTCCCACATGATCTCTTAAATTATTGAGGGCAAGAATCAAAACACCTAAAATGCCTATTTGTATTCCTGCCACGATAGCTTTTAGACTAAGTAGGCCGGTTTCAAGATAATACACCGTTGCGGTTAATACAATCCCAAAAAAGACTAAGACAAATAGATCGGCACACCCATTATATGCTAGAGGACTGGGACCTCCTGTATAAAAATAACCGCAAAGACACGAAACGATCAAGATAATAAGCAAAGGAATCCCCCCTTTAAGAATCAGTGGAATTCCAAAAAGGATGGCCATTAAGAAACTGCAAATGCCGGCATAATACACTTGCTTTGCGGAGAGGATGCCGCTTTGTACAAGGCGGATAGCACCCAGTCGTTCATGAGTATCGGCTCCCTTTTTAAAATCAAACGCATCATTGATTAAATTTGTCCCCATTTGGATGAGATAGGCTGAGAGTACCGCAATGAAAGGGATGAACCAATCAATCGGACTTACAACTGTGGATGCTAAGGCTGTTCCGGCAAGAACAGGTGCGATCGAAGCGGAAATGGTTTTAGGCCGAAGCGTAGCAATCCAAGGTCCATAAATGTTTTTAGAGGGTGTTCGAAGCAATTTGAAATTGTCTTTCATAATCTATTCCAGGTTGAGGCTAACAAAATGTGCCGATTTTGAGAAATAGCGATTCAATGCATATTGATAAGGTGGTAGAACGTTCAACAGCAAGTTTAGCTTCAACGATGGCTTTTTGAACTCGTTCGATGAGCAGCCTTTCGCCTCGTTGCAGCGCTTGCTCTAAGCTGGACTTGCGATCTTGATTGAACAGATATGCACAATTCCCATTGATGGCCAATAATTCAATATCGCGGAACCAGCCTAAAACGACGGTGAAGAGCGATTGCATCAGCTGCATTTGCCTCATTGCCAATGCCCCCTCCACATCTTTTTCTAAGCTCTCTTTTTGCAAGGCAGTTAAATTTTTCAAGGAACCTGAAAATAATTCGCTTTGAATCGATCCTTCAAGATGCTTTTTTGATGCTTCTATTTGTCCGCTGATCGCTTCTGCTACGGTTCTGAGTTCTTGGTATGTCGCATCGGTGCCTTTTCCTAAAAAATCCAAAAGCAGATTACGGATGCCATCACTGCCCTGCTCCATCCATCGCAAGGCATTTCCGATAGAGCCTCCAGATAAAAAAGCTAATCGTCGAGCCTCTGCCTCTTCCACCTTCCGATTTGTTTGCAGATACCTAACAATTTCATCGTTCGATAAAGCCTGAAAACATATCGTCCAACAGCGCGAAAGGATTGTCGGAAGCAATAGCGATGGGACACTTGAAATGAGAATGATGATGCTGTCCAATGGCGGCTCTTCAAATGTCTTGAGAAGGGCATTAGCGCTAGATGGGAGCATTCTGTCGGCATCGTGGATAATAAATATTTTGTGGCTCCCTTGAAAAGGGGCCATGTAAACCTCTTCGCTGAAGAGGCGCATCGAGTCGATGGCATGCATGCCAAGTTTGCCTTCAGGCTTATAAATATGAAGATCGGGGTGGACGGATGCTCCTAACAAGGCTTGCGCTATTCCCTGCGCAAAAAGGCTTTTGCCAATCCCTTCAGGTCCCGTAAAAAGCAAGGAATTAGCTAACGACCTCCGCTCGACTAATCGTTCAAGGTATTGCTTGATCCCTTCATTTCCAATAATATTTTCAAACATGCGTGTCAATATGCATTGTTAGAGTTAGCTAGTTTATTCTGAATGGCTGCAAAGGCTGTTTGAAAAACCTGTTCGGCTGGCTGACCGGCATCGATCACAATGACCCGTTCTGTATCTTCTTCGGCAATTTTCAGAAATCCTTGACGTACTTTTTCATGGAATGCCAATTCTTCCGTTTCCATCCGATCTACCACACGCCCTTGCCGAATCGCCCTTGCCATGCCTAATGCGGGGTCGATGTCCAGAAATAAAGTAATATCTGGATTCAAGCCGTCGCACACATCCTCGCACCATTTTTTCATCTTAGCCATGCCTAAGCCGCGCGCAAACCCTTGATAGGCGATGGTTGAGTCATTAAAACGATCGCATAGGACAATTTTTCCTGCAGCCAAAGCTGGTGCAATCACCTCTTCAATGTGTTGTGCCCGGGCTGCTAGAAAAAGCAGCACCTCAGTTTTTGCAGCTACTTTTGCTTGTTTACTGTGATCCAGGAGCAAGCTTCTAATCTGTTCGCCGATGCTCGTACTCCCAGGTTCGCGCGTGACAAGCAACGAAAACTCCTGAGCCTCCAAAGCCGCTTTCAGTTTAGAAATTAAGGTGGTTTTTCCGGCCCCCTCTCCCCCTTCAAACGAGATAAATAAAGAACCAACTTTTGCAGGCTTAGACATCAGGAGCTTCGGCTGGAGCTGCCTGCGCCGATTCCGTTTTTGCCGTGGTGGAATCGGATACAAGGGCATCCGTTTCATTTTCTTCCCCTCCACCCTGTCCTTCAAGCTTTTGAATGGCGACAAGGTAATCGTTCTCTTTTAGGTTAACCAGCTTGACACCCTGCGTATTCCGCCCCATGACGCGCAGATCGCGCATGCTGATGCGGACAGTTTGTCCCGTGGCGGACATCATCAACATGCCATCCTCGTCGGTCACGTATAGCGCACCCACCACATTGCCATTGCGTTCGCTGGTGATAATAGATCGTACACCCACTCCGCCCCGATTGGTTTGGCGGAAATCCTCTACATTGGAACGTTTTCCGAAACCGTTTTCGCATACCACTAGAACGGCTTCATTGCCGTTGACAACTTCGCATCCGACAACATAATCATTTTCATTGCGCAAACTGACGCCGCGCACACCCCGTGCTGTGCGGCCCATGGCACGGACATTGCTTTCGTCAAAGCGCACAGCCATTCCCATGTAAGTAAATAGCATTACTTGCTGACCCTCTTTCACAAGACGGGAAGCGATCAATGTATCCCCTTCATCTAAATCGATAGCCCAAATCCCTTTTCGACGGGGATTGCTGAATTCGGAGAGTGCGGTTTTTTTGACGACTCCTTTACGTGTCGCCATCAGAATGCATCCCGGTTCTTCAAAATTGGAAATGCGCAAGATAGTGGCGATTTTTTCTTCGGGGCGGATGTCTTCCAGCAAATTGATAAGAGGTTTTCCTTTGGATTTGCGGCCGCTCTCGGGGATTTGCCAAGCTTTTAACCAATAGCAGCGCCCAAGGCTCGTAATGATAATGAGATAATCGTGAGTGGAAGCGACATAAAGACCTTTGATGACATCTTCCTCTTTGCGCAAACCGATGCCAGTCACACCAGCTCCACCCCGCCGCTGTTCGCGGAACGTATCGACCGGCATCCGTTTGATATAATCATCATCTGAAATGGTGATGATGACCGGCTCATTGGCAATGAGATCTTCCATATTCATTTCATGCTCGGCAGCAATGATCTGTGTTTTTCGTTCCGACTTGTGGTTCTTCTGGATCTCGGCCAATTCCTCTTTGATGATATCTCTAACCATCGATTCGCTAGCTAAGACTGCCTTATAGTAAGCGATCTTTTTGACAAGTTCATTGTATTCATCTGTGACTTTATCTCTTTCCAAAGCCAGTTAGCTGATACAATCGCAATTCTAAGACAGCGTTAGCCTGCTTTTCAGTGAATTCGAATTGCTGCATTAATCCCACACGCGCTTCATCGCGATTGCTGCTTCTGCGAATTAACTTCACCACCTCTTCCAAATGATCGATCGCTTTGAGATAACCTTCTAAAATATGCGCGCGAGCTTCTGCTTTAGCCAGCTCGAAGCGGGTGCGGCGGCGCACAACTTCAATCCGATGATCGATCCAAGCAGCAATCATCTGCTTGATATTCATGGTGCGCGGCAACCCTTTATCCAAGAGCCAGCATGTTGCAGCCAAAGGTGATTTGCAAGTCGCTGAATTTGTAAAGCTGGTTGATGATCACTTCAGGAATCTCACCGCGTTTAAGTTCGATGACGATGCGCATTCCATCTTTATCCGATTCATCGCGCAGATCGGAAATGCCTGTGATCGTCTTATTTGATGATGTGGTCGGCAATTTGTTCGATCAACCGCGATTTATTGACGTTATAAGGAATCTCATCGACGACTAAACGTTGCCTGTCATTATGCTGCGGCATATCTTCGACGCGGATCACGCCCCGCAGAACAAGTTTGCCTCGACCTGTGTGATAAGCCTCTTTGATGCCCCGATAACCGCAGATGATGCCGCCGGTGGGAAAATCGGGCCCCGGCATCACCTTCATGATCTCGTCGATAGAGGCATTTGGATTGTCGAGCAGCAAAATAACGGCTTTGCTTAATTCTAAAAGATTATGGGGCGGAATATTGGTCGCCATACCCACAGCAATACCGGAGGAGCCGTTACAAAGCAGGTTTGGAAATTTGGATGGGAAAACGGTCGGTTCTTTTTTCGTTTCATCGTAGTTAGGGACCATCTCGACAGTTTCTTTGTCGAAGTCTTCCATCAACTGCATCGAAGCATGGGTCAAGCGCGCTTCGGTGTAACGCATCGCAGCTGGCGGATCTCCGTCGATCGAACCGAAGTTTCCTTGTCCATCGACAAGGGTATAACGCATGACCCAATCTTGAGCCATGCGCACCAGGGTCGGATAGATCACCTGTTCACCGTGAGGATGGTAGTCGCCAGATGTATCGCCGGAAATCTTGGCGCATTTACGGTGTTTGCCTGCCTGGACCAAGATTAAGCTGCCGCATGGCAAATAGAATGCGCCTCTGCGAAGGCTTAAGTCCATCGCGCACATCGGGAAGGGCACGGGAAATAATCACCGACATCGAATAGCGGAGATAGCTCTCCTTCATCTCATCTTCGACATTGCGCGGAAGAATTACTTCATTTTGAGTATACGACATACTTGCTCCTTAGAGACACAATTTTCTATTAAATATCTAGGTTCTTAACTGATAGAGCATGCTGTTCGATGAAGGCACGCCGCGGCGGCACCTCTTCGCCCATCAGCATCGTAAACATGTGATCTGCGGCTACCATATCAGGCAGTGTCACTTTGATCAATGTTCGCTTGGCAGGATCCATCGTTGTTTCCCACAATTGATCGGCGATTCATCTCAGCCAAGACCTTTATAACGCTGGATCTCAATCCCTTTCCGTCCATTGTCACGCAGGAATTCGACAATTTCCCGCAAAGTGTGGAATCGATGCACCTTTCCATTGTCATCAAAGGCTTCTACAAGAATGCCATCGGCGATTAAGTAGTGTTCAAGCGTGAAACCAAATGAATGGATCTTTTGAATGAGTGATTGGAGGTATTCCTCTTCATAAAGTTCTGTAAAATGCAACGCGTGAAACATGAAAAAGTTCCATTTCAGGCGTACGTTCGTCGGGTGGAATCGACGCTAGTGTTTGCTGCATGCCGGGCTTTCTGAGCTTCTTCATCACCCTTGCGCAGCATTTCAAATTCAGTTTGCGAATAAGCGAATTGCGTCCCTTCCAGTAAATTGATTTGAAAGCGAGGAAGATGCCCTTGGGCATTTTTAGCGTTGATAAATTCGCGAAATGGAATCCCTTTTCGTTCAATGCGGGATATAAATGTTTCAATATCCAAGACAGCCGTAATGAACTGTTTCATTCTTTCGAATGGCATCGGTTCAGCCTCTTTGGCTAGTTTCATATGGATATCGCTAATGCCAAGTTCTAGAAGATAGTCATCCATCTCTTTTTCCGATTGGATATATCGGCTGGTCTTTTTGCGTGAAACACGATAGAGCGGTGGTTGTGCGATGTAGACAAAATTATTTTCTATCAAAGCAGGCATGTGGCGATAGAAGAATGTTAAAAGAAGCGTGCGGATATGCGAACCATCCACGTCAGCATCGGTCATGATGATGATTTTATGATAGCGTAGTTTCTCTAAGCTGAAATCCATCTACCCCTATCCCGCAACCCAAGGCTGAGATCATCGTGCCCACTTCTTGATTTTGCAGCACCTTTTCAAGACGGGCTTTTTCCACATTCAAAATTTTACCGCGGATTGGAAGGATAGCCTGAAAACGGCGGTCGCGGCCCAATTTAGCAGAGCCTCCGGCAGAGTCTCCTTCAACGATGTAAATTTCGCAATGTTCAGGATTTCGTTCTTGGCAATCGGTCAATTTTCCTGGCAAACGTGCGCTATCCAATGCCGATTTTCGCAAGGTCAATTCACGCGCTTTGCGTGCCGCTTCGCGTGCTTGAGCCGCCAAAATAGCTTTTTCGGCAATCGCTTTTGCAATCTGCGGGTTCTCATCCAGATAGATCGTTAATTCTTCCCCGACAATTTGTTGAACAACGGAGCCGACATCGCTATTTCCTAAACGTTGTTTTGTCTGCCCTTCAAATTGCGGATTGGCGACTTTAACCGAAATGACAGCTGTCAATCCTTCCCGCATGTCTTCGCCGGTAATGGCAATTTTATCTGATTTGAGCAAATTGTGGTTTTTAATGTAATTATTGAGAACACGGGTCAAGGCTGTAGAAAAACCGGTTAAGTGAGTGCCTCCATGCCGTGTAGCAATGTTGTTGACATAAGTGTAGATGTTTTCATTATATGTATCATTCCATTGCATGGCGACTTCGAATTCGATGGGAGCATCGTCACCTGGGCGGGAACCTTGATAGTAGATGGGCACTGGGAATAAAGGGATTTTATTTTCATTCAAGTAGCTGACAAACGATATCAAACCACCTTGATAGCAAAAGTTGACATCATCTTTGTCATCGTTGCGCTCATCGAGAAAATAGATGTTAATTCCTTTATTCAAAAAAGCCAGTTCGCGTAAACGCTTGGCAAGGATATCGTAATCGAATTCAGTCACTTTCATGATGCTGTCATCAGCCCAAAAAGTGACCTTGGTGCCTCTCTTGATGCTGCTGCTTTGAGCAGTTGTCAAAGGCTGAACAACTTGTCCACGGGCAAATTGCATCTCGTAAATCTTGTCGTGCTTAAAGACTTGCACAATCATTCTCTTGGAAAGGGCGCAGACGCAGGATACGCCCACGCCATGCAAACCGCCGGAGACTTTATATGATTCCTTATCAAATTTACCGCCGGCATGCAGGATAGTCATCACCACTTCTAAAGCCGAAACATCACGCCCTTGCTTGATCGATTCTTTAATCATGCTTTTCAACCGGAATGCCGCGGCCATTGTCTTCAATAGTTACAGCGTTATCTTTGTGCAGCGTTACATAGATCGCCGAGCAATAACCTGCCATCGCTTCGTCGATGCAATTATCGACCACTTCATAAACCAGCTGATGGAGTCCGCTGACGCCTGTATCGCCGATGTACATGCCTGGTCGTTCCCTTACGGCTTGCAAACCTTCCAGCACAGTTATCGAACTGGCATCATATTCTTTTTTGGTCATATTTTCAGCCATGGGTCACCTTGGATTATCCGATCCGAAAAAAAACATTTTTTATATCTATATTAGGAAATTTGTTTCTGAGGGCAGCTAAAATTTTAGGCTTGTCTTGTTGGCTTAAAAGGCTATGAAGCGTAGAATTTTTCACTTTGACCACTAAAACGCCTTCCTGAAATGAAATGGCCTGCGTCATAGGCGCTACTGTAGAGCCGACGATAGAAGGCCAAGCTGCTAAAATCAGATCGGGGCGATCTTGGTAGACCGTTCCGATTTCCACTAAAACAATAGGCAGCAAATCGCTGATCCGGTGCGTTGTCACTTGCGTTCCGTCATAATTTTTGGGTGTTCGCTTTGAAGTTTTAGACACTGAATAAATCACCATTTAAATAGGCTAAGTGTATCAAAAAAACATGCTTTGCACAAGCAAAATTGGGAATTTATTTTTTAGATCTCGTTTGCCTGAGCCATCCCCTTAAATGACTCATTTAAACCGGCAATTTAATCAAACAAGCGGTAATCGATCGATAAAGCAACACTCCATGAATTCCAGTGCACAGAGCGTATTCTGGAATGCTCTTCTTTTGGAATGACAGGGATTGTGCCAAACCCTAGATTGAGATCGCTTAATTCATTATTAATGGTTGAAGTTCGATGCTTTCCTTTGTTTGCTTGAAAATTGCGCCAGTATCCAACAACTCCTACATACCAGTGACAAGCAACCCGGTAATCAAATCCCGCATAGATCCATAATCCATGACCTCTTCCTTTTTGTGTAAAGGTGGTGCTAAAAATGTCACTGAAATTCCAATTGCCGTGGGAGCGGAACTGATCATAATGGTATTCCAAAGAGCCAAAAGCTAATACGCAAGGTACATCGACAGATACAAGCACATCAGCGCCGATCCATGGGCCGTACCAATAAGGGGAATATTTAAAACTTAAATTAGGAACATTGCCGAGCAATTGAGGCCTATCGATGCGATTAATCACCTGCTTTCCACTGCCCATTCTGAAAGACTGTTGATGATAGGCGTAGCCTGCAAGAGGGGTGATTAGGCAGCGACGTCCATTTGAGGTAAACTGATATCCAAGAGCAGCCGATGCATCTGCAACGTGCCCTGAGTTAGCATTGCCTTTAATTTCCGTTGTCTCAATGCTGGGGCGTCTCAAAAGAAGATAGGTGGAAGTGCGTGTATCGCCTTGAATGACATGGCCGTAATCTCCCGTCACTCGAATGTAGTAGTTATTGCATGAGGCGTAGGAAATTTGTGAAGAGACTTCGATCATTTTCATTCCATTGAAATATTGCCTAAAGATAGGATCTTCAAGCACATCGGCTTTGATGCCGTTGGGTTGTGGACGTTGAATGGCGAATTCAAAATTATCATAACGAAAGCCCCCAGCAAGTTGTGCGCTGAAGATGGGGTGATTGAATTCAGCTTGAAGAAAGCCTGTGCTGAAAATGGCGGCCGCTAATAAGACCTTTAACTTACACATAACCCCTCATGAGCTTATTTGTATTGTTTAAGATCTCGGTCATATCATAATTGCATAAGTTTCTTCAAGGTTTTTAAAATTAAAATTCATAACCTGCAGTCAAAATAACACTAAAAGACTGCCATCGAATGCTCTTCAATTTTCCATAATAATCGATGATAAAGACATTTCCATCGTCATCTTCATTGATCACAGGCGTGCAATCTCTCCCATTTTCGATCCATGAGTAACGATAGGTTAGTAAACCCCCTACATGCCAGCCCTCGCAGAGGTAATAATTGATCCCTAAAGCGGAAAACAAACCATTTCCCCATCCATCGTGTCGAAAATCATCGGCAAAATCTTGACGCAAATTCCAATGGCCCGCTGCGTTGAATTTCATCCTGTGATATTCGAGAGATCCGTTGATAAGAAGATTGCAGTTATACCAATATAATGCATCAGCGCCTATCCATGGACCTTGCCAACTAGTTTTATACGAGCTGTTCAACCCAGCGATCGCACGACCCTCTGGCTCTGGACTCGATAGATCGATCTCTATCTTTCCTTTATGCATCCAGAAGCATTGCCTGTGATAAGAATAGCCCGCCAAAGGAGCCACCCGCAAACCCGCTATGCAAGTGTTCAAACAATAACCTAAGCCGCCTGAAAGATCCCACACATTGCCTTTATTGGATTTAGCAGAAGAGCGTAAAAATTCGATCGTTTGGCCGGTTCTTCGATGTGCAGTATAATCGGAGTCGCGATTGTGGCCCGACATAATCCAACCATAATCTCCACAAGCTCGGATGTAAACATTGCAGTCGGTGATGATTCGTGAATAAGCTGACAGCTCGAATATCCCAATATTTTCCCAAGTTAAACGGGACATGACAGCAGGGATATCGTGAGGCCCGGCAAGCTCCCAGACAAAACGATCTTGCCGATATCCTGCACCTCCATCGAGAACCCATTCATGGGCTTCTATTCCTGAAGTTTTTATAAATAAGGCCGTTAAAGTAACAAGAAAAGTAAAAAAGCATTTTTGCATAACAATTTCTCCGGTTAAAGTAGATGAGAGTGAATGTGCGATTGTAATCGGGCAGCCACTTGCCCATTTGATGACCTTAATTAATGCGCTGCTAAGGCGTTGACAATGGGTTTTGGAAGTTGGAAGACCACATCTTCGTTGGTATAAATCACATCTTCAACTTCTCTGACTCCGAATTCGATCAATTTTTGAATGCATTTTTGAACGATGCTTTCCGGCGTAGAGGCTCCGGCTGTCAAACCGATAGTATTGACATTGGCCAGCCATGCAGGATTAATTTCTTCTTCGTTATTGATAAGATAGGAAGAGATTCCCCGTTTGGAGGCCGCCTCGCGCAAACGATTTGAATTAGAGCTTTGGGGATCACCTACAACTAAGACAAGGTCGGTTTGATCGGTAATTTCGCGCAAGGCCATTTGCCGATTGGTCGTTGCGTAGCAAATCGAAGAGCTTGGCAACGTTTGAATGCGAGGGTATTTAGCAATTAAAGCTTCGGTGATCTCCTTGACATCATCCAAACTTAGGGTCGTTTGAGTGATATAAAAAAGAAGATCCTTTTCGTTAAATTGCAATTTATCCACATCTTCGACCGATTCGACAATCGTGGTCACATCGGGCGCCTCGCCGGCGGTTCCAATGATCTCAACGTGATTATGATGGCCGATCAGGATGATTTGATATCCTAAACCTGCGTAGCGTTTGACAGCAGAGTGGACACGGGTGACAAGACCGCAGGTTGCATCGATTTCTATCAATTGCCTTTTTTTGGCTTGCTCGCGTACAGCCGGAGAAACGCCGTGGGCGGAATAAATCAAACGCGCTCCAACAGGTACATCATCGATATTTTCGATAAAAATGGCGCCTTTAGCACGGAGATCATCGACGACATAGCGATTGTGCACGATTTCATGTTTGACATAGATCGGGGCTCCCCATAGATCCAGTGCTTTCAAGACAGTTTCAATGGCACGTTCAACACCCGCACAAAAACCGCGAGGTTTAGAAAGTAATAATTTCATGCTTTTACCTTAAAGAGTAGTGGATAGATAATATAACTTGTGCAGGATTTCGTCAACTTACCATTTTTGCGATGAAAGATGTTGTAATAAACCTGAACAACTATCCTCCAGCATATCTAATACATGATCAAACGCCGCTACTCCGCCATAATAGGGATCCGGAATATCTTCATTTTTATACGTTTCACTGAACGCTGTAACGAGATGGATCTTACCTTTATGTTCCGGGACTGCAGCATAATGATACAATTGATGCAAAACTTCGTTATCAACCGCCAAAATATAATCAAAACTATCAAAAAATGAGCGGCGGAAAAGCTGGGCTCGACTGGAAAGGATAAGCCCCCTTGCTTTAGACGATTCCCTCATTCGTTCATCCGGCAATTGGCCTAAATGCCAGTCGCCAAGCCCGCAGCTTTGCACCTGCAAATCAGCAAAATGGGGATCTTTGGCAGCCATTTGCTGCAAGATGGCCTGTGCGGCGGGAGAGCGGCAAATATTACCCAAACAAACAAAAAGAACCGCAGCCATCTTTGCTCCTTACTGAACATCGGCTGCACAACGAAACCCATAGGTGCCGTTGACGGTTCCGGGATTATTGCGATGCCGTTTGCTGCAACGCAAATCTTCTTTTAAACTTTTCCAGCAGCCGCCCCTTAAAACCCGATAAACCCCTTGCAAGGGGCCGGTGGGATTTTCCGGCTCCTGAACAGCCGCTTCATAGGAATTATAGCCATACCAATCATAACACCATTCATAAACATTTCCGGGCATATCAAACAAACCATACGTATTAGGAGCATAACTCATCACAGCGGTTGTATCAGAACTAAAAAAATTGGCTTCAGATTTTTCAATATCTTCGCCGGTGGGATATAAAACCCCTTCAACACCACCGCGAGAGGCCACCTCCCATTCAGCTTCAGTCGGAAGCCGTTTTCCAATCCATTTGGCATAAGCGATAGCTCCATACCATGTCACGCCAACAACCGGATGCTTGGCATAACCAGATTCAATGCTTAATTTTCCGCCGCTGCGTTTAATGCGTGAATCGCGCGTACGGATGATATCGTGATGGTTGCTATCTTTTTCCCCTCCCATAGCATCGAGAAAGCGGACAAATTGTTCATTTGTGATAGGATGGATATCAATGGCAAAGCTGGATAAATGCACTTCATGCTGGGGCATCTCATCCCGGTTCCCATCGTTGCTGCCGCGATAAAAAATCCCTCCCTGAATAACAGCCATGTCTGTCAATAACGGTTTGACAATATAATTTTCCCTTTTTTCCGGATTATATTGTTTAACTGTCGTGTCTATATTGAATGCCGCCGATGGATCGGGATCCACTTCCGGCCTTTCCAATTGCATCACATGAATAACCGGCCTTAAAGAGCTTGTAGAGGCGCCCCCCGCCGCAGCTCCTTGAGGCGCCAATCCCATCTGAAACTGTTTGACAGCTTCTAGCACCGGGGTTAACAAACCGGGCCTTTTTTCAGGGTCGTTTTGCAAACAACTTTTGATCAGTCGATCCCAATCATATTTCAAATCATCGCGAATTTCCGAGGGCAGTTCGAAATATCCTTCGGGAAATTCCCCCGTCAATAAATAATAGCTCAAAACTCCAAAAGCGTAGACATCCGCTTTTATATCAATCCGAGTCGTTGTTTCGATCCTTTTTTGTTCAGGAGCTAAAAAGGCGAAGTTCTGCAAAAAAGAGGCGTGCAGTGGAGTGATCTTTTGAATTTCCAAAGGAGGTGATGGATATCGCTCTGAACCTGGCTTTGAAACCGAAACGGTGCTGCTGATCCCCAAAGCTTCCGCCACCATTTTATATGTGCGGGTCAATACGGCACCAGAGCCGACGATGCGCGACAATCCATAGTCGGCAAGCAAAAGTTCCGGTCCATTTTTTCCTTTGCCGATCAAAATATTATTCAATTTAATGCCGCGATGGGCAATCCCTTTGCCCCCATTTTTTTTGCCGTGGGCATAATCTAGAGCATCGGCCAACTGCAAAAGCAAACGCATGAGCTCCTCTTCTTCGAGCCGTTTGTTTTTAGCTAAAATATACTGAGTTAAATTCGTTGTTTCCCCCAATTCATCGACCACGCAGTCGGAAACTAAAAAATACTGCCCCTGTGAAAACGATATGTTGTGTATTTTGACAATATGGGGATGTTCAAGCGCCGAAAGCATGCTTACTTCCTCTTCAAATCGTTGGATAAACGATCTGTCGGATGAAAGTTCTTCCGGTAACACCTTTATGGCATAAGGGCTTTTCATGAAGCGGTGTTCAGCCAAGAAAACAACTCCCAAGGGCCCCTGTCCGATCTGCTTGACTATGGCATAGTCGCCTAACACGCGAGGTTCATTCATGCGTAATTTTCCTCTTCCAGTTTTCAAGGTATTCCTGAGCAGCAATTATCACACGGCTGTAAGCATATCCATCGCGTGCATGATCAATAATGCTTTGAGCTAAATCCGGTCGCTCAATCTTCAGTGCCTGCTGCACAAAAAATGCGACATCTGCACGCGGCACCCGTATTTTATTTTGCACTAACAGCTGCAAATTCTCAACAATAGCTTGCTTTTGTTCCTTTTCAGAAGCAAATATCATGATAAGCTTATAAAGTCCAGGGTCATCTCGATTTTTAAATATTGCCTCTCTTACATTTGCTAAAAGAGCGTTGCGATGCAATTCTTTGATTTGTGGATCTCGAGCTCTTTCATAGATCTTAAGATGAATGACAGCTTTAGTTTTAAATGCCATATAATGGCTTGGAAATCGTTTGTACACAGAATAAAACTCTTTAAAGAATTTGGCAAAATGTCCCAAATTGGCGTGGGCCGCCGCAACAAGAAATTTGAGTAAATAGTAATCAGGATGATTATCAATGACTGGCTGGCATAAGCTGAGGATCCTTTCTGCATTATCTGATGGAGCAGTTGGTCCATTGTGTTCCAGATAAATTTTCAAGGCTTCATCATATAACCTTTGATCTTCGGGCTGGATCTCAGTCGATGTTAGCGGCTCAATTGAATCCAACCCCTCAAGAAAGGTTAAAAATGCCCTTTCCAAATCTTGATCTTTTAAATAAGCCAAAGTGAGTTTGAGATAGAGGCCTTCTTTTTGCTTTTTGTTTGCCTGTTTTAATTCGATCAAGCATTCGGCTATGCTGCTTTTTGAAGCATCAATGCTTTCAGCAAAAGCGCAGTTAAAGCCCAATAGCCATCCTATATAGATCGCATAGATCGATAGAATCCATCTCATAAATACGTCGTCTTTCCACTATTCTTTTTACTTTTTCTTTTCATTCATCTATGCTACCCTGAATCAGGTCTTTAATCAATTGAAACTTAAAATGAGTTGTCCTTCATGGAAATGCGTACTATCGTCTTCATGTTTGCTGTTGCAATATCCTTCTTTTTTGTTAATTACTACTTCCAATATCAAAGTCAGGAATCATTAAAAGATTGGAATACACAACAGATAGAAAAAAAATTACAAAAAATCGAGCAGACCCAAGCTGAAATCACTGAACGCACCATAAAACCTTCAGCTCTGCCTATTGTGGAAATCTACGCTGATGAAAAAGGGGAACGGTTCTTAACCCAAGGCATTCTTGACAATCAGTCGATTCTGACCATTTCCTGGAATAACTCTCCCCCCGCAAAAGTATTCAGCCGCAAATTGAACAGTAACGACAGCCTAAGCGAATTTTATCTTATCTCCGCACCTGATTTGGTCGGCGGCAATTTACTTTACCATCACGGCATCCCTACAAAAATGGTGATCGGCGATTTACCCGATTTTGGCAAATTTGAGTTGCAGATCGCCTTGCTATCGCCCAATCAATCGCAACCCATTAAATTTGCAGCTGCAGATTACACTGACGGCCATTTTTCCATTCCTTTGGAACAGCTGCATCAGTTGCAATCGGAAGTGCGCGAGGAAAAACTTCCTGAACCCGAAGAGTTGCAACGCAATGGCATCGTTTTACTTAAAAGCGGTGAAGAGTTTCTGCCCGTCGCTATTTATCATGGCGAACACCATACAATCGATTATTTGGAAGATAACGAAGAGCTTGCCTCTTTCATTACAAAGCCCGAACCAAAGAAATTTGAAGATGGCAATACCAACCTCGAAGAAAAATATTACGTTCTTGAAAATGCCTTTCAGCAACTCGTTTTTTCAAACGTCGGCGGCTCACTGGTTGAAATTAACCTTCCATTCCGCACGGAACAAAACACCAAAAGCGTTGTGCGTGAAATCGAATTCGATCGTGAAATATTGGAAAACCATCCTTACAATGCCCGCTTCCCTTCCCATCCTTTTTACACAGCCGGTCCAAATCCTGAAGGAGATTTCAACGAACACATTCAAGGTAAGTTAGGTGGATACTACCCTCTGATTCGACGCGACCTCATCGAAGACCGCACAAGGAAATCGATCAAAATACCCGCGCGCTATACCGCCTTGAATATCGTTTCAGAATATCCTGAAGTAGCTGAACTCATGTACACTGTAAAAAAACTGACCAAAGATACAATCGTTTTCGAAGCGACTCAACATCACCGCCGCATCACCAAAACATTTTCCATTGCCAACGAAGAAAATGGCGCCCCCTACTGCATCAGCCTTGTGATAAAAATCGAAGGGGATGGCCGCGGGTTATGGTTGACCTCGGGCGTTCCGGAAATCGAATGGATCTCAGGAGGAACTTCGGCTGCTTTAAAATATCGGATCACACGGAATGGCAAAGCAGATGTGGATAATATTGACCTTCCCAAAGATGCCTTTACCAATACATCTATCTTTCCCAACTGGGTCTGTAATTCAAATGGCTTCTTTGGAACGATCATGAATCCCCTTACCGATATCGATCCAGGGTTTCGCGTGCAATTTATTCCCGGTACAATTGTCCCTTCGCGCTTAGTAGAAATTGATCAAGATTACAATAAGTATAAAGCACAAGATTTACCGGGCTACATGATGATGCTGCCTTTGAATAGTAAAGGCGGATCAATGAATTTTACTGTTTTTGCCGGTCCTTTTGCCGACGCCACTCTTAAAACAGTCGATCAACACTATTCCGATCTTTTAACAGGCTACACTCCCGATTTTATTGCCTGCCAAAGTTTTCACGGTTGGTTTGCCTTTATTTCGCAGCCGTTTGCTAACTTTTTGTTCATCTTGATGAAATTTTTCCATTATCTCACCAATTCATGGGGCTTTTCGATTATTTTGCTGACTGTAGCTTTGCGCTTAATGCTTTATCCTTTGAACGCTTGGTCGATGAAATCGATGCTTAAAATGCAGCAGATCGCTCCGGAAGTAACGGCTTTGCAAGAAAAGTATAAGAAGGATCCCAAAAAAGCCCAAATTGAGATTATGAATCTTTACAGACAACGTGAAATAAATCCGATGTCGGGCTGTTTTCCTCTTTTAATCCAAATGCCGTTTTTAATAGGAATGTTTGATCTTTTGAAATCAACATTTGAATTACGCGGAGCTAGCTTTATTCCTGGGTGGATCGATAATTTGGCAGCGCCCGATGTCTTATTTAGTTGGTCGACACCTATCTTTTTTATCGGTAATCAATTTCATTTATTGCCCATTATTTTAGGGGTGGTCATGTTTTTACAACAACGGATGATGTCAACCTTACCTAAAGATCGTAGTCTTTGGACCGAGCAACAAAGGCAGCAAAGAGCGATGGGGTCCATTATGGCCGTTGTATTTATGGTGATGTTTTATAATTTTCCTTCTGGTTTAAATATTTACTGGCTATCTTCTATGTTATTAGGCATGCTGCAACAATGGTGGACCCAACGTAATTTGAAACCTATAGTTAAAAAAGCTTGAGGCATCGAACAGACACAATACTAAGGAGAAATTTGAATCGCTCGTGCAGGTTATAATGATGAAAGCATGGGAAGAATTTCTTGCGTTGCTTGAAGTAGAATTGGGAGAAGAGACAGTTCGCAAATGGCTGCGCTCCCTTAAGATTCTGCGGTTTGACGCATGCAATCTCTATCTTGAAGCCAAAGATACATTTCAAGCTCTCTGGTTTGAAGAGCATATCCGTCCAAAAATTCAAGCGCGCCTTGTTAACAATAACAATAAAAAAATCAGAGTTCATCTTTCAGCCCCTCGACAAATTTCTAATCTTGATAAATCAAAATCCAAGAAAAACTTACAATCTCCAGCAGGACCTCCCCCTTTTTGTTTAACATTCGATATGTTAGATCCCCACTGCACACTTGAAAATTTTGTTTTAAATGATAACAACGTCCTTGCCCATAAGCTTTTATGCAAAATTTTGCATAACACCTCTGAATTAGCCACCTTTAATCCAGTCTATATTCACGGCCGAGGAGGCACGGGCAAAACACATTTGTTGATGGCCATAGCACAAGCCTTAACAGCCAAAGGTTTAAACGTCATTTATGCTAGAGGCGAAACATTTACGGAACATGTCGTTACAGCCATTCGTGCCGGCGAAATGAGCGTGTTTCGGCAAGCCTATCGCAACAGCGACGTACTAATTCTCGATGATGTCCATATTTTTTCCAGAAAAAATGCCACGCAAGAAGAGCTCTTTCATACATTTAATACCCTCCATGTCGGCGGTAAGCAAATCATTCTTAGCTCTAATTGCGCTCCTGCCGAATTGCAGATGATTGAACCCCGTTTAGTCAGCCGCTTCGAATGGGGCATTGTCCTCCCGCTGGAAGCCCTCCAAAAAAATGATATCGCACGCGTCCTCGAAAATAAAATGAGCACTCTGAATTTTACATTGTCATCAAAAGCTAAAGACTTTTTTTTAGAGACATTCTCCAGTGGACCTAAATCCATTACCAAAGCCTTGCAAGCTCTCGTTTTGCGATCGCATTTAAATGAACACAATCCCCCCATCACATCGACGCAAATGACCATTCCACACATTAAAAATCTCCTTTCCGATTTAATCCACGAGGAGGAGCAATCTGCACTGAACTCTCAAAAAATTATTCAGATCGTGGCCGAATCATTTGGTATTAAAGTAGAAGATATTCTTGGTAAAGCTCAAACGCGCGACTGCGTCCTGCCACGGCAGCTAGCCATGTATCTATGCCGTCTCTATTTAAAAATGCCCTTTTTAAAAATTGGAGAACTCTTTTCCAAGGATCATTCCACTGTGATGTCCAGCGTGAAGGTGATTCAAAAAGCCATCGATGAAGACGATAAACATATCGTCCCTTCTTATACTGCACTCACTAAAAAACTCATTAATTAATCCCTATTTACAACAAGCCCCCCTTTTTATAATTTGAACTTTGAAATAGGGCGGTTAGATGGATTTTGAATCTCATAAATTTGGCATCGTACTGCTATTAACTTTTGGCTTTGCCTTTGCCAGCTTATTGGGTTATCTGTCATTCCGCCTTAAACTATCTCCGATCTTAGGCTATTTGCTAGCCGGATATTTAATTGGACCCTATTCACCGGGATTTGTTGCCAATTTGTCCACAGCCGAACAACTCGCTGAAATCGGCGTGATCTTAATGATGTTCGGCGTTGGATTGAATTTTAAATGGCAAGAATTAATGGCGGTAAAAAATATTGCCGTTCCCGGAGCCATTGGACAGACGTTAACGGCAACGATTATAACCACACTACTCTTTTACTATTTAGGATGGTCGATTCCAGCTGGAATCATTTTTGGCTTGGCTATTGGGGTGGCCAGCACAGTCGTCTTAGTGCGTATTTTGTCTGATCATCACCTCCTAAAAAGCCCTGAAGGGCATATTTCTATCGGATGGCTTATCGTCGAAGACATTATTACCGTCGCCATCTTAATATTGATCCCATCTGTTTCCAGTGCTTGGTTAGACCAAGCAGAACTTACATGGCAGACCATTGTCAACACAGTGGGAATCTTATTGTTTAAATTCATTTTGCTTGTTGCGATCATGTTTACAATTGGACGCAAAACAGTGGAATTCATCATCACAAAAGTCGTTCAAACACGTTCTCATGAGTTATTTACATTAACGATACTTGCTTTGACATTTGTGATTGCAAGCGGCTCATCTTTGATTTTTGGAACTTCGATTGCCTTGGGAGCCTTTATCGCCGGCATGATTATCGGACAGACAGCCGTGCGCCATCAAGCCGTTGTCCATTCTTTACCGATGAAGGATGCCTTTGTGGTCGTTTTTTTCTTAACAGTTGGCATGTTATTTAACCCTGCTGCAATTTATGAAAATTTCTTTCTCTCGATCGGCACACTTGCCATTATTCTCATTGTAAAGCCTCTGACAGCATTTATCATCACATTGGCCTTTAAATATCCTGTCAGGGTAGCCACTGTTGTATCGTTGGCATTGGCACAGATTGGAGAATTTTCATTTATTTTAGCTGAAGAGGCTACCAAGATTGATCTTTTGCCTGATGCAGGATATGATATCATTGTGGCTTGTGCGATAATCACTATTTCGATTAATCCAATTTTATTTAATCTCAGGTCTAAGTTGAGTGCATGAACTTAATTTGCGCTTTTCGCGCCCGTGCCCGTTCCCTTCTACCCTTTTTCACTTGCATTTTCGAGCTCTGGCACGGGGACAAAAAAGACGCGATGAATAGGTTTGCGCATCCAATAAACTAGAAAATAAAAAATAGGCGTATTTATAACACTAAAAGCAGCTTTGTAAGCATACGAAAACATCATAATCTGCCAAACTACTGCCCACTCCATGCCTAAACCCCAATAAAAATAGATCATATTGACAGCTATTGTATCGACCACTTGCGAGATCAAAATAGATCCATTATTCCGCAACCATAGAAATCGATCTCCCGTCCACCGTTTTATCCTTGCATAGAGATGAACATCGGCAATTTGAGCCAACGCGAATGCCGTTAACGATGCAAATACTATTAATCCATTCAGACCCAAGGTAGCCTGAAAAGCAACATGATTAGCCCCGTTGGCTCCCGGCAGCAGCAACACAGCTTGAATAATTGCATAACTCATCAACGACATCCCAAAAGCAATGTAGATCATCAGCTTGGCTTTTGCGGCACCATAAATTTCTGTCACCAAGTCGCTGATCAAGAATGTCGCCGGATAGGTCAACAAGCCGGCAGTAATGTTGATTCCACCGGAAAACGGCATGTTGATTAACTTGCCGGATATCACATTAGACACAACGACTAAGACACAAAAAATAACGGTTATGATCAGATAGAGTGTCTGAAAGTATTTTGAATCTTGCATATCTATCTCCTTTGCATAAATATTGTGCTATAATTTAGTTAAGTTGTCATTTAAAAATATTTTGAGGTCTCCATCCTCAAAATGGGGCTTTCCCGGTGCTACGTGATCAAGACGTCCATCGTAATCGTGGTTGGAAACTCGCGCCGCTGTCAAAAAATAAGTAGGTAGGCACAAATCCGCTAACACCTTTTGCAGCAAAGCCGGTCAAAGGTTGCAAAAACTGATTGATCTCCTCCAATTTGGGTATTCTCAAAGGGTTTAAGGCCAGCTTGCCAATCCCATCTAAAAATTTTGAATTGCCGTATCTTTCCCATCGAGGCAATAAATTAGCATAGAGCTGCCGCCAGGCTTCTTGATTGTCGTCATTATATAATTCATACAGTTGGGAGATAAATAGATCGCCCAGCAGCCGGATTTCTTCAATAAAAGGCGCCTTTGTGGTTGTAAGACCTAAATTTAATGGCTTATTGTCCATATTTTCTTCCTAATTTTAAAATGTATAAAATAAATTTGATAAGTTAACGCTAAAGCAATTTGCAGCGATACATATCAAAAACAAATAAATATTTACTGATTCTTACCCTTTAAAAGGGCAATAAAGAAATTAATAGGAAAGATAATAGGAAGGAGCGGACAAAGAAATAAACAAAAGGCGCTTAGAAAAAAATAACTCACTTTGGCAATTACACATATCTCCTTATAGTAAATTCTTATCACATAAAATAAATTGATTTTTGTCTATCGCATTTAAGTTTTACCCCAGAGAACTGTGGTAAATTAAAAATTTATTACTTGAAACAATAAAATTATATTTTCTTTATTAAAAAGAAATAATAATGTATGATTATATCAGTTTAATTTTTATTTTTCAGGGGATTTATGATGTCTTATAAACTAACTGCTTGCGATCGTTTTGAAAGTACTTTGCCATGGACATACGAACAGTGGGCTGACCTTACGAGGTCGCAGTTATGAAGAATTTTTTTTTATGGATTCTAAAGAAAAACTCCCTGACAGAAAAAGCTTAGCCAAAGAAATAGCCATACGCATTGCAACTCTTCCAATAGACCTCCTTCTGCGACCTCTAGTCAATGGCATCTGCCTTATAGGCAGCGTAGGCATTTTTGCTTATCGCACCTTAAGTTTGCCTGTAACACGCGACACACTTCGTTTAAAAACCTCTTTTATCACCGTTTTCGATTGTGCAGCCGCTTTAACCCTTTCCCCTTTACAACCCTTTGCGAAGATTACCCATGTTTTCTTGGGAGTCATCGACCCGAAAAATTTATGCCGTCCTGCGGAAGAATTAGGTTTAAAATCACAAATCAGTCAATTTTATTGGAAGGCTGCCGAAACCTTTATCCAAATAAATAACAAGGAAATGAAGGTATCCCTTTCATTTGCGGAAGAGAATACGCAAGCTACTGTTGCCACCATGATGATATTCTGGAATGCTTTTGGAAATTATTGCTGGCGATGGGATAATTCCAATCCCAAAAATAATTCTTTGCCGCCTGTGGATTACCGTGCAGATCGGCACCGTCTAGCTTTGGCGCTTCAGACATTTGTTAAAAAATGGTTTGGAGCAGGTGATTTTGATATCGACGCAAAACAATTATTTAATGCAACCGTCGATTTTATCCGATCAGAAATAGTAACTCCTCGCCAAACGGCTATTTTTAATCAAATGATTGGTAAAGATTACAAAAGTGAAGATAGCTTTTCTGATCGAATTCTGCATAATATTAATTTAATAAATTTGGTTAAAAAGGAAGAATTAAAATGCGCCGCAGAATATTTTGCCGCGTTTTTATCTAAATTAATTGCCAATGTGAAATGCGAAAAATTCGCTTCCTAATTATTCTTCTTAATTTCTTAAACAGCTTAAGCGATTTGATAGACTTGAGCGTTCTTTTCGTATTTTTGACTTTTTTGCAGAAAAGGATTGAAACAAAATTGGATTTTCCAGTATAAACAACGCTAAATCCTTTTGAAAAATAGGAACTCAAACATGAAAGTAAAAGCATCCGTTAAAGCCGACCCCTCCAAGGGAGACATCCTAGTACGCCGCCAAGGCCGCTTATATGTCATAAATCGGAAAGATCCAAATAGAAAACAGCGTCAAAAAGGGCTAGCACGTAAAAAAGCCAAAAAAAGCCCCATACGCAACAAATAGGTAAAGCAAGGAATATTTATGGCAAAAAGGTCGTCCATTGAAAAGCAAAAACGGCGCGAAAAAATCGTAAAAACGATGTGGACCAAACGAAGTGAACTCCGCAAAAAAACGATTGATCTCTCCTTAACCGAAGAAGATCGCCAAGCGGCACGCATTGCCCTCAACAAAATGCCTCGCGATTCCTCCGCTGTACGTCTGCGCAATCGTTGCCAACTCACAGGCCGAGCTCGCGGTTACCTCCGTAAATTCAAATTATCTCGTCTTTGCTTCCGTGAAATGGCCTCGATGGGGCTCATTCCCGGCGTGACGAAATCAAGCTGGTAAGTGTGATACGTAACGATTAGGAATGCCCGAGATGCTATGGCAATCGGGCATAAAAGTTATTTAGACATAGGATTAAGTTGTCAGCTGCAAATGGGTAAAAAGATTGGGTAGTTCCTCAACTTTCTTCCAGTTGTTCATTCCCTCGCTCCATACAAATGTTTCTTGGCTGATATAGCCGTTGTTCCAAAGGCTTTGCAGATTTTCAAAAGGAACAGGGCCTTGACGAGCTTGATTGTTATCGTAATAATACCAATCTTTAATGAGGTAATCGCGTGGATGCAACGGCAACCCTTTTTCGGAAGGATCTTGCAGCAGGTTATATTCAGTCTCTTTGATTTCTTCTTCGTTGACAGTTGGGAGAAGGAAAAGCAGCAGTAATCCTAAAAACCCCAATAGCATGCCTGCCATGAACCAGACAAGAGGATCGCGCCCCCTTTGATTAGCAAAATAGGCAGTTGCGGCACCAATGAGAAGCCATAAGATGATGCTTAGAACAATTTGCATAGCATTCATAGCTCGCATGAAAACATGTAGTAAAGTTTGGTTGCTTAAAACCCTAATCTGTTTTAAAATTCCTAAAAGATCAATAAAAAACGTAAAACTTATTTGTCAAATTCAGCACTCGCATTAATTTTGATCGAATGGTAATATAAGCCATACGGTTGTCAACCCCATTAAGAGGTTCTATATGAGCGAACCCAAACTCAAAGTCGACATCAAGAAAGTCGATACCAAAGAATTTGAAATTCCTGAAACAGTGTTTATTCGAGACATTGAAAATAAAGTTTTTCAGGGTATTGTCTTACAAGGTTTATCACAAATCGACGGTATTGCTTTAGTGGAAGGCAATCTCATTGATAGCCTGCTGGGACGAAATGCCATCGAATCGGGCATTAAAGGCATTTTTGCAGAACAGGATAGCAAAAACCATTCTGTTAGCATCAAAGTCGAAGTTAATATTGGGTATGGGTTTTCAATCCCAGAAAAAGCAGAAGAGATCCAAACTCAAATCTCTGAAGACATCACAAAATTGACCGGTTTGCATGTATCTTGTGTGCACGTTGTATTTAAAAATGTGGTTTCGCCAGAACAAATGAAACGATTTGCAGGTCTCGTAGACCAAACCAAACAGCAACCTATTTTAACATCAAATGTCGATGAAGAATATTCCGATGAATTTTAAAATAGCCCAAATACAATGAACACTCTGTTTTATTCTTTTATTAGTCTTTTAGCTGCTTTATTTTTCATCTTGCTGGGGATAGGCACGATGTCGATTTCTTTGTCTCCCCAGTTTCGAACCGATTTGATTCAATTTATTTTAGAAAACTCCATTGCAATTTTTTTGTTTGGTTTTTCTTTTTTTATTATTGGAATGGCAATTGTCATTAATATTACCTGGGGTGCCCGCAAGAGCTACTATCAACTTTCAAGCGGTCCGCGCTCAGTTTTAGTCGACGAAGCTGTCATCCAAGATTATCTTGATTCCTATTGGAAGGAAGTCTTTCCTCAATCGAAAATCCCAAGCCAACTCACCTTAAAGAAAAATAAAATTTATCTAACGACCGATCTCCCCTATATTCCTTATGCCGAACAAAAAGCGGTACTTGAGAGAATCAATCACGATTTGTCTGAGATGTTTGCTAAATTTTTAGGCTATCGGCAACCTTTCTACTTATCAGCCAGCTTTCAGCCGGAAAATCAAAAAGCTGTAAGTCATAAAGAATAAGACAATTAAATTTTATGTCTAAATCTCATTTGGAATTAGCGCATCGGCATTGGCAAGAACTCATTCGATCGGGAGATCGCGTCATTGATGCCACCTGTGGAAATGGATATGATACTTGTTTTTTGGCAAAACTTCCAGTGAATGAGATTTATAGTTTAGATATTCAACCCGAAGCAATCCAATCAGCGGCAACTTTTTTGAAGGAGCATCTAAGTGCAGAGGAATTTGCTAAAATTACCTTTGTGGAAGGATGCCACTCGCATTTACCAGATTTTCAGAAGCATTCTGTAAGGCTCATCGTTTATAATTTAGGCTATCTTCCTAAAGGCAATAAAGCCGTGACAACGCAAGCAGAGACAACATTGAGCAGCTTAGAGCAGGCTGTGCCATTAATTATGCCGGGAGGAGCCATCAGCATTACATGTTACCCGGGTCATCCAGCGGGCGGTCGCGAAGAAAAAATGGTTTTAGAATATGTGAAAACGTTTGATCGGGCTCTTTGGAACTGCTGTTATCATCAGTGGATTAACCGAGATAAAGCTCCCAGCTTATTAATTCTCAAACGCTCTGGGAAAAATATTTCAACCACAGAGAACTATTAAATGGCATTCATCTTGGAAGATTCGTTGACATGACAGGAAAACAGGGAAGGCCAAAAGTAACATATCGTTTAGAAGATCTATCAGAAGAACAAAAGGTTCTTGTCGACTTATTCAACCTATCAGAAATTCATCTCAAGCCACTCAAGATTGATGGCGTCAGTGTATACAAATAAAAACAACTCTAAAGAACTAACTTCAAATGACTAGCGTAAGTTTATTTCGCTTCGCGAAATAAACTTACGCTAGCTTATGTGAGAAGACATATTTTGGAAAAAAGATACACTTCACAGTTCGCTCAAAATATCGAACTGTGGAACGAAGAACTGAGGGAAATCATAAATCAAATGGCGGCAGCATGAAATAATGCTTAAGCTATTGAGTTTAAGAAATCGTTACAAGTAAACCGTCAAAAGTTTACAAGATCTTGCCGAGCTCAAAAGCCTGAATAAATCCACAAAGTCGAGTCTGTGTTCTCTGTGGTAAAATAAAAAAAATTAATATTTTTGCATAATGACTTTTCCGGCGCTATTCAGCAGAGTCTTCAACACGACCCAAGGAATTTTTCGGGAAAATGGCAGATGTTTATGATAAATCGCACTATATTCCATATGTCCTTCAGCACGACGAATTTTTTTATAGAATGAACCACCGGCACTTTGATTAAAACAGACTTTTTGTTTGCGCGCTTCCTGCATTAAAAGCGTACAAAGATAACGGTAAGCGCCTTTATTTTCTGTGCCTTCCGGATCATATCCAAAAAATGCAGAAACCATCACGCCCTGCCGGCAATAAAACCCAATAATCCCTTCAAGCTTATCATTAAGCTTGATCCCTTTAAAATTCATAAATCCACTTTTCAAGGACATCCGAATGAATTCTGCATTGAATTGAGGATTTAGCGCAGAATACTTTTGAATATAGAGTGCATAATACAATTGTTGAATCCGCAAAATATCTTGTTCTGTCAATTCTTCCGGTTCAACGATTGCAAATTGACTATCACGGATAAAACGGAGATCGCTTTTAAATATTCTGGTCTGAAAGACCTCCTCTTTCGATCCTTGCAGTATCCATACATAACGGGTCGCCAGTAAATTAAAACCTACTTGTTTCAAAGCATCGTAACATTCAGGACCCGTTTCTTTAATAATTGAACGAAATAGAATGGCATGCTCCGGAAAGCGTTGCTTCAAGAAATCTAAAATACCCGGTATCAATCGTTTATTAATCGGAGGGGTTGGATTAGTGGAAAATAGCCAATTATTGACTGTAACAACTTTGTTAATTTTTCCGAACTTAACAATGCTGCTTAGGCTTTTCATCATAGATTCAAAAAAGACTTTTAGTATTTTGTTAGGAATTTTATTTCCAAGCATCAAAGCATAAGAAATATATTGGCTGAAAGGAGAGCAAACAAACGAATTGTCATACTGTGTATCATTGATTGTTATAGGGATTACGACATCTTCAACTAAGAGCAGCACAAATTGCGTATCAACATTATCGACATAATATTTGGTGCCGTTTTTTACAAAATGAATTAAAAATTGTTTGTCCGGCTCTTCGCATGAAGCTGGCCATGGAAGATTATCGATTGTTGCTGCATCAAAAAGCTGCACTGTTTTTTCTGACATGCCAATCAGTTTTAAAATATTTGCTTGATATCCTTATCCTGATTGTTTTTGAAAATTTTGCAAGCTTTTAATTTTGTCGCGGCATACTTTCATAGATGTAAGAGGAAGTGACTTCAACAAATTCGGCTTTGCGCTGCAATTCTTTAATGCTTTTTGCACCTCCATAAGTCATTCCGCTTCTTAGACCTCCGAGCAGCTTTTGAATCAATTCCTCGGCTGTTCCAGACACCGGCGCCCAAAAATCTACCCCTTCGGCCACAGTTTTTTCTTTAAGGGCGCCAAAGTAATCGTTTTGAAAATCCTCGCTCGCTTGCCCCCGATACTTTGCTTCAAGCTTGTTCTCTATCAAGCGCTTAGGCGCTGTGCTCTCGTTCGTTAAACTAAATAGTTTACCGATCATGACCGTGCTGGCTCCAGCAGCTAAAGCAAGTACAACATCGCGGCTATTTCTAATCCCTCCATCTGCAATCAAAGGAATACGCAGTTTTTCTGCAATCTGCCCGCACTCAAAGATCGCTGAAAATTGTGAAATGCCAAAGCCTGTGATGATCCGTGTTGTACAAGCGGCGCCTGGCCCAATCCCAACTTTTACAGCATCGGCACCGGCATTGACCAAATCATGGTAAGCCATTGGAGTACATACATTTCCTGCAATAATATCTTTGTTGGGGTGTGTTTTCTTTAACTCTTCGATCAAATTGAACATTCGATCTGAATGCGCGTGCGCGACATCGATACAAACACCGGCTGCTCCGTGATCCAACAACTTGCGGATATCATCGATTTGATGAAAGTGAATTCCCGAAGAAACAAACGTCCTTTCGCGAAATTTTTCAACCCATGCCAATTGAGTTTTAAAATCGGCAAAACGGTGAAAAATCGGGATCGATCCATGTTTCAATAAAATTTCCGCCAGTTCATCTCCGATCACTGTATCCATATTTGAAGCTAATAATGGAATTTGCACTTTACGATCTTTTGTCAACCAAGTTTCTAATGTTGGGATGGTGCGTGAAGGGATATTATTGAATTGAGGAACTAAAGCAACATCATCAAACGTATAAGATTTTTTAAACATCCATTATCCTTTAAATTTAATGCCAAACAGAGCTTCGTAACATAAGATGAGATGTTCTACACCTTTCATGGAACGATGGGGTTTTAATTCCGGCGGCAGTCCAAAATATTTGGCGATGTCGTTTTTAGAGACGGTCACATGTTCAGGAAAAGAGATCCCTTGCTTCTTATATTTTTCCATTAGAAATGCCCAAAACATCGAAGCTAAGTCGAGCCAGTGGTAAGGCCAATTCAACCCTTCTTGAGTATAAACATCGACCAGTTGATTAAAAAAACCTCTGTCAAAAGCGGGATTTTGGCAGATGTAAACAGCTTTTCCCCTTTCGATTTTAAGATCGGTGAATAGCTGGATGATTTCTTTGCCTACACCTGCTGCTTCTTTGCCTAAAGAGACCTGCTCCCAATTAAAGCCATTGATCTCAAGACTGATCAAATCCCTCCGCTCCCAAGCCTCTTGAGTGGGGGCAATTAAACTTTGAAATGAGGTGATATAATATCCAGAACTGATATCAGCAATTTTTATAGCGATATCAAGAGGACGGTGCTTCATCGGATCTAATCCGGTTGTTTCAATGTCTAAAAAAATAGCTCTCATAATGTATAATATAATTAATTTTTGTAAATATAACAAAACTGCATCGGGATTGCAAATTTATTCCAGATCAAGAGTTCTAGTCACCTTATCTATCGTTTCCAGCGGTTCAAACTCCTTATCCGTGGCAGCGCCCAACTCTTTAAATTTGCGTGCAGCAACCAGTACTCTTCCTTCGATTGAACCCACAGCTTTATTGTAAGCATCGACAGTATTATCCAAACCTCTCCTAATATTATCGAAATGTTCTGCAAAGATGCGCAGCCTTTCATATAACGTTTTGCCAAGATCGCTGATATGCTGCGCGTTTTTGGCAATCAATTCTTGCCTCCAACCATAAGCAACCGACCTCAACAGAGCGATCAATGTAGTAGGTGTCGCTAAAATAACTTTTTGTTCAACTCCATGTTCAATTAATTGAGGATCTTGTTCCAAGGCGGCACTAAAGAAAGTTTCCCCAGGTAAGAACAACACAACAAATTCCGGAGCGGCTTTAAATTGATCCCAATACCCCTTGGCAGATAATTGGTTGATATGCATGCGCACATGGCGCGCGTGGTCTTTGAGGCGTGCAGTCCGGATTTGTTCATCTTGTGTTTCCAAGGAATCAAGATAACCTTGCAAGGGGGTTTTAGAATCTACAACCACTTGTTTTCCATTTGGCAGCTTAATTATAAGATCTGGACGGATCCGTTTATCGTCCACTGTAGCCGATTCCTGCTGCAAGAAATCGCAATGTTCAACCATGCCCGCCATTTCCACAACACGTTTTAATTGAATCTCTCCCCATCGGCCACGCACATTAGGCATCCGCAATGCCCTGACTAAATTGCCCGTTTCCGATTGCAATTGAATCTGCACAGTTGCGAGGGATTTAACCTGCTCGCTAAGAGCTCCATAAGCTTGAGAGCGCGATTTTTCAATCTCTTGGATTTTATGGTCGACCCGCTCGATTGTTTCCTTGATGGGTTTGACTAATTCATCAATGGCCTTTTGCCTAAGCAATAAATCTCCTTTGGCACCCTCTTGAAATTTTTCTAATTTGGCTGTGGCAAGATTCAAAAAATGATGAGCATTATGATGGAGGATATCGTTGGAAAGTGCGGTAAAGATTTCAGATAACTTGCTTTGAGCTTGTACAAAGAAAGCACATTTTTCCTCCTCCAAAGCCTGACCTTGCGTCAATTTTGTGTTGACCTCTGTCAACTTGCATTTTAAGGTTCCATTTTCTCTTTGCAAATTTTCACGGGCGCAAACTAACCAAACCACCAAAGCTGAAAGAAGACATATCAGAAGAGTTAAAATGATGAGAACTGCGATAAGATGCACGTGATAGCCTTTGATTAATTCAAATGGGTCATAATATAGATCTTATGCTAGAATTACTACCATGAAAATACAAAACCAACTTTGGTGGATTTTGCCCGTTTTTGTGATGGCTCTTGTGACACCTTTCACTTCAGCTTGGGATCAATCGATTGCCGATTATTATTATACACTTGACGTTGAAGAGGATCCCCTTTATCGCCGCATTTATACTTACGGAATTATTCCAGCGCAGCTGTTGGGTATTTTGTCCTTTCTAGCTCTTATCCTTTCATACTGCTTGCCTAGCTATAAAACATGGCGTAAACCAGCCCTTGTGCTTGTTTTGAGCATGATGGTCGGAGCAGGATTAATCGTTCATACCGCCTTAAAAGATCAGTGGGGAAGGCCCCGCCCTAAGCAGATTCTCGATTTTGGCGGAGGACAAGCATTCCGCCCCTATTATAAGCCCAATTTTTTTAATCAACCCGAACCCTCGCGCTCTTTTCCATGTGGACACTGCACCATGGGATATTATTTTTTTGCTTTAGCTTTTATTTTTTGGCGGGAAAATAAAAATAATTGGGCCTGGTTCATGTATGCTGCGGCCCTCTTATGGGGAAGCATTTTAGGAATTGCCCGCATGGCCCAAGGAGGTCATTTCCTTTCCGATGTGTTGATATCCGGATTGATCATGTGGTTGACGGCAGGACTGTTTACACGCTTAATTTATGGCCCCGAGCAACAAGAATGAAAGGGTTAACGCAACGGCAGCAAGAAATTGCTGAATACATCAATCAATTTATCAAAACACATCGCTATTCCCCTAGCTATCGCGAAATCATGCACCATTTTGGATTTTCCTCATTAGGCACAGTCTACCGCCATATTAATGTCCTAAGAAGAAAAGGGATCTTAAACCTTGAAAAAGGGTGCGGCCGCTCTTTGGCTTTTATTGCAGAACCGCATGTCATCGAAGAGGTGAAACAAGGGATCGCTTTGCCCTTGATCGGTTATTTATCAGCTGGATCTCCCATAGAATTATTTCCCCAGTCGCGATCGATCATCGTACCCGAATCGCTTGTGCATGCTCCCGAAAAAACTTATGTCCTGCGAGCAGTGGGGGACACCTTAGTTGAAGAAATGATCGGAGATGGCGATTTACTGCTAGTAGAAGCAAGGCAGCAAGCTCATGCCGGTGAAACAATCGTTGCAATCATTAATCAGCACGAAACCATTGTAAAGCGTTACTTTCCTGAAGGAGTTTATATTCGGTTAACCAGCCATTATCCTCATCATCATCCCTTAATTTTGCGCGAAGAAAATTTACAGATACAAGGCGTGCTTGTTAGCCTTTTGAGACATTACGGTTAAAGATAATTAAAAATTATTACCACTCTTCTTCTTGTTCTTTTCCCCACTTTTCTTGTTCTTTCAATTCTTCTTGGTCTTTCAACTCGTTTCGTGTTTTGTTTTGGAGTTGCTCTATTTCTTTTCTAAGTTCATCACTTTGATCTCCTACATATTGCTCATCATCCCTTTTATAAACATCGAATGGTTTAAAATCGCTGTCTCTTTCATCTAACATAACTGATGTTTTTTTAGGCGAAACCATTCTTTCAATGGCCCTATCAATTTTCATAACAGTAGCTTTAAACCGTTCCCACTTTGAAGCAGAAGGTGATTCTGTATCAGATTTTTTTGAAGAAAAATGTTGTTCTAATTTATTATTGACTGTTTTTACATAAGAAACAGCTTTACTCCATGATTCTTTAAATGTTTGCTTAATAGTTGTAGCAAACATTTTAAGTTTTTCTTTTGCGGCTAGATCGATCTTCTGTAACTTTTCATTTAAAGTCGGATTGGATGTTACACTTCGACCAGATAGTGTTTTATCGGACTTTGATGATTTTGTCAAAGAATGCAGTCTATTGAGACCGCTGCTTATAAAATCACGGATTTTATCCATAGAAACACTCATTGTTTTAAATTAATAACTTAAAAACTATGTATTTTTATTATAAACTGTTTTATTTTTAAAACAAATTAAAAATTTAATTATTATTTTTAAAAGACATTATAGCTTTTAATCTATAATTCAACGCAAAGGCACCAAGTCGCTAAGACGCAAAGTTTTGGAGTTTTACTCGCCGTCTAGGTCATCAGGCTCAGGTTCAAAATCCTCAAGGGTTTTGGACTTGTGGCCGCTCATCAGACGAATAATCGATAAAATAAGCGCTATAATTAAATAGGCCCAAGACATGACAAAGAAAACGACGGCAAAGTGGTGTAAAATTCCATACACAATTAAACCGGCTGACAAAACTGTTAAAAAAACAATTTGAAAGGATTTAACTCGAATATGCAGATTTTTTAAACTTGGAAATTTCCATCGGCTTACCATGAGATAACCCAATAAAATCAACATCCCAAATAAAATCCATGCATGAATTGTCTCTGAAATTGTAAATAAGCTTTTAAATTCATTTGAGACAAGAAACAGATTTCCCGATACGGCAGCTGCAGCCGCTGCGGGTATTGGCAATCCTGTAAAATTTTTATTATTGGCATCGATCAGGGTTTGATTGTTCTTCGCTTCAAGATTCATCACGTTGAAACGGACAAGCCGCAGCACTCCACTTACAGAAAAGACCATCGCAGCTGTTGTCAAAAAGAACGATAATCCCGAACCAACTGGTAAGAAAAGGGTCTTCAAGATTATAACAGAAGGACCTACGCCAAATGTAATGGCATCGGCAAGAGAATCAAAAAAACCACCAAATTCACTTTCAGCTTTGATAGCTCGGGCAACAGCGCCATCGAGCAAATCGGCAAATCCCGCTAGGATAAGCAGACCGGCCGTTGCAGTCAAAAGCTCCAAGGTTGCCTCACCTGCAACTGCCACATTCATTTTGAAAATGACAAATAGCCCGCATGAAAGGGCAAAAGCGGTAATCACGTTGGGAAGTAAATGAACTTTTTTCATAATCTAAAGCTAAGTATATGAACATGATAATAACCAATCACCCTTTTTTTAACCACTACAACCGAACGATTGGCAAAAATCGCTAATTCTTCTAACATAAAGGTTTAGTCACACCCTATGAAAGGTTCTACATGTCATCGAAACCAATACACGCTCAACACGTCGGGTATACTTACCACGATTTTCAGCTCACAAAATCTTTGGAAATCCCCGAACTTCAGTGCCATTTTTATGAGCTTATTCACCTGCCCTCAGGTGCGCAAGTGATGCATATTGCCAATGATGACCCCGAAAATCTATTTTGTTTATCTTTTCAGACTCACCCCGATAAATCGGATGGAGTAGCCCATATCCTTGAACATACTGTCTTATGCGGCTCGAAAAAATTTCCCATTAAAGATCCGTTTTTCATGATGACAAGGCGAAGCTTAAATACCTTTATGAATGCTTTAACCGGTTCCGATTTTACTTGTTATCCGGCAGCAAGCCAAGTCCCCAAAGACTTTTACAATTTACTTGAAGTGTACTTGGATGCAGTTTTTCATCCTCTCATAAACCGATTCAGTTTTCTTCAAGAAGGGCATCGGCTTGAATTCGCTATTCCTAACGATTCCGATTCCCCGCTTGAGCACAAAGGGGTTGTTTTTAATGAAATGAAGGGGGCTTTATCCAATCCTGCCACACGTCTGTCGGAGGCGATGCATGCCGCCTTATTTCCCAATTTAACGTATGGTATTAATTCCGGTGGAACTCCGAGTGTCATTCCAGAATTAACCTACGATGAACTAAAGCAATTTCATCGGGAATTTTATCATCCTAGCCGTTGTATTTTTTTCTTTTATGGCAGCATGCCTTTGGAACCCCATCTCGATTTCATCGCAAAAAATGCTCTTGCCGGCGTAGAAAAAATGGCCTCGCTCTCTCCAATCCCTCGTCAATCCCGTTTTGATAAACCTCACTATTTGACAGCCATCTACCCGATATCCCCGGATGAGGATATCTTTGAAAAAACTTTTATTTCATTTGGCTGGCTGACCTGCCCTATAATAGAACAGCAAGAGCTTTTAGCACTTAGTATCTTGGAAATCATTCTGTTGGATACTGACGCTTCTCCGCTTAAAATGGCGTTGCTAAAATCGGGACTTTGCAAATTGGTCAGCTCGCATATCGATACAGATGTGAGTGAAAGCCCTGTCATGCTTACACTGCGGGGATGCTTGCCGGAAAATGCCGATGCTTGCGAACATTTAATTCGAAGCGTGCTTCATCAAATTGTGTTAGATGGAATCCCCTTGCAATATGTAGAAAACGCCATTCATCAGCTGGAATTTTATCGAAGCGAGATTACCGGCGACCACAGCCCATTTGGTCTTTCGCTTTTTTTTCGATCGGCTTTGTTGAAGCAGCATCAAGTCAATGCAGAGGAAGGTTTAAAAATCCATTCTTTGTTTGAAGCGGTTTATAAACAGGTTTTATTAGATCCAAATTATTTAGTAAGCTTGATTAAAAAACATTTTTTAGACAACCCTCACTTTGTCCGGCTTGTCATGAATCCCGATAAAGAATTAAATGCTCAAGAATTTAAAGCGGAACGGGATAAATTAGATCAAATACGTGCCCAGATGTCGCCCAAAGATGTCAAAGAGCTAGTCTTTCAGGCAGAAGCCTTGGCATCTTTCCAAAAACAGCAAGAAGAAGAGGATGTCGAAGTCTTGCCCAAAGTAACCTTGAGCGATGTTCCTAAGCTTGCACGAATATATGACTTGCCGTGTGAAAAATTAAACAACTTGAATGTTTATCACCATGCTTGCTTTACAAACAAAATTACCTATGCCTCTTTGATTTTTAATCTTCCTGAATTAACTAAAGAAGAACTTCCCTATGTGAGGCTTTTAGCTTATATCATGCCCCAACTAGGAAGTGGAGGGCGATCTTATACTGAAAATCTTGAATACATTCAGGCGCATACCGGGGGTATCGGCGTATCGCTTACGCTGAATCTTCAAGCCCATAATCACCATGATTATCATCCTTATATTTCAATACGGGGCAAAGCGCTAGATCGCAAAACTCATAAATTGTTCCCCCTGATTTTCGATTTGGTCACTTCAGTAGATTTTACAGATCTTCCCAGAATCAATGAAATTATACAAAAGCACTATACAAGCTTGGAATCGACGTTGAGTTCAAATGCGATGCAATATGCGATCAGCCTTTCTGCTAGCCGATTGGATGCTCCATCTCAGATATCCAATGAATGGTATGGCCTTGATTATTACTGGAAAATTAAAGAGATCGCGCAAAATCCGAAACATGTCGAGGTCTTGGCTAATCAGCTGCAAATGCTGTATGAAAAGTTGTTTTGCGTAGAAAATCCCGACCTTGTCATCAGTTCCGATACCTCTATTTATGATGAATTGAAGGGTAATGGATTCTACGGCCTATCTCATATGGAAACGCACCCCTATAAACCGTGGAAAAACCCACTGGAACCTGCCAACATCAAATCTCAAGGAAGGCTGATAGCCTCTCCCATTGCCTTTACGGGAAAAGTCTTCAAAACAATTTCCTACGTGCACCCCGATGCCCCAGCCTTAGGCGTGGCTGCTTGTTTATTTGATAATCTTGTTTTGCATCGCAAAGTGCGTGAAATCGGCGGCGCTTATGGCGGCGGTTCGGTCAGCAACGCGATTTCGGGCAGTTTCTATTTTTATGCTTACCGAGATCCAAACATTGCATCGACTTTAAAAGCTTTCTCAGATGCTGTCCAAAAAGTCGCTAAGGGAGATTTCGAAGATTCAGACTTAGTCGAAGCGAAGCTAGAAATTATCCAATCATTAGATGACCCTGTCGCACCGGGTAGCCGTGCAATTCATGCTTATGGATGGCTGCGAGAGGGCAAGACAACTCAAGTGCGTCAAGCTTTCCGTGATAAGTTGCTCAGCTTGACAAAAGAGGAGGTCATTTCTGCGGTCAAATCTCATATTATCCCAAATATGGACGATGGGGCTGTGGTCGTATTTGCCGGCAAGGAATTGTTGCAAAAGGAAAATAAAAAGTTACCTGAGCCATTGCCAATCTATAAAATTTGAGAAAACAATTTAACCAAAAATATAACCACAGAGCGCGTAGAGACATTAGTGCTCTGTATTCTCTGTGGTCTCTGTGGTTAAATTGTTTTCAAGGCCTCAGGTCAATTCCATGACAGCTAATGACGATTCGTTGGATTTCGCTTGTTCCTTCATATAGAGTTGTCACACGCGCATCCCGATAATATTTTTCAACCGGGTAATCTTTGATATAACCATAACCACCATGGATTTGCAATGCATCGGCGGCTATCTGATTGCAGCTTTCTGAACAAAACAGCTTGGCTTCCGAAGCTTCAACTATATAGGTCTCAGCATGATCTTTGGTCCAAGAGGCCTTATATAATAATAACTTCGACGCTTCTAATTGAACCTTCATATCGGCCAACTTGAAAGCAATCGCTTGATTGTTTCCGATGGGATGTCCGAATTGAATTCTTTCTTTAGCAAACTTGACGGCAGCCTCATAAGCTGCCTCAGCAATGCCAACAGCTTGCGCAGCAACGCCGATCCTTCCACTATCCAGAGATTTCATGGCAATTTCAAATCCATCCCCAACTTTTCCCAAAATCTGCTTTGCCGAAACTTTGCATTTATCAAAACGTAACCCGACCAAATTAGCTGTTAACAATCCCAATTTTCTTTCTATCTTGCTAACAGATATTCCCGGAGTTCCTTTTTCTATCAGGAAAGCAGTGATATCGCTTCCTTTATTTCCGGCGCCTGTCTTGGCAAAGACAATCATGATTCCGGCCAGATCTCCATTAGTAATAAATTGCTTTTCCCCTTCAAGAATATAATAGTGAGAATCGTTGGGATCAACCGTTGCATGTGTTTGGATGCTTTTTGCATCGCTTCCTGAATTCTTTTCAGTTAAGGCAAAAGCAGCTGGCGCACCGGTTCCGGTTTTTAAAAGATCAAGATACTTCTTTTGCTGTTCTTTCGTTCCGAAACGATAGATGCTTTCTGCCACCATGTTTGTGACTGCCATGGTGACGCCAATGCCAGCATCAACTTTGGATAGAGCTGCAAGCGCTAAACTATAAGATAATGTGTTTACTTTCTGTTCATGTTGCTTTGGAACTGAAAGAAGAAAAAAACCTTTTGCAGCCATGCGTTGAAATAAAGCCTTCCGTTTCTCTAAATCCGTTTCCAAGACATCTATAAATGGCAAAATTTCAAGTTGGGCAAATTGTGCGCAACTATTTTGCAAAAGAAGCTCAGTTTCAGAGAGGGAAAAATCCATTAAAACCTCTAAACATACATTAAGGGATTTTGACTATAAAACAGGTCACGGTTTTATCATTGCCGCCCATGCTAATCATCATTCCATAAGGGGTCTTTAATTTCCCTTGATTCGCTGCCTTGTGTGTGAGCTGATGTAAAAGATCCACCATTTGCCTTGCACCGCTTGCTCCAGTAGGATGTCCAAATCCGCCTAATCCGCCCGATAAATTTGTGGGTATGCTTCCCTCAATAGTTGTGTTTCCATCGAGAACAAAATCTGGGGCTTTTCCTTGCTTTGCAAAGCCTGCAGCTTCCAGTGATAACAAACCCGATATCGTAAAGCAATCATGCACTTCCAATAAACCAATATCCTGAATCTTCAATCCAGCTTGCTTAAGTGCCTTATCTACAGCAATTTGAGTTGTTGAAAGAACCGTCTGATCGGCGGGGGGTTGAGTAATGTCGGCTTCGGCTTCTCCCATGCCTACTATTTCAATGGCCTCGCTCGGGTCGATTCCGCACGCTTTCAAACCAGCCTCTGAAACCACAACAAGCGAGGAAGCTCCATCGGTCACTTTAGAGCAGTCGTAGTAGTTAAGAAAAGGGATAAAGTGCTCCGCATCGGGCGGAGACATCCCTAAAGCAAATAAATTATTAGAGGTATTATGAAATTCCTGTGCTTTTGGATTTTTACGGGCATTTAAAATCGCCAACTCATACCACTTTGCCATACCCTCCCGTGTACGATCATACCCATACTTCTTGTAGTAAGCTCCAGCACGTTCAGCAAAAACGGCAGGAAAAAAGTAAGCATGCCCTTCCTTTCGCTCCTTATTATAATAAGAAGCACCTGCCAGGACATCAGCGCCATAGATGGATTTCATCGTATTTTGCATCTCAAAAGCAGCCACAAAAGTCGCTTCCGATAAATCAGAAAGCACGCTGCGTACAGCTGTTGCAATAGCCTTGCCGCCTGTGCCGCATGCTCCTTCCACACCTGTGCAAGGCTTTCCATGCAAGCCAGGCACCATAAAAGGCAGAAAACCCGGCAAATTAGCTTGATTCAAAAAACGCCCCGACATAAAGCTGCCGATGATCCCTTCATCAAAAATAGGATGTTTCAGCTGTCCCATTGTGCCTTGAGCTGCTTCTTTAAGGTAGGTTTCAAAACTTTTCATTGGTTTGGATGGATCAAATTCTCGACGTCCAGGACCAAAATAGATCGTATTATAGCCGCCGGCAACATAAATGCGTTTACGAAAAGAGGGCATACGAATTACCTCAACGCAGCTTTGAGATGTAAATAGGGCGATCCGGGACCATAAAGATGAAAAAAGCCCAATTCAAGTATTGTATCGACATCTTGCATATTTTTGGCAACACCTTGTTTGACAAGGTTGGCCGCTATATGATGTGAGTTGATCAAAAATTCCTTTGCAAGATCGGCGCCCTCTGTTGAAGAATGCATGAGATGATCAAAATAGACGCTAAGTTTTTCTTTATAATCAAGTTGTTGCTGCATCTGCTTCCATCCCATATGACCGGCAGGAAAATCCCCTAGTCGCTTGTCTACTTCTGCCACCCAAGGTTGATGTAAAGGGCGATATGTATCCTCGCTAGGATTATAGATGGTGGTCCGTCCGTGTGTATCGTATTGGAAGATCCCATTCTTTTGGGATCCGTTGGAGTTTTGACCTCCTAGTATGCCATGCGATACAAGATCATCAATTAAAGCCTCTTGAAAAAGTTCTCCAGGCAAATAAGTGCTCATGATCCGGCAAATTTTTTGGCAAACATCGAGGCCGACATAGTCCATCAGTTGAAAAATACCCATGGGACGGATCAAGAAATCTTGTGTGACCCGATTGATGGCATAAATGGCTTCATTAATAGCGTAAAATCGGGAAAGTTCGCTGATTTTTTTACAGGCAAACATGATTTCCCTAATAAAGTGACCATTTCCGATGAAACCGGCAATATCTTGAGATCTGACAATTACTTTATTAAGCCTATTCGCAAGTTCTGTTGCCACATTAGCTGCTAATGGAATGGTTTCACGTGGAACGACCAATTCCACAAGCTTTTGAACAGCAGGAGGATTATAAAAATGGAAACCGATAATTCTATTTTCCAGCTTCCCTTTTGTATTCAAAATATGAATAGGAATGGAGGAAGTATTGGAAAAGAATAAAGTTTCTTTGGAAACACTTTTGGCAGCAGCCCCGAGAACTTTGCATTTGATGTCGACATCCTCGACAACCGATTCAAAGACCAGGCTGGCATGGCCCATTCTATCAAGATTATGATCGAAAAGAATGAGATTTAAGGAGTTCTCGACGAAATAAGTGATCACTTCCTTGTTGCTGATCAGAGCGGGATTTGATTTGAAATAAGTGCGGAGTTTATTGATATTTTTTTCTGCGTAGCGAAGGAGATGGGTTTGGAAATAAGGTTTTAAGTTATTTAAACTTGAAAAGTTTTCATCGATGAGAAGTAAACGAAATTTGCCTTGTCCTATGGCTCCTGCTTGTTCTGCTTCTATGCGAGCCATTTCTTGCAGTAATAGCAGTGAAATACCGGATCCCATTTTGCCTGCTGCACCGATAACAGAGATGTTCTTGAACATTTCATTAAGCATCTGCCCTGCCGCTTTTCATGCCCTCTTTGCCGTTTTTCGGATCCATGCCCGATTTGCCGTTATTCATTCCCCTTTTTTCGTTTGTTGCTCTTACCTTTCCCCCTTTTCATTACTCATATTCACTTCCAATGGACACTTTATTCATTAAACGTCACTATTTTATCTTTTGAATCTTTGGGCTCTTGCCCGCACGACTCTTCTTGTTCATCAATGATCATTTGAGCTCCTTGAATAAGATAGGAAGCTAAGGCAGCATCCCCTTCGTAGGTCATTTCGACCTGCAAGTTGCCGTCGTCATTTGGATTTTCACAAGTGATTAAAACATAGCAAGCGTGCTCTTTAGCCAATTTTTTTGTGATACGCTTACGATCAGCGTCATTCATCATTATCCTCGCTTACTGTTTTTTCGCACAAAGTACTAAAAATAGCCCTCAAGAGCACAGAGAATATCTTTTACGGTTTTTGCCAATCCGTTGCCACATTACTCCATCATCTCATTAATTACAAAGTAGAAAAAAAAACAATTGTCATCGATTCCAGATTGTCTTACGATGCAACTATGGATTCTACTTCTCGTGCAATTCTTGAATGGCTTTCAAGCCAGCATGAAGCCATGGTAGACTTACTTACCCATTTGGCTGAAATCAACTCTGGCTCTGAAAATTCCGAGGGTTTAATGCGCATGGCTGATGAATTAAATGTTGCATTTACTCCTTTAAACGCTTCTTTTATACGGATTCCCCTTCCGCCTCGCCAAAAAATTAACTCTCAGGGTGATATCATCCATTTACCGCAAAGCGACGCACTCCTGTGGAAAAAAAGGCCTGAGATAGCTAAAAGCGTTCTGTTGGCAGGTCATATGGATACTGTTTATCCTCCTCATTCCCCCTTCCAAAAAGTCGAAAAAAGGGAAAAAAATAAGCTGAACGGTCCGGGTGTTGCCGATATGAAAGGAGGCCTTGTCATTTTGCTTTATGCTCTGCTCGCCTTTGAAAAAAGCCCGGCTGCACAATCAATGGGTTGGGAAATTTTAATCAATCCGGATGAAGAGATTGGCTCCCCCGGTTCCGCCTCCCTGTTCGAACAAGCTGCCCAGCGTCATCTTCTCGGCCTCGTTTTTGAACCCTCTTTTACTGATGGATCATTAGTCAGTTCACGCAAAGGATCGGCCAATTATTCAATAGTCGTCCAGGGTGTAGCCGCCCATTCGGGCCGTGATTATTTTAAAGGACGCAATGCTATCATTGCCTTAAGCAAAATCTTGATTAAAGCGGAAGCCTTTACAAATCTTGAAAAAGGGACCACGGTGAATGCGGGTTTCATTGAAGGGGGAACCGCTCCGAACATTGTACCTAATAAAGCGATGGCCCAATTAAATATCCGCGTTGTCGATGAAAAAGATATGGAAAGGATTCAAACTGCCTTGCAAACCTTGATCAATGAGGCTTCTCAGGATGGAATTCAAGCTATTTTACACGTCGATAGCAAAACACCCCCAAAGCCTTTTGACCAGCCCATTCAAAGTCTATTTTCGGCTTTTGAAAAGTGTGCATCGACTCTTGAGATGCCGCTAAAGTACAAACCAAGCGGCGGCGCTTGCGATGGAAGCCGCCTTTATGCCAGCGGCCTTCCCAACATCGATACTTTAGGAGCCATCGGCGGAAATATTCATACCGATCAAGAATTTATAGAAATCGACAGTCTGGTGAATCGAGCCAAACTTACAGCTTTATTTCTAAATGAATTAGCTCAAGGCCATCTTGAAGAATTCGTCAAGGAGATCACGCATGAGCCGCGAAGAAAATGATCAAAAAACTCTTACGGAAAGCGAGCTCCTTAACAAAGATCCGCGCATTGCTCAAGCCAAACAGCTGTTATTGGAAGCTGTTCAAGCGCGTCAATCACATCTTACAGGTGTGAAACCTCCCAATTCAGCTTTGAAAGTGCAATATGACGATATTTTAAGCCAGTTTACGAAAAACCGCGGCGCCAAATTGTGGTTTCCTTTTTTGGGCAGCGGATTTGGCAAAGGTGCGTTAGTGGAATTGCTCGATGGTAGTGTCAAATATGATTTTATCACCGGCATCGGTCCCCATTTCTTCGGGCATAGCCACCCTGATGTGATTGCAGCTTGCATCGATGCAGCGATCAGCGATACCGTCGTGCAAGGTCATCTGCAGCAAAATGGTGATTCTGCCGAGTTAGTGGAAACCTTAGTGAAAGTGTCTGGATTCGACCACTGTTTTTTAACAACTTCTGGTGCAATGGCCAATGAAAATGCGCTTAAGACCGCTCTGCAAAAAAAAACGCCCGCTTCCCGTATTTTGGCTTTTGAGAAATGTTTTGTCGGACGATCGCTAGCGCTTGCCTGTATCACTGACAAGGCTTCATTTCGAGAAGGGCTTCCTATTGTATTAGAAGTAGACTATCTTCCTTTTTTTGATGCTGCGCGCCCTGAAGAGAGCATTAAACAATCGGTTAATGCCTTGAAAAAGTTATTAAAACGGTACCCTCACGAGTATGCTGTGATGTGCTTTGAACTCGTGCAAGGCGAAGGGGGCTTTTACCCGGGATCGCGCGAATTTTTCATCGCATTAATGACACTTCTCAAAGATCACAATATCGCCATTTTCGATGATGAGGTGCAAACATTTGGAAGGCTGCCTGAACTTTTTGCCTACCACTACTTTGATTTAAAAAAATATATCGATATCGTTTCTATCGGTAAACTTTCTCAAGTGTGCGCCACTTTATTTACCAAAGAATTTGCTCCCCGTCCTGGGTTGCTCAGTCAAACTTTTACAGGTAGCACGTCCTCCATCAAAACTCTGCAAACCGAACTGCGTCTTTTGCTAAAAAATGGATTCTACGGTCCTGAAGGAAAAATTCAACAGATCCACCTCTACTTCACACAAAAACTTTCCACTTTGGCAGAGAAACATCCCCATTTGGTGAAAGGTCCATTCGGCATCGGAGGCATGATTGCCTTCACACCTTTCGATGGAGAAACACAAAGGGTCGCAAAATTTACCCAAGCCTTATTTGATGCGGGTGTGATGGGTTTTATTGCCGGCAGCAATCCAACCAGATTGCGCTTCCTCATTCCTGCCGGCGTTATTACGTATGAAGATATCGATAAGGCTGTCCGGATCATCGAAGAAACTCTCATCAATTTTGAAAAAAGCAAATAAGCCATGCATGTTATCAGACCGATCAGATTGGATGACTTGGAAACGTTGATCAAATTTGCCAACAACGCCTCTCTCGGCATCACTAATATGCCTCGCAATCGAGAGCGCTTACAAAAGCATATCGCTATTTCTTTGCAATCATTCAAAAAAACGATCCAGCAACCTAAACATGAATCCTATATTTTTGTTTTAGAAGATTCCTCAATGGGTACTGTTGGAGGGATCTCAGGCATTTTTTCCAAATCGGGAATGGAAGAGTCCCTTTTTTTCTACCGCATAGAAACTCTAAAAAAAGCAGATCCTGAATTGCCTCTACCTAAAGAAATGGGCTTGCTAAAAGCGGCTAGTTGGAGCAATGGTCCGACTGAAATTGCCATTCTCTATCTCGACCCTTCTTTTCGCAAAAGTGGCCTTGGCAAGCTGCTCTCCTTATCTCGCTTCCTATTCATGGCTTGCTTTCCGCATAATTTTGAGGAAACCGTCATTGCAGAAATGCGCGGCGTCATTGATAAAGAAAATAATTCCCCTTTTTGGGATGGCTTTGGAAGCTATTTTCTTAACGTTGATTTTCCAAGTGCCATGCAACTGCTTGAAAAAGGGAAAACTTTTATTCCCCGCTTCTTGCCCGATTTCCCCATTTACATCGATCTTCTACCCAAGGAAGTGCAAAATACTATCGGCAAAGTGCATCAAAAAACCGAACCTGCTCTTAGCATGCTTCAAAATGAAGGATTTGCATTCATAAACTGTGTGGACGTGTTTGATGGCGGCCCTATGATTTCAGCCAAGCGAAACAGCATCAAAACAGTTAAAGAAAGCCTAACTTCTACGATAAGCCACATTGTTGACGAAGAGATAGCCGGCGATACATATATTATCTGTAACCAACAACGTCAAGACTTTCGAGCTTGCTATGGAACTCTCGCATTCAATGAAAAAGGGGAAGTCTCTTTAAATCGGGAGATCTCAAAAATCTTACATGTTGTACCCGGCGATCCCATCCGTTACATTAAGTCAGTCAAAACACCCAGGAATTTATGAGCAACGCAAAAGGATTATTCATCGCAGGCCAATGGAAAGCCGGATCAGGACCTCTTTTTACTTCACGCAATCCTGCCACCGGTGAAGTTGTTTGGGAAGGGTGCGCCGCCAACAATAATGATATTGACGCGGCCGTCGAATCTGCACGCAAATCTTTTAAAATTTGGTCGCTTCTGCCAATTGAAAAGAGAATTGAGTATCTCAATGCTTATGGCGAAGCCTTAAAAAAATCTCAAACACTGTTAGCAGAAACTCTCTCAAAAGAAACAGGCAAACCTTTGTGGGAAGCCCGCACTGAAGTGCAAGCGATGATTGGAAAAATTGCCATTTCCATTGAAGCACATTATAATCGCTGCCCTGATGTGCAACATCCTCTCGCCGCAGGCAATTCTCTAACACATCATAAGCCGCATGGGACAGTCGCTGTTTTTGGGCCTTTTAATTTTCCTGGCCATCTTCCAAATGGTCATATCGTGCCGGCTCTGCTCGCGGGAAATACGGTAGTATTTAAACCCAGCGAACTAGCTCCCGCTGTGTCCGAGCAAATGATCGCGTGCTGGCAAACCGCTGGGCTCCCGGCTGGAGTGCTTAATCTTTTGCACGGAGCACGCGAAACCGGTTCTCTTTTAGCCGATCATCCCTTTATCAACGGTTTGTTTTTTACCGGTAGTTGGACAACAGGACGCGCTCTTTTAGAAAAATTAGCTGCACAACCCGAAAAAATTTTAGCCCTCGAAATGGGCGGCAACAACCCTCTCATCGTCACACATGTCAACAATATGCAGGCTGCAGCTTATTTGACCATCCAATCCGCCTATCTGACAGCCGGTCAGAGATGTACCAGTGCCCGCCGATTAATTGTTCCTCAAGGGGTGGAAGGCGATCAATTTTTAGAGGCTTTGATTGAGATGATCGGAAAGATAACGGTAGGACCCTATACAAATCAACCAGAACCTTACATGGGACCTGTGATTACTGCGGAAGCCGCCACGCGCATTCTTCAAGAATATGATACCCTTCAAAAAGATGGCGGCATCCCATTGGTCAAGATGGGATTGTTAAAGCCAGGTACCGGACTTCTCTCTCCTTGTTTAATGGATGTAACAGAAGTTTCAGATCGGCGTGATGAAGAAATTTTTGGTCCATTCCTGCAAGTGATCCGTGTTACTGATTTTGATCATGCTCTCATCGAAGCTAATAACACGATTTATGGATTATCAGCGGGACTTTTCAGTGATAAGAATGAGGATTTCGCAAAATTTTATACGATAGTGCGTGCAGGTGTTTTGAATTGGAATGCCCCTTTGACCGGAGCCAGTAGCGCCGCCCCATTTGGCGGAATTGGTCGTAGCGGCAATCACCGCCCAAGCGCCTATTATGCTGCCGATTATTGCAGTTATCCAGTAGCTTCTATCATCAATGAGTCGGTAAAATTGCCCTCTAGCTTAACACCGGGATTATCACTTTAAGGCTCAGTTTTTCAATTGAAACTGGAAAAGTTTACATGGCCGAATTTCTCAAAATTGAGTGATACAAGATATCATTTTTTTAATAACCTTCTCACTTAAAAAAATTGTCCGTGCAGACCGGCGGGTATTTTATGCTCGACTACGGCACGTCCGATCTCTTCAAAGGTCTTACTATTTAAAATAAGCAAGAATGTATTTTGTTGTTTTTCGTTCAACACCACTGTCAATATGACGCCATCATCCTCTTCTTTGGCATCGAGATGGCGAACAAAGATCGGTTCACCGGGAAAACACCCTTTTTCTTCCCACTTTAAAACCTTCCCATCATCAACATTGATTTTGTAAATGGATCTGCTTTCATCCACTGAACCTGCCTCACGACCATCTACAGCATAGACAAAGCGGTAGGGTTTTCCTCCATGAACTCCTTCATTGAACCGCGGAAACTCCAGTGTATCCGAAAAAATCGTCTTCATCGCAATCTTACCCTCAGCCAAATCGAAGATATACCGTCGCAATTGGGGCAAGCTCTCTGTTTCCGGAATTTCCCGCTTACTATCCAACCTATCATAATCAGCCACGCCTGAAATAATGCGCGCATCAGGGTATGCCACTATATCGACAATGAGTTCGTTTCCACGTTCATAAGCATTGGCATGATGAAATGCAAAGAAAGCTTGTGTTGTCGCTTTTTTAACAACTTGACCATTATGGCGATCAATCACAATAAATTGTGTTCCCCTTTCAGGTTTCCAAACAAAATTTTTGATAAAAGCCTTGCCTTTAGTAATCAAATCCAACGGATAAACGACCAAAGGAAATTCTGTCAGAACAATATAATTTTCAGTGACGCCAAAGCTATGCATATAGGCTGGCTCTTCTACAGGAATTTTAGCGATGATCTCGCGTGTTGCCGAACCATCGCGCATTCTATAAACGGTATAATAACTTGTCCTGCCGTAATCGATGAGATAATTGATCGTTTCTTGTTTTTCTGAATCGTGATGGGGATGCGCTGATTCCCAACACTTTTCTTTAGGAAGTTCATCTTGATAATTGAACACTCCAAGCGTATCCAACGTTTTCTCATCAAATTGAACGGGTAAAGGTGTTTCATATAAAGCCACATATTGATCGGCTAAATAGGCCACATTTATATTTGCATTCTGAATTTCTGGACCTGTATGCGTTAACCATGTAAAAAATCGTTTAAAAATAGAGCGGCATGGGTCAACGGCAAAACCGGAATATTCTAAACTGCCTTCGTCAAATACAGCATGATAAGCATCCGTCCGTAGAAATTTATTAGTATAAATGACCTGCCCATTTGAAAAAGCAAACGCATGCAGCATAGCCAATCCATCAAACCAATGGCTGTTTTGCTTGCCATTCACGCTCACTTGAATAGGTCCATTGCGCACTAAAGTCCCCTCGAGCCAAACCGGAATATTTCCTTTAATCTGCAAAGGCTTCTGCGTCAACTCTTCCTTCAAAGCTGCTTCTACATGAAAATCGTTCTTCTTTCCTGTCATAAGAATATAGCCTCCTAGACATAGCAAACATAAAGAAATAAATAACCCTAAATAAGCTGACCAATTTTTCATAAAAACTTTGATTATAGTTTGACATTATAAAATTAATATAATTATAATATAGTTTTTTATCAATTCAGAAAAGCCATATAATGTTAGTTTTAGGTATCGAAAGCACATGCGATGAAACGGCTTGCGCCTTGGTCCGAAATGGAAACGAGATCTTGGCTAATGTGATCTCTTCCCAGACAGACTTGCATCGTGAATTTGGAGGGGTTGTTCCCGAATTAGCCTGCCGTCGCCACGTTGATGCTATTTTGCCAGTCATTAAAGAAGCATTATCTCAAGCGGCGTGTTCCCTCCATCAAGTGGATTTAATCGCAGTCGCTCATGGACCTGGATTAATCGGGGCTTTGTTAATCGGATTAAATACAGCCAAAGCTCTTTCCCTTGCTTTAGATAAGCCATTAATCGGCGTTAACCACATTGAAGCCCATCTCTATGCTTCAATCATGTCCCAAACTAGCCCCCCGCCTTTCCCTTGCCTGGGAGTGGTGCTATCGGGAGGTCATACCAGTTTGCTAAAAATTAATAATCTAGGTCATTACGAACTCATCAGTCAAACCGTGGATGATGCCATTGGCGAGGCTTTCGATAAAGCAGCCAAAATTTTAGGGTTGCCTTATCCCGGAGGTCCCGAAATTGAGCGTTTAGCCAAAGAAGGAAATGCCAAACGCTTTGCCTTCAAAAGCGGCCAAATCAAAAAAAAACCTTTATATTTCTCATTCAGCGGATTAAAAACCGCTGTTTTATACACTGTCAATGGACAAAATGGCCATTTTCCAAAAGCAGAGAATTTAACCCACCAGGATCGATGCGATCTTGCCGCTTCCTTTCAAGCCGCTGCTTTTCAAGATATTTTAAATAAAACCCTTGCCGCAGCCGATCAGTATAGATGCTCGACTATCTTATTCGGCGGCGGGGTGGCAAACAGCACTGCTTTACGTCTTCTTTTTGAAAAACAAGCTGAAAGATACCGCTTGCTTTGGCCTGCGCACGGACTCAGTTTAGACAATGCGGCCATGATAGCAGGATTGGGGTTTCATACGTTTCAACAAAGAGGAAAAGGAGATACGCTGGAATTGGATCCAATGACACGCTTTACACATTATCCGCAGGCTTAGTTTTTCTTGTAATTTATCTTTTTTTCCTCTATATTACATTTTTCATTCAAATAGGAGCTTTTAAAAATGGCAAGCAAGCGTGAACAAGTAAAGATGAAAAGCGAAGAAAGCAATCATCATTATTATACAACCAAAAATAAATCTAATACACCCAACCGTATAGAACTCAAAAAGTTTGACCCGACTGTTCGGAAACATGTCAAATATAAGGAAGCCAAGTAGTCAGCGCTTATATTTAGGGAGTTGAGCATGTTCGAACTTTCCATCGCCAAAAAATATCTGACCCCCCGTTGGCGACAACTCTCTGTATCGATTATCAGCCTGATTTCAATCCTTGTTATTGCTTTGGTCGTTTGGCTGATCGTGGTATTTTTTTCTGTGACTGCCGGTTTGGAAAAAAGCTGGGTGGGCAAGCTCATTGCCCTCACAGCGCCGATGCGTATCTTGCCAACCGATGCTTACTATCACTCCTATTATTACCGCGTCGATAGCATCAGTGAACATTCAAACTACACCTTAAAAACAATTTCTGAAAAACTATCCGATGAACAATCTAATCCATATGATCCTACCAGGGATGAAGAACCTCCCGCCGCATGGCCAAAACCCGATCTTGATGGACACGGTAATTTAAAAGATTTAGTTAAATCAGCCTATACAGCTATCAATCAACAATCCGTCGCGCCCTTAACTGCCGCCCCTTTTGAAATAACTGCTGGGAATATGCGCCTGCAGCTTTTACGGCCGCGTGAAGGGATTTCGTTGGGTCGAGAAACGATTTTTGATACTTCAAGCTTGCAGCAAGCCACTTATTTAGGCTCATTCGACCCCTCCAATCAGATCTTTGAAAATGCATTGCTTCCCCTTAGCATGCAAGACTTAAATAATATCTACAGCATGCTTGCAATTGATGCCGATACACTTCAAGAGGATAACCCCTCCGAAATTCACATTGCCCCTAAAGAGACCATTCAACAACGTTTACAAACCTTTTTTCGCTTTGTGGCGATTACCGAATTGCAAACCCCGCAAGCATGGACAATCCCCCCTTTACTATTTCCTGAGAAAGGGCAATTACAAGGCCTCGCCATTTATAATCATCAGCAAATGCATCATATCATCGTTCCTGCTTCAGCTAAAAATTTAGCTGCCTTGCAAAAGCAATTAATAAAGGAAGGTGTGCAATCGCAGGTGATCCGCTTGAACTTTGAAAAGAAAAAAGCTTATATAGAAACTCCAGGAAAACCCCCTGAACCTCTTTCACCTCGAATACCTTTGAATATCGCCCATGAAACCATCACGTTGCCTGCTGCCTTAGCCAACGATCACTTTAGCCAGACTTTTAAACCGTCCGAGATTAAATTCAAAGTCGCATTCGAACTTCAGGGTATTTCCTTCGCAGGAATCACTCGCTTGGGCAACTTAAAATTTCATCGCGCAAAAACAATTGATCTTTTTTCTGCTTCACCCGATCGTCCCCCGTTTTGGCTGTATAAAGTCGAAGAAAATAACCAGATCAAACTGCAGTTGCCCATCGAAACTTCCATTGGGGAAGGGGTTCTCCTACCTCGCCCCTTCCGCGATGCAGGCATCTTGGCGGGTGACCGAGGTTTCCTTTCTTATATGACACCCACGACAAGTGCTGTGCAAGAGCAACGGATCCCTATTTTTGTTGCGGGATTCTACGATCCAGGCGTCATCCCTATTGGGGGCAAATATGTCCTTGCCAACCCAGAGGTGACAGGATTAATCCGTTCAGCGCATAACCAAGAAGACACCACAACAGCCAGCGCCGGTATCAACATCCGTTTCGATCATCTAGATCAAGCCGATGACATTAAAGCGGAACTGATGAAAGCCTTTAAAACAGCAGGCATTGCACCATACTGGCGCATCGAAACATACAAAGAATATGACTTTACAAAAGATCTCATCCAGCAACTGCACAGCGAGAAAAATTTATTTTCCCTTATTGCAATGATCATCATCGTCGTCGCTTGTTCCAATATCATCTCAATGCTTATTATTTTAGTGAACGACAAAAAAATAGAGATTGGCATCTTGCGATCGATGGGAGCCTCTTCTTTAAGCATTGCTACCATTTTTGGAATATGCGGAATGATCATGGGAGTCATAGGGAGTCTTGTCGGCATTGCTGCTGCGATGATCACTCTTAAAAATCTGCAGCCGCTGATCAATCTACTGAGTAAGATACAAGGGCATGAAATGTTCAATCCCATTTTCTTTGGCGAAACCTTGCCTACAGAACTTAGCGTGGAAGCCTTGGGATTTGTCATTATCGCTACCACCTTGATCTCGTTAATGTCCGGACTAGTACCAGCCTTAAAGGCAAGCATGCTGCGCCCCTCTGCCATTTTGAGGTCGGAATGAAAGACGAAACTCGCAACAGACCCAACACTATTCTCAGTGCGCAAGGCTTGTATAAATCATTTTTTACACCTGCTGAGGTGGTAATTCTTAGAGGCATTGACCTGAAAGTCAATCGCGGAGATACCGTCGCCATTATGGGTCGATCGGGTCAAGGTAAAAGTACGCTGCTGCATATTTTGGGAACCTTGGAAAACCCTTGCCAAGGCAAATTGGAGATAGCCGACCAAACAGTTTCAGCATTAAATAAAAGCATCGTCAGAAACAAACATATCGCTTTTGTCTTTCAATCCTTTCATTTAATGGAACATTACACTGCCTTAGAGAATGTTTTGATGCCGGCGCGTATCGGGCGAAAAAATACATCGAAAGGCAGTCCAGCTTATGAAGAAGCTGTACACTTGCTTGGAAAAGTCGGCTTAGCCGATCGGATCCATTTCAATACCAAACTGATGTCGGGTGGAGAAAAGCAGCGGGTAGCCATTGCCCGCGCCTTGTGCAATGATCCGGATATCATTTTTGCCGATGAGCCATCGGGAAATTTGGATAAGCAGACAGCGAGTCATATTCATGAGTTGCTGTTGGGCTTTGCAAATAAAGGTGGTAAAGCACTCGTAATGGTGACGCATGATCAGGACCTCGCTGCTCTATGCTCTCGCTGCTATATCCTCGAAGACGGTCTTTTACTCGAATAGATCTTTTTGGAGTGCGGCGACAGAAAGCCGCCAAGGCATTAGCGCTCTGTGGGTTAAATTATTACAGTTGAGACATGCACTTATGCGATCTTAGCGATTTTCCACTGCATCATATTATCGCTATCTATAGAAACTGCGATGGTTGCAATAGGCTTCGCTTTTTTGCAAAGCTGATAAGTCAAATATTTACCCTCTCTTGATGAATCAATGACATACTCCAAAGAGCTATTGTTGTAGTGCTCTTGCAAAAGATGCATGATGATTTCTGGCTGAATTTTTACATCTGCTTCTTCTGACTCATTAATTTTTTCTTTTCCTTTTCTTTTCAAAGCAGGATCATCAACCTGTTCAGCTTCATCACCGCTTTCATTAAAATTCTCCATATAGGATGTCAGATTAACTTTTGAGGGGAGTGCTCTTCTTTCCTTAAATTGAAAGTCTAATAACTTTTCATATTCACCTTCATCATTTGCTTGAGATGGAGCACGATGCAAAGACTGTGCACGATGTTCACCCATTTCTACTGAAACAAGCCTATAACCATCGATATCTTGAGTTGCTGCTGGTCGCCTTTGGTTTCTCTCTAAACGTTCCAGATGCTCAATTCCGGTGTTAACAATTCTGAAGCGTCCAGACAAAGGCGCACGCTTGACATTGATCAACGCAGGAGCGAGAGATGTCACAATAATACGTTCACGGATATCTGAATCTTGTAAAATTCCAAGAGGTTTAGTATCACTGCGTTCAATACGCGAACACTTTTCCAATAACTGAGCGCCTACAAAACCCATGGTGCGGTCAACCCCTTCACGACAATTCTGTTGAACAACTTTCGCTTCAATTTTAATTTGCAGTTCTTCACCCAATTTGGAGCAAAAGAATCCATAAAAGGCGAGCATGTCGTTAGGTATAAGGAGGCCTTCTTGAAGGTTTCCAAAATATTCTAATTTCGTTTTTTCGAAAATCCTTTCAACAAAGACGCGTTTCGCTTTATCATTGTCGAATCCAGGCAATATAAACGGACCCTCTTGGGCTGTCGCTAAATCGGTAAGCCAAACCTTGAACTGATTCATAGTTTTTGGTCGTTCAAGATTACCTGTTTTAAAATTATTTTCCATGTCGTGAAGCCACTCCCCATCCATCGGAATCAAAGCCACTTCAAAAGCACCGAGTAACTCTGTTTTAGAAAATTTCACTAACAGCTGTATCCATAAGGCTTCACGGTAATGTTGGAATGCCGACATCGAAACATAATCTCCCCAGCCAAACGTCTTCAATTTGCCCTCTTTGGCATTATAAAATCGGGGATTTAAATGCAGAATATTTAATACTTTTTGCCTTTGATTAGCTCGATAGCGTAAAAAATCCATGTAGATCGGATCAAGACGGACTCTGCCTCCTGTCCAACTTGGATCATCAACTTCCCAGTTTTGAAGAGCATCCTTTGATAAAGAAGGCATGACAGGAACGCAAGTTCTAACATGAACCGATTCATATGTCACTGTATTGTCCATGCCATCCTTTTTTTCATACTTCATTTTTCCCCATTGCCAAGGTAGATTCGTTAAATCAAAGGGATGATAGGAATTAACAACAGTCCACAGCTTTGCCCAAGTTACATCAAATTCCGGGGCTAAAAACGCAGCGGCTGCATTTTTAATGCCGTTAAAAAGATAGTTCAATCTTTTTGAAAATAATGCATCTTTGCCGACATCCTTTTGATCGCCTTTAGAGGCTACATAAGGAACCAATTCTTCAATAAAAGAGGTTAGATCTGTTTCGGTAAACCAGGCATCAGCAAGCTCTTTTAAAACCATCTCTTGATCTATCTTTGAAGAACCTTTTTCCCTAGCTTCTATATCCATGGCAAGCTGACGCCAAGCTTTCATTAATTCATGATATTGATTACGCGAATCACTCTTCTCTTTTGGATTAATCAGTTCCAATACTTTTTGTAATAAATCTGCAGTCTCTTTTAAACCTCTTGCATCTAAGGATGACTTAAAATCATTCAGCTTCTTTTCTTTGGATTTAAAGGATCCCTTTATATGATCCATGACAAGTGCATAACGTTGTTGCTTCCAATCGTCTTTTCCATCAATAAATACTCTTTGAGTGAAATCGTATACGGAGGAGCTTGCAAATCCGAAAAAACCTATTACTTGCTGATAATAGGAGGGCGCTGTGAAGATTTTGTTATACCCTTCAACAATGCTATCTTCATCATCCTTAGAATTTGACGAGATCTCAGATTCAGGAGGTAATGAACGGTCCAAGGGAGTGTTGTTCGCTTGATAAACCATTGATTCATCAGAGCATAAATCATCGAGTTCTTTACCTTCGATTGCCATTGGATTGCTGCTGGAACTACCTTCAGAATCCATTTTTTCTCTCTCCAGCACCCTCGTAGTAAATTTGTTTAGGCGTTCTATTGCATCCTCATATGTCTGTTTTTGATCTTCAAGCTGCTTTTGCAACTTATCAATCTCCTGAGATACCCGATCGCTTAATGTCTTTATCTCTTCTAACATTTGATTGCGTGGTTGTTTCGGTTGAGTTTGATCTGGTTTAAAGCTTGAAAAGACGGCGGAACCAATAACAAATCCTAATCCACCATAAACTGTTAAATTGACGATAGCCAACGCTACCAAACGCATTGCAGAAAAATTATCGTTTACAAAAGCCTTGAATGCTTTTTCAAATTTACCATCGATAATACAAACGGAAGCACGCAAAATTCCTCTAGCCTCATAGGTCGCAGCATCTGCTATAGCTTTGGGCGCGGTTAACAAAGCGATAATACGTGGAGCAATAGTACTCGCAGGAATATTTTTCCAGCCGGTTTTTTGGGAATTAATAGCATTAAACCTATACATTCCTTTTAGCCCATGGGCATCGTTCGGCGTTAAACGGTTAACACAAAAATTACCGAATGAATAAAAAAATAAACTTGTTGACATTAAGATTCTCTTTGTTATTTTAAGATTTTTTTACTAAATTTAGATACTATATTATGCACTGTTATTGTTAAGATTTAATAAATGTTTACGATTGATAAAAAATAAATAATTTTTTGACAATTCTAAAAACTAACCTTATTTATCTCTATTCTGAAGAGCAAAACAACTTATAAAATTCAGCTTGCACTCTATATGTTTCTCTTTTTTTAATCGAGCTTTACTATATACTCCGCTAAATCTTGTGGCTATAGGATAAAGATGCGAAATTTATATTTGCAATTAATCGAATCTATGACACTATTTTTTTCATTAAACAAATCTTAATCAAACAACCATTAAAAATTTATTTTATGCAACCTCTAATTAATAAAGTTATTCAATCTCAAAACATAATTACTACTATAGTTCCTTCCAATATAAGCTTGCCTGCCGAACTTTCACCCCTGCCTGCACAACCCAGCTCAGATTCACTTGGAAATGACGATATTTTACCTGAACATCGTTACTGCGAAGAATTACTCAGCCTCGGTTTAGTAAACGAAGAATATGCATTTATTCGCGAACCAGATATCCATAAAATTCCTGCACCCACGCCGCATTGCATTGAAGCTCTTCAACAACAAATGAATTCGGAACTCTATTTTTACTTTTTTAAAGATGATCCGCAAAACTGCTATAAACTGACAAAAAGATATGATGCACTCAATCTAAAATTTGCGAGAGCACGGGAAAAAAAAATTCCCATTAAAAACATTTCACTATTTGGATCAAAAACTTGCGAAATTATAGGTACACTTTGGGGCAAAGCACTATTAGCTAATCAAAATAGAAGCCTTGAACCTTTAATTGAAGCCATCGATCTATCTCATATAGAGAATGATGTCCATGATGTCGATACTATTATTGATGCTCGCGTAGAACTATCGGTTCAAGCGGAGTCTTCAAGCGAAGACATTAATTTGCATGAAGTCTTGATGCTCGATCTCATCAAAGAACACCATCAAATTTTACAAATTAAAATCCTTTTCAATGATGGTTCGTATTTTGAAATGAAAGGTTTTGAATCTGTCGTTCTCTATTTAGCGGACCCCAAAAATCGTTACCGAAAAGATGCATCCATCTCCGGCTTTGAAGTTGTTGGCCATGAAATCCCCTGGCTGCATGGAGTAAAACAATATGGAGGACATCTTCAAGATTTTTATAGTGACATCCATATCGCCAATCTAAATGAACATATGGAAAATCCTATCCTTCTTGATGGGATTATCAATCATTTAGCTTACATTTACATTTTCCAAAAGCCTAAAGAGGAAATGATAAATTTTATCATGGCCAAATCTTCAAGTCATTTTTCAATAATCTACAAGCATAAATTCATTAATAACCAGCTTACAGTCATTAAAAATTGGTTGTTGGTTACTTGTCAAAGCAGTAACGGTCTTCAAGATTTAGTTTTAGTGCAAGAACGTAAAACACCTACCGCCCGCACGGAATTTCAAAAAATTCGCATCGACATATTACCTAATTTAATGGGCAGCAAAGAGATCCACATTATAGCTGATCGTCAATCTATCTTAGATAAGTATTGCCGTTTGATCCGCTGGGTTGATATTAAGCACGCTAATCATATCGACTGGGGACAGTATTGGCTTTGGATGGCAAAAGGATATCGATGCGTGTTGCCCGATACCGAAAAAGAACTATTAGGCAAATTCCTAACTTATTGCGACTTCACACAACAAATAACAACAGCATTTTCAACTGTAATTAAAGAACGCCTTGGCGAGCCTTCGAAGTCAAAGCCAACTTTGAAATTTGCTTTCATTTTCGGAGCATTAAGCTCTATTCCAAAAGAGAGGCTTACCGATAAAGACATTCTAAGCATCCTGCAGTTATGCAAAGATTATTTCGATGAAAATTTACCAAAAGCCCTAACATTCATTTTGGAAGCGATATCAAATTCCACTCTTACCTACAATATTGTCAGAGACTATTTACAAACCTTGTCGCTAAAAATTCTTTTAGTTCCAGTTGCACAAAGAGGCAATTCCATTTTAAGACCCTATTTATTTCGCACTCCAGGCCGACAGTTTATTATAGAAACGCACATTCATGGATACACCTTGAAATCTCCTTTTACTCCTTGCAAGACATTGCAAACATATTTTGAAAGCTATACAGCATTTCATCAAAGTAACAACCAACCGGCTTTTGAAGCCTTATTGAAAATTGCGTCCGATCTCATACCAATCGATCCATATAAATTTGATTTTCATACATATAACCATCGAAAAATCGCAGAAAATTCAAATGAATTGAATTCATTAAAAGCTCTGGCCGGCAAAGTTTTAAGGTCACCTATTCCACATCTCCGCAAAGAAGGTTATAGCCTTCTTCTCCTTTATGATCATTTAAATCCTTCAATAGAAACTCTTCAAAATCTGATTATTAACTTGTCGATTATATTTAAGGAGGAAAAAAATCCTGTCTACCGCCAAACGATTGCCATTCATATTCAAAAAGCACTTGATTATAGATTAAATCTTGCAACAGTTGAGAAAAAAACAATTTCAATCTACTTTAATCATTTGATTGCAAATGTTGATTTAGATGATAAATCTATTCACCTTAATCTTATTAGGGTTTGCCATATCATCAATCAAAAGGGAATTTTAAATCGAGCCATTGTATTCTTTTGGTCCTCTCTAGAACATTGCCTGACAATTCAAGAATTGCAACATCTTGGCTTTTACCTTTTAAAGGACATTCCCCTTTCTTCCAAAATCATTTTGATCATTCAAAAAACGCTGCTATCAAAAAAAGCAGCGTCATCCCAACAATGGAAGCAGCAAATTGAAATTTTTAAGCTAAAAGCACTCAAAAAAGTTAATCCCAATAAGCAGCTGCAACATTTTTTTTCGTTATTTGAGGTCGTTCGTTACTTCCTTGCAAATTTTTCTTCAGAAAAAAAATCAATGGAATTAGAAATTTTTGAATGGACACTACAACTATGTGATCAAAAAAAAGTCAATATAGCTTTTAATTTAATTAATGCAGCGATAAATGCTAAAATAATTACATCAAAGTTTCTAGCATCTGCTAATAAGTTATATTTTGGAAAAAACCATGATGAAATCGAACTTAAAAAGATCATCGAAGCTTTGGCTTCCTCGATTCCTCAAAAAAGCGAATCGATCATCCTATCCATTTGTAGGTATTTTTTCCTTGAGTTAGCTTTAACAAAAAATCAAAATCAGTTTTACTTCGATGAAATATGTCAAATCTTTGTCGAAAGAAGCGCAAACATCCACGATTCCAAAAACAACGCACTGACTTTTATACAACATAAGCTAACAGCTCAAACCGGTAAACTTTGGTTAATCTATTGCGAATTTGCTCTTAATAATAGTGGACTCAATCCCACAATTTTGGCTTGGGAAGAGGGAATCAATACGCATCTTTGGGATGCCTTCGATTTCAGCCCTCATTTTATTTTCCTAAAAAGATTTATCGATCTATTAGGTGCTACGAATACAGAACAAGCGCTTTCACTCGCTCAATCAATTTATATCAGAACAGGTATGCATTGCCTTCCTCAAATCCATCCCAATATTTCTCCACTTGTTGAAAAAAAGCAAAGGGAAAACCAACTTAGCAACCTATTAAGCAACCCCCCTTTGGCCAAAACTTCCGAAATAATTGAAAAGCTGCTCACTACAGCGCTACCTCATGCTCCTGCTGAAGTTGCTTTGATCAAAAAGATTATCCGATCTTGCCTTAACGGATTATTAAACAAATCAAAGGGAAAGAAAGGAAAAAACGAAGCGATAAAGCTTTTAAGCAATCCTATAGTTCAAAATTACTATCTAAATGAACCCCATGCATTCATTGATACGATTAAAACAGCTTTTAATGTGTCCTATGACGGTTCGCAAAATAAAATAGACTACACCTTTATTACTATTTTAATTAAATTTATCAATAACCTTCAAAATTCTCCCAATCAAATCAATCAATCACAATTTGATCGGGCCTGTCTCAAGCTTTTGCAAACCATTTTAAAAAAAGAAACATCAGACAACAAAAAGAACAATATTGAAGCAAGACTCTCCGATGTCATTTTGCAGTGTTGCAAAATTATAGATGCAATCCAGAATCCAAACATGGCGTTCTGGCAGTCAATCATGAAAGCAGCAAGCGACTCCGCCTCAATTTCAATTATAAACGAGATCTGGAAAAAAAGTCACACACTCAAACCATCGATGCCGCAAGATTCAGATTGGAATTATGCTTTGATTTGGCATGCATGGGAAATTGAACAACAAAGGCTTTTAATCACTCTGTTTTGCCATGCTAATGATTTTTCCCATGACTGCCATTTGCTCGCAGCCCTCTATGCTATCAATAATATAAATTGCCCTATTAACGTTCAGTTTAAACAGCAACAATTTTTAGAAAAGCGCTTATGTCAATTTCTTAGCCTAGTTCTTGAACAAATCGCAAAAAGCTCCCATCTTTACCCCAAACAAATCCTTGTTTACCCCTTCAAAGATTGTTTGCATTACCTAAAAAATTACCTAAAAGATAAACCAGAAATCCGTTTTAGGATCGAAATGAGTTTGCTTAAATATTTATGCAGATCTAAAAATCCAGATGATTTCCATTTAGCCTGCGAATATTTTTACAGTATTCTACATAATTCCTTTTTTATCGAAAAATTAAAAAAAGAGGGCCCAAAAATAAACGAAAATGTTTATTTTCAACTCTTGAGTTTAATCCAACAAGCCTTTGAATTTGATGAAAATGATTTTTCAGAACTAATCAAATTGCTCGCAAAATTAGTTAAAGATTTTCATCTCAGATTTACCGCATATGATCCTATTTTATCGATCTCAGCTCTTTGCAAGCACCCTTCGTTAAAATTGATAAATATTGCTGCAGAATTAGCTTTGTATCGTCTAGACAAAGGTCTTTTTATTCAATCACATGTAGACAATATCAAAGATGAAGCAGCTAATGCATTTATCTGTTTAATCCGCCGTTTGCATGAAACATTTGAAATTGAACCAACAAACTTAGCTGTAACTATTCTTAATCATATCAATTTTCATTCTCAAGCAGGATACAAAACAAAATATGAAATTACTGATCAATGCACTCTACAACCCTTTGCATTATTTTATACCACCGGGCCCATCAAGGAGTTTGGAAAAGGAGCCCAAGACGCTTGGTCTTTTATCAATGAAATGCAAACAACGTATTTCACAAAAAAGAATCCAACCATAAATCCTGCTTCTCCTCATACCGATGTTAAAAAATGGATTACTAAATCTGAAGAGCTGGATTCTAAACTTTACATTTTAATCCCAGACATTTTTACCATTTTTGGCGGCGTTTGTTTGCAATATTTACTAGAAAGATTCGGACCACCGAATGAAAATTTTGATTTCAAGGATTTCACCACTTATTTTGAAAAAATTGAAAGAGCTTTTACACCAAAAAATAATGGCAGTAAACTTTATCATTTTCCCCAAGACCTCAAACCTAACGACCAAATAATTTGCATCAAATATCTTTTAGATCTTAAACCCGTCAATGAATTTATAATAGGATTTGTATTATGTTTCACCTGGCACCGCATAAAAAAATACATACGCTCATTTCCAACGCACAAAAAGGAAATTATTTCGATGATCGATGCTTTTATTTTTAATCGAAGCTTTCAGATTCCGGAACTATTAAGCTGTCGCTATATTCTTAGCAAACTATTAGTCAAGTTTGCATCAGACCATTCAGTTTTTTTAAATAATCAAGATAACGAAACAAAATTTAAATTATATTTTTTGGAACCGGTTAACAATGATGTCAAATCTCAAAAAATATTATTAGAACTTTGCGAACAACTATCTAGATCTAAAAGTTTTGATAACTGTCATGTTTTCAAAATAATACAACATTATTTTGTTAATGAAAATTTAAATACACTTCTTCCCAAGGAAATTTGCCGCTTAGCATTAATTCACTACAAAACTTTTCCAAATCCTTCTCCTAAATATTTAATAAAAATGATTTATTCAGCTCTAGCCTGCTTAGAGCAACTACAAGAAGAAAATAGTCGTATTGAATGGTGGGAAAATATTCTCGATTGTTGTCAAATAGGAGTTAAAGATGAAATCATTGTACGCGATTTAGACAGAATAAACAAAGATTTGCTCCAAGTTTATCTAGATACCTTATTTAGACCAATTAATGAAGGGTGGTTGAAGGAAACCAATATAATCTGGGGGAATCAAGCCAAGATTTTTGTGGAGGCACTATTGACCTTTCAAATTCCTCTGCTTAAAAGTTTTAATATTATGTCGGCGCCAAATTGTTTGACAGAGTACACTCAACATTTTAATCGAATGCACAATCTCTTCTTACAACAAACGAACTCATTAGAAAAACTATTTGTACCCATTTACATGGATTTATATGATCACTTTTACAAGCTGACAGATAGCATACACATTCTAAGCGCAGCTGATCAAGAATTGATTATTTTGCTTGCCCTTGAATGTCTCAATATGAACAAACATAATTCTAAAATTTTTAATGAATATAAAGATTTTTTTACGCACATAAATAAATGGTTAGGATTCATCAGTGTATATTTGCCTAAAGATAAATTAATTTCGTTTGATAAATTAATTGTTACTCTATTAAAAAAAGAGGATAGTACTTTATTATCTATTGCTGATAAATTCCTTAAATTCAAACTTATTGATATATGGTTAAATATCTTAAATCAAGCAGCAAGCGAGGACTGTCGCATTAAATATGAAAACCATTTGCGAGATGAATCTATTAATGCACTGAACAAAAACTTTTTACAACAGTGACACTATTATATTAATGACCACCGAATCTGTGAGATCACTGAAGGTAAACCGTGGTTTACCTTAATTATTCTTTAACTTTATTTTTTACATCTGAAGGTAAAAGCAATAAATATCATTAATATTTACAACAATCGAATTTACAAGTATCTTTGCCGAAAAACAATGTCCTCGCCGCCCATAAAATTCCTATTCAGCCATTAACAAAAAAAAAAGCCCCGAATTTCTTCGGGGCTGAAAAATAAGCTTGGCAGCGACCTACTCTCCCGCACTCTTGCGTGCAGTACCATCGGCGATGAGAGGCTTGACTTCTGAGTTCGGAATGGGGTCAGGTATCTCCCTCTCTCCATTGCCACCAAGCAAAATCCAATCGCTCTTTCACTTATATAAAACGACTCTTAAGAATCCTCTTCACTTTCTAATTTACAACTTGTGAACTTATTCAAATTTGCGACCACTCTTACTATGAAAGGAATCGGTCTTCTTCTTTCATTCGTCTTTTAAAAAAAAGGTGGTCAAGCCAATGGACTGATTAGTATTGGTTAGCTCAACACATTACTGTGCTTACACACCCAACCTATCAACCATGTCGTCTTCAGGGTGTCTCATTGGGATACCTTATCTTGAGGGAGGCTTGGCGTTTAGATGCTTTCAACGCTTATCCTTTCCGAACATAGCTACCCGGCTATGCACTTGGCAGTACAACCGGCACACCATTGGTTCGTCCACTTCGGTCCTCTCGTACTAGAAGCAGCTCCTCTCAAGTATCCTGCGCCCACAACAGATAGGGACCAAACTGTCTCACGACGTTTTGAACCCAACTCGCGTACCGCTTTAATTGGCGAACAGCCAAACCCTTGGGACCTTCTCCAGCCCCAGGATGCGATGAGTCGACATCGAGGTGCCAAACCGCCACGTCGATATGAACTCTTGGTGGCGATAAGCCTGTTATCCCCGGAGTACCTTTTATCCGTTGAGCGACGGCGATTCCACTTTCCACCGCCGGATCACTAAGCCCTACTTTCGTACTCTGCTCGACTTGTTGGTCTCGCAGTTAACCTACCTTATACCTTTACGCTCTTTTCGTGATTGCCAACCACGATGAGGTAAGCTTTGGACTCCTCCGTTACTCTTTAGGAGGATACCGCCCCAGTAAAACTGCCCGTCTGACACTGTCCGACTCCCGGCTTCACGGGCTAGCGTTAGATTCCCGACTTTTCAAGACCGGTATTTCAACGTTGACTCCACCACCCCTAACGAAGCGGCTTCACAGTCTCCCGGTTATCCTACACATGAAAAGTCAAGAGCCAATATCAGAGTACAGTAAAGGTTCACGGGGTCTTTCCGTCTTATTGCGGGTAAACGGCATCTTCACCGCTACTACAATTTCACCGAGTCTCTCGTTGAGACAGTGCCCAGATCGTTATACCATTCGTGCAGGTCGGAACTTACCCGACAAGGAATTTCGCTACCTTAGGACCGTTATAGTTACGGCCGCCATTCACCAGGGCTTAAATTCAATGCTTCGCCTTGCGGCTAACTTCTCCTTTTGACCTTTTGGCATTGGGCAGGCATCACACCATATACTTCGTCTTAGACGACTTTGCATAGTGCTGTGTTTTTGTTAAACAGTCGCCTGGGCCATTTCTCTGCGGCCTCCCGCCGCTCATGCCGCTAGGGCAATCACCGCAGAAGGCTCCTCTTCTCCCGAAGTTACGAGGATAATTTGCAGAGTTCCTTAACGAGAGTTCTCTCGCGCGCCTGAGAATATTCTTCCCACCCACCTGTGTCGGTTTTGGTACGGTCGCCATCGACGACTAGAGGTTATTTCTTGGAAGCATCGCGCTACGCCATCGGTTCCTCCGAAGATTCCCCTTGGCCGCCGCCTGGCTTTTTGCTGACGGATTTGCCTATCAGCCCACCTCATAGCGTCACGGACTCTTCCAATCGTCCGCGCGCTTAACTTACTTCGTCACCCCTTCGTCATAGTCTTAGGCGGCGCAGGAATATTTAACCTGCTTCCCATCGCCTACGCTTTTCAGCCTCGGCTTAGGGACCGGCTAACCCAGGGAAGACGAGCTTTACCCTGGAAACCTTAGGTTTTCGGCGAGGAAGATTTTCACTCCCTTTATCGTTTACTCATGCCATGCATTCTCACTAGTATGCGCTCCAGCGCTCCTTACGGTACACCTTCTACGCACATACTACGCTCTCCTACCGCGCATCTATTGCTAGATGCACCCGTGATTTCGGCTCTATGCTTTAGTCCCGGATATTATCGGCGCAAAGTTTCTCGATTGGTGAGCTGTTACGCACTCTTTAAATGATGGCTGCCTCTAAGCCAACATCCCAACTGTTTTAGAAACTTCACTTCCTTACTCACTTAGCATAGAATTAGGGGCCTTAATCGACGATCTGGGCTGTTCCCCTTTTGACAATGAAGCTTATCCCCCACTGTCTATCTCCCGGACCTCTTTGCAGTATTCGGAGTTTGGTTCCCTTTGGTAGGCCGGTAGGCCCCCTCGTGAGATCCAGTGCTCTACCCCTGAAAGTAGTTCGTCCGAGGCTAACCCTAAAGTTATTTCGGAGAGAACAAGATATCTCCAAGTTTGATTGGCCTTTCACCCCTATCCACAGCTCATCCAAAACTTTTTCAACAGTTACTAGTTCGGTCCTCCACAAGGTGTTACCCCTGCTTCAACCTGGTCATGGATAGATCACTTGGTTTCGTGTCTACGTCATATGACTATATCGCGCTTTTCACACTCGCTTTCGCTTCGGCTCCAGAACGTATGTCCTTTAACCTTGCCATCTAACGTAACTCGCTGGCTCATCATGCAAAAGGCACGCCGTCAGCCATTCCCTTAAAAAGGGCATAGGCCTTCGACCGTTTGTAAGCTGCTGGTTTCAGGTTCTATTTCACTCCCCTAACAGGGGTTCTTTTCACCTTTCCCTCGCGGTACTGGTTCACTATCGGTCATCAATGAGTATTTAGCCTTGGAGGGTGGTCCCCCCAGATTCAGACCGGGTTTCACGTGTCCGGCCCTACTCAGGTGCCAATCTTGTCAGTTCCTCTTTTCGCCTACGGGGCTATCACCCTGTGTCGCCCAACTTTCCAGACGGATTCTGCTAAGATTTCCTGATCTTTATGACTGGTCCTACAACCCCGAGATATAGATCTCCGGTTTGGGCTCTTCCCCTTTCGCTCGCCGCTACTAAGGGAATCTCTTTTGATTTCTTTTCCTCTGCCTACTTAGATGTTTCAGTTCAGCAGGTCTCGCTTCCTTAACCTATGTATTCAGTTAAGGATGATGGAGGATTAACTCTCACCGGGTTTCCCCATTCGGATATCCTCCGGGTCAATGCTTCTTTCCAGCTCACCGAAGCTTTTCGCAGGTTTACGCGTCCTTCTTCGCCTTTTGATGCCAAGGCATCCACCAGCAGCCCTTACTAGCTTGACCAAAAATATTTCTGATACAAGTTTGTAAATTATGAGCTACGATTGTACAAAAGTGCTTGCGCCGCTTTTGCGACTCAAGCCTAAACTTGAGTCCTTTATTTCGGCACTGCTTCCGGTGTGCCTGCTTTTTTATGTGAAGAATGATCCTTAAGCGTCGATTTATATCAGTGAATTTAATTTACTAAAATTTTCAACGCTTGGATTATTACTTGCTTATTCTTTACTTTACTTTTGACTGTCTAGAGAACGTTTCAGAATGTCCAGCTGGTTCGCTGGCCATCATAAATTTTTGCGGTTACCAAGATTTGAACTTGGGACCTCGACATTATCAGTGTCGCGCTCTAACCAACTGAGCTATAACCGCAAGTGAAAATTGGAGGCTAGGAGACTCGAACTCCTGACCCTCTGAATGCAAATCAGATGCTCTACCAACTGAGCTAAACCCCCGATAATTGATAACTGTCATTAGTCATTACATCTGCTTAAGATAGCTTAGATGTTTTGACAGTAGAAGGAAGACGATGTACAGACATATAGAGCTTGCTCAACCTAAGACTGTGAGCTTGCACTCGCGATACTTTGTCCTTTAAAGGAGGTGATCCAGCCCCACCTTCCGGTAGGGCTACCTTGTTACGACTTCATCCCAGTCATCGGCCTTACCTTAGGCGCCTCTCCCCTTGCGGTTAAGTCAGCGACTTCGGGTAAAACCAACTCCCATGATGTGACGGGCGGTGTGTACAAGGCCCGGGAACGTATTCACGGCGTTGTTGCTGACACGCCATTACTAGCAATTCCATCTTCATGTAGTCGAGTTGCAGACTACAATCTGAACTGAGATCGGCTTTTGGGATTTGCTCCACCTCGCGGTTTCGCTGCCTTCTGTACCGACCATTGTAGCACGTGTGTAGCCCCAGACATAAGGGCCATGCGGACTTGACGTCATCCTCACCTTCCTCCTGGTTAACCCAGGCAGTCTCATTAGAGTTCCCACCTTTACGTGTTGGCAACTAATGATAAGGGTTGCGCTCGTTGCGGGACTTAACCCAACACCTCACGGCACGAGCTGACGACAGCCATGCAGCACCTGTACAGCAGCCCCGAAGGGAAATACCATCTCTGATATCGTCCTCTGCATTTCAAGCCTGGGTAAGGTTCTTCGCGTTGCATCGAATTAAACCACATGCTCCACTGCTTGTGCGGGTCCCCGTCAATTCTTTTGAGTTTCACCCTTGCGAGCGTACTCCCCAGGCGGTATACTTATCGCGTTAGCTTCGGCACAGCCAGGGTTGAGTCCAGCTACACCAAGTATACATCGTTTACGGCAAGGACTACCAGGGTATCTAATCCTGTTTGCTCCCCTTGCTTTCGCGCCTCAGCGTCAGGTATAAGCTAGAAAACCGCTTTCGCCACCGGTGTTCTTCCACATATCTACGCATTTCACCGCTACATGTGGAATTCCGTTTTCTCCGCCTACCCTCTAGATAGACAGTTTCAAATGCAGTTCCGGGGTTGAGCCCCGGGATTTCACATCTGACTTATCTTACCCGCCTACGCGCCCTTTACGCCCAATAAATCCGATTAATGCTTGCACCCTCCGTATTACCGCAGCTGCTGGCACGGAGTTAGCCGGTGCTTCTTTACCTGGTACCCTCAAATCAGCTGGATATTAGCCAACTTCTCTTGTTCCCAAGCGAAAGAGCTTTACAACCCGAAGGCCTTCATCGCTCACACGGCGTCGCTTCGTCAGGCTTTCGCCCATTGCGAAAGATTCTCGACTGCAGCCTCCCGTAGGAGTCTGGGCAGTTCTCAGTCCCAGTGTTGGCGGTCAATCTCTCAATCCGCCTAGACGTCTTAGCCTTGGTGAGCCGTTACCCCACCAACTAGCTGATATCCCATGGACCCTTCCTTAACCGCAAGGTCTTACGATCCCCCACTTTAATGAAATCAAGATGCCTTGTCTTCACCACATTCGGTATTAGCGGCCGTTTCCAACCGTTATTCCCAGGTTAAAGGCAAGTTATCCATGTATTACTAACCCTTCCGCCACTAGATGTATTGCTACATCCCGTTCGACTTGCATGCCTCATCCACGCCGTCAGCATTCAATCTGAACCAAGATCAAATTCTCAAAAAAATAAAAATTTAATGCTTCGGTCTAGTTCGCAGAGACCTCTTGTCTCTGCTTTTAATCGCGAATTTACTTCTTCTTCACCAGCTTGCGCTGGTGACGGTATAATTTCGCACAAGCTCTATATATAATGTACTTTCATACATTCATCGCTTGCACATCGTCTTTCTCTCACTGTCAAAACAGCTTCTTCCAACGCTCGGTGGCGTTAGTCGTTTTGCGTTCGCTTTAGATTAGCGTTTCATTCGCAAGACATCCAACAACATACAGAATGGATGCCATTTTCTGCAACAGCTTTTTATGCACGAGAATTTATTTTTCTGTAATTTGTTGAAAAACAGAAATTTATGAATTTCTCATGACTGTAATTGCAAGGGATATTTTGAGTTGAGTAGACTCAGGATGGCCCGCTATCTAGGGCTCCAAAAATTTATTATAACATATAAACATTTTTTTTCAATATTTTTATATATTTTTTTGTTGCCAAACAGAATTTATCTCGGGTATTTATTATAAAATATAGTTTAAAATGATTGTTTTTGCTACCAAATTGCAAAAAAGAGATGAAAATGGCAACAAAAATTCCTGTATTGATAGCCGCTGATCCAATTAGTTTAAAACATTTGACAGGATGGGGACATCCGGAAGCGCCCGGACGCTACACCTCTATTTGCAAAGCTCTTGAGACAGCCGGTTTAAAGACTCCTCAAAATACCCTATCCATAAGGCCCGCTACAAAAGATGAGCTGCAGCTTTGTCATACGCTTGAATATATTAAGCTCCTTGAAGACGATTTTTTGAAAATGAATGCTGTGGGAGTGGTGGATGGTAGTTATTCGATTAGCACTGGAGATGTGCAGATATCGCCGGGTTCTTGGGATGCAGCTCTCAAGGCAGTTGGTGCTGTCCTAGCCGCTGCAGATGCTATTTTTACGGGCAAAAGCAAACGGGCATTTGTTATCGTGCGCCCCCCTGGACACCATGCTTGCCGCGATCGTGGAATGGGCTTTTGCTTATTTAATAACATTGCCATTGGGGCGCGCTATGCTCAGTGGAATTATGGGGTTACCCGAGTGCTTATTGTTGACTGGGACGTGCATCACGGCAATGGCACGCAGAATATTTTCGAGGATGATCCCAATGTATTTTATTTTAGCACCCATCAAGAAGGGATTTATCCAGGCACCGGCTTGACCGAAGATTATGGCGTTGGACCGGCTGAAGGCACTAAGTTAAATATTCCTATACCCGCAGGAGCCCATTCCCGATTGGCCGTTTTGGAAGCCTTTAAAGGACCTTTGCAAGAAGCTATGAAAACGTTTCGTCCCGAGCTTGTCATGATTTCAGCCGGATTTGATGCACATGCTAAGGATCCTTTGGGCGGTATGAATTTGACTGAAGAAGATTTTGCAGAATTAACTCGCCTTGTGGTGCAGATCGCAGATCGGTATGCTGGAGGGAAGGCCATTTCTGTGTTGGAAGGCGGATACGATTTGGAAGCACTTGCAGCCTCTGCTGTCGCGCATGTGAATGCCCTTAAAAATAACTAAGAACTCATTTTTAGTTTTTTTTGATCAGATAAGTGTTTGATGTACCTGTGGAACTTTATTCCGCATCAAAACTTCTTGCAATATATTTCAAGTTTTCATAAGATTTTGCTTTTCTATTCCGGATTAGCTCAGCGGTAGAGCAGTGGACTGTTAATCCATTGGTCGTAGGTTCGAATCCTACATCCGGAGATTCGCAGCCGCAGGCACTTAGGAGTAATCCTTTGGCGCCTTTTTAATTTCAGCAGGAGAAATTGCTTGTTCAGGATGAAGTTTGCTTCTCTCTCAAATCTTCGTCCAAATTATAAAGTCGAGATTATTGACCCCTTTCTGATTCTGATTTCAACTTTGCATCAACAAGGTTCGTCTTTATTTAAATTCTACCTTTTGACATGATACCTCTAAATAACCAGTTCAGGGGAAGACCGGTGAAAATCCGGCACTGTCCCGCAACGGTAAGTGAGAATCGCTCACAAGTCCGATCGCCTGACTAGGTACACTCCCGAGGAGGAATAGAATGTTTATACGAATTCTGCTAAAACTTACCCGTTCTATGGATAGCATATCCATGTATAAAGTTTTAGGATTGATCTGTCTTGGAATTATGAGCCGCTTATTACCGCATCCACCCAACTGCACTGCCATCAACGCCATAGCCCTATTTGGCATATGCTCTTTAGGCAGTTTTTGGATATCCCTTTTCAGTGTATTTTCGGCTATGTTACTTAGCGACCTTCTTGTCTTTGGATTCCACTCAAGCATGGTTTTTGTTTATCTTAGTTTGGGACTTATTGTGCTAATGGGATATGGTCTGAAACCAAAAAGATCGCTGATACGAACCACTTTTTTACTTGCATTATCCTCTCTTCTTTTCTTCATCACTTCGAATTTTGGCATATGGCTCGTCAGTTCGATGTACCCAAAGTCCATTACAGGGCTTGAGCTGTGTTATGTCGCTGCAATCCCCTTCCTTGCAAACAATTTGATGGGCACTCTTTTATTTGGAGGTATGCTATTCGGGTGGTTAGCACTCACCGAGCAAGATACTCCAGCATTAGCGACATAGGAAAAAATACACCAACGCAGCCATCTCTGAATCTAAATAAATCATCTTTAGTCCAGTTTTATTACCAATGCATTTTATATATCTAATAAAAAGTAGTTGGCTTATCTAACGTATCTTTATTAAATCTTAATTAATTTATAGTATATTTTATTAAATTTATGCATAAGTTACATTTTTTAGGACAATCAGTGTGTTTGAACCTTTCTACAATAAAAGACTTATTTGTAGACTCTACTGTTAAAGAAGTGGCAAAGGGTGTTTTTTTAGCTATTACTGAACACGCTAAAGAAGCTCTCCCCTCTTTAGCAATTATGGGAATCCAAGTTAGTTTTCCTGCCGTTTTTTTTTGACCGATATTGAATTTCTATTTTGGTCCACTCTTTTAACTCCTCTTCCATTAGTATTTTTATTAATGCATTCTCCCAAAGACTCAAATCAAATTTGTTATTACGCCCAGGCATTTGCAATCTCTGCAGTCGTTGCAGAATTAGCGCTTGGGATTTTTTTTCCCCCAAGTATTGTCGTTCATGTTGCTGTTCAAGGTATTGTTTTGAGCGCGTCATTAATTGGTAATGCAAATAGTATTAAAAAAGGGGGAGTCAAAGTTCATTTAGGACTCACAAATGCTGGATTAAAAACTAGCGTAAGTTTATTTCACGAAGCGAAATTTCTATCAACTTAAAATTTTTAAATTTCTTTATTTTAATGTCTTACGGCATTTTTGTTGTCTAAAAAAACGTATACTATGAAATATAGTATTAATATGTTGATTTAAATGATAGCTTAGAATATATTTTTAATTTGTGTATACTAAATTTACGAGATAATAATGGCATCAATACAGTCAAGAATGTGTCGTGGGCATAAATATTGGTATATTGTCGAGTCAAGAAGGATTAATGGAAAACCTCGACCGATTGTAATTGAAAGTTTGGGTACGACGGCCAACTTAATTGCCCGTCTCCAAGGTGAAAAATCGCAAAACGGATTCAAACCGTACTCACATGGTGCGGTTGCAACACTTCTTGTTCTCGCTAAAAAGCTTGATATCGTGTCTATTATCAATAAACACACTCTCGCGAATCGAAAATATTGGCCCAAGCAACCTATTCGCAATGATTTAACAGCAGGTATTACACTTCTTCTTGCAGCTGTCGGTAGAATTTGCATGCCAACCAGTAAACGAGGCTGGCACGATTGGGCTAAAACGACATCCTGCGATTATTTGCTAAGAATTTCTTCAGCAAAACTGGATAGTCAACATTTTTGGGATTTAATGGATTGTATTCCGGTAGAAGCCATAGCTAAAATTGAGCTTGAAATTTTACAAAATGTTTTTCATCACTATCCTATCAAAGGGGGAACGCTGTTATATGACACAACAAATTTCTATACATTTATCAATTCGACTAATGATCATTGCAGTATTCCTAAGAGAGGGAAAAACAAGCAAAAACGTGGAGACCTTCGTCAGGTAGGTTTAGCCCTTGCTGTTACAGAAGAGCATTACATCCCTCTTTTACATCACTCGTATCATGGAAATATTAACGACTGTAAAGTGTTTGGAGAAATAATTTCCTCGATCAAGATCAGAATGGAGTTGCTCAAAATAGATACACGCGAACATACCATTGTTTTTGATCGTGGTTGTAATTCAAAAAAAAATCTCGAACAAATTAATGATCTTAACTTGCACTATATTGGAGCCCTTACTCCATCTCACCATAAAGACCTTTTAAAAAGAGCGGAAGGTAAGTTTATTGCTACTCAGGTTGGGGATAATGAACTTGAGATCTACCGTGAAAAACGAGATGTTTGGGGTGAAGAACGGACTGTTTTAGTTTTTGTCAGCCAAAGACTGAAGGATGGACAGTTTAGAGGTGTTTATCAAGCATTAGAGAAAAAAGAAAAACGTCTTAAAGAGATTCAAAAAGGTCTTTTAAGTCCAAGATCCAGAAAACGAACAAAGGATCAGTTAGAAAACCTAATGCAGAAACTTCTCAAGGGACAGTTCATGGATGGGTTAATAACTTATAACCTTGAGGAAAGAAGTCCTAGGCGCTGGAATATGACTTATCAAATAAGTGAAGACAAACTTGCTGATCTGGATGAGCGACTCGGATATCGCATTGTTATGACTAATCGTCATGACTGGGGCAGTGAAAAGATTATAAAGGCATTTTACGATCAATCAATTGTAGAAGGTGCTTTTAAAAATTTGAAAAACCCATATCACTTAGCGGTGACACCAGGATTTCATTGGACGGATCAGAAATTAAGAATTCATTACATGATCTGTGTAATCGGATATCTTTTGGCTGCATTAGTTTGGTATGACGCTAAAAAAGCCGGTATTAACACAACCTTGGATACTTTGCTTGATTCATTAAATGGCATTCATCTTGGAAGATTCGTTGACATGACAGGAAAACAGGGAAGGCCAAAAGTAACATATCGTTTAGAAGATCTATCAGAAGAACAAAAGGTTCTTGTCGACTTATTCAACCTATCAGAAATTCATCTCAAGCCACTCAAGATTGATGGCGTCAGTGTATACAAATAAAAACAACTCTAAAGAACTAACTTCAAATGACTAGCGTAAGTTTATTTCGCTTCGCGAAATAAACTTACGCTAGCGAAAAAGTTGCGAACATTGTTTCCGGTTTAATTTCTATTGGATTAGGAACAGCGGGAACTATAGCTACCTGTAGAACGGGTGGTAGGCTTTATCGAGGCGTAAGAAAATACCAAACATTGGACGCCGCCCAGCAAAAATTTGCTTTAAAATATCATGCGATCGAGAATCTTGGCGAAGCCAAAGCGCAGAAAGCCGTGATCATCGATGGATTGTCTGGAGAATGGGCAGAGGCAGATAATTATTATTTTGATAATCGGCCAGATCCTGTTGGAATGGTTATTTACAAAAACTATGAAACAAGAACTTATCATGTAATTCATCTGCTGAATTGACTCGCGTACTTGGCCAGGCAAAAAAAGAGATGGGTGGTGAACCTAAATTCCCAAAGATTTGGGCATTATGTTAGTGATTTTAAGCTTCATCAATTCTCTATTTTTGATTCTGTAAACTAACATTCCAGAAAGAAAATCTTATCCTCGTACATATCAAAGCACTAAAGATCATATTCAAAAATAAAAAATTTATATTTTTCTCAAGAAATCATTGTGTAAATATTGCTTCTATATCATAATGCCCACGTAGGCATTATGATATGAGGTTGACATGGCTTTTATTAGATATAAACAAAGGGGCGGCAAATGGTACGCGTATGAAGTTGTTGCATTTTGGGATTCTTCTTCTAAAAAACCCAAACAAAAAACCACGTATTTGGGGGTAGCGAATTCTAAGGGAGGAGAAATCATAAAACCAGCTAAAAAGGTTGTTGTAGCATTAGAAAAAGGCACTGTTGATTTTGGTAATAGTTATGTTGTAAAAAAAGTGGCTGAGGATCAAGGTTTTCAGGATATACTCAAGAGTAGTTTTGAAGATTTTGATACTATTATGGCGCTTATTTGCTATCAAATGACTGAGGGATCGGCCATGTATAATGCTCAAGAGTGGATTGAGGGTAATATTGCGAACATGCTATTTCCCAAAGCTAAGTTACGATCTCAAGACATTAGTAGGTTAATTAATTATCTAGGTAGAGAAGAGGTTCAGAGTAGATTCTTTAGATTCTATATAGAGAAATTTTTCAAAGGAACGCATGGTGTTTTAATAGATAGTACATCATTGCCAAGTTCAATTAACAGTTCTCTAAATAATTGGGGGCACAGCGCAGATGGAGTTGATCAAAAGGTTGGCTGCCTCATGCTAGTTGATAAAATTTCAAAGCTACCAATATATTTTAGGGCAATTCCTGGCGAAATAGCAGACGTCTCAACTTTGAAAATTACAATAGATCAAATCACACGATTAGGGTTAAAACCAGAATCAGCGGTATTAGATGCAGGATATTTTTCAGAAGATAACATTGTTTACCTATGCGAAGAAGGCATTAATTTTGTCACAAGAATGCCAAGATCTCGTAAGCAATTCAAGTCATTAATAGATGGTATTAGCATCATGGACGTTCGAGCAAATGCTGTACAATACCGTAAAAGAGCGGTATTTATTAAAAGCCAAGAAATTAAATTATATGATCAAACAATGTTTGCTCATATTATTCTTGATCCTTACAAAAAAGCTAAGGACACTGAGCAATTATTATCGGAATCTTTTGAAAATGAAGAGTCCGAGGAAAACACCAATTCCAGCATGAAATACTGCGGCTATCTCATCTTGATATCTCGTTGTCAGCTTAGCAAAGAAGAGGTGTTACCCACTTACTACAGTAGACAACTGATAGAACAAGTATTTGGTTTTGCAAAGTCTAATAATAGTATATTGCCATTGAGAGTGCACTCAGATCAATCCATTCAGGGATATTTGCTGCTAGTATTTTTATCTTTAGTAGTGTTTGTCATGATGCGGCAAAAATTACAGCCCAAATTCACAGTGGAGCAGGCGTTGTTAATTTTACGCAATCTTAAGGCTAAGGTTTATGAAGCGGAGGCAATAGTCATGGAACCAAATAAAAAATCTAAAGATATTACTAAACTTCTAAATATCATAATGCCCACATCCGTGGGAATTTAGGATGATCCAATCTTTCTTAATTTCTCAATAGTTTTTTCAAAATTCTCTCGAAAAATATAAAGAAATGCTATGAGATAAATATGCAGGCAAAACCTTCATCAAACGATCTTCCCCTTATGATTGGCCCATACAAGATATTAGAAAAGCTTGGACAAGGAGGAATGGGAGAAGTTTTTAAAGTTTACGATCCATTGAATAAACGCACCGTCGCTCTTAAAAGAATACTTCTCGCTCTTCAAAAGGATAAAAAAAAACAAGAACACTTTTTAAATGAAGTGCGTCTAACCCGTCAGTTATCGCATCCAGCTATTATTCCGATCTATTCTTTTGTTGAGGAGAGGGATCTTCTTTACTATACAATGCCATATATCGAAGGGTCAACCTTAAAGAGTATTTTAGAAAAAGCCTGTCAGCGTGCGCAAGAAGGCATTCCTGAAGAGGCAAATAGTTCAGTTCACGCTTTGGCTCCATTATTTTTGCAGATTTGTCAAGCTGTTAGTTATGCTCATTCAAAAGGGATTATCCATCGCGATCTCAAGCCTTCAAATATCATGGTAGGAGCTCAAAGCGAAGTTTATCTTTTAGATTGGGGATTAGTCACAGCGCTAGAAAAAAATGAAGGATCAATTTCTCCTCAATCCACTGCAGGGACATTGCCCTATTTAGCACCTGAACTTGTGCAAGGCTCTCCACTCTCTTATCAGGCAGAAATTTATACTTTAGGTCTCATTCTTTATCAAATGTTAACCCTAAGATATCCTTTCCATAGAGAAGATGTCGAAAAGTATTGTAAAAACCTAATCCCTTTTTAAAGGAGGGAGTTTTATGACAACTTCTATAAGCAACGATGCTAATGATCGTCCGGCTGCCGTACCACCTGCTGCACCAATAGATAGTAAAAAAGATGAAAGTAAAAAATTAGATGACCAAAAGAAGATCACCCCATCAACAGATCCTACTCATTACATCGATGGCGCTATGATTCCAACAACGACTTCAACACAGGAACAAATCTTTTGGCAGCAACAGCAACTTATACAGCAGCAAAATCAGCAGGCTGATGTAAGCAATCAAACAGCTCGTAGAAACTTGAGCAATGTAAATAATCGAATCTGAGACTAAACCCGAGAGATCGCCTTCGGCAAGAGGATAAAGATGTTAATACCCATATCCTGCTACCGAAGGCGATTCTATTTCCTGTTTTTTCATAAGATTATCTAATGAGCAGCTGAGGCCGCAGCTGTTTTCCCTTTGACTGGCTTGCACAGAAAGATAAGAGGAATAATCGCTATAAACATCCACGCTCCCAGCCATGCAATATCATTGGTTGCCAGCATAAAAGCTTGCTGCTCAACTCCCATATCCAGCACACGGTTGACCACAGGAGTTGAAAATTCTGGATTATAGTTTTTAAGGCCGCGATAAAATTCCATTGTACTAGGCTGATAGGCAGTCAATGCTTCAGTCAAGCGGGCATGATGAAAGATTTCTAACCGTGTCCATACTTCGATGGATAGCGACGTTCCAAAACCACTGCCAATAAGAATTCTGATGAAATTAAATAGCCCCGACGCGCTGGCATAGCGTGCGGTTGGAATGCCACCCAAAGAAAGCTGCACGAGAGGGAGAAAAAATATAGAAACCCCAAGCCCCTGCAATAACCGCATGTACATGATGTGTTCAAGGCTGACATCTGTGGTAAAATTGGACTGATAAAAAAAGGCCATGGCAAATAAAACAAAACTTAATCCTCCAAAAATTCGTAAATCAACGCGATGCATATTTTTTCCAAGCGTGGTCGAAAGTAAAAAGGGGATAATACCGACGGGAGCTGTTGCTATCCCAGCCCAATAGGCTGTATAGCCTTGTTCTGTCTGCAGCCACAAAGGTAGCGTCACAGTACTTCCAAAATAGATCAAATAACCAACCGTAATGCAAATAGTGCCAAAAGCAAAATTTCGATTTTTGAAAAAGGAAAAATCCACAATGGGAAATTTCTGAAAATAGGTCCAAATTCCAAAATAACTTAAAGAAATTATGGAAACCGCCATCAAGGCAATGATCGTGTTAGATTCAAACCAATCCAAATCTTTCCCTTTATCCAGCATGATTTGCAAGCAACCTACGCCGACTGCCAAGAAAAAAAGACCTGTCCAATCGATCGGATGGCGTATGATTTCTGTTTCATGGTCTTTTAAAAAATACCAAGTAGCCCCGGCAGAAAATAGGCCAATGGGAACATTGATAAAGAAAATCCATGGCCAAGAATATTCGTCGGTCAGATAGCCGCCAATGACAGGACCTAAAATCGGTGCGACAATTACAATCATTCCCCAAAATCCCAAAACTGTCCCCTGTTTATCAACGGGATTGCTTGATACCATTAAACTTTGTGATAGAGGAATCAGCGATCCCGCCACAGCGCCTTGAATCACCCTTAAAAATACTAACATTGTTAAACTAGTTGAAAGTCCGCAAAGGAAAGATACGAATGCAAAAAGAAGCACTGATGTAACAAATAACCGAACACGGCCAAAATAATCGGATAACCATCCCGTTAAAGGCAAAACGACAGCATTGCTGGCTGAAAAAGAGGTAATCACCCAGGTCCCTTCGTCAGGGCTCACGCTTAAGTTTCCAGCAATATATGGAACGGCTACATTAGCAATGGACGTGTCAAGAACTTGGATAAAAGTACCAAGGCCTATTGCGATGTTAAGGAGAATGAGTTGCCATCCCTCCACAAATTTTTTATTCATAGAAGCTAAGGGTGCTCCAGCTTCGAATTTTCCAGAATTACCTTATCCATGATTTCGTTAACCGCTTCGAGGTCAATGTCAAATACCTGCGTGGTGCCGACAGCTTTGGTGGAAGGAATAGGAGCCAAAACCGGCAGATTTTGATTGGTAATGTCGACATCGACTTCGGCAGATATGCCTAATCGGATGGGATATTTTTTTACTGTTTCGGGATCGAGGCTGATTCTTACAGAAAGCCGTTGGACAATTTTAATCCAATTTCCTGTGGCATTCTGAGGTGGGATCAATGAAAAAACGCTGCCTGATCCTGAAGCAATTCCAAGCACTTTGCCGTGATATTCAATTTTTGATCCATAGAGATCAAACCAAACCGTTGCAGGCTGCCCGATCCGCATGTAAGGCAGCTGAGTTTCTTTGTAGTTGGCATCGACCCACACATAGTCGGCGGGGATGACAGCCATCAGATTGGTTTCAGGTGTGACCCATTGCCCAACGTCGACAGTTCTTTGCGCCACATATCCGGAAGCAGGTGCATAAATCGAACAACGCTGCAAATTATAATAAGCTCTCCATACATTTCCTTTTTGCTGTTCGATTAAGGGATGTTCCTCCAACTTAGTATTGCCTGCTGCATCTTCCGAAACTTTCAGTTGCTCCTCAGCTTGTTTTAAGTTGGTTTCAGCAATGGCAAGATCATCTTTTGCATGGATAAAATCTTCATTTGAAATCGCTCTTGAATCAATTAAGCGCTGCCGATTTTCGTAATCAAACTTCGCCTTGGATAAGGCTGCGCGTCTATTTTCCACAATAGCACGATTGATAGAAACAGTATTATAAAGCTGCCTGACTTGCAAAACCACCGAAGCGAGCGTTGCCAATTCTCGGTCATAGACGATTTGAAATTGAGTGCGATCGAGAGAAACAAGAAGCTGCCCCACCTTCACTAAATCGGTGTCATCGGCATAAAATGCCACGACAGACCCGCTGATCGCTGAATTAATGCGAATCAGACTGCCTTTGGCATAAGCATCATCGGTTGACTCGTGATATTGTAAATAAAAAAACCAATAGCACAGCCATGCCAATCCAAGAATGAGGAGGCCCAAGGTAAACCATAATAAGGTATGCGAACGAGTATTCACTTGCACAGACTGTGGATCAACATGTGCTTCTGAAACATGTTCAGGAGGAGGAATTTGTTTATCTTTGGATTTCGTGTCCATTTTAACCTTCTATATAACAAGCTTGATAGCCGCCGCCAAGGGCTTTGACAAGAGATAAAATAGCCTGGATTGTATTTCCCAAGAGCATCATCTCTTTATCGCGTACGAATAATAATGAATATTCACTCACTAGTACATCTAACTCGGAACTCAAACTATTCTCCATGCGCAATTTTGTGAGTTCGAAGATGTTTACCTGATTATTCAGTTGATTTTTGTATTCTTGGAACTGCTGTTCGGTTTTATTTAACCCAGCAAGGCTGGAAAGGACTTCTTGAACAGCATTAAGAATCAAATTATTATACTTTAAAATCGCTAAGTCATAATTAATTTCACTGCCGCGCAAATTTGCCAGCAAGCGTCCTCCATCAAAAATAGGCAATGTGAAGGCGGGATCCACATTGTAATACGTGCTCGGCCATGTAAATAGTTTGTGTAGATGGATGGTTTGAAAACCTAACAATCCTGTCATGCTAAAATCGGGATAAAATCCTGCTTGGGCAGCTTCGATTTGTTTGCCGGCCGATTGTATAAGCCATAATTGCGCAATGATATCGGGTCTATAGGCAATGAGATGCAAAGGAAGATCGGCCGGCAAAGGCACTTTGGGCAATGGTTGCTTTGCAATTTCAATATTATGGATTTCTTCTTGAAAGTTGCCTGCCAGGTAAGCTTTGAGCTGATATTCATAAACGGCAATATTCGCTTGAATTTGCAATAAGTTTTCTTTGGATGATGATACATTAGCTTCAGCTATTTGAACTGAAACGTTATTATCTATATTACTTTGAAAGCGCCTCTCTATCATGTTTAAATAGTTTATTTGATTTTCAACAACCATCCGGGCAATCTCTTCGCGCTGGTAGTTGATTTGCAACTGATAATACACTTGCGCTACAGCAATACCTACTTGAAGCCGAGTAAAATTTTCATCAGCCGCATTAGCCCGCATAACTCCTAAAGCTGCCTGCCATAATTTCCGATTTTTACCCCAAATATCAAAATCGTAGTTTAGAGTTATCTCTGTTTCATATTGGGTAAAATAAACAGGAATTCCATTAGCCCCTGCCGTTACAGGTAATGGCGGTAAAGGGGGAGCCGTATTGTTTGAATTGTTAAAAGGGATCAATCCTGTTTTGCTCAATTTTTCACGTAATACATCACCGCCTAGAGTAAAATTTGGAAACAGAATGGATTTCATTCCATCGGCATTGTAAGCCGCCAATAGAATATTAGCTTTTGCTGACTGCAGCGTTGGATTTGTGACAAGAGCTTGTTGAATAAATGCAGATAATTGATCATCATTGAAAAGCGTCCACCAATTTTCCGGAAGCGATTCATCATAACTAATCAGAGGATCATTGCTCATTGTTTGAATAGCATCGTCAAGAGCTTCTGAAGGAATGTCGTAAGGATAAGCCCCCTGTCCAGTACGGCAACTCGTCATCGTCATAAGCGCTAAAAAAATAGCGCAAATATGCAATAAATTAAATAGATCTTTTGTCATTTCTCAAAACCTCAGAAATCAAAAGTAGCAGATCGGGCAATATTAAAAAAACTTTTTGACAATGAACTTGCATCTAAGAACAACAACAAGATCAATATCGCAAATAATATTTTTGTAATCTAGACGCTAAAATGCTTGATAAAATTGCTCAATAATGTTCATGAATCGACCTGTTTTTTTTGAGTTGCTAAATATACAGCAAAATTTTAATTTTAAAATTCTCAAAAAGGAGCCTGCAATGATAAATCCCCTTTCTGACTGTTTTAAAAACAGATTTTTATATTTAACAACATTAATGCCCAAGACTACTGGGAATCGCAAGAATACTGGGATGGGGGAGAAGATTCCGATAACTCCCAATTCCGAGCTTCGCTTCTTTATTTCAAACCAACCATTGATCAATCTGCCTATGTGATTAGTTCAACTAACAATCGCACAGGAGGTGAAGTTTATCCGGATGGCAAGCGGCATCTTCTTCAAGCTGATGATTAGACAACCTTAGTCTTCAAGGGCTTTACTTATCGCTTGGCATTGGATTCTAGATTTTTTTGGAGTGCGGCGAAACTTGTCGCCGCACTCCAAAAAGTAACTACATAGGATAGAAAGAGCAGAATTTATACTTGAGGCCTACTCCAACAGAATGGTTAGTTAATCTGTTTGAATCGGCTTTAAAAAATTTATATTCTATAGAAATATCTGTATCACAAGCAATCGGATAAGCCAAACCGGCCATCAACTGCCATGCAAAAGCTCTTCGATTTTCATGAATTCTTACATCGCCCTTGTTTATGTGAAATTGCTCAAAGCTATCTCCGATACCGCCTCCAATATAAGATTGAATATCCAAATAATCACACCCTAAAGTGGGCAAATCCCACAATAGGTTGGCCATATAAGAGGAAGATTGAAAATGTCCATTAAGGGAAAAGCCCCGATGTAAAATCTTTATTTTATCGATTGAATTATGCCTAAAAGCATATTCAAGCTCTAGTCGAATTCCATTACACCAGCGGTAGCCAACACTAGTCGAAACAACATAGCCCGTATCAAAGATGAATCTCGTCAAATTCTTTTTTTGCAAATCTAAAAAATTGGATCCGCAAAAAATTTCACCATATAAACTATCTGTGCAGCATGGCTCTTCGTAATACAAATTATAGCTATTGTCAGTTTGTGCATATGCACCCGTGAATATCAATATTGAAGCGAACAGTGATAAAACGATTTTTTTCATAAAATGCCTTTGTTCATTATTTAGATTGCAAAAGCAAAAAAGATACATAGAACATGAAAAAAAATCAATAGTCTGCCGCAAATAAAATTAATTATTTACGGCAAAATTATTAAAATTTACGCGCTGTTTTCGGAAATGGTAATAAATATTAAGACCATGATTTTATGTGATATCAATAGGAGAAATTGTGTATCCTCTTTCTATGAGATTATCTATAACATTATTTGTGGATACACAATGTGCTAGACCAATAGCAAAAAACCCCTTCGATTGTTCCGATAGTTTTTTATCAATAGCATCAGCATGTATAAAATTACGATTTATAATAAACTTCTTATTGAATTCAACGGAGAATAAACTTTCAAATTCTCTATTATTTTTACTATCTTCTTTATTAAACGCTGTCCATAGATCCATTACGGTTAAAATTTCTTCTTCCGCTGCAAGAAAACCACTTGAAGTTACAGTAAAAAATTTTTTTTCAGTTGCTTCTTTGCTCATTTTAAAAGAATCGATTCCCATCTCAGTTATAATTTGAGGAGTCTCTAAAGATATAATTTCCTTATTGTTATTTTTTACTATTGCTATTATTTTTCTGTCTATTCCAAAGGCCTCATTGATATTTGAGGCTGGATTATTTATATTTATATTAATAAAAGGACGAAGAGGGTGTGCTTTATTTCGTTCTTCCATTGCTTTGTTTAAACGGACAGAATCCAAATTCTGAACTAAAAAGAATTCATTTGGGTTTTGGAATCTCATTAAATTTTTAGTTATTTCGGTTATTGCCTTAACAACTTCAGGATTTGTTATGTCTAGTTCTACTCCTAGATAATCACAACTTTCTGCAATTTTCTTCACTTTTTCTGGCAATTTGTAGGAACGATGGTGACAATGCATTGTACCGCACAAATATCCTTTGGTGTTTGTTTTGGGATTTGAAATTTCCCAAATAGGAAACTCAGGTTTGAAATTAAATGGACATATAATTTCTAAATAATTTTCTTCTAGAGTAGAAAAATGAAAATTTCTTCTATTTTTGGGTTGATCTCCTTTGGCCGCTTGTTTTAAAAACCAACTTCTTTTTCCACGGATTTTATAAGCGGCAATTTTTGCAATTTGCTTTAAACAGTTGTCTTTATCTACATTTGATATCAATTTTTTAGGGAGGCTTCCAACTTGATTAAAAGCCTTTTCCAATTCTTCTAATGAAGTTCTGGCGGCTTCATCAGCAACAAAATCATTCAAGGTAGGCTCGATCCACTGTCTGTCTAAATCTGTAGATTGAGCTAAAACTTGTTTAATATATCCATTATTAGTTAATTTCGATGGTTCCATTTTTACCTTTTTATCTTTAAATTACTTAAATAAATCTAACATAATTATATTAATCTGTAAATTTATTTTTTTAATTAAATTATAATTAAAAAGAGCTGGGAGGCTGTCGGCTATTTACATAAAAAATAAATTTAATTATATGTTTGAGGTTCTTACTGGAGCCGCTGGAAAATGCCTCGAAGCAGACCCGTATTTTTTATGCTTTTTTTTGCAGGTTTGATCCTTTTGATCTTCCTGATTATGCAACCCTTTGCCGTTCATCAATTCCGCAATCACATTGCTATACTATTTCCCAAGGGGATCATTGCGCTTGAAGAACGCAATCTCTTATTTATCATTCAAGCCATTATGCTGCTGGTTATCCTCCCCGTGTATCTCTTTACCTTTATTTTTTCATGGAGGTACCGGGCAGACAATACCAAGGCCAAATACGATCCTGATTTGATTGACAATCGGCTTGCTGAATATATTTGGTGGGGCGTTCCCTGTGTTTTAACATTGATTGTTAGCGTATTGACATGGGTTAAAACACATCAATTGGATCCTTATAAACCCATTGAAAATGGCAAAAAACAAATGACCATTCAGGTGGTGGCTCTCCAGTGGAAATGGCTATTTGTTTATCCTGATGAAAAAATTGCTACGGTTAATTTTGTGCAATTTCCAAAACAAACACCCATCTCTTTTGAAATCACTGCGGATGCTCCCATGAATTCATTATGGATTCCCCATTTAGGGGGACAAATTTATGCGATGCCGAATATGAAAACAAAATTGCATCTCATCGCGGATGAAGAAGGAGATTTCAGGGGATCTTCGGCCAATTTGAGCGGAGAAGGTTTCGCAGGAATGCATTTTATTACTCGAGCATCCTCTGAAGAGGATTACCGACGATGGGTAGAATTGGCAAAGCAATCTTCTAAATCGCTGGACTTAGTGGAATACAACAATTAGCAGCTCCAAGCAGCAATCATGCTGTGGAAATTTACCAGCTAAAAGACGTGGATCTTTTTAATCAAATTTTAATGAAATTCATGCCTCCCAAAGAAAAAGAGTAAATATGTTTGGTAAATTAACTTTAGAAGCCTTTAAACACGAAGCCAGTCAAAACGTTGCCATATTCATGATGCTATTCTCTGCTATCGGCATTATCGGCCTCATCTTTTATTTAAAACAATGGAAATGGCTGTGGGATGAGTGGCTAACCTCGGTCGATCCAAAACGGATTGGAATCATGTATATCATGGTAACTTTGGTCATGTTCAGCAAAGGGTTTGCCGATGCTCTGATGATGCGCTTACAGCAAGCCTTATCGGTCGGGGATGCCCATGGGTTTATTTCACCCGGCCACTTTCAAGAAGTCTTTTCCGCCCACGGAACAACCATGATTTTTTTTGTGGGAATGGGTACAGTCTTTGGACTTATGAATCTGATTGTTCCGTTGCAAATTGGGGCGAGGGATGTCGCCTACCCCTTTTTAAATGCCCTTGGTTTTTGGCTCTTTGCTGCAGGCGCCATGCTGACGCTTGTATCTCTAGTGATAGGCAGTTTTTCAGCCACAGGATGGCTAGCTTATCCTCCCCTTTCCGGCCTTGAATACAGTCCCAATGAAGGTGTTGATTATTGGATATGGATCGTGCAAATTGCAGGCGTGGGAAGCACATTGTCAGGCATTAATTTTTTGGTGACGATCTTAAAAATGCGCTGTCCAGGTATGACACTGATGAAAATGCCTATTTTTATTTGGAGCGCCCTCTGTGCAATGACCCTTGTTATTTTTGCATTTCCTATTTTAACCGCAACGCTTTATATGCTCGCGTTAGATCGCTATCTGGGCATGCATTTTTTTACTCCCGGCGGAGGCGGAAACCCCATGATGTATGTCAACTTGATTTGGGCATGGGGACATCCTGAAGTCTATATTTTAATCTTGCCGACATTTGGAATTTTCTCAGAAGTCGTTCCCACCTTTTCGGAAAAAAGATTATTTGGCTATGTTTCGATGGTTTGGGCGCTTATCCTCATCACATTCCTCTCATTCGTTGTCTGGCTGCACCATTTTTTTACCATGGGTGCAAGTCCGAACATCAATGCGTTTTTTGGCATTATGACGATGCTGATTGCAATTCCTACCGGAGTCAAAATCTTTAATTGGCTATTTACTAAATTCAGGGGGCGCGTTCATTTTACGTCCCCCATGTTATGGTTTTTTGCCTTTGTCTTAAATTTTACGATCGGAGGGATGACCGGCGTTTTACTCTCTTCCCCGCCGGTGGACTTTCAAGTGCATAATAGTTTATTTTTGATTGCCCATTTTCATGGCATGGTGATCGGAGGATTACTTTTTGGTTTTTTCTGCGGATTTACTTATTGGTTTCCCAAATTTACCGGATTTGTTTTGGATGAAAGATTGAACAGGCATGCTTTTTGGTGTTGGTTTAGCGGCTTTCTATTAGCCTTTATGCCGCTTTATATGCTAGGTTTTATGGGCGCTACGCGCCGCCTTGATCATTATGAAGCATCGACGGGATGGCAACCCTTGTTCATTGTCGTAGCCATCGGTGCCGTCATTATTTTTTGCGGAGCAAGCATTCAGGTTTTTGGATTATATTCGAGTTATAGGAATCGGAAAAAGCTTAAGGATGCCACCGGCGATCCTTGGAATGGCCGAACGTTGGAATGGTCTATCCCCTCCCCCCCTCCAATTTATAACTTTGCAATAATCCCTACAGTGGATCAACTCGATCCTTTTTGGGCGCTTAAAATGGGTCACGCTGCACCTTCCGAGATGCATTATGAAGACATCCATCTACCGAAGAATACGCCGTTGGGATTTTACGTTGGACTTTTAAGCATTTTTTTTGGCTTTGCGATGACATGGCATATTTTTTGGTTGGCGATAGTTAGTTTTATAACGATTGTCGCTTGCGTCATCATCCGCCTTTCAGGGAAAGATAAAGATGAATATGAAATCATCCCCGCAGCTAAAGTAAAAAAAATGGATGCGGCGCGTCATACAGGGAGGCATAAGGCTTTATGAGCGATTCTTTGACGATTCACCACAACCTTAATCCCAGAGCCGATACGAGTATTCCGGATCCGCATCAAGATGCATTTTCGAAAGTCACTTTAGGTTTTTGGATGTATCTCATGACAGACTGTTTGTTATTTGCGACACTCTTTGCCACCTATGCTATTTTACATAACAATACCTTTGGAGGGCCTGCATCCCGTGAACTCTTCAGCCTTTCCACCTCATTTACCGAAACGATGATTTTATTATTCAGCAGCGTAACATGCGGTTTTGGAGTCTTGTCTGCTGTAAAGAATAAGAAACAAAATATCATCCTTTGGCTTGGCGTCACATTTTTATTAGGAGCTTCCTTTATCGCCATGGAACTTCACGAATTCGCCCATCTGATAAGAGAGGGCAATAGTTGGACAAGAAGCGCTTTTTTATCTTCATTTTTTACATTGGTCAGTACACATGGACTGCACGTTTCCTTTGGTTTATTGTGGATGATTGTGATGATGCTTCAAGTCTTTTATTATGGCATAACCGTCATGACATTTAGAAGGCTTGTCGTTTTCAGCTTATTTTGGCATTTTTTGGACTTAGTGTGGATTTTCATATTTACATTTGTTTATTTGTTAGGAGTCATTTAAATGCACGCTGAACCAAGTTTGAAAGAGATTAAAAAAGAGTGGCATGGATCTTTAAAAGCCTATGCTATTGGATTTATGGCCTCGATCGTACTGACCTCGGCCTCTTTTTTATTAGTCATTGCCGGGTGGCTTTCAGGGCAGATCTTGGTTTATACCCTTATCGGACTCGCTGCAGTTCAAGCCCTATTCCAATTGCTCTTTTTTCTTCATGTGGGACAAGAAGCAAAGCCACGTTGGGAAACGCTTGTTTTTTATTTCATGGTGTTAGTGCTATTTATTGTTGTGGCTGGTTCCTTGTGGATTATGCACGACTTGAATGATCGAGTGATGTCAAATATGATTAAAGGAATGACGCATGATTAATTACTATTTACTGACTAAACCAGGAATCATCCTGGGAAATCTAGTTACGGTCGCAGCCGGATTTTTGCTCGCATCAAAAGGGATCTTTCATTTCTGGTTATTTTTAGCAACTCTTACCGGACTTGCTTTGATCATAGCTTCAGCCTGCGTTTTTAATAATTATATTGATCGGCAAACTGATAAAAAAATGGAACGGACGAAACAAAGAGCGCTTGTCACCGGATTGATTTCGGAACGACATGCGATTTACTTTGCCATTGCACTTGGAGCAATAGGCATCGAAATTTTATTTATATACACGAATCTCCTGACAGTATTGATCGCTTGCATCGGCTTTTTCGTGTATGTCGTTCTTTATAGCCTATGGAAGTGCCGCACAATTTATGGAACAGCCATAGGAAGCATTGCGGGGGCGGTTCCTCCTGTTGTAGGGTATTGCGCTGTGAGTAACCACTTCGATGCAGGCGCTCTTATTTTATTTACAATGCTGGTGTTTTGGCAAATGCCCCATTTTTTTTCGATTGCCCTTTTTCACTTAGACGATTATACAGCCGCTGAAATTCCGGTTTTACCAATTAAAAAAGGGATACTCAGAACAAAAGTCCACATGTTGTTTTATATTCTTGGATTTATCTTGACGGCAGCCATGCTGACTGTTTTTGATTATACAGGATATGTCTACTTGATAGTGACAATAGGTTTTAGTTTAGCTTGGTTGGGATTGTGCATGAAAGGGTTTAGCAGCGACAATGACCAACTATGGGGACGCCGCATGTTTCAGCTATCTCTTTTGCTGATCTCAGCGATCTGTTTTATTATCCCATTTGATGTTGTGTGATGCCGTTGCCGTTAACGTGCCCGTGCCCGCCCGTGCCCGTCCCGTTCGTTCTTGCCGTTCCCGTGTTTCCAAAGGTTAATTCTCAAAAAGAAAGCTTATCTTGCAGATTAACTGAATGAGAAATCGGACAAAGGAAGACGGGAACGGCAAGAACGAACGGGCACGGGCACGTAAATGGCAACGACGAAAACATAGGAAATTTTATGCAATTAAATCCAACCATTCCAGAAAATGTTGATATCGAAAGAAACATCTCTCAACTATCCATGAATCAAGAAGAAAATACCACACACTGCTGCGGCACCATTAAACAAGTCATTAAAACTATTTGGAAACGTTCTCAAGGAATTTACACACATATAGGCACTTTAATAGAGGGACATACAAATCGCCATGTACGCAATTTACTCAGGATATCAATTGCAGGGGGATTATCTGTGATCGGCGGATTGTTGTCTAGCGAGCAACATATCATTGCAATTATAGGCATCTGGGCTATCATTTTTGGCTCCATACTCTCAGGCGTCGCAAATGGTTTTTCGACAATACTGGCATGGGAAAATGCGGTCGATCCTAAAATCTTAGATCTTCAAAGACAAGTCAGCGCATTGGCCAATTCTGTTGCATTATTACCTCATTTCCCGTGAGAATTATAACTAGGTCTAATACAAATCACTAAATATCAAAGTTTTGAAATGTAAATCCTAAAGTTCTTTCCTTTTTACATAGTTATAATTATAACCATGTAAAAAGGAGATCGTATGACCTATCGAGTACATCAGGTGAACAAGAAAACTGGCATCATATATGTTTATGAGGCTGTTTCATGCTGGGATAAGGAAAAAAAACAAGCGCGTAACAAACAGGTTTGCATTGGCAAACTTGATCCTGTTAACGGAGATTTCATTCCAGCCAAGCGTCTTGCGCCTGAACAGGCTGCTGTTAGAGATCCGATTGTCACAGCATCTGCCGAGATAGTGGGGTCTTCTATTATTCTTGACACCATTACCGACCAGTTAGGCTTGGAAGGTATGTTAAAAGCCTGCTTTCCCAAGGAGTATCGACAGATTCTAACAATGGCTTATTATCTTGTTTCCCAGGGAGGTCCTTTGAGCCACTGCGGGACGTGGTGCAAAAGTCATGCACATCCTTTCGACGTACCTTTGACAAGTCAGTGCATAACAGAAATCCTTCGCTCAATTAGCATCGATGGAAAGCAAACCTTCTTCAACAAGTGGATGAAGAAGGTTTTGGAAGATGATTATCTCTGCTATGACATCACTTCTATCTCCTCCTACTCCGAATTTAACGAATTCATCAAATATGGACACAACCGTGATAATGAGAAGTTACCACAGTTGAATCTCGCCATACTTTTCGGTCAGAAGGGACGCTTGCCTGTGTATTTTCAACGCCTTCCAGGAAATATCACCGACGTCACCACTCTGCACGGCCTTCTGAAGACTTTTAAAACTTTGGAAATGAAATCATTCCACTATGTTATGGATAAGGGATTTTATAGTAAAAAGAATGTTGATGAACTACTTATCTCAAGAGATAAGTTTATTCTGTCCGTTCCTTTGAATAACAAGTGGGTACAACATGCGATCGATGATATTCATGAAGTCATTCATGGGCCCGAGGGCTATCGAAAGCTTGATGACGAAATTCTTTATGTTCACACTCGTCTGTATCCATGGGGAAAGGAAAATCGTCGCTGCTACCTTTACCTTTACTACAACGCTTACGCTAGGGCGGTGGCTGTTGATCGGTTTAATGCAGAACTGGTGAAATACAGGGAGGAGCTTGAGTCTGGAAAACTAGTTGAAGAACACCAGGAATCCTACGACGATTTTTTTGTGATAAAAACAACCCCTAAGCGTGGTACACAAGTTTCATACAACACTCAAGCTGTTAGTCAGTATATCAATCGCTATTCAGGATTTCAGGCATTGCTCACTAATAGCATTAAAGCCCCAATAGAAGCTATGCAGATATACCGAGATAAAGACGTAGTGGAGAAATGCTTTGATGACCTTAAAAATCAGCTGGACATGAAGCGGCTACGTATGCATAGCTCTGCAACGGTTGACGGCAGGCTTTTCGTACAGTTCATCGCTCTCATCTACATCAGTGCCTTACGCAGGGAAATGAGGAAGTCTACTCTTATTGAACGATACACTGTTCGTGAACTTCTGCAAGAAATGGATACGTTAACCAAAGTAAAGTACTCTGGCAAGTACGGATATATCCTCACCGAGATAACAAAGCCACAACGGGAAATTTTGAAAGACTTGAACATTGCCCTCCCGAGCAAAGCCTAGTTATAATTTTTACGGGAAATGAGGTTATTAGAGATACGAATGAATGATGCCCAAATACAGACTGCATCAAATTCTGAAGAGGCTTAAAATCCATCCCTGCATAGTTTTGCAAAAGAGATGCAGGGAATATGTTAAAAATGGATGGCTCGACCAAGCGCATTAAGGGCAGCTTCTTTGATCGCTTCTGTCAGTGTAGGATGGGCGTGTGAAGCATAAGCTAAATCCGTGATCGTAGCTTTCTTTGTCAAAGCTAAAACGCCCTCTCCAATCATTTCTGAAGCATGTCCGCCCATGATATGCATGCCGATCAAGCGATCGGTCGCCGCTTCGCCAATGACTTTCACAAGGCCGTCCGTATAACCTGCACAACGCGCCCGTGAATTGGCGCGAAATAAACATGTTCCAATTTTAATCTCCAAACCCGCTTCACGCGCTTCGGCTTCGGTCATGCCTAATGCAGCCACCTCAGGATGTGTATAAATCACGTTAGGGATGGCTAGATAGTTAACATGCGGTTCCATTCCGGCGATGATTTCCGCTACGGCTATTGCCTCTTCGGAAGCGCGGTGAGCCAGCATCGCCCCTTCGATCACATCGCCGATTGCATAAACATTCGGTAAGGCAGTGCGAAAATTGCCATCGACATCTACGAAGCCTTTTCCATCTACTTTGATGCCAACCTTCTGCAATTGCAGCCCTTGAGTAAACGGACGTCTTCCAACAGCAACTAATACGGCATTCGCCTTCATTTCGATTTCATTTTGATCTAGCTTGACCGATAAAGTGATCCCCTCTTTATTTTTTTCTGCTTTAGTAACTTTGGCCCCCAAATGAAATTGCAGACCTTGCTTTTGAAGAGATTGCAGCAGCATACGGCTGATGGCATTGTCCATGCCGGCGCAAATTTTATCGAGCATTTCAACGATGGCGACTTCTGAACCGAGCCTATTATAAACCGAGGCAAGTTCTACACCAATGGCCCCGGCTCCAATGATGAGCAGTTTTTTAGGAACTGAGGGAAAAGCTAAAGTTCCGGTTGAAGACAACACAACCTGCTCGTCAAAGGGCAAAAAAGGGAGTGGAATGGGCTCGGAACCTGTAGCTAAAATGATATTTTGAGCCTCGATCACCTCTTTTCCACTACCGTTCTGCACTTCCACGAGATTTGCCGAGGTTAGGCTTGCCGTTCCTTCCACTCTTTCGATTTGATTTTTTTTGAAAAGACCCGCAATGCCATCCGCATGACTTTTGACGACGCCACTTTTTCTTTCCTGCATCTTTTGAAAATTGACAATCACGTCTTTGATTTCAAAACCATGATCGCGTGCATCATGCTGCATCCAATCGTAATACTCTGTCGACGTCAATAAAGCTTTGGAGGGGATGCAACCCACATTAAGGCAGGTACCGCCAAGGGTCTTATCCTTTTCAATGCAAACTGTCTTCATCCCTAATTGAGCGCATCGTATGGCAGCCACATAACCGCCCGGTCCCGATCCAATCACTGCAACATCGTATTGTTTTTTTACCATCCGCTTTTCCTATAAATCGAGAAGTTCCAAAGAGGGATCTTCCAAATGATTTTTAACATGCACCAGAAACGATACAGCTTCTTTTCCATCTACAATGCGATGATCATAGCTTAACGCCAAATACATCATGGGCCTGATCACCACTTGATCATCGATGGCAACAGGTCGCTTCATGATTTTGTGCATGCCAAGGATGCCGCATTGGGGAGGATTTAGAATGGGTGTGGAAAGCAAAGAACCGTATGTCCCTCCATTTGTAATCGTAAATCCGCCTCCTTGCAAATCATCCACTCCGATAGTGCCATCGCGAACTTTGGCGGCAAATGTTTCAATTGCTTTTTCAATTTCAGCATAGTTCAGCCGATCGCAGTTTCGAATCACAGGTACAAAGAGCCCTTTTTCGGTCCCGACAGCAATTCCAATGTTGTAGTATTCTCTGTGCACGATTTCATCCCCGTCGATATATGAATTGAAATCGGGGAATTGCTGCAAAGCCGATACAACCGCTTTAACAAAAAAAGACATAAAACCTAATTTTACACCGTGCTTCTTTTGAAAACCTTCTTTATGGCTATCTCTTAAAGCGATAATCCGGCTCATGTCCACTTCATTAAATGTTGTCAACATGGCCGTTGATTGCAAAGCATCGACCAATCTTTCGGCAATCACTTTGCGCACCCGACTTAATGAACGGCGTGTCTCTTGCAGATCAGAACCCGCCGCAAAGGGCTGCGAAAGTTTGGGAGGCGAGGCTTGAGCTTTCTGCTGTTTTGCCGGTGCAGAAGGCTTCGCCGGTTCTTGTAATTCTACACTAGGCTCTTGCTGCGTCATCATTTCTGCCAAAACAGCCTCTTTGCCTTGCCTTGCAAAGGAACCGTTAGAGCGAGGTTTTTCCGCTTCTGCCGGGTTTTTTTTCTTTGCTTCTTTTTTAGCGGCTGGAGCTAGTGCGGGTTCTGCGGCAGAAACACCAGAACCTTCTGAATCCACAAAGCCCAGCACATCGCCAATTTTAACCGTCTGACCTGCGGCCACCTTTAAATTGAGAATCCCATCTTGAGGGGCATAGAGAATTTGATTGACTTTGTCCGTCTCGAGTTCAAGGATCTCTTCATCCATTTTGACCTGAGACCCTGAAGGTTTTAAAATCGTCCCGATAATTGCCGTGCTGATCGACTCACCCATGGCTGGAACTTTGATTTCTGCTTTCATCGTTGTCACCTAACTTTTGATCCCGATTTCTTGTTGTGGCACACGCAGTTCATATTGTTTGAATAAAGCGCTCATGATAGCTGCAAGTTCACGCTTGTGCAAAGCATGCGAACCTACAGCCGTTGAAGCGCTGCGCACTCTTCCGATATAACCTAATTGTTTTGATTTGGGAAGGAGCGGCTGCAATTCGGTCTTCATAAAATTCCAAGCCCCCATATTTGAAGGCTCTTCTTGCACCCAGAAACATTCCTTAAAGCCCTCGTACTTATCGATGATCTCCTTAAGCCTTTCTCCCGGCAACGGATAAAGCTGCTCGACGCGGACCACCGCTAAATCATTGACGTGCAATTTTTTGCGCTCGGCAATGATATCGTAATAGATCCTTCCACTGCAAAAAATGAGCCGTTTCACTGTTGAAGGCTCGGATGGATCATCGATCACCTCTTGGAATTTTCCTGTTGATAGATCTTGGAGGCTGCTGATACATTCCGGATGACGCAAAAGCCCTTTTGGAGTGAATATAATCAAAGGCTTGCGCACTTCATCAAGAGCTTGTTTGCGCAATAAATGAAACATTTGAGCCGGTGTCGTGGGATTGGCAATGCGGATATTGGAATGACCTGCTAATGATAGAAACCGCTCCATCCGACCGGACGAATGTTCGGGCCCCTGCCCTTCGTAACCATGAGGCAAAAAGAGAGTCACACCTGATTTCAAGCCCCATTTTTGTTCGCATGGCACAATGAATTGATCGATGACGACTTGAGCTCCATTGGCAAAATCTCCAAATTGAGCTTCCCAAATGACTAGAGCTTTTGGATTAGCTTCGCTGTAACCGAATTCAAAACCTAAAACGGCATTTTCTGATAAAGGTGAATTATAAATATCAAAGCGAGCTTGGTCCGGTGAAAGATGCTGCAAAGGGTAATAGGCTTTTTCTTCCACCTGATCCATCCACATCGCATGCCTATGGCTGAAAGTCCCTCGGCAACTATCTTGACCAGATAGACGCACAGGAATTCCCTCCATTAAAAGTGTTGCGTAAGCCAATGTTTCCGCCAATCCCCAATCTATAGGCTTTATTCCCTTTGCCATTTCGAGCCGCTCTTTGACAAGAGAAGCCAGTTTAGGATGAAGATTAAACCCTTCGGGGATATTGCAAAAGCGCTCGGCAGCTTGCTCTAACCGCTCTTCGGGCACACGTGTATCGATGGCTTTTATTTGCGCGTTATTAGTTGATAACTCTTTAAGCACATCAGCAGCCGCTTTATTATCAGAAGGGGTCAAGCTTTTTAAGGCTTGATTCAACCCTTTTTTAAATTCTGCTTCCAACGATTCCGCTAGATATTTTTCAACGACACCCTCTTCGATTAATTTGTTTCTATACAATTCTCTAATTGATTTTTTCTTTTTGATAAGTTGATATTCCAATGGCTGAGTGAAAGCCGGTTCGTCGCCCTCATTATGCCCATATTTCCGGTAGCAAATGAGATCGATAAATACATCGCAGTGAAACTTCTGCCGAAATTCAACAGCCAAGCCAGCCACAAATACACAATCTTCAGGATCTTCGGCATTAACATGGAAGACAGGCGCTCCAAAGACTTTAGCGATATCGGTGCAATACCGTGTTGAGCGTGCATCTTGTGGCAATGTTGTAAAGCCGATCTGATTGTTGATGACCAGGTGGACCGTTCCCCCCGTGGAATATCCTTTTAGATTGCCAAACTGCATTGTTTCATAGACAACACCCTGCGCGGCAAGAGAAGCATCTCCATGGATTAAGAGTGGTAGCACAGCTTCAATGCTTTTGACTTCGTCGCCCAGCAACACTTGCTTGGCTTTGGTCATCCCTTCAACGACAGGATCCACAGCTTCCAGATGGCTCGGATTGGGGGATAAGTCTAACTGCACTTTTTGACCATTCTGTGCAACCACTTCAGCGTCATATCCCTTGTGGTATTTAACATCTCCGCTCCCCTCATAAGCAACAGGAATATAGGATTCATCAAATTCGGAAAAAATTTCGGCATATGATTTATTCATGATGTTGGCAAGAACATTCAATCGACCCCGATGCGCCATACCTAAGACACACTCGCGCACGTTCAGTTCAGCTCCCCTATCGATGGCCGCCGATAGCATAGGAATTAAAGTCTCGGCACCTTCAATTGAAAAACGTTTCTGACCGACGTATTTGGTATGTAAGAATGTTTCTAATAATTCCGATTTATTCAATTGTTGAAGGATCATTTGTTTTTGATCGATGGATAAATGACCCTTAAAAAAGTTAGGTTCAATCTGCTCCTGCAGCCATTCCACGATCTCTGGATTGCACACCCCCATGTATTCGGCACCGATTTTATCGCAATAAATCGCTTTTAGGACATTGATAATTTTCAAAAGCGGCGCTTTAGATTCAGGCAGAATTCCAAACGTTGCAAAAAGTTTTGGCAGATCCGTTTTACTTAACCCATAGGTTTCGAGTTTTAATTGAACCGGCTCTTGAATCGGTTGTGTCGCGATGGGGTTTGTATTGGCTAGCAAATGCCCGTGCTTTCGATATCCTTCAATGAGATTATAGACACGGGTATCGGGAGTATCAGGAGAAACCGGCCTGGTTTGATATAATACAGACAGCTCTTTTTCAATGGGTTTTGATGAATCAATTTTCGCAGTCGGTTGCAATCCTTGAGAAGGCCACGCTTCGAATAAATGCCTCCAGGATGAAGGTACACTGGCAGGATTGCGAGTAAATTTATCGTATTGCTCCTCAATAAAAGAAAGGTTGGCAATACCAAGCTCCAAGAAATCATCTTTTCCCATAGCTTTCCTTTACATGCCCAAAATGATCTGCTTATATTTTTTTAACATTCTGAATTGAAAAGCAAAAGAATTTTACTATATAACCAAAGTTTTAGATTGTGAATGAGAAGAGAATTGGTGGAATTTATTGTGCGACGATACCTCTTATTCCCTCTGATGCTTGTTTTGACAGCTGCTTGCTCCAATCAAAACAATAAGACATCTTTAGTCCAATGGCAAACCATATGCGGTCGAGATTCAGGGAATTTGCAAAGGGCGCCTCTATACCGTGCTAAAGTTCCCATTACTTGGATACGGCAAGATCCTTCTCTGCTTGAATCAAACGAAGATACAACAAAACCTATTTGTAAATTCAAAATCCATGAAAGCTCGCAAGTGATTACAGTGACTATCCATAATTTTCCTTCTGATCACATACAGCAGCGCATTCCCCCATTAGCACAAATTCACCGGTGGAAAAAGCAATTCGATAGTTTAGAACCCGGAACCATTATAGTGACACCTCAAGCTTATAGCGGATTTGTTGGATTAGTTTTAGAAGGAACGGGCCTATTAAAGGGTAAACGCACTTCGATTTTAGCATGGGCCATGCAGCTTGCTCCAGAACATTATCAAAATCTACTTATCCTATCTCCGCATGAAAAAAATGATGCCGTTCAGCAAAAGTTGGCAGATTTTTCAATCAAAGCGGCGGGTCCAGCCGATCTTATGCAACGGCATAAGCAATCGATGCTTACATTTGCAAGAAGCTTTGAATTGATTGAAGAATTACCGCTATGAATAGCATCATCCGATTATTTCATTTTTTAGGCAGTGTCTACTTTGCAATCATTTTGATTGCTTCAGTGGCATTGATCGTGATCGTTGGAACTTTTCTAGAATCAATGACTGAATCGCACCGTTTTGCAGCACACTTTACCTATGGCAATCCGGTATTTGTAGCCCTGTTGTGGGGCTTTTTTATCAATATCTTATTTTCTGCACTTCGTCGATGGCCTTTTAAAATTAAACACATCCCATTTCTCATTACCCATTGGGGATTATTAATGATCCTTTTAGGTGTTTTAGTAAAAAATTACTATGGCTTGCAAGGAAACATGCTTATCTTAGAGGGCACCGGCACCCATTCTGTATTACTACCCGATACCTATCATTTAGCCTTTGAAACAAAAGATCGTCCAACACATTCACTGAGCCTTCCCATCAAAAAAACAACCTTTGGAAAATTTATCACAACATTGACCGATACACCTCACCTAAAAGTAAATTTGAAAGAATATTACCCCCATGCCGAAGAAAAATATGAAAGTTGGATTAAGGGAGATTGGGTGTTTATTTCCGGCTTAAAGCCATTTGCTTTGCTTGCAGTAGATGAACATGGCCGCTTACCCATTAGTAGTAAAGCGATCATCACCCCTGAGCAAACATGGAATTTATTTGCGGCGCGATCAGAAGCTCCAAATGATTTAGCAAGACAAGTTTATATCGATCACACACACATAAAATTAACCGAGCCTTTGACGCAAAAAGTGCTCTATGAAGGCATCTTGAGGGATGCATTGCAATATCCGCTTCAATGGAATGGCGGCTCGGCAAAACTGACTCTTGAAACCGAGTTTGAATCTCCTAGCTTAACTATAGAGCTCCCAAGCGCAAATAAAACTGCAGAATTGATTAAGATCTCTCTTACAGGAATAAGAGCTTTATTTAACATTCCCCTTTTTCTGGGACATTCTCCAATCACAGTCGAATTTATGGCTACGCCCTCTTTGCTTTTTATCCAAAACGAAGAGGCTACTTTCCTATTTGCATATGATGCTTGGGGACGCATCTATAACGAAAAATTTCCTACCGCTTCTCCGATCCGTTTTTTATCATATGATCGAGGCTTTGGAGGTTATGCGATACAAGCCGAAATCCCTTTTTTTCTTAAAGCAGGCGATCTCAAAACATTAGAAGCCAAACAATTAAAACAGGTCGAAGAAGCGTTGCAGCAAGGAGTAGCTGCCAACGAAACTTTTGCCCCTCCGTTCCGTTTACTTCAAATTGCTTGCAAGCAAAGCGGCGTTGATTTTGTTAGCTGCTGCATGGAATTTTTGAAGGTATGGAATCTAGAGAAGCATTGGTTGTTCTTTTCCAATGCTCAGCTATCGCCAGAATTGCAAAAAGCGCTCACTTCTGTGGATTTTGGAGACAAAAAAAATGGGTGCTTATGGGCATGTAAATGGGGAATCGATCTTATCGACGAACTTTCTAAAGGCCATGATTTAATTGAAATCCTTAAAAGAAAAAATTGGCCGGCGATCGAATCTTTATCAACTTTGAAGGGCAATTCCAATGAAGAACTTATATTAACCGCTGTGTTGAATCAAATCTTTCAGATCGGCGAACAGTTGCCGCTTCTCGAAGAATCTGCTTCTAATGCAACTTTACTCTCGCTCTATTTCCGGTTGCATGGCCTCAGTTTACAGGCTATTATGCCTAATCCACCCTTACCTGAAGGAATTTTTATTGAAACGCCATTGATAGTAAAACATCTTAAACAGGAACCCACTTCAAAATTAGAAGATAACAAGCCAAAGATCACCGTTGAATTAAAGGAAGATAAGAATAGGGAAATTATCTCTTTGCTCTACGATCGAAATGCCGCAGGCTTCAAATGGCCAGTTCTGGATGGAAATTATTTAATACGGTTTCAACCTGAAATCCGTGAAATACCTTACCATCTTCGTTTAAGGCAAGCACGCACAATCTATTATCCCAATTCTGCACAACCCTATAGCTATGAAAGCGAACTACTCATTACAGACAGGCGAACGGGTGAAACTGTCGAAAAAATAATCAGTATGAATAATGTTCATGAAACATGGGAAGGGTATCGATTTTATCTCTCAAATATTTCACCGATGAATGAAACTTCTGCAAAAAGAGTTCAATTGGCTGTCAATCATGATCCTGCAAAATATTGGCTAACCTATCCTGGTGCATTAATGATGTGTTTAGGAATTTTTCTCCTTTTTTGGATGCGGCCGTATGCATCATCTTAGCTTGCCATTTACGGCACGGGCACGTACACGGGAAGAAGGGCGACAAAAATAGCCTCGAGAAAAAATTAATTATTCTATATCGTAAGCCATAATTAAGACATATTCTCGAGTTCCCATTGTATAAGCTGCTGATTTGCACATTTTTGCTTGTGATTATGAGTTATCCAAGCATCAGCTTTGCCTCAACAGATTGCCAATCTGTCCCCGCTCTTTACCAAGGTCGCTTTAGGCCGCTCGAAATCTGCATTCAACAATGGATTGCATCCCTTTTTGAATCATCTTCAAATCAATCGGATGACTATCTTTCGGAACATCGCCGATTAACGCTTCAAGGTATCCCTTTAAAATCTCAAGCTTTGCTTTTAGAGGAAAAATTTCCCTTATTAGAACGCCTATCTCAAGCAGATTCTACTTTCATAGTATTGCCCGGACGTTATCGATCGGGCGTTTGGTATTCGATCAAAGCTTTAGAATTAAAAATTCTTAATCCTCAAACGCTCAAACTCGAAAACATTTCAAACTTTACTCTTTATTCCGATCAATTATTTTCTGAAATTCAAACACTTTATCATCGCTTAACTCAACAAAATCTCGCGTTCAAAGAGTCGCAGGAACTTATCAATCAAATCTTTGCAAAATTAAATGAAGGATATGCGCCTCTAGCTGGCCAACCTTATCAAGAGGCATTTGGAAAAACATTGACCTATCCCTCTATTCTTCAACTAAAGACAGAGAGCTGCTACCACGCTTATCCCTGGACCTTTATATGTCTTCTTTTATATGCATCGGCTTGCCTCTGCTTTATATTAGCAGCGTTGTTTCAGCAGCGCGCTTTGGCGCCAAGCGCAACTCTTTTCTTAATTGCAGCTTTCAGCCTTCACACAATACTGCTTGCAGCCCGTTCTTATATCCTTGCCAGGCCGCCTGTATCAAATATGTTTGAAACAGTGATCTATGTTCCTTGGATCGCTGTGCTTGCGGGTTTTCTTTTACGAATTACGTTTAAAAGCACCGTTGCACTTTTAGCTTCTTCGCTGACCGCTCTGTTTTTATTGACGTTGCTTCAATTCACCGGCTTGGATAACCGCATGGACAATGTCCAGGCTATCCTCGATTCCCAATATTGGCTGATCATTCATGTGCTTTTAGTTGTGGGAAGTTACGGCGCTTTTTTCTTATGCGGTATTTTAGGCCACATTTATCTGGGAACTTATTTTTTAAAAGGAGATGAAACGCCTGCTTTGCAATCTATTGCAAAATTGATCCTCCAAACCATGTATGCAGGTGTCGCCATGCTCATTTTCGGCACTCTGCTAGGAGGAGTCTGGGCCGCTGAAAGTTGGGGAAGATTTTGGGACTGGGATCCAAAAGAATCTTGGGCATTTATATCGATCTGCATCTATCTATTATGGATTCATGCTTACATATTCCACCGCATCGCGGACTTAGGTTTGGCCATCGGTTCTATTCTTGGCCTTATGGCAATTACCTTCACTTGGTATGGAGTCAATTATCTCTTAGGAGCTGGCTTGCATAGTTACGGTTTTGGACAAGGAGGAGCAGCCTTTTATTATGTCTATCTCGCCACAGAAATTATATTTATTTCAGCAATACTTACGCGCCGGCGCCTAAAAAATTAAATATTTTAATCCTTTAAACCAAGGAGCCTTATGTCCAAATTAATCTTAAGATTGTTCGCGGGCCTCTATATTTTTATGACTCTCTTTACACTTGAAGCCTCACAAAAAGCAAATCCTATCCCCAAAAAAAACAAAGCACCTGTTTATAACTACGAACGCAATCCACATGTGCCGCCCGATGTTTGGGCTAGAGTTTCCCCATATTTTTTACCTTCAAACCATCCCATTAAAGAAAAATTAGATCAGATATTTTCGGAATTTCGTGTTTCACTAAATAAAGAGATGATGCGCATTGCGGGCTTTGAGCAGCCAGAACATCGTCAATTTAGCGGAGCGATCGTTTCTCAACACCCTCTTCTCAGAGGATACTATGTGAAGGTTTATACCGACGATAGAGAGGGTGTGAATGAGTGGCATCAATGGTTGATTAGAATTGAAGGGGCAAATAACATCCAAGCAACAATCGATAAATATAAATTAAATAAACTTTTTAAAGTTCCAAAAAAATGGATTTATCCATTGCCCGCTGAACCTTCACCTCCTCGAGACTACTTGCGAAAAAATTTCATCCTCGTTGTTGAAAATATGCGTACACTTACATATGAAGATAATTTCGTAAAATGGAGAAGTCGTTCCATGACACAAGATCGGGCAAATGCCCTTTTTTTAATCATGAAGGAAAATGGATTAAATGATTGCATCCATCCCTTTAATGTGCCTTTTTGCCGTGATGGCAAACAAGCATTTGTCGATACTGAAAATCATCATAAATGGCCGATCCATTTTGAAATTATGCTTGACTATTTCTCTCCCCAAATAGCTGATCACTGGAGACGATTAATTGTAAATGGTGTTTCTTAAAAGGTTAAAAACCTTTTGATTATTTAAATGCCTGATTGTAAATGTATTAGACAATGACTTAAGTTTATTTAAATATTTAAATTTACAAAATCTTAATTTTTATGTATTCAAACCTCAAACAGTTGCTTTGCATAAGCAGAGACTGAAAATAAAAAAGTAGTTTTTTCAGGAGGCGAATATGGTTAATCCTATTCAAGGACAAATTTTTGCAGGGGTCGTCACTCAAGAAGAGCCAAAAAATAGAAAAAAACATAAAAAAAATAAAACGGAACCTATCACTCAAGCCGCACAAGTTGCGCAAAAAAATCGCAATCTTGCCAGCGCTACTGAGCAAGCAGAAAAAAAAATAATTCCAATTGATTTTGCTGCTCTTACAATCGAAAGAGATCAATTAATCAGCCAAAGCGAAAAGCTTGAAGCCGACAATGCAGCAAAAGAAGAAATGATCGCAAATTTAAAAAAGGAAATACTCACTCTAAGAGATTCTGTCAAACAACTCAACGAGGAAACTGTAGAAAAAACCGAAGAGAATAAAGAATTATCTCTTTCCGTCGAATACATCGCCAAAACCGATGGTCAAGAACGGCAAGAGCTGATGCAAAAAGTTGCTGAATTATCCGCTCTTGTTGCAGCTAAACAGTTACGAGTTGCCGAACTTGAAGAAAATTTGAAAAATTCAAACTCAAAGTTAGTTGAAAACCTTCTCAAAGCGGATGATGCTATTCGAGAAGTATTCAATTTTAATGAAAAGTTAGATGATTCATGCGACAATCTTGATAAACATGTAGCACAGATATTAGAAACGCTCGTCGAAGATAAAATCTCTTCAAGCGAAGAAGAGTTACAACAACAATATGACAGCATCGAAGTTAGTGTAAATGCGATTAAAGGCAATAAAAAAACTATTGAAGATGCTTATGAAAGTCTGAATCCAATTATCAAAGATCAATTTGCAACATTTGATCAATTGATAAATGGCACAAATGATTTAAATCTTAATTTCATTTATTTAAACAAAAAAGCAACTTGGACATTAAAATGTTTAGCCGAACCCAGAAGAATTCGTACATTTAATTTAAAAGTCCAAAATCTGCTAAACAGGTGCCTAGAACGGCAAGAAAAGCTGAGTAATCTTTGTTTTGATGAATACAAAAATATTACCGATGAACTTTATACAGATTTGCTAAAAGAATTCGAAGAATGCAAACGACAAGCAGATGAATTTCTCGCTAATGAAAAAATTAGGCTTCTTAATGATGATTTAGGACAAATAGCAGATGCTCCTATTCAATCCCCAGATGAATTTTTAAAGAAATTTCATACAAAGAACGATGAGAAAAAAGTTGAAATGATTAAAGAAATTAATATTCTCAATGGATACGAAAAAGAAGCTTATCTCAAACTTCGAAATATTATTGCAAAAACATGGAACAATACCATTAATGCTTTAAAAGAAATTGAGCGATTGGTGGATTATATTAAAATCCAAGGCTCTCTTGTTTGTCCTTCAGAAACAATCGTATCCAACATCAGAGACATGGAAAAGGAAGATAGAAAAGTTCTGGGAGAACTTGAAACTAAAACAATATCGTCAAGATACGTTGAAAATGATTATCGTAAAGCCCTTAAAAGTTCTGAGATCAAATTTCGTAAAATCCAGGAACAGATTTTTAAATTAGACGAACGTTATAAACTATATATGCCTGAAGTAGAGAAAAAAATTCTGGAGTTCAGCCGTTTGCTTAAATCTTTAAGCTCTACTGAAGTTCAAGCTTTATTACCTGAAATAAGAACATTATATGCCATTAATGTGCATACAACAGAAGAAAGCATAAAAGATTCTTTAAACGCTCTTCTCAAATTGAATCTGGACAATTTAAATTCACTTAAACTGAGCGTGTCAAACAACATGACAATAATAAGAAATCAATTGAAGATTGCTGCAAGGCAAATCTGCAAGTATGAAGACGCGATAGCAAACCAGGGCAAGCCGGCACGTTCATTGTTGGGCTTTGGAAATACATGCGCCGTTTCAACTAAATATCAAGATGAATGTGAACAATTCCTAAGCAAAATTTCAAATCCAAATCCCGCATAACTTTCTTTTGATCCAAAATGCCCTGGAAAATTCCAGGGCATTTTTTTACTTGTCAATTTTTATAAATGTGCTATATAGGCCTATTTGTATTTAACATAGTGATATAACTATAGAGGTATTCTTATATGAGTAGTGCCTGTCCTCAATGTCAATCCCGCGCTTTTAAAAGAAACGGTTATACTCGTCATGGTAAACAAAATCATCGCTGCCTTGATTGCGGAAGGCAGTTTTCAGCTGAACCTGAACCCCATTCCTTTGATAAAATGGAAGGACAGTACAGCATTAGGGAGCATTATTGCGAAATCGATGTGCCTGTTGAAATTCTCAAGTGTTAATGTATGATCTTTAAAAGGCAAGTAGCTCCCACGCTACTTTCTGTACAAAAAATTTGGGACGCGTCGCAACACAATGCATTGACAGATTTGATCCGATTCAAAGACAAATGGTACTGTGCGTTTCGTGAATCGGATCAACATGTATTAGGTCAGAATGGCCGCTTGAGAATCCTTGTGAGCTCTAATACTTTGGAATGGGAGACGGCGGCCGTATTTGTGGAACCGGGGGTCGATTTACGCGACCCTAAACTTTCAATGACTCCGTTTGGCAACTTGATGCTTCTTGCCGGAGGTACTGTGTATGCAAAGGGCATCTATCAGTTTCTCCGTTCACGCGTTGCCTTTTCGGAGGATGGCAGCACTTGGTCTTCCTTTACTTTAATTTTGCAAGAGCATGAATGGCTTTGGAGAGTGACATGGAATAAAGGGATCGCTTATGGAGCTGCTTATAGCCGTTCAGATCCTCAAGACAAACTTAAGGAATGGAATATCAGTTTATTCGAATCAAACGACGGCATTCATTATGAATTGGTCACTCCGTGGAACATACCTGGTTATCCCAACGAAACAACGGTGCGCTTCCAGCGCGACGGAAAAATGATGGCGCTTGTCCGAAGAGATCGAAAATGGGATAACCACAATTGGTTAGGGCGCAGCAATCCTCCCTATACAAACTGGGATTGGCATCCCTTGCATTGCCATATTGGCGGTCCCAATTTCATTATCGTTCCAGATGGCTCAATTTGGGTGGCGGGACGGATGATATTCAATTTTCCATATGGTGAAATGGAAAAAACTTTTGTTGGAATTTTGGTAAATAATACTGTCAAACCGCTGGTAGTACTGCCGAGCGGCGGAGATTGCAGCTATCCCGGCATGGTCTTTTACGAAGGCATTTTGTTCGTCACCTATTATTCATCGCATGAAGCTAATGCTGCTATTTATTTGGCGCGCCTAGCTCTTTGAGTTTCTTGCATTGGGCACTTTTATTTGTTATGGTGTGACTGAAGTTAACAGATGGACAACGAGTGATGCACGCTCCTTTGTTGCAAGATATCGCGACTATTTTTGGTTTATCCATTGTTGTTCTATTGTTTTGCCACCGCATCCGTCTTCCCAATATTGTCGGTTTCCTGCTGACAGGCATCTTATGCGGTCCTCATGGCTTGGGTTTGATTCATGCTGAAAACGATGTACAAACTTTGGCAGAAGTGGGTATCATTTTATTGCTGTTCATTGTTGGCATGGAATTCTCCTTTAAACAACTGCTTGCCTATAAGCGCTATTTTTTAATCGGAGGTACTATCCAAGTCGGGTTGACCGTCTTAGCAGGATTTTGCATCGGCTTTCTAGCTGGAAGACCTCTAGGAGAATCCATTTTTCTCGGTTGCCTCCTCTCCTTAAGCAGCACAGCAATTGTCTTGCGTTTGCTTGCGGAAAAGCGTGAATCGGACAGCCCGCATGGACGTGTGATTGTAGGGATGATGATCTTTCAAGATATCATTGCCATACCGATGATGCTGATGATCCCTTTTTTTGCCGGAGTCGGCGATGGCTGGCACGTGGAATCTCTCTATGCAATAGGAAAAGGGATTGCGGTTTTGGCGTTCGTGCTTTTCAGCGCTGTAAAATTGATTCCAAAATTGCTCTACCATATTGCAAAAACACGAAACCGGGAATTGTTTTTATTAACGGTTTTTACAATTTGCTCTTCGGTGGCATGGATCACATCCAGCATTGGCCTGTCGCTTTCCTTAGGAGCTTTTTTAGCTGGCCTTATTATTTCCGATTCAGAATATCGGGCTGAAGCAATTGGAGATATCCTTCCTTTTCAGGATATCTTTACGAGCTTTTTTTTTGTTTCCATCGGCATGCTTTTGAATCTGGAATTTTTTTTCAACGAGCCCTTTTATATTATGGCAGTGGCGCTAGGCATCCTAAGCATGAAAGCGATCATTGCCGGACTTGCCGCATGGGCTTTGGGGATGCCATTGAGGACAGTTGTGCTTACGGCTGTCGCCATGAGCCAGATCGGCGAGTTCTCGTTCGTTTTAGCCAAAGCGAGCTCAGCATTTGAATTAGGGTCTCAGTATCATTACCAATTGTTTTTGGCAGTTGCTCTTTTAACGATGGCGGTCGCACCGAGTCTGATGAATGGGTCGTCGACACTTGCATCATGGATTTTGCGCCTGCCGCTGCCGGCATGGGTTAAAACAGGCTTAAAAGCGCCTCAAAATCAAGAAAAGCAAACACTAAAAGATCACATTATTATTATCGGCTTTGGAATTAGCGGACGCCATTTGGCTTCTTCAGCACGCAAAGCCAATATTCCTTATCTCATTGTGGATATGAACGCCAAGACTGTCAAAGAGGAGAAACTTCGCGGAGAGCCTATTCATTTTGGAGATGCCACGCATGAAACCATCTTGCAGCACGCCCATATAGACGAAGCGAAAACTTTGGCGGTAGTGATCAACGATCCTAAAGCAGCCGGACGCGTTGTTGAACTGGCACGCAAGTTAAATCCTCACCTTTATATTGTCGTTAGAACGCGCTACTTACTGGAGATGAAGGAGATGTACGGGTTGGGAGCCGATGATGTCGTTCCGGATGAATTCGGATCATCGATTGAGGTGTTCACTCGCGTATTGCGCAAATATGAAGTTCCAATGGAGCAGGTGTCGGAAATTGTGACCAGCATGCGGATTGAAGGATACGATATGCTCCGTTTGTTATATCAAGAACCAGAATCCACTGACTTGCGGATCGCTTCTACGGAAGTCATCGTCAATACATTCCATATTCAAAATCAATCTCTTGCAGCGAACAAGACTTTGGGTGAATTGGACTTGAGGAAAAGCTTTGGAGTAACGGTCATGCTGATCAAAAGGGGCACCCATAAAATTGTTTCCCCGGATGCCGCAACCATTCTTCAAGTGCGCGACGTTGTCGTGGTTGCCGGCATCAAGGAAAACCTGATCAAGGCTACTTCTTTATTTAAAACGGCGCCCCTGCTTGCAGAATCCATAGAACGAGGTCTCGATGGCGCACTTTCCTGATCCGATCTCTCTTCCCGAAAATGTGCTTGAGGAAAGAGCCAAACGGCAAAAGCAAATCGTACAATCCACCATCTATGGCATCTCAATCCGATTTGCCATCATCGTCGTTGAATTAGCGGGGGTCTATCTATTCGCAAGCTATGCACTTTTAATGGATGCCATTGCGAGTCTTTTTGATATAGCCTCTTCGCTTTTTCTAATCCTATGCATAAAATTAGCAGCCAAACCTCCCGATACAAATCACCCGTTTGGACACGGCCGCTACGAACCCTTGATCGGTTTAATTTTGGGATTGATGCTTACGACCATCGGTGCCGTTATGCTTGTGCAGCAAAGTCTCCAATTAACCGAAAGCCACGTCATCAGAAATTCCATTAGCGCAAAAGCATGGCTGATACCTGCTGCAGCTATGCTGCTTTTGGAAATATGCTATCGCACTGTCATACGCACAGCCCAAAAGGAAAACAGCCCTGCCTTAGCTGCCGACGCTATCCACTATCGCATGGACGCACTCACCAGCCTTTTCGCAATGATCGCTCTCTTATTTGCCGCTTATTTTCCAACGTGGAGCGTGCTTTTTGATCATTGTGGCGCCATTGTTATCGCCTTATTCATGATAGGATTGGGACTTTACGCCGCTAAAAATAATTTTCATCAGCTGATGGATCGGACACCCGATCAAATTTTTTTTGAGATTGTCCGGAAAGCGGCCTTGTCTGTAGAAGGAGTGCAAGACACCGAGAAGATCCGCATTCAATTATATGGACCTGATGCGCATGTTGATATTGACATCGAAGTCGATCCGCAATTATCAGTCAAAATAGCGCATGAAATCAGTCAGCTTGTGCGGGTTGAAATTCAAAAAGCCTGGCCCGTTGTCCGCGATGTGACGGTCCACGTTGAGCCCTTTTATCCTAATGATCATTAAACCGAGGCCATCATGCAGTTTTTCCTTAAGATCATCGACCGGCTCTTCATGATAGCCGGCGCATTTTTGTTTTTACAAGCCCCTCAGTTTATCAATGCTTATTCTCAGCAGATGGAAGGGCATGTCACTGAGCTTCATTTGCAAATTGATGCAATAAAAAAGGCCGCCGCACAGTCAGGCAAAACACTCGAGCAATATATCAGCAAATTTGTGATGAACAGCGATAGCGATTTTAATTTGCAGGGTCGCTTTATGCAAGGCGTGATAGAGCGCTTTTCGCAACTTTCCCAAGGGCTGTCTTCTTTGAAGAGCGCTAAAGTGTGGGAGCGCCCCTTTGTCTTTGTGCGCTATTTGAATTTGGAGATTGCTCAAGCCACCCTTAATTCCTATGCCATTGGTTTGCCTTTGACTTGGGAAGGGGGAGTTTATGCGTGCATCGGCGCACTCCTCGGCTTTTTGCTTTTCTATGTTTTGAAAAAAGGATCGTGTCTCATTTATGCAGGCATAGCTGGTCTTTTTCGATCCAAGAAAAAAGAAACTATAGACCATCAATCGGAGAATTAATATGTCGACTAAAATAAAAGAGCAATCGATGGAACACTTACTCACAGAAAACCGCAAATTTCCTCCCTCCAAAAAAATAAGCGAATGCGCCTACATTAAAAACGAAACTCAATACCAAGGGATGTACCGCCGCTCTTTAGATGAACCCGACCGTTTTTGGCTGGAGCAAGCCGAGATGCTTAACTGGATACATAAACCATCCATGGCTTGTCAATTCGAGTGGAATAGCGACGCTAATATTGTCAGACACACTTGGTTTGAGGATGGCACCTTAAATGTCAGTTCTAATTGCTTAGATAGGCATCTAGCCAAGCGCCGCTTAAAACCTGCCATCATCTGGCAAGGGGATAACGATGCCGATATGGCTGTTTTAACCTATCAAGAACTCTTTGACAAGGTTTGCACATTTGCCAATGTCTTGAAATCCCGCGGCATTGGCAAAGGCGATAGGGTGTGCATTTATATGCCCATGATCCCTGAACTGGTCATCGCCATGTTAGCTTGCGCTCGGATTGGCGCCATCCATTCTGTCGTCTTTGGCGGTTTCAGCTCAGAAGCTTTAATCCATCGCATCAATGACTCATCCTGTAAATTATTGGTGACTGCTAATGCTTCGTGGCGCGGAGGTAAAATCATTCCGCTCAAAGATATCGCCGACGAGGCCCTTGAAAAATGTCCATCCATCGAGAAAGTCATCGTCGTTAAGCGAGGTGCGCCGCCTTGCTTGATGCAATTGGGAAGGGATGTTTGGTATCATGATGAAATGGCCAAAAATAGCTCTCTTTGCCCCGCCATTCCCCTGAATGCCGAGGATCCTCTCTTTATCCTGTATACTTCCGGATCCACAGGCAAACCCAAAGGAGTAGTCCATACTCAGGCAGGCTACTTGCTCCAATCTGCCATGACTCACCGCTATATCTTCGATATTCACGACAACGATGTTTATTGGTGCACCGCCGATATCGGCTGGGTGACAGGGCATAGCTATATTGTTTATGGCCCTTTAGCTAATGGCACCACAACCTTAATGTTCGAGGGCATTCCCATTTGGCCCGATCCCTCCCGTTTTTGGCAAATCATTCAAAAATTTAAGGTGTCCGTTTTTTATACGGCTCCTACCGCTCTGCGATCGCTCATCCGGCATGGTGACGAATACCCGAAAAAATATAATTTATCATCTCTCAGAATTTTAGGTTCTGTAGGAGAACCGATCAATCCCGAAGCCTGGATGTGGTATTACGATCACATTGGGCATCAAAACTGCCCGATTATGGATACGTGGTGGCAAACCGAAACCGGAGGAATTATGATCTCCCCTCTTCCAGGCTGCCATACCACAAAACCCGGTAGCGCAGGACGTCCGTTTTTCGGTGTCGATCCTACTATCTTGAGGGATGGCGGCTCCCTATGCAACATCAATGAAGGGGGATCTCTCTGCATTAAACGCCCTTGGCCAGGGATCATGCGCACTACGTGGGGAGATCATCAGAGGTTTATCAATGGCTACTTTAAATCCTTTAAAGATGTCTATTTCACCGGCGATGGATGCCGCATGGACGGCGAGGGCGATTATTGGTTGCTAGGTCGAATCGACGATGTCGTCAATGTATCAGGGCATCGAATAGGAACGGCAGAGATAGAAAGCGCCCTAGTCAGCCATTCCGCTGTAGCTGAAGCAGCCGTGGTGCCTGTTCCCCATGACATTAAAGGGCAAGGACTTTATGCGTATGTCATCCTAATCGATAAAACCCATCAAACCCCTGCCCTTATCAAGGATTTAGCCCAACATGTACGCCATGAAATCGGAGCCATTGCAGTTCCTGATAAAATTCACGTTGTCAATGCCCTTCCCAAAACGCGATCGGGTAAAATTATGCGTCGCATCCTTCGAAAAATTGCATCCAAAGAATACAATGATTTGGGAGATATTTCCACATTGGGCGACTCTAAAATAATTGAAGATTTAATGACTATTTAAATCATTTTTCCCCTTGTGCTAAATTATTTAAGGTGATAAAATTAATTTTTAAATAGTAAAAAAAACATTAAATCATATTAAACTTTCTAATTAAAGAGGCGTTTTATGCCAGGTAATAATGAGGTTAGTGAAGTTTCAGACAGTATTGCCCAAGTCGCCCAATCCAAAAATCCTAAGAATCTATCCCTTGAATCTCTCCTTCTTTGCCTGACCACAGATCGACTCCATCAACTCGAAAACGATAGCCGCAAAGAATTGCAAGAATTAAAAGAAAGACAGCAAAAAGTCGCTTTTTTGCATAAATTGATCAAAGCCATCAACACTGCCACCTCTCCCAAAGGGGAATTTGACTGCACGCAGCATCCTGAAATCAGCGAAATGTTCAAAGAAGCTAAAGCCTTAGGTGTTGATATCGATGAAAACAAGCTGAAATATAACGAAGATGAAAGGGAACGGCTGGTCGAAAATATCCGGATGACCGTCGAAGATCTCAACATCCAAAACGAAATGCAGCTTCAATTGGTCTCTCGTTTAACCAATGAACGCTATGAGTCTTATCAGATGGCTAGAAGTATCTTGAAACCTCTGCACGATGACAAGCTCAATAAAGCCCGTCAGATTTCGGGAAAATAAATAAGGAAGAGACTGCATGCCAGACCAACCACCATTGGCACAACTCAGCTCAGACTCTCATGAAGCTCTTTATCAAGTTTCATATGCGCACTATAAACAGGGCAAATATGATGAAGCAGCAGGGTTGTTCCGCTTTTTAACGATGGCAGATACGGCAAACAAAAAATATTGGATGGGTCTAGCAGCCTCATTACAGCAATCAAAACGATACTTGGAAGCGATTGAAGCTTATGAATTAGCCGCTGCACTAGATCCCGCCGATCCTTATGTGCATATCCATGCCTCAGACTGCTTGTTTGGATTAGGTAAACAAAAAGATGGACTTTATGCTTTAGACTGTGCTGAAAGAGCGGTCAAATTGCACAAGGAACAAGATCCAAAAGTTTTAGACCACATTGCTTTAATGCGTACAGCGTGGAATAAGCCGGTTCAACAAACCCATAAACATAAAAAATAATATGGCCGGATACAAACAGCGAGAAACAATCGATCGGATTGACAGTTCCTCCCCCCGAGATCATTGGAAAGGGGTTGATGAAACATTCCCTTACCATGAAATCGCTCAGCGGGAAGAAAAAAAAACTAAGGTCATGCCTATCGACACGATCGCCTCCTTGCAACCTGCTGCAACACCGGTGGCCGCTACAGAAATTGCGGCTAAAAAAGTAGAAGCCGCTCCAGCGGCAGCCAACGCCTCGCCAGGAATCATGCAGAAAGTCTGGAATTTTCTTTGGAAGCCCTTTTCATTTAGCAAAGAGACACCTGAATCTCTTCCATCCAATCCGGCTAAACCTCAAGGGATCGGATCTCCTGTATTAGAAGCCCCTTTCCAGATGGATATAGAGGCCTTTCAAAAGCTGCTGAATGAGCTGCGTGAAATGATCCAGAAGATTAAAGAAATAAATAATGAAGCTGAAGACGAGATCCAAAAGAAAGATTTTGACCAATCGCTGCAAATGCTGATCGATTATCTCAAAAAACAAAAAAAGATTCGTGAAGAAGTTGTCATTAACCTCAAATTTGATCTGGTCTTTATCAATAATCAAAACAAAGAGGTGCGTTCAAAGCTTAATCTATCGGAAAATGAACGGATCGAGCTAAATAAAAACCGCAAATGGTGGACGACTGCAAATACAGTAACAACTATCGGTACGGGCGTTTTAATGGTGGCGACGCTTGGCATTTTCATTGGGACCACAATTGCAACCGGAGGAACGGCTGCTGCAGCCGGGAGTATTATCGCGGCAGGCAAAGCAACATTATATATTTCTCAAGCTATTCTTGGTGTTGCCAACGGTTGTACGCAATTGATGCAGGCAAATCTCGAAAAACAGTATGGCATTAAGAGAGAAACATCTGTTAATCTGAAAGAAAAATACAGCCAATTGACAGTGTTGATAAAATCGCAAGCAGACCAAATGTATGACGGCTATAACAAAGCCCAAAAAATCTGTGAGTGGCTGTCGCAAGTTTTAAAAAATCACCGGGAGGCCTCGCAAAACGTGATGGGAACCAGCCGCTCGGAATAACTATAATTTTATTTGTTAATATAAGGAGAATAACATGTCTTTCATGATTGATTTCATCAGGAAGAAAGTATCATTGAACCACGAACCAGCTGAAAAAGCACCCGTACAAAAGACGTATTCCAAAGAAGAGATAAAATATGCAAAAACCTTTATCGAACAAGATTTGGAAAGACGCTTCAAAGCCAATTCAGCCGAAAATGGCGGTGATATTTCTAAATTAATGTTCGAAGTGGCTGCCATTTTTGCCCTGAATGCTGCTTTTGATCGGACAACAGCTCGTAAATCTTTGTGGGATACAATACCCGAAATTTTGGAACAAACAAAAATCAATGCGAAAACCTATCATTCATGGATTGTTTCCAGCTTGCAAATAGGCGGCGCAGTAGTTGGCATTGCCTCTGGAGTAGGGGCAGGTTCTGGCATGATTTACGCCATAACAACTTGCGGCGCTAATGCCACTAATTGGGTAACGACAATCAGTGCCATGCAACAAGCAGGCAGTGGCCTTAGCCAATTGGGAAGCACAGGCGGCCAATTATGGTCACAACATCTGACGGGCAAACGGACAATAGGCGAAGGACGCGTCAATATTTTAATGTTGATCAGGGATCGGCAGAAAGAAGTTGATGGAACCGAATCGCGTAAGGTACAAGAAATGATAGAGCAAATAAACAGAACTGAGCAAACCCGCCACGACACATTTGGACGCATGGGTGGTTAATCGACTAATGCCATAAAGGGAGAATGGATGACAAAAAAGTATTTTTTAACTGGACTTGTCATTCTTCTTCCTTTAGCGCTGACTTTGGCAATCATTATCTTTATCTTTAATTTCCTGACAGATCCATTTGCAGGAGTCGTTCAAAGTATCCTTAAATACTTTAATTTGCTTGATTGGGGATTTCTCTTTTTGAGTCCTTACCAACTCCAGATCCTCGTTAGCAAATTAATCATCTTGGGACTGCTTTTTTTATTTACACTGACATTGGGAGCCTTAGGCCGCTGGTTTTTTGGGCATTATCTCATCAAGCTTTGGGATAAGATCCTGCATCGCATCCCAATTGTCAGTTCGATCTATAAGACCTGTCAAGATGTAATCTCGACCATTTTTACCTCGCAATCAAATTCCTTTAAACAAGTGGTGATGGTCCCCTTTCCGAAGGAGGAAACCTGGAGTGTAGGTTTTGTAACGCGCGATCACCTTCCGGGTTTGCCGCACTCTTCTAAAAAAAATATGCTGGCTGTTTTTGTACCTACAACACCTAACCCTACTTCCGGTTTTTTGGTCGTGTACGATGAGGATGATGTCGTTTATCTTGATATGACCGTCGAAGCAGCCTTTAAATTTGTGATTTCATGCGGTGTCATTGCGCCTCCATTTAAATCCATTTCCAAGCGTGAAGCGCATAAAATTTCAAAACAGAATCATCTTGAAAATCCAACGGCCGAAGAGACATGAAAAGAAGCTTTTTTACAGGTTTAGCTCTTCTTATCCCGTTTGTTATAACGTTGTGGGTGATTAATTTTCTGATACACATTTTGACAGCCCCCTTTCTTTGGGCTGTAGAAGGCATCTTAAAAAGTTATAATCTGCCTCAGACCTATTTCTTTTTGACATCAGATGCAGCCCTAACATTTTGGAGCCGAATCATCATTTTGATGCTTATTTTTGGGATAGCGATCTTATGCGGATTCCTTGCGAAAAGTTATTTCATGAAGTATCTGTTCAATTATGGCGATTATGTGATGCACCGCATCCCTTTAGTGAATCGAATCTATAAATCCATTCAAGATGTCATACGCACAGTATTTAAGAAGGAAAAAAAGACATTTTCACAAGTCGTTTTAATCCCCTTTCCCCATGCCAAAGCTTATGGCATTGGAATGCTTTCTAGTTTGCCAAACGAACAGGATGATAGTAATTTTCAAAAGAATGTTTCTTTATTTTTGCTTGGTACGCCTAATCCTACAATGGGTTTTATGCTCAATCTAAAAAAAGAGAATTTACTCTATCTGGACATGAAAACGGATGAAGCGTGGAAATTTATTCTCTCTTTTGGCCTGACGCAAACTGAAATCCGCATCGTTGATTAAATAAATTTAACTACAGAGAATACAGCAATACGCCTTGGCGCTTAACCCTACATAAAAACATGCTACATATCATCCTGATGCCGCAGGCGATCCTATTATCCTGTTTTTGGCTGTTCCTGGCCGTACCAAATGGAGTCAATATAAAAAAAATTATTGGCTTTTTTAGATGTATATGTTAATGTTTAGACCTGTTCCAGCCTTAGAAATCCAAAACTTAGGTTAGAAAAAGAATGTTTAAAGAAATGATTTCGATTCATGGACGAAACAAAAATTTTGATTATGCAAAAATTGACTATTCTATTGATATGTTGTTTGGTGCAATTAGCCCATGCAGAAGAGTTTTTCGATAAAATCGATGCCCCGCAGCCCTTGTCGTTACCCACAAATTTCTTGAATCCGAGGGCTTATAGGCTGTAGGTTCTCTTCCTTAAAAAAGGAGGAGACCAAATGGGCAGAGAATGGATTGAAAAACAATGGCAGAGAGCTGAACTTGGAGATAAGCGCCTTGCAAAAAGAGCTATTAAGATTGGGAAAGCTTGTTTAGAAACACCCAGTGGTAGTTTACCTGAGAAGTTTGGATCATGGGGGAACACAAAAGGAGCATATCGATTTTTTGATTCAAATCGAGTCTCTCATGAATCGTTGCAGAAAGAGCACAATAAAAATGTTATTGAAATCGCCTCGACGACGCAAAAGATGGTTCTCTTCATTCAGGATGGTTCCGAGCTTATCTACAACACCCATAGATGCACACATGGACTTGGTCCTACTGCTGATGCCTTTGGACAAGGTATCATGTTTCATACGGCCTTGGCAGTGGAATGGACAAAAAATCACGACCCTATGGTGATAGGTATTGCTAAGCAGACACCTTGGATTCGTCCGGAGCACAATGAAGACAGGAAGAATAAAGAGCAAGAGGAAAAGGAATCAGAGGTTTGGTTAAATACGCTAAAGGATATAGGAAAACCACCATCTGGCTGTCGATGGGTTTCTGTAGGAGATCGAGGTAACGATATTTACGATTATGTTGTAGGTGCGGTGGATGATGGTTGGGATCTTGTAGTTCGAGCAAAACATGATAGAACGGTGGTAGTAAATGACAAAAAAGTAAAACTGAAAGCTTGGGTAAGAAGTCTTGAAGCTAAAGGTAATTACAAACTGGATTTGAGAGCGCGAGGAGAGAAATTTTCGAGGATTGCAGAACTAAAAGTTTCATGGGAGCAGGCCTTGTTGCAACCACCACAAGGCAAAACAGAAAAGGCAATAATGGTGACTTATGTCAGAGCATATGATCCTGAAGATGAAGATCTAGAATGGATATTGGTAACTACACTCCCAGTTGATTCTATAGAGGATGCGCTTACAGTGGTTCAGATATATGAGCAAAGGTGGATCATCGAAGAATATCATAAATGTCTGAAAACGGGTTGTCGAATAGAAGATGCTCAATTAAAGACGGGGAAACGCTTATTAGCCCTACTTGGAATATTAGGTGTTGTAGCAACACAACTTTTGAAGCTTAGGGATCTCAGTAGACAGCAACCAGACAGACCGGCAAAAGAAGTGGTTGAAAAGGAAATCATAGATATAGTGAAAAATAGATATAGCCTGAATGGAGAAATTAGTTTACGAGAGCTTTGGAGGCGCATAGCTATGTTGGGTGGGTTTTTAGGAAGGAAGTCTGATGGGAATCCTGGATGGCAAACAATTTGGAAAGGTTGGTTGCGAATTCAAGACATGTTGGAAGGAATGGCTATGGTTAAAAATTGTGGGTAACGACAAGGTTGTAGGACTCATCAATTCAAATCAACAGTTAATGTCTGTCTATAACTACGATAGTTTTGGATGTTTACAAAAAAAATTAGGTAGTATTCAAAATGAATACTTATATGCCAGTGAAGCTTACGAAGAAGAAAGTCATCTTTTTTATTTGAGAAACGATCCCGATTTAGGTCGTTTCCTCTCTACCGATCCCGAGTTTGGTTCCAAAACAAATGCTCAAAGCTTAAACCCTTATATTTATGTTAATAATAATCCTTTAAATTTTATCGATCCCACAGGACTCCGTTCAGCCAAAGTTTGTGCATATCCTCCCGGAACAGAAACTAAAGATGGCATCTCTAATATCGGGCATGGTTTTTGGGAATTAACTTATGACGATGGCACTGTCAAGACCATTGGAAGATATCGGAAAGGGCCTAGAACGGACCACGACGAAGTATGTCCAGGAACATTTACTCATGAATGGCCAGCAACAGATCAACAGATTGAGCAAATCATTGATGTGGTAAAAAAAGGTCCTTATCTTTTTGTTTCAGGTAATTGCATCGATGGCGTTGAAAGGGGGCTTGAAGTCTTGGGGGTCGAACATCCTAGTTTTGATCATTTTGGAGTTTCTTCTCCGGTAAAGACAATTACGTGGATTGAAAGTCTGAATAGACTTCTTTCAAAACTCCCTAGTCAACTCTAAATTGTGAATTCCTGCGATCAAATTGAATCGCAAACCAAATCTCTTTCTTCGATTCCTATATCTGTCACTTATAATTTTAAATCTTTTTAAACTCCCTATCACATTCTCGTTCACAACCCTTTCAGAAGATATTTCTCTATTTTGTTTTTTCTCTTCTACTATTAGAGGCTTCTTCTTACTGGATTTTTTTGGAAGCCTTGAATTGCTCTGTAATTTCTTTATTCCTGTGTATCCACTGTCCGTTATTCCACAACGATCTTTTGTCCACCGTACTCTGCTTTCTTTAAACAATTTAAAGTCGTGCTTCTTCCCATTACTAAAATTTGTACAAATTACTTTTTTTATTCTCTTATCTACAACAATCTGGCTCTTTATTGTATGTCTTTTCTTCTTACCTGAATAAAAATGTTTCTGCTTATTGTTCCGATTTTTTATTTTCTGCTTTTGTCTGACTTTTTTTTAGGGCGTTCTATTGGCGTTTCAGATGCATCTATAAGCAGAACTTCATATTCCATATCACTTTTTAAAAGAGCTTTACGCCCTGGCAAAGCAAATGCGGGGTCTTTAATCAAAGTGTTCTCTACCCAGCGTACAATTTTGTATGCCACGCTTTCACTTACTCCATAGCTTGTTGCTATATGAAAATAAGTCCTATATTCTCTAATGTATTCTAGAGCCATAAGCAGCCGATCTTCAATCGATAACCTACTCTTACGGCCACCTCGAGTTTTTTTCTTCTGATCCGCTTCCCTTAAAATCTCGACCATTTTTTTAAACGTACTTTTTTTAACCCCTGTTAATCTGCGAAATTGTTCATCTGAGAATTCTTCTATTTGATCGTATTTCATTGATACCTCCACAAAGGCATCATATATACATTAAATTTTTTCAAAACGCTAGTTTTGAAAGAAGTCTAATGATCGTGATCAATTGATTAAATTAACTGGCGCAGATGGTGTGCTTGAATATTCTTATGATAACGTGGGCAATTTATGCGCGATAACGGATCCTTGCGGATATGCAACTCAATTTATTTATAATAAGTGGAACCATCTTTCTGAGATAGTGGATCCCATGGAAGGGATTACAAGGTATGAATATGACACGACGCATAATCTTAAGCGAGTAATTTTGCCTAATGGGGTGATGCGTGAAATGGATTATGATGCGATCAACAGAGTTTTAGCTGAAATATAATAAGAGGTGCTCATTTCCCTTTTTTGAGTTTAGAAATTCCCTGTTGCGCTGCTGCCGCAGCTGTGCGACACGAAGTTCTTCTAAGGAGGTGTCAATACTGACTACCCTTACAGCGGGGTAAATCTAGGGATCTGAATAAAGAGCGATCCTGACAATGTAACAAAGAGATTTTTTTTTCTCGGGGATGATGCCGAGAGGCTAAACCCTCCTCACAACTATATAATCAGGTAAGAGCGATGAATGTTTGCAAGATTGGGATATCGGAAAAAGCAAATGCCTTCTTGTAGAGGGAAGGATAGGACTATGTCCAACATGAAAATGTGCTCACGTCCGATTGGTCCCTTATTGCGAAAGAAATTGGAGAACCATCGAACAAAGGAATAGCAAATGACAGCGACAGCTGGTGCACCTTTGACAAGAATCATCAACTGGAAATCTATTATATGGACAACAGTCGAAGATCATGTAAATAGGCTACAATTGCGTATCGCAAAGGCTATCAAAATGGGACGCTATGGCAAAGCAAAAGCACTGCAATGGCTCCTAACAATCAAAAATGCCTTTAGTAACATCTTTTCCTCTGAGAGAACCCATTCTGGACATAAATAGTAGTACCGTCGTTATGGAAACGACGGTTATAGTCGTCGTTGCCTTCAACTCTAACAAACTCGTTATTAGGACCTTTAAGACCAAGATCATTCCAAACTGCAATATCTTCCACGAGAGGGTTTTCGTATGGATAGGAAAATGAAGTAACAATCTCTGGTCTTCCATAAGCAAGCAAAATCACATTTAACGCAAGGAATGAAATGAGTCCTGCTCCAATGGGGGTTACGGCTGTAACTGCTACTGTAACTGTTGCTCCTGCCAAAATAGCTCCTCCCGCAGTATCAATGCCTTAAACAAGATCCCTATAAAGAACTATCTCATGTTCTTTTACTTTTTCCCAATCATGATTGGCTGATTGTTTGTTGCTAAGTAATACAATAGCCTTGGCTCCATGTGCTGTCGCCATCGTCGCATGATAGGCTACTCCTATTGGTGCAATCAAAATGCCAATCGCAAGGTTGGTTGCACCGCGAGCTAATCCACGTATATATTTCGTGAGCAGGTGTTTTCCAATCAGAGGATTTTTAATTTCATTTTTACTATAGCCCTCTAAAGCAGGGGATTTTTGTCTTCCTCAATAATTCTTTTTTTTCTGCAATTTGTAGGATAGAGAATTTCAGAAGAAAACACACCGATAACACAATGTCCTGACAATGAATGAATAGCCATCTTAATTATACTTCAGTTTTAAACAACCATTATATCATATTATAGTATATTTTTGTAAATGAGACACTTATTATATCCAGCGATTCGAAATACAAAAAATCAGGATATGATTTTAAAAAGCTTTTCACCATCAGCGAATACATAGAAAAAGGGATCATTACGCAAGAAGGAATTAAAAAAGCAGCCCCGTTATAGGCTAAACCGCTTTGGTTGATTTTTGCGGCATTTTATGACACAGCGATAATTGGACCTGTGCTCATCCTTTGGTCATAAAATCTGTAGTTGAAGCCAATGAAGGTTATGCATCCTCCTATTGGCCCCGTTTCAGTGAGCAAGTGTGGGGTAAAGAAGAGGAAAATTTTAGCTGCGGCAGCAGCCTAACAAAGCCACGTCAGGCATCTCTAGTTATATACTAAGAAGAGGCTTTGCGTCCAAAGGAATCAGCTGTTTCACGCACAATGTGCATGCCATATCTAAATAAAACAACTCCCCAAGCTCTTAGCAATTGTCCGCGAAGCAGTAATAATCGGCACCAAACCTTAACCTGATTTGTTCCCATCTTAATGGGCAGCAATATCCGCTGACTCTTAACGGAAAGGGTTCTCGTCGTTTGCTCTTTAACAGCTTTTACCGTCCGCCATTTCTTCAAGATGCTTTGTTTGATCGGATCCATCCATTGATTGAAGCGTTGCGCAAGGATGGCTTTGCGGTTATGCATAAAAAGACGGTAGTTTTCTAAACGATCTTTTAATGCAGCTTTTTTCAGCGCTTTCATACTAACATATTTCTTGATCGTATCATTAGGCAGCTTTCGTAAGCTTTTCGTTGCTCGCAAATAAACTTGTTTCAATCGTTCATAGAAAGCAACTGTCTTTAAAATGTTTTTTTTCACTGCCTGATAAATGTGGTGAAAGGGAGCAACAATGCGCTTCATTTGACTGTCTACGATTTGTTTCATAGCTGTCCGTTTCGTCTCGATCGAAGCTAAAATCGCCTGCTTCAGCTTCGCAAAATGCTCGTTAAGACGCTTTTGGATAGACCGACAATAAGCTTTAGCAGTTTCAACCGGATGCAATACCCAGTTTTTTATAGCTTCCGCTGTATCGACAGCTTTCTTACATGGCTTTTGAACGGCTGCGATTACTTTGCGCTTGATGGCTTCCGCTTTGGGAGCACACCAATTAGAAATTGGATTGGCAATTTTATCATTATATTTATCTCTAAGATAGCCAACGCTTTTTTTCTCTAATTCCACCCCTTTTTCAACCAAATAACAAGCTTGTTTTTGCCTTTTTTGAATCTGCTTACGTAAAAATTTATCAAGGGTGTAAGGCATCTCTCTGGTCGTTTCATTGGCTTTTTTCAAACTTTTATACATCCATTTTACCAACCGGAAAAGAGGATTAACGCCCCATTTATAACAAATCCAAACCCCTTGCAATATAAAGGCTAAAAACGAGAGTTCTTGTTTAGATTGACTTGTCATTTCGGTTTCGACGTCTATATTTTGCTCCTTGAGCTTTAACCTTTTCCACATTTTCTTCATCTTGATGTAGGGAGCGATCAATTTCAGGATGACTCTATCAATGCGATGCTTAATGGTTTTGTACCGTGCCATTAAAGCCATTTTTATGCGATTGCATAACCGAGGAATAAGGTCTGTAAAAATCCACTTAGGGGCTTTATATAGAATAAGATAGGGTGGCAGTATAAAAGCCAGGAAAAATACCTTAATCAATGTGCCTAAAAAGGTAATAATAGCCCGTTTAGAAACACTCCGATGCTCAAATTTCTCCTCAACTTCACCCTCAAGCTTCTTCCTCTGCAGCTTAGCTTTTTCCCGCTTGTTTTCATAAGGGGGAGCATCCGGTGCACGCCTTGAAGGGTGCAGATTCGGACGGCGGATCATTTCATATAAATCATATTGCTGTGGACTTGTGGAAATTCCATCCTTATACGGGATTTTTCTCGGGGGACGGCGTGGGCCTTGCTGCTGCTGTTGCGGATTGGAATAAGTAGCGGCCATTTAGTTTAACCTGGTTAAATATAGATTATTTATACCACAAAGTGGTTTTCTCACTTTTATAATAACTTAATGGTATTAAGATTCAATAAATATTTAAATAAAAAACTTTACATCAATGCTTTCTTAATCTTTCTTTTTTTGATGAAAAAGCATTGCATGATTTTCATAATGCGGCTATACTTTGGGCATTATAAAGGAAAGGAGTAGCAACCATGGTACGTGTGAGCAAACAATCAGAAAAAAGAGCGATCAGCCGTCGCCGACCGCGCGCACCTGCCCATAAAACAGGGCCAAAAAAAGACAACTTGGCCAATGGGTATAAAGAGCATGCAAATGCCCTCGAAGGGGATCTAGCACAAACTGCTTTCATTCCTAAAATCAAATAAAACGAATTATCAAAAAGCAAAGGTTAAATTGTTATGTCAAGACATGCAAGCTTTGGCAAAGCTAACAAGGGCGCAAAAAAACGGAATGTGCTTAAGAGGTTTGAGCGGATCGACGTCTTAAAAAAACTTGGCCGTTGGAGTGGAGCCGAAAAGAAAAGAGTTACAGGCCTTCCAAAGACGCCTGTTCTCTAGATCGAGGACAAAAAGAGCGGCTATCTTATTGGAAAAAGATAAAAAGGGATGAAACTATTTCAACTTTTTGTTTTTCAAGAAATGGCCCTCTTCTTAGTAAACACATCACCGTGAAAATAAACGTCACTCATAAACAAATAGCTCTTTCAATCGATTCTATTCAAGTTAGAAGACTCGTTAAAGCTGTGCTTGTCTTAGAAAAGCAAACATGCGACGAGGTAGGCATTCATTTTATTGACATAAAAGCCATTTGTACCTTACATGATCAGTACTTTCAAGATCCTTCGGCCACAGATTGCATTTCATTTCCTATGGATGCGACTGACCAACAAGGATACAAAGTTTTAGGAGAAGTTTTTATTTGCCCTCAGGTAGGCATAAGTTATACAGTTGAGCATGGAGGTGATCCTTATTGGGAAACCTCGCTCTATGTTGTGCATGGATTATTGCATTTGCTCGGATACGATGATTTGGACGCTAAAGATCGGTCAAAAATGAGACGTGCTGAAAAAAAACATATGCAGCATTTAGAGGCAACGGGTAAGCTTTTGGTTAAAGTTGAAGGTAAGAAATGATCATAGGGGGGGATTTTGTTACTTATCACGTTATTTTTTGGAACATTATTGTTCCTGATCGGCACGTTTTTTTTGACCTCAGTCAGCAGTGCTTTCCGCCGCATTCATAAGCGGGATTCGAAGAAACAGCTTAAAGAGTTAGGCAATCTGTTTTTTTACCGCCCTTTTCATTTGTTTTTTTTTCGCGACCATGAGTATGAAGGATTGTTTTTTGCCACCATTTGTGCGCAAAATATCACCCGTTTCCTGTATGCCACTTGCGCCATTCTTTTTCTCGTTAATACCCCCTTATTTCGTCATGAAGTGATCGAGCGGCAGGGTGTTTACGATTTTACCCTATTCTGGTTGATCTTAAGTTTTCTAGGATTTATTTTGGCTTCATTTATTGTTGGAGACTACCTTCCTAGGATATTTGGCACGCGGCTGCCCGAGACAGCGATCCGATTTTGCGCTCCTTTCTCCTCAATTTTTATGTTTTTAGCGTTTCCTATTACCTACATCTTTCTGCGGGTATCGCAATCTCTTTCTCGAACCGTTTATTTCGACTATTTGCAAGAACCGCAGGCTCAGGCTAAACAAGAGATCATCGATATTGTGCAACAAGCCCCGCTTGGCCCCGAACTTAGCTCGCACGACCGAAAATTAATTGAGTCTGTACTCGCTTTTCGGGAATTAATTGCTCGGGAAGTGATGGTGCCGCGTGTGGATATGTTCAGCCTTTCTGCTGAAACCAGCATTAAAGATGCAGCTAAGCAGCTTGAAAATGAAGGATACAGCCGAACTCCCGTTTATCGAAACACCGTAGACAACGTGATTGGAGTTTTAATGTATAAAGACCTTCTCAGTAAATTCCAAGAATATGAGGCTCAGGGCAATAATCCCGCCATTCTTAATGCCCCTATCGAAACGTTGTTAAAAGGGGTTCTCTATACGCCGGAAACAAAAAAACTTTCTAATCTTCTTCAAGAGTTTCGCAAAAAGCAGGTTCATTTGGCTATCGTAGTGGATGAGTATGGGGGAACGGAAGGGATCGTCACCATTGAAGATATCTTAGAAGAAATTGTCGGAGATATCTCTGACGAATACGATGAAGAAGAAACATTATATATTCCCCAATCTGACGGCAGTTGGATTGTTGATCCCCGTTTAAGTATCTTGGATGCCGAGGAGCAGCTTGGATTGACGATTCCGGAAGAGGGAGAATACGATACAATAGGCGGATTTATCTTCCATTGTGCAAGCTCTATCCCTTCTAGAGGTTTTGTGATCCATCGCGATGAGTTTGAAATTGAGATTCTCCGCTCGAACGATCGGTTCGTTGAGCAAGTCAGAATCCGTCCTCTTAGAGCCCATCAAAATAAAAATTCAAATATGCATCCTGAAAATTAATGTTTATGTCATAGTCAAATTTAAAACAGTTAATACAGGTTAGCCTTGCTTATGTTAAAAACATATTTTAAATATGTGTTTCTAATCTTTCAACTGCAACTATTGATTGGAACATTCAATTTAGCTGCTTCAATTCCCTCCGATGGATTGCCTCTTTACTATTGGCGGCAGCCTACATTTGTCAATTTTGGAGATTACATCTCACTTAAATTAGTTGAAAGAATTGTCAGCGATCAAGTCCGCGTTTATTCAAAAAAATCGACTTATCATGAGCAAAAATTATTAGCGATCGGCTCGATCCTCTCCTTTGCAGAAAACGGTGATGTTGTCTGGGGCACAGGCATTAATGGACGGCTGTTATCAACCAAACACTATAATTTTTCTCACTTAGACATCCGTGCGGTTCGAGGACCCTTGACACGGCAATACTTAAAGGAGATGCTGAATATCGATTGCCCTGAGGTGTACGGAGATCCAGCGCTATTGATCCCTTATTTTTTTCCTGAGTTTAAAAAAGCCGAACACCCAATCTATGACTACATTATTATTCCTCATTATTCTGAGATAAGCCTATTTCCTAAATCGGTTTTTCCAAATGCCGTTTATCCAACCGATCCATGGGATATGGTGATCAAAAAAATCTTGGAAAGTAAATTCGTTATTTCCAGTTCTCTGCATGGAATTATTATAGCGGAGGCTTATGGTGTTCCTGCCAAATGGCTGCGTATTACTGCGCATGAGCATATTTTTAAATATGCTGATTATTATTTAGCTACCAACCGCCCCAATTTTCAATATGCATCTTCTGTGGAAGAGGCATTGCAGGCAGGGGGAGAACCACCTTTTGAATGCGATTTATTAAAACTGTATGAAGCTTTTCCGTTTGAATTTTGGATCAATTCCGACCAATTATTTAATGCAGAACTCTTTCAATGAGCATAAAAAATCTCGTTGACTTAAAGAAATAAATAAGACATACACTCCGATAAAAAGATCCGCTCCAATCATTAATGCATTACATTTTAGAAAGGCTAATTATGTTTAACCTCAAGGCTATTCCCATATACTTTTTTTTCAATTTCTTCCTGATGACATCGCACTTCCAACTGCATTCAAAACTGATCGATCTTGAAAAAGATATGTGTGATGCATTTGTGCTAGAAACAAAAAAAATCGAGATTCCAGGCTATCCCGATGCATTTAATCCTTCTATGATCCAATGGCATCATGACAGGCTGCTGAGCTTCCAAAGTGTTCAAAAAAAGAAGGATGATGAAAACATCTATTACAGCCATCCTTATTTGATGTGTTTTCGCGCTTATGACGCCACACACACTTCAACTAATCAAATTGTCCTTGTTCTGCTTGACCAGAACTTTGAACCAATCAGCGCTCCGCAAGAGATTAATATCACCTATAACAATTCTCGCTTTTCATTAAGACAGCAAGATCCGCGCCTAATCAATATCGATGACCACATCTATATTGTTTACAGCAATATCATCGAAAAAGAAGAGGTTCCAGAAATTCGCCGGATGTTTATCGTCGAGTTATTTTTTGAAAATGGGATCTTTTTTACCGGAGAGCCTTCCTGCTTATGGAGTTTTGAAGGGGAAAACGCGCAGCGTTGGCAAAAAAATTGGGTCCCCTTCGAATACCAGCATCAATTGCTGATGGCTTATAGTATCGCACCCCACCGAATTTTACAGCCTAACTTGAAGACTGGAATCTGTGAAACAATAGCGAAAACCTGGGGTACCATCAACTGGAATTGGGGAACTTTACGAGGAGGCACTCCTGCCCTTCCGCTGAACGATCAAGAATATTTAGCGATATTTCACTCTTCAACTGAAATGCCTACAGTGCAATCAAATGGAAAAAAAATATCCCATTATTTTATGGGAGCTTATACATTTGCAGCCGGCCCTCCCTTTTCTATCAAGCGCATTAGTCAAAAACCGATTGTCGGACAAAATTTTTACAACGGCCCTGCACATAAAACATGGAAACCGTTGCGAGTTGTTTTTCCTTGCGGTTTACATTTCGATGACAAGCATGTATGGATTTCCTATGGGAGGCAAGATCATGAAGTTTGGATTGCAAAGTTAGATAAAATTAAACTCTTAGAAAGCTTGTTGCCTGTTGACATCCTGCAGAATCTATCAATACAGCTAAAGGAGCCGTAATTCTGTCTATCTTAAGCTATAAAACATTGACTATGCTTCTTCTAATGAATATTCAAACAATGCTTGTTGCCGATCTAACAATCGATCTTGAAAGTGATATGGCACAAGATTTTGTCTTAGATACCAAAAAAATAGATATCCCCGGTTATCCTCATGCTTTTAACGCTTCCATTATCCGATGGCATGGTTTTTTGCTATTAAGCTTCCGCATCATCCCTAATCCAAAACTATCATTTAATTCAAACATCGGTTTGATACACCTTGACGACACATTTAACCCGATCGGAAAACCGCAATTCTTAAACATGCGCACAACAACTTCTAATGTACCCTCCAGAGCTGAAGATGCCCGCTTAATAGCAGTAAATGATCGTCTCTATATTGTTTATAGCGATAATCGCGAACCTAAAATCAGCAAGGGGGGCTTCAGAGTCTATGTGGCCGAATTGCAATTGCAAAACGGCGAATTCCTGATGTCTACTCCCGAATGCCTCTCCGATTTCGAAGGAGAAAATGTCCAAGTCCGGGAAAAAAATTGGGTTCCTTTTAACTACAATAACACGCTTTTATTGGCTTACAGCCTCACTCCCCATCGCATTTTCCATCCTTTGCTCAACAAAACAGGCAAGTGTCAAACGATTGCTGAAACAGCCACAGATTTGCTATGGGATTGGGGAGTTCCCCGCGGAGGGACTCCGGCTCTGTTAATCAATCATAAAGAGTATTTATCAATTTTTCACAGCTCCAATCGGATCGCCACCATTCAATCAGAAAATAAACCAATAACTCATTATTTTATGGGAGCCTATATTTTTGCCGCCACTCCTCCCTTTGAAATTCTACGGATTAGCCCCCAGCCCATCATTGGAAAAAATTTCTATAGCAAAACTCCTTATAAACCTTATTGGAAACCTGTAAAGGCTGTTTTTCCCTGTGGATTGACCTTTGATAGCCGCTATATCTGGATTGCCTATGGAAAGGACGATCATGAAATCTGGATAGCCAAACTGGATAAAGAGGCTTTGCTTCAAAGCCTCGTTCCTCTAAATCCCGCACCCAGCAAAATTCATTCTGATTAATGCTTTTCTATGATAAACTAACCAGAAATAACGTAGATAGTCACAGCATGGTTTTGGATTCGGATTTCATTGTCATCATTATAATAGCCGTTTCATTTGGCATTCTGGGAGGAGCAGGAGGTTTTTGGATCTATCATCGGCTCAAGCTTGGAGGCTTTCAAAGCATCGCCACGGATATTATCCGCAAAGCCGAATCCGATGTGGAAACACTTAAAAAAGCTCAAGAATTTACTTTAAAACAACATCAGCTAGAACAACAACGGGAATTGGAACAACAGTGGCAGAATGAAAAAAGAAAAATCCAGCGCGAAGAGGAACGGTTAAAACAGCGTGAAGATAAACTGGAAGCACGCCTCAATATTGTTGAAAAAAAAATGTCCGACTTGGAAAAACGGGAAATCATCCTCAATACACACCTCATCTCCCTCGAATCTGAAAAATCCGCCACGTCACACATGCAAACAAAGCTGCTTTCTGAATTGGAGAAAGTGTCGGGCCTGAGCTCTTCCGAAGCCAAAAATATCTTAATCGATAAAATCACCCAAGAGGTCAAAGCCGATTCGGCTAACCTTATCCGCAAAATATCGAAAGAAGCGGAGGAAGAAGCAGACAAACAAGCCAGCCGCATCATCGCCACCGCCATCACGCGCCTAGCTGTCCCGTGCGTCTCCGAATCGACCGTTAATACAGTCGCTATCCCAAGCGATGAAATCAAAGGACGCATCATAGGAAGAGAAGGGCGTAATATTCGCGCTCTTGAAAGGGCTACCGGCATCACTTTCATCATCGACGATACGCCCGGCGCCGTCGTCCTGTCAGGATTCGACCCTATCCGCATGCACATCGCCAAAATGAGCTTGATCGAATTAGTTCAAGACGGACGGATCCATCCCACTCGAATCGAGGAAGTGGTCGATAAATCCAAACAAAATATCACCAAACTTATCAAACAACACGGCGAAGATGCGGCTCTAAGAGCCGGCGCCATTAATATGAACCAAGAGCTGATCCAATTGCTTGGCAAACTGAAATTCCGCTTTAGCTATGGGCAAAACATCCTTGAACATTCGCTTGAAGTCAGTTATCTCATGGGACTGATGGCCGCTGAATTGGGGCTGGACGTGCGCCTAGCCAAACGGATTGGATTGCTGCATGATATCGGAAAAGCCGTATCTCATGAAGTCGAAGGCTCTCATGCCATCATCGGCCACGATCTTGCCCTGCGCTATGGAGAAACAAAACATGTTGCCAATGGCATCGGATCGCATCATTTTGAAATGGAATCTGAAACCATTGAAGCAGCTCTATGCAGCGCTGCAGATGGAATTTCTGCCTCGCGCCATGGTGCAAGGAGCGAACCGGTTGAAGAATATGTCAAACGCTTGAAAAAACTGGAAGATATCGCACTTGAATTTCCTGGAGTCGAGAAAGCTTACGCCATGCAAGCCGGCCGCGAGGTGCGCGTTGTAGTGCAACCTGAACTGATCGATGATATCGGAACAAATGCTTTGGCACGCGATTTGACAAAAAGAATTGAACAAGAGCTCAACTATCCGGGCAAAATTAAAATTACGGTTATCCGGGAAACTAGAGCCGTTAAATATGCAGTATAAAAAAAGGAATAAATAGGCATGCGAAGATCAATCTGTTATTGCGAACCCAACCAAGCTTTAGCTGGAGAAGTTAACACGTGGACTTTTACCTATACAACTGCTACCGGCCTTCTCAAAGGAACGCTCCTCCGTTTCGATATGCAAACCAAAGGGCGTCCAATCGATTGGGAAACTCCTGCATCAAATCTGAAAAAAGGGGCCAATGTCATTTTTGCCAAACTGGATAACGGCAAAATCTTGCAAGCTAAAGAGATTGAAGTTTCTGATAGCTTTACGCCGATTTACGAATTCGTGCTGCCATCTAAAATTGAATCGGGCGGCAGTTTTACAATCATTATCGGTTCGCCAAAAGGGAGCGGAGAAAAAAATGGAAACCGCGCGCAAACAAATTCTCAAAGAAGACGCGCCTTTAATCTTTTAATTGATCCGACAGGAAAAGGACATTTTCAAGAACCCGAAATTTTCAATATGGACATCAAAGGGAACATTTTAAAAACCATCCGTTTATTGACGCCCTCTTTTGTCGAAAGAAATAAACGGTTCGATGTCATTGTCCGCTGTGAAGATGAATATGGCAATCTGACCGGTAACGCCCCTGATGATACATTGATCGAACTGTCTCATGAACATCTGCGTGAAAACTTGAATTGGAAGTTATTTATTCCAGAAACAGGATTCATCACCTTGCCCAATCTGTATTTTAATGAACCCGGCATTTATACAATTCAATTGAATAACAGCAAAACAAAGCAATTTTTCAAATCGGCCCCGATTAAGTGTTTTGCTGAAAATAATCGAAATCTTTTTTGGGGCTTTTTACACGGAGAATCTGAACGGATTGACTCGACAGAAAATATTGAAAGCTGCCTCCGCCATTTCAGAGATGATAAAGCCTTTAATTTTTTTGCCTGTTCTCCCTTTGAAAGCGCGGATGAAACATCAAATGATGTTTGGAAAATGGTCGCGCAAAATATTGTGGAGTTTGATGAAGCCGATAGGTTTGCGACCTTTGTCGGCTTCCAGTGGGATGGAGTACCCGGTGAGGAGGGAGTGAGGCAAATTATTTATTCAAAAGAAAATAAAAACCTCATGCGGAAAAAAGATCCGAAATACAGTTCCTTAAAGAAAATATATAAAACCTTTTCACCTAAAGAGATCATTTCAATCCCCTGCTTTACAATGGCCAAAGGATATGATTACGATTTCAAAGATTTTAATCCTGAATTTGAGCGAGTAGTTGAAATTTATAATTCATGGGGTTCATCCGAATACACCAAAAAAGAGGGTAATTTAGCTCCGATTGAAGGGAACAGCAAAAAAGGGATTCAAGAAAATGCTGAGGGATCTATCCAAAAAGCTCTCATGCGGAATTGCCGTTTTGGTTTTGTCGCCGGAGGTTTGGATGACCGTGGCATCTATGCCGGCTTATATGAAGGAAATCAAGCTCAATATCCGGCTGGTATCACAGCCATCATTGCGCCTGAATATAGCCACAGTTCGATGGCTGAAGCTTTATATAATCGATCATGCTATGCAACAACAGGAGAAAGGATCATCTTGGGCCTACAGTTAGCCGGAGCGCCGATGGGGAAAGAATTGAGCACAGCCGATAAACCAGGCCTCATCGTCAATCGACACCTCTCCGGTTATGTTGCCGGCACAACGAACCTCTCTTCGGTTGAAATCATCCGCAACGGAAAGGTCATTAAGAGCTTTGAGTGCAAGGGATATTCTCTTGATTTCACTTACGATGATATGGTCCCAATTGAAAAAGCGAGCATCAATCCCAAGGATAAGAGTCCTCCTTTTGTTTTCTATTATTTGCGCGTGATTCAAGAAAATGGCCACATGGCATGGAGTTCGCCCATTTGGGTTGACTTTGTGCCTCCGCCGCAAGGGGTCAAGGCCACGGCTCTCAAAAAGGCCCCTTCAAAGCCGGTCCTATCGTTTGAAGAAGACGACGAGGATGAGGAAGAGGAGGAGGATGAAGATGACTACGATTACGAATATGATGAAAAAGAGACCAAAGAAAAAAAATAATTAATTTAATTTAACCACAGAACACAGAGGGCATAGAGACATTAGTACCCTCTGTGTTTTCTGTGGGGTCTGTGGTTAAATTGTATTTTAGGCTATAGCGTAAGGCATGTTCAGGTGTGGACGTTTTTTAAAAAACGATTTGATCCCTTCGTTTCGCAAGAGACAGGCAGGACATGTCAGACAGCCTTGCTTTGCGATCCCTTCATAACAGGTCAACGTCTCATTCAACAAATAGTCAAGCATGCCAAGCCGATAGGCGAGTTCCAAGCTTTCCTCTTTGGTCAAATCAACAATAGGGGTCCGTATTTCAAATGACGGATCATCCAAGTCAATTCTCAGAGTATGTTGAACTCCATCCATGTAGCTTCTTGAACAATCGCGATAGCCTGAATTGGAGCCTTCTACCCCAATAATTCCAATATAGATGCAACGAGCTTTTAAATGGTGCGCATGAATGCCTCCAAGCATCGCCATTAAACCATTGCGTCCAATCACAAGGGTATTGGGCGGCTTACCGTGCTGATGTTCTATGGGAATTGTGTTGCCAATAAGCGCACTTGTTGTGATCTCTGACAAGCAATTTAATTGCACGATAGCATGATCAACGTTCCAGTGCGCACTAATTTTTTTCGCATGATCCAATTCAACATGATGACGCTGATTGAATGAAAACGATAAACTTAAAACCTGATCGGCTCCAAATTCCCGGATGGCTAATGCCAAACAAAGGGAAGAATCCATTCCGCCGGAATGCAAAACTACAGCTTGTTTCGAAAGATGATTCAGCATGCCGTATTATCTTAATTGGTTTGATGGAGCATCTGCCACATCAGTCGAAATCCGGTGCAGTTTGCTAACAACTCATCTTTGGTCCCTTCAGCAATCTTTTGACCTTTTTCTAGATAAATAATTTTATCAGCATCTTCAATTGTTGAAAGTCGATGGGCAATAATAATTTGGGTCATCCGTCCTCGCAATTGTTGAATAGCCAGCTTGATTTGGTTTTCGCTGACTGCATCAAGTGAAGAGGTTGCTTCATCCATGACTAAAATCGGGGCATCTTTAACCAAAGCTCTGGCAATCGCTAAACGCTGCTGCTGGCCTCCGGAAAGATTTTTTCCGGCTTCAGCAAGCTCGGTATCATACCCTTGCGGCAGCTTGCAAATAAATTCATCCGCATAAGCTTTGATAGCGGCAGCCTGGATTTGCTCCCGTGTAAACTCTTGCCCATATGAAATATTCGCAGCAACGGTATCGTAAAAAAGAAACGGTTTTTGCGGCACAAAGGCAATATGTTCGCGCAGAGACTTTTGCGTAAATACCGTCAGCGGCTGTCCATCAATCCGAATTTCGCCGGATTGAATGTCGTAAAGACGCGGCAGAAGCTGAACAATGGTGGATTTACCGGCACCGGTCGGTCCAACAATCGCCACTGTCTGTCCACGAGGAACGCTAAAGCTGACGCCTTTCAAAACCCACTCTTCACCATAACGAAACCAAACATTATCAAATTCGATCGCCTGCTTAAATCCTGAGAGCGCGATAGCGTCATGTTTGTCTTGGATTTGTGGTTTTTGATTCATCACTTCCAACATGCGCTCTGCCGCTGAAATCCCTCTTTGAATATGACTATTTTCTTCCGCAAACTTTTTGATAGGCTCGTAAAATACATAGAGAAGCCCGCAATAAAACAAAATCTCTGAAACCTCCATCCTCAAAACATAAAGGCCGTAGAGGAGCGCGGTTGCCAAAAAGAACATGCCGATGGTATGGACAACCGGCCGCGTGGATAAATCATAACGGGCACTTTTTTGCTCGAGGCGCGCCATATGTTGGTTTTGTTCCTTGTATTTTTTTAAGGAAAATCCCTCCATGGCAAAAACTTTAACAGTTTGTATGCCTGAAAGAAAATCGAGCAGAACCGAACTAAACCGCTCTTGGTTTTGCTGGATTTGCTTGGAAATCCGCTTTACCCGCTTGGCTAGGAAAATGATTGGAAAAAGAATGCAAGGCAATCCGAAAAAAACAATCAGCGACAATCTCCATGAGGTTAAGAAGCATAAAGCCAAGGTGGTCAACACCGTAAAAGGTGTTTGCAAATAGTTAATCAGGCATGCGTTGACAGCTTCCGCGATCAAAGATGCATCGCCAACCACTCTGGAAGAGAGGCTGCCGATATGATATTTATGATAGAACTCCATTGGCAACAATTGGATATGTTCGAAGTAGGCTTGCCGTAAATCGCGGCTCACTCGGATTGCAACAACACGCGTGGAAAATCGATGCGTAAACAGCATCGCAGCTTTGAATAAAGCGATGATGATGATCATGACCGCTAAATTTTTCAAATTGCCGTTAATCGGAAAAATGGCATTTAATCGATTGATCACCTCATCAATAAAATCTCGATTTTTCACCTGGCTCAAAAAACGCTCAGCTTCTACTCGCGTCATCTTTTGTTGATGCGGACCGGTGATTTCATCCCAACGCAGATGGAGTTCCTTTGCTGTAATTGAATCGGTTTTTTGAAGTTTTCCATTTTCGATCGGAGCGAAAAGTTCAAAAAAACCGGGCCCTTTCTTTGTAATAACTCCTAAGGCAAAAATTTCAAGCTGGGAGGCAAACGTCAATAGGCACATGGCCAAAATGGTGATGCCAATGAGTAACCGATGCCGGTGATTTTTAAATGCAATCTGAAATAATAACCTCATTGTTTAGCCGTTTGTGTATTGCCCTATCTTACGAAATTTGAGATAACGCTGTTCAAGCAGCAACTCGCGCGGGATCATGCTTAACATATCCTTTTGCTCTATAATATAATCTTTGACATTTTTATAGGCCGTAGCAGGGTCGTGATGGGCGCCTCCAAGAGGCTCGTTAATGATGGCATCTACAATGTGCAGTTCCAATAGATTTTCAGCATTTAACTTCAATGCAGCAGCAGCCTCTACTTTTTTATTTGAATCTTTCCATAAAATCGATGCACACCCTTCAGGTGAAATGACCGAATAGTAAGCATGTTCCAGCATAGCCACGGAATCGCCGATGCCTATTCCTAAGGCTCCGCCGGAGCACCCTTCGCCAATGACAATCACGATGATGGGGGTAGCAATCCGTATCATTTCTCTTAAATTATTCGCAATGGCCCACCCTTGCCCCCTCTCTTCTGCTTCTAAGATGGGATTAGCTCCAAAAGTGTCTATCATGGTCACGATAGGCAATTGAAACTTTTCAGCTAGTTTCATCAAGCGCAGAGCTTTGCGAAACCCTTCTGGATTCAACATTCCAAAATTATGATTGATGCGGCTTTCGGTATCGCTCCCCTTTTCTTGTCCCATGATAATGAACTTTTTCCCGCTTATTTTAGCTAATCCTCCAACAATCGAACGATCCTCTCCAAAGAGGCGATCGCCAGAAAGTTCAGTAAAACTCTCGCACATATTTCGTATAAAGTCGATCGAGTGGGGGCGATTGGGGTGGCGGCAGATTTGTACCCGCTGCCATGGGGTTAGCTCTGAATAAATTTTTTGCTTTAATTTGAGCAATTTTTGTTCAAGTTTGCCGATCTCCGCATTGAACAAGGGGTTGTCTTTACTCTGTTTTTTGAGATGCTCGATTGTTTTAATATATTCGTGAATCTGTTTTTCATGAGAAAGGATGTCCAATGTTTGCTCTCCTATTTCTCGATTCCAGGCAATTTAGCTTCATGAAAATTTCGGACGAGTTCGATAAAGGTTGGCTTGGTGATGACGATAGCAAATATCTCTTCCATATCTTTTGTGGAAAGGCGGACGCATCCATCGCTTAAATATTTTTCCAAGCAGCTCGTATCTTCCACTAATTCCCCTTTTTCATTCGGTTGCCACGGCACGCCGTGAATGCCGAATCCTTTAGCAGGAGCTGTCGTTTGGCTAACCTCTTTTTCGAAAGGGATCCAACGCGTGCCGAAGACCTGCATCATTTCGATTTTTTGCCCTTTATGGTAGCCTGTCATTTTTGGCTTATAAATAGCAATCCGGCTTCCCAGCAAATATTTCCCCAACGGTGTCAAAAGCCCTGACGTTTGATCGTTGTCTTTTCTTCCTAATCCAACAACATAATCTTTGAGCAAAACACGCTGATTGGTATCCAAATCAATATAATAAAACCACATCTTGCAGCGTGCTGTATCGATTAATAAGTGGAAATTGATATTTTTATCTTTGCGCAAAACATTAAAGCGGTCTCCTTCAGCAATATCTTTCTTAAAATAATCGGGTTTGCCGGTGAGGCTGCGGGAAATGAAGTGGCGCGAGGTCATATAATAGGATGCATAATCTGACAACCAAGCGGGACGCCCCTTTTGCCAAGAGACGCGGCTTTTATAGGTAATGGTTTCAACGATCGGCAGCTTTGGCTCCCCTTTATTAAATAGTTCGGCAATGCGGTCGACATGCACAACTGGAGTGTCGTTTGTCTTTTTTTCAGAGTCGACAACTGCAGGGGCTGGCGATGCTTTTGCCGCAACCGGCTTAACGGTGGCTTTGGGCGCATGCTTTACAATGCGCTGCTCTTTATCGATCTTAATTTCGATCGGTCCTTTAACCTTTGCTGTTTCATTCGACGCCGAAGGGTGTTTTGTCTTCTTGACGACAGCAGCGATGCCGATGGCTAAAAACAATACCAATGCAACGGCCACAAGAAACTTAAGCGGCGTCATCATACTGCATCCTTTGCCAAAACCAATGCCAAGAAACCTGCTTTAAAAATCAAAATTTTTCCGCACTAATCATACCTTCTGGACTAAATAAGGTTCAAGCAGGAAAAACAAAAAAAAGGCAAAGAAAACCGGATAGCCGGCTGCTTTTCCAAAAGAAAAAGCTCTTCTTATGTTTCCTCGGCTACAGGATACGGGCATTAGCAGGTTGTTTTTCAATCTGTTTGCGCATTTTTTTGCCTGGAGTGAATTTCACAGCCAGCCGAGCAGGAATAACGATAGGTTCAGCGGCTTTCTTTGGATTTCGGCCGATTTTTTGTTTTCTCTCCACCACCTCGAAGACGCCAAAATCGCGAAATTCCAACCTTGCACCATCGGTGAGGCAGTCTGTCATTTTATCAAGAAAGGCTTGGATGACATGGCGAACATCGTTAGGATGAATGCCTTTATCCTGGGAGATCGAATTGATCAACTTTTTCTTTGTCATTGTGCTTTTCTTTGTAATAGTTGCCATAGGCTAGAAACTCCTCCATTAAAGTGCGAAATACTTATGTTTGCTCGTTGCTGAGCTTAGAACAATTCCTTGATATGTTGTTCAAAGCCAAGCCCGTTGATTAGGATTGCAATTCACTATCATATTCAACGCGCCTTTCGTTTCAAGAATTATTTTACACAAAAGGCGCGATTAGGGGTTAAAAATTAAAAAAAATACTATGCAATCTTGATCAATAATTTATTTTTTTTGCCAAGCGCCAACAGCAATAAGCGGCCATCGATAAGATGTTCCCTCTGTAAAGCGTAATTTTCATCGGTTATTTTTTTATTATTCACATAAACTCCGCCATTGCGTATTAGACGGCGCGCCTCGCCTTTGCTGGTTTGCATGCCTGTTTTAGCTAATAAGTCGATTAATTTAATCCCTACAACCTCGTTTAGAGGCAGAACGAGGTTTGGCATTTCGGTTGAAAGCGCTTCCAAAGCCGCCGCGTCCAATTTGGCGGAAGAACCTGGTGCAGCTCCTGCAGTTACTCTTAAAGCCGATTCCAAACCCGCTTCGCCATGCACCAATCGCGTTGTTTCTTCTGCCAGCCGCTTTTGAGCCGTGTTTGGAACATAATCTGAGCGGGGCAGCATCTCTTCATAACCTCGGATTTCAGCCATCTCCATAAAAGTCAGCATGCGCATCAATTTAATGACATCTGCATCGGGCGCCCGGAAAAAATATTGGTAGAATTCATACGGGGAAAGTTTTTCAGGAGATAGCCAGATCGCTCCTTTTTCCGATTTGCCGAATTTTTGCCCGTCGCTTCTAGTCAGTAAAGGAAATGTGATGCCGTAAGCCGATTTCCCTTCGACTTTGCGGATCAACTCTGTGCCTGCAGTGATATTGCCCCATTGATCGCTGCCGCCGAGCTGGACTGTGACTTGATGATTTTTAAATAAGTAGAGAAAATCATACCCTTGTAGAAGCTGATAGCTGAATTCGGTGAAACTCATCCCTTCATCGGAATTTAGGCGGGCTTTTACGCTCTCTTTAGCCAGCATTGGACCCACTCGAAAATATTTTCCCACATCACGTAAGAAATCAATAAAAGAAAAATCCTTAAACCAATCAAAGTTATTTAATAGGATTGGCTTTGTATCTTGGTGGCTAAAATCTAAAAACGATTCGAGGTTTTTGCGGATGCCCGCCAAGTTTTTTTGGAGGGTTTCTTCATTTAACAGCTGCCTTTCGGAACTTTTGCCCGAAGGATCTCCGATCATTCCGGTGGCCCCTCCAACGATGACAACGGGGGTATGTCCAAATCGTTGGAACCAAGCCAGCCCCATCATGGCTACCATATTGCCTACATGCAAACTATCGCTGGTAGGATCGAATCCACAGTAGACCTTAAGAGAATGGGCTGCTATTTTCTGCAAATCTTCACTTGTCATCGCATCGATAAAGCCCCGTTCTTGAAGTGTATCAATAATATTGGCCATACAATCCTTAAAAAATTGAAACCCTCTGGAAATGAAGGCAATGATGAGAGTTTAAGTAATTTTCTGTCAATAAGCTAAATGCAAAAAAGAGGATGTTTTTTATGATTTGGTTAATCATGGATAAGAGCGGGCCTTACATTCTCACCTTGAGAAAAAAGTTTTAACAGAACTATTATAAAAGTGAAAGAAGTGTCGCAATCTAAAGGAGTCCATATGGCCGTTAAAGCTAAAGAAAGTCCACAGGTTGCTAAAGCCCGACGAAAATTAAAGAAGAAAATAATCTCGGAAAGCAAACAATTTAATCCAGATTCTCTTCAAAAAATGAGTAGGATGATTGAATATTGGATTGCAAGGCATAAAGGGGAAAGGATAAATTTAAAAGATAAATCCATTAAATTGTTTGACGAAAACCGCCATTCGGCGATGACAAAAAATAAATTTACAAAAAATTTGATCAATACCCTTAAGCAGGGCTCACATCCAACTAAACCAAGTAAATCGCTAGGCGGCCGCATTTCCGTTTAACCTTATGAACATTGTAAAAGATACAAATAGCCTAGCCAAAAAAGCGGCAGGCAAAGCCGCTGCTGATTTGGTGCAATCCGGCATGCTCGTCGGCCTTGGTACGGGAACTACTGCAACCTATTTTATATCCAGTTTGATCGAACGGTGCAAACAGGGTTTAAAGATATGCGCCGTCGCCACTTCCGAGCGTTCAGTAAAGATGGCAAAAGAGGGAAATATACCGCTGGCCGACAGCAGCAGCATCATTTCCATCGATCTTACAGTGGATGGAGCCGATGAAATTGATACCCAAAAGCGCATGATCAAAGGAGGCGGAGGAGCCCTTTTAAGGGAAAAAATCGTGGCTAGCATCAGCAAAGAAGTCATTATTGTTGTGGATTCGACTAAGGTCGTAGAGCATTTGGGAAAATTTCCTTTGCCTTTAGAAATTACTCCATTTGCACAAGCCGCCATTTTGCATAAACTGGACGTGCTAGGGTATCGTGCAACCATCAGAAAAGAGGCTGATGGACAAATTTACAGGACGGATAATGGGAACTGGATTGCGGATATTGCTTTGCCGTATCCTTGCTTGCATCCGGAAAAAATCAATGCGCAGCTTAAAGAGATTCCAGGAATTCTAGAAACCGGCTTTTTTTTTCATTTGGCCAATCATGTGATCATTGGGTTTTCGGATGGAACCGTAGAAATTCGCCAGTGACGAAAAAAAACAGTATCATTAAAGTCAGGTTAACTAGGAAAAAATTGACATGAACTCGGAATTGATACAGCTCACCTTCGATAAGATCATGCAGACGCGGGCTTATACGGTGGTGGTCCTTGGCGCACGGGAGAAGCGATTTGCGATTTATACTGATCCCAATATTGGCAAAACGCTGCAAATGTATCTGACAGGAGTTGAAAAGCCCCGTCCGCTGACGCATGATTTAATCGATCTTATTTTCAAAGGATTGAAAATTCGGATCAAACAAGTTGTCATTATCGATCTTCAAGATACTGTTTATTTTGCCCGTTTATTTTTGGAACAGGATTGTGAAGAGTATCATCATATTATAGAACTGGATGCTAGGCCGAGCGATTGCATCATTTTGGCTCTTATGAATAATGTTCCAGTTTATTGCACTTCAGAAGTGTGGGAAAAAACCGTTCCAATAGAAGAATAACTCCCCTGCCGTCCCTGCCGTTCACGGGCACGGGCACGAAAACGGCACTTAATACTTAATATTGAAATTTTGTTCTGCCAAAGCCAAAAGAGATGCCACTGCCTGCTTAGCATCATCGCCATTGGCTTTTACAGTTATTTTTGCTCCTTTCGAAGCCGCTAGCATTAAAATTCCTAAAAGGGATTTGGCGTTCACTTCCAGCTTTTGATAGCACAAGCGGATATCCGATTTAAACGACGAAGCACACTTGACAATCTCTGTTGAGGGGCGTGTATGCAGGCCGCGATCGTTGTGAACGATGAAGAAGCCTTTACTTTGATCCAAAGTACACTTTTGAGCCAATTTACACTGTATTTTATGCATAATTTACTTTTTTTAGTTTGGTTCAGGGATACCGCGGCATCAAAATTTGTTCAATAGTTTTTTAGCTATGGATGGAAAACAAAGACGTCAGTAACATAATATTCTTCAGTTAATCTATTTATCCGGAGAGTGTCATGATCGTTGAACGAAGTCAACTAGCCCATCAAGACCTATGGAATGTGGAAGCTCTCTTTCCAAACTTGGCAGCTTGGCAAGAGGCTTATCAAAAAGCCTTAGGCAAGACCAACCCTCCACGCTGGCCCGAAATCCAAGCTTTTCGAGGAAAACTTGAGGAGAGTCCAAACACCGTTAAAGCTTGTTTGGATCTTATCTGCACACTCTCCCGCACCTTGCATACCCTCTATACCTATGCCCATTTGCGCCATGATGAAGATATTACCAACGATGCCTATAAGTCTGCTTATGCTCAAGCTACCTCGCTTTTGCATGATTTCGAACAGGAGATTTCCTGGTTTGAACCAGAATTATTGGCGTTACCGGCAGCTGTCATTCAAGCCTATCTTGCTTCTCCAATTCTTGCAGGCTATCGATTTCATATCGAGAAAATCGTGCGCATCAAAAAGCACATGCTCTCCCCTGAAAATGAGGAGCTGCTAGCCCTCTCAAATAAAGCCCTTGAAACAGCTCACAAGACCTTCAGCGCCATTAACGATGCAGATTTAAATTTTGGAGAGGTCGCTGACAGCCATGGAAAGCTGCATCCCTTGTCGCACGGTTCTTTTGCCGTGTTTCTCCGCGATCGCGACCGCACCTTGCGCATGAATGCATTCAAGCACATGCATCGCAAATATATGGATTTTGAAAATACGCTCTGCGAATTGATCAACGGCCAGGTGCAATCGCACATCTTTAACGCACGTGCGCGCCATTACAGCTCATGCCTTGAGGCAGCGCTCTTTCCCAAAAATATTGACACTGCGGCCTACCATGCGTTGATCAAAGCTGTCCATAGCAAGATAAGCACTCTCCATCGTTACATCAAACTGCGCAAACGTTTACTTAACGTTGATAGTTTGCGCCTCTATGATATGCATGTTCCGCTGACTCCCCATATGGATATCCGCATGCCCTATAAAGAAGCGGAAGATTTGGTCATTGAATCAGTGGCGCCTCTAGGTCCTGGCTATCAAAACATCTTGCGCAAGGGTCTTAAAGACGAGCGGTGGGTCGACCGTTACGAAAATAAAAATAAGCGCTCCGGCGCTTACTCTAGCGGCTGCTACGATAGCATGCCTTATATATTGATGAATTATAAAGAGTTGCTGCGCGATGTTTTCACATTAGCGCATGAAGCGGGCCATAGCATGCATAGCTGGCTTAGCCGTAGCCAGCAACCTTATCACTATGCAAACTATCCTATTTTTCTGGCCGAGGTAGCTTCCACCTTTAACGAAGAGTTACTCACTCGTTTATTGCTGAAAAGAGCTAAAAGCAAAGATGAAAAAATCTATCTTATCAACCAAAAAATCGAAGATATCCGGGGAACTTTATTCAGACAAACAATGTTCGCAGAATTTGAACTTTCCATTCATTCTCTCGCCGAGCAAAATGTCCCGCTAACACCCAAACTTCTAAAAGAGACCTATCTCGCATTAAACCAACGTTATTTTGGCGATGAAACGACAATCGATGACGAGGCCATTATCGAGTGGGCGCGAATCCCCCATTTTTACTACAACTTTTATGTCTTCCAATATGCTACCGGGATCAGTGCTGCCTTAGCTTTGGCTGATAAGGTTGCTAGTGGAAATGAAGAGGCGCGGGCTGCCTATTTTTCCTTTCTCCAAGCAGGATCGAGCCGTTATCCGATCGATCTCTTAAAAATGGCGGGCGTCGATATGCGAACGCCGGAACCGGTCCAAGCTGCTATCTCTACATTTAATTCCTTAGTCGATCAACTGGAACAACTGACCGTAGAGGATAAATCGATTTTAGCACTCAAACAAAAAAAGTGCTAAGTTACTGTTGCAAATAATTCGCCGTCCCGTTATTTTACTATGTATCAATATGAATACTCGGCTCTTGCCATTCATCATGATAAGAGCCAAAACATAAACCTAAAATTAAGGAGTGAAAGCTATGCCTCAAACTCAACAGGTAAATAAGCCAAAGCAAAATGATAAGTCTAATCAAAAAATTCCAGGTCTCCGTCCTTTAGGAAATCGCATTCTCGCACGCAGATTGGAACAAGAAGAAAAACTAAAAGGGGGAATCCTCCTTCCCGATACTGCAAAGAAAAAGCAGGAACAAGCTATCGTCATCGCCATCGGCACAGGCAAAAAAGATAAAAATGGAAATTTAATTCCATTCCCTGTCAAAGTGGGCGACATTATCTGGATGGACAAATACGCAGGGCAAGAAATCACCCTTAACGATGAAGAATACAGCATTTTACGGGCTGATGACATCATCGCCATCATTGAACAATAATTAACAAACGATCATTAGGAGATAGGACACATGGCAGCTAAAAATATCATCTTTAAAGAAGAGGCCAGACAAAAAATCCTGAAGGGAGTACGCACTCTCGCCGACGCGGTTAAAGTCACTCTTGGGCCTAAAGGAAGAAATGTCATCATCGATAAATCATACGGCACACCTCATATTACTAAAGATGGCGTCACCGTAGCCAAAGAAATTGAGCTGGAAGACAAGCATGAAAATATGGGCGCCCAAATGGTCAAAGAGGTCGCCAGCAAAACAGCCGATAAAGCCGGCGATGGCACAACGACTGCAACAGTCTTAGCTGAAGCTATTTACAGCGAAGGACTGCGCAACGTCGCTGCCGGAGCCAATCCTATGGATCTGAAAAGCGGCATGGAAAAAGCCGTCAAAGCTGTTGTCAAACATCTAGAAAAACTCAGTAAACCCATCAAAGATAAAAGCGAAATCGAGCAAGTAGCCACAATTTCCGCTAATAACGATAAAGAGATTGGCCAAATCATTGCCCGCGCCATTGAACGGGTCGGCAAAGATGGCACGATCACTGTCGAAGAAGCCAAAGGTTTCGAAACCACATTGGAAGTTGTCGAAGGAATGAACTTTGACCGTGGTTACCTGTCAGCCTATTTTATGACCAATTTGGAATCGCAACAATGCATCCTCGAAAATGCGTTCATTTTAATCTACGAGAAAAAGATCTCAGCCGTTAAAGATTTGATCCCCATTCTTCAAACTGTTGCCGAAACGGGCCAGCCTCTTTTGATCATCGCTGAAGATGTTGAAGGAGAAGCTTTGGCAACGCTCGTGGTTAACCGCTTGCGTGCCGGCCTTAAAATTTGCGCCGTCAAAGCACCAGGCTTTGGTGATCGACGCAAAGCAATCCTCGAAGATATCGCCATCCTAACCGGCGGCCAAGTGATTGCTGAAGAGCTTGGACTCAAACTCGAAAATACAACTTTGGAGATGCTCGGCAAAGCAAAGAAAGCCATCGTCGGTAAAGACGATACGATCTTAGTCGAAGGCGGCGGAGATAAGAAAAAAATTCAAGAGCGGATTGCGCAAATTAAACGTCAGATTGAAGAAACTGATTCCGACTACGACCGTGAAAAATTGCAAGAGCGGCTAGCAAAATTAGCCGGCGGCGTCGCTAAAATTTCTGTCGGAGCGGCAACCGAAGTTGAAATGAAAGAAAAAAAAGACCGCGTCGATGATGCCCAGCATGCCACGGCGGCAGCTGTAGAAGAAGGCATTCTTCCCGGCGGCGGCGTCGCCTTGATCCGTTGCATCCCTGCCGCGCAAGCTGTCCTTGAAAGCTTAGACGGCGATGAGCGGACCGGTGCGAAAATCATCATTAAAGCGCTCAGCTCCCCTCTCCGGCAAATTGCCGAAAATGCTGGGCATGAAGGGGCCATCATCCTTCAGCAAGTCGAAAAAGAGAAATCTGAAAATGTCGGCTTTAATGCTTTATGTGAACGTTTTGAAGATATGATCAAAGCCGGAATTTTGGATCCAACCAAAGTAGTGCGAACTGCCTTGGAAAATGCCGCCTCCATTGCGGGGATGCTTCTCACGACGGAAGCAATTGTGGCTGAAATCCCAGAGGAAAAACCCGCCGCAGCTGCAATGCCCGGCGGCGATTATTAATCCTGTTCATTCAAAGGCAGGCTGGCAATAGCCGCCTTTGAAGTTTGGAACGTTCCCTGTTATAATGCTCCGCAGCTACAATTTTTTACTACCCGAACCTCGCATGGAGCGAACGTTAGTGATATGCAATAATTTTAGCTGCGGAAGTGGCGCAGCATTCTCTTAAAAAAGGCATAAATAGACGTATTAAAATTAAAAAATTGACAAAATAAACCTTATCCTCTTAAAAAGAGATTTTAAAATCAATGCAGGATGGATACTATGATTTTGAAATTTTTTCGAGGGTTAATAATAAGCACGACTCTGTTAGGAATGCAGGCTATAGCACAGGATGCAAATGAATTCCAAGGACAGGACATCATTAATGATGGTGATGGTGATGGTGCTTATGAAGAATCTGGGTGCTGCCGCACCTGCACAAGCTCACTTTTAGAAAATGCCCGCTTTGAAGTGGGATATTCTTGGGGCAAATTCATCGATATCAGAAGAGAGTATGCGGAAATCGGCCTCTTTTTGCCATTAATGCTTTCCAATGAAAACAGCCTTTGGTTTGGCGATGGCCGTGGCTACCGTTTTAATGATTCTAAATGGGGTGCCAGCGGTGGATTAGGCTATAGAACATGGGTTCAAGATAGCATTTTAGGCGCTAACGTATACTATGATTGGTTAGAAGGTGAATTTAGCAGAGGTTTTCAAAGAATTGGGGTTGGGTTGGAATGGTTAGGCTCGTGCTGGGATATACGCGTCAATGGATACATCCCAATCGGCAAAAATTCCGAAACAGGACATCGCCGATTGTTCGACGATTTCATTGGTCCCTTCATCGCAACCTGCCGTCATAAAGAAATTGCCATTCGTGAGGGTTTTGATGCAGAAATAGGCTTCCCTCTTGGCTGCTGGTGTGACGATTTTACCCTTTATGCAGCTGCCGGCCCTTATTATTATCGCCGCCATCTAAGGCATGACAACTTCTGGGGAGGCTATGCCCGGCTTGAACTAGGCTGGAACTCATTCTTATTCTTCCAAGTCAGAACGAGCTATGACCGCGTCAATCATTCAGAGACACAAGGACAAGTCTTTTTGCGGATTCCATTTGATTTACTATGTGGAAGCTGCGGCTGCGACAATCCTTGCCTAAGATTATTGACCCAACCTGTACGTCGCAATGGAATCATTTTCACCAAGGAGTGCTGCGTCTTTACCAAAAATTGGTAAGATTTAAAGCTTTGCAAATCAAGACTTTGAGCCTAAATTTAACATAAGGAGGAGTTGTGAAATACTTGAATAAGTTTTTAGCTGCCGGACTTCTGTTATTACTCAGTTCTTCGCTATTCGCAAATCCAATGACTGATAAGGGCGGAGGGCCTTCCATGAATTGTCCTCGCCCACCACAAGGCCCTCCAGGTCCAACAGGACCTACAGGACCCACAGGCCCAGGCGGCGGCGGCGGAACGGATGCCTTTGCTGCAGCCTTTAATTCAAATTCACCCGGTCAAGCCATTACCTCAACGGGATACACGGCCATCAACTTTCCGACTGACCGTACCGGAACTCCTGTCGCTATTACTCATCCTGTAGGAGCCGATAATACTGAATTTGAAGTGACAATTGCAGGTTTCTACTACGTTTCGTGGACAGCCACACTCTTTTTTACCAATGAAGGTGATGGAGTAGTAGAAGGGGCCGCTCAATTATTTGTGAATGGAACGGCAATTGATCCTACTGACTTTATAGAGGCCTCTGCAGGTGACGTTACCAACACCGACACCAATAGCCCCGGACCCGGCAACATTTCGGGATCGGTTCTAATTTTATTGGCAGCTGGTGACATTGTTACACTGCAAGCTATAGAAAATACTGAAGTGGGTAATGCAACTATCAAAAATCCTTCCATTAATATCTTCAAAGTTGCCGATGCAACATAATTTTTTAGCCACTTTTGCGAAAAGCAAAAGTGGCTAATTTTTTTTAACCTTCTTCCGCGGCTGATGACAAATCAATAATTGACAAAAACTTTTCCTCCATACTAAAACAATTTTGACAAGAACAGTTTAATTTTGAAAAGGAGGAATTTTGAAATCTTTAAATCTTTTTTTTATATCTAGTACCCTATGTTTGCTGAACATATCTGCATTTGCAAATATTAAAGATCTGCCAAAAGAAAATCTTGAAATGTTTTGCCTAACAGGACCGCAAGGCCCAACTGGACCGACCGGCCCTGCCGGCGAACGCGGCGCAACAGGTTCAACCGGCGCACAAGGACCTGCGGGTCCTGCCGGAGCTCATGGTGCAACAGGTTCCACCGGCGCTCAAGGCCCCGCAGGCCCTGCCGGAGCACAAGGCCCCCAAGGCCCTGCAGGAACGTCTTCCGGCGGAGCTGCAGCCGTTGCCTCAGCTTATACTCAGAATGTCCCTCAAACTATTAGTTCGATTAACAACACTGTCTTTACGCCGATTACTTTTGCTGTGAATGAATTTGCTCCAATTGGAATTGTACATCCTGTTTCAGGTAATACAGCTCAATTTGAAGTATTAGAGGCCGGCTACTATGATGTATCGTGGACATTTACAGCCATTACTACAAATGAAGTCCCCATCTTTGGCACTGTCGAGTTGTTCAATGTGACAACCTCAACTCCAATCGGCCCTGCGCCATTTGAGCGTTTTACTTTAAACGTTGCTTCATTCCCCAATCCCGAAGAAACAAAATCTGTTTCTGGAAGAAAAATTGTTTTCCTTCCTGCAAATACAGTTTTGCAACTTCAAGCTAATTTCATTAACAGCGCTACTGTAAACGAACCCACATTTAATATTGTGCAGGTTGCAGCAGCTTCTTAAAATTTACAGGCCGCTTTTGATCGCAAAAGCGGCCTGTATTTGACATTTAAACACGGTTTTTTTATTTCCATTTTCCATTCAAGTTCAGCAATCAATACACACATTTACAAAAATATATTTGACAAAATCAAATAATATACATAAAAGTTTTCTTTTAGCAAGTTGCGCTTCCGCAAAATTTCAATAAGCGTTTTTTACGGTTCATTAAATTTTTAAATTCTATAAGGAGGAATTTTGAAATACCTGAATATATTCTTTTTCGCAGGATTGTTTACTGCATTTGCGGCTCCTCAGTTTGCCGCTGCACAAGATGCCCTTGATGACATCATCATAGATTGCCGCCGTCCCCCACAAGGTCCTCCTGGCCCAACCGGACCCACAGGTCCAACAGGTGCAACAGGAGCTACAGGGTCAGGCGCAGGTTCAACAGGACCCACCGGCCCAACCGGAGCCACGGGCGCAACGGGAGATCCCGGAGCAACGGGCGCAACCGGAGCCACAGGCGCAACAGGAAATGCTGGACCCACAGGGGCCACTGGAGCCACAGGAACAACCGGAAATACCGGACCCACTGGAGCAACCGGACCAACGGGTGCTACTGGCACTGACGGGGCAACAGGTGCAACAGGCGCTACTGGAACGACAGGAGATCCTGGAGCTACAGGAGCAACCGGACCAACGGGCGCTACTGGCACTGACGGGGCAACAGGTGCAACAGGCGCTACTGGAACGACAGGAGATCCTGGAGCTACAGGAGCAACTGGACCAACGGGCGCTACTGGCACTGACGGGGCAACAGGTGCAACAGGCGCTACTGGAACGACAGGAGATCCTGGAGCTACAGGAGCAACTGGACCAACGGGCGCTACTGGCACTGACGGAGCAACTGGAGCAACAGGTGCAACTGGAGCCACGGGCGCAACGGGAGATCCTGGCGCTACGGGTGCAACTGGACCAACGGGCGCTACTGGCACTGACGGAGCAACTGGAGCAACAGGTGCAACTGGAGCCACGGGCGCAACGGGAGATCCTGGCGCTACGGGTGCAACTGGACCAACGGGCGCTACTGGCACTGACGGAGCAACTGGAGCAACAGGTGCAGCTGGAGCCACGGGCGCTACTGGCACTGACGGAGCAACTGGAGCCACGGGTGCAACGGGAGATCCTGGAGCTACAGGTGCAACCGGTGCAACTGGAACAGGAGCTACAGGGGCTACAGGAGCAACAGGAGCAACCGGTGCAACCGGAGCGACTGGTGCAACTGGAGCGACTGGAGGCAACTCTTTAGCTTTTGCTGCAGCTTTTAATGATAATGCACCGGGCCAAGCTATTAATTCAGCAGACTACACGGCCATCAACTTTCCGGCTGACCGTGCCGGAACTCCTGTGGCCATTACCCATCCTGTAGGAGCCAATGATACTGAATTTGAAATAACAGTGGCCGGTTACTACTACGTTTCGTGGACAGCCACACTCTTTTTTGCCAGTGAAGGTAATGGAGTAGTAGAAGGGGCCGCTCAATTATTTGTGAATGGAACGGCAATTGATCCTACTGACTTTATAGAGGCCTCTGCAGGTGACGTTACCAACACCGTCCCCAATAGCCCCGGACCCGGCAACATTTCGGGATCGGTTCTAATTTTATTGGCAGCTGGTGACATTGTTACACTGCAAGCTATAGAAAATACTAATGTGGGTAATGCAACTATCAAAAATCCTTCAATGAATATCTTTTTCATTTCTCCATAATTTTTAACAGCCGCTTTTGCTTAGGCAAAGGCGGCTGTTAATTTTTTTTAATAATCTTCAAATGTGTTTTACGGTTGATAATAACGTCAATCAGAGCGCACTCTTAAAAAATAAAATTTGACAAAATACCGCACGAATGACTAAAAATATTTTTTCTTGGGAACAATACAAGGTCACTTATCATGCTTTCAAAAATTCGCTCTTTTTTTGTATCGCTAGCCTTTACGACAATCTTATTTGTGAACCTTGCTGCTGAAGAACAAGAAATTACCGACTTTAGCGTTAGAGGCGCCGTCTTGAGAAATACCCGATTTGAAATCGGATATTCTGCAGGAAAATTTATTGAAATCGATCAAAGCTATCCCGAAATAGGATTATTTGTGCCGGTCTTTGTTGCTAAAACCAGAATGGCTTTTGCTGATGCAAGAGCCTACAGGCTTGACAATGGGCGCTTGGCTGTGAATGGCGGACTCGGCTTTAGGACATGGGGACGCCCTGGCTGGGTTTGGGGAGCAAACATCTACTACGACCACCGGGAAAGCATTTTTTTAAGACCCTTTCAACGCATCGGAGTGGGACTGGAATGGTTAACCTCTTGTTGGGATATCCGAGTTAACGGCTATTTTTCGATTTGCAGCACTCAATTCCGCCGTGTTGAAAAAGTGTTCCGCTTTGTTGGGGGTTTTATTTCGAAATGCAGCCATACTCAATTTTCGCCTAATGGAGGATTTGATGCAGAGATTGGGGTTCCACTTGGCTGCTGGTGCGATTTCTCTCTTTACGGAGCTATAGGGCCTTATTATTACCGACAACGCTTTAAGAATAATTTTTGGGGCGGACAAGCGCGTCTGCAATTAGGGTGGAAATCATATCTATTTTTTCAAGTCAGAACAAGTTATGACCATATCAATCATTCCCATACGCAAGGTACAATATTTTTATGCTTTCCATTTGATGTATTATGTTGCTGCTGCATTGATGATCCTTGTCAAAAACTGCTGGCTCAGCCAGTCCGGCGGCAAGGGATTATCATGACAGAACGGTGCTGCGTGTATGAGAACAATTTTTAGCCATCGCTTTCAAGATTTTAAGGTTCGCTAACATGAGGAGGAATCGTGAAAAATAAATTTATAACACTAGCGCTATTGGGACTTTTGAATACTTCTCTTTGCGCTGCACAATATGATCAAGGGATCTGGAATGCGTTCAATCCGGATATTGAAATGCGTTGTCCCCGTCCTCCTCCAGGGCCGCCGGGCCCTCCTGGACCTCCTTTAGCCCAGAATTTTGCTGCAGCTTTTACAGATGGTGCTCAATTTATTCCAGTTGCATCCGTTTTTACACCGGTCGTTTTTTCCGTTAACCGTTTTTCTCCTGTGGGCATTGTGCATCCTGTTGGAAGCAATACAGCTCAATTTCAGGTACTTACTGACGGCTTTTATAGTATTTCTTGGGACTATACAGCCGCTGATTTTTTGGAAGGTCCTACGCAATTTGTGCAGACGCAATTATTTAATATCACGACAGGCACAGCGATTCAGCCAACCCCTTTTCAAGCATTTATTTTGGAAGTAGATGAAATAAAAGCTGTTTCAGGGGAAGTGCTTGTATTTTTACCAGCCAATACAATCATAGAACTTGAGGTAATGTCTGATGGCACTTCTCTTGTTCTGGAGAATTCTTCATTTAATATCATTCAAATCTCACCTTGATTCTAAAGAGCGGCAAAGAATTGCCGCTCTTTAAAAAAATTAATGCACCAAATAATTGGCAAGAATAGCTAACAATAATAATGCTACGATATTTGTAATTTTAATCATCGGATTAATGGCTGGTCCTGCAGTATCCTTATATGGATCACCTACAGTATCGCCCGTTATAGCCGCTTTATGTGCATCGGAACCTTTGCCTCCATGATGCCCCTCTTCGATATGCTTCTTAGCATTATCCCAGGCACCGCCGCCCGAAGTCATCGACAATCCTACGAAAAGCCCAGTGACAACGACACCCAAAAGCATTGATCCTAGTGCGACAAATGCTTCTGTCTGGCCAACAAAATAGTTGATCAAAAAGTACACCACGACAGGAGCCAAAACAGGCAGTAGCGAAGGCACAATCATTTCTTTAATTGCAGCTTTTGTCAAAATATCTACAGCTTGCCCATAGTCTGGCTTACCGGAACCATCCATGATGCCGGGAATTTCCTTAAACTGACGACGCACTTCTACAACTACAGCGCCTGCAGCTTTTCCAACAGCCATCATGCTCAATGCTCCAAATAAATAAGGGAGAAGTCCTCCGATGAACAAGCCAACCACCACATAAGGATTTTCAAGGAGGAATTTCGCTTCATGAGCAGGAAAATAATGACGCAGATCTTCCAAAAAGGCAGAGAACAGCACTAAAGCTGCAAATCCTGCCGATCCGATTGCGTAACCTTTTGTAACAGCTTTTGTGGTATTGCCGACAGCATCCAAAGCATCTGTCGTTTTACGGACATCTTGAGGCAAGTTCGACATCTCTGCAATGCCCCCTGCATTATCGGTAACCGGACCGTATGCATCTAAAGCCACAATCATGCCCGCCATTGCTAGCATGGATGTTGCAGCAATGCCTAATCCAAATAGATTAGCGTTGATATACGAAATCAAAATTCCAATGCAAATGACAATGACGGGAAGCGCGGTTGCTTCCATCGATACGGCAAGGCCTTGTATTATATTAGTTCCATGCCCCGTTGTGGAAGCGATGGCAATGCTTCGCACCGGTCGATATTTTGTCAGTGTATAATATTCAGTAATCCACATCAGCAGCCCGGTAACGACCAATCCGGTCAGAACACAGATGAATAAATTTGCACCGGTAAACGTTTGGTTGTTGACGACAAAAGTGCTATTAAAACCGATCAAATATTGCGTTAAAACACCGATGCCTAAAGCTGATAGGAGAGCTGTGACAAAAAAACCTTTATAGAGGGCTCTCATAATATCTTTACTTTTTCCTAAGCGAACAAAAAACGTACCGATAATCGAAGTAAGGACGCAGACGGCGCAAATTGCTAAAGGATAGAGCATCATTAAATCAAGAGTAACGCCTGTAAAAAACGCTCCTGCTAACAACATTGTCCCAGCAATCGTGACAACGTATGTTTCAAATAAATCAGCTGCCATGCCGGCGCAATCGCCAACGTTATCGCCGACATTATCGGCAATAACGGCCGGATTTCGCGGATCATCTTCAGGAATTCCCGCTTCCACTTTGCCCACTAAGTCGGCACCGACATCAGCTCCCTTAGTAAAAATACCGCCGCCAAGACGGGCAAATATCGAAATCAAAGAAGCGCCAAAGCCCAAACCAACGAGCGATTCCATTAATAAACGGATAGGCACTTGTTGGTTTTTAAGAAAGATATAATAACCTGTGATGCCCAACAAGCCTAATCCCACGACAAGCATTCCTGTGATAGCACCGGCTTTAAATGAAACATCAAGCGCCGGTTGAAGTCCGTGCCGCGCCGCTTCAGCGGTCCTTACATTAGCCCTGACAGAGATATTCATGCCGATATAACCCGCCAATCCCGATAGGACAGCTCCAATTAAGTAGCCTAAGCCCACATAGAAGCCTAATAACCAGGTGAGCAGCGCTAAAATGATAACTCCCACGAGAAAGATAACTGAATATTGACGATTAAGATAAGCGCGAGCGCCTTCTTGAATAGCAGATGAAATTTCCTGCATCCGTTCATTGCCTCTGCTAAGGCGCATAATGGAACGAATCGTAAATATTCCGTACAGCAGTGCAAGCACTCCGCATGCTAATACGATTCCTAAAGCGTACGAGATCATGGAGTTTTACCTCTTTTTTTAAAGTTTTGAAAATTCGAAGTTTAATGCTAAAGCAGACCATGCAAAAGTTCAATAGAAAATAAATTCTCCTCGGAATAAATTTCAGTAAACTCGATTTCATTGAGGACATTTGCAGTATATTATAAAAATTAATTTACACTCCCATCTTATTTCGTTATAATAATAGCAGGGATCGATATATTTTCATTTTAAAGAGGAGGCCTTATGGTATTTACAAGCAATATTGGGATGATCCTTTTGGCAGTTTTTCTTATTTTGCTCGGTATCACCTATTTTGGAGTCGCTATTCCGGCCGTTGTTTTAGGCATTCTTGCAATCGCAGCAGGTATTTTTATTCTTATTGGCCGATAAACAAAAGTCTAGTTTTCTATGAAGAAACCGCCTAGCGGGTCGGAGCAAACGCGATTAGAAAGTGATAGCATGGGGTCTATTCATGTGCCCATGCATTCTTATTATGGTGCTCAAACCGCCCGCTCATTAATTTACTTTAACATTGGTCGCGACATCATGTCCGAAGAGGTCATTAAAGCTTTTGGCATTTTAAAAAAAGCAACTGCGATTGTTAATATGCAGTTAGACAAACTGCCCGAAAAAATTGGAAAGCTGATTATTCAAGCCGCCGATGAAGTGGTGCAGGGAAAACACAAAGATCAGTTTCCCCTTAGCATTTGGCAGACAGGCAGCGGTACACAAACAAATATGAATGTCAATGAAGTGATCGCTAACCGGGCCATCGAGTTGGCCGGAGGGAAACTAGGAAGCAAACATCCGGTCCATGCCAATGATCACGTCAACATGTCTCAATCATCTAATGACGCATTCCCCACAGCGATGCATGTTTCAGCGGTGATGGAGCTGAATCACCGTCTTATTCCAGCTGTCAAAAAATTACGCAATGCACTGGATCAAAAGGCCGCTGAATTTTCTGATATCGTCAAGATCGGACGTACCCATCTTATGGATGCCGTCCCTTTAACATTAGGACAAGAATTTTCAGGTTATGTTGCACAGCTTGACCAAGATATCGAGCGGATCTATATGACATTGCCGCATCTTTATGAGCTGGCGCTTGGAGGTACTGCTGTAGGTACCGGTTTGAACTCCCCTCCTGAATTTGCCGAAAAGACAGCGGCTGAAATCGCAAAATTAACTAATCTTCCCTTTGTCACGGCTCCCAATAAATTCGCTGCTTTAGCTTCGCATGATCCTTTTGTTTTCGCCAGCAGCGCATTAAAAACTTTGGCTTGTTCTTTGATGAAAATTGCCAATGATTTGCGATGGATGAGTTCGGGTCCACGCGCAGGCATCAATGAGTTGTTTCTGCCGGAAAATGAACCGGGTTCTTCGATCATGCCAGGAAAAAATAATCCCACTCAATGTGAAGCAATGACAATGGTATGTGTTCAAGTTTATGGCAACGATTTGACAATTGCAATGGCGGGCTCGCAAGGAAATTTTGAATTGAATGTTTTCAAAACCGTCATCATTTACAATTTTTTGCAATCAGTGACTCTTTTGAGCGATTCGTGCCGCACATTTACTGATTATATGGTGTTAGGGTTAAAGCCTAATAAACAAAAAATCCAACATCATTTAAATCAATCATTGATGCTTGCGACAGCCTTAAGCCCAAAAATCGGCTATGATAAAGCGGCGGAAATCGCTCAAAAGGCCTTTCATGAAAATCTATCTTTAAAAGAAGCCTGTCTTCAACTCGGTCATTTGACCGAAAAAGAATTCGATTCGCTTGTACAACCTCATAAAATGATCGGACCTAGTTAACTTTAACCGCAGAGCCCACAGACTCGACTTTAGGCTTTTTCTTCCTTGTTGCACTGCTCTGCAGCTGCAATTTTTCTCTTTTCCTACCCTATATTTGACATTCGCTACTCGGGGCTGGTATATTACGTCGTTATCGACCCTGAGAGGTTAGGCGTTCTAAACTTCTTATTCAACGCAAAGGCGCTAAGGCGCCAAGACGCAAAGTTTTGGCAAAAAGTGGACCCCAAATTGGGGTCCACTTTGGCAAGCTGCACCCCGTTGCTAAGCAACGGGTGCATTGTTTTTTTTCTTTGCGTCTTGGCGCCTTAGCGCCTTTGCGTTGAATTAAAAATTTAAAAGCACTAATGCCCTCTGTACTTTCTGTGGGTTCTGTGGTTAATTCTTAAAAAACAACAGGAAGAGCAAGACAAAAAAAAGAGCGCCTATGAAGGCGCTCTTTGAAACAATGGCTCTGCAATATTCCTTTAGAACATATAGCCCAAATCCAATCCCACGCCGAATGAGCGCCAATTGATGCTGTCGCGGCAACGGTTAGAATCGTATTGTTTATATGAAAGGTTGCCGTCAAGGAACCAATTATAACAGAAACGATAGGTTGACCCTATTTTTAAATTGAAGCCATAAGCATGTCTTGTGCGTCGATAGTGATCTAAGAAATGGACGATGTGAGTATTTCTATCACGACGAGCTCTCACGAAATGATACTCAAATTCCCCATACAGATTCCAGCAATCAGAGCACCATGCAAAATCCAATCCAACGAAAGGTCCCCAAAATGTAGCACGAAAGCTTGAACTTCTATGCCTTCTATCACCTGGATCAAATCCCAATATCGGAACTTGCGTAATTGACAAGTCATCAAAAATGCTCTCATGGCCATGCGCCCTGAAGCGCAATGTATCGTAAGCAAATCCGATTGTTGGGACAATCTGAACATTAGGACACCAACATTGATCTAACGGATATCCTAAAGCGACGGAAAAATCAGCGACATATTTTCCCTTCACAGAATTATGTGTTTTAGGAAAAGAACAAGTGAACGCTGTGTCTCCGGTTAAAACAGTGCTCACAGGATCGCAAAAGCGATCTGATTCACGGACATCTCCGTCCACAATCCAACCATATTGACCATCGATGCGATAATAGATACAATCACAGGCACTTTTAATCCGGCCATTTATTGTAAAGATCTCGAGATCTTTGAACCAAAGCTTTGATTTTGATTCTGGCAATATTTCTGTAGGCAAGCCTATTTTCCAAGAGAAATCATCTGTTCGATAGCCGATCCCAAACTGGAACGACGTATCCGCTTCAACGTCGCCGACAATTGCGAGCGTTGTGGTAATTAATAGTGTGGAAAGCTTAGCGATAACATTTTTCATATAACCTCGTATGATAAGGGTCTTGGGATCAAGTTAATTTTTGAAGAAAAAAAAAGCAATAAAATATTTATTATATGCAACCTAAATAAAATGCAGACCTCAGAGATAAATCCTCAAAAAGATTTTTTGCAGCGCCTTGGTATTTTTTGGTTGATTCATTTTTTTTAGTCCTGTATACATTGAACATTCTTTGTAGGTTAGGTAAGTTTTATTGACATTCATTTTATGAATTGAATTATGGAAGAAGTTAATCAACCCTTTGATCTTGAATTTCCCCTTAACTGCAATATTAAGCACATCCCGATCAAACGCATCTTTGACATTTTTTTTAGTATTTCTGTACTCATTCTTGGTTTTCCTGTTTTTTTTCTGATCGCTTTACTTATTCGTTTAACATCCCGAGGCAGGATCATCTACTCGCACGAACGTCTTGGCCGCGGCGGCAAACCTTTTCGTTGCTATAAATTCCGTACAATGCGCAAAGATGCTGACGCAAAATTGAAGGCCATTTTAGAAAGCGATCATGCCTTGCGCGAGGAGTGGGCAAGGACGCGCAAACTTAAATGCGATCCACGAGTGACCTGGATTGGACATTTTTTACGAAAAACTTCTTTGGATGAAATTCCTCAATTTTGGAATGTTCTTAAGGGAGATCTCAGCGTTGTTGGCCCGCGGCCGGTTGTCAAAGCCGAATTAGATAAATACTACGGTATAAAAAGAGAAAAAATCCTTGCAATGCGCCCAGGTTTGACATGTCTTTGGCAGGTTTCGGGACGAAGTGATGTAAGTTATGAAAAGCGCGTTAAACTCGATGAGGATTATATCGACAATCAATCATTTTGGCTTGATCTCAAGCTGATTGCACAAACTATACCTGCTATGCTTTTTACTAAAGGGGCTTATTGAATATTGCTCATAAAAGCCTTGGTTGGGCTTTTACATTATCGCTGGTTTTGACAATCTTCATGCCGGTTTTGCTGCCCTCTTTTAAGCTGATGTTTTTTGCCCCTTTCCTCATCATTTTATATTATCAAAAATCATACACCTATTGCCTTTGGGGAGCTATTTTTTGCGGATTAGTCCTTGATCTTTTAGCCTTCAAGGCACCGCTCGGTTTCTATGCATTGACTTATGCATCGACAACAACTCTGCTATATGGGCAGCAGCGCCATTTTTTTGCTGATGTCTTGAGCACTATGCCTTTGATGACTTTATTTTTTTCGGTCCTTGCAACTCTTTTTCAAAGTATTTTTTTATATATTTTGCAGGGAATTATTTGGTTTTCATGGCAATGGGTCTTAACAGATGTGATTATTCTACCGATTGTCGATGCAGCCTTTGCATTTTTTGTTTTTATACTTCCTTATCGCCTTCTAGGCAAAAAGCCGCGGAAAAGTTCAGAATACTTTATTACCTGAACGCTTTTTTTAATTAACCACAGAGTCATAGAGAGCTCTGTGGTTATTTTGCAGCTTATAGAATGTTAACCATGCTTCTTTTCAGCATCGTTATGTTCTGCATCATCATCTTCATCGCTATCTGAATCATTGCTTTTGTTAGTATCTTTATTCTGATTGCTAGAAGGAGCATTCGGCACTGAAGCAGATTGCGAAGAACTGTGCTTTTCGATGCACTGCTTATAACCGGCTATTTTTTGTTGGCGGATATCGTCCAACATATCCTGGATTTGTTTTTCATCCGTAATGCCGTTTTCTTTTAAAACATCTTCAAAAGATTGAAAAAGGGTTTCACGGAATAACTTAACAGCAGCTTGACGTTGGGCAGGATCTCGATCTTTGAAAGGATTGTTGGCTAACTTGGATGCTTTTTCTTCAATAATCTTTAAAATATCACGATCTTTAGCAGCCAATCCCGCCTTAATAGCATCCCATTTATCTTCGGGAACCTTAAATTTTTTTAAGGTATTTTGGACAAAATTTTCTGGAAAATAAGACAATATCAGTTCCTTAGCGCAATCATCGAGGGGTTGAATCGTTGCTTTGGTCTCTTGAGCCATGACGCTATTTGCAAAAGTCAATAGACTTATAGTGGCAAAACACATCGCCTTTTTTTTGAAATTCACTTTATTCACAATGCCTCCTTATCGGTAATCTTTGTAATTCTCTATGTGCACTCTACTAAATCAAACTTTTTTTTAAAACTGCAAATTTATTCTATAATGGGTTGATCAAATCCTGAACCTTGGCCAAAACATGCCGTAAACTGTCCGGATTGGGTTACACTGATATATTTGAACATTTGACGGATATCGCTCTGATTAGTGATGCCATATTGCCAAAGAGACATTGCAAAGACGTTATAAAGGACTTGTTTCATGACCTCGCCTACTAAATAAGGCTGATAAGGATTGAGGGGATTGGGTTGATATTGTTTGGCAGCTTCGTCGAATAAATGGGGAATTTGACGTGAATTTGTTTGTAGCGCTTGATAAATAGGCAGCCAGCGCGATTGAGGAATGCGATTTAGACTAAATGCTTGTGAAATAACTGGATAAGAAAAAAAATTATTTGCAATAGAGGTAAAACAAGGAGGAATGCTTTTTGGATTGGTAGCTGACTGCGCCTCGCACCTTGAAATTAGAAATAGACTTGCCAAGAGGATGCTTGCAATTTTCATCGTTACCTCCTCGGACTTTGCAAATTGCTTTAACTTTATTCAAAGGTTAGTCTATATTTTCGTCAAGAAACGTTTAGACGCATACTATGATTATTCATGGAAAAGAAATAGCCGAACAGATTCAAATGGAAATTAAATCGGTCGTTGCCGGTCTAAAACGGAAGCCAGGCTTAGCAGTTATTCTTGTGGGCGAAAACCCTGCCTCCCAGATGTACGTTTCAAAAAAAATTGAAGCTTGTAACCAAGTAGGGATGGTATCAAAAAAAATCGAATTGGCTGCTTCTTCCACTGAATCAGAAATACTAAAAAAAATTGCAGAGCTTAATGCCGATCACGCAATTGATGGTATTTTAGTCCAACTCCCTTTGCCTAAACATGTTAATCCTCAACATATTATCATGGCCGTAAGCCCTGAGAAGGATGTCGATGGATTCCACCCTTTCAATATAGGCAAGTTATTGATTGGACACACCGACGGTTTTATCTCCTGTACCCCTTTGGGAATTCAAGAATTGCTAGCCCGTTCCGGCATCGAAATGACTGGCAAACATGCTGTGGTGATCGGACGGAGCAACATCGTCGGAAAGCCGATGGCCGCACTACTCATGCAAAATACTCCTCAAGGCAACGCAACGGTCACTGTCGCACACAGTCAAACTCAAAATCTGCAGCAATTATGTTTAATGGCCGACGTATTGATTGCAGCTGTCGGTAAACCACTTTTTATCAAAGCAGACATGGTAAAAGATGGAGCTGTTGTGATTGATGTCGGCATTCATCGCATTGACGACAAGGGCTCACCAAAAGGATATAAAATTGTAGGTGACGTGGATTTCGATAACGTGAAACAAAAAGCCTCTTACATTACGCCAGTGCCTGGAGGAGTGGGACCGATGACCATCGCCATGCTTCTACATAATACCCTCCTCAGCTATAACCGCCGCAAATAAATCGCATGCGATCCCTTTTCTGGATATTAGAGAAAAATTGCAGCTGCGAAGCAGTATAACTACTAATGCCTTAGCTGCTTTTATTTCTTTTGCAGCTCTGCTAAAATTGTTAAATAACCTTTGGCGAATTTTGAACAAAATTCAGCGCGATTTCCTTGCAATCTTGCAATAATCTGCGTTGCATACATTTCAAAAGGTTCTTTATCCTCTGTTTTATCCACTTGCAAACTTTCTGCAATAAGCACTGCAAAATCTTCCAGTATCTTTGCTTTGTTCTGATGATCAGGTTGCGGATCAACCGTCGTTGGATTCGATCTCTTTGATATTCTCATCCTATCCTCTTGTATCAAACCGAAAAACTAGAATTAACAGAGAATGCATTTAAATCCAAGATCCGTATTTCCTTGCCAGGCAATGCAAGCTCATGTGTCGATGTGGCAAACACCTGTCCCATGGTTTGAATTTGGCTTAATAGCCGCTGTCTGCGCCCCTCATCCAAATTGGTGCCAAAATCATCAATGAGCATCAAAGGCATCTCCTCACCTAAACGGCGCACTCGTTCCCACTCAGCAAAACGGAGCGCAGCGACACAGCTGCGCTGCTGCCCTTCACTTGCAAAAAAGCGGGCATCGCGCTGATTCAAAGCAATCGTTAAATCGTCCCGATGCGGCCCTGTCAAAGTCATTCCAAGATGCATTTCGCGGGAACGATCTTTATTATATTGCTTCACATATAATTGCTTTCTGGCATCGATATCCATTGATTCCGGATGAGTTGTTTTATAAGCCAGTGCAAGCGGAGCGGTTTCCCCGCTCAATGACGCATGCAATGGCTCTCCTAAAGCCGTCAGATCACCAACGGCTGCAGCCCGTTGCCGTGTCACATAAGCGGCGCTCTGAGCCATTTCAAGTTCCCAACACGTCGTAGCGTTTGGTTGTTTTGTCCGCAGTAGATGGTTGCGGTGACGCATGGCTTTGCTATAACGCATCAAATGGTGAACGTACAACGGATCGACCTGCGCAAGCTGCATATCCAGGTAATGCCGTCGAGTGGCAGGAGCTTTTTTAATTAATCCGATGTCATCGGGTGATAAAACGATCCCTTGCAAAAGTCCTAGCAAAGAGGAAAAAGAGGGGTATTCCGTACTGTTATAAAGAATTTTTCTTTGACTATCACTGCTATAAATTTTCAAGCTTTGCTCTAAGCCATTCTTGATAAAGCGCGCTTCTAGAAAAAAATTTTGTTCCCCATGCCGGATCAATTCGCCCATCTGAGCGCCGCGAAAAGAGCGCCCTGCGATGAGGAAATAGATCGCTTCTAGAAGGGTTGTTTTTCCACACGCGTTGGATCCGCAGATGACATTGATAGCGGGACAAAATTCAAAAAATACCTGATCGTAGAATCTGAAATTTTTCAAGAACAGGGAAAGAAGCTGCATGTCATTCTTCGTTCAGACGCATCGGCATGAGCACGAAGAGCGGACTTGCATTATTAATCATGACAGGCATATTTGCTGTGTCGGTAATGATTCCAGGATTATAAGCATCGGTAATCGCTAGGTTAACTGTTTCTCCTTTGCTATGTCGCAAAATATCTTTCAGATAATTGGGATTAAAAGCGATTTCAAGGCGGGAACCATGATAATTGGCGGGCATACTCACTTTGCCCTCTCCGATTTCCATCGTATTAGCTGCCAACATCAATTCTCCCTCGCCAAAAGTAAACTTTACCGAGTGATTAGTGTCGGCAGTGAAGAGGGCCACCTGACTTAATAAAGTCATTAATTCTTCGCGATGCAAAGAAACCACTGCTTCAGCGCTTTCGGGGATCACACGTGTAATATCGGGATAATCACCTGAAAGGAGTTTGGTGACGATCATCGTATTGGAAGCTTCCACGGCAATTTTGTCGCTCATCAGATAAACGACAGCATCATCGTCCCCTTCTGAGAGATTTTTTAAAATTTCATCAACGGCTTTGATAGGGATAATAAAACTGCCTGTAAAAGAGGGATCGATCTCTACTTTTGTATAGGCGCGCGCCAAACGCTTGCCATCGGTTCCTACAAAAACAGCTTCTCCTTTGGAAATGCACATCAAAACACCTGTTAAGACGTAGCGTGTATCTTCTCTAGATACAGCGAACGCTGTGCGGAATAGCATATCTTTGAGTTCTGCTTGCTTGATCTTGAAATGTGCCGCTCCCGTGACGGAAGGGAGTGAAGGAAACTCACTTTTATTCATGCCATTCAATTTGAAGCGGGAAGAATCGGCCATAATTTCGGTAACTTCATTGGCATTCGTGGTGACTTCAAGGTTGATGGCAGTCAGTTCGCGGATGAGCTGAGCTGTGAGTTTTGCTGGAACTGTTGTGGCGCCCTCTTCCAAAATTTTGGCTTCGGCATAGCAACGGACCCCAACTGTTAAATCCGTGGCGGTCAGGATGAGTTCATCGTTGACAGCTTCGATTAATATGTTAGCCAGAATAGGAATGGTCATCTTTTGCGAAACAACGTTCAAACATTTCGAAATAAGATAATTAAATTCCTGAGTCGAGATCACAAATTTCATGGGATATCATCCTTTACTTACTGGTCTATTTCTCAAAAAACAACAATACAATAAAAATCGTAAAAAAGCAAGGTGTGAGAAAATTGAGGCTGTTCCCTGCCGTTTACTTGCCCGTGCCCGCGCCCCTTCGTTCTTGCCGTTCCCGTCTTTCCCCTTTTCTCTTTCTCATGTAGAACCATTCTCAAAAAGAAAACAACTCATGCAGATTAACTGAATGAGAAATCGGGCAAGGAAAGACGGGAACGGCAAGAACGAAGGGGCGCGGGCACGGGCACGTAAACGGCAGGGAACGGCAGAAAGTGCTGTCAATCCTTGTAGGGATCATAAATTTTATCATCGGCCATGCAAACTCCAATCGGAGTCAGAGTATGCAAAATTTTTATCGTTCCAGCATGCGCTTCAAGGACGTTATTAATTCTTTTATACGCTAAGGGTGACTCATCCAGATCGCCCCCCCGTAATTCAACATCCATGCGCTTCATCCACGCATCATGTTCCTCCCGTTTGACCAAACCTTCTGTGAGCTGCCTGCCAGTCCTTCTGTCCCGTTTTCCTTTAGCTTGATTTCTTCCCAGAATACGACCTGCGCCATGAACTGTCGAATATAATGCATCGCGTGAAAGTGTGGATTCGACCCCTTCAAGTATGACAGATATATCCCCCATAGAGCCTCCAACAAACCCTCTTTGACCGGGAAACGCCGGCGTCGCTCCTTTCCGTACAACCCACAAATCTTTGCCAAAATGTTGTTCCTTCCAAGCAAAGTTATGATGATTGTGTACTTGGTCGACGATATTTGCTCTGAGAATTTTCGCCACTCGCTCGCACACCCAATCTCTTCCCGCATAAGCATATTGACCGGCGAGTTTCATACACTTCAGATATTGTTCTCCAAGGTCTGAGGTTTCATCCAGCACCACTGGCACCGCATGAACGCCATCTTTTCCCCCTGCTGCTTGTATAAAAGATGTGCAAATGCTATGGCCTAAGCCTCTCGATCCAAAATGGACTCCGATCCAAACGCGCTGAAGCTCGTCTACAAAAATATCCACATAGTGGTTGCCCGATCCAACAGTTCCAAGTTGTTGTATCGCTTTATGTTTAAGATCTGTTAGCAGAGGGATTTCATTCCAGGCAGGATCATCAAATAACTCGTGCTCTACCGTTTCATTATTCTTCCTTCCAATGCCGAAGCTAATGTGTTTTTGTATCTCATTCATTGTCCTATAGATATTGCCCTTAACCCCTTCAGCGTCGCAATCAACACGCACAGCCTTATTGCCGCAAGCGATATCAAAACCAACTCCATTGACGCAGATTTTACCTTCATAGGCAATGACACCCCCGACGGGAACGCTATAACCAATATGATGATCGGCCATCAGGGCCCCGTAAACAGCTTCATACTTCATTGCCTCTTTCATTTGCGCCACCGCTTCAGACAAAGCTTCTCCCCAAACAGGCATGCCATCGATTAAATTCATATTTCCTTTTCTTCTCTTAATAATGTTATTTTAAAGCATCCAACTCAATCATTTATCATTTTTTACAGTTAGCATTCCTAACAATCCAATGCACAAGAAAACAATAATCGTACTCATGCCGGCTCGAAAACTTCCCGTCCAGTAGGTCACCCAGCTGATGAAAAGCGGACCTAAAAAGGCCGTCATTTTGGCAGAGAGGGCAAAGAAGCCAAACATCTGATGGCGTAATTCAGGAGGAGTCACGCGTGCCAAAAAAGAACGGCTTGAAGCTTGCGCAGGTCCAATAAAAAGGCCGATGCAAATGCCCCAAAACCAAAATTGTGCAGGGGTTGGCGCAAGAAGCGCTAATGATCCTGCCACAATCAGACCGATCAAAGAAGCGATAATCATCCGCTTTCCGCCATAGCTGTCATCTAAAAAAGCGAAGAGGCACGCTCCAATGCCGCCGGATATGTTAAGGGCAATGCCAAAACGGATCACCTCCTGCTCTCCCATCTGAAAGGTTGTGGCGGCATAGATCCCTCCAAAGGCAAAAAGAGTGATGAGGGCATCGGTAAAAATCATGCGAGCGATCAAAAAACGGTAGATATTTTGATACGCACGCATATCGATCAATGTTTGTTTTAGCTGCTTAAAACCTTGCCAGGCAATCTTAAAAAAGGGTTGGTGAGTTTTAATCGGATCAGCTGGCACAAACAGAAAAAGAGGCAGGGAAAATAGTGCGTACCACGCCGCCACAAAAAGGAAAGTGGCGCGGATGTGTGCAGATGAGGAGCGGTCTAATCCATGCCAATCACCTGTATCATTAGCAAAGAATAGCAGGCAAAGGATCAAACTAACAACACCTCCGGCATAACCTGAAGCCCATCCCCAGCCCGACCAACGTCCGATCCGTTCGGGACCAGCTAATTCCGGCAGCATAGCATTGTAAAAAATATAAGCATACTCGGTAAATGCTACCGTCAAGCCGATTAAAAACAGCGCGTATAGTGTATATTGAGGCGAAGGCAGCACGAACCACATCAAAGCAATGCATAGGATGCAAAGGCAAGTAAAAACCGCTAGCCAACGCTTGCGAGCGCCTATTTGATCGGCCATTGCACCTAAAATAGGCGCTCCAACAGCTACAGCTAAACCTGATAATCCGATAGCCATTCCCCATAAAGCTACCCCTTCAGTCTTATTTGCAGCGACACTGTTCACAAAATAAGCCGCAAAAATAAAAGTTACAATCACAGCTGAGGAAGCGCTAGTGGCCCAATCGTATAAAGCCCAAGCGATTAAACTGCCCTTGTTTTGATTAGAAGGCATTGGCGTAGTTGCTATTTTCTTTGATCCATCGATCAAATTCATCCCATACTGATTGATCGTTTATTTGGTCTTTGGCTAAAAGGGAAATGGTTTTAAGCCAAGCCGCCCTTTCCCATGCGCAAGTTTTTGCTCGCTTGTCCAGATTATTTTTCAAGTAGCAGTCAAATGCTATGTCAGGATCGGCTTTGGCGATTTCAATGCTCTCTTGCAAAGCGATTTTAAAATGCTCAACAAAAGAGGGCTCTGAAAAGGAAGTCCCTTTTTTCGCGACAATGAGCAATTCGTAATATGTAGGATGGCCTAGTTGATCTAAAGAAAAATAATCTGTTTCAACACCCAAGGAACGGAGATGTTCCGATTCAATATTCCAATAGGCGCCATAGATCACATCCACACGTTTAGCGCCTAAGGTGCTCACTAAGTCAAAGCTAACATTGAATTTTTCACTGGGGTGAATGGAGTTAAGATCGAGCAGCCGATTGAGAAAAGTTAAACCAAATCCTCCGACAACATATCCAAGACGTTTGTCAGTAAGGTTAGAGGGAGCAGCGATCCCCTCCCCTTTGCGAAAAATAAAAACATTTAAAGGCTCCTTAATAAGAAGACCCACAACTTGTAGAGGAGCCCCTTGGCTTATGGCTAAATAAGTTTCTGGCATGTAATAGAGAGCTAAGTCGACCCTTTCGGATGTTAGAAAAGAAACGGTATCACCCGGATCGGCGATTTTCGTGATTTGCAAATCGATGCCATATTTTTTAAAAATACCTTTTTCGATGCCAACGTACAAGGGTACATGATTGGGATTGGGCAACCAGTCCAGAATAAGATGGGTTGTTTTAAGATTCTCAGTTTGAGGAGAAGAAGAATTGCAACCCATGAGCAGCATTAGCAATAACAAAGGAGTGAAACTTGCTGCGACCTTTAAAGGCATTTTATAGTTGGGCCGTTTGGCACGACGAAAAGCGAGCTTCTCAATCAATAAGGTGCTCGCGTAGAAACTGAAACTGATGAAGAATAAACAAAATAGGGCGGCAAAAGTTAATTCGAGATCGGTTCCTCGGCGGCTTTCTAACATGAGTACACCTAAGCCTTGTTGGGCTCCGGCCCATTCTCCTGCAACCGCTCCGATGCCCGCGATGGCAGCAGCGACGCGTAGTCCTGATGTGATATGGGGAACAGACCAAGGCAGCTGCAGTTTGCTGAATATTTGCCAGTTGCTGGCATTATTAACTTTAAAATAATCGAGAAGATTTTTAGGCGTTGATTTCAGGCCTTGGTAAATGTTCATGGTGAGAGGAAAAAATATCATGAGAGCAGTAGGGATGACGATAGCCATGTAAGACCAATCAAACCAAAAGACCATGATAGGAGCTAATGTAAACATGGGTATGCATTGAATGATGATAAAGAAAGGCTGAAGGACCATTCTGAGCGAGTGCCAAAGGTACATCGACCAAGCCAATGGAAAAGCGATGGAAAGGGCAAGGAGAAAACCTCCTCCCATTTCTTTAAAGGTGGCAATTGAGTGAATCAAAAGCCTGTCGCTGCATTCCCAAAGGCAAAGCAGGACACGGGATGGGATCGGAAGAATAAATATTAAATTGAGGTTATGGCGACTATAATATTCCCAGAGGACAATAAGACCAACAATTAACATTAAAGCAAAAATTTTCTGACGCATAATATTTTCCTTTCCCCTGTTTTTCGTGCCCGTGCCCGTTCGTTTTTGCCGTTCCCCTTTCCCTTTCCCTTTTTCCTTTTTCTTTTTCCTTTTTCTCTTTCCCGTTCAATTCACGGTTTTACTCAGTGTCCGAACCATTTTAATTAACATGGATACTATCCGTATCAAAAGTTCACGTACTTTTGAGTATTTCAATTCCTCGATTAAATTTAGACGACTGCATACATTAAAAATAGACGCACATTCTGTTGCCGAACGTTTGGCCATCCGATAAAATCTGCATTTTTCATTGCTAGAATATTCTCCAGCCCCTTCAGCAATGTTAAGTGGTACTGAAGTTCCTGCACGTTGAAGTTGATCAACAAGATAAGCACGTCCTTTCGGAAATTGCTCTACAACATTATCGATCAAAACAACTAATTCTATTGCGGCTTGATAAACATCCAATTTTTCGTGGTCAAACTCTTTCATTAGGGGGTTCTGCAATTTTAAAAAAAACTATAATAATGAACGTTTGAATTAAGTGCTATCGCGAAAACAGGAAAAGGGAAAAAGGGGAAAGGGGAACGGCAAAAACGAACGGGCACGAAAAAATACAATCAGTGATAAAGGCATTGCAAAAGAGAACCTGCAGCAATAATACGCAATGAAGGATAAGGTTCCTGCATTTTTTCCACTAAAAAAGGGATGGTCGATGCAGCACCGATCCTTCCCAAGCCTTCAAGTATCTTTTCTTTAGTATCTCGATCAGCTGCCTCATAGACTTCCATCAATGCGTTTACCGCCTTTTCTCCATTTCCCCACAAAGCAAGCACAAGCGCTGCTTGCACGCGAATTTTCTGATTGGGATCAACCAATAACTTCTCAACCAATTCCACAGCGCTTTCATCTCCTTCAACCAGCAAGAGCGCTGCTGCTACTCCCGATATTCCCCAACTTTTCTCTTGCAAGAACATTCGCACAGCTTGTTGCGCATCAGGATATTTCATCATCGCCAAAATGTTCAAAATTTCAAGTCGTGTTTGCTGATTCACTGTTTCTGGATAATTGGGGATTAAATCATCATGTTTGAGATCGCTTGGAGCTAAAACTTTAAATGCCCCTTCTTCGTCCCACATCAAACGTTCATGACACTGTTTCAATCCTCCGCCCAATACTTCACACGCTTGCTGCACTAAAATGCGTTGCCCAATGAGTCCGATGGCTAAATTCATTCTGACAAAAAGGTCGCCATTATGTTGGAATGCTTCTCGCATTAAAGGCATGCCATATTTGCCTGATGCTGCCAAAGCGGCCGCAGCAAACCTACGCACTTCTTTGATAGGATGATCCAGCCAGGGTTTCATCGCCTTTTGACCTTCCTCACCTTCATAAAACATCAACATCCATGCTGCCGTAATAGCTACTTTGGGATCGCGATCATTCAAAGATCTAAATAAAGCTTGCGGTACTGTCTGTCCATCAATAGTCGAAACACGCAGTAAACCGAGTGTCCTTAAGGCAGCTACTCTCACATCAGCGTGATGATCTTGCAGAAGTGGAAAAATCAAATCCACGTCTCTTATCAAATCCAAAAACTCAACTAATTCGCAAGCCAATAGGCGCAAATCTGATCGATTGCTTTGAGCCAGCCGCATGACTTCTTCCCTATTGACGTCTTCAGTTAAGGCAACCAGAGCTTCAATTGCACTTGCTTTTTCTTCGGCCATCGAGTGATCGTCACCGATAATAGATAGAAGCATGGGTTTAGCTTCTTCGATTTTCATTTGACCGGCCGATCTCACTGCGGCAATTCGCACATTCCAATTTTTTTCATAGTGCAGTGACCATTTGATTTGATCTTGCAGCTTCATATCTTTTAAGCTGCCGGCCAATTTGACGGCCGTCGCACGAATCAAGGAGTTTTGATCTCGCATGTTACGGCACAGAATATCCACTCCTTTAGAATCTTGCCCAAAGAAGGCTCCAAGCAATGCCATGATGCGTATCACCGGAGAAGTGGAACGTGATCCAACGGTAATAATTCCCCACGCCATCGTTTCTAATAAATCGTGATTTTCAATGGCCTTTTCATGCAGGACATAATAACGATTCCATGAGTTTCGCAAGGAAAGTTCATCACCAGCATTGGCGAGAGCTTTGATATAGGCTTCTAAGATAAGGACTGAATCGGGGAAAGATTCACATGCTGCTTTTCCTTCATCGCACGCGGATGCATAATCTTTGATTTGCAGATGGGCATAAATCCTCTTTACCACCCCATCTTCTTGTGCTTCTTCGGGCACTTCACCGAGCAAACCGCAGACAGTCAACGAAAAAAAAATAATGGGGCCGATCAAGACTTTCATGATTTTATAAGCTGACTGATGGATTTAAACTGCGGAGCTTTAGCGTCACGCAATAAATCGAATAGGATGGTTTCAGAGCTGCTGATTCTTACCCCCATGTCGCGCATTTCGGCAATCGCTGTTGAAAAATCATAAACCGATCGGGAGGAAATGGCGTCGTTCAATACAACGACCTCTTGATCAGCTTGCAACAAGGATCGAGCCGATTGCAACACGCAGACATGCGCTTCCAATCCTACTAAGACCCATTGGTTAGCTCCATGAGAGAGTAAAATTTCCTGTATATGTTCATTTCCCAAACAAGAAAAGGATGTTTTGGAAAAATAGATTTGCCCTGGACCCAATAGATGCTTTATTTCAGGGATTGTCTCGCCTAAACCTTGCGGATATTGCTCGGTCGCATAGATGGGAATGCCAAGGATTTGAAAGCCTTTAATCACTTTAATCATCGTGTTAAGCACCTCTTCGTTATTTTCAACACGAGGAAATAATTTTTCCTGCACATCGATAATAAGAAGAGCCGTCCGTGAGGGTTCTAAAATCAGCATATGTTTAACCTAATGAACCTAATTTACGGCCGCCTAGCAGATGAAAATGCAAATGAAATATAGCTTGGCCTGCTTCTATTCCATTATTTGAAAGCAAGCGGTAAGCATCTGCGATGTTATAACTCACAGCTAGTTGTTGAGCCACCTCGGCAATTTCGGAAATCAGCGGCAAATCAGCGGGTGAAACCGATTGCAAATCGGGAATTTCTTTCTTGCTAATGATCAAAATATGCACCGGCGCTTTTGGATAAATATCTTTAATAGCGATCAATCGATCATTTTCAAATACAATGTCAGCAGGCAATTCTCGATTAATGATTTTTGTAAATATTGTCGTCAATTGCTTGCTCCTTGTTTCAACGTGTACTCTAATGCTTTAAGCGCATCGTCCCGTGTTTCCCACACAGAAATAAAACGCCCTTTATGGCAAAAAATTGCTCCTGGAATGCCTGATGCATTTTGCAGCTCCTTATCTAAAAGTCCAGCCCATTCCATAGGAAGCGGATACCGCACTTGCATTTTTTGATCAGCATTCGGGGGGATTCCTCTCAATTTCCAATGTTGTCCCGAAGGCATAATGACAAACTGAGCGGTATGGTTGACGCCATCAAGTTCAAAAAACGTATCCATCCAAGGAATAGGCTTATCAAACATCAAACAAATTTTATCTCTGGCCATCGCTTCAATCACATTTTGACGGCAAGAATTGATATATAAATACCGTTGCCACAATCTTTGCAGATGCGCTGACACAAAACCCAAGGCTTCAAAAAAAGCTTGGTCTTGAGCGGCTGGCTCTACATCGTGAGGAATAGGCATGAAGTTGGAAATGACGTGGGAATAGGTGCAAAGGCCGGGAATTTGCGGATCGCGTCCGTTATCATGCGCATCCACTCCCAGGATCAGCGAATGATTAAAGAAATCGTAAGCATGCTTATTAATAAAGTTGCTATCTTTTAAATAGAGCAGCACCATGCCGGCACTGCTTAAATTTCCTTCGTACTCGTGTTGATGATGATCAAATAATTTGCAGCTGGGATCATAGACTCCACCGACATCACAGACATACTCACACCGTTCCAAAGACTCGTGATTGCGCGTGCGAATGATTTTATTGCGATCCGCAAGCTCAAATAAAAGGAGCAAAGCGCATGCGGTGACCTCGTCAGCATGAAAAGTTCCATCATGCGTGCCAACACTGCGGGGAATGTACTGCTTGCCTTCCATTAGAGCCTCTTAAATTTAGAGAGAATCAAAACAAAATATAGGAAATGAACAATTATGGCAAAAGCCCATTTTTTCGCAAAAGATTTACGCAGCATACGAGGTTATGAACAATGTTTTTTTGATGGCAGCGTGATCTTCGCAGGGCGATTTTATCGAAGCATATGTATGAGCGTGTTTTGTGATTTTTGATATTAAACTGCTTATTATAAACAAGATAGAAAATAAATTCCAATATTATTGACTTTGAAAGCAGTCGTCCGTTCCAGAGTGCGGCGAAACAGTAAACATTTTTTTCATGAACAACAAACCCCCAAAAAACAGGGCTACAACCTCAACAGTTTAGGCAAAATGGCGTACATTTAGCGAACTTGCAGAACAAAAATTCTAGGCAGCCCTGTAAAAATATTCCGCTTTTTTACTTTTCTCTTTAACTCTATCGAGCATACAATGAACCTTTTAGAAAGAATAAAGACATTTATGATCTCTCAACAGAAAGCTGAACCATTTTTAGATCTTAAAAACTACGATCTTGTCACTGCTGATGGCACAATCACGCAACTAGTCCGCACATCCCCCAAAACAGCAGAAGCAACGGTTTTTATCGAAAATATTCCGGCAAAATTTGTTGGCTTTCAAATACCTAAAGAATTCATCTTTTTTAATTTGAAGAGCACTATTGCACAGATTGGGTTTGATGGAGTTGGGACCGAATATGAATTAGATCAGAAAAATCGATGTGCGCAAGTTAAAGTGCAACTTAGGGCCATCGGAGCATTAGGTGTAGAACTATTAAGCTATCTCACTGTAGGAGCCTACATTGGAAGGCTGTTTGCAGCGGATGAAAGACGGCGGGTGCGCGATCCTGAATATTTATCGCGCATGTTCGGCCGTTCCGATCGGTGGGGCAAGACTCTGCTATCGTTAGGTGGTTTGCATGGCAGCAATGATTTGATTCTCGATAAAGTGGATGGACGCACTGTAGCCTATCTTACGCTGCAAAATGGAAGGATTGTTTATGATGAATCCATCCATGGATTTTTACCTACATTGGCAAAGGCTTTAGTGAACAATTCCCGTGTGCGGGATCTTTTGAGGCTGCATCAAGAATGGAAAGTCAATCTACCGCGCAATATCGATGAAGACGAAATCCTTCTCGTCCGCACCCTCCCTTTGCATATCAGAACAGTCTTTGGCCATGTCGTCGATAACTTGCTATCGCAAGGCTATCATCATACCAGTGCCTGTATTTTACAACCCGATACGACCGCTTCAGGGGATATTTATGAATTATACGGTAAAAGTAAAAGGGAATTAACCGACATTCCTTTGGAGTTTTATACATTAGAGCCCTATCGAGAATATGTGTTTTTTTCCGATCGGGATCAGCTGCAAACATGCCTTGAAGATAGTAATACCCTGTTTAAAGCCTTTGATACCGCACCTAAGCCTGAAGAATTTCGAGCTGCTGTATTTGTCGTCAAGGGAACGCAGATGTTAAATCTAAAACCTGAAGACTGGGTTATGCGTGAAACCCGCATACACGAATTCCCCGGCATTTCGCAAGGGACACGGCAAGCTTTAATGGTGGAACGATTTATCGAACAACAGCCTTCTTATCCTTTTTTAAAAAGCATCGATGATGGATATATAACCAGCCAAGGGATTTTATTAACGCGCTATTTTCCTTCTCCATTAATGAAAAGGATGCTTCTCAGCGATCAAGTTCAACGCTATTTGAAAGGGATCTATTTTCAATATCCCTCGCAATCGCATCAAAATTTCTTTTCATCGGAAGACCGTGCGTTGTTGCACGATCTTGAAAAATTTGCAATTCCTGTCTATTGGGTCGATCAAAGCACAGGAACCATCTTAAAATATAGCCAAAAGCCCGACCGCGATGCCGGCATGTTCGTACCCTTAAAGCAGATAGATGCTTATCTGAAATCGACCGTCTTCGGCATTTATGGATCGAATCTTTTTGAGGGCGGCTTTGAAAAAGAGCTACGCCTATTGATGCAAGGCATCCTTGACATGCGCAACGAAATGACCCATCCTCTTCTTCATAAAAATACTCCTCTAGCATTAGTAACCGGTGGAGGCCCCGGTGCCATGGAAGTGGGAAATCGGGTCGCTAAAGAATTAAATATTTTATCGTGCGCCAATATTATCGATTTTCGACAAAAAGATTCTTCAGTTATTAATGAGCAGAAGCAAAATCCCTACGTCCAAGCCAAAATGACCTATCGCTTGGATAAATTGGTCGAGCGACAAGCAGAATTTAATTTGGATTTTCCCATTTTTTTAACAGGAGGCATTGGCACCGATTTCGAATTCTGCCTTGAAGAGGTCCGACGAAAAGTTGGATCGGCGCCCTCCCATCCAATTTTATTATTTGGTGAAACAGAATATTGGCATGAAAAGTTGACTAGCCGTTTTCGTTGCAATCTGGAAACAGGCACAATTAAAGGCTCTGAATGGATAAGCAATTGTTTTTATTGCATTCAAAATGCTGAGCAAGGATTGAAGATTTATCGGGAATTTTTTAAAGGGACTTTGCCCATCGGTAAAAATGGACCCGTTTATGATGAAGGCTTTGTAAGCAAATATTAAGGTTTAAAATTAAAAATACAGATTTAATCTCCATTAAAAAAATATAAAAAATGATATTTTTTTATTTTATTATAACAATCAAGTTTTTTTAGAGGGATGCTTCTCTTTTAGACTTTAAGAAATTAAAAAGAGCTACCCGAAGAAAGGGAGCAATCTGTTCGGATGGAACTTCTGATTTTGAGTCAGCCGAACGTTTGTAAAAACTGGAGAGATAGCCTGGTGTTGATTCATAAAGAATATTGCGCCAATAATTACGCGCATAATGGGGATGCAATTCTAAAAAAGATTCGACTTGTTCATAGGTTGGACGCAACTTATTGATCTCAAGACCCTCCTTAAAATAATTTTTCCAACCTTGAAACGCCTGTTTAACTTGAAGTGGCAATGTAGGAAGAACGTCCAAATCATCAGTTTTTTTTGCATCACCCGATAAATTTTTTAACAATTCGACATAACTTTTTGGAGCGTCATGCCAATATTTCGGCTGCCACTCCTCGGCATACTCGAGAAATTCTTTAAACTCATCGGGCGAAATCTTGCGGGGTGAGTATTCTTCCCCTACCAAGCGGTGCCAAACGTGGTAGAGAAAAATCAAATCGGGCGGAGCTGCTATAAATTGATCTGCCAAAGCAGGATAAACGCTCACTTTATCTTCATATTGAAATCCCGGCAAATAGCTGCTTTTAGCCTTGGAATTGACTCGCATATATTCTGGAAATTGCCATAAAAAAACTGAAAATTGTCGATTTGTGACTTGGAGAAAAGGGCTTTCAGCAATTTTTTGCTGCCAAATGGAAGAAAACCAGGAGCTGCCGCCCCATAGTAAAGCAAGCAACGCTGTTAGTATGGCAAACCATAACCACATAGGAAAAGGACTTTTTGGAGAAGGTTCTCTAATAAAGTCCTTTTCATCAAGCTCTTTTTGAGGAATTGACATATGTATCAAAACAAGCACAGGTCGAAGATCGCCTATGCTTCCGAATATTGTTTAAAATCCGTATGAAGCGCGGAGGCTAAAATAATTGGTTGCACACTTAGCAAACTGCCCCTCCAAAGAATATCCATCGTGATATTCAATATAGATGCGCACTCTATGGCATAAGCCACAGAACTTACCCCATTCATACCCTAAAACATAGGTGGAATCAATATGATGTTTAAAATCTTTATTCCAGCGAAAGTGCATGCCAATGAAAGGCACGCCATATAGCGAATTGCACCAATCTGTAAACCCTAAGCCTAAAGGTCTTACCTCGGTGCCGATCCCGCCAAACCATCTTCCCGTATGGAATTCTTCATCTTCTCCAACTGTATAGCCCATGCCTGAATATAAACGAATCTCGGGAATCCAATCCCATGAAATGTAGAAGTCGACAAACTCAGCGCTGGCATTTCTGCGGTCAAATCCAGGATGATTCAGCAAAAATTCATCCCCAAGGTGGGAAGAGATGTGATACCCTCTCAAACGAAAAGCCCAGTCATCAAAACCATAAGTTAAAGTAAGCCCTCCAAAATAATCTGCATTGATCAGCGGCGAAGAGTCGTGTAGAGGATCGAAAATTGCCCAAAGAGCACCTTCAAGTTCAATTTGCAAATCACCGCAATAAGGCCATACATGAAACCAGCGGTAAATGGGAATGGTATCTCCAAAAGAGACATCGATGATATTTTTGACGCATACCTGATCATTAAAGCGCCATCCTGTCGAATAGGTAATTTGACGAGGATCGGCCAATAGGGGTCTAAAAATAACGGGTTCTTCGGGCAACCAGATTCCGCATAATCCGCATTCTTCAGCAATGATCCTATCATAGGAGGGCACATGATAATAGGGTGGAGGTGCTCCTCCGTTGAATGGATCATCGTCACCACAGCAGTCATAATCGCCAAAATCACCCGTATCATTGCGATTCTCTTGGTTGTAAACGTCTTCTTGAACTTGATTATATTTTTTTGAACCACAGGTACATGGAAGTCCTTGATTACAACCGCATTTGCAATCGGGTGAGCATCCCCACGTATTGACGGAAGATTGTTTTGATTGATTATAAAGAGAGGGTTGCTCCCTATCTCCTTGAATATTATCAGCAAAGCCAAACGCGCCGCATAGCGGCATACTGAGTAAAAACAGACGAAAGATGTTGTTTAACATAAACTACATATCCTGTGTTTGCGTTGTGAAACTTTAAAAACAAAAGTTGATGTATAGCCGAACCTCCAAAAAGAGAAAAGAAGAAAAATATTTTTTTTAATATTTAAGTAGGTTTTAGCTTGCAAAAATAGAAAATGCATTTCAAGGTGAGATTAAGGGCAATAAGAGTCATTCATTATATGGGGGAATTATGCGCGCGCTATGGAATGGATCTATCAGCTTTGGTTTAGTCAATATTCCGGTGCATATGTACATGGCTAGCCACGATCAAGAATTGAAATTTGTCATGTTGCATAAAAAGGATCTTTCAGAAATCCGTTATGCCCGGATATGCAAGCATGAAGAAAAGGAAGTTCCCTGGCAAGAGATCGTTAAAGGTTATGAATATAAAAAAGGGGAATTTGTAATTCTCGATGAAAAAGATTTTGCCCGTGCAAGTTTAGAAAAAGCTAAAGCGATCGAAATCATTCAATTTATCAATGAGGATGAAATTGATTCGGTTTATTACATTAAACCCTACTACTTAGAACCAGGCAAAAATGCGTCAAGCGCTTATGGATTGTTGCGCGAAGCATTGAAAAAATCCAAAAAAGTGGGATTAGCAAGGTATGTTTTAAGAAACCGTGAGCATCTGGCAGTTATTAAGCCTTATAATAATGCTATTGTTTTGATCGAGTTGAGATTTTACAGCGAATTGCTGCCGCCCAAAGATCTAGATTTGCCCGCCACAGGAAAAGTCAATACTAAAGAAATGGATATGGCGCTTAAATTAATTAATCAGCTCACATCCTCTTTCAATCCCAAAGATTACAAAGATACTTATGTTGAAGACATGAAAACAATCATCCAGCAAAAAGCTAAAGGACGCCATCCCGCCCATCCAAAAACTGCAGAACCTAAACCAACCAAAGTTCATGACATCATGTCTCTTCTTGAAGCCAGCTTAAAAAAGAAAAAATCCTCAAAAAAAGCTCATAAAGCCGCTTAAACATGGGTTTAAAAAAATATAGAGCAAAAAGAAATATCAAAAAAAGCCGCGAACCAGCCGCGAAAAAGAAACAATCGAAAGGCTCTTTGCGCTTTTGCGTCCAGAGACATGATGCCAGCCATCTTCATTATGATTTTCGATTAGAACATCAAGGCGTTCTTTTAAGCTGGGCCATCCCTAAAGGTCCTTCACTCAATCCAAAAGACAAACGATTAGCTATTCAAGTCGAAGACCATCCCCTTGATTATCAGTATTTCGAAGGAGTGATTCCTAAAGGAAATTACGGAGCAGGCACAGTCGCCATCTGGGATCAAGGCACTTATACTGTTGCCGGAGCCTCTTCACGACAAGAGGCCGAAGATATCATCGGGAAAGGATTGAAGAAAGGTCATCTCGATCTGATTTTAGATGGTGAAAAATTATCAGGCGGCTTTCTGCTGATCAAATTAAAGCAGAGTGAAAAAGGGAATGAATGGCTCTTAATAAAAAAAGAGGATAGTTCTTCGGGCACATTAAAAAAAAAACGGCAAAAATCCACACCAATGCCAAAAGAAATCCCCCCCATGTTAGCAACGTCAGTAGACAAACCGTTTAATGATGATAACTGGCTTTTTGAAATCAAGTGGGATGGCTATCGATCCATTGCTTACATTAATAAAGGTAAAGTAGAACTTAAATCGCGCCTCTTTAATATCCTGAATTCAAAATTTCCCGCCATTGCCGATAGCTTAAAAAAAATTCCCGGACAAGTGATTTTGGATGGAGAATTGGTCGTTGTGGATCGGGAAGGCAAATCTGATTTTCAATTGATGCAAAATTATCAAAAAACAAGAAAAGGAAACTTATTTTTTTATGTCTTTGATCTCCTTTATCAAGATGGACAAAACCTGCGTGAACGCCCTTTGATCGAAAGGAAAGAGATCTTGCAAAAATTGATTCAAGAGATTTCATTACCCCTGATTCGCATGACCAAACACATTACCGGAAAAGGGATCGCTTTTTTTAACGCAGCGGCAAAAAAAGGGCTCGAAGGAATCATTGGAAAAAAAAGTTCGAGTACTTACCAATCACGACGAAGCAAGGATTGGGTAAAGATCAAAACATTGCAACGGCAAGAAGTTGTAATAGGTGGATTTACAGAACCTCGTGGAAGTCGCAAAAAATTTGGTGCGTTGCTTGCCGGTTTTTATCAGGAAGGAAAATTAATGTATGCAGGACATGTTGGCGGAGGATTTAATCAATCTCTTTTAGATGATGTTTACAAACAATTGAAACCTTTAATTCAAACCAAATGCCCCTTTGCAAAAGAGCCAAAGCCCAACGAAGCTGTCACTTGGACTAAGCCATTATTAGTGTGCGAAGTGTCTTTTGCTGAGTGGACAAAGGATAATATTATGCGGCAACCCATTTTCCATGGTCTTCGAGAGGATAAACATCCTAAAGAGGTAAAGAAGGAGACAGTCGATAAAGCTCCGCCCAGCGCATCTTTAAAAAAAAGTAATAATAAATCGAATGGACTTTCATTGACACACTTAGACAAAATCTACTGGCCCAAAGAGAAATATACCAAAGGGGATCTCATTGCTTATTATGAAACCGTGGGTTCTTATATTCTCCCCTATTTAAAAGATCGGCCTATTGTCTTGTACCGTTTTCCTGATGGAATCAATGGGGAAGGGTTTTATCAAAAAGAGATCAATTTTGCCCTCCCTAAATTTATTAAAACAGCCGCTGTTAAACATGAAAACAAAACCATTCATTATCTTTTGATTGATAATCTTTCAGGACTACTTTATGCCATTAATCTGGGAAGCATAGACCTTCATCCGTTTTCATGCAGATTGGGACATCTTAACAACCCAGATTTTTGTGTCATCGATCTTGATCCGCACGACATCGCTTTCGACCAAGTCATTGTAATAGCTAACGCCATCCATGAAATATTAGATGAAGCACGTATTAAACATTTTTGCAAAACTTCGGGCGGCAAAGGGCTGCATATTTTTATGCCATTGCATGCCAAATATGATTACGACCAGTCCCGGCAATTCGCGGAAGTGATTGCTACAATTGTAAATCGTAGATACCCAAAGATCACATCTCTTGAAAGAAATCCCGCAAAAAGACCCAAGAAAATCTATCTTGATTGCCTGCAGAACCGTTCCATGCAAACATTAGTCGCACCTTATTCTGTTCGACCGCGACCCGGAGCATGCGTTTCAACGCCGCTGCTGTGGGAAGAAGTTAAAAAAGGGTTGGATTCAAGCAAATTCAATATTGAGACTGTACCAGCTAGATTAAAAGAACTCGGTGATATTTTTCGACCTGTTATGGGACCAGGTATTAATATGGAAACCAGCTTAAACCATCTTAAAGTATTTTTTGCTTAGTTTCCCTGCCGCTTACGTGCCCATGCCGTTTGTTCTTGCCGTTCCCCGTTCTCCGAAGAATAATTCTCAAAAAGAAAACCTATCTTGCAGATTATCTGAATGAGAAACAGGACACGGGCACGTAAACGGCAGGACGGCAGGGAATAGCGCCGAAAACTTTTTATTTCGAAAGTTCGATAAAAAAATTTTGTTTTACCTTTTCTTTCATGCAATGCAGATGACAAATTTCAAGATTCAATTGTTGTGCGAGTTTTTCAGCTGTTACCGAAAAAACTGACCACCGCATGAAATCAGCTATCCTCCACTCTTGTGTTCCTAAGATAGTAGAATCATTTGATTCCCAAATTAAAGCCTTAACAATCGCATAAGAGACTTGTTTTGTTTTAACTTTTAAAATCAAACTGATGGATTGATCAACAGCATTAGGATTTAATTCCAAATTCTTATTTGATTCTAAGATGCGGCCATTTTTATTACATCCAAATGATAATCCTTTCCCTTCAATCTCATTAATACTAGTTTTTGCAATGGCTATCAAATTTAAGTGAACAAGATACAAGATATACACCTTTGATTCCAAATTGATAGCCTCCCAAATAATACTTTCCATATTCCACGGTGGACTTTCTGCAATTTGTATGCCTTTCCAAGAAAACAAACCTCTCTTTTTAATAATGCGTTCTCTGCAAAAAGACCAAATAAAGTCATTTGAGAGCATCTCTTTTTGATAAGAAAGTTGTCGAATGTTGAATTTCATCCGATAAGAAGCACGATAATCTCTCCATTTTCCATTAGCAATAATTATCTTCATCGTTTCAGGATTCCAAGTTATATTAACTATTGGAGAAAATTCCAAATAAAAGCGATAGTCCATCAGCAAACTTAATTGTGCTAAGTTTTTTGTATTGTTATAATTTAAATAGAATGTTTGTTTATTTAGGAACTGAGCTTTTGCCTCGAGATCGGTATTAAAAGAGGATGATTTAAATTTATAAGTAGTTGCTTTCATTGAAGAAATAAAATTTATTTTAAAAGCTATTTTTCTAATCATTTCTAAGTCAGCTTCGTTATAGTAAACACCGTTGCTTTTTAAAAAAGTTTTTGCAGGAACCATCTCATCAGTAATCGAACGCCAAATACGAGAGATCTTTGGCAAAATAACAATTTTATCGACTAATGGAATAAATGAATAAATGTGATATAACAACTCAGCTGATAATGAATGCATTTTCTAGCCTTCTATTCTAGCCTTCTATTAAGGCGGATTTAATTCAGAAATAGATATGGGCAAGTGAGAAGTTGTGGTTTTAGACATTGTTGCATAAATGACCGCTGAAAAGGTGTAAAACACACCTTTTCAGCGGTCATTTATGCAACAATGTAATATCAATCTATGAATTCGATATTACCAAGCAATAAGGAATCCAATTCATATTTAATTTGATCTTCGAATCCTTTGAAAATGATGTTTTCAATAATCGTACCACCAGTAATGCGAACTAAAATCGCATCCTTTTGTAGTAAATTTTCTTCCGAAGAAGCTAAGAGAACAAATTTTCCTTTGGTAAAGACATAATTTTTATTATTAATTTTTCCTTTGGTGCCTTCAGCAAAAATATCCTTGTTCAAAGAAGATAAAGAAGCTTCTAAATTGAGCATATCACCGCATGTAATATTAAAATGCTTTTCAGACGAATAGATTGAAAGTTCCCCTTCAGTCAAGTAATTGACAGGGGTGATCGAATCTTTATATTCAATGATTAAATCACTATTGATGGTGCTATCATGCAATTGAACTAATCCCGGTTCTCCATTAACGATTGTCAAAAAAACCTTCTCAGCACTTGTGCATATCAAGGAAATTTTTCCAACGGCATGGACTTCATTCAGTTTGCATATATTTGCTTTTAATGATGAAGTTTTACTTTCCACCTTTTCTTTGACATTAACATTTTTTAAAAAAATTTTATTTGCGGCAAAGAGATTATGACTAGTAAGACGCTTCTTTTTGCAAATGTATTTAATTTCCCCAGAGCGTGCTTCGCAATTATGTACAGCTACATTTTTGAATTTAATCCCATCACGCGCGGTTACATTATTTAATACGCAATCTTTAGCCAAAACTTTTCCTTCAGTACACTGAACTGTTTGTGTCACACGGATTTTTTTTAGAGTTATTAGAACTTTGGCCTCAATTTTTTCAAATGCTGTCGTTGGATTTTTTTCTGAATTTACAACAATTGCACTGCCGGAAGATGCTTTGACAATTTTGCCTTCACAATCGATTAGTTCGACATGCTTTGACGCTACTGTATCTAAATAGCAACCTTTGGCAATGATTTTACCTGTTTGCGTTCGCGCTAGGTTGCAATCAACATTTGACAGTTGAGTTAAATTTCCGGAAACGATTTCATCAAACGACGTTCGTTTAAAATCTTCAGAACTGCGCCAACGTACAATCGTTGAGCGCAAAGAGCCAGACTTAGTAGCAATTTGGCCGCCTCGTGCAGGAAGGGGCGCCAAAAAATTGTTGGGGGGAATTGTTTTAAAAGAATTGACCGGTTCTGCTTGCATGTTGACCTCATTGCTATAAAATTTCTTTTAAGAACATATATCCTTAACGATCAAAATGCAAGCATTAACTCAACAATTAATGAATGTGTTTGGAAAAGATGGGATGACCGCAGTTGGGACATCTTTCCAAGTCTATCCTTTTATTGATATATTCTTGAACTACGGCAATGTAGGTGCCATGACTCCAAGTTAAAGGAGAAACTGAAAGGGGTTCATCCGTTTCGGGATTTATTTGCTCGGCTAATACTCCACTGTTTAAGGCATGGTCGGCTACCCACTCCAAGATATGTAAAGCCTTATCTAGATCTTTTACTTGTTTTGCAATGGCAATATAATACTGAGCAATCCACAGGGTTGTCACAAACCATGGGTTGCCAGGTCCTTCCTGGCTAAAGCGATAATAGGAATCGTTTTCATAGCGTGCTAAGCCCCCCTTATACCAAAGTCTATTAATCACCTGTTCCATGGTATTTTTTACTTTTTCGTCATCAGCTGAATAGGCTCCAAATGCAAATATTCCATACAGGCTGGCATCAACCGTTGCGTCGACTTCAATCGAACCATCTTTGTGAAAATTAATCATGCGGGCAAATCGTTTTTCTTTTTCCAAATAAAGATAACGGTCCATCCCTTGACGAATCTGATTAGCCCCTTCGCGGTATTCTTGAGACAATTCAATTTCGCCAAAGGCTTCAGTGAAATTAGCAGCTGCGATCAGTCCTCCATATACAGCTGAGCAGGTAAAAGTTAAAACGCCCTGTCGTTCTTCCCATAGATCATAACTTGGCAATGGAAGGCCGGTCTTCATATCGCGATAATTGATCATGAAATCAGCCGCTCGTTTGATCAGAGGTTTATACAGCGGTTTAATGAATTCGATATTTCTGGAGACTTTGTAGTGATTCCAAAGGGCCCAAACCACAAGGGCTGTTTCATCCTCTTGAATAGGCAACTGAGGTTTTTTTTCGTGCAGCCAAGGGTGCCAGGAGCTAGCTACAAAGCCTGAAGGAGTGTACTTATGCAAAAAGTAACCCTCTTTCTCGATGATCTCTGCGCAAAAATTAAAGAAATTATCTGTGATTAAACACCCTGCTAAATCCATGGCATAGGCTACCAAAGCCCCATCGCGCGGCCACATGTAACTATAGGTGTCACGATTAAAATAAACGGCATCGGAATCATTAGCTGCCACGATGCTGCCGCAGTTATTAATTTGGCTTCGGGCTATCAGAAGGCTTTTTTTATACAGATGCGCGACCTTTTCCGGAAGAAGCTTGTAATCTAGTCTTTCCTTATTCACCCACAACTTCCAATAATTCAATGTGCGATTCAGAATTTTTTCAGGATTCTTGCTTTCAATGGTCCCGTTTAGGGCTTTGACCTCTTCCCAATTTTTTCCTACGCAGATCCATTGATAACAAACATCGGATGAACCGGACGGAATTTTCAAGGGAATGCCAATGATTGAATCGACAGATCCTTGAGCGATAGAATTTCCGCTTAATAAGCCATCCTCAGCATCTTTCCAGGTGCCTTCATAACTCCCTGTTTTTTTATTGCCGGTTGCATAACGATCGATGCCAAATTTTTTATTGGCATAGACATTGATTAAAAAATAGCGCTCTCCTTTGTAATGTAAAATGCAACTCAGTTCAGGTCGAAAAACAGCTGTGTCTCCAATTTCATTGCCATAGATGTAAAAATCATGGCCAAGAAATAAACGGATTTCTTTTTCTTCTTTAGAAAGGTTGTGCACAGTAAATTTTCTAATGAAGATATTTTCATGAAAATCCACCAGATCATTGAGAACGATGCGCAATTGAAGCTGTTTATTCTCCAATTCCACCTGAGTGACCAGAGCATCGTCGAGATAATTCATCTTTATCGACCATCCATCAGGAATCCAACTAAAATGGCCATTTGCCCATACTCCAAACCTAAATGCCTCTCCCTTCGTGTGGTTTTCTTCGCCAACGTGCGGAAAATAAAATTCGCGCAGAAGATAATTTTTATCAAAAGCGATCAAGATATTCCCATTTCCGATTGGAATGTCTCGCGGCATTTAAAACCTATATGTTAGCAGCCAATTTTTTAGCTTCTTCTCGAGCGGCTTGCAGTTTTTGGTGTTGAATTTCAATGCCGAGGTCCATCGGTTCGGCTTTGATAAATGTGACATCGCTAATACCCACAAATCCAAAAATGGTCCTTAAATAAGATTCTTGAAAGTCAAAGGTTTTTGCTTTTTCAGATTCATATTCTCCGCCACGAGTCGTGATGATAATCATTTTTTTATTTTTGGCCAGCCCCTCGACACCATCTTTGGTATAGCGGAAAAGATAGGTCGGTTGTACGATGATATCGATATAATGTTTCAACATATAAGGAATATTAAAATTCCACATGGGAGTGCTGATTAAATAAATCTCAGCCGACAGGAACCGATCGATATGTTGAATCACCTCTTCCCAAGCATATTTTAATTCACCTTGCAGCGCCTTGCCTTCTAAAAGGATGTATTTTCCATCAACCCGTTTCACATTAAGCGAGGGTAATATGTCTTTGGATAAATTTAATTCATCGATCACATAGTCGGGATGCCTTTGCTGAAAAATCTCGAGAAAGGGTTCGCTAATCTGAAGTGTACGGGAGCTTTCCTCTCGCGGAGTCGCAATAATATGCAATAATTTGGGCATCATACTTGCGCCCTCCCTTCATCTGTAAGCTAAGTGAATTGCCTTTTTTTGGCTATCCGCCGTTAAACAAATTATTGCCTAAGATGCCTTTCGTTAACGGGAGGATGCTCAAAATTGGAACGGAAAGGGTTAATATCCAAGCCCCCTCGGCGTGTAAACCGCGCATAAACAGATAACTTTTTGGCGTGACAGCGATTTAAGAGATCGCAAAAAATCTGTTCAACGCAATATTCGGCAAAACCGCTATGGCTTCGATAGGAGATCAAATATTTTAATAAAGACTCATGATTGATTTTTTGACCGGAATAACGGATTGATATAGATCCCCAATCGGGCTGCCCTGTAGCCAAACAATTCGATTTGAAAAGATCAGTGTAGACTGTTTCATTTTCAGTTTGTCGAGATTCGATTTTCAAGCAATTGGGATCAACTTGGTAAACATTGGTTTCTACATCCAAAGAATCCAAGCACACCCCTTTGAATTCTTCTAACGATCTTTTTTTAAATTGCTCAGGTGAAAAAAGATTCACTTGAACCGACGCTTGCGCAGCATCGGTCAAATCTTTTTGAATCACTGTTTGAACCGCTGCTAAAGAATCAAATGAAGATTGAATAAACGAATTTAAATAAAGTTTGAATGATTTTGATTCGACAATTTTAGGGCTTGTGTGGGGAAAGGAAAATTCCGCCAACGCAATCTGCGGCTTTCCCTTTAAATTTAAGTATGACAATTCGTAGCCGGTCCAAAGATCTGCTCCGTACTCAAAAGGTATCTGCAATTGAAGTCCGATTCTGTCTCTAGCTACCATTCTTGAAATCGGAAAAAGAAAATGTGGGGAATAAGTTTCAATGTAGTTGGTACTTTTACCTAAAGGAGAGGATGCGTGGATATCATGTTTCATATTTGTTCCTAATATATTTAATTCAACAAGTATATTTAATTTGTTTGTTTTTTTCTATGAAATAGGAGGCTTTAAAAATTTTCTTTACTTGCTTGCAAGTGCGTTGTATGTTGGCCGATAAAGTTTAAACAGGATTTGATCCATGAAAAAAATATTCTTATTGGTCAGCTTGCAACTGCTTATTTCTGTGCAAGCCTTTGCGGGGGGTGTCGTTTGCTATGAAATAGCCACGCCTGAAATCAGATTAGCAACTGCTGGCTGGGCCGCACGTGCAGAAGATCCATCGACAGTGTTTACAAATCCGGCGGGAATGACTCGCATTGATTGTCCTCAACTTCAACTAGGTGTCATGCCCTATTATACTAATTTCAAATTTGATGCTAATTCTCAAACGACAACGTTTGGCCCTGGCGGAAATTCCAGTTTTTGGTTTCCTTCGGGAAGTTCTTTTGCTGTGATCCCATGCGGAGAAGATCTTCGGTTCGGCATCGGAAATCTTGGCTACTTTGGAGCGGCTTTGAATTATGGAAAAAAATGGGCGGGACGTTTTTATGTGACTAAATCAACGATGGAAGGGTTTTCCCTTGTTCCCAGTGTTGCCTACCGTCTTACCGACAGCCTATCGATTGGAGTAGGCCTTAATGTCATGTATGCCATCTTTAATCAACATTCAGCCATTAATAACGTATTGGATGGCCTTCCTGATGGTGTGTTAAAAGTGATGGATAACACTTTTGGATATGGAGCCAATGTTGGGATTCTTTATGAATTCGATTGTAATACACGTTTCGGAGTTCAATACTTGTCAGAAGTCAAGCTCCGCTTTAAAGATAAACCTAAATTTAAAAATGTAGGCCCTACATTACAGGCTATCGTTGCCCGCACCGGCATCACCCTAAATGATGTCGTAATCCATGCCAATGTGCCTAATACCATCATGTTTAGCTTCTATCATCAATTGAATTGCCCTTTCGTTGTTTTGGGAAATCTGGGATGGCAGCAGTGGTCGCGTTTCGGTCGCGTAAGCATCTCTTTAAATACACCCGATGCCGTTTCTTTAACTGTCGTGGAAAAATTTCAAGATACTTGGCATGCTGCTTTAGGTCTCGAATATTTGTATGATCCTTGTTTAAAAGTATCAGCCGGCACTGCCTTCGATTCCAGCGCTGTAACAAAAAAAGAGCGAACATTTGATTTTCCTGTGGGAAGTCAATGGCGGATCGGAACAGGTTTTGAATATGCCATTAAGGATAATATGCTGCTTAATGTTGGGTATGAAATTATGTGGTCCGGAAATTTGCCTGTTTTTCAGCAGCGCGGACCCCTTGCTGGTACTGTAGCAGGCAAATATAAAAATTTATGCATCCATTTTTTAGATTGTTCTTTAAATATTGTATTTTAAAATGTTTAAATATTTTTTAACCGCAAGAGCACAAATCAGATTTTAGAAAAAAACAGGATAATAGGATCGCCTTCGGCGGCAGGATCCCTATTTCCTGTTTTCATCTGATAAGTCGAGACATATTAATGCTTATTGTACTATGTATCAGTCACTTGTAAAATACATTTCGACAACTTTATTTTTTATTTGAATCAAGTTGATTAAATTATTGATTATGTATTATAAATAAATATGTATAACTATTTATTTTTTGTTTAGGAAATTTATTTTAATGGAGGTTTTGTATATGAAACTAAAACCGTTATTAAGAAATTCTATTTTTATTCTTTCATTATCCCTTTTATCAACAACGCTAAGTGCTTATACCTCAAACACTTCCTTAATTGCACGCGAAGAAAGGAATGAAGGTGGAGGTAGAGGCGGTGGAGAAAGATCACGCTCACAAACTCCAGAACAAGAAGAACGAAACGCAGCTTCTCCCTGGGGGGGTAGTGGCGGATATGGCAGCGGTGCTGCACATGGATATCAAAGAGGCTATCAACAAGGCGAAAACAATGAAAGCAATAACAATCAGGGTTCTAATCCTGTTTATGTCGTTCCTCAACAATATCCTCCTCCACAATATCCATACGTACCAGGACAATACCAATCCGATCCAATTCAACCTTATTAATGGTGTTTAATGCATCTTTTTGGAGTGCGGCAAGTCGCCGCATTCCAAAAAACTTATAATGTCTATCTAGTCTATTAATTCATCTATTCATAAATAATTATTTTTTTGATATATGCAGGTTATATCAAAGTGGAGTCGTCTATGCCTACATTCATTCGTTATGTATGCTCGTTGAGCATAGGAATGTTAGTCCTGTTTTCCACCAGTTCGATCGAAGCACAAGAATCAAAAAAAACAAATAACGATGAACAGAGTGCGCAAGAGCAAAAAAAACCAAACGGCCAGGCAAAAAAACCTAATATCATCATGATTATGACCGACGACGTAGGTTGGGGCGATCTTGGCTGCTATGGAGGGGGCGAAACGCGCGGCTGCTTGACTCCCCATTTGGATCGCATGGCTGCGGAAGGGATGCGCTTCACAAACTATTACGGACAAGCTAGCTGCACAGCCGGAAGGGCTTCGTTTATCACAGGACGGATCCCCTTGCGCACAGCTCTTTCAACAGTTTTAGCTCCGGGAGATGTCAATGGGTTGGAAAAAGAGGATCCGACTGTTGCCGAAGCCCTTAAAAAACTTGGCTATCGAACAGCGCAATGGGGTAAATGGCATTTAGGGGATCAGCCTAAAAATTTTCCGACCGAGCACGGTTTTGACGAAATGAAACACATGCTTCCCTATTATGCAGGTGTTTATGCCTACGGCTATCTCCCTTTGCAACCCGATTTTCCAATCCACAATAAAGCTTTTATGGAAGCGTGGAACAAAATTGACTTAAGCGAGTGGGAAGGTTTATCTGGACAACTTCCAAAAGTGATGAAAAAGAAATTCGATTATGATGATTTGGCTACAATTGATGATCTCATTCGTGAAGACGTCGTAAATTACATCAAAAAACATGCTAAAGATGATGCACCTTTTTTTATGTATGTCTGCTTCATGAAAGTTCACAATCCAAATAATCCTTCACCTCGCTTCAAAGGTAAATCGCAAGCAGGCGGAAATTATCTCGATTCTCTCATGGAACTGGATGACAATTCCGGACAAGTCTTGCAGGCAGTGCGCGATGCGGGCATCGACAAAAATACAATTATTGTGTGGACCACTGATAATGGCGCTTGGATTGATGCATGGCCTGATGCAGGCTACACGCCATTCCGTGGAATGAAAGGAACGAGCTTTGAAGGAGGCTTTCGCTGCCCTGCGCTTGTCAGATGGCCCGGTCATATTAAGCCCGGATCAGTGGCAAATCAAATGATGTCGCATATGGACTGGTGGCCAACATTTGTCAAACTTGCCGGGGGAACGCCCCCCTCACATATCTGGAAAGACAATAATGGAAAACCTATTGTTTTTGATGGAATCGATAACAGTGACTATATATTGAGTAAAGGACCTTCAAGACGTAATCATTTTTTCTATATCAATGATCTCTCTTTTGGAGGAATTCGCGTTGATAATTTTAAATTACTTTATACATGTAAAGATACATGGCTGGGTCCCGAATTAAACCTGGCATTCCCCTCTTTGTATAATTTATGGTGGGATCCAGGCGAAGCGTATGATTGTACTTTCAATGGAGCTGCGCCTACCCGCGGCGATTTAAAAACGTCTCCGGGTCGATTTTCAGGTTCTGATCACGGTTGGATAATCATTTTGGCACAACCTTATATGGAACAATTTTTTGGGGAACTCGTTCTCTATCCCAATCGCCCAACCAAGCCAACAGCAGGCTCTACAAACCTCCTCATTGAACAGGTCAACAATCCTGCAGGCCTTAAACGCCTTTTAATGCTTTTGGAACCATCTTCACAGATTAAATAGAGGGTATAAAAAATGGAGTATAGGTTTCTTGGTAAGTCGGGTCTGCAAGTTTCAGCGCTGAGTTTTGGCACAATGACATTTGGAGGGCATGATTTTTTTAAATATATGGGCGAAACACAAGTTGATGAAGCGCGCAAGCTTATAGATATCTGTTTAGAAGCCGGAGTTAATCTTTTTGATACGGCCGATATTTATTCTCAAGGCCTCGCAGAGAAAATTCTTGGCCAGGCTATAGGCAAGGATCGGCGCGACAAAGTGTTGATAGCCACTAAAGCATTTGGACGAATGGGACCCGGCATCCATGAAACAGGCTTATCGCGGCTGCACTTAATTAAAGCTTGCGAAGAAAGTCTACGACGTTTGGGAACGGATTATATTGATCTTTACCAAGTGCATTTATTCGATGCTTTAACACCTTTAGAGGAAACGTTGAGTGCTTTGGATCAGCTCATCCATGATGGAAAAGTACGATATATTGGCAGTTCTAATTTTTCTGCCTGGCAATCGATGAAAGCGCAAGCCATTGCTGACCATTATTTATATCAGCCATTCATTTCTCAACAGATGTATTACTCGTTGCTTGTGCGCGATTTGGAAAATGAGGCGATTCCATTTGGAATAGATCAGAATGTTGGGACATTGGTTTGGAGTCCTCTTTCATTTGGACTTCTTTCCGGTAAGTATAGAAGAGGACAACCGCAACCCTCTGATACGCGCCTTGCTAACATTGAAGCTTTGGGACCGATCGATTGGGAAAAACTTTATCGCATCGTCGGAGTTTTGGAAGACATCGCTAGCGCACGTTCTAAAACAATTCCTCAAGTAGCATTAAATTGGTTATTGCATAAACCCTCCATTTCTAGTTTAATTATAGGAGCTCGTAATCAAGAGCAGCTCTTAGACAATTTAGGAGCCATTGGTTGGAATTTGACCGAAGGGGAAATTAGACGGTTGGATGAAGTCAGTGCTAAGTCAGAGCCTTATCCTATTTGGCAACAACATAAGTTTGGAGCTGAACGCAATCCTGATTTGTCAAAATTGCATCAATTATAATTTTCCTGTTCCCTGCCGTTTTCGTGCCCGTGCCGGTAAGTGCGTGGCAGCGAGGGCAAGCGATATTCATAAGTTGTTCCAATGTTAGAGCAATTATTTTAACTGCTTAGCGTCTTAAAATCACTACCTGTTTAGGACTGCCCTTGGGCGCAGGACAAAGAGCTAAGCGACATACAAAAATTCGAAAAAGAAAGCATGGTTGAACTTTTGAGTCGATTAGCTTGGGGGCATATGTTCTCCTCCTACAACTGAAGTGTAAGTCGAATTAATCTTCGATTTTCTGCAGCTCATTTTTGATTTCATTGCGTTTTCTTTCTCTATAAAATTTACTCTGTTCAATGCCAAGATTATCGATAAGCAATTTCTTATTTTTTTTATCAGCATATACATTAAAAGTTGCAAAGGGATGAACGACCATGCACAAAACAGCCCCCTCATCGCATTTTTTTGTCGAATCTAGAGCAACAATCCATTTGGGAATAAGATTTGCAATGATTTTTCCTTCGGCAAGAACGTTATATTCTCGAGTAAAAATAACACGATACGAATTTTTATCTTTAATTTCCATATGACATGAAATTGTATTCCCTACCTGTTGCAACTTAAAAATCTGCTTAATTTTTGGGAATACTTCTTCAAAGTATAAAACGCAGCGACTTAACGAATTAGTTGAGCATAATTTTAATATGTCCTGACAAAAAAAATGCTTATCTTTATTAAATTTATCATATTCCTTGTTAATGATATCTTCCGCTACTGTATCTTTTTCTTTTAAGGCACAATAAATATGAGTAAATAATACTTTATAGTAATGTGTTTTTTCTTTACCTGTCGCTATAATATGCTCTTTATTAACTTTAACCTCATAAAAAAGGCATCCCTCTTCTCCAAAAAAAGTGCGTTTGATATCTTCAATTCTGATTCCATTCACATAGATGGATTTTGCCAAATAACGTTCATGAGGAAATTCACTAATCATTTCCAAGTCAATGTGTTCCTCATTTAGTTCATGCAACTGTATTTTAAAATCGTAACTGTTCCATTTTTTTAATATTGCAAAAAATTCCATACTGCTTCGCTTGTTATAGTGGAATATGGCTCCGCAAGCATTTGCAGCCCTTTCATTTTTTTTGGCATTTGCATTTTTAGTGGTAGTATCCTCGTATATCGTTATAAAGTGATCCAGCGGAAAATCGTGCGAATCACGAGGCGCTTGATACATTTTTAATAAAGCATCATGTATAAGCTTCGTTAGGTTTGTAAAATGGCCACGCTGGAGAATTTTCTCATCTAAAACAACCAAACAAGTTCCCACATTGAATAAAAGTATATCCCAAATATCTTTGGTGGTTTGCACTATGCCATGAAGTTCAGCAGCTTGATGGCTTTCCAGTTCGCGTAATCTAAAGGATTCTAAATGAGAATCTAATTTTGAACACATCTCCATCATTTTTTGATAAACCATGCGTCCAATCTTTCGATCCATCTCTTCAACTGAAATATGGGTCTGAGATTGATTTTTTAAAGCTCTACTGAAAAAAACCGGCAAGTTAGTTTGTCTAAATGAAGATGATCGCTCCACTTTAAATGTCTGTATTTTTTGTTCTAATTGATTAATATCGCTGGTTAAACCGCATTGCATCATTATTTGCACCTTTGATTGTTTATTTAATGCGCATTAGGATATGCGCTGTATAACTCATCTTTTCGGAATAAAAGGATATAATTAAAAAAATGATTTTTTGGAAGTTATTTATCTAAGGAAATCGAGAAGGTTCATGAAAATCTTGCCAGCCATCGCCGCTTAAAGAAATTAAAAAACTCACCAAGGCTTGTTTCTCTTCGGTTGAAAGATGTAAAGGACGCATGAGCGGATGTAAATTTTTATTTTTTATTCCTCCTTTATCGTAATAATTCACAACCTCTTCCAGCGATTTGAGACTGCCATCGTGCATATAGGGAGGGCCGGTATGCTCAACCTCTCGCAAGGTAGGCACCTTGAAAGCGCCCCAATCTTTTTCAGCATGTGTAATGCCGTAGCGACCCGTGTCCGGATTAGAAACTTCCATGCCAATCCCAATATTTAGGAAACGGCCGTCAGTAAAATTAAAACCCGCATGGCAATTGACACATCCAACCTTTTTAAAAACATCCCAACCCTTGATCTGTTCAACTGTTAAAGCGGAGCGATCTCCTGCTTGGTAACGATCGAAAGGAGAATTTCCGGAAAGCAACGTCCTTTCAAACGTGGCGATAGCCTGAGCGATTTCATTGATCGAGATTTGTTCACTCCCGAATACCCCTTTAAAAAGTAAACGGTATCCGGAGATTGCATTAACTCTTTCCGCGCACTGTGCATGTGCTTCGTGAAGATCATGGACAGTGGTCATTTCTTTGGTATTGCCAATGGGGCCTTTGCATTGCTCTTCAAGCGAGCTAGCTCTGCCATCCCAGAAAAGATGGGTTGCATAAGCAGCATTAATAACAGTGGGACTATGGCGTGTGCCTTTGACATGATTGATGCCGATCGGCAAGGATCTGCAATCACTAAATCCGCATGGTTTGTTATGACAGCTCGCGCAGGAGATTGTTCCATCTGTAGAAAGTCTTTTATCAAAATATAATAAACGGCCAAGATCAGCCTTTTTTTTAGAATAGACGTTATCTTTTGGCCACGGTATTGGGGTTAACCCGAGTGGAGGATGAATAGAATTGACATCTGAAGCGAGAGGCTTTGACAACATGTAGGTTGCTTTATACAAGCAAAGAAATACTATCAGAATGACAATGATGCGATATAGCATGTTGAACCTGTTTCTTTTTCTATTGTAGATCACAATATTTTGTCAAAGAGCATGTCACATGCCTCCTGCCGTTTTCGTGCCCGTGTCCGTTTATTCTTGCCGTTCCCCCTTTTCCGGAGAATTATTCTCGAATGGAAAACTTATCTTGTACATTATCTGAATGAAAAGCGGGAAAGGAAAGGCGGAAACGGCAAGAACAAACGGACACGGGCACGAAAACGGCAAAAATTATTGTTGACTTCGTGTTACCCAAAAATGCAATATGCAAAAAAAAATTAAAACTTGACGTAAATTTCTTAAGGAATAAATTGTTGACTCGATCATTAGCTATTTTGTCTTTTTTCTGGATTTTTTCTTTGAATGCTCATGTCATACCCAGCGCCGGTATAGTGGAGAGGGAACTGGAACAAGAATATGAAGGACGTCCTTTAACATCTTTTGAAAGAATGCCTTCAGTTCAAATCGATATCCCTGAACAAAAACTTATTTTTTGTGAAGGGCAAAAGGTTTTAATCAAAAACATTAAAATTTGTGGAAATACCTGTTTCACAGAAGAAACCATTGTTGGCTGGCTAGAGGATTGTTTAGAAGATCCCCTTTCAATCGGAGGCATTTATGAGTTATGCCAATTGGTCGATCAACATTATGCTGAAAAAGGCTTTTTTTTCACCCGCGCCTATCCTCCGCCTCAAACTGTTGAAGAGGGAGTTTTATTAATCGAGGTTATAGAAGGAAAGTTGGGCACTATCAAGGTTATTGAAAATCACTATTATTCCAAAGAATTTATCGAAAGTTATTTTGCGTGCCTTCAAAACCAACCCCTTCAGTATGATAGGTTTCTGCGTGCACTACTGCTTCTCAATGAGAATTGCGATCTTTTTGTCAGTGCCGTTTTTGAAAAGGGGGAAGAGTTTGAAACCTGCGATGTCATTTTGACTGTGAACGATGGCTATCCCGCTCACCTCTATCTGAATGGAAATAATTTTGGACGAAATTTAACCACTAACACTCGTGTCGGTGCGCGATTGGATTGGGGCAACTTTTTCTATGAAGGAGATTTCTTTTCGCTTGCGGAAGTCGTTGGATTTCCTATCGACGCTTTATATTTTACAGATTTGAATTATATAATACCCATAAATAGAAATGGCGCTTATTTAGAATTGGATTATCTTTCTTCACGATTTAATATTGAAGAGTTAAAAAGTTTGCATTTAAGCGGACGTGCCGATATAGCCACTATCGGACTGGATCATGCTTTAATCAGAGCACGCAATTTCAGTTTGGATCTCTTTTCCTATTTCGATTACAAGCAAATTCAAAACTTTGTCTTTTCGCATCGCAGTTCCTTTGACAAACTGCGGGTGTTGTCTTTGGGCTTTAATATCGATCATTTGAGCACTTGCAATGCGCGAGATTATCTCACCTTCCGACTTGGCCTTGGCATTCCAAGATTTTTAGGAGGCCTTAAGACCGTTGATTCCAACTGTTCACGCCAAGGAGCCGGCGGAAGATTTGTAGTTGCTAATCTTGACTATAATCGTTTGCAGCTTCTTCCAAAGGATTGCTTTTTTTATTTCCATGCTTCGGGTCAATGGAGTCCTTATAAGCTTGCTCTGCCGGAATTGATCTATTTAGGGGGCGAAAATACCGTTAGAGGTTATCCTCTTGCGGTTGCTCTTGGCGATAGCGGTTATTATGTTAATGCTGAATTTCGCTTTCCCCCTCCTTTTTTGGCGGATAAAAACTTTTTTTCATCGGATGCTACCTGGAAAGATATCATACAATTTGATGTTTTCGTTGATCATGGGGGAACCTTCCTGCATTCGATAGATCATAAGTACTTGACAGGCACTGGTTTTGGAGTCAGAATTAATGGTCCTTACAGTCTGGATATTGGGATCGATGCAGGATTTCCTCTGACAGATCGAAGACTAAGCCATGAAGTTTTTGTTTATATAAAAGTCACTGCTCAACCTTTCTAATTTTCCCTGCCGTTTTCGTGCCCGTGCCCGCCCGTTCGTTTTTGCCGTCCTCTTTCCCTTTTCCCTTTTTCCCTTTTCCTGTTTTCGCGATAGCACTTATTCAAACGTTCATTATTATAGTTTTTTTTTAAAATTGCAGAACCCTCTAATAAAAGAGTTTGACCACGAAAAACGGATAGTATCCATGTTAATTAAAATGGTTCGAACACTGAGTAAAACCGTGAATTGAACGGGAAAGAGAAAAAGGGAAAAGGGAAAAGGGAACGGCAAAAACGAACGGGCACGGGCACGGGCACGCACGAAAACGGCAGTGATTCCCCTGATTTGCTAAAAAAAATATTATATGCTACAAAAAGCATAAATATTTTTTTAAAAATTCAACATCGAATTGCTCCCTTCCCTGCAGCAAAAGGAGATTAATGACTTGTGTTAAACATTTTTGCATCAAAGGGAACTTTCTAAAACGATCATATTGTTTCATCGTCGTACTTCTATCAACCTCGACTTTAGAAGCTTTACCCGATCAAGGCAAAGTCACGTCAGGTCATGCCGATTTTCAATCTCCCAATTCTCAGACTCTGCTTATCACCACCTCCGATAAAACCATTATTAATTATCCCGAATTCAACATCGGCAAAAATGAACATGTTCAGTTCATTCAACCCTCCGCCAATTCAACAGTTCTTAATCGCGTGACAGGTCAAAACCCCAGCCAAATATTTGGTCAGCTAACGGCCAATGGGCGCGTTTTTTTGGTCAATCCTTATGGAATTTATTTTGGTCCCCACGCCACAGTTAATACCGGCTCTTTTCTTGCTTCAACTCTCAATATTCGCGATGACGATTTCCTAAATGATACCTTTGATTTTTTTCTTGAAAAAGGGTTTAAACCGGGAAAGATTATCAACGAAGGCTCCATTTCAAGTCCTGAAGGGTTTATTGTTTTCCTATCACCATTAATTGAAAATCAAGGAGTTGTAACAGCCAAAGCAGGAAAGATTGTATTAGCTTCAGCAGAACGGGTCACCCTTGATTTTACCGGCGACCAATTAATTAAGTTTGCCTTGGATGGAGAATTAGAATGCGCTGTTATTGAAAATTATGGCACCATTGAAGCGGCTAATGGCCAGGTTGAAATTTCGATGCAGGCAGCACGAGAGGCCATTCGGACAGTCATCAATACTGACGGAATTATACCGGCTAGTCAAATCGAAGAATCAAATGGTGTCATCCGTCTGATTGGCAACAGCTATATCGCGGGTAATCAGGTTCGTATTGAAGGCGACGCCAATTCCAGTGTCACTATTCAAGGAACAATCGATGCGGCAAATCCCAACTGCAATGAAAAAGGTGGAAATATCCACATCTTCGGCGATCAAATTTATTTGACCGAAACCTATATCGATGCTTCAGGCGATGCAGGGGGCGGTCAAATCTTAATAGGCGGTGAATTTCAAGGATCGGGTGATTCGCCTCATGCCAATCTAACATTCATGGACAATCAATCCGAAATCTATGCAGATGCTTATAATACGGGTAACGGCGGCGAAGTCATTCTTTGGTCGGATGACATCACTGTTTTTGACGGCGATATTTATACGCGCGGCGGTTCTCAAAATGGCAATGGAGGATTGGTCGAAACGTCAGGCAAAATGCAATTAGGAGTCTCGGAAGGATTCGTTGATACGTCTGCAAAAAATGGCCGTTGCGGCGATTGGCTCTTGGATCCAAATTCGGTCACAATTGCAAACGGCGGTACAGCTACCTTAGCCCAAGTGACATCAAACTGCACCAACAGCTCATCCTTCACCATCAGTCCGTCATCGATTAATACTTCTACAAGTAATGTGGCTATCTGCGCGAACAATTCATCAAGCAGCATAATCACGGTTTTCAATGCAATAACGATGACTCGTAACGGAATTAACTTGAGCTTGAACTCGAGTGGAACGATTAGCCTTGCGAGCAATATTACTACTAAAGGAGGTATTCTTACATTAAGCGGTAAGACAAATTTAACAGGTCCTATAATACTTGATACGACTGGATCTGGTTCAGTTGGAGGGGCAAATCTCATTTTTACAGGAGCTGGTACAATTGATGGACAGCAGACGCTTAACTGTCAGGTGGGCTCAGGAACAATTACCGTAGGCGGTGCTATCGGCGCCACAACGCCGATAAGCTCTTTGCAAGCTTCAGCATCTTCCATATCGCTTTCTACTGTCTCATCGGTTGGATCTGTCAGTCTGGGAGCGAATTCAGCTACGATAGGCAATATTACCACCCAAGGAGGGGCAATCAATTTACTAACACCTGTAACAATAAGCGGAAATACTACATTTGATACAACAAATGCGACACCGGCTGGAGCAAACATTTCCCTAAACAGTACTCTTGATGGCGCACATACTTTGACTATGAAAGGTGGAACAGGAGGCACTGTTTCATTCGGGGCGCTCGGCGCAACAACAGCTCTTACTTCTGTAACTGCATCGGGCGCTACTGTTACTCAAAATTCAACTATCAAAACGACTGGAGCTATAAGTCTTACCGGAACCATCGCTGTTAATATTGGCGGAAATGCGACAACAGCCGGCGGCATCATTGCAGTAACCGGCCCAGCCATCCTTACAGCAAATACTATATTTGATTCTACCAATGGGGGGAGCGTTTTGACGGGGGCTAACATTTCTCTTTCCAGCACGCTCAATGGAGCTGACACTTTTAGTGCCACATCAGGTACTTCCGGCACAATAAACATAGCAGGACAAATTGGAAATACCACACCTTTAACTAGTTTGACTTTTTCAGGCGCTTCCATTACCCAAGGTTCGACAGCTAAAACAACCGGCGCTATTCATTATACGGGCGTCAATAGTATTGGCGGTAATATCACAACCAGTGGAGGCGCTGTTACTTTGACAGGTGCTTCTACACTGGCGGGAAATTCTACTGTCGATACCACTAATGGCGGAAATGTCACCGGGGCAAACATCACTTTTACAAGTTCGATCGATGGAGCTCATGCGTTGATTTTAAACGGAGGAACAACTCCTACGATGGCCTTTGGCACGGTGGGAGGAACAACCCCCTTAACCTCTTTGACAGCGACAGGTTCTATCGTCAGTCAAAATTCATCTGTCACAACAACCGGCGCGATTAATTATACAAGCAACTCTCTTCTTAATATTAATGGCAATCTGACGACTCGCGGCGGAGCCATAACATTGACCGGACCTGTCACCCTTAATACCTCCATAGTAGCTGATACTACAAATGCAGGTGCAACAAGCGCCGGTGCAAATATATCATTTTCAAATACAATCAATGGTACAAGCGCCCTTACATTGAGCGCAGGCACAGGTGGAATTGTTAGTTTTGGGGGTGCTATCGGAGCAGTTAACGCCTTAACCCAACTTAGTTTTACTAATGCAAGCGCTATCCAAGTTGCAAACAATATTACACTAAGTGGCGCAAATCCCATCACTTTTATAAGTCCTGTTACTTTAACAGGACCGTGCACGATCAATCCAAATAATGCTAATGTTAGTTTTGATAGCACTCTTGATGGCGCACAAACTTTGACTATCAATGGGGGCACTAATACTTCAACTTTTACGGGCGCTATCGGCGGGATAACTCCTTTGACCAGCCTCTCTGTCACCGGCGTAACGATTACTCAAAGTTCATCGAATACCACCACAGGCCAAGTCAGTTATACCGGATCAACCGCTATTAACGTCGGCGGTAATATCACCACGAACGGAGGGATCATCAGTCTTAACGGCCCATTGACGATTTCTAATAGTCCAACTCTGGATGCCACTAATAGTGGTACAGTTCCTGCGGGAGCCAATATCTCCTTTTCTAATACGACTAACGGGGCAACAGCTTTAACTCTTCTGGCGGGAACCGGAGGCAATATTTCATTTGCAAATGCTATAGGCGGAACAAATCCATTAACCAATTTGATCTTTACCAGTGCTAACCAAATCCAAATCGGAAATAACATCACTGTTACCGGCGCTAATCCCCTCACTTTCCCCAGCCCAGTCAGGCTAACCGGCGCCAGTCAAATCTCCTCAAATAATGCCAACATCAACTTCAGCAATACAATCGATGGCGCTCAAAACTTAACATTAAGCGGCGGTGCAGGTTCGACAACCTTCAGCAGTGCGATCGGTGGGACCACTCCATTGACAAGTTTGTCAGCGACTGCCGGCATCATTACACAAAACTCCACTGTAAAAACAACCGGAGCATTAAGCTATACAGGCTCCACAGCAATCAATGCCAATGGAAACATCACGACTAGCGGTGGAACCATCGCACTAGCAGGTCCGACTACGATTACCAGCAATCCCACGTTTGATGGCACCAATGGAGGAGCTGTAGCCACCGGAGCCACAATCAGCTTTGGAAATACGCTTAATGGAGCCACAGCTTTAACACTGAATGCCGGAACAAGCGGAAATATCTCGTTTGGCGGAGTTGTTGGAGGCATCAATGCACTGACTAATTTGATATTCACTAATGCAAACTCAATAAAAATCGGAAATAACATCACTGTTACCGGCGCTAATCCTCTCGCATTTCCAACTCCCGTGTTACTTACAGGAACGAGCCAACTTAACTCTAATAATGCCAATATCACGTTCAGCAGTACAGTCAATGGGGCTCAGGCTCTTACTTTGACTGGAGGCGCAGGCACTGCAACTTTTTCCGGAGCTCTGGGTGGCTCAACCCCATTAACAAGCCTTGCCGCTTCAGCTTCGGTCATTAATCAAAATTCCACAGTTCAGACAACCGGTCCTATTAGTTTTACAGGAAGTAACGCCATTAATACTCTTGGAAATATCAAGACCAGCGGCGGCGCTATCAATCTTACAGGTCCAGTAAACATTTCAAACAATCCAACCTTTGATACTACAAATGCAGGCGGAACATCTGCCGGCGCTAACATTAGTTTTTCAAGTACTTTGAATGGAGCAAATGCACTGACTTTGCAAGGAGGCACAGGAGGCAATTTATCTTTCACTGGAGCTGTCGGCGGCACAACCCCCTTAACCTCCTTAACATTTAATTCAGCTAACAACGCCGCAGCCAATAATCTAACCGTAGGGTTTCTGACCCAATCCAGCGGCAATGGCACAACGACTTTCAATGGTGCAATCAGCACATCGAATGCTCTGGGGATCAATCTAACAGGAAATGCCTTCACATTTAATAATACTGTCACGACAACGAATGGGGGTTCCCTACAAATAGCCAACAGCGGACTCTTGACAATGCCAGTTGCAGCCACTCTCACCTTGAGCGGACCGCTTATGCAAACAGGTGCAGGCACATCAAAGCTTGGCAACTCAATCACCTCAAGCGATGAAGTTCTTTTCACCGGATCCGTTGCCCTGATCAACAATACTTCAATAGACACCTCTGCTGCATCGCATGACATCATCTTCATGAATACGATTGATAATGATACTTCTGGAGGACCTTTTAATCTAACTTTAGCAGCAGGATTAAGCAACATTACTATTCAAGGTAATATTGGCCAAAACCAACCCATCGGCGCCTTTCTCATTAATAACGCGGAAAATATCACTCTTGCAGGCGTAACAGGAAATTCACTGACGATCAATAGTGGAGCAGGCACAACCACTATCAATGGCGATCAGTTGATCGGCTCAGGCGGCATCAATATTACCGGCAATAATTTTGTCGAAAATGCGAATGTGACGACTACCAATGGCGGCTCGTTAACGCTCAACAATTCGGGCACAACCACAGGCACCGGAAGCAATTCAGTTATTGTCGATGGAAATTATAGCCTCATCGGAAGCGGACCTGTATCCATTGGGGGTTCGGTCGTATGCAATGGCAACGTTTTAATTACAAGCGCGGCCACACTTCTTGGCCCTGCCACTTTCGATACAACAGGTGGAACCGGAAATACGACGTTCTTAAATACAATTGATGGTCCTTTCAATCTCACATTATTATCTAATGGCGGAACTATACAATTCGGCGGAAATGTTGGTTCCGGCATTCCCATTGGAGCTTTAACTTTAACCGGACCGCTTAACGTTATAACGCTAGGCATTCAAGCCACTTCGATCTCGCAAACCTCAGGAACAGGCACGACAACTTTTAATGGCCCATTGGTAACATCGGGAGCTGCAGGCATATCCATAGCTACAAATGCCGTTGTACGCGGCACTGCCATTACGACGGCAAATACGGGTCCTCTCATCATTACCAATAGTGGCACCTTTACTAGCACGGCCGCCGGTGCAATCAATGTGGACGGAGCTTTTACGCAAAATGGCAGCGGCGCGGTTTCTTTTGCGGGTTCCATTACAGCCGATAACGCGGCTATTTCTTTTGCAAGTCCTATCACTTTATTTGGTGCAACCACACTCAATTCAGGATTGGGAAGTGGAAATATCAATCTAAGCCAAACCGTACAAGGCGCTTTTGATCTATCTCTCAACAGCGGTACAGGCACTATTACCATCGGCGGCAATGTAGGAACAGCTATTACGCCGCTGACCTCTTTTACCATTGCCCGTGCCAACAATGTCTCCACTCAGGCCATTTTCGCCTCTACGATTTCTCAATTGATTGGAACGGGCACAACAACATTTAATGGAGCTTTAAATACGTCCGCTGCAGGCGGCATTTCTCTCTTGGGAACGGACTTTACTTTCAATAATACCATCACTACCACAGGTTCAGGGCCGCTGGCAATTACAAATTCTGGCTTGGTCGCATTTACATCAGGTGCAACGGGATCCATTGCAGGAGCACTAACTCAAACAGGTTTAGGTACAACGCAATTCTCAAGTTCATTAACAGTTGGCGGGGCTGTCCAATTCAATGGATCCTGCACAGTTTCCGGCACAGGTTCATTAAGCACACAAGCTGCAAACCAACCGATTACTTTTTTCTCTACGCTTGATGGACCCGGCAACCTTACGCTTTCTACAGGTTCTAACGATATTTCCATTCAAGGTAATGCCGGAAGCACCACTCCACTTGGCAACTTTACTATTTCGACTGTGCGCAATGCGACAACTCAAGCCATTGCCGCTGCTTCATTGACTCAATCAGCCGGCACAGGCACAACTCTTATTCAAGGCAATTTAACAACGAATGGGGCGACAGGAATCAGCCTGACAGGTGCTGCCTTCACATTCTTGCAAAATGTGACCACAACCAATAACGGACCTGTTTCTATCACTAACAGCGGAACATGGACAGCATCATCAGGCAAGGTGATTACATCTAATGGCAGCTTCACACAGAATGGATCAGGCAATGTGCAACTCGGAAGCTCCATCACCACAACCAATGCATCTCCGGCAAATGCCGGCATTAGTTTTTCCGGAACAAGCCCAATCACATTGACAGCTGCATCGACCATTGACTCTAGTATCGGTGGAGGCGACATCACATTTTCTACTAACAATCCTATGAACGGACCTCAATCTCTGACACTGAATGCAGGCACAGGCAATGTCACCATTTTAGCAGATTTTGGCACCGTCTCACGATTAGGAGCTTTTACAATCACAAGTTGTCATAATTCAACGACTCAAGCCGTAACAGCCGACTCTTATACCATCCTCAATGGAACGGGTACTAACACTTTAGGAGCTATCAACACAAACACACCCACCGGTATTGCACTCACCGGCAATAACTTCGCTTTAAATGCTGGTTTGACGACCACGAATGGCGGTTCTTTAACCATTGCAAATTCCGGCGTGGTTACCAGAACAGGTACATCCAACCTTGATGGGTCATTTATCCAAAGCGGAACCGGATCGATCTCGATAGGAGGCACTACCAATGCCCGCACGGGCATTTCGATTGCCTCTCCGGCAACCATTACAGATCCCACCTTAACGATCTTTAACACATCGAGTGCCGGAGGAAATATCGCCTTTGGAAGTACAGCCGATGGATTGACCGGCTCAGAAAACGTCAACTTCAATGCAGGCACCGGCGATATCAATTTTACCGACCCTGTCGGTGCTACGGTTCCCCTTGGGACCCTCACCATCCAAAATGCACAGAATGTTAATTCAACAGCTGTTTCTGCCGGATCGATCAGCGGACCTAATATCACCGGAACTGCGACATTCAACGGCGCTCTGACAACATCAGCCGCTGGCGGCATTGCTTTAAATGGAAACACTTTCACATTCGATGACGCTGTGGCAACGACAGGCTCAGGTGGACTTTCTATTGTAAATAGCGGACCCTTGATTATTTCAAATGGAACTCTTTTTAATCTGGATGGTTCTTTCTCCCAAACAGGGACTGGGGCTGTTTCCATTGGAAATTCCATTACAACCTCCGGCGACGATATCAGCTTTGCTTCAGCATTATTGCTGACTGCCCCGGTTTCATTTGATACCGGAACCGGTACAGGAAATATTATCTTAGGCAGCACAGTAGATGGAGCGCAGTCGCTAACCCTCGCAGCCGATGGCGGCAATGTCACCGTTCAAGGTTCTGCAGGTTTAGTCACTCCACTGACCGCTTTAACCGTTTCAAGCGCTGACGATGTCCTTTTCAATGGCAATGTTTCAATCTCAGGGCCTTTCACAATTACCTTAGCCGCGGGCACTACCGATTTCGTAGGCCAGCTAACAGCCCAGTCAATCGATCTATCCGGCGCCGCTATTAATTTCGACAACGGCGTCACTTCTACAACCGGAGCCATCAATGTCGCCAGCAGCGGAATCCTGACCGTTGCTTCGACTTCGCCGATCACTTCTGCCACTGATTTTATTAAAACGGGTATAGGCGATTTATCCCTGGGCTCCAATATTACGACGGCGGGTACTTTGTCTATCCCTTCAGCTATCACATTAACTAATGACGCAACTCTTGATTCAGGCGGAGGCGATATAACCCTTTCAGATACAGTACAAGGTGTTTTTGATTTGACCTTGACAGCGGGCAGCGGGGATATTTCCTTGGCAGGAAATATTGGCGCTCCTCGCATTGGAAATTTTATAGTCACAAGCGCAAACAATATTATCACGCAAGATATCACAGCCAGCTCCATCACCCAACAAAGCGGCGCGGGCACCTCCACACTATCGGGAAATCTCGATACCAATACACTTGGAGGGATCACACTCATCGGAAACAATTTCATCAGCAGCGGCGCAATTAATACTACCAATGGAGGCTTGCTCACAATTACAAATTCCGGCTTAGTCACAGGCACAGGCGCCAGCGTAATTACACTTGACGGCGCTTTTCTTCAAAATGGAACGGGCCCAGTGAACACCGGCGGAACGATCACTACAAATGATGCAGATATCACTCACACAACCATTGTCAGCGTTCTTCTTCCAACAACTTTTACAAGCAATGGCGGCAATATTATTTTTCTTGACCGGGTCGAAGGTCCTGCTTGCTTGACCTTAGCGGCCGGCAGCGGTGCAGTCGAATTAGAGGGAGCTGTTGGTGATATCACTCCATTAGGATGTTTAACTGCTTCTGGAAATCAAATTTCACAAGTCGATGCCATCATTGCAACAGGCGCCGTTCAATTGACGGCTGCAGCCGGCATCAATGTAGGCAGCAACATCACTACTAATGGCAATGACATTATCTTGAATGGAAATGTGACAGTTTCAAGTCCTTTAACCACTTTGTCGACTAGCGGCGGAGGCGGTAATATCTCTGTATCGGGAACTGTAAATGGCGATGTAGGAGGACGCAGCCTCACCATCGAAACAGGTACGGGCGATATCACACTTTCAGGAACCGCCGGAGGAAGCAATTCCTTTAGCAACCTAACTTTAACCGGAAATAATATCTCATGGGCAAACCTCGGCACAACAGTGATCGGAGCCACCGGCGCTACTTCACTGACCGCTGCAGGAGATATAAACTTTACAGGTACTTCCTACAATAACGGCAATCAGTTCTATACAGCCGGTTCAGACTTTAATTTTACCGCAGGGGCTTTAACAACAATCTCTTCCAATGCGCTGCCTATCAACTTTATTACAGGCACTCTCCAATTAGGTGCGGGCACTGATCTTACTGTCAATAGCAATGGTGGAGATATCACACTTCCTAATCTTCTAGGGACAAATCGCAATCTGACATTAGATGCTGGGTTCGGCAATATTAACTTTACGCAGATCGGCGCTTCAGGTCAGAATTTGAACGTTGTCGACATGACTGCTACTATGTTTTTTCCAACTCCTGTTGCAGGCACAAACGTCTTTGCCAACACTCTCAACTTAAATTCACCAACTGCTTTGACTATCTCAACCGATCAAACCATCGGCGCTCTCACCTATAATACTCCCGTGATATTCGCCGGAAATATCAATTACACATGCGGTACGGCTGGCACTATTGTTTTTCAACGCAGCGTCGATGCGATGAATCCTGGTGTCGATAGCTTGACTTTTGACTTCGATCCTTGCACAGGTTCTTTAATATTTAATGGATCCATCGGTTCGGTAGCTCCTCTAGCCTTTCTCAATATCAATGCTGCAACTGACATCACCATGAGCGGCACTGTAAATGTGGGTTCCTTAGATGTGACTAATGGTACCGGCACGATGACAGCTGCCTCCGGGCTCACAACAACCGCCTCAGGGGGAATCAGCATAGCAACCCCGGTTATCAATCTGGCAGGAACCATCACTACTCAAAATGGAGGCCAGGTCACTCTGAATAATTCGGGAGCCCTCACAGTGGCAGCAGGCAGCGGCTTTAATCTTGCTGGTGAATTCCAGCAACTAGGCGCTGGCCCAGTTGCTATTGGGGGCAGCATCATCACACAGGATTCAACGATTCTGTTTACCGGTCCTATTTTATTAAATGGAACGACATCCTTCGACTCCAATGCATTAACTGGCGCCGATATTATTTTTAATAATACCATCGGAGGTGCGCAAAATTTGACCCTCGACGCGGGAAACAGTACGATCATTTTCAGCGACGCTGTTGGCACATCCGTGACTCCTATTAATCGTTTGCAGATCGCAAATGCGGGTAATGTGAACGCTGCCTCGTCAATTTTTGCATCGAGCCTCTCTCAATTGGCAGGAACCGGAACAACGACGTTCAATGGATCGCTAAACACAAACGGTTCAAATGGGATCTCGCTCGTCGGCAATACATTTAATATTAACAATGCGATCACAACGACAGGCAATGGTCCTGTTAAAATCACTAACGGCGGGTTGCTGACTTTAGCGAATGCTACTTATTCAATTGCCGGAGCTTTTACACAAAATGGAACGGGTCCTATCAATCTTGCCGGCACTTTCACAACTGGAGGAGCCGTTTCGTTCGCTCAACCGGTTACATTGTCTGATACAACGAGCTTTGTGACATCTTCAAATAATCAAAATATTGTTTTCTCAGGAGAATTAACGAACGATCTGCTTGGACCTCATTCGCTCTCTTTAACTGCAGGAACAGGTGACATTACATTTGCAGATGATGTGGGCACAACTCCGATTGGCATTTTGACAATCGCATCAGCCCGCAATGTCACTGCCGCAGCGATCTCTGCCACTTCCATTTTGCAAAGCGGTGGAACGGGAACGACCATCATCAATGGAGATCTTACAACTTCAGGAACTTCGGGCATTAACTTGACAGGAACCAACTTTACGATTAATAGCACCGTCGCGACAAGCAATAACGGACCATTTTCAATTACGAATAGCGGCCCTCTTGCGTTAACTTTAGGAAATGCGACAGCCATCGATGGAAGCTTTACTCAAAGCGGTGGAGGTGCTGTTTCGTTAAGCGGAGGAATAACGACAAATCAGCAAAACATTTCATTCGCCAATGCAATTGCTTTGACAGGCTCAACAAATCTATCCACAGGTTCAGGCACCGGAAATATTAACTTGTCCAGTGCAGTCAATGGCAACCAACCTTTCATACTGACTGCAGGACTGGGCAATATTGTCTTTGGAGCTAATTTAGGTGCTACAACCCCTTTAGGACCCATCACAGTTAATAGCGTCCACAATGTGACATATCCTGCCATCAATGCGGCTTCCTTAGTGCAATCGTCAGGCGCGGGCACGGCAACAATTAGCACGGCATTAAACACTTCGGGTATTTTAGGCGTTTCGATTGCAAGTCCTATCATTATCCAAAATGGAACCATCACAACTACAAATTCTGGACCCGTCACATTTGCTGATACAACCAGCCTAACCGTTGCCGCCAATACATCTTCGGCAGGTGCTTATACGGAAAGCGGCGGAGGCGTCGTCAATCTTGGCGGATCGATCGCTACTTTAAATCAACCGATCTCATTTGCCGATCCTGTCGCACTCACAAGCGATGTCATTTTGAATACAGGAACCGTCGGCAACACTATCTCCTTCATCAGTGCGATCACTGGAGCACAGGCCTTAACTTTATCTGCCGTGACCGGTTCAATTACTTTAGGAGGTGGTGCTGTAGGGACACTTGCCACTCCCCTTACCAGTGTGACCATCACAAGTGCCAACAATGTCTCTACCGAAGACATCTTTGCTGGTTTCATCACACAAAATGCTGGAACGGGCACAACGACTTTCAATGGAGCTCTCACTACAAATGAAGCTTCAGGGATTTCTTTAACAGGCTCAGGCTTTACTTTCAATGATGCCATCACGACAAGCACGAGCGGCCCTTTGAATATTGCCAATACAGGCTTGGCAACATTCGCCTCAAGCAACCCAAGTTCGATTGCCGGCGCTTTAACACAAAGTGGAACGGGTAGCACGCTTCTTTCCAGCTCAATCACTGCCGGCGGGGCCATGCAATTTAATGGTCTATTCTCTGTTTCCGGATCGGGATCTCTAAGCGCACAAGCTGTCAACCAGCCGATCACATTTTTCAGTGCAATCAATGGTCCAGGAGATCTGACACTCGCTTCAGGAACTGCCGATATCTTGCTTCAAGGAAGCGCCGGTAGCACCACACCCTTAGGCAACGTCACAATAACGAGTGCCAATAATATCACGACCCAATCCCTCACAGCAGCATCATTCACACAGGTTGTAGGAACGGGTACAACTTTAATTAATGGAGACCTCACCACAAACGGCGCAGGCGGTATCAATTTAACAGGGGCTGCTTTCACCTTCTTGCAAAACATTACGACCAACGGCAACGGACCCATTTCCATTGATAATAGCGGAACCTTGACAACAACTTTTGAAAAAACCATTTCCTCCAATGGCAGTTTCACACAAAACGGCTCAGGTAGCATTCTTTTAGGAAGTCAAATTGAAACAACCAATCTGACAGCTGCCAATGCGAACATCAATTTCATAGGTTCCAGCCCGATCACATTAATTGCGCCTGCTTTCATTGACTCTAGCACCGGCGGCGGGACAATTACATTTGGAGTCTCGTGCACGGTCGATGGAAATCAATCATTGACATTGACAGCGGGCACAGGCGACGTCAATGTTCTTGGCAGTTTTGGAGCTGTCACACGACTTGGCGCTTTCACAATCCCCACCTGCAATAACTCTACCGTACAAGATGCGACAGCAAACTCTTACGCATTACTTGATGGAGCAGGCACAAATAACCTCCTAGGCAATCTAAATACTGATACGCCGGCAGGCATTACACTCATTGGCAACAACTTCTTTGTCGATGAAGCTACAACCAATACAACCAATGGCGGTTCAGTCATCATTACTAATTCAGGGCTGGTCACAGGTGCCGGAACCGCTTGGGTAGCCAATGTCGATGGTTCCTTCATTGTGAACGGAACAGGTATTGCCTTTATGGGCGGCACAATAAATGCCCGGGGCGGCATCTCATTCTCCCCTCCTATAATTATTGCTGACCCTACCTTAACAACCTTAAATTCTTCGGCCGGCTCAGGAGGAATTACCTTCTTAAATCTTGTGAGCGGATTTACGGGTACAGAAAATGCTCTTTTAACGGCAGGACCGGGACCCATCACTTTCGCTCAACCCCTTGGATTAGCAACATCATTTGGTCCCATTCCGGTCACCCCTTTAGGAACACTCGCGGCATCTGGAAGTACCATCTCAATCAATGACGTTGGAACTGCGGGTACTCCCGGTGTAAACGGAACCCTCGCGTTGACCGCTTCAGATACCATCAACTTCACCGGCACAAATTATAATGGCAGCACTCAAAATTACGCAGCGACCATGCACTTTGAAATGGATAGTGGATCGCTCACGACTTTCAATTCTAACGATAACCCTCTTACATTTACCGGAGCAGACATCGATCTTTCTTCAGGAACCGATCTGACAATTTTAACAGGTGGAACCGATCTAACTCTCGGCTCGATACATGCCCAAACAGACGATTTGCGCAATGTCATTTTGAATGCGGGATCGGGTGCGATTCAAATCGGAAATTTAGGGACTAGCGGCGGAGGTGAATTCGCCTCAGCAACCTTTACTGCATCCGATCTAACAGTAAATTCATTAATCGCAAACACCATTGACTTGAACTACACAGGTACCTTGAATACCAACGGCACCATTGCCACCTCCGATACTGCCCTTTCATTTCCAGGTCCTGTGGTTCTCCAAAACACCGGCTTGTTCTCAACGGTTGGTGCCACAGGCGCAGATATCACTTTTAGTGATACAGTAGATAGTATCACTGACAATGGCTTTGGATTAACTCTCAATGCCGGAACCGGCGATATCTCTTTTGCGGCAAGTATCGGTGCTACCCACCCTCTGTTGAATCTGATTATCAATGGCGCCCATGATGTTACGCTTGCATCAACAGCCTCGATGAATGTCGGTTCTCTTTCTCAAACCAGCGGTACAGGTACTACCACTTTCAATGGTTTGCTATCAGTTCCTACGGCTGTCGGCATCAGTTTAACCGGGAATAACTTTGCCTTTAATAATACTGTACAGACTCTCAATGGCGGACCCTTAATCATCTCCAATACAGGAACGCTTTCCTTTGACGGAACAGGAAATATTTCTGGAGCCTTTACTCAAAATGGAACTGGTCCTGTCGCGCTCGACGGATCCATTACAGCCAGCCAGCCGATCCTTTTCACGGGTCCTGTCACTCTCTCAGGCAACTCGCTGCTCGATACGTCAGCAGCCTCGCAAAATATCACGTTCCTTAATAGCATCAATGGAGCCGGTAATCTTACTTTCGCGGCAGGTGGAGGCAACTTATCTCTGCAAGGCAATGCTGGAACAATCTCGCGGCTTGGAGCCATCACGATCAATAGCGCGCATAATATCACAGCGCAAGCCATTACTGCTCAATCGGTAAATCTCATTTCAGCAACCGGCACGACGACTCTCAATGGAGCGATGAATACAAACGGAGCCGCTGGAGTTCACCTGGTTGGCAATAATTTCACATTCACAAGTCCCCTTCTAGTCGCAGGGGGTGGTTTTGTGGTTTTGACAAATTCTGGTTTGGTTGCCGAAAATTCAGGCAGTTCCCGCACAATCGACGGTTCCTACACTCAAAATGGAACAGGTCCAGTAAATTTTGCAGGTTCATTAACGACGCTTAATGGTCCGATCTCTTTTGCAAGCGCACTCACCCTCTTAGGTCCCTCTTCCTTCAATTCAAGCGCAAATAATCAAGATATCACTTTCTTGAGTACTGTCGATGGACCAAGCAGCTTAACTGTCAACGCTGGCACGGGGGATATTTTAATTGACGGCAACATCGGCATGGTGACTCCTTTAAGTTCGATGACCATTTCAGCTGCACATGATGTGACTGTTCAAACCGTTTTTACCGGTTCATTAATCCAATCCGCTGGAACCGGCACCACTACATTGAATGGAAATGTGTCAACGGCCGGGGTCGCTGGAATTAACTTGACCGGTACTAATTTTATCCGTGAAGCGAACTTAACAACAACAGGCACCGGACCCATCATCATTAATAATTCCGGTTCTTTTACAAGTACAGCAGCGGGTACAATCTCTGCCGATGGAGACTTTAACCAAAGCGGATCGGGCTCAGTATTGATAAGCGGTACGGTCAATGCCGATAATGAAGAGATCAGCTTTGCAAGTCCTATAACCTTAGCAGGCGATACCTCTCTAAATGCAGGCGTAAACGGCGGAGCAATCACCTTTAATAATACAATCGACGGAACAACGGATGGGATGGAAAATCTCACTTTACAAAGCGGCGATGACGATACCCTTTTCCAAAATTCTATCGGCGGCACAACACGTCTTGGAGCAATTACCGTTCAGTCCGCACGCAACGTCACCTCATCTATCGGCTTGAGCGCTGCTGCATTCCTTCAACTTGCCGGCACAGGAACAACTTCTTTGGATGGAACAACGGACATCAATACAATTTCCGGAATTCAGATTGCCACCAACAGCATTGATCTTACCGATCCTGTCACTACATCTGCCAATGGCCCTATCATTTTAACAAATTCGGGAACGTTAACAGCAAGCGGCAGCATTCAAGCATCGGGTGCCTTCACACAAAATGGCACCGGATCTTCAAATTTAAATAGTGCTGATATAACGTCTGGAGGGTCCATTTCATTCAACGGCGCTGTTACTGCAACCGGTTCCTCTTCGCTGACCACAGCTTCTCAGCCGATCACCTTGGCTTCAACGTTAAATGGACCGGGCGGTTTGACATTCGATGCAGGAACGGCCGATATTACTTTGACCGGCGCAGCGGGAACAACCACTCGACTTGGAACCTTGACTTTTGCCAGTGCTCACGACATCGCAACAAATAGCATAACGGCCGGTTCAATCACGCAAAGCGCCGGTTCAGGTGTTACAACCATCAATGGCAATATCAATACGAATTTAGCCGCAGGGATCAATCTGACCGGAGCCGGCTTTAGTATTAATGGAAATGTCAATACTTCTGCGGGTGGCCCACTGCTAATCGACCATTCAGCTCCATCGTCCTTCATCTTCGGAAATACAACCCTTGTGTCAGGTTCTTTTGCAGAAAGCGGTTCGGGAACGATTTCTTTAGCAGGCAACTTGAACACAAATAATGCCGATATTACCTTCAACAATCCCATTACATTAACAAATACTTCTGCATTAAATAGTGGAAATGGCAGCGGCGATATCCTCATTCAAAGCACAATAGATGGAGCAGCTAATTTAACACTTAGTAGCGGAACGGGAAATACGACGTTAATGAATATCATAGGCGGCGGCACTGCCCTCACCTCTCTTGTCATCAATAGTGCCAATAATGTAACCACACAAGGAATCAATGCCGGTTCTCTCAGCCAAAATAACGGAAGTGGATTAACCTCATTTAACGGCCCGCTTATCACATCTACAGTAAATGGTATACAACTCACCGGAAATCAATTCACGTTCAATGGGGCCGTAACCACCCAAAATCAAGGGGTTGTGCAAATCACAAACAGCGGCCTTCTGACGATCCTCTCAGGTTCCCCTTTTAATTTATCCGGAGCATTTTCACAATTAACGACTTCCAATGTTAGCCTAGCCGATAATATCACCACGGATGGACAATCTGTTCTATTTACAGGACCGGTTGATCTAGGTCATGCCGTAACGATAGATGTCGGCAATTCAGTTGGAAATATTACCTTTTTAAAAACTGTCAGCGGATTGCAAGATTTGAATTTAATGGCAGGCTTAGGAACTATTAGCTTTGCCCAAAACGTTGGTGCCATCGGCGCACTTTCAGTCAACACAGCGCAAACCTTCACTTCACAATCAATTACAGCCGCATCAATCGATATCGCTAGTATTTCCACTCAAGCCACAATCAATGGAAATTTAAATACGAGTGGAGCGCCGGGCATTAGCTTAGATGGTGCCGCCTTTACCCTTAACGGAAATATCGCGACTACGAATGGAGGCCCTTTCACAGTTAACAATTCTGGCCTTCTAACTCTTGCATCCAATTTCACGTTTACAATCGATGGTCCTGTATTGCAAAGCGGCACAGGCAGCGTTCAAGGGGGCGGAACTCTTACTACAAATAATCAAACCATTCAATTTCAATCCTCATTTAGGCTGACCGGAAACCTCCTGATCAACTCGGGATCCACCGGGGACGATATCACTTTGGCAGAAATGAACGGGCCATTTAATTTAAGTATTGAAGCAGGTGTCGGCAATGTGACCTGCACGCAAGTCATCGGTGCAACACCACTTAACGATTTCTCGGTCCTCTCAGCCAATGATATCAATTTGAATGGTGTCGGAGCGACCAGCACAGGTGTAACGGGAACGATGACTTTGCAAGCTGCACACGATATTAATTTAAACAATATAGTCTATATGGCAAATGCGCAAAGTTATTCAGCGGGCAATGCGATCAATCTATTAGCCGGCGTACCGATGAATTTCACTTCATTTGGTTCCATGACCTTTGCAAATGGAGCTATTACTTTGTCAAATGGAAATGATTTCAACGTGACGACAAATAATGGCGACTTTTCCTATTTCAGCATCCTTGGAAATACATTTGAAAACATTAATATCAACACCGGATCAGGGACAGCCTCTCTCAACACTATAGCCAACCCCGGAACTATCAACGAACTCACTGTCAATGCCGGCAAGATCACTTTTGCCGGTCCCATCGACCCGGTCGATACTACTTTTATTTCTTTGACCGACATCGCTAATGCAGGCGCCCCTGTTGCGATTACAACGCAAAACACTCCGTTATTCAATGCATTACATGGAGATGTTGGAACGATGACAAATCCTATTTCGGTCAATAGCTCCGATCAAATTGTCGCCGGTTCGACCCATTTAGCAAATTTTATTGGGTCTTCCATCGATAACTCAGTCCAAGCTTTAGCTTCTAATCCACCCTGTTTAATTATTTTTAATAATGTCACTATTTTAAATGATTGCACACCGATTCCCCCTATACCTCCAGTGCCACCTGTTCCTCCGGCTCCAATAATCAACAAAGATAAACTGCCTTTCAATGACCCTGGATTCAATTCCTCTTTCTTTAATCTTGCAAGCGATTATTACTTCTTTCCTGACTTCTTTGATGAATGTTACTTTTATAAAATAATTCCAATGTATTGGAGAAATGAAGAGTGCATGGATTCTGCTTAACGGTCCTTCCTGCTGTTCCCTGCCGTTTACGTGTCCAGGCACGTTAACGGCAGGAAGGGCAGAAACTTATCCCACTTTAAAATTACCAGGCATCAAGAGATCATCTTTTTGAAGATCGACCGATTCATCATATTCAACGTGAATTAATTTTTTATTTCGCATAATAGTTAATGGTATTTTCGGCTTTAACCGCATAATTTTCCACACATTGTTTTCACAATAAAGTTTGCTTATTTTCTGAAAATCTTTTCCCTGAATTCTAAGTAAAATATCCCCTTTTGAACCAATTATATGTACTTTTTCCTTAGGCAAAAAATGCTCGACTTTCATTGCCTGATCTTCAATCGCTACTTTTTGTTTTAATATCAAGGAGTGATCCAATGAGCCTTCATAGGGCAAAATTTCCGGCTTTGGAGGTTTCTCTCTTAAAGCTTCTTCCAAAGCTGGATATAAATCAGAATGATTAACACTGATCTCTCTTATATAATCTTGAAAATGATTGGCTTCTTCTACATGATCGTTTCTCTGAAGAATATTAAAAACAATCTCCATTAAACTAAAAAAAATACAGCTTCCCGTTTTTTGAATGGGTCGTGAGGGAATCCGATGATCGTATTTCATAATATTCTTGTTATTTCTAAAATAACTATAAAATATAGATGAAGCTTCTCTGTCTTCTAAATCTACCAAACCTGCACGCAAACGAATCAAATCCATTAATACTTGTTTGGCGATTATTTCAGATTTTATTTCATATGTTTGAATTGTATAATAAGGAGCTGTCTTAAACAATATCCTTGTATCATTATCATCCGGATCATCTTGATAATTTCTACTGTGATATTCTTTTACTCCTTCGCCACCATTTCCAACAATAAATTGATAACGACCATTAGAAAGAAATCTGACTTCCATCCCAATAACATGACCTACATGAGCCATATTAACTTTACCTGGCCACCCTACCATAATGAGAGAACCTACACGATCGTCTGCTTTACCACGTGCTTCATTAAGTATCTCATTTGCAAGGTTTTCAATTTGCAATTCTAATTCTTCCGTTGAGAACATACGATAAGTCTGCAAAAGATTAATTTTTCTTCTAAATTTATTATATTTGCAAAGGGAATCTGCTATTTCTAAAAAAACGTGGCTTTCGGATGTTCTAGAACTGTTCTTAACAAAATTTCTTAATAATTTTTCACTGCATCTGCTTGAATCTTCTATCGACAAAAATGATTTTTTTAGCTTTTGTATAGAATGAATTAAACTTTCTACAGTCAAATTATCAATATCAATTTCAGATTCAGAAATACCATAATAATGAAGAATCTTATAAATTTTTTCTTTATCAAATTTATTTATTGAATCCTTTATATTTACATTTCCAAGTATTTTAAAAACTTTAAGTTGTATTCTTTGCACATCAAATAAAATATCTTGCATTAAACAAACAAACATTATATGTGGATTTTTTAATGGCTGATAGATATCGATATTTTTAATTAAATCATTTAAGATTGGGTTTGCGTTTAATCTATCTTCAACAATTGTCAACAACCACGAAAATGACCCATTTGGCGGTCGCCTAAAATGGACCACTTGGCGGTCATCGAAAATGGACCACCTGGCGGTCACTCAAAATGACCCACCCGCGCGCCGCTAAAAACGCCCACCAAAAACCAGCCTAATTATATTTTAAACTTTACCGCCCTTTGCTACTGTCTTTTTCTTAAATTGAGCTGCCCGATAGCTTGCTCCATCAATGATCAATTCAGTGCCTTTATGAACCAATCGATCCATCGCTGCACTGCCAATTAGCGGATTGGAAAACACTGATGCCCACTCCGATAAATCTCGATTGCTCGTGATGATCATGGCTCTTTTTTCGTATCGCTCGCAAATTACCTCGTAGAGGTCTTCTTGCTGAACCGGCTGCATAGATTGTAAGCCGAAGTCATCAAGAATCAAAAGAGGAATCTTGATGATTTGTTCCATCTTCTTTTTGTAAGTTCCATCGCCGCGCCCGCTATGAATCCAGTCAAAAAGCTTGTGCGTTCTATAGCAAAGCACCTCAAAACCTCTACGGCAGGCTTCATGGCCAAGAGCATTGGCTAGATGACTTTTTCCTACGCCGCTAGGTCCAATGAGAAAGATATTCTCTCCATTTTCTATAAATTTGCAACACGCTAATTCTCTAAAAGATGATACTTGTAGTTTTGGATTGAACTTGAAATCATAGCTGTCCATGGTTCTGTTCATGTCTAAACCGCTTTTTGCGAGCCGACGAACCATTTGCGTTTGGTTTCGACGATCCAATTCGTCGGTTAATAACATGTCGAGGAGGGCTGAGTAAGCCCACCCCTCCGCTTGAGCCGATTTAATCCGGTCTTGACAGGTGCATTTCATTCCTGTAAGACGCAGCCGTTCCAATTTTTTCTCTAATGATATATCCATTTGACCTCCATGGATTTACGCTGTTAATTTGATGTTGTTGTTAGAACCATATTCTTTCGGATCTCTTGCAAACTTAAAACTCAACTTCTCTATATTTGGGGGAGACTTGTTGTCGTCAGATCGGTACTGTTCCATCTGCCAGCCGTCAGCATCACTATTGGGCTCGACATCAAAATCAAGCCCTTTCTCTAAAATGCTTTTAACGCTACTGTATAAGTGGTTTTTATACGACAACGCTCTGGCACAGGCGTTTTCCAACCGTTGCTTATCGTATTTGATAACAAGGCTTAAGAGGCTTCTGACAGGCCTTAGCTTATCAGTATGGGGATCTGAAAACATCTGCTGACAAAATGCATGTGTATTCGGCCCGATTTCTTTGGCATTTTCCAGCAGTCCTTCTCTCGTACAGCTTAGCACAGCATCTTTGAATGGCGGAGCGTGATCTACATTCTTAAGATATTCGCCTTTAGAGCTGGCGACAGGGTGTTTTGCAATATTGTCGCACTCGTGATAGATGTGAACAAATTGGCTTGTCACGCGGCAATAAACAGTCTGTCCAATATAAGCATAAGGAACAGAATAATAACTGGAGTCTATGACTACCCTCCAATCTCTTCCTACAGTGCATTGCAGCCACTTAGTACACTCCCATCTGTTATTCGGAAGCGGTTTGAGTAAATTTTTCTCCTCATGTGTAAAAATTTCTTCCGGAGAACGATTTAAACCTCTTAAAATTCGCGCGCCGGCAATTTCATTATCCCATTTTTCAATAGCCTCTTGAGCCTGAAAAAATGAAAATCGAGGCTGTTGTTTTAATTTTTCTCGAATTTCTGGCCAAAAATTCCTTTTAATGAATTTGACGTCGTTTTCCACTCCACCTTTATGTTCCGGGGTTCTTGGTCGGCAGGGAGAAATGCGAAAACCATAATGCTCTGCCAATTCATAATATGACCGGTTCAGCATGTCGTTGTCTATCGAGCTTTGGATAACCCCTGCTTTGAGATTATCTAAAACAACTTCTTCAGGAACCCCGTTAAAGTGTTCGAAAGCATGGATATGACACATCAAAAATGTTTGAGAATCTTGTTTAGGCACTATCTTGCGATATGTTTTTCGAGAGTGTCGAAGGCGAGCGGAAAACACCCATGCCTTTCGCATTTTTACAAGCTTTTCATCCCACAACATGCCAAGAAATCCAAAATCTACATCCATAGTAGCTCCTGGAATTGTATGGCGAACCATTACGGGGTCAATAGTTTGTGGAAAATGCTTGTTCAAATACCTTCTTAAGGCGCCGATGCGCACGAAAACGTCGTGATTGTTCTGAAGTAGTCGTTGTATAACTACGCCTGAATATCCATCTTGACGCCACTCACGAATATTATCCCTATAATCATCGAGCAGGTGTGCAGGTTGATACTTCTGCTCGATGACGCATTGCATGTCCTCTTCCGTCGGTATTGCGCAGTCAGGGTGCATCCAGCCATGGGTATTGGCAACGTCGACCACAGACCGCACAATATCTCTATGAACGCGTAACGCATAACTTACTTTCCTGATGGAACTGCCTTTTTTTAGTTCGATCAATATTTGTCTTTTTTCAGCCACGGATTTTCTCCTTCCTTGTGTCATGATTAATCTTCCTTTCGCTAAATTTACCCACTTATGGGGTCGAAAAATTATAGCGAATGAAGAGATCTTCAGCGGCTGGTTATTTGACAAAATTTAAATTTTAATAATGACAAATGCTGAGCAAAAAAAACTCAGCGTTTGGTGGGCGTTTTTAGCGGCGCGCGGGTGGGTCATTTTGAGTGACCGCCAGGTGGTCCATTTTCGATGACCGCCAAGTGGTCCATTTTAGGCGACCGCCAAATGGGTCGTTTTCCGTGGTTGTTGACAACAATAGCCTTTCTAAGCGAGTTTACATAATTTCTTAGTTGATTAATAATCGTACCTTCTACTTTTTGATTAATTTTACAAAAGTGAAGCAAGTATTCCAATTCAGCTTTGTATAAATCAAAATTAGAATCCAAATGTTGCAATTTCAATAATTTATGATATCCTCGCAACATTACTTCTAAATCAATCCGTTCAATAAGAACATGTCTTTCTATTCTACTTTTAATCAATAATTTGAAGTTTTCAATACATTCTGGTATGTTAACTTCTGATTTTTTCAATTCATTTTTTTGAAAGCACTTTAAAAAAAGTGGATAAATCTTGCTTTTTCTAAACAAATAAAATACTGAATCTGGGTTAATATAAAAAAAAGAATCATTGAAAATTTTTGCCTCTAAATTGTTTATAAAAGATAATAATACATCGTTAGCTGGATATTTTTTCTTAAGTTTTTTAAGAAAAGATAACTTGAAAGCGGTCTTATGATAATTAGTAATGTTATATTTTATATAAATATCATCTATTTTTTCATGAATCCTTTTTAGATCTGCTTTTAATGAATTTGAATAGATATTATCGTTTATTAATTTCTCTTCTTCTAAGCACTTTGCTTTTAATACAACTTTTGTATAAACGGCCAACATTTCTATTTCTTTTTTATTACTACACACACTTAAATTAATTTCTTTAAAATTTAACTTTTTGATTAAATTTTCATACCTATAAAAAATGTTTTCTCTTTGAGTTATAGTTAAACTTTCATCGTAAATTTTTTCTTTTATCTTATTGGTTAAGCATAAAAAATTAATTCCGAATAATCTCCTAACACAACGGCCTGTTAAAATGAAATTGGGCAAACGACTTGCAATATGATATTTCCATGAATTATCTGAATTCATGGACCATTGAATGGCCTTGTTGCACAATAGCCCTCACAGCATAGAAGAAAAAAACACCCGCTAAAATGCTAACTCGCCCATTCTACCAGCCATTAAGCTGCTTCGAATACCCATTCAAATCTCGGCATCCCCAATTTATTCATCTTGTTAATTATCATACATTTACAAATTACTTCTGTCTTTTGAGCTCCTATTGAACGAGCTTTTAATCTGCCTCCAAACATTCTCTTGATCCTAAACATCGCTGTCTCGGATAACGATCTCTCATAATAACCTGAACATTTTTTCCAAAGCCGTCTTCCTATGTCATCCCCACCAAATCCATGAATTGCTGCAATGGCGTCATCTCTTTCCTTTTCCCATCCCTCTTTTGCTGTACCCTTATACACCGCATCTCTTGGTGGTGGCACAATACAAATGCCCCCTTTATCATAGACCTTCTTGCGAAATCGGCTCGCATCATAAGCCCCGTCACCCCTGGCAGATTTCACCCTGCAAGGTAATTCTCCTAGCATCCGTTCTGCCATTTCAGCATCTCCTTTATTATTGCCCGTCAGCTCACAACAGATGATATCTTGTGTTTCTGCGTCTATTCCTATATGGAATTTTCTCCATGTTCTACGTTTACTCTTTCCGTGGACTTTCACTTTCCATTCGCCTTCTCCGTGTACTTTAAGTCCTGTAGAATCAAAGATGATATGGCAAGCCTTCTTCCCTTGCGTCAAACGATTAACTCTTTTATGAAGCGACTTAGCTCGCCTTGAAATTTGCGAATAGCTCGGTACTGGAAGATTCAGGCCCATTACATGAAAAAGCGATTGTACAAATCCTTGTAAGTTCCTCAATGAACGTTTGTATACCTCTCTGAGAATAAGCATCATTAGAATGGCTTCATCAGAATATGTTGCAGGCCTGCCAGCTCGGCAGGTATGATGGGAAGAAAACCAGTTTTTGATCGCTTTTTCATCGATCCAAATGGTTATGCTTCCCCTTTGAATAAGAGCTTTGTTATACTCAGCCCAATTTCGAATACGATAAGTCGGTTCAGTTTGCATGGATAGTCTCTGCCTTCTGTGGTAAGAAGCAGAAGCCTACTCCATGCATTTTTTATTTACATGCTATTTCAAATTTGACGTGAGAGGTATTGCGCAACAAGGCCCCATTGAATTAACGTGCTTTTTGTTGGAAACAATGTAGTTGTCATAATGTTAATTTAATTAAAAAAGTAATATTTGTCTATTTAATTTTTATAAAGGAAACGGATAAATTAATTAGCGATGCCTTTAGATTTCAATTAAAGATGTATGTGATGAATCACGTTCAATTAAATTTAAATGATCATTTCAAAAAAAGATCTTAAGAGAATTGAAAACCAGGGAATCTTATTTAAATGTGATGCAGAGGGTTTCATCATAGAGTCTAATTTCATCGTCAAAGCCTTAATTTGGGAATCTTCCGATTACAATAAAGAGAAAGAACATGCAGGCAATGCATTAGATCATCTTCGTTGGTCTATTTTTTCATCAACCGCCCGAAAGCTTGCCAAAACGATGGGCATAAAAATTTACGAAATCTCTAAAAATCTAATAAAACAGGTAAAATAGGATATTAGGACCGCCTTCTACGGCGGAATGAAAAGTGTTTTAACCTTGTCGCCAAAGGCGATCCCAATATTCTGTTTTATTTCTTTTCTGCAGGAATCCATATTAAAATATTTATTATATTTTTTACCTTCATGTTATAAGAATCTTTATTTCGAAAGAGGATTCACATGAATCAGATAAGCCTGTTTTTTGTGCTGCTGCTTGGCTTGTGGGGATGTGGGAAACAAAAAGAGGTTGATCCTAATGCCAAAAACACCACAAAACTTGTCTCTATCGTCACTGTCGAAGCCAAAGATGTACCTGTCAGCTTTGAATATGTCGCACAAACACAAAGTTCCCACTTAGTTAATATCCAAGCGCGTGTCAGCGGTTTTCTAGATAAACGGATCTACACTGAAGGAGAATTCGTCAAGCAAGGGCAGGTACTTTTTTTAATGGATCAAAAGCCTTTCCAGACCCAAGTCGATGCCGCAAAAGCGGCTGTCGCAAAACAGGAAGCTGCAATGGAAACTGCGCGCCTTAACTTGGCACGTGTGAAACCATTGGCGGAACTGAATGCCTTGTCTCAAAAAGACCTGGATGATGCAACCGGATCTTTTCTCACCAGTTCGGCTTCGGTCGAACAGGCTAAAGCTCAATTGGAAACGGCTTTGCTAAATCTATCCTACTGCACGATCACATCGCCATTAGATGGCATCACCAGTGCTGCACTGCAACAAGATGGCACTTACTTAAATATGGCCGATAGCCAACTTACAACGGTTTCAGCTCTCTCCCCCATCTGGGTGAATTTCAGCCTTTCAGAAAATCAAATCCAACGTTATCGCGATCAAATTGAAAGTGGTCAACTGGTTGCTCCTAAAGATGAAGAGTATGTTGTCAAAGTCATCCAAGTCAACGGTTCTATCTTTCCTCACACAGGGATCATCACTTTTACAGAACCATATTTTAATGCTCAAACGGGAACGTTTCTCATCCGTGCCAATGTAGATAATCCCGATGGAAATCTAAGGCCTAATCAATATGTCCGCGTCAAGGTCGAGGGTGCTATCCGTCCTAATGCCATTCTAGTCCCGCAACGTGCTGTGCAACAATCTGCCAAAGGGCATTATATATGGGTGATCGACAAAGACAATACGGCTGAATTGAGGCCGGTTAATGTCGGCGATTGGCACGGAGAAGATTGGTTTATTACCGACGGATTGCTGTCGGGCGAGAGAGTCGTTGTCGATGGTGTTCTTAGTCTCCATGCGGGCGATGCTGTCAAAATTAAACAAGCGGCTGAAGAAAAATCGATGAATAATAATTTAGATCCCTCTCATTAAGGAAATCCTAAGGCATGTTTTCCAAGTTTTTTATTCATCAACCTATCTTCACAACAGTGATTGCATTAATCATTGTCATTGCGGGTTTGGTGTCGATGGTGAGCTTGCCTGTTTCCCAGTATCCAACGATTACTCCAGTGCAAATCCAGGTGACGACGACCTATCCTGGTGCTGATGCTAAAACCGTCGGTGATTCTGTAGCAGCTCCAATTGAAGCCCAGATCAATGGAGTCGAAAACATGCTTTATATGACTTCGACCAGTTCCAGCACAGGACAGATGACCATTACCGTTTATTTTACCCTTGAAACCGATCCTGATATTGCACAAGTCTTGGTTCAAAATCGCGTCAATCTGGCGGCTCCTCAGCTGCCCGCAGAGGTGCAACAGTTTGGAGTCTCCGTCCAAAAGCAGTCCTCCAGTACTTTGATGATCATTGCCGTTTACAACAAAGACGGGCGCTACAGCCGGGATTACGTCACCAACTACACCAATGTCTACATCTTGGATGCCATTAAAAGAGTCAATGGCGCAGGGCAGGCGCAAATTTTTGGAGTGCCTGATCAGGCGATGCGCGTTTGGATGAACCCCGATCGGATGGCTTCATTAGGAATAACCACGACGGATATCCAAACGGCCATTGCTAATCAAAATGCCCTTTTTGGAGCCGGGCAGATTGGCCAGGAACCAAACAATCCAAACACTCAATTGACATTTCCCGTGGTCACCCAGCACCCTTTCACCCATCCTTCTGAATATGAACACATCATTTTGCGCGCTGAGCAGCAAGGAAGCGCGATCGTGCGCGTGGGAGATGTTGCACGTGCTGAGGTGGGGCGCAAACAATACATCGATGATAATATTCTGAATGGCTTTCCAGCGACTCCTATTGTTGTCTATCAACAACCGGGAGCGAACGGCTTGGATGTTTCCAAGTCTGTGCGTAAAACGATGGAGAATTTAAAAAGGGCGATGCCGGAAGGGATTGAATATGTTATTGCACTGGATACGACAGATTTTGTCAGATTATCCATTGAAGAAGTGATCAAGACCCTTATAGAGGCAGTGGTATTAGTTGTACTCGTTGTCTACCTTTTCTTACAAAACTTCCGCGCCACTGTCATCTGCACAGTAGCGATTTTTGTCGCGTTGATTGGAACTTTTACCGGATTGCTTGCCTTCAATTTTTCAATCAATCTCCTCACTTTATTTGGCCTTGTACTGGCCATTGGGATGGTGGTGGATGATGCGATTGTTGTGGTTGAAAATGTGGAGAGAAATATGGCCGAGGGAAAGCTTTCGGCTAAAGAGGCTTCTGTCAAGGCCATGCAAGAGGTTTCGGGTCCGGTCGTAGCGGTCGTATTGGTTTTGACGGCCGTCTTTGTTCCAGCAGCTTTCCTTCCGGGCACTACGGGTCAGCTCTATAAACAATTTGCCCTCACCATAGTCATTTCCGTTATTATTTCCGGATTTGTAGCCTTAACTTTAACGCCAGCTATGTGCGGCGTGATGCTTAAACATACTCAGCCGGCGCAACGGGGCTTTTTTGCCTGGTTCAATCGAATGTTTGCCTCAATGACAAAAGCCTATGGCCGTTCGGTTATTCTGATCATCAAACGGATGTCGATTGCTTTGGTTTTATTCGCAGTGATGGCGGCTGCTATTATTTATTTTTTCAAAGAGATTCCGGCTAGCTTTGTCCCTAATGAAGATCAAGGCTATGTGCTTGCACAGATCGTCATGCCCAATTCTACAAGTTTGGAAAAAACTGTGGCGACATCAAATCAACTTGATCAAATCTTCGCCAATAATCCGGCCGTTGTAAATCGGACAATCGTCAACGGATACAGCCTCATCGATAGTCAATATCAACCCAATATGGCGACCTTTTTTGTCACTCTCACCGATTTTAAAAAGCGGTATGCTTCAAAAAAAACAGCCCTTAAAGAAAATGCAAAGTCGGTCTTAAAATCTTTTTACACTCAATCTCACGCCATCAATTCAGGCCTTGTCATCCCCATCGCCCCTCCTCCCATTCCCGGCATCGGCACAAGCTCGGGATTCGAATTCTGGATACAGGACCTTGGTTCAGGCGAGCCGACGGCGCTTTACGAAATCACTCAAACATTTTTAGCCGAGGCAAGCAAGCAACCTGAACTGAGAGATTTGAATAGCACCTTCAGAGCTTCAGCTCTGCAATTGAACGCCGATGTGGATCGCGATATGGCTGTCTTACTGGGGGTCTCCGTAGAAGATGTGTATGCCGCTTTGCAAGCGCAGTTCGGTTCCATTCAAGCGAGTCAATACGAACAGTACAGCCGGGTATGGAATGTCATTCTTCAATCAGACGCCCCCTATCGCCAAACACCGAACGACATTACCCGTCTGTATACCCGCTCAAAAAACAACCAGATGATTCCATTATCGACCATGGTCACAAACCGCTATACCGCGGGGCCCCCTTTGGTACCTCACTTCAATGGGTTCCCGGCTGCACAGGTTACCGGAAATGCGGCTGAAGGATTTAGCTCGGGCGATGCTATTCAAGCAATGGAAGCCGTCGCTCACAATGTCTTACCTCAAGGCTACAATTTCGCCTGGTCCGGCATGGCCTTGCAGGAAAAAGACTCGGGCGGCAGCTCTGCACTTGCTTTTATATTTGGATTGCTGATCGTTTTCCTCATTCTGGCAGCACAATATGAATCTTGGTCTTTACCTATCTCTGTATTGACAGCGGTCCCTTTTGGGGTGATCGGCGCTCTTATTGCAACACGCTTGCGCGGATTGGAAAACGATGTTTATTTTCAGATCGGCTTGCTGGTTTTAGTTGGCCTGGCCGCAAAAAATGCCATTCTGATTGTCGAATTCGCTGTGGGTTTACGAAAACAGGGCAAATCAATTATCGATGCAGCCGTTGAAGCTGGTGAAATACGTCTGAGGCCCATTTTAATGACCTCGCTGGCTTTTATTTTTGGTGTATTGCCGCTGTTTTTAGCCGTTGGAGCAGGTGCAAATGCACGCCATTCCATTGGAACAGGGATCATTGGTGGAATGATCGGAGCCTCCTCGCTGGCGCTTTTGTATGTGCCCCTATTTTTTTATCTATTTGATCGCTTGGCAGAAAAGTTTTCGTCAAAAGATGACGACAAAGGTAAAACTGAAAAGAAAGAGGTTTGATTTGCATAAATGGCCGCTGTCTCTTTTCCTTTTTGCAATGCTTTCAAGCTGCATGGTTGGACCTGATTACTATCCCCCCTGCTTGGATGTTCCCGACTTTTTCCAGTATGAAACCGAGGATGCCAAAGATACCCTCGATCTGGCTTGGTGGATACAGTTTCAAGATCCGGTTTTAGAAGAGCTGATTGCCGAAGGGCTGGCTTACAATAAAGACATCAAAATTGCCGCTGCCAATATACAAAATGCCGCGGGGCTATTGATACAGACGCGCGCCCCTCTCTTTCCACAGCTTGGCTATAGTGGTGAATATGACCGTTTTCGAAATAGTGAAACTTTGGCTGCACCTATCCTTCCTATTCCAATTGTCATTCCCAATCCCCAAACGACCTGGCAAGCGTTGGCAAATGTCAGCTGGCAAATCGATTTGTGGGGTCGCGTAAGACGTCAGGTCGAAGCGGCCGAAGCCAATGTCTTTGCTAGCTATGAAGCTCGTCAAGAGGTGATCCTTTCGCTTGTTGCCATGGTCGCCAGCAACTACATCCTACTGCGCGGACTTGATGAGCAATTGGCTATTGCCATCAAGACAAAAGACTCTTACTTTGCCTCTGTGCAATATTTTGAATTGCAGTTTAAGTATGGACAGGAATCATTGATGACGGTCGCGCAAGCAAAAACACAGTATGAAACGGCGGCCGCTGCCATTCCTGAAATTCGAACTCAAATCGTTCAAACTGAAAATGTGATCTCGACTCTTTTAGGCCGCAATCCTGGTCATATTGTAAGAGGCAAATCAATCTACGATTTGCAGCTCCCCCAAATTCCTGCCGACCTTCCTTCCGAACTCTTGCATCAACGTCCCGATATCATGCAAGCCGAGCAAGAATTGATTGAAGCTAATGCCTTAATCGGCGCAGCCGAAGCTTTATATTTTCCCTCCATATCCTTAACAGGATTTTATGGAAATGCCAGCCAGCAGTTGAGCAATTTATTTACAGGACCGTCCAATACATGGAATTTTACTGGATCGATCACAGGGCCGATTTTTACCGCTGGAGCTATTTATGGACAGGTTGTGCAGGCTCAAGCCAATCAGCTGGCAGCTTTGGTTAACTATGAAAAAATCATACAAAATGCTTTTGCAGAAGTAGAGGATGCGCTTGTGGCGCACACCAATCTTATCGAACAATTGGGAGCGCAGGAACGGTTGGTGGAAGCCGCTGGGCAATATCAATACTTGGCCGAATTGCAGTATAAGGGGGGATATGCCCCTTATTTTTTGGTGATTCAAGCCCAAGAACAATATTTTCCCGCAGAATTAGCTTTGGCGCAAACCCGAGCGCAATTGTTTAGTTCGATTGTTAATATCTATCAAACTATGGGCGGTGGTTGGACCTTGATTGCCGACGAAATGACCGAAAACTATGTTGAAGAAACAATCTCTTGCGTCCCTTGCGAATCAGATTAAGATCGCTATGGTCCACAGATCATCAAAGGCATTAGGACTCTAAACTTCTAATTCAACGCAAAGGCGCCAAGGCGCCAAGACAAAGAAAACAATGCACCCGTTGCTTAGCAGCGGGTGCAGCTTGCCAAAGTACTCCAATTGGGGTCCACTTTATCAAAACTTTGCGTCTTGGCGCCTTGGCGCCTTTGCGTTGAATTAGAAGTTTAAAAATTATGAAGCTTTGACAACCTGATCGGTTTTATTAGTGCTTTCCGCCATTTTCAGATTAATCCAGGCCAAATTTTTCTCAACGCAATCTATGACATTATCTGGCAAAGAAGGGTTGGAAAGGATCAGTTTAGAAGCTATAAGCGATTCAAGGTAATGCCCCGTCCAGTAAGCTGCAATCGAATATTCTAACAGCAACCCATAATCCGTTATCCATTCTGAAAGAAAGAGGATGTCATCCGATTCTTTAAGCGCTAATCCCTGACAAGCGGCTTTGTAGCTTTCTTCATAATTATTTAACTTTCTTTGATAAACGGCCAAATAATAAAGAGGTTCTACACGTGTAGGTCGATAGGCATAAGCTTGTTTATAACTGTCGATCACTTCTTTTGAATCTTTTCCTAAAGCTTCCTTTAAAAGAGCTACTTGAAGCATTGACCAAAATACTTCCTGATCCCATCCCTTCATTGTAATCCGTCTTTCATAATTTTTTAGGGCATTCTCTAAGTCCCCGGCATCGCGATAGGATTGCGCCAAATAAAATACATAGCGTGTGTTATTAGGTTCGGTTTTTAAGGCTGTCTCAAGAAGTTTTGCATCCTTTTGAAACTTTTGAGGATCTTTTGAACGATTTCCTTCCGGCTTAGCTACATTGACAACGCCATTTATCGTATCGACAGTTTTAGCGCGCGGGCATTGGATTGTTTCGTGCAGCACTCCTATCCACTTCCAATCAAGATGATTGTTAACCAGTTGCACCCGTTTATATTTCATTCCCCCCAACGATGTTTCAATATAATAAAAATCCTTATCGAGCTCAGGCAGCTTGAAATCGGTTTTAAAACTCAACTCTTCATCCGCATCAATTAAAAGGATATAATCCCCTTTACCCTGAGCTAATTGCAAAGCTTCATTCCTGTTATGTCCAAAATTCACCCAAGGACGCTCATGCAATTCTCCGGGAATATCGCTCATAAACTCTTTTATCATAGCTTGAGTTCCGTCGCTCGAGCCTGTATCAACAATCACCCAGTAATCAATCAAAGGTTTGACTGATTTTAAGCATCTTGTAATAACTGGGGTTTCATCTTTCACAATCATATTTAAGCAAATGGTTGGTTGTGAGGCCCTACCAACTGCTTGTACGGTCAACAATATAAGCAAACATAATAATAGTTTTTTCATAATTTCATCCAAATAGTGGTGATTGAACGTTTTGCCTTTGCATTTTAAATTAAAAATTTATTTAGTCAAGTGAGAATTCGATCGCCATTCAGACGACTAGACAAAAATATCAAAATTGATTACCCATAGGTTAATGGATTAATAGGAGGTAGATATGATCCGCAAACTTAAATCGGGAAAATTTAGGATCTATTCGATTTCAAAGAATCCTAACACCGGAAAACGGCGCAACTTAGGAACTTTTGATACACGCGAAGCGGCTGAGAAGCATGAAAGGGACATCCAATATTTTAAACGCCACTAGACATTCCATCCAATCGCTTTAAGCCAATCGGAAGTAGGAATAATAAGTTTCCGTTCTCGCATACTAAAAAGACCCAGCGTAAATTCTGCTGTGCAACACACCTCTTCCTCTCGCATCATTTTCTGCATGAGCTTGCCGATTTTTTTTTCATAAGAGATCATTTGAGTCTGGATGAGAATTTTTTCCCTTAAGTGTATTTCTTTTAAATATTGGATCGTGACTCCAAGGATCACAGGGCCCAAACCTGTTTCTTTTATTTTGTTCACACCATATCCATTTTGAGTAACAAATTCCCATCGTGCTTCTTCAAAAAGTGTCAAATACATGGCATTATTCACATGTCCATAAAAATCGAGGTAAACTTCTTTAATAAGCACTGGATAGGTATAAACTTTACCTGACATGCTTAAATTCCTTTTAAATCTTAAAAAATAGTTATAAGAAACAAATAGAAAGAGGTCAATTATTTTGAAGGAAAATAGAAGGGGTCAAGCCAGCAAAAATTTCTTTTCAGCTTGCCAGCCTTGACCCCGTAATTTTTTCAAATTATATCGACTTATAAACTTTGTACTTTTCCAAACCTTCTCAATTTTCTAGCCGGATCCTCATCAATTGCACTTGTATTTTGAACGTTAGCTGCTACTGCCTGATTCGCATTTGGCACATTTTTTTCTTTTTCGCGTTGAGCAGCCACAAGAGCTGGACTGTACATAATGCTAAGAGGATCAGTTGGATCCATTGAATCAAAGCCACTGCTTACCACACTAGTTTTCGGTGCGGGCACTACGGAACCAGAAGATAGATTTGGGTCTATACTATTAGTTTTATCAATTAAACTCATGATCAACCTCCTGAAGAGAAAACACCTCTCCATACAAGACATTATAATACTTTATTTAAAAATTAGTCAATGCAAGGCTTTTGCTGGTTTTTTCACGAATTCTCTTTAAAAAATCTTTATTTTTGTTGAAGTATTTTTTTTATTAATCTACGGTTACAATGTAATAGCTCCGAAGGTCATCGAGATAAGGACAGGAGAGTTTTTTTGAAGCTAATGAAACAGGCCAAATCAAAAAAATTGCCTTCTCCTTCCATTAATAGTTTAATCCAACAAGGAGACATTGAAGCATTAAAAGATGCCCTTAACGATTTATCCCCTTTTGAACTGGCCGATCTTATTGTTAATAAGTCGGAAGAGGATCAGCTGATTATTTTTAGGGCGCTTCCTCAATCGATTGCTGTGCCAACTTTCGATTATCTTCCTATTCAGAACCAGAGGCAATTATTGTATGGTTTACCAACCTTGCAAGTCGCTTCTTTATTGAAATCACTTTCTCCCGATGATCGCACTAGCTTTCTCCAAGAACTTCCCAGAAATGTCATTGACGAATTTGTCAAACTTTTACCCCATGATGAACGGATCACGACACTCACTTTATTGGGATATCCCAAAGGAAGTGTTGGACGCCTAATGACTCCCGACTACATTGCAGTTAAAATGGATTGGACGATCGAAAGGGTGCTCGATCACATTCAAGCTTATGGTCATGACAGTGAAACGATCAATGTAATTTACGTCGTTGATGATGAAAATCGATTATTAGATGATATCAAACTCAAAGATTTTCTATTCGTTCCTCGACAATCTCAAGTTCGAAGCATTGCCGATAATGATTTTATCGCCTTGTCGGTTTATGACAATGATGAAGTGGCTATTAATGCATTTAAGTTGCATGATCGCAATGCATTACCTGTCACCGACGATGGAATTTTAAAAGGCATTGTCACCATCGATGATATTTTACGCTTGGCCAATCAGGAAGCCACCGAAGATATTCAAAAAATCGGGGGTACCGAAGCTTTAAATGAACCTTATATGCAAGCCCCTTTCTTAGAGCTGATGAGAAAACGAGCCGGTTGGCTGGTGATTTTATTCTTAGGTGAAATGTTCACAGCCACAGCTCTCGGATATTTTGAAGATGAAATTTCTAAAGCGGTTGTCTTAGCCCTATTCTTACCGCTTATTATTTCAAGCGGAGGCAATGCTGGCTCTCAAGCTTCTACACTTATTATTCGAGCCATGGCCCTTGGAGAAGTAAAACTAAAAGATTGGTGGAAAATTGTCAAACGTGAGGTTTTATCCGGAATTTTTCTTGGAGTGGTCTTAGGGATCATTGGCTTCTTCAGGGTGACACTCTGGAGCATGTTTTCAACTATTTATGGTGAATATTGGTTTATGATTGCAATCACCATATGGTTATCACTGATTGGCGTCGTGCTATGGGGAACCTTAGCTGGCGCCTTGCTTCCCTTAATTTTAAGACGCGCAGGCGCCGACCCAGCTACATCGTCAGCGCCGTTTATAGCCACTATTGTAGATGTGACAGGGATTGTCATTTATTTCTTAATTGCCATTACTGTTTTAAAAGGCACGGTCCTTTAAGCGATTTACAACTTTTCGATAGTCCTTAATCCACTTCTTCAATCGTAGGCTTAGTCTGCAAAAAAAGTGATGTCAGTTGTCCGCGAATTATTTTATAAAAATGGCTATCGTGCGGTTAAGTATGATCTCAAGCATTACGGCACAGAGAAAGCTTGGGCTATTTACGATCCCTCCTGCATTTCTATAAAAACAATAAGACGAGCTCCAGTTGCTGCTGCACCTATGTGTTTAGCTGATTAACCAACTAAAGGCATATCAATTTGATTCATGCCGCTTTAGTCCTCTTTACAGCAAATAAAATCGGAATAGCAGCCAACTGGATAGCTAAAGAAAAGGCTATTAAAGAAATTAACGATACATCATATAAAAATCCCATTAAAGCACTCCCTAAAAACCAAAACAAACCAAACCAAATATTCAATATTCCATAAGCTGTTGCCCGCTTGTTCATTCGCACAAGATTAGCAACTACCGCTCGCATAATTGATTCCTGGCTGCCTAAACCAATTCCCCATAAAATCATTCCTATTAGGACAAAATAAAAATCGTCAGAAAATACTAAAGGAACAAATAAGGCTGCAAGAGCGGTTACAAAGATTAAAACAGAAAAACCTTTGATATCGTAAAGGCGGCCAAATACGAGGGCAGCTATTCCAGCAGCTCCCATTGAGATAGAAAAAATGATTGGCATCCATGCATCAGACATGATCGATCTTTTTTTTAAGTGAAAAGCAATTAAGGGAAAATCCACATATCCGGCTGCCGCACAGCAGAGAGCTGCTATATAAAGCCAATACTTCTTTGAAAATCCTTCTGTTTTTAAGCTTGGATTTTCTATTTCTAAATCTTGAGGGCGTGGATAAAGCATTCTTGCACAAAAAAGTACACTTAATGCACATATAGCCGGTATAAGGAGCATAGCGAAGCTCATCTGATAGGAACCTTGGTAATACAGGATGCCGCTGACAATAAGAGGTCCTATAATTGCCCCAATCTGATCCATGGCTTCATGCAGGCCAAATCCCCAACCTCGACCCGTTTCTTTTGTCGCATAAGAAAGCATCGCATCTACGGAAGGATTGCGAATAGCCTTTCCAAAACGCTCTAAAATCATTAAAGCGGCTGCTAATGGCCAATTTCCTGCTAAAGCTAAAAGAGGAACTGCCAGAAGGTTTATGGCATATCCTATAAAAGTTAATAACCAATATTTTCCACTGCGATCGCTTATATATCCCGAAACAAGCCTAAACCCATAACCCACTAATTCTCCTAAGCCCGCTACAACCCCAACGATCAAGCCATTTGCTCCAAGTATCGCTAAATACTGACCTGAAATACTTCGTCCACCTTCATAAGTCATATCCGCAAAAAGGCTGACTATTCCTAAAAGGACTACAAATTTGATGGCTGAGTTTTTAGATATGGTGCGGTTCATTTAAATAAACTTTTTAGTAAATCCTGTGCATTTTACTTCTTACAGTTCGGCTGACTTCTACCATTCATTATGAATATTTAATTATTGACAAAAACAAACTTTTTAAGGTATAATATTTTTTTAAGGTATAATATTTTAAGAACATTAATAAAAAAAATAAAAAATTATGAATTCATTATCATCAATGCCTCCTTCAAATATTCAGGCTCAAAGAGATTTGGTTGACGGTTGGTTAGCTAAAAATAAAACCGATTTTGCAGCCCATGCTGTGTGGAAAGGAAATTTTAGCAAAATCGTTCAAGAAGGCGCTGTGCTGCCTGCAGAAGCCATTCTGCGAAAAAAACAAGAGGTGGAGTATGAAGCAGGATCCACGTATAATGCCCGAGGCACTTTAACATTACCAAAGCTATCTGAAGAAGAACTTAGAAGTATTGAGGTTTTGGATTCTGATGAATCTAAGAAAATTTATGAAGTTTTTTATTTTTTAGCACAGAAAGATGCATTAACCCCGGAAGAACATAAAGAGTTAAAGCACCTTGATTTGGATGCAATGAACGTAAATGAGTATGATTATCAATGGGATTCATTTCAAAGAGATCTGTTCCAAAAAGCCGAAAATGATGTTAAAAGCGTAGATACACAGAAGCAAACCTTTGATTTCAGAATGAAATATATTAAAAGACTGCCTGAAGACAAACAAAAGAGATACGAAGAGTTAGCCGGAAAAGAATGGTTGCCTCCTGTTTTTTATCAATACTACAAATCACTGCAGTTATCTTTGCGAGGAATAAGTGTTATTTTTGAAAAAAAAAGGATGAACCCTTGGCATTTCAAAATTGAAGCTTGCGTTTCAATGAACCACCCTAGAATCAAAGCTGTACAAACGCTTGCAAGGAAATATAATACGAAAGAAGGAGCAATTGAAGTTGCATACTACACTCAACGTGAAAATTATATCGATCAATTTTTAGCTCGCAAATATGAACGTTGGACCAAAGGAAAATGGAATTCTAAAATCATTTTTGATGCTCTTTTACAAGCTCGTCAAATCGTCTGTTGGGAGATAAAGCTGAATCCTGAAATTAGAACGTCAAAAAATGCCATTAGCTGGTCTTATGGAAATACGGTAATCCTAAGAGGAAAAACTAAAGATATCCAATCTAGTCCTGCACGAGATGGGCAAGAGTTACTTTTATTGGAACCCTGGCAAAATAAAGGATCATTTTTTAGTTTACCTTTAGCCCAAGAAGATACGCTTGTTATTGGACCTCAAAAGGAATTGGAACCTCATCTAGAGAAATTTCAGAGAACGAATGTCCAATATGCATTTACTGAATCCTTAAGCGTTGAGCAAAATAAAATTTTTAAAACACCTCAAGACTTGCGCGATCCGAATGAACCGGTTGAGAAACCGCCTGAAACTCCCGTTATAGAAAAAGCTGTAAAAAATATAGAAAACGCAACGTCACCTATTGAAGTAGTAAGTGAGAAAAAATTGCAAGATACGAAACCTACTGAAAAAAAAGCTCCTGAAAACAAAATTGCCGTTAAAGAAGGGAGTGCAAAAGCTCCGGAAAAAACACTACCTAGTAAAGCAAAAAGTCCCATAGCAGAGCCAAAAACAGTGATAATTACCAAATCTCCAAAGAAATTGGTTTTAGAAGCAAAACAGAATGTTCCCTCTAAGCCGTCTGCATTCCAACGTATGTTCCGAGGTTTTTTAAATATCTGTAAAGCTCCTTTTAATGCCATTGCATTTATCTTTTCAAAACTTGGCATCTGGAAAAAATAATTTCACAAAGTCTTCAGAAAAGGGAAAATTTTACTAAATTTTCCTTTTTTCTTTTGCAAAAGAAAGATGCAAGAAACCTAATATGGTTAGCACCAAAATAGGCAGGAAAAGATCATTAAACCATACATAAACGCCGATATTAAACGGTGCAGTATTACCGTATGTGTAATAATTGATGATATGACCGACAAAACAGCCGAGCAGAAATACACTCCATCCTAGACAGCCTGCGTCCCAAAAACGTCCCCTTATCCAAAAAGCCAGTAATCCTAAAACTCCATAGGAGAGATTGGCTATTCCTACTTCAAATTGAAAAGGGCTCCCTGGCTCCCATCCGATCAATTTAGCTGTTTCGGGCCCTTTAAAAATATGTGCATAGGCAGCTAAAAGCCCCATAATGCCCATATTAAAAAATAAGACATAACCTAAAAAAACGTGGGCCATGGAAGATAGTCCATTTACTTTTTTATAAGCAATGTGCCCTACGCTGAAAAGAACAGCTACGATAAATAAAATGATAGCTAGCATGTTGTCCCGCCTTTTTTAATCTATACATAAAAAATAGATGAATATGACGTAAATAAAAATTTTAGTAAATTTTAGCTATTGACTTCCTTCTTTTAAAAAAGATACTTGAAACTAGGCTAGCTTTTTATTTTAATCTGAAGGTCACTCATGCGTGCAATGGTATTAGAGGAAGTTGGTCATCCATTGATTTTAAAGGATATTCCTCGTCCGACTCCAAAACCGTTCGAAGTGTTAATCAAAATAAAAACGTGTGGGGTCTGCCGCACAGATCTACATATTGTTGATGGAGAGCTTCCGACTCCTAAATTGCCTCTAATTCTGGGTCATCAGATCATAGGCATTGTCGATAAATTGGGAGAACACGCCTCAAAGCATAAAATAGGCAGTCGAGTTGGTGTTCCTTGGTTAGGAGGAACTTGCCATATCTGCGAATTTTGTATTTCAGGCAGAGAAAATCTCTGCGATAAAGCGATCTATACCGGGTATTTGAGAGATGGAGGCTACGCCGACTATTGTACTGCCCATGAAGATTTTATTTTAGAATTGCCTCAAGATTATGATGATCTACACACAGCTCCCCTGCTATGCGCAGGTCTTATAGGATATCGGGCGTTTCGATTGGCAGAACCTACTAAAACAATTGGCCTTTATGGTTTCGGCTCATCAGCCCATATCCTGATTCAAGTAGCACATGCATTGGGCCGTGAAGTCTATGTTTTTACACGACCCGGAGATGAAAAAACACAGGCGTTTGCTCGTTCCTTAGGGGCTAAATGGGCAGGAGGATCAGATCAATTGCCGCCGGTGGCACTTGATGCGGCTTTAATTTTTGCTCCGGTTGGAGCGTTATACCCGCAAGCACTCAAGGCGATAAAAAAAGGGGGAAAGGTCATTAGTGCAGGAATTCATATGAGTGATATCCCATCTTTTCCCTATTCTCTTCTTTGGGAAGAGCGTTCAATGTCTTCAGTTGCTAATTTAACGCGACAAGATGGAATCGATTTTATGCAGCTTATTAAAAAACTTCATCTACAAATAACCGTTACGCCTTTCCCACTAGAGGACGCCAATCAAGCACAGGCTGCTATTAGAAACGGCACAATTGAAGGATCTGCAGTTTTGAAAATCAATGGTGGCTGAAACCCTTTTGTTATTTATTCTTTAAGATGACTTTTAAACTGTGTTGTCCGGCAGAGTCTCCAAACACCTCATAGGCTTTTAATATTTCTTTTAAATCAAAATGATGAGTGATCAAAGAAGCAGGATTTAGCTTACCAACTGCATAAATTTTTAATAGAGTGGGAATAGTAAAAGTGTCAACTAAAGCTGTTGTTAAAGTAATATTTTTGTCCCAAAGTTTTTCCAAATGCAGACTTACACTTTTTCCATGTACGCCTATATTAGCGAGATGGCCGCCAGGGGCAATAATAGCCTGGCAGGTGTTAAAGGCTTCTGGAGTTCCCACTGCTTCAATGGCAACATCAACTCCTTTTTGATTTGTCATTTGCAAAATACCATTAACAGCTCCATGATCACGATCATTAATGACCTTGCTCGCTCCTAAACGTTTAGCCACCTCTAGCCGATAGTCGTCTATATCAACCATAATTATATCTGCAGGAGAATAGAACTGAGCCGTTAAAAGCGCTGCTAAACCGATTGGACCTGCACCAACAATGGCTACCGTATCCCCTAATTTAATCTGCCCCTTTAGAACTCCTGTCTCAAATCCGGTTGGCAGAACATCGCTAAACATCACGACATTCTCTTCCTTTAGACCCGCAGGAAGAGGATAAAGACTCGTATCTGCAAATGGAATGCGCACATAGTCTGCTTGAGTACCATCTATTTTATTTCCAAGCAACCATCCGCCCGCTTCGCAATGAGAATACATTTTATTTTTGCAAAAACTGCATTTACCGCATGAAGTAATGCAGGATATCAATACTTTATCATTAACATGAAAATTCGATACCGCCTCTCCGACCTCAATAATCACTCCTACTCCCTCATGCCCTAATGTGCGGCCCGGTTCAACCGTTGCAACATCGCCTTTCAAAATATGAAGATCTGTGCCACAAATGGTTGTCGTTGTTATTCTTACTATGCAATCTGTTGGATTTTCAATCTTAGGCTTAGGTTTCTCTTCTAGGCTAATTTTACTGGGACCTTGATAGATAAGAGCTTTCATTCTTCACCTATATAATCATAATTTCTTTTTAGATTTTTCCACTTTTTGGAAAATTTTATCTTTAATTTTTTCTAACTCTTCTTCTTCCAACTCTTCAATAGCAATTAATTCATTTGTAGCTTCTTGCGTGACTCGTATCAGTTCATCTATTTTTAAGTGAAGCGCTTTACTTTCTCTGCTTTGTGTATTTTGAATGATCAAAACCATTAATGCCGCATTCAGCGTTGCAATCGTATTGAGAATTAACAACCACGTGTCATTAAAACCAAAAAAAATTCCAATGATAAACCAAACCACCACCACTAAGAGGGCTATCACGAAAGTTAAAGGGTTACTCGCCTTTTTAGCCGACCAAGTTAAAAACTTTGAAAGAGTTGGTATTTTGCGTTCCATTGATGCTCCTTATACTCTTTTATTTGAATTTGCCTTCATCATTTTTTGCTGCTATTTGTTTTGTCCATTCCACCTTTTTTATGAGCAAGAGCAAGCATCAAAATCTTCCTTGTTCAGCTTCGCATGCAATATAATACTTGTTTACCATACCTGCCGGTAGATCCTAAACACAATAGTTCAATCTTCAAAGAGAAATGGATCTTCGAATTTATAGTTTTTATGTTAGAAATAAAATAAAGCTGCGTATGAGCCGCGGAGGTGATATGGCACGTAAAAAAAAGAAAAGAGACTTTGATGATCCTAAACCTCTTAATTTTGATCAGGACGAGGAAAAAGGACCTAGTGATCGTTTAAAAAAGACATTCATGACTCCCTCTGAAGAAAGGGGCGACAATGAAGACGATCAATATTACGAAGAAGAAGAGGCTATCAGCCCGGAAGAGGTCAAAGAACGAAAAGAAGAGGATGATCTCACAGATTAGTTTTTTGAAGACACCACTTAAAGAGAGAGCTCTTTTAACAGAGAAGTCTTTAAAAGAATTAGTCAATCGATGTGACTAAATACAGGAGAAAATTATGCGCTTAGAAGAAAAATTAGAGTCTATTTCTACTAACGATACGATTGCTGAACTTGACGAAATGCTTGATTATGCTCATGTAAGCATTAATTGGTACGGACACCGCATTGTCTCGGTGGATGGATATGAAGATTCTGTAGAAATTAATACATTAGCTTTAAAATACCTGAGAGCTAATGCCTTTCAACGCGATGAAAACCCATCCCTCCAAGAAAGACTTGACTGCTATAATCTGTGGGGAAGGGTGCAGCAGCTTTACATCGATAGTGATAATATACTGAAGAAAGCTTGGTTATTTAAATATTTGACTCCTATGAAGGAATTTAAACTTTCTTGTCGTGCATGTGCTGGGGACCCGATGGCTATCATTGGCGAGTGGGACTTTAGAGCTACAAAAGATTCCCTTTTTGCATTCACTCCTGAGGAATTTAAAAAAATATGGCCAGATGCAAAACCTTTGGGACAATCTACTTTGTACAGACAAGGCAAGGTTTCGAAAAAATGGACAGCTAACAAAGATATGGTCGAGGCGGCTTTAATCAAGGAGGCTTTGTATTAGTATCCGCTTCGCCCTCCATTAACTTGAATAGAATCGACCGTTTTCTTGCCAAAACGCGGCAGTCAAATAATCCTAAATCCACGGCATAAGAACCTTCCAAGTGAATCTCAGTAATTGTTTTATGATGAGACGAATTCGAGCTTTTATTTATAATGATCAAAGCAAAGGATAAAAAAATGAACTTACTTAAATATAAAATAATAAAAAGTCCTGTAGGTCCTCTCAAAATTGTAATCAGAGATCAAACTCTAGTCGCCATTTTATGGGACAATGAAAAACCCAATCGTGTCAGATTGGATCAAATGACAGAAGATAAAAAAGATCCTTTAATCTTAGAAACAGAAAAACAGCTTAACGAATATTTTCTTCATCAAAGAAGAACATTTAATTTGCCTTTAGAAACTCTTGGCACCCCATTTCAACAAGATGTTTGGCAGTTGTTAAAACAAATCCCCTACGGTTCAACATGGAGTTATAAGGAAATTGCTCTAAAAATGGATCGGTCCCAAGCCGTCAGAGCCGTAGGAACAGCTATCGGACGAAATCCGATTTCTATCGTTGTCCCTTGCCACCGCGTGATCGCATTCGACGGAAGTTTAGCAGGATTTGCAGGTGGAATCGACCGTAAGAAAATCTTGTTGGGTTTAGAGTCGACTGTCAGAAAATGAGGATGGCATCTGAAACAGCTTCAACATATTTTCCCTCTTCGTAAATTTTGCCATGTGGGTCGTTAACAACGGTACCTTCTACGAACATTGTCGATGATCTGCCCCCATCTAAATTTAATGCCTCAATGCAACCCAATTCCAGCATCAACTGGGATAACTCTTTCATAGACATGCCTCCGAATAATCCATAGAATCGGCTATCAACCACAACAAATACCCAGTCACCATTATTTTTGATTCCCACAGCTGTCCTTGAGTGCTTTTTAATAAGAAATGATTTAAGCGTAAGTTCTTGGCTAAAATCTTTGATGACATGACCTTTGTGCAATAAGACAGGTGTTCCTCCAACGATATGTTCGCATTCACTCCATTCTTCCGGAGTTGTATGAGCTGAAGTAGAAACCGGAATCGCTTCTATTTGACAATCAAAAGGACATTCGCCGAGAAGATAGTTAGTTAAAATTCTATCAATTAACACTTTCTGATTAACTAACGACCATCCTATCGCCCCTCTTGGTTTAATCGGGGTTCCAAACCACTGCTGATTAATTTTTAAAGCACCTGCGGGATTTCCATTTAATTTCCAAAAACCTCCATTAACGGCAGCTATCGCTCCATGACGTTTGGCAAGGATCAATACAGTTTCTCGACATACTTCCTTACCAGATGCTTTGACTGGAATTATAATGTGTTCGCTGGGATTCACTACTAGCACGTGAACTGAAGTAAAATATCCATGATAGAAATGCTCATATGCCACTCCCCTTACGTCAGAAGGAATGCAAACAATAAATAGAAAAATAAGAACTGTTGAATAGAAATATTTAAACATCGTTTAATGCGATTGTATTATTTTTAACCATTTTTAATAACCTTAAAAGTAGTTTATCAGATTGAATAACAACCACAAGCCATATCTTTTAATAATGCTTTAAAAGCCACTATGCCTAAAGAAGTGGGTCTTCTAAGCGTTATCATGCAATAATACAGCTACCAATACTGAAAACCGCGTAATTTACATAAAAAAGCAAAAATTAACGTTATCCTTTAAATTTGTAAATCTGAATATTTTTTACACCATTTATCTTCATACTTTCAACTTAAATAATTATAATAAAATTATCATTGAGAAATATTGTTTGTAATCAATATAATCATTAAGAAATCTAATAAGGTATCTTTTGTCAAACATTAACATTTCTGATAATAATTTTAGCCTCTTCTCTTTTACAACAATATTGGCAACTTCCGTTTTCCATTTTACTTTTTCAAAATTGAAAAGCCTTGCCACCTCTTTTTTTGCAAAAAAACCCATTATTTTAAATTCTGAGTCTGCATTGTATTAGGTGCCGTCCAGCTGCAGCGTCTTGTACCAGAGGTCTTTCCTCTGCCAAAAGCTTCTGCAAAATCTACAGGCGATTTTTCAAAAATACACTTTGAGCATAGAGGTTAATAAGCTTTTTACAGCCGAAGTACATAAAACAGACCAATTGAGCACCCAATGGTTCTGTCTTGTTTATGAGTTTGCCGCAAAATCAATTGATGAATTTCGCCATCTTTTTTTTTCAAAATAATAAAAATATTCTTCAAAATGTGCCAGAAAAGCTTTTTTCAACAAAAAAGCGCACTATTACTGTCTCTAGAGTAGATGAAAAGGCAGAACTTACATTCATTGACGTAAAAATCAAAGGGATTTTTAATAAAACTATTGCCTCTTTGCTCGTCGCCTATTTTCAGTTCTATGCCGTTGCATATAAAGTAAAAGCGTCTATTAGAGGAAGCTTTGGATTTCTGCATCCTAATGTCACCCTTATTTTTTCTTCCAATTCAACGACTCTTCGCCTTCACCCAGGAATTCTCCAATCAGATAATCAGCCTATCATTAAATTCCTTCATAACATTGCCTAAAGCAAGAGTTTGAGGCTTAGGCGAAATATGTTTCCCCGTTCTTATATCTTAATTAGTTTGTGTTGTTTTGCATAGAAAAGAGCAGAATCAATATCCAAAAAAATATGGTCTTTACCTATTGATGATTCGATCTTAGTATTTTTAAATTTCTCTCTAAACCTTTCAGATACTCCGGAAAGTATAAATGTAATGCCTTTTTGCTGGCATTTAATTTGAAATTCTTTGAGTGCTCTAATTCCTGTTGTATCCACTAAGGGTACCTTTTGCATCCTCAAAATAAAAACACGGGGAGTTTTGTCCAATCTCATTAAAGCTTCACTAAGAAGATCGGCTACGCTATAAAAAAATGGTCCATTGATTTCAAATATAGCTATATCTTCCGGAATATCCTTTCTGAATAGAATTTCTGAATCATGTTTTGCAGAAATCTCATTATTATTTTCATCTATTAAAATTTTGCTTGCTTCTACAGAAGTATTATCCGTCATTTTTTTAACAAATACAATAGCGGCTAAAACGACTCCAACTTGGACAGCAACGGAGAGATCTATTAAAACAGTGAATAAGAATGTAATTAATAATATAAGGGTTTCGCTTTTTTGGCTTTTTAAAATCTCAATAAAATGACCTAATTCGCTCATATTCCAAGCAACGTAAATTAAAACTGCTGCTAAGGCGCATAATGGTATTTTAGCAGCTAATGGCGCAAGCAAGAGCATCAAAAGAAGTAGAGTGATGGCATGAACCATCCCTGCCACCGGTGTCTTGGCTCCCATTTTAATATTAGCAGACGTACGTGCTATTGCCCCCGTTGCGGGAATTCCGCCAAAAATGATAGAACCTATATTAGCCAGCCCTTGAGCGACAAGTTCGCAGTTAGATCGATGTCTATTTCCTGTCATTCCATCAGCAACAACAGCAGATAGCAATGATTCTATTGCTCCAAGCAGAGCGATGGTAATCGCATCTGGAAAAACATTTTTGATAAGTTCATATGAAATAGAAGGAAGCCAAGGTGTTGGCAGCATTTTTGGTATCCCGCCGAATTTACTTTCTATGGTTTCGAGAGGAAGATTAAGCATATAACTAATTCCCGTTGCAAACGCGATAGCTATTATTGCACCCGGCAGCTTTGGATAAAACCGCCGTAAAATAAAAATAAAAGCTAAGGTGCTTGATGCAATAAAAAAGGCCCATTTGTTCCATGTATTGGCTTGAGTGCAAAACAGGGTGCATTTCTCTATAAATTGAGGAGGGACCTTGTCTATTTGCAGACCGAAAAAATCTTTTATCTGCGATGTAAAAATGACCAGTGCAATTCCAGTGGTAAAGCCTGTGCTAACAGGATACGGTATAAATTTTAGAAATACTCCAAAACGTGCTATCCCCATAATAACCATTAGAATGCCAGCAATTATAGTAGCTACCGCCAATCCCTCGTATCCATGTTTTTGAATGATAGTATAAACGACGATGACAAAAGCACCCGTAGGTCCGCCTATTTGGACTCTGCTTCCCCCCAAAAGAGAAATTAAAAAACCGGCTACAATCGCAGTAAATAACCCACGCTCGGGAGATACCCCAGACCCAATTGCAAAGGCTAGAGCCAGGGGTAAGGCGATAATTCCAACACTTATTCCTGCAAAAAGATCGTTGAAGAAATATTTTTTGTTATACCCTTCTTTAAAACACACAAACAATTTAGGGATATAATCTTGCAATTTATAATTTGATAGACGCATCGTTTATCCTAAATATCATTTTAACCGCTTGGCTACCTTTCTACTTCAGTTAAATATGAGCATAAATCCATCTGAAAATACCTATTGTATGCACGATGAATTTATTATGGGCGGAAAATCAATATTTTGCATCAATAAACCCTTAGAGATAGCCCAATCGAAAAGCTCATCTCAAGGAAATGTTCTGTGTGCACTTGGTGCGATTGTTTTTATTTTGAACATGCACTTTGAATTTGCCGCAAAATCAATTGATGCCATCTTTTTTTTCAAAATAATAGAAATATTCTTTAAAATGTGCCAGAGAAGCTTTTTTCAACAAAAAAGCGCGCTATTACTATCTCTAGAGTAGATGAAAAGGCAGAACTTACATTTATTGACGTAATGTCATCCTTATTTTTTCTTCCAATTAAACGACTCTTCGCCTTCACCCAGGAATTCTCCAATCAGATAATCGTCCTATCATTAAATTCCTTTATAACATTGCCTAAAGCAAGAACTCGTGCACAGTTAATGCACCCTAAAATTTTAGATCATATTTAAACAAATTTTCGCTATACTCATTTGCAAACACGAATTTCAATTTTTAACTCGTGAGACTATTCCGCTAATAAAAAATTTTATTTATGGTGATGGTCTTCAAATTAATGAAGATCCAGGAATTCTTCAATTTAATCCAAAGAAACTAATCTTAGAAGATGCTTGTATTGTAAATAAACCGAGCTTTACAGATCGTCTTTTAGGCCTAATAAAGAGATCGCCAAGTGGGAAAATTCTTCTAAAATTTCTAAAATTTTCTTGGTGGGTTCTATTGATGAGGCTTTACAGCCCACGGCTTCTAGGAGAAGTTGGACTTCTTGCAAACGTTATCATAGGCTATTTTTCGTTTTAAAATGCATTGACTTAATGGTCATTTATGTAACAACGTCAAAAAAAATAGAGAAATTGAAAGTGGAATAGTGATAACTTGAAGTATTATTAAATTTTTAAGACTTTTATGGAAGCGCACACATTCTTAATTCAGCTTGTTTTAATTTTGTTTTCAGCTCGATTATTTGGTGAGATTGCAGCTTATCTTAAAGTTCCTTCTGTTATTGGTGAGCTTATTGCTGGAATCATCTTAGGTCCAAGTGTGCTAGGATTAATTGAGTTAAGCAATCCAATTCAACTATTAGCTCAGATCGGCATCATTTTACTGCTTTTTGAAGTTGGGATCGAAACTGATATTGGCCATTTATCTTCAGCAGGAGTTAAAGCACTCATCGTCGCAGTGGGTGGCGTATTGTTGCCTTTTATATTAGGCTTTTGTACCAGCTACTACTTATTTAGCTTCTCACTGTTAGCCAGCCTATTCATTGGAAGTACGCTTACAGCTACAAGTATTGGTATTACTTTGAGAGTTCTTCGAGACCTAAAAAAGCAAAATAGTCATGAAGCTCAAATCGTGATTGGAGCTGCCGTTATTGATGATATCATCGGAATTGTTTTACTCGCATTGCTGTATGAATTTTCAATCAGTGGAGAAGTAAATTTATGGAATGCAGGCAAAGTATTACTCTTCATCATCCTCTTTTTCTTCCTATCGCCGATATTCGCCAAAGGTGTTTCTCACATCATAAAAAAATGGGATGAGACCAGTGACATTCCAGGTTTGTTACCCACTACAATTATTTCACTCATTTTATTTTTTGCATGGATGGCCCATGCTTTAGGAGCACCTGAACTCCTTGGTGGATTTGCAGCGGGATTAGCTTTATCTAGACAGTTCTTTTTCCCCTTTGCCGCATTCTTGCATGAGTCCAAAGAATTTAGCCATCGTGTTGAAGAGCAAATGAAACCAATTGTGTATTTATTCACCCCAATATTTTTCGTAGCTATCGGATTATCCTTAAATCTTAGGAAGGTAGATTGGGCATCGACATTTGTTTGGGTATTAAGCGGCTCTTTGATTCTAGCAGCAGTTTTTGGCAAGTTATTCTCTGCCTTTCTTCTAAAAGGAGAATCGCGTATTAAGCAGTTGATCATAGGAACCGCAATGATCCCTCGCGGAGAAGTTGGATTGATTTTTGCGAATGTTGGACTTACTGCGGGTGTCTTAAAAGATGACGTTTATGCAGCCATCATACTCGTTATTACAATGACTACCTTAGTGGCTCCATTTTCTTTAAGATGGCTTTACGGCTATGCAAAGACAAGTGAGACGAGGTGACGCAGAGACTATTGTTCTTTAGTCTCTCCCCAACTCCCTTGCGTTATGAGGCATTTTGAATGCGTTTCAGAACTTTTGGCTAAAAAGCGAATATTTCATTAAATTAAAATAAATTATTTATAGTTTCTTTAAATTAATCAGTTATAAGTAGTTTAATAAAAAAACTTAAATTAGGAAAAATAAAGTCTTCTTCTGCAAAACTTGTACGAGCTCCAGTCCAATCGATGATTCCTTGTAGTTTGCCATCATGAACAATTAAATTACCCGGACGGTAATCCCGATGCACAACGCAAGTTCCATCCACCGATATTAACAATCCGAAAAATGGATCACTGATTTGCTTTCTTGCCGTAGAAACAATTTTTCGTTATTATTTCCGAATATGACCTTAAACATAGCGTCCGACCACATTGTGGCAGAAAATTCTTATAACTATAAAAAAGAAAAAAGATGATATATTGCAATTATTAAAACAACAAACATTTGTTGGAAAGAATCCTTTTTTTATAAGCAGCATATACCCAATCAACACATAGGCGAATCTAAAAAAATAATCGCCATAAAAATGATGCATAAGTGTATTGAGATTTTTTTCGATTCTTTTACGAATGAGCTGCTGGATCAAGAATTAATTATTAACGAAAATTTAATAAATCTAGAATACAAAGAATCTCTTCCGATAATTACAAAGTTATTTAAGATCTTTTATGACAGTGCCAAAGAAATCAAAAAATGGAAACGAATTCAAAAAAAATTCAGCAGTTCCCGCTGATCAAATTTTCCGTGTAAGCTAAATATTTCTTTCGTAAACTTCGGATCTTCATTTTCAAACAGAAGGCCAGGTTTATGGGCATTCCAGTCAGAAAAAATCTTTGTGCAGATAGCTTGATATCGACCATTTATCAGCACTTTCAAAAAGTCCCGGATCCTAGAGACCTTCAAGGTAAATCTTCGATATCATTCACAGATGTGTTAATGTCCGGTCTTGCTGTTTTCAGTCTTAAATTTCCGTCACTACTTCGATACGACCAAAACCGTAAAATACTCGACCAGAATCTACTGAATCTGTATCACATAAATCGTCCTCCTTCAGACACATACCTCAGAGAACGTCTTGACGAACTGGATCCATCCTTTATACGCCCTGCCTTTAAAAAAATTTTCGCTCAGCTTCAAAGAGGAAAGTGCTTAGAAGGATTCGAATTTCTCGAGGGACATTACCTTTTGTCCATAGATGGAACGGGTGAATTTTCTTCCGGTACCATATGCTGCCCCCAATGCTGTAAGAAGGAACATAAGGATGGTGGTGTCACATATTATCATCAGATGCTAGGCGCCTGCATCGTTCACCCCGATCAGTCAAATGTAATTCCTCTTTGCCCTGAAATCATTCAGAATGGAGATGGCTCAGTTAAAAACGACTGTGAGCGCAACGCCGCTAAACGATTCATAGAAAATTTCAAAAGGGAACATCCCCATCTTAAGGTAATTATACTTGGCGATGGAATTGCTTCCAATGCACCCTACATTCGGCTTTTAGAGAGTCACAGAATGCAATATCTGCTCGGAGCAAAGCCAGGCGACCATCAATCCTTATTTGATGCTGTCGATGCCTCAGAAGAAACGCAGTACTATGAGGTTCGAGATGAGGACGGATTTCTTCATCAGTTTCGTTACCTCAATGATATTGCTCTTAACAAGAGCAATCCAGACATCCGAGTCAACTTTTTGGAGTACATGCGTAAGCGTCTAATTTAGCCATCTTCTGATATTTGAAGCCTACTGTTATTTTCATGCGAAAAAACAGGAGGACACATGGCAAAGCCTTTTTCTGAAGAACTCAAACACCAATGGAAAGAAAATATCCTTAAACAACGCCAAAGCAAGCTTTCTATGGCTTCATGGTGTCGTCAAAACGGAGTCGCAGTTCATACGTTTTATTATTGGCAAAACAGATTATTTCCAAAACCAGCTTTCAGTCGTTCCGCTTTTACTGAAGTAATCCAGGAAAATAGTAAGTCCCTTACAGAAATTATCCTCGAATACAATGGTTTTAACATCCATCTTAATGAAAATTTTAATCCTTCCATTCTAAAAAAATGCTTGGAGGTTATAAAAAAATGTTAAGTATTCCGGGAAACACACGCCTTTTCATTTGTCAACATCCTGTGAATATGCGTAAAAGTTTTGAAGGGCTTAGCGCGCTTGTCGAAGAACTTTTCCCGGAAGAATTGCTTTCGGGATCCTTATTCATTTTTCTAAATCGCCGAAAAGATCATATGAAAGTATTTTTCTGGGATAAAGATGGTCTGGTAATTTGGTTTAAACGTCTCGAAAAGGGATCTTTTGCATGGAAATGGGGAAACGATCATCAAATTGATCGTAGGACATTTTTCATGCTTCTTGAAGGCGTGATTCCCAAAAGATTACAAGTTCGTTACAATATATCTTGAAGCTGTTTTTTTTTCAGAAATCGCTTGATTTTTTATTAAGATTTTAAGTAAAATCATGCTCATGATAACACCTGAATTAATCACATCAGAACATTCAAGTAGAGATTTTCTTCTTAACGAAATCACAGCCCGTGATGAAAAAATTGTCCATTTAGATCAAAAAATCCATCATCTTGAAGAGCAGTTGGCTTGGTTCAAACGTCAAATCTTTGGCAAACGCTCTGAAAGAGAAGCCTCCGATTTGAATAGTCAACAACTACTTTTTGAAGGCTTTGAAAGTCCAGCGCATGAAAAAGAAAAGAAAAAGATTGTAGCTTCACATACTCGTAAAAATCCTGACCTTACCGGAAAAGACAAAATCACTCTTCCGGACGATCTGCCTGTAGAAACTATATTTCTTGATATCCCTAATGAACAAAAAACATGCCAAGAGACTGGAAAGCCGCTTGTTCAGATTGGCGTAGAAATTTCCCATAAGCTAGCACATAAACCAGGCTCTTATTATATCAAAGAAATTGTTCGTCCTAAGTATGTTCATCCAAACCGTGAAGAAAATGGCATTTTAACAGCAGATCTTCCGGACAGCTTATTGCCAAAATGCCGTGCAGATGATAGCTTGCTTGCAGAGATTGTCACTAAAAAATTTGCCGATCATTTGCCTCTTAACCGCATTGCAGAGATTTTAGGCCGTGAAGGCATCAAGATCAGTCGAAAATTGCTTTCACAATGGGTGATAAGATCTGCCATTGCTCTTAAACCGCTTTATGATGAAATGCTAAAAAGAGTTTTGTCCAGTAAAAACATTTTTATCGATGAAACACCAGTGAAGCTTTGGGAACCTGAAAAGTGTAAGCAAGCCTATATGTGGGTGGTAGTTGGGGGTTGCGAAGCCAATCCCGCGTATCGGATCTATGAATTTAAGGAAGATCGTTGTCATCATAATGTTTTAGATATACTGAAAGATTATCGCGGCGGCCTTCACTCAGATAAATATGCAGCTTATCAAAGGCTTGCAGAAATGAAAATCATTACATGGTTTCCTTGTTTTAGTCATATTCGAAGAAAGTTTTTCGAAGCTGAAGCTGGCGATCCGGCTTTTCGCAAATGGGTTTTAAGAAAGATACGCTATCTTTTCATGTTTGAAAGAGTTGCCTGGAACCGCTCTCCTGAAGAGCGCCTAAAAATACGCCGGGAAAAAGAAATACCCATTATTGATGAACTGATCGAAAAGATTAAGGGTAAGCTTATGGACGGTAAAATTTTACCTAAATCAAAGCTGAAAGAAGCTATGGGATATTTTTGCGGCTTAATTCCTTACTTGAAAAACTATGCAAAAGATGCTTTTGCAAGATTGGACAACAATGTAGCTGAAAGAGCCGTCCGACCGCTTGCCATCGGAAGAAAAAATTGGCTTTTCTTTGGCAGTCCTGATGGTGGTGAAGCTGGCGCTATTCTTTTTTCTCTCGTGCAAACTTGTCGAGGTTTAGGGATTAACCCTCGTGAGTATTTAGAAGACATCATGAAACGAATTATGAGACACAATAGTCAGAAACTTGACGAGTTGTTGCCGGACCAATGGTTAAAAAGCCGCAATCAAAACCATATTTCTTAATTTCTGCCCAGATGGGCAGATTTCTCGCTTACGAAGAACACCAGGAATCCTACGACGATTTTTTTGTGATAAAAACAACCCCTAAGCGTGGTACACAAGTTTCATACAACACTCAAGCTGTTAGTCAGTATATCAATCGCTATTCAGGATTTCAGGCATTGCTCACTAATAGCATTAAAGCCCCAATAGAAGCTATGCAGATATACCGAGATAAAGACGTAGTGGAGAAATGCTTTGATGACCTTAAAAATCAGCTGGACATGAAGCGGCTACGTATGCATAGCTCTGCAACGGTTGACGGCAGGCTTTTCGTACAGTTCATCGCTCTCATCTACATCAGTGCCTTACGCAGGGAAATGAGGAAGTCTACTCTTATTGAACGATACACTGTTCGTGAACTTCTGCAAGAAATGGATACGTTAACCAAAGTAAAGTACTCTGGCAAGTACGGATATATCCTCACCGAGATAACAAAGCCACAACGGGAAATTTTGAAAGACTTGAACATTGCCCTCCCGAGCAAAGCCTAGTTATAATTTTTACGGGAAATGAGGATTAAACTGCAATCTGAAGAGGTTTCAATTTTATGTTAAAAAAATCGTAACAGTTCAGATACCCCTCCTTCGTCGGGGCATCTGAATAAAAATTAAGAGAAGTAAAATTTTAATTCTCATTACATGATCGATTTGATACACTATCGGCATGAATCTAGATCCAATACTTTCTTTTCCAACTCTCTCCGGCGAAGTTTTCGATTCCTTACCCGAGTCGATTCGTTCTTATATCCGTTACCTCGAGACAACCATCCAGCAACAGCAAATTCAAATCCAACAACTGCAAGTTCGGGTCCATGATCTGGAGAACCGTCTATCAAAGAACAGCTCCAATAGCAGCAAACCTCCCGGCAGCGATGGTTTAAAGAAAAAACCAAAAAGCCTGCGAGGTAAGTCAGGGAAAAAAACAGGAGCTCAACAAGGATATGCTGGTAAAGGCCTGGCACAAGTCAAAAATCCAGATGTGATGGTTGCTCATACTCCCGCAAGCTGTTATGGATGTGGAGAAAACCTTAGTCAGGTGAATATTATATTTCAGCCTGATATCTTTAAGATTATTACAATATCAAAGATCGTTTCTAAATCGGAAAGCCTACGTCCACTTATAATGACTGTGCGGCACTTTTTTATTTTTTTAATAGATTTAATCGCTCTTTGATTCCGGGATAAGGATAAGTTTGCATGCGATCAATTGTAAAAGGAGCTAAAGTGCCGTCGTAATCAAGCATCAACAGGGCATGTTCTCGAAAAGTTGTAAAGAATTTATCGATGTTTATATTTTCTTTTAAAATTTTCAACGGACACCTATTTTCTTCATTTCAATTCTTTTAGCATGATCAGGATGTATAAGAGAAATAATTAATGTTAAATAGTCTCGTAGATGCCTTGTGATCAAAAAGTTCTCTTTGACGTAACGCTTTCCTCTTTCCCCAATTTCATGCATGGCATGAGGACTTTGCAAAAAGAAACGAATACGTTCTGCAGTTCCTTCAGGTGTGTCGACAAGGAATCCTGTATGATGGTTAATTAATTGCAGACGGATTCCTCCACAATTACCTCCGATGACAGGCTTGCTTTTCCATAAAGCTTCAGTGACGGTTAATCCAAAGCCTTCTTTGAGCGATTTTTGCAGGACAATATTGGAAGCTCGTTGTAAAGCATTAATAGTACGATGGGAATCGGGAGGTAGGAAAAGAATGTGAATATCTGAATCCCCTTCAGCAGAGGCCTTGACTCGATTTAAAATAATTTCACCTTCCGGATCGTCTGGAGCCCCTCCTCCTGCTAGAACAAGTTGTAAACCACGTTTGAATTTTTTAGCTAAACGGTAAGACTCAATGACACCTAAGGGATCTTTGAATAGATCAAATCGGGAAACTTGGAGAATCATCGGCTGATCGGGATCAATACCAAAGCGTGGATAAATAGAGGCCACTTCATCATCAGAAAGAGGCATGTTTTTTTCGGTTAAAGGATCAATGCTGGGTGGGACCAAAAATGTAGGATGCGGTAATGCCTGAACAAAGTCGACAAGGGAGAAAATACTTGCGTCATAGCGAGAGACATAACCGCGTAAAAATTTCCAAATAGCACGATTCGGATTTGATGCATCGATATGGCAACGCCAGACCCATTTATTTTTTTTATTTGGGAATGATGCAATAAGAGCAGCCGGCTGTGGATCATGAATAAAAACAATATCGGCACTTTCTAAACTAGATTTTAGGCGTTCTGCATTTTCAGAATTGACTTGTTCATAAACTTTAAGAAGACGGGCATTGGGTATGATCTGTTTCTCGCCTTGAAGGGCATTATGGAATTGTTTAGTACAGTCGAAAAAATCGCCCGTTCCATTAATCACTTCCCATCGAGTTTCTATTCCAAGTGCGTTAGTTAAGGGAATCATCGCAGCCAATATTTCTGCAACGCCTCCTCCGAATTTTGTTGAGTTGATATGAACAATTTTTATCCCCTTCAAAATATTGGCCATCTGAACAAGTTCATAAATCGTTTCTGAACCCACGATCTCTTTATAGCTCTGTAATAATGACATCATGTTTTTTCTCGAAATAATCTGTAAGAGTATTTGCTAACTCATCTCTAAGAGTTGTAAGAGAAAGAAAGTAAGGATCTAAAGCTCGAATTTGCTCGATTAGAGGAATATATAGATCATCAAAAGTTTTCAACCAGGTGGAAAAATCATCAATTTTTTCGGACGTGCGAGAGCGAGCGTCAATAAAATGATAAAAAATACTGCTTGTCGGCAGTTTTCGAACAGCTGCAGAAAGATCTTCAGGATTTTTTATGCTTAAAGTGCTTTCGAACACAATGACTGTGGATCTGATAAAATGAAATCGATCTTCTTTTTTAGTCCAAAGGATAATTTCATAATCATCTAATCGTTTTTCAATTGTTTCCAACAATTCTTGCCGTAATTCTTCCAAACTATTGAATTCGGTGGGATCGATGATGTTAAGCCGCTCAGCCAGGACATGATCGTGCAGACGGTGATAAACCCAATGTGCAAAATCATTATGATGTTGAGGATGAACAAATTGAATGTTCATTCTTCCTCCCCAAAAATGATGATAGATGCACCCTTCTTCTACTGTAGCAATTTTATCGCGCAATTCTATCAATGAACTTGCGCTTTCTCCCGTAGCAATTGCTGCAAGAGAACAATTTTTGACAAGAAACTCCTGATTTGTCTGATCCATGATAAATGTTTATTGTTTAGGTATATTCATTATGTAGTAGACAAAAATTTTATTGTCAATGTTTCATTCCCAAGAGCATTTTAAGGGCAATAATGATAGAAAATGGCTTAATAATAATTACTTACTTTTTGACTTTTTTCAGGAAAACCAAGCCCATTTGTAAATAACTAATATAAATACATAAACAATAGATATTTAAATTCTTATTTAAAAATGAAAGGCCTCTGTCAAAATTTTTATTTACAATATTTTTTTTAATCGTTCATTGTGAGCTAATAAAACTGTAGTTTACATTTGGTGTTTAACTGCAGGTTCATTCTCCGTTTTATAAAACACCAGCGCTTTTAGTTCCGCTTCAAACTCAATTGTTTTAGGCAAGGCGTACGTTTCTAAGAATCGATCACTTAAATCCAGTCCCATGTTTTGAAGAACAAGACCAATAACGTGAGTAGATTGCGCAGCAATCATGCATATGTTGCCTCCATTACTTTTGCAAAAAGTTGTTGCATGATCACTGATGAAGAATTGATCTCATCCACGATGGTTGGTTTGATAACTAGGTTACCCAATTGAGCAGGTGTCTCCCTAGTTTTACATAATAGACTTCTTTCAAAACTAGCGTTTTGAAAAAATTTAATGTATATATGATGCCTTTGTGGAGGTATCAATGAAATACGATCAAATAGAAGAATTCTCAGATGAACAATTTCGCAGATTAACAGGGGTTAAAAAAAGTACGTTTAAAAAAATGGTCGAGATTTTAAGGGAAGCGGATCAGAAGAAAAAAACTCGAGGTGGACGTAAGAGTAGGTTATCGATTGAAGATCGGCTGCTTATGGCTCTAGAATACATTAGAGAATATAGGACTTATTTTCATATAGCAACAAGCTATGGAGTAAGTGAAAGCGTGGCATACAAAATTGTACGCTGGGTAGAGAACACTTTGATTAAAGACCCCGCATTTGCTTTGCCAGGGCGTAAAGCTCTTTTAAAAAGTGATATGGAATATGAAGTTCTGCTTATAGATGCATCTGAAACGCCAATAGAACGCCCTAAAAAAAAGTCAGGCAAAAGCAGAAAATAAAAAATCGGAACAATAAGCAGAAACATTTTTATTCAGGTAAGAAGAAAAGACATACAATAAAGAGCCAGATTGTTGTGGATAAGAGAACAAAAAAAGTAATTTGTACAAATTTTAGTAATGGGAAGAAGCACGACTTTAAATTGTTTAAAGAAAGCAGAGTACGGTGGACAAAAGATCGTTGTGGAATAACGGACAGTGGATACACAGGAATAAAGAAATTACAGAGCAATTCAAGGCTTCCAAAAAAATCCAGTAAGAAGAAGCCTCTAACAGTAGAAGAGAAAAAACAAAATAGAGAAATATCTTCTGAAAGGGTTGTGAACGAGAATGTGATAGGGAGTTTAAAAAGATTTAAAATTATAAGTGACAGATATAGGAATCGAAGAAAGAGATTTGGTTTGCGATTCAATTTGATCGCAGGAATTCACAATTTAGAGTTGACTAGGGAGTTTTGAAAGAAGTCTATTAAACTGAATCCCTTTTTCTTTCGAGATGACTTGCAGGCGATCTTCGAGTGCTTGTTCGTTCATGTTGTTGCCATGATAAAGTAGGGGGCAATGTTAAATCTAAGCTTTTTAGCATAGGCTTGTAGTTTACGTAGGTCAAGCTGTGATCCCCCTTTAGCAGTTAGTGCCATTTTTAGGGCTTTGATTGCTGTTTCCCGACTCAGTAGTCTAAAAGCGTCAATAATGGTGCGCTCACGGTCAAATGCGGATACGCTAATGCCCCAAGATCTATCGTTGTCTTACCTAGCTGCCTATTTCGGAATCGCATGATTTTCTCATAGGGCCTTCTGTCGATAGAGGTCCTATGAGATATTGCGATCCAGTGTTGCCGAGGGATTTCATCGGTAATCTCGTAAATAGCGAGCGCCTGACGTCCCAAAAATCCAAAGGGAGAAATCTTCCCAAAGAAACCAGACAGAGGAATTCGCGAGGGCCTCCATTTTCTAGCGTAAGTTTATTTCACGAAGCGAAATTTCTATCAACTTAAAATTTTTAAATTTCTTTATTTTAATGTCTTACGGCATTTTTGTTGTCTAAAAAAACGTATACTATGAAATATAGTATTAATATGTTGATTTAAATGATAGCTTAGATATTTTTAATTTGTGTATACTAAATTTACGAGATAATAATGGCATTAATACAGTCAAGAATGTGTCGTGGGCATAAATATTGGTATATTGTCGAGTCAAGAAGGATTAATGGAAAACCTCGACCGATTGTAATTGAAAGTTTGGGTACGACGGCCGACTTAATTGCCCGTCTCCAAGGTGAAAAATCGCAAAACGGATTCAAACCGTACTCACATGGTGCGGTTGCAACACTTCTTGTTCTCGCTAAAAAGCTTGATATCGTGTCTATTATCAATAAACACACTCTCGCGAATCGAAAATATTGGCCCAAGCAACCTATTCGCAATGATTTAACAGCAGGTATTACACTTCTTCTTGCAGCTGTCGGTAGAATTTGCATGCCAACCAGTAAACGAGGCTGGCACGATTGGGCTAAAACGACATCCTGCGATTATTTGCTAAGAATTTCTTCAGCAAAACTGGATAGTCAACATTTTTGGGATTTAATGGATTGTATTCCAGTAGAAGCCATAGCTAAAATTGAGCTTGAAATTTTACAAAATGTTTTTCATCACTATCCTATCAAAGGGGGAACGCTGTTATATGACACAACAAATTTCTATACATTTATCAATTCGACTAATGATCATTGCAGTATTCCTAAGAGAGGGAAAAACAAGCAAAAACGTGGAGACCTTCGTCAGGTAGGTTTAGCCCTTGCTGTTACAGAAGAGCATTACACCCCTCTTTTACATCACTCGTATCATGGAAATATTAACGACTGTAAAGTGTTTGGAGAAATAATTTCCTCGATCAAGATCAGAATGGAGTTGCTCAAAATAGATACACGCGAACATACCATTGTTTTTGATCGTGGTTGTAATTCAAAAAAAAATCTCGAACAAATTAATGATCTTAACTTGCACTATATTGGAGCCCTTACTCCATCTCACCATAAAGACCTTTTAAAAAGAGCGGAAGGTAAGTTTATTGCTACTCAGGTTGGGGATAATGAACTTGAGATCTACCGTGAAAAACGAGATGTTTGGGGTGAAGAACGGACTGTTTTAGTTTTTGTCAGCCAAAGACTGAAGGATGGACAGTTTAGAGGTGTTTATCAAGCATTAGAGAAAAAAGAAAAACATCTTAAAGAGATTCAAAAAGGTCTTTTAAGTCCAAGATCCAGAAAACGAACAAAGGATCAGTTAGAAAACCTAATGCAGAAACTTCTCAAGGGACAGTTCATGGATGGGTTAATAACTTATAACCTTAAGGAAAGAAGTCCTAGGCGCTGGAATATGACTTATCAAATAAGTGAAGACAAACTTGCTGATCTGGATGAGCGACTCGGATATCGCATTGTTATGACTAATCGTCATGACTGGGGCAGTGAAAAGATTATAAAGGCATTTTACGATCAATCAATTGTAGAAGGTGCTTTTAAAAATTTGAAAAACCCATATCACTTAGCGGTGACACCAGGATTTCATTGGACGGATCAGAAATTAAGAATTCATTACATGATCTGTGTAATCGGATATCTTTTGGCTGCATTAGTTTGGTATGACGCTAAAAAAGCCGGTATTAACACAACCTTGGATACTTTGCTTGATTCATTAAATGGCATTCATCTTGGAAGATTCGTTGACATGACAGGAAAACAGGGAAGGCCAAAAGTAACATATCGTTTAGAAGATCTATCAGAAGAACAAAAGGTTCTTGTCGACTTATTCAACCTATCAGAAATTCATCTCAAGCCACTCAAGATTGATGGCGTCAGTGTATACAAATAAAAACAACTCTAAAGAACTAACTTCAAATGACTAGCGTAAGTTTATTTCGCTTCGCGAAATAAACTTACGCTAGGTGAGCCATCAATGGTTTGCAAAGCACTTCATCGATTTCGAAATCCTTTTGTGCGAACATCATGCTTCTCTTCTAGCTGTAAGAGATTCAAGATAGCGAAGATTGAATTGGTAAAGCTTTGAGTTTCTTGATTCCCAAGTTCCTCTTTTAACAGTGAAGCCAACTGCTGCAACCGCTCTGCTTAAGCGCAAAAGAGGCATCATCGGCTTGTAATCAGGAACCTTTCTGATGGAGGCATATCCTTCTAAGAAGGAGCTTTTACGGTTTTCAGGCCATTCACCAAATTCCAATGGGCAAAAATCGTCTTCTGCGAACTCTCCCCTGCCGGAAGACCAGTCGATGATTCCTCGCACTTTCCCATCAGAAGCGATGAGATTGCCTGGGCGGAAATCACGGTGTATAACGCAAGGGCCGTTGGCGGACAAAAGAAGGTCGATGTCTTTATTGAAGCGGCGTCTACATGTTTCAAGTAGGCTCTCAGAGAGATGGCATTTGCATTCTTCAAAACCTTCTTCAAATTTCATTGTAAAGGGAATTCGAGGATCATCGCTCAAATGGGCTGCATCTATCAGGTCTCCATAGCACACCATCGCATCTTCATGATCGATGTTTGTAAAAACAGCATTCGGAAGATTGAGCTTCCGACGATACAAATCAGCTAGCATTATACCATCTCCAGTTGTCAGAGCTTATGAAACCGCCAAAATTGCGGCTGAATGCTACGATATTCCTACAGCATCTATTAGTGTTGATTCTCGCCTAAGAGAACCATTTTTTGGAAAAGCGGAAGGAAAGACATATCAAGAGTATTTGGCATTAATTAATGATCAAGATGATCCCTATGAATTGGAAGCGGTGGATGGGGAATGTGGATCAGCAATCATTCAACGAATTAATGAGCTCCTGAAGGAAATTGTTTCTGCAGAAAAATTTTATGATAAAACGATTCTCTTGGTAACGCATAGTTTTATGATATGCCAAATTCTGAAAATCTTTGAAAAAGATCAAAAGGAATTGCCTAATCAAGCAGACTATTTTATTTTTGAATTAAATTAACTTATCGAGGAAATGCCATGAGTCAAACGAAGCCTTCTTCTCTGTCCCAAAGTATGCTAATCGTTCTCATCCATGGATCTTAGTTCGGGTTTAGGCTTTTTTGACTGGATCAAAAATCCGATACGCAAGAAGTTTTAAGCGGTCATTCACAAGAAACCAACTCAGAGCATAACCCCAAACGAACAGGGCCCATCCCCATCCGAGCGGCATCATAAACAGCCCATAAACCGCTATCAGCGTCGCCACAATTTGCGTGCCGAGCACGGCTATCCATAAAACTCGCGCGGGTCGTATGGACCAGAATGGGCCGCGCGTACGCGTGAGGAAGATTGTTAGATGCCCGGCCACGGATAGTTTCAAATACATGAGTGTTTGGATATGCGCGCGATCGAGATGAAAGACGCGCTCACCGAGATAAAATAAGCCGAAAGTGGAGACGACCCCAATTATACCAAGTACCGTTGCGATCCCCAGCACCATGCGCATGTTCCAAGCTTCAGGCTGATCCTTATAAAGAACATTATCATAGGCAATAGATAGGATGGCGCCGTCGTTAAGCAATGCCAGCAATACAATCATCACAGCCGTCAGTGGATAAAAATTAAAGATCAGGATCGCCAGAGTCATGAAAAAAAGCACGCGCAGGGTTTCAGCAATGCGATAGATCGCATAGCTATTCATTCGTTGAAAAATTTTTCTGCTTTCCTTAATCGATTCAATAATCACCGACAGTCCTGGCGTCAAAAGGACAATGTCCGCTGCAGCACGTGCGGCATCTGTTGCACCTGAAACAGCAATCCCACAATCGGCCTTCTTCAGCGCAGGGGCGTCATTCACCCCGTCTCCCGTCATGCCAACAATGTGACCGCGTTTTTGCAGAACATCTATAATGTGAAACTTGTGTTCTGGGAAAACCTCCGCAAAACCGTCGGCTTTATCGATAGAATCGGTACTTTGTGCGGTCTCTTGTTTCTTCTCGTCGCCAAAGCTGTTAGCATCGAAAATGTTTGTACCCATTCCTAATGTTATGGAGGTTTCCCTGGCAATCGCTATTGCATCGCCCGTAACCATCTTAACTTTCACTCCCATTTGAGTTGCGGTAGCAATCGTTGCCTTGGCGTCTTCTCTTGGCGGATCGAACAGAGGCAATACACCAAGATACTGCCATTTGCCGTCTCCATCGGCTCGCGCCACACCCAAAGAACGAAAGCCGCGTGCCGCGAATTCATCGACTGCTTTTTCGACGGCGGTCTTTACTTGTTCGGCATTGGCCGATAATGCCAAAATCACCTGCGGCGCCCCCTTCGTCACTTTAAACTGTTTTCCATCTTTATCCTTGACTGTGGCCTCGGTACGTTTATGCACGGGATCGAACGGCTGGAAATGGACAACCTGATAGCCTTTTATTGCATCTTTATTTTTCAAACCGCTCAGAACGGCCAGATCAATGATATCGTTATTATCCGCACGCGACGCCAGTGCGGCATTGAAGATGACTTGATCGGCGCTAACATTGTTCATGCTGAAAGGATCGCCAAGTGTCAGCTTGTTCTGGGTCAGGGTACCGGTTTTATCCGCGCACAGAAAATCTACGCCTGCCAATTCCTCGATGGCCACTAATCTGCTCACAATTGCTTCTTTTCTTGCGAGTAGGCGCGCACCGACAGCCATCGTAACCGATAGCACTGTCGGCATTGCCACGGGAATTGCCGCTACAGTCAATACTAAGGCGAACTGCAATGTAGTGAGGATCGGATCTCCACGTAAGATCGCAACAGTAATAATCAGAGCTACCAGAACCACTGCGAGGATAATCAGATAATTGCCAATCTTCAAAACCGCTTTTTGAAAGTGGCTGACGGTATGCGCTTCTTGTACTAATTGCGCTGTCTTGCCGAAATAGGTATTCGCACCAGTGCCATATACTATTGCTCCGATTTCTCCCTGGCGTATAATCGATCCGGAAAACACTGGCTCGCCGGATTTGTGGGTGACCGGAAGCGATTCTCCCGTGAGAGCAGACTGGTCTACCTCCACCGGATCGCCATCTAACAAGCGGGCATCCGCCGGCACAATATCGCCCATACGCAACCGAATGGTATCTCCCGGCACCAATTCACGCGCCGCCGGATTAACCCACTTTCCATCGCGTTTCACGCGGGCTTTAATCGCCAGCTTGGCTTTCAGAGCAGCGATGGCATTTCCCGCCTGGCGTTCTTCCCAGAATCCGACTATGGCATTGGTAAAAAGTAAAAGCAGGATGATAAAAAAATCCGGCCAGTGCCGGACCACGCCCGATAGAATCACCGCTATTTCAATCATCCAAGGGATGGGCCCCCAAAAGTAGCTAAGGAATTTAAGGAAAGTATTGGTTTTCTCTTCTTCAATCTCGTTAGGCCCATATTGAATCAGTCGTTTCTGCGCCTCGGTTTGAGTAAGCCCTTCCGGCGACGAACCCAATTTTTTCTCCAATTCCGGCATGGAAATATTTTTCAAATCACCTGCGATCACGTGCGTTCGATTTGATGACCTCATAAATACACCCTCAAATCTTCATCGCGGGCTACCAGGGCAATAGCAGTGTTTATAAGCTCTTGCGCATTCATTTTTGAGCACCCCATTTCCAGTTTCGGATTTCCGGCATGTCTTGACCATGCTTATCAATGTAATCAGCCCATCACAACGTTCCAGGCCCAGCGTCTTGATCGTTGCCGGCCCAGCGCCAAATGCCGATGCCTTCCGTGCAATGCACGACTGCAGCATTCATGTTCAACCACTGCGGGAGAGGATGTTTACCTGCAACAACCACATTGACGTAATTACGGCATCTCCTCATGGCTAAACGTCCCATTTTTCTAGTCTTTATATCATATCATTGGATGTGGTACAATGGCCCTTTGAATCGAGAAAAAAAGGCTAATTCAATGATGTAAAATTAAAAATATAATATTGAAGGTAAGCGTTATGAGTTCTTTGGTCTTTTCTTTGTTGGCAGCCGGATGCACATCCCTTTCTAGCTTGTTTTTCCGTAAAAATGCCGATAATTCCACAGCTGATCCAAGCGGATATCTAGTGCTGTTGTATTTTTTTTCGTTTATCTTATCTTTCCTTTTTTCTTCTGATATTTGGAAAGTTGATATCAACTTGATCATACTAGCTATTGGTGGTTGTGTCGGGCTTTTGAATTCAACATTGATGCTATTGACATTTCGAGCGTTAAAACAAGGGCCAGCGGGTCTCACTTTTGCTTTTCAAAATGCAAGCGCTATTTTTCCCGGCCTAATTCTTTTTTTACTGTTGGGCTCAGATTTTGGCTTTTCATGCTCTTACCTTCAACTGGCGGGAATGGCACTTGTCCTTTTTGGGCTTTTTTTAGGAGCTAAAAAGGAATCTGCTAGTTATCCTCAAGCCTCTTCTAAATGGTTAAAATACGCCTTGGCTTGTTTCATTGTTCAAATCTTTGCTCTTACATTCATTCAGGCTCGTTGTATTTTATTCGATTGCGGGCAGATAGGGGGATTATTTTCAGATTTTACTCTTACAGAAGCCGATGATGTATGGTTTATGCCTGGACAATTTGGAGCATCTTTTATCATGCAAACGGTGATATTTTTACGTGAAAATAAAAAATTTCAAAAGGGTGAAGTTATTTATAGTTGTTTAGGTGGAATAGTTAGTTTCTCGTCAACATGCCTGCTTCTTTTAGCTACAAAATTCGCTCTCCCATTTGAAAAAGGAATTTTATTTCCTTGTTTCGCGGTGGCATCAATGATTTTATGTAATATTTGGGCAAATCGATTATACAATGAAAAATTTAATCTAAAAACCAATGCCTTATGCTCATTCGGAATTTTTATGGCGGTATCTGGCTAAGGCTTTAATTTGTTATATATCCATGCTAAAAGAAATAAGCCGATGAATGCGTCAAAGAAGCCGTAAATGAGGCCAACGATAGTTCCCCACCATGAAATGGTATAGCCAGGATAAATATCAGCTATTATATCTAGAAATTTTGTGAAATATCCAAAGTATATTGCGAGGATGGTGCAGATAAACATACTCAATCCCCATAGTATTCCACCTGAAATTCCTAACTTTGTAGGATTCAACATAAGCTCCCCCTTAGATAGAGTTATTTTTTTTTCCGTTTTTCTCAATCTTAACAACATTTTCGTATTCAATCTCTAAATATTTTAAAATCGTTCCATCCTTTTCATGAAAAATTTCATAACTACTAAGATCTAAGGCTTTCTTTTGAATTCCCTTGGACAAGCTTTTCAGACGACATCCAACTACGTAATCATGTGCGTGATCTTTAATTTGCTTTAAATTGAGTTTAGAATTGATTCCTCCATCTGCAACGATCACGACTTGTTTTATTTGAAATCTTGTTCTTACAGATTCAAGAGCAGCCTCTAAGGTTTTACTCTCAAAAGTATTTCCAGGCAATATTCCACATGATATTGGTCTTCCTTGGCGATCAACTAACATCCCCACAACAACTTGGACTTCACCGAATTTAGCATCTTTGCTGAAACCATAATCACGTAATTTGTCAGAACCGACCTCTTACCAAAAATCAGATAACACTCCATATCTTTTTCGAGACCGGCTTTAGAAAATTCGGTCTCGGTCCTCGATCTCGAAAAAGTATTGTCGAGCTTTGAGTTATCTCGATTGTTCTGATTTCTCTCCGAGAGGAAAAGGAAGAATTCTCTCATTTCCCCCCGTAGTCCGAATTGCCGGGGATTCAGCTATGGCTTCTTTATGACATTGACTTAAAGAAATAAATTTATTATTTATTGTAAAAATTATTTGAGGACAAGTCCCATGAAAAAAATGAACTATGCTTTTTTTGTCCTGTGGACTTTGCTAGTGTTTTCACAAACTTGGGCGGATACTTGGACAACTCCCGAAACCATTTCAGATCCTTTATACTCAGCCAATCCCACAGGTATACCTGCAGCTGGTGTAGATGCACAAGGCAATACCATTGCTATTTGGACAAGCCAAGAATCCAGCCTAAGTGTTATTAGGGCTTCTAGATTCGATGCTGCCGCCCAAACATGGAGTGCAGCTGAACAAATTGGTTCGGATAATGCAATTGATGCCCGCATTGCCGTCACATCAGATGGCAAAGCGATCGCCGTGTGGACTAATTTAACATCTACTCCGACAGTGTATGCCAATATTTTTGATGGAAACTCTTGGACAGGTGAAATCATCATAGATTCAAATTCAAGCTATCAAACACAGTATTATCCCAAAGCAGCAGTCGATGATTTTGGCCGAGCTTTAATTGTTTGGCAGGTTCAAGGTGGCAATCTTGCACGCGTTATACGTTCATCTACTTATCTTTTCCAGACAAATTCTTGGTCTCCCGCGACCAATATCTCTACTGATTATGGAACAGGCAATGCCTTCGTTGCCCAGCCAATTATTTCAATCAATCCATCAGGCACAGCAGTGGCCCTATGGATTTATCAAGACACAACAACTCCGCAACATAAAATTCAAGCAAATCGATACGCAGGAGGTTTATGGCTGACAGAAGGAAATGAAGAAAATATCGCAACTTCTACCTCTAATACAACACAATTTACCGCTCAAAGCGTTACTGTTGCACCGAATGGGAATGCAGTCGCTTTATGGGCTGAATATGATGCAACTACAACTCCTTTGCAGCAATACACTATTCAATCAACTGTTAGAAATATATCCACTGCTGCATGGTCAGCCCCATTGCAAATATCCGCGACTGGCAATGCTGATATTTCAAAAATCTTTACTGACATTGCAGTCGATAGTTCGGGAGATGCTGTTGGAGTGTGGTTATTAAAAGACGAAGGAGCATCCACTCCTTATTCTTATTTACAGGCCTCTGCATTTCCTCAATTGGCCTGGAGTACTGTTTCAACGACAATTTCAGATCCTGCCTTTCTTGCGTTTTTGGCAAAAATTTCACTTGATAGCGTAGGAGATGGTTACGTTACCTGGACAGCATTCAGCTCAACCAGTCTACCTAAGATACAAGCGGCAAAATACACTAAAAGTTTCAATAGCTGGGATTTTCCTCAAACTCTTTCTGAAGCATCCAGTACCAATGCAAATCAAATATCTACTGTTGTAGCAGATGCACAAGGTGACTTCTTTGCCCTTTGGTATAATGCAGATTCAATCACATCGATTGTAGTATTTCAGGCCTCGCGAACTACTATTTTACCGCAACCCCCTTCAAACTTTATCGGCAAGGTGATTCAATCACAATTTTTGAATTCTACAATTTACACTTTAGAAGCAACCTGGAATGCGAGCCCCTCGGAAAATATTATTTTCTATAGGATATATAAAAATAACCAGATAGTCGCTGAAATCCCTGTAGGATCGCCATTGTTATTTGTAAAATTATTTTGTACACCTAGCTATATAACCCGCTATAAAATAGCGGCAGTCACTTCTGGCAATCTAGAAAGTGAGCAAATAGATTTGCAAATTATTCCTTGATTTTATAGCGACACAAAGATGCTAGTCATTCAACTTAATCGAGTAGGAGTTTTTTTATGTTTAAGGCCTGGTATTTAGCCTGCTTCCTCATTTTTAACTTCGCTCAAATATACAGCCAAACTTGGTCTCCGCCTGTCGATGTTTCAGATCCTTTAGCAAATGCCCTCCCAGTTGGCCCACCCTCTCTTGGTGTCGACTCAAATGGAAATGCAATTGCTGTTTGGGCTAGTCAAGAATCTGGCCAAAGTCTCATTAAAGCCTCTCGCTTTGATGCCGTCACTCAAGTGTGGAGCTTTCCGGTAACTATCGGCTCTGATAGTTCAAACGATGCGCATATCGCAGTGACAGCGGATGGAAAAGCCATTGCTGTTTGGACTAACTCTAATCCCTTGGAAACGACATATTCCAATATGTTCGACGGCAGCGTTTGGTTAGGAGAACAGGTTGTGGATACCAATCCTATCTATCAGACCCAATTCTACCCTAAAGTTGCTATCGATGAGCAAGGTCAAGCTTTTTCTGTCTGGCAGGTTCAAGCAGGAAATTTAGCTCGAGTGATACGTTCTGCAACGTTTTCTTTTGCCAGCAATACGTGGGAAGCGGCAACTAACATTTCAACCGACTATGGATTAGGCAATAGCTTTGTAGGTTCACCTATAATTTCTGCCAATGCAACTGGCACAGCAGTAGCTGGTTGGATCTATCAAGATACTGTGACATCGAACTATAAATTGCAGAATAATCGGTATAGCGGCGGTGCTTGGCTTGCATCTGGAAGTGAAGAAAATATTGTCACTTCAAATACTGATAACGTTCAATTTGCTCCTATGGCCCTTGTGGTAGCTCCAAATGGAAATGCTCTTACAATATGGCCTCAATATAATGGTACTCAGGTGCCCACACAAGATTACACTATCATGAGTTCTATTCGCAACTTTGGGACAAGCACTTGGAGTTCTCCTGTGCAAATTTCTGCTGTTGGAAATGCTGATATTAGCAAAATATTTGTTGATTTAGATGTCAACGCCTCGAACAATGCGCTTGGTGTTTGGTCATTTGAAGATGATACTGTTTTGCCTAATCAAGTATTGATTCAAGCAGCGGCCTTTCCCAATTTGGTGTGGAGCGGATTAGCAACGACCATTTCAGATCCAAATTTGATATCTTTACTCGGCTCTGTAGCTATAGACAATGCAGGGGATGGCTATGCCACCTGGACCACAAGCGATTTTGCCACTTTCTTTTCAATTCAAGCTTCAAAATATAGCCAAAGTACAAACACATGGGAGACTCCCCAAACCATCTCAGATCCTGGATTATTTGCAACAGGCCCTAATCAAATATCCAACATTTCCTCTGATGCAAAAGGTGATTTTTTTGCAATTTGGTTTCATATTGAACCAAATATTATCATGCAATCATCCCATATCACAATTCAAAATCCTGCACCTACACCCCCGCTTCCTCCTTCAGATTTTATAGGGGTCATAAAAAAGAACAAATTTCTAAATAAGACAGAATGCATTCTTAAGGCAAAGTGGGGTGCGAGTGCATCATCAAATATAATTTCCTATCGAATTTATAAAAATGGCAGAGTAGTTGTGACAGTTTTAGCAACCTCTCCATTAGTTTTTGAAACATACCTTCATCATTGTTCAGCAAAGGGGTATGAAATTGCAGCTGTTAGTTCGGATAACTTAGAGAGTAGTCATATCAAACTCAGGTTAATTCATGAATAAAATCGTCTTTACGCTTCTTTTTGTTCTTTTATGGCTGAATCTCTATCCGCTTATGGCTGATGAAATCGAAAGCACTTTAGAAATACGTTCTGCTGCTTTTTTTCATTCTTCAAAACGTTTTAGAGAGATCTATGGGAATGTTGGTGGAAGCTATCAATTAGAGGCTTCTACAAAATTTAACGATTGCTTTGAGGCTTGGGCTAACTTTGATTGGTTCTCTAAACATGGAAAATCTGAAGGGTTTAATGACCCGACAAGAGTAAGCATCGCTAATATCAATCTTGGAATCAAATTTCCCTATCAACTCAGCGAATGTTTCACACTCTATGTAGGAATAGGACCAAGTCTTTCTAGAATTTGGCTAAAAAACAGATCTGCGCGTAGTCATGAACGGATTTCAAAGCTTGCTATCGGGGGTGTCTTGAAGACAGGCGTTTACTATTTTATTACCAGGCATATATACCTTGATGTATTTGTTGATTATTTGTACCAACCAGTTCATTTTGAAACCAATATCGATATAGGTGGGTTTAAGACAGGCATAGGAGTTGGCTATAAATTTTAGAATTTAAGCGTTTCTCGATAATCACGTTGCATTTGCCATATAGTCTTTGCTTCGGCAATCGCCTCCTTCGATCGCATTCCGTGTTTCCAAGAAGCCATTTTCTGAATCAACCTTCCCTCTGGGTTTTCGAACCAGTGCTTTTCCCTCTATGCAAGTGACAGCAGCCATTTTTGATCGCAATGCGCCTGCAAGATTGATGCTTGTTTGTCCTTGCTTTTGCCCCGCAGATACTCGAATCACAGGGTACCTCGTTCGTTTTTTTCATTACCCCCCTTCATTAGGATATCATATTCCCAATAATCGCTTTACCGCCATCATTCACATTAACATGTTGTACAACGACCTTTTGCCTTGCAAAAAAACTACTTGACTTATCACCTGGAAAATATTATCTCTATGTTCCTAATAGGTGTTCATATGAAAAAGATAGGTGTTCATATGAAAACGATAGGTGTTCATATGAAAAAGCTACTCATTACTCTTGCTTTATTTTTCACCAGCGCTGCATGGTCGCAAAACTGGTCATCCCCTGTAAATTTAGATAGTCCTCCGTCATCTTTTGTTGCAGAAGGGGTCATTCCTCAGATTGGAGTCGATGCGGCTGGAAATGCTTTTGCAGCATGGTGTAGTACCAGTGGCGGAGATAATTTTGTCTTCGCAGCTCGCTATGATGCTCTTACACAAAGCTGGGGGGCTACCGAACAAATTGGTATCGGAAATGCGGAAAATGCCATTTTATCAGTGACCTCAGACGGCAAGGCAATTGTCGTATGGGATCGTAATGATTCTGATGATCCTACTACTGTTATTCACTATAATTCCTATGTAGGAGGATGGCGCGGAGAAAAAAGTGTAGATCCGTTGAACCTTCTTGCACAGGTTCATGCTCGAGTTGGAGTGAATGGCACTGATAAAGCGATTGGCGTTTGGGCAAGTCCCCCAGGTCCTACGGGAGACATCATTCGCGGCGGCGTTTATGATTTTATCTCAGATTCTTGGTCGAATGTGGATATCACTACTACGAGTCCCGATTTCTTCGTCGGGCAACCAGAAATTGCTGTAAGTAACAGCAATTCCACAAGAGCTGTGGCAGTCTGGAGATATAGAGATGAAGTAACCAATGATTTTCGGATACAGTATAGTGTGTATACAAATGCATGGTCTCCTGTGGGTAGTATCGCCTCCGATTCAGGAATTACGGCAAATCAACTGGTAATTCCCATTGTTGCTATAAGCAATGATGGCTCTACAGCAATTGCAAACTGGATGCAAACAAATCACGCTTCTCCATTTACTGATTATCTTGTCATGGGATCAGTGTACACGGGCAGCTGGAGTATTCCTATTCAACTCTCTCCAAATGAAAGTCATGTTACGTTGTCAGGAGGTATTGGTCCAGAAAAGGGAATTCCATTTTACAGCATCGCATTTGATGGAAGTGGTGATGCAATAGATTTATGGAGTTTTATAGATGAAAGCTTGACTACCCCAGAATATATTATTCAAGCTCGAACCTTTCAAAGTTCTTCATGGAGTGCCTCTCAAGATATCTCAAACACAAACGATTATTTGCCTCAAGTCGCTTTAGATGATTCAGGAAATGGCTGGGCAGTATGGACCGAAGGTTCTTTTTTTAATCCTACTCCTCCGTCTAATACCCTTGCTACTCCCTTTACAAAAGCTGGAAATGTCTGGGGAGCTTCTGAGGTCATCTCCATATCAACATCTACTTTTATACCTAATATTGCAGCAAATGCTGTGGGCAATTTTTTTTCTGACTGGGTTGCTTTCGAAGATAGTTCTCTTATCGTTCAAGCAGCTACCCTAATTGAGGTCCCGCCGCCACCTGTTATTCCTCCATTACCTCCCGCAAATTTTGATGGGGTCATTAAAAAGAACAAATTTCTAAATAAGACTGAATGTATTCTTAAGGCAAAGTGGAGTGCAAGTTCGTCGTCAAATGTAATCTCCTATCGAATTTATAAAAATGGCAGGGTAGTTGCGACAGTTTTAGCAAACTCTCCATTAGTTTTTGAAACATGCCTTCATCATTGTTCAGCAAAGGGATATGAAATTGCAGCTGTTAGTTCGGATAACTTAGAAAGTAGCCATATCAAGCTCAGGATAGTTCATGAATAAAATTGTTTTTAAGCTTCTTTTTGTTCTTTTATGGCTGAATCTCTATCCGCTTATGGCTGATGAAATCGAAAGCACTTTAGAAATACGTTCTGCTGCTTTTTTCATTCTTCAAAACGTTTTAGAGAGATCTATGGGAATGTTGGTGGAAGCTATCAATTAGAGGCTTCTACAAAATTTAACGATTGCTTTGAGGCTTGGGCTAACTTTGATTGGTTCTCTAAACATGGAAAATCTGAAGGGTTTAATGACCCGACAAGAGTAAGCATCGCTAATATCAGTCTTGGAATCAAATTTCCCTATCAACTCAGCGAATGTTTCACACTCTATGTAGGAATAGGACCAAGTCTTTCTAGAATTTGGCTAAAAAACAGATCTGCGCGTAGTCATGAACGGATTTCAAAGCTTGCTATCGGGGGTGTCTTGAAGACAGGCGTTTACTATTTTATTACCAGGCATATATACCTTGATGTATTTGTTGATTATTTGTACCAACCAGTTCATTTTGAAACCAATATCGATATAGGTGGGTTCAAGACAGGCATAGGAGTTGGCTATAAATTTTAGAATTTAAGCGTTTCTCGATAATCGCGTTGCATTTGCCATATAGTCTTTGCTTCGGCAATCGCCTCCTTCGATCGCATTCCGTGTTTCCAAGAAGCCATTTTCTGAATCAGCCTTCCCTCTGGGTTTTCGAACCAGTGCTTTTCCCTCCATGCAAGTGACAGCGGCCATTTTTGATCGCAATGCGCCTGCAAGATTGATGCTTGTTTGTCCTTGCTTTTGCCCCGCAGATACTCGAATCATGGGGTACCTCGCTCGTTTTTTTCATTACCCCCCTTCATTAGGATATCATATTCCCAATAATCGCTTTACCGCCATCATTCACATTAACATGTTGTACAACGACCTTTTGCTCGCCTTTGCGACGATAGCGTGCTGCTGCTTTTGTAGTCTCATTGTGAAGGCGAAGCAGCTTTATACCACGCATGTCAGTACCTTTAGGTTTACTGCTGCGTGCTGTGCTTTTTAGTGAATCTGTGTGCATTGTGTGTGCATCGACAGTTTTTTTGTTTTTAGAACGATCCACAAAATAACACCTAACTTATTAAGGAAGAGCGAATTAGAAAAGTGGGGCAAGCTGGACTTGAACCAGCGACCAGCGGGTTATGAGTCGGTTGATCATTTGTAGAAGAGCGTAAAAGAGAGTACATAGGCACAGTGAAATTAGCGGTTTATCAAAACTCCAATTGTGCTCATTTACGCCTTTTTATTGTAGCTTTTTCCCACCGATTGCGTAAAAATTGCGTAAAAAGCTAAGGCATCAGAAATAACCCTACAAACTCGATTAGAAAATAGCTAGTAACGGCTATTATAATTGGCAGCACTAAGTAGAAACAAGCTTGCGAATATTTTTTTTGAAAATATTGATGCCACATAAAAAAAATTGAAAGGAGAATTGAAAGAGGGATTGAAAGGCAAAGGAGGATAAAGATCCATTGAAGAAATTTTATGCCGGAAGGATTGAGAATCGCTACTGAAAATAGAGAAGCGTATAAGAGAAATGGAAAGGGAATCGCATAAAACAACGTCATTATCCAAATCCATCGCTTGGTTGTTTTTTGTTGTTTTAGAAGATCTGCTTTATTTGTCATAACTAAACCTCCTAGACAGTAGCATAGTCCATTAAATTAATAGATGCAGTTGGCGTAGGCTTAGAGCTTTTTTTGTACTTCTCCGTAATAGTTTCAACTTCTTTCTGATAGCAGTCATTGCAAAAATGAAATAATCGCACCCATGCTATGAGCAAAAACAATTACTGGTACAGTTATACTGTTTTCATTAGATAAGAGGAGTAAATGCTTTAAAAAATTCACTGCTAAGCGAACAACAGGGGTATCAATACCGATTTTAAGAAGAGCACAAACTCCTAAATCATCCAACCACCCTAACATGTCATTTGGCATCGATAGTACTTGCTCGCCGCCTGTCAAAGTTGAGATCAAATTAGCGGATTTTAACGCATTCTCTTTCGGATTCCAAACACCATTGATAAATCCCCAGATACATTGATTTTCTCGTTTTTCTCCGACGATTCTCATGAGTGTGTCTATTTTACCTTCTAATGGAGGTAACCCATCTGCAGGCATATGGATATTCCACATGGTGTAGGTAGGTCGAGAGCGGATATAAATACTATCATCATTTTGATGAACGAGAACGCCATCCAAACGATGTGTTGAAATCCATTCGATAACTTCCTCTTTTGAGAGAAGGGCATTGTTCCCTACTAAGTATAGATCTTTACCTCGACTACTTTCTATATGAGCATAAATTTTAGGCAGAAGGATAAATTTTTCACTACCTGAAGGAGAATATCCACAAGATTTTTCTATTGAAACGATTAGGTGATCAAACTCCTCCTTAGAAAAAGAATTTATTTTTTTTCCTAAAGGAATTGAGAGAATAGAAGCCAAATGAGAAGCATATTCTTCAGGATTTTCTGGCTGATAAAGTTTTCCAATTGTCTGTAGCGTTGAGGTTGAATATTTTTTCGTTCTTACCAAGTCTATTAGAGCCTTTCTTCCCTGTTGAGGAGAAGAAAAAATAGCAAATCCCGTATAAGATCCAATAGATCCGTTTTTTCTAGCAAAATGAGAACGACTTCTGACCAATCCAGGGTTATTTAAACGCCAGGCAAGACTTCCTCCTTGTGCAACATATTTATTTCCCAAAAGATCAAAGTAGAAAATGACCTCTTCATCATAAGCAAAGGCAGACTTAAACATACCAATAAATCCTTAACCGTATCTTCAATAATTGAACTTTCATATAATACCTTCCAATATTTTATCTCACAAACAGATTCAAGTTTTGCCTTCTAGAAGTGCACTTTGATGTGTCAAGGCGCGAAGAATTGAATCCAAAACATCATCAAGATGCTTACCAACATCTTCGCTTAGGAATCGTAGAACCATGTAACCATTCTGCTGCAATAAAGCATCTTTACGTCTATCCCGGCGATAAGCATTGGCGTCAGCCAGATGCTGTGCACCATCGAGTTCAACCGCAAGACGTGCGTCGGCACAAAGTAAATCAACCTCCATTTGACTTGAAATATCGAATGGAATCGATAATAGGGCATTAAGGTGAAATCTTCCTGCCGTCTGAGGTAAAGTTTCAAGACGACGATAAAGAAATGCTTCAGCGGCACTTCGAGCTCGATCGATGCCCTCTGCATCAGCATGTATAGCCGAAGCCACTTGAACAAAGAGATTGGCCAGTGGCATATCCACACCATCACAAATTAAACGCTTGATACTTGCTGCATAATCACTCTTCCAAGCCGGATCAACTGGGAGTGGTGCTTGGGTGGGCCATCCTGGCGTGGCACTGGCAGGGAGCAAGATTTTATATCCTACAGCCTCATAACCGCGGCAACGCTTGTTGAACATTCGCTCTAATATGGGCACATTAAGGTCAGCATAATCGTAGACTTGCACCTCTTTTTTACGATCATATAAGCGATGTAGTCTGCCAACATATTGTGCAATCGTTCCCTGCCATGAAATTGGCAGAGTAAGAAATAAAGTATCCAATCTGGCATCATCAAATCCTTCGCCAATGTATCGTCCCGTTGCAAGCAATACGCGGTCTTCATCCTCAGGAATAGTTGCTAAGCGGCTACTAATTTGAGCAATTTCCTTAGCACTCATGCCTCCACGAAGCACAATTAAATTTCGAATGTGAGGCGCGAGCTGATGCGACAACAAATCTAGATGTTCATTTCGCTCTGTCAATATAACCGGCGACCGTCCATTTTGGACAGCTTTCAGAACCTCTTCACAAATTAATTGGTTGCGTACTGTATCGTGAACCAGCTCATCATACAGATCATTGAACTGGAGGCGTACATCAACATTGGCTGGCTTGAGAGGAATGAATGCAGTAGGACGCACTAAAACCGTATGTTCAAATGGACGTGCTGCAGCCTGTTCTTTGGCGTTAACGCTATAGCGTACAGGACCGCATTGCATTGTAATAATGGGATGATGACCATCTTTCCGTCTCAAAGTGGCTGTTAATCCGGTGAGGTATTTTGCTTTTGCTTGACGTGTAACTTGTTCAAAACTCTGTGCCGGTAAATGGTGACATTCATCAATGATTAAGTTGCCATATTGTCCAACAACATCATCCACGACACCTTTACGTACAAGACTTTGAATGAGCGCTACGTCCAATAGTCCTTTTGGCTTTTTCCGTCCCCCGCCTATTCGACCAATCATCTTGACAGGCACATCCAGAAAGGTTGAAAGACGCTCGATCCATTGTTCTTGAAGTTGCTTGCGATGCACCAAAATCAACGTATTGACCTGACGTTGCGCTATCAACCATGCAGCGATGATAGTCTTTCCAAAGGCTGTTGTTGCCGATAATACACCGATGTCGTGAGCAAGAAGTGCCTCAGCAGCAGCTTGCTGTTCATGTCGTAATTGACCCTGAAAGCTCGCGTTTAGTGGTTTTCCTATGCAAAGTTCTTCTCGCAAAATCATTTTGATATTTAAATCCGAAAGCAGACAACAAATGTCTTCAAAACATCCTCGGGGTAGGGCTATATGATTAGGATCATCTTCGGAGAAGGCAATAATCCGAGGTATTTCGTAAGTTGGAAATCTCATCGCCTGAGCTTTGTAAAATTCAGGATTCTGAAATGCTGCGAGACGAATCAATCGATTTCGAAGGCCCGGAGATAATGACTCTTTGGCAATGTAGATTTGATTTCCAATCACCAATTCTAAACTTTTCGGCACATTCCCAACCGGAGCACTTGGACTGCGGCGTGAAGGCGGGAGAGTCCATGGAGTATTTTGATCCTCATCATCTATATCCAGACGAACCACAACAACACGCCCTTTTGCTTCAGCTTTTGCAACGATATTTTCAACCTCTAAGCGACTAATTTTATGAAGGTTTGATAGAAATACCCATTGATCTTCATAGGCTATCAAATTTTCATCGACAAATACACTGTTGCCTAAAACACGGGCTTTTTTCTGTAGCGGTAAAGCAATTAAATTCCCGAATCCTCCCTTTGGCAAGGTGTCCTGATTTGGAAACAGCCTGTCATATGAATCTAGTCCAATATCTGGCCTACGTTCCATTGTTTCTGTCAGAATGTGGCTTCCAAGTTTACGCGCTAAACCAGCTGTTATGGCTTCAGAAAAGAACAGCCAGACGTGAGTCCAGAACGGGACCTTTCTAATGCTGCTGGCAAGTTCATCTGGTGACAGGTTTTCAGAAATGCGGTAGCATCTTCTGTCCAACTCGCTTTGTCAAAGTCTGCTGCTAGAAAAAAACATGTTTCATCTAAAAGCATTGGGTAGATACCCATCACGAAATCTTTGCCGCAGTTATCCAGGCCAGAAAGATGCCAATGGACGACATCGTCAGTGATGGGCAGTAAGCGACGATGTTTACAGTCGAAGGTCTTCGTCTCCATTATATTTTCCAGTAACAATAAAAGACACCTTGCCAGGATTAAGCTTTAATATTCTCTTTAGTGTTGCTTCAGCAACAACGAAGCTCGATACAAGAATTTTTTTCGACTTGTGAGATCTAACAATTCCTTGTGTCCCAGCTGAGGTTCTTTGAATAATAGTTTTTCCGCTCAAATCTAGATTACTGCTTTCTGTTGGAGAATTCCCAAAATCGAATCCTGGTATTGGTTTTCCTTGAATTTCTCCCATAAGCAAATAATTAGCATTTTTTCTTTTGAGTTCGAAAGCTTCTTCTGGACTAGCAACCGGAATAATTTTATGAGCACCTGCTGAGAAAGCAAATGCTGCAGTTGTGAAGGCTCTGAGAACATCAATAATTACCGCACATTCGGCAACTATCTCTTCAGGTGTATGAAGTTTTTCAATTTGCATAAGTTTCTCATGTTCAGCAACCCGTTCTCGCAGCCAATCAAAAGACTGATCTATGACATCTGGTCTTCTTCGGATATAATGGTCCATTCCATCGACGCGGAATACATCTCTTTTGCAGTTCTTGACTGCTTGCAAAATTCAAAAATTTTATCTTATCCGGTGACATGTCCGGTATCATGTCCGGTTGTCTGATTCTCATTTGCTAAAGACATTAGATTTCACACCTAGCTCTATCCACGTCTTGCAATTGATATTCAACTTTCGGCAGTCCTTCAGGTCCATAACGGACAAAAACAAGTGTTCCGGACAATTTGTTTGAAGCAGGTTTAACACGATGGTTTTTGAAATGCGCCTCTAATAAAAAATCTAACCGCTTAGGAATAGCAGCGCTTTTTGTATTTTCCGGGTCACAGCGTATTTCAATGCGGTTAGCATCCCACATAGCAAAGGCATGCTGCGTCAGTACATTTACAGCCTCAGTAATGAGTCCTTGTCCAGCATAGCGGTTGCTTACCCAATAACCAATTTCAAACATTGGAATTCTCCAATTGATCGCATTAAATCCGGCTGCGCCGATCAGATTTTCCTCATTCGCATCAAAAATCAATAAGGGCAGTTCTTCTGGATCTTCTATCGACCAACACTTTTGTGAAAATTCAACATAAGCTTTCGTTTCTTCTATTGATGGTGGCTTGATGGCCCATTCCATCCATTCATGCAACTTATCAAACGAATCTAAAATTGCCTGATTTAACAAAAACTCATCTCCATTTTTGTGTGGACGCATACAGATTCTGGAGCTGGTAAGAACGCAAGGGGTAATTTTGTGTTTCATTATTTTTCTCTGTCTAGTTTTGGCGGCGCATAAGCAATTTCGCCAAGTTCGCTTAAAAAATCCCATTCAGAGTAGCGTTCGTATCCATTAAGATCGGTAAGAAAAGTTGTATTTGGAGTTCTGCAAATGATGTTTGAGATTCTCACGCCATGCTTGCCCGCTTCATCTTGATAATGTTCCAATTTTTCAAGTAGACTCCTTTCAAGCATCTCTTCCGTTTGGACATCAGAGCATAGAAAAATAAATTTAAGCTCAAATAGGTCTGCAATATCAGCGCGAGGTTGCCAGTCGAGATAAATAAAGGACACTGATTCGTGGATCGGAGAGCCTTTGTTTTGACCATGTGTTTGCTTTTCATCAAGACACTTTAGGATGAGTGTCAAAAGCTCGGGTTTCACGCGCTCTACCAACAGATTTGGAAGCGCTATGCGTGTATAAGAGCGACCAAGCCATCCAGCTAACCTTGTTGAACCTTCCATGCCAATTCCAAATTCTTGTAATGGGTTGATATTGAGAAGAAGATGTCTGTCAAAGAAAAATCGTCGATTTATGTCACATTCAATGCATTTAAACTCAGAACTGCCAATCACTTCAATATGAAGTTTTCGTTGATTTTTTCCAGTGGCTTCAAAAGCCCTCGGGTTGTATTTAGGAAGCAGCTTAATGACCATGACTTCAACAATAGGATCAGTTGCAAATCTAGACGACACTACTGTACAGGACTGTGTGCATAGAACGAGAAATTCGCCATCTGTCAATTGAATATTCTCCACAATACCACGTGGATCAAAAATTGCACCTTGGCGCCACCCTTTATCTAAGATTGCTTTTGCACAGGCGATATCAGGATCATCCTGTTTTAATTTATGAGTCATAGGAGGTAGTCACCTCGCGAGATTCCCGCAAAAAGGAGTTGGACTTAATAGAGGAGGTGGTAGTACCTAAGCCTTCTCGAATTTCTTCCTTCTTAGCCAATGGCCAGAGTTGAGACAGTGCGTTGCGAATAGAGATCTCATCTAAAATTTTTGCTTGCAGCATAGAGGCAAGAGATTGTTCTCCTATGATGTTACGAGACCAAAATCGATAAAGATGGCGAAGACTCGTGAGCTTATTTTCATTCAGCAAAGAGTAGACTTTTTCTAACCGTTCTTGATTGTGAACTTTCACAGCACCGCCACTCAGCCAGGCATATACAGATTTTCTTTCAACCCCTGCAATTTCAGCTATAACCGCTATAGGGATGCCATCTTCCCTTAGCCAAGTAACAATTTCTTGGCTAGATAGGGAAGGACGTTTTACTACTTCAGCAGTTCCAAAGTATGCAGTTCGTTGTTTGATCCACATTTGGGGGCGAAGCATGAATTCGGTTGCCCCATTAGATGAAGTTCCAAAAACACATCCAAGCCCAATAATCGCTCCTGCATAAGGTGCTGTAAAAGATCCAGCTTGTAAAAAGTGCATCTTTACCTCCAAATCGCGTGCGAGAATTCGGTACCAACAGACATGAAAACCTCTTTAGATATTTCACGAAGTTCTTTTAAATGTTTCAAGATCTCTTTGGTTTTCATACTCGCAGGCTGAGAAAATGTAATGCTATGATCGATATCTATGAGCGCGAAATCAGTTTTTGGACGACTTTGAATCCATCCATTTTTGACAATAAGAGGAGATTGAAGTTCAGGAGGAAGCGTATATTGAGGGTTACGCATAGATTGAAGCCTTAATTCTCCTATATCTGTCTTATAACGAGCAACATAAGCGCCCTCAATGATAGACAATTGCGATCGAGGTGGCTCAGTGGGAAGAACCCAAGAATCTAAATAGTCTTTCAGTGAGTGGTTGTCCTTCGTAACCACTAAATTGACATAGCGTATTCCTATTGCAGTCATCCAATCGATACCGAGCCCCGGTACTTTCAAGAATGCTTCGAGCCCCTTTTGAAAGCGATTAGAAAAATTGGGAAAATCACGATAATCTACTGTGTGTAAACATAAGGCTTGTTCAGTTAGAATAAAGCCCCATTTTCGGTCTACTGACATAAACTGCCATAGCTTACTTTCATGTTGTCCTATTTGAATTCCTTGAGGACTAAAATCGGCGTTAAAAACGGGGACTTTGACTTCGTCGACAAGTGGGTATTCATTTCGGATTTTATCCAAAAATAGATCGACGAATCGCTCTATTCCAGGCACCTTGGGAAATTGAATCATTCCAAGGGTGTAGATAAGTGGCGCATTTTTCAAAGCCGTCATAATTTCACCTCCACTATACACTCTACTAAACACACCTATTCCTTTGCAATGCAAATCTCAACTCTCGAGAGCATTTTTGTAGAGGGAAGGCGATTCATTACGCAATTTCATGGATTACTTAGATTGGCGTATTCATGAAAACATCTTCATGAGAGCAATTCCCATTAAGAGGGCACAAACCAGAAATTTCAAATTGTCAGCAAATTGTCCTTTGTCTTATCTTCATAGCTTCTTAACAGAGCTTCCGCAAAAGAGATAAAAAAAATATATGACTATTCCTCGTTGGCTTTTGGCAATTTTTACTTTGTGTCTATATCTACCTGCTCTTTCAGCCAGTCAGTTACAATTTGTCTCTACTGAATCTGATCCAGACGCCTTCATTCAAAATAGCGTGAATGGCATCAATGGCGATTATTGCGAATCTGCAACGGATTTGGTGATTACAGGGCCTGACGCCTTGATTTTACAGCGCTTTTATAGCACAAAAGATGTGATTACAGGAGTCCAAGCAGGAGGGTGGAGAGTATTCCCTCAAAGATTTCTTGTCATAGGAAAGGATGCATCTGGAAAATCATGCACTGTAGGCAAAGACCGATTTGAATGGACATCTGCTTTTACAGGTGAACGCTCGGGTGGAATCCTTCCTTATAGTGGGTGGAGAAATACGAATGGGTCCACTAAAGACCCACTCAAGATCGATATCTTAAATAATGCCGTGGGACTAGTTAATACTTATGCTCAAGAAATTAACGGACAGACCAATCATCAAAATAACCTTCTTCATTGCAAAGGTGATACATGCGAACTCAGTTTAGGTGATGGGGCTAGGCGCATTTATCAACGTGTAAACGACCTACCTTCACAGTTGTTAGGAGAAGAGATAACTCCAATCATGGCAGCTCAGGTCATAGATCCTACTTACTTTCTCTTGATACAGGAAGTACTTCCCAGTGGTAATCGGCTGTTTTTTTCGTATGATGAAGACCTTCATCTGATTGCGATAGAGATGAAAAATCCTTCCGGCAAACCCCTCTCTTGGATCTATTTTTCCTATGAACTTGCCGAAAATAAATCTCAGGTTTACATCACGACAAGCGATAATAGAGAGCTTACCTATCAATTTGTTGCCAATCAATTGACCCATGTCAGCGGCTCTCACTCCATTCCGGTGATTTATGACTATGACAGCAATTTATTAGTTAAAAAGGTATTGCCGGAAGAGCGCTTTGTTGAAATTGCCTATCAAGATGGGAAAGTTCAGGCCCTAAAAGGACCCCATGCTCAGTCCGGCAAAGCAGAAATAGCACATACTTTTTCTTACGGCAAAGATTATACCGACGCCGTTGATGCCATGGGAATCAAGACGCGTTATATTTACGACAAACGCTCTCAACTAACGACGATTGAACGCTATGATCATCTAGGCAAACTCTATCGAATCGAGCAAAAATTCTGGGGTAAAACAAAGTCCGATGCTGGTCTTCTTTTAGCTAAAACGATTGGTGATGGAAATGGTCGTATTTACTCGTACCGCTCTTTTCTTTATGACAAATCAGGCAACGTCATAGAAGAAAGACTCTATGGCAATCTAACAGGCAAACAAGAAGTTTCTTTGCAAGTTTCTCCTGATGGTAAGCTCTCAAACTCAGATGAAGAGGAGTATCATGTAAAGACATTCGGCTATTCAACGGATGGTTTTAACCTACTAACTAAAATGGGCGATTGTAAAGGCAATCAAACACTTTATACCTACAAGCCAGGAACTAATCTTCTGTTAAGAAAATTGATCTATGACAAAGGTAATATCAAAAAACGCACCTTCCAGTCTTATAATGAGGATGGAGTCTGCATTAAAGTGATTGAAGATGATGGTTCCCAGGAAGAAGAATCTAAAATTTATGGTTGGAGCGTTACAGAAAGACACATCAAAGAAATTCAACCAAAAGCAGCTTTGCCGGGTGTAGGTCTTCCAAAAGTTATCCAAGAAAAAGCGTTAGATTTGAAAACAAAAAAAGAAATTTCGATCAAAAAATTGGTTAACACCTACGATGCGCAATCCAATTTACTCTCCTGCGAGACCTATGATGCCAATGGTGAATATGCATTCACAGAAAAGAGGACTTATACTCCCATAGGAAAAGTCGCTTCCCAAACTGATGCAGTTGGAAGAGAGGTTCTTTATACCTATGACGGAGCCGGCAATGAGATTTCTCGCTTCATGTCTTACGAAAACAGATCCATAAGCACGACTTATGATTTTCACAATCTTCCAATTCAAATTGTCGAAAACAACTCTGATGAATCAATCACTCTTTATAACTCTTACGATGTTTTAGGCAGGAAAATCGCCACCATTGATCGCTTTGGTCAAACAACTCATTACGAATATGATTCTTTCCACAGGCTAACAAAAGTCATTCATCCAGAAGTCTTAGGTGAAAATGGGCAAGTCATTCACCCAACTTTCTATTATGCCTATGATATTTTTGGCAATGTGTTGGAGCTAACAGATGCCAAAGGATTTATTACGACGAAATCTTATAACTTAAGAGGAGATCCCACAAGAATTCACTATCCAGATGGCTCTTCCGAACTTTTTAAATATGATCCGGAAGGGAGTCTTCACAGGTCATTCACTCGAGAGCAAATCATCACTGTCTATGAATATGATTATTTAGGAAGACCTATTTACGAAGAGAGCTCAACCGCTGGAGAAACAGGAGTCTCTGGCTTTTTAAAATCTAAGTCTTATCAATACAATGGGTTTCGCTGTAACTATGAAAAAGATGATGACCAGATCAAACGATATTCTTTTGATCCCGCAGGAAGACTGGCCACTATTACACAATATGGTAGCGGACAGAGTGAAAAAAGCCCTGATGCAAGGGTGACAGAATTTATCTACGATTCATTTGGCCGAATACAGCAAAGTAAAGTGTGGTTCGATACAGGACCGCAAGATTATGCGTTAGAATGTTATTCCTATGATCTTTCAGGTAACATTACTGAAAAACGGATCGAAGATGCTACAAATGCCGTTCTCTTGCAAAAATACTACACCTACAACTTACAGGGGCAATGCGAAGAAGAATATACTGTTGAAAATGGCACGAAAAAAACTCTCGTTAAGACGATTTACAACTCTCAAGGAGAGGCTATCTCTTATATCGATGGACTTGGGCAAGAAACTAAAATCATCATCGATAATCACTATTCCAATATTCTCGGTCAAACTGTCTTAAAGAAAACACTGATTAATCCTTTAGGCATTCAAACAGAAATGGAGTTTGATGCTCTTGGCAGGCTTTACTCTCTTTCTAAAAAAGACCCCTTTGGCATTTTACTCTCTTCGCAAAAACATCTCTATGATGCCCTTGGCAATAAAGCTTCGGAAATCCACGATCAGGTCATCAACGGTAAAATCGTGGGCTCTCAGAAAACAGAATGGGCCTATGGACCTATGGGAAGACTAGAAGAAGAAACTCAAGTAGCTGGTTCTCCTCTTTCAAAGAAGATTTATTATGAGTATAACACTCTCGGAAAGCTGACTAGTAAAAATCTATCCGGAGCCTCAATTCAGTACACTTACAACAAGGATGGCAATCTACACAAAATCGAATCTTCCCATAGCAAAAAAGAGTTACAAATTTCCAATAGTTATTCCTACGATCGCAAAGGGAATATCACTTCCGCTTACTCTCTTCAGGGAAAATCGGCCCAAAGAACTTATAACCCCTTTAATCAAGTCAGTAAAGAAACGGTCAAAGATGGAGAAGGCACTTATACCCTCGAATACTCCTACGATCGAAAAGGACGATTGAAAAGCATCATTCTTCCTGACCAATCGAAAATCGCCTATGCGTACGATGCTGTATTTGGCCGAGAAGTCAATCGAATATCTTCTCAAGGAGAAACTCTTTACACTCACACTTATGATTCTTACGATCTCCAAGGAAAGCTCATCTCAGAAAACCATATTGGTTATGCAGGTTCTCATGAATATACATACAATTTGAATGGCCAAAAGACCGCAAGCAAAAGCGATTTTTTCACTGAAAAGTATGTTCGAGATGTTTTAGGACGGATCACAGAAGTAAAGGGAGAAAAGCCTGAGCATTACATTTACAACGACCTTTCTCAACTGATTTCTGAGAAAAAACAGTCCCACACCTATGACTCATTAGATAATCGCATTCAGACCAATAATGATGAACTTGTTTACAATGCACTCAACCAGTTGATCTCCCACGCAAATACAGAATTTTCCTACGATGCTCAAGGTAATCTCTTAAGAAAAGTGCTCGATGGAGAAGAAACGCGTTTTGAAAGCAACATCCTCTCTCAGCTAACTTCGATAGAAAAAGCAGATCAAACAGCTCTCACCTTTTCTTATGATCCCTTTGGCAGGCTATTAGTCGAAAAGCATCTTGACGTCAAAGGAAAAAACAAAAAGACTCTCACTACCATACGCTATCTTTATTTAGGCTACCAAGAAATTGGCACTCTCTCTTCAACAGGAACCATTGAAAGTCTAAAAATTCCAGGATTACATGGAGATGAACTTTCTCCCAAAAGCGTTGCCTTTGAAATCAAAGAAGAAACTTACGTCCCTCTTCATGATATTGCCGGTAATGTCGTCCGCATAATTGACCCTCAAAACCGCCAAATTCTTGAAAGCTATGAATACACGGCTTTTGGGCAAGTATCGATTTTTAATGCAGAAGGTGAACAAGAAGACATTTCACTGGTTAGCAATCCTTGGCAATTTGCCGAAAAAAGAATCGATGACAAATCTGGGCTTATTCTATTCGGACTCCGCTTTTATGATCCAAATATCGGCAGATGGATTAGCCAAGATCCCGCCGGAGGCCTCGATGGTCCAAACCATTACGCTTATCTCCACAATAATCCTTTAAACCATCTCGATCGCTTTGGCTTAGCCACTGAATCTAATTCGGATAAGTTCGATGGATACATGTATGGTGAGGTCGAATCCCACTGTTATTGCGAAAAGCATCGCACTTGCAAGCGTGGTGGCGACATCGGAAAAACTGCGGGCTCACACCTTCCTAAAGTTACCCATAATTATTACTTTGAGAAATACTACAAAGACTATCGCAGTGAAGACCTATTCATCAAAGATTGCTATGACGATTCTACCTGTTATGACCTCAGTGCAAATGGTTTACCGAACTTACCTAACGATTTAGGAATAGGTTTTATCAATGGCATTTGGAATAACCTTAAAGGTTCTAAAGAAAGCGCTGAATACGTTTCAAGGCTATCTGGTGGATATAACGTTCATGCAGTTTACAATGCCACTCATGGGAATATGGACCTGCCAGAATGCTTAATGGGACTAAATTACATCGCCACTGAACCTGTGAGACAGCTCCACAAAATGTGGAACAGTTTTTTTGATAAAAGCTCTGCAAATGCTAAGTTCTTGATGATTTGCCATAGTCAAGGCGCTATTCATGTCAGAAATGCTCTCCTAGATTATCCACCAGAACTCCGCGAAAGAATACTAGTCGTTGCTATTGCGCCTGCTGCTTATATTTATCGAGAGACTTGTGCTGATGTCTTCCATTATAGAGCAGAATGGTGGAGAGACTTGGTGCCAAGATTCGATATATTTGGCTCCGCAAGAGGAAAAGATACAATTGTTACTCTTACTTCTGACCCCAACGCATCAGCGCTTGATCATGAATTCATGAGCCCTACTTATCAAGCAAAGCTGCGACAACATATTACAAACTATATTCAAAGTCGGGGAGAAGAATTTTGAAAACAATTACTGTCATATTATTGCTTTTATTGATTTCCACAGGTTTCATTATGTCAAATCAACAACCTAAATATCAATTATCAAAAGGTGAGCAACTTGTGAATAGTATGTTAGCTGAAACGGCGAAAATTATCAAAAATAAGTATAACCTTAAGCCATGTGGCGAAGGAGCCGCGATGCCAGGTGGACCTATACAAAAGTTGGCATTATGCTTCGATACAAACTATCCTAATACTAAAGAACAATTAAGAGAATTATTAATAAAATCGGCTCTTGAACTATTAAATCAAGTGAACGAAAATGAAGAGATCCAAAAATTCCTGAAAGAACCACCGTTTTCTATCAAGAATATACAGATTATAATTTATAATCATGATAAAGAGGGTCGAGAAGTATATGAACCTGGAATTGCAACTGCGCAAATATCTAGAGGTATTTTAACCTACCGGACCGTGGATTCTACAGACACTTTCAAATTCAAGCAACAATTTGAAGAGTCTTATCAGGAAGCCCTAAAAACTTTATCGAATCCCTGAAATAAAAAATTTGGAAAACATAAATTAACTCTAAAAATCGGGGTCCATTACAAATGACTCAAGTAAAATCAACGCAACGGATTTTTATGTTTCTGTATTCGCTATCTGCATGCATACTCATCATGAATCCTCTTATAGCAATAGCCCCCAAAGACACGCAGAAGGTAAAAAATAATTTACGTATTTTAGAGTTATTGCCAAATCTTTTATGTCCTTTGGCTGTGGATCCAGGCATACCTACGGATTTTATTGCTCTTTCACCTAGTGGAACTTTAGATCCTTATGATTGGATTTATTGGGGCCCTAAAAATGTTCTGAAAGCTTATTTTGAGGATCCTACTTCTTTAAAAATACCTATTCTAAGAGTGAAGTTAAGTGCGGATGTGGCTCAGACAGGTCAAAATTCATTTCATAAAAGCTTCATGGAGTTTCTTAAAATGTTGCAGCAAAAGGATCCTAACGGATTTGCTTCTATTGAAACTAAATGGGGAGATTACCCTGTTCTTGCTGTCAGAGGTAAAGAGGAATCTCATCTAATTTTCTCGGCTTGGGTAGGTTTAAATGATCCAGAAGCTGGTTGGACTCTAGTATTTGACCTTGTGTATCCAGATAAAAAAGGTCATCCAACTAAAAAAGATCGTCAGCTTTGGGAAAGTTTACTCACGAAAACCACACAATTGCAAGATGGCAATTATTTTAAAGCTTGCGGTCAAGATCTACAGGAAGGGTACACCCTTGTGAATGTTGGCGGAGCAAAGTTGAAAATGCTTGCAGAGAAGAGGCAAAGCGACGGGACATTGCAAATTATTGTTATTCCAGAGAGCTCAGATGTTGAATTCCATTACGTTGATATGATGGAATGCGCGATGGGTGCTAAGTGGAAACAAGGTGAGCCGATGGTTAAAGTTTATGGAGAAATTGTGTTCAATGATAAGAACCTTAAATCTACCACCAATTACGTCACCTCTATCTTCTTTAAAACCGTGCAAGATTTTTCGTTCAAAAAAGATGATGGAAAGAAACTTTTAATTTTTCAAAAGATTTGCGGTAAGACAGACCCTTCTTGATGGAGTTACTTCAAATCTAACCAATTCGAAAGGCCATCTTAAATGGAAATCAGCGTTAGCGCAAATAATCAATCATCGCCACAAGCTAAAATTGCTCTATTCCGCACTTTTTTTCGTGGACGCGAAGAAGTATACCCTAAACGATTTGAAAACAAAAAAACTGGAAAATCTGGTTATGTTTTTGCTTGTGGCAATGAATGGGTTCATGGCATCTGCGAGAAACCAAAAATCAAATGTTCTGACTGTAAACATCGTCGCTTACTTCCTATCACTGACGATGTCGTTCATTGGCATCTTTCTGGCCTGGATAACTGCGGCAAAGATTTTGTGATGGGTATCTACCCAATGCTGTTAGATGAAACATGTTTTTTTCTTGCAGCAGACTTTGACAAAGCGAGTTGGACAGAAGATGCTACCGCATTTCTAAAAACCTGTCATCAGATGGGCTTGCCGGCAGCGTTAGAGCGATCCCGTTCCGGTAAAGGAGCTCACGTCTGGCTGTTCTTTTCTGAAGCCATAACAGCTGGTTTAGCGCGCAAACTTGGAAGTCACGTCCTGACAGAGACGATGGAACGCAGGCCTGATATTGGTCTAGATTCATACGACAGGCTGTTTCCAAATCAGGACACCTTGCCAAAGGGAGGATTCGGGAATTTAATTGCTTTACCCCTACAGAAAAAGGCCCGTAATTTGGGTAACAGTGTGTTTGTCGATGAAAATTTGATGGCTTATGAAGATCAATGGGTATTTCTATCAAACCTTTATAAAATTAGTCGATTAGAAGTCGAAAATATCGTTGCAAAAGCTGAAGCAAAAGGGCGTGTTGTTGGGGTTCGTCTGGATATAGCTGATGAGGATCAAAATACTCCATGGAATCTCCCACCTTCACGCCGTAGTCCAAGTCCTCCGATTGAGAATGTGCCGAAAAGTTTAGAGTTGGTGATTGGGAATCAAATCTACATTGCCAAAGAGGCATTATCTCCGGGCCTTCGAAATCGATTGATTCGCCTCGCAGCATTTCAGAATCCTGAATTTTACAAAGCTCAGGCGATGAGATTTCCAACTTACGAAATACCTCGGATTATTGCCTGCGCTGAAGATCACCCTAATCATATTGCTCTACCGCGAGGATGTTTTGAAGACGTTTGTTGTCTGCTTTCGGATCTAAACATCAAAATAATTTTGCGAGAAGAACTTTGCATAGGACAACCACTAAACGCGAGCTTTCAGGGTCAGTTACGACATGAACAGCAAGCTGCTGCTGAAGCGCTTCTTGCTCACGACATCGGTGTATTATCGGCAACAACAGCTTTTGGAAAGACTGTCATCGCTGCATGGCTGATAGCACAACGTCAGGTCAATACGTTAATTTTAGTGCATCGCAAGCAACTTCAAGAACAATGGATCGAGCGTCTTTCAACCTTTTTGGATGTTCCTGTAAAGATGATTGGTCGAATAGGCGGGGGACGGAAAAAGCCAAAAGGATTATTGGACGTAGCTCTTATTCAAAGCCTTGTACGCAAAGGTGTCGTAGATGATGTTGTCGGACAATATGGCAACTTAATCATTGATGAATGTCACCATTTACCGGCACAGATGCTGCAGTTGTGAAGGCTCTGAGAACATCAATAATTACCGCACATTCGGCAACTATCTCTTCAGGTGTATGAAGTTTTTCAATTTGCATAAGTTTCTCATGTTCAGCAACCCGTTCTCGCAGCCAATCAAAAGACTGATCGTAAGCGAGAAATCTGCCCATCTGGGCAGAAATTAAGAAATATGGTTTTGATTGCGGCTTTTTAACCATTGGTCCGGCAACAACTCGTCAAGTTTCTGACTATTGTGTCTCATAATTCGTTTCATGATGTCTTCTAAATACTCACGAGGGTTAATCCCTAAACCTCGACAAGTTTGCACGAGAGAAAAAAGAATAGCGCCAGCTTCACCACCATCAGGACTGCCAAAGAAAAGCCAATTTTTTCTTCCGATGGCAAGCGGTCGGACGGCTCTTTCAGCTACATTGTTGTCCAATCTTGCAAAAGCATCTTTTGCATAGTTTTTCAAGTAAGGAATTAAGCCGCAAAAATATCCCATAGCTTCTTTCAGCTTTGATTTAGGTAAAATTTTACCGTCCATAAGCTTACCCTTAATCTTTTCGATCAGTTCATCAATAATGGGTATTTCTTTTTCCCGGCGTATTTTTAGGCGCTCTTCAGGAGAGCGGTTCCAGGCAACTCTTTCAAACATGAAAAGATAGCGTATCTTTCTTAAAACCCATTTGCGAAAAGCCGGATCGCCAGCTTCAGCTTCGAAAAACTTTCTTCGAATATGACTAAAACAAGGAAACCATGTAATGATTTTCATTTCTGCAAGCCTTTGATAAGCTGCATATTTATCTGAGTGAAGGCCGCCGCGATAATCTTTCAGTATATCTAAAACATTATGATGACAACGATCTTCCTTAAATTCATAGATCCGATACGCGGGATTGGCTTCGCAACCCCCAACTACCACCCACATATAGGCTTGCTTACACTTTTCAGGTTCCCAAAGCTTCACTGGTGTTTCATCGATAAAAATGTTTTTACTGGACAAAACTCTTTTTAGCATTTCATCATAAAGCGGTTTAAGAGCAATGGCAGATCTTATCACCCATTGTGAAAGCAATTTTCGACTGATCTTGATGCCTTCACGGCCTAAAATCTCTGCAATGCGGTTAAGAGGCAAATGATCGGCAAATTTTTTAGTGACAATCTCTGCAAGCAAGCTATCATCTGCACGGCATTTTGGCAATAAGCTGTCCGGAAGATCTGCTGTTAAAATGCCATTTTCTTCACGGTTTGGATGAACATACTTAGGACGAACAATTTCTTTGATATAATAAGAGCCTGGTTTATGTGCTAGCTTATGGGAAATTTCTACGCCAATCTGAACAAGCGGCTTTCCAGTCTCTTGGCATGTTTTTTGTTCATTAGGGATATCAAGAAATATAGTTTCTACAGGCAGATCGTCCGGAAGAGTGATTTTGTCTTTTCCGGTAAGGTCAGGATTTTTACGAGTATGTGAAGCTACAATCTTTTTCTTTTCTTTTTCATGCGCTGGACTTTCAAAGCCTTCAAAAAGTAGTTGTTGACTATTCAAATCGGAGGCTTCTCTTTCAGAGCGTTTGCCAAAGATTTGACGTTTGAACCAAGCCAACTGCTCTTCAAGATGATGGATTTTTTGATCTAAATGGACAATTTTTTCATCACGGGCTGTGATTTCGTTAAGAAGAAAATCTCTACTTGAATGTTCTGATGTGATTAATTCAGGTGTTATCATGAGCATGATTTTACTTAAAATCTTAATAAAAAATCAAGCGATTTCTGAAAAAAAAACAGCTTCAAGATATATTGTAACGAACTTGTAATCTTTTGGGAATCACGCCTTCAAGAAGCATGAAAAATGTCCTACGATCAATTTGATGATCGTTTCCCCATTTCCATGCAAAAGATCCCTTTTCGAGACGTTTAAACCAAATTACCAGACCATCTTTATCCCAGAAAAATACTTTCATATGATCTTTTCGGCGATTTAGAAAAATGAATAAGGATCCCGAAAGCAATTCTTCCGGGAAAAGTTCTTCGACAAGCGCGCTAAGCCCTTCAAAACTTTTACGCATATTCACAGGATGTTGACAAATGAAAAGGCGTGCGTTTCCCGGAATACTTAACATTTTTTTATAACCTCCAAGCATTTTTTTAGAATGGAAGGATTAAAATTTTCATTAAGATGGATGTTAAAACCATTGTATTCGAGGATAATTTCTGTAAGGGACTTACTGTTTTCCTGGATTACTTCAGTAAAAGCGGAACGACTGAAAGCTGGTTTTGGAAATAATCTGTTTTGCCAATAATAAAACGTATGAACTGCGACTCCGTTTTGACGACACCATGAAGCCATAGAAAGCTTGCTTTGGCGTTGTTTAAGGATATTTTCTTTCCATTGGTGTTTGAGTTCTTCAGAAAAAGGCTTTGCCATGTGTCCTCCTGTTTTTTCGCATGAAAATAACAGTAGGCTTCAAATATCAGAAGATGGCTAAATTAGACGCTTACGACTGATCTATGACATCTGGTCTTCTTCGGATATAATGGTCCATTCCATCGACGCGGAATACATCTCTTTTGCAGTTCTTGACTGCTTGCAAAATTCAAAAATTTTATCTTATCCGGTGACATGTCCGGTATCATGTCCGGTTGTCTGATTCTCATTTGCTAAAGACATTAGATTTCACACCTAGCTCTATCCACGTCTTGCAATTGATATTCAACTTTCGGCAGTCCTTCAGGTCCATAACGGACAAAAACAAGTGTTCCGGACAATTTGTTTGAAGCAGGTTTAACACGATGGTTTTTGAAATGCGCCTCTAATAAAAAATCTAACCGCTTAGGAATAGCAGCGCTTTTTGTATTTTCCGGGTCACAGCGTATTTCAATGCGGTTAGCATCCCACATAGAAAAGGCATGCTGCGTCAGTACATTTACAGCCTCAGTAATGAGTCCTTGTCCAGCATAGCGGTTGCTTACCCAATAACCAATTTCAAACATTGGAATTCTCCAATTGATCGCATTAAATCCGGCTGCGCCGATCAGATTTTCCTCATTCGCATCAAAAATCAATAAGGGCAGTTCTTCTGGATCTTCTATCGACCAACACTTTTGTGAAAATTCAACATAAGCTTTCGTTTCTTCTATTGATGGTGGCTTGATGGCCCATTCCATCCATTCATGCAACTTATCAAACGAATCTAAAATTGCTTGATTTAACAAAAACTCATCTCCATTTTTGTGTGGGCGCATACAGATTCTGGAGCTGGTAAGAACGCAAGGGGTAATTTTGTGTTTCATTATTTTTCTCTGTCTAGTTTTGGCGGCGCATAAGCAATTTCGCCAAGTTCGCTTAAAAAATCCCATTCAGAGTAGCGTTCGTATCCATTAAGATCGGTAAGAAAAGTTGTATTTGGAGTTCTGCATATGATGTTTGAGATTCTCACGCCATGCTTACCTGCTTCATCTTGATAAGGTTCCAATTTTTCAAGTAGACTCCTTTCAAGCATCTCTTCCGTATGGGCATCAGAGCATAGAAAAATGAATTTAAGTTCAAAAAGATCTGCAATATCAGAGCGAGGTTGCCAGTCGAGATAAATAAAGGACACTGATTCGTGGATGGGAGAGCCTTTGTATTGTAAAGGCAATCAAACACTTTATACCTACAAGCCAGGAACTAATCTTCTGTTGAGAAAATTGATCTATGACAAAGGTAACATCAAAAAACGCACCTTCCAGTCTTATAATGAGGATGGGGTCTGCATTAAAGTGATTGAAAGATGATGGTTCCCAGGAGGAAGAATCTAAATTTATGGTTGGAGCGTTGCCGAAAGACACATCAAAAAAATTCAACCAAAAGCAGCTTTGCCAGGTGTAGGTCTTCCAGAAGTTATCCAAGAAAAAGCATTAGATTTGAAAACAAAAAAAGAAATCCTGATCAAAAAACTGGTTAACACCTACGATGCGCAATCCAATTTACTCTCTTGCGACACCTATGATGCCAATGGAGAATATACTTTCACAGAAAAGAGGACCTATACTCCCATTGGAAAAATCTCTTCTCAAACTGATGCTGTTGGAAGAGAGGTTCTTTATACCTATGACGGGATTGGTAATGAAATCTCTCGCTTTATACCTCTTGAAAATCAATAAGCACGACTTATGATCTCCACAATCTGCCAATTCAAATTGTCGAAAACAACTCTGATGAATCAATCACTCTTTACAACATTTATGATGTTTTAGGCAGGAAAATAGCTACCACTGATCGCTTTGGTCAAACAACTCATTACGAATATGATTCTTTCCACAGGCTGACAAAGGTCATTCATCCGGAAGTCCTAGGTGAAAATGGGCAAGTCATTCATCCAACTTTTCATTATGCTTACGATATTTTTGGCAATGTCTTGGAGCTAACAGATGCCAAAGGATTTATTACGACGAAATCTTATAACTTAAGAGGAGATCCCCCAAGAATTCACTATCCAGATGGCTCTTCCGAACTTTTTAATATGATCCGGAAGGAAGTCTTCACAGGTCACTCACTCGAGAGCAAATCATCACTGTCTATGAATATGATTATTTAGGAAGACCCTTTTATGAAGAAAGCTCGACTGCTGGAGAAACAGGGGTCTCTGGTTTTCTAAAATCCAAGTCTTATCAATATAATGGTTTTCGATGCACTTATGAAAAAGACGATGACCAGATCAAACGCTATTCTTTTGACTCAGCAGGAAGACTTGCCACTATTACACAATATGGTAGCGGACAAAATGAAAAAAGCTCTGATGCAAAGGTATATCACCAAAATGAAAATCATTGATTTTGTGATGTGTTTTTGATAAGATGAATTCATCACCAAATATAGACATACAGGTAAAATATGCTGCATACGTTTATAGGACGTAAAAGGGAGCTTCAAATGTTACAGGAGCTCTTTAAGAAAAAATCCTCGAGTCTTGTTGTTATTCGTGGAAGACGACGCATCGGAAAGAGTCGCTTAGCTCAGGAATTTGCTAACAAAATACCTCACTATGTTTTTTCTGGGCTTCCTCCAACCAATAACATTTCAGCCGCCGACCAAAGAGAGGAATTTGCTCGCCAATTACAACGTGAAATGAAAATACCTCTTCCAAGGGCTGATGACTGGGGAGATTTATTTTGGCATCTAGCGCAACATGCTCAAAAAGGGAAAATTGTTCTTGTTTTGGATGAAATTAGTTGGATGGGGTCAAAAGACCCCACATTCCTAGGAAAACTTAAAACGGCCTGGGACCTCTATTTTAAGAATAACCCTCAGTTGATCCTTATACTGTGCGGATCAATTTCAAGTTGGATAGAGGCAAACATTCTTAGCAGCACAGGGTTTATGGGAAGAATCTCTTTAGACATTATTTTAGAAGAACTTCCACTATATGAATGTAATGAATTTTGGAATGCAGAGCAGGAAAGAGTATCTGCTTTTGATAAGCTGAAGGTTCTTTCTGTTATTGGTGGAGTTCCTCGATATCTTGAAGAAATTTTGCCAAATCAAAGTGCTGAAATGAATATTCAAAAACTGTGTTTTCGAAAAGAAGGCTTTCTTTTTAGTGAATTTGAGCGGATTTTTTCAGACTTATTCTCAAATAGAAGTGCAATTTACAAAAAAATTGTTGAAAGGCTGGCTGAAGGTCCTTGTGAACTTAAAGACATCTATATGGCTTTAAAAGTCGAAAAAAGCGGAGTGATTTCTGGATATATGGATGACTTAGTCACTGCAGGATTTGTTTCTCAGGATTTTACATGGCACCTTAAAACGGGACAAGATTCAAAGCTAAGTCACTATCGGCTTAAAGATAATTATTTAAGATTTTATCTCAAATATATCGAGCCAAATAAAAAGAAAATCATAAGACAGGGATTAAAATTATTGCCTCAATGGCAATCAGCAATGGGATTGCAATTTGAAAATCTTGTGCTTAGCAATCGAAAAACAATACAACATATTCTTCATATTGATTCTTCTGAGATTGTAAATGACAATCCATTTTTTCAGCGTAAAGCCAAAAATCGAGCAGGTTGTCAAATTGATTACATGATACAAACGAAATTCGGAACTTGTTATTTGTGTGAAATTAAATTCAGCAGTCAAGAGATTACAAGAAGTGTCATTGATGAGGTGAAACAAAAAATTCGCAGTTTAACTCTTCCTAAAAACATCTCAATACGACCTGTTTTGATTCATGTAAATGGAGTCGATGAAAACGTATTAGAAAGCGACTTTTTTTCTGCAATTATTGATTTTAAGGATCTTCTAGATAAATAATCATCAAATTTAGGATCTTTATTTCTTAGCTTTCAATTTCTTCAGAAGATCACGACTTCCTGATCCTCCTATTACGTTCTGACTGTTCACTGGTTGCGACTGTTCAAAAAATAATGAACAGCTGAATTTAGTGAACAGATAAGAGCTAATGTATTTGAAATATTCTTATGTCAGATTGGTTGATTTTTGCAATGATTAAGCTTTGGCAGTTCAATTATTGTAAAATCTTTGTTTCCAGATTCTTCTAGTGCTTTAGAGATAAATGGTATCAGAAATAATCAAATACATCAACGGTCAAACTTTTATTTAAATGCATGAAGCCAGTCAGTCCATTTTTGTTAGTTTTCCAAAGCCAACCGCTAGCATTCTAAAAGCATCTGCTCCATGACTTGCAAAGTTATGGATTGGACGGCTTGCAACCCCATATCGAAGAATGGAAAAATACGTCGTGTTTGCGCCCCCACTCGTAAGGGATCTGTTGTGAAATTTGGCGGATTCAAATTTGAAATGTCAGAAACTCCATATAGAATGAAGATTTCTATGCATGAGTCTGCTACAATTTACTAGACACAAGGAACATAGACAATAATAATCCTTAAGGATGAGGAAAAAAGTCTATGAAAAATCAAAGAAAATATGATCGTGAATTTAAACTAAATGCAGTGAAGTTATACCTGGAAAGTGGAAAAAGTCTCTCTACGCAGGCTTCGGATTTAGGGATTCCAATGGAACACTTGCAGCATGGGTAAAACAATTTAAGGAATATGGTTCAGAAAGCTTTCCTGGGTCAGGAGCTTTAAAACCAAGTGATGAAGAGCTATATCGCCTCCGTAAAGAGCTTGCAGATGTCAAGCAGGAGAGAGATATTTTAAAAAAAGTAGTGGCCATCTTCTCAAAACCAAAAGAATGAGGTTTGAGTTTATGAAAAAATATGAGAAGGAATTAAGCGTTGAGAAGATGGCGGAGGTACTTGGTGTTTCTCGCTCAGGGTATTACGACTTTTTGAAGAGAGGAGAAAGTATAAGAGCCAAAGAGAATAAGCGACTTAAAGCAAAAATTAAGGATATTCATCAAAAGAGTCGCGAAATATATGGAGGCCCAAGAATACAGGCGGAAATGAAAAGACAAGGAGAAACGTGCTCTTGAAGAAGAGTGGAAATAAGTCGATCTGAGGGAGATTAGTTTGCTATCATAGCTACTGATAATAAATTAATTTTGAGCAGCAGGAATGATGTGAAACTCTAATCCAAGTGATGCTAGAATTGCGCACACATTAACCAATTTAGGATTTCCTGTTCTTGAAAGTGATCTATAAAGACTCTGTCTATTAAGAGAAGACTTCTTCGATAATTGCCCTATGCCTCCACGCGCCTCAGCAACATCTTTTAGTGCGAGTAGAAAAACATGAGGATCTTCATCTTCTAAACAAGCGTCCAAATAAGCTGCAGCTTCTTTAGGATTTTCAAGCGATTTTAAAAGATGTTCTCTGTATTTTTTTGTTTGTCCCATATTACCCTCCTAAATCATGCCAGTATTTTTTAGCCTTCGCTATATCTCGATCTTGACTTCTCTTACTACCAGCACAAAGTAAAATGACGATTTTATTGTCTTTCTTTGCATAATATATGCGGTATCCAGCTCCAGCATGGATTCGAAGCTCGAATATGCTGCCCTCAATATGATCAACATCACCAAAGTTTCCAAGGCGAACACGGTTTAGTCTTTTGCGAATCTGAGCACGCAATTCCATTGTTAGCTCACCTTCCCATTCGAGATAAGGACATTTTCCAGTATCTGTCTTGTAATATTCGATCGTAAAGAGTTCATCCATAATTTATATTGTAACAGATAGGCGACATTTCCTGAAGAAATATCATGATAAACATCACTTTTTTTGCATTTAACCCATTGATTTTAGGTGACTAGGAGTTTCTCCCATATTAGTTTCAATGTTTCACAAAATGCTATGTGTTTCCATGAATCCATACAAAACAACAGGTGGAAACACAGATGTCTGATGACAAACCTAAAGACTTTATGGACCCAAACCAACTCGTTAAAGATTCGTGCTGTCCATTTTCGAAACGTGCTCTCTATTGGCATATTTGGCGTGCTGGAATTAATGGTCTAGCTCCAGCAATTTACCGAGCGGGGAGAAAAATAATCATTTCACGTTCTGGCTTTATAGATTGGCTGACAAGTCATCAAAGTCACGATGATACATTGTGATGATTCATAGTTGCGTTCATTTAGGTAGTCCTAAACAGGGAGTGATTTCAAATTATCATTGTACTCGCAGATAAACATCTTGATAAGCCCTATATGATTCTCGATTTTCTTCGAAAAAGAAAGGGGTTTTCGGACTAGTCTTGCACATCGTTGTCTAATCGTGCAGTTAAATCTTTCAATGTAACTTGTCTTCCCAAATTCCTTTCCAACAGGGTGATGTTGTTTCCAGGGGATAATTTCATAGTAAGCTGAGAATTTATCTGTGTAAAAGAGGGCTTTTTTTTTAGATCTTCAGGAAGCTTATTCATCAAGGCTTCTCCGGACGCTTTATTTCTTTTCCCAACGTGAAAAGCTAAAATTTGTCTGGTTTTTGAGTGCATCACTAGCCATAACCATTGATCATTTTTTTTATTCCCTACAAAACTCCACATCTCATCTGCCTCAAGAACAAACACTTCGAAATTATCATTTTCTGCCGCAACAATAGCATTCAAATCATCTGGCAATGTTGCAAAAGTCTGCTGCATAAATTCGAGTACCACGGCATACTCACATCAAAAATCCGGCAAATGCCTTCTAGAGAAACTTTCTCTGTAAGAGACCTTCGTATTCGTTCTTTAGTATCCTGGGGAATTAACTTGTTCCGAGGATCTTCAACAAACTGCTTTAAGCAAGAGATGCATTGAAACTTCTGCTTGCCATTGGGGGTAGAACCATTTTTCCTAGCGATAAGTGCGTGGCAGCGAGGGCAAGCGATATTCATAAGTTGCTCCAATGTTAGAGCAATTATTTTAACTGCTTAGCGTCTTAAAATCACTACCTGTTTAGGACTACCTTCATTTATTCTTCAATATCTCGAACAGATCGAATATTGGCATGTGCGTTTTGAGTTGAGTCGTGACATTGAACACCTAGACAATGCAGAACGCTTTGCCGATGCCGTTAGGAATTACCTTCCTAATCTATTTAAAGAATTAGATTTCGTAGGTCTTAGAAATTTGTATTGGAGTCTGTCTACGACAACAGGCTCCAATAAGGAATAGGATGCTTGATATGACACAAAATATATATGAAGATGCAGATCAACTGCAATATAAAAATACTTTCAAAATCTTTCAAGAATTAGAGACGGAATGTCTTTTACAGATGCAAGGAAATGGCATTTCATTTCAAGGGCCATTAAATACAAATGGCGAAATTCACCGGTTTTCAATAGACAGCAAAAAACGCCAACCCGATGATCGGATTACGGAGTAGCGAAATTCTGAAACGTGTCTTGAATGAAAAATAACAATGAGATCATCAACATGAAAAAAAATATTCTGCTACTTTTAATGTCGCTCTTATTTTTCATGGTAGCTGATGCACAAGCTCAAGAATGGGGGGCTGAAGCTCATGCTGTTATGAAGACAGCTGCTGGGTAGATGAAACGAATTTCTATGCTAAGATTTTGGGCGGTGCTAATTTCTTGCAAAATACTGAAATCTCAGGAAACAAAGCCACCTATCAGACAGGATATATTATTGTCGGCTCGTTGGGTTATTTTTGGTGTTCTGGCTTGCGTTTGGAAGCTGAATATGTTTTTTAGAAGAAATAATATAAGAAAAATCCATTTCTTTGTAGAAGGTTTTTCCAGGCACGGCCATTTCCAAGCTTCCTCGTATATGGCCAACCTATTATGGGATTTGCCTTTATCTTCGTAGGGGTGCGCATTTTGGAATATACAACCTTTTATTGGAGCTGGCATAGGCTATGATTTCCAACAAATGCATTCCTCAAATTCTCGTATTGTTTTTAACCAAAAGTGGAACCATTTTTCTTGGCAAGTGATGGCTGGTTAGCCTATCCGATCTTCTGCAATACAGAGATTACTTTGGAATACAAATTCCATCAGGGAGGCTGCCGTTTCTATAACCACTCCGTCGGAATTGGGCTCGTATATAAATTTGGCTTCTTAAGGTAGTGTTGGAGTCAATCCCGATCGAGTAGGAGAAGGCCGTAAGGCCTCCGTCCTCTATTTGGTCCACCAGTGTTCCACGGATTTTGCCAAAGTCTTGATGATAGAAATGCATGCAATTGTTGAAAAGTGCCGACATTTTTAGCATATAGGACTGATGATCGTTTTAAAGAATTCTGGATTTGGTGTGGAGTTTGGCTGTGAAGAAAATACGTCACCAAATCAGTAATTATCGATTTGGTGGCTTGATCAACTCAAAAGATTATCTTGAGAAGCTTCAAGTCTGGATTTCATTTTTAGATGCTCTATTAATGATTTGGCATTAATCATTAATGTATATGTAATTTTTAGACTTATAGGATTTTAGACCAAATTTAAAAAAACAGATTCCTATAAATAAGAAAAGCATAGTTGCGACGAAAAATGCAAGGAATGTTGATAATCCTCCCTGAAGAACTATGAGTCGCGGTAAAGTCGCTGTTATAAGTAAAGGGGTGAAATAAAGAATCCATTTTTCTCTTCCTTTTAATGCACGGCTTACAGGGAAAAGCGATAAGGAAAGAAGCACTTGCAAGATGACGTATGAAATTTGACTACCTCGAGAACAAAAAAAAGAAATCGTCCCTATGATGATGATAACGCTTGCAAATGCAAATACCATGATTGCGGAAATAACCAGCATTCTAATTCCTAGAAAGGGGCTATAAAGAATTGAAGAAATAATGATGGTAATAACACCTTGAAGGATTTCTCCAAAAGACATCAGATTCGATTTTGAAATAGCTGCAAGCAACAAAGTAGATCGAGGCTTTGCAAGATAAGCTTCCAATTCGCCTGTTTCGATTAAACCTCCAAGTTGATAAAGGCCACCCCCAAACACATTTAGCAAACCCCAACTTGTGAGAACCATACCAGTTGATACTAAATATTCTTTTGCAGCTAAAGGATTATCATCAGCGCTAAGAATGGCCAACAGATAGATTCCATACAGATAAAAGCTATTATTGAGAATAAGGGCAAGCAAACCTGTAAGGAACTCGAAGGGTTTTTTCATTTGCGCCGACCACTGATTCTTAAAAGCTAAAATCAACAGAGAGATCATCTTAGCCTCCAAAATTGTGGTAATGATTACGGGAACCCCGATACATCCAAGCGCTTAAAGCTAACAGACAAGTCAATTGCAGAATAATTCTTGCGAACCATTGAAAAAAGGTGATTTGATAAAATTCAGCTTTAATAGAGAAATAACAAGGCTGAAAAACCAGGTCTGAAAATGGAGTATTCAAGAAAAATTTGCTCCATGGTTCAGGAATATCTGAAAGGGGCGCAAGTACTCCGCCAAATATCAAAAATAATTTGCCAAAAAGCATGCGAAAGTTTTTAGTTGAGTAGAAGCGAATTTGAAGGCTGGTCAACAAAAAAGAATAAAGAGTATCCAGAATTGTGATCAAAGGGAGAAGGACTAAGAATCTCAGAGCACTTATAGACGATAAAGAAAAATTATCTATAAAAAATGGCATGATGACAATGTAAATCAATAGATAAAGCAGTCGACGACTTAATGTACGGCTATAGATCGAAATAGTTGTGTAAATTGGCCACGAGCGGGGACGAACAAAAGAAAGGGTGAAATCTGAACTGGCTCTTTCGATTAAGGGTTCTCTAAGAGTCGTCATAAAAAGAATTTCAGTCAGTCCTATATATGCAAATAATGGCTCTATACCTAAAGTAGTAACATTGTGATTTAAACCCAGCCAAAGTTTGGAAAAGATCCAAATGAAGCATGGATATAGGAGTAATCCTCCCAACGTTCCACTTAAGCTTGATTGTTCTTCACGTATTGAGAAAAGCGCTGATTTGCTATAAAATTTAAGGGAATCTTTCATTTCACTATTTCTCACCAGAATACCATTGAGAGATAATCGACTCCAAACTGACCTCTTCAACTGAAATATCAATGATATTGTTCTTAAAGATCGTCATAAAGTAATCGATAGCAGAAATCGGAGAAATTTGTTGGATATCAATTTGAAATTTTTTGATGAGATCATTATTTTCAATAACTTGAATTCCCTCTTTGACTTCACCTAAATTATACTGACTAGGTTTTGAAAGCAGTAATTTAATGTTTCTTTTCGAAGCCAATTCCCCTTTTAATCCTTGAAGGGGCCCGTCATAGCCCACTTGCCCTTTGTTTATTAGAATAGCTCTATTGCAAATAGCTTCAACATCGCTAAGATCATGGCTTGTGAGAAGCACCGTCGTTTTTTCTTCTTCTTGCCACTGCCTTAACAGGAGCCTGAATTTGGTTTTACCTACAACATCAAGACCAATTGCAGGCTCATCCGCCAACAAAATAGAAGGACGATGAATCAAACCAGCAACAATTTCACACCGCATGCGTTCGCCCAATGACAATGTATTCGGAGGAAAATCAAGAAAATGGGTGATTTCGAATAGCTCAGCCAATAAGTGAATTCTCGATATAGTCTCCTTTGTGGATAAGTTATAGATGGCTCCAATCATTTCTAGGCTTTGTTTCACGGTGATATACATCCATAAATTACTTCGTGTCCCAAAGACTAATCCTAGACATTTATTGGCTTCAGTAGTTCCGGATGGATAACGCTCAATCCAGGATTCACCTTCTGTAGGCTTTAAAATACCGCATATCAGTTTAATAGATGTACTTTTACCTGCCCCATTGGGTCCGAGAAAAGCCACTGATTCACCAGTCTTAATTTCAAAATTTAAATGCTTAACAGCAGGAATGAGTTCTTTTTTTGCAAACCAAGATGTTTTCTTCCAAAAGTTTTTGGAAAGATTGATGGTTTTAAGTGCATATGTACTCATAGAGTAGCCTTGAGATTATTTATTGCGTATGAATTGCAAAAACCGCAATCGGAACTATGTTTTAGCGGAAGATATTGACTATTCGAGAATGAAAACATGTCTAGTTGTATCATTCCATTCAACACTTGAGAATCATCACAACCTGATAGAAATCGAGATGCTTCGTGGACTGCGATTGAACAGCATGTTGCAATAGGAGGAGCAAAAGCTCTTTTTTGAATATTTTGATTACGAAGCTCAGGATCGAGATTGCCATTTAATTCCAATGCCTTAATCGCACAAAAATAGCATGCAGTTTGGCTAGGTATGGTCAATGGACCTATCCAAGACCCGCCAAAAGTTAAGCAAGGTTTGCCTTTGATCATGGCGGTTTTTGCAATCATACCAGCTGGATGATTCAATGCTTTTTTTGCTGGAAGATAACTGAATGGATTAAAGACCAAATCCACATTATCCATGAAAGAATAAAGATCTTCTGCACTGACCACTTTTAAGCAATGTCCGATAAAATTGATTTCAGAATCGGCTTCTTTAATTTTTTTCTCACATGCCCTTATTTTAAGGGAGCCTAGATCGCCCCGATCATAAAGAATTTGGCGATGCAAGTTTGTAATTTCTACACTATCAAAATCGATACCGATAATATTGCGAATGCCCATTCGTGCACATAAAAGCGCAGTCCAAGATCCATATCCTCCAAGACCAACAATTAAAACAGTGCTGTTTTGCAAATTTTCGTTGATCTGTTCGCCAGAAGAAGTTTGATTTTCAAAAGTTCTAAAAAAACGAATTTGTCTATCATAGAGAGTCTCTAAGGTAGTATTTCGAACTTTGTCATCCTCAATAAGAACTCCATAGGATTTAAATTTAGAAATCAATGAATGGAGAGAACTTTCTTTTAGGTTAAATTTCTCTGCAACTTTTGCTAAATCCTCAGGATATTGAATCCCCACACTTAATGAATTTATGAACAAGAAGGTAGAAGGGTTTTCTGATTTGATTTCATACTTCTTTTTCTTAAAAGAAGAGGCTATCTCTACAATATTTTCTCCTTTTTTTCTTATTTCCCAACTGGATTGAAAGCGCAAAATCATGTAGTGACCTTAGCATTTAAAGAATTTTCTGGGATGATCCCCATCGTAATGCTATAGATTGGAATGCACTTATTTGGATCAATATCCAAAAATGAGCACATCTGACTATCTTTCATTGCAGGGGATGGCAAACCACCTACAGAATGTTGCCCCCCTTTCAATAGAATTTTTTGCGCTAATCTACCTGAATCAATATAGATTTCCCTCAACGCTCGATTGTAAGGGAATTTTTTCATCGCTTCTTCTAAATCAATAGCCAAAATCATTAAAAATGATGCGGTGTATGAAGCGGCCATTCCACACAGTAATTTTACAGCTTCATTTCGAAACAATCCTTGTTTGATTAAATAAAGCCCATGTTGAGTGGAACAATAATGATAAATTCCTGGTTGGATTCCTTCAATATTGAAAATCACGATGTAATACTTCCAAATATCCGCAAAAATCTCTTCTTTAAGCTCTCCTAGCAATGTAGACAATAAACGCAATGGAATTGAGGTTTCCTGGAATTTCCGATGAGTTTTTCTATTCAACAGAGCTTGAATGGGGGAGAGCCGACTATTCTCTGTTTTATCAGGAAAAGCAAAGTCGATGCATTGTTGAGTCTGAAGGGGGGCTGTCTCAGTTTGCTGTTTCTTAATTTGTTCGGGAGGGGAAGATAAATAGTAGTCCAAAGATACTTGCCACTTGCGATCCCACCAATGTTCAATTTTAGAGAACGTATCAGAATCAATAGAATGTTCAATTTTAGAGAACGTATCAGAATCAATAGATTGATTTTTTTGAGAATTTTGATAATCAATCAGATAATCACAACACGTGGAAACATCATAAATTCTCATCATGTTATGTAAGGGGCTTTTTAGCTTTATTGAAAGATCTTCAAAAGATGTAAAGGTTAGGTAGGATAAATCCATAATTTAACAGATCTCCTCATGCAAAGTCGCAATCGCCATAACCCCTTCTTCCAGCATTGAAGCGCCGATTTGTTGTAATATGGCATCTTCGTTGAAGTTGAAATGAATGTGAGTCTTGACTTGGAATTCTTGTCCGAGCATTTCAATAGTTGCAAGGATATGGCCTACATCCATGTGGATAGTTCTGAACGTTCTTGGTTCTCGATAACGATACATGTTTCTTTCAAAGACGCTAGTTAGAACAATTGCACCAAGTGCTGGAGAATCAGAATCTTTTTCCCTCATAAACTCTTCCGAAAGGGAATGCTTATCCGATGATATTAAGCAAAGCGAAATAGGGTCTGTTTGAATGTGATAAAACCCCCATTGGATATCTTGGAGGTCAATGGATAAAAAATAACCTTCAGTGGGATGACGACTTCCTCCTGATGGGCTTGTTCTCCTAATGAGTGGGACATCATCAATCCAGTGACACGGCTTTTCTCCTTTTTTCCCAAATGTAAACGCCAATAAATGTTTAATTCTCTTCGAGATTGTGTAACCCTGTGCTTGATCAGTAGGCAAGGAGAAATTTAAAGCGGGTAGTGGGATATTTTTGATAGATGCATCGTATTCTTTATAACGCTGTGTGTCAGGTTGGATACTTTGGTATCTAATCATTTTTTTGCGGTCTATATCATGCCCATCTCCTTCTTTTGTATAATCGAGGAATGGGGCATCCCATGTAAAAAAATGATAATTTGCAGCATCATCCCACCCCGCCTTTGTCCAATTTAGAAAATTGTCAAACAATGGTCGATAATCTTCTTGTTTTTCACTAGGAATGATGACATTTTTGGAAATCAAGCTTTCTAGTGTATTCTCAAGTTGTTTGACTTGGATATGCAGCTTAGAAAGAAGGAATTCAAACAGACTTGATTTAGTAATTGGCTTTGCACAGGCTACAACCATTAAGGCCCCGATAAAAGGCACAGCGTAAAGCTTTTTTTCTGATAGCTCTTCTATAGCCCAATAATTCTTGGTCATCGGGCTAGGAAAACGTAATTTTGTGGTTATACTAGTTATCAAAAAATCTTTATTATGATTTATCATGTTTGCACAATAGTCTTGTTTTAAGATGTAAAGGGCTGCTTCCCAGCCCTTTTGTTTATTGATCATGCTGCAGGCATGGTCGGTCAATCATATCTAGTTCGAAGATTTCAAAATCATCATTTTGGGGATTTTGAAGTTTTAGAGATTCCTCTTGCAGAACTCTTGTTTCCATAAAAAACTCCTGAGTTTTAAAGATTTAACTTGACCTTATTCGATAGAGAGATCCATTAATTTATAGATTGGTTAGGCTTTCGATTCAAGACAATTTAACGTGGAAAGCTTCAGAGCTTCAGCTCATTATTTAGATGCTTTATCCAGAAGGCTAAGAATCGCCTTTTCAGATATAGGCTGATAGTCCCACACCTCAACACATAGATTGAGTTGATTGGATATGATCTTTCTAGATCTTTTATCATGGACATGTTCATGCAATTGAAAATGGATTGGAGGTTGCTCTGAAGGAATATGGATAAGTTCAGCAACATGTCGGCCTATTTTCGTGTCCTTGCGGTGAGAGTGCTTAACGGCGAATAATCCAATTCAGTATCTTTATCTCCTTTAACTCAAAGGAGATTATTCGGTATGGAAACTAAATTCATCCCAATTGAAGAAATTCGATCCGCCCTTGATCGATTAAGACAAGACCCGAGGACTCAACGTAAATTTCCCCAGGAATTATGGGCCTCGATTATTCAGCAAACAAAAATCTATTCCGTTAAGGAGGTTTGTCATCAGCTTCAGATTAATCCCGTCTATTTGAAGCGTAAAATCCATCAATCTAATGAGCCGACACTCGAATTTCGTGAGATTGTCATACCGGCAATTCAATCAGCTTCTGATACAGTGACGATTGAACTCAGATCTGCCGATGGGCTGCAAGCTAAAATTCAAGGATCCTTCTCTTGCTTAAACTTCCTCTGCCAACTATTCAGGAGGTAGTCATGCTTCAGATATCTCCGTCTACCCGTATTTTTATCTGTGTTCAATTTGTCGACTTCCGTAAAGGCATCGACGGCCTAGCTGCCGTTTGCAGGAATATACTCGATCAAGATCCATTTCAAGGTACGGTATTTGTATTCCGTAACCGAGGGAGAACAACTATCCGCCTATTGGTATACGATGGTCAAGGCTTTTGGCTCTGCACTAAACGACTTTCAAAGGGAACTTTTCGATGGTGGCCTACCGATTCATCTGCCGTTGATGCAAGGTATCTGCAAACTCTTCTGTGGAATGGGAATCCCGAATCAGCTCAATTTTCTGATAATTGGAAAAAAATCTGTGTGCAATAAAATTTTAATTACTTCAGAATGCAACTTTTATTTTTTTATAAGACCACAAATGAAAGCCCCGGCACATCTCGACTTTACTCCAGAACAAATCGAGACGCTCATTGAGCGCTTGGACAAACAGGCTTTAGTCAAAGAAGATTATCCAGTTCTTGCTAATCTTATAAAAGCGATTGTCTGGATGAATTTTTCCCTTCAGGAAAAGCGATTATCTATCCAACGACTTCGATCCATCTTTGGGATCAAAACAGAGAGCGCCAAGAACCTTGCGAAGTTGCTGGCACAAGCACAGGCTGCTGAAGATGAGGCGGCAACGGCCGCCTCAGATCAAACTGATGAACAATCAGAGCCAGATCAGGATGGTGAGGAAGCCGGAGATCCAAATGCATCCACAAAAAAAAATCCTCCCGAGAAAAAAGGGAAGCATGGACATCGTCCTGCATCGGATTACACTCAAGCTAAGGTTATTGATATCGCCCATGAATTCATAAAAAAAGGCAGTCTTTGCCCTTCTTGTGACAAAGGTAAATTGTTTAATCTCTCTGCAGGAACTGTTCTTCGAGTCGTAGGCCAACCTTGGTTGCAAATGGAGATTTATCGACCCGAACGACTCAGGTGTGCTGTTTGCGGTAAAGTATTTACCGCAAACCTTCCTCCAGAAGTTGCAACGGAGTCAAGAGCTGACAACAGTGCTAAAGCTATTGTGTGTCTGCTAAAATATAGAGGCGGGGTCCCTTTTTATCGCCAAGGGCAGCTCCAGGAGATTTTAGGCACGCCTATCTCACCTTCTGAAATTTGGGAAATGACAGAAGATGTTGCTGATGCGGTGCAGCCTATTTATGCGGTCATGTGTGAACATGCGTCAGCAGCAGAACTGGGTAAGCGAGAAATCTGCCCATCTGGGCAGAAATTAAGAAATATGGTTTTGATTGCGGCTTTTTAACCATTGGTCCGGCAACAACTCGTCAAGTTTCTGACTATTGTGTCTCATAATTCGTTTCATGATGTCTTCTAAATACTCACGAGGGTTAATCCCTAAACCTCGACAAGTTTGCACGAGAGAAAAAAGAATAGCGCCAGCTTCACCACCATCAGGACTGCCAAAGAAAAGCCAATTTTTTCTTCCGATGGCAAGCGGTCGGACGGCTCTTTCAGCTACATTGTTGTCCAATCTTGCAAAAGCATCTTTTGCATAGTTTTTCAAGTAAGGAATTAAGCCGCAAAAATATCCCATAGCTTCTTTCAGCTTTGATTTAGGTAAAATTTTACCGTCCATAAGCTTACCCTTAATCTTTTCGATCAGTTCATCAATAATGGGTATTTCTTTTTCCCGGCGTATTTTTAGGCGCTCTTCAGGAGAGCGGTTCCAGGCAACTCTTTCAAACATGAAAAGATAGCGTATCTTTCTTAAAACCCATTTGCGAAAAGCCGGATCGCCAGCTTCAGCTTCGAAAAACTTTCTTCGAATATGACTAAAACAAGGAAACCATGTAATGATTTTCATTTCTGCAAGCCTTTGATAAGCTGCATATTTATCTGAGTGAAGGCCGCCGCGATAATCTTTCAGTATATCTAAAACATTATGATGACAACGATCTTCCTTAAATTCATAGATCCGATACGCGGGATTGGCTTCGCAACCCCCAACTACCACCCACATATAGGCTTGCTTACACTTTTCAGGTTCCCAAAGCTTCACTGGTGTTTCATCGATAAAAATGTTTTTACTGGACAAAACTCTTTTTAGCATTTCATCATAAAGCGGTTTAAGAGCAATGGCAGATCTTATCACCCATTGTGAAAGCAATTTTCGACTGATCTTGATGCCTTCACGGCCTAAAATCTCTGCAATGCGGTTAAGAGGCAAATGATCGGCAAATTTTTTAGTGACAATCTCTGCAAGCAAGCTATCATCTGCACGGCATTTTGGCAATAAGCTGTCCGGAAGATCTGCTGTTAAAATGCCATTTTCTTCACGGTTTGGATGAACATACTTAGGACGAACAATTTCTTTGATATAATAAGAGCCTGGTTTATGTGCTAGCTTATGGGAAATTTCTACGCCAATCTGAACAAGCGGCTTTCCAGTCTCTTGGCATGTTTTTTGTTCATTAGGGATATCAAGAAATATAGTTTCTACAGGCAGATCGTCCGGAAGAGTGATTTTGTCTTTTCCGGTAAGGTCAGGATTTTTACGAGTATGTGAAGCTACAATCTTTTTCTTTTCTTTTTCATGCGCTGGACTTTCAAAGCCTTCAAAAAGTAGTTGTTGACTATTCAAATCGGAGGCTTCTCTTTCAGAGCGTTTGCCAAAGATTTGACGTTTGAACCAAGCCAACTGCTCTTCAAGATGATGGATTTTTTGATCTAAATGGACAATTTTTTCATCACGGGCTGTGATTTCGTTAAGAAGAAAATCTCTACTTGAATGTTCTGATGTGATTAATTCAGGTGTTATCATGAGCATGATTTTACTTAAAATCTTAATAAAAAATCAAGCGATTTCTGAAAAAAAAACAGCTTCAAGATATATTGTAACGAACTTGTAATCTTTTGGGAATCACGCCTTCAAGAAGCATGAAAAATGTCCTACGATCAATTTGATGATCGTTTCCCCATTTCCATGCAAAAGATCCCTTTTCGAGACGTTTAAACCAAATTACCAGACCATCTTTATCCCAGAAAAATACTTTCATATGATCTTTTCGGCGATTTAGAAAAATGAATAAGGATCCCGAAAGCAATTCTTCCGGGAAAAGTTCTTCGACAAGCGCGCTAAGCCCTTCAAAACTTTTACGCATATTCACAGGATGTTGACAAATGAAAAGGCGTGCGTTTCCCGGAATACTTAACATTTTTTTATAACCTCCAAGCATTTTTTTAGAATGGAAGGATTAAAATTTTCATTAAGATGGATGTTAAAACCATTGTATTCGAGGATAATTTCTGTAAGGGACTTACTATTTTCCTGGATTACTTCAGTAAAAGCGGAACGACTGAAAGCTGGTTTTGGAAATAATCTGTTTTGCCAATAATAAAACGTATGAACTGCGACTCCGTTTTGACGACACCATGAAGCCATAGAAAGCTTGCTTTGGCGTTGTTTAAGGATATTTTCTTTCCATTGGTGTTTGAGTTCTTCAGAAAAAGGCTTTGCCATGTGTCCTCCTGTTTTTTCGCATGAAAATAACAGTAGGCTTCAAATATCAGAAGATGGCTAAATTAGACGCTTACGAACTGGTGCAAAATGATGATACAAAAGCACGCATTCTTAGCGTTATGAAGGACCGGGAGGAACGAAAGGGGACTTCAGATGAAGATGAACGTACAGGCATTTTTACAACCGCTATTCTTGGAGTCTTGCAAAATATAAATGTAAAAATCGCCTTGTTTTTCACTGGAGTCAAACATGCTGGAGAAAATCTTGATGATCTGCTGAATAAGCGACCGAAAGGATTATCGGTTCCCATTCAACAATGCGATGGTGGGCATAACGTCCCGGAACATCATGATACGAATCTCTCTAATTGCAATGCCCATTCCCGCCGAAAGTTTTATGAACTCGTTACAACCTGGCCCAAGATAGTGGTCAAAATAATCGGGTGGTACTCTACTGTATTTGCGAATGAGCGATTGGCGCCATCAGAACCTCTATTAAGGTTAAAATGGCATCAAGATCATAGTGCTCCTGCAATGCAACAAATGAAAAATTTTTGCGACGCCCTCATAAAACAGAAAGAAATCGAACCGAACAGCAGCATGGGAAAAGCAATAGCTTATTTGAATAACCATTGGGAAGAGTTGACTTTATTTTTGCGGATGCCCGGTGTGCCCATCGACAACAACGCTACTGAGCGACTGATAAAACAATCAGTCCGAAATCGAAAAAATGCTTATTTTTATCGCAATGAAACCGGAGCAAAAATCGGAGACATTCTCATGAGTATAATGGAAACGTGCATACTTAACGATGCGAACCCATGGGAATATCTGGCGGCGATCCAGGAACATCAAGAAGATGTTCGAAAAAATCCCATTCTTTGGGTACCCTGGGCTTACGAAAAGCGGCTTAAAGAGCTGAAAGCCTCGGACATCACCGGAAGTTCTCCAGCAATAATGGTCTCGTCTTCTTCCTTAACATGTCGGCCTATTTTCAAAAAAGCTGACTCCAAAACAACATTGAATCCGACTCGAGTCATCCAGCTTGCATTTCGATCGTGGTTGCCGCGAATACAAATTTTTGACCATTAAGTTGTGAGCAAATAGCGTGAAGGTGATCGACATCCCCCAGCCCGAAATCTCCAAGAAAGAAGACTTGATCATCCTGACCTACGCTTTGATTCCAATTATCAATGAGATTTCTATCCATCTCTTCAACATTTGTATAGGGATGACTTGCGTATCTTATGATATTGGTGTGTGAGAAATGAGTATCAGCGATAAACCATTTTTTCATATTCGATCTTTTTATTCAGAAGTGCATAGTCGCGTATTATTCTTTAACCAAGAATTAATGAAAGAAATCACATCCTGAATTAACCCTGGAGGTTTAATCGCAACCTGATTGTTTGGAAGATCCTTTTGATATTCACGCCATAACGGTTGCAATACCTCTATAAATTCAACATCAAGCTTTAGAGGTAATTTCAGCTGAGTTTGTCTATGGTTAAAAACTGTCGTCACGATCTTGTCAGTATAAGCGGGATCTAAGCATTTCTCTAAAGAGATGAGAGAGCGGAGGTTGTGGAAACCTTTCATTCTGGTGTTACCCATGCCGCGATGAACTATTGTCTCAAGCTTCTCTGCAAAAATAGACTCTTTGGGATAAGAACGAACTTGAATTTTGCTTTCAAACAGGGGGCCTTTAGATGTTGATGTTAAATCCATCGAATAATCAATAGCCTCCACTATATCCCCAAAACCTAGATCAATCTGAATATAAGTTTGTGGCCCGCCTAGCTTCTCCAGGTCATTGGTATTAAGAGCTGCTAAGGTCTGCTCCCAGTTTTCTGATTTAGCAAGATTAGGATCTATGCGTTTCGCTTCAAAAGCAAACCTATCGTTCAAAAACTTGTAGAGAAATACCTGTATAATGATCTTGAATTCATTGCCATCATTACCCAGACCATAAGTGGCGCAGACTCCTTTAAGGCTATCGATCAGTTGGCGGGTTCTTTTTTCAAAATCTTGTGATATCATACGCGCGCTACTGTTCTGTTGCCTGAAGTGAATTCATTCATATATTCTGCTACTATAAGCCCATTAATAGTTCGAGAGGTATCCGGACTAAGCGGAATGTTGCAATTTCTATGAAACTCATTAATTACCAGCGGCATCATCATGCGTTCAAAGTAGCTTTCATTAGTAAGCAATTGAGTGTTTTGCAACACGTAGTCATCAGCTTGTTTTTTTAGTCCGGCAAGTGCTTCGAAAATGTTACGCTCTGTTACCTGTAATGTGCCACGCTCAAGTAATCGTTTGTGAACCCGACAATATTTGGCGTCGCCATGGTACTTGGCTTGAATCTGGTTGTTGTCACGATTTAAAATTTTGACCTTTTCGTGAATTTCATTCAGCACCTCGATGTTATATAACTTTAGGAAACGGAATGGGATAATGCTCTAGTTTATCTTTTAATCTTTGTTGCATGTTTTGTTTTCTCATTCTTTAGTTGGATTACTCTCTTTAGAGAGCTTGATTACTACGAAATAAAATATAGGCCTTGTTGCACAATAGCCCTCACAGCATAGAAGAAAAAAACACCCGCTAAAATGCTAACTCGCCCATTCTACCAGCCATTAAGCTGCTTCGAATACCCATTCAAATCTCGGCATCCCCAATTTATTCATCTTGTTAATTATCATACATTTACAAATTACTTCTGTCTTTTGAGCTCCTATTGAACGAGCTTTTAATCTGCCTCCAAACATTCTCTTGATCCTAAACATCGCTGTCTCGGATAACGATCTCTCATAATAACCTGAACATTTTTTCCAAAGCCGTCTTCCTATGTCATCCCCACCAAATCCATGAATTGCTGCAATGGCGTCATCTCTTTCCTTTTCCCATCCCTCTTTTGCTGTACCCTTATACACCGCATCTCTTGGTGGTGGCACAATACAAATGCCCCCTTTATCATAGACCTTCTTGCGAAATCGGCTCGCAATCATAAGCCCCGTCACCCCTGGCAGATTTCACCCTGCAAGGTAATTCTCCTAGCATCCGTTCTGCCATTTCAGCATCTCCTTTATTATTGCCCGTCAGCTCACAACAGATGATATCTTGTGTTTCTGCGTCTATTCCTATATGGAATTTTCTCCATGTTCTACGTTTACTCTTTCCGTGGACTTTCACTTTCCATTCGCCTTCTCCGTGTACTTTAAGTCCTGTAGAATCAAAGATGATATGGCAAGCCTTCTTCCCTTGCGTCAAACGATTAACTCTTTTATGAAGCGACTTAGCTCGCCTTGAAATTTGCGAATAGCTCGGTACTGGAAGATTCAGGCCCATTACATGAAAAAGCGATTGTACAAATCCTTGTAAGTTCCTCAATGAACGTTTGTATACCTCTCTGAGAATAAGCATCATTAGAATGGCTTCATCAGAATATGTTGCAGGCCTGCCAGCTCGGCAGGTATGATGGGAAGAAAACCAGTTTTTGATCGCTTTTTCATCGATCCAAATGGTTATGCTTCCCCTTTGAATAAGAGCTTTGTTATACTCAGCCCAATTTCGAATACGATAAGTCGGTTCAGTTTGCATGGATAGTCTCTGCCTTCTGTGGTAAGAAGCAGAAGCCTACTCCATGCATTTTTTATTTACATGCTATTTCAAATTTGACGTGAGAGGTATTGCGCAACAAGGCCTAAAATATACACCAAAAACGAAGGACACTATGGCTAATTTTCTCAAGTCTCATATCTGCAACTCTATGGTTGCGTATCTTACAATTGCTTCTTTCTCGACTACACTATTAGTCCCACCACCTTTAATGGCTTTAGACATCAACGCAATCAATTTCGGCATCAAAATGGAAAAGATTGTGGAGAAGGTAAAGAAGGCTATTGACAAGGGAGAGACCAACAAACTTGTCGGCTACATGTTTGACTTCAAGCAAGAGGTTGAGCAGTACACAGGACAAAAAATCGACATCAATAAGTCCATCGACCAGCTGAAAAAGAAGCGCGGGCTAAAGGCCATGACAAAGGAGAAGTTCAAATCGAAGAAGTTCCCGTGACAATCACAGTAAGAGTAACAATAGCTCTTTGTGGACTATTTCTCTGGTTTGTCCCTCTTCCTGGTTGCCAAACAGCAGGTACTTATTTACTCAATACTGGCATAGGGATTCTCGGAAGTGATGCCTTAGCTCGATATGATGCCTACGATAGAGAACAGCGAAAAAAAGACAAATGAAGATGGTGATTAGACCGCCTTTAACCTACTATTATAAGGCACATGCAGCTGATTTGAATCGGAGGATACGTGAAAACAATTACAAATGAGTTAGGACAGCAAATAGGGTATTCTGTTAAAGACTACATTTCTCCTTCCTTTCCAAATTTTCCTAAGCTTGAAGGAGACGCTGTTGCTGTTGAACCTATTGAAGAATCTCATCTAGCTGCACTTTATAAGGCTTTTTCTTTAGATTCAACAGGTGCCAATTGGACTTATCTTCCTTATGGACCATTTTTAAATGAAGAAGAATTCTGCCAATGGGCCAGAAAGACATGCTTTAGTGATGACCCTAAATTTTATACTATCATAAATGAAAAAGGGCCAACAGGCGTTACAAGTTATTTGAGAATTGAACCTAAAGTTGGTTGTATTGAGATAGGTCATATACATTTATCACCTTTGCTACAGCGTACGCGAGAAGGGACAGAAGCATTACTGATTATGATTGAATGGGCGTTTGAATCAGGTTATCGAAGAGTAGAATGGAAATGCGATGCATTAAATAATCCTTCTAGAAAAGCTGCTGAACGATTGGGATTATCATATGAAGGAATGTTTAGACAAGCTACCATTTATAAATCTCGCAATCGAGATACTGTTTGGTATGCAGCCACAAGCTTAGAATGGCCTTCTTTAATGGAGGCATATCATGCTTGGCGTAATCCTCATAATTTTGATGCCTTAAACAAAGAAATAGAAAAGCTTTCCACTTTTACTAAACATGCTTTGACTTCTTCTCAGCAAAACAACTCGCTTCATGCTAAGTAAAATGGATAGTTTTCGCATGCCCATCAATCGAAACCATTCCTCCATTGGGAATAATAATCTGAGGGTCTGTATGCCCAAAGTTCATATTAAAAACGACAGGAATGTTTGATTTATAATCTCGTAAAGCATTTTTAACTGCCATATCATTCAAATTTTCAAAATCTGGCAAATAACGTCTCACCGATAAATGTAAATCAAGCACTTCAAGGCATCCTCCCCATAATCTCCCTTTTATTACTTCTTCGGTATTATTATGCCATTCCCAACCTTTAGTGGAATACATTGGACGTTTTTTTATCTAAATTCTGTTTATCTGCCCAATCTAAATCAACATCACTGTATTCCAAAGCAGCTTTGATTTGACCAATCTGAGAAGTGAAAATTGTCTTTTCAATTGAATTAATGGTGTATTCATGCATTCCACCTCCTATTGCAAACTGTTACTTGTTATGATTTACTGTCATGTTTTATTTTTTACTCCCCCACTATTCCCCCAATGTAATTCTACGCCTAAAAAACTAGCTTGAATGTTGATTCATGGTAATTGGCAACGTCCAATTCATCTTGTTTTATAACAATTTTTATGACATTTAAAAGTCAAAGAAGATTAGCAATGATGCATATTATACCAGTAAAGCATGAAAATGGATCATATTTCCGATATCCAGACGGTTTCCAATCCGTAGCGATAAAATTTGTTATTCGAGATGAGATTATCGTTGTCCCTCGGGGCTCATCTACCGGATGGATTTATTTTTCTTTTAGAGTTATGGAAAAAATTAGATGAAAAAATCGAATGCAATTACCCACTTGTTTTTGGATATCGGCGGTGTCCTGCTCGTCAATGGTTGGGATCATCATGCCCGCAAACGGGCAGCGACGAACTTCAACTTGAAGTGGGCAGAGATAGAGGCTCGGCATCATCTGATTGTTGAAACCTACGAAGAGGGAAAGTTTACGCTGGAAGACTATTTAAATCTGGTTATCTTCTATAAAAAACAACCGTTTACAGGGGCTCAATTTCGAAGTTTCATGTTTGCACAGTCTAAGCCATATCTCAACATGATCGAGTTAATACGTTGGCTTAAGGCGCAATTTGGATTGAAGATTGTCGCGGTCAGCAACGAAGCACGCGAGCTAAATGCCCCGCCGAATCCGAAAATTCAAGCTGGACTGACGAAGGAGCCATCCATGAAACCAGCTAATCCACGTATTCTGACGATTAATGGCGGTTCGTCGAGCATCAAATTTGCAGTGTTCGAAGTGGCAGACTCGCTTAATCGGATTTTGGGAGGCAGTATTGAACAGATTGGACTGCGGAATACCACCTTGTATGTGAAAGGCGTGAGCCAGTCGGACAACTTTTCGCGACAGTTGAGGCGCAGAACCATACGGCGGGGGTGGACATCCTGATGGACTGGATTGAGGAACGCTGCGGGAAGGATGGATTGACCGCGGTGGGACGTCGTGTGGTGCATGGTGGACCGAAATATAACAAGCCTCAGCGAATTACTGTGGAAATGGTTGAAGAGTTGCGCCAGCTTAGTCCTTTCGATCCTGAGCATCTACCGGAAGAGATTCTGTTAACGGAGGCATTTCATCGCCGATGTCCGCATCATGCATACAGACGAGGAATGGATGATTGCATATATAGTTTGCAATGTTTTGGGTTTTCTAATTGAAAATAAAAAAGATGTTTGAAAGGAGCATTGTATATGAAGGTTAAAAATGAGGCTAAAGAGGACATTGCTTCGGAAACGGTAAATATGAATAAAGCGGGCAATCCGCTTTCTCCCGATTTGCTGCAAAAGATGAACGCCTATTGGCGTGCAGCGAATTACCTCTCAGTTGGCCAGATTTATCTTTTCGACAATCCCCTGTTGAAGGAACCGCTGAAATTATCCCACGTGAAGCCTCTGGTGGTAGGACACTGGGGCACAACGCCGGGCCAGAACTTTATCTATGTACACCTGAACCGGGTTATCAAGAAGTATGACTTAAATATGTTTTATATCGCCGGTCCCGGTCACGGCGGTCCTGCTCTGGTGGGCAATGTTTACCTTGAAGGCACCTATACCGAGATTTATCCAGACATCACCCAGGATGAAGCCGGGATGAAAAAACTGTTCAAACAATTTTCGTTTCCTGGAGGGATTTCCAGCCATGTTGCACCGACGACTCCGGGATCGATTCATGAAGGGGGCGAGCTGGGCTATTCACTTAGCCACGCATTCGGTGCCGCGTTCGATAATCCCGATCTGATTGTGGCTTGCATCATCGGCGACGGTGAAGCAGAAACTGGCTCTTTGGCAACCGCATGGCAGTCCAACAAATTTCTCAATCCAATTAGCGATGGCGCCGTGCTGCCAATCCTGCACCTTAATGGATATAAGATCAGCAATCCGACTGTCCTGGCCCGTATCGAGCCAGAGGAATTGGAGCAATTCTTTCGAGGCTGCGGATGGACGCCTTATTTTGTCGAAGGCGATGACCCGGAAAAAATGCATCAACTCATGGCCAGTACCTTGGAAAAAGCTATTGAAGATATCCGGCAAATCCAAGGCAATGCACGGAGCAAGAATGACACCACTCGGCGACGATGGCCTATGATCGTCCTCAAATCACCAAAGGGTTGGACGGGACCGAAAGTAGTCGACGGATTGCAAATCGAAGGCACCTTCCGGGCGCACCAGGTGCCGCTTCTAGTGAATGCTCAGCATCCCGATCATGTCGAGCTACTTGAAGAATGGATGAAAAGCTACAAACCCGAGGAGCTGTTCGATGAAAATGGACGTCTGCGAGCGGAATTGGCCGAACTTGCGCCCAAGGGCGAACCGACGCATGGGAGCAAATCCCCATGCCAACGGTGGTATTTTGCTGCACGACTTGGAAATGCCGGACTTCCACGACCATGCGGTGAATGTCTCTTCGCCTGGTGCCATTGAAGGAGAAGATACGCTCGTATTGGGTAAGTTTCTGCGCGATGTCGCCAAGTTGAATCAGGATAAACGCAATTTCCGTATTTTTGGTCCTGATGAGACACTCTCAAATCTCTTGGGTGCTGTTTTTGAAGTCACCAACCGGCAGTGGGACGCCAGGGAAGTAAAAAATGATGAGTTTCTTGCGCCAAACGGAGGCGTCCTGGATTCGATGCTCAGTGAAAACCAGTGCGAAGGTTGGTTAGAAGGTTATCTGTTAACCGGACGACATGGGTTATTCAACAGCTATGAGGCGTTCATTCGTATCATCGATTCGATGTTCAGCCAGCATGCCAAGTGGCTGAAGGTATGCTTGGAACTGCCCTGGCGCCGGAAAATCTCATCGTTAAACTACCTGCTTGCTTCTCACGTTTGGCAGCAAGACCACAATGGCTTTACACACCAGGATCCAGGTTTCCTCGACCACGTCATCAATAAGAAAGCCGATATCGTGCGTGTTTACCTACCGCCAGACGCCAACTGCCTATTGTCTGTGTTTGATCATTGCCTGCGCAGCCGTAATTACGTCAACGTGGTTGTTGCAGGTAAACACCCTCTTCCGCAATGGCTGAACATGGATGCTGCGGTTGTGCATTGCACGGAAGGTATTGGCATTTGGCAATGGGCTAGCAACGACCAAAACTCTGAGCCAGATCTGGTAATGGCCTGCTGCGGAGACACGCCGACATTGGAGACTTTGGCTGCCGTTTCCATCCTTCGCAAGAATCTTCCCGATCTGAAAATCCGCGTCGTCAATGTCGTTGATCTTATGAAGCTGCAACCTAAGAGCGAGCATCCTCATGGCTTAAGCGACACGGATTACGATTCGCTCTTCACAAAAGACAAGCACATCATCTTTAACTTTCACGGCTATCCCTGGCTAGTCCATCGGCTGACCTATCGCAGGAACAATCAAAAACTGCACGTTCGGGGATACAAGGAAGAGGGCACGATCACGACAGCCTTTGACATGCGAGTGCAAAACGATATTGACCGGTTTCATCTGGTACAAGATGTGGTTGATAGGCTGCCTCATTTAGGATCAAAAGGCGCCTATCTGAAACAGATGATGCAGAACAAGCTCATTGAGCACAAACATTACATTGATAAGCATGGCCAGGACATGCCGGAAATTAGAAACTGGAAATGGGGCCTATAAAGAAATAGGGCCCTAATATATATGCCTGAGCTGTGGAATTAGAAAGGATAAATTAAAATGGCGCTGCGATTAATTGAAATGGTGTTAAAGGAGAAGGATAGTACTGAGATTACCGAGCTTCTCAAAGAACATAAGATGCTCGAACACAGGCATCTTCTATTACCTCAAGGTGAAGTGCTGGTACGGATTTTGTTGGATTCAGAAGAAAGCGAGTCTGTATTGGACTTATTGGGAAAACAGTACGCCAATAAAGAGGGAAACCGGGTAGTGATTCTGCCTGTCGAGGCAACATTGCCGCGCGGCGAGCCGGAGCCGGTCGCTGCGCAAACAAAGGCGCCAGAGCGAATCAGCCGAGAAGAGTTGTACGAGAACATTAAAGATGCCGCTCAATGTTCTAAGGTCTATTTGACGATGGTAATTTTATCCACGATAGTGGCATCGGTCGGTCTGCAGCAAAATAGTGTAGCTATCATCATCGGGGCAATGGTGATTGCGCCGTTGCTTGGGCCAAACATTGCGTTGGCACTTGGCACTACGTTGGGTGACTTGACACTGTTACGACGCGCACTTCTAACGGATATTGCCGGGATTGCGGCGACGATCGTGCTCTCTATTATCATCGGTGCATTGATACATATGGATCCGGCTGTAACAGACATAGTGTCTAATATGCGGGTCGGGCTAGGAAATATCCTGGTGGCATTAGCCTCAGGATGTGCGGGTGCACTGTCATTCACCACTGGCGTTTCGGCTGCCTTGATCGGAGTAATGGTTGCGGTGGCCCTGTTGCCTCCCCTCGTAACATTTGGACTACTGCTGGGGAGCGGATATCTGGATTTGTCCATGGTAGCATTGTCGCTTTTTCTGATGAACCTGATTTGCGTTAACATCGCCGGCGTGATTACGTTCCTGGTTCAGGGCATTCACCCAACGACATGGTGGGAAAAAAATCATGCCGCAAAGGCCACATTTATCGCCATCAGTTTTTGGGTGGTTCTATTGGCGGCATTAGTAGGACTGATTCTGCTATTACGAAAGGATTTAGTATGAATATTCAAGAGCTTATAAATACTGCTATGGCCCTTGTAGCCTGTTATAAAGGATTATTGGCGATGGATGAGAGCAATCCAGCCTGCAATAAACGATTTGCCAAGTTAGGGATTCCGCAGACAGTGGAAGCTAGACGATCATACCGTGAATTGATTTTGACTACACCCGGTTTAGGTGAATTTATCAGTGGAGCTATCCTTTATGATGAAACCATCCGTCAGCCTACGAAAAATGGTACTCCTTTTATTAAAGTCATTACCGATGCAGGGATTATTCCTGGCATCAAAGTTGACACGGGTGCAAAGGATATGGCAGGCCATCCTGGAGAAAAAATAACCGAGGGTCTTGATGGATTGCGCGATCGACTTAAGGAATATTACAAAATGGGCGCTCGTTTTGCTAAGTGGCGCGCTGTTATTGCAATAGGCGATGGTATTCCTAGCAGAGGATGCATCGAAGCAAATGCACAGGCGTTAGCTCGCTATGCCGCATTATGCCAGGAGACTGGATTGGTGCCGATCGTTGAGCCGGAAGTGCTCATGGAGGGCGAGCACACCTTAGAGCATTGCTGCAAGGTAATGGAAAAAGTCCTGCGAACAGTTTCCAATCATCTTTATGCGCAAGGAGTGATGCTGGAAGGCATGCTTTTGAAGCCCAACATGGTGCTTCCGGGATTGACCTGCCCCAAACAAGAAACTGTTGACGAGGTAGCCGATGCTACGGTGAGATGTCTCTTGCGAACTGTCCCAGCAGCCATTCCTGGTATTATGTTTTTATCGGGCGGTCAATCCAGTGAACTTGCTTCCGCCCGCTTGAATGCCATGAATGTCAGATTCAAATCAAAACTTTCTTGGGCGTTGTCATTTTCTTTTGCGCGCGCCATCCAACAACCTGCTTTAGAGATTTGGCAAGGCAAGGAGGCAAATGTATTAGCAGCACAGCAAGCTCTGTATCATCGAGCCAGATGCAACCAGGCTGCGCGACGCGGCGAATACAATGCCATGTTGGAAAATGCAGGAGCAAAATTTGTTCTCTTAGGCCATTCAGAGAGACGCCACATTTTTAACGAGACTAATGCTTTCATCCACCGCAAGGTCAAAAAAACTATTTCTGAAAACATGCAGATTATCTTCTGCCTCGGTGAAACAGGACAAGAGCGCAAAGCTAAAAAAACAGAAGAGGTACTCAATCAGCAATTGGAGGAATCTCTAGGCGATATTGCGGCAGAACAGATGGCTGCGATCATTCTAGCTTATGAACCTGTATGGGCCATTGGGGGGTCGGGTCATTCAGCTCTTCCTGAAGAAGTTCAAGCGATGCACCATTTTTGCCGTCAGTGGGTTAAGCAAAAGTGGGGAGAAGAAACCGCTCAAAAAAAAGCGATTATCCAATATGGAGGTTCGGTGCATCCCAATGATGCAAAGGATTTTATGGAACTACCTGATGCGGATGGTGTTTTGGTAGGAGGCGCTTCACTCACAGTCGAATCGTTTAATAAAATTATTCATTATTCAAGTGTAGGCATTAAATGAAATCCAATTCTGATCAGTTCAAGACTTCCAAACCGAACCCGGAATCAAAACCCAATGCAAAGGATGATCTAAAAACTATTTCCATGCCGGAATTGGAGAAAAAATTGAGCTCGTCGCCGGAAGGACTTACTCAAGCCGAGGCGCAGAAACGACTGATTCAATATGGGCCTAACGAGATTGAAGAAAAGAAAACTAATCTGTTCCTTAAATTCCTTAGCTACTTTTGGGGGCCCATCCCTTGGATGATTGAAATAGCTGTGATTCTGTCGGGCGTGGTCCGGCACTGGCCGGATTTTTTTATCATCCTGCTTTTACTTTTTACCAATGCCATCGTTGGATTCTGGGAAGAACGCCAGGCTGGAAATGCCATCGCTGCTCTGAAAGCCAAGCTGGCGATCAAAGCCCGCGTGAAACGCGATGGGAAGTGGGTTAATCCGGCGGCGCGTGAATTGGTGCCGGGAGATGTCATTCGATTGCGCATGGGCGATATTGTGCCGGCGGATGCGCGCTTGTTAAAGGGGGATCTAGTGGAGGTAGATCAGTCTGCGCTCACGGGAGAATCGCTTCCGGTCACCCACAAATCCGGCGAGGCAGTGTTTTCCGGATCGATTATACGACAGGGCGAAATCGGAGCGCTGGTATATGGCACTGGTGCGAATACCTATTTCGGCAAGACAGCGCAATTAGTACAAGAAGCGCATACCGTCAGCCACTTTCAAAAAGCGGTTTTGAAGATTGGCAATTATCTGATCATCCTCGCAGTGGTTCTGGTAGCCCTGATTATTACTGTTGCGATCTTCCGTGGAGATCCGATCCTCACTACATTGCAGTTCGCCTTAGTATTGACTGTAGCGGCGATTCCTGTGGCAATGCCGACAGTGCTATCGGTTACGATGGCAGTCGGTGCTCGCCTACTCGCCAGAAAAGAAGCAATTGTGAGCAGGTTAGTGGCCATCGAGGAATTGGCAGGCGTAGATGTTTTGTGCGCGGATAAAACCGGTACCCTGACCCAGAATAAGCTGACACTAGGCGATCCCTTCAGCGTGAACAATGTTAGCGCCGAGCAAGTCGTTCTCAATGCCGCACTGGCGTCGCGTGCAGATAATAACGACACCATTGATCTGGCCGTTCTGGGCGGTTTGAAAAATAAAGATGCAATGAAAGGCTATCAGGTCGTCCATTTCCAGCCATTCGATCCGGTGCATAAACGTACCGAGGCCACAGTCAAGGACAAAGATGGAAAACAGTTCAAAGTGACGAAGGGGGCGCCGCAGGTGATTTTGGCATTATCGGCCAATGCCGAACAAGTAAAGACCGCCGTCGAAAAAGCAGTCGATGAATTCGCGGCACGCGGCTTTCGTTCTTTGGGTGTGGCGCGAGCCGATGGAGACGGCAAATGGCAGTATCTTGGTGTATTGCCTCTGTTCGATCCGCCAAGAGAAGACGCCAAGGCAACGATTGCTACCGCAACTCAAATGGGAGTGAAGGTTAAAATGGTTACGGGCGATGCAATAGCCATTGCCAAGGAAACCGCCAAAACATTAGGAATGGGCACAAACATTCTCGATGCTACCATACTTGGCGACGAGAAGAAGCAAGAGACCGCACAGATTGCCGAATCTATTGATAAGGCCGATGGTTTCGCGCAGGTTTTCCCAGAACACAAGTTTCACATTATAGATGTTTTGCAAAAACGCGGCCACATCGTTGGAATGACAGGCGACGGGGTGAATGACGCCCCTGCGCTGAAGAAGGCCGATTGCGGGATTGCTGTTTCGGGTGCAACAGACGCTGCGCGCGCGGCAGCAGCTATTGTGCTGCTCACGCCTGGACTATCCGTGATTATTGATGCGATCAAAGAAAGCCGTCGTATCTTTCAGAGGATGAACAGCTACGCGATCTATCGAATTGCCGAGACATTGCGCGTGCTGTTTTTCATGACGCTTGCGATCCTGATCTTTAACTTTTATCCATTGACGGCGGTGATGATCGTGATGCTGGCATTGCTTAACGACGGCGCCATTCTATCCATTGCCTATGACAACGTTCATTATAAAAATAAGCCAGAAGCCTGGAACATGCGCATGGTACTGGGGATCGCAACAGTACTTGGTGTCATCGGGGTTATTGCAGCCTTCGGTTTGTTTTATCTGGGTGAGCGCGTCTTTCATCTCGATCGTGCGCATATCCAAACGCTAATGTATTTGAAGCTATCCGTAGCTGGGCATCTAACGATCTTCCTCACGCGTACGCGCGGCCCATTCTGGTCCATACGACCCGCGCGGATTTTATGGGTAGCCGTGCTCGGCACGCAAATCGTGGCGACGCTGATAGCAGTTTATGGGCTGTTTATGATGCCGCTCGGATGGGGGTGGGCGCTGTTCGTCTGGGGTTATGCTTTGAGCTGGTTTCTTGTGAATGACCGCTTGAAACTTCTTGCATATCGGGTTTTCGATCCCGTCAAAAACAAGCCTGAACCAGAAACTAAGATACCCTCGGATCTGAGGCCGCAGATCGCCAAGCGTGCCTATGAACTATATGAGCAGCGAGGCCGCCAAGATGGCCATGCAAAGGAAGATTGGGAACAGTCAGAGTGTGAAATTCGAAAAGATGAATTTCCCAAGAAACCTAAAAAAAATGTTTAGAAAACAAAAATAAAAGGAAATCAAAATGAACAAAAGTTCTTTTTCCATATTGGTATTCTTCATCATTTTATTCATTGGTGCAGCACTAGCCTTTACCATGCATATTAAGTTTTGAGGGCTATGCAAGCTACTTTGTCTTTGCCTTTACGTTTTTCCTTGCCTACGTCGTTTCGGCCTCAATTAATATTGCAAATCAGTGGGACAGAGCCATCGTTTTACGATTGGGCCATTTTCATTCCTTAAAGGGGCCGGGATTATTTTTTATCATCCCAATTATCGATACAGTGGCTTTCTGGATCGATATCCGGGTCATTACGAGTTCGTTCAAAGCGGAAAAAACTTTGACCAAAGATACGGTGCCTGTCGACGTCGATGCAGTCCTATTTTGGAAAGTGATCGATCCTAAAAAGGCTGCCCTGGAAGTAGCCGATTACAAAAGTGCCATCGGATGGGCATCGCAAACAGCTTTGCGCGATGTGATTGGTAAGACAATGCTTTCTGACATGCTTGAGGGACGAGGCAAAATTAGCAATGAACTGCAAATCATCATCGATGAACGGACTGAGCCTTGGGGAATCAATGTCATTTCTGTTGAAGTCAAAGATGTCCTGATTCCACCCGCTTTGGAAGATGCAATGTCAATGCAAGCACAGGCGGAAAGAGAACGTCAAGCTCGGGTTATTCTTGGAGATTCAGAACGGCAAGTGGCAGAAAAATTTGGTGAAGCAGCTAAGACTTATATCAACAATCCTGTTGCATTGCATTTAAGGGCAATGAATATGCTTTATGAGGGATTAAAAGAGAACTCTACTATCGTCATTGTCCCCAGCTCGGCCATCGAAACGATGCAACTGGGAGGTCTTGCCGGAATGACAGCATTGACTATGGGATTGGATCAAAAGCAACCAAGCAATACAAAAAAAGACGAAATAGGGAAAAATAATGACCAATAAAGAACCAGATCAACAATATGAAATAGGCATGGTCGGCTTGGGCGTCATGGGACGCAACCTCTTGCTAAACATGGCAGACCATGGATTTTCTGTCGCGGGTTACGACAAAGACCCCACCAAGGTTGAAGCCTTGCGTAAGGAAGCGGAGAAACGAAAAATCCGAGGTGCTTCGGATATCAAGGAATTCATCGGATTGCTCCGTCAACCGCGCGCAGTCATGATGCTCGTCCCGGCCGGAGCACCAGTTGATTCGGTAATTGAAGATCTCCTGGTGCATCTTCAACCAGGTGACCTGATCATTGACGGCGGAAACTCCTACTTTAAAGACACTGATGTGCGCGCCCGCAATTTGAAAGCGCAAGGCATCCAATTCCTCGGCGTTGGAGTTTCGGGTGGCGAAGAGGGCGCTCGGCACGGTCCGAGCATTATGCCAGGCGGCCCCAAAGAGGCTTATGAGCGTGTCCGTTCGATCTTTGAAGCTGCTGCAGCCAAAGTCAATGGCGATCCATGCGCGACCTGGTTGGGGCCCAAGTCGGCCGGACATTTTATGAAGATGGTCCATAACGGCATTGAATACGGTATTATGCAACTGCTTGCCGAGACATATGATCTGATGAAACGTGGTTTAGAAATGAATGAAGATGAAGTGGGCGGGGTTTATGCTTTATGGAACAAAGGCGAACTCAATGGTTATCTGATGGAAATAACCAGCCAGATTTTTTCCAAACAGGATAAAAAAACAAACAAACGACTTATCGACGAAATCCTCGATGTAGCCAGACAAAAAGGCACGGGCATGTGGACCTCGCAAAGCGCAATGGAACTGCAGGTGCCGATTCCGACCATTGATTTGGCGGTTGCCATGCGCGATTTGTCTGTATTCGAAAAGGAACGGAATCAAGCCAGCATGATTTATCAGCGGCCAATGCGACGCTTTAATTGCGACTGCAGCACGTTTCTTAAACAACTGCACAGTGCGCTTTATGCTGCGATGATCATCACATACGCGCAAGGCCTTGCTCTTTTAGTGGTAGCCTCTGATAAATACAAGTATCAAATCGATTTTGAATCCGTACCGCTGATTTGGAGAGGTGGCTGCATCATACGCGCTGCATTGTTGGAAGATATCTGTGCGGCATTTCGCATAAGACGCCATCTGCCGAACTTGCTGCTGGATCCCAATATATCCCGCAAAATCATGGAGCATCAGGAGAGCTTGCGCCAAGTCGTATGCCAGGCGGCCGAAGCAGGAGTGCCAGTTCCTGGGTTAATGGTCTCGTTGGGCTATTTCGATGCTTACCGCAGCGCGTGGCTTCCAGCCAACCTCATTCAAGCCCAGCGCGATTATTTTGGAGCCCACACTTATGAGCGGGTTGATTCTAAGGGCACTTTTCATATGGAATGGGAGAAGGAGTAAAAATCATGCAAACGAAAGATCAACCCGAATCGACTATATTCATTATTTTTGGCGGAGGCGGTGACTTGGCCTGGCGAAAACTCGTACCGGCCTTATTTGACCTCTCTCAAGATAGAAGTATGCCCGCTGATTTTTCGATCATTGTGGTAGATCGCGTTGACTTGAGCGATGACAAGCTACGCCGGCGGCTCCATGATGGGGTTAAGAAATTTTCGCGGCATGGAATGGCGAAAACTAGTGAATGGAGCAAGTTTGCCAAACATATTCACTACCAGAAGGGTGATTTCAAGAAGCTGGAAACTTATAGGACCTTAGGCGAGCAATGTAAGAAACTGGAAGAGGAATGGGACACCAAAGCACATCGCATTTTTTATATGGCCACGCCGCCCAGTATGTTTGGAGAAATCCCAATATATCTCGGCAAAGCAGGATTGGCGCGTGACCAGAAGTGGGAGCGGATTGTGATCGAGAAACCGATTGGCTATGACTTGGAATCCGCCAGAGCTTTGAATGTGATCCTCGCTGCAAATTTCGACGAATCACAAATCTTCCGCATCGATCATTATTTGGGCAAGGAAACAGTACAGAACATTCTGGCTTTTCGTTTTGCTAATCCTCTCTTCGAGCCGATCTGGAATCGGCGCTATGTAGATTATGTCACCATCACCGTTGCTGAAACTGTCGGCGTCGAGCATCGGGGCGCCTATTACGACCACGCTGGTGCTCTGCGTGACATGGTACAGAATCACCTAATGCAACTGCTCTGTCTCGTTGCAATGGAACCGATGGTCTCGTTTGAAGCTGACGAAATTCGCAATAAGAAAGTGGACGTTCTTCACGCCGTTCGACCGATTCACCGAGATGACGTTCATCAATGTGTTGTGCGTGGACAATACGGACCAGGTTGGGAAGGCGGAAAAAAGGTTCCTGGTTACCGGGAAGAAGATGGTGTGGCACCTGATTCCCAAACTGAAACATTTGTCGCACTCAGGCTTTCCATCGACAATTGGCGCTGGCAGGGCGTGCCTTTTTACCTCCGCACCGGAAAACGTCTGAATCGGCAGGCCTCGGAAATTATGATCCAATTTCGCGGAGTGCCTCATCAATCCTTTCCGGCTGAGGCAACTCTCGATTGGCAGTCATCACGTCTGGTAATGTCTATCCAGCCAGAAGAAGGAATTGTGCTGCGCTTTCAGGCGAAACATCCCGGGTCAAAGATGCACCTCCGCTCCGTGGAAATGCAGTTTAATTATGAGGATGCATTCGCTATCCGATCGCCTGATGCTTATGAAACATTGCTATGGGACCTCATGAAGAACGACGCCACCTTGTTTATGCGAGCTGATCAAGTAGAGGCAGCTTGGCAGTTATTGATGCCGGTACTCGAGGTCTGGGCGGAGTCTCCCCCCAGTGATTTCCCCAATTATGCCTCCGGTACGTGGGGACCGGAGACTGTTCAAGGCCTGCTAGCTGAAGGACACAGTTGGCCATTGCCTACAGAATTGCTCGGGCATTGCAAGAAATAGGAAATTGATGAAAAAAAGAGAGATTACTGCTGTTTATGCAGCTGGTTTGATCCAAGGAATCGCTTTAGTGGCATTTCCTGCTGCCAGCACGATATTTACAAATCCACATGAATTCAACTTTTCCAGCACGGCTTATGGGAGTTTGTTCATTCCTCAAGTACTTATAGCGATTAGCGCCTCAACTCTTAGTATGAAGCTAAGTAAACGTTATAGTTCAAAGTTAGTCTTTTTTTCTGGTCTCATTGCTAATCTAATCGCCATGGCATTACTTGCTTTCAGTGCTGTCGTTATGCATGAACAATCATTAGCTTATGGAACATTACTGATTGCAACCGGATTCTTAGGCTTGGGCTTTGGCCTAACTGTACCTACTTTAAATACAATGGCTGCTTTACTGTGTCCTGAAAAAATAGATGCAACCATTCTGAAACTTAATGCATTGCTAGGTTTTGGTACAGCTCTCGCCCCGGTTTTTATTGCTCTTTTCATTGGACTTGGATTTTGGTGGGGGCTTCCGCTTTTTGTAATCATGTTGATCCTCCCCTTGCTTCATTTTAGCCAGCCTTTAAAATTGCCTGGCGGAAATATTAAAACTTCATTCAAAAAAACTAGAGAGATCTTTATTCCTTTGCGCTTTTGGCTTTTTGCAGCTTTTGCTTTGCTTTATGGAGTCATCGAAACATTAAATGGGAATTGGCTTTCGATCTATATGAGCAAGCATGAAAATGCAACCATTACGGTGCAATCTTTTGCTTTAACCGCTTTTTGGGGAATGGTTACACTGGGCAGGATTTTCTTTGCTGTGATTAAAAATAAAATTAAAGAATCAAGAACCTATCAAATTTTACCCTTTATTGCTGCTGTAGCTTTCGCCCTAATAGCTTTTCTACCTCCTAAGAATGAATATCTTGGTGTTTTGGCATTTGGGCTAGTGGGTTTTGGATGTTCAGCGCTTCTACCATTAACGATAAGCTTGGGAAATATACAATTAAAATCAATAGCTGCATCCGTTTCTGGAGGAGTCATCGCTTTTTATTTAATTGGATATGGAATTGCAGCATTTGGCGTAGGCCCGCTTCAAGATATGACAAACTTAAGTCTAAGAGAAATTTATATAATGGGGGCAGCCATTGCTTTTATTCTAGGAGTTATCGCATTTATAATTAATGAAACTCAAAAAACCCAATCAAATTAATCTTATGTATTATGATGTTATTATCATTGGTACTGGAGCAGGAGGAGGCACACTCGCCCGTCACCTGGCACCCTCAGGTAAGCGAATATTATTATTGGATCGAGGGGGTTGGTTGAAGCGTGAAAAAGAGAATTGGGATCCGCATGCAGTGTTTGTAAAGAACAGATATATATCATCCGATACATGGCTTGATCACAATGGCAAAGCCTTTCAACCTCAAGTCCACTATTTTGTTGGAGGCGCTACAAAAGTTTATGGGGCTGCGCTCTATAGGTTACGAAAAGAAGACTTTGATGAACTTAAACATTATGATGGCATCTCACCTGCATGGCCTATAACCTATGAAGAATTGGAGCCTTACTATACTCAGGCCGAGCATTTGTACCAGGTTCATGGACAGCGTGGCATGGATCCGACAGAACCTCCGGCAAGCGCTCCCTATTTATTTCCACCGGTTTCAAACGAACCACGCATTCAGCAGCTAAATGATAGCTTGAAAGCAGCAGGCTACCACCCTTTTCCTTCACCTTGCGCCATTATGCTAAATGAAAAGAATATGCCTTTTAGCAAATGTATTCGTTGTCAAACATGCGATGGTTTCCCCTGTTTGGTACACGCAAAAGCCGATGCAGAAATGATCGGCGTCCGCCCCGCTATAGAATTTCCAAATGTCACTTTGATGATCAATGCAAAGGCCGTTAAACTCAATACCAATCCTGCTGGAACAGTGGTCGAGGAAGTCATCGTTGAAGTTGAGGGAAAATCTGAAGTATTTCGTAGTAATATTGTTATTGTTTCGTGTGGGGCAACAAATTCGGCTAAGTTATTGTTGATGTCGGCTAACGACAAACATCCTAATGGGCTTGCCAATGGATCTGATCAAGTAGGACGTAATTATATGTTCCAAAATAGCCAAGCTGTCTTAGCGCTTTCAAAGGAACCTAATTTAACTATTTTCCAAAAAACAATAGCATTGAACGATTTCTACTTCGGCATGGAGGGATTTAATTATCCCATGGGAAATATTCAGATGCTAGGAAAATCTCTGGGGGCTATGTATAGAGGAGAAAAACCTATTGAAACAGCACTTGTCCCAATGATGTTTTTGGATGAGATCGCACATCATTCCGTAGATTTTTGGTTAACGACTGAAGATTTACCGGATCCCAACAATCGCATTACAATTGACAAACAAGGCAGAGTGACATTGAACTACACACCAAATAACCAGGTGCCTAAGCAAAAACTTTATGAAAAATTAAAATCAATGCTTAATCATCTAGGCATGCATCCTGATTATCTTATTCCCCGCCATGTGTATTTAAAAAGTGAAATCCCTATCGCCGGTGTAGCGCATCAGGCAGGAACCTGTCGATTCGGAAAAGACCCAAAAACCTCTGTCTTAGATATCAATTGCAAGGCACATGAAATCAATAATTTATATGTTGTAGACACAAGTTTTTTCCCTAGCATTGGAGCTGTTAATCCTTCTCTGACAGCTATGGCAAATGCATTACGAGTTGGCGATCATTTATTGGAAAGGATGAACTAAATGGAACGAGAATCCATTAATTTTATTTGTTCTATTACAGACCCACCGCAGCCATTTCCTCACTTCTGGAAACATACTGTCGGCAGTGGACATGCCACTTTGGCTTTGCGTGCAGACTGGCAAAAGCAATTATCTCGTTGCCACACTGAGTTAGGTTTTAAACATGTCAGATTTCATGGCGTGCTATCAGACGATATGGGTACACTAGTTAATGAGGATGACAAGTTTGTGTATTCTTTTTTCAATGCAGATCAAATTTGTGATTTTTTACTCTCCATCGGTATGCGTCCGTTTATGGAGCTATCATTTATGCCATTGGCGCTTGCATCCGGAAATGATGTCGTTTTTCATTATAAAGGAAATGTAACGCCTCCACGTGATTATAAAGAATGGGAAACTCTCATCTATACATTAGTTAAACATTGGGTTGACAGGTATGGTATATCCGAAGTGAGCCATTGGTTTTTTGAGATATGGAATGAGCCGAATCTTTCTGCATTTTGGAAAAGCACAAAAACTGATTACTTTCGTCTTTACCAGCATGCGGCGCGAGCAATTAAAAAAGTGGATAATGTATTGCAGGTTGGAGGTCCAGCAACGGCAGACAATGCTTGGATCACTGATTTTTTGAATTTCTGTAAAAAACATAAGGTCCCTGCAGATTTTATTTCCACACATCATTATCCTACGGATGATTTTGGGAAGCCGGGCGATGATACCATCGCTCAACTAGCTAAATCTAAACGAAGTGTATTAAGGGAAGAAGTCGCAAAAACTAAAACTAAAGCTGGCGACAAACCTGTGTACTATACAGAATGGAGCATTTCCTCAAATCCGTTTGATGACTTGCATGATATGCCTTATGCAGCTGCATTTATTACTAAGACTGTAATGGAGGCTCAAGGATATGTAAATTGTTATAGCTATTGGACCTTCTCTGATATTTTCGAGGAGAACTATTTTTCTTCCATACCATTTCATGGGGGTTTTGGTCTTTTAAACTTATATGGAATTCCCAAACCCTCTTATCGTGCCTATCAGTTGCTGAGTGGAATCGGAGAAAGCATTTTGCCGGTGAGCGGTACGCATCCAACAGCAGATATCTGGATCACTATCAAACAGGGAATACTCAAGCTCCTAATTACAAACTGGGCGCTTCCCAGGCATCCGATAAAAACGGAAATGATTAGGATTCACTTGAAAAATTTGGGGAAGATTCTATCCTCTTTTGTAGAAAGAATAGATGATACACATGCAAATGCACGTCAGACATGGTTGGAAATGGGGCAGCCAAGCAGCCTTACTCCCGATCAGGTCAATGCACTAGAGTCAGCATCATCTCTGGTAAAGGAACAGATTCATATTATTTATGAAGGAAAGTCTGCTTTCATTGATATTGATATGCCTCCGCAAGGAACCGCTTGTATAACTTTAGAGATAGAATGAAGAAACAGACAAAATTTAAACTATACAAGGTTGCGAACTCACAGGGATCTGATGCTCAAATGTTAAAGGTGCTGCAAGCAGAAACCTTTAATTACTTTCTTAATGAGATAAATCTGCAAACTGGTTTGATAGCTGATAAAACACAGCCAGGATCGCCGTCAAGTATCGCAGCTGTAGGCCTTGGACTTAGCAGCTATATCGTTGCTGTTGAACGTGGATTAATTTCGCGGGATGAAGTCGTAAAGAGAACGCTTACTGTTTTAAGGTTCTTTCACTCATGCAAGCAAGGAACTGAAGTTGACGCTACAGGCTACAAAGGATTTTATTATCATTTCCTTGATATGAGTACAGGAAAACGGGTCTGGAAATGCGAATTATCAACAATCGACACTGCCATTTTGATGGCGGGTATCCTTACAATCAGACAGTATTTAACCAATGAAAACAAAGAAGAAAAAGAGATTCGTCAACTGGCTGAGGAGATTTATCTACGAGTTGACTGGCAATGGGCGTTGAATGGCGGCGAAACAATAACACACGGATGGGATCCGGAATCCGGTTTTCTTCCTTATCGCTGGGATAAGAGTTATAATGAAGCAATTATTCTCTATGTGCTTGCCCTTGGCTCACCTACTTTTCCAATTGAACCGGCAGGTTATAAGAAATGGACTGAAACATTTGATTGGAAAAAGATCTATGATATTGAATGCATATATGGAGGCCCGCTTTTTATTCACCAAATGTCACATCTTTGGCTCGATTTTAAGGGCATTAATGATGATCTAAACAGGAAGGTCGGTATTGATTATTTTGAAAATAGCCGCCGAGCTACTCTTGTTCAGCAAAAATATGCTATAGATAATCCACAAGGATTTGCTCATTATGGCGAGTATGCCTGGGGATTTACAGCAAGTGATGGTCCCGGTCCATGTACGATCTCAATTAATGGTATAAAGCGGAAATTTTATGGTTATTTAGCCCGTGGTGCACCATTTGGGCCTGATGATGGCACCATATCCCCTTGGGCCGTGGTGGCTTCTTTGCCCTTTGAGCCAAAGGTAATATTGAAGACTATTCGGCATGCCATAGAAAAGCTTGATCTAAAAAAACATAGCAATTATGGCTTTGATGCAAGCTTTAATCCCACTTTTCCTTCAAACGGTGATAACGCTAAAGGTTGGATCTCTCCATGGCAGTTAGGGCTTAATCAAGGTCCAATTATAATCATGATCGAAAATTTTCAATCAGGACTTATCTGGAATACCATTAAGAAATATCCCTATATTATCAATGGACTAAAACGTGCGGGTTTTAGCGGGGGATGGCTGGGTAGCTGATGAAGCAAAGTCTGCTAAACCAGATTCGTCACTTTTTTGATGAGGATGTATGGGATATTCCGGAGGATCCTGCCAAACCAATCAAATCATTTTTTATAAGATCGTTAAAAATTGCTATATCTTCAGGTATTGGATTTTTTAAAGATGAATGCACTTTAAAAGCATCAGCTTTAACTTATTACTCTCTACTTACGATCGTTCCTTTTCTAGCCGTGGCATTTGGAATAGCAATAAAGTTCGGTTTTGAAAAATCTTTAGAATCTGCCATTTTAGACAAATTTAAAGATCAATCCGAAATAGCCTACAAAATAATGGATTTTACGCATTCAACACTAGAGCATACTCGCGGAGTGGTGATTGCAGGAACTGGCATCATTATGTTAATTTGGGCTGTTATTACTCTTATGATTTGCATCAGACAGTCTTTAAAACTGTATTTGGAAAATAACAAAAGCACGTTCCATTTCAAGAACACTTAGCTCTTATTTAGCAATCCTATTTTTTTGCCCCATTTTTTTTGTCGTTTCGAGTGGTATTTCCCTTTATGCATTGAGAGGGATTATTGAAGCGAGTAAAGCAATTGACCTTTATGATGTTCTCAGTCCTGTTATCTATTTTTTATTCCATTTTGTTCCGTTCGTTTTAAGTTGGCTGTCATTCATCTTCATTTATCTTTTTGTGCCGAGTGCGAAAGTGCCATGGAAATCAGGAGTGATTGCAGGCATAATCGCCGGGACAACCTACCAGATTGTTCAATGGACCTATTTTCATTTTCAGATTGGTTTGTCAAGTTATGGAGCCATCTATGGGAGTTTTGCCGCCATTCCTCTATTTTTAATATGGCTTAACTTAAGCTGGCTCATTCTGCTTGCAGGAGCTCAAATCGCATATCAGCTAAAAATAAGCCATTTAGCATCAAAAAAAACTTAGCAAAAAATATAAAAGAACTATTCTGCTGGTAGTTTTAAGGTTTCCGGCTGCCGTAATGATTTAGGATTTTTCCGCGCGGAATACTGAGAATGATGAGAAAGATACCAGTAATAAGATTATTCCAGCCAATATCATACATGTTACCAGAGAAAATCCAAGGAAAGATGATTATCCAAAGGCCAAAGAGAAGGATGAGGAATCGGAATTTGCGTACAACTTCAGCCATGGTAATAATCGAAACCTATAAGGGTATCATTTAAATAAGTGAAAGCATCATGAGCCCAAAAGATTAGAGGGGCCATTTCGAGCCACCACTAGAATTATAAAGAGGAAGAATAAAAAAACGACTTTCCATAGTACAGGATGCATGACAAACCATAATTGAAAGCTCTTATTTAGAGCTTGTTTATCGAATGCCCCTCTCGATAAATAAGGTCCTTTTACCGTCTCCCAGAGGTTAAATTTGCGATTTTTCTCTACCGGTTGATCTGTCATTTGAGATTTATAACCAGTTTTTGATAAATACCAGTCTCCAAAACCTGGAAAGAACTTATTTCCCCAAACAATCATAGTATTTCTTGCACCCAGAATAATTTCTCGTTTGTAGGGATGATGTGCAGACCAAAAAATAGCTTGAGCCGCAATCTCTGGCTGATAAATAGGAGGCACAGGTTCAGGTTTTCTTGGCATATTCGTCTTACACCAGGAGAATTGAGGAGTATTTAATGCAGGCATCTGAACCATTGTGATGTAAATATTTTTTTTATCATGCATGAGTTCACTACGTACCGCTTCACTAAATCCCTGGATGGCATGTTTAGCACCACAATAGGCTGATTGAAGAGGAATTCCTCTGTATGCCAAAGCTGAACCTACTAAAACAATTACTCCTTTATTTCTTGAATACATTTTAGATAAGGCTGCCATGGAACCATACACAAACCCATGATAACAGACATCAGTCACTCGACGGAACTCTTCAGGTTTCATATCTTTAAACTCTGAATCAACAGTAACCATGGCATTATTGATCCAAATATCAATCGGCCCAAGCTTTTCTTCTACTTCATCAGCAGCATGAAACATGTCATCAGAATTCGTCACATCCATTGGAATGGCGATTGCTTCGCTACCAAGACTGATTATTTCCTGTTTAAGATTCTCGAGTCGATCTATATCACGAGCTATGAGCCCAATTTTGGCTCCGCTTTTAGCGAATAAAAGGGCTGTAGCCCTTCCTACACCTGCAGAAGCCCCTGTAATGACTGCAACTTGTCCAGATTTTTTTTCGATGCCGACCTTGATAAACGTGTCCTATTCAGGGTCATTAAAACTTGACTAAATATTTTTATATTATTTATGTTAGGATCCTGTCAAGATACAATTTTAGAAAGCATTCCCCTATACCTCTTCGACAATCCTCGGAAATCTTTTTGGGAAAGATTAATATTTTGGCATAGTCAATGCAGCATTAGGCAGTAAAGATATTTTTATTTAAATTTTTCAACCACTACTTTGAGCTTAAGCTATAAAAAGGTATGTTATGACTAAAGACCCTGTTTGCGGGATGAACGTTGATCCTGAAAAAGCTCCTTTTAAATTTGGCTATCAAAATCAGCAGTATTTTTTTTGCAGTCGGAAATGCCTGGAAAGCTTTAAACAGAATCCTGATAAGTACTTATCTGCTCAAAGGCAAATCGAACCCGTGAGGTCTGCGGCTGAATATACATGTCCCATGCATCCTGAGATAGTGCAAGATCATCCAGGAAATTGTCCCATTTGTGGAATGGCCTTAGAGCCAAAAAATGTTGAAACAAAGGCCGATGATTCTGAATATAAAAATATGCGCCTTAGGTTTTGGCTTGGATTAGCATTTTCCATTCCAGTCTTTCTTCTCGCTATGGGTAGTATGATTTCTACTTTTGATCATTTTATTCCCATAAACATATCTCGTTGGCTTCAATTTATCTTAAGTACACCTGTGGTTTTATGGGCAGGCTGGCCTTTTTTTGAAAGAGGTTGGCGTTCTATAGTCAATCATCATCTTAATATGTTTAGCTTGATTTCTATGGGAGTCGGGGTCGCTTACCTCTATAGCATAATCGCCTTCTTTTTCCCACAGGTCTTCCCACCTTCCTTCTTACTTCATGGTGAAGCCCCTCTTTATTTTGAGTCAGCAGCTATCATCACGGTATTAGTTTTGCTAGGTCAAGTCCTTGAACTCAAAGCTAGAAGTCAAACAAGTCAATCGATTAAAGCTTTGCTAGGAAGGGCAGCTAAATCAGCTCGAGTCATTGTGAATGAAGAGGAGAAAGAAATCTCTATTGATCAAGTAAAAGTGGGCGAGATCCTGCGCGTTCGTCCAGGAGATAAGATTCCGGTTGATGGTAAGATTACCGAGGGTAAAAGTAATATTGATGAATCTATGATTACCGGAGAGCCTGTTCCAGTACAGAAAGAAGTTGGAAGTGCCGTTATCGGTGGAACAATTAATCAAACAGGTAGCTTCTTAATGCAAGCCGAAAAAGTAGGCAGTAAAACGCTTTTATCTCGCATTGTACAGATGGTGGCAGAGGCACAACGCAGTCGAGCTCCTATTCAGAGTTTGGCTGATAAAGTTGCAGGTTATTTTGTTCCCGCAGTTGTTTTAGTTGCGGTTTTAACTTTTATTATTTGGGCTTGGATTGGACCTCAGCCATCATTTGTCTATGGACTTGTCAATGCCGTAGCAGTTCTAATTATTGCCTGTCCATGTGCTCTAGGGCTTGCAACTCCTATGTCAATCATGGTGGGTATGGGAAGAGGGGCAGAAGCTGGCGTTTTGATTAAGAATGCTGAAGCACTTGAGAAACTAGAAAAGGTTAAAACAATTGTTGTTGATAAAACAGGCACATTGACGGAAGGTAAACCAAAACTTACACAAGTGATTTCAAACGAGCAGGGAAAAGAAAATGAAATCTTGCTTTTAGCTGCTGCGGTTGAACAAAATAGCGAACATCCTCTAGCGGCATCGATTGTTCAAGGTGCCAAAGAACGGTCGATTAGCCTGCCTAAAGTTGAAAATTTTCAGTCAATTACAGGTGGGGGCGTCATAGGCAAAGTCGAAAATCATGAAGTTTTAATAGGCAAGTCTAACTTTTTGCAAGAAAGAAAAATCAATGGTGTTACCACCCTTCAACAAAAAGCTCAGGAGCTTCAAAAACAAGCCTATACTGTAATGTTTGCGGCGATTGATGGACAGGCGGTTGGTTTAATTACAGTGAGCGATCCCATTAAAAGCTCAACACTGAATGCCATACAACAGTTACATCAACTTGGGCAAAAAATTGTGATGCTTTCAGGCGATAACGAACAAACAGCTCAATCAGTCGCAAAAAAATTAAATATAGATGAAGTGCACGCAGGTGTGGCGCCAGAATATAAACAAGAATTCATTCAAAAAGCTAAAGGAAAAGATGGATTTGTTGCGATGGCAGGTGATGGAATCAACGATGCCCCGGCCTTAGCTGCTGCTGATGTGGGAATTGCAATGGGAACAGGAACGGATGTAGCAATGGAAAGCGCCGATGTGACTTTATTAAAAGGAGATTTGATAGGCATTGTAAAGGCCATTCACTTAAGTCATGCTATGATGAGAAATATCCGCCAAAATCTTTTCTTTGCCTTTATTTACAATGCGTTGGGTATTCCTATTGCAGCGGGCATTCTTTACCCTTTTACCGGCTTGTTGCTTAATCCTATGATTGCGGCATTAGCAATGAGTTTAAGTTCAGTCTCTGTAATTGGAAATGCTTTGAGATTGCGTAACACTAAGCTGTAATATGACGCATCTCAGTCGTATAGAGATGAAGTCTCGTCTTTGCTCTTCTTTTTTTACGTATTGGCGTGGGATTGAATTTAATAGTTTTCGGATTTATTTTAATTAGTTATTGGTTTTTTGTTTTTCACCTGTGGCATATCGCTCATTACAGCTGGTCTCCAAATGGTTCTTAAAGAATTCATAATCGCCACTACATCAATAATCTCTTGATAATGGCTCCAGCAACGGGAGGAAGAAATCCAAAAGCAGCAACTATCATTCCTAAAATAGATAAGCAACATTCCTCCAACCGCACTCTGCAATGCTATTGATCTCATCCGCTTACTGATGTGCAAAAATTCATCCACTTTTTCCAAGCTGCTATCCATAATAACAGCCCCTGCCGCTTCTGCAGTAATATCACTATTGCGCCCAAATGCAATTCCAACTGTCGCAGCAAGCAAAGCGGGTGCATCATTGATGCCATCACCAAGATAAGCTGTTTTTGCCAATTGTGTTTCTTTCGCAACAATGTCAACTTTTTCCTCTGGATTTTTACTTGCATACACTTCAGTGATGCCAACATAGTCAGCCAGATATCTGACCTCTTCTTCGCGATCTCCCGAGACAATCATCACTTTTCTGAATCCGTGCTTTGGGATTAAATGTTGTATGAAAGATGCACTGTCAGTGCGTGGTGCGTCTCGAAAACGGTAATGGGCTGCTAATTGATGATCGATAAGAATGACGCATTCGAGTCCGGCACCCTGCGGCAAAAGAACAGCATCTCTTCCTAAACCAAATTTATCAAGCTGCTTGCGGCTAGTGATGATAACCTCATGTTCTTTAACTGTGCCTCGAAGTCCGGCTCCTTTGGGTTCGCTTATTTGTTGTGCATCAATCAACTGGATGTTTTCTTCTACAGCTTTTTCAAGTATCGCACTTGCCAAAGGGTGTTTAGAATATCTTTCAATGCTAGCTACTAGTTTTAAAATCTCCATCGAATTGTGCTTGTTAAAGATAGTCTGATCAGTAAGAGTCGGCTTACCATAAGTTAGCGTTCCCGTCTTATCAAAAATCATTGTTTGGCATTGGTCTATTTGCTCCAGCACAATGGGGTTTTTGATTAAAATCCCTCGCCTGGCACATAAAGAAATAGATCCAATGATTGCGACAGGGATTGCAATCAATAAAGGACAAGGCGTCGCAACCACAAGCACTGCCAAAAAACGGACGGCATTGCCGCTCATTGCCCATGCTAAAATTGCAATGATTATGGCAACCGGTGTATACCAAGCACCTAATTGGTCGGCAAGCCTTCGCATCCGAGGACGTTTTTGTTCAGAATCGGACATCACCTGCATGATCTTGGCATAACGAGAATCCTGCGCTAATTTTGTCCCTTTGATTGTTAAGGAAGAATCTCCATTTATAGAGCCTGAAAGCACTCCTGAACCAGGAGCTTTAGAGATAAGAAAAGGTTCGCCGGTCAAATACGATTCATCCATCACACCATTTCCTGAAATAACTTCACCATCCACAGGGCAAATTTCATGAGGGAATATTACAATCGTATCCCCAATAATAATTTTATCCACAGATATGTCTTCTATTTCATCACTTTTCTTCCGATGGGCAGTCGTTGGTGCTCGTTTTGCAAGGACTTCAAGCATTCTAGAAGCAGTTTTTACGGCATAACTTTCTAGAGTTTCTCCACCTGAAAGCATTAACACAACCAATGATCCTGCTAAATATTCTTCCAGCAAGATGGCTGTAACGATAGACATTCCTGCGAGCAAATCCGAACCAAATTTGAAAGTTACTAACTTACGAACAAGATCGAAAACAAGAATGCCTCCTCCTAGAGCAAGAGTAATATAAAGCGGATAAAGGGAATATCTTTGGAGATTAGGAATTAAATATCGAAGGATTAAATGCATTGTTATGCTAATAATTGCTAATATAGCAATATAGGCTTCTATGCCAAGTATACGATTTTCACCTTCTTTTTTCTGTGCAATAGAGAACATCAAAGTCTTCCTATATTTTTGCTGATCCAAGCGGTAGAACTTATCTAGAGTTTTTCTGGAACATACCTAATCTTGCCTAGGGATTAAATATAAATTTTGGCAAAAGAATGAAGGAGGAACGAGGAGATGGACCAGTTTTCAACTCTAGAATCGACGCTGCATGAGGAAAAACTTAGAGCCTTTGAGCGCAGTAGAAATAAAAAAGATCGATGCTTATTGGAGAGCTGCAAACTATCTTTCCGTTGGACAAATCTATCTATTAGATAATCCTCTTCTTAAACAACAGCTCTCACTTCAGCACGTTAAAAGAAGGCTTTTAGGACATTGGGGAACAACACCGGGATTGAATTTTATTTATGCACATTTGAATCGTCTCATCAAAGCACATGATATTGACATGATCTTTTTGACTGGTCCTGGACATGGGGGACCAGCCATTGTCGCCAATGTTTACCTCATGTTCTTCATTAGCTTCAGCCTCTGTTTTATTTTATGAACGACACCATTGCGGTGAATTTGGAGGAGAGTATAGATTCATCGATCAATCCTTTGTGTTTCGGTATATAATGAAAGAGCGGTTTTAGATTCTTTGGCATGATCGACGATAGGAATTGGATATGAGAAGCATTGGCTGTGATGCTTTTCTTGATGCCATTTGTGGATTATCTCAGGAGGAAGTGAGGCTAAATCGGGTATCCATTTTTTAATATACAAACAATTAGGGTCAAACTTCACGGCCTGCGTCCAGGGATTGAAGATGCGAAAATAAGGCTGAGCATCGCAGCCTGTACTCGCTGCCCATTGCCAATTCCCATTATTTACTGCAGGATCATAGTCAATCAGTGTTTGCGCAAAATACTGCTAAAGCAAAAAAGAAGATGGGTATAACCCAACACAAGCGGGTGATACTATAATAGGTCTTTGAATAACTGAACCACATCAAAAAAAAGCTTAGTGGCATTGCAAAAATGGGCAAGAGATCAATGAAACCAAGCAGTTTATTCGTGAAGGTGGCATTGATTGAATTAGCTCCGATAAAATAGGTAAGGCCCCAAACGATCATGCTACATTTAGCTTTTTTCTGTGCAAGGGATGTTGTATCTTCGGCTATCATAATAAGGTTACGTTATAAAAATCGAATTATGGGATCTAGGGCCAACACAGCAATCAGAGTCAACCAAGGTACTGACCAGAAAAACAATGTTTTACCGTACTCTTCACACACATAACTTGACCACATAAGATCTATGCTTACAGGCAACGAAAGGGGGATTAATGAGATGGTAAAAATAATGGATAACCCCTTTGGGATTGATAAATGAGGATTATCAAATATCATGGCAGAAAGCAATGCAAAATAAGACAGCAGTGGCAAAAGCAAAACATAAATAATCGTCCAGGCTACAGCACAGATCTTGGCTTTTCTTTTAATATTTTGCATGGATTCTGCCTCATTCTGACAGCTAGACATACAGAAGCTCCTCTTCTTTTTCTTGAATCTTAGCTGCAAGTGAAGGACCTTTGTATTTTTTCACAAGTCTCTTAACTTCCTTCTGGTAGCATTCTCTGCAGAATTGATGCTCAACATGACAGCTTGGATCAGGATCCAATATTGTTATATTGCTAATTTTTTTCATTAGGCTTTCATAGTGATTAATGCGTTGCTTCATAAAACTTTTCAAAAACAAAAGGATCTACAGAATCAAGATATAGTAATGCGTCATCCAAGGCCCACCGTTTAATGACGGCTTCTTCGGTTAAACCTTCCTTCATCCCAAGATATCTATGTACGGCTAAAGATCGAAAATAGGGCGATCCCATAGACGAAACAAGATTATTTTCGCTAGCATAATTGTGAGAATCGGGATGGCAGCTACTAACCTCAAGAAATGATCCTCCACCAAATGTGAAGATTCGAATTTTCCGGCTTTCATCAGCATTCAACAGTCTTAACGCATGCTCTGAAATTATAGCACCCTGGCTATGCGCAAACACGACGATTGGGCACTTGGAATCTTCTTTGTTTGATAAAGCAAGAAGATATCTGAAAAATTTAGCAGCCCAAGAAACAATAGGAGTATCGATTCCAATTTTTAATAGAAATCCTAAACCAACTTGGGAAGTGTGTGTGTGATGAATCTATTGTTACTACATTCTTACCATCAGTCTTCTTTGCTACTGGAGAAATGCCCGAAGAAAGGCCCAAGTTGAGGCCTAAGTTGAGGCCCAAGTCGGTAGAAGAGGAAGTGGTTAATTTATTAAGTAAAGGACCTCTATCGAAGGCCGAAATTGCTGAGCTACTGGGACATCAACGCATCTCAGGTGGATTAAAAAAAGTTTTTCAGAGCTTGATTGATCAAGGCGTGATCGCCTATACGATACCAGATAAGCCAAGAAGCAAGGTTCAAAAATATAAGTTGATTGAATGATTAATAACAGTTTTTTATAGCAATGACTGCTTGATTATCAATAGGATATGCTGTAGGATTCACACCGAAATTAAGGAATATCGTCAAAAAATGAAACTAAAATTATTTATAACAGTATCGCTGTTGAGCTTCCAAGCTATTATTGCAGAACCTACTGAACAGGATCACGTAAGAGCGTCTCAAAATCCAGGCTATTATAAGCACGTAGTACTTAAAGGAATCGTTAAGCAGATGATTTTCCCAGGTCCGCCGCATTTTCTTAGCGTGGAAAACGGGGACTGGCAGAACCAAGAACTATTTTAGAAGTGGATGAAGCTTCATTGGTGCATCTAGTTGAAACCCAATCACAAGTAACCTCTAACGATTATTTAGGCAAGTTTATTGATTCGGAATTAAAAGCAGATGAACCCAATGCTAATCTGATCACTTTAGATTCCTCTTTCTCAGGAAAACCAACTAATATTGAACTCTATGAAAATAAACAAGTTGTGATTGATGCAGTGATTAGTGCACAACCTGCACACTGCCACACTCCATTTGTAGTAGAAATTGCTGAGGTGCTTTTCCATGAATAAAAAGAAATTCCTTAGAGCTGAAGAAGGAAAAACACCCGGGATTTCCGTAGTTTACTATGATACCGACGGTAATATGACTATCCGTTATCACGATAAGAATGGGAAGACCGGGTCAATTGCTTGGAGGAATAACAATCCAGGTAATTTAGCGTGGGGTAGTGGTGGGCATGCTAAAAAAACGGGGGCCATAGGAAAAGCTAGAGGCCGCCCTGTTTTTCCAGATTATGAAACAGGTAAACATCTATGCGACTCCTTCTTAAGGAAGATTTTTACCAAAGACTAACATTGAACCAACTGCCTAAAAATTCTTTTATTGGTACATTATTACGGACATATCAGAATAAGTCAGAGGTTTCGGTCCAAGTCAGATAATATTACTGCAATGCTTTCTGAAGATCTTCGTGCTCAAAAGCAGAGGCCATCCGATCGATTTCTATTTTTTTTATTTTAAGCTTAGCGGCCTCTTCACGCCATAAAGCTGTTGCTGCGCCGACTTCTTTATAAATATCTTTAGCCTGTAAATTGTCGAGATCAAAATAATGAGCCACACTAACTGCTACATCCAGAGAGGCGCTAGGATCTATTAGATCGATCGCAGTCGATAAAATTCTTGGTTTAATGTCTGTGGATGTGGGATTCAAATCATATGCTGGTGACAATCGCCAACCTGACAGGCCAGAGTAGAGAAATGCGTGATTGCGCAAATGGTCATCCACATTCGAAATCAAGACATTAAAAACAATACGGCGCCATAGAGCTTCCAGGTCTTCTTTAGGTGAAGCGCTCATTTGCCGGATAGAATCGGCAATCTCCAGATAACTATGCATTTCGTTATCCTTTGCCCCTAAAACACTCATGGCAGACAGAAATGGGATACGGATATTTTTTCTCCGATCGAACCTCCTAGACAAAAGGATTTGTTGACGTGCTACTGTCTCAATGCGCCACTCTGGTACTTGAATTCCCGCCTTGTTTGCCAGCGAAAGAGCAACAGCTTCCCACGCAATGATATTTATTTCATCATCCTTGCGAGGGAACTTGGCAATAGCTAAGTGACCATCCTTGTCCCTTACAGAAGATTTAGGTCTAGCTCCACCTAATGATGAACCAGGAGCAAGCAATAGTCGGAGGTCTTCTTCAGTATCAGAATCTTGCATTACATGGCCTGCAGCAGTTAGCAGTTTACCAACTGAAACTAAAGGAGGAATATGGTTTTTGTCATAGGTAGTTAAGAAAGGGCCTTGTTCCTCTTTTTTGAAACGCAATGCACCCTGTCTTCCTTCATCATCAACCATCAATAAAAAATCAATTTCCTTTAATGCGCGAGCGGTCCGCTTTTCATGCTCGGCACTTTTCCTTTCAGAGCGACGCATAAGCAAACGACCCCAACGATCAGGTGCAGAGTCATCAATTGCTCCAAAAAGAGGTTTGTCCGATGCTGCATGAAAAGAACCGGCAACCAATTTTAAAGCCGGATCTAATGAAAATCTTTTAGGATGATTTAACCAGTTGCGGTCGTATTCAAACGACATGCTTTCTCGCCCATTGCGAAAGCGACCCCAAAGCTGGCCTACTTTCATCGGAATTCCCATCAGATCTACATAAACCAAAATGGCCTGCTCCATTCACTCTTCCCCTTTTTCTTTTCGGGAAATGCGAATACGCTTTGGTAAATTGTCAGCTTCTAATCCCAACCCTAATACATCAAATGTTGGATCGGCTAATTCAACCAGTCGTTCAATCATTCCTAAAACAAATAAAATCTTGGCATAAGCTCCCAAAGAAACTCCATCATCGCCCTTTTCAATTTTACTTAAGGTCGCGCGACTGATTGCTGCTCTTTCTGCAGCAAGCTCCATGGTAATTCGACGCCTTTTCCTAGCATCACGAAGATCCTGTCCAAGCTTTTTTAAGGCTCTTCTAACAGGAAATGGGGTGTTTTTAATGTCCATGATTTTAGTCCTTATATACTTTATCGTATAGGATTACAGACATTAAATAAATAGATTTCGGATCGAATCTTGAATCCTAGATGTTCTCCTTCCCAATGGCACAACCACTAGAATTGAGCACCTTTTCCCATGAAAACTAAATTGTAGAACCAAATAAAGGCTGATTACCCTTCCATCCTTCTATATCTTAGCGGATTTGTCTGTAAGATACTCTCTTGATAAATAGCAGGCAGAAAGATGGCGAGATGATTCATCTCTTTTGCACAGTGAGCCAACAGGCTATAGGCTTGCCAAATCATTGAGGTTTCATTACCCACAGCTTGTTCTGAATTTTTTTTTCACCACTCCGAGAAGAGATATATTTGCCACCAAGCCAAAATCTCGATCTCATTTCAGATCCGTTGTTTATACGACGAATTTGGTGGATAAGATATCCACTATCAATAGGCGCCTCTGAAAGTCCAACTCGTGCGCAGATAATGGTGGACTTTTGGTCATCCAAGAAGTTTTTTTCATCAAAGCCAAAGGTTGTAGGAGATACAAATTGAAGCGCTAAGGACAACTTAGTACTACCCACAAATTCATCTATGAATGAGGTCCTATTGAGATATGATTCCTTGTAGGTACTACCGGGCATTTTTGTAAGGCCATCTTTCCAACAAGCATACAAATGAGCATCCGGATTCCAAAGTTTATAGCGTCTCGAGTCACATCCATGCCAGCCGAACCACCAATCCCACATTGCCGGTGTAATATTGGGCATATGTGTTAACACTGCAACAACAGCAGCACCATCCTCTGTTACCCCAAAACCATTCTCAAAATGCTTATAACCTGGTTCAGCCAATAGCGTTGCTTCGTTAAGGGAGGGAAGCAATTGGGAAGCTTGCGGGCCTGCTATTAATGCCTCGCTAATATGTGTTGGGAGTTTTTTCATTTGTGGATTCCAATATTTTGCATACCACACATTGTCCAGATCCTGTTTTGTCATTCCTAGATATGCAGACCTTTTTGGATCCGGGCTTTTCATTGTCATCCTCCTTTAATCCTGCCAAACCATTCAGGAAAAACCTTGTCAGGATCCCATTTGTCCCGAACTTTATCAAGCCGGTGCATATTCTCATCCGATATAAAGCGAGCAGGCCGATTTTTTAAGTTCTCATCGGCCAATTGAATGCCACTAGAGTAGGGTTCAAGCGCTTTCATTCGCTCTGTCACCCAATTCCTATACTGATCATCCTCTGTCGGATCGCTCCATGCACCATAAAGAGCCAAATAAAAGTTATCCTCTTGCGAGAAGGCCATATCAACACGTTTGGGAGAATTGATATACCCCCAGTTTGTCCATTGAGTATGGCTTGGAGCGGGTGGAAATTCTTCAATGATAGGCTGCATCCCAGGCAATATCTTTTCAAAGTCGTTATACCATACGTTGTCAGCAAGATAACGCTTATCTGGAAGGTAGTGCAGATAAGCTCCAGCAGAAAGGTTTGTCACGCTTTGACGTCGATATTCTTCGACTGTGATTGCGCGCCCTCGAACAGGGCATTCTTCTGCTTCCTTGAGTAATTGACGAGCATGGACCTCATTATCTGTAAAAGCCACAGCTAGAAAACTGATGATTGGAAATTTCTTATCCTTTTTTTCATCGCGGAAAATCATCCCAATCAATTCAAGCTCTGTGTTCACGCCGATCTTATGGGCCCAACGGAAAAGCTCATCATGAACATCGATGGGGAATTCATATAAGTTCCTCATGGCGACGACATGTCTGGGATAAACTTTGATATAAAAGCGCGTCACTAAAGCGAAAAATCCAGGACCTGCTCCACGCGCAGCCCAGAGAAGATCAGCATTTTCCTTTTCGTCGGCATGGACCAGTTCGCCATCCGCAGTGATGGCATCGATTCCAATAATCGCTCATGCAAGCAGGGCCATATTTTCTTCCATTCCAAGCATAGCCGCCTTGAAGCAAATACCCTGCAATGCATACTGTGGGACAATGTCCCGTTGGAAAAAATAATTCATATGTGCTCAAGACATCGTTTAATTCAGAACCTTTTAACCCGGGTTGTGCTGTTGCTGTTTTAGTTGCAGGATCAACTGTGTAGTGTTTTAAAGCGCTGACGTCAATGAGCATCACATCATCGCGTAAGTGATTCCCGCACCAACTATGGCCTCCGGAGCGGATGGTGATTTTTAAATTTTCTTTCCGCGAGAGTTTCACAGCTTTTATGGCTTCTTGTTCATTATAAATTTTGGCTATAATGGCAGGATAACGGTCCCATACACTGGCGCACCAAACGCTACCTCTGTGGGCTTCTTCGTATTCATGCTCCCCACGACGAAAAATTTGCATCTTTATCTTTCTTGTAATTGGCAGTTTTATTTCTTGGAACTACCCAATTTAACGATTTTTGACTCTCCAATGACCTTACCGCCTGAATTGAGGGCTTTGACCTGAAAATAAGGACCTTTTTTGGTAACAGGGATTGCAGTTTCAAAACCAGATTTTTCTGCAGAGCCTACCAGGGACAATTTTTTAGGTTTGGATCCGGAAAAAACCCGCCATTGAGTGGTTTTAGTAGAGCCATTCCAAGAGGCGTACACGGTTATTAGTCCACTGGAAGATATTATACCAATGCTTGGCGGATAAAAAGGCTTTCCTGTCCAGTCGTGGCGATAGGCACGATACGAATAATTGGTGCTTGGTATTTGAGCAGCGTAAAGCAAATTCAAGGCAGGATTACCCTCCGTGTTTCCCGCTTCATTATATTCAGAATAATATGGCGATTGTCCCCAACCGATAAATTTATTTCCGTTAGGTAAACTTTGCAAATTTCCTTGCGAGGCCACAGATATATTAGGGTCATGGTAATAAGTGCGATTTACACTTGCGGTCATATTATCTAGATCTAATTGGAGTATCAAGCCATGGGATGGAGGTTCTGGATCAGAAGAACCGTCAGAGTTGTCATCAAATAAACTCACCCGGTTATTAGGTAAAAACCGTGCGTCATGCTGCCAAGAAAATTCTCCGCCACTCTCGATAGCAAAATTGCTTTGTTTTCCTCCCAGTCTCCACACAATATTTCCTGTTGGCTTATTTATCCTATAAATTGTCCACGTACTGCGGCTAGATACGATGATATCATCGACAGTATCTATAAGGCCTATGGAGTTTAAGTGATAGACGTCCCAAATATTGTCACTTGACGTCGCGCTCGATGCTGATTGATACGAGTCTGTGAGAGGGATGTGCTCCAAGGCATCCCAAAAAAATAGCAATTGGTTTGTATGAAGATCGATTTCTTGAATTGCAAAATCTTGGATAAATCCATCTTGAGGTCCTCCGTAAGGAGTTAAATCCATTGGAACCTTCTTGGTAGAAAGAAGTAAGGCTGTATTGCGCGGAGTGAGGAGAAATTCATGGATATCAGAAATGAACCCCTTTTGCGCCGAAACTGTTTTGATGACAGCATAAGTGTTGTCAAGAATGTAGTAGCAAGAACCTGGCTCTGAAGAACCTCCTGGAGCATTCGTATAAGCTGGGGGTGTCGCTAAAGTGCCTTGCCAGAAGGTAAGAACTGGCTTTCCATGAAATGTTTGCACTCGAAAATCGGTATTCATCAAATTAGGAGAGGGTAGTGGACGAAACCAAATAGGATTTCCTGTGTTATCGACCATGAGTGACCCAGGCTGTCCATACGTGGCATCGGAAGAAAAACCATAAGGAGCAAGAAAGACAAAACCCGATGATGTGCCTGGCTGAAATGTATTCACTGTAATTTTCATAGGATGCAAATCAGGTTCGCTAACAAAGCTCCAAACTTGAGGTGAACTAATGATCGGATCTGGTGTCTTATAGTCAGTCGGATAGGGGATTGTTCCACATCCTACGCAAGTACAAGGGGAACTAAGGCCCACAGCAGACAGTACTTCTTTCTCTTCGCAGAGAAAGTCGCCATAGAATTCTTCGAGCTGATCTTGTGAAGGAAGGGTGTTCGCAAAAAGAAGCGCACAGGAACAAGTGTATAAAGATGTTTTTAAAAATCCTACAAAAGCCAATTTGAAAAATTTCATAAAAATATCCTGGACTGATTTTAACATTATGGTTATAAAATAAATTATTTTTGTACTCGAGAGAAGAATATGAGTCTACGCAATTTTTTTTCTGGCAAAACGAAAGCAATCGCATGTGGAATTGGACTTTTGTTAGCAACGACTGTTCAAGCAGATTGTGAGAGAAATTGCGCAGAGGAGTGCAGAGTATCATCTGTACAGATTGGCGCTAACTATACGCGAGCGAATATTAAGATTGATGGACAATCCTCCTTTGATGGTAATCTTGGAGGAATACAAGGAAGCTATGAATATAAGCCCTGGAATAGCTTTTATGGTGGTTTAAGGGCTGCATGGAAGCAAGGAAAAACAGAGAATTCTAGTGCGGATCGCAAACTAGTGTATATTGATGTTCAAGAGAGGGTAGGTTATACTTACTCTCCATGCTGCAGTGACTGGGCTGCGACTATTTTTTCCGGATTTGGCTATCGATATTTGGAACACAGGCTCCAACAATTTCATGAACCTTCCGTCAAGTTCAGATATAACGAGTTCTACGTTCCAGTCGGTTTTTTATCGGAGTACTTTTTCCGTTCTTGTTGGTCTGTGGGACTGAATTATATATGGATGCCGCAAGTTTTGCCAACCGTTGAGATTGTACCTTTAAAAGGTGCACATTGGAGCCTAAAAAATACTGTTGGCAATATGCTTGTTGAGCTGCCTTTGACTTACTTTTTCCAAGGGAATAGATGTTATTCTTTAATATTAAAACCCTTCTACGAAAGATGGGAAGATGGCAGATCCACAGCCAAAACCTCTAATGGACAAAAGCTAGGCTTACCTAAAAACACCTATAATTTCTGGGGAATAGAATTCAATTTTGCCTATGCATTTTAATAAAACCTATGAGGTCTGATTATCCTTCAAGCTTAAGATAAATGTTTTATCTGATCCTCTCCAAATTATTTTAATTCTTCTCGGTAGGCATGTATCATTTGCCGTATAGTTTTTGCTTCGGCAATTGCCTCCTTTGATCGCATCCCATGTTTCCAAGAAGCCATTTTCTGAATTAACTTTCCCTCTGGAGTTTTCGAGCCAGTACTTTTGCCTCCATGCAGGTGACAGCGACCATTTTTCATCGCAATGCGCCTGCAAGATTGATGCTTATTTGTTCTTGCTTTTGCCCCACATGTACTCGAATCATGGGGTACCTCGCTCGTTTTTTTTCATTACCCTCCCCCTCCATTAGGATATCACATTTCCAACAATCGCTTTGCCGCCATCATTCACATTAACATGTTGTACAACGACCTTTTGCTCGCCTTTGCGACGATAGCGTGCCAATGCTTCTGTGGTCTCATTGTGAAGGCGAAGCAGCTTTATGGCCATTTCATATTAAATTCGATCTGGCACATCATATCAGATTTTTCTACTCGGGATAGATATTGCATTCCTTGAGCATATAGAGCAGTACATTGCGCGCAAAGTTTGGCTTCCAGGGAGTCTTTAGGCCCACAATCGGATAAAGACTGGTAGACGACATTTGTATTATGTTCTTTTCCATTAGCGTTGGGCATTGCCAAAATAGCTCTATCGATGATGTCTTTCGCTAGATCTTTGCCATCAGTGCCAGTTATTCGTGTTAGAGCACATTGTAATGCTTCCGCAGGTGACTGGCGCCATTGCTCATTGGGATTCAAAATAATAGACGCCCTTGGCTTTTCCTGATCTCCTTCAAGAATATACTGGATCGGACACTTCCCAAATTTCTTTGAGGAAAAGTTCTGTTCAAGTTGATAACCCTTAAATCCAGGGCGAGACATATCAGCTTTCTCTAATGGTTGGTGTATTGTTCATGGTATTTCCTTTGTTTTTGTTAACTACAGTTTTATTGCTTTGAGTCCAGCTTCAACCCAACGTCGAAGATCAAGCCCAAGCTTAATTGCATCGTGTCCTTGCGGTGAGAATGCGTGAATTTAATTTTGCATCTATGTAGAATTCCTCTCTTTAACCCCCTGTTTATCTATGGATATTGTTGATAAAATTCGTAAAATCGAGGCCCTAATTGCAGGAGCCAAGAGTGATGGAGAACGCCAGGCCGCTGAGTTTGCAAAACAACGTCTCCAAGAAAAAATTACTGCGCAACCGATTGAATACACCGTTAGATTGCATAGCCGTTGGGAGAAAAAGCTTTTTGTCGCTATTTGCAGTAAGCATGGACTTCGAACGTACCGGTACATGCGGCAAAAATATACCACAACAATGGTTCGAGTCGCCAAGCCCTTTATGGATTTGGTCTTATGGCCGGAGTACAATAAATACGTGAGTATACTCCACAAGCTCACTGAGGAGATATCAACTGATCTCATTTCCAAAATTCATTTGGTAAAGGAAGAAGACGAGACCATTATTGCTGGAGAACTTCCGGTGATGTCCGAGGCTTTCAGCTCTTTAAGCCGCTTTTCGTAAGCCCAGGGTACCCAAAGAATGGGATTTTTTCGAACATCTTCTTGATGTTCCTGGATCGCCGCCAGATATTCCCATGGGTTCGCATCGTTAAGTATGCACGTTTCCATTATACTCATGAGAATGTCTCCGATTTTTGCTCCGGTTTCATTGCGATAAAAATAAGCATTTTTTCGATTTCGGACTGATTGTTTTATCAGTCGCTCAGTAGCGTTGTTGTCGATGGGCACACCGGGCATCCGCAAAAATAAAGTCAACTCTTCCCAATGGTTATTCAAATAAGCTATTGCTTTTCCCATGCTGCTGTTCGGTTCGATTTCTTTCTGTTTTATGAGGGCGTCGCAAAAATTTTTCATTTGTTGCATTGCAGGAGCACTATGATCTTGATGCCATTTTAACCTTAATAGAGGTTCTGATGGCGCCAATCGCTCATTCACAAATACAGTAGAGTACCACCCGATTATTTTGACCACTATCTTGGGCCAGGTTGTAACGAGTTCATAAAACTTTCGGCGGGAATGGGCATTGCAATTAGAGAGATTCGTATCATGATGTTCCGGGACGTTATGCCCACCATCGCATTGTTGAATGGGAACCGATAATCCTTTCGGTCGCTTATTCAGCAGATCATCAAGATTTTCTCCAGCATGTTTGACTCCAGTGAAAAACAAGGCGATTTTTACATTTATATTTTGCAAGACTCCAAGAATAGCGGTTGTAAAAATGCCTGTACGTTCATCTTCATCTGAAGTCCCCTTTCGTTCCTCCCGGTCCTTCATAACGCTAAGAATGCGTGCTTTTGTATCATCATTTTGCACCAGTTCTGCTGCTGACGCATGTTCACACATGACCGCATAAATAGGCTGCACCGCATCAGCAACATCTTCTGTCATTTCCCAAATTTCAGAAGGTGAGATAGGCGTGCCTAAAATCTCCTGGAGCTGCCCTTGGCGATAAAAAGGGACCCCGCCTCTATATTTTAGCAGACACACAATAGCTTTAGCACTGTTGTCAGCTCTTGACTCCGTTGCAACTTCTGGAGGAAGGTTTGCGGTAAATACTTTACCGCAAACAGCACACCTGAGTCGTTCGGGTCGATAAATCTCCATTTGCAACCAAGGTTGGCCTACGACTCGAAGAACAGTTCCTGCAGAGAGATTAAACAATTTACCTTTGTCACAAGAAGGGCAAAGACTGCCTTTTTTTATGAATTCATGGGCGATATCAATAACCTTAGCTTGAGTGTAATCCGATGCAGGACGATGTCCATGCTTCCCTTTTTTCTCGGGAGGATTTTTTTTTGTGGATGCATTTGGATCTCCGGCTTCCTCACCATCCTGATCTGGCTCTGATTGTTCATCAGTTTGATCTGAGGCGGCCGTTGCCGCCTCATCTTCAGCAGCCTGTGCTTGTGCCAGCAACTTCGCAAGGTTCTTGGCGCTCTCTGTTTTGATCCCAAAGATGGATCGAAGTCGTTGGATAGATAATCGCTTTTCCTGAAGGGAAAAATTCATCCAGACAATCGCTTTTATAAGATTAGCAAGAACTGGATAATCTTCTTTGACTAAAGCCTGTTTGTCCAAGCGCTCAATGAGCGTCTCGATTTGTTCTGGAGTAAAGTCGAGATGTGCCGGGGCTTTCATTTGTGGTCTTATAAAAAAATAAAAGTTGCATTCTGAAGTAATTAAAATTTTATTGCACACAGATTTTTTTCCAATTATCAGAAAATTGAGCTGATTCGGGATTCCCATTCCACAGAAGAGTTTGCAGATACCTTGCATCAACGGCAGATGAATCGGTAGGCCACCATCGAAAAGTTCCCTTTGAAAGTCGTTTAGTGCAGAGCCAAAAGCCTTGACCATCGTATACCAATAGGCGGATAGTTGTTCTCCCTCGGTTACGGAATACAAATACCGTACCTTGAAATGGATCTTGATCGAGTATATTCCTGCAAACGGCAGCTAGGCCGTCGATGCCTTTACGGAAGTCGACAAATTGAACACAGATAAAAATACGGGTAGACGGAGATATCTGAAGCATGACTACCTCCTGAATAGTTGGCAGAGGAAGTTTAAGCAAGAGAAGGATCCTTGAATTTTAGCTTGCAGCCCATCGGCAGATCTGAGTTCAATCGTCACTGTATCAGAAGCTGATTGAATTGCCGGTATGACAATCTCACGAAATTCGAGTGTCGGCTCATTAGATTGATGGATTTTACGCTTCAAATAGACGGGATTAATCTGAAGCTGATGACAAACCTCCTTAACGGAATAGATTTTTGTTTGCTGAATAATCGAGGCCCATAATTCCTGGGGAAATTTACGTTGAGTCCTCGGGTCTTGTCTTAATCGATCAAGGGCGGATCGAATTTCTTCAATTGGGATGAATTTAGTTTCCATACCGAATAATCTCCTTTGAGTTAAAGGAGATAAAGATACTGAATTGGATTATTCGCCGTTAAGCACTCTCACCGCAAGGACACGCTTAATTGCATCTCCAGGTCCCTTGCCTTCCGGAACGGGCCAAAAAAGCAACTGGGGATAGATCGATCGCCAAAATAGATTACCTTTCATGCCACCTTCATCAAAGTCGAGGGCAAGAAGAATACGAGCGGATTGTTTAAGATGCTGATGTAGTCCTAAATCAGGCTTCTTTTGAGCTCCGCCCAGTGCGATCACACAGCAGATTTCATTTATCGCCTTAAATGTCAGCATGGCATCAAGCTCTGATTCCATAATGAGAACGGGTTTCGAAAGATCTCCATAAACTGCTGGAACTTCCATGCTGCCGGCGACTACGACATACTTTTGGAATTTCTTCTCTTGTTGCTTATGAGGCTCCGGTCTGCGGATTTTAATTTTTGTCGCATTGTTTTCTAAAATGGTAGGAATGACGATTCCTTTACATTGTTGTCCAATCTTGCAAAAGCATCTTTTGCATAGTTTTTCAAGTAAGGAATTAAGCCGCAAAAATATCCCATAGCTTCTTTCAGCTTTGATTTAGGTAAAATTTTACCGTCCATAAGCTTACCCTTAATCTTTTCGATCAGTTCATCAATAATGGGTATTTCTTTTTCCCGGCGTATTTTTAGGCGCTCTTCAGGAGAGCGGTTCCAGGCAACTCTTTCAAACATGAAAAGATAGCGTATCTTTCTTAAAACCCATTTGCGAAAAGCCGGATCGCCAGCTTCAGCTTCGAAAAACTTTCTTCGAATATGACTAAAACAAGGAAACCATGTAATGATTTTCATTTCTGCAAGCCTTTGATAAGCTGCATATTTATCTGAGTGAAGGCCGCCGCGATAATCTTTCAGTATATCTAAAACATTATGATGACAACGATCTTCCTTAAATTCATAGATCCGATACGCGGGATTGGCTTCGCAACCCCCAACTACCACCCACATATAGGCTTGCTTACACTTTTCAGGTTCCCAAAGCTTCACTGGTGTTTCATCGATAAAAATGTTTTTACTGGACAAAACTCTTTTTAGCATTTCATCATAAAGCGGTTTAAGAGCAATGGCAGATCTTATCACCCATTGTGAAAGCAATTTTCGACTGATCTTGATGCCTTCACGGCCTAAAATCTCTGCAATGCGGTTAAGAGGCAAATGATCGGCAAATTTTTTAGTGACAATCTCTGCAAGCAAGCTATCATCTGCACGGCATTTTGGCAATAAGCTGTCCGGAAGATCTGCTGTTAAAATGCCATTTTCTTCACGGTTTGGATGAACATACTTAGGACGAACAATTTCTTTGATATAATAAGAGCCTGGTTTATGTGCTAGCTTATGGGAAATTTCTACGCCAATCTGAACAAGCGGCTTTCCAGTCTCTTGGCATGTTTTTTGTTCATTAGGGATATCAAGAAATATAGTTTCTACAGGCAGATCGTCCGGAAGAGTGATTTTGTCTTTTCCGGTAAGGTCAGGATTTTTACGAGTATGTGAAGCTACAATCTTTTTCTTTTCTTTTTCATGCGCTGGACTTTCAAAGCCTTCAAAAAGTAGTTGTTGACTATTCAAATCGGAGGCTTCTCTTTCAGAGCGTTTGCCAAAGATTTGACGTTTGAACCAAGCCAACTGCTCTTCAAGATGATGGATTTTTTGATCTAAATGGACAATTTTTTCATCACGGGCTGTGATTTCGTTAAGAAGAAAATCTCTACTTGAATGTTCTGATGTGATTAATTCAGGTGTTATCATGAGCATGATTTTACTTAAAATCTTAATAAAAAATCAAGCGATTTCTGAAAAAAAAACAGCTTCAAGATATATTGTAACGAACTTGTAATCTTTTGGGAATCACGCCTTCAAGAAGCATGAAAAATGTCCTACGATCAATTTGATGATCGTTTCCCCATTTCCATGCAAAAGATCCCTTTTCGAGACGTTTAAACCAAATTACCAGACCATCTTTATCCCAGAAAAATACTTTCATATGATCTTTTCGGCGATTTAGAAAAATGAATAAGGATCCCGAAAGCAATTCTTCCGGGAAAAGTTCTTCGACAAGCGCGCTAAGCCCTTCAAAACTTTTACGCATATTCACAGGATGTTGACAAATGAAAAGGCGTGTGTTTCCCGGAATACTTAACATTTTTTTATAACCTCCAAGCATTTTTTTAGAATGGAAGGATTAAAATTTTCATTAAGATGGATGTTAAAACCATTGTATTCGAGGATAATTTCTGTAAGGGACTTACTATTTTCCTGGATTACTTCAGTAAAAGCGGAACGACTGAAAGCTGGTTTTGGAAATAATCTGTTTTGCCAATAATAAAACGTATGAACTGCGACTCCGTTTTGACGACACCATGAAGCCATAGAAAGCTTGCTTTGGCGTTGTTTAAGGATATTTTCTTTCCATTGGTGTTTGAGTTCTTCAGAAAAAGGCTTTGCCATGTGTCCTCCTGTTTTTTCGCATGAAAATAACAGTAGGCTTCAAATATCAGAAGATGGCTAAATTAGACGCTTACTGAGATGCTGAAAGAAGCGAATGCTGATCTGTAATGGGTCAGATAGGAGTTGCAAGATCAATCCACACGAAAGTGGGCAGACGTTCAGCTGGTCTCTCATTGCGAGAGAATTTGTAGAACCCTCTAAATACAGGAATAGCAAATGACAACAATGGTGAAAGCCTTGCTTGGTGCACCTGTAACGTGCAACAGAAAGTGGACCTCTATTAATTGGAAGGTCGCTAAGAAACATGTAGGAAGGCTTCAAACGCGTATCGCAAAGGCTATCAAATCAAAACGTTATGGTAAGGTTAAATCCCTACAATGGCTTTTGATTCATTCATACTATGCCAAAATCTTGGCGATAAGACGAGTCACACAAAACAGTGGGAAGAATACCGCAGGTGTGGATCGTATTATATGGAACCTAATTTCCCGGAAAATTATACATAGGTTTTGGGGTTGATGCCAAAGGCCTGAAAAATTTCTCGCTGCCTTTTGGTCTGCTCAGAAAATATCAGTTTCTTCGTTCCCGTGATGCTGACGGTGTTTAAGAGATTAAGCTCTTTTAGCAAGCAAGACATGGAACCCAGTTTAAATAAATCATTATCGCTCATAACCTTATGAATATAGGAAACTAGAATCAAAGCAATGAACTGAATAAAAAGTCGGCCCTTCATGTTTTCTTGGAGGTGTACTCGTAATCGTTTCATGTCGAGACTATTCTTTAGATTGTCAAACGCCTTTTCCACAACGTCCTTTGTTCGATAGACTGTAAGAGCCTCAATTGGGTCCTTGATATCATTTGAGATTAAAACCAAATAACCAGCGGTGTTCTTTTTGTAAGCTTCAATTGCGGGTTGATTATAAGAAATTTTAAGGCCACGTTTTGGTGTTTTGTGAATTGAAAAATATTTAGCATAATATTGTTGATGATCTTCTACTGGTCGGCCACTTTTAAGCTCATTTTCCCAAAGATGCATCTTGTTTAAGAATGCTTCATAATCGGCTGCTGCTGTCGATGCGTTATAAAAAACATGCACATAGATTCGTTTTTTTTCCTCCCACTTATTAAGAAATGAAACACAAAATAAATTTTGATCATTCACTTGGATAAAGTTATCATGGTCTGTAATAGTGCTGCGTACTTTTTCCACTTGTTCCTTCGCAAATGTACTGCTAAAAGGAACGGCAATAGTAAACTTCATGCGCCTATCAAACAAACCATTTACATTCTTGCGACTATAGAAGCCTTTGTCCATAACAAGACGGAGTTTCCCCATATGTAAGATGGCGGCTGTTGTTAAAAAGTTTTGTAGAGTACTGACATCTTTAATGCTTCCTGGAAGGCATTTAAAGTAAACGGGTAGGCGCGTTTTTTCTCCGAAAAGCATAGCAATATTAATCTGTGGAAGGCTTTCGCCATCTCGGTTATATCCATAACGCGCCATATCATTGAGTTCCGAGTATGAGGACACTGAAGTGATGTCGTAGGCTAGATATTCTTCTTCTAAACGTTTTTCCGCCCATTTTTTGAAAAATTCAAGTTGCTTCTCTTCGCTTATTGATGGTAATAGCTCGCTGACCCGACGATTATCAATAAATGAATCATAAGGGTGTCGATGCGTCTTACTCCAATGCTCAACTTTCGATAGAGCCTCTCCCTCTGTAGCCTGAAAGTATGCAAGCGAAAGTATGAAATTCCAATTTTCATGAAAAACTTGTTTTAGTATTGGTGCTAGTCCTGTTTTCTTGGCGATATAGTCAAATAGCAGGGCTGCGCCTATCGTCTTAATTGAAGCGAATGTTGGTTCAATGGATGAAATTTGTTTCTTAGAGAGGGTTATGTCGCCAGATGTTGGATCAAGCTTGCCAATGCATGTACGAGTGCTATCGGGGCATTTCTTTTCCTTATTCCAAAATGAAATGCATTCATAGACATACGTGACATTGTTTTTCTTATTTTTTAAATACACCAGTGACATTGAAAAATCCTTTATCATATGTATAATTATACATATGTTTAAAAGAAAGATTTTCCATATTTCTTCAATAAACGACTAATTTTAAATTACTTATATAATCACTGTGGCGACATATGTATAATTTCCAGGGAAATTAGGATGGAAAACTTCGCAACAGAAAACTCAAGCCATTAAACTCTTAAGAAGACGAGGGTATTCACCCTCTCCTCTGAGACGCATCTATATTCCCAAGAAGAATGGAAAATTAAGGCCGTTAGGCATTCCCACGATGATAGATAGAAGTCAGCAGGCTTTATACCTGATGGCACTAGAACCTGTGGCAGATATCCTAGCGGATAAGAATTCATATGGGTTCAGACCTAAAAGATCCATTCACGATGCTATACAGAAATGTTTTATGGTATTAGCAAGAAAAGGATCCTCACAATGGATTCTTGAAGGTGATATAAAAGCGTGTTTTGACAAGATTTCCCATACATGGCTCATCGAAAATAGCATGATGGATAAATCTATCTTACAGAAATGGCTAAACTCTGGCTACATTGAAAAGAATGTTTTTCATCATACAGAAGCAGGAACGCCACAAGGAGGCATTATTTCACCCACTTTAGCGAATATCGCTCTAGATGGGTTAGAAAATGTCATAAAGGTAATCTCACGTAGAAGTGATAAGGTTCATTTTGTGAGATATGCTGATGATTTCATTGTGACGGGTCATTCGAAGGAAATTCTGGAGGATAAAATAAAACCAGCAATTATCGAATTCCTGAAAGAACGAGGTCTTGGGCTTTCTCTCGAAAAGACTAAGATTACCCGTGTTGATGAAGGATTTGACTTTCTCGGATTCAATATTCGCAAGTACAAAGGAAAACTCCTAATTAAACCTGCGAGAAAAGGAATTACAACATTCCTAGAAAACATCCGAGAAAAGATCAAACTAATGGCTGCAGTCAAAACGGAAGACTTGATCCGCACTTTGAATCCTAAAATTCAAGGATGGGCAAATCACTACCGTCGAGTTGTAGCAAAGAAGACATTTGCTCAAATAGATAGGGAGACTTTCGTAGCGATATGGAAATGGGCTAAAAGGCGACATGGAAATAAGAGTGCTAAATGGATCCAAAAGAGATATTTTACTCGAATTGGATCTAGACAATCTTGCTTCTTTGCCAAAACTAAGACAGCAAACTGCCTTAAGCTTGTTCTTGCATCCGACGTTTCTATTAAACGACATGTGAAGATCCAAGCAGAGGCTTCGCCATTTGACCCAGCATTTCGAGAATATTTTTCCCAGAGATCAAGGAAAATGTATAGATAGCCGGGTGAATTTAATTAGCTTTTGAGAGGCTCGAGCCGGATGAAGCGAAAGTGTCATGTCCGGTTCCTAGGAGAATAAGCTGTGGTAACATAGCTTATTTATCCGATAAAATGAGGTTTTTGCTACATTTGCGTAATGTTCAAAAACCCACTCAGAAGTATGTGTGGAAAAAGTGGGGCAAGCTGGACTTGAACCAGCGACCAGCGGGTTATGAGTCCGTGCAAACTCCACTCATCACAATCATTAACAATAGCTAACGACAACTAGAATAGCAGCCAACCGGATTTCATTCTATTGCTTTCGTTCGCGATCAGTTGCCTTTTTTTGCGAGGGAGTGGTCCATTCGTGGTCCTTTATCTAAATATATTTGAAAATCAAAAGCTGCCGATATATAGTCGGTTCTGTCAATGAGTAGGATAATCTTACGGATGGATAGAGCAAGCATTAAAACACTTTCAAAAATATATTTCGTTTTTTGCAAGCTCATCATCAATGAAAAACTGGATGAACAACTGAATTGTATAAGAATACCATCACACACTTACTTCTTTGACTGGAAAAAGGAAGCAAAAAAAGGCGAAGGGCAATGAAAATAGTATTTACGGAATGGGATAATGCTTTAGTTTATCTTTTAATCTTTGTCGCATGTTTTGTTTTCTCATTCTTCAGTTGGGTTACTCTCTTTAGAGAGCTTGATTACTACGAAATAAAATACACACCCAAAACAAAACGAAGGACATTATGGCTAATTTTCTCCAGTCTCGTATCTGCAACTCTCTGGTTGCGTATCTTACAATTGCTTCTTTCACGGCTACATTATTAGCCCCTCCGCCTTTAATGGCTCTCGACTTTAACACAATCAATTTCGGCATTAAAATAGAAAAGATTGTTGAGAAGGTAAAGAAGGCTATTGATAAAGGTGAGACCAATAAAATCGTCGGGTACATGTTCGACTTCAAACAAGAAATCGAGCAGTACACAGGACAAAAAATCGACATCAATAAATCCATTGACCAGGCTGAAAAAGAAGCGCGAGCTAAAGGCCAGAAGATAGACCAGAAATATATCAAGGCCATTAAAAAAGAATTTAACAGGAACGATAAAAAGCACAAGCACCGAGCAGTCTGGTTTGCTCAATGCGCCGAACTAGATATTCCCTATAGCACTATTGAAGCGGATACACACTTTGACATGAACTACATGATGGCAAGGTCAGCTAAAGGCCATGACAAAAGTGAAGTTCAAATCGAAGAAGTGCCCGTGACAATCACAGTGGGAGTAACAATAGCTCTTTGTGGACTATTTCTCTGGTTTGTTCCCCTTCCTGGTTGCCAAACAGCTGGCACTTATTTACTCAATACTGGCATAGGAATTCTCGGGAGTGATGCCTTAGCTCGATATGATGCCTACGATAGAGAACAGCGAAAAAAAGACAAATAAAGATGGCGATTAGATCGCCTTTATGACCTACTATTACAGGGCGCATGCGGCTGGTTTGAATCAGAGGATACATGAAAACAACTACAAATGAGTTGGGACATTATGACCCCAAGGAATGCGAAAAAATGGCTTTGCTTTCAGGGCTTTTGACATCTGCTGGCAAAACTCAATTTGTGATGTGGAATGAAGTGCTTTCTATTTGGTTTATTTTTATAATTCCGATTTGGATTTGTACAGAATTTTTCACTTTTGATGTGTCTTGGGCATATTTTATAGCTTTTCTTTACAATTTTTTTGCAGTGGTTCTCTACTACAGAAAGTTTTTCAGGATAAATTGGGAAAGAGAGGCATGTCTAGTGTGAAACTATGAAATAAGTTTAGCTATATGAAGTTCATCTTCAAAGGAATCATTAATTAAAGCTGCCTTTTTCCTTGTTCCTTCAATTTGGTATCCAAATTTCTTGTACAAAGCAATAGCTGGTTCATTAGTTGTCCGAACCTTTGCTTCAATTCTAGAGATTCCAGTGATATTTGCAAATGTTTCTATTTGTCGTAGTAATTCTGTACCGATTCCTTGTCCCCAATAATCTCTTAGCACGGTCATTCCAAACTCGCCAATATGTTTAACCCAAGGATGATCAGGATGCTGAACTCTGAAATACACCTGCCCAATAATTTTATTTTCATCAAAAGCTCCTAAAAATAGATCAGAGCTTGATTCAGTAGCCATTTTGATTCTACTTTCTAGTTTGCTTATAGAGATAGGTTTTTCTTTGTAATGAAGGGTATGAGTACTTTCTAAGGCACTTTGGTGGAAAAAATTTTGCAAAGCTTCTGCATCACTAGGGATGAAACTACGAAGTTCATATATTTTTCCAAATTTGGTTTGGATATGTTGTTTTTGATGAATAGGCATATTTGTTTATAGCTTTTTTACGCTTCATTCTTGCAAAAGGGGATTAATACCGAAACAAGAATTTATGGCTTCTCTATGAGAATTTTGCCAAAAGCGCAGGAAATTAAAATTATATTTTTATAAAATGTACGAGTATGCTCGTGCTTATCCTTTGTTTGTCTAGCGCGTCTTTCTAGCTCAAGCTTTGTTTCAGGTGAGATATTCACGATCGATTTTCAAAAATTAAAAAGACATACTACTTGTTTTGTGCCGATCATTCAAGATTTTCTTGGATTCAACTCGGAGCAGTATATTTCAGAAGTTAATTATGTTGAAGAAATAAATTGATATGTTCTCTTTGCCATTCTTGAGCTCTTTTGAGACCTTCTTCCTGTGGAAGATATGCAAAACTTGGATAAGGACATTTCTCATTTAGGTTATTAAGTTCATCCAATATCTTCTTTGCGCCCGTATTTCCAAATGCTGCTGCTAAGTACATCCATTTTGAAGCTTCTATCTGATCTTCTACAACTCCCAATCCGTTAGCATATGCCCTGCGGAGTATGCTCATACAATAATTAGACCTTTTTTCAGCACCTGAGAAAGCCCAGTACAATGATTTTGGATATTCCTCGCGTTCGTTATAGTACGTCGCTAATACTTCATTCGAAATAACATCTTTATAATTAGTTTTTAAATATTCCAAGCCAGCATCAATAAGCTTGCTCTTTTCAGAGGAATCAAATTTTCCTGATTCATATTTTGCAATAGGACAGCCTCTTCCAAACCAAATAACACAATCCTCAGTGGCTATGAATTCACGCATTAATACATTTAATTCTGGAGTTGCCCCTCTCATTTCAGTAGCACTGCAGTAAATACAAATTGAAATTATTAATATAATTAGTCTGGAAATCATATTTATCTCTTAAGATTGTTTTTGATCTTATTTATGTAAAAAATCATTTGTTTTCACACAAATAGATTTTCTTAAATTTTTGGTAAAACAACCGATATTATAACCACTATCGTGGTTATTTTCAACACTATCGTGTCTGTCTTAAGTCAACTGGATCATTTACCCTCAATTTTTTGAGGAAGAAATGACCAAAAAAGACAGTAGAAAAAATCCAATCCTGGTTCATTTTGCGAAGAAAGTTCGGTCACGCCGCTATGAACTTGGCCTTACTCAAGAACAGCTCGCAGAATTAAGTGAGTTTCATGTGAATTATATTGGTGGCATAGAGAGGGCTACGAGAAATCCCTCACTAACGAGTATTATTCAGCTAGCAAAAGCTTTAAAGATTGATCCAAGAGAATTAATATCTTAGTATTGTTATACATTCCTGTTTGCTTCTTTTTAAGTTAGCTTATAGATTTCGGATAAAATCAGGTTGAATTTGTATGGGTGGTTTCGGCAGCGGAAAGGGAACAAGACGTAAGGCATGGCGAAGCAAAAAGAGATATATCACCACTCTGCCAGAAATGCCAGTCTCCAAATTAATCCATGCCCATAGAGGCGGTCCTGGTAATCAATCTACCTTTGGAAAGCTAAAGTGTGAAATTCAACCATCTTCGATTCGTTTGGAACATGATGAAAAACTTCCCCTTGATGTTTCAGAGATCAAGATTAGCGCCTTTCCATGCTACTACGGCGGCTACCGTTACTATGGCCTTTGTCCTGCATGTAATAGATGCGTAAGGTCTCTATATGTTCTTGATGGGACAATTCCAGTTTGTCGTGTTTGTTTAGGTATGGTGTATTCCAGTCAAAATGCCACCTTCTCCTATCGGTTGTATAGGAAACTGAAGTCAGTCAAAAATGAGCTCAATAACGATGAGTGGACAAAGCCAAAATGGATGAGAAAAAAGACCTTTGAACAATTGCGGTCAAAGGTTTCTGAGCTAGATGAAAAACGAGAAATCGCAAACTTCTTCAGCTTGCGAAATCATCGATCTGTGAATAAAATATTTGATAAGTATGGGTCTTCGATTGGAGCCTCCGAAATATTAGGAAGTCGATTATACGGCAGCTTCTGATAATAGACAAGAACGAGGCGCTGGTGAGTTGTATTTCTGATGAAGTTGATTAACTTCTTTCACAAGCTGGGTTACGTCTACTCTATTTGTGACTTCTCCTAAGATATTCGGGCCGTTAAATTCAACTTTGTAAGTAGAAGATTCGCTAAAGAATATCTTTCTAATTTCGCCACTAAGATTTGAGCGCCTCATCAAGTCAGCTATATTTCTATCAGGAGCCTTTATCATCTCTCCAGCTTTAGCGTTTGAAATTAGCTGAATGAATTGATGTGTTGATGAGGAATCTTGAGGCTTGATAATCAAATACCAATCCGCTTTTCTTCCTTTCTTCCATTCAATTGCGAACCAAAGTTCTTTGTAATCAACGCGTAGGCGGTACTGATAGGGCACGTCATTTTTACTCTGTTCTTGATATAATTCAGGATCATGTATCGACAGCTCAAGAGCTATCTGGCTTTCCAATCTCAACAAATGATTTTTATATCGACTTAAAGAGAACAAAGATTCTTCAATTCCCGAATAGTTTCTTTTTTTTATAACCTGCATTTCATGCCAAGAAGAATGCTCTTCCAGCCACGACATAGACCGTGCTCTGTTTAAAGGTGACTCGTATTTTAGGGATTTATCCTTGAAATATGATTTAGAAGTTCTCCACGACCAATATGCTGTGCAAAGATGATTGTATACAACCCACGGCTCCTGTGATTTCGGATCAGATAACAGAAATCTAGCTTCTTGGAGCTCTTTCATAGCAGATGCAAACTTTATTCGTTTTACATAATTTTCTTGAATAAGGGTGAATGACGCGATATCGCCCTTCTCCAAAGGGCTTAATTGATGACGGCGCCTAGTTTCTTCCAGATTTATTATCTGTTTATCTTTGGAGGCGATATCTACAAATTCTGAAATTAGGAGGCCATAGCCCTCTTCGACTAACTCACAACAAAGGTCTTCCATGTATTCATAGGCAATTTCGTACTCCTTCGGACCACAATATCGTTCCTCAATAGCGTTGTTTAGTAATCGATCAATTTTGAATAAACATTTCCAGACATATTCTTTCTGTGCAATTTGAGTGTCCTTTATGCAAGCGACAAGCTTTTTGTACGAATCGTGTACTTGTCGTTTTGTGGCTTTTTCTAACCGAGATATTAGATTTAAATGTTGTTGTCTTTGGGTTTCAAATTGATTTCTAATCGGTTCCAGAAGAGAACATTGTGAAATCAAAGGCATGATTTTTTCACAGACAATATGAAAGAAGCTATATGGATCGGTTTCTTGCGATGCTTCCTTCAGAAAGCATGACAATAGACCGAGAAGTGGAGGTAGTTTTTGAGCCTGGTCGTGCATGTGTTCTTACAACTTTTTTACATCTCTATTAAAGATGTTAAGTATAGAGATTTTTCTATAACAGAAAATTACATCTCTTTGACGATTTTTCACTAAGATTTTCGAAAAATCCCTTCCTATTTTGGGAATTTTCCCATTTGTTCCCACAATTTGTGATCTCACAAAAAGATACACGACAATAGGGGTATGAAAAAGCAAAAGTGTAAAAGATCGATTTCCTTTGAAGGGCATTCTGAAGAATCTTCAGATCGTCTTTTTCAATTTTTCGATCTTCTTATGCGGATAGATCAGCGTAATAATCAGGAGGCTTATGAGCATAACCAAAGTGGAGCTACTTCCGATCAGGCCTCAAAACGGCCTGATGGCCTTTGCATGCGTGGAGATTAATAACCAATTCTACGTAAGTTCCATCGGCGTCCACAAAAGACGAGATGGGAAGGGTTATAGGATTACTTATCCGACTCGAAAAGTTGGTGAACAAAATCTTACGATTTTCCATCCAACTGAGCCTTCTCTGAGTAGAGAGATTGAACAAGCCATTTTCAGTAAAGCTGCAGAGGTTTTTGAAGATTAATCAATCGAATAATTTAAAGAGGTAAAAAATATGTATGAATCAAACTGTCTCCTTCACATGAGTCGAAATGGTATTCCTTTTCAAGGTTCCCTTGTCTGTGATGGAAATATCTATCGCTTCTCTCGAGATGCCAAAGAAAATGAACCCGATGAATGGTATTTTGCCTATACAGGCCTTCTACCCTCTGGTCAATGCTATCTTTATTGTCGTTATGGGTCTTGGAGTGAGGGACGCGAGTTTGAGTATAAATCATGGGAAGAATCCTCCCAGAAGATTAGCTATTCAGCCATCGAGCGCAAAGAACTACAAGCCAAAATTGAGGCTAATAGACGTTTAATCTTGATAGAACAAAAGAAGCGGCATGAAGCTGCTGCTGAAAAAGCGAAGACCATTTGGGAAACTTCATCTTCAGCAGGGAGCCATCCCTACCTCAAAAAAAAAGGGGTAAAAGCTTACGAGGTTCGTTTTAATGGTCATTCGCTCCTCATTCCTTTGAAAAATATGGAAGGAAAGATTAACAGCCTCCAGTTCATCTATCAAGAAGAGGGCAAGTTCTTAAAACGATTTTTAAAAGGCGGTGAGAAACGAGGTTGCTTTCATTTGATTGGTGAAATTCAACCAGATAGCTTTATTTGCGTTGCTGAAGGGTACGCCACAGGCGCAAGCTGGCATGAAGCTACTCTTTTCCCAACATTGATTGCTTTCGACTCAGGCAATTTATCGACTGTCGTTCAAGCTCTTCGATCTCGTTATCCCACAAACCAAATTTTGATCGTTGGAGACGATGATATTGATGCTAAAGTCAATGTAGGTAGACAAAAAGCCATACATGCAGCCGAAGCTAACAATTGCCTGTGCATTTTTCCTGAATTCAAAGTGCAACGTCATGACTCTACGGGGAAAACTTTCACAGACTTCAATGACCTGCATGCTTCACATGGACTTGAAGAGATTCGAATCCAATTCAAAGCAATGATGGTGAAGCAGGAAACAATGCAGACCTATCAATCATTTAAAGACCTCGATAAGTTGATCGAGCAAACCGATGCCTTTGAGGATTTAACTGGATATGTTTGGAAAGCGTTTTCTGCAAATAAAGAACATCTCAAAAGTTCAGAAATTAAATGGCTGGGCAAGAAAATTGCGAATAAGGCTGGCATTTCGGTCAAAGATTTGGAGCAAGACGATGAGGAAAAAAAAGATATCAATCATCGTTCCATTGCATTGGCAGTTATTGCTTCATTCGGTCAAGGAAACCTTGTGGAAAGTTTAGGAAAAATTTGGAGATGGAATGAAAGAGGACTTTGGGAACAGGTAGACGATCGTCTGATTAAGAGGAAAATCCATGAATTGATGGACAATAAAAAGATGACCAAATTTTCGGTAGAATCGGTTTTGGATATTACCAAAACAGAAATCTTCATGGCAAATCATCAGTTTGATGTCGATACCCATGCAATTAATTGTTTGAATGGAGAACTGCACTTTAGAAAGGGAGCGTGGCATTTAGAGCCTCATGATAAGCAGAATTATAGAACTACTCAAATTCCCATTCTTTACACCCCCGAAGCTTCAGCTCCTCGGTTTGAGCAATTTCTAGATGAAGTGTTTCAAGTTGATGAAGATGCTGAGGAAAAGAAGGTTGTTGTTTGTGAATTATTAGGCTATTCGTTGCTAACTTCTTGTGAGTTTGAAAAATTTGTCATCCTATTGGGTAATGGCGCCAATGGCAAATCGGTCCTACTTCATATTGTCGAACAGCTGGTCGGTACATCTCATGTTTCGGCAGTTCAACCCTCTCAGTTTGATAATCGATTCCAGCGAGCTCATCTATTTGGCAAGTTAGTCAATATTGTGACGGAAATTGCTGAGGGAGCGGAGATTGCCGATGCGGCTCTTAAAGCAATTGTTTCCGGAGAGCGGACCACCGCTGAACATAAACATAAGAATCCTTTTGATTTTCATCCTTTTTCTACTTGTTGGTTTGGAACTAATCACATGCCTCATTGCCGGGATTTTTCCGATGCTATTTTCCGGAGAGCCATCATCCTTTCCTTCAACCGAAAATTTGAAGGCGCCACTAGAGATGTTCATCTACGACAAAAACTTAGTACGGAAATGCCTGGTATATTGAATTTGGCCTTAGAGGCAATGGCCGGAGTTTTCGAGAGAGGAGAATTCACTCATTGCTTATCGAGTGAAACGGCAAAAAGGCATTGGCGATTCGAGTGCGATCAAGTCGAGCAGTTTGTAACTGATGCTTGTGAGATTAGCTCAAATCTCAGATCAAGTAGTAGTCATATTTTTAAATCCTACACAAATTGGGCTAAAGAAATGGGGGTGAAGAGAACGCTCGGGCATAACGGGTTGACTCAACGATTGCAAAAGCTAGGAGTTGAACCTGATAGAGGAACAAACGGAAAAAGAATGTTACTAGGGATAGCCATAAAGTCGATTTCTCTAAGTGACGCAAGTGACGCTTAATGACCACATTTGTTTTTACCTAAAATAAAATCAGCAAAGCACTGGGACAGAAAAATATGATAAATAAAAAAACGGAAAATTGCGTCACTTGTGTCACTCGTCCAACTCTTCTTCAGAGGATGCAAGAAAAAAGACGATGTTTGGCAACTCTGCCGGAACCTTGCTCGACGCCATTGCCACTAATTATTTCTAAAGAACTAGCTAAATTTCAATTACCGCAATTGGTGATTGAGTGGATTTCGATTTGTTTAAGAGAAGGTCATATACAACCCAGTCAGCCCAGTGTAGGAAGGTTAGAAGGCTGGCCGAGGCGGCCCTATTTTAAAAGCTTCCTGTATGTTGACTTCGAATGCTGGTGTCTAAAGGCAAAAATTCCAACCTTTTTAATTCCTTCCCAAAACCTATTTTACCAAGGCACAGACACCATTTTTGAATCAATAGCATGTGACAAATATCAATTCCCAGGCCTAGCGACTTGCCAAGAAAAGTTTTCAAAATCATTCAAGGGAAATGACCTCTAAACTAGAAATTGGCTTTGTTTTGCAAAATTATATCGAGGAAGTTGAAGAAAACTGATACAATAGTCCCTCAATTAAAGATGTAACAAGGGTTTAAGTATGAAAGCGATACTGCTCGCTCGAGTCTCGAGCAAAGAACAAGAGGAAGGTCAATCGATACCTGCTCAAGAACGGCGTCTACGAGAATATGCCGAGAGAAAAGGGCTTATCGTTGATCAGGTCTCTAAAATCACAGAGTCGTCGACCAAAGATACTCGTAAAGAATTTGAAAAAATTCTTATGCAAATTCGAAAATCCAAAGAGACAATCGCCTTAGTCGCCGATACGATCGATCGAGTCCAACGTAGCTTTAAAGAGTCGGTGGTGTTAGACGAACTTCGCAAGGAGGGTAAAGTCGAGATTCACTTCGTGAGAGAAGGGTTGATATTGCACCTTAAATCTAATTCTGCGGATATCCTCCGTTGGGATATGGGAGTCATGTTTGCTCGTAGCTATGTCCTCCAATTGAGCGACAACGTTAAGCGTAGCAAAGAACAGTCTGTAAAAAACGGAACCTCGATAGGCTTATCCCCGTTAGGGTACCTTCATGTGCTAGACGAACAAGGCGAAAAAACAATCGTCCCTGATCCTGATAGGGCTCCATTTATTGTTAAGCTTTTTGAGCTTTATGCGACAGGAAATTACTCACTCTTAAAGCTGGCGGATGAAGCCGAAAAAATTGGGCTACGCACAAGAAAAGGGAAAAAAGTGGGTAAATCTCAAGTCGACTCTATTCTCAAAAATCCATTTTACTGTGGTACAATGAAGACAAAATATGGATTAGCAGAGCACTACTATAAGCCTCTTATTTCAACAGCTCTATATCAACAAGCACAGGATGTAGCTGCTGGATACCATAAAAAGCCTCATAAAAAGATTAGCGAGCCTTTCATTCTGCGAGGCATGATTACTTGCGCACATTGTGGATGTACTGTTACTCCCGAAATCCATAAAAAGCGTTACATTTACTACAGCTGCACCAATGCCAAAGGAATCTGCAAAAAAGTTTATATAAGAGAAGAACCGTTGGTTGAATCCCTATCACAGTATTTTGATCATATTGCCTTAAGTGAGGACCAAATTACTGAAGTTACGGCTTATCTAAAGAAAATCCATGAATCGGAGAGTCTTTTCCACACCGAAAGCTTGACAACTCTACGAAAAGAGCAGGACCGCATTCAAAAGCGAATCAACCAGATGTACGACGATAAATTGGATGGGCTTATTGATGAGAAAATGTATCTCGATAAAGTTAAAGACTACAAAGCTCGCCAGGTTGAAATCACAGAGCAGATGACCCGACATGAAAAGGCCGATCAAAACTTCTACATCACGGCTAATATGGTTATGAATCTAGCAGCTCGTACCAGGGAGATTTTCGAGAGTTCTGAAGTGGATGAAAAACGTCAACTTTTGAATTTTGTGTTTCAGAACTTGAAATTAGACGGCAAAAACCTCTCTATAGAGACTTGTGAACCATTTACTACCCTAGTAGACTACAAGCAGTGTCCAAAAGGATGGGGCAACTTGGACTTGAACCAAGGACCAGCGGGTTATGAGTCGGTTGATCTTTCGTAAGAGAGCGTAAAAGAGAGTACATAGGCACAGTGAAAATAGCGGTTTATGAAAGTGCCAATTGTGCTCATTTACGCTATTTTACACCACTCTTTTCCCACCGAGTGCGTAAAAATTGCGTAAAAAGATTAAATGATTGAGTCAAGGTTCAAAGAACTAAAGACGAACTATTGACTTAATCCGTCTTTTCACAAATTTTTTGAAAAAATAAGGACTTTTTTTCATCATCTTTTTTGAATGAAAAATTTGGTACAGTCTTAAAGAAGATAGATGTGACGTAATTGGTGGTAGCTTTAAGGTTCTTGTCATTGAACACAATTTCTCCATAAACTTTAACCATCGGTTCACCCTGTTTCCACTTGGCGCCCATCGCGCATTCCATCATATCAACGTAACGGAATTCAACATTCAAGCTCTCAGGAATGACAACAACTTGTAGTGTCCCGTCGCTTTGCCTCTTCTCTGCAATCATTTTCAATTTTGCTCCGCCAACATTCACAAGGGTGTACCCTTCCTGTAGATCTTGGCCACAAGCTTTAAAATAATCGCCATCTTGCAATTGTGTGGTTTTCGTGAGTAAACTTTCCCAAAGCTGACGATCCTTCTTAGTTGGATGACCTTTCTTATCTGGATAAACAAGGTCAAACATCAAAGTCCAACCAGCTTCTGGATCATTTAAACCTACCCAAGCCGTGAAACTTAGCTGACCTTCCAATATACTTCTAATTGCAAGCACAGGATAATCTCCCCATTGAGTCTCAATAGAAGCAAATCCATTAGGATCTTCTTGTTTCAACTTTTTAAGGTATTCCATGAAGCTTTTATGAAATGAATTTGGACCTGTCTGAGCCACCATTTCACTTAATTTCACTCGTATAAGAGGGACTTTTAAAGAAGAAGGATCCTTAAAATAAGCTGTTAGAGCATTCTTGGGACCCCAATAAATAAAATCATACGGATCTAAAATTCCATTAGGAGAAAGAGCAACAAATTCTGCAGGAATACCGGGATTCACAACTAAAGGACATAAAAGATTTGGTAGCAACTCTAAAATACGCAAATCATTTTTCACATCTTGCTTGCCTTGGGGAGCTATTGCTATAAGAGGATTCATGATGAACATGTATGCAAATAGCGAATACAGAACAATAAAAATTCGTTGCATTGTTTTTCCTTAAATCATCGTTTAGAACCAATTTTGTGCACAATCATGTGAGGTTATTTATTCTTCAAGGAGCTGATAGAGCTTTTAAAGCTTCCTCATAACTTTCTTCATATTCGTTTTTGTATTTAAAACTATCTTCAGGATCGATGGTGCTGTAATTTAATCGACCTTGGGAAATATTTGCGACTGAAACCTGGGGATCTTTCAAACCAAAACCTTTTTCATCATGATTATAAATTACGATTTCAATGTTTTTTATGGTAAAAGGTTTCTCCTTAAGGAATTCTTGAATCTCTTTATTTTCATTCACTTGGCGTAATACTTCCGCAGATGATTTTATTAGCAATTCCCTTAACTGCTCTTTATTATAAGGGTATTTTGTATCAAAACATAAAGTAACTTCTTGTATAGGTCCTCCTGGCATTGCAACACCCACACCACTGGGTTTTATATTATATTTATCTTTAATAGTTTTTGCCGCCTTAGCCAATAAACTATTTACAAGTTGCTCTCCCTTAGAAGGATGATATTCTTGTTTACTACTAGCCATAATGAAACCTGTGAAAATTAATAAAGTTAGGACTGAAGCTAAAACTATTGATTTCATAAAACGTTACCTTGAGATTTAATGTATCTTCTTATGTGATACTGAAGTTTTTCTTGATAAGTAGGGCTCATGAATTCATGATCAAAAGCTGCTGCTTTGGGATGGGAAGAAATAGTAACGATGGAGTCTTTTTCTCTTCTAGCACCAGCTCTGTCGAATCTCGGCACAAAATCTCTCCACCACTCTGCTCGATAGTGAATGACTTTAGCGCAAGTTTCTTGATAAATATAAGCTGCAGGCGCAATGGCAACGACTAATATTCTTTCACGAAGTTCGGGTGGATAGTCTAGGAGTGCATTTCTGACATGAATAGCTCCCTGACTATGACAAATCATCAAGAATTTAGAATTTGCGGAACTTTTCTCGAAAAAACTGTTCCACATTTTGTGGAGCTGTTTGACTGGTTCTGTTGCAATATAATTCAGACCTTTCTTGCACTCTTTTAAATCAGCACAGGTGCCATGCGTCGCATTAAAAACGGCGTGAATGTTATAACCACCTGATAGTTTAGAAAGATATTCAGTGCTTTCTCTAGAGCCTTTGGCATCATTCCAAATTCCATTGATGAAGCCGATTCCTAAATCATTGGGTAGGTTGGGAAATCCATTTGCGCTTAAATCAAAAGTTTTCGAACCTTCATAATTGGGATGCTTTTGCTCAAAATCATCAAGATAAGTGACTTGAGGAAGGTGCGAGCCCGCAGTTTTTCCGATATCTCCGCCACGTTTACAGGTACGATGCTTTTCGCAATAACAGTGGGATTCGACCTCACCATACATATATCCATCGAACTTATCCGAATTAGATTCAGTGGCTAAGCCAAAACGATCGAGATGGTTCAAAGGATTATTGTGAAGATAAGCATAAGAGTTTGGGCCATCGAGGCCTCCGGCGGGATCTTGGCTAATCCATCTGCCGATATTTGGATCATAAAAGCGAAGCCCGAATAGAATAAGCCCAGATTTGTCATCGATTCTCTTTTCGGCAAATTGCCAAGGATTGCCAACAAGAGAAGCATCTTCTTGTTCACCTTCTGAATTAAAAATCGATACTTGCCCAAAAGCAGTGTATTCATAGCTTTCAATGACTTGTCGATTTTGAGAGTCGATGAGGCGGACGACATTTCCGGCAATATCATGAAGTGGTACGTAAGTTTCTCCTTTAATTTCAAAGGCAACGCTTTTGGGAGAAAGTTCATCTCCATGTATTCCTGGAATTTTTAGACTTTCAATGGTTCCTGTTGGAGAAAGGGTGCCGATTTCTTGATAACCCAAATAAAGATAGCGTGTAGTAGTAAGAGTTTTTTTGTTTTTTCCTTTGACGTCAAGATGCTTTTCGACTAATAGCCTGCCAAAAGGATCATAAGAAAAGGTGAGAGCTGTTTGATCTGCTTTTTCAATTGTTGTGAGCTGAGAGAGGATGTTGCTTTCAAAACGCGTTTCTTCTCCATCGAGCACTTTTCGTAAAAGATTGCCTTGAGCATCGTAGGAAAATTCTGTATTTGCGTGAGAGATTAATTGGTTGAGTGCATTGTAAACAAGTTCATCATTATTGGCCTGAATGCGATTGTCTAATGAGTCATAAGCGTGAGTGTGTTTTTTCTCAGAAATTAACTGTGAAAGATCATTGTAAATGTAATGCTCAGGCTTTTCTCCTTTGACTTCTGTGACGCGTCCTAAAACATCTCGAACAATCTCTTCGTTGAAAAAGTCGCTTTTAGTTGCGATCTTTTGACCATTCAAATTGTATGTGTATTCCTGAGAACCTGCATAACCAATATGGTTTTCTGAGATAAGCTTTCCTTGGAGGTCGTAAGAGTCATAAGTGTGAGTATAAAGAATTTCTCCTTGAGAAGAGATTCGATTGACTTCTCGACCAAATACGGCATCGTAGGTATAGGCGATTTTTGATTGGTCAGGAAGGGTTATGGTTTTCAAGCGTCCTTTGCGATCATAAGAATATTCGAGGGTATAGGTTCCTTCACCATCTTTGATAGTTTCTTTACTGACTTGATTAAAGGGGTTATAGGTTTTTTGGACCGATTTTCCCTGAAGAGAGTAAGCGGAAGTGATATTCCCTTTGCGATCATAAGAATAGCTATTGGAAATTTGCAGCTCTTTTTTACTATGGGAAGATTCGATTTTGTGTAGATTGCCATCCTTGTTGTGAGTGTACTGAATGGCAGTTCCGGATAGATTTTTACTAGTCAGCTTTCCGAGAGTGTTATACTCATAATAAATCTTCTTTGAAAGAGGAGAACCCGCTGCTTGAGTTTCTTCTTCCAATCGTCCCATGGGTCCATAGACCCATTCTGTTTTCTGAGAGTCCACGATTTTACCGTTGATGATTTGATCGTGGATTTCCGAAGCTTTATTGCCAAGGGCGTCATAGAGATGTTTTTGCGAAGAGAGTAAAATGCCAAAGGGGTCTTTTTTAGAAAGAGAGTAAAGCCTGCCAAGAGCATCAAACTCCATTTCTGTTTGAATGCCTAAAGGATTAATCAGTGTTTTCTTTAAGACAGTTTGACCGAGAGTGTTGAGATGGTGATTATCGATGATGATTTTGGTTTCGTGTCCAAGTCCATCGATATAACAAATAGGCTCTCCTTGAGAGTTATAAATAGTTTTAACAAGAATCCTCTTGCCATTTTCAAGAGTATATTCTTCTTCGCATTGCCCCTGTAAATTGTAGGTGTAGTATTTTTGCAAGAGAACGGCATTTGTAGCATCTTCGATCCGTTTTTCAGTAATGTTACCTGAAAGATCATAGGAATAACATTCTAACGCATAATCTAGCGGTCCTGTATCGAACCACACTTTACTTTGCTGTATACGGCCAAATGAATCGTAGATAAATTCTGTCACCCTTGCATCAGGGCTTTTTTCACTCTGTCCGCTACTATATTGTGTAATAGTGGCCAGTCTTCCTGCGGGATCAAAAGAATAGCGTTTGATCTGGTCATCATCTTTTTCATAAGTGCAGCGAAACCCATTGTATTGATAAGACTTAGATTGTAGAAAACCAGAGACCCCTGTTTCTCCAGCGGTCGAGCTTTCTTCATAAATCGGTCTTCCTAAATAATCATATTCATAGACAGTGATGATTTGCTCTCGAGTGAGTGATCGATGAAGACTTCCTTCTGGATCATATTTGAAAAGTTCAGAAGAGCCATCGGGATAGTAAATTCTTGTGGGATCTCCCCTTAAGTTATAAGATTTCGTTGTAATAAATCCTTTGGCATCTGTTAGCTCCAAGACATTGCCAAAAATATCATAGGTATAATGGAAAGTCGGATGAACGGTTTGTTCATTTTCACCTAGGACTTCCGGATGAATGACCTTTGTCAGCCTGTGGAAGGAATCATATTCGTAATGAGTTGTTTGACCAAAGCGATCAGTGGTAGCGATTTTCCTGCCTAAAACATCGTAAGAGTTGTAAAGAGTGATTGACTCATCAGAGTTGTTTTCGACAATTTGAATTGGCAGATTGTGAAAATCATAAGTCGTGCTTATTGATCTATTTTCAAGAGGTATAAAGCGAGAGATTTCATTGCCAATTCCGTCATAGGTATAAAGAACCTCTCTTCCAACAGCATCAGTTTGGGAAGCGACTTTTCCTATGGGAATATAAGTTCTCTTTTCTGTGAATGCATATTCACCATTGGCATCATAGGTATCGCAGGAGAGTAAATTGGATTGCGTGTCGTAGGTGTTAACCAATTTTTTGATCAAAATTTCTTTTTTTGTTTTCAAATCTAACGCTTTTTCCTGAATAACTTCTGGAAGACCTACACCTGGCAAAGCCGTTTTCGGTTGAATTTCTTTGATCTGCCTTTCGGTAACGCTCCAACCATAAATTTTAGATTCTTCCTCCTGAGAACCATCATCTTCAATTACTTTAATGCAGACTCCATCCTCATTATAAGACTGGAAGGTACGTTTTTTGATGTTACCTTTGTCATAGATCAATTTTCTCAACAGAAGATTAGTTCCTGGCTTATAGATATAAAGTGTTTGATTGCCTTTACAATCGCCCATTTTAGTTAGTAGATTAAAACCATCCGTTGAATAGCCGAATGTCTTTACATGACACTCTTCTTCATCTGAGTTTGAGAGCTTGCCATCAAGTGAAACTTGTAGGGAAACTTCTTGTTTACCTGTTAAGTTGCCATAGAGTCTCTCTTCTAGGACGTTGCCTGATTTGTCATATTGAAAGCAGCGGTACGAGTAAATGCGTTCATTTCCATCGCCAATTGTTTTAGCTAAAAGAAGACCAGCATCGGACTTTGTTTTACCCCAGAATTTTTGCTCGCTTCGATAGAGTTTGCCTAAATGATCATAGCGCTCAATCGCCGTTAGTTGAGAGCGTTTGTCGTAAATATAACGCGTCCTAACTCCCATGGCATCAAAAGCGTCGGTATAATCTTTGCCGTAAGAAAAAGTATGCGCTCTTTCTGCTTTACCGGAATGAGCATGTGGTCCTTTTAGGGCTTGAACTCTCTCATCTTGGTAGGCAATTTCAACAAAACGCCCATCTGGCAATATTTTTTTTACTAAAAAAATACCATCATATTCATAAGTCACTGAAATGGAATGGGAGCCGCTGACCTGGGTCAATTGATCGGTAATAAAGTGATAGGTAAGCTCTCTATTATCGCTTGTTGTGATGTAAACCTGAGATTTATTTTCACCAAATTCATACGAGAAATGGATCCAAGAGAGGGGCTTGCCCGATGGGTTTTTCATCTCTATTGCAATCAAATGATGGACTTCATCATACGAAAAAAACAGCCGATTACCACTGGGAAGCACTTCCTGTACCAAAAGAAAGTAAGCAGGATCTATGACCTGAGCTGCCATGATTGGAGTTATCTCTTCTCCTAACAACTGTGAAGGTAGGTCGTTTACACGTTGATAAATGCGCCTAGTCCCATCACCTAAACTGAGTTCGCATGTATCACCTTTGCAATGAAGAAGGTTATTTTGATGATTGGTCTGTCCATTAATTTCTTGAGCATAAGTATTAACTAGTCCCACGGCATTATTTAAGATATCGATCTTGAGTGGGTCTTTAGTGGATCCGTTCGTATTTCTCCACCCACTGTAAGGGAGGATTCCACCCGAGCGCTCTCCCGTAAAAGCAGTGGTCCATTCAAATCGATCTTTACCCACGGTACATGATTTTCCAGAAGCATCCTTGCCAACGACAAGAAATCGTTGAGGGAGCATTCTCCATCCGCCGGCTTGAACCCCTGTAATAGGGTCTTTTGTACTATAAAAACGCTGTAACACCAAAGCATCAGGCCCTGTAATCACCAGATCTGTAGTGGATTCACAATAATCGCCATTGATGACATTCACACTATTTTGAATGAAGGCGTCTGGATCAGACTCAGTAGACACAAATTGTAACTGACCGGCTGAAAGAGCAGGTAGATATAGACACAAAGTAAAAATTGCCAAAAGCCAACGAGGAATAGTCATATATTTTTTTTATCTCTTTTGCGGAAGCTCTGTTAAGAAGCTATGAAGATAAGACAAAGGACAATTTGCTGACAATTTGAAATCTTTGAGAATGTGACTTTTTCTTGAAAGGTTTCCTTTGCGCATGGTATAACATAGCTTCAAAGTGAGCAGCTATATGGATGAAAAAAAGAAAACAGAGGTGGCGAATGCCTTGTTGAATAAAGGAGTAAAGTTGCCATGCCCCCGCTGTGGGGCAAAGAATTTTGAAGTTGTTGGCCAGACATTTCTTCCCATTAATGACAATCCAAATCTCTTTCTAGTTGGTGGCCCTATGGTTCCAAGTGTCATCATCGCTTGTTCAAACTGTGGATTCCTTACTCTACATGCCTTGGAACCATTGCAACTCTTGCCTACGAAAGACAAGGGGGAACAGGATGACTCCTGATGAAGGTCCCATTAACATTAGTTCAAAAAGCAACATAGACAAAACAGCCTTGAAAGTGAAAGAAATGGATCTCAAGGCTGGCCAATTAGGAAAATTTTTTGGAACTGAAGGTAACGCGCCCTTTAATATTTGTGGACTAATTGCGTTAGTTTTAATACTGAATGTGCCTATCATCTGCATTTTTGATACAAAAATTGAGCCAAAAGAATATCTCACGAGCATACTGCCGATAATTGGAACCATAGTGGGATTTTTCTTTGGAAAAAAAATCACTTAGAAAAACTTGTTATCGAGTTTTGGCAGAGAGCCATGCATGCAATCGAACCATCAATAGAGTATCCTGCCTGCAGTAATCTAATAAATTTTTACGGATCTCAATGTAGTTCAGGGCGTGATGAGCTAATTTGATAAGCTCCTGATACCTACAGACAGCCTCCATACCGTCTCCAACAGCAAGGTGATCGTAGCTTACATTTTGCCCTAAAAGCACTGGCGCAACCTTTTTGATACTGTAGCTGCCAAGAAATTCCGGATGATATACGCTTGCCTCGATCACTTTTTTAAGATCGACGATGCGGGGAAGTAGTGATTTGATTAAAGCTTCATATTGAGGAAAGTCTTTGGCAAGCTCTGTAAGTTTGGAGATTTCATAAGTTTGGTGATAAACAACAATCGACCCTTCTGCGGGGAGAGTTTTGAGCATTTCATTGATAAATGCCTCTCGAGGGTCAGCATCAGCATCAAATAAAAATTCATAATGCTCTAATTCAGCGTCTGGGGACCTTTGAATATGGCAGCTAAACTGAAAAGGCAAATCCTGATAAGGACGACTGTTATTGTATCGGGGAATTGGATAACTAACAGCCTCAAGATCAAAGTAGCTGATCGGATATGCCCAAGTTTCCAATAAAGCGCGAGCAGCTTGAAGATCGTAGAACGGTTGATTCGTTTGGTAACATCGAAGTGCTCGCTTCTGTTTTTCTGAGTTAAAATCAGTATCAACTAGCTGAGCCGCAGAAAATCGATCCTCTTCAAGTAGCTTCCACTTATTGAGTGCCCTCGGAATGTTGAATACGCTATACGTTGGAATGTCTTTCCAGCATATGTTATTAAATTGACATTCACGCGGTTTCTCGCAATGTTGTCCTATACCTACGTTAGGGAGTTGATCTGATAGCAAAACCTTTTGCAGCGATTGAATGTCGATACTAATGTTTTCTAAAAGCGGTCCTATCTCTTGAGTATAATCGATGACTTTGAACAAGTTTTCCATTTCTGGAAATGAACATTCATGATGAAGGTGCATGAGAAAAATCCCTGCCAACCCAATTCCACTCTCTTGAAGCACCCAAGTTTGTATCCTCATTTCCCGTAAAAATTATAACTAGGCTTTGCTCGGGAGGGCAATGTTCAAGTCTTTCAAAATTTCCCGTTGTGGCTTTGTTATCTCGGTGAGGATATATCCGTACTTGCCAGAGTACTTTACTTTGGTTAACGTATCCATTTCTTGCAGAAGTTCACGAACAGTGTATCGTTCAATAAGAGTAGACTTCCTCATTTCCCTGCGTAAGGCACTGATGTAGATGAGAGCGATGAACTGTACGAAAAGCCTGCCGTCAACCGTTGCAGAGCTATGCATACGTAGCCGCTTCATGTCCAGCTGATTTTTAAGGTCATCAAAGCATTTCTCCACTACGTCTTTATCTCGGTATATCTGCATAGCTTCTATTGGGGCTTTAATGCTATTAGTGAGCAATGCCTGAAATCCTGAATAGCGATTGATATACTGACTAACAGCTTGAGTGTTGTATGAAACTTGTGTACCACGCTTAGGGGTTGTTTTTATCACAAAAAAATCGTCGTAGGATTCCTGGTGTTCTTCAACTAGTTTTCCAGACTCAAGCTCCTCCCTGTATTTCACCAGTTCTGCATTAAACCGATCAACAGCCACCGCCCTAGCGTAAGCGTTGTAGTAAAGGTAAAGGTAGCAGCGACGATTTTCCTTTCCACATGGATACAGACGAGTGTGAACATAAAGAATTTCGTCATCAAGCTTTCGATAGCCCTCGGGCCCATGAATGACTTCATGAATATCATCGATCGCATGTTGTACCCACTTGTTATTCAAAGGAACGGACAGAATAAACTTATCTCTTGAGATAAGTAGTTCATCAACATTCTTTTTACTATAAAATCCCTTATCCATAACATAGTGGAATGATTTCATTTCCAAAGTTTTAAAAGTCTTCAGAAGGCCGTGCAGAGTGGTGACGTCGGTGATATTTCCTGGAAGGCGTTGAAAATACACAGGCAAGCGTCCCTTCTGACCGAAAAGTATGGCGAGATTCAACTGTGGTAACTTCTCATTATCACGGTTGTGTCCATATTTGATGAATTCGTTAAATTCGGAGTAGGAGGAGATAGAAGTGATGTCATAGCAGAGATAATCATCTTCCAAAACCTTCTTCATCCACTTGTTGAAGAAGGTTTGCTTTCCATCGATGCTAATTGAGCGAAGGATTTCTGTTATGCACTGACTTGTCAAAGGTACGTCGAAAGGATGTGCATGACTTTTGCACCACGTCCCGCAGTGGCTCAAAGGACCTCCCTGGGAAACAAGATAATAAGCCATTGTTAGAATCTGTCGATACTCCTTGGGAAAGCAGGCTTTTAACATACCTTCCAAGCCTAACTGGTCGGTAATGGTGTCAAGAATAATAGAAGACCCCACTATCTCGGCAGATGCTGTGACAATCGGATCTCTAACAGCAGCCTGTTCAGGCGCAAGACGCTTGGCTGGAATGAAATCTCCGTTAACAGGATCAAGTTTGCCAATGCAAACCTGTTTGTTACGCGCTTGTTTTTTTTCCTTATCCCAGCATGAAACAGCCTCATAAACATATATGATGCCAGTTTTCTTGTTCACCTGATGTACTCGATAGGTCATACGATCTCCTTTTTACATGGTTATAATTATAACTATGTAAAAAGGAAAGAACTTTAGGATTTACATTTCAAAACGTTGATATTTAGTGATTTGTATTAGACCTAGTTATAATTCTCACGGGAAATGAGGTTGTATAGCAAGGTCACGGTTGTATTCACTCTTTGAAGAAGCATCAACTGATCGGTATGTTGTTGCTTTAACCTCGTAAAGTTGCCAAGCGGAATCAATTGATGTGCGCGTAAGAATATCTGCCCGAATTAATACACCTTGTGCCATGAAAGCAGCTTCAAACAGTGTAAGAGTACCACTGAGAATTGCTTGTCTCGTTTCATGGAGAGCTTGATCGGTATCTGTAAGCGAGAAATCTGCCCATCTGGGCAGAAATTAAGAAATATGGTTTTGATTGCGGCTTTTTAACCATTGGTCCGGCAACAACTCGTCAAGTTTCTGACTATTGTGTCTCATAATTCGTTTCATGATGTCTTCTAAATACTCACGAGGGTTAATCCCTAAACCTCGACAAGTTTGCACGAGAGAAAAAAGAATAGCGCCAGCTTCACCACCATCAGGACTGCCAAAGAAAAGCCAATTTTTTCTTCCGATGGCAAGCGGTCGGACGGCTCTTTCAGCTACATTGTTGTCCAATCTTGCAAAAGCATCTTTTGCATAGTTTTTCAAGTAAGGAATTAAGCCGCAAAAATATCCCATAGCTTCTTTCAGCTTTGATTTAGGTAAAATTTTACCGTCCATAAGCTTACCCTTAATCTTTTCGATCAGTTCATCAATAATGGGTATTTCTTTTTCCCGGCGTATTTTTAGGCGCTCTTCAGGAGAGCGGTTCCAGGCAACTCTTTCAAACATGAAAAGATAGCGTATCTTTCTTAAAACCCATTTGCGAAAAGCCGGATCGCCAGCTTCAGCTTCGAAAAACTTTCTTCGAATATGACTAAAACAAGGAAACCATGTAATGATTTTCATTTCTGCAAGCCTTTGATAAGCTGCATATTTATCTGAGTGAAGGCCGCCGCGATAATCTTTCAGTATATCTAAAACATTATGATGACAACGATCTTCCTTAAATTCATAGATCCGATACGCGGGATTGGCTTCGCAACCCCCAACTACCACCCACATATAGGCTTGCTTACACTTTTCAGGTTCCCAAAGCTTCACTGGTGTTTCATCGATAAAAATGTTTTTACTGGACAAAACTCTTTTTAGCATTTCATCATAAAGCGGTTTAAGAGCAATGGCAGATCTTATCACCCATTGTGAAAGCAATTTTCGACTGATCTTGATGCCTTCACGGCCTAAAATCTCTGCAATGCGGTTAAGAGGCAAATGATCGGCAAATTTTTTAGTGACAATCTCTGCAAGCAAGCTATCATCTGCACGGCATTTTGGCAATAAGCTGTCCGGAAGATCTGCTGTTAAAATGCCATTTTCTTCACGGTTTGGATGAACATACTTAGGACGAACAATTTCTTTGATATAATAAGAGCCTGGTTTATGTGCTAGCTTATGGGAAATTTCTACGCCAATCTGAACAAGCGGCTTTCCAGTCTCTTGGCATGTTTTTTGTTCATTAGGGATATCAAGAAATATAGTTTCTACAGGCAGATCGTCCGGAAGAGTGATTTTGTCTTTTCCGGTAAGGTCAGGATTTTTACGAGTATGTGAAGCTACAATCTTTTTCTTTTCTTTTTCATGCGCTGGACTTTCAAAGCCTTCAAAAAGTAGTTGTTGACTATTCAAATCGGAGGCTTCTCTTTCAGAGCGTTTGCCAAAGATTTGACGTTTGAACCAAGCCAACTGCTCTTCAAGATGATGGATTTTTTGATCTAAATGGACAATTTTTTCATCACGGGCTGTGATTTCGTTAAGAAGAAAATCTCTACTTGAATGTTCTGATGTGATTAATTCAGGTGTTATCATGAGCATGATTTTACTTAAAATCTTAATAAAAAATCAAGCGATTTCTGAAAAAAAAACAGCTTCAAGATATATTGTAACGAACTTGTAATCTTTTGGGAATCACGCCTTCAAGAAGCATGAAAAATGTCCTACGATCAATTTGATGATCGTTTCCCCATTTCCATGCAAAAGATCCCTTTTCGAGACGTTTAAACCAAATTACCAGACCATCTTTATCCCAGAAAAATACTTTCATATGATCTTTTCGGCGATTTAGAAAAATGAATAAGGATCCCGAAAGCAATTCTTCCGGGAAAAGTTCTTCGACAAGCGCGCTAAGCCCTTCAAAACTTTTACGCATATTCACAGGATGTTGACAAATGAAAAGGCGTGCGTTTCCCGGAATACTTAACATTTTTTTATAACCTCCAAGCATTTTTTTAGAATGGAAGGATTAAAATTTTCATTAAGATGGATGTTAAAACCATTGTATTCGAGGATAATTTCTGTAAGGGACTTACTATTTTCCTGGATTACTTCAGTAAAAGCGGAACGACTGAAAGCTGGTTTTGGAAATAATCTGTTTTGCCAATAATAAAACGTATGAACTGCGACTCCGTTTTGACGACACCATGAAGCCATAGAAAGCTTGCTTTGGCGTTGTTTAAGGATATTTTCTTTCCATTGGTGTTTGAGTTCTTCAGAAAAAGGCTTTGCCATGTGTCCTCCTGTTTTTTCGCATGAAAATAACAGTAGGCTTCAAATATCAGAAGATGGCTAAATTAGACGCTTACTGTGGTGTAACATAGTTCAACGCTGTTGTAACCAAAACAGCCATGAATACCACAACTATGGAGGACGTGGGATAACGATTTGTGATGAATACCGATACGATTTCCTGAAGTTTTTTACAGACATAGGAAAGCGTCCCTCTGAAAACTTTAGCATTGGCCGTATAGATAATGAAAAAGGCTATGAAATTGGAAATATCCGATGGGAAACAGCTGAAGAACAAACAAACAACCGCAGAATTACACTACAAATTGATGGCAAAAATATCAGCTGCACAGCTCTATCTAAAAAACTAGGAATTGATCGCGAAACCATCCGTAGAATGGCCAATCTAGGCTGTACCATGGATGAATTAGAACGGTACCCAACGTTAGATTGGACGCAAAGGAGAGATTTTTTTAAGCAAAAGGAATGTCCGACATTTTCTAAATAAATTACAACCGCATGGTAAGACTGCGAAACATAACAAAACAAGGTTTTCATTTCCAAAACAATATGATGAATATTTAAATATTAACGAAAGCGATTTATTATTTCCGTTATCGTTTTTCAATCATCTGTCAGAAACAGCTTAGCTGATCTCCAAGGTCATCATGAGATTGCTCTACTAGGGAAAGGAAAGCTGGATCCTTTTTATAGCTTCCGTTATCAAGCTCTTGAGTGTTCGTCAATCTTTTAAATCCAGAGAGGGCTTCATTCAATAAATCTACAGCATATTGCATTTCAAAATGCATTTGCTTTTCGGAGATGAATTTCTCTGCCATTCGCACTTTTTCTATACTAACAGCCACATCAACTTGCTTATTTATGAAATCAGACAGATTATATCGACTCATTTTTCCCTTCTTGTTTTTTCATTTCATCTAACAGTTTTTTGTCCTTTCGCTTTAAAAAATCCTTCCAGTTTTTTATTGAGCAAATCAACAGCATAAGCAACAAGCACTGACAATTCAGATAATCTCCTCTGAAGTACATAAAGATTGCGAATAAGAATATTACAAACCCAATCAATAAGATTAAAAAATCAAAAATCTTCTGCACAATGCTATCCGCTATCTCTAAACCTTTCTTTCCCATAAACTTACCTTTTTTAACCTTCCCAAAGATGATCTCGCCAATCCGGTCCAATCAATCCTTGACATAATGCTGAAGACACCATTCCTCTATGTCGTTTATCCGCTCGAAGAGTGTGACAATACCGACAAAGCAATCTTAAATTATCTATATGGTTGCTCCCGAGCTTCCCCGAAACAATATGATCCACATGACACGCCTTTAACTGAAGCCCCTTACCACATCTTTGACAGAGCCCTAGATCCCTTTCAAAAACCTTTCTTCTAGTTTGACGCCAAATTTCCGTTTTTTGTCTGCTTTTAGGCATGAAGCACAACCCCGAATTAAATGGCCGCTATACAGCGGCCCCACACCAATCCTTACCAAGCCCAGCCATAGCCCACCATGCCTCACCACACCGAACCGCGCCGGACCGATCCAGACCGCACCCAACCACGGCATGCCACATGAAATCTATGAGCTGTGATCCTCAACCTTAAAACCAAAAACCTTGAATCTACCAAACCCGATAGACCTTCCATCCCCAAGACCGACAAAGCTACCGGCATCGTTTAAAATCGAAGCATGCTCGTTTACAGAAACAATGCTGCTATCCCAAGTAACATCAAAAAAGCAATTCCATCCCTTTGACGCGGCAACACGATATCGGACATTGCGCCCCTTTGTAGACGGATTTTTAACGCCACGAATATCGAGATAGACAAGTGCATCTGATTGAGTGGATAACTCTTCATTTAAAGGAAGAAAGCGGTCAACAAGAGCTTTTTCGGTTAACACCTGAACAGTAGCAGCAACTTTTGGCTGCAAGGACCCCTTCCCAACCTTTAGATACTTCGCTCCATTACAGATACAACCAAAAATGTACGTATCCGGCAAATAAAGCTGCCGCCAGTTCTCCTGTGGAGGCTGCGGTAGGCTTGAGAATATATTGTGAATGAATTCTTAAACGTCCAAAAAGAGAGGTAAATGTAACTTATTTTCTCGCTCTTTTTGTCCAACGACTCCCGGCCACTTCAGAGAATGGCGAAAGGAAAGTCACAAATACTGACGGAGTTAGCTAAAAAAGTACGATTACGTCGATACGAATTAGGTCTTACGCAAGAACAATTGGCAGAAAGAGCAAATTTTCACGTTAACTACATAGGAGGAATCGAAAGAGGCGAACGAAACCCCTCTATCGAAAGCCTTGTAAATTTAGCAAAAGCTTTAGAACTTTCGCCAAAAGAATTAATGCCTGATTGAAGTCGTTGAACATTTCCACATCCCTCGTTTATGGTGGTAACTTACTACTTTATAGGTCTATGTAATGGGACGACCAAAAGAAATTAAAGACGGTATTCGTCTAGCTAACAGAACTTGTTTTCAAATCCATCAAATACTTTGTTATTGAGGAACGTTTTGGGCCACTCATAAATTAGGCGGCACTAACCATTATGTTACAGTGTTACTGTAATACAGAAGGCTTTTCAGTATCTTTTATAGGTATTTCAATAAATATCCGATAGATATAGATAAATTCTAGTGTCGAAAATTTTTAAAAAATCACACCTGTTTCCACAAACAATCGGGTTTGATTATTTTTTCGGCCATTGTGACCAAACATGAAACCATTTTTCCCAGAGATTATTGACACATAAGAACCCTCTGCTCGGCAAAAGAAAATGCCTTTCTGATAGGTTGGTGTGAGGGTGATAGACCACGCACTGCTACGTGGTCCATAGAGTAAGTTTGCCCGGCCACTTGAATTGATGGCCTCTATGCGTCCTGAACAGCTAATTTCGTCATTAAAACTGTATTTTGCGAGCATCGCAGCGCCAATTGTTGATCCTGAAGGCGTCCTACAATGCACTGTTGGAACGATTGTGTATTGAATGTAAGGATTGAATACCCAACACCCTCTAATGCAAGTGTAGATTAGATTGTAGACTTGACTATTGGCAAGCGCAACGGGAGCAACAAAGCTATCATGCCTTACTTTTCCAAAATAATTACCCATTGCCGCTGCTGTCAAAGTATCTTTGTTTTTAAATGTGTAGGTAATAAGGGCGGAGGCAGAGGTATATTGATCTGTATAAAAACCATCATTCCATGAAACGGACACTGTCCACGGATCTTTTGAAAAGTCTAGCTGAATCCCCTTCGTGACAGCGTTCTCCTGGTTCCATAAGAGACCGCGCTCAATATTAAAGTTTTCGAAGGTGAACGTAGATTCAGCTCCTATCAATGTGGGAAGGGCCCCAATTTTGATATCGAATATTTTGTTAGGTTCAAACTTCACAAAACCCTGCTGGATGAAACCAAATGTTTTGCGATCAAACTTATGGGATTTAACATAGGGAACACCAAGTGCTGGTATCGAATAAGCACCTGCTTGGATGAAAAATTGGATCTTTCCTTCAGTCTTGTTAAGAATGACAGTGGCATTGCTAATGTCGACATAGCCTCTTTCATTCTTATGACCAAAAAAATCTACGGCAGGGTTGGTTTGCCAAAATCCTATTCCAGAAAGCACACCAGTGACCGTTAGCTTGCAGAATGGTCCCGCATCGAAAATCGCCGGATGGGGATTAGCTGATAGACCCGCCGACATTGACGGGTAGGGTGCAGGGGAAGGAGCTTCCTCTTTCTTATCTTCTTCCTTCTTGTCAGACTCTTCTTTGTTATCTGACTTATCCGATTTATCCGACTCCTGTTTGTTATCCTTATCTTTCCCACCGTTTGCATCTTTAGGTTGGGTAGATTTTTCTTCTTGACTAGACTGATCAGATGTCTTTTGAGAGCCTTCTGGTGTTGAAGGATTTTGATTAGGCGCGGATGCCTTATTTATTTTATCTGAATTATTAGCTTTGGCATTGGAATTAGATTGATTGTCATAATAATAGTTGTTTTGATCGTTATACTCTGGGTAGGAATACTCTACGGGATAATTGTATTCGTATGAGGGATAGGAGTATTCTGCGGGATAGTAGTATTCAGTTTGCTGTGTGTGTCCATAGCTTGCTGTGATAAGGAAAGCTAAAATTGCATATCTTTTCATTTTTCTCCTATATTCCTTTAGCGGCCTTATCTAAGTTTTGTGGAAGCTCATCTAATGCCTTATTGAGCACGAGAACATTTACACATGCTTCTCCTAAAAATCCTAAGCCACGTTTTATGATCATATTATCAACCAAACCCTTAATGTCCTTGCTTTCTAACCCTCTTGATTTCGCAACACGCTCAATTTGAAAATAGGCAGTGGAAACGTTGATATGAGGATCTAGCCCACTTCCTGAAGCAAACAAGAGTTCAGCCGGTATTTTATCTTTATCGACGCTATACGCCTTGATGATCTTTTCTTGCCGTTCTTCAACGGCTTTCTTTAAAGCTGCGCTCGTAGGGCCCAAGTTACTTCCCCCTGAAGGCAGAGGGTTATAGTCAACAGATGAGGGGCGTGCCCAAAAGTATTTATCGCTTTCGAATTTTTGAGCGATTAGTGTGGCTCCCACTATTGTTTCTTTAGAAGAAAGGAAATCTCCATCCGCTTTTTGTTTCATTGTGAGCTGGGCAATTGCTGTGATTAACAGAGGGTATATGATCCCCGTTAGAAATGTCATCCAAAGAAACATTCGTACATTATTCCACATCTTTTTCATGAATCCGTCCTCATCCTATCAAGCCAAAAAAAGTGATGATAAGATCAATAAATTTGATCCCAGCAAAAGGCGCTATTATTCCTCCGAGCCCGTAAACTAAAATATTTTTTCTCAAAAGTGTATTTGCAGATTGCGCTTTGTACTGAACACCGCGAAGGGCAAGAGGAATTAAGGCGATAATAATTAAAGCATTGAAGATCACAGCACTTAATATTGCGCTTTGAGGAGAATGTAAAAACATCACATTCAGAATAGACAATGGACCATGATTGCCACCACGTAGTAGATAAAGGGCTCCAAAAATAGCAGGAATAATGGCAAAATATTTAGCAACATCGTTAGCTATGCTAAAAGTGGTTAAGGCTCCTCGCGTCATCAGCATCTGTTTGCCTATTTCAACAATGTCAATGAGCTTTGTTGGATTGCTATCCAAATCAACCATATTACCAGCTTCTCTGGAAGCTTGAGTTCCAGTATTCATGGCTACGCCAACATCTGCTTGAGCAAGAGCTGGGGCATCATTTGTTCCATCCCCAGTCATTGCAATCAATTGTCCACCTTCTTGCTCCATTCTTATTTTAGCTAATTTCATTTCAGGTGTTGCTTCAGCAATATATTCATCTACTCCAGCTTCTGCTGCGATCGCGGCTGCTGTCAAGGGATTATCTCCAGTAATCATCACGGTGCGGATTCCCATATTTCTCATTTCTGAGAATTTTTCCTTAATCCCACCTTTTACAATGTCTTTAAGATGGATAATGCCAACAATTTTGTCGTTATCACTGACTAGAAGAGGAGTCCCACCTTTATTGGAAATGGGCTGTATAGCTGCATCGAATTGTGAAGGATATTGTCCGCCTAGACTTTCAATATGCTTGCGCACTGCTTCTGCAGCCCCTTTGCGTATACGACGTATAACCTTGCCTTTACCATCTGTAAAATCTATTCCACTCATGCGAGTTGTGGCAGAGAAAGGAATAAACGTGGAATTACTGACATTCAACGACTCAGCTCTTAAATCATGCTGAGTTTTTGCCAATACAACGATAGATCTACCTTCAGGAGTTTCATCAGATAAGGAAGCTAACTGAGCTACTATGGCAAATTCTTTTTCAGCAACGCCTGTAGCTGGTAAGAATGCTGTTGCCATTCGATTGCCCATGGTAATAGTTCCTGTTTTGTCCAAGATCAGTAAATTAACATCCCCAGCAGCTTCAACAGCACGGCCGCTCATTGCAATTACATTACGTTGTATCAGACGATCGATTCCAGCAATTCCTACAGCACTTAAAAGAGCACTAATTGTTGTTGGGATTAAACACACAAGAAGTGCAATTAAAATAGGGATTGTAAGCACTTGAGACAAATCTTGCTTGGCAGCACTGCCGCTATATTCTCCAAAAGTTTTCAAAGAACCAGCAGTAAAAAGAAAAATGATGGTTAAAGCTGAAAGAACGATATGCAAGGCAATTTCATTGGGTGTACGTTGCCTCTTTGCACCTTCAATTAAATTAATCATTCGATCTAAAAAGCTATGACCTGGGTCAGATGTTACTCTGATTTTCAATCGATCACTTAATATTTTTGTTCCAGCTGTCACTGCGCTTCTGTCTCCCCCGCTTTCTCGAATGACAGGAGCCGACTCTCCTGTAATTGCAGATTCATCAACAGAAGCAACTCCTTCAATGACTTCACCGTCGGCCGGAATAGTATCTCCTGCCTCGCAAATGATGATGTCATCTCTTTTTAGTTGATTGGAAGGAATTTTTATTTCTACGCCATTTAGATCTTGTCTCGCATAGGCTTCTATTTTTGTTTTTCTTAAACTCGCCGCTTGCGCTTTACCACGACTTTCTGCAAGGGCCTCAGCAAAGTTTGCAAAAACGACTGTAAACCATAGCCAAATAGTGATCTGCACATCAAACCAAGAGATAGAATGACTTGATATTTCATTAATTACGCATAAAGTAGTGGCAATCGCTCCAAGATAAGTCACAAACATGACGGGATTTTTAACTTGAGTTCGGGGCGTAAGCATTAAACAGGCGTCCTTTATGGAGCCTATAACCATTTTAGTGTTGAGAAAACCAGTCCGTTTATATTGCATAAAACCCCTTTAAAAGGACTCCCCTTCAAGCATTAGTAAGTGTTCTACAACAGGGCCTAAAGACAAAGCAGGAAAAAATGTCAGGGCCCCAATAATTAAGATGACACTAATCAATAAGATAACAAATAAAACTGAATTAGTAGAAAACGTGCCTACAGAGGGAGGAGTGATCTTCTTTCTAGCTAACAAGCCCGCAATGGCTAAACTTGGCAAAATAATGGAGGTTCTCGCAAACAGCATCACAGTTCCCAAAGCTAAATTGTAGTAATTGGTGTTTGCATTCAATCCAGCAAAAGCACTTCCATTGTTTCCTGCTGCGGATGAAAAAGCATATAATATTTCGGATAAACCATGAGGGCCTTGATTTGCCAGACTTGATAAGGCTTCAGGTAAAACACTTGAAATTCCTGCTCCTATTAATATTAGAGCTCCTGGCATTAAAACAGCCAACATGACCCATTGCATTTCTCGCTTTTCGATCTTTTTCCCTAGATATTCGGGTGTTCTTCCTACCATTAAACCGGATAAAAAAACCGTCAAAAGGGTAAACATAAGCATACCGCATAAACCCACCCCAACACCGCCAAAAATAAGCTCTCCCAACATCATATTGAACATTGAAACACCGCCTGAAAGTGGCGATAGGCTAGATATCATAGCATTAACTGAACCATTAGCAGTTGCAGTTGTTGAGGCGGCCCATAGTAGACTGTTTGTAGTTCCAAGGCGGGTTTCCTGACCTTCTAGAATCGGGTAAACACCTATCACTGGATTGTATAAATGTTGTGAGCTAAAAGAGATGAGAATCCCTCCTGCCCAAAGGACAAACATGGCAAAAAAGAGCAGCCAAGCGTGTTTTTTTGATCCAATCATAATTCCAAAGGTATAAACAGAAGCTGCGGGAATTAAGACGAGTGCCAGCATTTCAAGAAGATTGGAAAAGGCAGTTGGATTCTCAAAAGGATGCGCACTATTTGCGTTGAAAAAGCCCCCGCCATTTGTACCCAATTGTTTAATAGAAATTTGAGAAGCTACTGGTCCTAGAGGGATTGTTTGCTTAGCATTTTCTAATGTCGTCACTTCAACGTAGGGTGAAAAGGTTTGAATAACGCCTTCTCCTACCAATACAACAGCCATGATGATTGAAAGAGGGAGCAAGATATATACAACCATGCGTACGAGATCGACCCAAAAATTACCTATTGTATCAACCGTTTTTCTGATGAGTCCTCTGGTTAAAGTAAGTAATGCAGCCATGCCTGTGGCTGCGCTTAAAAAATTATGAGATGTTAAGCCTAGCATCTGAGTTAGATAGCTTAATGTAGTCTCACCCCCGTAAGATTGCCAATTTGTGTTGGTTGTAAAACTCATAGCTGTATTATAAGCGAGCTGCCAAGAGGTCGCGCCTAAATTCTGAGGATTTAATGGAAGATATCCTTGAAGAAGCTGAAGAAAAAATAAGGTGATAAACCCGAGAAAATTAAAAACCAGAAGGGCTTTGCCATATTCTGTCCAAGACATTTCTTCTTTTGGATAGGTTCCTCCAATACGATAACAGAGATTTTCCAGCCACCCTAAAGTTCGGTAAGCAAACGTTGCCTTTCCAGTAAAAACATTGGCCATATATGTGCCAAGAATAGGTGTAAGGCAAATGAATAATCCTGTGAAGAAGAGTAATTGAATCCAAGCAGATGACATAGGGGAAACTCCAATCTAAAATTTCTCAGGAAATAGCAGGGTGTAGACTAGATAAATCAGTACCCCAATCATCAAAATCCCAGCCAAAATAAATTGCGTTGTCATATATCACCATACATAGGGACACTACAAAAAAATTTGACAGTAATTAATCAAAAATATATATGCAATAAAAATTGTAGTAACTTACTACTGAACGGGGGTGTAATGGGTCGTCCTAAAGAAATAAAAGATGGAACCAGACTATCAGTCGTTCTCTCAAAACAACAAGCAGAAAGAGTTAAACATATGTCTCTTCGCATGAGCACACAAGAAGGTCGTCAGATAACCGTTTCAGAAGCCATAAGAATGGCTGTAGAAGCGGTCTATCCTGTTCCAAAAAATCAGAAGAGCTTGTTCGATATCTAATTAAAAAACTGTTCTAAGAAAGTCTTTTTGCTCTTTTATCATTTTTTTGAAATTTCTTCTCTCCTCAATTGCTTCTTTTGAGTATACACCATGCTTCCATGAGGCCATTTTTTGTTTTGACTTTCCATTTGCAGTCTTCGCCCCAGAGCTTTTTCCTCCATGAAAATGACAACGTCCATTAGCCATAGCAATGCGTTTACAAGGCGCATAATTATTCGACCTAACTTTTGCTCCACACTCCTGACCCATGGGGTACCTCCACTATTTTCATACCCCCCCTCCCCCCACAGCATCAAAATTACCAACGATAGCACGACCTCCATCATTGACATTAACATACTGAACGATAACCTTTTGCTCTCCCTTGCGTCTATATCGCATAAGAGCCTCTAAAGTTTCATTGAATAGACGAGATAACTTTATGGAACGATTGATATATAATTCTTCTCCATCAATAGACTGGTTCTCAGTAACAGAAAGATTCATAAATTTAGAGATTTGAAAATTTATAGAAATTAGCTTTGTTACAAGCATTCCTTCAATCTCGTCACTGGGTTTGAGAGAATGTAGGACATCTAAAATTGTGTTAATTGTTTTTTCAGCTTCATTTTTTTTCATTTTATCAAGATTCAATCCTCCAGCATTCAAACAAGAGCTTAAAAGCATTATGCCAAAATCAGCTGATTTTGCCCCTGTAGCCATGCAAAGCCCCGCATGAATTAGATCTTTTTTATCTTGATCACTTCCCCTGTCAGATAAGGTTTTTATCATCAAGCCATTTCCATTTTGGACGCATTTAATTGGGCTGAGAGATTCATCATTTTTTTTCCAAGTAGAAATCAAAGACTTTTCATTTTCATTCATGTGTAAACTTAAATCTTTTTTATGTTCTTTTTTCGGCTTTTTCATATATCACCCAAATCGTTTTAAAAGAAAGACCATACAAGATAAAGATAACACGTATGAATCATTTTTTTGCTATTTTTGAGATTAGTGAAAAGATCCAATGGTATTCGCCCCGCCTCAAGCGGGGGCGAATACCATTAAATAACGGTATCCGTTACCGTTGCACATTTTTCTTATATTTTGCTGGGATAGTCGAAAAAGTTAAGCAACCTTAACGAAAGAGGTTAAGCAACCTTAACGAAAGAGGTTAAGCAACCTTAAAGTTTTTAAAAGCTGTCTTTTGGTTTGAGTTGTTCTTTTTTGAGATCATGTCAGCTTTCATCCGTTGGCTATTTTTTTGAATTATAGCTGAGACACCTTGAAAAGTTAAGCAACCTTAACGGACGGATTCTATATTTTTGCTATTGCGTGCACTCCTTTTGGCAGCTGATTTTTTACCTCTCTCAGAATTTATCAAGCGTTGTTCTCCCTGGTAAAGTAAAAAATTTTCCACTTTTTTGTAATATGATGTTAATCGATATTCGTCTCCTTGACGATCTAAAAACCAATTTACTAAATCAGGCTGGCTCCAGTGGTGTATGATTTCTTGAATCTTTGCTAAGTTAATTCCTGATTCATAAGCCATTTCTCTCCATTTTTCTTCTGAGAGAAGAATAGATCCTATTTTTGCTAATCTATCAGATTGATTTGCAAATTCTTCAAAAACTAATAATTGAAGATGTGCTTGATTTGCATAGGTATTTTTTGATCCATAGAACGATGGAAAGTCTCCTATTGGAATTAGTCTTCTGTTGTTATTTGGTAGTTTAAAAACATAATTAGGAAGTAGCATGTCGCCTAAAATAATATTTATTTTCGAAGGCTCTGAATTGCGGTATTTTTCTAATACGCGTAATGAAATCATGTTTCCTCGGCTTCCGTCTGGAAATGTAAAATATCCATGTGCTTGAGCATGAAGAATATCTCTTATCTTCGCGATATCATGTTCAGAATTGCAGTTGCAGAGCTCACTTATTTTGCTATACCCTCCATCAATCTCAATTAAGCGAGGATCTTTTTTATTTTCAGACCAATTTTCAAAGCCTGTTTGTATTTGCCATCTTACGACCTTGTGCCCTGTTAGAGAACTTAAATTTTTTATCCCGTTTTTAAATATGGCGAACATGTTGGCATCGACTACTGGTGTTGTAAGAATTGGAATTCCTTCTTTATCACAGCAGATAATGGTCTCATTTTGATGAATGAAACTTTTTTTCCCTTTTGGGTTTAAAATCGGTTTAATTATTTCTACTATTGGTGTTGTAACTGCTGCTACTTGGTTTAGTTGACGATTCCATAGCTTTTGGCATCTATCTTGCCAAAGAGTTTGACAAAGTAAAGTAATGAATGGACTCAGAAGTTCGTTGTCATCCGCTGGCGGTATCCATAACCCCCATACACTTCTCCTATGCAGTGCTGAAAAATTTTGTGTTTTATAAAATTTAAATAACTCCTGGCTGTTTTTTTGTACTAGTAATGCATTTTTCTTTCCTGTATGACCTATTTGTTTTAAGTATTTAATGAAATCAAAATCGATTTCTAGAATGTCAACTTTTTTGTTAGATAAATGGTCATCTAAATCATTAGGCTCTACATGGTGCTTTTGAAATACAGGATGTTCTAAAGATTTGAAAGTTTTGAATATTTCTTGACAATGCTCCAAGAGTTCTCTTGCTAAAATATCAACGGCTTTATTGTCTTCTATTGAGAATTTTTCTTTAAGAATCTTGCGTGCTGAATAAAAGTGAATTTTTATCGGATCTTTCGATAATATGCTAGAAATTGATTCTTTTACAAATTTTAGCCATACGATGTCTTCATCTGTATCTGCAAGCGTTTCGAAAATTTTAATGAAAACATTTTCTTCGTATAATAACGCTTTATTTTTTATAAGATATTCTGTGTGTCTATCTGCGATTAAGTCTGTTGATTCGGATTCCAGCGGTTCTCCTCTTTTTATTTTTAGCATTTTATCTTGTGTCATCTGTATATCTCTCAAGTGAGGCCTATGTAATTCTTCTGGGATTTTACCTGCGGCCAACCATTCTTCCATTTCTTGTTTTGTTAGGTCAATGGATTTAGAAGTCAGATCTGGAGTCAACACTATTTCCCCTGTTTCTTGATTTTGAAGGTGAGAATAAGTTGGTACAGGCATAATAAATCCTAATATTTATGGCCAGCTGGGGCTTTTGTTTTTTCGGCCTCTGTAGAGATGTCGCATTTTTCTATAAAACCATCAAAATCTTTTTTTGTTTTAAGCTCTTCAATTAGAGGTGTAAAGTTAGATTTTGTCATTTTTAATATGGCAATGTCTCCTGTGGCTTCTTTTGTATAGTTGCACTGCCAGCGAACACCGTCCGTTAGAGCGGAAGATCCTCTTGCTGCCGATTGATTTTGATTTGCTCCTTGAGTAGATGCTTTGTTTGTGTGATGAGCAAATAAAATAGTTGGATTTCCTGGTAGATCTATTGTTAATTCCTCTAGGAGGGCTATAAATTGAGTTGCTGCTGCATTGTCTGTTTCTGCGTCTGCACCCATGAGTCTTGATACCTAATTTCCCGAGAAATTATACCTACAAATACCCTTACATTATAACCAGAAATAATTTTCATGAAAAACTTGCTTTAATTTGTAGGTTGAATTATACCTACAAATTATCAGGAGCAAGCCATGCCGTGTCATATCAACGTTATCAATAAAAAAACTGGAGTTACCTACGTATATGAATCAACTTCATTTAGGGATAAGAAAACAAAGCAGCCTCGAAATAAAAGAGTCTGTATTGGTAAGCTTGATCCAGCCAGCGGCGAATTTATTGCATCTAAACGTCTTAAACCAGAGCAAGCGGCTATTAGGGATCCAGCGGTCACAGCCTTTGCTGAGGTAGTAGGCCCATCAATTATCCTTGATGCTATCACTGAAACACTAGGCCTGGGAAAATTACTCAAATCCTGCTTTCCTAATGATTATAGGCAGATTCAGGCAATGGCATATTATCTATCTTCCAATGGCGGCCCTCTCAGCCATTGTGGAACCTGGTGCAAGAGCCATATACATTCTATTGGAGACTCCCTTAATAGCCAACGCATCAGTGAAATCTTAAATACCATTGGTATGAACGGCAAACAGACTTTTCTTGGTAGGTGGATGGATAAAGTACTTGAGGAAGATTACCTCTGTTACGATATCACTTCAATTTCTTCCCATTCAGAACTCAATGAATACATCAAATATGGGCACAATCGTGATAGGGAAAAATTGCCGCAGATGAATCTTGCTATACTCTTTGGTCAGAAAGGGCGATTACCGGTGTATTTTCAGCGGACTCCCGGCAACATTACTGACGTCACCACATTGCATAACCTACTTAAAACATTCAAGGCTATGGAGAAAAAAACCGTCCACTATGTGATGGACAAAGGATTTTATAGTAAAAAAAATGTTGATGAATTATTTGCTTCCAGAGATAAATTTCTCTTATCGGTACCTTTGGGCAACAAGTGGCTGCAGTACTCTATTGATGATATCTACACGGTCATACATGGCCCAGAAGGATATCAAAAAATTGACGATGAAACTCTTTACGTTCACTCTCGCTTATATCCATGGGGGAAAGAAAACAGGCGCTGTTACCTGCATCTTTACTATAATGCCTCTGCTCGAGCAAAAGCTGTCGATCAATTTAATGAAGAACTCGTAGCCTACAAGAAAGAATTGGAATCCGGACAATCAGATAATGATCATCAAGAAGCTTATGATACGTTTTTTATAATAAAGAAAACTCCAAAAAGAGGCCTTCAAATCTCTTATAATAATCAAGCTGTAAGCCAATATATTAATCGTTATTCAGGATTCCAGGCGCTGCTGACAAATAGCATAAAGGATCCGATTGAAGCTTTACAGATATATAGAGATAAGGATGTTGTGGAAAAAAGTTTTGACGATCTAAAAAATCAACTAGATATGAAACGATTGCGAATGCATAGTTCGTCAACAGTTGATGGAAGACTCTTTATTCAATTTATTGCACTTATATATATGAGCGCTTTGCGTAAGGAAATGAGGAAGACGGGTCTCCTTGAGCGATATACTGTTCGTGAGCTTCTTCACGAAATGGAAACACTGAGTAATGATTTTCATTTCTGCAAGCCTTTGATAAGCTGCATATTTATCTGAGTGAAGGCCGCCGCGATAATCTTTCAGTATATCTAAAACATTATGATGACAACGATCTTCCTTAAATTCATAGATCCGATACGCGGGATTGGCTTCGCAACCCCCAACTACCACCCACATATAGGCTTGCTTACACTTTTCAGGTTCCCAAAGCTTCACTGGTGTTTCATCGATAAAAATGTTTTTACTGGACAAAACTCTTTTTAGCATTTCATCATAAAGCGGTTTAAGAGCAATGGCAGATCTTATCACCCATTGTGAAAGCAATTTTCGACTGATCTTGATGCCTTCACGGCCTAAAATCTCTGCAATGCGGTTAAGAGGCAAATGATCGGCAAATTTTTTAGTGACAATCTCTGCAAGCAAGCTATCATCTGCACGGCATTTTGGCAATAAGCTGTCCGGAAGATCTGCTGTTAAAATGCCATTTTCTTCACGGTTTGGATGAACATACTTAGGACGAACAATTTCTTTGATATAATAAGAGCCTGGTTTATGTGCTAGCTTATGGGAAATTTCTACGCCAATCTGAACAAGCGGCTTTCCAGTCTCTTGGCATGTTTTTTGTTCATTAGGGATATCAAGAAATATAGTTTCTACAGGCAGATCGTCCGGAAGAGTGATTTTGTCTTTTCCGGTAAGGTCAGGATTTTTACGAGTATGTGAAGCTACAATCTTTTTCTTTTCTTTTTCATGCGCTGGACTTTCAAAGCCTTCAAAAAGTAGTTGTTGACTATTCAAATCGGAGGCTTCTCTTTCAGAGCGTTTGCCAAAGATTTGACGTTTGAACCAAGCCAACTGCTCTTCAAGATGATGGATTTTTTGATCTAAATGGACAATTTTTTCATCACGGGCTGTGATTTCGTTAAGAAGAAAATCTCTACTTGAATGTTCTGATGTGATTAATTCAGGTGTTATCATGAGCATGATTTTACTTAAAATCTTAATAAAAAATCAAGCGATTTCTGAAAAAAAAACAGCTTCAAGATATATTGTAACGAACTTGTAATCTTTTGGGAATCACGCCTTCAAGAAGCATGAAAAATGTCCTACGATCAATTTGATGATCGTTTCCCCATTTCCATGCAAAAGATCCCTTTTCGAGACGTTTAAACCAAATTACCAGACCATCTTTATCCCAGAAAAATACTTTCATATGATCTTTTCGGCGATTTAGAAAAATGAATAAGGATCCCGAAAGCAATTCTTCCGGGAAAAGTTCTTCGACAAGCGCGCTAAGCCCTTCAAAACTTTTACGCATATTCACAGGATGTTGACAAATGAAAAGGCGTGCGTTTCCCGGAATACTTAACATTTTTTTATAACCTCCAAGCATTTTTTTAGAATGGAAGGATTAAAATTTTCATTAAGATGGATGTTAAAACCATTGTATTCGAGGATAATTTCTGTAAGGGACTTACTATTTTCCTGGATTACTTCAGTAAAAGCGGAACGACTGAAAGCTGGTTTTGGAAATAATCTGTTTTGCCAATAATAAAACGTATGAACTGCGACTCCGTTTTGACGACACCATGAAGCCATAGAAAGCTTGCTTTGGCGTTGTTTAAGGATATTTTCTTTCCATTGGTGTTTGAGTTCTTCAGAAAAAGGCTTTGCCATGTGTCCTCCTGTTTTTTCGCATGAAAATAACAGTAGGCTTCAAATATCAGAAGATGGCTAAATTAGACGCTTACACGGATATTGATCACTTTCTACGATTTGTTGCGGTGTCCAATAATGTTGATTTTCCATATAGCAGCACCTCCACTTGGGCTTTGTTCAAATAAGCCGAATTGTATTGGAAGGTGCTGATTATCCAGATTGCAAGGTGAGTTACAGTTTCATTGCTTCTTAGATTTCGAGTGATTTTTTATAGGGGAGGGGCGATGACCGTACCAATGAGTTGATTGGCTCATAAAAGTTAGAAAAGTGATTTTGCCCAGTGACCGGGCACGCTCCGACTTTGCAACTCCTTTGTCATAAAGGGTTCTAAGCATAGTTGAAATTGGCTTAGTAAATATCAAAATACTTCCTGGATCACGTGGCAACGCGATTAGAAAATCGTGAAGAGTTTTCGAGATGGGGATATCCTTGAAGCCAAAAAAAGTTTGAATGTTGATGTAATATTTAGGTTGATATGGTTTTTCCTGCATTGCGGGATCAGCAGATTTAAGAGCTATTAGGGGAGTTCTATAAACAATTTTTTCTCTTGTCATAATCCGTGCTGAACCGACGGCATGACAAAGCAATGCAAAACCCAGTGTCTCGGCAGCTACATGTTGCGAATTTGGTCGCCCTTCAAGTACCTCATTGGCTAAATTTTTGAGAATGTCAGAAGCTGCCAATATATCGATGGGGTAAACAGGATCTTCGATAATTCGAAGGATATAGCTTCGTTCGATTTCTTGGATTTCGTTTCCGATTCGCTCAATCGAGTGTCCTCGCCGAATTTCCATTTTATAAGGAAATATACATTCAAGGCTGCCCTGAAGTTCAAAAGGAATGTCTTCCCTAATAAATTGTGTGAAGCTCTTAAGGGATTTGATCCAAACAACTCTCTTTTCATTTTTTTCTTCTATCCATGAGGATAATTTGTAAAGATATTCGTTTAAATTGATTTCTCCAGGCGTGGGGATAATGCTTCCGCGGTAAATAACATCTCTTTCTTGGTCGCGCCATTGCATGTATAAGGGGAGCGCGGGCTGCAAATAATATTCTGGGATCGTATTGCTTTTTGGATGCTGCATAAGCGAACGATAGTGCCACGGGTCAGCATAAATCCATGTATAGGCATTATCTTCTATCCAAAAAGTGTCTGGTGCTGGGGCAAATTCGATTCCGCTAAAATCGGGTGTGCGATCTTTGATATTAAAAGGAGTGCAAATTGGTGCTGAAATACTTTTTCGGATTTTCTCCACAGCTGCGATTTCTGATAAAAAAGAAAGAAGGACATTTTTGCAAGGTTCTAAATCGTCAATCATTTTCTTTCTCTATCCTGAACTTCAAAACGGTTTCTGGCATCTTTGATGGCTTTATGCAGCTTCTCTTGCAGGGCCTTTTTCGGTAATAACTCGGTGAGATATTCAGCGACATGAATACCTGAACGGCCTAACTCAAGTAATTCGATGCGTTCGGTCTTCTTGCCAGCGCATAAAATAAGCCCCATAGGAGATTCTTCTCCAGTGCAACGCTCGTACTTATCTAGCCATCGTAAATAGAGCTCCATTTGCCCTTTATACTCTGGTTTGAAGTCACCCAGCTTTAATTCGATTGCGACGAGTCTTTTAAGCTTTCTGTGAAAAAACAAGAGGTCGAGATGAAAATCCTCATCATCAACAATGATTCGCTTCTGCCTCTCAACAAAACTAAAACCCACACCTAATTCCAGAAGAAACAGCTCTAACTCGCGCATAATAGCATCTTCAACATCCTTTTCCACGTATCGATCATTGAGATTCAAAAATTCCAGGACATAAGGATCTCGAAAAACAAGATCTGGAGTCAGCTGGTCTTCATTTCGTAACATTTCCAATTCAGCTTTGACTAACAATTCCGGTTTTTTGGAAATAGCCGTTCGCTCGTATAGCATCGAATCAATTTTCTTGCGCAAAGTGCGCACATTCCATTTTTCAATTCGGCACATTTCAGCATAAAAATCGCGTTTTAGTGAATCTTTGAGTGGAAATAGATCAATAAAATGGCTCCAGCTCAATTCTCGCGACAGCGTCGCGACAATTTGTTCGTCCGGAAATAATTCGGCGAATTGCACCATTCTCCAAAGGCTAGCCTCTTTAAAACCCTTACCATATTCTTTTGTCAATTCTCGCGACAATGTCGCGAGAATCTCTTTTCCATAATCAGCCCTTTTTTCCTGTAGAATTTCGGTACGGATACGATGGCCCATTTGCCAATTAAGAGCTGTCAGATGAGTATTAACAATCGTAGCTACTGATCGTTTCGCTTGATCGATCATATTACGTAGGTCTTCGAGTAAATCAGGTTTTTTAACAGATGGTTTGGGGCTTTTTGGCTTAGCCAGACTGCGTGTCTTTTTCATGTTGAAACTCCTTGGAGAATCTGTTCGGAAATGTGTTTGCTAAATTTTTTAGTGACTTGGACGTCGAGGTGGGTATAGCGTTGAAGCATGCCCAATGTACGATGACCCATTGCAGTGGCTAATTCAAGATTGGAGCCTCCTTGCCTAGCGGCAAGGGTACAAAATGTATGACGCATGTCGTGGGCTCGGCAGTCTTGTATCTGTGCTCGCTTTAATGCTTCCTTCCAGGCTTTTTTGATGTCAATGCGGCCAAATGCTGTTTTGCTAGCAAAGACGAGAGACTTTGCAGTATTACGAACTTGATAAAGAGCTTTCAGTTCATCAATGACGCCATCGGCTAAAGAAATACTTCTGGGGCATCCGTTTTTCGTTTCTTTGAGATAGGCGAGCTTGTTTTCAAAATCGACGTGGCGCCATTCTAATCCTAATAATTCTCCCTGTCTTGCACCAGTCGTTAGGCTCATCAAAACAATGCAATAAAGATAAGGGGATTTACTCTGACGGCAAGAGGTCAGAAGCTTGGAAATTTCATCTTCTGAAAGAACTCGATCTCGTCCGGAGTTTTCCTTGAGCTTGGTTAAGCTAAAACATGGGTTTTCATCAATCCATCTCAAGCGTAAGGCATAACTAAGGATAGCGGAGAGGCTAGAGACATATCTGTTGACTGTTGCGGGACTGCGCTTATGACCCTTACTTGTGGGGGTATCAGCGAGGTGTTGCCTTTCTTTCCCAATAAGGTCGGGTGTAAGATGCACTAAATCATAGTCTCCGATGCGCGTTTTCCAGTAGTTAAGATGATGGGTGACATCTTCTGCTGAGCGAATGTGTTGCAAAGCTCCATCGCGTACATAGCGATCAATTAGCTGAGTGAATGTATATTGTTGTTTGTGCTGATCAAACTTAAATTTGCCAAGTTTGATCTGTCTTTCGATGTCAGTGGACCAATCTTCCGCTTCTTGCTTGCGGTCGAAATGATTGCATACGGTAGGGTAGCCCTTAATGCGGACAACTGCACGCCAGTGACTAGTCCCGTTCTTGTTTTTGCGTTTTTGTATTGAAGCCATTGCTCAAACCTTTGGTTTTAGGGTTCGAGCGGCTGGATGGTGGTGCTGGTAAAGATTGTTTTTTGTTGCACCGTCATTGCACCGCGAGGGCAATTTTAAACTTGAATCTTGTATTTAATCAAGCTCAATCTTGCTCACAGATGCGGGAAAAAAGTGGGGCAAGCTGGACTTGAACCAGCGACCAGCGGGTTATGAGTCCGTACCCTCTTCCTAAACCACCGCAATTTACAGTAGCTGACAGCAACCACTATACAGAGAAAACTGCCTTTTCGTCCATGTCAATTTCAGGTGGCTTAACGAGACTTGCTGCCCCTATTTGGTCCACCAGTGGTCCACGGAATTTGCCAGATTGGTTAACGATAAAAACGCATGCAAAAGTTGAAAAGTGCCGACGTTTTTATCATTCAAGGATGGTGATCGGTCTGGAGAATTCTGGATTTGGTGATGGAGTGGATTGTGAAAAAGCAAGTCACCAAATCCGAATTTCTTGATTTGGTGATGTTTATAAAGAAGGGAGGATTAGGCAGATCTTATTGCAGCTCTCGTTTCGAATGACGTAAATCCTCCGATAGCTCTCATATGAATTCGGTCGAGCCTGTCAACATACACGCAAATTGAAAGCTCATGCCCTTCCATTTCAGGCCACAAGGGCAATGCTTCCGGAATCAAACGCCCGGAGTTATCTAAACAAGTGTCCACGACACAATAGCCTTCAACGGGAAAAGTATCCGCTGTAGCAGGAAGTTTTTCATGCCAGACTTTTACCGCCGCAATACCTAAGCTGTTAAATTCTTCTTCAGTTGGCCACTTTTGATAACGTGTACCCGTTATATTTTTTCCTTCATTTCCCCCATAAGATAGACGCGGTGGATATTGCTCATAATGAGTCTTTAACCTACTTATTATTTCCATATAGACTCCTTTTTTTTCTTGTTTTTACACAGGTGGATTATCTGTCCCATATTTTAAACTGTTCCATAAATATTGAACAGTGTAAAATAATGAACAGATAAGGAGGGCATATGGAAGGTCGATTTTTGATAGGCTCGAATGAAAAACCTCTGGAAGGGAATGTCTATTCGGACAAATCTTCTGTGGTTCTTGATTGGTTGTCTGAGAGAAGGCATAAAGAGTCGAGAGTTATCCGTGCGAAATGTGTCTAAAGAAGCTGGGGTAAGTCTTGGGTCAGTACAACGTGTCTTTGGGACTTTAGTTTTAAAAGGAATTCTGCAAGCCGAAGGAATAAGAACCGCCAAAAAGTTTTTCTTGAAAGATCCAAAACGCCTTCTTGAAAGCTGGTTGGAACATTACAGCATCGTAAAAAAATGCAAAATGAGAACCTATCGTTCAGGATTCCAAGATAAAGCAGAGCTTTTAGAGGCGCTCAAAAAGTCCAATCTAAGCAATAAGGTAGCATTGGCTCTTCATTCTGCTGCTGAAGCGCATGGATATAAAAATACCAACTTAAACACTCTTGAACTATACATGCTTGATCCTTTGGTTAGACCACAACTTGAGAAAAAGCTACTATTAGAACCTCAAGAAAGAGGCTATGAAGTTTTGCTTATAGAGCCTTACTACAAAAGCTTGCTTAAAAATACTTGTGACTCAAATCTAGATATCAATGTCTCTCCTTCCATTTTGACTTTTTTGGATTTATATCACTTTCCTTTACGTGGACAAGAACAAGCAGAATTTATGGCAGAACGTCTTCCAGAGCTTAAGCGTATTTATAAAAGCGGTAAATCGTCATGACATCTAACCAAGAAGACAAAATCATTTCAGAATTTTTAGAATCGATTGGCCCATGGCGAGATTTTGTCGTCATTGGAGGTGGTTTTGCTCTTTTTATCTACAAACTTTACTTAAGCGATCCAAAATTGAAAAATCTTCCAGTTGGAACAAGAGATATCGATTCTCTTATTCCAAGAAAAATTCCGGAAATATCAAAAAAGAACATTCAAAGTTACCTTCGAGAAGCTGGTTTCAACCATGTTTTTAAAGATTTAGATGATCCAGCAACGGAAGCCTATGTGAAAGACATTGCAGGCGCAGAGGTTGAAATCGAATTTCTGACCGATGACTCTGTCAGAAACAACAAAAATAAAAATGTCCTAATCGCAGGTGTGGTTGCGCAACCATTGAGCTATTTAACTTTGAGCTTGCAGACAACATTAAAGTTTCAGACTTACTCAAACGTTACAGGGAATGTAGTAACACCTGGCGCTTGGATATTTCATAAAGGCTTAACCTTTACGAAACGAAAAAGTTCTCTAAAGATACTTAAGGATCTTTATGGCATTTGGTATGTTGCCTCCCAGTTGGGTGACTTTTCTGATCATGCATTAGATGAATTCAAAGATCTAGCAAAACAGCATCAAAATGGTTTAAAACTTTTCAGAAAAATCTACAGAATTGGGTTAACAATGCTTCTCCAAATGACTGGTTGAAATTAGAAACACAAGATCCTTCCGGAAGGCTTAGGAAGCTTAATTTTGAAAATATTTTAGAAAAGATTTTGAAATAAATTTTTTCATGTTAGCCTTTATCCCAATAAAAATTCTTTTGTAAGCCCTTTTTCTGTTAACATCCGTTGAATCAATGGTTTAAATTCATTCTTGATGATTATTTTTTCCATAGCGATGTGACGGTTGATTGGCAGATCTAAATCTCTTTGAAAAACATAAACTGCTTCTTGTCTTTTAGATTTTGGATCATCAACATCGTTTAAACCAACCATTGGATCAATGATACAAGGAGAATTTCTTTTACTTTTCACCATTTCTTCTAAGGATTCTTTGAAAGAATATTTTTTAGGAATCGAATTTTTTACAACACGATAGATGGCTCCATCAAAATCAAGCTTGCATGAACTAAAATAAAGAGCTACTTCTACATCATTTGAAAAAGTAACAAAGGGCGTAGGGAAATTGGGGATGGCGTTTTGAATTTTTTCTTGTTTAGGATTTGTTTTAATATATTTCATGACTTGAAAATATGGGCAACCTTTTCCATTTAGCGGTGTTGTTACATCTTGGTGTGGAGCTACTGTTTTTAATATTATCCAATGATAATTATGCATCTCTTCTAGCTTCCATTTTGACAAGGGCTGTAATGGAATATAATTGCGAGGTAGGTAACAGGTTTCTCCCTTTAATTCCCGAGATAAATTAGAATTTAGCGGTAGGTCATGTTGCGATTGTCCACGAAAAATACAATCTTTTTTCCCCATTTCAAGTTGCCGTAGAAGATCTTCGAATGATTGAGGCTCAATAATTTTTATGAAACGATTATTATAAGTATTTTCATCAGGTATAGGAATCGACGTAATGAATTCAACAAAACTCTCTGAAGAGGAATCTAAAGGATCTAATTTTATGTCAAAATTTTCGGATTCGCTGATTTCAGAAATAATTATTGGTTCTTCATTAATTACTCCTGTTTTTTTGTCTATAAAATGAATTTCCCCAGGAATTAATTTTAGCTTACTTCCCAGCGCGTTTTGGCACATAAATCTAATGATAGAAAGCTGCAACAAAACCCTTGTTTTAATGGCGCGTCTATCATCGGAAGTAAATACTTTCACGGGAAAGGATTTTTGGAATTCTGGATCGTAATAACCTAAAGTCGCATAGTGTATGACGTCGACATCGCATAAATCATGCTCCTCTTTCAACATTCCGGATATTGATATTTTATATTTTTTGTTCCCATGTTCAGATTCAATTTTTTTTATGAATTCTTTAGATATTAGCCGTTCTCTATGAATTGCTTCGCATAACCTAAAACTGCCTAAATCCCTTCCATTTACTTGTCCATCATGAAATACTTGTAAAAGCATTTCTTTTACTCTAGTAAATTGTTTTCTAAATAATTCATTAGATTGGTTTGATTTTTTATCTAATCGAAAGAAATCAAATGAACATATCGAGTCCCAAGTTAATTCCAAAGAGATTTTGTCTAAAAAGGATTCATAGTCATTAAGGATTGATTGTTTGTATCTCGACTTTGTACAATTTTGGCGACAATAAAATGCGGGTGATTGACTGATTCGAAGTTCTTTCATCCGCATTTTGTTGTCGCCAATTTTGTGCAAAATGAAAGTACTGTGAAAAATAAATTGATAGGAATGCGATAACTGTCGCAAGCTGCATGTTCTTGACGCAATACATCGAGGACACTATGCAATTCCTATCACCAGCCATCTTATCAGTTCTACTTCCATTTTCGGTACTATTTTCTCGACCCACTTGGAATAATGCTCTTACGTTAATTGTCGGATCCCTTTTGTGTCGTGGTAAACGAACCATTTGCGCAGTACTTAGAATAGTCGGGCTCAGTCATGAGACTTCTTTTGCAAAATATCATCACGTTCTCAACAGAGTAAATTGGTCGCCTCTTTTGGCTTCAAAAATACTCCTCAAAATGTTGCTGCAAGTCGTTGGTAGAATGAATCCTCTGGTCATGTTTATCGATGAAACATTGGAGAGAAGAAGAGGGCCGAAGATTAAAGCTAAAGGATACTACCGTGACGCGGTAAGATCTTCCCGAAAATGTGCTGTCATGTCATCAGGATTAAAATGGCTGTCACTTGCACTTGCATATCGGTTTCCTTTTTCTGCGCGTATCTTTGCCCTGCCATTTATGACTGTTTTGGAACCTTCAAAAAAGAGCGATCGATCCAGAAATAAGCGTCATAAGACCACTCTGGAATGGACAGTTCAAATGCTAATGCAAGTAGTTAGGTGGTTAGGCGATGTCCCTATCATTCTCGTAGGAGATGGAGGATTTGCTTGCGGAAAGTTAGCCTGGAGATGCCTAAAACTTAAAATCTGTCTCGTCACAAGGTTAAAAATGAATGCTCGTCTGTATAATATTCCAGATGAAGTTGGCGCTAAAAAACGAGGAAGACAAAGGATCAAGGGTGCCAAGCTTTACAGCTTCAAAGAAATGGTCAATATGCCCGATCTGGGTTGGAAAGAAATCCTCATTGAGGGATACGGGAATCAGCCAAAAAGGATAAAATATATTTCCAACACAAGTCTTTGGGGAGGAGATGGTTTTCGTCCTGTGCCAATTCGTTGGGTTTTGGTTGTAGACCCGCAGGGAGAATTGGATCCCTTGCCGCTGATGAGCACAGATGTTCAGATGTGCCCTGAGAAGATGATCGCTTTGTATATCCAGAGGTGGAATCTTGGAAGTCACATTTGAGGAAGTTCGTGAACACCTTGGTGTTGAAACACAGCGTCAATGGTCAGATAAAGCGATTGCGAGAACGACGCCCATTTTGCTGGGCTTATATACCATAGTGTGTTTAATAGCTAATCGACTGCACGAAGAGCGTCCGATAGAGGTGGCACAAACGGCTTGGTATGCAAAGACAGACGCAACATTTTCAGACTTATTGAAAGCTGTTCGCAAGTTACTGTGGAAGGATAATTTAATTTTCAGGAAGCATGGTTTCGAGTCCTTCCGAGAAAATAATTATGGGCTTGATGAAATAATTGGCATAAATGGTCCCGAACGTTCCTGGATAAGGATACTGATTGAACATTTAACAGCAGCTTGAGAGGATTTTGATGTTTACAGTAGTACTTGTTAGGATAAGTCAGGGATGAGTTTGCCGGGAAGACAGAGATTAAAATGACTGTGTGCAGATTTGCGACAATCGAATGCGGATGACAGGATCGCGTGCCAGCCAATCACCCGCATTTGATTGTCGCAAAATTGTACAAAGTCGAGTGTATCTAATCAAAGTATTTTTAATTAGATCTTCTGCCGCATTACTTGTGGAATAATGCAACTGCTCCTCGATTTTACTTAAAAGATTTTCTTTGGATAATCCTGGATGGGATTTATAATAATTTACTGCAAAAAGTGTAGCTTTATCTAGCTGTGTTCCTAAAATTTGATATTCGCTCTCGCTATCTTCTAATAAGTCTTCACTTAAAGCATCCGAGTTGCATAATAAAAATTTATTTAAATTTAACTTAGGAGTGTATTGGGTCCTTATTTGTCCCTCACCAATAGCCTCAAGTAATGAAAAACAAGTAAATACTTGTCTGTACAACCCATTATCTAAAGATGGGACAAATTGAATTAGAGAATCATAAAATGAATCCCAGAGCCTTTCATTATTCTTTTTTATTAATTGTCTAAAAAAGTTATTGTCGGTGTAGATGTAATGGATTTCTTCCATGTTAAGTTGATCCTCTTGGATTTCTGTCACTTTTAATTCCTCTTAAAAACGTAAAATTACCTTTTTGTTGGTCTTTACAATATCGAATGTCTGGGGCCGGTTCTGTCTGGGGCCGGTTCTGCAGATCTGCATAATTTAAAAGTTATGCAGATATGCAGAACCGGCCCCTTTCATTATGAGATAGACACTGGGCAATTAAAAATTTTCGGTTCTGAAGCAACTTCTTCCATTAATTCACTCCACTCTTTTGAATATGGAAAATTTTCTTTATTTGTTTGAATTGTAAGGTTTACCCAATTTTTTAATTTCTCATATCTTTCATTTACTTGTTTGTTCATTGTGATTTCAGATGTAAGAAAATGGGGTGCGGCATTTAGATAACCAGAAATTAAACCCAATAAATGCTTTATGACAATTTCGGCTAAATGTCTGTTAAAAGTTGGAACAGGTAGGAAGGAAGCTGGTTTTTCAGCAACACTGCGTTGTGAATTTAAACGTGAAGTTAAACTCGGTAAACAGGTGCTAAATCCCTTATGGACAAACCTACATAAAAAACTATAGTTTTTCTTATAAGCATTGGGGGTTACCTTTTCAAAAATATCTTTTATTGGAATCTTTTTTCCTTGTGCATTTTTTCCTGTATAAAAATATTGGGACATAGAGTCTTTATCTTCATAAAAATATTTTAGTTTAGCTAAAGTCTCAAACATTGTACGGCAGCAGCCTAAAGCGTCAGTATAATACCCATTCTCAAAATGGTTTGAACACGATTTTAAAGCACAAGGGATTTCAGTATATACATCTTGAGCATACCAATAAAATGTATATTCATTTGAGGATATGTCTGTCATGTTGCAATAAGATTTAAGATATGCAATTTCGAAAAAAATGTTAATTAGTTCTTCAAATTTGGTGAACCATTTTGCAAAAGACACTTTTGTTTCATCATGAACTTGTATTTCATTAATAAGTATGTCTTGATAGCAAGGAATTCTTTTTGTTTTACTCTCCATAAGACCTTATATATTTTTTATTTAATTAATATGAAGTGGCCTGATCAATTAGGGATGAGCATAGCATCTTTTATTTGACTTAACAACCACGTATGAAGGTGTACCATTAACAACGTGTCCTGATTGCAGTACAGCAGGAGATCTTTACGAATTTTTTCTTTTTTAAGATCATGTGCACTTAAATTAAGCATTTCTTGATAAGCCAGCATTGCTTCAATGCCATCGCCAACTTCAAGATGATGATATCCGGCTTGATCACCTAAAAGGATAGGAGCCACTTTTTTAATGCTGAAGCTACCCATAAACGCGGGATAATAGACGGTATCCATAATCACTTTCTTAAGGTCAACAACACGTGGAATTAAATCATTTATATCTTGAGCATGTTCTGGAAAGTCTTTTGCTAACTCCTTAAATCTTGAAATTTCGTATGTTTGATGATAAACCACGATCGAACCACTTTGAGGGATTACCCCCAGCATCTTTTGAATGAAAGTAGAGCGTGAATCATTACTTTCATCGTGTAGAAATTCATGATGTTCGAGCTCAGAATTTTCATCCCTTTGAATGTGACAACTGAATTGAAAGGGAAGGTTTTGATAAGGTCTTGAGTTGGGATAACGCGGGATAGGATAAGCAATTGCTTCAATGTCAAAATAGATTAACGGATACTCCCACTGTTGCAAAATTTCTCGGGCCAATTGTTTATCAAAAAATGGCTGATTTTCTTGATAGCATTTCAAAACACGAAGATGTGTTGAGGACTGGAAGTCGGATTCTGATAGCTGATGAGCTGCTACACGACCATCTTCAAAATGCCTCCATCGTTGTCGGCAGTTAGGGATATCGAAAACGCTAGGCTTTGGAATATGATTCCAACAAATATTTTTAAAAGAGCAGCCTTCAGAATGTTCACAATGTGGTCCTATAGAAATATTAGGAAGAGCTTGATTCTGAAGCACTGCCTTAAGTTTTTCTAACTGCATGGGTGTTTCAGTTAAGAGAGGAGTGATTTCAGGCCAATAGTCTTTTGAAATGAATAAGGAGTCTAAATTCGGATAGATGCACTCACTGTTGAGATGCATAAGGTAAACGCCTTCAGGAGTAATTCCACATTGTTGAAGCACCCATACTTGAATTGCGATATCTTGGCGAAAGTCTTCCTTTCTTGCTTCATCATTACTTTTGTATGTTGTGGCTTTAACTTCGTATAGATTCCAAGGATGATTAACAGATTGTCTGGTTAATATATCAGTTCGGATGACCACATCATCAAATCGGAAGGCCGCTTCAAAAAGTGTTAAAGCGCCTTCACGTATGTTTTTCTGGGTCTCTTCGAGAGCAACCTCTACATTTTTAGAATCAATTAATATACTTTTAGGATAAAGGCTTCGAGCATATTTCCCGACTTCAACGCCCTCGTGCCTCAACTTCAGCTCAAGGTTTGAACTTTGGCTTGCAAGTTCCGGTGAAAAAACATTGAAGTGGAGAGCCTTGTGACAACGCTGTCCTAACACAAAATGGGATTTGGTTAGCATATCAACTCTTGAAGAGAGCGAAATTTACTTGATATCTGTAGAAGCTTATGTTTGGAGCTACTGCCAGCGATCGCCGGATTCTGAGATCGTCTTCCAAGCCAATAATCACCCCTCTAACTGTTTGTCCTTCTTCAGCAAGTTCTTCTAAGACATAACCCATATAACGCTGTATTTGCCCCAGAACTGCGTCACTGGCTCTTCCCTTCTTCAACTCAACCACAAGCAATTCTTTTTTGTCCTTGCTGATAGCCAGAATATCAATAAGGCCTGTATCTGTGCGAAATTGTTGTCCTTCTAGTAGGCCTTCTTCTTGATAGATATCATAATCTTTGCCTAAGAGAGTCTGTTTCCAGTTATGTATAAGGAAGTCCTCAAGATGCCTTTCAAGAGCAAAGACGCTAGGATCTTCAATTTCCTCATTTTTGCTTACGAGAGCAACTGGGGTTTTTCCTGCAATAAGTCCTTCGATTTCTTCTGCATACTTGGTAATGTCGCTAATCGTCCCAATTGATCCTGTCGAGTTTCTTAACGAGGAGCTCATAAGTGATCGTTCTATTTTCTCAGATCGCCAACGTACTGTTCTTCTGTGAGGTAGAATTTCAAGAGAGTGATAGGAATAGCCCTGAAGCACTTCACCTATAAGATATTGACCTGTACCATTCGGACAAAGAACAATATCTCCTTCTTTGATTTCCTTTGCGACGGTGTGAAGAACTCCACAGGCCAATCCTGCAGCAATCTTACTTTTTTCAGGATGTTTTTCAAGATACGCGGGGATTAACACTTGATTAAAGGTCTTCCAATCATCGGATAATTTGCCAAGATCTTGTTCAATGCCAAAGCTGGCACCGATAAAATTGCCTTGGAGACTCTCCTCTACATGAATATTTTTTTTACCCAATATGACTCGATAGTAATTTTTCATTTTTCCTCACCTGAAAAAAAGCTTGTATTGCCAATATTAATATTAATTAATTTGTAAACATTTTAACCAACACTCTGATTTTCAGTAAGATGTAATCATTATTTGGTAATTTTAGAATATAAAACAAAATAGATATTATCTTAAAATAATCGAAACGAAACAACTTGCACAAGTCAAACTCGGCGATGAAGACTTACGCTGCTCTTATCTGTTTATATAGGTGTTGTTGGAACCCTATAAACATGTTTTTGATGCTCGATGTACTTCCCAGTTCCGCGACAGCGTCAGTCATAGCTCTATATTTGATGTTAAGTAGGATGGGTAATTTTTCTTGAGACAGCTCGCAAACACCTTCATCAACATATTTTGACAAAACAAAATCAAGAAAGGCCTGCTGCTTGCTATCATGATAATGGGAAAAGATTATGTCCTTAGTTGCGGCAACTCTTTCTGCTCGAGTAATGGGCTGAGAAGCAAATGCGACATAAGCCAAAACGTCATAGAGGTCGCTTTTTTCTGCATTGATCAAGCTTTTGATTTCATTGAGTTGTTCCATGCCATACCCCTTCTCTGATAATTTATCTAAAAGAGCTTTTCGAGTGTCTGGCATTTTCCAAATAGCCCTAAGCTCTTCTTCATTTTTGAAAAATTCAGGGAGCTCTCCAAATAAGTGAGTAAGAAATTCAGTCGCTGAAAGCGGTTTGCCATCTGGTCCCCAGAATGAGGTTGCCATCATATGTTGAATTGTACGTTCTTTTCCATCACTCAACTTAATGATTATTTTAGGATTCTTTTCAGTAACGTCATATTTTCCTTTGGATTCTCTAACTTCCATAGCAGAGGTAGGTTGTAGGCTCATTCCTTTCGAGGTGTTATCGATAGGTTCACCATCCCATTCAGAGTCATTAAAATGCTCATAGGCCTTTACAAAATCATAAATTGTAAAATAATCCTTCCCATCAAAAATCCTGGTGCCACGGCCAATGATTTGCTTGAATTCAATCATTGATTTGACTGGTCGCATCAAAACAATGTTGCGAACATTTCGAGCATCTACTCCTGTGGTCAATTTATGAGATGTCGTCAAAATAGTGGGGATCGTTTTTTCGTTATCCCGAAACGTCTCTAAAAATTGATCACCTCTTCCACCATCATCAGAGGTTACGCGCACACAATAATTAGGATCTTTGCTCGATTTCATCTGATTGATCAAATCACGAATTTCAAGCGCGTGCTGCTGGTCACGGCAAAAGACAATTGTTTTTTCTCGTTGGTTAATCTCATTCATCATGAGCTTCACACGATATTTTTCGCGGGCTTTGATTTTTATAGTTTTATTAAACTCATCTTCTCCATAGCGCTTGCCTTGTTCTACCTCTCCTTCTAACAATAGGTCGTCAGTGGTGTATACATATTCATCCAGTGTAGTTGAAAATTGCTTTACTTTAAAAGGCGTTAAGAATCCATCATTGATTCCTTCTTTGAGAGAATAGATGTACACAGGCTCGCCAAAGTAGGCATACGTATCAATATTGCCACGTCTTTTTGGAGTCGCTGTTAAGCCTAATTGTACCGCTGGTGAAAAGTATTCTAAAATTCCACGCCATGTACTTTCGTCATTGGCACCCCCGCGATGACATTCATCAATTACGATAAAATCGAAAAAATCTGGTGGGTATTCACCAAAGTAGAATGAATCATCTTTGCCACTCATAAAAGTCTGAAAAATGGTAAAGAAAACACTAGCATTTTTGGGAACTGAGCCAACTTTTTCCAATTTCCTTAGGATCAATACGTGTAAGAGCATCCTCAGAAAATGCAGAAAAATCGTTATAAGCCTGGTCTGCTAAGCCATTACGATCAGCTAAGAATAGTATGCGGGGTCGTCCCGCTCCATCACGCTTCAAATTCCAGCGACTTTGAAATAATTTCCAAGCTATTTGAAAAGCAATCGAGGTTTTTCCTGTACCTGTAGCCAGAGTAAGAAGAATTCGATTTCTTCCCTCAGCTATTGCTTGGAGAGTTCTTTCTATGGCAATATCTTGGTAATACCGAATTTGCCAAGTACCACCTTTATCCTCACAAGGAATTTTAGCAAAACGATCTCGCCATTCATTTTGACTAGAAAATGTTAAGTCCCACAGCTCTTGCGGACTCAAGAAGCTATCGACATTGCATTCAAGGCCATTATCCATATCAATTTGGTAGATTCCGTCTCCATTAGTTGAATAGCCATAACGAACACTCAGTTTCTGTGCATATTCTTTGGCTTGTGCTACACCCTTGGTTAATGGATCGTTACGTTTTTTTGCTTCGATAACCGCTAATTTTTTATTCTTATAGATAAGCACATAATCTGCAGAGAGAGGTTGACTGCGCTTGCCAAAACCTTGCAAACGGCCAAGTGTGATCGGAAACTCGCGCCGGATTTGACTGCCTTCAACAACTCCCCAACCCGCTGATTTAAGAGCGGGATCAATTAATTCAGCGCGGGTTTCAGCTTCGTTCATGATAATTTATCTCGAAGACCATCTTTTAATAAATTTTCTAATAAAGACTCATTGAATTGCTTTATATTTAATAATTGCTGGCGATAAAAAATTTCAAGGTTTCTAGTTTTACAAAAAATATCTTCTAATTGATTTACGATACGTTTTTGTTCAGAAAGAGAGGGTACTGTAACCGGGATCGAATAAACATCATTTCGATTAATACCTGGTTTGACGCCTTTTGCAAGTCTTGGAAGGTCAAGGTATTTAAGAAGATTGTATATGAATTTAAGATCGAATTGATTCCTGTCAAAAGTTACAAAATACGTCACATCTAACGGCCAAAATTTTTCCTCTGTAAGAGTTACTTCACCTGCAGACCCTTTTCTGCCTACAATAATGCTTGGCTTATCACAATGAAATTCGTTTGTTCTATCTAAAATGCCATTGGCTCCATAGGCTGGATATTTACCATTTGGGTTTCTTTTAGATTTTTCAAGCGGCTTCCCATACTCCAGCTTTAAAAATTCTCCCAACTTTTTTTCACTCCAACCTTCATATTTATTTGAAGAGATTGATTGCAAAAAGAAATTCCGAGCATTTTGGAGAACTTCTGCACTTTGTATATCTAAAGTTATCATTTTATTGATAATATCCTGTGGGCTGCGTGCTAAAATTTCAGATTTTTTATGAGGGTTTTTAACGGATAAATCAAAAGTGTGTAGATCAAGACTTTCTAAATCAATAATCCATGAATTACTCGTTTCAATAAAGTTTTGTTGCAACAACAAAAAATCTTTGAGATCATTTTCATTTAACGGGTGAGTTTTGCCTAAATTTCTATCTAAATTTAGCTGGTAAAACCATATTTTTCGAGTTGGGGATCCCTTTTCAAAAAATAAAACCACTGTTTTTACACCAGCACCTTGAAAAGTGCCTCCTGGTAAATCAAGAATTGTGTGTAAATTACAATTTTCTAATAATTCCCTTCGAAGACTAATTGCAGCATTATCCGTGTTCGATAAAAAAGTATCTTTAATTACAACACCAGCTTTGCCACCAGCTTTCAACATTTTGATAAAATGCTGTAGAAATAAAAAAGCAGTTTCACTTGTCTTTATAGGAAAATTTTGTTGTACTTCTGCACGTTCATTCCCACCAAATGGGGGATTAGCTAATACTATATCAAATCTGTCTTTTTCTTGAATGTCACTTAATTTTTCAGAAAGTGTATTTGTATGAGTAATATTTGGGGCTTCGATTCCATGTAAAATCATGTTCATTATTGCCATAACAAAAGGAAGGCCCTTTTTTTCTTTTCCATAAAGAGTTTGTTCTTGCAATATTTTGACATCATTTGTACTTAGACTTTTCTTACTATTTTTTAGATAGTCGAAAGCTTCACATAAAAATCCTGCAGATCCAACAGCACCGTCATAAATGCGATCACCTATTTGAGGTTTAACAACTTCTATAATGGCACAAATCAATGGACGAGGAGTATAATACTCACCACCGTTTCGACCAGCATTGCCAACCTTTTTTATCTTAGCTTCATAAAGATATGATAATTCATGTTTATCTTTATGGGATCGAAAATGTAGAGTATCTACAACCTCTAATACATCTCGCAAGATGTAACCACTTTTAATTTTATTTTCAATTTCAGTAAAAATTTGACCAATTTTATATTCAATCGTATTCGAACCACTTGCTTTATCTTTAAAATCTTTTAAATATGGGAAAAGTTTGTTATTTACAAATTCTTTTAGATCATCTCCAATCATTGCTTGGTTGTGATCAATTTTTCCATCAATTGTTTTTGGTGCAGCCCAGATTTCCCAACGATATGGTTTGGCAATGATAAATTGATAAAATCTGCCTAATAATTCAGCTTCTAGGGCTTTTTCCTTTTCCAAATCATCAAGATATTTAAGAAAGAGGATCCAAGATGTCTGTTCTGCATAATCCAATTCGCTAGAAGCTCCCGCATCCTTACGCAAATACATGTCAATTTTTTTAAATGATTGCTCAAACATAAACTCTTTATCCTTTTAGATTTGCCGAGATTTCGTATTCTTTAATTGGCTCTAGAAGATTCAAAATCTGTCGTCGAGCTAGCTTAGAGGGTTTAGTTTGACCATTCTCCCAACGGTTAACACTGGTAAAACTGACACCAAGTTTTTTAGCAAACTCTTCTTGGCTTAAGTTAAGCTGTTTTCGTATTTCTTTTATCTGTTCTGGTCGACAGTCCTGCTCGTGGTTCATAGTCACTCCAATTCAGTAGGTTATGTATCAAAGTAGATAGAATATAGCACTTGCTATATCCACGCAAGTTTTTCATGTTTTGAATAAGGGAAAATAAATCCTAATTATTGACAAATAGATAATAATAAATTTAACCATATACCTGTGAATGAGAAATCGCTTTTACTGTTCACTGGATTGAAAAATCTGTTAGAATAACAGATTACTAGAGATTGCTTATAAAGTGAGAATGCAATGCCTGAAAATACAGGAAAAATACAGGAAAGTAGTCGTTTTAAAAGAGGGCAGTCTGGGAATCCTAGAGGCAAACCTAAGGGAGCAAGGAATAAATCGACATTGGCTGCCGAAAAGCTTTTAGAAGGTTCATTAGATAGAATCTGCAGGCGAATCGAAGAAGAAGCCTTAAATGGTAATATGCAAGCAGCTAAAATGATTTTAGATAGATTTCTTCCTGTTAGAAAAGATCGATTGATCAAAATCAATCTCCCTTCAATTGACACTTACGAGGATGTCTTTAAGGCTATCGGTGCCATTGTCAAAGCTGTTAGTTTGGGGGAAATTTCTCCATCGGAGGGTGAGTCTTTATCAAGAACATTGGACATGTATTCTAAAGCTTTGGAAACTCATCAACTTGAATTTAGACTAAGAGAACTTGAAGTCTCAACCAAAGGAAAAAGCTAAAATGAAGACATCGAATAAAAAGCGTATAGAAAATTTAGAAAATATTTTAGCAGCTAAAATAGATCGTCCGAAGTGTGCCAGGGCAATTTATGATCCCAACATCCCCAACTTTGATACAAAATCACTTGGTATTGATGCCGAAGTGATTCTTATGATGCCGGATAATGGAAGGAGATATCCAAACCAAAAAGATTTATGAACGAGAAACAGGGACAAAAAGGACAAAAGTCCAGAAAACGCGATTATTGTCCTTTTTGTCCCCGTTTTTCAGTATTCAACCTTTTATATTTGGGATTAACTTTGAAGATGAGACTAGGAGCTCCTTTAGGAGGCTGATAAGTCCGTTCTTGAATATACTCACGTTCTTTAAGTATATTTAAGCCAGGTTGTAGGGATTTTTTATCAAACCGTCGAAACTTTCTAAGACACTGACGATGAGTAAAGTGCTCTAAATGGGAATTACTTATCCACTGTAATATATCCTTAGCTATGAGAATGCCTTCCTCTTCATAAATTAAGCTAAAAACCTTAAGAGCGTGCTTAATTAGTGCATGTGTAATTTTTACAGCCCCTTCCATGTCTTCAAGGGCAATTTTTCTTTCCCAGGGTTTTTCAAAGGCATGTCTATAAATATGGAGCAACCCAGCAATCCGCACAATCTGCCCACTTAATTTTCCTGCCCAATCAGTTATATGAGAGAGATAGTCTAGTTCCGGGCTCATCATTGTTTCAATCGATTTTGAATATTTTAACCATTTCAAATACGCTTCAGGTTCAAGTTTTAAGACATGTTTCGCGTTAGTCTCGTAATCGCGCGGATGATTTAATATTGCGGCGATGCTTGCGTGGTAATGGCTCCTTATTGATTCTTCCATAGGTTTTTCTTCAAGAGTGCGGAGCCCTATGTTTGAATTAGGAATAACATAGAGAAAACGTCCAAGTAGGCCTCTTCCTCGAAATGTTTTATTTTTACACACATTTTTGATCACTTCAGGTTGAACTGTGATGCCCATTGAAAGAAGCGCCTTTTTTAAGAATATCGGTGGCTTCGTTTTCCGATCTACCCTGACTGGTCCACCAGAATGACCTTGTAGAAAGATATCGATATTTGCTTTACCGTTGGAATAAAGACCACTCAAAATATCAAAGATTCCACCTTCATCACTTAAAATGGCCATTGCTTCATCATTTTGGACCATCAATGTTCCCAAGTGTTCTGGAGTTATATCACCAGTCCATAGTCGCGGATATGTGGGGATTGAATCAATTTCCTTTTCTACAAGAAGAATTTGATTCTGGTATTCATCAAAATTTGCATCTTCAGAAATTTTTGCAGCACACCTTCTTAGGTGTTTAATTTTTTCCTCCAAAGTCTTTTGTCGGCTTGCTTGTGCACTCAACAAAGGTTCCAGGACTTTTTTTCTTTGCTCTTCCCAAAAACAAATTGGGGCCATTATTTGTCCAAATACACTTGATTTTCTTGAAGCCGGGGGCAAAATAGGTAAAACCCAAAGATTAACTGGCTCTCGATATGATTTGTTGACTTCTACTTCGTAGATTTTTTGAGAAACTGTTGCTACAGCAGAAAGAAAGAGCATGGCAGGCAATTCGATAGGGGTTTCTGTTGATCTGGATACTTCTTGAATGTACCTTTGAGCAAGATCTGGAAAAGCATCCTTTGGCCATTCGGGTAAGTAGAGCCCCTCAAATTCATGAGGGGTATTCCATTCGTCTTGGTCGAGATCGGTATGAGTCATAATTACTCACCTCTCTTTGAATCTAGCCATGCAAAAAGAGCTTTTTCATCAACAAGAACTCTTCCGTCAGCCTTGATAAAAAAGTTATGGCTTCCTCTTTTTCGATTTTTAGCTCTGAATTCTCTAAGTGTCCCCAATTTGGGCCAAGGATGATGGAGGTCCCATTCTGTTAATAATATGATACGGTCTTTCTTTTCTTCATTACTCATTTGCTGCTCCTTATTTTAAGTAACACAGGCTTCATGTTGATTCCTGTGAGTTGCCTATAATTAAGACAGAAAGTGAATAATCAAAAAAAGCTCATAAAGAATTTTAAGCAATTATCAGAAAAAAATTGAGTTAAGTGGCTTTAGATGTACACTTCGAGGCCGAATGAAAAATCTTGTTTGAAGAAATTCCCTTTTTTGTTTTGTTATTTTCTAACATTTTTGTAATTTCATCAAACCATGGAGAAAGATGAGGCAATGATTCTCTTGCATTCTTTAGAACTTCTTTCGGAACGCAGCCTCTCTTTTTTTTCTTTTTCAATAGCTTCGAAGCAATCGCGCTGAATCGTTTCTCTGTTATATTAAATTTTGAGAACATTTTTTTTATAGGTTCATAGGGAATAAAGTACGTATAAGGAAAACCAGGAAAAATAGGTATAAGCACCTCTAGCATATGTTTAAATATAATTTTATCTTCATTTTTTAAATTGCGTTTGATTGGTTTGTTTTGACTTAGGCCAAGTCTATCATAATGCACAAATGCATCCATAAGCGAGTCTACAACTGGTTGGTCAGTATGAAAAAGATAACCTGTCCAGTCTTCTAATCTTGCAAGAAATGAGCTTCCTTTTTTTGTAATGTTATTTATTTCCCCTTCCTCTGCGCAATCCTTTAAGTATAAATATATTTCGTAGATTTCCCTCTGTAAATAGGATGAATTGGAAGGTGGTTGATAATTTTGGATTGGAACGTAGCCCGCCACAAGAAAAGCAGTTTGCATATCTGAAACTAAAGGTCTACTGATGTATCTTAAATTGTCCTCAAGTCTGGCTACGTCAAATACTATAGGCTCGATATCCCTATTTTTTTTCATTTTTATCTCCAAAAAGCTCTTGATTAAGTTCTTCGATCATTTTTGTGGTGTGTTTATTGGTTAAGTGAGCATAACGTTTTGTTGTTTGTTGGCTCTCATGACCTAGTGAATTGCCAATTTCTAAAAGACTTCTTCCTTGTGCAGCAAGAAGGCTCGCATGAGAATGTCTATTCGAATGGAATGTAAAATCTTTAATATCAGCTCTTTTCAAAGCTGCCATCCAAGCTGTCTGAATGTCATATGGTTGTCGTGGATTACTAGGGGATGGAAATAAAAGATCTGTTTGCTTTGAATCATCTCTTTCTTCAATGATCGAAAAGATAAGCGTATGAGCAAGCCCTTTCAATGGAATCAATCTCGGCCTGCCATTTTTTGTCATCTCTAGTTTTATGGTTTGATTGACTAGATCAATATCTTTTAACGTTAAATTCAAAATTTCGCCTCGTCTCATACCTGTAGACAATGCTAGAACAACAATTGGATATAGTACAGGGCATCGACTCTTTTGGGTTTCTGTTAAAAGAACTTTTCTTTCCTCTTCTGTTAGAAAACGCTGTCGTCCAGGTGCGGGTTTTGGTTTGGTTACTTTATCCATTGGATTTTCATGCAACCATTCCCAGTCTCTAACGGCAATAGTGAAAAGATGAGAAATAGATGTTAGATACCGCAGAATTGTCGTGGGAGAGCGTTTCTTGCCATTCTTAATAATTTCATTTTCCAAGACCACTCGCTTTTCATTGATCAAGCTCGGCCGAATTGCGGATAAGGCATAATCACCGAGTTCGTGGCGAAATCTTTCTAAATGCTGTTTAACATTTCGGGCATTTCGTGGCTTTCTTGGCAATTCTTCAGCAATGTAGCGATCAATGGCTTCAGATAATGTATGCTCTGAGGATCGCACATGGGGAAAATGAATGCCTAGCAGCGCATTTCGTTCTTGTTCGGCAAGCCATTGTTTAGCAAGCTTTTCATCAGGAAAGGTTTTGATCTGATCTGGATATCCCTTTCGTCGAAAACGGACGCGAAAAGTTAGGATGTTTTTTAAACTGATCCGCACATCGATTCCGCGAGGTAGACGCTTTTTGATAGCTTCGAGTTGCTTCATATTGATGACCCTTTGTTTAAGATAATAAACTGGGTCAACTACTGAAACTGGGGATGAAGTTAATGCCGTTTGCTGTGGCTTGCTGTGATCATTTGGTCCACCAGTGGTCCACGGCAGTGGAATCGCCGTTTTAACCAAATCTGGTAGGTCGCTATGATCAGCTTTGGACATACCTCCCAACGGGAATTTAAAAAGTGGGGCAAGCTGGACTTGAACCAGCGACCAGCGGGTTATGAGTCCGCTGCTCTAACCAACTGAGCTATTGCCCCGTGCAAAGCGGACTTAAGCTTACCAATCATAAAACCAAAAAAGCAACTGTTTTTTTACTCAAAATTTTTCTGGATATACTTTAACATTAGCGATTAAGTTATCTAATTTAAATCAGCAATTGATTTTTATTATTAAATAATATATGCTTTTCTATTAAAATTAATTAATTATACAAATGAAATCAATATCCACTTTTAATTTTTTAAGTATCGCAGAAAAAATAACTTTGCGCGCGTATGCAGATATTGGCGATATCTCCCCTCTGGGCGGTGAGATCGTCGGCCGCATTGCTGCAACTTTTCTATCCCCTGCCGCAACATTAGATTTTATCATACACTCTTCCATGCTTTTACCGTCTTTCACCTATACTATCGGAACATCCATCTATCACCAACAATCCGATTTCACCTTGCCTTGGCAACATCTTCAGCGCGTTCGCAATGCAGTCACACCTATTCTTCTCGGTAGTATTTTTGGATTGATTCATCCTGAAGCTGGCTTAGCAATGTCTGAACCTACGGATAAACATATCGTCATCGGCATTTTATCTTCAAATATTCCATCGCACTTTCGCACTGCCTGTAGTCCCATCCATAGCTTCAAACTGATTGAAAAATTGGCAAAAAATAATCGTGTTACAGCTGAAGATAATGAAATAATTGAAGTGTTTTCAAAAGAAGCCATACAACTCATTAAAACTGCCAGTTCTTTTGAGTGGTCTTTAGAACGGCTTCTCATTCAAAATTATCTTTATAAATTTATCAATACAAATTTTTTCTTCAGAACAGTTGTCAACCAACAAATTAATCAATCAAATCTTCCCCATCCTTTGAAAGAGGCTCTAAAAAGAATAAGCGTGATTTTTGCCTCTCCTCTGGCTGCTGTCGATTTTACAATTGCTCTTCTGGCTCAAGCCTTTTTTTTGACAACGGGTGCTCTTCGCTTATTCACGGATCGAGGACCTATTTACACTGAAATTACAACCGATCCCCTGATGCATCTTTCCTTTTTCATTCAATCGGTTCTCAAATTTTCAGGAGTAATCGTTGGTTCAGCGGTGGGTCTTATTTCACCCGAAATAGGTTTTAAAGTGAGTCTATTACCCGGCCTGGCTTTCTTTAAAATGCAAATGGCTGTTTTAAAACTGCAGATTAAATTAAAAATGCAAGCGGCCGAACCTGACTCTTGCTTGATGGTGCCTATCGTCTATTCTCTAGGTAAAGATTCATTTGACTTCTCACCTTTACAAACCATGCATATGACCTACTTGATTATAGAAAAATCAAAAAACATGAATTTCAATTTATATTGGGTCGATCGTCCAACTGTTCACACTAGAACTAATTGTACCCTTTCCGATGCTAGGGATGCCATTCACTCCTTGCTCAGTAATAGGTTTCCGTTTATGGATATGCAAAATCAAGTTGTTTATCCCTTTGAAAATATCTCTCCAAAATTAAATAATAGCACTAGTCAGGATGTGTTACTTCCACAAGGAAATAATACAAATTGTGTTGTTTCAAATTTATTTGGCGCACTCGAAGTTTTTGAGAAACTTCATCAACAAAAGACTAATGGTTCATTAAATAATGCTTCTTCCGAAAAAATACTAACGCTTCGTTATCGCATCACGCGAGCGGCTTTAATGCATAACTATGGATTTTATAGAAGCGACTTTTATCCTTTTGTGGAAGATCAAGGCTTTTCTCTCGATACAATTTCGAAAAAAATTATCGATCATTCTTCATCTCCTATTTGATTTCCTTTAAAACCCATTGTTCCAGCGGCTAATCCTCCAACAAAGATAATATCCCGATGATTGATTTAATTGATCAATTGGATTTGACATAATTAATTACCTTGTTATATGTGTCTATATGTAGTCTAATTTTTTAGACTATTATTAAAAAAAATATAAGATATAAGAATAAATTAGTAGTATGTGCCTTTAGGGCACAATAAGGAAAATGGAAAGGGCAAGAGCGCAGCAGATTGCTTCAGATGCTGTTTGGAAGCATTTTTGGGATGAAACCGCAGAAGTAAATTTCTTGTTTTTTATTTCATATAACAAAATATAAAGAAAATAATTATTAAATAAAAAAATCAACTTTTGAATTTGATTTAATATAATTTTCAATTAGCAAGATAATCGAACGACTTCAACATTCTCACAAAATCGTCTAGCCCAATCCCAAACGTTACAATCATCCATCATTCCTACAATACACTTATTTACATCGTTGAGGCTATTTGCCGAAGAAACTAAGCTTAGTTTTCTTTGTAGAGAGGTATATTTTGATGTCATCCATAGATTAAGAATCGATAAATCTCTTTGGTGATGTTGATCTGTCCAAAATAATTTGTAGTTCCATTGTTCTAATGCTTTTAATAAAGCCTTTAGATCGTTTTCTTTTGGAAGTTCTATTAAACTATTTTCTGTAATTTTCTTAAACTTGTTAAATCTTTCTTGATCGTTTTCAATTTCTTTTATTTCTTTTAATTGCTCATATAATTCATTACTTTTGATTTTAATATTCGAAAATTTTTCTTCAATAATTAAACAACATTTTTTAAAATGGTTTCGATTTATTTTAAGCTCTTCGTTTGTACCTATAGCAATGACACTAAAAAAGATAAGCGTTGGAACACAGACAATCATCGAAACTGGCCATAGTGTTAAGGAAACCGCGATAGGCACAATGGTGAACGGAAGAAATCGAGTGATCGAAGTCCATTTTATCCAAAATTCCCCTAATAACTTAAAATATTTTAGAGATATTTCATCAACGTGCTTTTCATTTTTTTTTGTGTAAAGGTCGGGATATCTGCTTGTTTTGATGGTTCTAATCCATGATGGATCAGAATTCGAAGGTTGAAAATATGAGGGCGGAGCCCAAGTAAGATCATTAGACATATAAACCTAATCCTAAATTATAATTTAATCAGTCATTATATAATAATTGATATAAAAAAGCAAGATTAAATCTAGACGTTTTATCCTTCAAATTCAATATTTGTTGATAAACGAACGGCTTGCATTCTTACGAAATTGCCAAGCCCAATCGCATACGTTTTACAATCAATTAAATAATCAAGATCAAGCTTTAATCTGGTTATTTTTGTCACGTTGAGATCTAATATTTGTTGATAATCGAACGACTTCGATATTTTCACGCATCCGTTTTGACCAAATGATGATGTCTTCGACACATTCAGGAATCTTTTTTTCGATCTCTTCATGTCTTACTGAAGAATCTATTTCTTGATGCTTAAAAATCGTATCTATACACCCTAAACAATTATAATATTGGGTTACTAATAACAAAAAACGAGTTAGGACAGCTAAATCTTTATATTGGATAGAGCGTCTAAATTGATTGCTTAAACGACACAATTCTTTTATTTTGTCATCGATTTCATCGCCAGAAAAAACTTTTTTATTGTATTCTTGAATGATATCCTTAAACCGGCTAAATCTTTCGTTATCTTCTGTAATATCTTTTAATTTTTCTAATTCACCTTTAAAACTTATTGTCTCAGTTTCAATGGTTGAAAACATTTCTTCAACTTCTAAGCAATATTTTTTAAACGTCATAATCCTTATATCATTTGCAACGTCCCATGCAATGATGCAAGCTCCAATGACCGATAAGGAAAGAATAATTCCCGGAATGCTCAATAAAAAAGCAGATACTACTAATCCAGTTACAGCAGCGATTGGTGCGACATATTGAGTGATACTAGATCGATTTATCCAAAACTCACCTAAAGCTTTAAAATTTATTTGTGCTAATTCATAGGTGCTTGCTTCATCTTTTTTTGTGTAAAGACGGGGATATTTTTTTAAATCGATGCTTCTAATCCATGATGGATCAGAATTCGAAGGTTGAAAATATGAGGGCGGAGCCCAAGTAAGATCATTAGACATACATACCTAAAACGTTAATTTAAAAAGCCAAAGTCATTATAGACAATTTATATAAAAATTTCAATCAATTTAAACGATCAAACGCAAGGTTTAATCTGTTGTCTTCATCATTCAAATTTAATATTTGTTGATAATCGAACGACTTCGATATTTTCACGCATCCGCTTTGACCAAATAGTGATGTCATAGTCACATTGTTTAATCCATATATTGATAAACTCATCGCGTGAGTAGGACTCTATTGAATCTGAGCGTAAAATTAATTCTATAACATTTAAGCATGAATAATAGTCGGATGTCAGACGGTCTAAAATTGATAAATCTTTATATTGGGAAGATTCCTTTATTTGGTTGCTTAAATGGAGCAAGGTTTTTATTTTGAGTTCAACTGTGTCTTGCGAAGGAACTTTTGCTTGATAGCTTTGAATGAGAGCTCTAAACTGATTAGATTTTGTTTGATCGTCCGTAATTTTTTTTAATTCTTCTAATTTACTTTGGAAGTTTATTGTTTCAGTTTCAATGTTTGAAAACATTTCTTCAACTTCTACGCAATATTTTTTTAACTTTATAATCTGAATTTCCTCTGCGGTGCCATATGCAATGGGCCTTGTTGCACAATAGCCCTCACAGCATAGAAGAAAAAAACACCCGCTAAAATGCTAACTCGCCCATTCTACCAGCCATTAAGCTGCTTCGAATACCCATTCAAATCTCGGCATCCCCAATTTATTCATCTTGTTAATTATCATACATTTACAAATTACTTCTGTCTTTTGAGCTCCTATTGAACGAGCTTTTAATCTGCCTCCAAACATTCTCTTGATCCTAAACATCGCTGTCTCGGATAACGATCTCTCATAATAACCTGAACATTTTTTCCAAAGCCGTCTTCCTATGTCATCCCCACCAAATCCATGAATTGCTGCAATGGCGTCATCTCTTTCCTTTTCCCATCCCTCTTTTGCTGTACCCTTATACACCGCATCTCTTGGTGGTGGCACAATACAAATGCCCCCTTTATCATAGACCTTCTTGCGAAATCGGCTCGCATCATAAGCCCCGTCACCCCTGGCAGATTTCACCCTGCAAGGTAATTCTCCTAGCATCCGTTCTGCCATTTCAGCATCTCCTTTATTATTGCCCGTCAGCTCACAACAGATGATATCTTGTGTTTCTGCGTCTATTCCTATATGGAATTTTCTCCATGTTCTACGTTTACTCTTTCCGTGGACTTTCACTTTCCATTCGCCTTCTCCGTGTACTTTAAGTCCTGTAGAATCAAAGATGATATGGCAAGCCTTCTTCCCTTGCGTCAAACGATTAACTCTTTTATGAAGCGACTTAGCTCGCCTTGAAATTTGCGAATAGCTCGGTACTGGAAGATTCAGGCCCATTACATGAAAAAGCGATTGTACAAATCCTTGTAAGTTCCTCAATGAACGTTTGTATACCTCTCTGAGAATAAGCATCATTAGAATGGCTTCATCAGAATATGTTGCAGGCCTGCCAGCTCGGCAGGTATGATGGGAAGAAAACCAGTTTTTGATCGCTTTTTCATCGATCCAAATGGTTATGCTTCCCCTTTGAATAAGAGCTTTGTTATACTCAGCCCAATTTCGAATACGATAAGTCGGTTCAGTTTGCATGGATAGTCTCTGCCTTCTGTGGTAAGAAGCAGAAGCCTACTCCATGCATTTTTTATTTACATGCTATTTCAAATTTGACGTGAGAGGTATTGCGCAACAAGGCCTATGCAATGCACCAAGTCAAAAAGAAGGATAAGGAAAAAAGAATTCCGGGAATGCTCAATAAATAAGCAGAAACTATAAATCCAGTTACAACAGCGATTGGTGCGACATATTGAGTGATATTAGATCGTTTTATCCAAAATTCACCAAAGGCTTTAAAACTGAGTTGTGTTAACTCATAAGTAGTTGCTTCATTCCTTTTTGTATCAAGGGAAGGATATTTGTCTAAATCAACAGTTTTAATCCATGCATCCGAACCAGAATGATGAAAGTTTCGCGGAGGGGCCCAAGTAAGATTGCTGCTATGGATAAACATAAAAATCTCAATAAAGTAAATTAAGTTTTATCTTATACAATTTTTGATTTAAAAGCAATATATTTTTGACTTAGCATAATGAATAAAATGGTATAAACATCAAATTAATACAATTATTGTTAAAAGAAACAATTATTTATATGATAATAAATATTTTGAATCGTGAAGATGGAGCCAAGGCATTATGACTCTAAACTTCTAATTCAACGCAAAGGCGCTAAGGCGTTAAGTTTGGCTTCTTTGTTGTACTACTAAAAAGTGCGAAACATTTTCAAATAAACTTTTGTTGAAACAATCCAATCACTGACTTTTTCCAATTGGATTAGTGCGCGGGCCTCCGCAATGATTATTGAATCCTCCTTAGATAGAAATTCCAAAGTCCCCTTGTAAAAGTTAATTCCACTAGTATCGCTTAATGATGTTAATCCCAATATAGTGAGAGATTTGTTATAAAAAAATAGTTTAGAACTTTCTGATATAATTAATTTTATTTCTTTTTGAATAGATGCTTCTGTGGGACACGAACTAAGAACCTGGGCAATAACGCTCTTCAATTGTTCCCCTTGTAATTTTTCATCGGCTTCATTCGCTAGCATGTGCCTAAGATGCATAATGTTTTCATACAATTTTTGCAACGTGGTTTCTAATTCAAGACACTGGCTTTGAATATGCTGAATCTGTTTTCTATCGCCTTGATAACGCACTGTTAGGTAGCTAGCAGCAATGGAGCTCGTCAAAATAATTTCTGGAATATTTAATAAGGTCACAGAGATGCATACTCCAGCTATAATGCTAAAAGGAACAATTTTTCTAACCAAAATGGGATGTTGCTTTGAAAACTCATCTAAAAAGAGTAATGAATTTGCTACTAGTGTTTGGATACGATTTTTTATTGGATTTATGATGCAATAAAAACCATCATTTTGAGAACTATGCGTATGGTTTGTTCTGCTAGGTGCGTCCATCATTTCCCTTCAATAATTTGTTAACTAGAATTCATATAATAATTCTAATTTGACCACAAAGAAAAAGCATTTTTTATTAGATATGCCGCTTGACAAAACGTACAAAACTGTGTTCAATCGATTAAAAGCGCACCTGGAAAAAACATGACTTTCCAACGTCTGACATTAATTTTTGCACTCGCTTCCATTTTAATCTTTAACAGTTGCACCTGCCCCTACAAATATATGCCTAAGATCGATCCGGCTGCTCCGGAACCGATTTGTGTGCCTGATAAAATCCGCGTTGCGCTTGTGTTAGGAAGCGGCGGCGTGCGGGGAATGGCTCACGTGGGTGTTTTAGAAGAGCTTGCGAATGCGGGGATTAAATTCGATTTAATTGTTGGCTGCAGCGCAGGAAGTATCGTTGGTGCTTTATATGCTGACAATCCCGATCCACTGCTTGTGAAAAACATTGTCGCCGATCTAAAAGCTGATACGATACTCGATATCAATTTATGGGAATGCCGTTATGGACTCTCTCAAGGCAGAAGTTTGCAACGGTTATTGAATGAAAATTTGGAAGCGGTCTGTTTCGATCAATTGAAGATCCCTTTGGTAGTCGTGGCGACAGACCTTTATTCCGGCGAGCTTGTGCCGATCGGTAATGGGGATTTAGTAACCTCGGTCAAAGCATCTTGCGCGATCCCCTTTGTTTTTGTGCCGACGCAATTGAATGGACGGGTCCTGGTCGATGGGGGGTGCATTAATCCTGTCCCTGTCATTGTTGCCAAAGACCTTGGTGCAGAAATCATTATTGCGGTAGACTTATGCGAACTGCTTCCAATCACCTTTCCAACAAACTTATTTGGTGTGGCCAAACGTAGTGCAGAGATTGCTTTTTTGTGGCAGAATCAATTATGCACACGGCATGCCGATGTTATCATCCGTCCAAGCATGTGCCAGGTGGGAACTTTTAATGATAAAATGCGTTGGCAGCTTTATGAAGCCGGACGGGAAGCTGCCAAGCAGGCCATTCCGCGCATCAAGAAAATTTTAGCTGAATTGCCGCCGGAAGATATTTGCCAAAATAAAAGGATGCGCTCGGTTCTTTTGTCTTGCTATAATGCTGATGAAACAATCTCCGGAAAAGAATTTATGGGAATCGCTTGTACTGAAGAGCACGATTAAAGGTAAATTAAATGAGTAAATCGCAACGAAAAAATCACTCGCACGAAAGTTGGCATAACTTTTTGGAAATCTGTGCCAAGATCCAATCCCCTACCCAACTTGAGCATTTTTTCAATCTGTTTTTGACAATTGAAGAAAAAGAAACGTTGGCTTCCCGTTATTTGATCGTGAAAGCGCTTGTTGAGGGAACGCTCACACAGCGTGAAATAGCGGATCGGTTTGGAGTCAGCATTTCGCAAATTACACGTGGTTCAAACGCTTTAAAAATTGTTAATGATGAATTGGTCGATTTTTTAAAAAAAGAAATTAATTAAGCTTGTAGATGATCTGTAAAACCGCTTGCCGCGCTTGGTCAATCGCTGCACTAATATTTTCAGCATTTTTTTCATTGCCTTGAATATCGGCGCCCCCTTTTTTCCACACTTCACAAGTGTTTGGAAGCAGCGGGAACTGGAGCGGGCAAAATTTGGGAAAGATCCCCGATTAAAGCCACATGCCCCCATGCGATCAATGGATTTGCCATGGGGTTATCGGGTTGATAGTGCATATAATTGACTGCAATTTGCAATTCACCTAGATTTTTTAATACTTCAAAACTCGCTGCACGCAGATTTCGGTTTCTTTCCGTCATCTCTTCCCGCCAAGTTGTATAGAGCAAAGCGCTAAGAGCAACTAGCAAGCTGATGAGCGAAATAAAATTCTGTCTAATTTGTTCGTAGAGACTAGTCTTCATATCTTTTTTAGCTATGTTAATCTAAAAAAGAGTTTATTGTCAGCCAGTCTCTTTTACAGGACGTCTTCCAGCTAGAAGCGGTTTTAAGTTAACGACATCGGTTACAATCGACAAACCTAGAAAAATTAATACTGAGGCGAACAGCCCTCCCCAAGTCAACGTTTCACCTAAAAAAATGAACCCTAAGAACATGCCGCCGACAGGAAAGAAACAAGCCACCATCGAGAGAGCGGTTGGACCGCTGCTTTCAAGAAGCTTATAGTAAAGATAGAAGGCTATCACTGTTCCAAGAAGGGCTAAGCAACAAATTCCTGTCACAGCCATCAATGAAGGAGCTGGCAATAGCCAAGGCTTATCCGCTATTAAAGTTAAAGGCGCCAGCATGACAGCTGAAGCTATCAATTGCGATGTCGGCGCAACGAAAGGGGCATATCCTGTTTGATATTTTTTTCCATAAACATGGCTGATGGCATAGCAGATCGCCGCAACTACCACTGCAGTCATTCCATAGGCCGTTCCATTTAGGCCCGCTTCAATGTTTGGCGCAAATAGCAATAAAAGACCTGTGATGCTGACGGTGACGCCAATCCCTTTTTGCAGATTCATTTTGTCAGAGGGCAAAAAGAAATGCGCCATAATAGCTGTAAACATCGGCGTACTGCCATTGATGATCGCAGCCAAAGCACTTTCAATGGTTTGTTCTCCATAACAAAATAGATAAAATGGGCAGACGGAGGAGAAAAAGGCCATGATCGAAGAGTGGATCCAAAAGGAAGGTGTTGTCGGCAGCGGGCTCCTTTTGTAGAGGAGAATTCCTGCTAGAATCAGTGCAGCCAATGTCACTCGCGAAGCCGCCACAGTCATCGGCGGAATTTCGGTAACAGCCAGCTTGATAAAAAGAAAGGAAGGACTCCACATGGCTGTCAGCATTATTATTAACAACAATCGGCGAAAAGGGCTCATCATATGCTCTCGTTTTTTATGTTGGCAGGCATATCTACAAGTTATTCATTCTTAATACAGCCGGTGTTTCGTCACCAGTTTCAAAGGCGCTATTGTTTTTATCATCAAAATAGGCCTCGGTTTCTTCAATGACCACTTTTGATAATCCAGCAATGCCGATCATATTAATCACAAGCATCGCTGTGATGCAAATATCGGCTAATACCCATACTAAACTGACTTCAAACAGAGCGCCAATGGGCACCAAGGCGATATAAATAAATTTTCCCCATTTGGCAGCTTTCTCGCCCCAAAGGAAAGAGACCGCTTTTTCAGCACAGCACCCCCATGCAACGACCGTTGTATAGCCGAAGAGCATGAGGGATATGATGACGATATAGGATCCAATGGAACTTCCAGTCCCTTCCCCGAAGGCATAGGTGACCATATTTGTGCTATGCAACTCAGTATGCTGCCAGGCACCTGTGACAAGCAGTACAAGGCCAGTGGTTGTGCAGACGATCATCACTAGGAAAGGGGCAACAAGAGTTACAAGACCATCGACAACAGGATGGGAAGTCCGGGCACCTGACTGTAAAATGGGAACGATGCCGGTACCGGCATCGGTAGCAAAGATTCCGCGGTCAAAACCCGCTGTGATGGCTTTCAATACGCCGATGCCCAGAACACCCCCGGCAACAGCTTTTGGATTAAAGGCAGCCGTAAACATCAGCTCAAAGGCAGGAAGAATTTTATCTGCATGGAGAACTAAAATGAGCAAGGCTGTACCCATGTATAGAAACGCCTTAAAAGGCACTACCATGGACGCAAATTTCGCTGTGCGCTTTAAACCGCCCCATGTGATAGCGCCTACAAATAGGGCAATGATTAAACCACATACTAAGGGAGGAATTCCCAAACGTGCTAAAGGAAGCGAAATTGAATTGACTTGGGCCATGGAGCCAGCAGTGAGGGCGCCGAAAATTGTAAATAAACTAAAAAGGATGGCTAAAGATTTATAGCCCAATCCCTTTGAAAGGTAGTGCATCGGGCCGCCGACAAATTCGTTATTTTTATCTTTTGTGCGGTATTTAACACCCAAAAGGCAGCTTGCGTACTGGATAGCTGAACCGAAAAAAGCCATGACCCACATCCATACTAAAGCGCCGGGGCCGCCGGTGGCTATGGCGATGGCCATACCAGAGATGTTGCCCGTGCCGAAATTGCCCGCCAAAACGGCTGACATCGCTTCAAAGTGGCTGATGCTTCCTTCACATTTTTGTTTTTTGCGCATGAGATTGGCAAAACCCAGATTGAACTTAGTGATTTGAACGAAGCGCAGCTTGATTGTTAGATAGATCCCTAAAAAAACCATGGCTGGGAATACACAAAATAAAGTGAACGTTTCATTAAATGCGCCTAATAGGGCTCTTATGTCCATTCTTTCAACCTTTTTAAATTAATGTGTTATAAAAAAATATTTTATTTTGATGCTGACAGGATGGGTATATGATTTGTTGAATGACGCATCTTCCCTTTCAAAGTTCAAATTTTTTTCATGGCATCAGTATGCCATAGCTTTTAGTTAGACTCCAAGCAAAATCTCACGCTTGTAGAAAATACCCATTTCAAGCAATGTTTATGTCAAATGTAACAGGAGAGGTTATGACAACGAGTATCTCAGAGAAGCATTGGCGAACAAACCCGGAAAATTGGGCTCGCTTTCCTACATTCAATCCACTTAAATGGTATGGCTCTGTCGTTAAGATATTAGTACCCGGCTACTTTGAAGCATGTATTTTTGAGCATGCGGTGAAATGGACGCGACGGTTGCATGAACAGCCGCGTATGGCAATGGAAGAAGCTGACCGCGATTTTGAGCTAAGATCTGTCCGACGGTTTTGGAAAACTATCCCCTATCATTTAAAGGAAGATTCAAAAATTCAAGCCCTTTCCAAGGAGATTATTGCTGCTAAGCTTGGGATTGAAGTTAATGTGATGGAAACCCATGAAGGTTTTTTTGAGTTTGCCAGAGATAATTATCTGGAAAGGTATTTGATGCATCATGGACACCGATTGGTGATTGATAATGCCACTATTTTTATTAAGCAGGAAAATGAAATGCGTCCATGGGGAGAAGTACGGCCAACTATCCGTCCCATCAAGCGAGAGCAACCTTCATGGCCCTGGCATTATGGGGAAAGCGGAGTACAAAATGACGATTTTTATGCGGCTGGACCCGCTAGACCTTACATGCATAGCAATCCGTCCAAATGGGGCAATCAAGACATCCTTGTCATCTGTGTTTGCTGCGATGCTGAGAATGGGTTTGCAAAAGGTACGGGCGATCATACATACTTCAGGATTTGCACAGCCGATGGCGACATTTATAGCACAGGACTTTATAGACCCGGGAAAAGAGAAGTGCTAGATTCGTTTAACGATCCGTTTAGGATAAAACCCGGTTACATCCAGCAACCCGATGTAACTGATTATTGGGACAACACCAATCCACGGTCTGAAACCGTGAACTATAACAATATCCATCAACTCTCTATCAAAATCCCTGAAGGAAAATTGCCCGAGATTCTAAGCATGTTAAACAAAGATAGGGAAATGAATATGGAGGTGTTCCATATTTTGAATCAAAATTGCACAATTTGGGCCCTTAAGTATGCAAAGCAAGCGGGATTTGAGTGCAACAGCTCTACTTTAGCTTTGCAAATTCTTCTGTCTACACGGATCGGCCGTATGGTTGTTCCCCTGTTTATTCAGAAAACGATCCGACATCTTGCTAAACCTCTACCTAGAGTTTTAAAGCAACTATTTCTTTATCCTCTCATTGTTGCATTGAATTTAAAGATATTATGCCTTGGAGGCAGAAAAATTGACCCCGCTGTAATAAAACGGTTTGAACAAATAAAAGATTCACAACGGTGCTTCCAAACAATCTCAAATGAAGAAATTTGCATGCTTGAAAAACAAGTACAACCTTATCTTAAGCACTGGTGGGATATTTTTCGTCCCTCAAAAAACTACATGACCCATCCCTATCATTTGGTGCATGTCGAGTTTAAGAGAATTAAAGAATGGCGGGCAGCAAAGATCAAGGAATTGGAAGCTGAAAAAAGAGCTCTTGCCGATCAATTTGAAGGAACAGAGTTGGAAAATAAATTGACGAAAATCCAAAAAAAGATAGAATTTGAAATTCCTTATTTTTTACCTCCTTTATCTAAAGTAAAAACATTATGAACATTAGATTGATTAAATGTGCTACCCTTCTTTTATTTGTGCTAATCGGAATTTCAATAGACTTGAAAGCTCAGGAAGATTGTACAACAGGACATTGGGAATGGATTCCCCCCTATCCGCCCGAGTGGTGCGATGGTGTTTACTTCGCTCCAAAGGTTTATTGTGAAACATTAAGATTTGAAAATAAGCGTGATGTTTCCCTTACGGAATTTCTTGACATCGAGCAAGGAAATAAGCTCACCGGCGTCTTATACGGTTTAGATGCGGGTTATATGTATAAACACCCTTGTGGATTTTATGTAGAAATTGATTCTACTTATGCCGGCGGGAAATTGAATGGCTCTCATTCAAAGGATATGTTTGTCTATTATTTTGATATTGAAGGATACGTAGGATGCTACATCAATTGTTATAACTTTAGTGTCATTCCTTATATAGGCATCGGATATAGCTTTGATAGACAACGTTTTAATGAAAAAAACCTAGTGGATAAGACCTTTAAACTGCGCTACCATATTTTTTATGTCCCTGTTGGGCTTAAATTAAATTATGCCTTTTCCCCCTCTTTCGAATGGGGGCTGCATTTCAAAGCGACTCCCCAAGCAGACTCAACCGTTAAACTTAATTTTATTACTCAAAATCGGCTAGAATTGACTAAACGAACGGGGTATTTGGTCGAAAGCCCTTTTACTTGGAATATCTATTGTTTTAACTATGTTTGGAAGGTTATCTTTACCCCTTTTTGGGAACGGACTGTTTTTGGGAAATCTAATGCATTTGAAATGGATGGCGGCATACTTGATGTTGTTTCTCCAGAGCAAATTATTAATGATACCGGTGCCAAAATAGAAGTCGGCACTCTATTTTAAGAGTTAATAAGCATTACTTTTATTAAATTAAATATTTGATGTATAATAATATATGAAATATTTCATAAAAGTACGCTTATGTCATTTCCACTGGATCCAATAAATAGGGCTTTTCCGGTTTCTCCCATCAGTAAACATGAACATCCTGAAAAGTCCGATGGTATTGTAGCCAAGCAGGATTATATTATTGGCAATAATATTAGGTTAACAATCACACATGAATTTGCAAAAAATGCCTCAGAATCGCAAATAGCCTCTAAAATGAGAGAAATAGCGCAGCGATTGAGCTCATTGGGAAAAAAAGTAGCCTCTCTTCCAGTTGATCAACCCGTTTCTTTAGAAACCTGTCAAGCCCATATAAGAGCCACTCAGTCTCCTCAGGAAGAAGTTGATACCTATGATGAGATTCTTCGCATGATTTTTCATACTGAAGCAGGTCATTCGGTTACCCTTTCTAGAGAAATCCTTACTTATGATCCCCAGCAAATGCAGCATCTTTATTTAAGTGAAACTCCCCGTTTATTCAAAGGTTTTATGAAAAAATTGGCAGAGAAGCATCCCGATTGCAAGCAAGCTATCGAACAACTTGAGGAAAAGGGACTTAGTATACTTAGGGATACTTATAAAGAAGATTACTATGCCTGGAATGATTTACGCCCTATTTATAAAGAAGAGGCTAAACTCAGATGGGGTTCAAAAGATGAGGTCAAACGACAGAAATCTGCCTCTAAAGCCTTATTAGGCATCATGTATGAAGCTTTGGATTTGCCGCATGAAAGTCGGGATGAAGATACTTTGAAACAAATAGCTAAAGACCATAAAGACATTTTTATGGAATTGGCAAAGGAACGAAAAGAGGAGATTTCAAATGAAGGAAAAATTGACTATGGTTTTTCCTTTAAAGTACCGACAGAGGATCCTAATAAAACTTTAACGATAAACATCCATACCAGGCAATTTGGAGAAGAAATTCTTTCTAGCCTCGATGTGCGCGATGGAAAAAAACCGGGACTTGTTAATTCCCATATTGAACAAGTGACCTTTTCGTCACCTGATCACTCACGAATATTTTCAAGCAGCAAACTACGTACAGGATCCTTTGATTTTGCGGATAAACCTATTGATGAAACTGCCTTGATGGCCTTTTGTGAAAAATTAAACTCTATTACACATCAAAGCGAGTTTGAAGTACTGACTATGGATAATTCTTATCCGAAAAAAACTATAAACGATATGAGAGCCAGACTTGCCGCTAATGAAGACGAAACCATCGAGGCCATCTGGTTGAAAGATACTTATAAGGATTTCTTGGCTTTAGCCGTTATCGCAAAGGAGAAGGAATTAGCTACCTCTGATCAGCCCAAAAAAGCGGTGTTTTATCAAGAGCTTCTTCAAAAAGCAATCGTCGAGGCACAAAGTTTATACAAGGATGAGATCATCATGTCTCTCAACACCGATAAAATCGAAACGATGCTGGAAAGCGAAGAAGCCAAATCGTTAGGGATGAATATCCCCTCCTCGGTCAAAGAGGTCTTTAAAAAAAGCGATAATAGCATTTTAAATGGCTCTACAAAGGGATGGGGAATGATTAGCCTTCAAACCCCCGTTAATATTTTGAGCGGCATCGGGATCAATAAGTTTATTTTAAAATGGGCTCAAAGCCCTTACCTTCCTAAATTTATCAGGAAAGCACTTGAAAATTTAACGGATAAAGATATCAGTGAATTAATTTCAATTGAACGGGAAATGAAAGCGTATAAGCAAGCTGAAATCAATCATAATAATAAGGAAGAATCGGATGCTGTTAAGTGCCTTTATTTTAATATTCCAACGAATGTGTTTGGAAAAAAAAGAGCGATATTTACATTCGGTCCATTTTCAAAACGGATGCGCTTGAGCACTATATTTGATCGAGGAGTACGCGATAAAAGTTATCTTAAAGATATTAGGGGCACCACTTATGATAGCTTGAAAACAGTTTACGATACCGCTCAAGCCGCCTCTAAAGCCATTGAAGATAAACAAGAAGCGCTTATGTTGGAAAATCAGGAAAAAACCGAGGAATACAAAACTTTAGAACGTTATAAAACCACATTAAAAGATTTGATGGAGCAGACTTTTGATGAGTCTATGAAACTTAGAATGGAACCTAACGATCACGCACGCTATGAAAGTGTAGGACGGCTGACTGTTTTAATGGAAATATTAAACATGAAAACAACCGGACACTGCCGCAGCGGCAATAACCGCACAGCAGCCTGGTTGGCAAAGAGCAATCAAATTTTGGGATCTATTGCCGCTTCGGATGATGGCAAGGTGCCTAGTCCATCCGAAACAGCTTCTTATTACGATGCAAAGGCAGAGAAAAAGAAAGAGCATTGGACACTCCCTATTTTTGCAGGGACATTTCAATCCAGTCTAACTTTGCAAATGGCAAATAAAGGCATTAGGGGCACGAAGGAAAAATTAGAAGAGTTTGTAGGTGAAGGTTTGCGTACAGCTACAGTGGGAGGCGGTTTTGGAATTGCAGGAAGGTTCGATCAAAAACTCTTGCCAAAGCGGCAAAACGAGTAATGCAATCATTTTGAAAATTATCTTTTGAACCTTTATGTTAACTTAACGCTTACCGACTAATGTTTTTTTTTAACTAACTCATTTTGGATGACACATGAAAAAATGCATTTTGACTCTTCCTCTTTTAATATTTCTACCCTTGACGGCCGCTATTCAGAACATTTCGGAAATCGATCAAGCGCCTATAAAAAAAATCTTCAAAAATATCTTTGAAGCCGGCATTTACGACCATTATTTAACTTTGATGCAATTGTTTACCGCAAATCAGCTGCGGCTAAGACCGATGATTAATGATTTTTTGCAAGCACCCGGCGATTTATCAGATTTTGAAAAAGAGAGTTTACAGTGGATTTCGGATCTTCTGCATCCATCCTTTTCAGACAATTATTCAAAGGCTCTTTTTCATGAAGGATGGATTTTGCGCCTTCGTTCTTTGATTAATCAGAAAGATTCAATGGATTTATCCAAACCCTCCTTGGCAAAGGAAATTGCCGGATTTATTGATGATTTCACCGTTTGGATGTATACAGAAGTCGATATGAGATCTTCTATTGAAGAGTTCATGTACACATCTACAGGTTTTAATCAACAAGATATAGAAGCTCTTTATAAAGCGAATCCATCCAATTTTTTAAATGTTATCCATGAGAATTTTGCTGCCAACCCCCGTTTTCAAAAACCGATATTCAACCACCATTTTTTGAATAATCCTATTATGTATGGTGATATGCCATCCTATTTATTTACTCTGCACAATCCCAAAAAAACCCGTGTGATTCGAACCCCCAATGTGGCTCGTGATATAGAAATCGATCCAACGACAGGCAAGTCGCGTGCTTCTCAACTCAATGAAGAATTTCGCAATTATATTTGCGCTAGAACTGGCAACGTTCACCTATATATTAATGTCATGGGCAGACAGACAAACACTAAGACACATGAAATTGAAAAAATGGATCGGGATCCAAGCCTTGCTTCAGCCATCATCGTCATTACGATGGATAAAAGTAAGCAAACCGCTTTTTATTTTCAAACAGAGACTTATCAAGCACTATCGAACGCCAAACAATTCAAAGAAATGTTTTTATATAATATGCTTACAGAAAAAAAGGATTACTATTGGTCTACAAAACTTGATATGACGCTATGGAAGGAGCAATTAATAAATATTTTGGAAGAAGTTCATCGCGATTTTTTTAATTCTAAAGATGAATTATCTTTGGATGAACGTTTCATCTTTATCGATCTTGTTTTTATCAAAATCATCGATGCATTGGTTAAAATATTTCAACCCGATATCATGAACATAGCCTGCAAGAATACTGTCGATAGAGGACCCACCACATATGGCCTTTTCTTTTTATTTGACCGCTTGAAAGCCGGTAAATCTATTCATGAAATCCATCAAGAGCTTTTTTTAAAGTTATTTTCTCCTTCTCTTGCCCTGCATAATCGCCACACGCATGGTTTTCGCATCTCACGCGTACAATCGATCTATAATCATCTATCCAATCTTTATGATTCATCCGACGTATATCTTACTCAGTTGTCTGTGGAGCAACCTTAATGGAGCGGCTGTAGCTTATCAATCGCTCAGTCGCTAAAAAACACAAGAACGCTCCGCATAGCATCACAGCGGTTGAGTTAGTGAACGTATATAATAGACTTCCGAGAAAAGGCGCCACACAGCCCCGCATGCCTATTGTCAGAACGTTTGTCTGGCTATAAATAGAACTGTCTTTTTCTTTCGAAAAAATAGGACCTGACATATGCCAGCTAAGCTCGCTTCCCGCTTGCATAAAGCCATACACCAAATAGGCAAAGTAGATAAGCAAAGATTGATACTGTGCTCCTATCAGAAGCAAGGGAAATAGAATGCATAGAAACGGAGGCCATATGCTAAAGGTATAAATGTCGACCCGCCGAAAGAGTTTGATCCATAGAGGCGAAGCGGCTACAAAGCCGATGCCCTTGCACAAGGCTATTGCTAAAGCCATTTCCGTATAGGAAAGGCGCAAGACATCTACAAAAAACATCGGCAATGTGGCGTGCATCACCATCAAGCCTGAGCCTCCAAGCAAAAATCCGACCTGATATTTTCCAAAATCAGGCCGCTCTTTGATTAAAGTCCAAGATTGTTTCCAAGGTTTCAAGATTTCATCAAGAATAATTCTGCCTGAAGAGAGTTCTACGGGAATATTGCCTGAAAGTTGAATAGCCGGAAGACGAAAAAGAAAAACGGTGGATATTAAACCTATGATAGCTCCCCCGAAAAATAGCCAGCGCCACTCCAAGTGATAATCATCCAAAAAATAACCTACTGCAAGAGGCAATAATGCTGGCCCTAAATAATCAAGCGAAGATCCATAAGCAAAGACCCGTTCTCGGGCGCCCCCTTTGATGTTGCGCTTAAACAGTTCCATCCAGGCAGGCATGACACCCCTATTCATCATCATATAGATGCCAAAGGCGAAGATCATAAGCCATGAAGAGTCGATCCAGGGAAAGAAAAGGAATGGCAGATAACGAATTACATTTGCCCACACTAGATTTGAAACTAGCCGGTCTTGACGATGATGAAGAGAAGCACTCCAATAGGGAGCACAAAGAGCGGAAAGCGGTTTGATGGCGATGAAGATGGCGATTTGCAAAGCGTTAATTTGCATTTCTTTATATAAAATGAGCGTCAGCATACTCAAAATCGACCAAAAGGGAATATTAAAAATGCGAGTCCATAGAAAGGTGGATCGCGTTTGTTTGAGCAAATAGTCTGAAGTATGATCGGTCGCTAGCATTAATTATAAAAAATTAAAATATCAATCTGCTTAACAGCATCGCATTTCTACATTAACCATTCAAGTTTAAAGTCTTATAACTTTTGATCGGCCGTTTCCAGTGTGGATGTGATAAAACGCGCCGCCTCAGCTTTAAATTGTTCAAGGGAAGGTTGATGAATGTACATCATATGCCCCGCGTCATAATAACCCATTTTAAGATGGCTTCGCAAAGAGGGATCGAGACCTAAATGATGAAACGTATAATCTGTGGCAAAGTAAGGAGTTGCTAAATCATAATAACCGCTTGCCACGTAGATTTGCAGAGTGGGATTTTTGGCCATCACATCGCGTAGATTATCAGCTACATTCAAATATTTATTGATTGAACATCCAAAATTCCAAGGGAATACATTTGCCAAGATTTTATATTCATCATCTTTTTCCCATTTTAAATCGGTTCTAATGTAGGCATTAAACGCCGCTGTAAAAGCTCCAAAGATCGCATCGGCACTGGGATCGGTATTAGAAGACTCTCCGCACGGATCCACATCGACGCCAATGAAGCGGCTGTCAAAACGGCCAATAATTTTCTTTTCATTGCGGAGCAGCTCTTTGCTGAATCGGGATTGGCAGACCCGAAGGTCCGCCCTGTCGATCAGGGAAGGGGAAAGGCTGGTATAGCGGGCTAATTTGGCAATAATTTCATTGCGTTTATTCGTAGGCAATAAATCACCTAATAACAATGCTTGGGCATAATCATAAATGGCAAAGTTCTCAACTTCTTTCAAAGTTTTTTTGAGATCTTTTTGCAATTCCGGGTCTAATTTTTTATGATACCAGGCTGAAGCGGTATAAGTAGGTAAAAACAAAATATAGGGAAGATCGTTGCCCGGACTTGTGTCCAACGTTTGGAAATTTAGGACAGTGGACACGAAGATGATGCCATTCAAATAGAGAGAATATTTATCGTGCAGATAATCGGCTAAGCCAGCTGCACGGGTGGTTCCGTAGCTTTCCCCAGCTAGAAATTTGGGGGAGTCCCAACGGTTATTGCGCGTTGTGTAGATTCGGATGAATTCTCCCACGGATTTAATATCCTCTTCAACACCATGAAACTGTTTAGGATCTTCGCCCGGCACAGCCCGGCTATAACCTGTGGAGATAGGATCGATAAAAACCAAATCGGTCAAATCCAACAAAGAGAATTCATTATCGATCACTTGATAAGGAGGGGGAGTAAATCCTTCTTGATTGATCTTGACTCGCTTAGGACCCAAAACACCAAGGTGAAGCCATAATGAAGCGGAACCGGGCCCTCCATTGAAGCAATAGGTGATGGGACGATTGGCGGTGTTTTCACCCTCTTTGATGTAAGCAATATAAAAAAAGCTACCCTTTGAATTCTCCCCCTTTTCATCTTTTATAAGCACAGTACCCGCTCTGGCTTTATATTTGATCTCGACCCCATTTAGGGTCATGGAATGGGAAGTTTCGGAAACTTCTTCTTTGATTTCCTCTTTTTTGGGTGGGGAAGTCTCTGTGGTTTTATTTTTTTCGGCAATAGCTTCTTCGGCATTTAGGCAAAAGGAAGAAAACATCAAACTTAATATCAATAACAAATATTTCATAGGTGAGCCTCTTTCATGACTGAATAAAAAGAATATTCGAAAACAGAAAATGCTCCTAGCAAAAAAATGAGAATAGAAGCTTAAAAGTAAGTGCAATATATTTATGGCAAGTTTATAGTTTTTTTACAGAAATTTCCGGGGTGTAGCGCAGTTTGGCTAGCGCGCTTGGTTCGGGACCAAGAGGTCGTGGGTTCGAATCCCGCCACCCCGATTAGGGAAGTTTTTTATTGCCAAACATTATGCATCGCGATAGCTTCTGTTTAAAGCGTTTAATAGGGAGCATTATATGGGAAATGGGGCTATTTATTTAGCAGGATTACTCTTTGCCATCATGGCATTAGTTCATTTAGCACGATTATTTTGTCCTTTTGATGTCACAATCGGTACTGTTGCAATTCCCGACTGGGCCAGCTATATAGGTTTTATTGTATTTGGACTGCTTTCAATCTTTTTATTTCGAGCCAGGCATCGAATTCCAAGAGTAGAAAAGTAATAAACGCAAGCTCATCGAGATCTAGATCAATTAAGCGTAGGCAACCCGGCCAAATGCCCCTCTTTGTATTCGACTAATGTCTTAAGGGAGCCATCTTCGTAGTAATACTCTTGTAAGCCATGCCAAATGCCATTCTTAAATCTTTGAATGGAATAAACGGCTCCGGATAAATAAAACCATTTGCACTCCCCTTCCTGCTTTCCATTCACAAACCAGCTTTTGGCTAATAAGCTGCCTGTTTGTGAATAAATTGTAGATGGTCCATGCAAAACGCCTCTCTTATAAAATACTTCGCCTTTTAGCTGCCTATTGGAATAATACGATAAGCATTGTCCTTCAAGCTCTCCTTGGTATTCGAGCCGTATTTCCTCGGGAGGCTTTCCATATTCCCTGAGCATGGTCACAATGCGTCCGCCCTCGCCGTTTTGACCTTCTACCGGATTTTTAGGAAGCAAGACAGGTTGGAAATCGGCAAGAGGGCTTGGGGGCAATGTTGGATCAGGAAGAGATTGTGTTGCAGAAGTTTGCACCATTTTTTCATTTTTTTTGGCATCTAAAGCTCTATCGATCAGGCCAATATTGATGGTGGCCACGTCCCTTAGAAAAAGCAGCCGGGTTATGATGATCTCATTTTTTTTGTAGTGACGGTCATTTTCAGAAACATTTTTTAGTTCGTGCAACGCTTGATTTTGCAAACGACTTTGCACGGCATTAAAAATGTCTAGGACATATTTATATCCATCTTCATCCGCTAATTCGGTTTCTGCTAAAGCCGCTTGTCCGCTTTGCAAAAAATGCTCAGGCTGTGTTTTTAATGCTTCAAGATCTTTAATCAAAATATTAAAATAGCCGACACAACGCTGAAGGCTATCACGCAATTCTTGCATCAGCTTATCCATTTTGAACATCGTGACATCCGGCATGCGGCTGTTTTGAATTTCACCGTGCAATCTATCTTGGATGGCATAATCGCGTATGAGATAACGCCCTGCGGCTTCTGCTAGGGATAAATTGGGGATATCGGGAAATCCTATACCCCCTTCAGTCGCATTCACAATCATTATATCGGGATATTCTTTACTAAACTCGCTTATCCAGTCGGCCTCTGCCACCCATTTCCATAAAGTGTAGATGGGTTTTCCATCAGTGTCTTTCAAAAGCAGCGGCCTTTCATCGATTTCGGCCGCCTGGGCAAATTGATTGGGATCAAATTCGACATTGTCTTCTACGCCCGGCGCATAGGCTTTCATGCCGGTGAAAGCCAAATCCATACCGACGAATATAACGGGATGACATCCTAACTGCTGTGCAATTTGAAGGCAGAAATTGACGACATTATGCCCTTCATCTAAAAACTCGTGCTTGATATCGAGCTTTTCTTCAAAATATTCCGCCACGTCATAACCTCCGCTTCCGGTGATGTATAAACGCGGACCGCGAATTGTTTTAAAGGCCTCGTGATGCAGACGATTGCGGTAGTAATAGGGAACTTCAAAAGCTTGATTGCTGCTCAATCGTACAAATTGCGCTGGATTAGGATCGATGCCTGCACCTAAATGGGGAACAATGCCATAGGCATTTAGGGCATTCATTGCTGATCCACCAGCAAAAATCAGGGCTTTTTGCTTCAGTGAAGCCAATAAGGGAAGGCTTTTTGCCAACGATGGACCTGCACCGCAAATGATGGCAGGGACTTGCTTGAAAGATCCGAAGGTTTTATTCCCGAGATACGACGTTGGTAAATTTAAGATGTTTTGATAAAAATTGACGAAAAATGGACCTCCAAATCGAAGATATTCATCGACAAGAGCATTTTTGACGGCAAAATCGTAGGTTATTTTGCGTGATAATTGTGTGTACATTTTTTTTTGCGCAGACTCATAATATTTTAATGCGGATACTAAAAGCCGCTGCATGGAAAAATTCCAATAGAGCGTTTCGAAAATGGCTTCATTATCTTTAAGATCTTGAAAAAATAAGATTTGAACTTGAGGATTGCTCAGCATGTCTGTGGCAAGGTTGGTCTCAAAAAAACGGTAGATGACACCAAGATCGTTTTCAAGAAAGACGATTTTGCGTTTGCTATTTTCTTTAAGCCATTGCGCAGCCGCTTCATAATAATACCCTAACCCTATTCCAAAAACCACTAAAACAGCCACATCTTGCAAGTCCAGACTGTTAAACCATATCTGGGCTTCTTGCACGGCTCCTATTTGTGCATGAAAATAACGCCAGCGCTCTTTTGATTTTGTTCTGAGATTGGTTTCATTGAGATCGGTTTTGCAAAACTGCAAAAAGGGAAAATGGTGATAAGGCAGCATTAAAGCATGTTTGGGGTCCGTCTGAGCCCATAATTCAATATTTTTATGTAAAACATTCTCTGCGGCCACACGCATACCTTGCTTCAAGTAATGATTGTACTGAGTGCAAAAACTATCCTTTTTTTCGGTAATTAATTAGATAAAAACTTTAATTTTTACTTTTTTTTAGAGACTCGATGAGAGCTGTAGCTTCTTCCAATGATTTCCGTAATTTGGAAGACTGCTTTAAGATATCATCAAAAGGATTAGAAGGCAATGACATTTGCTTGTGGATGAGCTTGCCATCTTCTGACCAGATTTGAAGATCGAAGTTAAGCGAATTGTCATAAAAGATGATCTCTTTTGCTAAATTACCGTTAGGATGCCACATGGATGTTTTACCTGTCGGCATATTCGATTTGAATTCAGATTCAATGATTAAACGGCCATGTTTATTCCAAATATATTCTTTGCCATTGAGTTTCCCTTTAGAAAAATGCTGTTGTCGTTTTTTTATTCCTGAAGGATAGAACAGATTTAATTCTCCCTCCAACTCTCCATTGTCATATTGCATCATTGTTTTAAGAATACCTGAAGGATAATAATATTTTTGCAATCCCGAAAGATTCCCCTCTTTGTTGTAATGCAGTAAGCTATATATTTCTCCAGTAGCGTAGTTTTGGCGGCTTTTTCCAACCCTATTACCACGGATAAACCAACCTTGGGCAGATAATGTTCCATCGGAATGATAAAATGTACTTGGACCATGAAGCTGGCCATTAATATAATAACATTCAGCTTTGAGATTTCCATCGGGATAAAACATCAAGGCCTGACCATCAAAAACCCCGGCTTCGTCTGTAATGAAAACGTTTGGTTGTTTAGTTATTTTTTTTGAGTCTGACACTAGGCGAGGCGAAAAAGATTCATGAAAAGAGATGTCCGATTCGATATCCTTGATGGTTAAAAATCCATTGCCGAATTCATACACATCATCAATAGCTTTTTGCTCGAATTTTGGAACTTTGCTTGGGAGAGCTTTTTGCTCATCTACATATTCCTGATAAAGCTGGAAGGCTCTTTTTAAATTTTTATCCTGATTTTCGAGGAAAACTTTAAAAAGAGCATATTTCTCTTTTTCCATGTCTAGCGTAATACTTGCCTTTTGGAATTTTGAAAACTGCTCTTCAAAAAGCGTTAATTTATTCATATCAGGATACGCTAGTGCAATGAACAAACCCTCAAGCTGGTCGAGGTCAGAAATAAAAACCTCTTCCTTTTCGAACTCTTCGATAAACTCTGCAATCGGTGAAGTTGTTCGGATAGAAATCGGTTCAGGTTCTTCCGTCAAGGAAGCGATTTGCCGCTCTATTTCTTGAAGGATTTGAGTGCATAAATCCAAGCATTTTTCAATGCTCTTTCCCCATGTATTCATGGCATCAAGGATTTTATCGATCGGCACCGCTTGTTTGTAGGCTTCTTGCACCTCGCAATGGATCCAATTCTGCAAATCGTAATCAGTCTGTAAGTGCTGCTCCACAACCTCTTTTAAGGAGGTGTGGGGAATGCCAATGATGTCAATTCCCCGCTCTGTCACATTCAACAAGGTCTTTTCTGGATTTTGTTTTGCATACTCGGTAAAAAAACTGGCTTCAAAAATCCAATTCCACTTGGTTTGGATGCCTTCGTTATTTACACCCGTTGCAGGAATGGTCTCTTTGGCCATCCCAATAAGCTCTTCATGCGTGCTGCGATCGGCTGCAGGATGGGCTTCTACACCTTCCGCATAACGGGTGGAATCGGTGTATGCCATGTCAACGCCTGCCAAAATCATTGGATTACAACCCAATGCATGGAATATTCCGCCGCAAACATTGGTGGTACTGATTCCTGTCATTTCAAGTTTTATAACCTTTTCTCTAATTTTGTTTTCAAACCATGTTGCAAGCGGACCGTTTCCGGAATAGAGAAATAAACGAGGGCTGTGGATCAGTTTAAAGGCTGGATGATAAAAGCGGTTTGTATAGATAAATGGCACTTCAAACGCCCAATTCGTCATAAAACGACTTTCTTGAGTACTATAAGGATCAATTAAAACGCTAAAATGGGGCATCAAACCATTACGCGTAAGCACATTTAAAGCTGTGCCTGAAGTCACAATAATAGCTTTGTTGCGAAGTTGTTTTAATTGATACAACTGATTTGAAATGGAGGGTCCCGCACCGCAAATGATGACGGGTACTGAGGGAAAGTGATCGAACAAACATAATCCGTTTCCTGAGACAGACGCATAGGGCAAATTTTCAAACAAATTTGCGGTTACCAGATCTTGATTAGCAAATAGCTCGTAATAATGCCAGCTGGCTTGAGTATGAGTAAGGGTTAGTTTTTGTTGGATATTGAGGAAATCCTCTTTTTTTTCACGGGCATACATCTCCAAAGCTTTAAAGGTAACTTTGGAATTGCAAAAGCCGTAAGTGAACCAATGCAATAAATATTGTATGTGGAAATAATGTTCTTTTTTAAGCGGAACAAAAAATTGGACAATGACTTGAGTATCATTTAGTATCTCGGACGCTTTGTCAGTTTCCAAAAAACGTTTTATAGCAGCCAGATCATCGTCGATAAAAACAAGAAAGCGGCCCGAGCTCTCTTTAAGCCAAGATTTTAGAGCATCGTAATAATACCCTAAACCTAATCCATAGACTAAAATAGCTTTGTATCCTAACGGGAACACCTTTTCAACCCATTCGGCAGCTTCTTGCACCGCTCCGTCTTGTGAATGGAAATAGGTTTTTTTTCCATCTTGATTTTTTAATAGATTAAGTTCCCCTTTTGATGTTTTGCAAAATTCGTAAGCGCTGCAATCAAGATCGGGAATGACTTTAGGGGCATCTTTAAAAAATCGGGAGAACTTTTTTAAATTTTCTTGGAAGACGGAAGGATTAATCATGTTCTTTAGGTTTTTGGGTGTCAGGCTGAGGAATTTTTTTGGCCAATAATTCTAATGTAGAGATCAATAAATTTTGGATATTGGACATGCCATGCGACATATCACGGGACATTGATTCGACTTCCTTTTCTATTTCACGTTGATTGGACGGTGTTTTCCAGATCTGTTCTGCTTTATTGGCAGGATCAAGGCCCGATTCAAAAGCCATCCTTTTTTGGATATCGCGTAAATGTTCCAAACCTTTTCCGATCTCTTTGATATCGCGATAAACAGCTGCGATGTCTTCTTTATTTCTTTTTTTTGAAGTTGCAGCTTCGATGAGAGGCGCTGCATTTTGCACTTGGCTTAGCATCAATTCCAAAAATTGGTTGAGCTTGCCGACCTGTTTGCTAATATTGTCGAAAAAATCATCAGCATAGTTTTCTTGTCGAACGATTAACAATCCTGTTTCAGCCCATTCTCTTATCGTACACATTTCCGAACCCTCTTCATGGACCACCTCTTTGGCAATATTGCCATTGGGCCTCCACATACGTGCGATCCCTTTAGGCTTGTCCATGTCGAATTCCGCTTCAATGATTAATGTACCCATCTCATTCCATACGTGTTCTTTCCCATGTCTTTTGCCGTCCACAAAATGCAGCTCTCTTTTTAGCAGGCCGCTTGGGTAGTACAGTTTGACATCGCCATTTAATAGACCTTTGGAATATTCGAGAAGCGATTTAAAAGTTCCATCGGAGTAATAGTATTCTTGCTTTCCTTCGGCTTTGCCTTGCTTATATCTTTCGATGCTGTGCAAGGCTCCATTTAAATAATAAGTCGTTCCCTTCCCCTCTCTTAAGCCATGGATAAACCATTGCTGTGAAAGGAGGGTTCCTGTATCAGCATAATAGGCTGAAGGGCCGTGCAACTTTTCATTTAGATAATAGCCTTCATATTTCAAGGGACCGTTTGGATAAAATTCTTTATATGTTCCTTTTTGCTTATCGGGTGTAAATGTTTCATGAAAGTTAAGATCCAATTCAGGATCTTGCAAAATTAAAAGGTTATCCTTGAATGCATAGGTTCCATTTAAAGAAGGATGCGATGGCGGTGTTTTTTTTGAGGGTTCTTTCATCTTAAATAATAAGGCTTTTGATCTATCTGCGGTTTCATTAAGAGTATTTCCAATCAGCTTAATTAAAACTTTTGCTGTTTTTCGAATGAATTTATATCTAGATAAATTCAGATAGACCCGTTTCAAATTATATTCTTGCTCTGACAAAAGCGATTCATCAAAATTAAGCCGTTGCAGGTCATGGGCCGATTTTTCATTGTAACTATCGCTAAATGTTTTTAAAAGATATTCATAAGCTGGTTCTTCGGTTAGTTGAGTCAAAATTTCTATCCCTTTTTTGGAAATGAAGCTAGCGGGAATGCTTTTCCCTTCATGGATAGATTTTTCAATATCTCCAATCTCATTTTCAATGGATTGACAAAATTCCAATGACTGCTTAAGACTTTCTAATATTTCTTCGGTCAGTTCACGAATGCGATTTTCTTTGACTGTACTAGGAAGCTGCGCATTTTGAATCGAGGCTGCCACTTTGCCGGAAATATCTTGTTGCTTGGTTAAATAATGTTGTGCTGCATCCTGTAAAGTCATATTAGGAATGCCTGCACAGCCAATTCCTCCTTCAGTTGCATTAATGACTTTGATATCAGGATATTTACGTGCGAACTGCATAAACCAACTTGATTCAGAGACCCATTTCCAAAGCGTTAAAGTGGGTTCGCCGTGAATGTCAAGTTGAGAAATAAGTTCTTCTTGGCTGGATTTCGTTCTAAAGTAGATTTTACGTTCATGCAGAGGATGGTTGATGATGCCAGGCGCATAGGACAGATTGTCTGTATAAGCCAGATCAACACCGACAAGGATGATTGGATTGCATCCCATAGCTGATGCAAGAGATAGGCTAAAGTTAAGGACATTGTATCCTTCGGAAATATTCCTTCCGGTGATTCCCAACTGGCTTTCATACCACTCGGCAATATTATAGCCTGACGTTCCACTCACAAATAAATGATCACCTTGAATGATTTCTAAGGCTTCGTGCAAAAAGCGATTGCGATAAAAGAATGGGGTTTCAAAGGCCTGATTCATAATCAAACGTGTAAACTGTGCCGGATTAGGATCGATCCCTACACCTACATGAGGAAGAAATCCTTGAGCATTTATAGCATTCATCGCTGTTCCACCGGCAAATATCACGGCGCGATCGCTCAAAGTTTTCAAGACAGAGATATTTTTTACTAGTGAAGGACCTGCCCCGCATATGATAGCGGGAACGCCTGAGAATTGATCAAACAACTTATCGGCCATGTAGGCTTGGGGCAATGCAAACATATTGCGGAAAAAATTCGAGAAGAATCCTCGGCCATGGAGGCTATATTCTAGCGTGATCCCTTCCCTAATATTGAGATAATAGGCATAACGCGATTTAAGTTGTTCTAGCTCTTTTGCATATAATTTTTGATACAACGGTAAAGCTGTAAAAAGATAGTTCTTTAAAACAAAATTGCTGATTAAAGTTTCAAGCGTTAACGCCTGCTCTTCAACAGGAACAATCCAAACCTGTCTATCGTGTAAAATCGCTGTGCCCCGCTCCGTTTCGAATAATCGGCGAATCACCCTTAAATCTTGTTCGATAAACACCAAAACACGTTTGCTATCCGCATGAAGCCAATCTTTAGCAGCATCATAAAAATAACCCAATCCAATCCCATAAACTAGAAGCACTTCGATATTTTTAAGATCGAGTCCTTTAAACCATTCGTCAGCTTCCTTGACAGGATCGGTTTCAGAATGAAACAAAATGGTTTGACCATTCGCAATAAGTTGTAAATTTGGAAATTTGGATGAAGAAATAATGCTGTGCAAAACTGCACAATCGATCTTTTGAACGCTCTTGGCCTCATCCGGATAAATTAACGACCATCTTGCTATATTTTTGTTGAATTGTTCAGTAGTGGTATCCGACATGCTTGTCCTAGAAAAGTGTTAAAGAGGTTTCCAATTCTTAAACCCGCCCATCGATTTAAACTTGCCTTTTCGCCCCTGAGAGGTCGTCGGTTTTTCTTGTTTAGGTTTTTCGGTCAATCGAAGCCCGGAATCGCGTGCTTCTTTAGCTGCTTTGGCGGTATTTTGTGCAGCTTTTTTAGCCTCTTTTTTCAAGGCTTCTGCGCGCAGTAGAATCTCTTTTTCTTCTTTTGTAATGTTCTCATTTTTTTCATCAGTCATCATTGTTTGAAAAGTATAATCGGAAATGGTGGTACTTGCTTCAGATATTTTTTTAAATGCTTGGATCTGCTTTTCCAACTCATCTAGTTTTTTATTAATATCGGGAGAATTTTCTAGAGGGATAGGCTTGTCTGCATTGTCATACGTATACTGTATAATCTCAGCAATTTTATCAAAAACTTTGTCAAAAGGGTTTTTTTCCATGGTTCCCCTAGTTTCCATCATTATAACATTATAATTTTAAATACACAATTTTACTCTATAAGGCATTTTTCTTTTCGATTAAATCATTTTAGGATAAGCTGATAGGTTGGACTTTTAATTTTTTAAATACGGTTATCAATGGATAAAAGTGAATTTAATTGGGGGCCCGCCCTCTTTCTTATCATCTATCAAGCCTTATTGTTAGTTGCCTTGCCTGTTTATCTCTATTTCTGCATCCCTGCTCTTGGCATCTGGCTAGTCGCCTTAGTGCTCCTCTATCTCACCGGCATTAGCATTACGGGAGGCTATCACCGCTTTTATGCCCACCGCACCTACAAAACGAATCGATATGTCGAAGGCATTATCCTGTTTTTCTCATCTATGTCGGCTCAAGGCAGTGCGTTGCGCTGGGCGTTCGATCACCGGCAGCACCATGCTTATGTCGATACCGATGCCGATCCTTATTCTATTAAGAAAGGGTTTTGGTTTGCTCATTTTCTATGGATCTTAAAAAAACCGGAAGAAATCTCTTCAAAAGTAGTCCCCGACCTCATGCGTAACAAGCTTGTCATGTTTCAGCATGATTGGTATCCATTTTTAATGATTTTAACAAACGCTTTTGTTGTTTGGGTGGTCGGTTGGTGGTTTAATGACTATTGGGGAGCTTTTTTCATTGCTCTATGGCTTAGATTATTTGCCCTTCACCATTTTACATGGTTTATTAATTCGTTAGCCCACACGTGGGGAGAGAAACCTTTTTGCCAAGAGCAAACAGCCGTGGATAACTATATTTTAGCCTTGCTGACTTTTGGCGAAGGCTATCATAACTATCATCATACATTCGCCAATGACTACCGCAACGGCATCCGTTGGTTTCATTTCGATCCCACGAAATGGGTCATTTGGACATTGCATAAACTAGGGCTCGTCCACCACTTAAAAACAGTCGATGCCGCCTCTATTAAAAAAAGGATGGTTCTGGAGCGCAAAAATCTTCTTTTGGAACGGATCACGGGTCATCTCTATTTGAAAAAAGATGAATTAGTTGCTCAGATCGATAATCTTGCCGACCGTCTTTTAGTTCAATTTTCCCGTTTCGCCCAACTAAAAGAGAAGTATGCCGAGCTTAAGTATAATGCGCATGAACCAGATCTCTTGCACAACTTAAAATTGGAAATAAAGTCGATTAAACGTAACCTTCGAGAAGATTGGCGTGAATGGACTAAGCTTTCGCGCAATATCATGCGTTTAAAACCTATGCAAGCTTAGTTCCTGCTTGAGCGGAAACCATGAAATTTACTAACTTGAAAGCTTTTGAAAAGCATGTAAAGGAAGCATCTCCATCCCATTTCGCTTCCCTTTATTTGATACTTGCCAAAGACGCTTTTGCACGCAAAAACGCCACAGATATTCTCATTCAAACCCTTTTAAAAAGCCAAAACAACACCGATTTGGCCCTAAAAGTTTTTTCGGGCGATGAACATCCAGTCGATAAAATCGTGCAAGAACTCAGCACCTATGGACTTTTTGCAGTTCAGAAATTAATTTTGATTCACAACTTTGATAAGCTCTCTTCAAATGCGCAAGATACACTTCGCCCCTATTTTGTTAAACCCATTCCAATAACTACCCTTGTTCTTAATGGTACAGCCTTAAACGCTAACACTCAGCTTTTTAAACAAATTGAAAAAGCCGGCATTATTTTAGACATTCCTGAAGAAAAACCATGGGAAAAAGAAAAGTCCATGCAGGCATGGGCTATTACTTATGCCTCTGAGCACAAAAAAAAGTTGGACGAGGCTACAGGGCAATTCTTAATTAAACAGTTAGGAACCGATCAAGCAGCCATTCAGCAAGAATTGGATAAACTATGTTGTTATATCGATCATCGGCCTGAAATAACAGCCAAAGACATCATGGCTATTTGCATTTCAAATAATACCGAAACGATCTGGCAGCTTGGCGAAGCGATCTTTAAATGCGATCCGGCAGCCGCTTTGCGCATCAGCAAAGGGATGCTTTCCGATGGAGTCGCTTTCATCGCTCTGCTTAGACAAATCCGCAGCCAATTTCAAACCGATTTTCAAATCTGCAGCATTTTGTCATGCGGCGGCAACGGATCGGATGTCGCTCAACAATTTCCAAACTTGAAAGGAACCATTTTAGAAAGGCGCATGCAAAGCGCCCGCGCTTATGGCATGAAACGATTCCGAACAGGACTCCTCAACATCGATAATGCAGAGCTCAAAGCAAAAAACAGCGCCGATGCAGAACTTTTAAACGATCTTTTAATGATACAACTCACGACATGACAACAGAAACGTCTGCTATACTATTACCAGCTCTTGTGCTTCTGCCGAATTTATTGGGCGAGCATAAAGACCACCGTCCCTTTCTTTCCACAAGCGTCGATAAGGCCGTCGAAACATTAGATGGCTTAATTGCGGAGAGCGCCCCAGCAGGACGCCGCTATCTCGGCCGTTTTAAAACCAAAAAACCGGCTAATCAAATCCCGCTTGCCACTTTCAATATCAATACACCTGAAACAGACATCGATTTTTTACTAGATCCGATTAAACAGGGGGAGCGGTGGGGTTATGTGTCCGATAGCGGTTTACCCTGCATCGCTGATCCCGGAGCCAAGCTTGTTGAACGAGCCCGGCAACGAGGGCTTCGCGTTGAAGCCCATATAGGGCCCTCTTCGATTCTATTGGCTTTAATGCTATCGGGTTTACCGGGACAACAATTTGCTTTTCATGGCTATTTGGCGCGGGATCCGCAAAACTTAAAGAAGGCGATCCAAAGATTAGAACACACTTCCAGAACCGAAAGAAGTACACAAATATTTATGGAAACGCCTTACCGAGCCCCCCATTTATTTGAAGCTTTGTTATTGAATCTTGCTTCAGATACCGTCTTGTGCGTGGCACGCAATCTTACTTTGCCGGATGAAGAGGTCTTAGTCATGTCAATCAAAGCGTGGAAAAAGTTTCAAAAACCAGATCTTGCGAAGCACAATGCCATTTTTCTTCTTAATGCTACGTAAAGCCGTTTTTACGTGCCCGCGCCCGTGCCCGTTTGCTATTGCCGTTCCCGTCTTCCCTTGCTCTTTTTCTCATTCGGGAAAGGGAATGCAAAAGGCAATAACAAACGGGCGCGGGCACGGGCACGAAAAAAGGCATTTTTATATTGACCAGTTTAATCCATTTCTTATATAAATTCACCTTTCATGGTGGCATGGCCAAGTGGTAAGGCAGAAGCCTGCAAAGCTTCGATCCCCAGTTCGAATCTGGGTGCCACCTTCCTTATCTCAACAGTATTATTACATGTTATACCTCGTTGCTACTCCCATAGGCAATCTAAGCGACATGACTTTTAGGGCTGTCGAAGTCCTAAAATCTTGCGATTACATTTTGTGCGAGGATACCCGGCATAGCCGCATTTTAATCAACCACTACAACATTGCGACTCCCCTCAAAAGCTATCACAAATTCAACGAAGCCGCAAAAGAGAACGAGGTTATCCAAGATCTTAAAGAAAATAAATCGATCGCCCTTATCTCAGATGCCGGAACCCCAGGCATATCCGATCCAGGTCAACGGCTCGTTGAAAAATGCGTAAAGGAACATATCCGTACAATTCCAATTCCTGGTCCATGCGCTGCCATTGCTGCCCTTTCATGCTCAGGATTAGAGTCTGATCGATTCCAATTTATCGGATTTTTACCTAAGCAACAAAAAGCTTTAAAGCTGCTCCTGCACGATCTTCTCACCTATCCGGGTACGACCATCTGCTACGAATCCCCCCATCGTCTGCTTGCTCTTTTGGAGCTATTCCATCAAATGGCTCCTCAAAAAACAGTCGTCGTGGCCCGCGAGCTGACAAAAAAATTCGAGGAGCTGGCCCAAGGATTGCCCCAAGATCTTTTGCAACATTTTTCCGCGCTTCCAGTCAAAGGGGAAATCGTCGTCATGATCAAAGGGAATGAACAGAGGGCAGCCGATTGGAACCATCTTTCTCCGGCCGAGCACATCGCCTTGCTGGAAACAACCTATCATCTATCGCGCCGGGAAGCTATTAAACTCGCTGCTTCGCAACGCGATGTCCCAAAACGAGAAATTTATAATAAAGTGCAAGCAGATCAAGACGGGAATAATCATTAGAATAATATTTGAGTTGCAATTTTATTATTTTTCTAGTATCAAACGTCATTTAAAAGGTTATAAAAATTCTAAATTCACACCAAAGGAGAATGAAATGAATTTTAAGCGTTTCATATCGTGTTTGGGCATGCTAGCCTCTTTAAGCTGCCTCTCGACACCTGCAGAAGCCATTTTAGCGAGCGTCAAATCAACGGGCATGGCTGCAACAGCTATTGCTTATCCCTTAGATTCATTGTGCGTTGCTTATAACCCTGCCGGAATTATATGGATATGCGATCAGGTCAACGTGGAAGGCGCATGGTTGCATGATAAGGCGCATGCCAGAGCGACAGACAGTCCAGTTCCTGGCGTAGATGGTAAATTTAACGCCATGCGCACCAGGAATTTTTATTCGGGCGAATTTGGCATCAATAAGTCTTATTGCTGTGAATGTTTTGAATTTGCTTTAGGTTTAGTCGCCTATAATCGCAATTTTCAAAAAACAACCTACAATAAAGTTCTGCCATTATTCGGCACGTCCCATGCGGGGTTAGAATATGTGCATGAAACAGTAGCCCCCGTGCTTGCTTTCAAACTGTTTGAATGCCACTCTTTTGGCGTCGCCGTCGACTGGCAAATTCAGCGGCTTAAAGTAAACGGTCTCCAAAACTTTGATAATCCTGTTTCAAGTTCACGTCCAGGACATGTCACCAATAATGGCTACGCCTATTCACAAGGGGTAACAGCTACTATTGGTTACTACTGGCAAGTATTGGATTGCCTGTCTGTTGGTGCGACTTATCAGCCAAGAACACACATGCATCGCTTCCGCAAATACAGTGGATTCCTTGCACAACATGGCCGTCTTGATATTCCTGAAAAGATTGGTGCAGGCATTGCATGGGATGTCATTCCTTGCGTAACTGTTTGCTTTGATTGGGAATACATCCATTGGAGCAAAGTCAAAGCATTGCACAATCCTTTGCTACCAAACTTACTACGGGCCCCATTAGGCGCTAGCAGTGGCCCAGGATTTGGCTTCCGCAACCAAAATTATTACCGTGTCGGGCTTGAATATCGTTTCGATGAAGCTATAACATTAAGAGCGGGTTATCGCCATGCCAATACTCCGGTTCGCAGTTCGCAAGCTGCTGTTAATTTGTTGACGATGGACCTAGTAGAAGATTTTATTACCGTCGGCGCAACATGGAAGTTCAATCCTTGCAGCGACATCTCTTTCTTCTATGCCTATGGATTTGAAAAGAAATTAAATGGCAAAGGCGCTATTCCTCTAGATCCTTTCGGAGGAGGCAATATAGCCATCAAAGAACAAAAAAGTGCGCTGGGTTTGGGCTTGACCTGGTATTTCTAGGCCAAACAGTCCATCCTCTTTATCATCAAAGGCTAAAAGTTTTCTTTTGGCCTTTTTCATTGTAAGGAAGCAATTCTAGCACTTTAGATGCTCGGCTGCTAATTCCCAATAAAAAATGCTTGCATATTTCCTGTTATTTGATTAGACTGTAGCTTCTTTTAAAAGACCATGTAAGCATCGACAACAAGGAGAAAAACAAATGTCTACCACACCTAAAGAAATTATCTTTGAAGAACAAGCCCGCGATATGTTGATGAGAGGCATCAAAAAATTAGCCGATGTCGTCTCAGTCACCCTCGGACCAAAAGGGCGCAATGTCGGCTTGGAAAAAGGCTGGGGATCCCCAAATATTACAAACGATGGCAGCAGCATCGTAAAAGACATCACCTTGAAAGACCAGTATGAAAATATGGGTGTTTCCATGGGAAAAGAAGTTGTGCAAAAGATCAAAGAAAAATGCGGCGATGGCACAACAACAGGCACCTTATTGCTCGCTACTCTCGTTGAAACTGGCCTTAAGTATATTTCTGCCGGGGCAAGCCCGATTGGCATTAAGCGCGGAATGGAAAAAGCCGTTGATGCCATCGTTAAGGAAATCGAAAAAACAGCTATCCCGATTAAAAGCAAAAAAGAGACGCAAAACATTGCGACCGTATCCGCTTCCGGTAATCAAGAAATAGGCACCATCATTGCCGATGCGATGGAAAAAGTAGGGAAATCGGGAGTGATTACGATTGAAGAAGCCAAAGGAACAGAAACTACAATCGAAATTGTCGAAGGCATGCAATTTGACCGAGGCTATTTGAGCGCCTATTTTTGCACCAATATGGATAAAATGACCGTTGAGTTGCAAAATCCTCAAATCTTAATTGTCGACCGCAAGATTTCCTCCGTACATGAATTGCTGCCTATTTTGCAAACAACAGCCACAAAAGGGCGCGCCTTATTCATCATCGCTGAAGACATTGAGGGAGATGCCCTGTCAACTCTCGTCGTCAATAAACTTCGCGGGACATTAAAAGTCGCCGCTGTCAAAGCGCCCGGATTTGGAGACCGAAGAAAAGCGATGCTGCAAGACATTGCAGTATTGACCAAAGGAACCGTGATTTCCGATGATACCGGCATGTCATTAAAAGAATTTCCACCTGAAGCTTTAGGAGAAGCGGAAAAAATCACTGTCAACAAAGAAAATACCGTGATTGTTAACGGCAAAGGATCTGAGAAAGACATCCAAGCACGCATCAAACAAATTGAAAATGAAATAGCTGCCTGCAAAAGCACTTATGACAAAGAGAAATTGGAAGAACGGAAAGCCAAACTCAGCGGCGGCGTCGCCGTCATCAGCGTCGGTGCGGCCACCGAAACTGAACTGAAGCAGAAAAAACAGGTGTTTGAGGATAGCTTGAGTTCTACCAAGGCCGCTTTGGAAGAGGGCATTGTACCTGGCGGCGGCGTTGCACTGCTGCGCGCCGGCAAAGCTATTGACAAGCTCTCCCTTGTTGGAGATGAGCTGATGGGTGCTAAAATTGTTGCGCAAGCTTGCGATACTCCATTGAAGCAGATTGTCAATAACGCAGGCCTTGACGGATCGGTCATCCTTAATGAATTGCGCAATGCTAAACCGAACATGGGCTTCAATGCTTTGACAGGAAAGATCGAAGATCTTATGGCAGCCGGTGTGATAGATCCTGTTAAGGTAGTTAAATATGCGCTGCTCTATGCCGCATCTGTCGCAGGCATCGTGCTTATTTCAGAAGCCCTTATTGCAGACGCCCCTGAACAGGAGTAATCTATTGTCACTCCTCCGCTTCGGCGGAGGAGTCGTGCCGTTTTCGTGCCCGTGTCCGCCCGTTTGCTATTGCCGTTCCCGTTTTCTTTTGCTTATTTCTCATTCAGATCATCTGCAAGATATGTTTACCATTTGAGAATTAGCCTTCGGAAGACGGGAACGGCAATAACAAACGGCACGGGCAGGGCACGAAAACGGCAGGAAAAACAGCCTTCTAATACTCTATCAACTTGACAGCCGTATTTTTTATCGATATGCTTCTTTTGTAGATCAGACCCATAGGTTTTATGCAAATTATTCTCGCTAGTTTGTTTATGGAAGCAGGCGTTGTTGGCATCGTATGCATTATATTTTTAATCTTATTTGTCGTCGCTGGCATTAAACAAATTCTGACTGAAGATCGCGACTAATTTTTAATCTCAAACTTTTTAAAATCGATGAAAATAAAAAATGAAAAAATCGTATTTGATCCTGCTACACAAAATAATATCGATCAATGGTTGACCAAACATTATGATGAGGAAACGAAAGCCGCCATCAATCACATGCTTGAAAATGATCCAAGGGAAGCGGTCGACGCCTTCTACACAACTTTATCATTTGGCACCGGAGGCCTTCGGGGTATCATGGGGATCGGCTCAAACCGGATGAACCGGTACACCGTGATGTCAGCCACTCAAGGTCTTGCCAATTATCTTCTCAAACAGCCCAAGCCCGCCAAAGGTTATTCCGTTTTTATTGGATACGATTCCCGTCATCATTCACGTGAATTTGCCGAGGAAGCCGCTAAAGTATTAGCCGGAAATGACATTCAGGTTTATCTTTTTAAAGAGCTTCGACCCGCTCCCCTTGTGTCTTTTGGATGCCGCTTTAAACATTGTTCTGCAGGCATTATGATCACAGCATCGCATAATCCAAGCGAATACAATGGCTATAAAGTCTATTGGAATGATGGTGCGCAAATTTTGCCTCCGCACGATCGAAATATCATGGCTGAAGTGGAGAAAATTAAGGATCCTGCTACCATTAAAAGTGTTAAGGATGTGAACAACACATTGGTGACTTGGGTAGGCGAAGAGATCGACGAAGCTTACCTCACAGCCATTTTGCCTTTACAACTCTACCCCGAAGAAAATAAGAAAGACGGTTGGAAGCTTAAAATTGTTTATACAAGCTTGCACGGTGCAGGAATAACGATAACACCGAAAGCGTTAACCGCTGTTGGGTTTGCAACGATCATTTTAGTTGATCAACAAGTGATTCCGGATGGAAATTTTCCAACGGTCAAAGCTCCAAATCCTGAAAATAAATCAGCGCTGCAGATGGGAATCGACAAAATGCTTGCACAAGATGCCGATCTTTTGATTGCCAATGATCCAGATGCAGACCGCATTGGAATTGCCGTTAAACATAATGAAGAGGCTTATTTAATTAATGGCAATCAGTTTATATGCATTGTGCTGCACTATATTTTGGAGACATTGACAAAACAATGCAAGTTACCAGCCAAAGCCGCTTTTATTAAAACCATTGTCACGACAGAATTATTTAAAGCAATTTGCGACTCTTATAAAAAACCGTGTTTTGAAGTACTGACAGGCTTTAAGTATATTGCTGAAAAGATTAGAGAGTGGGAACATTCTTCCGATGGATATCAATTTATTTTTGGCGGTGAAGAATCATATGGATGCCTCATTGGAACACAAACCCTTGATAAAGATGCGGTTTCAGCCTCAATGATGATCTGTGAAGTGGCGCTTCAGGTTAAAAAACAGAAACAAACCTTAATCGATTATCTGCACGCTATCTACAAAAAATATGGATATTATTTCGAAAAATTATTGTCGGTTAATTTTGAAGAGAGCAAGGAGAGCAAGGAGTGCATGCAATTAGCCATGGCACAATTGCGCATATCCCCTCCTAATAGTCTTGTAGATGTTGGAATTGAGAGCATTGAGGACTATCAGACATCGATAAATACCAATCTGCTGACCGGTGAAACAAATCAGCTGTGGTTGCCGAAATCGGATGTGTTAGTTTATTGGCTGACGGATGGCAGTAAATTGATGATAAGGCCATCCGGAACAGAACCTAAGATCAAAATTTATGGTGGTGTGGTTAGAAAAGATTTCAAATCGATCGCAGACGCTGAAAAGGAAGCCGATCAGCACCTTACCATGTTACTAGAAGCACTTGAACAACTTTTGCATGCATCCACTTTTTAATTTATATTTAACGTTTGGGACGGGGCGCCCGCGAAGGGGCACGCCGCGGCGGAGGGCGGCGTCCTTCCGGCGGCGGCGCTCCCACCCAAAGCGGTTCACGATGGATCAAATGCAAAACGCGCTTTAATGTCGAAAGCTCCCGATCTGTCACTAGCGTAACTACCACGCCAGCCTTATCAAAACGGCCTGTACGGCCTGAACGGTGGACATAAACGTCTGGATCATCTCCTAAGTGATAAATGAACACATGCGTAATCCCCGAAAAATCCAACCCTCGCGAAGCCACATCAGTGGCTATCAAAAGACGTATTCTTCCGTTCCGAAACTTGCTTGTAATGATCGATCTGATATCTTGGCTTAAGCCGGCATGCAGATAGTCGACCCCATCAAATTGCTTTTGCAGTGCCTTGCAAACATCTTCGCACTCATGACGGGAACGGCAGAAAACCAAGGCTTGTTTAGGATGAAGATCTTTAATGAGTTTTATTAAAGAACCCTCTCGTTCATGATGACGGCAATATAAAAAATGATGTTCGATAGCTTTAGGAGCCGCTTGTTGCGAAATAAGCGACACCTCCAAAGGATCTCGCATATGCTGCTTTGCAATCTTTTTAATTGTTTGCGGCATCGTAGCTGAAAATAACAAGGTCTGATGTTCATGCACCAGGCATTGGATGATGAATTCCAAATCATCATAAAACCCCATGCTCAACATCTCATCCGCTTCATCGAGGATCAATGTATTGACATGGGTCAAATCAATTTGGCGAGAGTAGATGAAATCGATTAAGCGACCCGGAGTAGCGACGAGAACTTGCACGCCATGCTTTAGCTTCGATTGCTGAAGAGAAGCATCCTCTCCACCATAAATTGCAAAGGCTTTTACCCCTTTGTAGTGGCCTATTTTTTGGCTTTCTACAGCATATTGCAAGGCTAACTCACGTGTAGGAACGATAATTAAAGCTTGAACATGCGGCGATTGCACTTGAACCCGCTGGCATATTGGAATCGCGCAGGCAGCTGTCTTGCCCGATCCGGTTTGTGCCAATGCAATCAGATCGCGGTTTTGCATAATTAATGGGATAGCGTGAGATTGGATGAGGGAAGGTTCTTTATAATTCATCTTTTCCAACGCAGTCAAAATAGTGGGATCAAGCCCGAACTCTTCAAAATTTGGCATTGTTTTTTTTTATTATCTCTCGTTTTACTCCCCGCTCGTTGATGCTCTTTCGCAAAATATTTGCCACTAGACTTTTTGGCAATACATTTACAAGGGATGCAAAAAAACGGTAGATCCAATTAAAGATATGTATCTTTTTCCGTTTTTCGATTTGACGCCAAATTTCTTGAGCAGCAAATGCGGGGGTCATGGGTTTTGGAAATTCTCGTTTGATAGGATCTATGCCGCCAGCCCTTTGTCGAAAGGCGGTAGAGACTACTCCGGGACAGGCAGCTAAGGCACGCACACCGAATAATCGGACCTCTTCATCAAACGATTCTGTAAATTGATTGATAAAGGCTTTCGAAGCGCTGTAGATGGAAAATCCGGGAAAAATAAAGAAAGCCGCTACCGAAGAGACATTTAAAATGACCCCTTGTTTATCAGCAGAAATCAATGCCCTTGCCGCTTCCAGTGTGAACTCTACAACAGCATTGACATCGACTTCTATAAGGGTTAAAGATTCATGCGTCGAACAGCTTAAGGCATCTCCATAAAAACCAAATCCGGCATTATTGATTACTAAGTCGGGAATCTTTGTCTTAATGGAATGCACTAAAGTCTCTCTTTCATTTGCCTGACTTAAATCTGCTAAAATGATTTCAACTTTAACTTTTAAAGATAATTCTTTAGTTAAAGCATCTAATCGTTCTTGATTTCGTCCGGACAAGATTAAATTAATTCCCTTGCTTGCAAGCAACTTAGCTAACTCTTCACCGATTCCTGAGCTGGCTCCGGTAACTAGTGCCAAATTAAAGGGAGGAGACTCTAATGGCATGCCAATCTCCTATGCTTCATAAATTGGGGGGGTTCCAGGACTTTCTTTTTTAGGTTCTCGCGACGGATATTTTACGCGAGAGTGCCCATAGGCGACTAAAGTTTTAACTAAAGTCTGTTTAACGATGGCCAATTCCTCGAAAGTCAGTAAGCAGTTGTCAAATTGCCCATCATCGGCCTTTTCTTTAATCAGTCGCGTGGCTAATTCCATCAAGGTGTCCTCATTCACCTTGTCTAAAGAGCGTGAAGCCGCCTCTATGGAATCTGCGATCATGATGATGGCCGATTCTTTGCTTCGAGGTTTTGGACCGGCATAACGGAATTCCTTTTCATCGACTTGAGTTTTATCTCCTCCCACTAATTCAAGTTGCTTTCGGTAAAAGTAATAAGCAAGTGTGGTGCCATGATGTTCCTTGATAATGTCGATAAACTGTTCGGGCAATCCAGCTTTGCGAGCCATGGCAACACCTTCATTGACATGTGCAATGATGACTTGCGCCGATTCCTGAGGCGTTAAAAGCTGATGGATATTCATTCCGCCCTGTTGATTTTCCGTGAAGTACTGTGGTGTAACCATTTTGCCGATATCGTGGTACATCGTAGCCACACGGCAGAATAAAGCATTAGCACCAATCGAAGCAGCCGCTGCCTCGGCTAGATTGCCAACGACGACAGAATGTTGATAAGTCCCAGGAGCTTCAATAGTAAGCCGTCGCAAAAGATCGCTATTCGGATCCATGTATTCCATCAAAGTGACATCCGTCATCACCTTAAAGCCCGATTCAAGAAGAGGCAAGAGGCCGACCACTAAGATTGCGGTCAAAAGCATGCAAACAGCTGTGCTTAAAATATCAGATAAAAGCCCTGTGCTCCAAAAAGTATTGTTGTAAAAATGCATGGCGAAGATAGCGACGACACAACACAGCCAAGCTTTAGCACACACCACAAAGATCTCTTTGCGCCTTCTCAAGCTGCGAGTGCTTAAAATAGCGACAATGGCTCCAATTAAATTGAGAATCAGAAATCCTTGCCGGTCAAAAACCAACGCCATGGTTAAAATAATTGTTAAAAAACCGCTTGAAAATGTAGCTATGCCGGTATTCATTAAACTGCATAATAAAATGGCGGCAAATGTAGCAAATACCGGATAACGCACAATATCAATGAGGTTATGTTTGGATGTCAGGAGAAATAACTCGGTGAGTTTGGCGATACTCATTGTCAAAATCAGTGTTGTCACAAGCAGGAATAATTTTCGATTGGAAGCTAATACTTGAGGGTAATTGACTTTAAAATATCCCGTGCCGATCGCAGTTAATAATAAAGCCATGATGAGACTGCCTGCGAGTGTTAAAGGATGCCAAAGATTGCGCCTCTCGCCCAAGGCTTTTTTCATCGCTTGCAACATGGCAATATGGCGCGCAGTGACTTTCTCGCCTTGATCGATGATGCGGCTTCCGGCGCTGACGTGGGAGTATTTATTTGGAACAGACGCCTGAATTTTTTTCCTGAGATTTTGCTGTGCAGGAATGTCCTCTTCAAAGACCCATTCTTTATTTTGGAAAAAATTGATGATCATACTGGAAAGAACGGGATTAAGATCGGGCATTTCCTTCATTAGCTTTTTGCGGATCTCTGACCAAATATATTGTGGAAGCATCGATGTTGGAAGAAGTTCATTTGGAGTGAATACAAGATAATGTCCAGTGGAAATTTTTTCTTCGATCATTTTTTGCAAGGTGCGCGGATCGGTAAATCTTAGCTTAAATAAAATTCTCTCTAAAATATCACCGGCACTATAAAGGGCATCAAATGAGGTGCGATCGATCCCTTGGCGCGCCTCTTGATTATAAATCAGGAAGCTTTCAAACTCGATCCGTCCTTGACGTACTTCGTTATCAGAAAGTTTATAAATTTTTCCGACATCTTTGACAGCCTCTTGCTTCAAAATAATGGTGGCTTCTTCATCATAAAAATCGAAATCCACCTGAGCCACGACATAGCTTGGTGCAAAACTATTAAGTTCGAGGATTTCGACCCTTTCTTCCCGGAAATGCAACAGAAGAAATAAGCAGAGAACAAAAGCAGATCCGATAAACCACCGGATCCCTTGGCTTTTGTCAAAAAAACTTTGTTCGCGCGAAAATTTTAATTCGTTGTAATTTTCGAGCTCGCTGGAACGGTCGTCCATCACGCGGTTATCCTTTTTACCCATTGTCCCTAAAGCGAGCAATTTACGCAAGTCAGTCTGCACTCTATCGCAAATTACTTCAATTAAATCTACTAGCGGTAAAATTTGATCAAATTCTATGATGATAACCCATAGTCGCTTTTCAGGTTCTTATTTCATGGAGAAATATGAAAAATAAAACGGTATTGATCGTTGGCGGAGCCGGCTTTATCGGATCGATGGTCAATAAAACATTAAACGAAGCTGGATATCGCACCGTTGTTTTGGATAATTTGAGCACCGGAAATCGCAAAGCTGTCACCCGAGGTACCTTCGTGGAGGGAGACATTGGAGATCCCATTGTTCTCAAAAAGATATTCAAAGAGCATGCCGTCGATGCTGTCATGCATTTTGCCGCTTTAATTGACGTCGGCGAATCGGTTAAAGATCCCCTTAAATATTATAAAAATAACGTTTCTAATACTGTGCAATTATTACAAACCATGTTGGAATATGGGGTCAAAACATTCATTTTTTCATCTTCAGCAGCCGTTTATGGAGCCCCTCTAGAAAAAAAGATCAAGGAAACCCGCCCGTGCCGTCCATTAAATCCCTATGGCGAATCGAAATTAATGGTCGAATACATCCTTCGCGACTGCAATCTCGCTTATGGTTTGAAATACTCTTCTTTACGTTATTTCAATGCAGCAGGCGGTGATCCTTCGGGGGAAATCAAAAATTTTAAGATTAAAGAAAGCAATCTAATCCCTCTTGCTCTTCGGTCTTTAATAAATCCTCAGGGATCTTTGACGATCTTTGGCACAGACTACCCCACTCCGGATGGAACCTGCATACGCGATTACATCCACGTCTATGATTTAGCCACTGCTCATCTCTTAGCCATGGAACAGTTATTCTCAGGGAACGATTCAACCATTTATAACTTAGGAAATGGGTGCGGTTATAGTGTTAAAGAGGTCACAAATGCCGTTGAAAAAGTCACTGGTAAAAAACTTAATCTTTTACAAGGGGAGCGTCGAGCAGGCGATCCTTCTATTTTAGTGGCAGACTCAAAAAAAGCCGAAAGGGAATTAGGTTGGACTCAACGTTTTTCTTCCTTAGATAAAATGATTGATGATGCTTGGAAAGCCTTGGCATAAGAGTCCAAATTTTGCCTTTTACCTTGTATCTTAAAATATTAGAGGACAAATTTTTTTATGAACACTACAAATATTGTTAATAGAGGATTTAATTTTTTATTTCTACCAGATCGATTTACTATTAAAGAAACGAATTTGATAATTAAAAAAATAAGCAGCTCTATTGATAAATTTGAATATCATTTAGAAAAAGAAGATTCTTTTTCAAATCAACTTTCTATCTATAAATCTGAACTTTCTTCTTTAAAGGAAAATCTTCAATTATCAAAAACTGGGCAAATATTTAGAGATTTATTTATTGGGAAAGAGGTTTTAAACCCAGAGTATATAAAATGCATAGCTCACATCAAAAAAGTTAAAAATAAAATTTGTTATCTTGAAGATCTAAAAAATCTAGATTTAACTGTAAATAGATACACGAAACAGCACCCGAATGCTAAGACTTTAATCATTAAAATATCTGACGATTTAATAGTAAACATTCATGAAGGGGTCATAAAAAATAGTTCGAAGGTAATAAAAAGTTTAATCGATGAAATAAATCAGGATGGATCAGATTCAATTGATTTAAGCCTTTTATCTATTCCATCTGAATCTTTAATAGAATCTTTGCAATTCGCATATAGTTCAATCTTTGATCCAACCAAATTAGTCACAACATTACAAGGTATTGATGCATTAAATATTGAAATTCCTAAACATGCAAGTATAAAGGCGGTACAATATTTTTTAAAAGATTTTAGAGATTATTCCAATACATTTGTTAGATGTTATGATCAACTATCTATTAAATCGTTGCCTCGGACAGAAAGATTGGAATTATTGCATTTTTTTTTACAAAGAAGCGACCAGTTTGATTCAGGAATAATTTTGCAACAAATTAAAAAAAACATATCTTTTTTTCAAGATTACAAGGAAAACAAAATTTTTGAATATATGCTTGCAATATTTAAAAATGATAGAGTTTCTCACCCATTTACTTTTCCTATTCAAGCTGTATTTTCATCAAAAGAATCTGCTATTATTAAATCTAATATCAATATGTCCCACAAATTTTTAATTGGTTTAAAAACAAAACAGTTACAACTTCAGAATACTGATAACAAAGAAATTGAAAATTTAAAAAATAGGATGTCATCATTTAAATATTGGTGTAGTAATAATTTCATGTCTTTTTTTGGGGACCTATTTGACGTCCAATATGACAACGTTCCTTCAGATTTCATAAATATTTTTCCGAAAGAATATATTTTTATAACTTCTTGCCTAGCATTTCTACAAAGGCCATTGACCAGGCAAGGGTGGGGAATCTTAGAAAATCAATTATACAAAAATATGAAAAACGGACATGCTTGGTCTGCTTATCTTATGGCAGCGCTAACACAAATAGGATGTTTTAACACATTTAAACCAACCACTCTTTTGGCAAGGTCTCATCAATTAGGCAATAGATATGCTACATTTCAATATGCACAAAAAATGATGCCTTATAATCAAGACGTGGCCCTAAAGTTATTCGAAAAGGCGGGAAATAAAGGTCTTTCCGAGGGATGGTTACAAATCGCAATTTATTATGAAAGCAATCAAGAATTTAATTTGGCTATTGCATTTTGTCAAAAAGTGATTGATTCTGCTTCTTCAAGTCCACTATTAAAAGACCGCGCTGAAAAATTAACCCTCCTAGTCAAAGATTCCTTAGAAACATAATAAAATATCTTTTCTCTTTGCTTTAAAATGTCAACAACCACGGAAAACGACCCATTTGGCGGTCGCCTAAAATGGACCACTTGGCGGTCATCGAAAATGGACCACCTGGCGGTCACTCAAAATGACCCACCCGCGCGCCGCTAAAAACGCCCACCAAACGCTGAGTTTTTTTTGCTCAGCATTTGTCATTATTGAAATTTAAATTTTGTCAAATAACCAGCCGCTGAAGATCTCTTCATTCGCTATAATTTTTCGACCCCATAAGTGGGTAAATTTAGCGAAAGGAAGATTAATCATGACACAAGGAAGGAGAAAATCCGTGGCTGAAAAAAGACAAATATTGATCGAACTAAAAAAAGGCAGTTCCATCAGGAAAGTAAGTTATGCGTTACGCGTTCATAGAGATATTGTGCGGTCTGTGGTCGACGTTGCCAATACCCATGGCTGGATGCACCCTGACTGCGCAATACCGACGGAAGAGGACATGCAATGCGTCATCGAGCAGAAGTATCAACCTGCACACCTGCTCGATGATTATAGGGATAATATTCGTGAGTGGCGTCAAGATGGATATTCAGGCGTAGTTATACAACGACTACTTCAGAACAATCACGACGTTTTCGTGCGCATCGGCGCCTTAAGAAGGTATTTGAACAAGCATTTTCCACAAACTATTGACCCCGTAATGGTTCGCCATACAATTCCAGGAGCTACTATGGATGTAGATTTTGGATTTCTTGGCATGTTGTGGGATGAAAAGCTTGTAAAAATGCGAAAGGCATGGGTGTTTTCCGCTCGCCTTCGACACTCTCGAAAAACATATCGCAAGATAGTGCCTAAACAAGATTCTCAAACATTTTTGATGTGTCATATCCATGCTTTCGAACACTTTAACGGGGTTCCTGAAGAAGTTGTTTTAGATAATCTCAAAGCAGGGGTTATCCAAAGCTCGATAGACAACGACATGCTGAACCGGTCATATTATGAATTGGCAGAGCATTATGGTTTTCGCATTTCTCCCTGCCGACCAAGAACCCCGGAACATAAAGGTGGAGTGGAAAACGACGTCAAATTCATTAAAAGGAATTTTTGGCCAGAAATTCGAGAAAAATTAAAACAACAGCCTCGATTTTCATTTTTTCAGGCTCAAGAGGCTATTGAAAAATGGGATAATGAAATTGCCGGCGCGCGAATTTTAAGAGGTTTAAATCGTTCTCCGGAAGAAATTTTTACACATGAGGAGAAAAATTTACTCAAACCGCTTCCGAATAACAGATGGGAGTGTACTAAGTGGCTGCAATGCACTGTAGGAAGAGATTGGAGGGTAGTCATAGACTCCAGTTATTATTCTGTTCCTTATGCTTATATTGGACAGACTGTTTATTGCCGCGTGACAAGCCAATTTGTTCACATCTATCACGAGTGCGACAATATTGCAAAACACCCTGTCGCCAGCTCTAAAGGCGAATATCTTAAGAATGTAGATCACGCTCCGCCATTCAAAGATGCTGTGCTAAGCTGTACGAGAGAAGGACTGCTGGAAAATGCCAAAGAAATCGGGCCGAATACACATGCATTTTGTCAGCAGATGTTTTCAGATCCCCATACTGATAAGCTAAGGCCTGTCAGAAGCCTCTTAAGCCTTGTTATCAAATACGATAAGCAACGGTTGGAAAACGCCTGTGCCAGAGCGTTGTCGTATAAAAACCACTTATACAGTAGCGTTAAAAGCATTTTAGAGAAAGGGCTTGATTTTGATGTCGAGCCCAATAGTGATGCTGACGGCTGGCAGATGGAACAGTACCGATCTGACGACAACAAGTCTCCCCCAAATATAGAGAAGTTGAGTTTTAAGTTTGCAAGAGATCCGAAAGAATATGGTTCTAACAACAACATCAAATTAACAGCGTAAATCCATGGAGGTCAAATGGATATATCATTAGAGAAAAAATTGGAACGGCTGCGTCTTACAGGAATGAAATGCACCTGTCAAGACCGGATTAAATCGGCTCAAGCGGAGGGGTGGGCTTACTCAGCCCTCCTCGACATGTTATTAACCGACGAATTGGATCGTCGAAACCAAACGCAAATGGTTCGTCGGCTCGCAAAAAGCGGTTTAGACATGAACAGAACCATGGACAGCTATGATTTCAAGTTCAATCCAAAACTACAAGTATCATCTTTTAGAGAATTAGCGTGTTGCAAATTTATAGAAAATGGAGAGAATATCTTTCTCATTGGACCTAGCGGCGTAGGAAAAAGTCATCTAGCCAATGCTCTTGGCCATGAAGCCTGCCGTAGAGGTTTTGAGGTGCTTTGCTATAGAACGCACAAGCTTTTTGACTGGATTCATAGCGGGCGCGGCGATGGAACTTACAAAAAGAAGATGGAACAAATCATCAAGATTCCTCTTTTGATTCTTGATGACTTCGGCTTACAATCTATGCAGCCGGTTCAGCAAGAAGACCTCTACGAGGTAATTTGCGAGCGATACGAAAAAAGAGCCATGATCATCACGAGCAATCGAGATTTATCGGAGTGGGCATCAGTGTTTTCCAATCCGCTAATTGGCAGTGCAGCGATGGATCGATTGGTTCATAAAGGCACTGAATTGATCATTGATGGAGCAAGCTATCGGGCAGCTCAATTTAAGAAAAAGACAGTAGCAAAGGGCGGTAAAGTTTAAAATATAATTAGGCTGGTTTTTGGTGGGCGTTTTTAGCGGCGCGCGGGTGGGTCATTTTGAGTGACCGCCAGGTGGTCCATTTTCGATGACCGCCAAGTGGTCCATTTTAGGCGACCGCCAAATGGGTCGTTTTCGTGGTTGTTGACAAAAATAATTAATATGCTATAATCCTTTATATGACATATCCAAATTTTATTAATAAAGCCTTTAATTTTTTATTTCTACCAAATCAATCTACTATTGAACATATAGATTCGACAATTCTAGAAATAGGTAACCTCATTGATGAAATTGACTTCTCTCATTTAAAAAATGACAGGTCTCTTTCAAATCAATTTTCTATTTATAAATCTAATATTTCTTCTTTAAAGAAAGATCTTCAAATATCAAAAATTGGAAAATTATTTAAAGATGTATTTATTGGCAAAGAGATATTAAATTCAGATTATAAAAAATGCATAGCCCACATCAAAGAAATTGAAAATAAAATTTGTTATCATGAAGATATAAATAATCTAGATTTATCCGTAAATAGATACACAAAACAGCATCCGAATTCTAAAACCTTAACCATTAAAATATCTGATAATTTAATAGTTAACATTCATGAAGAGATCATAAAAAATAGTTCGAAGGTAATAAAAAATTTAATTGATGAAATAAATCAAGATGAATCGGATCTGATTGATTTAAGCTTTTTATCTATTCCACCTGAATCTTTAATCGAAGCCTTACGATTCGCATATAATCCTATCTTTGATCCAGACAAATTAGTCACAACATTGCAGGGTGTTGATGCATTAAATATTGAAGTTCCTAAACATGAAAATACAAAAGCAGTGCAACATTTATTAACACATTATAGAGATTATTCTAATGATACATTTGTTAGGTGTTGCAATCAACTACCTATTCAATCGTTGCCTCGGGAAGAAAGGTTAGAATTATTGCGATTTTTTTTACAAAGAAGTGATCACTTTGATTCAGGAATAATTTTGCAACAAATTAAAAATAACATGCCTTATTTTGAAGATTATCGCGAAGTAAAGATTTTTGAAAATATGCGTATAATATTTGATAGAGGCCTTGTTGCGCAATACCTCTCACGTCAAATTTGAAATAGCATGTAAATAAAAAATGCATGGAGTAGGCTTCTGCTTCTTACCACAGAAGGCAGAGACTATCCATGCAAACTGAACCGACTTATCGTATTCGAAATTGGGCTGAGTATAACAAAGCTCTTATTCAAAGGGGAAGCATAACCATTTGGATCGATGAAAAAGCGATCAAAAACTGGTTTTCTTCCCATCATACCTGCCGAGCTGGCAGGCCTGCAACATATTCTGATGAAGCCATTCTAATGATGCTTATTCTCAGAGAGGTATACAAACGTTCATTGAGGAACTTACAAGGATTTGTACAATCGCTTTTTCATGTAATGGGCCTGAATCTTCCAGTACCGAGCTATTCGCAAATTTCAAGGCGAGCTAAGTCGCTTCATAAAAGAGTTAATCGTTTGACGCAAGGGAAGAAGGCTTGCCATATCATCTTTGATTCTACAGGACTTAAAGTACACGGAGAAGGCGAATGGAAAGTGAAAGTCCACGGAAAGAGTAAACGTAGAACATGGAGAAAATTCCATATAGGAATAGACGCAGAAACACAAGATATCATCTGTTGTGAGCTGACGGGCAATAATAAAGGAGATGCTGAAATGGCAGAACGGATGCTAGGAGAATTACCTTGCAGGGTGAAATCTGCCAGGGGTGACGGGGCTTATGATGCGAGCCGATTTCGCAAGAAGGTCTATGATAAAGGGGGCATTTGTATTGTGCCACCACCAAGAGATGCGGTGTATAAGGGTACAGCAAAAGAGGGATGGGAAAAGGAAAGAGATGACGCCATTGCAGCAATTCATGGATTTGGTGGGGATGACATAGGAAGACGGCTTTGGAAAAAATGTTCAGGTTATTATGAGAGATCGTTATCCGAGACAGCGATGTTTAGGATCAAGAGAATGTTTGGAGGCAGATTAAAAGCTCGTTCAATAGGAGCTCAAAAGACAGAAGTAATTTGTAAATGTATGATAATTAACAAGATGAATAAATTGGGGATGCCGAGATTTGAATGGGTATTCGAAGCAGCTTAATGGCTGGTAGAATGGGCGAGTTAGCATTTTAGCGGGTGTTTTTTTCTTCTATGCTGTGAGGGCTATTGTGCAACAAGGCCTTTGATAGATGGATTTTTTACCAATTTAATTTTCCTATTCACGCTATATTTTCATCAAAAGAATCTGCCGTTATTAAATCTAATATCAATATGTCTCACAATTTTTTGATTAGTTTAAAAGCAAAACAGTTAGATCGTCAAAAGGTTAATAACGAAACAACTGACATCCAAGAAATTGAAGATTTAAAAATTAAAATAGCATTATTTAAATTCTGGAGTAATGACTGGCCCGTTTCTCTTTTGGGAAGTTTAAGAATCCCTTCAGATTTAAAAAATAATTTTCCTGAAGAAGCTAATTTTATACGCTCATGTTTTCCGCTTTTCGACTGTCCTCAATCTAAACGAGAATGGGCAAACCTAAAAGCCCAATTACTAGCAAATATAACCGCGGAACATGCTTGGTCCATTTATCTTATATCTGCGCTTGCACGTTCAAAGAACTATCGGTTACAACAAAACTTTCACGAATTTGACCCATCTACCCTTCTTGAATTGTCCCATGAATCTGGTAATAGATATGCTACCTTCCAAATTGCAGAAGCAAATATGACATCTAATCGAGACCTGGCCTTAAGATTGTTCGAAGAAGCGGGAAATAGAGGTCTTTTGGAAGGATGGTTGCGATTGGCAATTTATTATGAAACCAGTAAAGAATTTGATTTGGCTATTGCATTTGGTCAAAAAGTGGTTGATTCCGATTCTTCAAGCCCACAATTAAAAGGCAGCGCCGAAAATTTACTCCTTAAAGTCAAAGATAAAATAGTGGAAAGCAATCACATTTAAAAGTGGCTGCTTTTTATTTCAATACGATTTGGCAAAAATTGCATCTAATTTTGCCGGGCGACCGGTTAAAATGCATGTTCCTTCCGTTCCACTTTGCTGCAAAGGCAAACAACGGATTGTGACTTTTAAATCTTCGAGCATCTTTTCTGTCTCTTCATCTCCACACCATTTAGCTAAGACAAACCCTCCGTGGATTTCAGGTTTTTCGGCATTTTTTGGGGTAAAAAATTGACGTAATTCTTCAAAAGATTTTAAGTTTGTACGAATATTAGCATCGCGATACTGTTTTGCTGCTTGAAAATAGCCCGATTGCATTTGTTCGAGTATCGATAAAACTTCTTGGGAAAGGTTATCTAAGCCAATTTTGACTTTTTCTTTGTGCGGTTTATCGCGGCGGCATAGCATCACTGAGTGGCTTTCGAGATCACGTGGACCCACTTCAAGGCGTAAGGGCACCCCTTTTTTTATCCACTCCCAATTTTTTTCTCCCCCTCTAATATCCCGTTTATCAACTCTGGCCTGTAAGTTTTTTCCATGATAGACTAAGGTTCGTAGCTGAGCAGCAATTGTATCGGCATAATCGTAAATTTGTTTTTCGAGCTCTGGCTTTGGAACGACAGGAAGGATCACGATATGTTTTGGAGCAATGCGGGGAGGTAATCGCAATCCATCATCATCAGCATGACACATGATTAGACTGCCGATAACCCGTGTGGTCATTCCCCATGAAGTCGTGTAGGCGTATTGAGTTTTCCCATCCTGATCGTTAAAGCGAATATTTGATGCTTTGGCAAAATTTTGACCAAGGAAGTGGGAAGTACCGGCTTGGAGAGCTTTGCAATCTTGCATCATCGCTTCAAGTGTATAGGTACTAACGGCGCCGGGAAAACGTTCTCCGGGAGATTTTTCGCCTAAAATGACGGGCATTGCAAGGTTCTCTTCGAGAAGTTCACGATACACCTCTAACATTTTGAGTGTTTCTTGCATCGCCTCTTGTTCTGTGGCATGGGCAGTATGCCCTTCTTGCCAAAGAAATTCGGTCGTACGTAAAAAGATTCGCGGCCGCATTTCCCATCGCACAATGTTGGCCCACTGGTTAATCAAAAGAGGTAGATCGCGATAAGATTCTATCCAACGTGAAAAGGACTCCCCTATGATTGTTTCAGAAGTGGGCCGAACGATGAGAGGCTCTTCTAATTCTCCTGTCGGAACTAACTTTCCGTCCCGCTCTTCAAGGCGATGGTGAGTCACAATAGCGCATTCCTTTGCAAATCCTTTGACATGGGCAGCTTCCTTTTCCAAAAAACTAAGCGGGATAAATAAGGGAAAATAGGCATTTTCATGGCCGGTGTCTTTGATTTTCGCATCGAGAGCATCTCTGATATTTTCCCAAATACCGTAACCCCAAGGCTTAATTACCATGCAACCACGGACAGGTGAATTTTCGGCCATATCAGCCGCTTTGATCACCTGTTGAAACCATTCTGGATAATCTTCTTGCCTTGTTGGCGTAATCGCCGTATTTTCTTTTCCGGTGGACATAATTTAACAGCCTTTAATTCTTGAATTGGTATAAATAAGATAGGATAAAGGATTGCACTCTTAAGAAACAAGTAAAGACCATTAGCCGCTGCAATGAAAACATTAAAATTTCGACTGATCTTATTGTTAGCCGTCTTACTTATCGGTTTGATTTATTTCACAAATATTTTTGAATATTTATCGATTGAAGAATTTAAGGCGCACCACCGCGCGTTAAAAGCAGCTGCTTTGAACTATCCTTATCTGTCGCCCTTGATTTATGTCGTTTTTTATATTGTTTTGACCTCCATTGCTCTTCCTGTGGATATCTTTCTTTGCATGCTCGGTGGTTTTTTATTTCCCCAACCCTATTGTACGATCTATACCGTGATTGGAGCTACTCTCGGAGCCATTACCCTATTTCTTTTAGCCCGTTCAACCGTCGGCCAGCAGTATTGGCGGCGAAGCACGCCCCTGTTGCAAAAAATGAAAGTAGGCTTTCAAGAAAACGCAGCCTCTTATCTGCTTTTCTTACGTTTTACCCCTATTTTTCCATTCTGGCTGGTCAATATTGCACCCGCTTTTTTTGGGATTTCATTAGCCACCTTTGCTTGGACATCATTTATCGGGGTGATTCCCTGTGCTTTTGTATTTACTCAAGCAGGCATTGGATTGGAGGCATGGATTAATAATGGCACCGAACTGACTTGGACCGGTTTTTTTAATCCGGAAATTTCTTTGGCGCTTGGCAGTTTAGCTCTTATTTCTTTACTTCCCATTATTTTTCGAAAACTATTCATCAAACCTTAGCTAAGGCTTTGTGTATAATTTACCACAGAGGCACTGAGATCACTGAGAAGGTGTGAGATAGGGAGAGGATTAAGAAGAAAAGAAAGCCTACGACTTCACCAATTTTTTTGCCGATCATATTTGTTTTAGCTGCGGCGGACATCTCTGTCCAAATGGCTGAGGCTTCAGCTCCACTGAGGCCACTTTTACCGCAGTGACAGCGGCTACATTTTTTTCTTAATCTTTTCCCCTCCCCGCATGTAGCAAACGTCAGTGAGCAAGTGTGGGGGGTAGGGTAAGAAAAGAGAAAAATTGCAGTTGCGAAGCAGCGTAACGAGGAAGGTCCAAACTGCAGCTTCATTATGAGTTGCACGGATCAATAAACCCTCTCAATTTCTCATATTTTCTCAGTGATCTCACCGGCTCAGTGGTGAAGATAGTGCATGGATGCGATACGATATAAAGCAACTAGGTTCTTTTCGAAGTCTGTATCGCAAGAAAATCGTTGATCATCCACTTCTACAACAGGACAAGGTCCCATCAAAGAATTACACACAAATAGATTAGCTTCTTTAGGTATGTCGTTTAATTTCGCTTGTACAGATTGAAACCGGAGACCCATTTGATGAATGACTGTTTTAATAATTTGCAACGAAACCCCAGGGACAAGGGGCAATGTATCCGAAGGGGTAAACATTTGATCATCGTGCTTCCACATGATATTACAAAATGCAGTTTCTAATAGGTGATGCTTAAAATCTAAAACGATCGCATCATCAAATCCGCGCTGCAAAGCGTAATCTTTGATCCAAAGGCGATCCAAATAGGCCAGAGACTTTAATTCAGCTGTCGGCTTGGAGATAGGCCATGGAAAAATCGATAAACGGCAAGGGGTACAAAATGGCCCTGTATAAGGCTTCAATGTCAGCAGTAATTGACCATAAGCCCTTTCTGAAAGATGAAGCTGATCTCCATCTCCTCCCGTTATGATAATTTTTAGCCTCCATGTGCCTTCGTGCGCGCCGTTGGAATCGATAAGTTCGCTGATATGCCCAAAGGTGATTTCAGGGGTTAAGATTCGCAGCTGTTGACACTGAGTTGCTAGCCTTTGTAAATGCAAAGGGAAACATTCAGGCTTTCCATCCGTGACTTTAATCGTCGTAAAAAGTCCATCTCCATATAAAAAACCGCGATCAGAAATAGGAATGGAAGCTTCATGCTCAGAGACAATCTTTCCGTTCCAATGCACAAACTTCATGGAAATTGCACACCTAAAGCTGCAAAGATGCTCTGCCCTTTGTGAAGGGTTTCTTCATATTCATTTTGGGGATCGGAATCTGCTACAATGCCCCCTCCCAGTTGAACATCAATTCCTTTTTCAGAAAAAACAATTGTTCGTATTGCAATATTGAAATCGAAATCCCCATTGCCTGCAAAGTAGCCGATCGATCCAGTATATATTCCACGCGGCCTTGCTTCCAATTCAGCAATCACTTCGATCGCCTTTAGTTTTGGACAGCCGGTAATCGAGCCGCCTGGAAAGCATGCTCTAAAGATATCGATAGGGTGCAAATGGGGCAGAGCTTTAGAACGCACTGTTGAAACTAAATGAAACACATTTGTATATGCTTCGCAGGCTTGTATATGGGGAGTCTCTACAGACCCGACACAACTGACCTTGCCAAGGTCATTGCGCATCAAGTCGGTAATCATCAGGAGCTCAGCCTTATTTTTTGCAGAACTCATGAGAGCCTCGCGATTATTTTTATCCTCTTCCGGATTTTTTCCTCGCGGCATTGTCCCTTTAATGGGACGAGTTTCTAATAAATTATTCTTTTTTTTAAGGAATCGTTCGGGTGAGGAAGAGACGATGGTCATGTCGCCTAAGCGTAGATATGCAGAAAAAGGGGATGGATTGAGTTCAACCAGTGAACGGAAAACTGTATAAGTATCGTGATTTCCTTTTACGATAAATTGTTGAGATAAATTCACCTGATAAATATCACCAGCATGAATAAATTCTTTAGCTTTTTCAACCTTTGACATGTAAGTTTGTAATGTTTCATCTGTGAAAATTTTGGAAGAAGAGGCTTGGTTGCCCTGATCCCAAAGCGAGGTGGACAAATTTTGCGCCAAATCTTTCCAATACGTTTTATCGGAGAGATAATTAACCCATTCCAAAAGTTGTCCCGAGAGCAAATAATACGCTTGATCCGCAACCACGACTGTTCCCTTATTTTTGGCATGGTCTACAATGATGACAATGGCAGAACGTTGCAAATAGACACTGGGAGAATCCGCAGCATGGAGGCGAAGCATTTTTTGACTATCACTGCATCCCCCCATTTCATAACCAAAAAAGCCAACCCATTCTGGATAGGGATGATTAGATTGAAATGAAAGGGTTGTTTTTAAAATATCCCATGGGTTTTCTATAGAAGATTCGGCTGTTTGAATAGATATAAAATCAAAAGGGAAAAGAAAAAGAAAAGAGGTTTGTGCAGCTTCCCACTCCCCTCCGGAATACAACAAGCATGTGCCGTTTTCACGATCGAATAAACGCAACACATTCAATAGCAGAGATCGATCAAAAAATACATCGTCTAGCTCAATAATTTTTGACATGTGTCCATCCTACCGCCAAAGGCGATCTTACCTATCCTGTTTTTTCTAATTTAGCCATCACTTTAACATTCTATTGAAATAAATAGCAATTTACCACTGAGCCAGTGATAATTTATGTAACATCTAAAATACAGAATTAAAAGTAAATAAAATAGTAATAAATGTTATAATGTAGTATAGGGAGATTAAGGCGAAATTATGATTTATATAACGCAAATTTCCAATTTCTTTGCCCGTCTTTTTTTTCGACTTTACCACTATATTTTGCTGCCCTCTCGTTATAAAATCGACGTAAGCGGCCTTAAACAGATAGACCTCCATAAAACAGACCCCAAAGGGGGATTTCTTTTTCTTTCCAATCATCCCAGCCATTTGGATGCCTCTATTATTGGCACTATGTTGCTCAAACAAGGGCATCGGATTAGCATATGGACTTTGGATTATGTCTTTAAAAATCCTTATACACGCCTTGTAGCTCGAAATGTGGATTCAACAAAACTATTAAAAGTTCCTAATGTGCATGAGAATCGATCCCTTAAAAATAGCGTAAAAATACGAAAACTCATCCGCCGCACCGTCGAGGGTTTACATGAAGGAGAAAATATTCTTTTCTTCCCGGCCGGCGCCCAAAAATATGCTGCGCGGGAAGAGATCAATGGAAAGTCTGCCGTAGAAAAGATCTTACATCAATATCCAAATGTAAATATCGTCCTAGTCAGAATCACGGGATTATGGGGCAGCCGCTTCTCCAAGGCTGTTAGAAAATCGGAAAGATCTAATATTAAAGGAGGCAAGTGGTATGGATTTGTTTGGAAGATCTTTAAAATGTTTGTTTTAAATTTTCTTTTCTTCATACCTAAGCGCAATGTGACTATTTTATTTACCCCAGCAGGAGCTGATTTCCCTCGCCAAGGCACACGCAAAGAGATCAATACCTACCTGGAAGATTTTTTTAACGATGGGTATGGCGAAGGGGGTGAACCTTTGCAAAGAGTTCCAAATTATTTTTGGAAAAGTGATTATGTTCCCAATGAATATCATATAAAATGTTACAACTTTGACCTCCATCAGGTTCCGGAAAAAATCCAAAAAGATGTCATAGCTACGATTGCTGCAAAAGCCCATCTTGATCCATCGAAGATCACTCCAGACTTGCTACTTGATCGCGACCTCTCTTTGGATTCATTGGAAATCACCGAAATTTTGATAGATCTTGAACAACGTTATAAAATTTCAAAATTCGTTCCAAAGCATATCACAACCGTTGGCCATCTCATGGCCTTAATTGCAGATGCTCCGATTGAATATATTCCTATTAGAGGGGAATTTCCCGTGGTTAAACAAGAATCTGCCTTTGTCATACGGGCATGGCAAGCGTGTGCCGCTATTGTGGCAAGTGTGTTTGGGATCGTCGATTCTCAAAAATAAGATTATTTTGGCTGATCAGGTATCGTCATATTATGATAGACAGCGTCAACATCATCCAATCCTTCTAACCATTCAATGAGCGCTAAATTAGCCGTCAGATTTTCTGAATTGCATTCCACCATTGCCTTTGGGATTAATTCCAGACTGGCTTCATCGCATTTAAACCCTAGCTTATTAATGGCTTCTTTAACGGCATAAAGTGCTGATGGATCTGTCGTGATGACATACATATCATCGGCCGCTTCGAACTCCTCTGCACCCGCTTCTGTCGCTGCTAAAAATAATTCATCTTCTATGGCATGCTGTTTTAAGATCTGAATAATCCCTTTCCGTTCAAAATTAAAAGCGACTGCCCCCGGTGTTGCAATGGACCCTCCCCGCTTATTCGTGGCAATGCGCACTTCAGAAGCAATCCGATTTTTATTATCGGTCATCACATCCAAAATAATGCCTACGCCTCCATATCCATAAAGCTCATAGGTCAGGCTGTCAAAATCGGCCTGATCTGCACTCGATGCCTTTTTAATATTTCTTTCAACGATCTCATTGGAAACATTAGCCTCGCGAGCCTTTTGTAAAGCAATGCGGAGGCGCGGATTTGATTTGGGGTCGGGGCTTCCTCCCACTTTAACAGCGCTAATAATTTCCTTGGCAATCCGAGTGAACAGTTTCCCTTTTTTGGCATCTGCACGCTCTTTCTTATGTTTAATATTTGCCCATTTGCTATGGCCTGCCATATGTCCTCGTTATCGTGTTAGGATGTTATTTATTTAAAAAGAAAAACTTGATTTTCTTTAATCCACATTTGCGCCAAATCAAAATGATGAAATTTCTGTTCTAGCGCCTTGAATTCACGGCTATGAACGCGATTCATCCCCTTTTTATCAATATAAGCGGGACAGACGTGATGCAGCATTTCATGATAAATGACAAAGGCTACGACATAATCAGGGACAGAAAGGCTATCTAACAATCGATGGATCTTAATTAACCTCAAAGGGTCATGATAGAGGCCAAAAGTCACCAAGGAACGGTTGCGTTGAAAGGGTTTGCCAAACCAAGTAATACGCAAATCCAGTTTGCTCCCAAAGTACTCCTCATTCACATTGTCATACATTCTTTGCAAATTATAGACATTCCCTTGACTTTTTAGAGTCGATACATCGAGCTGATGGCTATAATCGAGCTTCTGCAAATTGTATTCGATAAATGCTTTTACACTTGGAGAGATGATTTTACTCTCTCTGCGCAGATAGCATGCAAGTTCTTCCATGATGTTGCGTGGAGCTTCTAAAAACATACGGTGAAGGGAGACTTTGGTACAATCGGGTTCCCATTTGACGCTAAGCATCGTGGAACGGTTATCGTTAATCTTTACCTTTAATTTTTTTTTAGAACTTGATTCAAGTTCACGTTGTAAACTTAGTAATGTCATAAGTGAATAATTTAGTCTTGCTTAGTTTTTTTAAATAAATCTTTCCATAAAGACGCGGGCTCTATAGTCGTCTGGAGCTTCTTTAATCCAATGTGTTTGCCGTCCGAATTCCTTAAAACCCCAACGGGAATAAAGCCGCATGGCGGGATTTTCAGCATAAACCTGTAAATGCAAAAGTTCGATATGAAAGTACTGCTTGGCCAAATTAATTAAATTTTTAATTAATTGCCCCCCAATTCCTTTGCCGCGATATTGAGGACCTACAATTATACCAAATTCACACTGATGGGCTAGCTTGCGATACGGCTGCAGATAAAGCGTTGTAATTCCGCATGGTTCCCCGTTTAGAGTAGCTGTTAAGCTACATCGATAGCGGGAAAAGCTGATCCAGCGTCCCACAGCATCTTCAATTTCGACATCGTCATGCATGGGAAACCACCGTCCGATGGCTGGTTCTTTTAACCAGTCTCGAAGATATTTTCCATCGCTTAATTCTGTATAACGAATATCCAAACCTTCTATATTAGTGTCTGAAGGTTGGTTAGGTTCATTTTTTTGATTTTCCATATTATCCGAACTCTTTTAAATAAGCGTTCACAAAGTCGTCAATTTCACCATCCATTACTGCCTGGATGTTGCCGGATTCCACTTTTGTCCGTGTATCCTTCACTAAGGTATAGGGTTGAAAAACGTAGTTGCGGATCTGGCTTCCCCACGCAATCTCTTTTTTTTCGCCGCCTAAAGCTTGAATTTTCTTTTCTCTTTCTAAAACTTCTATTTCATAGAGTTTCGAACGGAGCATCTTAAAGCAAGTCTCTTTGTTTTGCATCTGACTGCGTTCGCTCTGGCAGGAAACCATAATCCCAGAGGGAATGTGCGTCAGACGAACAGCAGAGTCGGTTTTATTGACATGCTGACCGCCGGCTCCAGAGGCGCGATAGGTATCGATGCGGACATCTTCGGGTCTAAGATCTACTTCGATATCATCGGTAATTTCCGGGGTGACATCGACTGATGCAAAGCTTGTATGTCGTTTAGCATTAGCATCGAAAGGGGAAATGCGAACGAGCCGATGGACCCCTTTTTCGGCTTTAGCATAACCATAAGCAAAGTCGCCAATGAATTTCAAGGTGATGCTTTTGATTCCGGCCACATCCCCTTCGACTGTGTCGAGGGTTTCAACTTTCCAACCACGCTTGGAAGCCCAACGTTGATACATACGGGAAAGCATTAAAGCCCAATCACATGCTTCGGTTCCACCTGCTCCCGAGTTGATGCTTAAATAGCAATTTTTGTTGTCCAATTCGCCGGACAACATTTTTTTTATTTCCAATTCTCCTAGTTCATTTTCGATTCTATTTAAATCTTGAGTTAATTCAGTTATAAGAGCTTCATCGCCCATTTCGCTGACTTCGGAGAGAAGTTCTTTATTATCTTGAAATCCTCTTTTTAACTCACTATAAGGGACCGTCCATAAACGAAGACGATTGCATTCCGCGATGACTTTTTGCGCTTGTTCGTTATCATCCCAAAATTGAGGGGCTTCCATTTGGGCTTCTAATTCCATGACGCGCGCTTCCTTCGAAGCCAAGTCAAAGATACCTCCACATGTGTAAAAGTCTATTATCAATAGCTTTTAAGCGGTCATGCAATTCATTATTCATAAGGGTCTCCTAATGGTTGTGAAAACAGTTTATCATGTTTTATCCGAATTTTTGAAGCGAAATATGAGTCTATCTTTCAACTTAAAGGGAATTAAAAAGAATTGTTATTGCAAAGAATATATAACACCAAGTTTAATAGTTTAAACTTTAAATTAAATAGGCTGTGTATGTTAAATAAGTATTTTAATTTGCTCTCCGATTCCTCCGCGGTAGCCGAACCCCCTACCCCTTATTTTTTTTTCACTGAACGGCATCTTCAGGCTATGTGGTTAGAACAAAAGTATTTTAAAGATCTAAAAACACTGGCTGGAGAATCGATTCAAATTATATCGCCTGGAATCTGGAATCAAGGAGCTGGACCGGACTTTTTGAAAGCTCATTTTATTGTGGATGGCATACCCATGCATGGCGATATTGAACTTCACTTATCGGGAGAAGATTGGTTTCACCATCATCACCACGAAGATGAACGTTATAATGATGTGGCATTGCATCTCGTTCTTTGGCCGCCAAAAAGTGCCAAATCGACTATGACAACACAGGCTAAGCTTGTGAGGATGGCATGCCTAGAATCTTTTTTAACGATCCCTCTTTCTCGAATTATACAATTAATCGATCTTGATTTATACCCCTATCGCAAATTTGTAGGCAGCGGACGCTGTGCTAAAACAGTGTTTAGAGAATTATCAGAGCGTCAGATATCCGATTTTTTCGTCTCTTCCGCAGAATTTCGTTTAGAACAAAAACTGCATTTCTTAAACGAGCACATTTCTGACGTTACATTGCGTTTATCCGGCGGCATAGCCATGGCTTTGGGATATAAGCATAATTCAAAGGCTTTTTTAGATCTGTTTCAATGGCTATCCTATTATAAAAAGTTTGGAGAAGAAGCCGTGCTGGCATTAGCTTTGGGAGCATGTGGATTTTTTGATAAGGAGTATTTTGAAAAATGGGGCTTTTCAGTCAAATACAACGATTTAAAAGCTTTATTTTTGATGCTTGCATTACCTATTCCAGATATTCCCCGTTTTAAAATCATTCATTTGCAAATCCGCCCATCAAACCATCCCGTGCGCCGATTGGCCTATCTTGCCAAGATGATCACAGATCCCCGATCAGAAGAAATTTTTGCAAACATGTTTGTTGTTTGGAATCAGCATTATCAATCCCATCAACCTAGTTACATTTTAAAAAAATGGTCCACTTTATTACCTAGTTATGAAGATTCTTATTGGAATTATCACTATGCTTTTGAAGAAGGGATTAGTAAGTGTCCCATCGCTTTAATAGGTTTGCCGCTTAAGCAAGAAATTATCATTAATACTTTTCTGCCTCTTTTGAGAGAGGGCCTTGTAAAAAAAGGAGATCCACAAGAAATTGATGCTTTTTATACACTCTACCGTCAAATCCCTTCGTCCCTTACAGGCAAGAGCCGCTATTTAGTCCACCGTTTTTTTGGGGATTCAAGTAAAGGAGAAATTTTACAACTTGCTATTCATCAGCAAGGCGCTTACCAATTGCATAAAGATTTTTGTATTCATTATGAAGCAAGTTGTGAAGGTTGTCCTTTTGTTAAAAGATATAAAGAATCTTTTTAAGTAAGAATTCCTCTTTTTTATTTTCAAAAAAAGCACAAACCGTATATGAATGTCGTTTTATTACTATATGCTAATTAAACAATGGAAGGGCATTTTTCCCTAAAAACCATATAATCTTAGGAGGATACAATGGAGATTCCAGCCGTAATAAAAGGCATTCCCGGCCTATTTTCAGGGGGCGCATCTTGGACCTATGCAAAATTAATTCAACCAACTCAGCATTTTGTTGCAAGCGGATCCACATTTGCTGCAAATCAAGTGTGGACAAATGTAAATGCTACAGGAGGAATCCTGGGTCAAGTTGGCGCAGGCCTCGCTCTTGGTGGAATCATTACAGGACTTGCTTATTTTGGCAGCTCATGCTGGCATGTTAAATGCAAAACCGAAGCTTATCATATCGCGCTTCGCATTTTGGGAACAGCCGCCTTGGTTAGTGCTACAGCATTGACGGTAGGCGCTATCGGACTTGCTACAGGTGGAGTTGGGATAGTAGCTGCTGCCGCAGGTACAGCTGTCGGCCTCGGATCTTTTTATTGCGATCTAGGCGGAAAATATAATCTTTTTGCCTTTAAAGCATTTAAATGGGTCACTCTTTAAATTAAACAGCGCGCTTTCAGCGCGCTGTTTGATAAATGATTTCTCTATGATAAAACAGGATATTAAGTTCGCCTTCGGCGGCAGGATGGAAAATCTTTAATCCTGCCGCCGAAGGCGATCTTAATATCCTGTTTGCGTTTAATTAGTTTGAATTCACTTAAACTAAAGTTCAAGCCGGGTTAGGACGATCCTATTTTCTGAATCAAAAGCATATTGCCACGACCATGTACCTGAATCAATCTTCTCAAGCTTATATTCAATCCCCTCTCGACCGCGTGAAGCCACCAAACGATGACCATCGGGAACCTCAATTGTTTGCCCCCCTTCAAAACGCACTTTTTCAGCGTAAAATTCTGCGCTGCCGTGCAAGACAATTTTCAATTCTTCCGTGCGTTTGACCTGATTTTTCCAATAGATATTTTCTTTTTTGGCAGAATGGTCGATCCCTTTATTGACAACTTCAACCTGTTTTAAGGTGCATTTTCCAGCTCCTCTTCCGTAAATCATGCGCTCTTTTGAATCGTGTTCGCCCATGATGGCATCTGCTAAGATGCGCAGGCTGCCCAGAATTGAAACATTTTCCATTTCCACCTCGGCAATTTCAAGCTGAAGTTCGCTTCCTTGCCCTAATATACCTCGTCGAATTTTTTGGCCGATGATGCTGTACAATGGACCTAAAGCAGGATGATACCATAGGATGAACGAAGGGCCCTGTTGCAAAAATTCCTCCGAAGTTTGTGCAGCAGGTATCTTCATGCCGCAATACTGCTTCAGCAATTCCGCATGATTTTGAGACATCTCGAAAAGACATCCCTCCGGTGAACCTATCAATTCTTTGCCCGGCTCATAGCTAGCCTTAGCGACAGATATAGTTTTACGCCTGACATTGAATGTAATAAAACTGCTTAATTTATCGAGCTGCTTTCGAAGTAATTTTTGAGGGAATTTATCAACAATGGCATCGGCGATATTTTGCATTGTCGATTCTAAACGACCCGCTTCGATGTGCATTTCATGCCCTGCTGGATCAAGGCAAGTAATCTTTGTTTTCATATTAATTAGCATGCCGGGGATAGGTAAAACCTTTGATGCATCTTTGACAGCGGACAAATCGGCAAACAAAATATTAGTATTGGAAGGAAAAGCTGAATAGGGACTTTCAGGTGTCGCAGGAATATCTTCAATGCCTTTTTGAGTAAAGTCGGTATATTCAATATTTGTTAAACAGTATTCAAAGCCATCGCTAACTTTTTTTTCGATAGCTACATTCATTCCCTCCGGAGTTTTCATCAAGCGGGAACAAGAAGCAAATCCAAATGCTTTATTTCTTTTAAAGCCCGTTCCGGTGAAAGCCAGCAAACCATAATCTGTGCCTGACACAGGATTATTGATCTGTCGAATTAAAACTTTACGCCGTCCTTGCTGCTCAAATTTATCAAAAATTCCGCTTTCATGGGCCTGCATCCATAAGATGCCGTGCCCACCAGGTTTTAAGATGGGTTTAAAGGGGGCTGAAACAGCCCAAGCCCCTTCTTTTGTGATCATCGGTATCAAGGGTTGCATAAAAAATATAATGCTCTCAGAGGATCGTCCAAACAATTGTTTGCTTTGGCAGATTTCGCGGATATGACGATCATTTTCTTTTTCTTGCGAGGTCATCATGGCTACCGGCGTGTTAAGCTGGGCACCATACAACTTATAGTAAAGAAATTCCCGCCCTTGCAGATCGCGGAATAAAATATCGAGCAAGGTGAGGCCGCTAAACTTCAAAAGGACAGCAGGAGCCGGTTCACCAGTTTTATCGGTTAAATTTAATCGATCCCCAGCCCCCCCCGCCGGATAAATTTCAGCCAAGAAAGGAAGAGTTTCAATACCCCATCGTATGGCTAACCTTACTTCTGGCGTATCTTTTGAGATATCTAAACCCTCTGGCTGCCGATAATTCATCTCTTTTTTTAAAGGTTGTTTTGGATGCTTATCACCGATCAATTCCAAAACGGTAACATGATAGCCAACAAGGCCGCCAATATGCGCATAAGACTTTTCGATCTCTTTTAATATAGAAATAAGTTGATTGAAATCCGGTCCATCAAATGCTTCGGACTGTTGGAATACAATCGGTGCTTGTCCGATGGCGATTAGGGCTTTTATAACAAGCTGCACTTGACTATGCGCTGATTTTAAGAACGATTTCAAGGCAGGCGTTTGCGCCAAATAGTCAATAACTGACTGCCGCTGGTCGAGTATATGAAGTTTATCCTCATCTGTCAGGGCAGATTTAAGTTGGCTTAAAAGGGGTTTTAAGTGCTCCAGTTGCTGCTGGACGGGCGAAATTGGCAGTATACATTTACTCATGGGAATAGTTCTTTATATTTATTGTAATTGGAAAATGTGCCATGATTCTATCCTTAAAATCAAGTCAGATATGAATCAATTATTCTTAAAGGGGGTCAAATCTTCTCAATGAATATGTAATGGATTAAGAGACAATATTTTAATGTTTTTATATCCTTTTTTGATAAATCGCTCTACGAAAATCTTTTGACTATAATTAGAGACAAAGATAAAAAAAACCCCAGAGAGAAAATTTATAAAGCCATGCAAACGTCATGCACAAAATTTTTAACGTCTAACAAAATAAGGAGTGTTCTAAATGAGTAAAGAAAAAAAACCTTCAGCGTTTATGAAACCTGTTCAACTAAGCAAAGAGTTGGAAGCGATCATCGGGCGCGGTCCTATGGCACGTACAGACGTCACCAAAAAAGTATGGGATTACATCAAAAAGCATAAATTGCAAGATGCGAAGAACAAACGCATGATCAATCCCGATAAAGCCCTGGCTGAAATTTTAGGGAAAAACCCGATCGATATGTTCAAAATGACCAGTTTGCTTGCCAAACACATTAAAGAACCTGCCTATGCTGGTTCACACTAAGAAATTTTCGGCTGAAGGTACTTAAAAAGCCTTCAGCCTCTTTATTTTTTCCTGCGGATATGCTAATATAAGCGGATGAAAAATAAACATACCTGCTCTAAACAAAGAGTTTCACCTATAGAATTTTTATGGGATTTGTGGTGTTTTTGTTCCATCATTGGCATCTGGCCCCGTTGGATTGAACCAAACTTAATAGGCACTAAGAAACTGATTGTGCCGGTGCCAAAGCTTCCATCTGCACTAAACGGTTTTAAAATCCTTCAGTTCAGCGACTTACATCTAAACGCAGGAACTTCCGACGCCTTTTTGAATAAACTCTCCGCAAAAATCGAATCTTTTAGCCCCCATTTGATTGTGTTTACTGGTGATATGCTTTGCTACTCTGAAGTAAGGGAAAAAAGGCGGCTGGCTGCTTTTTTGAACGGACTCAACGCACCCTATGGTTGTTATGCAATCTTTGGCAATCACGATTATGCGCAAACAGTTTCGATCAATGGCGACGGTGATTACGACATCTGCCAAAAGACAACAGCTCCTCTTAGCAAAGGTTTTAGCCGCCTCTTTAGGACAATCCGCTTGACCCGCCGCATCACCCCGCGAGCTAAAGCAAACGGAACACATGCTGAATTTATCGAATTCCTTAAAGAAACCCCCTTTCAGCTATTGGATAATCGAACGATCACCATCCCCGTCCACGACGCCCGTTTAAACATTACAGGACTTGGAGAATATAGTGCGGGTCAATGCCATCCTGAAACAGCTTTTAAAGAATATGATCCTCTTTTTCCCGGATTGATTCTTTTGCATAATCCGGATGGGTTCCCCCTTTTGCACACTTATCCTGGCAACATCGTTTTGTGCGGTCATACGCATGGAGGCCAAGTGAACCTGCCTTTGATAGGAAAAAAGTTTACTTTGCTGGAGAATCCCCAATTTAAATACGGCTTATTTTACCAACACAATAAATGGCTGTATGTGAGCCGTGGAATCGGCAGTGTCATGCCTTTCCGTTGGTTTGCGCCGCCTGAAATTGCTTGCTTTACCTTGGAGAATGCCTCATGAAAAATATTTGCGTCATTTTGCTAGCCGGAGGCACTGGCAGCCGGATGAATGCCTCTTGCCCAAAGCAATATCTCCTTTTAAAAAATAAGCCTATCGTGCTGCACAGCCTTGAAGTCTTTTTAAATATGCCTGAAATTAATGAAGTAGTCATCGTCTGCGATCCAGCTTATCAATCTCATTTTTCTAATCAATCGCTGGGTAAACATATTAAATTTGCACTTCCAGGTAAGCGAAGACAAGATTCTGTTTATAATGGCCTGCAAATCGTCAATCCTGAAAGCCAATTGATCTGCATCCATGATGCTTCACGACCCTTTATCACCTTGCCGATTGTCCAACGAGTGCTCAAAGCAGCTCATCAGCACGGCGCTGCCGCTCCAGGCATGCCATTGACATTCACGATAAAAGAATCGGATGGGAGGCAATTTGTGAGAAATTCTCCGGATCGCTCATTATTGTGGGAAATTCAAACTCCTCAAGCTCTTCGTCCCGACATTTTAAAAAAAGGATTCGAAAGTGCCATCACTCAAAACAAAACAGTCACCGACGATGTATCCTTAGCTGAACTTATTAATCATCCTGTAAAGCTTGTGGAAGGATGCCGGAAAAACATTAAAATCACGACTCAGGAAGATTTATTCATTGCCGAACAGTTTGCGACAAATCATCCTTAAGCAGGTAAAATGGATCCATTACTTTATACCTACAAAATGACCGTTGCTTATGACGGCACAAACTATTGCGGATGGCAAATCCAACCTAATGGCCTTACCATTCAAGAATGCCTGCAAGATGCCCTAAAAATCCTTTTTAAAATTTCTACTTCCGTGATCGGCGCAGGGCGGACCGATTCCGGTGTGCATGCGCACGGGCAGGTGGCTGGTTTCGAATGTTCGCATCCCCTTGATCTTTATCGATTTTTAGCTTCAATCAATGGAATTATTCCTCGGGATATTCGTGTCTTAGCAATCGAACCGGCTCCCTTAAAATTTCATCCTCAGCACCGTGCAATCAGTAAAACATATCATTATCACCTTTGGCTAGACCGTGTTCAAGATCCTTTCAAACGTCTATATAGCTATCATTTCCGAGAAAAAATCGATCTCCAAACTTTAAAAGCCGCAGCCGAACAATTTATAGGCACACACGATTTTACCTCCTTTGCCAAGGAAAACCATTCAGGGGCTGCCTCAAAAAATGCGGTCAGAACACTTTCACGTTTAGATGTTATTCCTGAGCATGGCGGGGTGCGCCTCGAATTTGAAGCGGATGGATTTCTTTATGGGATGGTCCGCTGCATTGTTGGAACTCTTTTAGATGCAGCCGCCGGAAAAATGCAGATCGATAATATTAAGGAGATTTTTACCGCGCGCAATCGCAGCCTGGCTGGCGCGGCAGCTCCCCCCCACGCCCTTTTTTTGGCTCAAGTCAATTATTGAATTCGATTCTATGCATCAACGTCTTCCAGTTCTTCGAGCGAATGAATGTGCATTACGCCCTGTGCAATAAACTGAGGTATTTCCGGATATCGTGCTTGGCAAACAAGCACCGGTTTGGCTGATGTTGCTGATAGCGCACGAATGCCGCGCGGAGCATCCTCAAATCCAATGATCCGATCGCCCTTCGATGCAAATCTTTCGATAGCCTTTAGATAGCATTCAGGATGAGGTTTTGGATGGGTGTAATCTTCCCGTGTAATCCAATAGGGAATGGTATCCAATATCTTCTGCTGATGGCGCACGGCATTGACAAGTTCATCGGGAGAATGAGTCGCGACGCAACTCTTGATATTAGCTGTTTGCAAAGCTATAAGCAATTTTTTCACGCCGGGCATTAAATGCACCGCGCCTTCTTTTACTAAATCGATCACAGCTTTTTTCTTTTCTGCATATAAGACCGACCAATTTGGCTCGCACCGCTCAAGCTCTGGAAACTCGGCATAAATCTGTTTTCGCAACCCATCAGGGTCATAGTGAGCCACTTGACAATACCGATCGAAATCCCAAGTTAAATCGACTCCGTTAGATTTAAGCATCCGTTTATAAGCAAGGAAATGGATCTCCTCGGTGTTGACCAAAAGACCATCAAAATCGAATAAAAAAAGCTGATAATTATAAATCCACTGCATCATTAAATTGTTGTCCAAGTTTACCAAAATTCGTTAAGAGCATATGATGAATGATTAGCTTTTGCAACATATAAATATGCACATCTTCCAGCTTCTACTTTTTTGCCTATGCATCAGCTGCTCATCCAATGACCATAAAAGCCCCGCAGCGCAGCTTCAAGAAGTCAAAGGGGAATACATCTACCGTTTGCATGATGAATATTTATTTATCGCTGAACCCCCTCAAAAGATATCTTTTGACCCCTATCCTTGGGAAAAAGGGGGAATCGGCAATCTTCCTAAAATTACCAAAGAATATTTCCGTTGCAAAGGGAGCAATCTCAATCCCGTGCACATTGTTCAACAAAACGGTGAACCTCTCCGTTGTTTCGATTGCGGCGGCACTGAAAAACACAGTCTGCCTTTGCGCGACGATAAAGAGTTTATTTATTCGATTCTGATTGATTTATTAAATCATCTCCAATCAAAGACAGGAAAAAGGGTTGTGATTACTAGCGGACACCGCTGTCCTGAACATAATGCTTATGTGGATGCCTCTCCCTCCAATCAACATTCCAAACATATGATTGGAGCCGAAGTTTCGTTTTATGTGCACACCTTTGAAGAAAAACCTGAAGCTATTATTAAACTTTTGCAAGACTATTATAAAAATAATCCAAAATATACAGGGCAAAAAGAATTCGAAGAATTTCAACGCTATGAAAAAAATGATACCGATGTGACCACCTCACCCTGGTATAATAAAGAAATTTTTGTCAAATTATTCAAGAAAAAAGAGGGGCGCGACTTCGATAACCGCCACCCTTACCCATACCTCAGCATACAAGTGCGTTACGATATAGCTACCAAAGAGAAAGTCGTTTTTTCTTGGGAGAAAGCTCACAAAAATTATCTTCGAAAGTAGTTTTATTGCATTAGATTTGCGGAAATTGAATAAAACCTCTATTTAATTATTTAAAGCGAGGAGGAGGAGTCATGGGCGTTTTTGACGGCAATAACAATCCTCAGCGAAGTAGTTTTTTCGGCAGATTAATCATCGGCCTTATCATTGCTGCCGTCGGCTGGTTCATGTATGCAAACCGCACAGAAGAAAATCCTGTAACGGGCGAAAAACAACACGTGGCCATCTCGCCCAATCAAGAAATAAAGCTCGGATTGGAATCTGCACCAGCCATGTCGCGTGAAATGGGGGGTGAACTGCCTGCCGATGATTCTCGTACTCAAGAAGTTAAGAAGCTAGGTGAATACATTGTAGCCAATACCGACGCTAAAAAAAGCCCCTGGCAATTCGAATTTCACGTCTTAGCCGACGACAAAACCATCAATGCCTTTGCTCTCCCCGGCGGACAAATTTTTATTACACTCGGCCTCCTTACCAAACTACAAACCGAAGCACAGCTAGCAGGCGTCCTCAGTCATGAGATGGGACATGTCATTGAAAGGCACACAGCCCAGCAAATGGCCAAAAATCAGTTGGGTCAGCTGCTCGTTTTTGCCGTTGCCACCGCTACTTCTGATCCAAATCAATATAGCGGGGGTCAAAACTCCGCTTTAATCGCTTCAGTAGTCAATCAGATCATGCAACTGCGCTATAGCCGCCAAGACGAATCACAAGCCGATCAATGGGGTCTAAAACTAATGACAAAAAGCGGTTATGATCCCTATGCTATGATCCAAGTTATGGAAATATTGAAAGCCGCCAGCGGCGGCGGAGGCAATACACCCGAAATGTTCCAAACACACCCCGATCCCGACCTGCGCATTAAACAAATTAAAGAATACCTTGAAAAAAATCCTCCCCTTCCAGGTCTCTCGGAAGGCAAAAAATTGAATACAATATTTCAAGAAAAAAGTTCCGATCAATTACCCTCAGCACTTTTTAATTCTTACTAAAGCCCTCGGCAAAAACATCTTGCAATAATCACCATTTCCATTCTATATTGTTGTCTTGCTTTAAGCCGATGTGGCGGAAGTGGTAGACGCGGTAGACTCAAAATCTACTCTAGGCAACTAGGTGCTGGTTCGAGTCCGGTCATCGGCAATTCACCGGACGCTTTCCCGAAAGGGAAGCGTCCCTTATTCTTTTAAATGGCTCTCGCAGGGTTACAAACAACTTTTTATCTTTCAGTTCTAAGTTCTGAAATACAAAATTCAAAAGTTGCCGTTTTTCATCCACTTCAGAACTTTTGAAAATGTCTCTAGCTCGAGATGCTAAGCTAAGTACCGTATTTGCAGTGATATGCGCGTTCGTATCTATTGATGAATAGCGCTCCAATTCCTTCGAGATCTCTTGCTCCCGTTCTTTATACTCTTTTAGCTTGCTGCTGAAAAAATCCGACAAAATATTGCCATCATAGTGATCATCATAGTGATCATCATAGAGCCTGCTAATTCTCTGACGAATTTGTTCTCGTTCCTTATTAAGTTTCTCCCTTTGTGCCTGTGCAAATCGATGCTTCGATTCATAATTTTCCTTTCTGAAATTTTCCCTGTTTTTCGTCTGTTTTATCAGGCATTTTTTACCAATTTCTATTATTTGTTAGACTGAGCGAGCGATGCTCTCCAAAGGAGTAATGGTAAATTTTCGATTTTAATTTGCATGAGAGGATCATTTGTTAATAATGTAGCTTGAATTTGACCTTTTTCGTTAAGATTTTTTAGAAATTCTTTTTCATGCTTAGCAAAGGGGAGTAATTTCTCGAGAGCTTGTTGGCATTCCTGTAATTTGGCTGTTTTCCAAGCATGATGATCTGCTTGTTTTTTAACATTTCGTAACACGGGCAAAAGTTGCTGCTGAAAATCTCCCTCATCAAATAAAAGCGCCTCTGGTGAAATTTTTTGAAAGTCTTTGATTGAACTCATGCCAAGATAAAGGATAAAGGCCAGTCGCAAATATTCAGTGTTAAACTGGGTCTTGGTTAATAAATGATGAGCATCAAAAAGATCACGAGAAGCGTTACGAGCGAACAATGCTGTCAGTTTTCCAGCTGCGAGCTCATGAAAATCAAGAATCCGAATCTCATTGATTTGATGATGGCCAGCGAATTTAGAAATGCATTTTTGAATATCCCAAAGAGGGATTCTAAACATGAAATTTAGGTCGACTTCTAGATTGCCCTGATTACCAAGAACGCTTTGATACTTAAGCTGCCACTTCCCTCCAGCATGCTTCTCAGGAATACGTCGCATCAGAAGGTTTTCTCTTTGAAAAACAGCTTCTAAAGCTTTTTCAACTAAAGGGCGTTCACCAATCATCCCTTCACGGCTTTGCATTCCCACATAATTTAGATCAATGTCCACTGATAGGCGAGGCAGGTCAAAAACAAAGAGATTCAGCGCTGTACCACCTTTTAAAACAAGTCGTTCTTGCAAATATGGGTGCGCATTGATCCCTTCCAGAACGTTCATTAACCGCCATACTTTTTCCAAAATTTCTGGGCGAAAACCTGTATGATTAGATTCTTTGATAAGAAGTTCTTTAAAAATTTTCATATGGTTCTTCCCAAGTTTTCTGGAGGAGTGATTTTGGAACAATCAGGTTCCATCTAGAGATAAGCTGATTTGGTTCTTTATTATGACGATCTAGGTAATGAGGGCTTTTTGGTTTAAACGCATCAAAAGGTAATAGATCTTTTTCTGTAAGACCAAGCATTTCACGATGTTGATCAAGAAAAAAAGCTATTCGCGCATATGTGGTCACATTACTGAGAATTTTTGCATATGCCAATACCTGCTGCAAATTGAGATATTCAATAGATTCCAAGGATCGCCAAATTTCTTCCCAATTGTTTATCAAAGCAGGCCTGTCAAGCACATCCACAAAAGTACGTTCTAATGTTGTAACTCGGATCTTACAACCTTGATAATCGACGATTTCAACTCCAAAATCGGGATTAGCCAAGGTTTTTTTAGGAACAGCAATCCCTTTGAAAGGAGTGTCACGAAAGACAAAAGGGGGCTTTACTTTTTTTTGAGTAATGTAAATAAAGTCGGTTCGCAAAGAGTGTAACTTTCCATGAAAGCTTAAAGATGTATGATAGGCCAGGATTGAATCAGGAGTTATTTTTCCAGCAATCAGATAAGGATCGGCAGGGTAAGTCTTTGGATCTGCACCTCGCGGGATCGTATAATAAAGGCCTTTACGAATCCGGATGATATGCCCTTTTTGAAGATGATAGGTTAGTAGGTTATTGAGGGTACTACGATCTTTTTCGATTTTGAGGGCATTTCTTGCTTCTTCTGTTGTAAACACCTGATTTTGAGCTAGAAATGTTTCCGTGTCCATATACTTGCAAATACTCCCTTTAACTACTAATAACATTAGTGATTACGGAGATTTTCTTCCATTAAAATTTTATTAAATTTATTTCTTTTCAATGGAATTAATCGACTTTAAAGGCAGGATCGAGTCATCATTTACTCTCCAACTATTCACCATCATGAGCACTCTTCTGCGGTGATGAACCGTATGAGCATGATAAAGGGACCCTCTCAATGAGATTTCTTCTTTCATCTGATGTGCTGATGGTGTAGAATCTAAAAAGACTACTTGGAGTTCACGGACTCCCTTTTCAGGTTCATTAAGATTATCCTCTCCCTTTATATCAACATCAATCAGATCTTTTAAAGTCAGAATGGTTACTTTTTCAGGGCGATCGCCCATCTCCACGCTCATATACTCAGGAGGCCCTGGATAGACAGTTTCACATAGCACGCCAAAGAGTTCTACCTCTTCAGGCTCGTAGAAAACGGTCTTCGACTGATGGGCCAGTTGCTCACAATCCAATGCTGTATCCACATCCAAAACGATCTCATCTGCAAAGAGATCAGGGGATCTTTTAAAATACCCACTACACTGCACACGCCTACCGATGAGGGGGATGAATTCCTCTGCAAGATATAGTTCAATATGCGAATAAGATGTTTCGGTAGAGGCAATTTGTTGCTTTCCTATGGTAACGGAGCGAGAGAGAACTAGAGGTTTATCTGTAACTAAAACGATGCTTTTTTCGAGGTTCGTGTGGAAATGGGCGAGGATATGTGTATTTTTTATTATGAACAACAACAGCGCGTAGTTTTCGGTTTTCAGCTAAGCTAATAGCTTCTTCGCGAGAGATCCACTTTTTTTCAGAGAAATCTATATTTAATATCTGGTATCTGCATAAGTTGTTAATCCGTAATTGATTGTTTTGCGGTTATCTCATGTTGCGACCAATTTAACTGATTGAAATTGACAAATATTCTAAATTAGAATAAAATTACATCTTAACAAGAGAGGCTTTTATGAACGTTGATCACAATGTACAGCTAGCGCATCGGTTGGTGGATTTATTTTATCCCTTAGTTGAAGCAACAGTGTTTAATGCAGAAGGGTCTATTCAAGAAATTTTAAATGCTTTTTCTAATCTCAAGGAAGACCAAGCATATGAGATCAAAAACTACAAAAACAGCAATCCCTTTCTAGAATTATTGGTTGTAGGAAGAAGCGTGCGATGTTTGATCCATCCCCTCTATAAAAGTAAAGAAATCGTGGGTTATTTAAGACTACGTTATGACCTCACATGCTTTAAAAATCTTCAAGAACAGCTTAATTTTCTTGTTCAACCAGAAATTTCCCCATCGAATCAAGGGACCACAGATCCTTGGAAAGAGTCTATTGATCATATTATTGCCCATTATCACACTGAAAATAAAATCAATATTCAAGCGACAACTTCAAAACAAAAAAGAGAGCTAATCTCAAGGCTGCAAAATAAAGGTTTATTTGATTTCAAGGAATCATCAGCCTACGTCGCCTCTAAACTCCAGATTTCACGAGCAACCGTTTATAACTACTTAAAGACTGCGGCTGACTTTAGAAAAGTGCATGTTCATCAAGTTGATGCTTTTACTAGCGAAAAGTTTGGTGGGAATCCTGCAGGGGTCGTTTTGGATGCAGATGAACTAGAAGAATCAACTATGCGTAAAATAGCGAGGGAATTGAATTTATCTGAAACAGCCTTTGTTTTGCCAAGCGATAAAGGCAACTTCCAGATGCGGTATTTTACTCCAACGGGACACGAAATCAAATTTTGTGGACATTCTACTGTGGGAGCGCTTTACATGATTGCAAAAGAGCGACGGTTCGGAATTAAAAAGATTGGCGAGTATACATTTGATGTAGAAACGCTGTGCGGGCATCTCAAAATGGAGGTGACAATTGATAATCAAGAAGAAATCTGTGTGGCTTATGAGACCCCCACCATCAAATTAAGAGAAGTTAAAATTTCTCATGCAGATGTTGCTAAAGCAGGAGGTTTTGAATTGCATTTAGTTGATCAATCTTTCCCGGTGATGTACGAAGAGACTAATAAAGACTTGTTCATCACTATTCGTTCACTTGACGACTTAAAGAAGATTGAATGCGATCCAAAGTCCTTTACACAGTTCTCTAAAGAACACGATATTATCGCTTTATGCGCTTTAACTTCTGAAGCTTTTGATCAAAAAAATCAATTCCACATGCGTTGTTTTGCTCCTTTAGTAGGAATTTCTGAAGATCCTTTCACAGGATCGGTACTAGGGGGACTTACCGCCTATGCTGATACATTCGGTTTTTTGCCAAAAGGGACACGTAATTTTAGTGTAGAGCAAGGTCATTTCATCGAACGACCGGGGGTTGTCAAGGTGGAATTTTCAAAAAAACGAGGAACGTATCATGCTAAGGTTTTTGCGCGGGCTGTGCACTGTTTCTCGACAGAAATTAATCTATAAAAATAGGAGAATTAGATGTTTCAATACAAATTGGTTGCTGTTGTAAATAAAAAGATTGAGACAGGTGTTCTCATGAATGCCCTTGCACATATGTGTCTAGGCTTTTGCGCTCATACTGGTTCTACGGAATTGCACCTCATGGACTATAAGAATGCGGAAGGATTTGTCTATCCTAATATTTCAAAAATGCCTTTTATCATTTTGAAAGAAGATAATTCGAATAAGATTGCAAAGCTACTCATGGAAGCCAAGGAAGCAGGCATTCAATACTCAGTTTTCACGAACACGATGACCGAAGGAACATGGGAAGATCAAGAAGCCAGAACTCTAGCAACTAAGCCTGAAGAAATCGTCTATTATGGAATCGTGTTATTCGGTCCAAAAGAAATCGTTACCAATTTAACTAAAAAACTTTCCTTATTCAGATAATCATGAATGAACAATTAACAGGCAGCGCAAAAAAAGTGCAAGATTTTTTAGTAAAGAATGGATTTTCTTGCACTGTAAAAGAGCTTCCCGATTCAACCCGAACTGCACAAGAGGCTGCTAAAGCTATTGGGTGTGAGGTTGCGCAGATTGCGAAATCGTTGATTTTCATCGATAAGATATCAGGAAATCCGATTCTTGTTATAGCATCAGGGGTTAATCAGGTTGACATTAAGAAGATTGAAAATTCTACAGGACTCCACCTTATCAAAGCAGATGGTAAATTTGTAAAAGAGAGAGTCGGTTTTGCCATTGGTGGAGTTCCTCCAGTTGGCCACAATGAAAAAATAGTGACTTATTTGGACCCGTCTTTGATGGATTACGAATGGATATGGGCTGCAGCCGGTACACCGTTTGCAGTGTTTCGACTTAGCTCAAATGAAATACAAAAAATGACAGATGGAAAATTTATCGAATTGAAGGTGGATAATGGCAAAAATTAATCTTATTCAGGCAAAAGGTAATAGCTTTTATTGCGACAGTATTTTCTCCATAGGTGTGTACATCAAAGAAAAAATGGCTGTACTAATTGATAGTGGGATCAGGAGGGATGTTGCGAAAGAAATCGATAAATGTTTGATACAAGCCAATGTTCAAGTTGCAGCAATCATTAATACCCATTGTCATGGCGATCATTGTGGAGGGAATGCCTTTTTTCAGCATAAATATCCACAGATAAAAATTTTTAGCACAGAAACGGAAAGGCCATTTATTGAAGATCCTTTGATGGCACCTATTTGCTTTTGTGGAGGCGCTGCTGCGTTTGAAGAACTTAAGAAATGCAAGCCTATCACACCACAGCAATCCTCTAAAGTCACGGATATCATTGCTCCTTATGAAGATCAAAAGATCGTCATATGCGGAGAAACATTCGAAATTATCACGTTGCCAGGTCATACTCGTGGAATGATTGCAGTCAAAACACCTGACAATGTTCTTTATTGTGGCGATGCTGTTTTTGGCGAGGATACTTTTAGAAAATATCCTATTTTGTACTATACTTTCATCGGTGACACTCTGAATTCATTTAAAAAACTTAGATCGTTACTTCCTTCTGTCGATGTCTCCATTATTTATCACGGAGGAGTGATAAAGGACTTGGCTTCACTCATAAATGATCACGAAAAACGAATTCTCGAAACAAAAAGTATGATTCTATCAATGTTGAGTGAACACCCTCTCTCTTTGGAAGAGATAACTGCTAGAATCATGCAAACATATAAAATCCCAGACGACCTTATTTCATATGCGCTTACAAAGGTGCCTATGCAAGCCTATGTTGCCGAATTGGAGCGAGAAAATTTAGTTGAAATTTGTGTAACAGCAGGTATCAATCGTGCTCATGTAATCGATAAAAATTCTACCCATCCAATCCATCACAATTCTGCTATTATCATGTAGCTAATCAATAAAATAGCATGCAAAGTTATGAACATTTGCAACGCTCCCCCTTAGAAACTCCCTCGGCTATGGTTCTATTTCTGTAGAGGAGGTAAAAAGGAGGATAAAAATTCATGTTTACGAAGGCTACGAAGCACTTTTGATTCTAACATTGTTCTTTTCCCACTGATTTGTGAGGTAGGGTTTCACTTTTATAAAGGGCTCTAACTCATAAAGTTGCTTCATTCCCTCGAGAAAGTGGTTCGAGAACGCTCCGGTCATCGGCATTCCACCGGACAAACTCTCTTCAAAGAGGATTTGTCCGGTTTTTTCATTTTCTAACCCCTTGTTTTTCTGTGGGATAAGCGCAAGCGACGAGTTCAATGGGGTGGTTCGATAACTATTTTCCCGAAAATGCAATTTTGCAGGGAATATCGAACCAAGCAGTTTTTGCTTAATCTCAACATTAGCGTTCATGTAAAACTCACTTAAGTTGCTCAAAAGTGGAATGCCAAATCGGCAGTATTTCATGAATCCTGTCTCGCTGCTCTCTTGCAATTCGATCTTCTTACGCAAGATAGCAATTTCCTCTTTCAATTTCGGGATCATGCGTTGATGAGTTTCTTTATCAATTTCTCGATTCAAAAGCATTTCATCACATCGTGCAATCTTGTCTTCTTGATCTGATGCGTTCTTTTAGTCCTTGAATCTGCTTTTTGCGATCCCCTTCATTTGATTTGAAAGTGTCTTCAAGGATAGCCATATAGAGTTCAGAAATCTCTGATGAAATCGTTAAGGACTTAAGGTGTTGATCTAGTTTTTCGTTCAGAAAGCTGGCAATAAATCTTGTCTTACAGCTATTTTGACAATGGTAATACCCGTAATAATTGCCATTACGGCTTTTGGAAAGACTTCCGGTTAAATGTCGATTACACTCAGGACAAATAAGAAGTCCGCGCAAAAGGAAATTCTTCCTGCTGTTTTGATTTTACAGAGGGAATGCAACTTTTCTCACATATTTGTCGAAGTACTGACTGCACTTGATTAAATAGGTCTTCACTTCTTCCCGATCCTTTTCCTCGGCTTGGTAATAGTACGATGCCCTGCAAAGCCCAAGCAAGCTACACTATGCTCTTACAGAGAGTATAGCATGCTCAGGCTCAATGAGTTTCCTCTTTTCTCCGGTGTTTATGACCCTAGTTTTTTTTAAGAAAGTCATTCTCTATGCACAAGCGGCCAATCTTCCGTTCCAATGCCGCTATTTCGTCTTCTCGGGATTCTTGACGGCTATCGCCGGAAAAAACTAACCCACAACCTTCTAAAAGCTGCTTTTTCCATTCGCTGACCTGTACGGGGTGAACTTGAAATTCTTTTGCGATTTGATTGATTGTCTTCTGCTCTCGAATGGCTTCCAGAGCAATTTTTTTCTTGAAATCAGGATTGTGTTTTCGTCTGCCCATATCAATTTATCCTTTTTTAGGTACAGACATTATAACTAAAAACTAGCTTAACTGGTGGTCTAAAAAATGGGGTCCATTACAAAATGCTTGTTGCAGATTTAACATCTCTTGCTTCATGTCTAAAAGTTTTTGTCGGTAAGTGAGCATTTCTTCCTTGCTAGAAGCTTCCGACATTCGTTGTCCAAAATCTTCCATCCATTTGTAGCCACTATAAAAAGCCTTTACAGCCTCGAATCCTGCATTTATTTCATTCAACATGGCAATCCTTTTTATATTTTTAGCTCTTTTGAAAATTCATAGCTGATAAGTTGTAAGGGTTCGGTTTTTTTAAAAGCTTCTTCATCATGGGAAATTTTTAAAAGCTTCTTTCCTCCATCCGTGTGAGCTATTTTTGCAACAAATTCTAAAACTTCGTTTTCTGAATCGGAAAAGACACTTAAATCAGGTTTTTCAATGCTTTTTAAAATGTGGTGACCACCAGAAATCAAAATTCCCTTGGAAAGAAATAACTGATAGATATTCTGAAACTGATCTGGGCATGGGCCGTATTCTAAATGCACATACCTAGCTCCAGTTATGCTCATCCCATGTTGTTGAAAATGTTTAAAGTCCGCATAAAACAATGCTTTGTTTAAAAACAAAGGGCTTTTCGTAAACCCTATCAAATAGCGCACAGCTTGTTTAAACAGTTCTAAGCAAAACGGCCTGTTGCCGCTATAAATGTCAGAGGATTGGCTTTTCCAATGAACTTCGAGAGCATTAAGTTCTGCGTAGGCTTCATCACATTTCAAACGAATATGATCATCCTGAACAACATCTTGTACAAAATATGTCTCCCAACGTTTGATACTTGCTTCTCCCACTTTTAAATAGTTAGCAAAAGCAGTTTGAGACATTCCAAGCGAAGCGCGATATTTGATAATCTCTTCAGATGTCAAAAGATTATGTTGCTTGCGATATTTATCCGCAGCGCTCCTTCTAAGCACATTCATTTGCTCCCCATCCATTAACGGCGTTTGACATTTTGTGCAAACAAATGAGGGCACGACCACCTCGACTTCCTCTCCTTTTATCTCAGGATTAAAGCGGATGTTTTTTGATTCAAATTTTTCACAATCACAATTTAGGCACTTCATTTTAATCTTCTCCTTTTTGTTCTGTCGAACGGCTTTGATGCAGTGAGACGTAATAATATCGCTCATTCTTCAAAACAAATTTGATATACATTTGCTTAGCACATCTAGGACTCCACCAGCTAAAGGCTAGTAATTCAAGCCCAGCTATTGCTTTCTCATAGGACTTTTGTGGAGGTCTCGATCCTTTGTAATCCTTTGGAGAAATTTCCTCCAGCAGCTCCCTGATCAACTGCCAAACATCATTTGTGTCCCCGATGTCGAGATCATTTAACTCACCGACAACCTTAGAAGGGGTAGCAAACACCCCGTATCGGTTTTTTAAAAACTCTTTTGCTTCATCTAATCGCTTGGTCAGCTCTCGATCCGAGGGGCGCTTATCGTGCATTTCATGTCTCTTCGTATATTATTATAGCATCATATGATACCGTTATGCAAGAAAAAGTCAATACTCGAGGTGTCATTTCTATTCCTCAAAAGTGTTTATCGTATTAAATATTAAATCTTTATGATAATTGAGAAAAGATTCGTTGCTTTGGAAGTTATGAACATTTTCCACACTTTCCCTTAGAAACCCCCTCGGCTAAAGTTCTATATATATGAAGGAGGTAAGGAAAAGGGGCAAAATCAGCTCTTATCTATGCTAAACAGCCCTTTTATAGATCTTTGATCCCTTGCCTTGCTCAGAAGTAAGAGAAGATTCCATCTTTATAAAGGGTTCAAGCTCATAGATCTTGCGCATTCCCTCGACAAAATGGTTCGATAATTGTCCGGCCGTCGGCATTCCACCGGACAAACTCTCTTCAAAGAGGATTTGTCCGGTTTTTTCATTTTCTAACCCCTTGTTTTTCTGTAGGATAAGCGCAAGCGCCGGATTCAATGGGGTGGTTCGATAACTATTTTCCCGAAAATGCAATTTTGCAGGGAATATCGAACCAAGCAGTTTTTGCTTAATCTCAACATTAGCGTTCATGTAAAACTCACTTAAGTTGCTCAAAAGTGGAATGCCAAATCGGCAGTATTTCATGAATCCTGTCTCGCTGCTCTCTTACAATTCGATCTTCTTACGCAAGATAGCAATTTCCTCTTTCAATTTCGGGATCATGCGTTGATGAGTTTCTTTATCAATTTCTCGATTCAAAAGCATTTCATCACATCGTGCAATCTTGTCTTCTTGATCTGAGTTCTTTTAGTCCTTGAATCTGCTTTTTGCGATCCCCTTCATTTGACTTGAATGTGTATTCAAGAATGGCCATGTAAAGTTCAGAAATTTCGGCATGGTTCAAAAACAGCCAAAATCAGGTAACACAAGACGATCAAGAATCTGCCTGCTTTTGGGCCTGTTTTCCGCATAAATTTGATTAGAATTATTATGGATGGTTATGCGGCTTGCTTAAACAGCTCAAAACCTAACATTTCAAGCCAGTGTACATGCTTTTTACCTGTCAGTAACTCCTTAGGGCTTTTTCCTACTCTTTCTTTGCATTCACTCCTCATAAATCGACGGTGATTCAAGAAAAATTGTAGGAATTCTAAGTACTCATTCCCTAACTCCCGTCTCAACGTAAAATACGTTCTTAGTCTACTATTGATGTTTTCAACTAGAGAGTTTGCACGAACAGTCTCCTCTAGAACTTTATTCACCATCGATTCAACCCAGTAAAATTTATCTCCTAGCTAGGTCCTCAATGCAGCATGACTTTCCCATCGCCTCCGACTTGATGAAGGTAAACCCTGTAATTGATAGACCTCCAGAACTAGAGATAAAGCAACCTCAAACTCTTGGGCTATTTCGTAAAAGCACATTTCCATTGTCGGTACAACTTCTAAAAGATTATCACTGTGGTTTTGGAGATAGCGACGCACAGGTTCAATTTTGTGCGGACACAAGGCTTCCAGCAAGTTTAATTGTTCTACTACAAAGTTGATAAGTTCTTGCCTATCCCCATATGATGGTCCAACCAAAGAGAGAATATCATTTTTAAGCCGCCTATAAGAGGAATTATATGGTCCCAGGAAAGAGTCTCCGGATTGTCGCAATATTCGCACTTCCTTTCAGTTGACCAAATTTGCATTTTCAGCTTGCGAGTGATGGTGCTCATATTGATTTCGCCGCTTTTCAGTTTGTTTACACGGTTCATTATGAATTGGAAGTTTTTCTTTGAGAACCCGGACGATTCAGCGATGATTCCTGGTTGTTTTTATTGCAACAGCGTTGACCATGTTGCACTATAAGAAACACTCTGAGCGCCATTTTTAAAGTTGAGATTTAGACAAGTTTACAAATGGAAATAATTTATTGAAGTCATAAGCAGAGTGTGCTAAATATTGTAAAAACACACCATTGTCATTATTTTTGAAATGTTTCAATGGTTCTCTTATACAATAAAAACGAGTGAGGAAAGCTATTATGAAACATTTTTATTTTTCTAACAAGATTTGCCTATTACCATTATATGCTTTCTTATTTTTAATTTTCAATGTAGGCTTCTTAAAAGCAGATAATACCTCGGAAAATGTCGATTTTATGCTATCTGCTAAATGTTGCAAAAAACATCATAAATGTCCTCCTCAATGTCCTCCTGGCCCTACTGGACCGCAAGGTCCTCAAGGCATCCAGGGTCCTACTGGACCGTCATGTTCCTTGCCATTTACTGCTAGCAGGATCGTATATGTCAATCAAGCCGGCGATGACATAACCGGTGATGGCTCTGCATGTGCGCCTTATTTAACGATTACAAAGGCGATGTCAGAGATAACAGATGCATCGAGCTCTAAGCGTTATGAAATTAATATCGGACCGGGATCATATTCTGAAGGTACTATTCATTTAAAAGCAAACGTCCAGCTTATTGGCGCAAGCAATTTATTGACTAGGATTAGTAGTGATGTGGATATCAATGATCCTTCATGGACTGGGACGGTCTCGGACGATTATCGATCCGGTTTTGTAAATCTTATATTACTAGGTGCTATGAATTTTGATTTTGCTGCTATTGGCAGCTATGGAGGCAAGCTCTATTTTCAAAGTGTCAATTTAAATAGCTCAAACGTCCCTTCTTTTACTGCTGCATCAACCAGTGTAAATCAGGTCAATATAAGAGATTCCCAGTTGCCTAATGGATATACACAAACGGGCATCAATATGTTTTTGTTTTCATCATTTGTTACCGGGGGGACCATTACAATCAATACTCAGGCGACAACTGATGCGCAAGTCGTCCTGGTTGGCGGAGGCACAGCAGGAAACATCGTTGTTAATAGTAATCCTGGAGATATACCTCTAAATCCATTTAATTTATTAAGTTTTGCTATAGGCGGCAACTTTACTGTTAATAACAATAACACTCAGAACATTCCGATACAAGCAACTGTCGATTCTATCCCAATCACTTCAAAAGTTACACTCACGGGAAATGTGACTTTGACGAGATTGGATGATGCAAATGGACTTGCTTATACACCGAATAATCCAGTAAATTGGGTAAGTCCTCAGCCAACAACTGTTCAAGAAGCATTAGACAGAATGGCATCTTTACTCGATGCGTTAAATTCTGGCCCAATTCCATAAAATAAGGACCTCTTGTTTGCAAAAAATTTTCCTATAGGGAGTCAGCTCAGATTTTGATGCCTCTAATCTTCATCGTCGTATTCCGCGCAATCTTTTTCGATTTGGAGAAAGTCAAGATACTGCTCTTTAGTGGTCATACCTGTTAAAAAGGATAGATAAATAAGTTCCCGGGCACTAGCCTCACCCTTCTGCATTTTGTCAAAGAGATAGACCTTTTCTTTTACTGACCCACCTTGCGCAGCAAAGGCTTGAAAAGAGTAAGTTAAAGAGGTAAATTTTTTCAAAAATGGAGAAAATATGGGCCTTGTTGCGCAATACCTCTCACGTCAAATTTGAAATAGCATGTAAATAAAAAATGCATGGAGTAGGCTTCTGCTTCTTACCACAGAAGGCAGAGACTATCCATGCAAACTGAACCGACTTATCGTATTCGAAATTGGGCTGAGTATAACAAAGCTCTTATTCAAAGGGGAAGCATAACCATTTGGATCGATGAAAAAGCGATCAAAAACTGGTTTTCTTCCCATCATACCTGCCGAGCTGGCAGGCCTGCAACATATTCTGATGAAGCCATTCTAATGATGCTTATTCTCAGAGAGGTATACAAACGTTCATTGAGGAACTTACAAGGATTTGTACAATCGCTTTTTCATGTAATGGGCCTGAATCTTCCAGTACCGAGCTATTCGCAAATTTCAAGGCGAGCTAAGTCGCTTCATAAAAGAGTTAATCGTTTGACGCAAGGGAAGAAGGCTTGCCATATCATCTTTGATTCTACAGGACTTAAAGTACACGGAGAAGGCGAATGGAAAGTGAAAGTCCACGGAAAGAGTAAACGTAGAACATGGAGAAAATTCCATATAGGAATAGACGCAGAAACACAAGATATCATCTGTTGTGAGCTGACGGGCAATAATAAAGGAGATGCTGAAATGGCAGAACGGATGCTAGGAGAATTACCTTGCAGGGTGAAATCTGCCAGGGGTGACGGGGCTTATGATGCGAGCCGATTTCGCAAGAAGGTCTATGATAAAGGGGGCATTTGTATTGTGCCACCACCAAGAGATGCGGTGTATAAGGGTACAGCAAAAGAGGGATGGGAAAAGGAAAGAGATGACGCCATTGCAGCAATTCATGGATTTGGTGGGGATGACATAAGAAGACGGCTTTGGAAAAAATGTTCAGGTTATTATGAGAGATCGTTATCCGAGACAGCGATGTTTAGGATCAAGAGAATGTTTGGAGGCAGATTAAAAGCTCGTTCAATAGGAGCTCAAAAGACAGAAGTAATTTGTAAATGTATGATAATTAACAAGATGAATAAATTGGGGATGCCGAGATTTGAATGGGTATTCGAAGCAGCTTAATGGCTGGTAGAATGGGCGAGTTAGCATTTTAGCGGGTGTTTTTTTCTTCTATGCTGTGAGGGCTATTGTGCAACAAGGCCGAAAATATGCCTCAAGACATTCTTGATATCTATACAGATTATCTGATTTGCCAAAATCAACACGCGACAGCCCTTGGGCTTTCCAATCTTCTTGAAGGTGGGGTTAGTCATGACAGAATCACTAGATTTTTGAATCGCAATGCCTAACATTTCAAGCCAGTGTACATGCTTTTTACCTGTCAGTAACTCCTTAGGGATTTTTCCTACTCTTTAGGTAGTGGGAGAAAAGACCATTGAACTGGAGAAAAGTTCTAAAATTGTCTTCGGATTTAGGACATTTCTAGTTACGCTGCTCCGCAGCTGTCGCATTACATTCCCCGCATTCCGCTCATTAGCGTTCGCTACATGCGGGGCTGGTATCTTAAAAATTAAAGACCTATGTCAATTTTCTGAAAATGCAGTTTGCAGGGATATCGAACCGAGCAGTTTTTGCTTAATTCCCACAGAAGCATTTAGGAACCCAAGAAACCTTGGAGACATGATTTCTGTCGCCAGGTCTCTAAGGTCGCTGAAGTCCCTAGTTCAGTTATAAATCAAACTGGACGCCAATAGCAAATGCGTTGTAGTGGACGTTTTTCACTTTCACGTTCCAAGGTGAAGTAGACACGTGTGTTGTGTAGTTCGTTGCTCCAAGAATATAGTTGCTGGCATCAACGTATAGATAACGATATTCGTAAGCGAGAAATCTGCCCATCTGGGCAGAAATTAAGAAATATGGTTTTGATTGCGGCTTTTTAACCATTGGTCCAACAACTCGTCAAGTTTCTGACTATTGTGTCTCATAATTCGTTTCATGATGTCTTCTAAATACTCACGAGGGTTAATCCCTAAACCTCGACAAGTTTGCACGAGAGAAAAAAGAATAGCGCCAGCTTCACCACCATCAGGACTGCCAAAGAAAAGCCAATTTTTTCTTCCGATGGCAAGCGGTCGGACGGCTCTTTCAGCTACATTGTTGTCCAATCTTGCAAAAGCATCTTTTGCATAGTTTTTCAAGTAAGGAATTAAGCCGCAAAAATATCCCATAGCTTCTTTCAGCAAGGAAAAATTAGAAATAAAATTAGAAGAAGATATCGTTTCATATAATGTCCAGTACGTAGTTAATTAAAACGCAGATGAGAAAAAGAACAGACAGTTTTAAAAAATAATTTGAATCAAGCCTAACCTTTTTTTCGGAAAATTTATTGCTTATGATGTTAATTGTTATAATAAGCAAAAGGCCGCTAAGAGATATAAAAATATTTTTAATCATTTATTTTTCCTTATTTTGGAAAAATTTTATTCCAGAGCAGGATTCTATCTTTTCCAGTGTAATTTTGAAAGAATTTATTGGTATATGGAGATCAATTTCTTTGTTGGGTAGCATGTAGGCTTCAATTTTTTTTGTTCCATTATCAGAGTTTAAAATCAAAACTTTATAATAGTGTGTCGGTACAGCAATATCATTTGTTCCTATGACTTGATATGTTACCCAACGCTTCCCGTTTGCATCTTCTTGGGGTATAAATAAAGGTCCTGTAAAAACCTCAACGGTATTGTATTTTTTAGTGAGATCCCTAACATGTTTTTCAAGCTTGGCCCAGTAACCACGATTGAACTGTGGTTCTTGAGAACTGATATTAGAGAGATAAAAGGTATCCTCCATTCTCTCATTGCAGCTTTTGTGATTGGCTGCCGGTGCTAAGTGGCCTCTATCGAATCCTGATTTATGGTAATCTCCCACCGTCGAGCGGAAAATTTTAGGCAGGGTTGCGTCTTCTTTGAATTGAAGGCCTTTTCTATCGGCCCTTCCATTTAAACTATCGGCAGTTAAATTCTCATAGACCCAAGTGGCATTTTTAGTCCGGTGATCATAGGATAACGCATAATCAGGACGGTTAACGAAAGTAGTACAGCTAGGAAGGCCAATATCAGAGGTTTTTTGATCTCTTGTTAATAGCTCGGCATAAACTGGTTGGTTGAAATCTTGCAAAATATAAGGTGATGATGCCACTCCTAAAATAAAACATACTAATCCAAATATCAGGTTCGTAAAATGTTTCTTAGATCGTTTAAATTTTGACATCTTTCTCTGTGCCAATGAATTTCAAAAAGAGAATCGTTATATCTCTTATTGAAATTTTAAGCACGAAAGTTTTGTTTTGCTCTAATATACATACAACGCTTGCTCTTCTCTTCTGTGAAATATTGCACCATTCATGTATTCATATACGTCATAAGATTTACCATTCACAATTTCCTTTGCATCTGGAGCAGTTTTTTCTGTTAGTATTTGACCATTGAGGCAAATGCTTTGACATCCCTTAATAATTCCTGAATCTCCAGTTATGACCAAACTACTATCAGCATAGGTGTGAACATGCCCAGACCCGTTTTTTTTTGCTATATACTGGTATTGCACAGGATAAATCCAATAACCAGCGATAGCGTTTTACGAGGACAAAGGGACTAGTGGGCCTATCGGTCCTGTGAACTTCAAATCCCTAATTAGATTCGTGTCCTTGCGGTGAGAATGCGTGAATTTAATTTTGCATCTATGTAGAATTCCTCTCTTTAACCCCCTGTTTATCTATGGATATTGTTGATAAAATTCGTAAAATCGAGGCCCTAATTGCAGGAGCCAAGAGTGATGGAGAACGCCAGGCCGCTGAGTTTGCAAAACAACGTCTCCAAGAAAAAATTACTGCGCAACCGATTGAATACACCGTTAGATTGCATAGCCGTTGGGAGAAAAAGCTTTTTGTCGCTATTTGCAGTAAGCATGGACTTCGAACGTACCGGTACATGCGGCAAAAATATACCACAACAATGGTTCGAGTCGCCAAGCCCCTTATGGATTTGGTCTTATGGCCGGAGTACAATAAATACGTGAGCATACTCCACAAGCTCACTGAGGAGATATCAACTGATCTCATTTCCAAAATTCATTTGGTAAAGGAAGAAGACGAGACCATTATTGCTGGAGAACTTCCGGTGATGTCCGAGGCTTTCAGCTCTTTAAGCCGCTTTTCGTAAGCCCAGGGTACCCAAAGAATGGGATTTTTTCGAACATCTTCTTGATGTTCCTGGATCGCCGCCAGATATTCCCATGGGTTCGCATCGTTAAGTATGCACGTTTCCATTATACTCATGAGAATGTCTCCGATTTTTGCTCCGGTTTCATTGCGATAAAAATAAGCATTTTTTCGATTTCGGACTGATTGTTTTATCAGTCGCTCAGTAGCGTTGTTGTCGATGGGCACACCGGGCATCCGCAAAAATAAAGTCAACTCTTCCCAATGGTTATTCAAATAAGCTATTGCTTTTCCCATGCTGCTGTTCGGTTCGATTTCTTTCTGTTTTATGAGGGCGTCGCAAAAATTTTTCATTTGTTGCATTGCAGGAGCACTATGATCTTGATGCCATTTTAACCTTAATAGAGGTTCTGATGGCGCCAATCGCTCATTCGCAAATACAGTAGAGTACCACCCGATTATTTTGACCACTATCTTGGGCCAGGTTGTAACGAGTTCATAAAACTTTCGGCGGGAATGGGCATTGCAATTAGAGAGATTCGTATCATGATGTTCCGGGACGTTATGCCCACCATCGCATTGTTGAATGGGAACCGATAATCCTTTCGGTCGCTTATTCAGCAGATCATCAAGATTTTCTCCAGCATGTTTGACTCCAGTGAAAAACAAGGCGATTTTTACATTTATATTTTGCAAGACTCCAAGAATAGCGGTTGTAAAAATGCCTGTACGTTCATCTTCATCTGAAGTCCCCTTTCGTTCCTCCCGGTCCTTCATAACGCTAAGAATGCGTGCTTTTGTATCATCATTTTGCACCAGTTCTGCTGCTGACGCATGTTCACACATGACCGCATAAATAGGCTGCACCGCATCAGCAACATCTTCTGTCATTTCCCAAATTTCAGAAGGTGAGATAGGCGTGCCTAAAATCTCCTGGAGCTGCCCTTGGCGATAAAAAGGGACCCCGCCTCTATATTTTAGCAGACACACAATAGCTTTAGCACTGTTGTCAGCTCTTGACTCCGTTGCAACTTCTGGAGGAAGGTTTGCGGTAAATACTTTACCGCAAACAGCACACCTGAGTCGTTCGGGTCGATAAATCTCCATTTGCAACCAGGTTGGCCTACGACTCGAAGAACAGTTCCTGCAGAGAGATTAAACAATTTACCTTTGTCACAAGAAGGGCAAAGACTGCCTTTTTTTATGAATTCATGGGCGATATCAATAACCTTAGCTTGAGTGTAATCCGATGCAGGACGATGTCCATGCTTCCCTTTTTTCTCGGGAGGATTTTTTTTTGTGGATGCATTTGGATCTCCGGCTTCCTCACCATCCTGATCTGGCTCTGATTGTTCATCAGTTTGATCTGAGGCGGCCGTTGCCGCCTCATCTTCAGCAGCCTGTGCTTGTGCCAGCAACTTCGCAAGGTTCTTGGCGCTCTCTGTTTTGATCCCAAAGATGGATCGAAGTCGTTGGATAGATAATCGCTTTTCCTGAAGGGAAAAATTCATCCAGACAATCGCTTTTATAAGATTAGCAAGAACTGGATAATCTTCTTTGACTAAAGCCTGTTTGTCCAAGCGCTCAATGAGCGTCTCGATTTGTTCTGGAGTAAAGTCGAGATGTGCCGGGGCTTTCATTTGTGGTCTTATAAAAAAATAAAAGTTGCATTCTGAAGTAATTAAAATTTTATTGCACACAGATTTTTTTCCAATTATCAGAAAATTGAGCTGATTCGGGATTCCCATTCCACAGAAGAGTTTGCAGATACCTTGCATCAACGGCAGATGAATCGGTAGGCCACCATCGAAAAGTTCCCTTTGAAAGTCGTTTAGTGCAGAGCCAAAAGCCTTGACCATCGTATACCAATAGGCGGATAGTTGTTCTCCCTCGGTTACGGAATACAAATACCGTACCTTGAAATGGATCTTGATCGAGTATATTCCTGCAAACGGCAGCTAGGCCGTCGATGCCTTTACGGAAGTCGACAAATTGAACACAGATAAAAATACGGGTAGACGGAGATATCTGAAGCATGACTACCTCCTGAATAGTTGGCAGAGGAAGTTTAAGCAAGAGAAGGATCCTTGAATTTTAGCTTGCAGCCCATCGGCAGATCTGAGTTCAATCGTCACTGTATCAGAAGCTGATTGAATTGCCGGTATGACAATCTCACGAAATTCGAGTGTCGGCTCATTAGATTGATGGATTTTACGCTTCAAATAGACGGGATTAATCTGAAGCTGATGACAAACCTCCTTAACGGAATAGATTTTTGTTTGCTGAATAATCGAGGCCCATAATTCCTGGGGAAATTTACGTTGAGTCCTCGGGTCTTGTCTTAATCGATCAAGGGCGGATCGAATTTCTTCAATTGGGATGAATTTAGTTTCCATACCGAATAATCTCCTTTGAGTTAAAGGAGATAAAGATACTGAATTGGATTATTCGCCGTTAAGCACTCTCACCGCAAGGACACACTGGTATTGCACAGGATAAATCCAATAACCAGCGATAGCGTTTTACGAGGACAAAGGGACTAGTGGGCCTATCGGTCCTGTGAACTTCAAATCCCTAATTAGATTCTCTATGTGGTCTTTATATAGTTTGAAGCTACCCTATTTCCTGGATTGTGTGCTGCACTTATTAAGCTCGTCATGACCTCCGGTAATTATTTTCTTTCATCTCAAGTTATTTAGGTAATTCTCTCGTTTGAAGAATCCATTTGATGTCAAAATCAAAAAAACGATATTGCGTACCACCACCCAATCTAACTTCATTTGATAATGCATCTAACTGTTGCGCAGTTTTACCATGTAGGAAACGCACAGGTTCACCTGCGGGAACTCTTGCAATTGACACATGTGTTATCTCTCCAAATTTCGTAAGGCGGGCTACTGAATTATTCATTTCCTCAAGCGTCCAAAACTTATTAGCTTCGGAAACGGGTAACCACCATCTATACAATTGAGTTCGTTCTGGATTGACATGACTAAATCGAACAATCATTAAGTCTTTACTTAATAAACCATTGAATTCTTTTGACTTTACAAAGCATTTTGTTGATTCAAGATAGCCCAAGTTATAATCAGCGCGATGGGAAAAAGGTTTATCATATGAGAAGGATGTAATTGATTTTTCATCAGGCTTTTTAAGTTTCAAAGGCATTAAGTTCAACATTTCTGCAGCCTTCGCTCTTTCATAATTTTGTTTTAAATCCTTGGCTGTTTTTATATTCAAATCTTTTTTAATTGGAATAATAACCATTGGGCTATCGGGTTTCGTTAATTTCAGATGGCTTCCTTTTCCCCCTTTGCTCTTTTGATATCCAAGATCTAAGAAAAGCTTGATGTAGTAATCCCGTTCAATCTGCAATTTGTTGTATCCTGATTTATCTTTGATGCATGGACTATAAACACGTTCCGACATCACTTTGTTAGTTTGTTTGACAGCTGGATTTCCAACTTTCACTGTTAGGGATTTAGTCACAGTCGTAACGACACGCCCAAGTCCATAGCTAGCTGCACCCGCAATCACATGCTGACCAATGACTGCATGATCTCTTTCATATTGTTGCGTTACTTCCCTTGGAATGGAAAAAACATCTTCTAGAACAATTGCCGCTGAAGAAGGGGTGTTCTCTACTTCCCTGGGTTCCGAACGGGTTAAATTATCCACCAATTGATGGCATGCGTTTCTTGTTACAGGTTCGAGTTGAACATAACAAACACCTCGTGCAGCTGCTTCCAAAGATTTTTCAAAAACTGTTGAAATGCCATTTAGCGCGGTTGCTGTTAGGTGAGCGAGAGCTGCATTTTCCTCATATTGAAATTTTTTTAAATTCAATATAGGATCTTTCGATTGAGATTCTTTTGGAGAATTATTTTCCTGAATATTTGTTTTAGGACTGAGATACATGGGTTCAAGAGCTAGCATTTTCTTCATAAAATCAGAAAAATTTTCATGAGTTGGAATGGGTTGGGAGAAATCAGGAAATGCGCGGAAACTTGGCAATTGATCAATTTTGGACTTCATGCTATCTACTTTTTCCAAAGTTTGTTTTTTCTGGAATTCATAAGATTCTCTTGCTTTTAAGAACTTGTCGCGAGAAGTATCGATCTCTGATAAACCGTACCTTGCCATTTTAAGGATTAGTTCCGGATCATAATCTCGGATTTTCATTTCTTTAATTATCCAAACAATTCGGTGTGTTAAGTTTGAAAGATGACTTTCGAATTGCTTATAGACAATCTGATCCAATGAAGATTTTGCCTGAAGCAGAGACCTCTCCTTTGTTTCTTCAAGTTTTAAGATCAAGGCGTCAATGTCCTCTTCTTTGGATGGTAGTATTACCTGTGACAACTCTGGCAAGTTTGAATATAGAGGAATATCAAGGATTGGGGGAAAATTCATAAAGTTCTCCTTTAAAACAGATTAAATGCCCACTGTTGCAAGCTGAGCGTTGCAACGCTGATAAAGAGAGCCAGCTCTTCTCAGTTTTACTCTAGTTGTGTTGCAGCAGTTTCTGATTGCTAGCAGCGTATTATAATACACAGTTTGATAATGTGTTGCTGTCGTCAATGCAGTGTGCGACTGTACTAAAGCTGCATGAACTCCAGCATAAGAGGCCTTAGATGCTGCCAATTGCGCATTAGAATCGGCTAAGGCGGCTTGTACTCCTGCTAATTGTTGATGGGTAGCATTTAAATTATTTGTAGTGGTTGTCAATTGCGTTTGGGTTTCACCCAATCTCCTTGCATTTTCGTTTGAACTTGCTTCAAGAGCCTTCACGCTGTTTTGAAGAGCTTGTAATTCGGCTTGATGAGTGCTGCGCAATTGAGTGAGCTGTGCGCGCAAAGCGGCAACTTCACCCTGAGCGGCATGCAGGTCAGCCTGATTTTTCGATAAGCTCTCTTGCGAAGTACTTAACTCCTTCCCTTTTTTATTTAAATCTTCTTGAAGGCTTTGAATGAGCTTTTGAGAAGCTTCCTTTTCATTGTGATGCACGATTTTTAATTCGCTTGTTTGCGCGCGCGAAAGAATCAATTCTTTTTCAAAGCGCCCGCTCTCTTCCGATTTCGCTATCAAAGCTTTTGATGTTTCTTCTTTAAAGTGTTTAAATTGGTAGACAATTTTTTGCACTGCCTCCTTCGAAGAGTGAATCGTTCTAAAGAGCATCAACGTCATCGAGTCGTCGGAACCATAAATCTGCTCAACGGCTTGCTGGTCTTGCGAAACAATCTGCAAAGAATGTTGTGTTGGTGAAAGTGGACTTGTATGTAAGGCATCCATTTGTAATCCTCCTAAAGATTAAAATCCAACCGATAGAGTAATTTTTGCACCGCCGGAAATGAGAGACACGGATCCCTGTGTGCCGGGAGCAGTGGTGGAAAGCAATGTTTGTAATCCCACTGTTGCGACTCCAGAAGCAGCTATTCCTGCTGCGACAATTAAAAGAGCTTTTCCTCTTCCTTTATTTCTTTTTTTTATCGCTTGTTTTGTCTCTTCGATAGCTATTTTTAACTTGAGATTTTCATTTTCTGTTTTCAAAATCTCTTTCTCAATTTTCCATTGGCGCTTTTTTACTTCATCGGCTGTTGTTTCTGTGTTAACTATTTGATTGTTTAATTGGTCAATGTTTCTTTGCTGCTCTTGGCCGCGTCTTTGGTCATTACTTTGAATTGTGTCGAGCTCTCGCAACATTCCTTGTGTATCGCCTTGCACCTGCACGCGTACTTCATTCAACTCTTGCTGCATTTGTTGATGATTGGTTATTTGAATTCCGCTTAACCTTTCCTCAAAGGCTCCAAGTTGTGCCTCTCTTGTTTGAGCTCTCTCTTCTTCTCTGCGCTGGAGTGCGGCCAACTGTTCTTCCCCATTTTCTTCCATTGTAGTTTGGAGTTCATGAAGACGCTCCTGTAGCTCATTATTCACTTGGTGTAAGCGTTGCCGCTCTTGATCAATATCTATGAGCTGAACCTGGTCCTCCCTATTTTCTTCCGTTGTAGTTTGAAGACGCTCCTGCACATTCACTTGCTGTAATTGTTGTCGAGCTTGGTCAATAGTTCGGGTTTCTTGTTCGATCATTTCTTCTTGAATGTTGGCCAATCTTTGCTGATTGCTTTGATGGTTTTCCTCAATTTGATTTTGGAGGTTCTCAAAAACCTGCTGTACTACTCTATCACGTTCCACTCTTAAGGCATCGAGTTGCCTGAAGAGGTTGTCCCTACGATCTGCGCGACGCCGTCTTCTTTGTAAGGCCGTATCTCTTATTGCCCTTATGAGTTCTGTTTCTCGCGTGGGAAACGTTGGGCACGTTCCTTGAGCGACCAATTCGTGATAGGCATTCTCCTTTTCTAGATCGCGAAGAAGCTTCCCATGTTCTTCCAACCATTTTACCATCTCTTTGACAATGGGATGGGGGACAGTGATAAAAGAAAGCTCCGGATTTTCTCGATTTATAGGGAATCGATGCCGTTCTTCCTCAGGAATTGAAGCTAGATAAACGGTCAAAGTCATACGGCCATAGGTATGTCCATCGCTGCCTAGTACCGCCTTTTTATCCAAGGGTGCGTTATAAATGGGATCTCTCAGCAGCTCTTGAAGAAGGAGAACAAATTCGTCGAAAATAAGGCGGGCGTCCAAACGGCGCAAGCGCATCGCTGCCTTAAATTGCTGCTGCCAAACTTTTAGGCTTTCCGTCATCTCATCACGCATTGTAGAAGAAGTTAAGGAACCCTCCATTCTTGAAAGCTCAACATAGATTCTTCGGCGAAAAGCCGTGTCTCTGACCTCATCAATAGGCGTCGTGATTGGAGAATGATTGGAAATCGATAGATGGCTACTCATGAGGACTCCTTGCTCAGCTTCTTTGCGATATAAGAATTCACAGCTTCGTTGGCTGCATACAACTCGTTTTGATAGGAGAGAGGTTTAGTTTCAGCGAATTTTAACTCTCCTCGTACATGTTGGAGGGATTGGGTTAGCTCTATTTTCTTCTCATGCATTTGATCGAGTTGATTTTGGCTTGACTGCAGCGCTGCTTTTATTTTTTCCAGAGTGCTCTGCACTTGATTTAATGTCTGCTGCAAATGTTCAGCAAGAAGTTCTGTTGGTGAAAAAATAGGGGTTGTTTCCATTTCATTCGCAATCTCTTTCACTCTTGCGGCGACTAAAGTTTGTCTTTGCTGCAGGGTCGAGGTCGTTTGAGAGACTGTTTCTTGAAGTCTTTGTTGTTCCTGTTCCAATCGTCTTTCCAACAGTGGCTCTGGATTTTGACCTTGTTGCAGGAATCTTATTAACTGCAGCCTTTCATCGATTCTACTTGTCATGAATTACACTTTATTTAGGATGTTTTCACAGGTGATGAGAATCTGCTTAAATTCATACTGTTCTTTTTGCAGGCGTTCAGCAAGATGATGGACATCTTCCACAGTTTTTTTTGAATATTCTAACAACCGATCCACTCTGCTTGCTAACGCATCAAATTTTATAAATAACTCTTCGCTCATCAGTTTGCGCATTTCATTCACTTCTTTCAAGCGCTGTTTTAAAATGAGGCAGTTTTGATTGATCTGCGTATTTACATCATTTGCTGAATGGATAAACTGATTAATTTGCGTTTGAAAGCTTGTGAGCATGAGATCAAATTTTTGTTTTAAAACAGTCTCTTGATCCAGATATCCCTCAAACTGTGCGATAAATTGATTTATATCTTGATCTGAGGGAAGAACTTCCTTCAGAATGAATTTGACAGTATTTTCAAAAGCTAAAAGTTGTCGTTTAATGGCCCCGTCTTGAGTGGCAAGAAGGGCGGGACGAATCAATTCAAAAAGAAATAAACAAAGGACAAGGCCGTAATCCTCTTGTTCTTTTTTTTCTTTCGTTAACAGATTGATTTGACGCAATTTTATTTTCCATTCATTCATTTCTAGAGCTGAAAATAATTGAGAATTCTTCATCTGCTCTAAAAGAAGTTCCATTTTTATTTGTGGATTTGAAAACATCCTTTCTAATGCTGTCTTGTGTATGATGGAATTGGCAAGCGCAGTTTTTTGGATTCCTGACTCTACTCGTGCAGCATTCTGCAATTTTAAATTTGCTAAAGCTAAATAGCGATTTTTTAAAAGGGTGCTCTCTATGTTAAAATCATTCAGGGCTTTGTCACTTTCTATTTTGAAGCTCTCTTCATCCAAACTCTTTTCACACTGTTCAATGTAACCATCGATATCTGGATTAGAAAGAAGGCGGCGCAAAATATCCTTTATTTCATTCTCAACGTCGAGAAGCTCTACACTTTGCATCTCCTCTATTTTAGCGCGAACGTTCTCAAGGAGAAAAATGCAAATCAAGCGGGCATTTCTCTCTTTTGTTTCGCTTTCTTCCGAATTTAAATCCAATTCAATCAGTTCTGAAATTTCCTCTGAAGAAAATAATTGCGATTCAAGTAGCAAAGAAAATTTAATTTCGTTTTCGTTATGATTTGAATGTAAATTCAAAGTGACAGGTCTCTGCTGACTCGGCAGTACTGTGGTGATCGATCTCCAGGCTTCTGTCCAAGACGCTTCCATCTCTTTTCCTTTAGAAATAATTATGTTTAAAAAATGCCAAATTTCTTTTTCTTGACTTTCTTCTTCAAATGATGAACCTGGTTTGCTCTCACTTGTGTCAGGGCATTCAGGCGATTGATCTGCCTTTGTTGAGCTTGAACTGTGGCGTTGGATGCATTGCACTGTTGATTTATGTTATTGAGTAATTGCTGGGCATGGGCAATTTGGGAGGTCAACATTTGATCTCGGTGGAGATGTTCTGCTACAATTGCTTTAACGCGATTCTCAAGCTCTGCTTTATAGACCTGATGCTGCTCCCTTGTGAGAGTGATTTCATGAGAAAGGACACGATTTTGTTCTTGAACGTATCCAATCATTCTCTCATCCTCTGCAAGCCGAGAGTTCAGCACTTGCTCCACGTTTTGATGGTTCTGCTCTATATTTTCAATTTGCCGATTAAGTTCTTCCTGCTGAATCCTACGCCGTTCACTATTTCTCTCAGCTTCCTGTTCAAGCATGTGTTGGGTTTGAACTTGAATTTGGGCAGCTCTAGTCACTTCCTGCTGGAGTTGGTGAGTCAGCTCCTCCTCTCTCTGCTGATGAAGTGATTTTATACTTTCAATTTGTTCTTCGAGCTCATGCTGATGAGCGCGTACCATTTCCTCTATGCGCATCGCTTCTTGAGCCATTCTTTCCCTGGTTTCGTTTCCAATCTGAACGATCTGCTTGTTTGCCATTTTTATTTCACGTTTTGCTGCTCGAGCAAAATCTTTAACATTAGACGCTTTGGCAAGGGCCAAATAGCACGTCAATCGGTGTTGAACCTTTGGGAGATCGTCCATTTCTCTGAGGGGAGAAAGATGGAATACAAAGGGATTTTGATGACATAAAGCGATGTCTTTAGTTGAATCCGAAGGGGCCATCTGCATCAGAAATGCATCCCCCCATTTTTGCAATTCCTGTGCCAGCATGTGGGGACAACTAGGTTGCATGTCTTGCTGATCGAAAGGTGACTTCACCGGTAACTGCGGATAAATACGTTTCCAGCAAGTTTTATATTCCTCTACCATCCACCTTTCCCATTTCCACTGTCTTTCCAAAACCGGCTCCTTGTCTGGAGTGCCGTCAATAGGATTAATCAGTTTTTGATCGCGCAGTTTGTGAATTCTTTTTAATACACTCTGTTTTAACTCGGCATTTCTTTTAAATCCATCAGCGCTAATTATTAGATAAGTGCGAGCTGCCCACGCTAAAAGATCTTCGGAAAGAGGATCTTCCAAAGCCCCAAAATTAATTAGTATATCTTCAAGGCGTCGTTTCAAGGATGGTTGTGGGGATAAGAATAAGACGAGGGGCAAATCTGGATTAATCGTCTCTGTAACAGTTCTGGGGGTGTTTTCTGCCAACATGATTTTTCTCCATAAGGAAGATGTTTCCGGAAAATGGCTGTAATATAAAGGATTGGTTTGATAATTAGTAGTAAAAAAAAAGTCTTTGCATTTCTTGAAACAATTATTTAATTTAACTTAAGTTGGTATAACTATGTGTTTATTGTTTTTAATGTTAACTTCCATTTGTTCTAATTCATTTTTTGCAAATGATAGATCGATTCAATCTGCACAAGAGAATGAATTAACGGATTCAATCTTTCCTCGGACGGATCCAAAGATTATTGGATTGATTTATCAAATGCTTAAAATCATAGATCTATTATTTACAAAATACGACATCCCTTATTGGATTGATGGAGGGACAGCTTTAGGGGCTGTTAGACATCAAGGATGCATCCCTTGGGATGATGATGCCGATCTCGTCTTTCACATCGAAGATACCAACCGCATTCTCGCTTTAAAGAATGAATTTGCAACTTATGGATTTTACTTGAAACAAGAAAATATCATTCGATTGTTCCCTTCCGAAAGAAAACAATATCCATATATAGATCTTGCTGGTTATCGATTATGTGGTGATGATGATACCTATCGTTTTGATTTAGAATCGGCGCGGAAATATTATAACTTATTTTATTGGTTACCGCATGAAGTTAATTCTTTAGTTAGAGTGCAGTTCGGTCCTCTAACGTTAAATGCTCCCAATGATATGATCCGGTATATTTTTACAGGGTATGGCGACGATTGTTTATCGTATGCCGCCTTTCAAAAACATCATGGGGGAAATGAAAATCAACTATCTATTAAGGAAAAAGTCCGCATCTTCGATTTTAGCCCGGCAGATTATGAAATAGAAAACCTTCAAATTTTACTGAATTGAGCGATGCACATTACGCACGGCTTTAGGGGAAGTTGTTGAATTTATTTTCCTTAGAATTCAAGTAATTACAGTTTTTATTAAAATGTTTAAGTTCCTTCCCTATCCTATTGTGTTTTTTTATATCATCCACACTATGTTTTACGTAAGAATTGTAAAGTAGTTTTTCGATTTTTCATGCTTTTTTCAGCTTCTTTTTTTGAATCTTATTGTGTATAGGTAAGATTAAAGCAATCAAGAAATTTTTATGGCAAAAATGCAAGCTGTTCAAATTAGTAAACCTAATGGTCCTTTCGAACTGGTTGAAAAAGATATTCCAATCCCTCCTAATGGCTGGGTGCGAATAAAAATACAAGCCTGCGGCATCTGTCATAGCGATTCGATCGTAAAAGAAGGTCTTTTTCCAAATATCAATTACCCTAAAGTCCCTGGTCATGAGATAGCCGGAGTCATCGATGCGCTTGGAGAGGGTGTTACGGACTGGTCGGTTGGACAAAGAGTCGGTGTAGGTTGGTATGGAGGACATTGCAACTCGTGTGAAGCTTGTCGGCGCGGTGATTTTATTTTATGCATCAGAGGTAAAGTCCCCGGCATAAGTTATGATGGAGGCTATGCCGAATATATGATAGCTCCAAAAGAAGCCCTAGCTTTAATTCCTAAAAAGCTTTCAGCGGTCGATGCTGCTCCTTTGCTATGCGCAGGGATTACCACATTTAATGCTTTAAGAAATAGCCTCGCACGCCCAGGCGATACGGTAGCTGTATTGGGAATAGGTGGATTAGGACATTTAGCCGTTCAATTTTGTGCAAAAATGGGTTTCAATACCGTCGCAATCGCACGGGGAAAGGATAAAGAAGCTTTAGCTAAACAACTGGGAGCTAAGCATTATATTGATAGTCAAACGACTGATGTTGCAAAAGAGCTTCAAAAACTTGGCGGAGCTAAAGTCATTTTATCAACCGTGACTAAAAATGATGCGATTAGTCCTGTCATAGGGGGATTAGGTAATCACGGACAATTGCTGATCATCGGTATTCCATTTGAACCCATTCAAATTTCGGCGCTACCGCTGATCTCAGGAAATCGTTCTATTAAAGGATGGGCTTCAGGCACATCTATAGATTCACAAGATACTATGAACTTTAGCGCATTAACAGGTGTACGATCGATGAATCAGACTTTTCCTCTAGAAAAAGTTGATGAGGCGTATCAACTGATGTTAACGGGTAAAGCTCGCTTTAGAGTGGTCTTATTGACCTGATGTGGTTTTAGATTCTTCCTGAATAATTTTAGATAATACGCGGACTTGTTCTTGCAGCCGCACGATGGCTTCATCCTGATGCTGCTGACCCTCTTCTAGATCTTTTATTCTAGACAGAAGTCTATCTGAATTCTCCTGAAAGCGTTCCTGCAGTTGCACGATGGCTTCTTCTCGACGCTGTTGCCCTGAATCGATATCTCCTATCCGAGAGAAAAGTCTATAGATATCCCAGTTATGATTGTTTGTTAAATTAGTAAGTTTATTGACTTGAGCCTGCATATTATTAGAAATGTTGTTAATATGATGTCGAATATAATAACCATTTTGATATGGTTGCATAAGTTTATTCCTAATTTGAAAATTAAAAAGATGTTTTGTTTGCACTGCAACGAATTAAAGAAATAGCGAGCTTAATTTCTTTTATATAATTGTTCAATAAAAATTTTATTCGAAGCCTCCCTCTGTGACGTTAAGTTTTCCAACTTTGCAAAAAAGGGAAATTATTTTATAGTAGGTGGCTAACAATGTGTTTTATGCGGAGAAATGTTATGAAAGCAGAGGGCATTTGCTTAAGTTGGATCATCGTGAAAGATATCCAAAAAGCAATTAAATTTTACACTGAAACTGTCGGCTTAGAGTTGAAAGAATTCCATGAAGAGTTTAAATGGGCTGAACTTTCAGGTCCTGACGGTTCAAAACTTGGCATCGGGATGGAGAGTGCCGAAACACCTATTAAATCGGGTTCCAATGCTGTCGTTACAATTGCTGTTGCAGACATCGATAAAGCCATTGCGCACTTTATCGAAAAAGGCGCTGCCCTTGTTGGTGAACTCATGGAAATTCCTTTTCATGTAAAGTTGCAAACCTTTGTCGATACCGATGGCAATATGATGCAACTTGTTCAAAAATTAAGCGCATGAAACCCATGCGCTTATAACTAAAGTCGATCGCTTTTTTATCTTATCGATCCGATAGTGCGATCTTCTTTGTCACCTTGCAAAATATGTGTTAATTCATCGCATAAAATGATCTTTCCATGTTCGATTTCAAAATAAGCAATCACCTTTACAGCCACTTTTGCTTCATTTTTTTTAGACCCTTTTGTTTCGGCTATTCATTGATTAAGAGTTGAATCAATTTTGCAAGTGTCTTTCAAAAAATTTAACCATTTCCTGATAAGCTTGCTTAGATTCAGGCGAATCTAGGACTTGCAAATAAAAAGCATGCGAGCAGCCTTCAAAAACTTGTAGATAGGCTTCAATTCCCGCCGCACGTAGTTTTTGATGCGTACGGACGGTGTTGCTAAGAAAGAGGTCTCTTGTCCCAGAAGTAAGAATTGTAGGAGGGAAACCCTTCGTAAAATCACCGTAAATCGGAGAAATTAAAGGATTTTTCATATCATTGGATCCGGCATATAATTTAGCGATAGCATGTAAAAGTCCATCATAAGTCACAAGAAAATTATCAATATCTTGATTAGTGAAGTAGGAATCGCCGGTTTTAGTGATATCAATAAATGGAGTTCCCAATCCTACAACAGCAGGTTGAGGCAGATTGAGTTCTCTTGTCTTCAACATAGCTGCCGCTACTAATCCACTTCCGGCCGAGGTTCCGAAAAATCCTATATTTTCAGGCTTATAGTTTTTGAGCACCTCTTTATATACCGCTATTACATCTTCTAAACCCGCTGGAAAAGGATGGTCGGGAAGCATTCTATAGTCGATAGAAATCACTTTCATTTGTCCATAATGGGCCATTGCCATAGCTTCTGGCACGCTCCCTTCTCCTCCATTGAGGATATAGCCCCCTCCGTGAACATACAATAATAGCTTGTTCTGATTTTTTGCTGGAAGGGCCTTGGGTCTAACAATGTGAACTTTTACTCCTCCAATGGTTCCACTCGTTACCTCCACTTGAAATAGGCTACGGGCAGAATCCATGAGTTTTTGTGTAACGACACCTTCCCCTTTTGCTACAATCTCGCGCCATTGTTGAAGGGTATTCGGTACAACAAACATGAGCGGGTCAAGCGGAAGGGCAATGTTTTGTTGTAATTGCGGACTGACATCTGCGGGGACGGGAATAATCCGAGCAGGCACTTTTCTAGGTTGAAAAGATATCTCTTCTGCCATCACATTCTGCTGGAATACAGATAGAGAAAAAAGAATTCCTATAAAAATTTTTTTTAAAATAAGATTTTCTTTCATATATTTACAACGCCTAAAATAAAGTTATTTCACAGCGGCTGTCTTTACTTGATCATATAACAGTCCAAAATTGTCGTGTCAATTATTATGGAATCGGTTCGAGTTGTTAGACAAATAAAATAAATGATAGTCAGCCTCCTTGTTATCAAGAAAAAGTATTCTCATTAGAGAAGATTTGGATAAAAATCTACAAGAGCTTGCCGTTCAATTTCATAGATATTCTCTTCCGGCACATCCAGCGGCAAACAAACTGCAAATCATAACCGATAATAAAAAAATATACTTGAATTGCATAATTAAATATCTTTTCATTTAGCAAATGATTTTACAAATTATACATTACAACTTTTTAATATGCAGTTATTTTCTATAAACTTTGATATACCATAAAAAAAGTACACGTTGACAATATTAAAAAAATTCAAATATATGTTTAATTATCAAGGGTTCCTTATCGTTAGGAGATACATATGACAAATTTACTGAAATCTCTATTGCCGTTAATGTCGGGAATTTTAATATTTAGCGGGCTGATGGCGGAGGAAAGCCACTCGACTCCAACCCAATCAAACGAGACAAAAATCATCACAAATCCAGATGGCTCATCGGTGCAAATCCAGCCGGATGGCACAATATATATTAAAGCCCCCGATGGTTCTACGATTCAAAAAAAATCGGATGGCACAAAAATCATAAAAAGGTCTGATGGAACCTCCGTTCAAATCAATCCTGATGGCTCAAAGTTCATAAAAAATCCGGATGGTTCTACAGTTAACGTAAAGCCTGGTAACTGACATTGGTTGAAAGCGAACTCAATGACAATGAAAAAGAGTTATTTATTCGTTACGGTTCAGCGGCATCTGAAGCGATGCTTGATTTTCCCTGTCATTTCTTTCGAGTTTCAAATTGCCAAGGGATCATAGCGTATCGTGTTGCATTTAATTGTGCTGTTGTTTTTGGTGAACCGATATGCCCTCCTGATGAAACGATTAAGCTGGCTGAGGCTTTTTACAATTATTGCCGCCAATTAAATTTGAACATTATCTACATCATCGTCTCTGAAAAATTTGCAAAATGGGCCAAAGACTCCCATTGCCATATTTTGATCGAGGTATGCGAAGAATTTATTTTTGATCCTGAATCGGATCCTTGTGTGGCTAGCAATAGACTTCGACATCGGGTAGAAAAGGGAGTAAAGCATGGTTTGACGGTGCATGAATACATCCCGTTTAACAAAGAAATTGAGCATTCCCTTCAGGAAGTTGGAATTAAATGGAATCAAGCCATTAAAGGGCCGCATATTTATTTAGGACACCTTAACTTTTTTGAGAGTTATGTCGGCAAGCGTTGGTTTTATGTTAAAGATGGTGGACATATTACTGCTATGATCATGCTAAGCAAAATTGAAAATGGTGAAGGATGGCTATTAAAGTTTTTAATCATCTTACCAGATGCTTTTCACGATACATCGGAATTTTTGATGGCTTCCGTTTTGAAAATTCTTAGGGAGGAAAATTGCCATTTTTTAACAAAAGGGATGATGCCAGCTAATCGTTTAGGTGAAGTCAGCGGTTTGAGCAATTTTTCTACATGGATTTTGAGGCACCTCTATCAAATGGTAAGTTGGATGTTTAAATTTAAAAAACGGAAGGAGTATTGGCTGAGATATCATCCAAAATCAGTTCCCTCTTACCTACTATTGTGCAATCCGCATGTTGGCTTTAATGAAGTGAGAGCCCTTTTGAAAGTGTTTAGGACCAATCTTCAATTTATAAATAAACAGCATTGACCCATCATTTATGCCAACCATTCAAAATTGCGAGGTTGAAAATTGAATTCCCGTTTTGCCTTGGCGTTCGATGCGCCTCTCAATTTTGTCGCATAGTAAACCGCATCAGCACCTTTTTCCTTTAGACCCTCTTCTTCATTAATCCATAAAGGGGTCTTAGAACCTATGTATCGGGCAAATTGCGGTAACCATTCCCGCATTGGGGAAGGTTGATCATTCACGACATTGTATACGCCAGGAAAACTATAAACGGCAGATCTCACAGCTTTGGCGGCATCTTCAATATGGACAAAATTCCAAACGCCTTCACCATTACCGATGATAGGAAATTGTTTTTTACGTATTTGTTCGGCTATATTTCCATCGCGATGAAACCACGTCTTTGGCCCATAAAAAAAACCGAATCGAAGAGCAACACCCTCTATTTTTTCCGATTCCAATACTCTCTGTTCTATTTCTGAATAAAGGCGCGAACCAGATGCAATACCAGGCGTCGCCTCAAATGCAAATGGAGCGTTTTCATCGGCCAAACCAATTCCTGGAGCATACCAAAAACCGCTTGACTGAACGATGTAGCGCTTGACGCAGCATGTTTCAGCTGCGGCTTGCAAATAAGCGCCTCCTTCGCGGCGGATCTTTGCATCCAACTCAGCAGCTTCACGCATAGCTTCAGATGTATATTCTTTAGGCAAATGGGTCAGCATATCGATCACAACATCCGGCTTTATACCGGCCATAGAAGAAAAAACAGCATCGCGTTCAAGAACATTTAAAATGATGGGTTTAGCCCCCTTCCCGGCTATAATGAGAGCTCGTTCCTTTGATTGTGTCATCCCATATACTTCATGTCCCTCCTGGACTAGCAAGTCTACTAACGGCTGTCCGATAGCTCCTGAAGCTCCAGCAATAAAAATTTTCATGCACAAACCTTTAAAAAATTGACTTAAAGATTTTTTTACTTCTCTAATTCCAGTAGATAAACCGCGCACTTAGATTGTCATTTTTTTTGGCCTTAAAAAATTTCCTGTTTCGTTCATATTCATGAAATGGTAATTTATTCAATAAAAAATTTATTCTACATGATATTCTTTGATTGTTTATACGGCAACTCTAGATTGAGCCTGTTAAAATAATTGCGGCATATTTTGTAAAACGGTAGGTTGAATTTTAAGGATAACATAGAACATGCAAGATTTATACAAGGAATTGGCATAAAAAATTTATCGTTTTAAGCTGAATGATGTGCATGATGCCGATGATAAAAATATATTCAAAATCCTCTGCACTTGATGTTGAGGCAGTTAATGCATATATCTTCTGTTTTAAATGGAACCTGGCCCCCCTGAAATAAGAAAACTACCATGATGGGATGCTTATGAAATTATTGTATGTTTATATGACTTTACCACTATTAACCCTTTTATCGGGTTTAGCGGAGGGTCAAATCCAATGGGCTCCCATTCCGCCGCAAATCACGACACCCAATCGAGTGGAGACGCGAGTTGGAATGCTCGAATTTAAGAATGGCATTCCAAATACAGAGACTGCCAAGAAAATATATGACCAACTTGACTTTCAGCGAGGCGTAGAGACCTATCTCAATACTATACGAGGCGTATCGATTTACGCTGCACGCAAAGGAATGCGTGATGCAGGCGTCAAGGACAATGAGGTCTTAATTTTTTCTGGTCTGATGGATGCAAGCTCCCTTTTCCTGACTGCCAACGCTGACACTGTCTATTTTATCAGCAATATCAACCTAAGCAACGGCCCGATGGTTGTCGAGACTCCTCCCGATGCACTTGGGATCTTCGATGATTTATGGTTCCGGTGGGTCATTGACTTTGGACTGCCGGGACCCGACCGGGGACAAGGGGGAAAATATCTTTTGATTCCACCCGGCTACAAGGGACCAATGCCGCAGGAAGGTTATTTCATCGGCCGCCCTTCAACCACAGCTGTCGCATTGCTGGGAAGATCTTTTCTCGTTAATAATGACCCCAAGCCAGCTGTTGAAACGATCAAAAAATACCTGAAAATCTATCCTTATACGCCAGGCAGTTATGGATCGAGCATCGCCAATTTTTTAACAGGCAAGGGCCCTCTAGGAACACTAAGCAAGCCAAATCCACCAAAGTTTATTGAGGGAACAGGACTGTCTATGAATACAATCCCTCCAAACAACTTTTCATTTTATGAGATGTTGAATTCTTTGGTGCAAGAGCAGCCTGCTGAAGCCTTAGAACCAGAAATCGCCGGACAGTTCGGCGCCATTGGTATTGTCAAAGGCAAAGAATTCAATCCGGATGAAAGGATGCGCAAAATTCTTACAGACGCCGTAGCCTTTGCTAATGGAGCCGCCCGCACAATTGCCTTTAATCCACGTGCAGCCGAAGGATTTGGATATTATGGTCCATCGTCCAATTGGTTGAATCCATTATTTGTAGGGGGATATGACTTCACAAGACCACCTCCACAGGTTACCAAAGAAGGAGTCAAGTTTTATCCAGACACCGGTGCACGCACGTTGGATGCGCGTATCGCCTTTTTCTATGCCGCCACAGGAGTTACGCCGGCCATGATCATGCGCCTTTCCGATATCGGATCGCAATATCTATTCAATATTTTAGAATCGAAAGGAAATCCATTTGACGGGGCTAAGACATACAAAGTAACTCTTCCACCCAAAATACCGGCAGCCAAATTCTGGTCATTAACCCTGTATGACAATCAAACACGCTCGATGCTGCAGACAGATCAACGCTTTCCAAGAGCCGGCAGTCAAAATTTTCCATCTCCTGCTGCTATTGCTAATCCCGACGGTTCCACAACCGTTTACTTTGGACCAACCAAACCAGCTGAAGCAAGAGGAGGCAACTGGATTCAAACAGTGCCCAATAAAGGGTGGTTTCTTATCTTAAGGTTGTATAGCCCGCTAGAACCGTTTTTTGACAAATCGTGGCGCCCCAGTGAAATTGAAGAAGTCACAAGCTAAGATAAACGATCAATTATGGAGTGAAAGCTGCGGAATCCACCAAAAAATTAGTTCCGTCAAAAATCGTCCAGGTTACGATAGTCTCTCCTATGCTATTTGTTGTGACATGCAACGATGAAGGCTCTATGACATCCGATCCTGCCGTAGCAACTGTAGCGGGAGCGGTCCAACTGCCTTCAAAGGGTAATCTAGCCGAGAGAATTTGGGGACTTGCTGCTCCAAAAGATAATCACACTAAAACGCAATCATTATTCGAATCGACGACAAGAATAGGATTAATGACTCTTGTCGTATTAGAACTAATGCTCGCGGGAATTGTCCAAGTTCCATCTACCGATGAACGTGTGGCAGAGAAGAGAACATCAGTTTTAGCGGAAGTATCATATGTTAACCACACGGCAACTGCTGTATCTGCAGCGCTCACAAGCAAACTAAAGCGTGAATCTTCGTTTGCTTGTGAAATGGCAGTGGGACTTGACCAAGCCGCTTCTAGTGAATGAGAAAATAAAAAGGTTGAAAATAAAAACCCACAACCCAAATTTTTTAACCAAACTGAATTCATTTTTGCTTCTCCTTCTGAGTTATGTTAACAAGCATCAACACAAATTTGAACATTTTCAAAGAGAGAGATCGCCTACCTTTATAAAAGTGATATACGCCGCAGTTTGATCTTGTGCATTTAGGGCAGGATAGGGAACCAATCCCACAAAATCAGTAGGAACGTTACCGGTAGGAGGGGGTCCTCCATTATTCGTATTGATAAGAGCAATTTGATCTCCTGCAGATAAAGGAATAATGATATTTCCCGATGTCATTTGATATTGAGCTCCGATACCCTGAGAAATTGAACTATTGGGCACAATGTGATCAAAAACCGGAAGAGAGCCTGTAAATATTCCAAGGCCTACGATCGTTCCACTTGACCAAAATGAAGAGTATCCGTACGAAATTTCGTAGAATCCATCAACAGGAATTGTAAAGACGTTTGTCGTTGAATCAAGCACAATGCCGCCCACCGCGGGTGAACTTGCGTTTTGTCCTGAAGACGTAAAAGGAATGGGTTCATTGGTATTTATGCTAATCGCCCCTGGTGGAAAGGGAAGTGAATAGGAAGCGAAGATAGGTGTTAGAGAAGCACCTGTGGGTCCCGTTGCGCCTGTTGCTCCTGTTGCACTTGCTGATCCTGCCGGTCCAGTTGCTCCTGTTGGACCCGGCGGTCCCCTTTCAGGTTTTTTACATCCACCTAAAAATTTCTTTAAATCAATTTGTGCCTCAACATTAGAAATCTTGGTGGGTTTATTTTCTTCGGCATTATTGCTGGCAAAGGCAAATAATAAACATGAGCCAAACCAAAAGACCAATTGAAATCTAAGGCTTCGCATAGGCTATCCTTTTTAAATCTATTCATACCATATAGTTTTAAATCGTTTTTAAAGCAAAAAAATTACATTGACTTTTGCGTTATGAACTTTTACACACCAAGAAAACAGGAAGATTAATTTGAGATTTGCAAAACTTTTTTTCATAGTGATCGCAATAACAAGCAAACTATTTGGCAATCTTTACGCCAATCAAATCGATTTCGCTTGGGAAATGTCTGCTTGCGAAGCGGAATGCGAACAACCCATGCAATATCCTCGAATTTATTTAAATCACGTTGAAGGGCGTTGGTTAGACAATCATCAAGGGTATACTTCGCTTGATCTTTTCATTCCTCTTTCAATGAAGACCACTCACTGTTTTCCTTTTCTGGATTTAAGAGGCCACGTATTCAATAATGGCAAAATAGCAGCTAACTTAGGAAGCGGCCTCCGAGTAGTCGACAACGATTATTTTAATATCTATGGAATAAATGCCTTCTATGACTATCGCAAAGCCTTTGGGAACCATTATTTTCATGAACTGGGAATAGGCCTTGAAGTGTTAAATCCCTGCTTTGATTTCCGTTTAAATGGATACTTCCCTTTAGGAAAACGTACAGGCCATTCAAAGATCCATTTTTTTGATTTTGGAGATGGCTTCAAGGCTACCTGCCGGGGAAAAAGACGTGAACAAGCAGGATTTGATGTAGAAGTTGGAAGCTGGCTGATAAAAGATTGTTGCAATTATTTTGATTTTTATGGTGCCCTCGGATTTTATTCTTATTTTCCCAATCGGCACAGAGACAACATTTATGGCGGTGAAATTCGTTTTGCCTCAAATCTTAGCCGCTTTGTTTCTGTAGAATTGCGTGGAGGATATGATAGGATCAACCATACACTGGTACAAGGTAGAGTGATTTTTGCTTTTCCTTATGAAGCCATATTTTGCCAAGAATATAATAACTGTTGTGGTCTGTGCGATAGACTGTGTCAACCCATCCAACGTCAAGAAATTCTTTCTCTTAGTGAAAAGAAGTGCTGTTGGACCTGGAATTGGAATTCTCCCTGCACTGATTGCACGAAAAGAAGATAGCAGATGTTAGATAAAGATCCTAAATTACTGCCTCGCCGCCAATTTCTAAAAAAACTGATCCGTAACTTTCTCATCGGTTTTTTTATTATTTTAATATCGTTAGGCGGTGGAATAATCGGTTATCACCACTATGAAAAGATGTCGATCGTGGATGCTTATGTCAATGCGGCAATGATTTTATCAGGAATGGGACCTGTGTCCACTTTACAAACTGAAGCAGGCAAGATTTTTGCGGGAACTTATGCTCTTTTTAGCGGAATTATCTTCTTGGTGATCATGGCCATCATTTTTGCCCCTCTGGTGCATCGATTTCTTCACAATTTTCATTTAGAAGAAGACCGCTAATGGCGATCCTATTGAGATCTTAGCGCGACCTGAAAACGGGACTTATAGTAGACGTCTGGTTTTCCCCAAAAAGAGAGAAGGTTTGCAAAAAGAGAATACAGCTTAGAAAAATTTTAATCATAAGTTTTTCTCAAACGGATTTTTAAAATCTGCGATAAAAATTTGGCACGTTTTGTCTTCGCTTCTCTTGGATGTCCACAGTAATTTTTGGCCATCATGACTAAATACAGGCAATCCATCAAAGCCAGGATTATCCGTAATACGTTGAGACTCGCCGGTAATGAGGTCAAACAGATAAATTTCATAACGATCGTGGCCATGTAACGACGTTGTAAAGGCTATTTTATCTCCATCAGGATGCCAATAAGGCGCCCAATTCACCGCATCATTATCAGTAATCTGCTGCTCGCCCCCCCCTTTAAGGTCGAGTAGATAGATTTGAAGATAATGGGGAGATTTTCTATCAGCTCGATAGATGATCTTCGAACCATCGGGAGAAAAAAAAGGGCCTCCATTATACACCCCGTCTGTGTGTGTAAGCTGATGTTGGTTGGAGCCATCGGCATTCATGATGTAAAGATTCATGCTGCCGCTTTCATTGCTAGCATATACAATTTTGGTGCCATCCGGTGAGTAAGCGCATTCTGCATGATAGGCAAGTCCGGAAGTCAGAGCTTTTAGATTCGAGCCATCGGGATTAGCCTCATAAATATTCATATAGGGCGTCAGCACCCATTTATAACCTTGATAAATTTCATTTTTAATAATGGGATTTGGGTCTGAATGGCTGGACGCAAAAATAATTTTTTTACCGCTGGGATGGTAAAAAGCGCACGTGCAAGCCCCTTTTCCTGTGCTTACAAGCGTTGCCTTTCCTTCATCTAATTGCATCCTATAGATTTGATAGTCTTTTTGATCTTTTGGAACTGCTTGAAACAGGATGGACGTATCATCGGGCGAAAAGTAAGCCTCTCCGGCTTTTTCAAAACCCATTTCAGAAAAAGTGATCTGTCGAATATTTTGGAGGAATTTTTCCTCTGCTGAACAAATAAACGGCAGAATCAAAAATAAATTCAAGAAAAACATGTATTGCATATAACCTCTCCATCATGCAAAAGAGAAACTGATCATGTAAAAAATTTATTTTTTTTACAATATGTTATATATTTTTTTAAAGTGCTTATGGCCAGACGTTCCTTTCGAGAAAAATTAAAACAATATTGGAAGAAAATCGACCCTGGAATCATCATTGGAGTCAGTGATGACGATCCTTTAGGGATTGCAACGTATTCTCAAGCAGGCGCTGTTTTGGCCTTAAACTACTATGGACAGCGTTGCTAACTTATCCCCTGCTATATGTTGTTCAAGCCATGTCGGCGCGCATTTGATGTTTAATCTATTTCTGAATCATTTTATTTAAAAAAATCTTGAACTAAATACCGCTAACTTTTAAAAAAATTTTCTTTTAGGCCGTTTTATTGAAGGGTTTATTTTTTTACCATAGAGATAGATTATCGATGCCTCTATTTAAAATGATTGCAACTTTCTTAGTACCTCATTTCCCGTGAGAATTATAACTAGGTCTAATACAAATCACTAAATATCAAAGTTTTGAAATGTAAATCCTAAAGTTCTTTCCTTTTTACATAGTTATAATTATAACCATGTAAAAAGGAGATCGTATGACCTATCGAGTACATCAGGTGAACAAGAAAACTGGCATCATATATGTTTATGAGGCTGTTTCATGCTGGGATAAGGAAAAAAAACAAGCGCGTAACAAACAGGTTTGCATTGGCAAACTTGATCCTGTTAACGGAGATTTCATTCCAGCCAAGCGTCTTGCGCCTGAACAGGCTGCTGTTAGAGATCCGATTGTCACAGCATCTGCCGAGATAGTGGGGTCTTCTATTATTCTTGACACCATTACCGACCAGTTAGGCTTGGAAGGTATGTTAAAAGCCTGCTTTCCCAAGGAGTATCGACAGATTCTAACAATGGCTTATTATCTTGTTTCCCAGGGAGGTCCTTTGAGCCACTGCGGGACTTGGTGCAAAAGTCATGCACATCCTTTCGACGTACCTTTGACAAGTCAGTGCATAACAGAAATCCTTCGCTCAATTAGCATCGATGGAAAGCAAACCTTCTTCAACAAGTGGATGAAGAAGGTTTTGGAAGATGATTATCTCTGCTATGACATCACTTCTATCTCCTCCTACTCCGAATTTAACGAATTCATCAAATATGGACACAACCGTGATAATGAGAAGTTACCACAGTTGAATCTCGCCATACTTTTCGGTCAGAAGGGACGCTTGCCTGTGTATTTTCAACGCCTTCCAGGAAATATCACCGACGTCACCACTCTGCACGGCCTTCTGAAGACTTTTAAAACTTTGGAAATGAAATCATTCCACTATGTTATGGATAAGGGATTTTATAGTAAAAAGAATGTTGATGAACTACTTATCTCAAGAGATAAGTTTATTCTGTCCGTTCCTTTGAATAACAAGTGGGTACAACATGCGATCGATGATATTCATGAAGTCATTCATGGGCCCGAGGGCTATCGAAAGCTTGATGACGAAATTCTTTATGTTCACACTCGTCTGTATCCATGGGGAAAGGAAAATCGTCGCTGCTACCTTCACCTTTACTACAACGCTTACGCTAGGGCGGTGGCTGTTGATCGGTTTAATGCAGAACTGGTGAAATACAGGGAGGAGCTTGAGTCTGGAAAACTAGTTGAAGAACACCAGGAATCCTACGACGATTTTTTTGTGATAAAAACAACCCCTAAGCGTGGTACACAAGTTTCATACAACACTCAAGCTGTTAGTCAGTATATCAATCGCTATTCAGGATTTCAGGCATTGCTCACTAATAGCATTAAAGCCCCAATAGAAGCTACGCAGATATACCGAGATAAAGACGTAGTGGAGAAATGCTTTGATGACCTTAAAAATCAGCTGGACATGAAGCGGCTACGTATGCATAGCTCTGCAACGGTTGACGGCAGGCTTTTCGTACAGTTCATCGCTCTCATCTACATCAGTGCCTTACGCAGGGAAATGAGGAAGTCTACTCTTATTGAACGATACACTGTTCGTGAACTTCTGCAAGAAATGGATACGTTAACCAAAGTAAAGTACTCTGGCAAGTACGGATATATCCTCACCGAGATAACAAAGCCACAACGGGAAATTTTGAAAGACTTGAACATTGCCCTCCCGAGCAAAGCCTAGTTATAATTTTTACGGGAAATGAGGTTAGTACTCGCTTTTTTCATACAAGCTGCTGAGCTGAATGTTATAGAAAAAAAAATCAATGTAAATGGTAAAGAATCAACTATATTTGCCATCTCGCAGCCTGATGGAACATTAGGACTTCGGTTAAATAAAGGGCATCCATTTAACGTCCGGCTCACAAATGGACTGAATGTTCCCACCTCTATGCACTGGCATGGGCTTATTTTACCCAATGACCAAGATGGAGTCGCGTTTATCACTCAATATCCCATCCACCCCAAACAATTTTATCAATATCGGTTTCCATTGTTTCAATCGGGAACATTTTGGATGCACTCTCATGTGGGTTTGCAAGAACAAAAGCTTCTAACTGCCCCGCTTATCATCTATGAACCTGAGGATGACAAAATTGCTGATCAAGAAGTAATTATACTTTTGGCCGATTTTTCTTTTAAATCCCCTTCTTCGATCTTGGAAAATTTGCGTTGTAAAAATTATTCAAAAGAAAAAATGGGCGCCGATTCACGTATGAAAATAGATTCTCCAGATATCGTGGATGTTGATTACGACGCCTATCTGACCAATTATCGAACCTTGCAAGCCCCCGAAATCATCAACGTTAATCCCGGCTCCAAAGTTAGATTACGTATCATCAATGGCGCCAGCGCCACTAATTTTTTTATTAAGCTTGGTCATCTTACTGGAGATGCGATTGCCGTCGATGGAAATAGGATCAACCCATTAAGAAATTCTCAGTTTGAGCTGGCTGATGCGCAGCGGATCGATATTATCGTTAAAATTCCAGATGAAGGCGGAGCTTTCCCTATTTTAGCACAAGCAGAAGGCACCAATAAACAAACCGGCCTTATATTAGCCGCCAAAAATGCAAATATTCCACAGCTATCTGAAACGGCCTCTGAAAAAATCGGACCCTTGACAAATGCGCAAGAATATCAACTGCGAGCAGTTGATCCGCTATCTCCTAGAGCTGTCGACAAACAACTGATCGCAGAACTTGGCGGGAATATGGCTGACTATGTTTGGACAATTAACGGCCAAGCTTGGCCAGAATCCACTCCTCTTATTGTTACAGAAGGACAACGAGTAGAAATCATTTTTAAAAATAACACGCACATGTCTCATCCCATGCATCTGCATGGACATGTCTTTCAGGTAAAAGCCATCGATGAAAAACCCTTTGAGGGGGCTATACGGGATACGGTTTTAGTAGCGCCTCATTCAACGGTTGCCATCCAGTTTGATGCCAATAACCCAGGTGTGTGGCCGTTGCATTGCCATATTCTTTACCATATGGAAGCTGGAATGTTTACAGTTGCCAGGTATTCAAATTTTCAGCAACCATTGGAATATATAGAGTAATTGTTTATTGAAAATGGGGTTCATGATAGATTGAAGAGTAACCAAGGAGACCTTATATGACCAAAGAAGTCGTAAAGCATCGTAAAGATGAGAAAAAAAAACCTGCGTTGTCTGCCAAAGAGAAAAAAGTAAAGAAACAAGAAAAAAAACTGGCTAAAAAAGCCTAGCCCCGGCAGATAGACCAAAACATCGCATAAGTAGTTCTTGATCATGCTAGGACTACTTTGCAGATATCCACCCAATATTCGTAAAATAGATCAGGCCAACCAGATTCTTTTGTAGAAAGTACAGGCGATTATATGTAAAACAGGATATTAGGATTATGACGACCGTTCATGCCGTTTTCATGGCACGTGCACGTGCCCGAAAATGGCATGGGCTGATAGGAAATTATCATCTGATGAACAATTTGAATCAACAGATCACAGATCTTTTAAAGAGAAGCTGGCTATCTTCTCAATCTGTTAGTGAACTTGAAAAAATCAACGAAGAATTTAATATCTTAATCGCAAACAATCCATTATCTAAAGGTCTCTTATTTTATTACAATGAATTTAGAATAGCCCATATTGACAAGTTACCTAAAACCAGACCGCAAATTTTAGTGGGCGGGCCAATTGGAATATTATATCCGCATTTACATAACTATCCCCTTTTTGAAATTGCAGATGTGATTTGCCTTACAACGGTGCATAAGCCGCTTGTGTATTATTCAGCCATACACTTTCAGCCAAAAACCTTATACTTTGATATTTTGAAAAAATTACCCAAAGGATTTAAACCCGATTTTTTTTGGGATAATCAAATTGAACATAAACATTTTATTCCTTATGGAATAGAAATAGCTCCCTTTCCAATTGTAGCCAGCGTTTGCCATACTTATCTGCATAAAACTCTGGAACATGTTTATGAGTTATTTGATTTGATTGTTCCTGTTTCCAAGTCATATAGCCATCTTTTAAAGAAAAATTTTCCTGATAAAATCATCGATCTGCCCTTCGGCCTCAATTGGGGTGCCTTTAATTATACAATAACTCCACAATGGGAAAAAAGCCTTGATGTCTGCATCACATTTAATGAATCTAGTTCTCCGGTATACGATTACAAGCGCAATCGCATTATAGAATTAGCCAAAAAATTCAAAGCAAAATATGGTAACCGTTTTTCAATAAATATATCCGGTAAAGTTTCCCAAACTCAATATATTGATACTTTGAAAAAAAGCCGCATCACCATCAACGCAACAGCTGTTAATGGACCTTATAACTATCGAACGATTGAAGCGATGTGCGCCGGGTCGATGGTTTTTCAATATGAATGGGATGACAGTTTTTTTGATAATAAGTTTTCGGAACTTTTTATCGAAGGACGTCATGGAGTAACTTTTAATTTTGAAAATTTTGAGCAAAAACTTTTATATTATCTTGAAAATCCTATCCAGACTGAAAAAATTGCTCGAGAAGGTTATGAATTTTTAATTCAGAATTATAATTATAAAAAATTATATAAACAGTTATTCCAAGAGATTAAAAATCGAGACATCAAACTACCAAGAAAAATTTCAAATAAAAATAATTATTATCATAATGATATGGTTTATTATTATCAAAACAATGAAATGATAAATTTTATGTCTTTGGGAATTTTGACTGTTTTTGAAGAACCGTGGATCCAGTTCAATAATTTAATGGTTTTTGCAAATACATTGGATGAGAATAGCGAAGGGTATCATTTACTGATTGCTTCTTTGCCAAGTTCCTTGACTCAATTAGAAGCGTTTACCACATGGGCCCTTTGCTGTAAATTTTATCAAGAGGCACTCGCTCAAGTGCCAAAAGAATTTGCATGGATTGTAAAATGGAATTTTCTTTTATTATCTATTGAAAATAAGCAATTTAAAAAACAAGATCTCGAAGAGATGTTAACGGCTCTTGAAACTGAACCGATTCCTTTTGACGAAAAAAAAATTACTTTTAAATACTATGTACGCTCCAATGACTTTCCCGATTATCAATATAAAGCGGTAGAATGGGAATTTATCCGCTTAAATTTAGAGTTAATGAAAGCCATGGAGAATCCTCAAGCACGCGCCTTGCTTTACCGCAATTATGCCCTTAAAGCCGTTAAATATTTCTTAGTTAAAGATGTTGCTGCAGATAATAACCACTGAGCCAGTGAGATCACGGGCTCAGTGGTGAAACAACAAAGACTTGCCTAGAACTCAATGATTATATATGCATAAAATTAAGATTTTAAGTCATTAAAGACAGCCTTAGGCAAGGAAAATCAATATGGGCAGCAAACTTTTCTTTAGTCTTGATTCGATAAAATCTCAATATAATAATGGAGGAGGAAGCTTAACTGTTGTCACTGCTAAAGAAGTGCCCGGTTTTATAAATATCTCTTTTTCAGCTTTAAAGCTAAAAGCAAAAGGTTCCCAAGAACCCATTTGGCATCCCAATGCAAATAAGATCGGTTATTGCCTTCACGGGAAAGCTTTAATAACCATCCGCACTCCTATTGGCGTGGATCGTTTCACGGTTAAAGAAGGGGACGTCTTTTTTATCCCCAGAGGGTATGTACACAATATCACAAATATCGATACTCAAGAAACAACCATCAATTTTGCTTTTAATAACACCGATCCGCAAGAGATGCAGCTTTCAAAGGCGGCCTACTCCTTATCCGACAATGTATTCAACGCTACATTTAATACTCAAACAGGATTCTTGGAGGGATTGAAAAAGACTAAAAATCAAGAAGTTATCAAACAACTTCCAGCTCAAAAGGAAGCGGCCGATTTTATCTCCAGCCGCTATAAGTTTAATGTTGTCGAAAGCAGCAAGCCTGTGAATACGAAAGGGGGCTATCTTCAACTAGCGACAAAAACGAATCTGCCTATTTTAGAAGGCTTAGGCATCCTCCGTTTCGGTTTAAACCTAAAAGGGAATGTGGAACCTCATTGGCATACAAATGCCGGGGAACTGGTCTACATTGTCAAAGGGCGTACGCGCATTACAGTCCTTGATCCGGCTGGAAACGTAGAAGCTTTAGAAGTGAACGGAGGGCAGGGCGCCTTTGCTGCGGCCTCCCATTTTCACAACATTGAAAATATTGGCAACGAAGAAGTAGAAGTGATCGCATTTTTTAGCCATGCTGAACCGGATTACATTGGAATCGGCGAAGTCGTTGGTGCGTATTCGGATGATGTTCTCGCCGCAACATTTAATGTATCCCCAAACTATTTCGATACCTTTAAAAAGCCTCATGGACCTCTTGTCATTGTTCCGATTTAATCAAGGAGATAAAGATGCATTGGATTCTTAAGATACTAGCTGTCATCACTTTGTTGCCATTTACGCAATCCTTAGAGGCCTGCACTGCCTTTCAGCTTCAATCGCAGGATGGAGCCTTTGTGTATTGCCGTTCCATGGAATTTGGCGTGGATCTTAAGTCAAACCTCTTAATTGTTCCAAGGGGCTCAGAATATAAAGGAACAGCTCCTAATCAAACAGGCCTCCAGTGGAAGACAACCTACGGTTTTCTTGGGCTTAACCAATGGCTATCGCCCACTTTCGTTTCGGATGGAATGAATGAAAAAGGGCTTGTTGTCGGAGTTCTTTATTTACCGGGATTTACCGAGTACGAAAAGCCAGATCCGGCCCGCACCGATAAAACTTTAGGAGGTTGGGAACTGTCCGCCTATCTTTTAGGAACTTGCGCAAACCTTGATGATGTGAAATCCGCTTTAGCAAATGTTTTAGTGGCCCAACAACCTATTCCGGGAATTAACTTTATGTTGCCTGTGCATTTCTATATAGGAGACAATCAAGGAAATGTTTTGATTGTGGAATATATTCGTGGAAAGAGGATTATTTATGAAAACCCAATCGGTATATTGACAAATGCCCCTCCCTTTGATTGGCAGCTCAATAATTTAGCTAATTTTGTGAATTTATCCCCTTTGAATGTTCCGAAATTAAATATAAAAGACGATACAATCAATGCTATAGGACAAGGAAGCGGCCTTCTAGGTATTCCCGGCGATTATACCCCCCCTTCCCGTTTTGTGCGGGCTACTTTGTTTTCACAATGGGCGACCCCTGTAAAAAATAGTGAAGAGACAGCTCGCTTAGGCTTTCATATTCTAAATACATTTGATATTTTCCTAGGCGTCGTTCGTGAAAAAGTTTCTGAAAAAAATTCATCGCTCTCTGCGGAATTGCAAAAGCATATTAATGCTCCAGGTAATGTGATGTCGGACTATACTCAATGGACTGTTGTGCACGATCGCACGAATCTTAAAACCTACGTTAGAAGCTATGATAGTCTGCAAATTCAACGTGTCGATTTGAAAAAGATTGATTTTGCGCAGCCCGGTTTTAAAATAATTAAAATGCAACAAAACTTTATTGTAGATGATGTCACCGCGAAATTAGAACCGCTGAAGCCCTAAACTCAAATTTTAAGGCTAGCTAGGTTGCTGTTATTAGGCAAGTTGGATATATTATCTCTTAATTTGAATAAAAAAAAATATGCAAAAGCTTAAGATTCTTTTTCAAAAGAATAAAGACTGGGTCGAAACTATCACTAGCAAAAACCCGGACTATTTTCACCAAATGGCCGAAGCGCAAGATCCCCATTACCTTTGGATCGGATGCTCTGACAGCCGTGTTCCAGCCAATAATATCGTGGGTTTAGAACCAGGCGAGCTCTTTGTCCATCGCAATGTAGCCAACTTATTTCCAAACACAGACATCAATTGCCTTTCTGTCTTAGAGTATGCCGTCGATCTGCTTAAAATTCAGCATGTGATTGTGTGTGGACATTATGGCTGCGGCGGAGTAAAAGCCGCTATGGAAGATCATCGGCTAGGGCTTGTCGACAACTGGCTCCGCAATATTCGCGATGTGTATGCCCGTTTTAAGGAAGAATTGGAAAAAATCTCCGATCAAATGGAGCGGTATGACCGTCTTGTTGAACTTAATGTAAGGCAACAAGTGCTCAATGTTTGCCATACCACTATTGTGCAAGGAGCTTGGACAAGGGGCCAACCTTTGTGGGTGCACGGCTGGGTTTATAATCTTGCGACAGGTACTTTAAAAGACTTGGACTGCTGTGTGTCAAGCATCGATCAAGTAGAGAATATTTATCGCATCAGAGCCAGTTCATAAGATTTCCTTTTGCTTTTCAAGATAACGGTCATGTCCTTAGGATTAATTTTCTTTTGATCCGATCATAGGATTTCTGCCGCGCATCCGATTCTTAGTATGTCCAAGGAGGAGAGAGCCTTTTAATGGAGTCGTTGCAATGGATGAAAGAACTCTTTCTGTAATAGGCTCTTTTTCTGAAGTTTTTTTCTTTTTCTTATAAGGAGTTGCGCTTAAAGTTCTAGAAGATAACGATTGTTTTATTTTATTTTTAGAAGCTTTTTCTTCCGATTCACTAACATAAATTTTTCTTTTAACTTTTTGGATCACGAATGCTTTATTGCCTTTTTTGGCAGTTTTTTCTTCTTTTGCTGTCATATCCTTTGTTTCTTCATTTATTGTTTCTTCATCTGTTTTAGCTTTTTCGATTAATTTAAATCTGCCGTTATTTTCAATAACTTTATCCCCAGCCTTAACGATTAAGGCTTTCTTGTCATTTGCATTAATACGTGATTGAAAGTCAAAAAGATCAGTTGCAATTTCACGTGTTTTACCATCGGTTCCGCTAATGAGAAAGTAATAAAGAGAATTTTTAGGTTTTTTAGAACTAATATTATAACTGTCAAAATAATCAATTTTTGTTTTATTAAATGTAATATCCTGTGAATGCATAACGACTCCCTTGTTAATTGTTATAAAAAGCATTCTTGTTAATTGTTATAAAAAGCATTATATTACTTTTTAATAATATTTATCAACATTACTAAAAATAATTAAATAGCTAAACAATTGATATTGTGTTGATTAAAAATAATTTGATTGCATCTAATTTAAATTTTAGACATTTTTTTTATCAAGGAATTATCATTTTATTTGACATCTTTTTTTGAATCGACTATGATTCGATTCACACTAAGAAATGGAGGTGTGCAATGAACATTAATTGTTTTAAAACAAAAAATTCCGGTTTTTGCTGCATCAATTCTATCCATTTTCATCATCATCATCACCATGCCTAAACATTCTTGCGAAACTCTTTGAATTAAGGGTTTTGCAGTAGGCGATCGTCTGCCTGAATTTTTCAGGCCTTTTTATATTTACAAGATTAAATTTTACTTTTTTAGGAGAACAATGAACATCCGTTTATTTAGTTATATTTATTTATTTATTTTGGGATTGAGTATCTTTAATCCCTTAATGGCGGAAAATCTCGTAGTAGGCACAACTAGCGCTTATGCTCCCTATGTGAGCTTGGATGATAAGTGTGAATATGTCGGCTTCGATATCGATTTTGCCCAAGCATTAAGCCAAAAGCTCAATAAAAATTTGGTGATCAAAGATTTAGGCAGCATGCCGGCTTTGATGCTAGCGCTTAAGCAAAATAAAATCGATGCCATCATCTGGGCGATATCCATTACTGAAGAGCGTCAAAAGCAGATGGAAATGATTTATTACCAGGGGGAAAAGGTAACTTCAATGCCGCTTTTGTTTTGGAAAAAAATTCCGGAAGGCATCGCCTCTATCAAAAACATGGAAAACAATCCCAAAATAACGATTTGTGTAGAAGCAGGCTCTTTTCAAGAAAATTTTCTTTCGAAAATATCTGGATTGAAGTTGAAGCAAGTCGATAAAGTCATGGATGCCATTCTTGAAATTAAGTATGGCAAGTCGACAGCAACGATGATCGACCCTTCATTACTCGCCACTGTTTTAAAACAATTTCCAAATCTAGCCATCATGGATATTCCCCTTCCCTTTAACGAACAATCATTTGGCAACGGAATCTGCCTCACTAAGCAAAACAAGGCATTGATTGCAGAGATCCGTCAAGCCGTTAAAGAACTTCAAAACGAAGGTAAAATTCTCGAATTAGAAAAAAAATGGAATTTGGGAGGACAGTGATCGATGGATAGAGACTATTTAGATCTTATGCTTCGTTCCATACCCCTTCTATTGAAAGGGGCATGGATGACTCTACAAGTTTTTTTGATGGCCGGTTGTATCAGCCTCATTTTGGGAACCCTTGCGGGCATTTTGACCTGCCAGCAGCTTCGATCTCGAAGATTCGCTTTTTTTCTGGAAGGGATGACTTTTATTTTGCGCGCTATCCCCTTTTATGTGCAGCTGTTGATGGTTTATTTTATTCTTCCTGAAATTTTGCACATCAATATGGAAGCTTTTACCGCTTCAGTCCTTGCTTTGGGAGTGTGTTCATCCGGTTATGTCGCACAGATCATCCGTTGCGGCATCAATTCAATCCCTTCGGAACAATGGGAAGCGGCATCCACCTTAGGTTATTCCACCAAGGCTTGCGTTCGGCATGTGATTTTTCCTCAAATGATTAGAAATATTCTGCCGGCCTTGACAAATGAACTGGATGCTCTCTTAAAAAGCACTTCTATATTAGCGTCGATAGGCTTGCTGGAATTGACGCGGATGGGGATGAATATTGTTTCACGTGAAATGGAACCCATGGTCATCTACCCTGCTGTAGCTGTATTTTATGTCGGTATTTCGGCAATCTTTAACCTGATTTCAAAATGGCTGGAAAGGAGATGGCGCTATGCTAATAGCTAAAAATTTGACTCTGCGCAAAGGAAAAGAAAAAAAAACAATCCTTTGCAATGTATCGGTGGAATTTCCAAAAGGGAGTATCACTTTGCTTCTGGGAAAAAGCGGAGCAGGCAAAAGCTCGTTATTGCGATGCTTAGCTCAGCTTGAACACAACTATGAAGGCGCTATTTGTTATGAAGATAGATCGATAAAAGAGATGACTCCCGCACAAAGAGCCGAATACATCAGTTTTATTTCGCAGTCCTATGCTCTTTTTCCTCATCTAACCGCTTTAGATAACTCCGCTAAAACGCTTCAGGTGGTTTGCCGCGTCAATCGTCAAGAAGCTAAAAGAAGAGCAATGGAAGTGTTGGCTTTATTGGATATTGATACACACGCAAAATCTTATCCACAAGAGCTGTCCGGCGGACAGCAGCAAAGAGTCGCTATCGCTCGAGCGCTTGTTCTGGATCCTGCCATGCTACTATTGGATGAACCCACATCGGCCCTTGATCCAACTAATCGCAATAATTTGATGAATATTTTGTTTGATTTGCGCGATCGCGGCACTGGAATCGTCATTTCGACTCAGGATATGACTTTTGCTTCTCAAATGATGGCAAAAGCCTATATTTTAGAAAATGGCAGAATTAAGGATTAGTAAGCAGCTTAAAATTGACAATATAATGTCTTTAATTTAAGTCTAGCTTGTAACTTTATTATCTTATAGAGGCTTATGAGCAAAAATAACAATAAAGAATTTATGAAAAAAGCGATTGAACTGAGTCGTCGCGCTTCAATCATCGAAAAATCAGGCGGCCCCTTTGGAGCGATTGTCGTGAAAGATGGCAAAATCATTGGTGAAGGTTATAATCAAGTAATCAAGCAAAAAGACCCCACTTGGCATGCTGAAATGCAGGCGATCAGGGAAGCTTGCAAAAAAGTGGGCAATCCACATCTCGATGGCTGCGATTTATATACAAACGCTGAATGTTGTCCGATGTGTTTAGCGGCTGCTTACTGGGCACACATTCGCCATATCTACTATGCAGCAACCACGGTCGATTCATTAAAGTATGGGGATTTTGCCGATATTGATATACTTTCTGAAATTCGCAAAGAGCCCTCGCATCGACGCATTAAAGTTACACAAATGATGCAGTCTGAGGCTGTAGAAGTCTGGAAAGAATTTTCAAAAATGCCCGATCGCGCAAAATACTAATACTATTTTTGAAATTGCTCGGCTCTAGAACTTTTTATGATAACATTTAATTTAAATTATAAGATTCTATATAGGATAAATTAAGCATATGTGTGAATTCTTTAGGAGATCTATACACTGGCGCCGATGGCATTCTTGAAGCCCTTGAAAGTTTGGAAAAATAGGAGAAAAACAATGGCTATATTAAAAGTTCCCGTATCTTCAGAAGATCATATTCAAGGGGCTTCAAATGCAGCCATTACGCTTGTAGAATATGGCGATTATGAGTGTCCTTTTTGCGGACGAGCTTATCTCATCGTTAAACAGATACAAAAGCATTGCGGCAATGATCTCCGTTTCATTTTCAGAAATTTTCCACTTGCAGAAATTCATCCATTTGCCGAAATGGCCGCTGAATCAGCAGAATGCGCTGCCACAAATGGACTTTTTTGGGAAATGCACGATCTTATTTACGAAAATCAAAAGATTTTAAGCTTGCCGGTATTGTTAGAATTAGGAAATTCTTTAAATATACCTATTCCCGCTCTTGAAAAGGCCATTGAAAATATGACGTTTTCACCCAAAATTCAGAATGATTTTTTAGGAGGCGTCCGCAGTAGTGTCAGCGGAACGCCTACATTTTTTATCAATGAGCATCGTTATGACGGTTCATTGGAGTTAGAAGATCTCATTTCCGCCATTGATTCGTTATTAATTAAATAATTAAGAATAAAAAAAACTCTCGGGATTTAAATTTGAGTCGAGGTGTAACGCTTGCAGATCTGGATTAATGGATTGGAAAAAGACTTGATCAAAGAATTGAGAAAATTTAGTTCCAATACTCTCTGGAGTACAGGCTTCGATTTCTGCACCTACAAATTTATCGTGAAAAGTTAATCGTTTCAGTTTGGCTGTTTCTATTGAACACACTGATTTTCCAATAAAAAACGTTGCAATGAACAAATTGACCTCTTTGCTATACTTTCCCTTTTGACCATCTTCAGATGGGCTTAGCTTAGAGTATACTGTGATATTTGGATATTGAAACATTATTGCACCAAAAATCGGCTTAAATGAATCAAAGATTTGGTTTGCTTTCTCTGTGATTCCTTGTTTTTGATAAAATAATTGTTGCAATTCTGAGTCATCCAATTGAAATTGATCTAGAAGATGATCAAATTGTTGAATTTCACTCATCCATTGATTTTCTTCAGCGCTAAATTTTGTTGCATCACAATACATTTTAAATCCATTTTTTATAAATTAATAATATGCGATTGTGATTTTAAAACATGTTAGTAAAAAAACAACTAATTTTAATTAATACTAACGGCCATGAGCCTGATCCCACCTTTCATCATCTAGTTTCTTATCAAGTCTTCTTTGATCTTCTCTTTGTCTTTCTAAGCGGTCATCCTCCCATTTTTGATCTTGGATTTTCTGATCTTCCCTTTGTCTTTCTAAACGGTCATCTTCCAACTTTTGATCTTGAATTTCTTCATCTTCACGTTGTTTTTCAAGCTGGACATCCTCTATGCTATCTGCTAAGCAGCTTAGCGAGGCAAATAAACATAGAAAAGAAAAAAAGCAAAATAGTTTCATTTTATTCATAGTTTCATCCTTTTGTATAATTTGCCATAGATTGACCTGAAATCCAGCCCGTCGTCCAGGCATTTTGAAAATTAAAGCCTCCGGTTACCCCATCCACATCCAAGATTTCACCGGCAAAAAATAGGCCTGGACAAAGCCGGCTTTCCATGGTTTTAAAATTTACCTCGTCAAGTGTCACACCGCCACACGTCACGAATTCTTCTTTATAAGTTGTTTTTCCTTCAATGTTATAAATATTATTTTGCAGCAGATTGCCAATTAATGAGAAATGTTCATTGCTTAATTCAGCTAAGCGCTTTTTACCATCTATTCCCGCCAACTCTAGCAACATTTTCCAAAAATTTTTCGGCAAACGAAAAGGATTGATCGTTGCAAGATTGCGCATCGGATCCGTTTTGCGCAGCATCAGCAACTGCTCCATCACATTTTTTTGAGGATAATCGGGCAACCAGTTAATGCTTAAGCGCGCTTTATAATTATGTGAATGAAGCCAGCGAGCACCCCAAGCTGATAATTTTAAAGCGGCAGGACCGCTGAATCCCCAATGTGTAATCAACAAAGGACCTGTCTGGCTATATGGCGAATCGACCAGCTGAAGCGTTGCCCTTTCAACGGAGATGCCAGCTAAATCAATGAGCGGAGATGCAGGGACATTGAATGTAAACAGAGAAGGGACGGGCTCTTGAATTGTATGTCCAAAGGCTTTGGAAAATGCGTAGCCTTGCGGACTGCTGCCCGTGGCTAAAAGCACAGTATCGGATTCCACGATTTCGCCCGATTTCAATTTAATTTGAAAACAGTGCTTTTGTTTTTGGATTTGCTCGACAGCTTGTTTTATGCGGATTTCAATCTTCTGCCTTTGAGCTTCCAGCATTAAACAATCGATAATTGTTTGGGAGCTATCTGTGACGGGAAATATCCGTCCATCCTCTTCCGTTTTTAAAGCCACCGCATGAGATTCGAACCATTCGATCGTATTAAGTGGTTGAAATCGTGTAAAGGGGCCGATCAATGCTTTATTGCCTCTAGGATAATTTTGAACAAGATGTTTAGGATCAAAGCATGCGTGGGTAACATTGCAGCGCCCCCCGCCGGAAATGCGAACTTTGCTTAGAAGCTGGATTGATTTTTCTAATAGAAGCACGCGTGCATCAGGATTAGCTTGTTTAGCTGTCAAAGCCGCAAAAAAGCCGGCAGCTCCTCCGCCAATGATGATGTGATTAAAGTAAGTTGCCATTTATTTTGATAATGCTGAGCAAAAATAGACTCCTAAAGTATTTCTTCTTGAAAATATTTTCAATCATTTCCATGAATTGACGCTGATCTTTAATTTCTATTGAAATCTATAGATATGAATATTAATCTATCCCATGAATTGACGCTGATCTTTAATTTCTATTGAAATCTATAGATATGAATATTAATCTAAGTTTTTGCTCTTTGGAACGAGATTACATTGATGGTGTTTTTTTTGAAAACAGAAGATGAAAAGCAGAAACTATTTAAACAATTAAGTGCATTTATTACTATCCCCTTTGTTTTAGCTGTTCCTCCAGTCTTAGGCTGGTTTATTGGGAATTGGCTGGATAAGAAGCTTAATACAGAACCATACTTGATGTATTTTATGATTATCTTGGGTTTTGTGGCAGGTTTCAAAGAGATGTATCGGATTATTAAAAGGTATGGCGATGGGACTTGAATTCATTTCTCAAGTTATAAAGCTTACGCTTCTCACCACATTTTTTATTTCCTTAGGCCTAAGTTTTTATCTGGTTTCATCGGATGGAGCCGCCTTTTTCTTAGGCACCGTCTGGGGATGTGTGAACTTATGGCTTATCAAAAGATTTGTGCAAGCAGCGCTTGCTCAGGGAACGAAAGATTTTTTGCATATTGTGGGAATTTTAGGTTTTAAATTTCCTTTGCTATACTTCGCAGGGTATCTTTTGCTCTCAAAAGCACAGCTCTCTGCTTTTTATGTTTTGTTAGGGTTTTCCTCGCTATTTATATCCATCTTTTGCTTAGGATTTTTTAAAGCTATTCCAAAGAAATTAACCCTATTTGCTTTTGCCCTTTTCAGCACAGCCCATCTTCATGCATCCATATCCAGCCCGGTGCCTGAAGTGCCCAATTTAATTACTTTAATTTATAAATACTTTTCGCATTCTCCTTGGGCCACTTTTCTGCATCAATGGGAAAGCATGATTTTTTCAGTTATTATCGCTTCTTTCATCTCAATTATTTTCTATTTGGGTGCCAAAAAAAATGCTTTAATTCCAGATGGTTTACAAAATTTTATTGAGTGGATTGTTGAAAATCTGCGCAATTTTATCACGGAAATTTTGGGATCCAATGGAGAAAAATATGTTCCCTTTTTAGGAACCCTATTTGTCTATATTTTAAGTATGAATTGGCTCGTGTTGATTCCATTCATGAAAGCGCCCTCTTCGAACTTCAATATTACTGCTGCCTTAGCCATTTGCGTCTTTGTCCTCGTTCAATATTTAAATATAAAGCATTGGGGAGTATTGGGCTTTCTTTATCATCTGGCAGGATCGCCGAAAGGATTTTTAGGATGGGCTTTAGTTCCTTTGATGTTCGTCGTCGAATTGTTGACACAATTCACCAGACCCATCACCTTAGCTTTGCGCTTATTTGGCAATGTTGTGGGTGAAGATATTTTAATTGGAGCTTTTGCATTATTCGGTGTGTATTTTCTTGCCAATTACGATTGGCCGATCGTACTTCCACTTCAAATTCCCTTTATGTTTTTAGCAATCTTGACCAGCTTAATGCAAGCTTTGGTATTTACTTTATTGAGTACAATTTATATTTCATTATCGATGCCGCATTCGGAAGAAGAAACTGCGGACTGAACCTCTAAACAAAAGGAGAAAACATGGATCTTAGCTCTGCAATCGCTTTAGCAGCCCCCATCGGTGTCGGACTGGCCGCTCTCGGCTCTGGTATAGGCCTCGGACTAGCTGTAGCAGGTGCCATGGAAGCGATCGGCCGGCAACCGGAAGCTTCAGGTAAAATCATGACTAATATGATCATAGGCGCCGCTTTGATTGAAGCATTGACAATCTATGCCCTTATTGTATTTTTTATTTTACTTGGAAAAATAGGTTAAGGCATCCAATGAAAATTGTGGTTGGACAAATTATTACGCAGATTATTTCCTTTCTTATCATGCTTTGGGTATTAAAACGGTATGCCTGGAAGCCCCTTTTAGGAATTTTAGATGCGCGTAGAAACAAAATTCAATCGGAATTCGATAGCATCGAAGAGCAAAAAAAACAAAATGAAGCTCTGAAACTTGCTTATGAAAAAAAACTTAAAGAGATTGATGCATACACACGCGCTAAAACTCTTGAGGCTGTTGAACATGGAAAAAAAATAGCCGAAGAAATTAAACAGGAGGCGCATACTGCCACTAAAGCCATCGTCACCAAAGCCCAAGAAGATTTGCAAAAAGAGGTCTATAAAGCTAAACTTCAACTAAAAAATGAAGTGATAGATCTTGTCCTGAAGGTCACCGAAAAAGTACTCCAAAAGAATATCAATCAAGACAATCAGAAAGAGCTTATTGCTGATATGATCGAACACATGGAGTCACATTGACCAATCTTGAAATCGCTAGAAGGTATGCTAAAGCTTTATTCCACTTGACCTCCTCGAAGGAATTGCTGAAACACAGGGCGGAGGATCTCAAGCAATTTGCCGACATGCTTGTAAAAAATCCCCAAGCCAAGCTTTTTTTTTCATCGCCTCAATTTACTCGAGAAAAGAAAGAGAACTTTTTAAAAAAAATCTTCGGCAAGGAGACTGATCATCAATTTCTGACTTTTCTTTGCTTTTTATTAGAAAAGAGAAGATTTAATTATCTGCCGGATATTGCTAAAGAATTTAATCAAATGGTCAATCAAACATTGGATTTTTTAGAAGGTGTTTTGATCACAGCCACCCCTTTGGATGCCGCGTTTAAAGAGCGCATCCAAAAAAATTTGGAGCACATTTATCAAAAAAAACTCTCCTTGAAAGAACAGGTAGACCCTACTTTAATCGGAGGAGGCATTTTGATCATCGGAAATACCCTTTTGGATTTTAGCATTAAACATAAACTTGAAAAACTTAAAGATGATTTAGTATCGGTCCCTGTTTAAAAATTTATATTAGGAGATACAATGCAATTGAAACCGGAAGAAGTCGCATGGGCTATCGAACAAGAAGTCAAAAATTACTCCGATAAACTTTCTCTTGAATCGATAGGCTATATCCTGCAGCTTGGCGATGGAATTGCACGTGTTTGGGGCCTAAATGATGTCATGATGTCCGAATTAGTGGAATTCTCCAATGGCACTGTGGGCATGGTTTTAAACCTCGAAGCCGATAGTGCCGGGGTCATCCTATTTGGTACTGAAGAGGGTCTTAAAGAACATGATATTGTCAAACGCACAGGAAAAATCACCTCAGTCCCCGTAGGCGAAGCTTTGCTGGGCCGTGTGGTTAATCCTTTAGGCAAACCCATAGACGGAAAAGGGCCTATCTTAACCGATCAATTCCGTCCTATCGAACATCATGCACCTGGAGTTGTAGAACGGCATCCTGTGAATGAACCTCTGCAAACCGGCATAAAAGCAATCGATGCCATGATCCCCATAGGGCTTGGCCAGCGGGAACTGATCATCGGCGACCGACAGACGGGCAAAACAACCATTATTTTAGATACGATTATCAACCAAAAAAATAAAGGGCTGCATTGCTTTTATGTGGCAATCGGTCAAAAAGCTTCAACCGTAGCTCGTTTGGTAGCGATTTTAGAAGAACATGGAGCCATGGCATTCACAACTGTTGTGGTCGCTGCAGCTTCCGATCCGGCTCCCCTGCAATATATCGCTCCCTATTCGGCTGCGGCCATGGCGGAATATTTCATGTATAGCGGCAAACACGCCGTTTGTTTTTATGATGACCTTTCCAAACATGCGCAAGCTTATAGGCAACTATCACTTCTCCTCCGGCGCCCTCCCGGCCGCGAAGCTTATCCAGGAGATATTTTCTATCTACACTCCCGTTTATTGGAAAGGGCGGCTAAGTTAAATGCCGAAAATGGCGGCGGCTCGATGACAGCGTTGCCGGTCATTGAAACACAAGCAGGTGATGTGACCACCTATATCCCGACGAACGTCATTTCGATCACCGACGGGCAAATTTATTTGGAAACCGACCTCTTTAATGCGGGTGTGCGCCCTGCCATTAACGTTGGCATATCAGCCTCCAGAGTTGGCGGCAAAGCACAAACCAAGGCGATGAAAAAAGTAGCGGGCAGCCTAAGACTTGATCTGGCGCAGTTTCGCGAATTGGCCGCCTTTACGCAGTTTGGATCTGAATTGGATGAAAGGACTCAAGCTCAATTGACTCGTGGAGAGATCATGGTGGAGATTCTCAAACAAGAGAAATGGAAACCCTATTCACTCGATAAAGAGATCGTGATCATCTTTGCAGGTACCGAAGGGTATTTGGATGACATTCCGCTGTCATTGATCAGGCCATTTGAACATGAATTATTCAAGTACATGGAAAGCAATTACCGGGAAGCGCTTCAAGATATTTCCAAAACAAAAGATTTAGCACCCAAAACGATCGACTCGTTGAAAAAAGCCATTCAAGACTTTAAACAAACATTTAAATCAGAACATCAATTATGACTTCGCTAAGGGATATTAGGAGCAGGCTCCGTTCCATTGAAAACATTAAGAAAATTACCGATGCCATGGAGCAAGTGGCTGCTGCACGTTTGCGCCGCGCCCAATTAAAAGCAGAAAAATCTCGCCCTTATATTTCTAAGATGAAAGAGATACTGGAAAATTTGGCTGCTACAGAGTATTCCCACCCTTTATTTGAGCAACGGGAAGTCAAAAAAACCGCCCTAGTGATTCTATCAGCCGAGAAAGGGCTGTCAGGTTCCTATAACAGTAATATTATTATGGCTGCCGACAGCTTTTTAAAAGATTACACTCCGGAAGCCATCGATCTCCTCCTTTTTGGCCGAAAAGCAATCGGTCATTATAAAAATAAAAAATGGCCCATTCGATATGAAAGGGCAGATTGGGGAGGGAAGATCTCCTTTCACGAGATAAAAATATTTGTTAATCGGTTAATACATGAATTTTCAAACGGACACTACGACGAAGTATGGCTGATCCATACTCATTATTTAACGCTGATGAATAGAAAAGTGATCGTCGAAAAATTTCTGAATATCGGAAAACCCAAAATTGAACGCAAGTCGGCCTATCTCAACTACATTTTTGAACCAAGTCCGGAGGAGATCTTTTCTCAACTTATTCCCGAATACTGCGCGACTCGCATTCAAACAGCTTTCTATGAAGCCTACGCTTCAGAATTAGCAGCGCGTGTTTTCGCCATGCAAACAGCTAGTAAAAATTCCAAAGATTTGATAAATACGCTTAAATTAGTCAGAAACAGAGTTAGACAAGAATCAATTACAAAAGAAATGTTAGAAATTTCTTCGGGAGCGGAAAGATAATTATGGCTAAGGGAAAAATCAAACAAATCATCGGCCCAACAATAGACATTGAATTTCCACCGGATGCGTTCCCCAATATTTTAAACGCTATTCAAATCAAGGATAAAAAAAGAGGGATCGACGTCACGGCAGAAGTAGCCATGCACTTAGGTGACAATATTGTTCGCTGCATCGCCCTTTCATCCACTGAAGGCCTAGTGAGAGGAATGGAAGCCGTTGATACTGGTTCAGCCATCACTGTACCTGTCGGCCAAGAAACACTTGGAAGAATTCTCAATATCATGGGAGACCCCATCGATCATTTAGAGAAAATTGATGCTAAGCATTATTCCCCTATTCATAAACCCCCTCCCGCTTTTGAAGATCAGGAAACCAAAACCTCGATCTTCGAAACAGGCATTAAAGTGATCGATCTCATCTGCCCTTTTCCCAAAGGGGGAAAAGTGGGCCTCTTTGGCGGTGCCGGTGTAGGGAAATCGGTGATCATCATGGAATTGATAAGAAACATTGCCGAAAAACATCACGGATATTCACTATTTTGCGGCGTGGGCGAAAGAACTCGGGAAGGAAATGATTTATGGCTGGAGATGAAAGAATCGGGCGTCTTGTCGAAAACATGCTTAGTCTTCGGGCAGATGAATGAACCTCCCGGAGCTCGCTTGAGGGTTGCTTTAACCGGCCTCGCCATTGCGGAATATTTTAGAGATGTTGAACATAAAGATGTTTTGTTATTCATCGATAATATTTTCAGATTTATACAAGCGGGATCTGAAGTCTCCGCTTTGCTTGGTAGAATGCCCTCGGCTGTGGGTTACCAGCCCACACTGGGGACTGAAATAGGCACTCTGCAAGAAAGAATCACATCGACAAAAGCAGGATCTATAACGTCGGTGCAGGCCATCTATGTTCCAGCCGATGATTATACCGACCCCGCTCCCGCCAGCTTATTCACCCATTTGGACGCTGCGACAACACTATCCCGCCAAATTGCTGAAATGGGCATTTATCCCGCTGTTGATCCATTGACATCGACATCGCGCATCCTTGATCCCTATATTTTGGGAAAAGAGCATTACACCGTTGCCTTGCAAGTCCAGAAAATCTTGCAACGTTATAAGGATCTGCAAGATATCATCGTCATTCTAGGTGTTGAGGAGCTCTCGGAAGAAGATAGATTAATTGTAAACCGTGCACGCAAAATTAGAAATTTCCTTTCACAACCCTTCTTCGTAGCTGAAACCTTCACTGGCCGCCCCGGCAAATATGTTAAACGGGAAGATACGGTCAAAGGATTCAAAATGATTGTGGATGGTGAATTGGATGAATTACCAGAGCAAAGTTTTTATATGGTGGGATCGATTGAAGATGTTATAAAAAATGCTGAGCAGTTAGAAAAAGAAAGGAAGCCTTAAAACGTGTATCATCTTTTCATTGCTACCCCCGAAGGCATTATTTTCAACGATGAAGTCCAATCCCTGATTGCACCAGGAACAGTCGGATATTTTGAAATCCTAACCAACCACGCCCCTTTCCTTTCGACACTTAAAACAGGCAAGCTGACAATCACGGATAAAGATAAAAAAGTATGGGTTTGGGCGCTGACCGAAGGGTACTTTGAGATGTCAAAAAATCAAGCGACTTTATTGGCAGAAGCGATTGAGCTGGCTTCAGAGATCGACATTAAAAGAGCCGAAGAAGCGCTGGCCCGTACGCATAAAAGAATTGCCTCTAAGAGCAAAGAGGTAGATTTGGAACGTGCCAAACAAGCAGTTGAACGCGCCGAAAACCGCTTGAAAATAGCCCGTGAAGTCCAACGTAAACACTAAACAATATTATTTATACATCATGCGGGTGAGCGGCTTTAAAAATAAGGGCGGCACAAGCACCGCCTGCTAAATTAGCGACAACATACAGCCAAATATCCGGCCAGGAAATAATGTTTAAAATTGCAATTCCTAAAGCCACCGCAGGATTAAACGCTCCACTAGTTACAGCACCTACGGCAAAAGCTCCAGCCAATACTGTAAAACCGATGGCAAATCCATAAAAAGAATTTCCAAGTGTCGCTTTAGCTGTAGCCACATTCAAGACGACATAGCAAAGCGCAAAAGTAAATAAAAATTCGCCGATCAACGTTTTAGCAATATCTAAAGTCATCGATGTCGCTTTTGGACTTCCTTTAAAATAGATTGTCAAGTAAGCGGCAATCACTGCTGCAATCAATTGCGCAATCCAGTAAAAGCCAAGATCCGCAGAAGATAACCTTCCTCGTAAACAGGCTGCTAAAGAGACAGCAGGATTATAGTGTCCCCCGGAAATATGGCCACCGGCATATACCATCACGGCGAGTACTGATCCGATGGCAAGCGGAGCTAAAGGACCTGCATTCAATGGATCCAGCACCGTCATGCCAACCGTAAAGACTAGAAAAAATGTTCCAATAAATTCATAAACATACTTCATGTAAAATCTCCTTATGAATATTTAAATTTTAATTTTGAATACTATTGAATTTCATTGCAAATCCAATTTTACTTTAATGCTCTTTGGCCTTTTGCAGAAATAAAAGCGGCGATTTCAGCAGCAACTTGCTGAGCTTGATGGCGTATCTCTGGAACAGCGGTTGTTTCTAAAAGCTCACCGAATAAAAGCGCGCCCAGTGTCCATATAGGCGGCCGGTCATGGATTAAAAAATTGTGTCCTGGCAAAGGTCGAAGGCCTAGTCCAAGGTTATTAAAGGAAGCCATGGAATGTTCATACAGCTTATAGATTAGAGGCTGAGTTTGTTCTCCAAAGTTATAATTTGGACCTATGCAGTTGATGACAGCAGAGGCTTTGACAACCTGATTTGAAAAAGAGACTGTTAAAGAACCATCCTGCTGAGGTTGGATGTCATTAAGTGTTCCCTTGATCAGTTGCAGCTGTTCTCGTTCGAGGAGTTTTTTGATCAACTTTCCGCTGCTAGGTGCCATGCAATGGCGATGTTTATTCCATAAACCAAAAAGATGCCGCAAAAACCGCTGTTTCTGCTTAGGCTCCAATTTTTTCCATAACGAAGGGATGTGAGGACGAACGGCATCGACCAGTTGCCGCCAATACTGATTAACTTCAGAATGTTGATTTAAAGCGTGTTTCCAACCTTGCAAAAGAGTCAATGCTGTTTGAGGGAATAATTCCACAGGAAACGCTTTAAGTTTGGGATGAGCGTCGACAGTATGGACTTGAGGAAAAGAACCACTTGAAGATACAACCAAGATTTTTCCTTTATAATTCAGCCTATCTAAAGTGCACAGAGCGTCCACAGCTGTCAATCCACTGCCTACAATTAATATAACCTGTTCTTTAGCTGTTTTCGCATACTCTTCGAACTGTTGGAAGTTTGACCATATATCGATGATAGCGGGATGTTTCCAAGGCAATATCTTGAACGGTAATCCTGTGGCCAAAACGAGAGCATCGGCAGGCAAGAAAGTTTCTTTTTTGCCGATCAGCGTCAAGTGATGTTTATTTAAAAGGCTAATATCGATTACCTCATCATTAATAAGGGTGAGATGAATTTTTTTTTCTGCTGCTTGCGCCTTTGTTTGCTGCAGAATGGATGCAAGGTATTTTCCATAATAATAGCGTGGAACATATTGTTCAGGACCCCATTCATTACCGTTTAATTCAGACTGATGCACCTGCAGCCAATTCCAAAAATGCATGGGCTGATCTTTAAAAGCACTCATGTTATTGGTTGGAACATTCAGTAGATGACGGGTGTCGGTTGTTCCATAAGCCACACCTTTGCCAAAAGAGGGATTTTTATCGATGAGAAACAAATTAAAGGGTTGTGTGCTTTTGGCTGTTAAATGCGCAGCTGTACATAAACCGGAGAATCCGCTGCCGATAATTACAATATTTTGCATAAAACTCCCCCTTTGCCGTTTACGCGCCCATGCCCGTTTGTTCTTAAAACGGGAACGGCAAAAATAACATGCACAGAATTCTCTTATCCCCAACGAGATAACTTCAAAAACCATATTAAAAACGAGTCTATCAAAAAAAACTATTTACCATAATGTTTTTGCTTAGTATGAATACTTTAATAATTTTTTACTTATGTTGTGATGAAGATCGAAGACTTCTTTGATACATTTGCAGGGCATAGTCTCACCTATGATGATCTTATCCTCCTGCCTGGCCTTGTGGATTTTGCTTTAGAAGATGTCAAACTGTCGACAAAACTGACCCGCTGCATCCAGTTGAATATTCCAATTGTCAGCTCTCCAATGGATACCGTAACTGAAGCTTCATTGGCAACAGCTTTAGCGTTGGAGGGAGGGATTGGCATCATCCATTACAATATGTCTCCTGCACAACAGCTTGAACAGCTTGAAAAGGTCAAATCTTATTCTTGTGCAAACTTATCCTCCACCCCCTCTATCAATTATGAAAAACAGCTGATGGTCGGCGCAGCTGTAGAAACCTGGCCTCAAAGAGCGGAAGAACGGATTAAAACCATCCACGCTTATACCGATGTGATTGTCTTCGATACGGCACAAGGTTATACCACTTATGAAATCGATTTGATCCGATGGACAAAAAGGAATTTTCCTCGCCTTCAAGTCATTGGCGGCAACGTAGTGACTGCTGAGGGGTGTCAAGCTCTCATACAAGCTGGAGCCGATGCCATCCGAGTTGGCATGGGATCGGGATCCATCTGCACTACGCAGGAAGTTTCAGGCATTGGCCGCGCACAAGCCACTGCTGTTTATGAATGCGGCAAAATTTGCCGTCAGGCAGGCATACCGATCATTGCCGATGGCGGAGCTTCAAAAAGCGCCGATATTGTCAAAGCGTTGGGATTGGGAGCCAGTACCGTTATGCTTGGATCGCTGTTGGCAGGCACCTTAGAAGCCCCGGGAAAAACTTACATTAAGCAAGGGGAGAAATATAAGGAATATCGGGGAATGGGTTCGATGAAATCTATGGAGAAAGGAAGCCTCTTCCGCTATAGCATGCAAAATAGCTCCTTGCGTGTCCCTGAGGGGGTAGAAGGGTTTATCCCTAGCAGCGGTTCAATATCGGATTGCATCCCTAAACTCATGCAAGCTCTTAAACAGGGGATGCATAAAATGGGGATCTCGGGGCTTGACATTCTGCAACAAAAATTACGTCAAAATAATATCCATCTAGAATTGCGTTCCGAAGCTTCCAAAAAGGAGGGGAATGTGCATACGGTCATGTTGCAATCCCATCATATCGATGTGGAGCATGAAAGAGAACTTTCGCTGAATGGAGTGTCAAACAAGCGTTAAATAAGAGATAGGCAAAGATGACAACGTATAAAGAAGCAGGTGTAGACATTGATAAAGCCACGCACTTTGTCAAAAAAATACAAGCCTTATGTCCTGCCATTGGAGGTTTCAGCGGGCTTTTTCCACTGGGCGATGATTATTTGGTCGCTAGCACTGATGGCGTGGGCACAAAACTGAAATTAGCTTTTGCTATGGATCTGCACCATACCATTGGAATCGATCTCGTCGCCATGAATGTCAACGATATTCTGACAGCAGGCGCTAAACCTTTGTTTTTTTTAGATTACTTTTCCACATCAAAACTTGATATGGCTCAAGCTGAACAAATCATTAAGGGGATTATTCAAGGATGCCAAGATGCCGAATGCGTCCTGCTTGGAGGAGAAACCGCTGAAATGCCCGGTTTTTATCAGCCCGGAGAATACGATCTCGCCGGTTTTACAGTGGGCATTGTAAGAAAGGATCAGGTGATCGATGGGAAAACAATCGAGAATGGAGATGCCATTGTGGGTATCGCTTCAAGTGGTTTGCACAGCAACGGTTATTCCCTTGTTAGAAAAATCCTTGAAAAATCGGGTTATCCCTTAGGCCAATCTTTTAATTCGATCGGAACAACTCTCGGAGAAGAGTTGCTGATCCCGACGCGCATTTATGTGAAAAAAATCATGTCTTGGATGAAAAAAATAAAGATCAAAGGAATGGCACACATTACGGGCGGAGGCTTCATCGATAATATTCCAAGAGTGCTGCCTGCAGGCTTAGCCTCCAAGATTAACAAGCAAAGCTGGGAAGTTCCCCCTATCTTCCATTGGCTTCAAGAGGAAGGGGGGATCGATGAGGAGGAGATGTTCCATACTTTCAATATGGGTATTGGATTGATTTTGATCCTCGATCAAGAAGATGCTTTTCAGATTTGCCAAAAGGATCATGACTGTAAAGTGATCGGTCAAATCGTTAAAGGGGAAGGGGTCGTATGGGCGTAACATTCGCTACAGAAATCATACCGTGCCATCGTTTGACTGTTGAATGCAAACCTGAATTTGCTGAATCGGCGAATCAGAGGATGTTAACATCCGCGCGCGAATTCTTAAAGTTGCAGATAGACAAGATGCGCATTGTTAAAGTCTATTCGATTTATAAGGAGCTCTCTTTAGATCAGCTGGAGGCCATAATTAATGGACCTTTAACCGATCCGATCTTGGAAAATGGATGTTTGGATGAATGGGAGGTGGAAGATTACGATTGGGTGATTGAAGTTTCACTTAAGGCAGGCGTTACCGATAACTCAGGCAAAATCGCCCAACTTACAATTGAAGATTTCCTTGACCTTTCTTTTGAGGAGGGGGAAGAGGTGCGGTCATCAACCTGTTATTTTTTCAAGGGAAGCTTGGACGAAGAGGATGTCCATAAAATCGGTAAAGAACTGCTAGGCAATTTGTTAATTGAATCTATCGATGTCAAAACTTTTGCCGACTTTCATCAAAGCAATCACGCCGATGTGTCCAGTCACACACTATCATCGGATTCGGATGATGTTGAAGTCATTCCGGTGCAATTGGATGATGCTGAATTGGAACAATTAAGCCAAAGAAGGCAGCTGGCATTGAATGTGCAGGAAATGCAAGCTATCCGCAGCTACTTTGCACGCGAAGATGTCATCCATGAAAGGCATTTATGGGGTTTAAGTCTTAATCCCACAGATGTGGAACTTGAAACTCTGGCGCAAACATGGAGCGAGCACTGCAAACACAAAATCTTTAACGCACGCATCTGTTACAAAGAGCCGAACAAAACAGAGGTCATCCACAGTTTATTTAAGACCTACATCAAAAAAGCAACCAATGAAATAGCCAAGGATAGCAATTGGCTAGTCTCCGTTTTCACTGATAATGCAGGCATCATTCGCTTCAATAAAAAATATAACCTTGCCTTCAAGGTCGAAACCCACAATAGTCCTTCCGCTTTAGACCCCTATGGAGGGGCTTTGACTGGCATTTTGGGAGTGAATCGAGACGTGATGGGAGCGGGAATCGGAGCGCGTTTGATCGCCAATACCAATGTCTTTTGCTTTGCCCATCCTACCTGCAAAGACTCACTTCCTAAACGGTTGTTGCATCCTCGACGGATTTTTGAAGGGGTTCGTTTAGGCGTTGAGCATGGAGGAAATAAATCGGGCGTACCTACAGTCAATGGAGCCATTGTATTTGATGATAGGTTTTTAGGAAAACCGCTTGTCTATTGCGGGACAGCAGGTATTATGCCCTCTACCATACTAGGCAATCCCTCTCATCAAAAACAGATTAAGCCCGGGGATCTCATCATAGTGGCAGGCGGCCGAACGGGCAAAGATGGGATCCATGGGGCCACTTTTTCATCGGAAGCCTTGCATGCAGACAGTTCTTCAAGCGCCGTGCAAATCGGAGATCCTTTTACACAAAAAAAATTGCACGATTTTTTACTGGAAGCGCGCGATGCCGGGCTTTACCGGACCTTGACTGACAACGGTGCCGGCGGGTTTTCTTCATCTATCGGGGAATTGGCCATTTTATCCGGCGGATGCGAAATCCATCTAGAACAGGCGCTTTTAAAATATTCCGGATTAGCTCCGTGGGAAATTCTGTTAAGCGAGTCGCAAGAGAGAATGACTTTAGCTGTAAGCGAGGACAAATTCTCCGAGCTTAAAGCTCTAGCCCATCAGCATGAAGTAGATCTTTCTTGTTTGGGAACTTTCACCGATACCGGCAAATTCCATGTCTTTTATCACGATAAAACCGTAGGGCTTTTATCGATGGGTTTTTTACATGAAGGAGTGCCTGAAATGCAGTTAGAAGCCAGATGGGAGCCAAAAGATTTTGCTCCCCTATCGCTCGAAATGTCGGCTGATTATGGTCGCGATCTGCATGCACTGTTGTCGCAATATAACATCTGCAGCAAAGAAAGCATCATCCGTCAGTATGACCACGAAGTGCAAGGAAGCACGATTCTTAAGCCTTTAGTGGGTGTCAAGCTGGACAGCCCTGCCGATGCAGCGATCATCCGTCCGATTGAACTGATGCAAGATACCGAAGAATCAGCAGCCATCTGCATCGCTAATGGAATTTGCCCTCGCTATAGCGACTTTGATACCTTCCACATGGCTGCATGCGCAATCGATGAAGCTATCCGTAATTTAGTGGCAGTTGGATGCGATCCGTCCTATATTGCTATTTTAGATAATTTCTGCTGGCCTGATCCGATTTACGATCGAATTAAAACAACAGATGGAAAATTTAAGCTGGCTCAATTGGTCCGAGCCTGCAAAGCCCTCTACCTTTATGCGACAAGCTTTGGAACTCCAATCATTTCAGGCAAAGATAGCATGAAAAACGACTACAAGGATGGCCTTGTCAAAATCTCGATTCCTCCCACTCTACTGATTTCAGCTATTGGAAAAATCCATGCGGTTGAAACGGCTGTATCATCGGATACCAAAGCAAGCGGCGATTTGATTTATTTGATTGGACTGACGGCGAATGAACTGGGCGGCTCGGAATATACCGGCATGAAACAACTCGCCGGGGGAATTCCGCCAATAGTGGATGCTGCAACAGCCAAACAAAATTACCACGCTTTCCATCGCACAGTCCAACGGCAGCTTCCAGCCTCCTGCCACGATTGCTCAGATGGCGGTTTAGCTGTCGCATTAGCGGAAAAAGCGTTCGGTGGAGGCATGGGCATGGAGATCGATCTCAGTCGTGTTCCGGTTAAGGGCGCTTTAACCGATCCCGAAATTCTTTTCTCCGAATCCGCTAGCCGTTTGATTGCAACGGTGAGTCCGCGCTGTGCGGCTGAGTTTGAAGAAACACTCACAGGCTGTATTTGTAAACAGATCGGTACAGTCAGCAGCCATTCAAGACTGATGATCCGTGGATTGCACGGCAATCTGATTATGGATGAAGATATTCATGCCCTAAAAGAGTCTTGGCAAAGTCCATTGAGGAGGAAATAAAAAGAGATGACAAAAGCAAAAGTAAAAGCTCTTGTGATTTCAGGGTATGGAATCAATTGCGAAAAAGAATTGAAATTGGCTTGCCAGCTTGCCGGAGCTGATCCAACAATTGAGCATGCCCGTCGCTTTCTTTCCGAAGAAATTTCGCTCGACCACTTTCAACTGCTTTTATTTCCCGGCGGTTTTTCATTTGGAGATGAATTAGGTGCAGCCAAAGTCTTTGCAAATAAGATGACTTATTGCTCCTCTTTAACAGCTTTTTCTTTGAAACAACGCTTAAAGAAATTCGTTAGCGATGGGAATGCCATTTTAGGCATTTGCAACGGCTTTCAACTTTTGGTCAAACTTGGACTTCTACCAGGAAGCGAAGGAAATGAGAGTCAACAGACAGCTTCCCTTGCTGTTAATGATCATGGCCGTTTCGAAAACCGCTGGGTACAGCATCAAGCACCTTCTTCACATTGCCCCTATACCAAAGGGCTATCTCATTTATATCTGCCTATCAGGCATGGCGAAGGAAAATTTATTGCCTCATCGCCCGTTTTGCAAAGCTTGGTCCAAAACAGACAAATCGTTTTGAAATATGACCATAACCCTAATGGATCCATGGAGAACATAGCCGGTGTGTGCGATTCAACGGGAAGAATTCTCGGCATGATGGCGCATCCCGAAGCAGCCCTATTTTTTATACACCATCCGCAATGGATGCGCCTTAAAGAACAATTGAAAAGAAACCAGCAGCCGCTGCCCATTTATCACGATGGATTTATCCTTTTCAAGAACATCGTGGAACATTTGGAGAATCACTTATGACGAAAAAAATTGCTGTCAAAACAGCGCTTTTCAGCGTGACAGATAAAGAAGGGATTAAGGAATTCGCACAGGGGCTTCGACAAATAAATCCGCACATCGCGATTATAGCTTCCGGCGGCACTGCGAAAGCGTTAGCAGAGGCAGGGATTGCATTCACCCCTTTGAGCGATTACACACAATTTCCTGAGTGCTTTCAAGGTCGCGTCAAAACCGTCCATCCGCGCATCATTGGAGGGACTCTTTTTTGCCGTGGAAGGGATGACATAGAAGCGGAAAAGCTTGGAATATCACCCATCGATCTTGTCGTCTGCAATCTCTACAACTTTGCACAAGCGACGCAACGGCATGGACTTCCTATGCAAGAGTTGGTCGAATCAATGGACATCGGCGGATCGACATTAATTCGCAGCGCCAGCAAAAATTTCGCGGATGTTGCTGTAGCAGTCGATCCAAAGGATTACATGATGCTTTTGGAAGAGCTCAAAAAAAATGAGGGTTGTCTTTCTCTGGAAACAAGGCAGCGATTAGCCGTCAAAGCCATGAATGTCAGCGCCGATTATGAAACATTGCTAGCGCGCGAATTTACAAAGCGGCTGGGAGAGCAGGAATCTCACCGCCCCTCCCTTGCTCGTGGACGGCGGCTGCGTTACGGAGAAAATCCCGATCAGCAAGCTTGGGTTTATCAGTTTGAAGGTGAGCACGGAATTGCCCAAGCCAAGGTGTTATCGGGCAAAGAGCTTTCATACAATAATTACGACGATGCCACTTTGGCTTATTATGCTGCATTTGATCTGAAAGAACGGGGCGCAGAGCACGGAGCAGCCATTGTCAAACACGGCAGCTTATGCGCCTACGCTACCGGAAAAACGATCGCGCAAGCCTTTGAAATGGCCTGGGCTGGTGATTCAAAATCCGCCTTCGGCAGTATCATCGCACTGACCTCTTCTCCGACTGAACAAATGATCCACCTGCTTCAAAGTAAATTTGTGGAAGTGATCATTGCCCCCCATTTTAATGAAACCTTTGTCGCTTGGGCTCAATCTGCCAAACCAAATTTGCGGCTGCTTGAAATGCCTTTTTTACCGCAGGCACACCCTCTCTACAAAAGCATCAGCGGCGGCATGCTGGTGCAAACCCAAAAAAACCGTGCAGCCCATCCGTCCATCGATATCCTGCTTCAGCCAAGCTGTGACAAAAGAATCGGAGTGGTCACAAAAAATCAACCTAAAGCGGAACAGCAGGGACTGTATGGTTTTGCTATTTCAGCGGTTCAATTCGCCAAATCCAATGCGATCGCCATCGTCAGAGAATATGAACCGGGAAGCTATCAATTGCTTAGCATCGGCGCAGGCCAGCCCAATCGCATCGATAGCTTGCAACGATTAGCTACTCCTAAAGCCATTGAAAATTTACTTACAGAGCATTCTTCGGAGCCAAAGTATAATCCTCAAAGTGATTTAGGACGTTGTGTCATGGCAAGCGATGGATTCTTTCCTTTTGACGACAGCATCCATTTCGCTGCAGCACAAGGGATCCGTTCGATCGTTCAACCCGGCGGATCGACGCGCGATGAAGAGGTCATTAAAGCGGCTGATGAGCAAGGACTCTGCATGCTATTTACAGGGGAACGTTATTTTTACCATTAAAGAGCGCACAGGCCGTCCTTATGCAATATTATAATTTTTAAGGAGAAGCGATGCCCAAAACACTACAACAGACATTTTTTCCAGAGTTAGGCGTTCCGCGTACAGGTAAAGTACGCGACATCTATGAAGACACCACCTCATTAACTTTGATTGCAAGCGACCGCATATCGGTTTTTGATAGGGTCTTGCCTGAGTCCATTATCGATAAAGGCAAAGTGCTCACCAAATTATCCCATTTTTGGTTTGATAAAACTAAAGATATCATCCAAAATCACATCCTTGCGCATCCAGATCCCAATGTTTTAATTGTAAAAAAATGCCGCCCCTTGATGGTGGAAGTCATTGTGCGAGGTTATTTGGCCGGCTCGCTTGCACGCGATTATCAGGCTGGAAAGCGGATCAAATGCGGCATCGCGCTGCCGGATGGTTTAAAACATAATTCCCCTCTTTCTAAGCCCATTGTCACACCCACCACCAAGAGCACACATGGACATGATCTGGATATCACTAAAGAGGAGTTAATTCAACAAGGGATCGTAACGGCTCAGCAATGGAAGGGGATCGAAAGCACCGCCCTTAGTTTATACCAACGGGGCCAAGAGATGGCTCAAAAGAAGGGGCTTATCCTCGTAGATACCAAATATGAATTTGGTTTGGATGAAAATGATCAGCTCATTTTGATCGATGAGATCCACACACCCGATTCCTCCCGCTTTTGGTATCAAAAAGATTACGATTCAAAAGAGATTAAATATCCGGATAAAGAATTTATCAGAGAATGGATGCGCAGCCATGGTTTTACCGGAGAGGGATCAGCGCCAGCGTTGCCTGATGAGGTGCGTGAATCAGCCCGCAGAAGCTATCAAGACATCTATCAGCTAATAACAGGTGAATCACTCCCTTTCCACGAAGAGGATGTTCCTAAAAGAGTTTTGGCTAACCTGAAGAAGTCGCAGCGGATCGCAGGAAAGTTTGCCTTGATGATCAGCGGCAGCGAAAAAGATCAAGCCCATGTCGATAAGATTTCAGCGGCTCTTAGGGAAAACCATCTTCCTTTTCAAAGCGTTGTGGCGTCCGCACATAAACATCCCGCACGGGTGGCCGAATTAATCGCTCAGTACAATAAATCTCTTGAGCCAATGGTGTGCATCACGATTGCCGGTCGAAGCAACGCCTTATCGGGGGTTGTGGCGGCGCAGTTGAAATGGCCGGTGATTGCATGTCCTCCATTCAGCGACTATAGCGATTATCTTACAAATATTCACTCTTCACTCCAAATGCCCAGTTCAGTTCCTGTCTTGACCGTCATTGATCCTAAAAATGCGGCTTTAGCTGCTTCTAAAATACTCCAAACAATGGAGATGTGCACATGAAGATCCTTGTGTTAGGCAATGGTGGACGTGAACATGCCCTCGTACATGCCTTCAAACAGCATGGACATGTCGTTTATTGTCTTCCGGGCAATGCGGGAACAACATTATTATGTCAGCCAACCCCTCACCAAGTCAATGTGCGCGATTTCACAACGCTTGCCGCATTTGCCAAGGCCTACGCCATTGATCTGACAGTCGTAGGGCAAGAGCAATTCTTAGCCGATGGACTTGCCGACTTCTTCGCCGCTGAAGGGTTGACATTATTTGGCCCAAAGCGGCAGGCTGCGCAAATGGAGAGCAGCAAAGTATGGGCTAAGGCGTTCATGACACGGCATGAAATACCCACTGCTTCCCACGTCGCTTGCTTTTCTTACGATGAAGCGGCTGATGCGCTCTCTCGCCTTTCCCATTGGGACGGAATTGTGGTCAAATGCGGCGGCTTGACCGGAGGCAAGGGTGTCACAGTTTGTTCCACTTCCGAAGAGGCATTGGATACCATTCATAAGTTCATGCGAGAAAATCGCTATGGCCTCGCAGGACATGCCATTGTCCTCGAAGAGCGGTTGGAGGGAAGAGAGATCTCCTTGCTGGCTTTTGCCGACGGTAAACGGATGATTCCAATGGTTCCTTCTCAAGACCACAAACGTTTATATGATGAGGATCGAGGGCCCAATACAGGCGGCATCGGAGCCTATGCTCCAGTTTCTTTTGTGACTGGTAAAATCATGCATCAGATCAAAGATGAGATCATCGATAGAACGCAAGCAGGATTGGATAAAGAGGGGATCGCCTATCAAGGCGTGATCTATTTTGGACTCATGCTCACGAAAACAGGGCCCAAACTTTTAGAATATAACTGCCGTTTTGGCGATCCCGAAGCACAAGTGGTTCTGCCGTTGCTGAAGAGCGATCCCGCTGAAATTATGTTGGCATGCACGCAAGGCAAGCTTGAGGCAAAAGAGATCGCTTGGACAATGCAATCAGCATGCTGCGTTGTAATGGCGTCAGGAGGCTATCCCGAAAACTTTCAGACCGGATATGAAATCAAGGGTTTGGATCAAATAAAAAACGCAAGCAGATGCCGTGTCTTCCATGCCGGAACTGCTTTTGATGCTGAAGGCAAATTTGTCACCGCAGGCGGACGGGTGCTTGGGATCACAGGCATCGCTGACAACTTGGAAACAGCTGCCGCCATAGCTTATGAAAACGTCGGCAAAATTCTCTTTAATGACGCTCACTTCAGATCGGACATCGCCGCTCAAGCTTTACCTAAACAGGAGGTTATCCATTGCAGGACATAAAGAATGCACAATTAACGCTTCTTTATCATCCAATCAATAGTAAACCTATGCATGTTGTTGTGTTCGGATCGGGATCCGGTCAGAATCTTGACTATTTACTCAACTATCAAAAATCGAATCCTTCTTCTATTTTTCAAATCAAAGCTCTCGCCAGCAATCGCTGTTGTCGCTTTCAAAACTTTGGCCGCCAAGCAGGCATTCCTGTAATCTACCATTCGTTTTTTCAATTTTGCAAAGAAAAAAAATCCCCTTCCACAGATCTTCAAACACGACAAAACTATGATGATGAACTTGCAGAATTGATCACAGCATGCGCTAAAAGATACCATTTTGAAATCGATTTGATCATTCTGGCAGGCTACATGCAAATTGTGACGCCGGTATTGCTGGAGAGATTTAAAAATAAAATCATCAATATCCATCCGGCTGATCTCACTATTTTGAAACCCAATGGAAGCCGCGCCTTTACAGGACAGCACACTGTGCATCAAGCGCTATTGCAAGGAACAACGCGCACGCGCTCCAGCATACACCTCGTTGATGAAGGGATCGATTCGGGTCCTGTATTAGTCTCAGGACCTTGGGTCCATTATACCGGTACTTATCCGGTCAGCGAAGAACAATCGAATATGCACCAAGAAAAGCAGAAAAAATTGAGCGATTGGCCAGCTTGCCTAGCTGCTGTCAACTTGATTGGCAATGGAAAATTGGGGCTTGATGAAGAAAGAAATGTTTATATCGATGGAATTTTGCAACCGCCAGAAGGCTATGACTTGAATTTAAACTCGTGCTAAGGAGTTTTAATATGTGCGGCATCTTTGGGATTGTTGGAAACAGGCCTATCCATGAAGCGCTTTATCAAGGAATGATCAAGCTGCAACACCGAGGGCAGCATGCTGCAGGAGTGTTTACCTATGACCCCTTTAGCGGAAAGCATGAGCTAAAAAGAAGCCTCGGCCTTGTTCATGAGGTCTTTCATCCCCACCACTCATTCTGTAACAAAGCCTTGTGGGGAATTGGTCATATCCGTTATGCGACAGTTGGAAAAGGATGTGTAGAAGACAGCCAGCCGCAAACGACTGTTCACGGCAATCATCTCATCGCCTTAGCCCATAATGGAAATCTGGTGAATTATGTTCCGCTCAAACAAGAACTTCAGAGCCGCCTTGCCATCATTCAAACCTCCTGCGATATCGAATTGATCCTGCATATGTTGGCTGAATCACTACCGCATGGAAGCATCGATTTTGATGGCATCTGTTTGGCTGTTCAAAACATCTTTAAAAGTGCCTCTGGAGCCTATTCGGTGGTTGGCATGATTACGGGTTTAGGCATGATCGCTTTCAGGGATCCGCAAGGGATTAGGCCCTTATTATACGGTTCGCAGCCTAGCGCAAATTCCCACGCCTTCGCTTCGGAAACCGAAGCCTTATCGTTCCTTAATTTTCAAAACATCCAAACGATTAAACCCGGAGAAGTTGTTTTTATCGACATGCATAAAAATATCCACCGCAGGCAGCTCATTGAAAAACCTCATTTCCATTGCAGCTTTGAATTTGTTTATTTTGCCAATACAAGTACAACGATGGAGAATCAGGAGATCTACCGCATCCGCTCATCACTAGGTCATGCGCTTGCAAAACATATCGTCAAGGCGAATTTGCAAGCAGATGTGATTGTAGCGGTTCCTGAATCGGCTCGTCCAGCTGCCATTAATTTAGCGCGCACCCTTAACATCCCCCTTGAAGAGGGGCTCATCAAAAAGCCGCACATCGGCCGCACATTTATTACAACCACGCAAGGAGCAAGAGAAAAAGCTGTTTCACATAAATTGGAAGCTGTCCCCTATGTCTTTAAAAATAAAAACGTGATTCTCGTCGATGATAGTATTGTCAGAGGGACAGTTTCAAAAAAAGCAGTGGCTTTGGCGCGAAGGGCGGGTGCAAAAAAAGTTTACTTCGCCTCCACTTATCCCCCCATTCTCTATCCATGCTTTTACGGGATCGACTTCCCTCATCGAGATCAGTTGGTTGCGTATGGAAAATCGATGGAAGAAGTTGCCAAAGCGATCGATGCAGATGCCGTGATCTATAACGACTTGCAAGATCTAAAACAAGCTATCGGCATCGAAGACCTTTGCACAGCCTGCATGACCGGAAAATATCCTGCGACCGAAGGAGCCGATGCCTTTCAAAATCTGCGACTTGAAGAGATCAGCCAAATGGAGGCCACAGTACCATGCCAGCATTAGATAAAATCATTATCATCGACTTTGGATCTCAATACACCCATCTGATTGCACGGCGGATCCGCGAGTTAAATGTGCTATCTGAAATTCACCCCCCTTCGGTGTCAATGGATGATCTAATTAAAGAAAATCCGAAAGGGATTATTTTATCGGGAGGACCCGGGTCGGTCCATCGTGGTAAAATCAACTTCGATTCCAAATTGCTAGATCGCTCCATTCCCATTTTAGGGATTTGCTATGGCATGCAATTGCTAAATACATTGCAGCAAGGAACGGTCAAACCCATGCCCGCTGGAGAGTATGGCAAGCAAACCATAACACTCCAACACCCAACCCCCATTTTCAAAGGACTTGAAAGGGAAGAATTGGTGTGGATGAGCCATGGAGACAGCATCGCTTCGCTCGCTGCATGTTTTACACCCATAGGGATCAGTCGAAACCAATTGATCGCCGCTATCCAACACACGCATCTTCCGCAGTATGGATTGCAATTCCATCCCGAAGTGACTCATACACTCAAGGGCAAACTCATCCTTGGAAATTTTCTGGATATTTGCAACTGTTCCCGATCATGGACTTTACAGCACCATACGGAAACCATTGTTCAAGAGATCCAGCAACAGGTCGGTTCGGGAAAAGTGATCAGCCTTGTCAGCGGCGGTGTTGATTCAACCGTTGCGACCTTTCTTTGCTATAAGGCGTTAGGTCCCGATAGGGTGATTCCCATTCACATCGATACAGGCTTGATGCGCAAAGGGGAAAGTCAGCAAGTCTTGCAATTACTGGAACAGCATGGCATGCAAAATCTCGTCTTTATCAATGCATCGCATCAATTTCTCAAAGCCCTGCAAGGGATCACTGATCCCGAAGAAAAACGGCGCATCATCGGACAGCTGTTCATTGAAATTTTGGAAAAAGAGCTATCAAATTTAGAGCAGCCCAATCATAAAACATTTTTGTGCCAAGGCACTCTTTATACCGATCTAATTGAAAGTGGAAAAGGGTGCGGCCAGCAAGCCGCCTTAATCAAAAGCCACCATAATGTTTCTCCACCCATTGTCGAAAAGAAGCGCAGAGAGGGATTAATTGTTGAGCCGAACGCCAAATTGTTCAAGGATGAGGTAAGACATCTATGCGAAGAGCTGAGCATTCCTAAACAATTAGCTTGGCGGCACCCCTTTCCCGGACCAGGCTTGGCGATCCGCATTCTTGGAGAAGTCACCGCAGAACGGCTAGAAATCTTAAGACAAGCCGACGCCATCTTTTTGGAAGAGATCCATCAAGCAGGCCTTTATACTAGCATTTGGCAAGCTTTTGCTGTTTTGCTGCCTATCACAACCATTGGCGTCATGGGAGACCACCGCACTGAGGGGCATGCTATAGCGCTCAGAGCAGTTACTAGCGTGGATGGGATGACGGCTGACTTTTCAATCATACCGATGGAACTTTTGTCGAGGATAAGTACAAGAATTGTCAATGAAGTTTCTAAGATCAATAGAGTGGTTTATGATATTACATCAAAACCCCCTGCTACCATCGAATGGCTCTAGATTTATTGCAAAGGTCGTTTTGCCTTTAACGTGCACGGGCACGAAAAACGGCAAGAGCTCATTTTCTAATTCATTCTCAATTTCTTAATCTATCAGACAAATTTCGTGTGCTATTTTTTTTAATCGGCTCGATCAAACACGAAATATTTATTTTTTTTTCGTTATCTAACGCTATCGAAGCAAAATGTATTCTCTCGATAGGTTCATGGATTTTTTGTTTGGTTGGTGAGTAAGAGCCTTCTTTTATCAACTTTGTTTGACAAAATATTTTAAATTTAAAATCGAATCCAAGACGAATATTTTTATAAATCTCATTTTGCGTGTTTTCTTCATATTTAATTTCTAAAAAATACCCCTTCTTTATTGCATTAGCTACAAATTCAGACGTTTTAAAAGTTAGATAAAAAGCATTTCTTCTAATTGTAAAATTAGGGGAATAACAATATCCTGGACGAACATGGCGCACATCATCCACCCTCCATAAAATTTCGCTAATATCACCTTTAGTTTCACATTTAAAATCTTTAAGAAAACTCTCTTTTAAAACAGTGGAATCAACCAGTTTAATAATCCGACTCCATAACTTTTTCTTGCAGATGATTTTCATCTCTTTCATTTTAATGACTTCCCTAACATCTTCATCCGTAAAAGATTTAAAATTAATGAAACTAATCAAAGCCACTTCATTAATTTTATCAAGCAAAATGGCCGAATGCGAAGTTTTTTCAGAGCCTCTCTTAGCTTCTTTTGCCCATCTGACAAGATAGATTAATAACGATTTCTGGTTAACTTTTTGAAGCTTTGGCTGCTTCAAAATTTCAATAAGATAGTCGCGAGGAATAATCGAAAAACCTTGTTTGGTAAAATCAGACTTTTTGTATTGGTTGGCCATGAGCTGACAAGCCCACTGAATCAACGGATCGCTCGCCTTCAATTGAGACGTTACAAGGATGGATTGGATCTTAAAATAGGAAAATTTCTCTTTGGAATTCAAATCTTGCAGCCTGGCAAAACATGCTTGTTTTAATGACATGCATTTGAGAACATCACCTAATTTATAAAGATCGATAATTTCAGAAGTGTATTTAATAGAATTAATAACATTTTTATCTTCTAAGAAGTTAATATAAATTATTACTGTTTCATATTCAAAATCTGTCAATTTAACCATCCTGTGAACATTAGGATAATCATTTCTAAAATTTTCATATTCTTGGCAGTCAATCTTTAAAAAAAACTGCGAGTTTCTAAATAATTGTGAATGGGTACATATGAATTTATCACTTGCACAAAAAATAACTAGATCTTTGAGCTGCTCCTTTTCCTCTTCCAATTTTGAAATGTTATTTTTAAGTGAAGCGATTGTTTCTACATATCGATCTATCCCGACTCCGCCAATTTCATTGATAACCTTCACATACTTATTCATTAAAGCTTCATTATTTAATGGAGCTACTCTAACTTTATAAATATTTAAAAATAAACTGTCGAAATCTAATCCCCATTTTTTATTTGCCTTGATAAATTCCAAAATAAATTTATTTATCGAATCATCGGAATATAAAGCGGGTTTAGATTCATCTAAACGTTGACAGGCGGGATAATAGGCAGATTTGTCAGGCTTTTTTTGAATAGTCAATGCCGTAGAAAGTACACTTTCGTTTAGCTCGCTTAAAGGTTTGCAGATTCGAGTAAACTGCTCTTGACTCTCGCAGATTAAAGGGGGCAAGTTCATAGATGACTCCAAGTGTAGTGTGGAAAGCTTGAGAAATGAAATCTTAGCGATCAAATATTTTTTTGTCTATAAATATTTTTATATGCTTTTGCTTTGCTTTGTTGCCGCGATTTTTTGACACATGTCATCCCATAAGCTTCTTTGGCAAATTTTTTCTGATTCGTTTTCTTTGATGATCTCTTGAATGTCTTCTGAATTAAACAGATTAAATTCTATGTAATCGATGATGGAAGAACCGTCGATTTTTTTGGTGAGTATGTTTATAGAATGATCCTCTTTTATATTTTTAACCCATGCAATAAGATCTAAAAATAATATTTTTTGATTAAATATTCGAAAAAAATCGTTTTTTAAAATTTCAATAATGTATTTATGTCGAATTAATGTGATGCCAAAATTGTAGTAATCTTTTTTATTATACAAAGAAATAAATTTATCACAGGCCCATTTGATGATAATATCGTTTGGATGATAGGAGCTCAGACACAGTATATTAGAAATAATTTCTTCATAACGAAATTCATCATTTAAATAAAAAACTTTGATCCGATTTAATAGCACAGTTTTTAACTTGAAATGCATAATAAAGTCAGCTAGTTTATATAGCTCCAAAAGGAGCGGACTATCTGTTATTTTATTAACGATCTTTTTTCTCTTTAAAAATATAATTAATAAACCCACCACCTCCTGTCTATATAATTTAAAATCTATTATTTTCTGAATATGTGGAAATAGAATTTTAAGTATCCGATCTGTTTGAATATATATGTTTATGGAAGTTGTTATTTTTTCAAATAACTTGGAGTAAGTAAAAATTCTTCCATCTTTGCATAAGATAAGCAGATCGGACTGGTTATTAATTGGAACTTTTGTTTTCTTGATTGCTTCAATTTTAAAAGATACATGTTTATTTAAATTTGGATATAAGTCGTGAAATTTTTCGATGAGTGCATTGTTTTTAGAAGGTTGAATGCGGCATTTGTAGATTTTTCTAATGGGTTTGGGATTAGCTGCAGACCACTGTGCGTTTTTTTGAAAAAAATCAAAGAGAAAATTATCGATTTGAATACTTGAATGGGCGGAAGTCAGTTTTTTTTTGGAGACAAACGGATAATAATTAGAAGACAGTTCATCCTTTTCGATCATCAAATACCATGATAACTTATGTTTGGAAAATTGATTGAATGGATTGCAAATCAAATCAAATTGTTCTTGGTTTTCACAATGCAATGGATAAACGTTCATTAGACAAAATCCTTTTAATTGATTATCTTTTTCTTGCTCTTCTCAACTAATTTGAGGCATGTTGAGGTTAATCAACATATAAATCTTCTACCATTAAGGCGTATAATGAATCCAGTGATTGGAGAACCCTCTTATTCACAAAACGAGAACCTGTCGGCCGTAAATCATCCATCGATACATGATCCTCTTGAAGAGAAGTGCGAACCTTTGAAGATATTAAAAGCTTCTCCAGAATTAGAAAAGGAATTTAAGACGTTGTTGAACCAGTATTCGATCGCTTTGGGAATATCACACGGTTATTCTCCTGCAAAAGTATATATGGAACAATGTTGGAAAGATTTGGAGAAGTTTGCAAATCTTCATCCAGAATTTAAAGGCAGGATTATTATCGAGCAGCAACCTACAAAAGAGCAACCGATAAATACTCTTCAACCTGCTACTAACACTTGCATTGTCAATTGATCCCTGCCGTTTTACGGCAGAAAATGGCAGAGAAAATGATTGGCTTAGGAATAGCTCACGATGCGACCCCAAACGCTTTTGGTACCCCAGATCCCTGCTCTAAGGGCTTCCAGCTGGACAATTTGGCTATGGTCAACGAATAAATTAATTGCAGGTCCATAATTTTTGATATACCAAGTGAAAACTTCAGGATCGGCTGCTTCAAACATCACTTTTTCCATTCCCAACGCATTGATGATTTTTGCAGCGACATCGGTGCGCCAAGGTTGGACATTTTCTGTGATCCCTTCCGATTCGATCATGATCATATACGCTCCTGCCTCTATAAACAGGCGAGCTTGCTGAATAGCCCATTCGACATCTCGAACGCCTTCGGTTTTTAATTCTGCTGCTGCAGTCCCACCGCCGGCTCCGAATTGAATGCCTACTTCAGGTTTAGCTTTTAAACCGCTTTTTTGAACTTTTTCGACAATTCTCAACCAATCTTCTGTCGGCAAAGTGATAAAACCGCTGGAGATTTCAAGAATATCAAATCCTACATTTTTGCACTCTTTGATGTAGTGATCGACAGCCTCTTTGCCTTGAGTCAAGGCAAACTCGATGAATCCTCCTGTCGAAACAAGCACATCGTGTTGATGAGCCAAGTCAATTAAATCTTTGAGAGCCTTTTTTGGGAGCAAAGAGAAGGAACCGCCGGCAAACTTTAAACTATCGATATAGACGCCCATGGTTTCCAGCACATCTTCAAGATATCTTTTTCCCATCACCGAATAATAAGGACCCCGAATTTCAGTGATGCCTTGCTTACGCGGCTTTTTCTGCGGCTTATTGCGGATGAGGAAATCAAATGGGTTATCTTTCATAACTTTGCTTTTTTTGAAGGTTCTTGATTAAACCTCATTATATAAATTTATTGATAATCACCAAGCTATAAAGTAGAAATTGCCTTAGCGCGGCTTCTAAGGAGCAAACAATGAGTCGGCTACTGGCTTTCTTTATATGGGTCTTAAATACATCTGAGTGCGATAAGCTTCGATAGCTCTTGACGGACATAGCCGGCAAAGTTTCAGTCGTTTGCGAACTCGCAGCAATGACAAAAAAAGGGATCAAAAGTGATGACAAGGAAAAGCGCCTTTGATTTTTTCATATCTTCTTTGGTTAAATCTGGTTCTAGCATAGTTTATTCAAACCGGCAACGATTTTATGCGAGTGTGTCGTTTTTCGTGCTGGGCACGGGCACGAAAAAGGCTTGCTCTATGGTGAATTATGTAAGCAAAATATTTTTTGACATCGGTTAACAAGACATCTATGTTACATTTTAGATACAAAGTTTAATAAAAAGGACAACTATGACTAAATATACCGATTTTTTAACTGCACAAAATTGTGCCGTTGCTCTCATTGATTATCAACCAGCCATGTATTTCGGCGTTCAGAGTCACGATCGTCTGTCCATTATGCATAACACAGTTATTTTGGCTAAGACGGCTAAACTTTTAATATCCCCCTTATCTTAACTACAGTGGCTAAAGATAGCTTTAGCGGTCCTCTGATGCCTGAAATAACTTCTGTTGCTCGAAATCAAACAATTATTGATCGCACTTCAATCAACGCTTGGTTAGATGCTAACTTTCGCAAAGCTGTAGAAAAGACAGGACGAAAGAAAATAGTTTTAGCGGGGCTTTGGACTGAAGCGTGTGTGTTATTCCCTACCTTAGATCATAATAAAAATAGCTAATTTGATCTTCTGTAATTCCTACTATTAAATTATTGCTTATCTGATAAAAATTTGATGTTGTTTCAGCAAAAATGACTTTTACTATTCCGTCTTTCGAATATTCAAAACTTGGAAAAAAGTCATAGGAATATCTATTCGAATCATCTTGAGGTTCTACATCAACCTTAAAAAATCCTTTAGGGACATTTGTTGGTACCTCTATACTTTCTTTGAAAGTCCATAAAGCCGCGTTTGTATAGACATCGAATGAAATAAAATATCGCTTTTGATCGAAAACAATAGTCATTGTATCGTAGATTAACAAAAAATTATTCCAACCATTTATGATAGGCGTCTTTATAAAAAAATCAATTTTGTATTCTAAAGTATATTCTTCTTCATAATAAAAACAATGTCCGAATGTTCTACTCTCGCTTGTTTCCAACTCTATGTTTACTTTCATTTAATACATACCTTTTCATAATGAAAATGTATTATTGTTTTATCAATTTCACGGTAAATAATATTTAGATCGTATTTTTTGCCGTTTCTAAACATTGTTTCAACAATTTTGACCGCATCCTTTGCTTTCCTTGGATCTCCTACTCGTTTACCATTTGTTATTGCATCCGCAAGAATATGGCGACAGATGCATCTATTCCGAATCAACGCAAACGTCGAATAAAAATATTTGAGGAAGAATACATGCATTTCTTTTCAAACGAGGTTCAAAGCTTAACAAGATAAATTTCAATCATGAGAAATTTCATCTAACCATTGGATTTTCCATTTAAAAGCTGTAAGCATATCTATTAATGTACTTTTATCTTCAGCCCAATAATCATAACCTTCAGCATATTTAGACATATTACGATCTTTAGAAATGAGAATTAGGTACCCTCCAGATTCTTCAAAGTCTTCTTTTATGATAAAAAACCATCCACATAGATTTCCTTCTATAATTTTACCGATAACTCCAATTTTCATTTCGTTTTCATTCATAGAATATAATATGATTATTTATATAGGGGTCTTTAGCGTTAATCTTAAAGGCTTCCAGATGAACATGAGGAGCTCCTGGAGCATGGCTTCCGGTTATAGAACCGGTATCAATGCGGAACTGTCTTAAACCATCTGCACTTCTAAAAACGCCCCTTCCAGGTTTTCCAATTTCTCGATAGCCAGCTCCAAGAAATTTTTCTCCAGTTTGTAATGCTTCAGAAGCTGAGAGCTTATATTGACTGGTGATCATTCCTTTACTCTGTAAAGTTTCTTTGATAACCAGATTAGATTTTAGCCCCCCTTTGCAACCATACTCCCGTTATGAGTTAAAGTCTCGACATTTTTTACAGTATTGAGACTTCCTTTTGAAACTGTAAAATATCATTTATTTCCTTTTGAAAATTCTCATCGGATATATGAGCATGATTATTCAAAGCTTTTTGGAAAAAAACGTTTCGGATTTAAGGATTATATATTAAAAAAAATTTAATTGTTTTGAGATTTGCAGTTGGGGTTAGAATATAATTTAAGCTCAACTAACTTTTTTAATTTCTCAATTGCATTTTTTATAATCTTTTGATCTTCAGAATCTAGACATAATTTTTCATTCTCAAGGGCTATGGCATATACTTGTTCTAAATCCCACTAATAGCCTCTAAACATATCTTTCCAATGTTGGTCTTGATTTGTTAAAATCTTTAAAAGAGCTTTTAAATCATAAATTAGATCCGACAAATGAAGATGCCCCTCATTAAATGCATGGATTTTTTGAATCATAATATCTAATTGGCGTTTATCAAATTCATTCATAGCACATCACTTTGGCTATCCGTAATAAAAAAAATAGTTAGCTTATCTATAATAAAACTTTATTTTTGCAGCTTTTTGCCTAATCTTTAAATAAAAATAAATTTATTTATCCATTATCAATTCTTTTAGTGGCACCCATATAGATGGTTGAATTTTGATTGATTTTCCGCAGAAGGAAATCTTTTCATAAAACTCACAAGAGATCTGTATGTTATACTCATAAAGTTGAGTGCAAAGTGTTTCGTAGGCTAATCCAAACTCATTATTTTTAATAAATCCAACTATGTTTTTAATATCATTTGGTGGTAACCTGTTTTTAACTTCATTTAACAACTGAGTTAGTTGTGTTATAAGCAATTGACTATTTTTCATTTGATATTTTCCTTAAAATAATTACGGAATTGGATAACCAGTAATTATCCCTTGTCCTCTAGGCTCTATAATCGTTTTTATGGTTATTCCTTCTCGTGTACCGATTGCGTGATATCGCACAGGCAATCCACTTCTGGTTAATTGAGCACCGGTTTTTCCGGTTATCTGTTGCCATGGAATTTTTGGATCTGTAGCTATATCGGAAATATTGTGCATAATTTTATTAGAATCCCATGAACTTGGAAAAGAAGATTTACCGTTGATGCCAGGGTAAAGATGTCCCCCACCTGTGGCATCACCAAATAAAATATGATTAGTTCGTGCTTGACTGGCAAGATTTGTACTTCCTGTTACTCCCCCCTTGCAACCATACTCCCGTTATGAGTTAAAGTCTCGGCATTTTTTACAGTATTAAGGCTGCCTTTAGCTTTGAGCGTTTTTTGGCTACGTTATAAGCTTTTTGGGTACTGCTGCCAGCGGCTCGAGCTAAATTGGTCGCGGTGTGACCGGCCATAATGCAGGTTTTAACTATGGGCTGTCCTAATCGACCTGGTGGTGTAAAACTGGCTGCGATGCCTACGAATTCGCCAATTTTTTTGCCGATCATATTGGCTTTAGCGGCGGCGGACATCTCGGTCCATATGGCTGAGGCTTCGGCTCCACTGGAGTAGAGATCTTTGGCATCCAGCGCTAAAGATATGGCGGTACATGTACTGTCTGCGTAACCACTGAGCAAGCCTTCAGCCAAGCCGGCCACTCCCATGCCAACGACAGAGGCTGCTTCTACCACCGTGACAGCTGCCATGATCACTGTGGTCCATTTATGCTCGCCTAAGACGCTAGAAAGCGAAAACAATCCTTCAGCATCGAAATACCCAAGGGGATTATTGTGGACATAAGCATAGAGATTGGGCCCATCTTCATCGGCTAGAGGATCGGGTGTAGCCCACTGGGCTGTCACAGGATCGTAATATCTTCTCCCGAAATAAATAAATCCTGTTTCGGGATCGACGCGCTTACTGGAAAATCTCCAGGGATTAAGGCTGACAATGGGTTGTCCTGCTCCGTTTAAAACCTGCTCTTCGCCAAAGGCGCTATAGCGAGAGGTTTCCACAACTTGTCCGGTGCTATTCAAAAGGGCGACAACGCGGCCGTTGTGATCGTTTAGTGGAATATAAAGCTCTCCACTGAATTCAAAGGCGATAGCGGCTCCGACATCGGCTGATATCCCTTCTCCAAGGATCCGCAGTTGAACAATGTTGCCTTGATTGTCACAGGTGCCCACTTCACATGTGTCCTGCCATAAGAAGCGTTCGTTCATTTCTAAGTGCCATTGGCCGTCAGAGTGTGACCAAGCGCTTCGGCTTAATCGGCGATTAAATGCATCATAGGTATAGCGCCATTGCTTGGATCCATGAGTGACAGCTATTAAGGGTCCAAAGCGTCATAATTGTAATCAATTTTGTCGCTGCTATTGCCCCTTTGACGTCGATTTCCTAAAATATCGTAGCTATACTGATAAATTCCATCGGTCAGAATGTGATGCAATGCGTTATGGGGGGAAGGTATGCCATCTTTAGACAGATGATTATACAGTGAGTCATTGACAAAGCGATGTTCAAAAAAACCGGTTTCATGCATGAGCTGCCGTGTGTCATCGTAAATGTAACTGCAAGGAGTTATTCCCTGCGCATCTTCTAAGGAGCGGTGAGTCATCAAACCAATAGAGTTATACTGGATATCCGTTTCTTTCCATCTTTCAAAAGCGCGTACAATGGGGCGATTCGCTAAATCATATTTTCCATTAAATTTTCCTCCATCTATTAAAGTTGCTTCAAGCACGCGTCCTGAAAGATCTCGTTTATCATAGGTGTGCGCATAGGAGAGGGTTCCATGGGTTTGAAATCTTTTAACGGCCACTAATGCTTCACCTGTGTAACTATAGCTAACGCCGGATTGATCGGGATAGGTTACCTCTATGCAGCGGCCTATGTTATCATAGCGATAGGTCATATCTAGACCATGGCCTAACTTTTCTTCGATCATTTCGTTATGCGGGTTGTACTGTCTGATCGTTGCGGTGTGGGTGATGAGATCTTGAATACGGATGGGGTTATCATTGAGATCGTAATGATAGCTGTAATGGACTGAGCCATCCGAAGAACTATACTCCTTTAATCTACCTAGGGCATCATACGTATGGAATATTTTGATTCCATCTGCTTTAACAATCGTTTCTAATTGTCCTGAAACATTATAGGAAAAGCGGGTATGCTTTTGTTCGGGTGTGCCGACAGCTTCGGTTTTGGCTGTCAGGCGATCCAAACGATCATATTGATAAGAAGTGATGATTTCTTTGCCTTCCGGTAGGCTAACATCTACTGTTTTTACGCAACGGCTTGCCGCATCGTAATCATAATGAGCTTTTTGAATGAGAGTGCCGAATGGATTAAACACTTCCACGCTTGTGGTTCTTTGCAAGGCATCACCAATCGTAACGGTGCGAATTCCCATCGGATCGGCGACCTCTTCATAGGGCACGATGAGGCCAAGATGATTTCTATAATTATAGAGATGTCTGTGGTGCGTTAGATTTCCCAAAGGATCGATCTCGTCCAACACTTTGGATCCGGGGAGAAATCGGATGGATGTTGTAGCCATTCCGGCATCGGTAAATTTTTTAATAGTGCAACGATTTCCATCGTGATCATACTCATATTCTTCTTTCCAAAACGTTTGACCTGTCGCATCCTCTTTACGTTCTTCAATGATTCGGTCAAGATTGTCGTAGACTTGGATATGAGCGATAAAATCATGGCCATCGCATTCTTTGGTAAGGGCTACGCGACCTAAACGATCGTATGCATAAGTGACAATTCTATTCGCTTTTTCGCGCTTAATCAAACGACCTGCACCGTCGTAAGAAAAGTGTGTGGCATGACCTAAAGCATCTGTTTCAGTCAATTTGTGAAAGGCGTTATAGGCGGCACTGGTAGATTTTAGAAGAGTTCCTTCCGAAGAGTAGTCCTCTGTGCGGACTAAGCGGGATAAAGGATCATAGGCGTAGCATGTATAACTTTTATCTTTATGTTCGGCGTAAGAAAGTTCACCTTTCAAGGTATAACGAAATTTTTCGGAGGTGCCATCGGGATATTGAATGAGATAGGGCTTGCCTCTAGTGGTATAAGCAGCTGTCGTTTTATGACCAAGAGGATTTGTGATGCTAATGACATTTCCAAAAGGATCGTATTCTTTTAATACAACTGGTTGGATTGTTCCTTCATGACACGGCGCTGTGATTTTTGAGACTCTGCCGGCCAGATCGTATGCATACAATGTTTCTTGTCCATAGGCGTCTGTTGAAGCAATTTTTTGTCCGGCAGCATCGTAACGAGACGTTTGCACCAAGACCGTTCCATCGTCCCATTGCTCTTCTTCTCTAATGCAACGATCCATGAAATCATAAGTAAACCGTTTAGTTTTACCTGAAGTTGTTTCATGGGTGATATTTTTATTTTCATCGTAAGCACGCGTTATTGTTTGTCCAAGGGCATCCATTTCTTGAATGGGATTTCCCTGCCAATCGTATTTCCATTCGAGCTTATAGGCTAAATTCTCGTAACAATCCGTATGACACTGAACTCTCAACCACCCCTCTTGTCCGCTATAATAGTTTTCAATTTTTTTCGTGAGGACTTCAGAATGGGTATTTAAGTCTAAATATTTTTCGCATATGATAAACGGAAGACCTTTGGGAGGATAGTCTGTATTGGTGATTTGCTTGATGCGCCTTTCGGTCACATCGGTCAAATCGTGGCGTTCAATGCCTGATCCATCATCGACGATCTCCAAATTGGGAGCGGCATAATCATCATATCCGTAAAATTCCCGCATGCGAATTTTTCCATCGTAGATCGTATATTTTGCAGATAACAAATCGGTGTCCGGATGATAGGAATAGCGATATTCCAATCCGGGGTGTTCCTCAACGACGAGCAAATTCATGCCTTGCGAGTTATCGTACTTCCTTCCGCTTGATGGGATAGCATTCCCCTTTGGTTAAAAGTAAAAAATGCTTCACTGGGGTTTCCTCTCCTGTCAAATTGCCATAGAGATTTTCCTCAGTTACATTGCCAAATGAATCGTATCGATAAGTGCGGCAAAAGAGAGTATTTCCGGCGGCATCTTTCAAGGAGCGCGCATTTAAGTCTGATTTAAGCCATTCGAATTCTTCACTGTAATGAAGAAGATCGTTGCTATAATGCACAATGGCCGATAGGCGATCCTTATCATCTATTTTATAAGTTGTGCGGCGTCCGATAGCGTCTTCCACGTCGATAGAATGCGTATGGGAATCTTTTTTTCCTTTTTTAAATTTATAAAGTATACGGGGAGCTGAATCGGTGCCAACCGGTCCGATAAGGCGGCTAACATTTTTTCCATTATATTGGATGCGCATATAGCGCCCGCCAGGGCGTTCTTTTCTGATTAATTTCCCGGTGTTACCGGCATAATGATACTTGACCCAAGGGCCATGCGGACGCACAACTTCTGATAAAATATATTTTTTATGACCCATGAGAGAGAACTTATTAAAGCACGGGGCATAAGCCATCGTTGGCATCATATTCAAGCACTGGAAACTGTTCAAAACGCTCCAAGCTCGGCAAATTTTTAACTTGAATGGAAGATAATTTTTGAGTTGGATCGTTTCTTTTGTCTACTGCTATGATTCTTTTAACAATGCCTAATGGATGATGATAATTATATAAGAGTGCATTTCCATTGGGCTGGCTAAGTTGCCTTAGCATATAGGAACGAATATCGTTTTTCCGGTCATTTTCATGATCGTTTGTATCAGCCCAAAACGTGTACCGATCGCCAGCTCCTGTCATGAGATTAATCACGGTTTTATCACGGCGCAGCCTGTGGTTTTTGATATGTGTTTTGCCGCTTAATTCGCCTGCTCCGCAATTAGTCAGCCCTTTTTTAAAAAGCTCATCATCGATATCAAGATCTCCATCATGCTTATCGCCTTTATATAGCATTTCTCCCCGGCCGCATTCTTTGACTACAGCATATTCATGACGGGTTTTTTTAGAAAAAAGCAGCTTGCCCCTATGCCCTATGTTCCAACCTTGCATTAAAGTCCCTTTGCGCTTATTGCTGCTGCTATAGTGACGGGTCAATTCCAGAGGAAAGACACCAGGCAGCGTCAAATCAACTTCAGTTTCTTGATAATCACCGGTAATTACATTCACACAACCGGCTACAAGGGCGGATGGAAGCCCCTCAAATTCTGTTAATACGGATGAATTGTTTAATATTTCTTCAGGTTTGGGAACTTCAATTGTATCCATGGAAAAAGAAAGATCGAATTGAAAAACCAGAAAAAAATAGAGAATGGATAGGTAAAAACGGTGTGAAGGTGACATGGCGATTCCTTTAAAACAGCATTTCAGGATGAATGATGAGGCATAACATAGCAAAATTGTTTTGATTTTGTATACAACTATTTTATGGAAATGCATGTCAAAAGAAAAAAATCATTTCGAATATATGATTTTTGGTGCCGGTGTAAATTTGCTTTTGCTGTTGTCGTTGTTCCGATTCAGATCATTTGAATCAGGAACGGGAACGGCAAAAGCAAACGGGCACGGGCACGAAGAGGAAAGAGGAAATGGCGCTAGACCTATTCCTCAGCGGTATAACCTCATGCCGCAGAAATTTAATCACTCATGCGCCCAGGTTACTGTAAAGCTTTCATTGTTATGTTCTAGATTCGAAGGGGCGGCTTTAACTAATCCTTCGGCGGTTGACATCGTCAACGCATCCGCTTGACATCCTTGATGAGAGATACCTCCATTAACTCCATTGATTATCGCTGTGCAATTTGTAAAAGCGATCTCTTGAAAATCTGAAAGAGGCAGCACCTCAGAAGAATACGGAGCTTCTACTATCCATTCTGCAGAACTTCTTTTTGCGACATTCGATTTTGTCCGACTGCCTGGAATCACAGTAAAGACGTTTTTCGTATGATTCACGATGCTCAGTTGAAATTGATTGCCTTTTTGATGGATCACTTCAGCTTGGATCACATCTCCCACATCTAAAGGAAATCCATTAATTTGAAAGGAGGGATTTGGATACATTTCATACCATGCTGAATTTTGTTGCACACCGTTGTTCCAATCATGTTCCGTACCTAGTTGTTCGACCGTAGGGCTGCTATATCCATCGATCCCTACCCAAATAGCCGTATAGCCATCTTCATGCGTTGGAGCAAGACTGGGGACTGTCCATGTGCCGCTAACAGCACGTACAGTTCCGTTAGTTGGATTTTCGATGTTGTTTGCCGCAGCATATCCACACCAGTTGACGCTAGTCCCCTTTTCGACAGGCATATGAGGATGGGGGCGTCCCGAAGGGCGGCGTTTGTTTTTTTTATCAGAAGCTTGTCTTTCTTCAAACGAACAATCAAGCTTAGAATAGGTCTGCAAGTGTGAAGTGATATCTGCAGATACATTAAAGACAAAAGCTAAATAGGTTGCAGTGATGGCCAGATATTTTTTCATTTGGTTTTCCTTTGGTTTAAAAAAACAGTGTTATCCTTGATCGAAAAATCATTGTCAAATATTTTTTTTTAAATACAAAAGAAATTTTCCGCAGTCAATCCAGAAAGAAATTATTTTTCCTTTAACTATTCAACCTAATGCCTTATAAGAAATGCAACTTTATCTTACCGGCTTATTACGATGAAAGGATTCTGTCCGCTTGCTTCCGGCTCAAAAGGAAACTGCATTTATTTGGGCACCAAAACAACAAAAATTCTCATTGATGCGGGAATTAGCGCTAAAGCGGCTAAAGCCAAACTAGAGGAGATCAATGTCGACTTAGCAGATATCGATGCGATTCTCATTAGCCATGAACATACTGATCATATTCAAGGGTTGAAGGTGCTTGCCTATAAGATGGGTATTCCTGTCCTAGCCAACAATGAAACAGCCAAGGGTATCGTAGAAGCTTTCCACGATTGTCCCAAATTCAAGATCTTCTCAACAGGTGAAACATTTGAATTCGGCGATTTGGAAATTCATCCTTTCAGCGTGCAGCACGATACGGCCGATCCTGTCGCTTTTACCATTCGCACCGATAATCTAAAACTTGGTTTTTGCACAGACTTGGGGTTCGTAACATCGCTTGTGCAAAATCAATTGCAAGCATGCGATTATCTATACATCGAAGCCAACCATCAACCTGACATGGTGCATGCGTCATCACGGCCCATGATTTATAAACAGCGCGTTCTAGGACGAAGCGGGCATCTTTCCAATGAAGCTTGCGGTCAATTGCTTAGCCACATCTATCACGCTCAATTGAAACATGTCCATCTAGCGCATTTATCAAGCGAGTGTAATTCTCCGGAAAAGGCGCTGAGTGTTATCAGAGGGATTTTAGAGGCTAGAGGAATTCAGCTAGACATGTGCATTGCCCCACAAGATAGGGTAGCCAAAGCAATCGTTTTCTAATCAAGCATTTTTTGCTTGGCTGTCCATTCTTTCATGCGGCTTTCAAAAAGAAATAAAGGCAATGCACCTTTGCTCAAGACCTCGTCATGAAAGGCACGGATATTAAATTTACTTCCAAGTTTATTTTCAGCGTACTTGCGCATTTCGCAAATTTTGCGTTCGCCAATTTTGTACGCCAATGCTTGTCCCGGCCACGCAATGTAGCGATCGACTTCAGCTTCAATATCATGCCCTCCATCGCCGAGGCGGGCCTTAAACAGATCGATCGCTTGCTGGCGTGTCCATCCAAATGCATGGATGCCGGTATCGACAACTAATCTTATCGCGCGAAACATCTCGCCGCATAAACGGCCGAAGTTGGAATAGGGATCTTGATAAAGGCCTAATTCCAAACCTAGCCTTTCAGAATAAAGGCCCCACCCTTCCACATAAGCAGTAAACGATGATAGCTTTCTAAAAAAAGGTATGGAAGTGTTTTCCAAAGCCAACGAAATTTGCATGTGATGCCCGGGAAGGGCTTCATGCAAGGCCAACGCTTCCATCGCCCATTTGGATCGCAGCGATAAGTGCGACGTATTGGCGTAAAAGCGGCCCGGCCTTTGCGGCGAACCCATAAGATAATAAGCTCCCGGCGCTTGCTCCTCACTGTATTCAGGAACAGGCACAACTTCATAGGGAGTGGTCGGCAAAGTTCCAAAAAGCAAGGGCAATTGCTTTTCGATGCCTTGCAAAATATCACGATAGCCTTGCAAAAGGTCTTCGCGCTGTGAATAATAAAAACAGGGGTCGCTCTGCAAAAATTCAAAAAACTGTTCTAAACTACCCTTAAATTGCAATTGATCGAGAATAAGCTGCATTTCTTTCCGGATGCGTGCCATTTCATCGAGGCCTATCTGGTGGATGTCGTCAGCGCTTAAATCGGTTGTGGTCATTGATTTAATGCAATAGGCATACCATTCCTTGCCTTGCGGCAGATCGGAAATGGCAATGGTGTCTCGACAATGTGGAATGTACTCGTTTGTTACAAAAGTGCGCAGCCGTTGCAAAGCGGGATAAACTTCTTTCTCAAGTATCTGTTGGGCTTGCTGCTTGAGCGCCGCCTGATTGGGCAGCGGGATGGAATCAGGCATGTTTAAAAAAGGCGTATATAAAAAACTATCGACGATTTGAGGAGTCATTAAACTCAACAGTTGATCGGGCACATTCAATTGCGTTATACGGGGAGGCACGATCCCTTCTTTCATTCCTTTTCTAGCAAGAGTGATGTTTTGCTCAGCTAGCACCGGAATTTTTTTTAATCGGGAGAGAATCGTTCTATATTCCTTTTCGGATGCGGCGGACATCGCCTGAAAGATAAGGCCAATGTTGATGTGTATCCCTTCAATTTGATTGAAGGGCATATATTCCCCTTTAAAGCTAGCTGCAGCCAAGAAATCTTCCAACACATTTTCAAAAATGTCGTAATTCAAACGGTCTTCTTCTAAAAGAATGGACTTATCGATCGTTTTTAATTCATCGAGCAAACCAGCCATTTGGTTCAGTCGTAAAGCAAAACCCTCTTCTGACAAATCTGTCCACAGCTCATCAAACCCGGGATAGCCGTAGAAAGTAGCACCTTCCGGAAATCCTTCCATATAAATTTTGACATACCGATCAAAAAGATGTTGCAACCGGGGACTAGGGATAAAACTATCGCAACGAAGTGTCTCTGCGCTGCTTTGAGGTATAGCGGCAGCGAGGGATTCAAATGACATGAGAAGGCAAATAATCGCACCAATGCCTCTTTGCCACTTACACATCGATCCACCTTTACATTAAGTGAATATGTCTTTGATTTTATCGACGAACCCTTTCCGCTTGGGCAGATTGGCAGGCCCTTCCAGTTCACCGAATTGATTCAAAAGTTCCCGCTGTTTTTCAGATAATTTGGTGGGGGTTTCGACAAAAATCTTGACGAGCAGATCCCCTTTACCTTGGGCATGTCCATGCACATTAGGGAAGCCTTCCCCCTTCACTCGGAATATTTTGCCGTTTTGCGTTCCTTCGGGAATAGTGATGCGGCACATATGGGAAAAGACCGAGGGAACTTCTTTTTTGCATCCCAAAGCCGCTTCTGTGAAACTAATGGGCAAATCGATCAAAATATCATTGCCTTCTCTTTCAAAAACTCCATGGGGTTCAACAGAAATAAAGACATAAAGATCTCCAGGAGGTCCGCCACCTTGGCCGGCATCTCCATACCCGCTCATTTTAAGCCGCATGCCGCTATCGACGCCGGCAGGAATATGGATTTTCACATGCTGCTTTTCTTTGACGACGCCTTGTCCGTTGCACTCTTTGCAGGGATCGGCGATCACCTGCCCTTCGCCATGACATTGCGGACATGGCATCGACATGCTAAAAAATCCACGCTGTTCAAATATTTGGCCAGCTCCGCCGCAACGGGTGCATTTTTTGATCCCTTTATTGCTTGCCGATCCGCGCCCATTGCATGTTTTACATGTGACATAATTAGTAATGACAAGTTCTTTGTCTACCCCTTTGGCCGCTTCTTCAAATGAAACTGTGATATTGACTCTTTTGCTAGCGCCTTGCCTTCCGGCTGCACGGCCAGCACCACGCCCTCCGCCAAAATCGCCGCCGCCAAAGAAATTTTCAAAAATGGAGTCTGCGCCCATGCCTCCGAAAGCTCCCATAAAGGTGCGCAAAGCGTCTTCCATGCTTTCATAGCCTTGAGCACCGCCTCCTGCGCCCATGCCTGCACCGACGCCAGCTTTTCCATAATGATCGTAAGCTTGCCGTTTTTTTTCATCGCTCAAGACCTCGTAAGCTTCAGCGATCTCTTTAAATCTTTTTTCTGCTTCGGAATCGCCAGGATTTCGATCAGGGTGGTATTTAAGGGCTTGCTTACGATAAGCTTTTTTGATTTCATCTTGAGTTGCGCTTTTTTGAACCTGCAATGCGTCGTAATAATCGGTCATAAGAGAGTCCATTTTATTATCAATAAACTTTACTGTTTTTTATAAGCATATCATGTAAATTCTCAAAAAGCTACTAAATTTAGCACTTCAAGCAGCTAATTGCCATCAGATGGAATTGATCTTTTGCCATGAGAAGAGAGAGCAAATAATAGCACTAAAAATACACACCATTTATTATTGAAGCTTAATCGCTTGTGAATATTAAAAATAGCAGAGTGCATTAGAGGAAGCGGCTCGTGCTTTACATGGGCCACTTCGTATTAGCGAGTTCTTTTATATTTTAAAGCTGCTTTTGCTTTGGCGCGTTTCTTTACTGAAGGCTTTGAATAAAAGCGGTGGGCTTTTACTGATTTCATTACACCTTCTTTATCGAGACGTTTTTTTAATGCTCTTAAAGCCTTATCGATGGAATCGCCTATGCGAACTTTTACGGATGTCATCTATTTTTCCAACCTGATTGTAGTTACTATGAACGACACTTATAATTAGTGCCGCTTACCTGTTTTACATGGTGACATGTTATACGATGCTTGCGATATAAATCAATACAAATTGGTCATTCAACCAAAAAATCAATCTTCGCTCTCCTTTTTTTCTTTTTCGATTTCCGCCTGTGTTTTACGCATGTATAGAATTTGGATGATTCCATCAAGCGTAAAATCTTTCTCTTCGAATTTTTGCTCAGCCAGGATTCCCATATATATGGGATCGGGATTTCTTTCTTCCCATGACCATTGTGCATGAGGATAAAGGCTATCGAGTTTGGCTTTGAGCCTGGCTTTATTAGGAGCGACGATCTGTTTGATCCCTTTTAGTTTTTGATCCAATGCCTGAAGATCGCATACATCAGGGGCAGAATCATAGGTGATATGAGCGCCCTCTTTAGTTCCTGTGATGATATAGCAACCAGCGATTTTAGCATCGAATAAGACGGCAAAAGAACCATCTTCTGAAGGAATAAATGTTTGCAAAGAGCAGATGCTGACAAGAGGTTTTTTGGCGGCAAAAGCCAAGGTTTTGGCAATCGTGACGCCGATCCGGATGCCGGTATAGGACCCTGGTCCAATCCCTACAGCGATATATTGAAGATCTTCCAGTTTAAAGTTAAGAATTTGAAGCCCTTTTTCAAGAGCTGGAATCAAATGTTTCGAATTTTCATACCCAAAAGGCAGGTGTGTGCAATATAGAATCCCCATTGCATCATAAATGGCCACCATGCCCCGTTCGGTACTTGATTCAATGAGTAATGAAGGCATTATGATAAATCAATCCGTTTGGGAACGAGAAGTTTTTCCAACGTCCTCACAAAAAAACTATCGGTCATTCCTGAAATGTAATCGACAACCTGTTGGGTTGGAGATGAAGAGGATAGGTATTTGTCTGTTTTGTTATGGAGATAATTTGTCCAAATGAAGCTTTTTTTGTATGTGTTGCTGAGATCTTCCAACAGGGTTTCGAATAAATAGCGATAGCTCCTTTGAATCTTAGCCGATTCCACCTTTAATTTAGGATGCATATAGATATGTTCGAAGTTGAATGTTCTGAGTATTTTTAAAGCCTCGAAGACCTCATTTGAAAATGCAATATAATCTTGTTCATAGCTATTTGCAATGATATCTTGAGCCACAGCAGATAAAATTTCACGATTGGAGGTGCCAAGCAAAGTGCGCGGAATTTGATCGCGGGTTAGAATGCCTAAGCTAATGGCATCTTCAATATCGCGCCCTAAATAACTAATAGTATCACATATTTTTACGAGGCATCCCTCTAAAGTTGCGGGAATGATGTTAGCATTAGGCTGTTTAAGCTTCAGTATTTTATCTTCAAGATGATCTTTCCAGGATTTACCGTAACGGGGAACAAGATGTGTTCCGGCCATGCCGCCGTCGTGGCATAGGAAACCATCGTACACCGCCAAACCTAAATTCAAAGGTTCAATATCAGTGAATAAACGGCAGGACTGCAAAGGATGGGTGAAAGGGCCGTTGTGATATTCTTCAGACAAGGCAGACAAGTATTCCTCTCCCTCGTGTCCGAATGGCGGATGACCTACATCATGTCCTAAAGAGATCGCTTCAACTAGGTCAAGATTAAGCCGTAAGATCTCGGCAATTCCTCGAGCAAAGCTGCTGACTAACTGGACATGCAAACTTCGGTGGGTGATATGGTCATTTTCTACGAGATAGACAACTTGAGTTTTATCAATGTATCTAGAGTAAGCTTTGGAATGGACGATCCGGTCTACGTCCCTTTTATAAGGTAACCGATGGTCATCTTCGGCTCCAAAATGGCGAAGATGGTTTTTGGAGAAGCTAGCTTTGGGATGAAGAGTTTGCTCTTCTTTTAATTCGGCTAACTTTCGATAGTCCGAAAAGCGCGTTGTATTAATCATAAGGCTAGTTTACCTAGAAAAAGCCTCTACGAAAAGAAAAAAATAAAGGTGGACATTTTTTGGGGTGAGGCGATAAGTCGCTGCACGCCAAAAAAAGCCTAAACTCGATTCTACCAGCTCTGTGGTATAACTTTGGTTATGTTTAAATAATGCTTTCGCTTTTCTTCGCTCCGTGATAAAATGAATACCTAAATTTAAGAGCGTCATTGATTAATTATATTTAAATATTTCGAGGCAGCCTTTGGATAAAAATAGTCCCTCAGCTTCCTATGATGCTGAGTTAGAAAATGCTATTATCGATTCTTTAGACGAATCACACGAATCAAAAAAATCGCAATTTCTTCCCGACGAGCTCTTTATTTTTCCTCTTCTTAAGCGCCCGTTTTTCCCGGGAATGGCCGCTCCAATCGTCATTGAACCCGGCAATTTTTACGAACAGCTCAAAATCATATCCAAAACCGAACACAAATGTTTAGGCCTTCTTTTAACCAAAAGCGAAGAGGGGGATGTCTATAAAAAGGGCTTTGATGATTTATATCAGGTGGGCGTGGTGGCCCGTGTCCTGCGCATTATTCCTATGGAAAAGGGAGGCGCGCAGATCATCGTCAATATGGAAAAAAGGATCAATATCGTTAAAGCGATGCCTAAAGGGGGATTTTTAAAGGCAAAGGTCTCTTACCACGATGACAATCCCACAGTCACTGACGAGCTTAAAGCCTATGCGATCAGCATCATTTCTACTATTAAAGAACTTCTAAACCTTAATCCCTTGTTTAAAGAAGAGCTGCAGATTTTTTTAGGCCATTCCGATTTCACTGAACCGGGAAAGCTAGCAGACTTTGCCGTCGCCTTGACCACAGCTTCAAGGGAAGAGATGCAGGAAGTGTTGGAGGCATTTGATCTTCAGTTACGCATCGATAAGGCCCTTATTTTACTTAAGAAAGAGCTCGATCTTAGCATTCTTCAAAATAGCATCACTAAAAAAATCGAAGGAACAATATCTAAAAGCCAAAAAGAGTTCTTTTTACGCGAGCAGCTCAAAACAATAAAAAAAGAATTGGGCATTGAAAAAGATGATAAAGCGATCGATAGAGAAAAGTTTGAAGGGCGCTTAAAAGTTCGCACGGTTCCTCCTGATGTATTGAAGGTGATCAACGATGAGATCGAAAAATTAAGCGCTTTGGATGTGCATTCTGCTGAATATGCCGTTTGCCGCGGATATCTCGACTGGTTGACTATCATTCCTTGGGGTATCCATAGCCAGGAATGCCACGATCTGACTTTGGCGCAAGATATTCTCAATCAAGATCATTATGGCCTCGAAGACATTAAACAACGCATCTTGGAATTCATCAGCGTTGGCAAGCTCTCCGGCGGCGTGCGCGGAAGCATTATCTGCCTAGTAGGTCCTCCGGGGGTTGGCAAAACCAGCATCGGGAAAAGCATTGCCCGTGCCCTCAACCGCAAATTTTACCGCTTTTCAGTCGGGGGGATGCGCGATGAGGCCGAAATTAAAGGGCACCGACGTACGTATATAGGCGCTATGCCGGGCAAATTGATCCAAGCCTTGAAGTTCACGCAAACCATGAATCCAGTCATCATGCTGGATGAAGTGGACAAAATGGGCAGTAGCTATCAAGGTGATCCTGCTTCAGCTTTATTGGAAGTGCTAGATCCAGAACAAAACGTCGAATTCCTCGACCATTACCTGGATGTGCAGTGTAATCTTTCAGATGTATTATTTATCGTTACCGCCAACGTCTTAGACACAATCCCTGAGCCACTCAAAGACCGGATGGATATCCTTCGTCTTTCTGGTTATATTTTGCAGGAGAAATTGGAGATCGCCAAAAAGTACCTGATCCCTCGCAATTGCAAAGCCATGGGCTTTAAATCCCCACAGGTCAGTTTTAACACAGAGATGCTGAAGATGGTGATCAATGGCTATGCGCGTGAAGCGGGTGTGCGCAATCTGGAAAATCAGATCAAACGGGTATTGCGGAAAGTCGCTGTAAAAATCGTCAAGGAGCAGGATCAACGCAAAGCTGATGAAGTGGCAGACGTCAAAAAAACTAAGTTACTGCCTCCGCTTAAACACTCCTATCGAATCACGCCTGAAAATATTCAAGAATACTTAGGCAAACCTATCTTTACGAGCGACCGTTTTTATGCAAAGACACCGATTGGGGTCTGCATGGGTTTAGCATGGACCTCCATGGGAGGAGCGACTCTGTATATTGAAGCCATTAAAACCCCTGCTGAAAAAACGACGATGAAGCTAACGGGCCAGGCGGGAAATGTGATGAAGGAATCCTCCGAAATCGCTTGGAGTTATGTTCATGGCGCTATCGGAAAATATGCGCCGAACTGCACATTTTTTGAGAAATCGGAAGTCCATATCCATATCCCTGAAGGCGCCACACCTAAAGATGGTCCTTCCGCCGGAATCACCATGGTCACAGCCTTATTGTCCCTCTTGACCCAAGTGCCTGTGCTTGATAATCTGGGAATGACGGGCGAGCTCACCCTTACAGGAAAAATCTTGGGTATTGGGGGCGTTAAGGAAAAATTAGTCGCAGCCAGACGTTCCGGCTTGAAAGTTTTAATTTTCCCAAAAGATAATATGCGCGATTATGATGAATTGCCTGAAAATATCAAGAAAGGATTGACGATCCATTTTGTGGAGCATTACGATGAAGTCTATGAAATTGCCTTTAAATCACGAAACGCTAGAAAAGTTCAAGGAGCTCAATCCTCTGAAAAAAAATTACATGAGCAAAATAATTTCTCCCGAGCAGCTCCGCGAAAAGGTCGCAAGTCTCAGGCAAACAGGTAAAACAATCGCTACCCTAAATGGGTCCTTTGATTTATTGCATGCCGGGCATCTGCATATCATTTATGAAGCTTCCAAAGCGGCTGATGTGCTCATTGTCGCTTTAAATACAGACCGTTCGATCCGTCAATATAAAAGTCCGGATAGGCCGTTGATTCCCCTTGAATATCGCGCACAGATGATGGCCGCTTTAGAATTTGTGGATGTTGTCACTTGGTTTGATGAAGTGGATCCGCGTCAAATCCTAAGTATGATCAAACCCAATGTCCACGTGAATGGAACTGAATATGGAGAAAATTGCATTGAAGCCGAAACAGTGCGTGCCTTTGGCGGCGAAATTCGAATTGTCGAGTTGATACCTGGATTGTCTACATCGCAGATCATCCAGAAAATTCAACGTCTTCGCACCTCAAAAGGGTGTTGCTCATGAGATTGATCCACACTTTCGATGATCAGAAACGTGCTCAAGATTTTTCTGAATTTCTAACACAGGAAGGAATCAATAATGAGTGCGATATGCAAACCATTAAAGATTGGGGAAGCGATGAATACGGCAATCTTAAAAGTAATCTGTGGATCATCGAAGAGGATGATTTTGATATTGCTCAAAGATGGTTGAACCGTTACTTGCAAAATCCCGATGATCCAGTTTTTGAAAAAAGAACTCTCCCTTTATTTGAAGGTTCGTTTGAAAACGTTAAAAATCCTATAGGAAAATCAACCCGCGTTGTCAAAAGCTTAGGTCCGGTCACCCTTTATTTCTTGATGACTTGCATCCTGTTATTTATTTACGGCGAAGTCACAAAGCCGGTATACGACTATACCCCTCCCCCATTGCCGACAGCTCCCCTCTACTCTCCTCCGATTAACAAGGCGCTTTTATATGATTATCCGGAAACTTACGAGATTCTGGATAAATTAGTGAGCGCTTATGGATTAGAAAAACTGCAAAACTTAGCCGATTTGCCTTTGGAAGGAAGGATCTTGCTCGAAAAATACTCTAAAACACCTTATTGGGAAGGTGTTTATGACAAAATTATCCAGTACTTTATTTATCCTACCAAACCTTTGACATTTGATACCCCATGGTTTGAAAAAATTAAGCAAGGTGAATTCTGGAGGCTTTTTACACCGGCTTTGCTTCATTCCACCCCCTTGCATCTTTTTTTCAATATGATCTGGTTAGTTGTCCTAGGGCGTTTGATTGAAGAAAAAATCGGCTCTGTCCGTTTTCTTATTTTGGTGCTAATTGTTGGAATTATTTCCAATACAGCCCAATATTTAATGAGCGGACCCAATTTTGTCGGAATTTCCGGGGTTATTTGTGGAATGCTAGGTTTTATTTGGGCTAGACAACGCAATGCAGCATGGGAGGGATACAATTTGCTGCCCGGTGTCATCTCCTTTATGTTTTTCTTTGTCATGGCCATGCTGGCCATTCAATTAATTGCTTTCATCATTCAGATTATATGGCATCTCAATTTCATACCCGGCATTGCAAATACTGCCCATATTGTCGGTGGATTGGCGGGATATCTTTTAGGCAAACTGCGGGTGTTTTCCATTAAGGCGAGTTAAATTCAACTTTTATAGAACAGGTATTTGATGACTGTGCGTGATATGATTATTTTAGGATGCTCTAGCCAGCAGCCAACCCGCTTTCGCAATCATGGCGCCTATTTGCTGCGATGGAATAACGAAGGGCATTTATTTGATCCGGGCGAGGGAACGCAACGGCAGCTGATTTTTGCTGACGTGGCGCCGACAGTGATCAATCGCATTTATATCTCCCATTTCCACGGCGATCATTGTTTAGGTTTTGGCTCAATCCTCATGCGGCTCAATTTAGATAAAGTGGAGCATCCGATCCATTGCTACTATCCTGCCGGAGGAAAAAAGTATTTTGACCGTCTCCGTTATGGAACGATGTATCATGAAACAATCCATGTGATCGAACATCCTGTACATGCTGAGGGAGTTGTGCACGATGATGGTAAATTCCGCATTGAAGCGGCTTATTTGGATCATGGTGTCGAAAATGTAGCCTGGAGGATCACTGAGTCTGATGCGCGCAAATTCGATGCTGCAAAATTAAATGAATATGGTGTTAAAGGGTTATTGGTCAGGGAGCTGCAAGAAAAAGGAAAGTTGCTCATCAATGGACGTGAAGTCCACTTAGATGATGTCAGCTGGATACGGCATGGCGATAGCTTTGCTGTTGTGATAGATACCCGCTACTGTCAAAACGCTGTAAACATTGCCCGCGGTGCAAAAATGCTGCTTTGTGAAAGCACTTATACAGAAGAACACAGCGAGCTTGCTTATAAGCATTTTCATTTGACAGCCAAGCAAGCCGCTACCCTCGCTAAAGAAGCGGGCGTCAAGAAACTGATCCTGACCCATTTTTCCGCAAGGTATTTAAATTTGCGCGACATGGAAGAAGAAGCCAAAGCTATCTTTCCCAATACGTTTATGGCCGAAGACCTAAAACGGATTCCATTTGAAAAATAGCTTTTTTTTTACCACAGAGAACAATTTTACCACAGAGAACACAGAGCGCGCAACTAGACCAATAGCTGCTGTTTGATTTGCTGAACAAGTTGCAGCTTAACCAGGCGCACTGCCCCTTTGATGCTATTATAAAGAGCCGTGGGAGTAGCATTTCCATGGCATTTGACAATGATCCCATCTGCCCCGCATACAATGGCTCCAGGATATTCGGCATAGTGAAACCGCTTTTGCAGATCATTGACAATCGAATGCAAATGAGCTCCGCCGCTTTTTGCCATGTATTCAAGTATAAATGTTGAGGCACCTTCAATGGATTTCAATAAAATATTTCCTGTAAATCCATCAGTCACCAAGACGTCAACCTTTCCTTGAAAGACCTCACGCGCCTCGATATTACCTACAAAATTGATATTTAAACTGCGGCCGTTTTGTTCTAGAAATTGATAGGCTTGCCTGAGCTCTTTAGTTCCTTTTTTCGATTCGACACCGACATTAAGCAATCCGATCCGCGGAGCCGCAATCCCCAAGCAACATCTTTGATACGCTGCCCCCATACTGGCAAATTGAATTAAATAATGCGATTTGCTAGAGACGTTGCCTCCGACATCCACAATGGCTATAGGATTTGTTTCCGAAGGGAGGACAGCCAAAAGAGCGGGTCTCTTAATTCCGGGAAGCAAAGGAAGGGATAATGTAATCGAAGCAATTAAAGCCCCTGTATTGCCGGCAGTCACGAAAGCATCAATTAAGCGTTTCTTTAAGAGACGAACCCCCGTTGAAAGGGACGATCGGCTTTTACGCCGAATAGCCGTAAGAGGTTCATCCCCCATGAGGATCACTTCAGGGACAATATGAAACTCAATACGTGCAAAATCAGGGGATGTCAATGTGGGATTTAGATGATGTGTAAGCTCATCAACAATCGATTGAGTCGCTAAAGCAATTAACGTACATGATGCATCGAAATGCTCTGCTGCACGCAAAACTGCTTCATATAAAAATTGGGGGGGAGTATCGCTCCCCATCAGATCGATGCCGATGCGCAATAATGATCCCCTTTTGAAGGTTTATTCTTCTGATCGGGTAATGACTATTTTGTTGCCATAGGCACCGCAAGCGCCACAAATGACATGGGGAAGGCGCATGGCGCCGCAATTTCCGCATTTAGTGGTGTTTTTGGGCTTTTTAGCATGATGGGACCTTTTTGAATTCTTTCTGGCATTCGAAAGCCTATTACGTGGTACGGCCATGGAAACTGACTCCTCATCCTCTAATTTATGTTATTATCTGTCTTTTTGGGATCCCAATCTAAATCTGCAAAAGGGTGGTACCCCTCCTCTTCTTCAGATCCCAATTGATTGTCTGCCGGCTTTTTGAGATAGCGAGCTATTTCTTTACGGCGAGGACATTTCCCCTCGCATTCCGCAAAAGCGGGTGTTTCTAATAAAATCATTTCGCGCAGGACTTCCTTAAAATTATACACTCCATTAGAGATGTTAGCTTCCGGTTCTACATGATAACCGGCTTCAATATGAATGTCTATCTTGACCGGTGCATTGCAAATGGAGCACAAAAGTATAACTGCGGTATGGATGGAGAAGTTCAGCACAAGATTGTCTTCAGCCAAATAGGCTTGTCCCTTGACCATAATCGGATCATTGAAGCTTAATTCGGGCTCATGGAGGTCCATGAATTCCGGCGAAAAGCTTTCATTGATTTTTTCGATTTGTCCTTTGCGCAGTTGTTCGATGTAAATCTTAAAAGCGTCGTCCATGAAAATACTTTAACGAACTTCTCTTTTTTTTTCCACTCTTTTAAGAATGCGCAGTGCATTGAATTTTAATGACGGCCAAAGAACACCTTTTACAGGGCAGTAACTCTAATAGACATATTAATCAAATACTAAGCTATATTTGAATAATATAATAATTTAATTATATAATAATGAAAAAGGGATTATATAAATATTAGCATGGTATTGTATGGATTTACTGCCATTCAAACCTTTTGCCCCCGGAGTGCGTACGCTTTGGGTCCTTAGATTTAAAGAATTGCCTTCAGAGGGCTTATCGGAAATTCCATGCGTGGAATTCTTTATACCCTCCCCTTTTGGTCAAAATGAATGGTATAATTATAATCCTGAAAATACTCGGAAAGCGCAGGAAATGCTGAATCAAATTAACCGTTCATGCCAAGTGATCCGCGAGGAGTGCGCTTCAAGTCAAGATTTCTTGGACAAATCGGAACAAGTCGCCCAAGATTTATTAACTTTGGATCAATTGCTGCAAAATTTTAATGAAGAAATTGATAAAATTTATCCTCCCTCTCAAAAACCGGAGGATACGCTCGACGAAGAAAAGGATGCGTCATCCTAATCTTATTAAAATCGCAGATTAACATGTTTTTTCTAGCCAAGATCCGTTATCTAGGTTATGATTGGTTTATTGCGAGTGATTGATCCTCGCTGAGAACTTTAAAAAACAGTCATTATAACCTGAGCCAACTGAAAGGCACGCGCTAGCGAAAAGAGCATGGCGGCTGAATCAATGCTGTTATCCTGGTCTAAGACCAGTATCAGATAAACTAAAAACGTACTATGTTAGCTGGAAAAAAATGAAACATGGAGCAACCTACAGTCCAATGAATCTCATACAACCAATTTTTCAGCTTGAAACTAAGTTTTTTGGCACATCCCCTATTATGCTTTTTCCACGCCAGCTTCTGCCTTTCGTCATACTGAAGGTGACGAAATGGAAGAAATTTTACTTAATGTTGAATCCAAAGAGATCCGCTATGTCCATCTGCGCAATGGTCAACTGAACGATTTAGTCGTTGAGCGGAAAAAAGAACGGCAACTGACAGGCAACATCTATCGTGGACGGGTAACCAATATCCTCCATAATATTCAGTCTGCATTTATTGATATCAATGAAGGGGAAAATGGATTCATCCATATTTCCGATATCATTGAAAACACTAAAAAATTCGAGCAGGTATACGAGTTGGATTTTGAGCTCGATTACGACTCCAAAACCCTCGATAATAAACAACAGCAAAATACTGATATCGAACAGGTCATGAAAATCGACCAGCCCGTTCTGGTACAAGTGGTTAAAGAACCTATTGGAACCAAGGGCGCTCGCCTTACCTCAAACGTATCGATCGCCGGCCGCTATCTTGTGCTGCTCCCCAACTCCTCTCATCGAGGAGTGTCTAGAAAAATCGAAGACCGCAATGCCCGCGAGCGGCTGAAAAAATTGATCCGTTCTTTTGAAATGCCCACGGATATGGGGATCATTTGCCGAACAGCCAGTTGCACAGCGACTTCCGATCAATTGATCGAAGAAGCTAACGACCTGCTTAAAACATGGCAAAATATCATGGAGAATTTTCAAAAATCCACTGAACCCACCCTTCTCTTTGCGGAATCGGATATCATCAAAAGAGCCTTAATTACAGCCATCGACAAACATTTTGACCGCTTGCTCATCGACGACTATGCGACTTATCAAAGCTGCAAAAAAATGTATAGCCGTTATGCCGGTGAACATCCGTTGCGCATTGAATATTACCGCGACAAAGTGCCGATGTTTGAACGGTTTAATGTAGAAAGAGAGATAGAAAAATCGCTCCGTCGCAAAATCTGGCTGCCTAGCGGGGGCTATCTTTTCTTTGACCGCACCGAAGCGATGTATACCATCGACGTCAACTCCGGCCGGAGCACTTCGGGTAAATCGGATGTCGAAGAGTCTCTTGTCCGCATTAATCTGGAAGCAGTTGAAGAGATCGCCCGCCAATTGCGCTTACGCAATATCGGCGGCCTGATCATCTGCGACTTCATAGACATGCGCCTACGAAAAAACCAACGGCGCGTTCTAGAAAAATTAAAAGACGCCATGAAAGAAGATTCTGCCAAATGTACAATTCTTGGAATGAGTGAATTCGGCCTGGTCGAAATGACGCGCCAACGGAGCCGGGGATCATTGATCCAAACGATTTTTACTAGCTGTCCTTATTGCAACGGCAGCGGCCTTGTCAAAAGTCATGAGAGCATCTCTATTGAAATAGAGCGGACATTAAAAAAACTGATCTCTTGCCATCAGCAATTTGGTTTAAAATTGGTGACCCATCCTGAAGTGGAGCATTATCTCCATCAAACGGATAAAGCCTTTTTAAAAAAGTTTGCTGAAGAGTTAAATGCGCAATTAGAATTCCATGTTGACGAAAACATGCATATCAACGACTTCTATTTCGTTTCTACCATTACCAACAAGAGATTAGATGTATAGGAAATTGCATGACAGAATTTAGCACAAAACTTGAAAATTATGCCAAAATGGGAAAAATCCCCCCCAACTTTCGACGCATTTTAGCGAAATTTTATTCCAGCTATGCGGCTGCAGTGACTCAAAAAGGGCACACAATGGAAGAGTATGATCCTCTGATGAATACTTTTCTCGATTGCGTCGTACAACAGGTCGCCCATCCCTATTCTTTTGCTCCTTTTCATCGTTGCATTCGTCAACCGTTTGACTATTATCAGTTTGGTTTAGATCTGCTTCGTCCACTCATCGAATATAAGCATTCAAAAGTCTTGGGTTTGGATCTTCTTGATCAAATAGAAGCGCAACTCAAACGAAAAGAAAACGTGATCTTGTTAGCCAACCATCAAACTGAACCTGATCCGCAAGCCATTAGCCTTTTATTAGAAAAAACACACCCCAAATTTGCTGAAGATCTCATCTTTGTTGCCGGCCATCGCGTCATTAGCGATCCTTTAGCGATCCCATTCAGCATGGGGCGCAATCTTTTATGCATCTATTCCAAGAAATACATCCCTTATCCTCCTGAATTAAAAGAAGAGAAATTACTGCATAATCAACGGACCATGAAGCAAATGGCACAACTTCTTAGTGAAGGGGGGCAGAGCATTTATGTTGCACCTAGCGGCGGGCGGGATCGTCCGAATGCCGAAGGCGTCGTAGAGGTTGCCAAACTGGACCCTCAAAGTATCGAAATGTTCTGGCTCATGGCCCAACAATCGGAACGACCTACCCATTTTTATCCTCTGACCCTTTTAACGTATCATTTACTACCACCTCCAAATAGTATTCAAAAAGAACTAGGTGAAAATAGGCATGCTCAATGCACGCCCATTCATATGGCTATCGGCAATGAAATTGACATGGAAAAATTTCCGGGAAGTGACATCAAGGACAAACGGCAGAAGCGGTTAGCCCGGGCCGAATTTATTTGGGATCAGATTAAAAAAGCCTATACTATTTTGGAATCGGACTCAGAAAAATAAAAACTTTATTTTTTGGAGTGCGGCGGCTTGTCGCCCACTTCAGAGGGCGACAAGCCGCCGCACTCCAAAAATTAATCTATATCTCCTGTGAATCCTGTTGAACCGGGCATAACAGTTTGCGAGGAGTTTGTGAATGGTAGTCTTGCCCATTCTATTAAGGTCCTCCGCCCACCTGTATAGATTAATGGATTAAATGGAGCGGCCTTATAAGCCGTATAAGCATTCCCTTGAGAATCTTATTTTGCTAAATCAACAGTAGGATCTGCTTCTAATAATTTTTCAGCTGTAGGATTTTGGACAATCCATCTAAAAGCAGCAGGATCGGGACTATCATTCTCTTTGAACTGACGCACAGCTTCTCGATCGATTGCTTGTTTAGTCAGCTTTCCATCCAAATGGATTAATGCAAAGAATGGGACTGCCCACGAAGCTACTAGAGCCGCCATAACAGATATGACCACTATTACATCAGGTATTACACTTACGCCGCTACTAAAACAGCAGGTGGGGTCAAATAAGCCGACGTTAATAAAAGAAAAGCCACAAAAGCTACCGTTCCTGTAATCGAAGCCACAGCTAAAATTACGTCACGTCTAGATTGTGCGTTATCATCGATTTTACATATAAGTTTGACATTTGAATCTTTTTGAATGGCTGGAGTTGCAAAAGGAATAGAAGCTTTAGCTCCTAAATAGAAGTTATTCAAACTACTTCCGATAGTGTGCATCATTTTGAATTATCCTGCTGGTTCATTTTTTGGACTTTGATCGGTCCCATTTCCAGGAGGAGTCTTACGCACTCTTCGTCTACGTGGAAGTTGCCCTGTTGCGGGATCAGTTCCATTTCCAGGAGGAGTCCTACGCGCAAATCTTGGCGGCGTTTGTTGGGCCGCCCCAGTTGCGGGTGGTAGTCCAGCCCCAGCAGGGTGTGGTTGACTGCTGTTTCGTAGGGCATTTGCTAGTTTTTGGCGCTCTCTTGCTATGCATGCATCAGTAGCGGCTGCTGCATCCCGGAGGACTGGATTGCGTATTAGTTCTCTTTGATAGTATTTATAATCGTGGCCTTGCAAATCGGTCTTCCCGAGATCAATTCCTTGTTGTTTTAAAGTATGCCCGGTTGAAGGATTTTGTGCAATCCACTTTAAGACCGAGGGAGTTGGCTTAGTAACTGTTATGTATTGATGCACGGCTTTTTCATCGATCGCTTTTTTAGTCATTTTAAGATCCAATGACGCCATTACAACAAAGGAAATTCCCCATGCTGAAACTAAGATTATTACTATGGACATTGCCAAAACTACTTCAGGCACAATGGCAACTGCTGCTACTAAAAAAGCTGGAGCAGTTAAAAATGTTGTTGCTAATACAGCTATAGTTACTAAAGCGGCAGGGCTAACGATTGCAGTTATAGCAATAAGACGTTCTCGTCTTTTTTGAACATTTTGATCGATTTCACATTGAAGCTGGCCTTGTGCATCCCGTTTAATCGCAGGAGAAACAAAAGGAATAGAAGCTTTAGCTCCAGAATATATATTACTAAAACTACTTCTAACTACTTCTGATTGTTGCATAAACCACTCTTTATTTTTAATAATATTGTAACAAAAATATTTATTATTGTCCAATATTAACAACAATAAAAAGAAGAACTTCAATAAATAAATAAAATTTGTGTGATTTAATAAAGTTTGCGTTAAAATCAAATTAAGGCACCAAATGTGAATAGAGGTGGCGTATGAGATTTATCTTTAATTTTATTTTCTTTGGACTGATTTTCTATGCCTTATGGTTCTTTTTTCCGGAAGCTTTTGCCAAATTGGTGGATGGAGCGGGAGCTGTATTTAATTTTATCAAAGATCTCGTCAATAGCCTTATTGATAAGTTGAATCATACGAGATCTCCAGCATCTCCACCTGTAGCACCTGCTATCATCTACTACTTTGCCGGACAACTTTTTAAAAGGTAGAAGTGGTTTAAGCTGCTTTAAGTCCAAGCAGAACTCGAAGATAGGTATTATCGGTAGCAGCTTTGCGCCGTTTTGCATCCGCCGAGGCATGGTTGGAGTTATCAAAATTCAAAAGATTCCAGCTAAATGCACGCAATTGGTCAAAATTTGGCAGCGTATGATCAACCTTTGAAGAAGTGAAGTCAATATCCAAAAACCATGCCACTCGTGCTTCTAATGTATTGTGAGCACGTAAAGTGGAGGATATGGCCACGGCATCTTTGCCTAAACTTGATAGGTAGAATCTCTTATCGGTCAATGTCCGATTTTCCGAAACAGCTTCTGATAGCATCTGAACGATCGTCTTTAGCCCTCTCCAAACGCTCTCTTCACTAAACCAAGAAACATCTTCTACGACTGTGATTTCTTTCAGTGCAGACATGCCTGGGCTACTATCCACATCGCGATGCGTGGCATGAGAGAGGCTCTCTTTTCTTTCCATCAGATCAACAGAGAAATATTCAACAGCCCGTTCATAATCGATCCCATGCTTGCCTTTTAATAGGATTAAGTAGTTTCCGTTAGCTTGTATAATGTGACGGCTAAGGTGCCGATCGAGCTTATCGAAATCTACTGTCAAGATCGATTCGGAGATATCAAATAATCCGCACACCTCTTCTAATAAAGCACTCGTTGCACTTGAAGCATCCTCTTTGAGTTCAGCCAAAACGATACCGCGGTCGGATTCCCATACTCCAACTCCTTTCAATCTAACCAAAACCTCTGAAGAAGACTTTCCAACTGCATAATCAATGAGTTCTTTAAAGCGGCGGGGATTGAATCGGACCAGCAAAATGGCTAATAAGCGGTATGAGGGCAATCCGTTTTTTAATCCGAGCCAAGTTGTAAAAAACTTTTCCCGTGCTGTTAGGTAAGTGAACATATCATGCGCATTAGCGGCATTGCAAATGACTGCACATATCATCATGAGGACAATATCGCCTAATTTAAAACCATTGTCGGTTTTTAATTGCTTAGTTGTGCGACCGCCTCTATTTTTCAAAATGCCTTCACGTGATAAAGGCATATCGGGAAGAATGGGCATGCGTACGACATAGGGATCGTCTAGATCGTGTTTACGGGTTAATGGAGGGGCATTTTCGTTGGAATCTTTATTGACTATCGCGTCCCTTCTTGCCACTAAGGGTTTGCGATTTTCAACTTCAACTATTTTTTCAGGCGCTAACTGATTTTTTGTTGCCTTAGATTGATCTTGAGGCTGGGTCATCGGATTAACGACCGGTGGAACGTTTTGCTGTCCATTTGTTTGCTGCGACCCTTGGGAATGATTGGGATTCTGTCCTTGCAAGGCAGGCGAGGGCTCTTTTTGGGGTGTCATCGTGTGCGATGAAGGCGCGCTTGGAGTATTGGATCCCGAAGTCTGTTTCGATTTGACAGAAGCTAGGAAGGAAGGTATCGATAAAAATTCCTCTCGGCTGCTTTTGGCAGTGGATGTTCCATTTTCTTTGGAAAATGACTGCTTTGGATCGGCCGTTTTATCTCTGTTAATTTGGGTGTAAGCTTTCATCAGCTTTTCAATAGGGTCAATCTCTTCAGGGCTATCCGCTTGCTGCAACGTTTTGGCTTCCCCTTTGGCGATCGCGTTTGACTTGGAGGCCGGGGATTTTTCTGTATTTTCTTCTTCGGGAGGTTTTTCCTCTTCTCCCTTTTGCAACGGCGCGGCAAACTTGAGCGGGATCATTTGTATCAGAAAATTAAATTTATCCGGAATAAGTTGCTTTGCAATATCTTTTGCAATCTCTTCCATTCCCTTTTTTTCCCCTTCTATCCCCTCTTTTTCAGACGGAGAAGGTTCTGCGTTAACTGGCTTAATTTCCTCCCCTTTGCGTCCGGTATTTTCAAGATCTTTGCTGTCTTTACTGACTGGGGGTTGGGTTTGTTGAGAAGGTTGAGAGGGTTGAGAGGGTTGAGGCTGTGAAGGGGGGGGGCGCGAAGTTCCACCACTGCTTCCGCCATGGTTGTTGCCTCCTCCCATTTGTTGAGGCGGGCTTGGCTGTGGAAATGCGATGGGGCGAAGATTTTGTGGCATCGGCATTGCAGGCCGGGAAGGATTAAAAAAATCGCCAGAACGATCAACAACGCGATCTCCTGTCTCGCTCCTAGGAGTAGCTTCAACGATAATGACTACAACCTCTCTTAGGGGAGAAGAGGCTCCTCTAATAGGCTCCATAGAATTTTTAACCTTAATTTTTAGATTAATTATACATCTTTAATATTAAAATTAAATAAAGTTACTATAAAGCCTATCTCTGCTGTTCCCTGCCGTTTACGTGCCCGTGCCCGTTTGTTCTTGCCGTTCCCGTCTTTCGTTATTCGATTTCTCATTCAGTTATATTATGGATAAAGGGAAAAGGGGAACGGCAAGAACAAACGGGCACGGGCACGTAAACGGCAAAAAATAATAAAGCCTTTGCAATGAGCATTTGATCGATGTTAAGATCATTGGTAACGTTAGGAGTTATTATGTCAAATGAACACGAGAGCAGTATTAATATCCAAGGAGTAGAACTTGCTTTAGGATTCCCCGATGAGTTTAATTTTCAATGGATTGGACAGCAAGATGTCATGGAGCAATTGTTAGCCGCCTGGTTAGTAATCGATAAAAATGATATCCCTCTCAATCCACGTTTAATCGGAAAACCGGGTGTCGGTAAAACAACGCTAGCTTATGCCGGAGCCAAATATCTTAATAAAGATGTCTATATTTACCAATGCACAATGGATACGCGCCCCGAGGATTTATTGATCACGCCTGTTGTCGATAAAACCGGGGGAATCCGCTATGTGGCTTCATCCCTTGTCACAGCAATGATTCGAGGCGGCGTTTGCATATTGGATGAAGCTAATCGGATGAGTGAAAAATCGTGGGCTTCGCTGGCCCCGCTTTTAGATACACGGCGCTATATTGAATCGATTGTAGCAGGGTTGAAAGTATCTGCTCATCCCGAATTTCGCATTTGCGTAACGATGAACGATGACGCCTCTACCTTTGAAATTCCCGAATATATCCACAGCCGTTTGCAGCCGCAAATTTTTCTTGATTTTCCCGAAGCAGAAGAAGAAAAGCGCATTTTGCGTGAAAACCTCCCTTTTGTCGATGAATATATCATGGATTATGTCGTTAGCTTTTTGCAAAGGGCTCACGCCGCAAATGAAAACTACACGGTGCGCGATGGCATTAATATCGCACGCTATGCGGCAAAACGAATTAAGAGCTTGAACGGAAACAAGGGCAATCACGACAATCTTCTGCGGCAAGCGGTCATTATGACTCTTGGTGATGAAGCTCTTGCCCACGTCTTGTGAATATATGAAATCATCAGAAGAGCCTTTTTGGCTGCAAAAAGATAATATCTTTGCCATACCGATCGTCCATTATAATATGGAAATGGCTGCGCAAGTCTATTTAGCGTTTGAACAGCTGAAACCCGATTGTGTTGCTGTCGAATTAGCTGAAACCATGCAGCTTCAACTATTGCATGCGGCGGCGCGCCTTCCGGATATTAGTTTAGTGGTTACCAACGATTCAAAACAGGATCCCATCTACTATCTCTGCGAACCCTGCGATGCCGCCTTTGAGGGGCTGCGATGCGCCTTAGAACATCAAATTCCCGCTTTTTGCATCGATCTGGATGTCGATTTTTATCCCGATGTCAAAGAGCAAGTGCCCGATCCGTATTCCATCCAACGGATTGGCCTTAAGCAATATTATGAGATCTATCTTAAGGTAAGGCAAAGCCAAAACCCAGTCTCTTCCCCTATCGATGCCAATCGTGAAATGCATATGGCTAGGCGCCTTAAAGAACTTTCATTTTCCTATGATCGGGTTCTTTTTATAGGGGGAATGTCCCATATTCAAAATATCTTTAAATTGATCGACCGCACGCATTTTCCTATTATCCAGCACACCCACCGGGATGCGATTGAACTGTGTACATTAAGGGAAGAGTCGTGCCGTGATGTCATGGCTGAGTCGGGTTGGATTTCGACACATTACGAGGAATTGCGCAAAGAATACCAAGCCAGCCCTCAAGAGGCTTCCCTGCTTAGCTTCCCTCCCGACCGTCAAAAGCTTATTTACCGATTATTTAAGACGGCGGCTGAGGCGTACATGAAGGAAACCGGTAATGCCTTTCCAGGTTACCATCTGCGCAATATCATGAAGTTTGTGCGCAATTATGCGTTAATCCAGGGACGCTTGATGCCCGATCTTTTTCAAATCTTGAATGCTGCAAAAGGGTGTGTCGACCATAATTACGCCTATTACACATGGGAATTAGCCACTTCATATCCCTACCGCAGAAACATCGACTCCCTGCCGGAATTGAATTTAAGCATCGAAGAGATCTGGGGACGCAGCAAAATCATCCGCTTCCACCTCAAGCAAAAAAGCCGCAAAAATTCCTTTTCAGAACGGAGGCGGAAAGATAAATCAAAGATCCATTTCTTTCCTCCGGGACCCTTTTCAATATGTTCGTATCCTCCCGAAGATATCTCTGTAGAACGTTTTGGAGACTTTCTCAAGAAAAAAGGCACTCAAATTATGAGTGAAGAGGCTTCCCGCACCATCCCCTTTTCAGCCAGCTTGGAGGATGGCATCGATACCAAAGAAACTATCAGGCATTGGCACGATAAAAAATTATATGTAAAAGCCTCCGGTAAACCACCTGGGGGGGTAGGTTCCATTGTAGTGATCTTTGACGATGATATGCCTGAAGAGGATAAAATGTTTACCGAAAAGTACTCTTGGCACACCACCTGGCTTGGCGAGCATACGCAAGAATCTGACATGGCTTTTTACGCTACTCCAATGACCGAAAACATTGTCGGACCTGGGATCAGCCGGTGCGAATATGGAGGTTTTATGATGTCATCTCCCCCTCGCCGAATGCTGGATGTCTGGTCGGATCCCGATTACACTGAATGCCGCAGCAAATCCGAGGTATTGTTAATGGCAGCCATCGATTATTCAGTGAAACCGATCATTGTTTATGTGGCAGCCAAACCGCCGCGCAGCCAATTGAAAAGCTTTGCAAAGCGTTTTGGAAAAAAAGTGGTTTATATTCCGATCGGTCAGCTATCTCCCATTACACTTAATAAATTGCGCGCCTTCCATGTTCTGGATGGCTATCATCAAAGGGAAATTGCCGGCGATTACATTTTTGATTGAAGCTATTCAAAATAGCCTTTTGGATTCTTCCAGCTCATTCAGCAAATTTTGCACACGCTCTTCCAGCTCTGGAGTCAAACGGAGATTTTCGTTAAGTTCCTGCACTTGCTGGATTAAAATGACGTGCTGTTTTAAGAGGATGTTTTTGAGCTCTTGATCATCTGGATCCATCTTTGCCGCTTCAGCAAGGAATAATGGCACTTCCTCTTCAAGACGGGCTATGGTGGTAAAGAACTCTTGAAAGAACTCGTGCTCCTCATGGGTTTCTTGGTGCGGCGCATGGGCATCAATCACCGTTTCGATAATCTGCAAAGCACCCTCATAATGTTTGGTGCGCGACTCATCGATCCTTCGCTTCCAGCCCGGCAATTGTTCGATTTGCAATTCATACGGCTTATCGCTTTTAAGTTGAATAAGAGCCTGCACATGCACTTGAAGTTCTTTTTCAATTTTTTTAGCGATTTTTGCTATTTCATAGTGATCTAAATTCAAACTGTTCAACTCATGCATCAAGTATTCGCGCAAAGTCTTTAGATCGCGATCGATAATCATGTCCAAGACTTGCATGCTATGAAAAATCACAGCTTGGATAATACTGGCACGATCGTATAGCCGCGCAGATAGGGTTACCCATAAAGTGGCTTTTTCAACCCATTCATTATAGCTTTTGATAGCGGAAGTTTTTTCCTCCAGAGTATCTCCCTCATGGACAGTCAGTTTCTTCTCAATGTGTTCATATTCACGCAATAAAGGGTTAATCACAGCTTCGAATGAAAGCCATAATTGATTGTCATTATGACCTTCTAATTCTTTCCGGAAAGTCTCTTTCACAGCTTTTAATTGTTCAACGATGACGTGGGCGTCCCGCTTTAATTGAGTATGAATACGCCCAACCAGGCTTAATTCGCTTACATCCTGCCTTTTGAAGAACAATGACTTAACTTTCTCAAAAAGTCCCGCCTTGGGTTGTTTTCCAATCGGCAACTTTTCAGACATTTTAAAAGGGAATATGCGCTTTTCTTTATGTTCTTCATTCATAAACATTTTTCAATAAATAAAGAAAACTCCTAAGGTCATTTTACCATCATTTTCAGAAATAATAAATAAAAAACGGTGTTTTTTTAACTATATTTATTTAAAAAATATTTTACTTGACTTCCAACTTGCATTCTTTTTTAATTTTAGTTTTACAAAGGCACATTATGACAAAACGTCCCCTTATCTTAATAACAAATGATGATGGCATTTCTGCACCAGGAATCAAGCATCTATGGCAAGCCTTAAAACAGCATGCCGACCTCGCCGTTGTGGCTCCAGCCTTTGAACAATCTTCGGTTGGCTTAGCCACTACTATCCGCAATCCCTTACATATTAATCAGGTCAACTGGGCAGATAATGCACCTGCATGGAGTGTAAGCGGAACTCCGGCGGATTGTATCAAGCTAGCCTTAAGCGTGATTTTAAAAAACAAGCCCGACCTCATTGTCTCTGGCATCAACCGCGGCACTAATGCCGGACGGAGCGTATTGTATAGCGGAACTGTAGCGGGTGCGATTGAAGCAGTCTTCAGAGGCATTCCAGCGATCGCTTTTTCATGCTATGATTATACTTCGCCCGATTATCAGGCAGCCGGCCGATGCGTACCGGAAATTGTCCGCTATGTCTTGCAACATTCCTTGCCGCAAGGGACCTTGCTGAATGTGAATTTCCCCTCGCAAAGCCTGCCGCTGAAAGGTATTCAAATGGCCCGCCAAGGCAAAGGGCATTGGGCTGAAAATCCTGATGAACGGGCGCATCCTTCGGAAGGTAATACTTATTATTGGCTTGGAGCTAAATTTCTTGAATTTAGCGAAGAGGAAGAAGGAGATGTCTATTTATTAAGTCAAGGATATGCCACAGCGGTTCCTGTACATGTGGGGGAACTGACCGATCATAAAGCTTATGCCGAGCGTAAACATCATTTTGATCAGCAACTAAAATTTAATTAATTTTTGTTGCGCATCCCTGCCGTTTTCGTGCCCGTGCCCGTTCGTTCCTGCCATTCTTCGTTTCCCCTCTTCCCGAATGGAAAAGACGGGCAAGGGAAAACGGAACGGCAGGAACGAACGGGCACGGGCACGAAAAACGGCAGGAAGGGCAAATATTTTGGAAAGATGCGCGGGAGACGGGACTTGAACCCGCAACTTCCGACGTGACAGGCCGGTGCTCTAACCAATTGAACTACTCCCGCAAACATAGACGCTTGGGCGCAACAGGACTCGAACCTATGACCACCTGTGTGTAAGACAGGCGCTCTACCAACTGAGCTATACGCCCTTGCAAAACGTCATTCACTTTACAGCACGCTTAAATTTTCCTACAAGAAAAAAATCTTGCAAGTGTGAGGAAAATCGCTGCATCATTATAAAGTTCCTTTTATTTTTTTCTGGTTTGTGCTATGATGATGCTTTAAATGTCAATCATCCAATCCATAAGATTCCCATGATGCGTCCTGCTCAAAGTCAAACAAAATCTATTGCAAGCCAAGTCATTCTTTACTTTTTTATGGCTTTTGGAGCTTTCTTAGCCGCTTTTGCACTCGAAGTTTTCTTCATTCCAAATAGGCTGATCGACGGTGGCATGGTTGGTTTGGCGATGATTTTGAGTCAGCTGACTAATAAAAATCTTCTTCCCGTTTTCCTTGTTTTGATCAATCTTCCCTTTGTTTTTTTGGCTTATAAATCGATCGGGAAAACCTTTGTGATCCATATGATTTTTTCCGTCATTGCCTTTGCTGTATCTCTTGGGATTATCGGCCACTATCTTTCTTGGCAATTTCATGGAGAAAGTCTCGAAGTTGTCGTGATCGGCGGCGCCATCCTGGGTACTGGGCTAGGCTTAATCATCCGCTATGGAGGATGTACGGACGGCACTGAAATTTTAGGGATTATTTTCAACCGCACACTCGGCTTTACCGTCGGCCAAGTGGTCTTAGTCTGCAATATTTTTGTTTTTGGCACAGCAGGCCTTGTTTTTCAAGATTGGCATCCGCCGTTGATGTCCTTAATTACTTACCTCGTCGTCGTGAAAATTATGGACTCTGTCATTGTGGGATTGGATGAAACAAAATCGGTTTTGATCATCTCTTCTAAATCAAAAGCGATCGCTAAAGCGATCATGCATGAATTGGGTTTGGGATTAACCATCATGTATGGCCGTGGAGGATTTTCAGGTGACGAACGAGAGATCCTTTACGTCATTGCTGAGCGTCTGCAGCTGGCTGATCTTAAAGAACTCATTTACCGCGAAGACCCCTATGCTTTCATTGCTATCGAAAACTTGCATGAAGTGGCTACCGGCAAGCAGATGCATAAAAACCGCAAAACCATCCAACTAGGTGAAGTAGCCAAACGGATTTTCAAATTCGGTTCTTGATTGCGCATGCCGAATCCTATTTCCCTGCAAGAGATCAAAGACTATGCCTTAAGCCTCGGATGGGATGATGCCGGAGCTACCTTTGCTGCTATTCCTGAAGAAGATATTGCTGCTTATCAAGAATGGCTTTCGGATGGACATCATGCCGGTTTAGCTTACATGGAAAATACCATGCGTTGCCAACCGCAAGAATTGCTACCAGGAGCCCGATCTGCTATCATTTTTGTCAGCTATTATCGGCAAGAACGACTCCCTTTTAGAAAAGACGCAGGCCTTATTTCGGCCTATGCGCGAGGCAAGGATTACCATCATATCCATCGCAAACGCTTGAAGAAATTCATCGGTTGGCTGGAAAATCGTTCCGGCCAAAATGGCATCGCCAAAGGGTTTAGCGATTCCTCGCCCATCTTGGAAAAAGCCTTAGCCGTTCAAGCCGGGCTAGGATGGTTCGGTAAAAATACCTTACTCATCCACCGCCGTTTTGGAACTTTTATTTTCTTGTCCGGAGTCTTAACAACATTGGAGATCGAAGGGCGCATCACCCAGATGCGGCTGCCGCGTTGCGGCACCTGCACCCGCTGCTTGGATGCATGCCCTACCCAAGCCTTGGTTGCACCCTATCACCTGGATGCCGCCAAATGCCTCTCTTTTCATTTAATCGAATCCAAGCAAGAAATTCCCGCCTGGATTAAAGCTAAGAATCCCGGCTACGTTTTCGGCTGCGATATCTGCCAGGATGCGTGCCCTCATAATATTCGCAAAGAACTGTCCGCCGGCCTTGAATTTAAATCTGAAGCGGGCCACGGCCCTTATTTAACTTTGGAGATCATCGACAGCTTGAAAGAAAATCCTGAAAAATTGCACGGCACTCCATTGCAAAGACGGGGCGTCGATGGGCTAAATCGAAACCTGCACTCTATTTTAAATGATATAAACCCTTGATCTTTTACAAAAAACGTTGTATGGATGGTTCCAGTCTAATATCTATGGAGCCTATTTATGATAAAAGTGCTAGCTATCCTTTTTGGCCTTATTATGCTAGCAGTCGGCATTATTGGTTTTTTTCCCGATTTTACTCCTCAAGGCAAACTTTTCGGCTATTTTGCTGTCAACCCTTGGCATAATGTCGTCCATATCGCCACAGGCTTCATTGCAATCCTTTGCGGCCTTGCCAATGGGCTTGCAGCTAAGATTTTTTTTATCCTTTTTGGCCTTGCCTATGCCGGCTTAGCTGTGCTTGGCTTTATGCAAGGGGATGGCCTCCTTTTCAATGTCCTAATCATTAATGCCGCAGATAATTGGCTGCACGCAGGAATTGCTTTAATCGCTCTCTTCTTTGGATTATTTATCAGGAGTAGATAACAATGTCAAAATGGGAATATGAAGAGGAAAATAAATTACTTGCCGGCGACTCGTGGCGTGTTTTTCGGATTGTATCTGAATTTGTCGAAGGCTTTGAAACTCTAACGAAATTAGGCCCCTCCGTCTCTATTTTTGGTTCAGCCCGTTTAAAGCCTTCCCATCACTATTACGAGTTGGCAGTTGAAGTGGCGCAACGGATCGCCCAGCACGGTTTTGCCGTTATTACAGGCGGCGGCCTTGGATTGATGGAAGCGGCAAATAAAGGCGCTCAAATGGCCGATGGACGCTCTTGCGGCCTAGCGATCGACCTCCCCTTTGAAGTAGAACCTAATCATTACATCGATCCTAAATACCGGCTTGAATTTCGCTATTTCTTTGTCCGTAAAGTGATGTTCATCCGTTATGCTCAGGGATATGTGTTTTTGCCCGGAGGACTTGGCACGATGGATGAGCTTTTTGAAGCATTAACTCTTATCCAAACAAAAAAAATACGCCCATTTCCCATCTATCTTGTGGGGAAAAATTACTGGAGCGGATTAATAGACTGGATTAAAGAGACCGTACTCGCTGAAGAGTGCATTAGCCCCGAAGATCTTAACCTTATACAAATCACGGATGACCCCGAAGAGGTCGCTAATGGAATCGAAAGGCATTATCAAAGAGAAAAATCGCAGAAAAACTTTTAGTTTATATTTATTTGATTTTTGATATCTAATATTAAAAATCATTTGCTTGTCATTCCTATTTTTGATATAATCATTATTTTATAATTAGAGGTTATATGTTTTTTGATGAAAAAAACGACAACCAATTAGAACAAACAATTGCAAAACATGATCTTTCCCTGCAAGAGATTCTCATGCGGATCGATGCAATGGATCGCGAAGTTAAAGTCTTGATGGAAGAATTAAAAATCACGCCTGAACAAATCGCTGAATTTTTGGCCAATAAAGACAACTTTACTCCAGAAAATTGGGAAGAGCTGGAAAAGCAGCGGCAAAAGTTAAGTGAAAAATTGCGCTTAGAAAAAGAGCATGTTCCCAATCCTCAACGTACAAAAAAAGCTCAAGCCGACCGGCAAGTCGAACGCCATTGGCTTTTTGTGCGCTAATTTCAAACTAGCCTTGTTGTTAAAATTTCGGTATTCGGTTAAACTGTTCTTAATCTTTAATCAACATAAAAGCTATGCTTTCGGTTTATTTGTTTGAAACCCAAAGTCCAGATTAAAACTATGTCAACGCACCATCACGTCCTGGCACGTAAATACCGCCCACAAAAGTTTGCCGAAGTCTTCGGCCAAGATTCCATTGTGACAACCCTTAAAAATGCTATTAAAAACCAACGGCTGGCGCATGCCTATCTATTTAGCGGTTCACGCGGAACAGGCAAAACCACCTTGGCGCGTATTTTAGCTAAAGCCTTAAATTGCCAACAGCTGAGTGCTGAAGGCGAACCGTGCGGACAATGCACCGCCTGCAAAGAAATTGCTGCAGGAAACTCTTTAGATGTGTTGGAAATCGATGGCGCCTCTCACCGTGGTATCGATGACATCAGGCAGATCAATGAAACTGTCGGCTATGCTACTGCATCGGGCGGCTATAAAATTTATATCATCGATGAAGTCCACATGCTGACCAAGGAAGCTTTTAATGCCTTGCTTAAAACCCTTGAAGAACCTCCGGCAAAAGTGCTGTTCTGTTTCGCTACCACTGAACCCCATAAAGTGCTTCCTACTATTCTTAGCCGTTGCCAACGCTTTAATCTCAATCGCATCCCCCTTGAAAAGATCATTGAAAAGCTGCGAAACATTTGCCGCGATCTGAACATTACAATTGATGATGAAGCGCTGCATCTGGTTGCAGATAGGGCAGAAGGGGGCTTGCGCGATGCTGAATCGATTTTGGATCAGATCATTTCCTTTCACGAAGGAGAAATCTCTTGCGATTCGGTTCGGGCTATTCTTGGGATCATGTCCAAGGATGCGCTTTTTGCGCTTGATCGCGCTGGCAAAGAGGGCCATTTGGCAGCAGCGTTTGAAATCGCTCATCAAGTATGCTCGCAAGGTAAAGATATTATTCATTTTATCGAAACTATCATTGAACACTTCCGGACGATTTTACTCGTCAAGCTCTCGGGTAAAACCGGTTCTCTATTAAATCTTTCTTTGAATGAACGGGAAAAATATGAGATTTCGGCCAAGATCTATACACAAGAACAATGTCTGACTATCCTTGACTTTCTTATCGAAACTCAGCAGCAGATCCGCTTTAGTTCATCCGGAAAAATTGCCCTTGAAGCCGTCCTGCTTCGCATCCTCCGCATCCATCAACGCGTACCGGTCGATTATCTGATCCGCCGTTTAGCGGAGATCGAACAACTCTTATCGACAACCAGTATGCCGGAAGCTATTTCCCCTGCACCTTCAACCGCTCAACTCAAACCATCGCAAAACAAGCATGTGAGCGAGGATCCGACACCTACGCCGGCAGATTTGGGATTCAAATCGTCTAAACCGGCTGCGCAACCTCCACAAGCCTCGGCAGCCATTCAATCTACTCCTCCGCCCAATAAGTTTACACAACAAGAGCAACGGCGATACGATACATTTTTGCAATTCGCCGCCATTGAATTGGAAGGGACAATTCAAAAGAAAACCATCTAAATATACAAATCAAGGAATTATAGAATGGGAACAGGATTTTCAAAAAAGAAAAAGCAAGCTAGGATGTTGCAAGACCAATTGGCTAAGATGCAATCACAAATGCAAGATGCGGAAGCGACAGGAATGGCTGGAAATGGACTTGTAACAGTTGTTTTAAGCGGAGAGGGCGATTTGAAGCAGTTAAAGATTAAGCCTGATTGCGTGGACAAGGAAGATATTGAAGGATTGGAAGATTTGATAAAAGCCGCGCATGCCGATGCGCAGAAGAAGCTTAAAGAGCTGCAACAAAAAGAAATGCCAAAAATGCCAGCAAATCTTCCAGGTTTGGGGGGCTTGAATTTCTAGCTCGTTGCCTGCCGTTGTTCGTGCCCGTGCCCGTTCGTTATTGCCATGCCCGTTTTCCCTTTCTCATCCTGCCGTTGTTCGTGCCCGTGCCCGTTCGTTATTGCCGTTCCCGTTTTCCCTTTCTCATGAAGAATGATTCGCAAAAAGATAACTTCTTTTCTAGATTAATTGAAGGAGAAATCGGATAAAGGAAGAAGGGAAGGCAATAACGAACGGGCACGGGCACGAACAACGGCAGAAATGGCAGGCAAATCTCACCGCAAAGCAGTTTCGCAATTATAAAAACAACATTCTGGAACACTTTGTCGATATTCTTCATTGAGTAGCTCTTCGATCTCTGCACCTGTCGCCAACGCAAGCACCCGCTCTGCTAATCGAGTGGCTTCCACGATGCTTGTGTTTCTAATGGCATTCTTGACTAAAGGAATATAACGAGAAGCCACCGAAAGTTCATGAATGCCAAGCCCCAGCAGCAATGGAGTAAAACGGGGATCTGCGGCGACTTCACCACACACCGCCACCGGGATGCCATGATGATTTGCCTCAGTCACCACCAATTTAATCAATCGAATGACACTAGGATGCGCCGGATTATACAAATTGCTCATCCCATAACTATCTCTATCAACAGCCAAGGCATATTGCACAAGATCGTTCGTACCGATCGAAAGAAAATCGCTTTCTTTAGCTAATAAATCTGCAATGATTGCCGCTGAGGGAACCTCGATCATGCAGCCAATCCGTATTTTATCCGGCACTTCATATCCCTCTTTTTTCAACTCATGCTGAACTTCATAAACGATCTCTTTGGCTTCTAAAAGCTCCGGAAGAGTGGAAACCATAGGGAACATGATGCTGACCGAACCATAAACACTCGCTCGTAAAATAGCCCTCAACTGTGTTTTGAAAATCTCCCGTTCCTTAAGCAGGAATCGGATGGCGCGGCAGCCAAGATATGGATTACTTTCTGCAGTCAGTTTTGCATTAGGAACATGTTTATCACCGCCGACATCGAATGTTCTGATAACGATTGGAAGACCTTGCATCTGTTCGACAATATGCCGATAAATATGGAACTGTTTGTCTTCAGAGGGAAAAGTATTTTGCGTCATAAATACATGCTCTGAGCGAAATAGGCCGACCCCGCTTCCTCCGTATTGATGGAGCATTTCCGTCTCGCTGACCATATCGATATTTGCCGAAAGCCTGACATGATAGCCATCATAGGTCTCCGCTTCCAGCTTGCCGGTTGATCCCAGCTTTAACAGATGCATATTCAATTTATCATGTATTTCAGTATAGCGGGCCAATGTAGATTTTGTGGGATTGACAATGACATCTCCTGTCCGCCCATCTACAATTACGGAGCTTTTGGAATCGAAATTAATTTTATTAAAATCGACATTGGCGACGTAAGGAATTCCTTTGGCTTTTGCAACGATGGCGGCGTGGGATGTGGCTCCGCCAACTTCAGCCACCAAAGCGCTTGCAGAGGCTTTTTTAGCTTGAGCAATATCTGAAGGAGTAAATTCTTTGGCAAAAATAATGGATCCAGGGGGAATATCTTCAAAGGAACAATGACCACTTCTGTTGAGATATCCCATGAGGCGGCGTGAAATATCTTGAATGTCCTTAAATCTTTCACGAAAAAAGGGATCGGAGAGGGAACCGAATTTGACTTGATAACTCTCAATGAGGCTTTGAAAGACCGACTCGGCATTCTTGCCTGTATTTCGAATTCTTTTTTCCACTTCTGCAGTCAATAATGGATCTTGAATCATCTGTTGATGAGCCTCCAAAATAGCTGCCCCTTCAACGATGTTTTCTAAATCCAACTGTTTTTTTAACCGCAAAATATCGGCTTTGCTTAATTCTACAGCCTTTTGATAACGCTTTACTTCGGCTTCAATTTGGTCGGCTGCGACTGAAAATTCCGGAATAACATCTTCCTCAAAGGTATAAAGAAGAGGTTTACCGATGGCAATGCCTCGGCATATTGGCAGTCCGCGTAAGTAGATCTCTTTAGATTTTGCCTTCATGATGTTTCCTCAAATTGATTTTCAAAAGCAAAGTATAGCTTTTCAACAGTTTCTTCAGCGTCCTCTCCGCAAGCAGTAATAGTAATCCGGGAATTTTTTTTAGCCGCCAGCATTAGAATACTCAAGATGCTTTTGGCATTGACCGTCATGCTTTTATGTGTAAACTGAACATCGCATTTTACATTCTGCAGCATTTTGACGATCCATGTAGCAGGTCTTGTATGCAATCCCATGGAATTTTTCACGCGCACTTTACGTATGAATTTCAACTTGGTGATTCCTTTTGTTTTGTTTAGATGCAATCATTTCGAGCAGTTTGGATTTGAATTCTTTGGCCGAGTTATAACCCATTCCTTTAAGGCGATGGTTTAAAGCGATAGTTTCCAAAAGAAGGACAACATCACGCCCTGGTTTTACCGGTAGGACGTGATAAGGAAGTTTGACACCGAGGATGTCGCAGCATTTTTCATCAAATCCTACCCGGTCGTAAAATTTCTGATCGTCCCATGCTTCCAACTTAACAACAAGATCGATGCTTTTATTATCTCTGACGCAAACCACACCATAAAGGTTGGCAACATTGATGATGCCTATTCCACGGATTTCCATATGATGCCGGGTGAGCTCGGCTCCATAGCCTTCGATGTAATTGCCCTCCCGTTTCTTGACCTTCACGATATCGTCGGAGATTAAGCGATGTCCCCGTTCAATTAATCCCAAGGCAGCCTCGCTTTTGCCTACGGAAGAGTCGCCCTGAATCAATACACCTACGCCGAATACTTCGACCAATGTTCCATGACAGCTCATTGTAGGGGCAAATTCTTCGACCAGTAAGAGAGTAAGCTTACTCAGCAAATTCATTGTGCTCATGCTAGCCCGGAATAGTGGAATGTTATACATTTCGCATAGATGAACCAATTCTTTGGGCGGACGGTAGCGTCGGGCTACAATGACAGCCGGAGTGGGAGTTTTAAGGATAGCTTCGAGCCTTTTCACACGTATTTCTGGATCGAGATCACGCAGGTATTCGATCTCAACCCTTCCAAAAATTAAGATCCGTTTGCCGGCATGGCTTTTCAGATAGCCGGATAAACTTAAACCTGGCCGATGAGCTTCAGGCACATGTATGCGGCGCTTCATTCCGCTTTTTCCGGCAACGAGCTCCAAACCCAAGCTATCGCTATGTTTCTTATAAAGGTCTTCAACTAAGTACATGAGCGGCAGTATAAAGAGAAAAATAGAAAGTGAAAAGAAGAATTAGGCAATTTGTTCCAAATAAAACATTAACCAATGCAAAAAAGTTGGAAAGGCCATGTTTTCTGGATTTGGATCGCTATCATCTGAATAAGTAATTGTTTTGGTGGTGCCGGAATAATAGACATTGCCCATCTCTTCTGCTGGATACCACTCTCCCCAAAAGCATTGGAAAAAAGGCATTCCGAAGGATTGATAAAAAGCGATCAAACTGTTCGGGTTGACTTCTTTTCCGCTTGTCGTCAATAAATTTTCTTGTTGTGCTAAGAGCTGTTGAAAATTAGTGTTAAAGTCCTCCATTTGATGGCTGGCGGCAATTCCGGAGACATCGGTTGATTTGCGGAAGCCGTTATGGACACTAAGAAACGCTTTGTAATCGGCAGGCAAAATATAATCGGGAAATTGTTTCTGGAGCAAGGTTAGGTCTTCTTCGGAAGCGGGGATTCCTCCGCGAAAAAAACCTGAGTTGTCTTTGAGACAGTAAACGATATCCGCCTCAACGGGATCATCAAATTTTTGTTGGGTGAGGTAGATGCCGATATCATCTAAATTATCAAAAAAACGAACGATAAATTCACTAAATCCGCATTGATAGGGAAGCTTGTCCAGCCAAAAATCACGGACAAATTCAATTCGATCTTTAGAAGGAAGGTGAGCCAGTTCATACCAACCTTTGCATAACTTGGGGACCAGCTGATTGACAGCTTCCCAATCGACATCGGGGGCTTCATGCAAGGCAATGACGCGATGAAAGTTCCCCCGCGGCGTTTCGTCTGAGAATTGCCTAAAGAATTCTTTGACATGATCCATGTCGCCTATCCTCCTGAATATTAATTATCACATAATTATATTTTTATAGGAGAAAAATGACGTGCCCGTTTCCCTGCCTTATTCGGGGCACGGGCACGAAATAAGGCCCAGAAAACCTTTATTCACCGATAAAAACTCATTGAATCCCTCTAAGTTTTCGTTATACTAAGGTTTGGCTTGCGCCTATTTAAAAAAGGGTATTTCTAGTGGATTGTTTATTTGTCGGTAAAACTGAATTTAAAGATTATCAAAAAGGGATAAATTCCCAGCATTTTCATGCTGAGGTAATCCTTATTGATCGATCCATATCGTCCATTTGCCCTGTCTATCAACTCGAATCAAGAATAGAACAAACTCTTTTGGAACCAGGTAATCATCGCTTAGCTTTTAATACGATCGACAGCTCAGCTTTCCAACTGATTGGAGAGATTGAGTTGCATGAAATAGAAAAAAAAATGATCAAATTAAAAAGTGGCTATATGATTTCCTATAAACATTTGATTATCTATACCGGCTCAGAATTGCCCGGAGAATTTGTGCACTCGCTCCTTACCTTAAAACACGCTTTGCTGATGGCCTCTATCAATATCAAGGAAAAGATTCCTTCACAGAAAGAAACGACTTACGACCATCAAGAGAGTTTACCAAAAATGGATCATCTCCATTTATTTTCAACCTTTCTTGAACAAAGTTCTGCGATAGAAAAGGTTATTTATCCGAAGATGCCTTCGGGTATATATGCCACCTTTACTATCGATACCACGCTTTCCACTAAATTTCTCTGTCATGTAAAACTTTAAGCATCCCTTTGTGTTAAAAGCAATCGATCATTTTTGGCGTCACTATCCTGCATTGCTATTTGGACTAGCCATCTATTTAGGTTGGTGCGCTTCTCGCTATGAAGTATGGCCTTTGATTTTTCCTTTATTGGTTCTGTTTGGGCCTTTATTATTTCCCGCATGGATTCCATCTACTCTTTTCAAGCGTCTCATATTGGCCCTGGTCGCGGCAATTTCGACTTTTGCCTATGTCAATATGAATTTTTTACCGATGCAGCCGCTGCCTCCAGAAGGAGTGAGCGGCACCGCTCGCTTTGAAATCCAGTCGGTGACGTCATCGCATCTTCATTTTGGTCGATTTTGGGTTTATAAAGGGTTAATACGAGATTTTTTGCCAAACTCTGTTCAATTGAGCCAGAAGGCACACAATCTTCCCTGCAGCATTACCCTGCCATGCAAAGCTGAAATCTTGCGGCCGCCGGCCTCAAGAGATTATCTAGTTCAAGGGACTTTGAAGCCATCGGAGCGAGGCCATCATCTGACGCCGCATAAGGATACTCCATGGCTGCCGATTAATCATTCCTGGAGCCTTGCTGAGTGCCGTTTTCAGGCCAAGCAAACAGTGGCGGAATTGATTGCTAAAAACATTAAATGTAAAGAAAGCGCCGATTTTTTAATCGGCATTGCAACAGGAAATTTTGAAGACAGGTTTATGATCCATCAATTTTCCCGTTTTGGGTTGCAGCATATTATGGCTATCTCCGGTTTCCATTTTGCCATTATTGCTTCTATCCTCGGAATACTTCTGCGCATCATGTGTTCTACAAAAATTGCTAATCTAGTTTTAATAGCATTGTTAACGGGATATTTTGTATTTTTGGGAAGCAGCCCCTCGATATTACGAGCTTGGTTTACGATTACTTTGGCTTTGTTAGGAAGTCTTATCGGACAAAAGGGAAATGGAATCAATTCTCTTGGTGCAGCCTTGATTGTGGTGATGCTATGGGATCCTCTTTTTTTAGAAGGGATCGGTTTTCAATTCAGTTTTGCTGCGACAGCGGCCATCTTGATGCTTTATCCTGCTTGCGATCGGTTTTTGGAAAGGGTATTTGTCAAAAGGGCATTAAGTGTGATCACTGGAATGGATCATTTTAATCAACATGCTTATCTCATCCTCTCTATCTTTCGGCAGGCCTTATCTCTTACAATAGCCGTGAATCTGATTACTCTTCCTATGATGCTCTTCCATTTCCATAAATTCCCTTTGATGAGTCTGATCTACAATTTATTTTTTCCTTTTATGGTCAGTTTATCAATGCTTTTATTAATTTTGGCAATGCTAGTTTCGATTGTTTTTGCATCATTAGGTGAAATGCTTCATGCCTTCAATAGCTATTACACAAAATTTGTTCTGGACTTTACTTATAATATGCCGGCAAGTGTCGATGTCGTGTGGCGTGTGGAAGCTATTTCCATTTGGCTAATCGTGCTACTTCTCAGCGCGGCTTTACTATTGTCGATTTATATAAAATATGCAACAGATCAACGTAGGGAATCTTTTAAAGATTTAGAATACCTTTGACAGGCATGATCTGAAGGAGAATCCTATTGACGAAAAAGGTAAACTAAGAGAAGATGTTGACATCTGTGGCGGTCATAGCTCAGTTGGTTAGAGCGTTGGATTGTGGATCCAAAAGTCGCGGGTTCGAGTCCCGTTGATCGCCCATTTTTATGTATTTATAGTTCTCATGATTAGGGAATTAGATTTTGTCCACTTTTGAAGCCCTTCTTCTTGGAATACTGCAAGGCTTAACCGAGTTTCTGCCAGTCAGCTCCTCAGGTCACCTGACACTTGCCCAAGCTCTTCTGGGAATTAAAAATATCCATGCTTACATTTTTTTTGATATCGTTTGCCACTTAGGAACCTTAATATCCATCTTTATCGTTTTTCACAAAGAGATCTCGAAACTATTATTTCATGATTCGACACGACTAAAACAGGTTTTCCTGGGAACGCTCCCTTTAATCCTCCTCGTTTTACTGTTAAAACCGATTAAATCTTTATTCGATCAAACTCAATATCTGGGTTTCTTTTTTCTGATCACCGCCTTATTGCTTTATGCCGGAATAAGATGGGGCACAGCTAAGCCAACCCCCTCTCCTCAAAAACAACAGTGGAGAGACCCTTTAGTCATTGGACTTTTTCAAGCTTTAGCTATTCTGCCAGGAGTATCCCGCAGTGGTGCAACCATCAGCGGTGCCCGCCTTTTAGGCTGGCCCGCACAAGAAGCCTTGAATTTTTCCTTCCTCCTTGCTATTCCTGCAATCTTGGGGGGGACAATTGTGGAGCTGCTTCAAATGGCTTTCAAATCAGAGGCAGCCGCCGCTCCTTTGGACAGAATCGATTATCTGACAGGCTTTACGGCCTCAATGATCATTGGATGGCTATCGCTTCTTTTGTTGAAGCGATTAGCAGCGAAACAACAATTTATGTATTTTGTATGGTATTGTTTAGTTGTGGGTTTTTTTTCTGTGATCTACTTTAATTAGGCATGAGTTGGAAACCGTTTAATAAATATGGCGCAAAAGAAAGCGATAAAAGGAAAATCGAGCAAGCCAAAGCCGGATATGACACACATTCGGGGATTGATCCTGGTGTCATTGGCTTTTGCGCTTTTACTGAGTTTGCTCAGTTTTGCCTATGGACAATCGCATAACTGGCTAGGCCTTGTCGGTTCAAAGATAGGCTGGATTTTTCATGCATTGTTTGGGGTAGGCAGTTATTTCTTTTGCATCTTTTTGGGATGGGCAGGATGGCGTCAGCTTTTTCATAAACCTATCCACCATCCGTTCCTTAAAAGCTTTTTTATGAGCCTTTTTATTATCTCGCTTTGCATGCTATTAAACATTGTCGAACATTCTTATCCCTCTTTAGGATCCACTCTGAGGCATGTTTTTTATCCATTGCAATGGCAGTATAAATTGCGTTACCATTTGGGGGGAGCGCCTTGGTATTATCTGGCTTACGACCTTCCGCTGCTTAATCTGCATCACATCTTTAATACTTTGGGCGTTTCGCTGATTTTTACCAGCTCTTTAGCTGCCAGCTTCATGTATTTAGCAAAAATCAGCCCCATACGGATTCTTACGGCCTTATCCAATTGGTGGATCTCTTTTAGAAAAGACTTGGCGACACCCATCGAGGAACCGTCACCCCATTTTGAACAGGCAGATCCTTTCAAGGATGACTTGCGGCTGGTCAAACTGCGGATTCCAGACGCCCAATTACAGGCTCAGTTTCCAACACAAGCGCAGCCGGCTGATATGCTGGCCATCCAGCCGGAAACAAACCTCAAAGTGCGTCCATCCATTTCAAGAAAAGAACTCAACGAGACTCCGGTTTCAACCTCCATTCCGTTTGCCGGTGAAGGGCGCATGCTTGCTAAGCCGCCTGCACCTCCCGTTAAAGAAACACTTAAGGAAGTTGAAAGACCATCCCCGCAGAAAAAACGAGAGGCTGCTTTGGCTGCCCAACGAGTACATAATGGAGACTTCACCCATTTTCGTTTGCCGGCCGCTTCAATCTTGACGCAAACCAAAAAAATCGATCAAAACTCCCTTAAAAAGGATCTCAAGCGGCAAGCTGAAGTTTTGGAAGAGACACTCTTGAGCTTTGGGATTGAAGCCAAAGTGGGGCAAATCAATTGCGGACCTACCATCACTTCATTTGAAGTCCATCCCGCTATCGGTGTTAAAGTCCAAAAGATCAAGACATTAGAAAACGACATCGCGCTAAACATGGAAGCCCGTTCCATGCGTATCATAGCGCCCATTCCGGGAAAGGCCGCCGTAGGCATCGAAGTCCCCAATCCACAGCCGCAAGAGGTATCCTTCAAAGACATGCTGCAAGCTTATCAGCAATGCGGCCGTAAATTTCATATTCCTATCCTTCTAGGCAAAGCGGTGAACGGCGACAATGTCATGAACGATCTGACCAAGATGCCTCACTGTATCATTGCAGGCGCAACCGGATCAGGAAAATCGGTTTGCATCAATACCATTGTGATGACAATCTTGATGAGTGCAAAACCTGATGAGATCAAACTGATCATGGTTGATCCAAAAAAAGTGGAATTGACGCCGTACACTAACCTGCCTCATATGCTTGCCCCCGTCATTACAGAACCACATGGTGCTTACGCTGCCATGATGTGGCTTGTCAAAGAGATGGAAAATCGGTATGAAATCCTTAAATTGACTGGTGCCAGGAATATCGAAGCTTTTAATACGCGAACGGTGAATAAAGAACTTGAAGCCTCGTTGGACAAAGAGATTCCTGCCAAGATGCCTTATATCGTCGGCATCATTGATGAACTAGCCGACTTGATGATGTCCTCAAGCCATGATATCGAAACGCCCATCGCCCGAATCGCTCAAATGGCGCGAGCCGTTGGCATCCATCTTATCTTAGCCACTCAACGTCCATCGCGCGAGGTGATCACAGGATTAATCAAAGCTAACTTCCCCACACGCATCTCTTTCAAAGTAGCCAGCCGCGTCAACAGTCAAATCGTTTTGGATGAGATTGGTGCAGAAACATTGCTAGGCAATGGAGATATGCTATTTCTGCCGCCGGGGACCTCTCATCTTATACGTGCGCAAGGCGCCTTCATCCGCGATGAAGATATTAATGCGGTGATCAAACACATCTGCGATCAAGCTCCACCCAATTATATTGTCGCCTCATTTGATAGGATGACAGGGAGTGATCAGGGAGGTATTCCTTCGGAAAATTCATCGAACGACAGCCTCTATCAAGATGCCCTAGACATCATTCTAGGCACTGGAAATGCCTCCACAACATTTTTACAACGAAAGCTCAAGATTGGTTATGCACGTGCCGCCAGCCTTATCGATCAGTTAGAAGTCAATGGGGTGGTAAGCCCCGCGGAAGGGAGCAAACCACGCAAAGTATTGATTTCTAAAAAGCGTCTTTCCGAGGACGCGATGGACGATGAGGATGAGGACGATCAAGAATGAGAAAATGGTTTAAGGTGAAATTAAGCAAAAACTAACAAGGGGTTCATATGAAAGCGTTTGTCATTGAACATTTTGGCGATGTAAAAGAAGCGCATCTCAAGGATGTGCCCACTCCTCAGCCTTTAGAAAATGAGGTCCAAATTCAAATTCACTACACGTCAGTCAATCCAGTGGATTGGAAAATTGGAGAAGGTCATTTAAAAAACCGCATACCCCATGAATTTCCTCTCATTTTAGGATGGGATGCTGCAGGGATCGTGAAACTTGTTGGCAAAAATGTTAAAAATTTTAAACCGGACGATGAAGTATTTGCCTATTGCCGCAAACCCCTCATCAAATGGGGCACTTATGCCGAGTATATTTGCTTTGATGCAAATAATATCGCTTTAAAACCCAAAAATATTTCGTTTGCAGAAGCGGCAGCCATTCCACTGGTGGGCTTGACAGCTTGGCAAGCTTTATTCGATTACGCCAAACTAAAAAAAGGGGAAAGCATTCTTATCCATGCAGGCGCCGGCGGGGTAGGAAGCTTAGCCATTGAATTTGCCAAAAATGCTGGAGCAAAAGTTTTTACGACGGCAAGAAAAGAAAATCATGCCTATGTAAAAAAATTAGGGGCCGATGTCGCGATCGACTATACACAGCAAAATTTTGCCGAGGAAATCAAAAAGCTCAATCCGCAGGGCTTGGATGTCGTCTTTGATTGCATTGGAGGACCCACTTTAAAGGAAAGCTTTAGCTTATTAAAACCTCAAGGCAGACTTGTCAGCATCATTGAGCAATTGGATGCAGAAACAGCTAAGAAGAAAAATATCCAATTCAGCTATGTGTTTGTTTCCCCTAATGGAAAAGAATTAAAGCAGATTGCCGATTTGATTGAAGCAGGCAAAGTCATACCCCCGCATGTCGAAACCATGAAATTTGAAGAAGCTCCCAAAGCGCTTCAAAAAATCAAAGAAGGACATACGCGAGGTAAAATCGTCTTAAAGATTAAATAACGTGGTTAGTCGTCATGATGAGAGAGGACGCCCATGCTCGCTTTATTGAGGCGCGGCTTCAATGAAGCGAAAACGTCCTTTCCCATCGTCTGCTCCAATCTGAAGACAAGATGATCGGCCAATTCGCGATGATTTTTTTCAAGCCACTTGCGAAATTTCCATGTCTTATTAAAGAGCTCTTGATGGTAGACATCGGGATTTGAGGCACGTTGATTTTTGACAAACTGACCCACATCAATATGAACTGGATAGCCATCGACGACGCCTGTATTCTGCATTAAGGCGTGGTCGTTATCTGCAAAGCCCCTATGGTATTCAGATAAAAGAAGATTGAAGAGACGATCTAGCAGCTGTTTTGCCCCTATTGAATCCCCTTTCGCCATCATTTCATTGAGTGCAGGACACAACATTTGGGCTTTCTTTTGGATTAAAAATTCATAATCATCGGCATTTAGTTTATATTCGAGGCCAATTTTATCGTAGATGACGAGTGTTTTCTGTAAATTTTTAGATTTATTAAGATGGACGAAAACAACTCCAGTTTCCGGCTGTAAATCTTCATATGCAATTTTCCAACTCATAAAGACACTTTCAAGCTTTTGCCGTTTTTTTTCTATTTTGGCTAACCTGTAATCTTCGATGGGTGGAATAAATGAGAAAAAGGAAAGCCAAGCTTGTGGACGAAACCGTTGATATTTAAAAAATTTTATCACATGCTTTCCATCATCGCTGGAAAAGACATAAGACTGGCACCCTTTTCCAAGATAGTGGAATTTGTGCATGAGAAGTTCGTCTATGCTTTCAGGATGGTATAAATCCCAACGGGAATCGTAGGGCAAATCGTAAGTAATGTTTCCTTGCATAAAGCCGCCGGTCGTACGATAGTATAAACGGCCAGCTCCGTAGAAAAGCAAAGCAGCAGCTATGCACCAAAGAATAATTTTTTTTAGCTTTTTGGAATCCATTCTTTCCTCACAGGAATCGGCCTATGATGATAAGCAAATTATTATTTTGGATGCAAGCTGTTAAAAAAAGTTTAACTCTTTTTAGAGTGCTTCCTTGTTACGCTGCTCCGCAGCTAAAATTGTTGCATTGCATTCCCTGCACGTAGCGAACATCGGTGAGCAAGTGTGGAGTAAAAAGGGAAAAACTGCAGCTGCGGAGCAGCGTAACAAGGAAGTAAAATCCTAAAGTGAGTCAGTAATACTCCCGTTTGATGTAATGTTTCCTCAAAGGAAACTTTCTCATGATCAGTTACATAAGAATTATGCGTTTTACATAAATTCATTTTGGAACTATAGTTTTTTACTCAAGAGAAGAATCCTTGACCTGTCCTGTATGGTTTATGAAGGAATAAATAATATAGAGATTGAATGATGAGTTGGCTTTTAATATTTATCATTATCATGGTTCTTTTGACTTTTTCCATTTCACTATGGATTAGGTTAATAAAAGTTTTAGATCAAAACGGCATTATCTACACATCAGCATTCAAAAAAAGGATTTTATGGGAAATCTTATTTCAAATAGCACGATTAATCGTTTTATTATTTGTTGTACATTGGGGGCTTTTACTCTTACAACAGTAACCCCTCTTCATGCTATTCCAATGGAAAAAGGCGTGAATATCAATCTCAATGATATCAATTTCGGAATCAAGCTCGAAAAACTCATCGAAAAAGCAAAAAAGTATTTCTCTGAGAAAAATAACCACAAGTTGACTGAAGTCATGTGGGATATAAAACATGAAATCGAAGGCTATGTTGGGATTGTCCTATAACGCTGAAGAAGAGTCTACTATGTTCCATAATGAACTGGCTATTTCAACGGACTATTTAATAGCAAAAAGTTCACATGGAAAGCATAAAGATAAGGATGAAGAAATTGTTCTACCCTTACGAGTAACAATCGGAGTGACAATGTCTCTCATCGGTCTATTTCTTTACGTAGTCCCATTTCCGATTTGCAAAGCCGCAGCTCCATGGGTTTTTGATACAGGTATTGCATTCTTGTTGGATCAGGGCATAACTGAATGGGAAGAAAAGCAAAAAGAAGATACGAAATAGGCTATCGCAACCCTTCATAATAATACTTCTCTAGTCTATTCATCAGTTAATTGGACACCTTGTTTTTGAGAGCCTCTTTTTTTGAGGAAAAAGAGGCTCTCTTTCATTTTCTAACGTCAAGCACTTATATCAACCTAAAATGATCAAAGACTTGGTGATGTATATGTCCATATAAAGAGTTAGAAAAAAGATAAGTTAAAATCGGTTGGAGGAGCGGCCTAAATAACTACTCTGGCACAATATGCAACAACATCACATCAAACTATGAGCTCTTGAACACGACGGCAGACGAAACGGCTTTCTGGAAAAGTTAATTTATTGTGCGCTTCAGCCAATTTAACCCAAATGGCGTCATTGACTTCACCCACTTGCAAACTAAGCATACCATCCACTTCTGCGATGAAATAGTGTACGGTTTTCTTAATCGCTTGGCCATGCCGCGAAAATTGATAATTTTCTTGCAGGTTGTGCGAGCTCAAATAGCGGACCACATGTAAACCAGTTTCTTCAAACAATTCACGTACGGCGGATTCTTGCGGGGTCTCATGCGGTTCGGCGTGCCCTTTTGGAAACGACCAAAAGCCCCCTTTAGAGTGATTGATCAAAAGAACATGCCATTCCCCTTCGACTAGTTTCAAAGGGATGATTCCAAATGATGTTTCTTTTTTCATGGTTGATTAACGATCTCTATAGGCTCCAAAAACAATCGTGGCATTATGACCTCCAAAACCAAAAGAATTTGAGATGGCAACATCGACCTTACAAGCTTCTGCACGTGTGGGAATATGAAAATCTAATCCCGGTTCCGGATTCTCTAAATTGATCGTCGGGTGTACCACATGTTCAAGAATGGCTTTAATCGTTGCCACAGCTTCAATTCCTCCGGCCGCTCCTAAAGCATGCCCTGTCATCGACTTCGTCGCATTCATCATGATTGTACGGGGATTTTCAAAAACCTGCTTCAAAGCATTGACTTCAGCCATATCTCCTGCCGGAGTTGATGTGGCGTGAGCATTAATATAATTGACAGCCGATGGTTCGATGCGGGCATCCCTCAAAGCATTGCGTATGCAAAGCGCTACGCCAAGGCCATCGCTGCGGGGTTCGGTCATGTGATGCGCATCGCAAGAAACGCCTCCGCCAAGATACTCTGCTAAAATCGGAGCTCCGCGAGCGAGCGCATGTTCCAGCGATTCCAAAAGCAAAACGCCGGCACCTTCACCCATGACAAAGCCGTCTCTATCTTTATCCCAAGGCCGAGAAGCTTTTTGAGGTGCGTCGTTGCGTTGTGATAGGGCTTTGCAAGCACAGAACCCGGCTAATCCCATGGGGATGATAGGCGCTTCTACTCCACCGGATAGCATAAGATCAGCATCGCCATTTCTAATGTGATTGGCGGCGGCAATAATCGAATGATTTGATGTCGCGCAAGCTGACGAGATGGAATAGTTAGGACCCATGAAGCCGAGATCAATAGCTAAAAGGCCGGAAGCCATGTCAGATAAAATAAATGGTACAAAAAAAGGTGTGACGCGCCGCGGTCCCTTTTCTAATAAGGTTTGTACTCCTTCAGCAAACACCGACATGCCGCCCATTCCGGAGCCGATTAATATTCCGCAACGGCTTTTGTCCAATTGTTCAAGAGAGCTGCCGCTGAGCTGTCCTAATTCCATGGCTTTTTTACCGGCTACCATGCCATAGGCTATAAATTTATCGATGCGCCGGGCTTGTTTTTTATCGATGTAATCGCCCGAGTCAAAATCTTTGATAATGCCGCCAATGCGGGTGGTATAATCTTCGCAAGGGAATTCAGTAATAGTGGTGATCCCGCTGCGCCCGGCTAAAAGGCTTTTATAAAACGCATCTAAATCGTTTCCAAAACAGGAGACAACTCCCATTCCTGTGATGACTACCCTTTTTTTTGGCATGCTCCCTCTATTTTGATACATTTCCTAAATTAATTTTAACATCGATGATCTTACTTTTTTTCCAGAGCTCTTCCAAGTTGTATTTTTCGCGCATTTCGGGGATGAATAAATGAACAATCACGTCCCCGAAGTCTAAAACGACCCAGTCGCTCTCTTTTTCACCTTCACTGTGAAAAGGGTGTATTTTTTCTTCGATCAAAGTATCTTTGATCGTGTGTGACAAGGCATTGACATGCCTGTTGACATTGCCTTCTGCTATGACGATATAATCGGTCATCGAACTGATGCCGCGTATATCTAAAACGAGGATGTTAAATCCTTTTTTGTCATAAATGGCTTGAGCTATGGTATTCAATATTTTTGTCATTAATGATAATCTAGTTTAACGTTAGGGCTTAAGTATAAATGATGTTCTTTAATGTAGTCTAGTACTTCCTTCGGCAAAAGATGAACGCAGCACTTTCCCTTGGCCAATCTTTCCCTAATTTCGGTTGAACTGATCTCCATCAGACGGGTTTTTAATAGCCCTTCTGTAAGTGCGCCTTGTATCTTGGCATTAGCAGAATGCCGGTTGGAAATCGGAGCGGTATCACGGGAGCCAACAATCAGGGGAACCAAGCGGATGATTTCATCGACCTGGTGCCAAGAGAGAAAGCCGGGCAAAGAATCATCCCCGATGATCAAAAAAAAGCGATTTGGATCGGAACGATCCCGTTCCTGTGCAATGAGGTAGCGCAAAGTATCAATCGTATAAGAGGGCGGCTGCCGCTCTAGCTCAAATTCAATGACACGGCAATGGGGCACATGTGCGATAGCGCGTTTGATCATTTCAAGCCGATGATGGGCAGCGATAGGCTGTTCATCGAGCTTGAAAGGATTTTGATGAGCAGGGCAAAACCACACTTCATCCAATGGTTTTTTTTCTATGGCTTCAATCGCCAGGTTCAGGTGGCCAAGGTGGATGGGATTGAAGGTGCCTCCAAAAATGCCAATATTTTTTCCCATTGTTTAAACCATAAAGAGCAGTTCTCGATATTTTGGCAGCGGCCACAAGCTGTCGTCAACCATTAATTCCAATTGATCAACCACTTCTCTAAGCGCTTCACACTTCGGCAGAACTTTATCGGCAAAATCATAAGGCGTTTTCGCCTTTGCCTTCAGAGCGTCAAGCTCTTTTCCCCTTTGAATCGCGGTATCGATAATTTGATTTAATTGCTTAAGCTCTTTAATCTGCCAGTGGGAATTGCGTTTGCCAAGCACTTCTTGCAAACGCAAAATGCTTGACGCTAACTCATTTTGATGCTTGAGGGCAACCGGCAGAACTTGCGTATTAAAAATATCTAGCATCAAACGAGCTTCTATATTGATGATGTGGCAGTAGGTTTCTCCATAGATCTCATAGCGGCTCTCCAGTTCCCCTTTAGATAAAATGCCTTCAAAAGCTTTGATTGTCTCTTTATCTTTAAATGTTTCAAAAGCCGCATGCGATTTTTTAATATTTGGCAAACCCCGTTTTTTAGCTTCTTTTTCCCATTCCTTACTATAGTTATCTCCATGGAAACGGATGCCGCGCGATTGCTTGAGGAATTTGCGAATCACAGGAATACAAGTTTCCACTAAGATTTGCTTGGATTTAGCAGGCTTATTACCCAGATCTTTCTCGATTTCATCCAAAATCTGATTCAAACTTTCAGCCACGATCGCGTTCAAGGCGATAATAGGCAACGCAGGGCTAGCAGACGATCCCACTGCCCGAAATTCAAATTTATTTCCGGTAAAAGCAAAGGGAGATGTGCGATTTCGATCGGTATTATCTTTGCGCATATCGGGCAGAATGGGAAGGCCCAAATCATAAGGACCTTTGGCTGGTTCCCGGTCGTGCTTTCCTCTAGATTCAATACTTTCCAATACAGTTTCAAGTTCACACCCTAAATAGACCGATATGATAGCAGGCGGCGCTTCGTGACCTCCTAAACGGTAATCATTAGAAGCCGAACCGATTGAAGCCCTCAAGAGAGCGGAATGTTTATGAACAGCAACCAAAATGGCTGTTATTAAAATAAGAAAATGTAAATTGTTTTCAGGGGTATCGCTCGGATCAAGTAAATTGATCCCCGTATCGGTTGCTAAAGACCAATTGCAATGCTTGCCGGAACCATTGAGATCTTGAAACGGTTTTTCATGCAAGAGACAGGCCAATTCATGTTTTACCGCAATTTGGCGCATTAATTCCATGAGCAAAATATTATGATCAATCGCCATGGAAGCTTTCTCAAATACCGGCGCCACTTCATGCTGAGCTGGAGCGACTTCGTTATGGCGGGTTTTGACCGGAATGCCTAATTGCAAAGCACCCATCTCAAAATCTTGCATAAAGCTCAAGACGCGATCTTTCACCGAACCAAAATAATGATCTTGCAATTCTTGCCCTTTCGGCGGACGTGAACCAAAAACAGTCCTTCCAATCAGCAAAAGATCGGGTCGCAAATTGCGCAAAGCCCTATCGATAATAAAGTATTCTTGTTCACAACCTAATGTAGAGAACACATGAGAGGCGGGAATCCCCGTTAAATTAAGCAATCGCATCGCCGCATCATTAATCTTGCTATCCGACCTTAAAAGAGGGATTTTATTGTCGAGCACGTCTCCGGTCCACGAAAAAAAAATGGAGGGAATAGATAAAGTCACCCCATCGCCGGCTTTCCATATAAATACAGGGGACGTGGGATCCCATCCTGTATACCCGCGCGCTTCATACGTACTTCTCAATCCGCCCGAAGGAAAGGATGAGGCATCTGGTTCCCCTTGGACAAGTTGTTTACCGCTGAACTTTTCAATGACTTGTCCCGGTCCAGCCCACTCGATGAAAGAGTCGTGCTTTTCAGCGCTAGTGCCGGTTAAAGGCTGGAACCAATGCATAAAATGCGTGGCGCCAAGCTGGATTGCCCATCGTTTCATCGCATCGGCAATGGCGTCGCTATATTCAGGTTTGATTTTTTCATGCCCTTCTTGGGCTTTAATCACATTATTATAAATATCTTTAGCGAGCATTTCTTTCATGACGTCCCGGTTAAAGACATGGATGCCGAAACGTTCAGAACTAATGAATTTATTTTGAATGTTTTGAGGACTACGGCGGGAAACTTTTTCTACGGCAAGAGCGCGTGGAGTCATAATGAAACCTCTTTAAATTATCTTCCATTCCTTCTTTTTACATACAGTACGGAGTTTATAATCAGGGTTGACTCCGACTGGACCACCTACCGCTTCAAGCAACGGGAGGTCGATGTAACTGTCTGAATAAGCATTAAATTCGCTTTCAGGAATGCCTAATTTTTGCGAAAGCTGCTTAGCGTAAAGTTGCTTAGCTTCTCCATCAATGACTCCCGAAATGCTGTCAAAGCAGCCATGCTGATCTTGATAATAACTTGTCGCTAACCATGCATCTGCCTTGAATCGCCCAGCAAACAATTTAACTAAAAAATCGGGGGAGCTCGATAAAACAGCGATAAAATGCCCCTCTTTACGGGCATTCTCAAGTATTTGGATAGCAGGCTCATATAAAAGTTTAGTTGAAAATTGTTCGTCGACAAATCGGGAAGCATGTGCTGCTAGAGCTGATGACATTTTGCCTAAGAATAAGCTATTAAAAATGAGCTTATGCAGGTTTTGTAAAGAGAGGATATTGAATTTATGCAAACTATAGCATGCAATGTAATATAACATTGATGAAAATGAAAATATCCGTTGCTTATATAAATACGCGCCGAATAAATAACTACAGTTGCTTTTCAGTAACGTTTGATCCAAATCAAATAAGCTTACTCGCCGCTTTTTCAAGCCTGTTCTCCGCTATCTCCTACCATGTTGGCAAAAACGATGACGACCGTTATTTAAGGATCAATTTTGATTCTCTAATTTTTTAATAGTCTCTTCAATATCTTGAATATCTTCGTTCATTTTTTCCAAGCGTTCTTGTTCTTCATCGATTTGGGAGTTAAACTCTAAGGCTTGGGCAATATTCAAACCAGAGCCGCTTTTTGCTTTGCGGAATTGCCGTAATTGCTCTTGCGCCTCTTGTCTGCGCTTCTTTTTGACATTCAAGCGAGTTCGCATTAAATCTAACTTCTGACGATCATCATCTGAAAGATCCATCAAAGCTTGCTCTTTTTTATCGATGATGATATCTCGAAGCGGTTTAAGCAGACGTTCTAATTCTTGCTTTTCTATTTTGCTAATATTGCCTAAAGCAATTTTTTCAGAGAGCGCCTCTTTTTCTGCAATTAACTGATCCACTTCATAACTGTCAGCATGATCAGCCAGAGCTTTACATTTAGAATGAAGATCGTGCCATAATTCTTTGCGCTGCCGCTCTTTTTCGCGTTCATGGTGAATGCGTTTTTGCTCCTCAGCATGGCGCCTATCTAAAATAGGCTGCCGCAGAGCATTTAATTCATCGCGTAAAACATTGATTTCCTCACGTCCCAGCTCAACTTGACGCATAAATTGAAAAATTTCATCAATTTTTTTAAAGGCTTCATCTTTGGAATGGGGGGTTGATTCTAACGAAGTGACTAAAGCTTTAATTTTCTGTTGAACCAATTCTTGATTTTGTTTGAAAGAAGCTTTTTTCTGAGCTTTGACTTTTTTACGCTCTTTTTCAACCTCTTTAATTCTGTCCCAGCATTTACTTAGATGGAGTCGTGTTTGGGTAAAAGAATGTGTATTTAAGGTTAATAATTTGGCGACAGCTTGCAAAGACTTGATCTCTTCACGCAAGAAAAATAGAGGCTCATGCAAGTTTTCATCGGAAAAATTTTGCTGGATGAAGGCATCGACATCATCCATAAAATTATGACTGAGATCTTTGATTAATTCTTTGCGGCGTGGAAATACTCTATCTCCAGCACCAGATAACCGTTGAAAGAATTTGTTCTTAATGCGGATACGCATTTCTGTGCGTATCAATTCTTTTCGAAGAGCATTGATCCGGGCAGCTTGCGCATTGAGAAGATTTAACTCACCTTGAACATTAAGATAGAAACTCAACGATTTCTCTAAAGACCTGCATGAGAAGTCTTCTAATGAGGAGTGGTCTTGAGCTAAACTTCCATTGTTTTCAATCTCTTTTTCCAATGCTTGGATGGCAATTTCAATCTGCTCAGTTGCAAAAGCGCTTTGCTCTTCAAGCATTTCTTTTAATCTTCGCGCTTCTTTTGATAATTCCGTATATTTTGTCCAGAAATGAGCTCTTACCGATGGAACCAGATTGTGTTTAAACAATTCTAAGCACAAATTCCTGGCATCCCAAAAACTCTTGAAATAGGGAGATCCGCTAGAAGAAAGGGAAGATTCCATAAACGCAAGCGCTTTTTCTAATTTGGCATCATAATCTTGAAGACCTTCGATTTCAGCTAAAAAGCTATCATAGAGTTGTTTTTGCTTGGATTCTTTTTGATGATGATCTTCTGGAGGGAGCTCTTCTTGAAGAATGTCTTCGCAACATTCGGAAGATCCACAGCCTTCATCAGGCATACAGTTTGAAGGGGAATCTTTTGTTTCCTCTAGTATGCTTTCTGCTGTTTCTTCTTCACTAATGCTCATGCTTTCAAACCGATTCATTTTGATGCTTTGGATTAAAATTTATCAACGCCGAAATTCGGGCAAAACTGGATTTTAAATATGCCATCATAGGCGATCAATCTTTTTAGGTAAAGCCTAAAGGCGATCAACTTTGCCACTTTTTTAGCGATACCCTTCCATTTCATAATCTTGTCGGATCATATCGATGGCGACTTCAGTATCATGAAGAGTCAGATCAAGCCAGCGAAACATCGGTTCTCTTCGAAACCAAGTAAACTGCCGCTTGGCATAATTTCTCGAAGCCTGCTTAAACGATTCGATAAATTTTTTGTAGTCTTCCTGCGTTTGAGAAGTGTTTAAGAAGTCGAGAGCTTGCCGATAACCGATGGCTTGGGAAGCTGAACTATTTTCCCGGATCCCCTCTTGATCCAGACTCCAAACCTCTTCTAAAAACCCTTCAGCCAGCATTTTTTCGCACCGCTTTTCGATCCGATGGTATAACTGTTCCTTTGGACGATGAAGAAACCAGCAGCGGAAATCGTAGTTGAGAGGTTTTTTGCGTGTTTTCCACGAAAGCTTGCTTACTTTTTGACCGGTCAGAGTGATTATTTCCAAAGCCCTGACGATTTTTTGTTTGTCGTGCTTAGTGATTGTGGCCGCGTATTGCGGATCGAACTGCCTGAGCCTCTCAAAAAGCACCTCCGATCCTAAATTTTCGATTTCATTCTCTAAAGTCTTGCGCAATTCCGGCACGGAAGGGGGGCCGCTGGGAGGACCGTAGAGAAGCGAATGAATGTAGAATCCTGATCCCCCTGTGATGAGCGGCACCCCTTCTCTGCCTATGACAGTCTGGCAGCTATGCCGTGCCTCATAGTAAAAATCAACCACATTGAAATTTTCAGTTACGTTTCTGATGTCGATAAGATAGTGTGGAACAGCTTCGCGATCTTTTTTGGACGGTTTTGCAGTGCCAATATCCATCCCGCGGTAAACCTGCATGGAATCGGCGGATATGATTTCACCAGGCAGGATTTCGGCCAACTGCATGGCAAGATCAGACTTGCCGCTGCCTGTGGGACCGGCAAGGATTAATACTTTTTTCTTGGGTTTTTGCAATGTGTCGGTGATCTGTTTTTGTGCTTCTAAAGCAAAACCGACGAAAATGCGCTCTATTTCTTCTTGTTCAATGATTGTTTCACTAGTCACGTTAAAACCTGTGCAGGGCTTCTTGCTCAGTCTTTGAAAGATCGAGGACATGATCAAAGCCTGACATTTTTAAAACATCTAAGACATTAGAGGTGATGCAGCATACAATTAACTTTCCCTTTAACGTTTTGAGTTTTTTTGCCGTGGAAAGCAGCATCCGCATTCCTGCGCTGCTTAGATAGACCACTTCGGAAAAATCGAGAATGAGTTTGCTTTGACCACTCTTGATATGATCGAAAACATTTTTTTCAATGACCGGGGAAGATACAGCGTCCATCCTCCCTTTCAGCCTAAGGATGAGGACATCCCCTTTTTTTTCCTGTTTGAAATCGATAACCTTTTGCACGGCTCCCATAATACCTCTTGGTCATCTAAGGTATAAAGAATGGATTCGATAAAATCAATCTTGTTTTTGCGTACCGTGTCTGAAAGAAGAAAAAGAGTAGAGGGTCTAAAGCATAGTACCCGAAGGGAATTAGGTTTCCGCAGACACTGTCATCGCATGTTCATTGGCTTTTTCTTGAGAGTATCTTTTATTTTCCAAAAACTGAACCCGTTCCGCGGCAATCCGCAATTTACACCGCTTTTCTCCATCTTTTTGCCAAACGTCCAGTTGGAGTCTACCCTCAACAAGAACAGGAGAAGAGCAATCGAGCACGTTGACGCAGCTTTCGGCTTGTTTACCCCAGACGACAACGTCGACAAAACAAACCTCCTGCTGCTTTTCGCCACCTAATGTGACATATTCCCGATTGAGCGCCACGAGGAGATCGGTGACTGAAATTCCATTTGGGGTTTTTCGCAATTCTGGTTTGCGCGTTAAACGTCCTGCAATCAGTACTTTGTTTAGCGCAACCATAGCGCTCCCCTTTTGTAAAAAAAATTGATATTATTTTTAGAATACCACAAAGTTTTTTTTTAACAAGTAAAACAACTAGAGGTATCGATTATTCTATTAATTCAAGATAAACCCGTTGTCCCAGACGAGCGCATACTGACATAATAATCGTTCGCAAAGCCTTGATTGTCTGGCCTTGCCGTCCAACAACTTTGCCTATATCTTCGGAAGAAACGCTTAGTTGAATAAGAATTCCTTTGTCATTTTGAGAACAATTGACATTAACTTTTTCTGGATTATCAACAAGATTTTTTACTAGATATTCAATAAATTCCTTCATAAGCACCATTTACTTAAATTAAAGATAAAACGAAGAGTTTCATATCATGCTAGATGGTTTACTCACAATCAAAATCATTGAATTTTACATTCTTAAATCATTAATATAATTTGAGAAGTTAAAAAGTGGAGCGATCGATGGCCGATTTTATTGAAATTCATTGGACAAGTGGTAGTTTGGATGAAGCGCGCAAGGTCGCCCGCTATCTAGTTCAAGAACGTTTTGTAGCTTGTGCGCAAATTATCCCTTGGATCGAGTCTATTTTTATGTGGAATAATCAGCTGGATACTGCGCAAGAAAGCAAAGTGATTTTTAAAACGCAAGCGACGCATTATGATAAGATCAAAGAAATTATTCAGCAAAATTGCTCGTATGAGATCCCTGAAATTACGATAGTATCGCTTGCTGGCGGGAATAAAGAATATTTGGCTTGGATTAAAGATAATACTCCCCAATTTGAACACCACCAATAATCGTGCCTCTTTTCGCGCCCGTGCCCGTTTGTTCTTGCCGTTCCCGTTTTTACGTCATCCGATTTCAGGAAAAGGGGAACGCAGAACGGCGATAACAAACGGGCACGATGAAAAAACTAGGACGAAGAAAGATAAGCCAACCGCGAAAGCCGCAAATCTATAATAATCGATTTTACAGCACTCGATTTTGAATACAGATACTTTTTATACAAGGCTAAAAAATTAGCCAACTCCTGTGGAAAGTTATCCGCGCTTAGACGTAAAAAGTATTGGCACATATGAACTCCCCCCTCCCTTTCCATTTTATTTTCCAAAATCACTACAATCTCTCGTCGGCCATAACTTAAGGCATAGGCTTTTGAAACATCAAGACGCTGCAACTGCATCTGTTCATTACAACAAAAAGCTGTTAAGTATTTAAAAATGTTCAGAGCTAACTTAGCTTTGGGTCCATCGATCGCATGCCCCCAAGTCCCTTTTTTATCGTCATCGCTTAAATAAGCATCATTCAAATCAGATACTCCAAGAATAACTACCGGCAGTCTTTTAGGCGTAAAAAATGGTTTAAATGGAATAAGCACACCCGAAGAATCTATGGCCGTATTTGAAAAATCCCCTAAAAAGGCCACAGGAGTACGCATGTCGTAATCGACATAAATGATACCTGGTTTAATTTTTTGTAACCGAACGCTTTGGATTAAGGAACTGGCTAGCAATCTGCTTTCAGCTTTTTTGAGATTGAATTCATAAATGTTCTCTTTTCGATCGACAGATAATCCCATCAGTTCAGCTAGATAGACTGTTTTTAAAGATTCGCGTTCTGTGCACTTCTGAGCGATTGCTACGATATTGAATTGGGGATCAAGCGACTGCTTTTTTTTAATCTGTTTCAAGTGGATTAATCCCGCAGCAGACATTCCACAGATAAAAACAATGGAAATTAATATATAGAAAAGGGCTTTTGACAAAGGGATGCGGGGCGCAACTTTTTGCGATTCATTCTTCATTTGCATCGATCCAATACTTCATAGCGCGGCTTTGATTGCAAATAACTATCGACTCGTTTGATTTCATCCTGAGGTGTTGTGGCATAATCATTCAATGGATTGGAAATGTTATAAATATAAAGAGTTTCATCGATGTGCATTTTCTTTTTTCCTGACATTTCAAGCATGGGAAAAAGGGTTGCTTTATCTTTCATGATTCGAAAATATTCCCCGTTGATATCGCGTAAATCCTTATCATCGATATGCTTCCAAAGATAATATTTAAATGTTCCAGGATGCCAAAATACAAAAGGAATATCCCTATATAACCTTTGGTCAATGATCATCTCCGGGATAGGCTGCGCATACTTCATTGGGGTTTTACCAGGTGGAAATATTTCACATTGTCCCCACGTCAAATAGATATCATTTTCGGAATAAGCACAATGAATCCGTTCTAAGCTACTGGCATGTGCCAGCCAATCGTCTCCATCAATCACAACGACCACATCATCATCTTGGCAATTAAATCCATTAATAGCTTCCACCAACCCTTTTAGGGCCCCAGAATTTTTTTCATGATAAATGGCGCTCCAATGATTCCGTGCACAAAATTCCTGGATGAGGTCTCGTTGTTCATGCATTGTAGAGCCATCGTCAATGATACACACGTCATAATTTTTGAAGGTTTGTATTTCAATCGAATGCAAAGTTTTTGGCAAAAAATCGACGCTGTTAAATGAAGGGATCACAATTTTAAAACGACCCATCATAATTTTATTTCAATCCATGTTCGGTAGACAGATATTCTATAAATGCTTCCGCCCGATTTTTCCAATCAAAATGTTGAGCATAATCCATTCCTTTTGCCGATAACTTATTAAAAAGTGCGTCATCGCTCAGCATCTGATCGACGCCATCCACAAACGCCCGTCGATAGGCGGCATCATCAGGGGTTCCTTTAATCAATAAGCCCGCATCTTTAACAGTTTCCGGCAAAGAAGCCAAATTGGATGTAATCGGGACGCATCCAGCTGCTTGTGCTTGCAAGGTCAGGTTGCAACAGGTTTCAAAAAAATGAGTTGGATACATTAAAATAGCCGATTTCATTAACTCTCGAGCCAAATTTTTTTGTAAAATGCTTTTGTTAACAAAACACCCCTTCATAGAAGAGAGTGCCTGAAAAGTGGATTTAAATTTGTCATCCTCTGCAGCTGGTAATCCCCCCTTCCAGTCAAGTATGTATCTATCAAAGCTGCTGTAAACATACAATTCTGCGTCGGGATGCTTCTGTTTGATGTCTTGAAAGATATCGGGCAAAAAAGCTAACCCTCTCACAGGTGTGCTTGCATAGATAAGACGTTTGCGATGGCGTGTCTCAACCCCGCTAAAATCCTCTAGATTCACCCCATTGGGAAGTAAGTGTGTCTTATCTAAAGGAAATCCCGATGCATTACACACGGTGGAGGCTTGCCAGGAGCTTTTGAGTAAAAGCGCATCGAATTTATCAATAACACGCTTATCACCAAGACCTAGCGTCTTAGGATTAGACATATTATCGCCCGTCCAATAAAAACACTTCTTATATTGAATGGGAAATATAAAAAGACTTTCCCATCCCATAAAGCCTATCAGCACATCGACAGAATCAATTTTATATGCTTGTTGCCAAAATAGATAATGGGGTTCAGACGAAGGGGGATTCTCCAAACGCGTTGTAACATAAACTTCATGTCCAAGATTTTTCAAAGCTTGAGCAAAATGGACAATACTTTCAGTGCCTCCACCAAATGGACGTTCGTTTAAGACATAGGCATGGAGCGGCTTATGTGCTGTAGATAAAAATAAAAATTTCATTCCAGCCCATGTTTTTCCGCTAAGTATTTTAAAAGACCTTGTGCACGATTTTTCCAAGAGTATTGTTGGGCTTGTTTTTTTCCTATGGAAGAGAGCTGATTAAAATAAGCATCATCACTCAATAACCGATCGCAAGCTTCGACAAATTTAGGCCTATAGGTTTCTTCCTCGGGCATATCGTCGATGAGAATGCCTGCCTGTCCGACTGTTTCCTTAAGAGCGGCTAAATCAGTCGTGACGATCGCGCAACCCGCCGCCTGCGCTTCCATAGCAGTAATACAGCTTGTTTCTCTGAAATCGGTGGGATAAACGAGAATGGCGGATTTTAAAAATTCCTGAGCCAATTGCTTTTGTAAAACACTTCCATGAAGATGGCAGTCGGGCAATTTTCTTAATATATCGCCTATGATGGAATAAGGTCCTATACCCGGCTCTAAGGTATTCTTTTGTTTTGTTTCGTCCCACTCCTTAGCATAAATGCTATCGCTTGAAAAAATATGGAGTTCAAGATCGGGATGCTTCATTTTTAATTCGATATAGATAAGAGGTAAATGGATTAATCCCCTTTGAGGATGGGATGAATAAATCAAACGCTTGCGATTTCGCGGTATAGGGTGCTCAAAATAAGGGGAATGAATGCCATTGCGTAAAACATATGTTTTTTCACGGGGAAAACCTGAAACCTTGCACATGTTATTCGCCTGCCATTCGCTGACTGCAAAAAAGGCATCGATTTTACCCATAACCCGCTTGTCCCCCAAACCAACTGAATAGATCAATTGAGAGTCATCCCCCGTCCAATAAAAACATTTCCTTGTTGTGAATGGGTGAAAGGCGCCCCTCCAATCCCTGTTGACGATTAAAGCATCTAAACTCAGATTTTTAAGCTGCGTTGGCTTTACATAAACCGGTTTACCAGGCAGGTTGGATTCTTTTTGTGAAATGATAAACACTTGCTGGCCCAACTCTTGCAAGGCTTCTGATAATCGAATAATGGCTGTTTCAGTTCCACCTAAAGGCCTTTCATCTAAAGAATTAGGATTAAACTCGCAATCGTTTATGGGGAAAAATACAATCTTCATTTTATTCAATCCTGCTTAAGCTTCGGCTGCGCTCCAAAGCTAAACCAATGAGTCGATCTGCTAATACCCTAGCGGGAATGCCATTTGTTTCGCATATTTTTGGATAAAGGCTATTTCGGGTAAAGCCTGGAATAGGATTAATTTCATTAAGCCAATATTTATCATTTTGATCGAAGAAAAAATCGACTCTTGCCATTCCCTTACAACCAGCCGCTTGATAAGCTTCCAAAGCGAGTTCCATGCCTTCATTGATCAATGATTCAGAAAGCTCCGCTTTTGGAATCGTCTTCATGCCATCCTTGCTATATTTTGAGGCATAATCATAAATTTTTCCCCTTGTGCAGACCTCTCCTGGAGGGAATGTTGATACCCATCGATTCCCGAAAACAGCAAATTCGATCTCACGTATGTTGAGACCATTTTCAACAATCAAATGATCATCGCAATGAAATGCCTCTTCAATAGCTAATTGGATGTCTTCGTAGTTCTCAACTTTCTTTACACCAATGGTAGAACCTAAATGGACCGGTTTAACAAAGACAGGGAAAGTTAATTGAGTCTGTATTTGCTCCAGAATAGATTCAAAGTGATCTTTCCAATTTCCATGACTGAAATCCAGAAACGGCGCTGTCGCTACCCCATTCATCACCATCAATTTTTTTGTCAGGGCTTTGTCCATGCACACAGCTGCAGAACGGTGATCACAACCCACATACGGCTTTCCAAGAATATCAAAAAAACCTTGGATGGTGCCATCCTCTCCAAATTTTCCATGCAAGACGGGAAATAAAACATCGCATGCATGGATGGCATCAAGCACAAAAGCTGATATTTTTGCTTGGTTCCCCTTTTTCAATGTCTGCTGCGAAGAGATCGCTTGCAACTGCTCCATTACATGGGAACCTGTAATCCAAAGGCCTTCCTTCGTAATACCAAAATGAGTGATTGAATAGTGATCGGGATTCAGCGACTCGCACACATGCCGTGCGGACATTAACGAAACCTCGTGCTCATTTGAACACCCTCCATACACAACTCCCACGTTATATTTCTTTGGAGGATATTTTTTTAAATAAGTCAAAAGCTCGGATCCTAATTTGGTGATATCGCCCGCTCCTAATCCAATGACTACATCGAGCGGGCTAAGCCGTGGCCCTAACGTCAAAGCAAGATCCTTTCTGGCTACGCAATGGCATGGCACACTGGAATACTCCTGAATTTCTTTTAAAATCTGTTCGCTAGAAATTCCTGGCATTGGTTGTTCACGTGAAGCATAAATTTCAGTGATCAATACTTCATCCGCTTCTTCGAAGATAGAAGCATAAGATCCTAAGCAATCTTTAGTACGAGTATAGCGATGAGGCTGGAATGCCACGATCAGCCGCCTTTCCTGTACCGCTTCTCTGACTGCCTTTAGGGTGGCTTTGATCTCGGCAGGATGATGGGCATAGTCATCTAAAATGAGCACTCCATGCTCTTCCCCTTTTGGTTCGCAGCGCCTCAATACACCTTTGAATCCTTTAAAACCCGTGCGAATGTTCTCTTCCGCCATTCTCAAGCTCAATGCCATTCCAAACACTCCTGCGGCATTTAGAGCATTATGCCTGCCTGTTAATGGAACCTCTATGGAGGCATATTGTTTATTTTGATAATTTATATCGAAACATATCTTCCATCCATTTTGATGAAAATTAGATACCTTTAAAGCACACCCTTCGCTAAATCCATAGCTGATGCCAGATGGTTTTAAGCGCGCAAGCCTTGCATCATCTCCACACCAAAAAAGCCGTTCAGAACACGAGGGCTTGTTCATAAATGCCAAAAAAGCCTGTTCTAGAGCCGCCTCTGTTTTAAAATAATCCATGTGATCCATATCGATATTAGTGACAATCGCACCCCAGGGATGGTATTTGAGGAAGGTCCCATCGCTTTCATCGGCCTCGGCTACAAAGATCTCTCCTTGACCTGCACGTGCATTGACTTGAAACTGCGGCAGCACACCTCCAATGGCAAAGGCCGGATCCATCCCCCCATCAATTAAGACTGCCGTCAACAAGGAGGCTGTCGTCGTTTTGCCATGCGTGCCCGCAACCGCTATTGTTTTATAGCCATCCATCAGCTGCATCAACAAATCAGAACGGTGCATCATTTGACATTTTAAGTGGACAGCTGCTTGAAACTCGGGGTTTTCCTGCTTGATATCTGAGCTATAGATGACGGTCATATCGGGAGAAATATGCTTATCAGAATGTCCTACAAAAACTTTGGCACCGGCTTTTTCTAACCCTTCCGTCACATAGGTTGCAGCCAGATCGCTGCCGGAAACTTCCATCCGGTTATTATGCAGCAAAAGGCGAGCGAGTCCACTCATCCCAATTCCACCAATTCCAATAAAGTGACATTTGCGAGGCATGTTTTTTCCGTTTTTTTCAGTTTAGCTGATTTTTGGACAAAAAAAGAAGAATTTTAACAGCAATACAGAGTGCTCTGGCCCTCTGTGTTGCTGTTATTTTTTTTAATGCGAGAGGATATCGACAATGACGCGGCAAAAATCAGCTGGCCGTGCGGTTTGCCGATAAGTTTCGATGGCTCGACGTGCCACATGCAATTTAGACGAATCGTGTTCAAAAAATGATGCAATCCTCTGATTCAAAAAGAGAGGTTCTAATTCTTTTTCGATGTGCATTTCTCCCCCCTTGACAACATGCACTAAAAATTCAGCATTTCGCTCTTGATGATTATCAGAAGCATGCGGATAAGGGACCAAAATGCCAGGCACTCCAAACTCTATCTGCTCGGCAAGAGTTCCGGCACCCGAACGAGAAATAACCAAATCAGCTGCCTGCCAAGCTAGTTCCATGTTCTGTTCAAATGGCTTAACACAAGCTCTGATGCCCCGTTCACTATAAAATCTCCTCGCTGCTTCGGCTGATTCCTCCGTGCCTGTCAATTGAATGATTTGCAGAAAACGGAGATCTGCGTCTCGAAGACTTAAAGCTTCTTGAACAAGCAGATTTAATCGATGAGCTCCCTGCGATCCCCCAAAAGCCAATAGAGTAGGGCGATGGCTATCTAACCCATAATATTCGAGGGCAGCTTCACGCGTCACACTTCCCCATCTTAAGTTTTCCCTTAAAGGCATGGCAACTTCAATAGTTTTGCAGCGCAAAAAAGCAGAAGGCTGAGGAAAATGAATACCCATCAATAAAGCATAAGGGGCCATTAAGCGATTGACCTTGCCAGGAATGCTATTTGATTCATGCAAAAGAAAAGGAATTCCTGCCGATTTTGCCGCCAGTAAAACAGGGAACGTGTGATAACTCCCAAACCCTATCACAATAGCAGGATGGAACTCGCGCAAAAAACGGCGGCTTTCAATAAATCCCCTTCCAGCCTGTCCTATATTCACTGCTATTTTTAAAGGATTCATTGTTGAAAAAGATCCGCACGAAATACTTTGAAATGGAAAAGATGCGTTCTTAAAATAACGATTTGTAGATAAATTGCCCCCTATAAATTGAATATCAGCCCCAGGCAAAGCTAATTTAAGTTGCTGCGCCAAGCTTAAGGCAGGGTAGATATGCCCCCCTGTTCCTCCAACTGTGAATAAAATTTTAGGCATATCGATAGCATAGGACAAACAACATTTTTAGCAGAAAACAAATTGAGGGAATGCGGCAGCTTTCGCGTTAAAATAAAGTTTTATAAAAAAAGTGTATCTTTTTATGTCTTACATAGTATATGATGCATATAAATGATTTTTAATAATTAGGATGAAACAAAATGGAAATAAACTCAAATTCTCCTTTTTCTAGAACAATAGAGCCTGAATATAGTACATCTGAAGCAACTTGCTATCCAAAAACCTATCCATCCTTTCCACTTTTGCCCCCTTTTTATGAAAAAACAGCCATAGATATTAATACTGAAACAGATCTGTATACAAAACAAACATTCCTAAATTTGATTAAAGAAAGAAAAAAGCAAGATTTTCTACCAACTTTCTTAGTAGTAGCAAGAGATACAACCGGAAATATTTTAACTTATGAAGGTACTCGTTATGTCAAAGAGTATCTAAATTCAAATAGCAGTAAGCTAAACTCTTTAACTGCATGCATTTATGTAAAAAATGAAACAAAAGAAAAAGCATTCAGATATTTAAAAAATGTTTCAGAAATTAGAAATAATAATGAACACCTACTAAAATATATAAATGCCAGTGACCCTGACTCTCCCCCTGAAAAGCGTGGCCCTGACAGATATTATATAGCAGGTTGTTTTTTCCGTAATTTATTCCAAATAAAACAGCAATTTTCTAAATCTGGAGAACCATTCACCGATGAAAAAAGAGAATACTTCGAAAGTCATATACATAGGACAGTTGGTTGGACTCTAAGAACGATCAATGATAACTATTATGGTGGCTACATCCTCAAGAATCGCTTAATAGAGTGTGGATTGGTTAATAATAAGGGCATTCTTTGTGTAGAGGGATATAAAGCGCAAAATGATCAAGAAAAACTTGAATTAGATAGGATGATAATGGAAAATTGGCATGCCGCATTAGATCTAATAAAAGACGACAAGATTCTTAAGGTTAATATTCTTAGGACAATGGCAAAAAAAGTTGCAACAATTAAAGGGCACGAAAATCTTGCAACATTTTATCAACTACAAGCTTTGATGATAGCGAATGTTTCTTCCCTATCAAGAAGTGAAGCTTTGATTCCATAAAATAATAAAAAAATTAAACCGATATTCATGTAAACACAAATATCGGTTCTTCTATAAATCAAACTTACGCTTTAACTTCATTCAATTTTGGCTCTTGCCATCCATAGAGCAACGCTTGTTTAACTTGCACTGCGCCAATTTTTAGCATTGTATGCCAAATTTTAACTTGAAACTTATCAGAAAGCAGACTTGAAGTATTTTGATTCCATTCCTGCATTTTGGCATCATATTGCTTTAAAGTACCTTCTTTATAAAGCTTCAATCTTTCTGCTAAAGATACTGTTGGTTCTTTAACGCATTTGGCTAATCCCTCTGCGATTATTTTTTTATAATAAAAACCTTCAGTGTGACTTTCGGAAAGTGCATCAAGATATGTATTTACAAAATCCGGCATCAATTCAGTCTCAGAAAATATCCTTAAATGCAACTTTCCCATTAGCTCTAGGGCTGCATAAATAAACTCCTCTTTGGACATGTGAGCTTTCATGAGATTTAATTGTTCTATAAAACATTGATCCAAAAGTTCAGCATTATTCTTAATTACAGCTTTAAAAAATTCGTTGGTTATATAGCCGTTAAAGAAAAAATTAAATGGAACAGTCAATCCATTCCCAGCCAAAAACTCCTTTATTTTTTCCTTTTTCCAAGTAAACATTCCAGGAAAAGGAAGCGTATGTGCACGAGAGAATTTATTGAGGGGTCCGCTAATCTGCAACATTCTTTCTAAAGCAGCTGCTGCCGCTATTTTTTTCTCCTCAGAAATTGTTCCAGGCTCCTCAAAACCCATAATATAATCTTCATGGTGATTATTGCGTACTGTAGATAGCTTTGCTTCTTGATCTATCCGATCTAATTTGGCTTTCAAATTTGCTATATAGTCTTCATATGATACCGTGCGGCTTGTATAATTTTCTAGTTTGGCTTCTTCGTATATCTTTTGTAAAGTCTTTCGTTCAGAGACAGAATATGTTTCATAATGGGAGTGTTGCAAAAGTCCATAGATTACATTTTCTACTTTATCACCCATTCCTGGTTCCATTTCATCAGCCATATTTTGAATAATTTTTGCATGGCGTAAAAAATCTTCATAGTGATTCAAAAGTGTACAAAAACGCATGAAAACGTGGTGTTTTTGCTCTTTAAATATTTTTCTTATTATTTCAGCTTCTTCTTTTAATCCTTTTTCTTGCGATTCTATAATTAAATTATTATCTCTTATTGTACTTTCTAATTCTGATGTATTAGATTCATTTTGTTTCATCTTTACCAGATGGTTCCAAATAAAACCTTGGATCGTTGAAAAACTTTTGTGCTTAGAAACGCCTTCAAACTTTTTGTAAAAATCTTTATGCATCTTATTTGGCTTCAATGACTTTTGTTTACTTATAAATTCCCAAAGTTCCGCATATAAATTTGGCCATTTTTCATTTAGGCTCTTCATAATTTCAAGCTTTGAGGTATTCCAATCTGGATCTTTACTAAACCTGCTTAACTTCTTTTCTTCTTCTGGAGATAAGTGATCTAAATCTAAGACATTGGCTAGGTTAGCACGTTGTTCTTTTGATTTTTGCTGAAGCGATTCACAACTCTTTTCAAATTTTGAATATTTTTCTTTGCTCTCACTATCTTGACAGTCAAAAATAAATTTAAAATCTTCTCCTTTTTCTGCACATTGCTTAATTCTTTTAAAAATTGAATCAACCTTATTTATTTTTAATAACTTTTGCAATGTCTCAAATAAAGCAGCTTTTTCAGTTTTAAGGGCTTTGTATTCTGAACATTTTAGTTCTTCAGCCTTAACAATTTTTTTTGTTCTTAGGCCCGTTTTTGTTTTAGAACCGCCTAAAATAAGATCGATGGTTGAATAAAAATAAGTCGACGGTTTTACACGTTGTTCTTTATTATTCGAGCACATCGCAGGACGTTGAGAAGCTCTTGCAAACAAGCTTTCATCAAGAATTGCTGCATCAGATGTTTCATTAAGATTAAAATTATAACGATTATTAAATCCATCTAAACTATTTGCTTCCATGACTTTATTCCTTTATTTATATTCTATTATCTCCTTTATGTATAATTTTAGCATTAAATTTACGTTAAGATTATGTAATATAATAAAATTATCGATTTTAATAACAATTAATCTAGTGATTTAGTTGCTAGATTTTCTTTATTAGCAATATTAAATAGAAAGCTAATACCACAAATATTAGCCATTAAAGAGCTTCCCCCTTGGCTGAAAAAAGGGAGATTTAAGCCTGTGCTGGGTAGCAATCCTGAAACTACTCCCATATTTAAAAAGGCTTGAAAGCATAGTAAGAATGTGATTGAAGCAGCCAAATAAAAGCCTGAAGGTTGAAGCGCTTGAGCGGCAATGGTAAAGCCTAAAAGGCCTAGTAAAGCATATAAAGAGATAATCATCACCATGCCGGCAAAGCCAAATTCTTCGGCATAGATGGCCGCAATGTAATCATTTTGCGCTTCGGGTAAATAACTTAATTTTTGCAAACTATTGCCGGGACCCTTTCCAAATAAATGACCCGACCCGGCTGCAATTTTAGCTTGAAACGGCTGATGGCCTTTGCCTTTACGATCTAATTCGGGGTGCATATACACTTTTAGACGGGCTGAAACATAGGGCAAGTTCATCGCAAATGTCCCTCCTACTACAGCGAGAGCAAGAAGCGGCCAGGCCCAATATTTAAATGAAATACGCATTAAGAAACAGAGAACAGCAACTGTTGTTGCAATCACTGCCGCTGTTCCATTGTTAGGTTCTACCATGACCAGGATAATGGGAATAGCGATCACACTCCCTAATTTGGCAAATTCTTTAAAGGAAAGCTCTCCGCGGAATTTTAAGACTTGCCTGATAAAAAATGCCGGGATGATGTATTTGATAAATTCTGAGGGTTGAAAAGAAAGCCCGGCAATGCTTAGCCAACGTTTGGACCCATTGACCTCGCGGCCAATTCCAGGAATCAAAACAAGGATCAAAAAAATGGTGAAAAGAGCAAAAAATACTGGACTATAGTCAATAAAGCGGCGATATCCCCATTTCCAGACTCCAACTGCAAGAAAAATGCCGCTGATGGCATACCAAATTTGTTTGATTAAAGCGTGATGGGTGCTTTTATCTAAGTCATGATCTAAAATCTCAGCTGACGTCGTGCTAAAAATCATCACCAGTCCCATGGCAAAGATAGTCGCGGTTGTCAGCAAAAGAATGGATCTAAGACTCGATTGTTTGGTCATTTTTATAACCGAAGGATCTTGGATGAAGGGAATGAAGGGATGCGGCAGCGCGGCCGCGCGCGTCCCAATCATTGATTAACGTACGCGGATCTGATCTCCGATTTTCAATTTTCTAGCACTATCTTCATCTAGATTATTGATCGTGAGCAAAGCATCGACCTTTGTATGGAATTGCTTGGCAATTTTCCAAAGGTTATCGCCATTTTTAAGCGTATAATATTGGTTTTCTTGGGTGACTACGTTGGACTGAGTATTAACGATTGGAGTTACGGCAGCCTTATTGATCGTATTGATAGGAATGCGCAAAACCTGTCCAATTTTTAATTTATCGCTTTTTAGGTTATTGGCACGCATGATAGCCCCCACACTCGTTCGGTTAGCCCGAGCTATTTTTTCAAGAGCATCCCCTTTTTTAATCGTCACTTCAACATATCTTGCTTCGTTTTGTGATGGAGAAGTTTGACTATTTCTTGAAGCGGGCGAAGAGGGAACCGCAACGACCGGTTGATCTTGTTCTAAAAACTGGAATCCATCATCGTCTGGTTTATTGACAACAATTTCGGAATTTAAGGGTGTAATTTCTTCTAAAACAGTATCAACTTCATCGATTGACTCATTTTTTGGTATGTCGATTTCGATAGCGCTGTCTTCCGGCAAGGGAGGCGCTTCGATATGGTAAGCTATTTCAGTGGGTTCAGCCACCTTTTCCTCTTCGGTGCGAAAAGCGAGCATAAATAAGATTGACAATATGCCGATGTTCGCTAATACGGCTACAATGATAATATCTCTCCGCGTCATTCTAACATTCCTTCTTTTGCTTGAAGCGCATACACCACGCGCTTAAATTCATCCCCTCGATGCTTATAATCTCTAAACATATCATAGCTGGAACATCCTGGCGACAACAAGATGCTATCGCCGCTTTCCGCCTCTTTGGAGGCTGCGTGGATTGCCTCCATTAATGTCGGAAAGGTTTTTACCGGGATGTCTCCAGCCAGATCAATCCTAATTTGCTCAGCTGCCTGCCCGATGGCAAATACGCTGCGCACTTTTTCTTTAAAAGCCTTTCTCCATAGTGTATACGGCGATCCTTTATGCATGCCTCCTGCGATCAAAAGGGTAGCTGCAGGCATGTCTGAAACCGCTTTGATTACAGCGTCAATGTTAGTCGCCTTGCTGTCATCGTAATAAGAAACGCCTTTAATTTGTGCGACAAATTCTATCCTATGCGGTGGTTTTTTAAAGGTCCTCAAACCATCCAGAAATTGTTTGCCATTAATTCCCATTTCTTTGCAGAGGGCATAAGCTGCCATCATGTTGTCCACATCACGGCTTATCCTACCTCTATACTCTCCAGGCATTATGAATTCAATGTTTTCATGGAATAAGACCTGATTCTGGTCACAGAAGATATCACATCCGGGAATATATCCGAATGTCAATGATGGATATCCTTCACAAAATTCCGGAAACTCCCGCCGGCATTGTTCACCTAAATATAGCTTGCCGCCTGGTTTTAAGCATTGCGAAATCCTGAATTTTGCTTGGGCATAGGCATTCATCGTGCCATGCCGGTCTAAATGATTGGCAGAGATATTTAAAATCGCAGCTGCATCCAATGCCCTGCAAGATAGAGTTTCAAGCTGCCACGAGCTAAGTTCTAAGACGACAACCGTTTGGCTGGTTAATCCATCTGTTGCATCCAAGGCGGCTGTTAAAGGAACACCCACATTTCCCAAAGCTTGGGCAGGAATGCCTACGCTCTTTAGAATGTGTTCGACTAATAAAGTCGTGGTGGTTTTCCCATTTGAACCTGTTATTGCGAGACAGCGCTGCTGCAAGCTACGGCAAGCCAATTCAATCTCGCCTATCACTTCGATGCCTGCTGCTGTGAGCTGCTTATAAATTTTATTAGCAGGCGGCACGCCGGGAGAGGCAATGGCCAAAGATAACGCATCTAAAGACAGCGGCTGATCTTCGTGCTGTACCACTAAACCCTCATGGCGCATTCTTTGAATCCATTCATTATCCGCCAGCAGTTCTTGATTTTTATCAACGCCTAACACAGCAAATCCGCGCTTTAATAAATGGCGCGCAGCCGCTATTCCACTGATCCCAAGTCCTAAAACAAGCGCCTGCTTTTTTTGAATCATATGTTTACTGAATTTTCAATGATGCTAAGCCGATAATTGCAAGCAACAACCCTATAATCCAAAAGCGCACAACGACTTTTGTTTCAGGCCACCCTTTGTATTCAAAATGGTGGTGCAAAGGGGAGATTAAAAAGACCCGCTTCTTATTTCTGAATTTATAACTGGCAACTTGTATGATCACAGAAAGCGTTTCCGCCACAAAAATCCCTCCAATTAAGCCTAAAAGCATTTCACGCCGTAAAATAACGGCTGAAACACCTAAAATGCCTCCAAGGGCAAGCGATCCAGTGTCGCCCATGAAAACTTGGGCCGGATGGCCGTTATACCATAAAAATCCCAGACAAGCTCCCACAAAGGCGCATAGATAAATCGCAATTTCACCGCTGCCTTCGATATAAAGAATATTCAAGTAAGCAGCCAAATTAATATGATTTGATAAAAATGCAAACAAGGCTAAGCAAGCAGCCACCATGATCAAACAACCCGCTGCCAATCCATCCAAACCATCCGTTAAATTCACGGCATTCGACGATCCGGCTACGACAAAAATGATCAAGAGGGCAGCTACAAGAGTAAACATTCCGGAAAAAACTAGGACGGGATCTTTGAAAAAAGGGACGTATAAACGGGAGGCATATTCTTTTAAACTAAGCCCTTGGAAAATGGCGGGGGAGCTTTGTGAATCGGTTAAAAATGATCCGGTCTTAGCGGCGATTTGTTCTTTGATCACCGGAGGCGCAAACCACGACCCTATCTCCAACATCTGCGAGGTCATCGGATTGAGCAAATATAGAGCTAATGCCCCTCCTAAAAAGACTTGGCACAGCAATTTTTTGCGTCCAGAGATCCCTTTTGGATTTTTGTATTTAAGTTTTAGGTAATCGTCCCGCGCTCCCAACGCTCCCAAAAACAGGGTTGTCAATAATAAAATCAACGTAAAAACATGCAGCAGATCCATCCAAAGAAACATGGAACAAAGCATCGAAAAAAGGATTAGAATGCCCCCCATGGTAGGCGTATCCTTTTTTTTTTGGTGCAATTGCCCCAGCAAAGGACATTCATCAGTGCGGATTGTTTGGCCGATTTTTAACTCATACAGCTTTCGGATAAAATAAGGGCCCATAAAAAAAGAAATCAACAATGATGTCACAGCAGCTAATAACATGCGCGATGAATAATAAGAAAACACCATCGGAATTTTGAAGCCATAAGTTGTGCGCAGATACTCTGCAAGTAAATAAATCATACTTCGTCCAATATTTTCCAAACCTCTTTAGCCCTAGATCCTTTAAGCAATACAATATCGCCTGGTTGAATGACTTTGCGCAAAGCGGGTACGATTCCTGCGCGTTCCAAATGCCATTCCACCGGTCTGCCGGCCTCTTTCCAAACCTCTTTTACGAAAGCACAATCTTTTCCAAAGCAAAACATATGATCGATAAAATCCAATGCATATTCAGCGACCTCGCGGTGATACTGCTCGGATAGCTTTCCCAACTCTAGCATTTCACCCAGAATAGCTACCCGTTTTCCGCCAGGTCGTGGGTTAGGTAAGCAGTCGAGGGCAGCTTTCACAGATTTCAAGGCTGCGTTATACGAATCATTGACAAACAAAATTCCATTTTTTTCAATAAATTGCATACGCCGTTCAGGTAGCGTCAAAGCCGGCATGGCGGCACGGATATCATCCCAGGCAAGGCCCAGCTGGCGGGCAACGATAGCAGCGCTTAAAAAGTTATGCAGATTATGCCTTCCAGGTAATGGCAGAGGATCCATGTAGATTTGCCCCTCCGGCGCCGTAATCAAGATCACATCCTTCGCAGCGTGCAAGTTATAATCGGCAGCGGAAATGTCTAAGGCAAAGGAGATTTTGCGGCACTGTCCAACGTGTAACAACTCGCCATAGTTTTCGATTGCACGATCCATGATTCCCAATGTTGTCCGCGGATGAGAAAAAATTTCGGCTTTAGCGCGTCCGATGTCAGCTAAATCTTCAAAATTGCAAGCATGCACAAAAGCTGTGGTCGTGATGACAGCTATGTCTGGGGGTGCAATTTTTACAAGCTTTGCAAGATCGCCACGATGAGTCATCCCCATCTCAATGACCAGTACCTCTTCCTCGCCCGTGCAGTAATTAATGAGAGATAAGGGAACGCCGATTTGCGAATTGCTATTCCCCGGTGTTGAAGAAACCCTATAGTTGGGACGAAGCAAGGAAGTGATAAACTCCTTTGTCGTCGTTTTCCCCAACGAGCCTGTGACAGCCACAATTTTAGGATGCCATTGAGCCAAAAGATTTTTAGCCAATGTTTGCAATGTATCCAAGACATCATCGACATAAATTAAATGTCCCTTTGATTTTCCATCATACCCTTTTTTGACGATGGCCCCTACAGCCCCTTTAGAAAAGGCTTCCTCCACAAAGGCATGGCCGTCAACTTTTGCTCCGGGAAGAGCAAAAAAAAGATCGCCAGGATGGGCCAAACGGCTGTCGACACATACTCCGTTGACCGCAGAATCATTTTCACAAGGAAAATTTAATAACTTGGTTAAATAGCGCAATGAATATTTAGGCATATATAACTCTTGGATTACGACGGCAGTGTATGAAAGTGATTGACAAATTTTCAACAGAATTGTATCCGATGCTCTCTATTGCTTATTTAATAAATGCAAGGTTATAAGAATACATTTAAAAAAAACAAGCAATTAATTCGAAATTTATTAAACTTTAAGACCATTATTGGCCTTTAAATAATAAATTCTCTTTTTTATTTCTTTTCCTATATTATTCGCTGTAAAATTAAATTATAGATCGGAGGCAAGATGAGAAGTTATTACGAGCATTTAGAAACTGCTATGTCTGTCGCAAAAATGGCTGTACCACCCCATCCGACAGTGCGATCATCGGCTATTTTCCCCGTCATGAATCTCCCTGGAATACATTCGCGCATTCTTTTTATGGGATATTGGATTCTTAAACGCAATATCAAAGAAATTTTAGCGGTGGTCAATTTACGCTCGGAAAAGGGGATTCTTTTAGGCAGGCAAACCTTTACGATCACCGAGCCTAAAACCTATCGAATCGAGCTTGCTGATCAACTTGCAGCGGCGAATCTTTCAACAGAGGACCCGTTTGCGGGCAGCCTTGAAATCGAATTTTATTCCACGGTGAACCTTTTTTTCCCTTTTCCTGCCGTCGTCATCAACTATTACGGCCCCCATTTTAGTACCGTCGTCCATACAGCCCAGAGGGTTTATAATGACTTTGATGACCTCAGGAGAAATTCTCAAACTCAAGTGCCTGAATCGGGATTCAACATTTATGCAGACGAACGGCATGAACCCTTTATTGGACTTATTAATGGCGCAGAAGCCGTTGATAACAACGTTTTTTCTATGGAATTTTATAATTTGCATCAAGAAAAGTTAACGCATGATCTCTTTTTAGACCGATTGGAACCTTATGAAATGCGCATGATCTATCCGGCCCAACATGTCAATCTCAGAGAGTTCCTCAAAGGGGAAGTAGGAGCAGCCAAAGCGCGCTTTCATGTTAATTGGATATTTCCAAGGCTGATTGTAGGCAACATCGATTCCAGCCTGCCGGCCCTTTCTATCACTCACACATACTATGATACGAGCGGAGCTGCCTCGAATAGCGATTACTGGCAGCCGGCACAGGAGGGATGGTTTGACGCTACTGTGATGGTGCCTGCGCAAGTCGCCGATCACCATTTTACAAACATTTATTTCTACCCTATTTATTCTCCCTCATCTTTTGCAATCGATGTTGAATTTTATGATTCAAATGGAAAATTAGCGGGAGATAAACGAAATGCGCTGCTCATGGAAGCCCCCTTCTCTTCTCTAAAAAGAATTGAATTGAAAGCATTAGCGAAAGAATTAAATATAGATGGACATCTACCGCTTTGTGTACGCCTTATTGGACGACCTATCAATAATAGCCGTTTGCCCGCACGCGTCAAGATTGGCTTAGATGTCGGCAATGATCCCAACCAAATGCCCTGTAACATTTGCACTAACTTACATCCTTTTAACGTGGCATTGGAAAATAAACCTAGATCTTTTCGATGGGGACCCGTCCTTTGCGACCAGCCGGAAGCCTCTATATGGATTACCAATTCCGCTCCTCAAATAAATTATACACGCGAAGCAGAAGTCGATTTGACCTTTTATCGCGAAGACGATACTGCGACTTGCGTGCGACATTTCAGCTTGCATCCGCATGGATTTCGAGCTATATATCCCAACGAAGACCCTGAATTGCGCGATTTTTTTAAAGGAAAAGTGGGCTGGTTTACAGCAGCTACGACTAATCCTTATACAAGCACTTATTATTTTGCCGAAAACCCCGCAGGTACGCTTGGTGGAGATCATGGATTTTAAAATGAAAGTCAAATTAGCGGATGTGACAGATATTCCCGAAGGTCAATCGATTGTTGTGAGAGGGCCGGAAGGGCTTGAAGTGGCTCTCTTTAAAATTGAAGGGCAAATTTTTGCTTTGGACAATACATGTCCGCATATGGGGGGTCCTTTAGGAGAAGGGGATATTGAAAATTGTCGTGTAACATGCCCATGGCATGGCTGGCAGTTTGATATTCGATCGGGAGCTTGCGATAATATGCCCGGAGAAGACGCCCAAAAAATTAACATTTCTGTCGTGGATAACGAAATCTTTCTGGATTAATGCCTTGCCTGACCTTAACGTCGTGCCCGTGCCCGTTTCTTATTCAGAATAATCTTCAAGATAAGTTTTCCTTTTGAGAGTTAGCCTTCGGAAGACGGGAACGGCAATAACGAACGGGCACGGGCACGTTAAGGCTGGGCACACGGGCACGGGCACGTGAAAGGCAAATTAGCGCTGTAGCAGTTGATGCAGATCAAGATAAGAAGGCATATAATCCACAAACTTATACCCCCGTGAAACCGCATCATAACACCCTGTCTTAATCTCCAGCTGGTTCACAATGCAAACAAAAAACGCTCCAACAAAATGATTATATCCAACAACCTGATTGACCACCTTATCAGATAACTTTACAGCTTTGCATTCCACTAATAGCAATGGGTAAAGAGAAAATTCAGGGTGAATCCCCTTAGAAAAACAAACGATATCAAAACGTCTTTCAGGAATATGTCCACTACAGGTGGAAAGATGCGGCATATGCCGCATCGACTTTTCCACCGCGATACCTGCAAGGGGGTATCCTTTTTGGAGCATTTGCCCTAAAACATGCTGACGGACATCTTCTTCAGGGGTTGCCGCCACCCACTCCCTTCTCACTTGGCAAAAAATTGGTTCTTTATCCTTAGACATGCTCGATCATTCAGGTTCAATGATGCCGAAATTACTGTCGCTGCGCCGATAAATCACTTTCAACTTCATGTCCTCTTCACTGCGGAAGACCATGAACATATCGCCCGAAAGCTCCATCTTGACGATGGCTTCTTGGATCGTAAGTATCTTTAAGGGACGGCATTCATTCTTGACAACACGGTGCGAGGTGTAGCTTTTAACCAAATTCTGCGCATTTTCAGCGTCGATCTCATCATTGACTTCCAAAAGATCAATGTAAGGGCTATAAACATCGATGTTCATAGCGACATCAGCATGGCCGATAGAATGATGATCGCGCACCCGTTCTTTATGGCGGCGTATTTGATTTGTCAACTTATCGACAGCCATATCAATGGATGCATACATATCCGTACTATGTGCCGAGACTTTAATTTTTTGGTTATCTATCCGAACAATGATATCAACGTGATGATCCAATTTCTGGATATCCATAATAATATTCACGTTGATAATCCTATTTGTAAACCGATCAACCTTGGATATTTTTTCCATCGCATAATTTTTCATGGCATCGGTTACCTCAACGTTTCTTCCGGTAACAACGACATCATAAACTTCATCAAGAAATGCAGCGGCTTTAGATTTACGGCTCATAAGATAATCCTCTTGATTTGAATGGATTCAGATGCCGGGTTTAATTTAATAAGATAAGAACCCTCCTGTACCTTAGATTATACAGGGAATAGGTTCACCTAGCAAGCTTTGTAGTTGAAAATGCGCACCGAAGAGGGCTCGAACCTCCAACCACCCGGTTCGAAGCCGGGTACTCTATCCATTGAGCTATCGGTGCTTAGGAGATAATCAGTTTAGTGATAATTTGGATATCCTTCAAGCAAGAAAATAGCTATGATAACCCAAAGCGGATGAAAACCATTTAACCTTATGACAATCCATCGTACTGAGGGGATCGTATTAAAAGCATTTAAATTTCGGGACTACGATCAAATCCTCTCCATTTTTACTCCGGGAGACGGCCTCCTCAAGTTAATCATTAAAAATGCCCTCTCCGCCAAGAGAGGGAGAGGCGCCTTGACCGCTCCTTTTACGCGAGCTGAATTTATTTATTCTCCCTCTAGGGGAGAGCTATGCCCTTGCAGCGAGGTTTCATTGATCAATCAACATCTCTATCTCAGAAATCATCTGCCGATCCTCGAAGCCGCCACCGAGATGCTGCAAGCCACCATCATGACTCAAATGCCGAACAAAGCCGCTCCCGATCTCTACAAGTTATTGGCCGTTTATCTGGAAAAGCTGGAATCCATCCAACCCCCTCACCTCCTCTCAACCAGTTATTTTCTGAAGGTCTTGCGGCACGACGGACTCCTCCGTTTGCAAGATCACTGTTCGGTTTGCCCAGCCTCTTCCTTGGAAACTCTATTTTTAAGCGAAGGGGAGACATTTTGCTCAAAGCACTCTCCCTCTCAAGCCTTGCAATTCCTTAATAGCGAATATATTCTGCTCAATACTTTGGCTTTTTGTACAACATTTAAAGAGTTAACCCATGCCGTCTGTCCTAAAGATTTTTCTATCCAGGTAAAACAATTGTTCCGCGAAATTTTAGGACGTTGATATGATGCATATTAAAGAATAGGGGGAGAGATGATAGGCAATGATCAGTTGGATCGTTGGATCGCCGAGGTCAAAGAACTATGCGAACCTGCCCATATCCATATCTGCGATGGCTCTCAAAATGAATATGACCAGCTATGCTCTCAAATGGTAGCAGCGGGCACTCTCATCAAACTTAATGAACACCATCACCCTAATAGTTATTTAGCCCGCTCGACAACCGATGATGTGGCACGCGTCGAAGATCGAACTTTTATTTGCGCCGATACTCAAATTGAAGCCGGCCCCACGAATAACTGGCAGCCGCCAGATAAAATGATGGCAACATTGAAAAAACTCTTCAAAGGGTGCATGCGCGGCAGGACTATGTATGTCATCCCCTATAGCATGGGACCGCTTGGCTCAACCATCAGCCATATCGGCGTGGAAATTACCGACTCCCCTTATGTAGTATGCTCGATGAGAATCATGACCCGCATGGGAAAAGAGGTTCTAAGGTTTTTAGGCAATGGCACCTTTGTCCCCGGTCTGCATTCCGTAGGAAAACCGCTCATCGAAGGAGAAAAAGATAGCCCATGGCCTTGCAATCCAAAAAACAAATACATTGTGCATTTTCCTCAAAAGCGTTCGATTTGGTCCTATGGCAGTGGATACGGTGGAAATGCCCTGTTAGGCAAGAAATGCTTTGCCCTGCGCATTGCGTCGGTCATGGCACGCGATGAAGGGTGGTTAGCGGAACATATGCTCATTCTCGGCATCACCAATCCGCAAGGGAAAAAAAAATATTTTGCAGCTTCCTTTCCAAGCGCTTGTGGAAAAACTAACCTAGCCATGCTCACCCCGACACTGTCCGGTTGGAAAGTGGAAACAGTGGGGGATGATATTGCATGGATGAAGTTCGGAGCCGACGGCCAGCTCTATGCGATCAATCCCGAAGCGGGCTTTTTTGGAGTGGCCCCAGGTACATCCGATGTGTCCAATCCCAATGCCATGCAAGCGCTGGCAAAAAATAGCCTCTTCACAAACGTGGCCTTGACAGATGATCATGATGTATGGTGGGAAGGGATGACGCAAAAGCCTCCTGAGCATGCTATCGATTGGCTTGGTCATGATTGGACACCTAGATCTCCCCACAAAGCCGCCCACCCTAATGCTAGATTTACAGCCCCCGCTATCCAATGCCCTGTCATTGATAAGAATTGGGAAAATCCGCAAGGGGTTCCCATTTCAGGCATCCTTTTTGGCGGCCGACGATCTACCGTTGTCCCGCTGGTTTGTGAAGCTTTTAATTGGCAGCATGGCGTTTTCTTGGGAGCAGGAGTTTCCTCTGAAACCACAGCAGCAGCCAGCGGCGAAGTGGGAAAATTGCGGCACGATCCTTTTGCCATGCTCCCTTTTTGCGGTTACAATATGGGAGATTACTTTGGGCATTGGCTAAAAATCGGAGCGCAAGCCCGGCAAAATAAGCTGCCGCATATTTTTTATGTCAATTGGTTCCGCAAAGGGCCATCCGGAGAATGGTTATGGCCCGGATTTGGAGAAAACAGCCGTGTCTTAAAATGGATCTTCGAGCGATCATCAGGCGAAGGAAAAGCAACTAAAACTCCTATAGGGTATCTTCCTAGCGAAGACGCTTTAGATCTAACCGGTTTACAGCTCACGAAGGAAAATCTGCGAGCTCTATTACAGGTGGATGTCGAAAAATGGAAAAAAGAGGTAGTTGAGTTGCGAGAGTATTTTAAACTGTTTGGTTCACATCTTCCGCCGGGTATTTCAGAGGAATTAAACGCCTTGGAGCAAAGGCTGCAACATGCATGATCATCTGCAACAGATCCAACGTTTAACCAAAAGCCTTTTTCTTAGTGGTGCTGCTAATATTATTTTAGTTGCCCTCCTCTTTTATTGGATAGCGCGGGATAAACCACCCGCGCCTTACTTTGAATTGAAACCAGCTGAACAAAGCGAACGGCAAGTTCCATTTGCTATCGACCGAAGCAATGTTCAAATCATCCGTCAACTTCGATTGATGCCTTTTGAGCAACTTGTTGCCAAGTTAAACGACACTCAATTGATCGAAGATGGCTACACCCAAAGAGATTTGGCTATCGCTGCTTTAGTGGAATTTCAACATTTTGATTTGAATCGCGCTTTAGCTGGCATTAGCCTTCCGGCAGAGCAGAGAAAAATCGTCTATGGTAAAAATAAAAATGGGACATCGGCTGAACTCACCATTTATCCCGCGATGCAAGAACAACATTTTGAAGCAATCAGGCAATTCGCCAATACGGAAAGGTGGCCCTTTACAAGCAAGGGGCTGCATAAAATCCTCCACACCGTTTTCTTACAGCATCAACAGCCTGAACCCTCTTTAGCCGATGCCTTTTTTCTTTCCCCAGAATTTTTATCCGCTGAAAGACTTTTCAAACGTTCTGATGTTCAGATTGAGAGATCTGAACTACTGCAATTGTTAAGCGAAGGAGATTGGCCTCTTTTAGCGGCTTTTGCAGAGCGGCAAAGGGCTTCACAAGACCTTTCTCCAGCCAGAAGACATTGGTTTTTATTGAGTTATATTGAACGCGGAAACAAAACAGCCGCTTATCTCATGTTAAAAACAGATGGTGAATTTGCTATCCGCAAGTTGGATGACAACCATATCTTAACGCTACTGCGTTTGCTTTCAAAGAAAACTGTTGAATCTGAACAATTTGCTGTCAAACTACTCAACAGCCCACGCAGCGACCGTGTTTGGAAGGTGGCTGCCCGGCGCCTTTATGGCTATGCAGGTGAAGCTCAACCAGAAAAGTTGGAAAAGTATGCCGTCTTACGCCGTTTTTTGCCTCCCTCCCTCGTTTTCCATGCAGCCACTCCTAAACAGCCTCCCCTCCAAGTTAAAGCCGCCCTGCCGCCGGCCATACAAAATAAACCACCCCTCCTCCCTAAGCAGCCTTTTTCATTGCCGATGCGCCGCTATGTTGTGCAAGAAGGCGATTCATTATGGAAAATTTCCCGAAAGTTTGGCGTGGATGTCAATGCGCTCCGCAAAATGAACCATATGCAATCCGATTTTCTAAAGCCAGGCGCTGCATTATATATTCCGGAAGGGCAAAGCTGAAGCTAAGGAACCTCGTCAACGCCGCCAGAATGCCACGGATGACATTTGCAGAGGCGCCTGACAGTGAGCCGAAATCCCTTTAGAAAACCAAATTTTGTGAAAGCCTCATGTGCATATTCCGAGCAGGAAGGAGCAAATCGGCAGGCAGGCCCGATAAAAGGGCTGAGGCATAGCTGATAGAAGCGGATAAGCAGTAGAGCAATGGATTTCATGTGACTTTAAATACATCCCTTAGGAGGGAAAGCGTCACCTCAATAATGATCAAACAGATAATGGTCCACTCAAGACGGCTGGAATGCTGATGGTTCAGTTCGCTTCCAAGCATGTTAAACAACTCATGAACAATATCTAAACGTTGATTTAACACTTCGACCCGCGTTTTAATGTCTAAATAATTGGCCATCATATTGTAAAGAGGCTCGAGTTCAGGATATTCCCAAAAAATTTCGGGAGTATCGAGCACATCTAAGTGGAGATTGATGGAATTGCGTTCGATGAACAATTCACCCATTTTGCGCCGAATTTCACGCCTTGACAAAGATATTTTCCCCTGCTGTGCCAAATCCTCAGGAATCTGTTTAGTCAGTTCAAAGGTCTTCTGTAAAGCACTTTCAAAGGTCCCTAGCTTTACAGATTGTGCAACCGCATGGGAAACAGCCAGCTTTGTCAAGGTATCCAAATTGGGAAGAAGAATTTCATCATCTACTACCTTGGAAGGCTCGCCTTGAATATAAGTAAATTCGTCCGTTTCAACATCGTCGATTGGATTGACGATGAAATCTTTGACCAAATTTAGAAACGGAGAAGCCTGGTCTTTACCGACACCCCAACAAACCATCACTCCATAAGGAAAATAGAACAGATCACAGATCTTGCCGTCTAAAGGAACTTCGACATAAACAACATCGCGATAAAGAACAGCAGTATAACGGCTGCGCAATGATTCAAGAAAAGGCTTTAACTTATAAGAAGAGGCATTACAAAAGGCACAACAGTCCATAATGTTTGAATAGTACTATAATTGAGATTAAAAAGGAAAGCTGTTGAAAATCAAAGGGATTGCGAAAGGGGGGACTTGAACCCCCACGAGGAAACCCTCACTACCACCTCAAAGTAGCGCGTATACCATTCCGCCACTTTCGCAAGAGCGAAGCAACACTATAACATGTTAAAAAGTATTTCTGCAAGAGGGATTGAGTTTGTTTTACGTGCGTGCCGTGCCCGTTTGTTCCTGCCGCTCCCGTCTTCCTTTGCTCGTTTCATAATCGGGAAAAGGGGGACGAAGAACGGCAATAACGAACGGGCACGGGCATGGGCACGGGCACGTAAAAAAAGCTACAAGTGCTTGCGTTTTTTGAATTTATCAAGATATTCTAATGCTTTCCCAGTCCCAAGACATACTGCCAGCAAAGGATTCGGCGCTACAATAACCGGCAAACCCGTTTCTTTGATCAAAGCCTTATCCAGCCCCTTAATCAATGCCCCTCCTCCTGCTAACACCATTCCCCGTTCGACTAAATCCGCCGCAAGTTCAGGCGGACATTTTTCCAAAGTGAGCTTAACGCTCTCAATCACTTGCTGAATGGGCTCTGCTAGGCATTCCCGAATTTCAACCGAATTAATACGCTTGGTGACAGGCAAGCCTGCCACTTGATCCCGCCCGCGCACTTCCATCTCCAATTCATTTCCACCCAGCGGATAAGCAGACCCGATGGTCATCTTGATCTCTTCCGCCGTACGAGGACCGATCATCAAATTATACGTGCGCCGCATATAATTGATGATGCATTCATCGAATTCGTCGCCAGCTATACGCAAAGAGCGTGATTCGACAATGCCGCCTAAGGAGATAATAGCAATCTCTGTGGTCCCACCGCCTATATCGATAATCATGTTGGCGGAAGGCTCTTCTACAGGCAATCCTACCCCAATCGCAGCGGCCATAGGCTCTTCAATTAAAATCACTTCCTGCGCCCCGGCATGCAAGGCGGAATCTTCCACCGCCCGTTTTTCAACTCCCGTGATGCCGGAAGGCACTGCAATCAAAATTTTGGGGCGGAATAAACTTCTCGAGGGAGTCACCCGTTTAATCAACGCTTTCAACATCCCTTCAGCGATTTCAAAGTCAGCGATCACCCCATCTTTCATTGGGCGGACAGCATGTATTTTACGAGGGGTCTTACCAAGCATCTCTTTGGCTTTCTGGCCAACAGCTAGCACCTCATTTGTGGAAGAATCGACAGCAACGACAGAGGGTTCGGCTAAGACGATTCCTTTGCCGCGTACAAAAACTAATGTATTGGCAGTTCCTAAATCGATGCCGATGTCATTAGAGAAGACACCGCGCAATCTATTGACCTGTCCGAATGCTGCGCGATAGAATTTGTTTAATTTTGCCTGCAGGTCAGCGGAGTTTCTTTTATTCATCCTTTTTCCTTATGTTTGGAGCAGCTCCAAGACCTCTTCCCAAGTTAATTTAGAAATGGCATCTTCATCGCAGGCAATGACTTTTTTGACTAATCCCTTCTTGCGATTTTGCAGCTGTAGAATTTTTTCTTCGATAGTGTCTAATGTGACGAGCTTATAGGCCGAAACCGAGTTTTTCTGGCCGATGCGATGGACACGGTCGGTCGCTTGATCTTCCACAGCAGGGTTCCACCACATATCGTAATGGATTACTGTATCGGCGCCGATAAGGTTTAACCCGCTGCCTCCGGCTTTCAATGAAACAAGAAAAATAGGCACTTGGGCATCTTCATTAAACGATTTGACAATGCCCATTCTATTTTTGCTTGATCCGTCAAGATATTCAAAGCGAATGCCGAGCTTCTGCAAGTCAGCGCTAATAATATTTAGCATCCGCGTATACTGGCTGAAAACGACAGTTTTATGTCTGCCTTCAATTAAATTTTGCAGAAGTTCGAGCAGCATGTCATATTTTGCTGAATCCCCCGCTTCCACCTTTTCCTTTGCAAAAATGGCCGGATGGCAGCAAATCTGTTTGAGACGGGTCAATGTGGCCAACACATGGATTTGGACCCGATCAAACCCTTCCTTTTTCACAAGTTGTGACAATTCTTCGCGAGCAGACTCGGCGTAAGAATGATAAAGTTCCCTCTGCACATCCGACAAATGGCAGTGATAAAAAATTTCAGAAACAGGAGGCAATTCAGACAAGACATCTTTTTTCATGCGCCGCAGAATAAAGGGGGAAACTTTACGGCGTAAAGCTTCCATATTTTTTCCCTTGTTCTGATTCGGATTGCGTATATATTTCTCGACAAAGCGGTCGTAAGAGCTCAAGAGTCCCGGCATCAAAAAGTCAAATAAGCTCCACAATTCATCCAATGAGTTCTCAATAGGAGTTCCAGTTAAAATCAACCGATGGGCTGCTTGGATCATCTTCACAGACTTGGCGTTGCGGGTGCCTCGATTTTTGATATGCTGCGCTTCATCCAAGATGGCATATGCAAAAGGAAGGGTTTTGTAAAATTCAATATCCTTCTGTAAAAGGCTATAGGAGGTGATTACCACATCGAATTTTTTGATATCGGTCTGCAGTTTTTTACGCTGGGCAGGAGTTCCATCGACGGGAAGAATTTTGAGATTGGAATTAAACTTATGAAATTCTTCTTTCCAGTTATGCACTAACGATGTGGGGCACACAACAATAGAGAATGAATTAGCGTGTTTATTTTTATGCTGTGTGATCGCTATAATAGCCTGTAAAGTTTTTCCCAGTCCCATGTCATCAGCTAAAATCCCATTCAAATGCATCATGCGCAGCCTTTCCAACCAGCCTACGCCTTCGCCTTGATAGCCTCGCAAAGTGGCATTGATCTCTTTGGGGATCTGACTGAATTTCAAAGGAAGATTGCCCAGCATTTGCTGCTGGATTTCCATTAACCGCGGCGTGATGGAAATCTCAATGGGCAAATCTTTGAATTGCTCCGGAATAATGCTGGCCAAACTCCACAAGGGACGTTCTTCCTTATGATCGTTCAAAATGTTAATGCCGATTTCGTCAAAAATTTGAACAACAGGAGCTAGCTTTTCCAAATCCAAGACTAAAATTTTATGCGATCTGCCTGTTGACTGGACCTCCCCTTTCTTTTTTCCATGCTTTTTGCGGGCCAATTCTATAAAAGCCCGTTTTGAACTGATGCATTCCCAAAGCTGATCTACTGTCACGCCATTGAGATGTCCCTCCACTTCTAAATCGACTTCATAGACATCGATGCGGCTTGTTTCACTGAGCGTTAATTTAAAGTGCGTGTCATCATAAATAAACTGGTCCAAAAGATTCTCTGGGCAGTTGAATTTAATGCGATGTTGATTAGAAGGAATCACCTCAGTCATAAACTCGACAATCTTTTTGTCGGTTTTGGCGATATAAGCGCCTTGCACTGGATCAAAGATGAAATCTTGAAACAGATCGCTGATGATCTTCTGCTCCTCAGTCAAACTTCTGGCCAAAATGCCTTGGGGTGAGACGAAGGCTGAGATTTGATTGACATTGAGCTGTGAAGTGGCAGCAGGGACTTTGATGCCGTCATAGATAAAATGTAAAACTGCTTCCAACTCGCCATTTAAATAATTAATGTCGCATTCGGCATCCAGCCGCCCCGTAAAGGGAAGGGTGACAAACCGTTCCAATATTTCCTTATGGGCAACTTCAGCAAAACGGAGGAATTCGGGCATGGAATTCTCAACAAAGGTACCGAACAGCGGCTCTGGGATTGTGACATTGCGTAAAATAGGCAGATTGCGCAAATGCCGCCGCTTGATCTGCGGAGAAAAGCGGTAAAATGTATGTTGATGGATTAAACCAGGTTTGGAGCACTCGAATAATGAAACCTCTTCCACAGGGCTCGCTTGCCCTTGATCCAACACCAAAGATGGTTTCAATAAAATTTTTGGATCGGGCATCTCCAAATATTCCAATGTAAACCTAAGCATCGCAGGCATCGGAGAATAGCGCAAGGGTTCTTCAAGCGTTCCGATGCAAAGGCAGGGCAGCAACAATGGATCTGCTTCATTTTCTGCCGCCATGTTGACGGCTACAGGAGCGGGACGTGCTATAGCTAATTCATAAGCTTCTGCTAAAATCGTTCCAAAGGATTCCATATCAATGTAAGCAAGCCTTTGCGCCCTTTCATCCTTGCTTTCATAACACCTGCTATAGTCCATGACAGTTTTCAATATCGAGGCGCTTTCCTTGTCAAAAGAATTGTACCCGAAGGAATAGCGCTTGTTGCCTATATAAAGAGGCTCTTGATAACGGACGGAATCAAGAAATTCCTTCGCATTCGGAATATAAAGGGGTTTCGATCGATAAGGAAGCCTTAAAGCCAGCTGCAGCTCGAAATGATGATGGTACGGTGAGTTGGGTTGATTATGCGGCGCAAATACGACAGCCAGCTCCGCTTTATCTTCAGGCAACGCCTCTTCCGGCAGAAAAAAAGGCGATTGCCCAAGCACCTGGGAAGCCCCTACATACTCCTGCAAAAGCTCTTTTTGAAATTTTTTACCCCGTTTGACGACCTCCTTCGTCTCCGCTTCCTTGAAAGTCTCGCGCAAATTTTCCTTCTCCTTTTCATCCAGTTGAACGGTCTTTTCAATGTCGTTTTCTTTTGAAAAAGCAACTACAAGCGAATCAAAATGTTCCTCCAAATAAAACAAAACCGCCGCCAAATGGTGGCAGTCGTATTTATAAGGACAATCGCAATCAGAATCCAACGTAGAGGATTCTCGACGGTTTATTTCAATCTCGCACTGATAGCTGTTATTGAAACTTCCCGATACACGGCAATGCAACCGCACACTGTGCGGATCGATCTTAATGATCTTAGCCGTTTCAACCATCTTTTTTTCATGAAGCAGCCGTCCTTCTTTCAGTATGGCTGGCGAATAATCCTGCTTTAATTTTCGGAAATTTATCATCACCAATCCTTCAAAGAAATTTGTGCAAAGATGCTTCCTAAACACTTGCCTATTCATTGCACACGATATTCAAGCGCCGGCGGAAGTATAGCTTTTGACACCCATGTTGTCATTATTTTTTAGCGGTTTCAGATTCCATACGCAATATAAAACTGCTATAAAGAATGTAAATATATTTTTTTTACTTATAAAACCTCAAGTCCTCACTTTAACCCTTGATTGCAAACAGGCATTTAAGTTTGACTTGCGGTAAATTGCCGGCAAAATTATACTCCTGCTTGTTTTAGTTAAGCGGGTGTAGCTCAGTTGGTAGAGCGTCACCTTCCCAAGGTGAATGTCGTGAGTTCGAACCTCATCACCCGCTTGTTTACGGAAGAAGAGCCTTTAAAATAACGGTACCGTTTTAAAATATCGGTATTTTTTATGCGGGTGTAGCTCAGCGGTAGAGCATCACGTTGCCAACGTGAGGGTCGTGAGTTCGAACCTCATCACCCGCTATTTACATAAAGGCAGCCGACTGCCAACAATTAAAGCATGCAGTTTTAAGCTTTTAATTTAAAATAATAGCTAGCGAGGTCCCTTTGTCAAACGAACCAGAAGAAATTAAAACGGAACATCTAACGGTTAAACTTACTCGTAAACCGGACTGCATCTTCCATCTCGATATTGACGTCAGCCCCACCGGTGCTAAAGCAGCACACGTTAAAGCTATTAAAACAGTCAATAAAGAAATTTCCATTCCAGGATTCCGCAAGGGCAAAGCTCCTCAAGATTTGGTCACCAAGCAATTTAGCAAATATGTGACGCCAGAATGGCATAACATCCTTGTCCATACCGCTTTTAACGAATTTTTAAACAAAACCCACCTATACCCATTTACTACCGATCAAAAAAGCATCCGGGTCGCTGAAGTAAAAAAAGCTGATCTAAATAATGGTGCCCATCTCGTCATCGAATATGAAGGGAAACCGCACATTCCAGCTATCAATGCTGCTTCCATGCGTTTAAAAACTGTTCCCAAAAAAACGTTGACTCCCGCTGAAGTAGACGAGGTCATCAATCAAATTCAATTGTATCATGCTGAATGGACCCCCATCCAAGACCGTCCGGTTCAAGAAGGGGACTTTGTCGACTTAACGATCGATACCCTTGAAGATCCTCCTCACAATATTTGTACCCAAATGCAATTTCAGGTTGTGGATGGTAAAATGGGTCAGTGGATGCGCCATCTGCTGATCGGAAAAAATACAAATGATGCCGTCGAAGGGATAAGCGAATGGGATCAACCCGGCCCTACCCCCGAAGGATTTCGACCTACACCTTGCATCATCACCATTGATGCCATTAAATCAGCCGTTTATCCTCCGCTAGACGATGAATTGGCTAAGAAAGTGGGTTTGCAAACAATCGGTGAACTGCGTCCTCGCGTAGAAGCTGATCTTCATCAAAAAGCCGAAGAAGAGACTCAAGATTTGCTTCGAGCACAAATCGAAGAGCAATTAATTGCAAGTTATCCTTTTGACATTCCAGCCTCACTCATCGACAATCAAAAAAAAGAGATGGCCGGCAAACGGATCCGCCAGGCAAACCTTGCAGGACTATCGCCGGAAAAGCTTGACCAAAAGGTCAAAGAAATCCACCAAGCGACGCAAGATGAATTAATCAGATCGTACCGTTTATTTTTCCTGACACGTGCTATTGCTGCAGAACATCACCTTGAGGTCCATGATCAAGATATTTTACGGGAGATGATGACACAAATAAGATTACCTGAAGAACGGCGCAGCATCAATTTATCCCTACCAGAGGATGAGATCCGTTCGCAGTTATTTGTTAATCTGCTTTCACGCAAAGTTCTGGACTTTTTGGTATCCCATGCGGCGATTGAATAACACCCAAGAGGTGTGTTATATTAAAAGGTCATTTTTCTTGACGAATGGCCGAATGAAAGCTATAAGAAAGTACGTTTAAACCACAAGGCTTGTTTATGCCTAATCAATACCGCCCCCATTTATCTTTGACACCCTATATCATCGAAGACACAGGACGCGGCGAACGTTCAATGGATATCTTCTCCCGCTTGCTGAAAGATCGCATTATTTTTCTTGGGCAGGATATCTCAGATACAGTCGCTAATGTGGTGGTAGCCCAGCTTCTATTCCTGCGTACGGAAGATCCAAAAAAAGATATTCACCTTTATATCAATTCTTTGGGAGGCTACATTGCGGCAGGTCTCGCCATCTTCGACGTTTTAAAATGGCTCCCGTGCGAGGTCAACACATACTGTATTGGACAAGCCTCTTCCATGGGTGCTCTACTTCTTGCTGCAGGCACCAAGGGAAAACGGTTTGCCCTCCCCAACAGCCGAATCATGATCCACCAACCCAGCGGAGGGATGGGCGGCACAGCGGCAGACATGCTTTTGCAAGCCAAGGAGATCCTTTCTTTAAAGCGGACGGTTAATGAAATTCTCGCTGAATGCACCGGCCAAACCAGAGAGAAAATCGAACTTGATTCTGAAAGAGATTTTTACATGAGCGCCGAAGAAGCCAAAAATTATGGGCTCATCGATGTCATTGTTGCAAAGAAAAAATAAGATGCCTTTACATGCATCCCTTGGCATGGGATAAATGTAGACAACAATCAATTGTTTTAATAGAATAACGCTAAACAAGTTATGTGCCTTTATGAGCAAAATACAAACAAAAGATATCATCTCCTGTTCATTCTGCGGCAGAACTGAAGATGCCGTAGAAAAGCTCATTTCAGGTCCAAATGTCTACATTTGCGACAAATGCGTCTCCCTCTGTTCAGGTATTTTAGAGAAAAAAAAAACCACCTCCGGACCACTTGAACTCAAGATTTTAAAACCCAAAGAAATTAAAGAACGCCTGGACGAATATATCATCGGACAAGAATCGGCCAAACGGACCATTTCTGTTGCCGTCTATAACCATTACAAACGGATTTTATCCCTCAACAAAAAACAATCGGGCATTGAATTTAGCAAATCCAATGTTTTGCTCTTTGGTCCGACCGGCTCTGGTAAAACTTTGATTGCAAAGACGTTGGCAACTATCTTAGATGTCCCCTTTACCATTGCCGATGCAACCACCTTAACAGAAGCGGGTTATGTTGGAGAAGATGTCGAAAATATCATTCTGAGACTACTTCAGGCCGCTGATTATGATGTCGCTAAAGCTGAATTAGGAATTGTTTATATCGATGAAATCGATAAAATCAATCGCACAACCTCCAATGTTTCCATTACACGCGATGTTTCCGGCGAAGGCGTTCAGCAAGCCCTCCTTAAAATCGTTGAAGGCACCATTGCTAATGTTCCACCCAAAGGGGGACGGAAACATCCTAACCAAGAATACATCAAAGTTAACACCGAAAATATTTTGTTTATTGTTGGAGGGGCTTTTGTCAATCTCGATAAAATCATCGCGAAGCGTTTGGGAAGAAGCACGATAGGATTTAGCACTGGAGAAAAGGAAACAATCGATACGACACAAAAAGGAGCCTTGCTTTCCAAAGTCGAACCGGAAGATTTTATAGCCTTTGGAATGATTCCGGAATTTATTGGACGCTTCAATAGCATCGCTAACTGTAATGAACTCACATTGAGTGATTTAACCTCTATTTTAACCGAGCCCAAAAATGCCGTTATCAAGCAATATATCGCCATGTTTGAAACCGAAGGGGTCAAATTGCATTTTTCTCAAGACGCTCTGCAAGCGATATCTAAACGCGCCATGGATGCCGGCACCGGCGCGCGCGCGCTACGCATGATCTTAGAAAACTTAATGAGAGAGTTGATGTACGAAACTCCCTCAGATGACACCATTGCTGAAATTCTCATTGAACACGATGCTGTTATAGGTGGAAAAACGCCTATCATCAAGCGCACCAACGAGAAATTAGCCACCGGCACCTAATTCTCTCTTTCTTTTATTTTTAATTTTAAAAACATTATTTTTTATCTTTTTTGTAATCAGTTGTTTATATAAAAAATCGATATAGAATAAAAAAAAATTAATATTGTAATAAATATAAATTAATTGTTTTATGTTATAATTTAGTTTAAATTAGTAAGGTTAATTTAAAAATTGGAGGTCTTATGGAAAGTTCAAGCTCGGCTCATCGTGTTACTGTTACTGTCAAAATTCCTGAAGATGATCAAGAACATGTGGGTCAATCGGCTGGAAGGGAATATTTTTATATTGATACAGATGAAAATTTAACAATTTCATCAGATGAAAATAAAACGACTAGAATTAAAGAAATATATAAACTTATAATGCAGAAGCCAGATGGTTTAAATGATAACCAATTATCAAAACTAGAACGTATTAATATTGAGTACCCAAGCATAAAAAAACTATCCCAATCTGACAATGCATGGTTTAAAAATTTACGAATTAAATATCAAGAAGTTTGGAATTCAGTAGTTAGTTTTTTCATGAATGGTGGAAAAACTGATTCAACGCTTGCTCGGGACATTCGTAGAACTGCTAACTCTTTGGAAATTGAAAAAGCTGCTGATCAGGCAAAGTCAGGTACAATAGAGGATAAAGATAATTTTATCAAAACACTTCTATTAAAAGATACAGATTCACCTGAAAGAAAATACGCTAAAAATCAATTTAAGGCACGCAATAAAGTTCTTATTAGTACATTTAAACGCGATGTTGACAGCGAATCTAAGCGTAATGAGGACGTAAAAACTAGAGTTGAAGAAATGAACACGTCTGAATCTGATCGTGCTGCACGACTCGAGAAAATAAAAAATAAGTATCCTAAAAATGCTAAGAGGCCGGCTGTAGATTATGAACGTTATCCTGAGGAAGAAGAAGTGATAAGTAGTGAAAAGAAAGAGTTAGAAAGGGAATCAAAAGAAGAAGGATTAGAAGGCAATGATAAACCAACCACGTAAAAATATATAAACATCAATATAAGTCAGGTTAATATAAGTAATAATCTGAAATAATGAATTGCTTTTTATCATGTAGATTTTAGGAAAATTTTTACTAATGAGTAAGATTCATTTAAATGGGGGTTATATGGAAGAAGATCCAATTAGAAAAGGTAGTACTCCATATGCAGCTGGACAGGTAGACTTAGAGACTAGCAAAAGCCCTGAACAACGAGTTGAAGCTGGAGGACGGAAATACTTTCATATAATTGAAAGAGAGGGAAATAAAGATAAAAAAACATTAACAACCGACTTCGAAAAATCATATTCCGCGCGAATTAAGGATATCTATAAATATGTCACGGAATCAGCGAAAGAAATGGAGAGAACGGATGGGAAGACGAATCTTAATGAAGATCAATTAAAACAATTAAAGCGTATTAACATTGAGTATCCCAGGATACAAAAACTATCCGAATCTGAAGACTCGTGGTTTAAAAACTTAAAAATTAAATATCAACAGCTTTGGAATTCGGCAGTTAGCTATTTTATGAATGGCGGAAAAACGGATGAAACTTTAGCTCGAGATGTTCGCAGAACAGCTTTTTATATGGAAATTTATCGCGATGCAAAAAAAGAAGATTCTGAGTTTGCCTCAGAAGCATTAAAAAAAAAGTTTCTCGAAGAAAGGCTCAACCCTAAAAACGCAAGTTCACCTGATGAAAAATATGCTATAAATCAGTTTAGAGACCGTAATAAGCTACTTATTAAAAATCTTCAATCCCCAAAACAAGAAGGAACCGAATTACAGCCATGGATGACAAAAACGGAAGTAATTATTGATGTGAAAAAAGAAAAAGACGTGAGCGAAGAAGAATTAAGAGCGCCTATACATGCTGATAAATCGAAAGAAGAGGAAAAAACTAAAAAACCTAGTTAATTTTAGGCAGATAATCTGCAAAAACTTTAATACAATATTTGTGAGCTCTTAGCTTTATGTTATCTTTTTCTCGTTGTTTTTGTTAACAAAACTTAACAAAACAACTGGAATTAAAGGGATCGGAATCTCTGAGCGTAGGCCTGAAGATGGGTCTGACGATAAAATGAAAACCCTTTATACCAACGGTTTACTTTATTATAAACGGCTCTATTTCTAATTAAAATTGCTTAAATATGGCTAAATTAAAGCTAAAGCATGTTAATAATATAAGTATAATTATTTTATTATTAATAAATAATTACAATTTTGATATAATTAAAATGAAATTATATAAAATGCTGTTTTAAAATTTATAATAAGGTGAGTTATGCAACAAATAGGACGAGAGAAACGAGAGCCTTCATCTTTAGGAGCATCCTTTGAGAAAGGCCAATCAGAAGGAAGAGAATATTTCCGAATCATTCAAAACGATACTGAAGGATTGAACTTAATTACTACACATAATCGAGAGGAAGCGAAAACGAGTGGAATCAAAAAAATTCATGAATTTGTAGTAAAAAATAAAAAAATTGACAATTTTCCTCAAAGTAACGAGAAAAATAATTTAATAAACAAATTAAAAACTATTAGCATTGATTATCCCAGTGTAACAAAACTTTCAAATTCCGATAACATATGGTTTAAAAACTTAAGAATTAAGTATCAACTATTTTGGAATTCCATTGTTAGCTTTATCATTAATGGCGGAAAAACTGATGCAAAGCTTACAAAAGAAGTTCGTCAAGAAGCTTATTATCAAGAGCTTGGTATGAATCTCGATAGAATTATCGATGAAAAAATTATAGAATTTGGAGAAGATAGCTTACTTTCTGATTTTTTTGATAATTCTGGCCAAGCACACAGTTTAAAAGAGTTATTGCTTGCACGCATTAAAATTAAAAATATCAAAAATGATGGTCTTTTAAAAAATAGCTCAATCATTCAAGAGAAACTAAAGGCGTTTTTCAACACTGAAAATGACGATTTCGACACCATCAGAAATAAAGCAGATGAGTTTTTAAATGATCTTGACAATAGACGAAAATCGGAACAACCTTCAGAAAAAATCGATGCAAAGAGACAATTTAGTCGTGATCGTTCAGAATTTCTTTTGGAATTGAGGTATTTTATCGATGGCAGCGTAGCGGATGATGCTGACTATCGATGGCAGCGTAGCGGATGATGCTGACTATGGAGAGGTTGAATTGGAAGAGGCCTTGGAAAATCTTAATACATTGGTATTAAAAAAAAGGTATTAAAAAAAACACCTAACTCACTCAGCCAACCTAATCCACCCCGCATGAAGGGCAAAGAAAAGCCTTACGGCAATTGAATCGTCAACCATTGATACAGACCAAACTTTAAAAGAATTTGACGATTTTATCAAGCCCAGAAAACACCTTTTTCCTAATCAATTAATGTTACGCTGCTCCCCGAATGCTGGTTAGCCGCAAAAGCGACAAAAGAGCATTTAGGCGGGCTTTTCGCGGCTTAGCTAATATTCTGCGTTCAATTAACAGAAACCTGCCAAATTCGAGAACTACGCAGCAGCATAACAAATCGACTTTCCCTGTCATTGTCCTCTTTTAAAAAATCTGCTATAATAAAATGGTGAGGTATTCGAATTATAAGTGAATTAATTTATAATTATTAATTCGAATAATTAAAAAACCTATTATCAAATAATTTTGATAAAGGAGAGTAAAATGAGCATGCCTATTTCAATGCCGGATTTCAGCCCGAGCGGCGGCACTCCTTTAGAAGAAAAGCACTCGAAACAACTATTCGGACCCGATTTACATGCTGATACCACGGCTCCAAAAGAAAACGCCTCCATTGCTGATTCTGTAAAGGTTCCACATGGAAACGTCATTTCTCTTTTAGATAGTCAAATTACAATTGGCCAATATTGCAAGGCAGTTGTTTTATCTTTAAATAACTCTAAACAAACAATTAGCAGCGGGCAGTTATTTGATTTTTTGGCGAGTAAAACAAGCACTGAGGCTTTAATGGATGCTTCAACGGCCTTGGCTGCCATTCGGGTAGCCATGCTGGAAGCGCAACAGTCTCAAGTTAATCTTAATACTCAGCAAAACAGCCAGATTAGTGCTGAAAATACAGCTATTGATGCTTATAATAGCGCCGTTACATCCACTCAGGTTCCACCTGGGGAAGATGCAGCGCAAATTGCTACTATGAATCAGGCTATTACCAATTTTAATAATGGCAGTATCACCGAAACTCAATTTAACACAGCAGTGGCTCAATATAACATTTATTTCAGCGGCCGCAATGCTGCACTTGCACCTGATTTAACGACTTATAATGCTAGCGTTGCCAATTTTCAAGGCCAGGTCGATGCAAATAATGCCATCATAGAACAACTAAATTCAACTGGAGCGCAAGCAGGGATTCCTCCACTTCCATTACAAGACGATGTTCCTTCTTTGGCCCAAACCTTTCCTCTGCAATCTCCGGCACCCCTTCCTTTGCCGATTCCATTAATCCCCAATCCTGTTTCGCCAAGCGATATCGCTGCACTTCCCCCTCCATTGGATCAAAGCGATTTTTTAGCAGCCAATTTTCAGCCGATCGCAAACTCTATTTTAACGAGCAATATGGTTAGTCAACGTAGCGTCGATGTGCTAAATGCGATTATTGATTATTATAACATTTTTTTACCTGGGCAATCTATCACCCAAATTCCTTCCTTTTCTTCCCAATTACCGCTTCTTTTTCAAAATGCTGCTGCAACTGTCCGCGCCAGTGGAGGTGTTGGTATAGTTAATTTGTCCTCCTTTGCAGATTCTCCCAATGCGAGCGGCGCCATAGCGACAGGAATTTTGGCATCGGATAATGATCGCTTTCAATTAATGTTTTCGGAACCGTTTTATACCCACTATGCCAGCTATAGTTTGCAACTCGCTGCTGCCAAGGGGTTAGAATCTTCTGTCCCGGGAATACAGATGGTGGGCGCAGAGGGAATGGGCGGAGGCAGGTCAGCGGATGCCTTTGGAGTCGCCTTTGGAGTATCTTATGGTCAAATTATAGCTGAGGAAGTCAATTCGGGTCGATCAGAGCAGTTTGTGCGCCAATTGATTCAAAACAATCTGCCGGCGCCTGAAAATCCAGATGCCAACTTTGAGCAGGAAAGAGCTACAAATGTGTTGACGGCTAACTTGAATATATTTTTGCTGGAAAACGCCTTATTGACCGCCGGACTCTCTAGTGGAGCCCCAGGGCTACTTGGTCAAATCATTGGCAACACGGGATTTTCCCAAGCAGCTTTGCAAACAAGCAGTCTTACGCACGATCAGGTAGTAGCCGATACTTTAAAACAGGGTTTTATTCAATCGCAGGTGGCATCACGCTTAGCACAGGGTCAAACTACAGGAAGTCAAACTACTGCCAACGCTGTCGTAAATAATGCGTTTACAACCGTTCTGTCGCAAGGAACGATTCCTAATATCCCGATCTTTACCCAGCGCTTTAACGCCGCTTTGCAGAACAATGGGGTTTCAAGTGTAAAAGCGGCAGAATTAGCAGAGGTTGCAGCCAACTTGCTAGAAGCTGAAACCAAATCGGAGGCTCTTATTAATAAGGGCGTCTTAAATGAATCAGTTCTGGCACAGGAGCTTTCTAAACATTTATCGGACGCTTCTAACCTCAGCAGTGATGAAGCCTCGGCAGCAGCCCGTCAGGCCGTCCAACAAACCTTTCTCAATTCATTTTTTACAAACGGCACAGAACTGCAATATGTACTGCACCAGCAGCTAATTAACTCTGGAATTGCCGGCAATGCAGCCGCTACAGCCTCTCAGAAAGCAGTAACCGCCCTCAATGTGCTACCCGCCGGAACCTCGCCGCTTATATCCCCTGTTTTGAAAACAGTCCTTTCTCCGGAAGATCTGAAGACAGAAGTGTATGAACATGTGCATAAAGTTTTAGCAGGCACTTTAGCTGCTGAAAGAACGAAGCAGATCGCAGATTTAGCCGTTAGCACCTATGTCGGCGGAACAACATCCTCCAAACAACACTCTATCTTGAGTTTATTGGACGAAAACCTCAAGCTTTTGCAAAAACAAGGGAGAGATACTTGGACGCAAAGTCTTTTGCGCAACTTTCAGAATTTTATGGCTCCTAATGCCGATTTATTGACATTTTCAAGAAAACTGATGGATCCGGCTTATAATTTATTTTATTCCTTTAATACGGGAGTCATGTATGCAGGCAGATCCATTCCTTCGAATTGGAAGAGGGAATTGGATGTAAAAGTATGATTGTAATAAATTTAAAACAATTGAAAATAAAAAAAGTATTATATACAATAAAAAAAGAGGGGTATTCTCAATTATTAATTAATGTTGAAGGACTTGTGTTTAAATTTTATTCAAATTCCGTTTTTCGACCTAGGTTTTAAACATAAGGACCAGAGGAGGAAAATATGGCAGTTGATCCAGTCACAGGGCAGAATGTCACGGCGGTCGCAAATGCGCACTCGGAACAATCCCTAGTCGAATTACTTTACGTGCAAGAAGGTAACGAACTTCTTGGTACAGCGATGAATAGCCTTGAAAGTGCGTTAAACACTACCCAAAAACTATCTAATATCCTGCAAGCTCTGCAAAATCTTCACAACCAAGTCCAAGTATCAGGCAAAAGCGCATTTAACTTTAACTTCCAATTCGGCCCTTCCGGTATCCGGACAACCACCACTACACAAACAGTTAACTTTAATGCTACTTCACGCCTCACACTGCACCCTGGAGGAAGCGTGGTCAATACTAACGTGGGAGTCTTCATACGCAACACAGTTCACATTAATGCCGACATTACAGACTATGAACGCGCTTATTTGTCAGCCGCAAGTGCTTATTTCGGTGCAACTATCGACCCTACTTTTATCTTTGCTAATTCGACATCAAAAGGATTTGCAAGTTATGCGAATTCGCTAAAAACTTTAAAAAATGAGTTGCGAATGGAAATTTCTGTATTATTTAGACAAACGCCTGCGGGTTCGAGAAACGATCCGGCGAGTTTGTTGGATACAGTACGGAAAGTTTTTGATGATCTTCCTTCAAATTTTAAATTCAGCACGGTCCAAAAATGGGCTATTGATGGTTATAATTTGCATGGGGCATCGGGTGCGGCTAAGGCCGGAACAATCGAAAACGACTTAACTTTTGCAATTACGGCAGCTCAGAGTTTAAACGATAGTCAAAAAGAAAAAGTACGCGAGTTCCTATTCATTTTCCAAGAGTATTATCAATCTGCCTCTGCCGTTTTATCCCAATTGACTCAAATTATTGAAAAAATGGCTCAAAATATATCGCAATAATGGCTTTGTTATACAGTTCACCACAGAGTCAGTGAGATCACTGAGAAGCCGTGAGATAACGGAGAATAGAGTGCAAGGTATAGCGCTTTGTAGCGTTCCCTAGTTTATCATTGATATTTAAGGCTTTGGCTTTACTTGGCATGTCTTTTAGATTGACCCTTTCTCAATTTTCTCATATTTTCTCAGTGATCTCACTGGCTCAGTGGTTATTATCTAGAGGGTATGTTAAAATATATATTTAAAACTTATTAAATTAATTTTATAATAAAAACATAGGGTTTTTGAAACATATTGTTTCAGAAGCCATGTTTAAAAGAGGAGATATAATTATGGCAGGTGTAAACCGAGCTAATCGCAATGATCCTCCTGCTCCTCCAGGCTATATTGATGCAACCTCGCTTGCAACGGGACAATATTATCAACCTTTGATTTTAAATAAAGTTTTTGATCTTCTCGTATTGATGATCGATACATTGCAAAAAACGGCAGCTAATCAAGCTGAACGGTTAAATTTCTTAGCCGATTGGCAAAAAGCTTATACTGACCAAATGAACCAAATCCAAGCCTTCGTAAGCGGGAATGGATTTGCAAGTAATACTATCCCTATATCTGAGGAAAATACTAGTCCAAATGTTCACTTTTCAAAAGGTGGTTTGGATAGTGCAGGCAGTAGTGCGGCTACTCAATTACGTCAGGACTTAAACACGGCTAACACAACTTTTACACAACAAATGCAAGGTAACAGTCAAACAATTAGCGATACATCCAAAGCTTTGCAAACTAACGTTAACCAATCGAACGATGCCGTTCAATCGCAAACCGATATGGCGACTTCAATTTTACAACAATTGCAAACCATTTTGACTTCGATTTATCAAACGACTTAATGGGGGTTGCTTTTATCACAAAATGAAAGAATTTAACTGGCGCGCTATCTGCGCAAAGAAGAGCGGGGCGCGCCAGTACTGTACACATGGCGCAGAATATAGGCCTAAGAAGAAAAAAATATGATTTGCACAGCAAGGAGGAGCCATGAAAGGCGAACAGTATCAGATAAAAAAAGCAACAGGCGATTTAGGCGCAGAGATTGGAAAAGAAAAATCTCAAGAGTTTCAGAATGTCGCTGCCAAAGTTGTTAAAGGCGGCGTGATGCCTAAGGATATGATGGGCTTGAGCGATGCGATGGTTGAAGGGATTTATGGCCAAGCCTTCCGGTTGTACAATACCGGCAAATATAAAGACGCCAGTCAATTATTCCGTTTGCTCATTATGCTCAACTCCGCCGAACCCAAATATTCGATGGGATTGGCAGCTTGTTTTCATATGATGAAAGAGTATAAAAACGCTGTATCCACGTATGCAATTTGCGGTGTGATTGATCCTGATAATCCTGTTCCCCATTATCATGCTTCCGACTGCTATATCCATCTGAACGACCCTACTTCGGCTTTAATGGCTTTAGAAATGACTGTGAAAAGGGCAGGAGATAAACTTGAATATCAAACATTAAAAGATCGATCTTTGCTTACGATCGAAAACCTGAAAAATGAGATTGCAAAATTGAAAAAATAAGTGAGGTAACGCATGGACGTACTCGAACAATTTGTTTATGACATCATAAATAAACAGGATCTTAAGGTTTCCGATGAGGAAAAGAAAAAGACGGTGGAACTTATCGTCAAAATTTTTGAACAAGGCATCCAACCGAAAGAGGCATTGAATCTTGGGGATGATATCATTGAACACATGTATAATTATGGCTATAGGTTGTACAACAATGGAAATTACGAAAATGCCAGAAATGTATTTCTAGCCTTAACCGTTCTCGTTCCTCCGGAATCACGCTTTTGGTTGGCTTTAGCAGCTTCTTATCATCGATTAAAAGATTATGCAAATGCGATAGATACGTATGCGCACTATGCTAATGAAGAAAAACACAATCCTCTGCCCTTTTATTTCCTTTATGACTGCTATTATCAGATCGGCAATGTGGGCGACGCCGAAATATGCCTGATGGAAGTGATCTATCGCTGCGGCGACAATCCGCTTTATGCCAAAATCAAACAGCGCAGTATTTTAATGCTGGAGAACCTAAGAAATGAGATCGAGGATCTCAAAGATAAAGGATTAATTAAAATCGATGAACGAGCCCTTAAAAAGGCCGGCATCGATCCTGCTTCGGTTAAAGAAGAGATACGGCCCAAAGTTAAAAAATAAAAATAAGGATGTGAATTAAAATGACAATTACCGGTTCTGGCGTTGGAGGCAACATCGGCGGTCCCATGCAGCCTTTGCAACGAGATATAGAAGCGACTGCTTGGACATTAATTAATAAAGCGGCTTTAGGAGTGATGCCCGATACTCTAAATGTCCCCTTTTTCGAGTTAGGCGGTAATGTATGGAAGTATCAAAATGATGCCAGTCGACCCACTTTAAAACCTATGGGAACAGATCGCACTACGGTTCTTGATGAATCTATCGAAGATCAGACATGGCAGAACAATTTATCTGCTTTAAAAGGGAAGATGCATCCTGAAATGCGCGAACGACTAGCCGCTGACGAAAAGCTCCCGTTTGCCGCTCGAAATGCCAATTATGTCATTCTAGGAAATCTATTGACGATATTTGCTAAAGGGATGAGATGGCTGGAAAGGGCGCAGCAACCTTTTGATCCCGATTCGCCGGCAGCTGAAAGGACGAAAGACAATCAAACCTTGCCAGGAACTGCTTTTAGGGGATCTTTGAATCAGGGCAAAGCGATGCTGAAAAGTGTGCAAGCTTTTTTAAGTTTTGTAGGACCGAACCATCCTTACCATGATGTTTTGCACCGGTTTGCCAAACAGGGGGAAGGAGTCCAGCAAGCAATGGAGGACCTACTGAAGCAAATGCAGGAAGGGGGACAACCGTCCCAGGAAACTTTGACTCAATTAGCTAATAAGGCTAACGCATTTAACAATGCCTTTCATCGGGTGTTCGTGGGAAATGATATGCAAATATTGGGATCTGCGGCCGAAGCCATGGCAGCTGCGGCCAGCGCTCTTGCTTTAACCCCTTCCTCACCATCCCTATTTTTTGGGCTGAAGCTAGGGTCTTTAGGATTATTTTCTAAAGATAGTGCTTTGGGCTTTTTAGGACCGCACATGCAGGCATTGATTAATGCATTAATCGACGGCACATTGCCAACATTAATGAAACAAGCTGGCACTGCCAAGCAAATGATGCTAATTATGGTTCTCATGGGATTGCTGACAGCAAGCGGAACCCTTGCGGGGCATGTGGCTGAATATGGCCTTGGACGCTTTCCGGCTGAATCCGAAGGGGATGAACGGGAAGGACGAGTGTTTACATTCCAATTGTTGTTGGAGCTTTTGGCGAGCTCCGGGATGCTGACAGGGATCTATCGGACCGCAATCGAAGCATGCGGAGCCCCTGAAAAATCCCAAACCATTATAGCTAATGTGATGGAGGTGATTAGCATTTTATTAATGGCTTTGACAGCCGCTGAGGGAAGAGCCGCAGAAGCCGGAAAGTTAATAGAGGGATTGAACGACCATTTGAAAAATCAATTGAACTTCATCGAAAGCCAGCTATCGAACTTTTCGGGAAATGTCAAAGGTATCGATATTGCATTGAAGCAAGGAAGGATAGCTTTAGAAAAGGAGAATTTCGAAGGTTTAATCAACGCCTGTGGAAATGCTCTAGAGCTTGCCGGATCTTCGAACGAGCTTCTGCAAGGAGATTTAGAAGAATTTACAATTTTAGCAAAACTGCTCAAACAATCATGCATTCCTGAAAAACGTTCATCAACGGTAACTGGAATGATTCGAGCAGCGTAGCCACAAAGAAAGGAGTCTTTTATGACAAGTGGATCAGGCATACAAGGTGGAGGCGCTCAAAATCTGCCTCCAGATAGTAGTGTATGGTCAAGTCCGTCCCCTCCTAAACATGAAAAGGGGGGTAAAGGAGGACATGTAACTGCAGCAGGAGGAGGAGGCAAGGCGACTTCTACAGGTACTCCTGCGACGACATCGCAAGTTAAAATTTCAACGAAAGCGAGGGAAACCGATACAATCGAAAACGAACCCACCGATACCCAGATTTCCAATAGTGACAACTCTAAGCAGCAAGAGATCATCCGCAAAGCCTATGGTTTTGCCCATGCAACTTTCTCTCCAACGGAATTAGATCAGATGCAGCCGGGACATCCGGCTTTGCTGGGGCATAAAGGAGAAGTACAATCTTCCCCTCCAAAGGGATCACAGGGCACTGGCAATCCATTTTTTAATCCCAATCCAATGGTGGCCTTTTTTACGGCCTTCTTTTCAATGCTCCAAGTGATGAAAGAAATTGCCATGCTGTCGGCTAAATTGAACTCTATGGAAACAAGGGTTATCAAAGAAACCGGAAAAGCGCAAGCCCAGGCTGCTTTGGAGCAAGGTAAAGCCGCGTACAACTCAGATATGAAACAAGCTTACATGTCCATTGGCCAGGCCGGTTTAGCCGGTGCTAACGCCGTCATGCAAGTCGGTTTATTTGCCCATTCAGCGATGAGCGTGACAAGTCAAGCAGATGAAATGTCGCAAGCCAAAAATAAAACTGAAACGGCTTTAAGCAACAAAGAAGACGAAGTTTCGGTAGAAGGTGCTAAGCTGCAAGGACAAATAAATGCTTTTAAAAGAGCTAATACAAATCCTGCAGAAGGTAAAGGTGAACTCACTGAGGATGAAATTACACAAAATGATGAAGATCTTAATAAAATGGTGATGAAGCGGGATAAGCTTAAAGAAGAGCAAGCGGTGCGAGAAGAACAAACAACACAAAATCAAAAAAAATTACAAAAAAGTAATCTAGACGAATCGGATGAAAAAGAGACATTTGAAATATCGGATGCACAGAAAAAAAAGACTGGCCGCCAGGAAAAAGAAGATGCGGCCATTAAAGCTGGTGAAGATGACTTTAACGCCAAATTGGAAGAAGGAAAAAATAGCGGCAAAACTCATCAGGAAGCTCTCGACACGATAAAAAAAGATATGAATAAAGGACAAAAAAAGGTGGATGCACTTAATGAAGAAGCTAAATCTCTAAACAAAGATGTCGAAAGACAGACGCACGAGATTAATACTTTTAAAGCTGCCCGCTCAAGACATGTTGGGGAACAATTACATATGCATCCGGTAGGGCAAATATGGAGTGCAACGTTAGGTCCTCAAGGTCCTATGAACTCGGTGCTTGAAGCAGCCAAATCGATCGTCAAAGCACAGGGAGATCTGCAAACTGCAATGTGGAGAGCCAAAGAACAACAATATAGCACAGACTTGCAAATAGCCTTTAAGCAAGCAGATCTTGTTGCAAGTCTAGGCCAAGACGCCTATCAAATGGCTGGCGATCTTTGCAGTTCTCTTCAGAAAATGTCTGATCAAATGCCTGCCCGATGGTCGGTTTAACTTTTGGCCGAAAGCGGCTTTTTGGAAAGCGGCGGCTTGTCGCCGCTTTTTTAAAGCATCTGGCGGTGCTTGTTTAAGACACGCACTCCAATATTTTTTAGGGGTAAGAAGCATGCTTGATAATTATATGAAACAGTTAACTAAAGATTTAGAGTTAGAAGAAAACTTAGGAGGCGAAACACCGGGAACCTTCATCTTGCCTGTTGAAGAAAATGTTTCAGTGACTTTTGCTGAAATGCCGCCGGGATTTCGTTTATCTTGTATTTTAGAGCCTTATAAAAAGCAGCATGAAGAGGAATTTTTAACCCGTCTTATGCTTGGCAATCTATTCGGACAAGCTACAAAGGGCGCTGTTTTGGGTTTAAATGATGACGGAAGCCAGTTGACGCTTACTCAGTTAGTAGATTATAATGTTGACTACAAAGAATTCAAAGATATTCTTGAAGATTTTATAAATAGTATCGACTACTGGCGAACGGAATCAAAAAACTACAAATAATTATAACTGATCAACAAATAAAAGTGAACTTGTTATATAATACTAATTAATACATGAAAGTAGGATTAACTGAGGAGCATAATGGATCCGCACGAAGATACAATTTTTGATGAGAATGCACCGGTAGGAAAAGATGCGCTCGCGGAAATCAACTTTGAAATGGTTGAAACGGGGCGCTGGCTCCTCAAAGTGATCGGAGGACCCAATAATGGGGCCGAATTCACGATGCAAACCTCAAAAAGTTATACCATCGGCACTGATCCGAATACTTGTGAAATCGTCTTTCACGACACCAGTGTATCCAGGCAGCATGCCCGCATTACCGTCAATAGCGATGAATCGCTTGCCATCGAAGATCTTCAAAGCCGCAATGGCACCCTTGTCGATGGGGAAACTCTTAAAGGTAAAAAACAGCTCTCCCCCAATACTGTCGTCAGCCTCGGGACCACCTCTTTTATTGTTTACGACAGGGAAGGGGAAATGCAAACAATTATCTCCCCCTTGCTTCCTTCCATCGTTAAAGCGCTGCAGAAAGAGGAACCGAAACATGAAGAAGAGATGACGCCTGCTGCCATCGCTAAAAAAGCCGAACAGGCCTCATTAGATAAAGCAACATTTGACCTATCTAAAGAAAAATCCAAGTCCCATATGAGTGGATTTATCGTCATTACTCTTATTACTGCTATCGGTGCTATTGCAGGCATCGGACTGACAACCTTATTCAAGAGCGAACCGGTCGTAGTCAATGAACAGGTCGATTATAACACTGTCCTCAGTGAAGTGATGACTCCTTTTCCCTCGATCAAATGGACTTATAATAAATCCACCGGCCGGTTATTCTTAGTGGGGCACTTGTTAAAATTGACGGATCGAAGCCAGCTTTTAAATAATTTGCAAGGGCTTAAATTTTTGAAAAGTATTGACGATAGCGGTGTGATCATTGATGAATACGTGTGGCAGGATATCAATCAATTGTTAGCTAATAATCCTAATTGGAAAGGCATTTCAGTCCAATCCCCCGCCCCTGGACGCTTTATCCTTACAGGCTATCTGCAAACCCGGAAACAGGCTGAACAACTTTCCCAATTTATGAGTGAAAACTTTAGATATATCGATTTGCTCGAGAAGAATGTCGTGGTTGATGAAGATGTCCTTTCACAGGTAGCCGCTAGCTTGCAAAACCTTGGCATTAAAAATCTTGCTGTTCAATTATCAAACGGCGAATTGGCCCTTTCAGGAAACGTCCCCAACAATAAAGCGGCAGAATATTCTACTCTACTCGATAAATTGCGCAGCATCCCCGGTGTGCGCCTAATCAAAAACTATGTCACCGAATTGCCGCCGGAAGCTAGCATTATCAATATCAGCGATAAATACACTGTAACAGGTTATTCCAATTCAGGTCTGACGAATTTAAATGTAGTGATCAACGGTCGCATTCTATCCAAGGGCGATATCCTAGATGGAATGTCCGTCACGAGTATTAAGCCAAATACCATTATGCTGGAAAAAGATGGAGTAAAATATCGCATTGACTACAGTAGATAAGTAATACCCTCTATTATTGAGTATTAGTTGCATAAATAGAAGTATTATGATAAAATAAAAATTAGAAAGAGAGATGCTTAGATTGAAATTCGAGGTGTGAGATGTTTGGACTTGAAGATCAAAAAAAGAAAAAGAAAGCCGAAGAATTTGTTTTCGATCTGGAGCAAGATTTTAAAGATAGTACTCGCTCTAAGGAGATTAAGTCTCGCATAGAGAAAAAAATACAGAATATTAAGGAAATTTTGCGGGAAGGGGAAAGCAAAGAAGAATTCGATTATTTTGGAGTGCTTTTGCATGGTTATACTTCCCTGCTAAAAGTAATGGCGCGATTTAGCGTTAAATAAAAGGAATTATTTAGAAAGCAAGCATTCCGTTGGGTTGTCGTGCAGTTGTTGACCCGGTTTAAGTAAGGAACTAAAAGCTCCTGAAGCGAACAAGGTAACTTTGCTGCATTACAACCCTGCAGAATGCTTGCATAAACAATAATAAACAAGTTAAGGAGTTCCTTAACTTGGTCAGCGGAAAAGCTGAAAAAAAGTTTAAGTATTGAAGTGATTCAGAAAAGAGGTTTTTCAGATCAATGCTGAACAGCTTCAGGAATTGCAATTTCCAGTATGAATCTCCGCCAAACTTAATACTAAGGTAATAAGTAGTGTTATTTTTTGGAGGATATTATGACACAAGATCTCACCCGGTTTGCGGGCGACAATATTCAATCAGGCTTTGGAGTACAATCACTTTTTAAAGTTGTTTCGGATGCCACTGTCAGTGCGAAAACTAAATTACTGGAAATTAAAAACCGTCGTAGTTCAATTAGCATTGGCGATATGTTCGAAATGCAAATGTTAATGAACCACTTGGCACAACTTTCCGAAATGTCAACAAACGTTGTTGCTGCTTCCAGCGCCGCCATAACGTCTATGGCCCGTAACATCAAAGGGTAATCTGAGCTAGCTTAGGCTAGCGAGGGTCCCTTTAATGAGGGTGTGGACTTTTAATCAAAGTCCGCACCCTCGGTTTATATGTTGCTTTTGCAACATAGATGAATGCAGCCATGGCTTGCATTTGCTTTTGCGCTTGAACAGGAAGTAAAGCATGATCTGAAAAGCAAACTTTCAAGGAGAGCCTCGACTTATGAATGAAGAAAAGCTAAAAGACTTTAAGGACGATTTTCCCTTTTTAATTGAAGCCGGTTTTATTGCTGTTAAGCAGTTGGATGAAACAAGTGCCAGCCGCATTTTTAAAGCCGCTCAAATCATTAGCCCCAATTCGACAGCACCCCAACTGGGCTTAGGCTATATCGCTTTGAATAAATTGGAACTGAAGGAAGCAACCCAGATTTTTGAAAAGATCATGGAAAAAGAACCAGAAAATTATCTGGCGCAGACCTTTTTAGGCATCTGTTTTCTGCTTTCTAAGCCAAAGCGGAAAAAGGGAGAAAAGTTAATCCATGAGGCCATGGATAAAACAACGGATCCAACCATTAAGAATTTGGGTCAGGTCTCTCTTGAGTGGGCAGAAAAGGATTTGAAAAAGGAAAAGGCTCCTTTTTTTGCGTCAACGCAAGAAACCGAGCAAAAGTAATTAATTATTAGTATAATAATATATGAAGTGGTTTATATAAACCGCAGCATGATAATAATTTGTGATTTAAAAGGATGTTAAAAATCATGGCATCTGACGATAAAATTGAGAAAATAAGCAAAGTTGATAAAGCGGTCAAAGCCAATCCTACTATTCAAGTGGAAGAGCTTCAAAGGTTAGCTCCTAACCGAGAACATTTTGATAATCTCATGACGGAATCGCAGAAAACCGAAAAAACAGCTGAAGAACGGGCTACCTTCGATACAACAAAGAAAAATTCATTAATGGAAGAGGTACGCGATCTGAGTTCAAAAACCGAAAATCTAAAAGTGACTCCTACGGAATTGATTGCACAAGCTGAGCAAGCACAAAATAGGATCGACAGCATTAAAACTCGACTCTCAGAACCCAATGCAAAGATTAGAGATTCATATGTCCCTCTCTTGCAGAATAAGCTATCGCATATCAATGATAATATCAGGATCATCCTGTCGCATTCAGGACTTGAAAATGCAACTCCTGGAACAGGCATTCCTCCAGCACCTCCCATCGCTGCCGACAACCCGATTATACGTTTTTTGGGCTTTTTAACCGACGGTCAATATCGACTGCAAACATTGTCGAGTGAAGTGGAAAAATGGAACTTAAACAAAGTGGACATCAATCCGGCTACGATGCTTGCAATGCAAATTAAAGTTAACTTCATTTCGCAAGAGCTCGAATTTTTCTCCAGCCTCCTCAATAAGGCTTTGGAATCGACGAAAACGATAATGAACGTTCAAGTTTAAGGAGCCGCAAAAGCCGCATGCAATGGCAAGCTGTTCGTTTACGATTGGCAGCCTTCGAAAAGGAGCGGCATCGTGCTTTTCTCTGCAAAACTTTTCATTATAATAATCTTCTTCTCCAATCAAAAGGTAGCTTATGAACACGAACGAAGACTTTGACAAGTTAATTGGCAGCTTGGATGAACTGCAACTGACGACTGTCAATGGTCGGATCACTGAAACTGTTGGGATGCTAATAAAAGCCATCGTGCCCCAAGTCAAAATCGGCGAACTGTGCCTCGTGAAACGGGAAGGCGAACCCTTGCGCTGCGAAGTGGTGGGGTTTACCCGCGATGAAGTGATCTTATCCCCCTTAGGAGAAATGAAAGGCGTAGGCCCCTCTTCAGAAGTCATACCCACCCATCTACCTTTGCATATTAAAGTCGGCCCTAATCTACTAGGACGCATTTTAAATGGGATGGGCGAACCTCTCGATGTAAACGTTAAAGGACCCCTTGAATTAGACGAAATCTATCCAGTTATCCAATCCCCGCCAGATCCCCTTAAAAGGCGCAGGATCAATGAACCCATCTCTACCGGCATTCGAGCCATTGATGGATTATTAACGACAGGAATAGGGCAAAGAATAGGAATTTTTGCAGCAGCCGGCGGAGGAAAATCAACCACCTTGGGGATGATTGCCCGTTACGCCAATGCGGATGTCAACGTGATCAGTTTGATCGGAGAACGGGGCCGGGAATTGCGAGATTTTATAGAGCGCGATTTAGGACCTGAAGGGTTGAAAAAATCGGTGCTTGTGATCTCTACATCGGACCAAGCCTCGCAATTGCGTTTAAATGCCGCTTATGTAGGCACGGCGATTGCAGAGTATTTTAGGGATCAAGGCAAATCTGTTATTTTGATGATGGATTCCATCACCCGTTTTGCAAGAGCCTTGCGTGAAGTTGGCTTGGCTGCCGGCGAACCTCCAGCTAGAGCGGGTTATACTCCCTCGGTGTTTTCGACACTCCCAAAATTACTTGAACGCACAGGCAACTCGGATAAAGGTTCGATCACCGCCTTTTATACGATATTGGTGGCCGGCGATGATATGAATGAACCGGTGGCGGATGAAGTGCGCTCCATTTTGGATGGACACATCATTTTATCTAGCGAATTGGCACGGCAATTCCATTATCCAGCTATTGATATCCTCTCTTCCGCCAGCCGTGTGATGCCCAGCATTGTGCCGAAGGAACATTTGCAGCTCGTCGGTAAATTACGTGAAGTATTGGCCAATTACCGCAAAAATGAATTATTGATTAAAATTGGGGAATATAAACGAGGGCAAGATAAGGCAGGCGATTTTGCAATCGACCACATCGACAAAGTCAATAAATTTCTCAAGCAAGGTGTGGAAGAAAAGTGTACATACCAAGAAACAATGCAGCTATTGCGGGCGTTGTTTAAATAAATAGGATAAGAGCGATGGCAAAACTAGTCTATCCATTGAAACAGGTCATGGAGGTCAAACAGCGGCGGGTTGAAGAAGCTGAAAAAGTTGTCATCGAAAAAAAAGCGGCACTCGAAAAAGAAAAGGAAAAACTTGCCCAAAGAGAAGCTGAACGCGATAAGGCTATTCAACATCACACCGCTAAGCTAATGCAGCTCAGAGGTGCTATGGATGAAGGCACTACCACTGATAAAATCCTTCAAATGAAAGCCTACTTAAAAGTCGCTAAAGAACGGGTCAAGACTGAGGAAAAAAAAGTGAAAGACCAACAAGCTCAAGTTGATATCGCCATGAAAAACCTTCAACAAGCCCAAAACGACTTAAAGATGAGACGGATGGAAGTGGATAAAATGGAAACACATCGCAAAGACTGGATGAAACAAATGCTCAAGGAAGAAGAGATCATGGAAGGACGTGAACAAGATGAACTTGGAACTCTCATTTTCAGTGCAAAACAAAGATCGCGAGTTTAATTTGAGCGTAAATACATTCTCACCTCTAAGAGAATGAAAGAGAGAATAATATGGTTAATCCGGATAGTCCAAAAGTAAACTTTAATCCAAGCGATGAAGGGAATTCATCGCAATCTGACCAAGACGTCAAACCGATCGAAGCTCCCCGCTCTACACAGGATTTCAGAAAAGTTTTTAATCGGTCAGGCAGGGAAGGAAAAGAAAATAAAAATACTTTGGGCAAGAAAAAGACTGTTGCCCCAAAAGTATTTTCTCAAGAAGAATCTTGGGATGTTGAAACAGATAAAGATGATGAAGAACAAACTGCACAAGGCGCTGTCTCGCTTTTTGATCTCTCCAAAGGAGCTAAACCAAAAGAAGAACTGCAAGGATTAAAAGGGGCACCTCAAGGCGCTGGAGCTAAAACTAAAAAATCGGAATCTCCTTCAGACTTATTCAAACGAATGAATTCTAAAGAGATGGCTGACGCGGCGGCCGTAAAAGATAAAGAAGCGCAAAATAAATATAATTCCCGTTATGCCCAGGAACAACCTGACCTGGCTTATGTGAATCCCTTTGGCGCGACCACACAGGCGCAAGAAGCGGCAAGCGTAAGATCTTCCAAAGTAGAACCCACCCCTGTTGTTGGCGTTACATCTTTACAAGAAATTGTAAATGAATTGGTTAAGCATTTATATACGGTAGAGAAAAAGGGACAAACCGATACAGTCTTGGTTTTACAGTATCCTCCTGCTTTTAAAGACGCTAAAATCATTGTAAGCTCCTTCGATACAGCTAAGGGACAACTTAATATTGCTTTCGAAAATTTGACACAAGAAGCTCAACATTTAATTAATTTGGATGCTAACCGTCAATCGTTGATCGAGGCTTTGCATAAATATGGCTATAACGTCCAAAATATGTTCGCCACGACAATTACTACAGAAAATATGAATCCGACTATCGAAGAGGACAAATCACGTCAAGGTCAGCAAGATCAGGATGAAAATCAACAGCAGCATCCGAAAAAAAGATAACCCCTGCCGTTTTAACGGCACACGGGCACGGGCGCGAAAATGGCATCGTTATTGCAAAATGTACCATTGCGTTTAAGACCTTCTTATGATACTTTAAAATACGAGACAAACTCACTGGTAAGTAGACGTGACGACAGAAACTAATGCATATCCATTTGATTGGATTAAGCAACTCCCCCTCTCTATTTTACAATCTGATGAGGTTCCCCTCTTCGGCCACACCCCGCCTTTTCCATGGGAAAATCTCGGACATGAGTTGAGCACTGTCTTCCACATAGATAATATCCGAATACAACCTTCTGAACATCAATGGCAAACACCCGATCAATTGCTCGCAAACATGCCAGATGCTCCGCTTTTATTATGTTCCTTCGCTCCGCTCGAAGGAGCCTTGATTTGGGCCATGTCTAATCAAGACATTGAAATTCTCATGAAACACCTACTCGCTCAGCAAGCGGATGAGTTTGCATCGATTGATCCCGATTTTCAAAAGGGATTTTATAAATTCTTAGCGGCACAGGTTATTCAAACGATCAACAAACTGGATTTTGATAGAAATTTATCGCCAACTTTGCATGAAAGTGACATATCCCTACCTGATCAACCCGCCTTCTGCATCGATGTAACTATTTCTATCGGAGAATCCACTGCGCATGGCAGAGCGATTATACCCAATGCTTTAAGGCAAAGCTGGAAAGAACGTTATGCCGATCGCAAATTAGGTCTCGCTTACGACAACCCTTTATCCCAAAAAGTGCAGGCGATTGTGCATCTCGAAGCGGGCAAAGTTGAATTAACCCCCGATGAGCTTTCTAAAATTCGGCCCGGTGATTTTATTGTTCTAGATACCTGTTCTTTTGATCTTGAATCCGACAAAGGTCGGATTATTATGACAGCCAATGGCGTTCCCCTCTTTCGTGCACGCTTAAAACATGGCAGTATTAAAATTTTAGAGTTCCCCTTTTACCATGAGGTCGATACTTCTATGAAAAATGATAAAGATGACGATGAATTTGAAGATGCCCATGAATCGGAATTGGAAGAATTTGATGACGAAGAGGAGTCTTTAGAAGAAGAGGAAGAACAAGATGAAGTAAACGAAGGAGAATTTGCCGAAGAGGAGCACCACGACCTTGAAAAGCAAGATGAACCAAAACCCAACGAAAAAATACAAAAAAATCTTGCAGCAGCAGACAAACCTCCATTAGTAGACAAAAATAAAGGGATCAATCCTGCTGAACTGCCTGTCACCATCATCATCGAACTCGGAAGAGTGCAGATCAGCATCCAGAAACTCATGGAACTTCAACCGGGTAATACACTCGACCTCGATATCCATCCTGAAAATGGGGTCGATCTCGTCGTCAACGGACGCCGCATCGGCAAAGGGGAGCTTCTCAAAGCTGGCGAAACGTTAGGCATACGCGTGTTGGATATCGGATAATAACCTGATCTCCAAAAGGCAATCGCATGGTTGATGAAACGTTTTCTAAACAACCAATTCAACCAGATTTTCCGGCAGAACTGGATCTTGGCATCGCTTTGCCCAAATTAATCGGTCCCTATAAGATTGAAGCCCTTCTCCAAAAAGGGGGAATGAGTCTTTTATATTTAGGTACTCACCCCGACACACAAGAGCCTGTCACAATCAAAGTCCTTTCTCCAAAATATCTCTCCAATCCTGAAGTGGTCAGGCGGTTTCTGAACGAAGCGGAAATCATTGCCATGGCAGACCATCCCAATATCATTAAACTCTATGGACATGGCAAATGGGGCGGCGGCCTTTATATCGCTATGGAGTTTATCCAGGGTATTTCCTTGAGGCAAAGTATGCTGCAAACGCCGATGTCTCTGAAGAGGGCATTGGAAATTATCTTAGAGATTGCCTATGCGCTATGCCATTTGCATACGCATGGTGTCATTCACCGCGATCTCAAGCCAGAAAATATTTTGGTTACAGAAAATGGCACAATCAAAGTCATCGACTTTGGGATCGCTCAATTTTTAGCCGAAAAGTCTGTTATCGAGCCAAGTACAAGGCAACGTTTGATCGGAACTCCTATTTATATGAGTCCGGAACAGCGGGAAAATCCGGAAGCTGTATCCTATCCCTCTGACATCTATTCTTTGGGGATCATTAGCTATGAATTGATTTTGGGAAAACTGAGCCACGGACAAGTGCACGTCAGCTTAATGCCGAAGGGATTTCAAAAAATCCTTAACAAGGCCCTTCAATATAAACCAGAAGATCGTTATCACGATATTGTGGACTTTATTACTGATGTAACCGCCTATCTGCACTCCACGCATTTACAAAAAGAGAAAAAGGCGGGCGACCAACTAAGCGAATTATCTGAGAATCTAAAGCAAGTTCAAAACCTTTTAGTTCCTCCGGATCCTCCTCAATGGCCCCATATACATATTGGCATCTGCAATCAAAAAGGGATCGACATAGCTGGAGTTTACTATGATTTTCTAGAGCTTCCTGGCGAATCTTATGGAATTATCATGGCTGAATCCTCTTCTAAAAGTGCGGATGGTGTTCTTTATACAGCCGTTTTGAGAGGCATGATCCGCACCATTTCACGTTTGACAGCCAATCCAGTTGAACTTGTCTCTATTTTAAATGATCTTTTAATCAAGGATAAAATAAATCCGGTGTTTACTCTAAACTATCTGACATTATCTTCTAATAAGGCTGAGTTAAGATTTATTTCTTGCGGGTATGGAGCCCTTTGGCTAATTCCTGCCGGAAAAGACAATCCCGCCAAAATCAGTGCTGATAATGATGCTTTAGGGATCAAATTAAATGCTACATTTGTTGATATTGAGTACCCATGGTCCAAAGGGGATGTTTTATTCCTAAGTCCGCCATCAACAATTTTTTTTCATCCGGAAGAGGACAAGGAAATAGCCGAAAAGAAATTTCGGCAATGGATTATAGAAACTTCATTTCAATCTCCACAAAGTCGTGTGGAAGCTATCATGCGAAAAATCAAATTCTCATCAGCGAAGGATATGCATAATTCTCCAATTACTCTGATTTGCGCCATGCACGAATGAGATTAGTTGTTTATAAAAGCCGATTCTCCCTTCCCTGCCGTTTTCGTGCCCCCTGTTTTTACGTGCCCGTGCCCGTGCCCGTTTGTTCTTGCCGTTCTCCGTTTTACGAAGATTAATTCTCAAAAAGAAAATATATTTTGCAGATAAATTGAATGAGAAACGGAAAAGGGAAAACGGAAACGGCAGGAACGAACAAACGGCATAAGCACGAAAAAACAGGAACGAAAAACTAGACGAAAGACCTTTTTTCTCTTGGAAAAAAAAGATCAGTTTGGAATAACTGTCTTTCTTGAGTATAATGATTGGCTTAGTATACATTAAATAAACAAACTAAGAAAGATACATGAAAAAAGTTCTTCCAAATCATTTGCTACATAAACTTGGGCTGGTTATTTCAACATGTTATGCTCTAACTAAGTTTCTCGAGGCAAAAGAGAGCCCTGTTCCAGAGGAATCCCGCCTAGCTGCCCTTTGGTCCATCGAAAGCAAAGCGCATAGCGCTGAAATAGCCGATGATCCCAATCAACCCTTCTACCATTCCATTAACGATAGCGATATCGTGCTACCCCCTTCAAACTCATCTAAGAATCCCGACTCCACCAACCAGCATCTTCTCTTTCCTGTCGACCGCTCGATTGAACCTTTGAACTCACCCCTTTTTGATTCTGAGGAATATGAAGACCTTAAAAAAGGCAATGAATCTAAAGAGGACTATCCGACAGATTCGACCGGTTCTAGATCAAGCCAAATACCTTCTGTAACTCCCGATCAGCCTTGGAACGCCTATCCTCCGCATATGCCCGAAGGTCTTCCATCAAGCCCTTCTAGGTTGCCACGTCCTACAATCGACATTCCTGAAGAAAATCCTCCCCCCAGCGCTGCCAAAATATCGATTCCAAAAGTTGCACTTCCGCCGAAAATCCCTTCACCCACAAGTGCAAATGAGCGGATGAAGGCGCACCCTTTAGAAGAAATTGCTGCTTCAGCAAGCGATTTATTGGCGACTCCGGATGACCAAGACTTCTCCAAGCCCCTTTTGGAATCTACCGACGATGTTGGAATCCCCGATGCCTATTTTGATTGGATTCAAGAAGCCTATCCTGACCATCTAGATATTCCCCCCTCTTATACTGAGACATCTATTGATAAAAATCTTGAACGTTTCAATGCTTTGCTAGCGCAAGAAGAGCCTGCTCCAACAGCTCCAACGCCAGCTGCGCCTACTGATCAAAATGCAACACCAGCAGCGGCGCAACCTCCGACTCAGCCTGCTGAACCAGAAGACCAAAATTTGCTGCCGCAAACCCAACTTCCTAATCAGCAAGAGGCGCAACCGCAACCGCCGCCAAGTCAGCCCAAGGAAAATGAAGCAGCAGCCGAGCCATTAAAATCAATATTGATTAACTTTAATAATGTAGGGATCATCGAATATATCCGTTTCATCAGCCGCATTTCTAATAAGAATTTTGTATTTGATGAATCCGATCTTCAATTCAATGTCACCATCGTATCGGAAGAACCGACTTCTATTGAAAACATCATGGCCGCTTTGATCCAAGAACTGCGGATCCACGATTTAACATTGATTGAGCAAGGCAACAATCTTATTATCCATAAAAACCCAAAAGTCAATAGTGTCTCTAAAGTTCTCGCGGATGACATTGCTAACGAACGACCCATCGATGCGGAAATCGTGACCCAAGTCTTCCGTTTAAATACACTTGACCCATCGCGCGCCGCCTCCATTATACGCCCCCTTGTTTCCGAAAAAGCCCTTGTGGAATACATTTCTGAAACAAACCATTTGATTGTGACCGATATTCTTACTAACGTTCAGCAAATTGGAAAACTCTTAAAGAGTATTGATTCCCCTGTTAGTGGACTTGTCATTGGCCAATATTTGGCTAAAATGACCGACATAGAGACTCTTCTGCCCCTTGTACAAAGAATTATGGCGCCTATTTCACAAGATCAGCCGCTATCATTCATTCCTTATGAACAAGCCAATAGTATTTTTATTGTTTCTACCCCTTTTCTTGTGGAAAGAAGCATCTCTATCCTGCAGCATTTAGACCAAGAAAAAGGGAAAACACGCATCATCGATTTAAGCCAACTTAAATTCGAACAACCTAAACCGGGCGTTCCCAAGAAACCCATAACTCCCTATCCTATTCCACCGGAAGGCTATCCTCAAAGAGAAGGGGGCCCAGGCGCAGTTAGAGCAACTGGTTGGGATTTTGGACCTGGAAATACTGAAGCATGGCAAAACCTCGGCAGTGATGAATGGTTAAAAGACAGAGGTTTGCTGCCCACTCTAGGAGCATTAACCCCTGAACAACAAGCAGCTTTAAATGCGTGTAAAAACCTTCCCAAACCAACTCAAGTAGGCGTTACCGATTTTAGAGAAGAAGCTCCAATTCAGCCCGAACGATTTGGCCCAAAGGTATCCACTGGCGAAGGATTTGTGCCATTTCCAACAAATCGCTCAAAATTCTATATTCATAAATTGCAGTACCGGGCGGGCGACGCTATCTTAGATGAAATTAAAAGAGTTGCCGACAGCCTTAGAAACACGCGCGGCAACGAGGAGCTCCTTAATACAATTGCTTCAGCTCAATGGCTGATGGACTCAAAAGCCATTGTCTTTACCGGAACTCCCGAATTTCTTGAAAAAGTCAAAGATCTGATCGAACAGATTGATCTTCCTTTAAGGGAAGTGTTTATTGAAATGTTGATTCTTGATACAACCGTCGACGATTCTTTAAACTATTCTGTTAACTGGGGATCGCGTTTCGGCGGAGGCAATCAAGCGGGTTCACAAGGTTTCTTGACAGGCGCTTCTCCATTGCAAGGCACGCTCGACACAACCGGTGTGACAGATTTAGGATTAGCTAGACCTAATCCCCCCACAACTGTACCATTTAATAATGCCCTCATACCAGATCCAACTAACTTAGCTAAAAACCAAGGATTTAACTTAGGTGTGATCGGACAAAATATTATCCATAAAGGATTAGGCATACAGTTTAATTCGATTGGTGCCCTTGTGAAAGCTCTGCATACTCGAGATGAAGCGCGCATTGTGATGAGTCCGAAAATTATTTCGGAAGATAATGTACCCGCTTACATCTTCGTCGGCATCAACACGCCTTTTCAAACACAATCCGTATCCAACGACCGCGGCAGCATCATCACTAACAACTTTGAATTCCGCGATGTTGGCACAAGTTTGCAAGTGACGCCTCATCTTGGAAATTCCGATGTTGTCACTTTAGAAATCATCCAAGAGGTCAGTTCACTCTCCAATGTAACAACGCAAAACCAAAATAGTAACGCGCAAATTGGTCCAACAACCCGAAAAAATACGACCAAAACAACTGTTCATCTTCCTGATGGATATTTTGTCATCATCAGCGGCATGATGCAGGATGAAAATGATCGCAACCGCATACAGATTCCATGTTTAGGAAGCGTACCTCTTGTGGGAGGAGCGTTCAGTGATCTGGGAACAGTTAGAAATAAACGGAATTTGATGATCTTCATCCGTGCTCAAATTATCGACACAGATGAACAAATCCAAAATATTACTCGCCATCAACAAGATATCTGGAAATTTAAAGAATATGAGAAAAAAATGTGGGTTGAAGAAGCGCAAGACGGCCTTGACTTCCTTAATGTCCGCAAAACGCAAAATACGGATTCTGATCCAGAAGACGTTCCGCAATGTGATAGATTTGTCCACTAAACGATGGAGCGGCAAGAGGAATACAAAACAGCATTCCCCATGTCTCTTGACAATTTGGGGTTTGTGCCTTTTAATTTTATCAGGTTGCCAAACCTATTGCAGTCGGATAGAACCGAGCATCTGCTATACAGTCCCTGTCAAACATATCAAAGCCCTTTCTTCCCCGTTTGAACGGTTATCACGCGAAGAAATCAGGCAGGAGTGGGGCAGAGAGCTCTATATCGGTTTGAATTTTGCAAATGAATTGGATCTTTATCGCGCTATCACTGCCTTTAAAACGGCGTTACTGTTTCTTCCTGCAAATCAGCTAGAAAGAAGACAGCAGATCGAATATTATATTTTCGAAAGTTATTATTTAGGGAATAAATATTTAGATGCTTTGGAAACATTTGATAATAGTTCATTAATTACTGTTCCGGAAACGTTTCCAGCTTTTAAAGATCTGATGATTATGCTTTTTGATTGCTATCAAAAAACAGAACAGTGGGAAAAAGCGGAAAAAATCTACAATCTATTGTGCACTTTTGATCCGGAATTATCTTCTGAATTGGTTCTTTCAGTTGCTTTTATGCAAGGAAATCTTGAATGCATTAAATCCTTTGCCGAAGACCATCCACAAGCCCCATGTTTAAATGAATTTGTTGCACACTACGAGACCTATGCCAAATCGATTAAAAAGGCACGCCACTTAAATGCCCTTTTGCCAGGAGCCGGTTATTATTATGTTGGGCAAAAAAAAGCCGCAGCCACCTCTTTCTTAATTAATGCCCTATTCATTGGGGCAACCTATTTATTTATAAAAAATGGCAATTATCCGGCAGGGATCATCACTGCAAGTTTGGAATCGGGGTGGTATATCGGCGGCATTAATGGAGCTGGATTAGCAGCGAAAGAATACAATGAACGCCTTTATGAAACCAATGCGAAGGAAATCATGATTCAAAATAAGCTGTTTCCAGTTCTAATGCTGCAAAAATCATTTTAATATGCAAAAGTGGTTGTGTATTTTAATTTTTTGGCCTTTCGCATTGCCGCTGGAAGGCAATCCGTGGGGCAAGGATGCTGATTTGGCTGTGCCATGCCATTCGCCCTGCAATGCAACGCCATCCAGATGCAAGACACCCATCTTAGGTTTAGTCGGAGAGGTGTTAATCAAATTCCATCAAGAGGTCATTTCTCCTTGCGATGGTCCGCGTAGTCATTATAAGCCTAGCAGTTCTCAGTACACCTTGGAAGCGATGCGAAAATACGATTTTTTAACCGGCATGGCCATGGGATGCGACCGTCTGATGCGAGAAAATAATGAGGAGTGGGTTTATAGAATTGTGCGCGATGGAGCAGGTAAACCGATTAAATACGATCCTGTTCCTTAAACAGAATAAAAACAGGATATTAAGATCGCCTTCGGCAACAGGATGAACTGAGAGATTGCATGTTTATGTAAGATTTAACGCAGAGACGGGGAGGCGGTGAGACGCAGAGGGAATTATATAGTGTTATTAGATACACTATAACACTATCTCTGCGTCTCCCCGCCTCCCCGTCTCTGCGTTAAATTCATTAGACTGCATATCATCTCATCTGTCGCCGAGCTCTGAAAATGCAAAGGGGCGAGAAGAAAAGGAAATTACATGCTATCCACGGCAGAGTTAGAAACCTTCATTTCCTCGGGTGCGGTTTTTGGAACCGCAGCAGATAGTCTGACTATTGGATGGGGGGAGCAACTATGGACTGCAACGCCTTCAAAAAATCATCCTTCATCCTTTTATTTTCCCGATTTTTTTCTAAAGCACGAGACACCTTGGTTGTCATTTGAGCATCAAATCAAGCTTACCCCTAAGGAATTACTGAGCATACTCCCTTCAGCAATTGCCAAAGATCCTTCCATCCAGTGGAAAACACATTCAAAGAGTCTATTTTTTCGATCGATTAAACAATTAAAACAAGCGTTTGCTGAAGGGATCCTTGTTAAAGCGGTTCCCTATGTGATCGATGAAGCTCCCGTTTCGATGTCTGCCGCACAATTGACAAAAAGCTTATCAAGCGCTTTAAATTATACTTGCAACCATCCTGGCCATATTTATGGCTTTTGGAATTCATCACAAGGCTTATTAGGAGTTACACCTGAAATTTTATTTTCATTGAAGCAAGCTGAAAAAAAATGGACTTTGCAATCCATGGCGCTTGCCGGCACCGCTAAAGATCCAGAACAGATTGCGAGCGCTAAAAATTTGCATGAACATGCTATTGTGGTTGAAGGGATATCCTCGACGCTTTCACATTTTGGGTGTGTTGAAATAGGACCGCAGCAAATACTTCAACTTCCCGGACTTTCCCATTTAATGACGCTGCTCACCTTGCAAACCGATGCTCCCCCTTCTTTTATTTATCTTGTGCAAGCTCTTCATCCTAGCCCAGCTCTAGGCGCCTTTCCCAAAGCCCCCGGAGATCAGTGGCTTGAAAATTACGCAAAGCTTATTGAACGGCAACGGTATGGGGCCCCTATTGCCCTTTTGGATAAAGGCACCGTTAAATGCTGTGTCGGCATACGCAGCGTCCAGTGGATCTCCTCAAAACTTTTTATCGGCGCCGGCTGCGGGGTGATTAAAACAAGCAATCCACAAGAAGAATGGTCAGAAATCGAAATGAAACTGCATGCAATAAAGGAACTCTTAGCCTTATGAAAAACGCCACCATTCAATCTGTAACCGAAACGGTATTAAGGAGTGTCATCAAGTGCGGCGTACAAGATTTTTGTATAAGTCCCGGAGGGAGGAATTCCTCCTTTGTTGCAGCATTGCGCTTAGAGGATAAATTAAATTCATATTATTTTTATGACGAACGTTGCTCCGCTTCCTTTGCATTGGGGCTGGCTCAAGCCAAACAAAAGCCCGTGGTGATTTGTACAACCTCTGGAACTGCCACTGCGCAGCTATTTGGAGCTATGATGGAGGGGTATTATATGGGCATTCCCCTAATAGCTATTACAGCCGACCGCCCTCGCCGCTTTCGTATGAGCAATGCACCCCAATCGTGCGAACAAAAAAACTTATATGGACTTTACTCTCCAATGGCTCTAGATATAGCTGAAGGAGAAGAATGCGACTTAGCGGCATGGGATAGGCGCTCACCTCTCCACATCAATGTCTGTTTAGAGGAACCCGATCCTAAAGAATTTCCGATATCTCCTTTGCAGCATTTGGAAGAAGAGATTCCTGCTACATATACTTTGCCCCATTTCGATACGATGCATAAAAAACTTGATGCGTTCCTTTCAACAGCTGTTCATCCTTTCATCATTGTTGGGGGTTTAAAACAAGCCTACCGTGAAGCCGTTGCACAATTTCTGCTGCATATCCAAGCGCCGGTTTATTTAGAGGCAATTTCGGGATTAAGAGAAGATCCAAGGCTGCAGCATTTGGCCATTACACGGGCCCATGGGATATTAAAACAAGCTAGCCATGCAGGCTATCCAGTCGATGGCATCCTACGCATCGGTGGAGTCCCTACATTTCGCTTATGGCGCGATCTAGAAACTATGCAAGAGACAATGAAAGTATTGTCCCTGAACGACAGGCCTTTTTCAGGCCTTAGTTGGCAAAAGCCGGGAATAGAACTCCCATTGGATCAATTTTTTCAAAGTTATGAACTCGTACGGCATTATGCCTCTTCCACAGCACTTAAGTGGCTTTCGGCTGATAAGGCCTATCGAAAAAATCTTTACAGTTTACTAAATGAAGAACCGTATAGTGAAGCGAGTTTAGTGCACGCCTTATCCAATCAAATTGCTGTCGATTCCTTGATTTATTTAGGAAATGGATTACCTATCCGCGAATGGGATTTAGCAGCGACACATGCACCTAAACAATTCCACATGCATGCCACGCGCGGCCTGAATGGCATTGACGGTCAAACGTCAATTTTCTTTGGCTTGTGCTCGACGCAGCATGACAATTGGGCAATTTTGGGAGATTTGACGACTCTGTATGATTTATCAGCACCATGGATATTGCCGCAACTGGCCTCTTCAAGCATTAATATAGCTGTGCTTAATAATGGAGGGGGCAAGATTTTTGAACGGATGTTCCCCCAAAAAGAAATCCAAAACTGTCATTCGATCTGCTTAGAGCCTGTTGCCAGATTATGGAATTTAGACTATGAAGAGTGGAGCAAAGTTCCTAAGGATCTTTCACGTAATAGAAATCGTTTAATAGAGATCGTACCCGATAACTTGGCTTCCCAACGTTTTTGGGATAAATTGGAGACATTATGAAAAATGAAATCAAAATTTATGCTCTGCATGGATTTCTCGGACGCCCTTCCGATTGGAATTTTCTGCATCCCCAACCTATTTCAATTGATTTGATGGATCAATCCATGCCCGTCAAAAATCCTTGGGAATGGGCTCATCGCTTTAATCATGAGATCACACACCATTCAGGAACCTTAAATATTCTATTAGGCTATTCTTTAGGGGGCCGCTTAGCACTGCATGTATTGTTGGACGATCCTTCCCAATGGGATGGAGCAATATTTATTTCTACCCATCCGGGATTGGCTACACAGGAAGAGCGTGAGCACCGCAAAAAAATGGATGCTGAATGGGCCTTACGTTTTTCGACCGAACCTTGGAACGATCTTCTTGAAAAGTGGGATAAGCAGGATGCGTTAATCAACTCTTCCGCCTTGCCTCGAGCAGAAGAACATTATTCGCGTGAAAGGCTCGCTTTAGCGTTGACCACGTGGTCATTAGGCAAACAGGATGATTTGCGCAAGCCCCTGCAAGCTCTTAATGTGCCTATCTTATGGCTTGCAGGACAAAATGATCAGAAATCGGCATCCATAGCCGCTTCGCTAAAACTGCACCATCCGCTCTCGGTTATCAAAATCATTCAAGACGCGGGGCATCGCATCCCTTGGGATCAACCCGCAACGTTTCAACAAACCTTAAGCCATTTCATCCACAAATTGGAGGAGAGCAAAAACCCATGCACAAACTAAATACATTATGGCAAGAGATCAAGCAGTTCCAAGATATTAAATTTCACAAAACTGATGATGGCATTGCTAAAATCACAATCAACCGCCCTGAAGTGCGCAATGCATTCCGCCCAGAAACAGTTCTAGAGATGCAAGAAGCTTTTACATTGGCGCGCCATGATACTTCTGTAGGGGTCGTCATTTTAACCGGAGAAGGCGATAAGGCTTTTTGCTCAGGAGGAGATCAGCGCATAAGAGGCGCGATAGGTTATCGCGACGAGCATGGAAATTCGGGTCTGCACATTCTCGATCTTCAAAAGCAAATCCGCCAACTGCCTAAACCTGTTGTCGCCATGGTGGCAGGTTATGCCATTGGAGGCGGCCATGTGCTGCATGTGGTCTGTGATTTGACTATCGCCGCAGATAACGCCCGTTTCGGCCAAGTCGGTCCGAAAATGGGATCTTTTGATGGAGGACTTGGAAGCAGCTATCTCGCGCGTGTCGTCGGTCAAAAAAGAGCGCGTGAAATCTGGTTTCTCTGCCGTCAATATTCTGCTCAAGAAGCTTTGGAAATGGGACTTGTCAATTGCGTCGTCTCTTTAGACAAGTTAGAGGAAGAAACATTGAAATGGTGCAGGGAGATGATGGAGCACTCTCCCCTTGCCTTGCGCTGTTTGAAAGCCGGCCTGAACGCTGATTGCGATGGCCAGATAGGTTTGCTTGATCTCGCCGGCAACGCCACTTTGCTCTATTATATGACGGAAGAAGCGCAAGAGGGCAAAAATGCATTGCTTGAAAAACGAAAGCCAAACTTTCAACAATTTCCGAGACTTCCATGAATGTTATCGATTGGACCTCTTCTCAATCTGAGATCCTCATCAATCCACGCCTTTCTGCTCAAGAACAAAAAGAGATTTATGATGGACTGAAAAAAAGCCCTCCTTTGCCTAAAGGACATTATTGGCTGGCCACTTCAGGATCTTCCGGCACGAGCAAATGGGCCGCCCTATCAAAAGATGCCATCTTAGCTTCAGCCCATTCAGTCAACCAATGGCTGGAAAGCATACCAAAAGATATATGGGTCAATCCACTGCCGCTATTCCATGCCGGGGGACTTGGCATTTTGGCTCGAGCCCATTTGAGCGGTGCTAAAGTGATCGATCTTTACACGGCTTGGCAAGGAAAATGGAATCCGGATCATTATCATCGGATACTGCAAGAGTCGCAAGCAACCTGGAGTGCATTAGTTCCTACACAAGTTTATGACCTTGTTATCCGTCAATTATCTTCTCCTGTTTCATTGAAGGGTATCATAGTGGGGGGGGGAAAACTGAGCCAGCCGCTATATGACAAAGCCGTATCATTGGGATGGACGTTATTGGCGAGCTATGGAATGACGGAAAGCTCTTCTCAGATTGCTACAGCTAGTATCCATAGTTGCAGCGGCAAGGATCTTGCCATGCATCTTTTAGATCACATGCAAGTTCAAATCACCGATGAAGATTATATTCAATTAAAAAGCCCTGCTTTATTGACCCTCTATGGAATTAAGACTCAAAGAGGATTTCAATTTCACGATCCAAAAGAATATGGATGGTTTACTACAGAAGATAGGGGAAAACTAAATGGATCTGTTTTAACAGTTTGGGGACGCCGTTCCGATCAAATCAAAATAGGCGGAGAAAATGTCGATCTCAATCATCTAGAAACAATTTGGGAAAACATTTGTCTGAAAAACACGATAGCAACAAAAGCGTTTTTAGCTGCTGTTGAAGATGAGAGGCTTGGACATTCCATCCATCTTTTTATTGAAGGAGAAAAGTCCTTGAGCATGCAAAAGTGTGTCGACGAATATCATCAACAAGTGATGCCTTTTGAAAAAATACGGCAAGTACAGCTGTTTGATACCCTGCCACGCAGTGCAATCGGTAAATTCATCAAAGATTATAAATGAGCAAGATTAAGAGTATTATAAAACTTTATCATCACCTTTATGAATTAGCACCAAAAAAGGGGACTCCCCGACAAGGCGCTTTACTCAAAGTGATATTCGATGATGGGATGTTAGGATATGCCGATTGCCATCCATGGACCACCTTGGGAGATCTTTCGTTGGAAGAACAACTCAATGCACTTAAGCAAAACCGACTCACCTCTCTGACGCGGCGTTCAATTTACAATGCAAGATTGGATGCTCAAGCGCGGACTGAACAACGTTCACTCTTTGATGGCTTGCACATTCCGCCCAATCATTATCTGATCCAATACCTGGACGATGGATCCGCTAAAGAAATAGCCAACGCTATTGCAGAAGGTTTTACAGTCATTAAGATTAAAATAAAAAACGGTTGCGAAGATGTCAAAATTCTCAATAGACTTTTCGAAAGATGGTCTAAAAATATCCGTTTCCGTTTAGATTTCAATGCAAAACTTTCCTATGAACCTTTTAAAGCATTTTCTGAAGCCATAGGAACGGGTAGCGATGCAGTGGATTTTTATGAAGATCCGATTCCATACAATAAACAGATATGGAAATCGCTTCAGAAAAAAGACAGATTACCTTTGGCATGCGATCGTGAAGCAGAAGCGGCTATAGGCCATCCTGAATCAGCCCAAATTTTAGTTATCAAACCAGCTGTCATAGAACCTGAAATCTTTGAAACTTCGCAACGCAGGCAAAAATTGGTGTTTACTTCCTACCTTGACCATCCTCTTGGCCAAGCTGCAGCTGCCTATGCGGCTGCAAAAGCAGGGCAAACCCAAAAGATTGATACATGCGGCCTGCTTACCCATTTGGTCTATTATTCCAATCCTTTTAGCGAATGCATCTCCTCTGCCGGACCCCATTTTAGATTGCCGCTCGGCACAGGATTTGGGTTTGATGCATTGCTTCAAAGCATTCAATGGAAGTTTTTATGTTAAATAACTTGCTAACTTAAAACTTGGATCGGATCGCTGTTCTTAATCTGTTCTAAAGAATTTGTAGAAGCATCATTGGCAAGTTGATTGGCGCGTACGATGGCTTTTTGCATATGTTGATGGGGATAACGCTCATCAAAGAGAAATAAATTTTCTTTTTTTATCAGTTCGACGATGCCCGAATCGCTAAGCACCTCCCAAAGCTGATGCGTAATGCCGCAGCAAATTAACTGACGGCCCGAATTTTTCAGATAATCGTGCAATTGTTCCAAAGCGAGGCATGTTGTAGCATCAATATCGCGGGTATTTTTTAACTGCAAAATAATGACCCGAGTAGTGTTGTCGTCTTCAGCAAAGGCTTTTAAAGCGGTTTGAAAGAGATCGGCTGCACCGAAAAAGAGCTCCCCTTCCACCTTGATGACCCGGATCGGCCGATGTTCTCGAAAACGGCAAAAGTGCAGATTGATCAATTCTCCATGTTCATCGATTTCATATTCCACAAGCTGAGGCACAGCCGCCTTTTTCAAATACAAAATGATCGACAAAACGACTCCTATATAAAATGCGACGTCCAAACTGAAAAAAATACAGGAGAGCAAGGTCATCCATAAAACAAACGCATCTGAACTTGTCGCTTTAAGGCACAGAAAGAAGTGCTTCCAATTTACAATGTTGCTTGCAGAATATAATAATAGGGCGCTCAAAGATGCTAATGGGACCATCGCTATAAAATCGCCAAAGACAAATACCAATATGCCTACGTATATAGCATTCAACATGGCCGCAAAACGGGTCTGCGCGCCGCTATTATAATTCAATACTGTGCGCGAAGGGCTGCCGGATACAGGCATCCCTCCTACAAAAGCGGAAACAATATTTCCAAGCCCGACCCCAAAAATTTCTTGGTTGACCGATAAGCGCTGGCCCGATGAAGCGGCTATCGATTTAGCCAACGAAGTGGTTTCCATCACTCCAAGAAGGGCCAATGCAAAAGCGACCGGCAGCAAACTATTCATTATGCCCAGATCGAAGTAGGGGAAGGATAACTTAGGGATAAAATCCAATAGCCCTCCGCTGTCCGCCACGAGCATCACTTTGGCATGATGCTCCTCCGCATAATAAGGATCGGTCGATCCAGGATCGGAACCATAAGAGGATAAGTCCATGAAATACACCACAAGGGTGCTGAGAACAATGGCAACGACCGTTGCCGGAATACGCTTATCAATTTTTTTTAAACAAATGATGGTAAATAGGCAGCTTATCCCAATGATTAAGGTTGGAGTATGCACATGCTGCAAATGAGTCAAAAGATAAGCGCCTTGCTCATAGAACGAATGCACTCCAGGCATTCTTTCAATGCCAAAAATGGAGAACAGCTGGTTGACTACAATCGCGATGGCTGTGCCTGCAATATAGCCGACGATCACGGAATAGCTGACAAATTGGATCAAACGGCCTAACTTGCAAACCACAGCGGCAAGCTGCAAAAGCGCTGTCAAAAATACAAGCTGTGTCAATACCTGCACAGCCATTATATCCCATTCCACACCTGTTAAATGGCGATAATAACTAAAAAGAACCTGCGAAGTTCCTGCTTGAACCAAGATAGCAATCGCATTGCTGGGACCAACCACCAGATGGCGTGAAGATCCAAAGGCCGGCGCCACAAAGGCTGAAAAAATCGCAGCAAAAAGTCCACAAGCCAATGGAAGGCCAGCCAATACCGCATAAGCCATGGCTTGAGGAGCGGTTAAAAGGCATACTCCAAAAGCGGCTAGTGCATCTTGTCTAAAGGTTTTCCAGGAATATGTTGCTATTTCCTTCCGTTGCGGTGAAAAAGAAATATCATCCATCTGGTAGTTTATCGACATAAAAACCTGACCAAATATTTCAGAATATAACCTCTTAAGAATAAATTCCTATTTAATTTAAATCCAGTAATAGTTACTATATTTTATTTTTAACGATACCCGCCAAAGCGAGAAAAATCATGCATCGCCTCCCAAAATTGGCCATTGTCGGCCGCCCTAATGTTGGCAAATCAGCTCTGTTTAACCGCATCTGTAAAAAAAAAATTGCTATCGTCGATGAAGCTGAAGGAATCACTCGCGACCGCCTGTATGGCGAATCGGAATTTTTTGGTTTTCCCTTCCAAATCATCGACACGGGAGGCATCAACGCCCGTTCAAAAGAGCTTTTTAACGAGCAGATCAAACAACAAGCCGAAATAGCGATCGAGGAAGCGGATACCATTGTCATGGTTGTCGATTCAAAAGCAGGCATGACTAATCTTGATCTGGAAGTCGCACAGATTTTACACCGCTCAAAAAAACCGGTGACCTTAGCTGTCAATAAAATAGACAATATGGAACAGCAAAATCTGATTTATGACTTTCAAGCCTTGGGAATAAAAAAAATCGTTGCCGTTTCAGCTATCCATGATTTTCATATTGCCGAATTGCTGGAAGCGGCTTTTGAAAATATTGAACGGCGGCAAGAACAAGATGAGCATGCTGGATCGATTTCCCTATGCATCGTGGGTCGGCCTAATGTCGGTAAATCCTCATTAGTCAATTATCTTCTCGATGAAGAGCGATGCATCGTCAGTCCAATACCCGGAACCACCCGCGACAGCATCGATGTTCCCTTTATGCAAGGTGATGACAGCTTTGTTCTCATTGACACAGCGGGAATCAGACGTAAACACGCTGAGCACGAAGTGGTCGACAAATTTGCCGCCATCCGTACTCAACGAGCTATTGAAAGATCGGACATTTGCCTATTGATGATGGATGCGCAGCAAGGGATGACCATTCAAGAGAAGAAGATCGCTAATATGATCGAAGAAGCAGGCAAAGGCTGTATTTTATTATTTAACAAATGGGATCTAGTCAAAGGGTTCCGGATGGAGCATTGCTTACAAGGAATTGAAGAAGAAGCGGTCTTTTTAAAACATTGCCCAAAGATTTTCCTTTCATGCAAAACAGGACGAAATATCGATAAGATTTTTCCTATCATCAAACAGGTTTACGAAGATTCTAAGAAGCGGATTACGACACATCAATTGAATAAATTCGTTGAAGGTTGCATGCAACGAAACCATCCACCAATGATTATGGGGAAGCGTTTGCGCATTTATTATATGGTGCAAGTCCAAGAGCAGCCCCCTCGATTTATTTTATTTGTCAATCACCCTTCTTTGATGGATGAAACCTATAAAAAATATTTGTATAATCAGTTTAGGGATCATTACGGCTTTTTAGGAGTTCCCATTTTGATGAACCTTAAAGGGAAAGCTAAAAAGAGCGAGCAGGAACGGTTAGAAGAAAAAGCACATAAAGAAAGCGCTCATGAAGAATTTGCTGAAGAAGAGGTCGAAGAAGAAGACATCATCGATTAAAAGCCGTTCTCGGCTGTTCCTGCCGTTCTCTGTCGTTAACGTGCCCGTGCCCGTTTGTTCTTGCCGTTCCCCCTTTTCCGAAGTAGAATAGTTCTCAGAAGGTAAACTTAATTTTGCAGATAAACTCACTGAGAAAGGGACAAAGAAAGACGGGAACGGCAATAGCAATCGGGCACGGGCACGCATCCTATTACCCATAAGTTTTTAGACTATGGTTGCAATAAATGTTCTTAAAAGTTTTCCTTAGAGGAAAATTTTTAGGAGAGTTTTATGAGTTGGGCTGAGGCTGAGTTTAAAACAATAGATTTGGGAGATGCAAGACTAAATCGAAGAGTGATCAAGATAGTAGAAGCTTTGGGATTAGCACCAGGAAGAATGATTCCTCAAGCATTCCAGTCTTGGGGTAGCATAAAAGCATGTTACAATTTTTTTAGTAATGGTTTGGTTTCTGAGAAGAAAATAATTGTTCCACATGTTAAGCAAACAATTGAGCGAATAAAAGAATATCCCATTGTGCTATTGCCCAACGATACCAGCGAACTTGACTACAATGCTAAAGAGGCAATGGAAGGTAAAGAGCGAATTACCAATACTAAAAAAGGACTTTGGCTCCATCCAACGATTGCAGTTACTCCAGAACGGGTCATGTTGGGAATAGTCGACGTTAATTTCTGGAAAAGAAAGTTAGAGGTAAATCCAAAAGGATCTAAACAAGATAAATTGCCTATTGAAGATAAGGAAAGCTACCGATGGCTACAAAGCTATAGGCGATCATGTGAGATTGCTAGAGAGGTGCCAGAGACCCAATTTATTAATATCGCTGATCGAGAAGGGGACATTATAGAAGTTTTCGATGAGATAGCTAAGCAAAAAGAAACTGGAAAAGCTGCAGATGTCATTATTAGATCACAACATGATCGATTGTTAGAAGGAAAGAAAGGAAAGCAAGATAAGTTGTGGCAGAAGCTTAAAGAGGCTCCCTCATTAGGCGAAATTGAATTTGTAGTACCTGCTGCAGAAAAGAGAAGTGGAAGAAAGGTAAAACAAAAGCTAAAAGGGATAAGTGTTTCAATAAAGCCTGGAAATAAATCGACAGTAGTACAGATAAATGCAGTAATGGCTATAGAAGAAAATCCTCCGGATGGAGAGGATGCGTTAATATGGATTCTATTAACGAGTCTACCTGTACACACTTTTGAAGATGTTGTGAAAGTTATCAATTATTATTTATGTCGTTGGGAAATTGAAACATTTTTCAAGGTATTGAAGAGCGGGTGTAAGATAGAGGAGAGGCAATTACAAACGACGGAGAGAATGAAGGCTTTAATTACAGTTTTTATGATTCTTGCTTGGAGAGTCATGTTCACAATGATGATGGGAAGAGTCTGTGGAGAGTTGTCGTGCGATGTTGTCTTTGATGAGGCTGAATGGAAGGCCGTTTATAAGATATTAAATAGGAAACAAGCGCTACCCGAAAAACCACCTTCACTTGGGGAATTTATCATAATGATTGCAATACTTGGAGGATATGTGGACCGTAATAAGGAAGGTCCTCCAGGAGTAAAAGCGGTGTGGAAGGGAATGGCAAGAATGGTAGATTTTGCTCTAGCCTGGGAGGCCTTTGGAACATGAAAAACTTATGGGTAATAGGATGCGGGCACGTTAACGGCATAAGCTATCGAGTTGTTTTCTCGTTTCATCCAAGGAAACATGGACAATTCCGCGAAACCCCATCTTAGAAGCTGCTTCAATAAGATTTGGGCGATCGTCTATATATAAGACCTGTTCGATTGACACCTGCAAGACATCAAGCGCCATTTTAAAGATATGCGGGTCGGGCTTCTGATAGCCAACGAAACAGGAAATAAAAAAATCATCGATAAAAGAGGTCAAATTGAATTTTTTAATTCGATACTCCGCCAAATAACGCCCTTCATTACTGACGGCAGCGACTCGCAGATTTTTTTCTTTTTTCAAATGAGAAATGAATTCCAACATCTCCTTCTTTGCTTGAGATTGCATCAACATAAAATCTTTGAATTGCTGCATACTAAATTGTCTTGGGGTCCAAAAGACAACCTTATTTAAATAATCATCAATCGTGATTTTCCCTTTTTCATGATCATCGTACCACTGCTTATGCCGCTTCTCAAAATCCTCTTTGTCTAATTTAAATTGAAGAATGGCTTTTTCTCGGGCGAGATGGTCCCAGCCATTCGTTAAAAGGACTCCGCCAATATCCAAAAAGAGTGTGGTGATCTGTGACATAACTAAACACTTCAAAACGACTTATTTCAATCATGCAAATTACAGATAAATTTTATCTTTTGCAATCGAAAGTTAATTTAGCCAAAATAATAGTAATGTTAATTGTGTTGAATTTATTAAATTACATTGACAATTAATATAATAAATAACATTATTTTGACTTAGTTTATAATCTATAATAATAGAGGACTTTATGCAATGTGAACTTCCTGAATATGATGACGTAAAATGTGCATCTTCCCTCCAAAAGAGACCCTCTCCTGATCTATCCCCTCTTGTTAAGGAAATGGAAACCGTTTTTAAAAGCAGTCATTTTTTTGGAAATTCAAAAGCGGAAAATGCACTTAAACTTAAATTGGCTCGCTGTCAACAAATTGAATTAGAAAATACTTTAGAAGCCTTTTTTTCAAATTTAATTAAAATAGAAAATATGGATGATATCTTAAAAGTCATCCATCGTTTAGTCGAAGCAGATGTCATTCCTGCTAAACTCTTTGAAGAGATTATTAAAAACAAGCCCGGCGCACCTGCAAATGCCCTAGAAGCCGCCAGAAAAATGTTTAATAAAGCCAAGCTTTTTTTGGAATCGACTAAACCCGCTGAAGTGTCAACTCACACAAAACTTCTCGAAATTGTCAATAAATTATTAAATTTTGTAGAAAGCATTTTAAGTGCCTTTGGAGTAGCCGAGTTATTTAATCAATCGGAGAATGCCTATTTAGCCCAACGCAAAGCTTCTCAAGTGATGATGCTGCTCAGCCTCAGCAATATTTTGATGCCTTTACTGATGTCAATGGTTGGAACTTCAATAGCCGGTCCAGTTGTAGCTGGAACCTTGCTGACAATTGCGGCTCTAAGTTTAATCTATCCTCATATTCGCCCTCTTCCATCCCAATTAGGAACTTATGGAACGAATAAAACATTAAAGTATCTGAAGGGGGAATTAGAGGTTATTACTTGCAGACAAGCTGCCATGAATACCATTTCTCAAAATTTGAGGGGACGCAAACCATTTCCTTTAATCATTGGGGATTCTGGAGTGGGAAAAACGACTTTAATTAATGCCTTCACTAAAGCTGTAGCTGATGGCAAATATCCTGACCTTAAGGGAAAAACGATCCATTATTTCAACATTGCCAATTTATTGAAAGAAGATTCAGGGCATCATGGTGACGGTAAAACTGCATTGCAAAAAATTAAAGAACAAATAGAAAGACATAATAAAGATGTCATTTTAGTGTTTGATGAAATTCATACCGCTTTTAAAACTTCAGCCGATTCAGGGACTGATCCGGGAGAACTGTTAAAAACGCTGGATGAAGAATTCCCTTATATGATTGGGATTACAACCATGGAGGAATACAAAACTCATATCAAGCCCAAGCTCGCCAGTGATAATCGCTTTGTCAAAATTTCGATTAAGAGCACAGATTCTTCGGAAACGCAAAAAATCCTTCAAACAGCTCTGTTGAAAAAATCCCCCGATACTCCCTGTTCAGCGCATGCCATACAATATCTTGTTGCTGCAACAGAAAAAGCTTATCCGGAAGCTCCGCAACCCGGCAAATCCCTTGAAATTCTCGAAATGTGCATTACGCGTGCAAACAATGTGCAAAAGCCATCGGTCCTAAAGGAAATTGAAAAAGCAGAAGCCGATCTACTGAAAGCGCAATATCCAAAAGTTTATACAAAATCTAAGGGTGATTCGGATGCAAGCGATTTATTTGGCGTTCAAGATGACCTGTTGTCTGAATCTATCAATAATATAGAAGTTCAACTTGATCAATTACATGATGATTTGGAATCAAAAAAACGGCAAGATATTAAAAAAATATTCGATTTACGTTCTAATCATGCGAAAACGAAAAAAATAATCTACCAAATGGCACTGAAGATTAATGAATTATACAAAGCTGTCTTGGGTTCTAAACAACCATTATCTGGAAACCCATATCAAATCTTTCTTCAACAGCATAAAACTCTTTTAAATGAATTTGCACTTCTCTCCTATTTTTTGGAATCCGCGTTATATCATAAGCTTTCCAAAGAAACAAAAGAAAAGGGATGTATTGCTATCCTTGATGAAGCTCTGATTGATGAAGTCATCAGCGATAAGCAAACTGAAGAATCAATAACACAAAAAGATACAGAAAGATCGGCATTAATAATTGAAAGGCAACGTCAACAAGAGCAATTAAAAGCACAGGAAATTCTTCTAAAGGCATCTCCTAACAATTCTATCTAAGAGGGCTATTGTGCAACAAGGCCTAAACAAATTGTTTCTTTAAATGTCCCGGCTGCCAAGCGATCATTTTTTCGAAAATGATATAGAGAAGCGGCGTGACATAAAGTGTTAACAATTGCGAAAAAATCAATCCTCCCACAATCACCAACCCCAATCCTCGCCGCGTATCGGCATCTTCGCCAAATCCTATGGCAATGGGCAAAGCTCCCATAATAGCGGCGATCGTGGTCATCATGATAGGCCTAAATCTTACTAAGCAACCTTCCAGTATGGCGTCTTTGGGGGCAATATGCCCTTTTCTCTGAGCCTCGAGGGCATAATCGATCATCATGATCCCATTTTTTTTCACAATGCCTATTAATAGCAAGAAGCCCATAATGCTAAAAAGTGAAAGTTCCTGGCCAAAAATCATTAGAGTTAAAACCCCGCCCAAACCGGCAAAAGGCAACGAAGACAAAATGGTTAGGGGATGGATAAAGCTTTCATAAAGCACCCCTAATACAATATACATGACGATGATGGAAGCAAAGATCAAAATTGCCGTATTTTTCATCGTGGATGCAACCATTGCGGCAGCGCCCCGAAGCTCGCCATGAACGCCATTAGAGAGTGAATCACGGGCTAGGTTTTCAAGATTTTCCAAACTCTTATTCAACGGAAGATCGGAACGCACAGCGAAGCTGGCAGTCACGGCGGGTAATTGGTCAACCCGAAATAACGTTGGCGATCCTAATGTTTCTGTCCAGGTGGCCAAGGCTTTAAAAGGGATTAAAGCTCCCTCAGCAGTTTTCAAATGGAGTTTGCCCAGTGCAGCCGGCGTCCTTTGAAACTCCGGTTCCAGTTCCATGTAGACATTGTAGCGATCGCCCCCTTTTTGAATCTGAGCAATCGTTCCACCTGCATAGGCCTTTTGGAGCAATTCTTGGATCTCTTTTTTAGAAAATCTAAATTTCCTGGCTTGTTCGTCATGAATTTTAATGACCAATTTTGGATCATCACGCTGCAAATTGATATTCACAAAAGGGAATTCACCGCTGGCCAGCATCTGTTTTTTTAAGTTTTCAGCGGCGGCTTCCACTTCATTGGCCTCCATTCCTTTCAGCACATATTGGTAATTGCCGCCGCTGTTCCAATCGACATTGACATTCAGCAGCTGCCACCCCATGCTAAACGTCTGCGTTCCCGGAATAGCGTCGATGGCTTCTTGAATCTCTTGAAGGATATGACGCTGCGGTTTGCGCTGGGAATGGGGAATCAAGCGGGTGCAAACGATTTGCCTGTCGCCGAATTTGAGGTCGATTAAACTTTCGACAGCCGGGTTGGTTTGAACAACCTCTTCGATTTTGCGTTGGTACTCTTTAGAGCGTGCCTGCGAAATGCCTTTAGGAAGGGAAACAATGCTAAATATAAATCCTCGATCTTCTTCCGGAAAGAGTTTGATGGGAAGGGAATAAAAAAGAGGAATGACAGCGACAAGACATAGAAGCGCCAAGGTTAAGATGGTTTTGGGCCTTCCTAGGCACCATTTAAGGCTAATTTCATACCAGCCGAGCATCCATCGGTTAATGCGCTCCACTTTTTTCTGAAGGCGATTAGGACCGTGAGACTTAGAGATGAAACGGCTGCAGAGCATGGGAGTCAAAGTCAATGAAATGAACCCGGAAACGAGGATCGCGACAGCCAGCGTGATGCTGAATTCATAAAAAAGGCGTCCGTTGATCCCTCCAAGAAATAATAAAGGGATAAATACAGCCACTAAGGACAAGGTCATGGAAAGGATTGTAAAACAAATCTCTTTTGACCCGATCAAGCTTGCTTGCCAGGGTGAGAGCCCTTTTTCATGATGCCTAACAATATTTTCCAGAACGACGATCGCATCATCGACAACAAAGCCCACTGCCAGCGTCAATGCGAGCAAAGACAGGATATCCAGGTTAAAATCCATTGCATACATGAATATGAACGTGCCGATTAAAGACATGGGAAGCGCTACACTGGGTATCAATGCTTCAGAAATGCGCCCTAGGCTGAAAAAAATCACTAGAATGACAAGCCCAAAGGCCAAAAATAAGGAAATTTCAACATCGAATATAGAGTCTTGTATCCACACAGCTTTGTCAAACCATATATCCAGATGCATCGATGGAGGCAGATCCTTTTTTATTTCCGAAAAAAGCTTCCAAATAGCTTCTGAAACAGCTACGGTATTGGATCCGCTAATTTTTTTTACTCCTAAAATCAAGGCAAGCTCGTTGCCATGTTTGGTGGCATAATGAAATTCCTGCTCGTCTGATGTCCCTTCTTTGACAGACCCTATATCTTTTAAACGTATGGGCCCCGGAGCTATGACACTATCAGCAAAATCTTTTGCGCTCTGAAGCTTGCTCGGCAATTCGATGGAAAGCTGCCGAGTGCCGGTTTTGATAGCTCCAAGAGGCAACTCGGAATTCTGCTGCTGGATAGCCTGTATGACCTGATCAAAGCTTAACCGCTTAGCTGCCAGCAACTCCGGGTTAATGCGGATAGTCAAAGCATAAGGAGCGCCATAGGTATCAATTCCGGAGACGCCTTCTATGCGGCTAAGGCGGGAAGAGACATAAACATCAGCATATTCGCGCAGCTCGGCTACATTAGCTGTCGAGGATGTGAGCACCAGAAACATGATCGGCTCATGGCTAGCTTCTTGTTTATGAAAGGTAGGCCTTTGTTCCATATCTCGCGGCAACTTAGTTTCGGCCCGACTCAAGGCAGACTGAACTTCCCTTGCAGCTTCCTCAAGATCCTTATCGAAATCAAATTCAAGATTGATATCCATCTCTTCTTTGCGGCTGGTTGAGGTGATTTCCTTTAATCCCTTTACGGCCATCAGTTCCTTTTCAAGAGGCATCGTGACTAAGTTGACCATGGTATCGGGCATTGCTCCCGGATAGCGTGCTGAAACGCTAATCATCGGCTTTTCAATATTAGGCAAATCACTGACCGGCAATTTCCTAAACGCAATGAAGCCTGCTAGGATAATCGCAAGCATTAAAAGGGTCGTCATGACTGGTCGCTGAATAAATGGAGATGAAAGATTCATAGAGCTTCCTTTGCACTTTGAACTTCAACCGCGCATCCCGGAGAAAGGCGAAGATGCCCATCTGTGACAACCTGCTCGCCGAAGATCACTCCATCCAAAACAATCACCTGGTCTCCATATTCTTCCCCGAGCGTAATTTGCCTTAACTCAACGGTATTATCCTTTTTGAGCACAAAAGCGTAGGGACCTTGTTGATTAATTTTGATTGCTTTTTGAGGAATTAATTTCGCTTGCGCCAACATTGAAATCGGCAATTTGACTTTCACACTTTGTCCGGGCAGAAAGGGATTGTTCTCATTGGGAAAGCGCCCTTGCACGCGCAACAAACCTGTCTGAGGGTCATAGGTGTGATCGAGAAACGCCAAAGTCCCTTTGGTTTCCTGACCTTGGCTTAGGCTACTGATTTCAAGAGGGCAACGACCTGATAGATGATCGCTGTTTAGCTGCTGCACCTCTTCCTCAGTCAATTTAAATTCAACCACAAGATGATCGATTTGCGAAATCGTCACCAAAGGCGGCTGAGCTTGACCCGCACTCACAAGATTTCCAGGATGTATTTCCACCTTTCCACTTTTACCTTGTAGAGGGGAACTGATCAAACAACGGGTCAAATTCAATTTAGCTGAGGCGGTTTTGGCCTCTTCTTCTTCAACCGATCCCTTATTTTTTGCGACAAGTGCGGTTAGTTCATCCCATTCTTGCTTTGGGATCAATTCTTTATTATTTAATCCTTGATATCTCTCGAGCTTTTTGCTGGCAGCATTCCATGACGCTTTAACTTGCGCTAACCGTGCTTCCGCTTCCTGAAGTTGGATGCGATAGGGTTGAGGATCGATCGAAAATAGCGGCGATCCTCTCGCTACTATTTGCCCTTCTGTAAAATGGACTTCGGTTAACATGCCGTTGACTTGCGAACGGATTTCAACGATGGCAGCAGGCTTTAAGATGCCTATGGATTCAATATAGACAGGCACATCTTGTAAAACCACATCTCCGATAAAGACTGGAATCGAATTGTTTTTTTTATCTTGCTGTGAAGGTTGGGATGCACACGCTGCCAACAAGGTTCCTAAAAAGACTAAGAGCGTGAAGGGTCGCGGCATGGCTCCTCCGAATACTGAGAAATTGTGCCGGTTGCAAAGGCAAGCTCTGCCAAAATGCGATGCCAGCGGGTCTTAGCTTCACTATGTTTAATCCGTGCATCGCCAAGCTGTTTTTGAGCTGCGGTTAAATGAAAGATAGATTGTGTGCCAGCTTTATATTTGTCAAGAACCCCTTCAAAAGTACGCATGGAATTTTCAAGGCTCTCCTTAGCAAATATCAAAATTTGCTGTGCCGCTTCAAAATAGCGGCTGGCAGCCATCACATCCAAGGCGATCTCCAAATCGAGCCTTTCCAAATCAGCCTCTGTCGCTTGCATATCGGCATAAGCCAAACGATTATAATAAATCGATTCGAAGCCATTGAAAAGAGGAATATCCAATGTTAGGCCCACATTGTAGCGAAACCCATTGCTCGTATCATGGATATAGCGATTATAACCTGCATCGGCTCCAAAATTTAATTTCGGAGCATATTTTTTATCGTTTTTTTCAAGCTGCGCCCGTTTTTGCACTAACTCAGCCCATTTTCCCATGAGATCTGCACGGGTATCGCGAGCTAAAGCAATTAAGCTATCGAGCCCACACTGCAAACGCTTGCTAGAGGATGGGTTTGGCAAAGAAGCCACTTCAAGAGGCGTATCGATGCAGATTCCCAAAACGGTTAACAATTTGCTACGCGCAACATCGGTTTCAGCTTTTTGCAAAGCAACGTTGATCTCCAAATCAGCGACGCTTGCTTTTGTCGTATAAACATCCGTCACAGAATTCAGCCCAGCCTGTTGCAATTGCGTAGCAGCATCTAAAGCAGTTTTTGCATCGTCTAAAGAAGCTTGGCGCGATTTTGATAATTCTAACGAATTTAAATAGGAATAAGTATGGGCGACCACATGAAAAAGAACTTTTTGGATGCGCCAATCTGATTGCCAATTGGCTGCCCAAAGAGCTGCTACGGCTGCCTGATTGGATGCCGTCCTTTCTCCGAAGTCATATAAAAGATAATTAAGAAATATATCGCCATCTAGATCAGTGTAGACAGTTTCTTTGCCATTTGGAAATTTATAGTCGCGCGCATGGGCAGCCGAGGCGCGAGCGCGAATGGTTGGATAATAGGAAGAGGCCGCTAATCCGCGCAAGGCGGCAACTTTTCTTGCATTCCACCAGGCTGAACGTGTTTCAGGATTGTTGTTTAATGCGATATCAACCAACTCGGGGATGGATAATGGCTTGTTGTTTAATGCGATATCAACCAACTCGGGGATGGATAATGGCTTGTTGTATTCTTCTGCATAACTTATTGAAAGCCAGTGAATTATAAAAACCAATCCCAAGAGGAAAATTGATCTATTCATCGACGCGAATTCCTTTTCTATCAAAGCGAGAATAGTACTCAATCGTTTTAATTTATTCAACCGTTTTAAATAAATAAATAATAAAATTAATTATTATATATAAAATTATAAAATACCTTTTTGTTATAATTACCAATAGAATGCGGCAAGGAGGCTACTATGATAAGCGATTCAGGATTTCGCGATGCTTTTAATCCCAATTTTTATAGTGAAGTTGAGGATAAATTAGATCTCAATGATCATGAAAAAGATGCCCTTTTAAATCTAATGCCTAACTTACCCATGTCCGGAGAATTAACAACCGATTTGCATCACTTTGTGGGTAGGCTTCGCGAACTGCATCTTTCGTCGAGTTCAGTTGATAAACTAACAACAACATTTGAAAAGGTCCATCAGACAGCATCTGAAGCTCTCCGAACTGAGACTAAACCTGTCAGCCAATCTACCTTAGAAAAACCCCAAAGAACCGGTTTAACAAAGCTACCGGATGAAATTGCGCATCATCTTAATCAACTTGTGAGCCAAAAAAAAATAACTTCTGAGCAAGAAAGACTGCTCACAAATGCCTATCTTAATAGTTTCAAAGTTCCTCCTCAAAAACAAATGAGTGCTTTCCATCAAGAAATCGATGCCCTTAAAACAGCTGGGCACATTAGAGGAGAACAAGCCTACAAACAGAAACAAGATTATCGAAATTTGATCATAGGAAAAGTCGCCATTAAAACTCCTACTAATGTAACTGACGATGGAATGATCAAAACAACTCAAACAGACTATACACGGGAAGAGTTGAAGCAAATGAATTTATCATTCTTAAAAAGATTGGTTGGGGATCTGAAAGAAAGCATACCAAGCAAACTCAACGGTCTTTTACTCAAACCTAGCTTTCTTCCGGAAAATAAAATGGCTATTTATAATCAGCATGTAAACGTTCTGCAAGCTCGGACCGACAATGCCACCTTGCATCGGCATGAATTTGAACTTCTATCCAACAATCCGAAACAATTGACTTCTTCTCTGGTGATCAAGTCTGGACAAACCAAACCTAAGTTCGAAGCGGAATGGATAGAATATGGAAAATCATATAATGATTCCAAAGTCAATACGACAAAAGTAGATTTTGCTAATAAATTTTTAGGCGGTGGATGGGTTTCGCATCATCTTGGATTTCTTCAAGAAGAGCAAATCTTTGCCCATCATCCTGAGCTCTCCCTCTTAGCTTCTGAAGGGGCAAGTGTCAAAGAACAAAGGGAAGAGGGGGATGGCGGCATTCTCACACGCAAAGGAGGTAAGAAAGCCGGTAAAGGAAAAGCAACCCCGCAATTAATTCGTGGAAAAGGGATGCTGGCATTTGCGTCTTTACCGGGATTTAATCTAAAAGATAAAAAAGATATCCATTTGAAAAAAAAGGACTTAAATCTAAGCAAGCTTCAACCCAATTCGGTCGATTACGGCATTTTAGCCATGGCTGCTCCCGAACATGAAAAAGGGCAGTCGCATGACATGGCTAGTTTAAGAGATCTGTTTTCTACGGCGTATACAGGCTATCATGGAACAGTACAGCTTGATCGCAGCGAAGGCAAACAAACAGCCATTGAAACAGGCGCTTGGGGTGCCGGTGATTTTAATAATAAATTAAATGTATCGATTGCCATTCAATACCTCGCTGCCATTTCTGCGGAAGTGTCAGAAATATCCTTCCATGGGGTTAAAGCGGATAAAGCTGTTGCCTTTGTAGACGATTTTCTGGCAAAACATCCAAACTGCACAGTAGAAGAGGTGCTTAATGAAATCCAAGCGCAACAAAATAATTTTTAATTAGAATTGAGCGATTTTTCTGCCGTTTACGTGCCCGTGCCCGTTTGTTCCTGCCGTTCCCGTCTTCCTTTGCCCGTTTCTCATTCAGAAAATCTGCAAGATAACTTTACTTTTTGAGAATAATTCTTCGGAAAGACGGGAACGGCAAGAACAAACGGGCACGGGCACGGGCACGTAAACGGCAGGGCGACGCTTTAGAGCTGTAAGGTTCCAAAATAAATTACATATTTTCCGAAGGATTCACCCCAATGCAAACGATTCAACGCACGTCCAAATCTTTCTAAACCGGTAGATTTTACAATCTTATTATCCGTAATATTAGCATCTATAAAGGCATCTCCACCTGCATAAAGCATGACATGACCCATTCTCGCAGGTTTATCGGCCGATGCAAGAAAAATTAAATCGGCGGGCTTTAAACCACCATGCTCTTTCTTATTGCAGCTTAAAAATTGATCGTGGGCATCCCTTGGAAGAGCGATCCCTTGTGAGCGGTATAAAAGATTCACAAACCCCGAACAATCACAGCTGGTTAAGGGTTTCTCTTTTTTTTGCCCACAAAAAGCGCTGCGCCCTCCCCAAAAGTACGGATATCCGATGAACAACTCTGCCAAGGATAGGATACGGCGCCTTTCGGCATCAGAAAACGACATGGCAGCAAACTGAAGATCTTCTTTTTTTACTGCGCCTAAGTCGCCGTTAGGCAAAAGAATGCGATGCCATTCCCCTTGCTGTTCAAGTGTCTGAAAGGAAGTGCCGAATGAGACCGAACCAAGAGGCATCGTCGATTGGCAATCGGCATAAATGTTTATCCACGGCTTAATTGCAGTCGCATTATTATTTCTAAAACTTTCGACTTCAATAAGATCCGATCTTTTTATCCAACCGGGATGCCCGGTCCACCCATCTTTTTCTGTATAGCGTTGTTGCTCAAGAGCTTCAACAAAAACCCACGAATTATTTTCGGAAAATCCCTTAACAGATTCACCATAAAGAAGTTGTGATTCTTGCAAAGGATCTTTTTCATAAATTCCCACGTGTTCTTGCGGTTCACGCCGAAGATCCGCTACGGAACGATTAACTATAAATCTTTTAAAATCAGGCATTTAATAAAAACAACTCCCTTTAAAATAAATATAGATTTTTACATTTTTTAAATAGTTGTCAATATCAAATCATTTTTTGTATTTTTTTAAAGGTAATGCTATACTTAAAAATGATTCTATCAAGGAGACTTATATGAGCTTTCATGGAATCAGTCATACAACTTCTTCATCCGGAGAAGCCTTTAGAACGGAATTAAATCGATTTATGAACGAAATAAAAAAAATTGATTCCTCTCAAGGTTTAACATCCGAACAGCACGCTGTCGTTAATAAGATATTTAAGAATGATAGTTTTGTGCTGATGAGCAAAGGATCGCGTGATCGACTATGGGAAGGAATGGAAATTAGGACTCCTGTTTATATCGAAGTCAAAGAAATCGATGTAAAACATCTAAAAAAATATGCCGAAAATGCGGAGGACTTTACACGCCGTTTGGTCATTATTGACGCTAAGGGAAACTCCGTAGGTTTCATACATCAAGAATTTGAAACAAAAAACATTGATCTTAACGTTAGAATGAAGCCTCGCGAAGGATCGGAGCAAGGTAAAGAGATCGGCTCTCACATGAAAGCGCGCCAAGCAACTGCTGAGGAGCTTGAGGGCATGTCTGCCATGTTGGAAAAGGCCCGTTTAAATATTGAAACCAAGCCTTCGCGGGTAAAGGCCTCTGAATCTTCACACTCTTCTTCTGTTAAAACACCTTCTGTTAAACCTAAGAAAAACATTATTGAAAAGACGCAGACTGAAAAAAAACAAAAAACAGCAAGAGAGAAGCCCAAACAAGCGGTAAGTTTGGATAAAGCAGAAAAAGCAACTAGTTTAGCGGTACAGCAGCGGAGTGAGCTTCGTAAAGCTGGACGCAAACGGAAAGAGGAATTTATGAAAGAGAAAACGGATACAGACAAAAGAAAAGCCGCAAATCGAGATTGGATAGCTAAAGAAAAGAGTCGTTAAGTTGAAACACATTCATTACTCTCTTGGAACACTATGGATGATGATAAAGACGATGCCTATGATTTTCACGAAGATCTCCTTGAATTAGTGCAAGAACTTGAAACAAACATAGGACGCGAAGAGAAAAATCCGGCTCGATTAGCCAACATCTATATTCAAGTTTTCAAAGATATTCTTAAAAAAGAAAAAAAATCGCTTTATGTTTTAACTCCTTCTTCAAAACTCGCTATTGATAAAGCGCGCTACCGAAAAATATATACCTATTTAGGACCGCTCGATATTGTAATAAAACCTTTGAACCTTTGGGAATTACATCTTGATCCCTCCATTTTTAATCGTTTGGTCTTGGTCGATAAAAAACAGAATCAACTAAAAATGGTTGGAGGAATTTCATTACCCGGAATTCGCTCCAGTTTTGTACTGCATGTCAAATTTGAATCTCCTGAAAAAAAAGTTGAAGTAGCCAAACAGATGAAACTCTATCAAATGAAACCGGAAGAACTCAAATTTTTCAAACATCTCCTCGACAAAGCTCGAGAAGAAATTCACACCCAGATGCAAAGTAAAGACAAATAACACAATAAATTTGAGCCTATTTGATCAATTTAACCATTAAATTGAACATTGCAATCTTATTGTATGAACAATGTACATGCTCACTTTATTTTGAATCAATTGCAGCAACACGCTAATTGGACCGATCGTTTGCAGCCGCAAATTCCCCGTCTTTTCATCCCTTCTCCCTTTGATGAGAATACAGTTTACTTGCGTTGTTCATGGAAAGGGCGGCTAGCGGCATGGCTTCAACATCCTTGGGAACACACGGAATCTGAACAAAAAACCCATCGATTATTTGCAAAAGCTTTGGCTGCAACCTCCTCGCTTGAAAGAGCAAGCTTGGGACCTCTTGGACTTAGATTTGCCGAATTATATCAGCATTATTTAGTCAATAAATTGATCATACCCGAAAACACACTTCTGCCATCCTTTCAAGTTCCGGCTGAAGTCCAAGAAACCTCGCTTCTGCGCCCATCTATTGAAGAAGAGGTAGAAACTTCCGGTTCTTTGCTTTGTCCGCTTCAGGAAGGACAAACGGCAACAGTATTGATCAAAGATTTTAATGCTCTATTCAATCTGGAAGAACAATCTAACTTAATAATCAGTTTAGAATATATTTCTTGTTTTCTCGAAAAACATCGTGAACATATCAAACCAGATTTTAATCATAAAATTGATTTATTAAAAAATGCTTTGAAGAAAGATTGTTGTTTTATAGAAGATCTTAAACCCCTTTCGAAAAAAAGCCGTTTATCAAAGCTGCGCGACATCAGTGACCAGTTAGCTAGTGAAGTTCATGCTTTGAATTCAGAGAAGCCTAAAACACTTTTCTTATTTAGCTACGGAAATGTCCATCATTCTTTTGATGCCCTTTTTGCTAAATTGAAACTTCTCCCCAAAAATTCCTTAAAAGATTTGCCGCGGGCTGTCAGGAAATATATTGATGAAGAGCAGATGCCTGATCCGAAACAGCTGGCAAATGCGCTCACTGATATCTGCTTAAAAACTATCCAAGACGTTTTTTTTAAAAGCAAATGGAAAATTGACATCGATCAAGTTTTAAGCGGATTTTTTTTTTCAGATTCCAACAGAACTATTCCCCGTCCAATGGCCACCTTATTTCCTGATATTTTTGAACAATACCTAAAAAATACATTGCAAGACGGCGCTATTAAAACAGTCGGTCATTTTTTTACAGACCCGGCTATAAAATCAACGTGTCGCTGGGTAGCCGAAAATGGCCTGGAACTTTTAAACGAGGAAGGGATTCGCACTGAACTTTTAAAAAAACTGGAAACCACTGTAAAAACCTGCATTGTCGATTACGTGGATGCCATTTTTAGCTTTTATCAGAAGGAAGCAGTTGAAAAATGGAAAAAAATCCAGGAGTTTCTTCCTCCCGAAACAATTGAAATGGCCGGCTTGGATGATTATTTTTTTTCGGGACCCCTTTGGATAGAGTTTGAAAAGGAGGAAGATTCATTTAATCTGGCCATCTATTCGTTAGGACGCTCTCTAAACTTGCACCCCCGGAATTATAAAAGCGAAAAGCCTTATGGGGTATTGAGATTAAAGGAAGTCACACAAGAAAAGTTAGATAGCGCTTTTTTTTATGCGTTGCTGATCCGTCATTTTGAACCCATATTTGATCCAAAAATCTCTTCACGGGCAAAAGATATTTATTTAGGCCCTCTGTCAGCATTGGAGGGTAAACCGGCTGAAAATATCATTGAAGATCATGAAATTTCACATCCTTTCCCTGCCACCAACTGGGAAATGCTTCAGCCATATCTGCTCATGCAAAAACCGATGATGGCATCCATGTTATTTGAATTTTATTTAGAAACATTCATCGAGTTTTGCAAGCCCTTTTTACATGGACCTGAGAAGTACATGGTGATTACAGGCCAACCGACAGCAGATGCTTTAGAACAAGCCATGAAAAAAATTGAAACCCTGATGGAGCCATTTCGAAGCGAAGCCGGAATGAAACAAAAAATTGCTAACGTTGAAACAACTTTTAAGGAAGTCCGAAATGCCATCTATTACTATATCCAAAAAAAAGAGAGCGGCGGATTTTCTTGGAAACTTCCCTCATGGTTGTCAAAACGCTCGATTGCTACAGCAAGAGACCTAGTGGTTTGGGCAATGGGGGACGAAATAGGCGATTTTTTTGACTATGTGGTGAGTTATTACGCAGATTTTATTCCTGAAGTGCCCGTAGAAGGTCTTCAGAAAAAATTTGAGGTGGTTTCCAAACATCACAAAGGGGTTGCTCGATCGTATATAAGACTCTATTTGCAGATGGCTAGAAAAGCAGCTTCGTTGATTCTTGCGATCATGGGCTTGTATTATGGAGGGTTTTGGTATTTATTAAATATTCCCTTTCTTCTATCAATTTTTCCTAAACTGCTTCCCCCTCCCATTCAAGTATGGTACAGCCGATTCATGAACCGCGCCAAGTTTTGTTTGGCACAATTAATAATCCATTTCATCTGGAAATATGCTTTGAGGCAACACACAAAACAAAACTTAAGTCGGTTATGGAGCCAATGGCAGCAAAAAGTTAAGGCGCTGCATAAAACGCTTAAGGAGGGGCGTCGTCTTTCATTCACATTGGAAAAACCTATCGATCCTCAGCCAGCCGTAGCCAATAGGACCCCTCCACTTATTCCTAAGATTCATTTTATAAGGAGTATTCCAGATCAGAAAACAGCATCCATTCCTTTTCCAGAAGCCTGCCCTTGCCGAAAAACTTTGCATTTGAATTCAACCGCGGAATTAAAATCTGTGTTGAAAAATATGCTTAAGGAATCTTTAAGCATGTTTTCCAGAACCAAGATCGTCTATCTTACCAACCAGATCCTCCGTTTAGAAACTCCATTGCGGAGAGCCCCTTCTCTATGGGACAAGGTCGATCACCCCCTTGAATATATGGAGATACTATCCGATATCGGTCTAGAGTTGATGTCTGTCAAATCGATGATGGACAAATCTAATGATCGGGAACCCTTCGCTTATGGAAATGAAAATTTAATTTTTCTAGTTGCCATGCATCATATTCAAACGCTGCTTTACTGCCTTGCAAGAAAATGCCCTGAAACTAGCCTTGAAGGATTTAAAATCAATGCTATATCGTTGTTTGCGCTTTATCAATCTAAAGGGATGACGATCGATGATCCACGCCTTATTGAAAAAATTCAAGAGATTTGCGCCTATTTAATGCCCGATTTGGATCTAGATATTCAATTAATTCACAAGGATCTGCAAACATATACCGAGAACACCCTTTTTTATTATCCTGATCCACAGAATCTAACGATGCTCCTTGAAACCAAGCCGTTGCAAAAAGTGATTGGCGCTGCAGAATGGAGCTATCTCCAGAAGATGTTAGAAAATCCTACTGTGCATGCAAACTTTGTTGAGTTGGGTTTACCGTTTTCAACCCTATCAAAAGAGCATAAGTTGCGCCTTCTCTTTCAAGAATCATTTATATTGGGTCGAGACAAGCCGTTGTTGCAGCGCCCTTATCAACTTCTCAAATTGCATACACTTTTATGCCAAGGCATTCATGTTGAATGGTTTAAAACAAAGCACCGCCATTTTTGCAATCCGAAGCAGCAGCCGCCCCCCTTGTATAGCGACTATTTAACACACAATGCCATTCTCAAATCATTCAATAAATTTGTTCGAAGCTTTGGAGATAGCCTCTCCCCTTGTACAGAATGGACGATGCCTGCTTGCCATTCCCTGTTTTATCCAAACCTATGCAGAACTGAATCAGAGATTGCTGCACATCCAGCTTCAACTTTTTTAGATAGGGAAGATTATGAACATGCCGAATGGCTTGAATTAGCAGGCCGTGAACCTTCTGAAAGACTGCTTCTTTTTATTAATTATTTAAAAAAGCATAAGCATGCCATTCGTCAATCGCTATGGCCGCTTCTCAATCCACTATTTTTTGCACCAGGAATGCTTAAGAATCAGATCATTAAATCTCCTCAATCAATACAAGCTCTTGGAGAATTATTTACAGAATTGACCTCGTATTATCAAAAAAGGGAAAATTATCGCGATTTAACCTGGACCTTAGATCTAGGCATTCGCGTCAAACGATATTGCGAGTACTATACGAGTGAATCTATAGGATCGTTTCCAGATTTTAAGCTGATTTTAAATCGATTAAGACAAGATTATTCCAATGAATGCACCGTCAGCCAAAGAGGCCATTTTCAAATTTTATATGCTTGCAGTTTAGGATCGCCAGATGATCGATCGGCAGCTAGGCATGAAGAGGAGGCACTCACAGCTTTTCAGAATGTATGGTTTGATCCATGTCTTACAGTTCAAAGATCTCAAATATCCGATCATTCAATCGATCCGAACTTAGTTGAAAAAAATAGCGAGCCATCTATTTTGCGAGATCTCTTGCAACCTGCCGTTCAATTTTTAGAAAAACGGAGCTGGTTAAAGGTTCATAAAAATGGTAATAGCGAACCCCCTATTTACGAACGTCCAAAAAAGAACTCTGCTGTTGAGAAAAATATTCGGGAATATCTAGATGATTCGATCCATTTTTTAAAATTGTTTTCGGAATGGGTACGATTGATCGAGATCCGGCTGCAAGATCCGCTTCAAAAGAATAACTTATTAGATAACCTTTTGAATCAACGTGGAATAGAGACTGGGGCAACTGAAGGTGCTTGGGAAGAATGCAGCTTGATGTCATTTAGAAAGGGTGATACGACAATTGATTTTTTACATGGCGATATCTCAAGTTCAGCTTTAACAGATCCGTTAAATTTAATCCGTTCATCTTCTTATACCGCAGAAATTCTCGGTTGGGAAGCAGCCGCTTCTTTAAAAAAATGTGTTCCTGGCCATTACATGACAGCGGATAGACGGTTTAAAGTCACCGCTAATCTTGATGCAACGCAAACATACTATGAAGTTCGTTTTTTTCAGACGTGGAATACACAACCCTATCAACTCATGGAGACCTCAAATTCCCATTCACCAACTCTTCTTGGATTAGATCATCCCTCTAGCTATTTCTATTGGATGGAAGATAACGGTGATACCTCCAGCCAGGTTATCATTCAAAATAAACATGTTCCCAATGATATCCGAGCCATACCCTATCCTCAAGAACAAAAAAATTCTGCCTTAGGGTTGGTTAAAATTGATCAAAAACAGCTTGTGGATACGCTTTCACCATTGACACGATTTTGCCCGCTTGAACAGCTATCCGCCTATGCATTGCCCGGACACCAGCAATTGGCTTGTTTGCATTTAAAAAAGCAAAATCTTTATTTTGATATGCATCAAAATGCAGACGGTGAGGTGGTTGCCAAATCGCGTGAATTTCCGGGATTTTACCTATCAAAAGAGCAAAACCACCAAGCTCTTAAAGGTATTGCCTCCTACTTGCTTCTTGAAACACAGAGCGATAAAAAAAAGGTGCTGGTAGCTCAACAACAATGCATTACAGCGTTTCTATCGCGTTTTTTATCCCTATTAGGCCCCTTAGAGCCAATTTTGATGGATGCTCTTGCCAAAATGGGCCGTTTTAATTCGTTTGAATACGTCGCATGTGAAATCAACCCTGATGGAAAGGATGTTTTGCAAAGCGAAGACCCTTCGACCTTAGCATATCTTCTGACCCTGCATCTTTTTCAGGGCAATAAAAAGGGCTCTAAACACCAGTTTAAAAAGCTATTATCCCTTTGCCACAGCCAAAAAATTTCTCAGTCCATTTGGAAAGAGCTTTTTTTAATGGCGTGCATTCCCCCTTTTGAATGGGAAGGAATTTCACACATGCGTTGCCTTTTATTTTCAGCGCTTGAACAAAACCGAGTGCGTTTTCCTAACCCGATACCCTCTTCAGAGCCTGTTGGATGGCATAATCTCATCTTTGCAGGCATTATTTTATGGGATCTCTATGACCTTATCCACCATCCCAATCGCAATCCATCGATGACAAGGACAACAGAATTATTCCTCTATCAATGCGCCTTCCATCATATCGAATTAGTCCTGAAGCATCATCTTAAATTACCGAACCCATTGATGAACCTTGTCAACGCAGTGGGTTGGGATACTATTATTAAAACTTTTTGCCTCGCTTCCAGTTTAAGCTTGCGTTACCGCCAGCTCAAAAAAGATTCGGGTTTAAAAGAAACATCGCGCGCTAAGATTTTACAATTTCTTGTCAAATTCATCAATGCTCCTTCAGGCATCCCTTGGTGCGCTCAAGGGCAGTTATCGCAATACATGATTAATGCCTATGGTGAGGAGAGGATTCAAGAATCACTTCTGCGCGCCTTTATTTGCATCAGAGACACCTATTATTTTAATTTAAAGGCTGTCAACCTATGGGATTTACACGCATCCATGGTTGAATGGATTGAACCTTTTCCGGTTATTGATCCTTATCAAATTGGTCCACGGGAGCTTAAACGCGATTTTGCCGCTTATTATTCATTGGCTCGCGGAGATTATCCTTTTATACAAGCTGAAATCCCTGAAAAGCAGCTGCCAACATCTTCAGAATTGAAACGGGTGTTAAAATTACATCGAGGAGGATGGGATGATCAAACACGCGTGCTCTTCGATTGTCTTGCGGCCGTGATCAACTGCCCGAAAGAATTTCCAACCACTGAAGAACTGTTAAGATCACATATGACAATAGACAAACGGGCCGACGTTCAAAATTTGGAAGAATATTATCCGGAATGGAAAAAGTTTTTCGCAGCTTTCAATCATCAACTGCTTCGCATGTATGTTTCAGATCATTTCATCGATCCTCTTTATCGCCGTTTTGTTTTGGTTTCAAATATCGATCCGGTTTTAAACCGTCATATAAAAAAACTGGCGCCCCCTCAATTGTTCTTACTCCCTGGTTTAAAGCAATCCACTCATTTACTGACGCAAGCAGCCACACTGGTAGCAAAGAATCAATTGATCCGCATCGCCAAAAATTTCATACAGCTGCTACCCGGTGCACGGGAAACACTCGGAAATTTAACAAATAAAAAAATCAAGCTTTGGGAATTCAGCAAATTAGCGGGAAAATACTTTTTGATTTTCGGCGGTTTTGCCGCCATTGACTCGATCCTTCACATGGCAATGGCTGAGTTAAATCTGTTGACTTGCCAAGCGACTGAATCTATCTGGCCGGCAAAGATATGCCTGAGTGCCGACAGTCAATCTATGATGTTGGATTTATATTCTGTGATCATTGCAGGAGCCATCAACTATCTTTTATCAAAAAAATTTAATTATTCTTTCGGGCTCTATCAAATCCTTCCCTATCCCTTGATTGGAGTTCCGGCCGTTCAAGCTGCCGGAAAATTATACCATGCCTTAACCGCAAAAAATGCAGATCGATTTAATAAAGCAGACCTTTCTATGGTACGTTCTGTTGCAGACTGTTCTTTATTAAATATCGATGATGCGTGGATTGACATTTATTTAAATAGCCTATTCACCCTTGCCTTTAAAGAGGAAAAGCAAAGTACAGAACATGAAAAACAGATTCAACCTATTACATTCAGACTGACGGACCCGGCCGTCTTAAAAGATCGCATTGATCGTGTTAATAGAAGCGTTCAAGCTTTTTACCAGCAGCATGGAAAGCACTTCACTTCAATATCGCTTATCAATTCCGATGCCCTAACCGATATTTTTGTCCAATTACTAATTTTGCAAAGCACTCTTTCCAAGCAAATCAAACTGAGAAAAGAAAGATTGCTGGCTGGCTTTAATTCTGTCCAACCAACCGTGGCGAAATATCAACTTAGACTTGTCGATCTTTATAGTTTCATCGAAAACAATACTTTAGGAGCCTATGGACAAATCCATAAAATGACCGATGCCGTTCTTCCTAAAATAGAATCGGAGCTTTCCTCTATTGATTTGGCAACTTCACGTCTTCAGCAAATCAAGCGTCTGACTGCCTTGTTAAACCAACTCATCAACCCGATCTCCTCACAAGATTATTATGAAACCCTTGAACGCTTTGCGGATGAAATGAAGATAAAGACCGGATTCAATCTACAAAAGACTCCTTCACGTCTCCGGCGACTCAACTTGCGCTACCAAAAAAAAACGGGATATATGCTGTGGAAAAGGCAAGCTGCCAATCGGGAAAAGGCGCTCTACCACTATACAGGAGATTTAACCACGGAAGAGGCTCCGGCGGAAGGCAAAACTGATTATGGAATTCCCTTAACTGCCGCGCATGAAGCCAACGGGCAATCGATCGTTATTCCCATTGCGCCTAGACAATTAGCCGGAGACCATCAACCCAAAATTGCCGAAAAGCTTCGAACTATTTTTAATCAAACTTCTTATACACAAATATTTCAACGCGACATCTATTTAAAAAGAGAAAATCTGGAAGCGCTTTATGCCATCTTGAAAAATGCCAGGGAAGATCGGCATGCCATTCAAATGACCAAAGAAGATGCTCAAACATTGCGTGCGATGCTGGATGACCGTTTATATTCCTACTTTCATACAAACAGCGGGCAATCCTCCGAAGAAAGGCATCATTTAAATTTATTGAGAACAATTCTCGGTCTATTAAATGCCTATGGCATTGCCATTCCCGATGAAACCCATGAAATTTATCGTCATCGCCATCAATTAAACTTCACTGTCGGAGAAAAAAAAACAATTCCTTATCATTTTTACATCTTGATGGAAGCCATCGCACGCCTCATTTCACGCAATGCAGATTTATATCCTGCCATTCGCCAAAACAAATATTATAAGATAGACAAAGAAAACTATCACAATACGGTGAAACCTCGTCTAGCCCAACAAATGAGCCGCTATTGGCGCTTGCGGCTTAGAGATCCCATTAAACAAAAAGAGTTTGCAACTTTTATCTGTCATGAAGAATTAGAGGCTGCTGCTTGGATGCACGACACTAAATCGTTTTATCAACAAGCCTCGCTCATCAGAGGTGTCTTAAACATTCTTTTTCCCATGAACTTCAAAAATATAGCCAGCGTCGATTTTATGGCTTCTCAAAAAGGGAATGGAGAATTTGCAAGGCCTGCCGATGGAAACAGCCATGTCGTTGAGCAAGATTCCATCCAAAGTCCCTACGAGGCCTTAATGAAAACGGTGCTGATGCTATTTACTCAAGGTTTAAGGCTAAACCAATTTAGTCGTTTATTAAATATTTTATGGCGAAACGCTCAAAGGGAAATGAAGAGGCTCTCTATTCCTTACAAGAAAACCAAGCTCTACCGTAAATTCGGCGGTAAGCTCCCTAAAAAACTTTTGGAACATCTTGAGACAAACTCTTCTCTCCTTAAAAACGCTTATCAACAGCTTCAATTTGATCCCGATGTTATTTTATTGTATATCCGCTACTGCATCTGGAGAAAAATCCACTATTGGAAAAAATGCATTCAAATTACCTCGCAAGATTTCTCTTTGCTGTTTCATAAACAAATTTCATGCACAGGCACACCTTATAATGATGGCACTTATCCTGCCAAAATGAGCGTAATCCGCGATCCAATAACAATCGGCGAATTGCTTCATATCGTTTATCAAAAATGTCCCGAAAATGGCATCCACATTCTTGAATCTTCGATGCCGGAGCAAATTCTAAACGAAATTTTAGAACGATTTTTTTCAAACCAATCCAAATTTTCCGCCCTTATCGACGGAGGAGCGCAATTAACGGGAATGGGCAATGAACAGGTCGCACGAACGATGATGGACTTTTGTTTAAAAAATCGACAGGATATTCAGGCGGTTAAATTTTATAAAGATGACTGTCAAACAGGCAAGGAACAGATCTATTGTTTTACGCGAGAAAATCCGCAGTCTATCTTGTCTGAATGGCAACATTTAAATCCAAAAAGCTGCCTGACCTATTTTGATCAAAGGCATGGCTTTGGAGCTAATATTCCTCAAACAGGAGATGGACTTGAGACCATTGGCCCTAATCACCCTCTGTACCGTTGGCTTCAAGAACTTTTTCGGATCCGCGGTCTGAAAAAACAACCCCGCCTCAAAATAAACGGAGATGATCAATTTGAAACCAGATTGCAAAACATCCACCTTTGCATGACCAAAGAAGTTCAAAAATTAATCATGTGCATCTCGCAAAATGCTGAAAATCCCCCAAAACCTACTCTTGCCGATATTGTTAATTATGCAATCCGGCATGAAGCTTATTTAGCAGAAGCCGAAAATTATCCAGCGGCACGCCGCAAAATTGCCTCTATCATTAAACGGGAAATTTATCGCAAAATGATCAGAAATCCCTCCTTTAAACAATTCGACCGTTGGACAAAAATATGGCGCGAATTCGAACATCTATTCATCACCGAAGTGGAAGATGACCCCGCCGAAATTTTTGGATTAATTAAGCAAAACATTTCTTCTAAAACGGCCTTGCAGATAACTATCGATAAAGCTTTAACTGTTATTTCAACAAGTTCCGTTTTCTCTCAAGAAGAAAAAATGAAGTTAAAGGAGGAATTAGAACACTTAACGCTGCCGATCATGCCCGAAACAGTCACTGCGTGGAAAAAAAATTGCGATGCCCGTTCTCAGTTAGACGTTTTAGACGGTCTTGAAACAGCGCAAACGATCGCTTCATCGCAAGAACAACAAGCCGAAGAAATGAGTGAAAATGAAGAGGATTATGAAAATGAAAAACAGAAAGAGATGCAAAATCAGCAGCAAATCATTCCGCCAAGCCACCCAACCTCATCATTTAAATATACAGAATTTAACTGGCCTGAAAAGATCGATGTGGCTTCTTTACAGTGGCTGCAATTTTCTTCCCCCGAGTTTGAGTCTTGCCCAAATAAGCTTTGTCCCTTCTATAAAGTTAGGAATTTGATGGAGATCTCCGAGATAGAGTCTCTAAAAATGTCTGCCAAGCATTTTGATAACCGATTGTGGATGCCCAATAATTTTATGCCCCGTAAAATTTGGCAAAAAAATGATACTTCTATTGATGTTGGCAGCTGTTTTCAATTCAAACTGCGTACAGTGCTTGTACATTTTCAAATGGAAGAGAACGGTTTTCTCAAACTTCTGAAAATGGGACCTCTATCTGTAAAAGATACAGCCTTATGGCGGATGCTGCTTCCACCCAATAAACTCTATTGGGAAAAGCAATCCATCAAGACTGTTTTATGGGATATTTCCACACGAACAGTTGTGGCGGGATGCCCTATTGACCAAAATCATTTGCGCATCCATTCCGATATGCAGCTTTTAATAGGACAATTAAAATTATTGGATGGAGATGTGCACCTTTCTTTTGAAAGCGAATATGTGTTGCAGTGGCTAAAACAGGTCAATGCTGATGAGGTTCAAAGTGCTTTTGAAACCATCCATCGAAATCGGGGATGGCAAAGTTTTGATAACTCCATTGCAGAAGATATCTTTATCGAATCAACTTTTGATCATCCTTTTGAAGAAGATTTATAAATAAGTCTTTTCTTGCCGTTCCTTGCCGTTTACGTTCCCGTTTGCAATCATCCTTCTCAACTTAATATAAAAATATAATTTATATCTTTATGATTTCTTTATAAATTATTAACTATATCTTTATAAAAACAGATTAAAATAATTGTTAAAATCATACTTTTTAATATAAAAATAAATGAATCCCCTTCAAAAACAAAAACACGAAAAAGCTCTACAGATTTACAATCTACTAATTGTTCATGCCGATTTTGAAAAACCTCTAATTGCTCAATTAAGTAAGTTATTCATTCCCTTTACAGCGACTAATCAAGTTTTATTGCGAACCTCTTTAAAAGGAAAAGTTTGCAGTTATCTGCACTATCCCTGGAAAAAAACCTCTCAGGATCTTAAAATCAAAGCTATCTTTGCAGAATCCATTTCAATATTAGCCTCAAGAATCAATCAGACTCTGGATGAAAAGTCAAAATTCAGATTAATGGAATTATATTACGATTTAATGGCCGAAGGGATACCCATTTCTAGTGATCTGGAAGAAGTAGCACTGACAGCATCTGCCGAAACAATTGAATTACAAGAATTAAAAAAAAGAAAAGAAAACGAGAAATGGGAAAGAGTAAAATCATTATCTTTTTTGCGATCCATGCCAAATCCCGGCCAATGGACTCAAAACATGGAACCGGCTCAATTAAGTTCTTTATTAAACCACACTTCAAAAAATGACTTTGATTATAAACTAAAATATTTAAAACAATTTCTGAGTGATCACCCTGAATGGGCTTCTGTAGATTTCCAAGACAAAATTAAGCAGCTAGAAGCTGCCCAAACACTCAATCAAAGGATTATTGATTCTGCCAATCATTCACTCGACTCCGACATTAGATCTCAAGCCATTGAGAATTTTGCCAATCAAATGATGGAACAGATTCAAGGATTGGATGCCAACCAAAAAGAAAAAAAGATGTTGTTCTTTGGTTACGGTAATCCTGAACCCAATTTCAAGATGTTTTTATCCAGATTGCGTTTATTGCCACAAAAAGAACTTGATCAACTTCCCCCCTTTTTAAAAAAATACATCGACAGTAATAAAGATATAAATCCTCATGAAATTATCGACGAACTTATAAAAACCTGCAAACGTGAATTAAAGATTCCACCCGTACCAACAGAAGCTCTTCATTTGAATCCAGAAGATTTTTCCTTCGTCTTTGGAAACAAAAATCGCTCGCTGCCCTATCCCTTAACAATGATACTTCCTGATCTTTTACAAAATTATCTCAATCACTTTTTAAAAGATGGAGTGCTTGGAAATGGGGCCCATTTGATCTCAAATCCGATCCTTAAATCAACCCTTCAATGGTTTGCCCATGAAGGAAAAGATCTGGTCGATCACACCCGCCGAGATAAATTTATAGCTGAACTAGAAACACAATTTACAACCTTTTTACATGACAAAATCAATACTCTTTCAAGCGCATGTACAGCTAAATTAGCTGACCAAGTAAAAGAATTACAAGAAATCCTATCTGATAATGCTCTAGAGTTAACAAATTTAGATTGTCTGCTTTTTGGTCCTATCTGGATAGAATTTCAGAAAATGCCAAATAGCACCTATAACTTAGCCATTTATTCTCTAGGTGATGCTTTAAATAATCATCCGGTCAATGCCAAGACCGGAAAACCCTATTGCGTTCTTCGTCTGCAAGAAGTGCAAAAAGATAAGCTTAACACTCCTTTTTTTAAGGCAATGCTTTCCCGCTATTTAGACCCCTTATGCAATTCCAATGAAGGTTCCAAAGCTGAAGATGTCTATGCAGGACCGCTTGATTCACTCGGCGGATTAAAAATGGACAATCGTCCCGAAGATGTTGAAATTGACCATAAATTCCCTTCGAGTGCGTGGCGCATGGTAGAAACGTTGCTCTTTAAATCCACAACCTCTGAACAGCAACCTATTTTAGAATTTTATATGGATGGCTTATTAAAATTTTGCAATCCATACATGAATGGACCGGATGGAAGTCTTGAGATCCCTAATGAAGAGGTCTGTAATGCCCTAGAAAATGCTCTTGGTTCCATTACTAAGGAATTAGCAAGAATACCGGTCGATGATAATACAACCATGAAAATCGCAAGGATCAAAGCAACTATTGAAGAGATTCGCCAATCGATCGCTCTATTTAAGCAAAATAAATCTGCTTTTCAATTCAAAGATTCCATTAATGATACCTTACGAACATTTTTAGGTTCAAAGGGTGTTTCGAAAGAATTAATTCTTTCTATCCGCGATTTTTTTTCATGGAGTTTTGGAGATGAAGCTGGCGATTTTATTGATTACATCTTCAATCATTATAAAGATGTGATTCCTGAGAAGGCCATTCCATCAAAAGCGGCACCTGCAAAAACAATCTATCCACAGCACGCTAAAGGGTGGGCATTTGATTCTTATTTGGGAATTTATATTTCCATGGCCAAAAGCCTTGCCAAAATTATACTTTTGGCCGCAGGTCTGTATACTGGAGGTTTCGGAATTATTCTAACCTTGCCTTTTGTTTGGTCAGCTGTACTCGCCTCATTGCCTCCTGAATGGTTGGCTTGGTATACAGAAGCTTTAAATACAATAAAAATACATCTAACAAGAGCCTTCTTTAAACTGATCTGGAACTACGCCTTAAATGATCATGCACGACAACAATTAACTGTTTTATTAAACACTTGGTCGAAAAAGGCACAGGCTGCACGAACCCATTTTAAAAAAATCAATACGGTTTCTTGGGAGATGGATTCCCCTCTATCTTCGCAGCCTCTTAGTAGTTCTCCCATACAATATAGGAAAAAATTTAGTATTCCAAAGGATGCACTGCCTACTGTCACTTATTCCAGAAATCCTTTTGCAAATGTCGAGGATCTTCCTCCTAGGATGATTCATCCAGAATCGTCCAAAGAATTTTTACATTTTTCCAATAACTCAAATTTAGATAACGATTTGCATTTAAATTTCATTTTGCGTTTAGAGATGCCCTCTCCATTATCCACTTGGTCTCGCATCAAAAAACCGGAATTTTATCTAAAGATCATTGAAAAAACTTTAAATAATTATGGCAAATTTTTTGATTTTGAAATTCATTCCTCAATCTATCAAGAATTATCCTCTCAAAATTGCAAAAAAATATTTGCCTATTTACATCTTAAAATTATTGTGGACTATCTTTCTGATCGATGTGCTAAAGAGAATGAAATTCGCAAAAATAAGACGCCTCTTAAAAGTCCATTCAATCAAAAAATAAAGTCGGCAATCCTTACGATCTACCAACAATCAGCCCATAAAACTAAAAAACCGTGGCTGCTTGAATATTATCAAAAGATTTGCCGTCACTTAATGCCTCATTTGGATAGGCAAGCTATTGAAGATTTTAAAGAAATAAAAAAACCGTCAATTTATGAAATTGCACCGGTTAATATTAAAACGATCCAAGAAATCAGGGAAACAATTAGAAGTTGGATAAAAGATCCAAATCCAGATCAAATACAAAAAATATCTCATCAAATTTTACAGTTAGCTATTCCCTCTTCATCGAAGTCATCTTTGTGGGATACCGTTGAAAATCCGGAAGAATGCTTAGAACTTCTTTCAGACCTATCTATTTATTTGTATCAAACTAAAGAGCAGCAGACTAAAGATCAACTGATGTCTAAGGATCCCGATAATGCCACTTTTATTTTATCGATGTATCATCTTCAGTCGATCATGTTATGCCTCGCTAAACGATGCCCAGATGCACATCTGGAAGAATTGACCGTCAATTCCCTTCCACTTCTTACTCTTTATCAATCCCATGGATCTGTGATCGATGAACCCTTATTTTTGGAAAAATTTCAAAATATATTGACTTACCTCATGCCCGGAATCGATCTGAACCAAGAAATGAATCCATCGCAAATTGATGAATATAAGCGGTCAACTCTGTTTGGTTATACAAAGCCGGTTACATTTGGCCTTGAAACATTAGCTCCTAAGACTTGTGTAGAAAGCTTTAAAAAGGGAAACCTCTCTTTTATCTCCTACTCCGAACAAAAATATTTAGATGAACTCCTTAAAGATCCTGCTACCGATCAAAAGCTCAGAGAATTAGGCTTTGACGACTCTTTCGACGAAAATGAAAAAGCATGCCTTTTATTTCAGGAATCTTTTGTTTTTAACAGACAAAAACCTCTCCTATCCAGATCTTTTAACTTGCTTAAACTTCATACCATGTTATGTCACACAATCAATGAAGAGTGGTTAGAATCGATTTCAAAGAAATTTAAAGATCCTAGAACTTTTCCCGCACCTATTTATTCCAAGCAAGAAATGTTTAAACAAGACAGGTGGATGGGCGTCTCTTATAGTACAAAAGTTTATTCTTATCTAAACCATCTTGAAAGCTTGGCGATAGATCCTGAATTTCAGCTGCATACTGCATGGGATCATCACAACAGGACCGAGTACTTAATCCCAGAAAACTGCCGTGCAGAACCTGAAATAATTAATAACCATGCCTCAACTTTCTCTTACAAGAATATAGATCCATTTTTTCACGATTCCTATATATTTGAAATCGCCTCTAAACATCCTTCTGAATTGATCTCGCATTTTGTCCATTATTTAAGGAAACATGACATCAACAATTCAAAAAATACCTTTAGTAATTTTTATGAAAGACAAAAAAATGAATTAATGCGCATTTCCTACCTTATTTTCTTCAAACCAGGTGCATTGAAGGAGATGATACAGCGCTCTCCACAATCCATTCAAATGTTTGGGGAACTATTTAATGAATTATTTACAAAGTCTAAGGATTCTCGAAGTTCCTTAGAATGGGTCATAGATTTAGGATCAAGAGTTCAACAATATTGCGAATTCTACTGCCCTGGTTCAACTTCAAGTTTTCCTCAATTTCATATACGGTTTAAACAACTTAGTAACTATACAATAGCTTACGCTTTATCTTTTGATTCACCTGATCAAATTAAAGATCCATCTATCCTTAATAATGGTGTCCAAGCTTTTTTAAATGCTCTCTTTAAGATAAAAGATATCAATCCTTTCGTAAAAGATCGCTTCTATCAAAAATATGCAGCTTGGAAAAAAGAGATTGAACATCAGTTGCAAGATCCAATTCGACGTAATGCTATCTTATATACAATTGCAAATAACCATCATTGGATTCCTCGCAATGAATCATGGAAAATGTTGGATACGATGGTATTTATTAGGGGCGATTTGATTATCGATCTCAATGTTCCAGAACTTCGTACTAGACATATGGATGCTCAATCTTTGAAAATTCTATTATCAAATTCTAGATTTAAAAAAGTTGGTATGAATCTATTAAAAATGAAACGATTGGAAAGCAACATCCCCGACATGTTTTATTTTGAATCTCCAGATGGCTGTTTCCAGATAAGGACAAATGCAAAAAATGCACAAACCGAAAATGTGTTTCAAATTTTTAAGGGAAAAACATATATATCATTTGATGATGATGCTCCCCTTGATTTAATGAAGCACCTGAGCGTTAAATTTAATAAAGGTTTTAATTGTTGGGTTGAAATAAATAGTGATCCAAGATCTTTTTTAGTACAATCAAGAACTAATATAGACGATTTTGAAATATTTGAAGATGTCACGGATATCCAAATCACTGGTTCTTATACTCCACTAGTTAAACTTGAGCCACAAGCCGTTTTTTCTGCAAAATACATTGATCATATCGCCCCTTTAGTTCGATTTGATGATGCAATCCAAGCGACAGCAATCCCTGGACAACGTCATTTACACGCAATTAGTCTAATGAACAAAAATCTTCAATTTATCATCGAAAAGAATGAAAGTGGAGAATATCAAGCCAATTCAACTCAATTTCCAGGTTTTCATATTGCGGCCCATCAAGAACATCCTGCTTTAAAAGGAATAGCATCCTTTTTAATCTTAGAAAACCAACAGGGAAGAAAAAAGGTCCTAATTAATGATAAGCAATGGTTTTCCGGCGTAGCTTCCCGTTTCCTCTCGTTAACTGGACCCTTGGAAGACTTTTTGATTAACAAGATAAATTTTAAATCATTTTCAAATTCTAGCCCTTATAAAGTTTTTGAAATTGTAGAAGATTCCTCAACCTTGCAAAGTTCTAATCCTGAATCTTTACTCTATTTATTAACATTGTATCTTAGTCAGGGAAAAAAAGATAAAATAGAACCTATTTGCCAACAAATCGAATGGTTATGCCATAGTCAACCACTTCCGGCTTCCATTTGGCACTATTTATATTTTCTGACCATTCCAACTGAATATGAAGATATAGGATACCTGCGACGCAGGCTATTCTCTGCAGTAGAATTAAACCGCCTATGCTTTCCAGAAAGTCAAAGTGATACAACGAATGCCGATAACAATGATATTCAATGCACTTGGACCGCTTTAATTACTCTTTTAGACCTCAATCAACATCTTAGCAATAACAATCCGCTTCACACTTTAAGCAGGACACAAGAACTTTTCCTCTTTAAAAGTGCCTTCAATCATTTAAAATCGGTTCTATTTAATAAAATAAAACCGAATAAAACAATAAAACAGTTGATTGAATCGGTAGGCTGGGACACCATTATGGAAATCCTCATCTTACCTCCTAAACTAGGTCAGCGCTATATAGAACTCAAAAAAGAAGCAGGATTGCCAAACTCTGCTTCGAAAAAAATATTTGAAGGATTGATTAATATTTGGTCAACCCCCTCGAGCCTTCATCCTTTAAGCATCGATCCAAATACACGCGATCAAGCTCAAATTAAAAACTCGACCAATCATATTTTGTCCATCATCAAACGTCTTAGTGATGTCTTACTGAATTTGAATCAAGTGAATGCCTTACAAGTGCATGCAGGCGTCAAACCAAAGATACGCTCAACAGCTCCTCTTGACATTGAAACATTTAAACCCATCGATCTCAAAAGATTTTTTATTTCCTATTATTCAATTTTACACGACTCTACAAACCCTTTAGATAGGCTATCAGATTCTAGATCGGTAAATAAATCTAAGCTAATGCATCTTTTAAAAATGCACAAAGGAAGTGGAAATAAAGACATCCAGTTTTTGGCTGCTGTTTTAGAATCGGTTGCGGCATGCCCTTCAGCTTTTCCTTCCACAGCCGATCTTTTGAAAATACATAAAAAGTCGTCCATATTAATCAAAAGAGCCAAAGGCAATTTTTCTTGGGACCCCTGGACTCCTTGGTCTGATCTATTTTCAGAATTCAAAACGTTGGTATTTAAGGTCTATCTGTCAAAAAATATTATCGACCCTCCATTAAAACAACTCACTACACAGATAGGTGCTGATTATATCGCAAGTATTTTTACGCATATCATCCCGCCGCAACTGTCTATAAGCCAGATTACTCAGTTGCCTGCACAGGCTGCCGCCGCCGTTGCCTCGGATGTGGTAAGGACTCACCTAAGGCAGGCTTTGGAACCTGCTCAACAAATTATTCCTAATTTTTCCGAAACCTTTATTAAGAACGCCTCCATAAATAAAAAAAATGTCCTCAATGCAGGCGTTAAAGTGGCGATTACGCTGTTAGCCCTTTACAAAATCAATAGTATAATCGGCTCTGTTCAAAATAATATTAAAGAGACGCTTTGCACCTCGACAGATTTTTTATTATCAGGTTCAAAATGCTTAGAGTGGACTTCCCCTTCAAATCTAGCCTATGCGGTTAAAAGTCACATTGCATCAACCGCAGCCATCTTCTATACCCGCAAAAAATTTAAATTACCTGTCGAGTGGATGCATATACTTCCTTATCCTATGTTCACTGTCCCTCTTTTGAAATTAGCCAGCAAAACAAAAAATGCCTTTGAAAAGCAATCGCAAATCGAACAAAAACGAAATTCAAGAAGAGACAAACCACCTCTTCCACCTGTAGATTTTTCATTCTTGAAAGAGGAAGATAAAAAAGTTGATGATTTCTTAAACGACTTATTTAACCTGGCATTCGTCGAAGAGACAACAGATGTAAGCCATGAGAAACGGGCACAGCTTATTCCTATTAAAAACAGCGACAATCCTGTTTACAAAGATAAAATTCAAAAAGTTAACGAAAGTATTCAAGCTTACTATAATCAACCCGATCGCACTCCAACCACCATTTCTCTCGTTAATCCCGACGCTTTGGCCGATATCTTTATTAAATTGCGCTCATTCCAACAAACCTTTTCAAAACAGATCGAAGTTGAAAGAACCGAACTATTGTCTGCTTTCAAAAATGCTAAATCCTCATTTGGAGATCAGCAGCCAATCACCTTAACCCTTCTACATCAATATATTGAAAAGGCCGGCCTAAAACAGATCGATGAAGAGGACTGTCTCTCAGCCGATGAACTGACGCTCCTAAAAAAATCCCTGGCTAGGATCAATCTTTTGAGTACACGTCTTCAGCAATTGGAACGGCTCTCCAACTGGTTAGGCACGCTTTCTAAATCTACCGATAAAACCTCGAAACAGTATCATGAAATTGTTGAACAAATAGCCTTAGAATTAAAAGTTCGCACAGCTTTCAGCCTAGAGCATACTCCCGAACGGCTATTGTGGCTGGATCTCCAATTTGAAGCTGCTACAGGCACCAAACTCTGGAAAAGGCAAGCAGAAAACCGACAAAAGGCTTTGTATGCAGTTGAAGGCGATGTAGTCACAGAAGAACCACCGGGCGACGGCAAAACATTCTACGGCATCCCCATCACCGCAGCGCATGAACTTTTGGGAGACCAACTCGTCATGATTCTCGCACCCAAGCAGTTGGCTGGCGATAACCAACCCAAAATCGCCGCTCAGTTGCGTACAATCTTCAATAAAATTTCCTATGCCCTTTCTTTCAGCAGAGATAAATTTCTAAAAGCGGAAAATCTCGAGGCCCTCTTAGCCTTATTCACCTTTGCAAAGGAATCTGGCGAGCCGATTCAATTGACAAAGGAAGATGCCCAGACATTGCGAGCCATGTTTGATGATCGGTTATACCAATATTTTCACACGGAAGGAAGAAACAGTTCGAATGAAAAACATTGTTTAGTCTTGCTGCACAAAATTCTTCAGCTGATTTTTACATCAGGATTGGCCCTTCCAGATGAAGCCCATGAGGCTTATAGCCATCGGCACCAATTGAACCTAACCGTTGGAAAATCTAAGGGCATTGATACTAACTTTTATGTGGTCATGGAAGCAACCATGCGGATAATCATCAAAGACCTTGAACTGCGACCGTTTATCCAAAATAATGAACTCTTTAAAATTAATGAAAAAAATTACCATGACATCATAAAACCTAGAATCGCTCAAGCCATGAGCAGATACTGGCGTTTTAAGCTTGGAGAGGATTCGGCCAAGCGTGCAGATATGATTGCTTTTGTGTGTGAACAAACCACTGAAGTGCCAGCTTGGTTAAAAGAAAATTATCTCATCTATCAACAAGTTTCTTTAATTAAAGGGATTCTCAATGTTTTGTTTCCGATGAATTTCAAAAATCGAAGTTCCGTTGATTATATGCCTTCTCAAAAAAATAATGGCGAGTTTGCGCGGCCTAGCGATGGAAACAGTCATGTCGTCGAACAAGATTCTATCCAAAGTCCCTATGAAACATTGATCAAAACAATGCTCATGATCTTTAGCAACGGCCTTGACCCCAAGCAGTTTGAAGAATTTTATAAAATCTTCGTACAGCGTGTTGAACGGGAAAAACGTTTTAAACCAGGAATGAAGTATGAAGATACTAACATTTTCAAAATGTTCGGTAACAACTTATCCTTCCATATGAACGAAAAAGAAAAAGCAGTTTCTTACGAAAAATTAAAGTCCGATCCCAATGCGCACATTTTTTATATTCGTTACCATGTGATGTCTCAAATTCGATATTGGAAAAAAAGCATCCAAAATAACGCCCAAGATTTTGCAAGCATGTTCCACCGTTCGATCTCTTGCACAGGAACACCCTTTAATGATGGCACATATCCCGCTTGGATGAAAATGCTACGCGATCCTACAACCATCGGGGAACTGCTGCATCTAATTTATCAAAAATGCCCGAAAAACGGCATTCACATCCTTGATGGAGGATCACCTAAGAAAATCTTGGAAGAAATTTTGACGAAATATTTTTCATCTCCTATCGATTATAAATTTTCAGCAATCATTGATGGAGGAGCACAATTTACCGGAATGTCCAATGAAGACGTCGCAAAAGAAATGATCGCTTTTTGCCAAAAACATCGGCCCGATATCAAAGCCGTCAAATTTTTTAAGGAAGATGAAACCGGCAAAGAGCAGGTGTATTGTTTTATAAACGGAAATGACACACCTCTACCTGTTGCGTCCATTAAATTGGATCCGGCAGATTGTCTGACATACTATGATCAAAGGCATGGATTTGGAGCTGACATTAAACAAACGGGGGATGGCCTTGAAACAATGGGTCCAAACCATCCGCTCTATCGCTGGCTCCAAGAGCTATTCCGCATTCGTGGATTAAAAAAGCAAGCGCGTTTAAAAGCCCTTCAAGAATTGACTACCATGCAAAACATCCATATCTGTATGACCAAAGACATCCAAAAAAGGATCATGGAAACCGATCAAAATACCACATCTATTCCTCATCCAACTTTAGCCGATATTGTTGATTATGCCCTACGTAATGAAGCAGCCATTGCAGAAGAGGAAAATTTTTCCTCTATGCGCCGTAAAATTGCAACGGCAATTAAAAATGCGATAAATAAAAAAATAATGGAAATGGATCCAACAGATTTCAATAAATGGACTAAAGTTTGGAAAGAATTTGAAACAATATTTATTTCTGAAAATGAAGATGATCCTGCCAAAACCTTTGGATTAATTAAAACCAAGGTCTCCTCAAAAGAAGCCTTGGAAGCAGCTGCAAAAGAAGCCTACCATAAAATCGCCGCAAGCGCCCTTTTTTCCGATCAAGAAAAAGGAAAAATTTTAGAAAGCATTATTAAATTAGCCGCACCTGTCATGCCTGAAGAAGCAACAGTATGGTGCAAAGAAAAAGGAAAACCCATTGAATTAGGAAGTATGGATAGCTTGGGTTCCACACAAACAATTGAAATGAGTCAGCAGCAAAACGAAGAAACTGAACAGATGAATCAAATCCAATTGAACACGGAAATGGAACAGAATTTAAGGATGCCTTGTCTAAATGCTAGTGCCAAATGTAAATACACTGAATGGGAGTGGCCTGAAATTAAAGATTATGCTTCTCTTGACTGGTTCAAAATTTCATCTCCGCAATATATTCGATTACGACTAGTATCTTTGAGAAAAAAACCATCGGTTCCCTTCTTTTCTGTGCGCGACCTTTTAAAAAGAGTCGATATCAAAGAATTTAGGCAAGCTGCTTCATACTTTGATTCTCGCTTGTGGATGTCAAATAATTTTGTGCCTCGTCATGCAAGATTCAATGATCGCAACCTTCCCGTCAATATTGGGCACAAGCATCAATTTGCATTGAATAATGTTTTGATCCATTTTGAAGAAAAGGAAAATGGAACTTTAGAAATTCTTAAGATGGGTCCCTTATCAACACGCGACGCTAGCCAATTAAGGAAAAAAATTCCAAGTGCCGCCGAGTATTGGGAAGGCAAAAAAATTAAAACTGTTATTTGGGATGTGCATTCTAGAACGATTCAAGGCGGATGTCCATTGAAGCAAAGTGTTTTAAGAAGCCATCAGGATTTAAAATTGCTTGCGGGGCAATTGAAAATGTTAGATGGAATGACGAATCTCAAACATGAAAAGCAAGCTCTAGTGCGATGGCTAAAACAATTGGATAATCCACAATCAATTAAATTTATGTTTAATGTGATCCATAACCTTAGACAGTTTCCTAGCTATCAAAATTCCATCGCGGAACAGTTGTTTATCGATGCCATTCCCGATTCTTCCGCTGAGGAACGGGTCTAGCGCCCTTTCTCCCTTCCTTTTCGTGCCCGTGACCGCATCCTATTACCCATAAGTTTTTAGACTATGGTTGCAATAAATGTTCTTAAAAGTTTTCCTTAGAGGAAAATTTTTAGGAGAGTTTTATGAGTTGGGCTGAGGCTGAGTTTAAAACAAGATTTGGGAGATGCAAGACTAAATCGAAGAGTGATCAAGATAGTAGAAGCTTTGGGATTAGCACCAGGAAGAACGATTCCTCAAGCATTCCAGTCTTGGGGGGTATGACGCTAAAAAAGCCGGTATTAACACAACCTTGGATACTTTGCTTGATTCATTAAATGGCATTCATCTTGGAAGATTCGTTGACATGACAGGAAAACAGGGAAGGCCAAAAGTAACATATCGTTTAGAAGATCTATCAGAAGAACAAAAGGTTCTTGTCGACTTATTCAACCTATCAGAAATTCATCTCAAGCCACTCAAGATTGATGGCGTCAGTGTATACAAATAAAAACAACTCTAAAGAACTAACTTCAAATGACTAGCGTAAGTTTATTTCGCTTCGCGAAATAAACTTACGCTAGTGGTATAAGCAGCTGTCGTTTTATGACCAAGAGGATTTGTGATGCTAATGACATTTCCAAAAGGATCGTATTCTTTTAATACAACTGGTTGGATTGTTCCTTCATGACACGGCGCTGTGATTTTTGAGACTCTGCCAGCCAGATCGTATGCATACAATGTTTCTTGTCCATAGGCGTCTGTTGAAGCAATTTTTTGTCCGGCAGCATCGTAACGAGACGTTTGCACCAAGACCGTTCCATCGTCCCATTGCTCTTCTTCTCTAATGCAACGATCCATGAAATCATAAGTAAACCGTTTAGTTTTACCTGAAGTTGTTTCATGGGTGATATTTTTATTTTCATCGTAAGCACGCGTTATTGTTTGTCCAAGGGCATCCATTTCTTGAATGGGATTTCCCTGCCAATCGTATTTCCATTCGAGCTTATAGGCTAAATTCTCGTAACAATCCGTATGGCACTGAACTCTCAACCACCCCTCTTGTCCGCTATAATAGTTTTCAATTTTTTTCGTGAGGACTTCAGAATGGGTATTTAAGTCTAAATATTTTTCGCATATGATAAACGGAAGACCTTTGGGGGGATAATCTGTATTGGTGATTTGCTTGATGCGCCTTTCGGTCACATCGGTCAAATCGTGGCGTTCAATGCCTGATCCATCATCGACGATCTCCAAATTGGGAGCGGCATAATCATCATATCCGTAAAATTCCCGCATGCGAATTTTTCCATCGTAGATCGTATATTTTGCAGATAACAAATCGGTGTCCGGATGATAGGAATAGCGATATTCCAATCCGGGGTGTTCCTCAACGACCAGCAAATTCATGCCTTGCGAGTTATCGTACTTCCGTTTGATGGGATAGCATTCCCCTTTGGTTAAAAGTAAAAAATGCTCTACAGGGATTTCCTTTCCTGTCAGATTGCCATAGAGATTTTCCTCAGTTACATTGCCGAATGAATCGTATCGATAAGTGCGGCAAAAGAGAGTGTTTCCGGCGGCATCTTTCAAAGAGCGCGCATTTAAGTCTGATTTAAGCCATTCGAATTCTTCACTGTAATGAAGAAGATCGTTGCTATAATGCGCAATGGCCGATAAACGATCCTTATCATCTATTTTATAAGTTGTGCGGCGTCCGATAGCGTCTTCCACGTCGATAGAATGCGTATGGGAATCTTTTTTTCCTTTTTTAAATTTATAAAGTATACGGGAGCTGAATCGGTGCCAACCGGTCCGATAAGGCGGCTAACATTTTTTCCATTATATTGGATGCGCATATAACACCCGCCAGGGCGTTCTTTTCTGATTAATTTCCCGGTGTTACCGGCATAATGATACTTGACCCAAGGGCCATGCGGACGCACAACTTCTGATAAAATATATTTTTTATGACCCATGAGAGAGAACTTATTAAAGCACGGGGCATAAGCCATCGTTGGCATCATATTCAAGCACTGGAAATTGTTCAAAACGCTCCAAGCTCGGCAAATTTTTAACTTGAATGGAAGATAATTTTTGAGTTGGATCGTTTCTTTTGTCTACTGCTATGATTCTTTTAACAATGCCTAATGGATGATGATAATTATATAAGAGTGCATTTCCATTGGGCTGGCTAAGTTGCCTTAGCATATAGGAACGAATATCGTTTTTCCGGTCATTTTCATGATCGTTGGTATCCGCCCAAAACGTGTACCGATCGCCAGCTCCTGTCATGAGATTAATCACGGTTTTATCACGGCGCAGCCTGTGGTTTTTGATATGTGTTTTGCCGCTTAATTCGCCTGCTCCGCAATTAGTCAGCCCTTTTTTAAAAAGCTCATCATCGATATCAAGATCTCCATCATGCTTATCGCCTTTATATAGCATTTCTCCCCGGCCGCATCCTTTGACTACAGCATATTCATGACGGGTTTTTTTAGAAAAAAGCAGCTTGCCCCCATGCCCTATGTTCCAACCTTGCATTAAAGTCCCTTTGCGCTTATTGCTGCTGCTATAGTGACGGGTCAATTCCAGAGGAAATGCACCAGGCAGCGTCAAATCAACTTCAGTTTCTTGATAATCACCGGTAATTACATTCACACAACCGGCTACAAGGGCGGATGGAAGCCCCTCAAATTCTGTTAATACGGATGAATTGTTTAATATTTCTTCAGGTTTGGGAACTTCAATTGTATCCATGGAAAAAGAAAGATCGAATTGAAAAACCAGAAAAAAATAGAGAATGGATAGGTAAAAACGGTGTGAAGGTGACATGGCGATTCCTTTAAAACAGCATTTCAGGATGAATGATGAGGCATAACATAGCAAAAGTGTTTTGATTTTGTATACAACTATTTTATGGAAATGCATGTCAAAAGAAAAAAATCATTTCGAATATGATTTTTAGTGACGGTTTCGCCGCACTCCAAAAGGTTAATCTATCAATTTCAGATAGGGCTTTATCTTTCGGATTTCTTTAATCGTCCCTTTAGATACATCACAATGGAAAATATTCAACTCGCGCAATTGACTTGCCAATCGCACAGAATCATAGATTCCACCATCTGTCAAATTTTCGCAGTGGGTCAAATCCAATGTGGTTAACAATTCGCAGCGTGAAGCTATTTCGATCAAAGGCAAATCTGAAATCGTTGTCCGCGCTAAATTGAGTTGGGTCAGATGATTATTAAATTGCGGAATATCGTTAAATCCAGGGTCTCCAATGCTTCTACAGTCTTCAAGGTGCAAATGAATAAGCTTAGGAAGCGACTGCAGGATAATTTTTAATTCCTCATCGCTAATTTGACTACAACGTGTGAGGTTTAAGCTGCGCAAAGATTCTAATTTTTTGAGTGCCGACCAGGCTCCATAATCTATTTCGATATTGCTTGTTAGGACGAGTCTGATAAGCTGCGGACAAAGCTCCACTAACTTCGTAAATGTTTCATTGTTCATCCAAAGGCACGCTGCTGCTTCCAACTCAAGGAGCGTTGTCGGGATCTCTTTTAATTTTTCAGAAAAGCTTTTAGAATGGCTGATGTCTAAACATATTAGCTTTGGACATTGATTGACAACTTTGGCAAATTCCGGCTGATCGGTAATGTCTCCGCCACAGATCAAATGTGTGATGCTTTCTTTGACTGCATCAAATATCTCCATCGAATTTTCAGTGAATTCCAAAAATTCAAAAGCCAATGTATCGGAGCCCCGCTTTTCAAAACGGCATCCTAATTTAAAGGCATTGATATAGTCGAAGCACTCTTCCTTTAACACTTCGCGATGTTTATTATGGGCTGCGAGCAATGTATCAAGAACATTTTCACGTGTAAGATATTTTTTTAAAAGCCTTTGCGGCTCCACTGATAACTCTGTCAAATCCCAACTGATGGCGAGGTTTAATATTTTTATAAGCTCCTTCTCATCTTTTAACAGAAGGGCGAAGGTTGTCCCTTTATCAATGTATTCCTGAATAGCACTAAAAATCGAATAGGGGATCTTTTTTAATAAAAGCTTATGGCTCCGCCTGTCTCTGCATTCTCGCCGGAGCAGTTCCCTCAAAAATTCGCTGCTGGAGCCATACAAAAGGCCATTGACCGGAATATCTTTGTCCTTAAGCTGAAATGTCAAATTGGTCGGAAGGAACGGCTCAAGTGCCGCAAAATGGGGCCTGATGGCTTTGGCAATGCGCTGCGCAAAAGGCATCATCAATCGGTCATAATAAAACTGCTCTGTCACCCATACTAGCGCAGAGCGCATAAATTGTGGATGATTCTCCGCCCATGTTTCATCTTCGCAGGCTTGCGTCAAAAAATTAATCAAATGAGATGGCTCTGCCTCCAAAAGGCGATAGAGCATTTCTTCATTTGATGCATCAGCAGTATAATGTAAGGACTTGTGCAACAGCGCAGGTAGTTCCATAAAACCTACATTGTTTAGAACAAATCGAATTCTAGCAGACGGGAGTCTATTCCGCCATTGTTGATCACATGTCTTTGTTTTGGTGCCAGTCCAACTTCTTTAGCCAATTCAAGGCTGCCTGTAAAAACAAACCCTTTGGCAGGTTTGCCGGTCTTAGTCTTAAGAAAATCTCCCAACGCCCTGTATAAGGTTCCAAGATGCTTCACATCGTCCAATCTTCTGCCATGCGGGGGATTGGCTATGACAAAAGTAGGCGGCCGAGGCGGTGAATACTCACGAAAATCACAAGCGGCAATTTCGATGTGATGATGAAAACCTGCAGCCCTTAGATTGGTTTTACAGATGCGCACGGTGTTTTTATTGACTTCACAGCCAAAGAATTGCCCGGGATTTAAAGGCAGCCTCTCTTTGTCCGCTTGTGCTTTCACTTCAAACCAAGCCGTCGGAGAAAAATCAGGCAACCGCATGAATCCCCATTTTTGGCGTAAGTAACCTGGAGGAGTATGTGTAGCCAGCAAAGCCGCTTCGATCAGTAGGGTACCCGATCCGCAGCAAGGGTCGCAAACAATCTCATTTCCTTGAAAATTAGCGATTTTTAACAAAGCCGCTGCCAGCGATTCTTGCAAAGGGGCTTCGCCCCCTTCCAAACGATAACCTCGCTTATGCAAAGCAGCTCCTGATGTGTCAAAGCTCAGTATTCCGTGCGGTTCGCGAATGAATAAATTCAGCTGAACATCAGGAGAGGCAGTATCTACACTTGGACGTGATCCTCTTTTCTGCCTTAACTGATCGCAAATGGCATCTTTCACAACCTGCGCGGCATAAAGGCTATTGCGCAATTTGGAATGGGTGGCATTAGAGTCAATTGCCAATGTTTTTCCTTCAGGCAGATAAAGACTCCAATCCACATTCATAGCGGCGCGGTAAAGCGACTTGTCATCAAAGCACCGAAATTTATGGATCGGCAGCAGCACCCGGCTGGCTATTCTAGAACAATAATTAATCCGATAGATATCTTCTAACGAAGCTTCCTCGACATACATTCCGCGAAACCCTGGGCGCAGTTTAGTGCATCCTAACGCCTTGAGCTCCTCTTCGACCAACTTTTCTAACCCATCGCCGCAAGTTACAAAGATATGATCGTCTTGTTTTTCTTCTTTCATCTATCCCTTTATATTTAGTTTAGTGATGCATAAAAATGATCACGTCGCCGTCTTTGACAATGTAATCTTTACCTTCAAAGCGGACTAAACCTGCTTCACGTGCGCCGCTCCGTCCTTGATGTGCAACCATATCTTTGTAAGGGACAACCTCGGCGCGAACAAACCCTTTTTGCAAATCGGTATGGATCTTACCTGCTGCTTCGATGGCAGTCGTGCCTTTTTTTATGGTCCAAGCGCGGCTTTCCATATCTCCGGTGGTTAAAAAAGTGATCATATCAAGCATATTAAAGGAAGAGCGGATCAAACGTTGCAATCCCGATTCTTGCAAGCCCAAGCTCTCCAAGAAAAGTGACCTTTCAGCAGAGGGTAGCTGAGCGATCTCCTCTTCCACCTTGGCGCAAATGGGGATGACGCTATTGCCTTCAGCTAAAGCATATTCCCGCACTTTGGCAACGTATTCATTTTCCATTTTGGGAAGTTCTTTTTCGGAAACATTGGCGGCATACAAAACCTTTTTGCCTGTTAAAAAAGCATAAGGCTTTAAGAACTCCTTCTCAATTGAACTAAACTCCAGCATGCGCACCGGTTTATTCTGATTGAGATGGTCGCGAATGCGTTGCAAGCATTCGATCCCCTCCTGAAATTCCGCTTTGCCTTTGCTCTGTTTTTCCAAGCGGCTCAACACATTTTCTACCATCTGTAAATCGGCAAGGCAAAGCTCTAAATTAATGACTTGAATGTCATTGATTGGATCGATTTGTCCCGCAACATGCACAATTTCCGAGTCATCAAAGCAGCGCACAACATGCAAGATGGCATCAACTTCTCGAATATTGGCCAAGAATTTATTTCCCAACCCTTCTCCCTTGGAAGCTCCTTCTACCAAACCGGCAATATCAACAAATTGCATCGTGGCGTAAACAATCTTGGCACTATGGGAGATTGACGATAATACCTGTAAGCGGGGATCAAATACATCGACCACGCCCACATTGGGTTCTATTGTGCAAAAGGGATAATTCGAAGCGGCTGCCATAATCGACGTTAAGGCATTGAATATTGTAGATTTACCGACATTGGGAAGTCCAACAATACCGCAAGAAAGTCCTGTCATATAATTGTATCCTGGTTTTTTACTCTGTTATATCAATATTTCAGGAAGTATAGTTAACTTTTGCAAAAATATCAATTACATATCGTATTTCCGAAACGAAAAGGTCAAAACAGCAAAAACCAATTAATTTATTGCAATAACTTTTTTAGATTTATAGTTAAATATTTAGCGATTTTTCAATTTATTTTATACTATTCATCACCTTATAATAATTAATTAATTTATCTTGACAGGGCAGAATTTTCTTTCTTATACTAGATATGAAGGGCAAATTTAATGGATCTTCTTTGGCTTTAACAAAGTTAGGGTTTTTTGTTGCTTTTGACCATTTTAAGAGTCCTAAGGTCCTAAATTGATTAGAGGCTATTATGGCTGAAAAGACCGAAAAGGCGACACCGAAAAAATTGCGGGATGCTAAAAAGAAAGGTCAAGTTGCTAAATCTCAGGATTTACCATCAGCTTTTACATTTATTGTCTCTATCTGGCTAGTTCTGGGAATGTCGGAATATCTTTATCGAAATATGAGCCAATTTCTTGTGGCAGCCTTCCGCATGGTTCCCCATGAAGACTTGACAACAGTCATTACTCAATTCTGGGAAAATTCTTTTATAGTCATTTTTGTTTCTAGCATTCCTATCTTGGCCATCGTAGCACTCGTTGGCGTTGCGATCAATTTCTTAATTGTAGGACCTGTTTTTGCCACTGAAGTCTTTAAATTTGATCCTAAAAAGTTCGATCCGATACAAAATTTAAAGGCTAAATTTAAACTAAAAACACTAGTAGAATTACTTAAGTCCGTTCTTAAAATAACAGTCGCTTCCTTTCTGATCTATAATGTCATGTATAACAGCCTGCCTGTTTTGATCAGGACATTATCGGTTCCGACAGCAGGCGCACTGCTTATATTTAACTCTTTCTTACTCGAAGTCGTTTTAAAAGTAGGCTTCTTTTTCCTTGTCGTTGCTATTCTTGACTTCTCTTATCAGAAATTTAACTTCGCTAAAGAAATGATGATGGAAAAATTTGAAGTTAAACAGGAATATAAAAACACAGAAGGCGACCCCCATATCAAAGGCAAAAGACGCCAAATCGCTCAAGAAATCGCCTATTCGGATGGCCCGCTTGGCGGCATTCGAAAAGCTCAGGCGGTTGTCACTAACCCAACCCATATTGCCGTCGCCATTGGATATGATAAAGACCTTGACGCAGCTCCCTACATTATCGCTATGGGTCAAGATATTCTAGCTCAAAGAATCATCGCTCTGGCCGAAAAACACGAAATTCCTGTCGTTAGAAATATCAAATTGGCACGAAAACTCTTTGATGAAGGCGATGTCCATGAATTTGTGCCGGAAGATACTTATGAAATAATAGCAGAAATATTACGCTGGATTAACTCGTTGAATACAGAAGACGCTTTTGATTATTCTGAACGCCTCGAATAAGTGGAGAAATCGGAAATGCATTTTTTAAAAAGAATATTAGATGGCATCACGGCACGATTGGGGGGGGAGCGCTCCCTTGATACGATTGCGCGCTCTAGTGATATTGCGCTTGCCTGTTTGATTATATCCATTTTGGCTATGATCATCTTGCCGGTCGGCCCTCATATCATCGACTATCTGATCGCTTTAAACCTGACGGCGTCTGTATCGCTTTTGATGGTCGCTCTGTATATCCCAAGCGCCGTCCATCTGTCGATCTTTCCCTCGCTTTTGCTGATTACAACCCTCTATCGCCTTGGGGTCAACATTGCCTCCACCCGACAGATTCTCTTACATGCTAATGCCGGGGAAATCATTTTCTCATTCGGTAACTTCGTCGTCGGGGGTAACTTTGTTGTCGGCGGTGTTATCTTCTTGATCATCACTTTGGTGCAATTCATCGTTATCGTCAAGGGTGCTGAGCGGGTTGCTGAAGTTGCCGCCCGTTTTACCTTGGATGCCATGCCAGGTAAGCAAATGAGTATCGACGCCGACATGCGTGCCGGATTCTCGATTCCAACCAAGCCCGTGAAAGACGGATGGCCATTCAAAAAGAAAGCCAACTCTATGGTGCCATGGACGGTGCGATGAAATTCGTTAAAGGGGATGCCATTGCCGGTATCGTTATCACTCTTATCAACATTGTGCGGCGGTATTTTCATCGGTTGGGGAATTCACGGCATGACAATGATGCAAGCTGTGCAAACATACTCCTTGCTCTCCATCGGTGACGGCTTAGTCACCCAAATTCCTGCTCTGCTGATTTCCATTACAGCCGGTATCGTCACAACCCGCGTTACCAGCGATAAAGAATCATCCAACTTAGGTAGTGAAATCTCGGGTCAGTTGCTAAAACAACCTAAAGCGTTGATTATCGCCGCCGGCTTTTTGATGGGCATGGCAGTGCTGCCTGGATTTCCACCCGCCCCTTTATGATTTTGGCCTCAGCCTTAGGATTGATCGGTTATGCCCTCTGGTCGACCGAAGCGCAGCGTGCAGAAACGGCGGCAGGAGGCCCTGGCGCGGCCGGCATATCCTCGATGGAGGGATCGACGGTGGATACCTCGGTCAAAGGGCATAAAGTCATTGCGGGCGGCGGGATCGACAACTATGCCTTGACCCTCCCCGTTGTATTAGAAGCGGCAAGGGGCTGAGTTTGGAAATTCAAAAAGCCACGAAAGGGCAAGCCTTCGTCGATCAAATGATCCCGAGAATGCGGCAAGCCCTCTATGCACGACCTAGGCGTCCGTTTTCCCGGCGTGCACGTGCGTACCGATTCGCCTATCCTCGAGAAAGATGAATACTCCATCCATTTAAATGAAGTGCCGATTGTCCGCGGTAAAGTTATCGAAGGGCATGTTTTGACAAATGAAAATGAAGAGAACTTAAAACGGTATAATCTCCCTTTTACAACATATAAAAACTCGCTAGGTTTACCCTCGCTTTGGGTCGAAGTCAAACATAAGGAGCTGTTAGATAAAGCCGGAATTAAGTATTGGAATCATTTGGAAGTGATGATTTTGCACCTCTCCTACTTCTTCCGCCATTATGCCAACGAATTTGTAGGCATTCAAGAAGTGAAATCGATGCTTGAATTTATGGAAAAATCGTTTCCTGATCTGATTAAAGAAGTCACTCGTTTGATCCCTCTGCAAAAAATGACCGATATTTTTAAACGGTTGATTCAGGAGCAAATCTCCATCAAAGACCTACGTACCATCTTGGAGGCGCTTAGCGAGTGGGCCCAAACGGAAAAAGATACCGTCCTCTTATCCGAATATGTGCGTTCTTCCTTAAAACGGTTATATCAGTTATCAAATATTCTCAAGGGCAATCTGTTCTATCGGTGTATATTCTCGATCCTGAAATCGAAGATATGGTCCGCGGAGCCATTAAACAAACGTCAGCGGGTTCTTACTTAGCGCTTGACCCCGATTCTGTCCAACTCATCCTGCAAGCGGTAAGAAATACCGTCGCACCCCCTCCACCAGGAGGACAGCCGCCGGTTATCCTCACAGCTATCGACGTACGCCGCTTTGTCCGCAAGCTTATTGAAATGGAATTTACCGATATTTCCGTTGTCTCTTATCAAGAAATTGTCCCTGAAATAAGAATTCAACCTTTAGGAAGGATCCAAATTTCTTAAGAGCATGGATGCTCGAGTCATTTAATCGTTCTCTCCAAGGAGGGAGGATATGCCTGATCTAGGTGGAATCCAACGAGGACCAACTGTTAACGTCACGTTGGAAGCAATGAAAGAAGTGGCCAAGGAAGACCTCCAAGAATTGCATGCCGAACAGGAAGAGAGCCAATTTGCATTCTTGGATGCTCAGCGGGAAGCTGTCAACCCGTTTGCAGCGCGCACCAAAACGGAAAAATCCCTCTCTTCCCGCCGCGGCGCCATCAAAAAGAACGTCAAAGCAGGCGAAAAAGCGCAAAGATTGCTGCCTATAGAGCGGATCAAAGACGAAGCCGACCAATTCCAGCGCCGCAATCCGGAACTCAAAGCCAATATCCTGCAAATGCTTCGCGAAAGGATCAAACCGGGTGATTCAAAGGAAGAGATATTAAAAACAGTCCGTGAATTTTATCCCGATGTTTCCCTCTCAGATGAAGCCCTAGAATTCCTCTTGGCAACGACAGATGGCGAATTGTATAGGCTGATCCAAGAACTCCGCGATGAATTTTCCACCGATTTCGGACGGGAAATTGCTGCCGGACGAAATATCAGCAGCCAAGCCCGCCAAGCAGCTGAAAAGGGGCTTGGAACGCCCACTTCCATGCGCGACCTCTATCGAGATATCACCGCCAACCCCCGCGAATCTTCCATGTTATTCGAAGAATTAGCCAACCGCTATTCCTTTAAAGAACTCAAGAAAGTGATCGACTTTCTTCTCCACTCGCTGGGAGCCGACCTCAAATCCAAAGGCCCCTCCATTCCACGCGGACTTTTGCACCGTTTATTTTCTGAGACCCGTTCTTTGCAAGCTATCTTGGGAGTGTACCGCTTTTTTAAAGGGCGTATGGGCCTCATGGAAAAACTATTTGATAAAGAAGGGTTAGAACTTCCCAACCAATTGACATTTGAATCGATGGCCAAACAGTTCATGGTCTTAGCTGCAGAAAGATATCCATCAGCCAGTAAAGTCCTTCAAGCAGCTGCTAAGCTTGGTATTGAGCAGTGGCTTATCGCTAAAATTATTGTTTTCAGCCAGATCAGGGATGCGGTTCGTGAAGTTGCTATGAATCAAATCTATAAATCGGTTCAACACCGCGACGAACTTTATATGGCTATCATTGAAGCATTGGAAGATCTCGAAGATGAATGGGAAGAAATCGTCGAAAAAGATGAAGAGGAAGAAGGCGTTGAGGAAGATGAAGAATAATTGAGGAGATCCACAGCATGGTTAAGGCTTTATTTGAGGCTCTTTTAGAAGAATTGGGTAAAACATTAAAAATCAGCGACTTGCATCCTGATAGAAATAATTCCTGCTTAATTTCTCTGCCTAATAAGCTTAAACTGCAATTAGAAATGGATTCTCATGCCCAAAATATCTTGCTTGGATGCGATTTAGGACCGATTCCTCCCGGTCGATACCGCGAAAATGTCTTTAAGGAAGCCCTAAAGTCTAATGGACTTTCTGGGCCCAACCATGGAACCGTTGCCTTTAGTCAAAAAACTGAGCATATAATCTTATTCAAATACTTGAATGTCAAAGATCTAACCGGCGAAAAAATCGCCGATGCCATTGGTCCCTTCACAGAAAAAGCCTTGAAGTGGAAAACGGCCTTAGAGCATGGCGAAGTTCCACTTGCTTCTAATCTCCAAACCTCATCAGGCATGTTCGGCCTGCGTCCTTAAAAGTATTATTTTTTTACCACAGAAAGAACAGGGTTCACAGACTCGAGTTTAGGCTTTTTACGTCATTACCGACCCTGAGAGGTTAGGCGTTCTAAACTTCTTATTCAACGCAAAGGCGCTAAGGCGCCAAGACGCAAAGTTTTGGTTTCTTTGCGCCTTGGCGCCTTGGCGCCTTTGCGTTGAATAAGAAGTTTAGAACGCCTAACCTCTCAGGGGTACCAGCCCCGCACGTAGCGAACGTCAGCGAGCAAGTGTGGTGGAGTGCAAAGAAACAATTTTAGCTGCAGAGCAGCGTAGTATGAAAGAAAAAGCCTAAAGTCGATACAGAGAGCGCCTTAGCTACTTTTGCGCATTGCATTGAATTGTACTCAAGAGAAAGTTAAAATAAAAAAATGACAACACAAGCTAGTACATTGCTTTCAACTCCTGCCGGTTCACAATGGCGTGAAGTCGGCGTCCGTCAACACCACGGCATCAATATCCCACTCTTTGCCTTGCGCAGCCAACAAAGCTGCGGAATTGGCGAATTCACCGATCTTCTTCCTATGATCGATTGGTGCAAAAAAATTGGTTTGGATGTGATCCAACTGCTACCCTTGAATGATGGAGGACTGGAAACAAGTCCTTATTGCTCTGTTTCCGCCACCGCTCTCAATTCCATGCATCTTGGATTATCCCACCTTCGAAACATCGAAAAAATCCCAAATCATCAAGCCCTTCTTGATGAAATGCGCACACTTTCTCAATCGCAACGGGTCGACTATGAAAAACTTGGCCCTTTACGGGATCGTTTTCTACGTGCCTATTTCCAACAAGTTGGAGATGCCATTCTCAACTCTTATGATTATCTGCTTTTCTTAAGCCGCAATCCTTGGATAGACAGCTACGCCCTATTCAAAGCGATCAAAATCCAACGCAATTGGGAACCATGGGAACAATGGCCGGCTGAAATCCGCGATCCTACCCCCCAAGACTATCAACATCTCCTCAATGCTTTTAAAATCGAAATGAACTTTCAACGGATGATCCAATATCTATGTTTTCAGCAGCTCCGCGATGTAAAAAATAAAGCCGCCCAGCAAGGGATTCTGCTCAAAGGGGATATCCCCATCCTCATCAACCGTGAAAGCGCCGATGTTTGGCGCTATCGCACAAATTTTAGGCTAGATTATGCGGCAGGAGCCCCTCCGGATATCTATTCCAAAGAGGGGCAAAAATGGGGATTCCCCCTCTATAACTGGGACCATCTTGAACAAAATAAATATGAATGGTGGATTCAACGATTAAAAGCGGCCAGCTCGCTTTATCATTTATATCGCATCGACCATATTGTAGGCTTTTTTCGCATCTGGGCTATTCCGCTTGATAAACCAGCTAAAGAGGGTCTCTTTATGCCCACAGATACTTCGCAGTGGATTCCTCAAGGGGAAAAAATCATGCGCGAACTCCTAGCTAACAGTTTTCTGCTTCCCATCGGCGAAGATCTAGGCGTTATCCCTCCCGAAGTACGCCTCTGCATGAAACATCTCGGCATCTGCGGCACAAAAGTCATGCGCTGGGAAAGGGTTTGGAATGAAGATAAAAGATTCATCGACCCAAAAAATTACCCCATCGAAAGCATGACAACCGTATCCACACACGATTCCGATACCCTTATTTTATGGTGGGAAAAAAATCCCGATGAAGCAAAAGAATATGCTCGGTTTAAAGGATGGATCTATACACCCGAACTTCAGCCGCAACAGCATCAAGAGATCTTATACGACAGCCATCACTCTGCTAGCTTGTTTCACATCAATTTGTTGAATGAATATCTTGCCGTCATACCTGAAATGACCTGGCCCGATCCTACCGATGAAATCATCAATGTCCCCGGAGTCATCTCCCCTTGCAACTGGACCTACCGCTTTCGTCCCTATGTCGAAGAGATCGTCACAAATGACAATCTTGCACAACTCATGCACGATGTGATAACATGATGCCCCAATCTTTAGAAAAGAAAGGCTTCTGTTATCATGTTTAGGGTTGAATCTCTTATTTTCATGCTAATATGGTCGGAGATAGCCTTAGCAGCTCCATCTTCCTCTCCTTCCAAAGTGCACGCCCTCTACAATAGCCTTGATCCAAAATCGCTGCCGCAGCATTTGGCTTTTTATGAGCTTTATCGAGACTTTCCCGAAGGGCAGCAAGCCCTAAAAGATGCATGGAGGCTGCTTTCCGGATCTACCAATACTCTTTCCTATACAGCTCCGCCAACCTTGCCCACGACTATAGAATCTATCCTTTCATTAGTGAACAAGCAGCCGGATGCAGAATGCATCCAAATTGATCCGATCGAACTGATCGAAATCGAAAAAATATCGGCTTGGCTTCCCCACCGAAAATTGAAGGGGCATCAAACCACCTCAGAACAGGCGGTCTTAGCGCTGCCTTCAGAGGAAATTGATCTGGCTCGAGGATTGCTTCTCAGTCAACTTCCCGTCACTGAAGATCAGCTTGCCATCATCCGCAGCTACGAAGCCCTCTTGGATTTAATGGCTCTTCAAATTTTGACAAAATTGGACTTGCAGGCACCTCCCGAAAAAAAAATCCGCGCCATCAGTTCCTTTATTTTTGATGAAATGGGGTACCGCTTTCCACCCCACTCCCTGTACGCCAAAGATATCGATTTATACACCTTTCTCCCTTCCGTCTTAGATTCTCGCCGAGGGGTATGCTTGGGCGTCTCCATTCTCTATCTATGCTTGGCGCAACGTCTTGATTTACCTTTGGAAATCATTACCCCTCCCGGTCATATTTACGTCCGCTACCGCAATGGGGATAAAATCATCAATATCGAAACGACCGCAAGAGGGATCCATCTTGATTCAGAGGAATATCTAGGGATTGAAACACGCGCCTTACAACACCGTTCGATCAAAGATGTGATCGGATTGGCCCATTTCAACCAAGCCTCCGTCTATTGGCAGCAAGAAAATTACGCAAAAGCCCTGGCATCCTATCGTAAAGCCACACCTTATCTGATCAATGACATGCTTCTTAAAGAACTCATGGGCTACAATGCCATACTGGTAGGCAATATAGATGAAGGAAAAGCCTTATTGGAACAAGTTAAGGATCATTTGCCCGATTTTGCCGTTTCCAAACAAACTGTTGCCGAAGATTTTTTAAATGGCTTCGCTGAGCCAGAGGATATTAAACCTCTGTTCATGTATGTGGATGAAACGCGGGAATCGATTATAAAAAAACGGATGGCCTTGGAAAAAGTGGTTGAAAGGCAGCCCAAATTTCGCGCAGCCCTGTTTGGTTTAGCTGTCACCTGGCTTCAGCTTCACAGATTTGACGAAGCACTGTCCGTCTTAGAAAAATATCATCAGCTCGATTCCACCGATCCGTCTGCCGAATATTACCTAGCGGCTATCTATGCCGAACGAATGCATTATAATAAAGCATGGGAGCATCTGCATGAAGCTGAATCGATCACTGCCAAAAGGGAACACGATCCCAAAGCTCTGAATCAATTCCGCAAAGAACTTTCACATCTTTGCCCCGAATAAACTCTCATTGAAATTTCCCTTTCCTTATTTTTTTTCAGGCGGTACTATCGCGCCCATATGAGAATGAAGATCTATACAAAAACAGGTGATAAGGGCGAAACGTCCTTATTTAATGGAAGCCGAGTCCCTAAAAACGACCCTTTCATTGATGCTTTAGGGACTGTGGATGAATGCAACAGTGCCATTGGTGCAGCGCTCTCGTTTTTACCCCATGTCAGCAAATTCCATATGATCCGTGATCAGCTGACAACTATTCAACATACTTTGTTTGATTTGGGGGCTGCTTTAGCGACCCCTCGCACCTCCTCTTCTAACTATAAAATCGGCAAAACCCGTTTTGACTCTGAAGGCACGGTTCTTTTGGAGCAATGGATAGACGAAATGGAACAGGAGCTTCCAGAGCTTAAAACATTTATTCTGCCGAGCGGACATCCTTCGGGTGCGATGCTTCACTTAGCGCGCAGCATTTGTCGACGGGCTGAAAGGCTTGTTATTCCTATCCATCAGCACACAGACGTCTCCGATCAAGTGATCATGTATATCAATCGCCTTTCTGATTATCTTTTTGTTGTTTCCCGTTATGTCAATCATCTTACTCACATGCCTGAAACCACGTGGGAACATCATAAGAAATAATCATATGTCCGCAGCTTATAATGCCGGTTTGGTCCGAAACCCACATGGGGGTAAGCATTAAAATTTAATTTAGCTGCGGAGCAGCGTAACGATGGTTAAATATTCTTTAATATTCGCAGCCCATTCACGAAATATCTTTATCATTAAATTCAATTTTAAAGGATCGCAGCTTGCAATAAATTCATTTTCAATAATCTCATACTTATACCAATCATTTTTTCCCTTAAATTCAATTTTAAAGGATCGCAGCTTGCAATAAATTCATTTTCAATAATCTCATACTTATACCAATCATTTTTTCCCTTAAATTCATTTATACCGATAAAAGGAACGTTTTCATATATAGTTTCGTTCAAGCTAATATTTACATGCCACCCAATGTCATTTATTTTTTCTAATGTTTCAATGTGTATTCCAAACATATGCTCCCAATCTTGATCGCACTGATTCAAAAACCATTTTTGCAGAAAGGTTGATTCATCATTTTTTTGAATCATTTTGAAATTTGTTTTAGAATCTGATTTCTTCTCGTTCTGATATAATTCAGCCCAATTAATAAATATGTAAAAGATTTCTGATAAATTAAGAGGCCCACCCACGCCAATGAATTTATTATTTTTCAAGAAACAACAAATCCAATTATCTTCTGTTCGATCTACTTTTATTGATTGAAATTTTTTACCTTTCAATTCAGTATCCTCCAGATTAATTTTCAGGCTCCAGCCAGGATTATCCAATGTACCTAACGATAGACGTCTTTCGTTCTTCAAATTGCCAAAACAATGATTGCGATACCATTCTGAGAACCACAAAAAATCATTTTCTTTCGTATGCATTACTTTATTCTCATCATATGATTTTTTTTTGACAATTTTCAGCCCATTCACGAAATATCTTTATCATTAAATTCAATTTCAAAGGATCGCAGTTTGCAATAAATTCTTTTTTAATAATTTCACACTTATACCAATCATTTTTTCCTTTAAATTCATTTATGCTGATAAAAGGAACGTTTTCATATATAGTTTCATTTAAACTAATCTCTATATGCCAGCCATTAGTGCCTATTGTATCTATTATTATTGCAAAAATATGCTCCCAATCTCCATCACATTGACTCAAATACCAATGTTGTAACCATTTAAAATCATCATCGTTTTGAATTGCTTTGTATTTCGTTGTTAAATGATCATTCTCATTTTGATATAACTCGGCCCAATGACGAAATATGTAAATGATTTCAGAAAAATTAAGAGGGCCACAATCTCCTATAAATTTATTATTTACTATTTTACAATGTAGCCAGTTATTTTCTGAACGATTTACTAAAAGTGCTGGAAATTTCTTTCTTTCTAGTTCAGTATTTTCTAAATTAATATCTAAAGCCCATCCAGGATTATCTAATGTACCTACATGTATAATTCCGTCATTTTTATAATCATCCGTGCAATGACTCTTATACCATTTTGAAAGCCAAATAAAATCACTTTCATCCATTAGATTTCTCCTCTTATTATTTCGGTATTTCCCAGGGTTGAGCATAACGGATACCACCTTCACACGCTGGATCATGTACATGAGGATGATATATTCTTTCTCCAATTTCTGAATTATAATGTCCCTTTTCTTTTCCGACTCCATCATATCTTTTTACGCTTTCCCATGGAGTAGGATTACGTGGATTTGTCTGAGGACGCCATTCTTCGTAATGTTCAATCTTGCCTGTGTTCGGATCTCGTCTGAAAGTATCATGTGCTCCTTCAGCTTGAGGATCGGGCTGTAATCGATTACGCCCGCCCTTTTTTTCTGTATCTGGATCAGCGATTGATGGCTTTTCTGACCCCGCAGAATCGTTCCCAATCTGATTCACGATGTGCACATTTTGATTTTGTACTTCAACGTAATTGTTTAAATATTTTGCCGTATTATATGTCGCATATGAGGCTGCACAAGTTAACGCAATCGACGCCACTTGTATCAGAGTGGGGGTGATGATCATCGCTTCGGCTCCCACAGCAAAGCAGATTAAATCCACTGCAAATACCAATTGTACAAACCGACCGTCGGGGTCGACATAACGGAAAGGGTTATTCTGCACATAAGCATACAGATTCAATCCGTCCACATATCCTGCGGGATCCCTATTGATCCATCGATGGGTCATTGGATCGTAATAGCGTTCTCCAAAATAAATAAACCCGGTTTCCGGATCAAACCGCTTACTTGCATATCTCCATGGATTTTTGGAATGATTGGCTTGTTGAGTTTCCTCCCCAAATGCAGAATAACGATAGCTCTCTGCGATAGAACCGTCCGAAGCCTTAATCAAGCTCACTACATTGCCGCAGTGGTCGTGCACAGTTGCGTAGGGTTCTCCTTGGAGTTCAATGGCTACGGCGGCTCCAATCTCCCCTCCAAGAGCCTTACGGCCTAATACACGCAGTTCAATAAGATTACCCACCTCATCGCAGGCTCCAATTTCCTTTTCATCCTGATAGATGTAACGAATCGTGCGGATGGGTTGCCAATTGCTTCCATCTTTTTTATAAATGATTTTTGCTACTCGCCGATTCAAAGGATCATACTGATAGGCAAACTTTTGATTTTCAGCATAAACGGCCACTAACCGATTTTTAGCATCGTATTCATAACGGTGCTCTTGATTATCTGTTGCATCTATTTTCAATACACGATTGCCATTCAGATCATATTCAAACTTGAGATCTTTCCACTCAATCAATTGATTCAACGGATTGATAATTGTCTCATATCCATCAAGAACAAGAGGATTATGAAGCGAATCATTGGAATTCACCCGCTTCACATGGCCCTCTTCTGTTTCAAGCTGATTTAAATCATCGTATGTATATAAATATTCAATTTTGCCTGTGGAATCATTCAATGTGCGTTTTGTCAGATTGTTGACCTGATCGCGCTGCTGAATCTCTTCGCTAAAGCCTGGAGCTGTAATCTGCTTCAGGCTGCGATCTAAATCATACTTATATCGAACTTCGCCGGCTTTTCCAATCAAGATTGCTTGACAGGGATTTCCCGAAAGATCGTACTCTCCATACGTATGGACATATTGTTCTACCCCTTCCTTATTGATGCGCGCCATCTCATGCAGATTAGGTCCTTTGTAAGTGTGTTCAGTCCAGGAAAGATCTGGAAGTCGTATATTGAATATTCTACCAACCCAATCGTAGCTATATTCTAAGGTCAATCCGTTAGAAAGAGTTTCTTTTATCAAATGTCCAAGTCGATCGTACTCCCTTTGCGTGACATGTTTATTTGCAAGATCTGCGGCCTCAATCAATTGACCACGTAAATTATATCGATAAGCCTCATCGACTTGATGGTCATCGGAAAAGCACGCGGTGATGTTATCCAAGGGATCATACTGATAATTTAATCGCTGTCCATCTGCCTTTGTTTCTGAAGCAAGCCTGCCTGCTGAATCATACGTATAGCGGGTGCATTTTTGCATGGGTGTTTCGGCAGCATCCGTTTGACATATCGCATGGTGCATGTTGTCATATTCCCAAGCGACGCAATGCTTGCGCAAACTGCCTTCAGATGTAATTACCGTATCAATTTGACTACGCTTATTCCCAACACAATCATAGTTGAATTCTTGCTTCTTGATCACACTTCCAAAAGGATTGCGCTCTTCAATCAAGATTACGCGATCTAATGCATCCCAGACAGTAAATGTCAGGCGCCCTGACGGATCGGTCGTTTCAGTGCGGCGAATGAATGGATAGCAATAGCGGATATGGGTTGTATTCCCTAGTGCATCCGTTGTCTGACAAAGATTGCCATGGGGATTGTGGTGCGTGATTTCTCTTGATATCCCCGCATCGTTATAAGTGATCACTTCCTCTTGATTGCCAACGCTATCATAGATGTATTCCACTTTGCTATACATATGCCCTAAGGAATCTACAATCAGTTCCGAAGTGCATTGTCCCTGTGCATTCCATGTGGACTGCGTGATCAAATCATGAGTTGAGTTTGTATCGACCGATTCCCTTTTTTTTATGATGCGATCCAAATTGTCATAGACAAAGGTTGTTTTGCTGTTCAACTTACGGGCGCATATCAAGCGACCAGCGCCATCATATTGATATTCCTTAGCCACGCCTTCGCCATCGATCTCTTTTAGCAAATGAAAAGCGTTATAGACACAAGCATAGGAATCCACTAGACGCCCATCGGAGGCATACAATTCCTCTTTGATCAAACGTCTCAAGAAGTCATATGTATATAGCCTTGTGCTGCCATCTCGGGTAATCATTTTTTTGAGTTCCCCTTTCAGGCCATATTCAAACCTCTCTTGGGATCCATTTGGATAGGTAATAAGATAGGGATCGCCCTTGACAGTATAACAAGTGGTGGTTTTAGCTCTATCAGCCTCGATGTTCGCTGTGACATGACCTAAGGCATCATATTCTTTTAAAACCGTAGGATTAATCTTATTTCCATTTTCATCCAGAACAGCTGGATAAATGATTTTTTTCAATCGGGAAAATTCATCGTATTCATATTTTGTTTCTTGCCCGTAAATGTCGGTAGAGGAAATTCGATTTCCTAGATAATCGTATCCGTACCGTTCGACAAGGAGGGTGGAATCGTTCCAAACCTCTTCTTTGCTGAGCAGCCGGTTCATCCGATCGTAGTTATAATAATAGCGTACATCTTGATTTGGGCCATGTTCAAAGATAAGATTTCCATTGTCATCGTAATTTTTCAGAGTGATGTTGCCTAACTCATCGATTTTTTTTGTCTCTTGCCCTCGGGCATTATATGTCCATTCCAAAGTATAAAATGTTTGATGGCTATCAGACACAGATTGCTTGCATAAATGGCCTAAACTATCGTAGGAATTGCGGATTGTTTTGATTAAAACTTCTTTTCTTGAAGACATGTCCAGGTAAAAGTAGTCGACAGTTTCCGGAAGTCCTAAAGGAAACTGCTTGGTATTTTGCGTGCGGGTGATGAGCCTTTCGGAAACATCTGCTAAATTAGTTCGCTCTAACGAAGAACCATCATCGGTAATCGCTGTAACGACGCTGCCGCTTTCATCATAGTCGAAAAATTCTCGGATCCGAATCCCTTTCCCTTCGATCTTAAATTTAGCTTTCAATAGGTCGGTATTATCGTGATATTGATACATCCAATCGAAGTTAAACATCGGATCATTTTCATAGGTCACCAGATTGCGGCCATCTTTCGAATATTCGTGACCAATGTAAAGGCATTCACATCCATTTGGAATGGGTTTGCCTTGATCATCCAAAATGAGAGGAACTGTAGATATCCCTGTCAGATTGCCATGCAAGCACTCTCCAATAACATTTCCAGCACCATCATATTCATAGGTACGGCAAAACACTGTTTCACCATTTGGTAAAACCATTGATTTTGACAATAGGTTCCCAACATCTGGAGTCTCGGAAGCACCCCAAACAAACTGCTCCTTTGAATAAAGACGCGGTTGTTCTACCCCTTCAAAATGTTCAATTTGATTTAATCTTTCTGGTTGGTCGAAATGGTAAGCGGTTAATCGACCATAGGCATCAAAAACCTTGACATCTCCTCTTGAAATTTTGACATGATCGCTTTTTTGTTTTGCGGCAAAATCGTACTCGAAGCGGTAAATGGGAATCAGCTTGTCATCATTTCCAACGGGAGCTTTAAGGGTTTTAACGCGATTACTGAGAAGCCTTAGTGCCAGTAATGGAGCTTTGTCTAATTTAGCAAAGTATTCAATGTCGATGCACCGTCCATCTGGCATTGATCTCCGAACAAGCCTTCCATGAGCATCATATTGATATGTTGTTGGAATGGCTTGAGTGCTTTGAACCTTTGTCAATACCCACTTTTTTGATTTAAGCCGTTTAAATTCATAGGTCGCATTGATTTGATTGGAACCATGCACATTCAAAACGGCAAGTTCTTTATTTTTTGAAGGGAAGCTATTTTTGAATTCAAATTGTCCGAATGGAGTTCCTATGCAATTAAGGGCTCTAACAAGGGTCAAGTTATCTTTTTTGTCATAGTCGTAATTCAATTGGTTGCGGTTCGGTTTTAGCAGTTGTCGAATCGGAGCTTTTTTTTCGCTTCCTACATTGCTAAAATAGTACTCGATCCCTCCGCCATCTTTAGCGATTAACTTTCGATCTTTAGCAGAATATTGAACCGTTTTATTTTTAACATGAAAACGGCCAGACATTTCATGAGCTGTATTTGTGAGCCTTCTTTTTAAAATAGCTGAATTAACGACACCAGTGAAATTTGCGTCATACTTATCGTCCCCAAAAGAGGGATCTGCCCAGGATTTGGAATTAAAGGGGATTTTCGCCCCATAGGAATCTCCTAAGGTGAGTGCGTTATCAGGGCTTTCAAAGGCAGCAATGTCGTGGTTGAATTTCCAGGCGCGGAAGGGAATTTTCGTTTCGTTGTCTGTGCTGCAATAAAATCTAGAAAGTACTAAGGGATCCGATCCAGGAAGTTCTAAATCGGTTGAAAAGTCAAAATAATCCCCTGTGATTACATTGACAGAACCATATATGATTGCATTGGGTTCTCCGAAGAGGATGTCAAGGGAATTTGTTTCAGCTGAGAAGGTGTTTTCTTTGGATTCAGCATCGGTTTCAACAGAGCCGAGCGACATTGAAAATAGAATGAGCAATAAGTAGATGATGCGTGACATAGCGGACCTTGCATTGTTCGTTTTTAGGAGAAAATTTATGCGCGATGTTGCTTCATTTATGTTTTGAAAGCAATTAAATTTTATTAGAAACATTTCCTGCCATTATCCTGCCGTTAACGTGCCCGTGCCCGTTTGTTCCTGCCGTTCCCGTTTTCCGAAGGTTTATTCTCAAAAAAAAACTTATCTTGCAGATTAACTGAATGAGAAACGGGTAGCGGAAGAAAGGAACGGCAAGAACAAACGGGCACGGGCACGTTATCGGCAGGGAAAACTGAAAGCGAGAATTAACAAGTTATGTTAAATTAAAGAACAGGATAGAAAGTATATTTTCGAGAGGATTTTATGGCAGCCCAAAATTTTACCGAGGCAGTCACCAATGCCTTGCAAACGGCTTTTTCAGATGCACAGCAACGCAAGAATACCGAAGTCACTGAAAATCATCTACTAGCAGCATTTTTAGAAAATCCCGAGGAACTTTTTAGCTCCGTTTTAAGCGGCCTTAACGCTAAACCGTCCGTCTTATTGAACGAAGTTCTACAGGCATTAGACAAACTTCCAACTTTTTCCGGTTCCACGGAGCAAATGCCAGCAGCCGCACGCAGCTTGCAAAACCGCATCGCCGATGCTCAAAGCATCGCACAAAAATGGAACGATTCTTATACCAGCAGCGATCATTTCCTCCTTTCCTATTGGAAGAATGGCGGAGACCCGATTGCCGCTTGGAAACAAACTACTGGGATCTCTTATAAACAGCTTGAAGATTACATCAAACAAATTAGAGGGGATAGACATATGGACTCTCCCAATGCTGAAGCCAGCCTCCAAACCTTAGACAAATACTGCAAGAATTTGACTGCTTTAGCTTCCCAAGGGAAACTCGATCCGGTCATCGGTCGCGATGAAGAGATTAGACGCGCCATGCAGGTGCTCTGCCGCCGCACAAAAAATAACCCCATGCTCATCGGCGACCCTGGCGTTGGTAAAACAGCCATTGCAGAGGGGTTGGCTAACCGGATAATCACCGGTGATGTGCCCGATGCCCTAAAAAATAAAAAACTTCTCGCTTTAGACATGGGTAGCCTTATCGCGGGCACCAAGTATCGTGGAGAATTTGAAGAGCGGCTCAAAGGGATTCTGCATGATATCGAGAAAAGCGAGGGGCAGATCATCTTATTCATCGACGAAGTACATACTTTGATCGGTGCAGGTGCCACTGAGGGAGCAATGGATGCTGCCAATTTATTGAAACCAGCCTTGGCAAGAGGGACCTTGCACTGTATCGGCGCCACAACTTTGAACGAATATCAGAAACACATCGAAAAGGATGCGGCCTTAGAAAGGCGTTTTCAACCGGTCATGATCAATGAGCCCAGCTTGGAAGATTCGATAGCAATTTTACGGGGCCTGCGTGAACGGTATGAAATTTTCCATGGCGTACGGATCACTGAATCGGCCATCCATGCCGCTGTTTTTCTATCGTACAGATATATTACCGACCGCCGTTTGCCCGATAAGGCGATCGATCTGATCGACGAAGCGGCCAGTTTGATCCGGATGCAACTAGGCAGCCGTCCTTTGCCTATCGACACAAAAGAGCGGGAGCTGTCGACTTTGATTGTCCAACAGGAAGCTCTCCGTCGAGAAAATACCTCCAGCGCCAAGGTCGAAGCTGAAAAACTGGAAGCGCGCATCGCCTCCATTAAAGAGGAGCTCAACCTATTGAAACAACAATGGGAAGAGGAAAAAAAGATCATCCAAACATTCAAAGAAAAAAAGAATAAACTGGAGCAGCTGCGTTTTCAAGAAGAGGAAAGTGAACGTAAAGCCGATTATAACAAAGTCGCAGAATTGCGCTACAACACCATTCCGAAGCTGCAAAAAGAACTTCAAGAGGCGGAAGAAAAACTGAACAATAAGCCCAACCGTTTGCTGCAGGAAGAGGTGGATGAAAATTTAATCGCCTTGATCGTTTCCAAATGGACAGGTATTCCCGTCAGCAAAATGCTCGAAGGCGAGGCTGAGAAGTTGCTCCATCTGGAAGAGGAATTGGAAAAAAGAGTGGTCGGACAAGACTTGGCTATCAAGGCGGTCAGCGAAGCGATCCGTCGCTCTCGCTCGGGCTTAAGCGATCCCAACCGACCGATTGGAGCTTTCCTCTTCATCGGCCCGACAGGTGTGGGAAAAACCGAGCTTGCCAAAGCCCTGGCACAACAGCTGTTTGATCAAGAAGATGCCATGATCCGTTTGGATATGTCTGAATACATGGAAAAACACAGTGTGGCAAAATTGATAGGCTCCCCTCCGGGTTATGTGGGCTATGAAGAGGGAGGTCAGTTAACTGAAGCGCTGCGTCGCCGTCCTTATGCCGTGGTTCTATTTGATGAAATTGAAAAGGCGCATCACGATGTCTTCAACATCCTTTTACAAATTTTTGACGACGGGCGCATCACTGACAGCAAAGGGAGAGTTGTCAATTGTAAAAATGCTTTATTTATCATGACCTCTAATCTGGGTTCCGATCAGATTTTAGAAAAAATCAAACAATCTCGCACCCGTTTGACCAAAGAGAACATATTATCTGTTCTAGAACCTATCATCAAACTGCATTTCCGTCCGGAATTCCTTAATCGGCTAGATGACATACTCCCATTTTTACCTCTGCGCAAGGAGGACATGAAACTGATTGTCGAGATTCAGCTCAAACAATTGGCAAATCGTTTAAGAGACAGGGATATCGGATTGCAATGGAGCGACGAAGTGGCCTTACACCTAGCTGAAGAGGGTTATGATCCGGTTTTTGGCGCCCGCCCTTTAAAACGCCTTATTCAGCAAGACGTGATCAATTTGCTTTCTACAGCTATTCTGGAAGGAAAGATACCGAGCGATAGCGTTGTGGAATTAAAGATGGAGCAAAAGAAAATCGGGTTTACCGTTTCAAAAGCCCCCACTAAATCAAAAAAGCGTTAAGTATAAAACATGCGGGTAAACGAAGCATTAAGATTCTCTCCCCTCAGCATCAGGTAAAGAACAATGATTCCGAATCCAAATGGGGGATTAAACACCGCGATGATAAGCCCAAACGTGAAAACCAAAAGCTTGCCGACATTTCTCCATGATTTTTGCATATGGATGTTTATCTGCCCATTTTGAAACAATAAAATGCCTGCTAAGGCGGTATTAATAAGGGCAAAGGCAGCTGCAAACAGGGAGGCTACCGCTATTCCTATCACCGTCAAAAAAATCAAAATCCGAATTGCAAATGGAAAATGGTGATGTCGAAGATTGCTTAAAACATCAACATATTCTCCCTGTTGTGTCTTGGAGCTGTCATTTTTGTTTTCGTCTTGTTCTCTGCCATCCAAAATCTCATATTCAGGTTCAAGAACCTTTTTGGGTTTTTCTTCCAGGTCGCTATTATCCATATGCTCACTAAAACATTTACTTTTTAAATTTTATTTTATTAATGCCGTTCAAAGCGGCCACCCGATAACCTTCTGCGTAGGTAGGGTAATTAAAAATCTGATCGATGAAATAATCGATTTTTGCATGAAAACTCGCCGCGACTTGGCCGATATGGATCACCTCGGTGGCTCCCCGACCTATCACATGCACTCCCAGCAATTCAAGAGTTTCCGCATGGAATAGCAATTTAAACATTCCTACATTGCTACCGACGATATGACTGCGGGCAAGCTCATAGTGGTAAGCCCTACCCACCTCATAATGGAATCCCATCTCTTTCAATTGATCTTCCGTGAAACCGCAAGAGGAAATTTCCGGAATGGTGTAGATTCCAATAGGATAAAATGTCGGGAAATGATGGGTTTGGCCTCCAAAGGCATGCTTAGCAGCCAAACGTCCTTGCTCCATGCTGGTTGAAGCCAAAGAAGGGCCTCCAATGACATCTCCTACAGCATAAATATGCTGCACATAGGTTTGAAATAAGGCGTTAACCGGAATATATCCTTTTTCATCGAGTTTAATGCCGATATCCTCAATCCCAAGCCCATCTACATTAGCTTGACGTCCTAAGGCATATAATAAAGTATCGGCCTCTACACTTGAACCATCTTTGAAGCGAACGTAAGCATGATCGCCGCGCCGTTCAATTTGTTCAGGCTCTTTCCGCCCCATAAACTTCAATCCAATATCTGTCAAAGCCGTCTGCAAGTGGATGCCTATTTCCGAATCAATAAAGGGAAGGATATGATCTTTTTTATCGATAATCGTTACTTCAGTTCCAAGAGCAGCAAAAAAGCTGGCATATTCAGAGCCGATAATGCCTCCGCCCAATACAACCATGCTTTTGGGAATTTTTGAGATCCCCAGCAAACGTGTGGAATCTAAGATCACTTCATTATCAAACGGAATATTTTGGGGATTGCGAGGCTTTGAACCTGTTGCGATTACAAAAAAATTAGCATTGACCCGATAGGACAGATGGAATTCGTTGTCGACGATAATGATCTGATTGTGATCGTGAAAACGCGCTTCCCCTTGGATAAGACGGATATTATTTTTTTTGAACTGCCGAAACACCATGCTCCGCTCTTCATCGATAACTTTATGCAACCGATTGAACAGGTCGCTCATGTTGACATCGATGAGCTTAATGTCGCTGCCATAGAAGCTGCGCTCATTAAAACGGGTCAAATCGATAATAGCTTCTCTTAAAGATTTTGAGGGAATTGTGCCATTATAAAGGCAGTTGCCGCCCGGCTCATCTTTTTTCTCGATGACAAGAACTTTTTTGCCAAGTTTTGCCCCTTGAATGGCCGCTTTTTGCCCTGCAGGTCCCGAGCCAATGACTGCCAGATCCACTGTAATTTCTTCCATGCAAACTCTCGCTGAAGCGCTTTTGCTTCACTTTTGTTATAATAGCCTAGTTAAGCAATATATTCAACAAAGGCGGTTTTATTAATAAATCTAAAATATGTGCTATAATGTATTTAGAGACGAGAGGGGGTGTTTTTATGGCCAAGACTAATTATACAAAAGTGGAAGAGGCGTTAGATCAAAATTTGCGCAAAATGAGCATTGAACGCTTATTTGATAAGGCAAATGAAGCGACAAAAAAAGAAAAAGGCTCTGATGATAACAAAAACACTGCAACTTTCTCCAAGGGGGGCGAATCACCTGTCTCTTCGCCTTTAGATAAGACTCAAATCAACCTTATTGCCGCTTTAAAGCGGGATATCAAATCCCTTCGGCAAAAACAGCATGCCGCCATCTACACAAAGCTAGGTATCAAAAGAAGTGAATTAAAGGAAAAAATCGATAACCCCACTGGTCTAACAGCCGAGGAATGGAAAGAAATCAAGGAAATCAAAGCTAAAATCGATGTCTATAAAGCTCAATTAAGTGCTCAAATGCCCGATTTCGAGCTTTCTGATCAAGTCGAACTCGAACGGCATAAGCACATCAATAAACGTTTCAATGTTAATGATAAATGGCTTCCGCTGCATTAATTATTTTTATCTCTTGCGACTTAAGAAAATGATGTGATATCATCCATTTTTCGTTTTAAAGAATGACCGGAGAATTCAACATGTCAAAAGTTTGTCAAGTGACAGGAAAGAAACCCACGCGCGGATATAAATATGCTATTCGCGGGATTGCCAAGAAAAAGAAAGGGATCGGACTTAAAGTGACAGGCAAAACTAAACGTCGGTTTCAACCAAATTTAATCAAAAAACGTCTATGGCTTAGTTCGGAAAACCGATTTGTGACATTAAAATTGTCCACTAGCGCTCTTCGAACAGTCGATAAACAAGGCCTTGAAACTGTCGTCCGTAAAATGCGCGCAAAAGGCATTTCAGTCTGAGATTGAGTGATGATTTTGCTATTGAGATGGATTAGCGCTAAGCTGCCGCTTCATGACCCATTGGAGTGCGGCTACGGAAAGCCTTAGCGGATTTCCGTAGCCGCACCAAAATTAAATCTAGGAAATAGAACTGCCCGGGGGGAGCCCCTCCACATCCAAGATCTTCAAAGTATCTTGCCAAGCTCCCGCCAAGATCATGCCCTGGCTTTCCATTCCCATCAAGATAGCCGGTTTTAAGTTAGCGACCACAACCACTCGCTTTCCAACTAACTCTTCGGGCTTATAATATTGACTGATGCCGGATAAAATCGTCCTTTGTTCAAAGCCCAGATCCACAAAAAGTTTCAAAAGTTTTTTACTTTTCGGCACAGTTTCCGCTTTCAAAACAATGCCAACACGCAAATCCAACTTTTTGACGTCTGAAATATCCACCATAGGCTGCAAAGGGGCATATTCGTTGGATTTCTTGCTTTCTTTATGCTTGGTTGCCATGGAATGCAGGTTGGCAAGCTCTTGTTCGATTTGCACATCTTCGATTTTTGTAAATAAGATCTTTGGCTTTTGCAGCGCTTGCCCTTGCGGCATTTTCATTTTTTTCACCTCGTCCCAAGATCCCTTTTCAAGATCTCCGGAAAATCCAAGCATGCTCCAAATTTTCTGGGCGGTCTCTGGAATGATGGGGTACGAGATCAGTGCCAAACATTTGATGCATTCAAGGCAACAGGCGATCGTCGTTTCCATGCTCGTACGCGTGTCCGGATTTTTGGCCTCTTGCCAAGGGCGCTTCGTGTCAAAATAAATATTGCCTAACTGCGCCAATTCCATGATCACTTGGCTGGCCCGGCGCAGTTTGAAATTCTCATAGCTGGCGGCAGCTTGATCGACTAATAAGCCCATTTTTTCTAAAAACTCCCGATCGATAGGCTGCAGATTATCAGCCGCAGGCACTTTGCCTCCACACTGATTTTTTGCGAATACCAATACGCGATTGACTAAGTTGCCATACTTGCCTAGCAATTCAGTATTGCAGCGGATCTGGAAATCCCTCCATGTAAACTCTGAATCGGCTGTTTCCGGCGCGTTAGCAGCAATAGTATAACGTATCTGATCAGTCCCATAGCGTCCTAAAAATTCTGCCAAATCAACATACCAGCCGTCCGACTTGCTGAACTGCCGCCCTTCTAACTTGTAAAATTCATTGGCAGGCAACTCATCAACTAGTTTGTAAGGTTGATTTTGCCCCATAACCATTGCGGGGAAAATGGCGGCATGGAATGGGATGTTATCCTTACCGATAAAATGCACAAGTTTTGTTTTGGGATCAAACCAATAGTCTTTCCACTGTTCAGGCTGCCCTTTCAATTGGGCCCATTCCATTGTTGCCGAGATATAGCCAATGGGTGCGTCAAACCAGACATAAAGCACCTTCCCTGCCGTGTCAGGCAAGGGAATGGACACGCCCCATGTGAGATCGCGCGTGATGGCGCGGGCGTGCATATCTTGAATATATCCTTTTACAAAATTGACAACATTGGGTTTCCAATTTTTTGTCTCGAGCCAAGCGATTAACCGCTCCTTAAATTTTTCCAGTTCCAAAAACCAGTGCTTGGTGGGCTTATGCACTAATTTTGCATTAGTCAATTTGGAGCGTGGATTTTTGAGATCGGTCGCTTCATAGCTAGCTCCACAATGGGGGCATTCATCTCCCCTTGCTTCTTCATACCCGCATTTAGGGCATGTGCCGACGACATAGCGGTCGGCCAGAAATTTTTTATCCTCTTCGGAATAAAGCTGATCTGTCACTTTTTCCTCAATATATCCATTGGCGGATAGATCCTTGAAAAATTGATGCGTCGGCGCTACATGGCCCGGCCAAGTCGTCCTTGAATAATGGTCAAAGGAGAAATTCAGCTTATTAAACAGCTGTTTATTCACTTCATGAAAAATGTCGACATGATCGCGCGGCGATCGGCCAGCTAAGTCGGCGCTAAGGGTGATCGCCATGCCATATTCATCCGAACCGCAAATGTATAAGACATCTCTTTTCATCAAGCGTTGAAAGCGCGCGTAGCAATCCCCTGGAAGATAAGCGCCTGCAATATGTCCAAAATGCAAGGGACCATTTGCATACAATAAGGCGGAAGTGATTAAAATTTTATCGGTCATAAATATCTCAATTATAATTAATTTTTAGGAGGGGTTATGGTAATAATATGTATAGGCTTCTGCACGACTAAAACTTCCAATTCGGATTCAGGAACGCACTGCCAACCTACTAATACGCCGGTATTGATTTCTACGTATAATGGACCGGGCTTTTCAAAAGCATAAAGGGGTTCCACCATGCGGGGCGACGGCGCAGAAGAAGAAAATATTGTTTGAAATCCATCCAAGCTTTCATGAACATCCCTAATGGCTTTCTTTTGATCGTCATTCAAACTGCCCCAAGATACATAATGTCCTTTATATCTTTTTTGAATGAAGTTCCAATCCACTTTGATGACATCGTACCATGTGATGCAATTGGGAAAAATTCTGCCTGTCTCTCGGCACACAGCCGCTTTTCTTAGTTCAAAAAGGCGGTTATCGAATTGCTGCATGCTGTGCACAAACCGCAATACTTTTTCCATACTCGAATAGGACAGATCGGTAGCCCTGCGTAACGGCAAACCGCTGTAAGGGCTTAACGTCGCTTCGCGGTTTGTCGCCCACCAAGCAAACCAGAATGTACCGCAGAGAAGAAAAAAAACAGCAAGGATCGCCACTCCAAATATGACGATATCGTTCGAAGTAACAACAGCCAATTCAACGATCATAGGCTATAATGTAATCCGCACCTTTTTACGTTCATGTCCCTTTTCTTTTTGAATAGCTATAGCAGCAGCTTTTATATCCAACTCTTCATCAATCTCAGCAGCGGTTTTAGCTGGAATGATCTCTTGGAAATCTTCAAAAGTATCTTTATTATTGGCTATTTCGGCCAAAATGAGAAGCGCAGGATTTTCACTGTCGATTTTAATACGAGGCGCACGGCCTGTTTTAATCATATTTTCAGCCATCTTGATGGCGTAGTTGACGAGTTCAAAGTGGTTGACGAATTTATTTTTAAAGACTTCGTTGGTTAAACGTTCTTTTTCCATTTAAAGGATCTCCTTGTTAGTAAGTCTCAAACGATGTTCTTCAGCAATGATGATGCTGCGCAAAACCTGATAAGCAACATCCAAATCATCATTGACGATGATATAATCATAATGCTGGGCAGTTTCAATTTCTTTTTGAGCCACAGCTAAGCGCTTTTCAATCACCTCTTCAGTTTCAGTCTTACGGCGCACCAGCCTATTTTTAAGCTCTTCCAGCGAGGGGGGCATGATAAAGATCAACACCGCGGAATAATGTTCTTTAAGCTGCAAAGCTCCTTGTGTGTCAATGGTGAGCAAGACATGCTTGCCCTGTTTCCGCTGATCGCGAACCCATTGTTGCGAAGTGCCATAATACGCTCCATATAATTGAACGTATTCAAGAAATTCTCTGGCAGCAATTTTTTTTTCAAACTCTTCGCGACTTAAAAACACATAGTCGTGCCCGGGCACTTCTCCACTTCGCGGCTGCCGCGTGGTATAAGATACACTGGACATCAAGCAGGGAAATTCATTAACCAGTTTTTGCACAAGTGTGGTTTTGCCAGTTCCGGCTGGTGCACTAATGACAAAAGCTAACCCCTCTTTTACATTCCCCAGTAATTTTGCCCTATTTTTATTCGACATTTTGTATCTGCTCGCGAATTTTTTCTTGTTCGCTTTTGATTTCAATAATATGACGCGTGACAGCTGCATCGGAAGCTTTGGAACCTATTGTGTTGGCTTCCCTTAATAATTCCTGCAATAAAAATTCGGCTGTTTTTCCAACGCCGCTCTCTGCACCCTTCTTCAAAAGATCGGTAAATTGGTCGAGATGAGAATTAAAACGGATGATCTCTTCGGTAATATCCACTTTCTCAGCGTAAACAGCAATTTCCCGCAAAATCTTGTCTTCATTCTCCACAAGGCCCGGAAGCACCTCTTCCAATCGTTCACGCAATTTTTGCCGATAGCGGTCGGTTGCACCAGGAGCTTTTAAAAAAATTTGATCCATCGCTTTCCGCATGGTGTCGATGCGTTTCATGATGTCTTCCAGAATAACAGCGCCTTCCCGCTGTTTCATTTCATTACATTGTTTCAAGGCCATTTCAACGGTTTTTTTGAGACTCTCTTTCACAACACTTTCTTCTTTTAAATCCTCATCGTAAATTAATACACCCTCTTCCTTGGCAAAAAGGGAAAGTGAAAGGCGATTTTCAGATTTAATGTCCAACTCATCTGCAATTTGACTCCAAGCTGTCCTAAGCTGCCTTATAAGCGGCAGATTAGGACGAACAATTAACGGACTTTCCCTATCGAAAGAGACCGCAATTTTAACCGTGATTTGTCCACGGCTGATCGAAGCTGCAATCCACTGTTTAATCTCGGGATCGAAACGCGCTAATTCTTTTGAAAGATAAACAGCTGTTTCTAGGTGCCTTCGATTAACCGATTGGATTTCAACAGTGTAACGGCCAAAAGAATCAGAAACGCAAGCACGGCCATAAGCCGTCATACTTTTCAGCATGGATCAGTCGCCGGGTTTTCGTGTTGATCAAAGAGTTTAATGATAAAATCATATGCGCAAAGAGTTTTTTTGTCAAATTTTACATTTTTATATTCTTCTAAAGACTATTAAGAGCTCAAATGCTAATAATTAATTAAAATAATTTCAATAATATTTGAATTTTAATCGAGAATTTGATATATTTGATCTTTAAAACATAAAAACTAAAAATAAGGAGATAATTAATGGATCCTGCTAGATATAACCCCTCCAACCCAAATGCCTTAAATGCATATGCATCCAATTCGTCGACCAGGACTATAAAAGTGCCTTTTCATTCAGCGGATTTTAAGACAATAGTTGCTGGAGAAATAATAAAGGCAACTATTACCCAATCCATGAATCTAGCATCTCTCATTATTCTTACAGCCGCTCACGGACCTACATGTGCGATAGCTGCTGGCATAGGTGCCATTGCTGGAGCTTCCCTAGCTATTGGGGATTTTGTGTATGTAAAAGCTTATATTATGTTTGATGAGAGTAACCCTCCTCATTTCAACACGATGGTTAGAAAAATTAACTATGTTGCAAAAAAATTTTTTAAAGGTATTGCATGGGGAGGGTACGCGGTAGGTTTAAATTTTGTGTGTGTAAAATATATTCCTGTCGTTGGATTTCCCCTGGCTGTTTTCGAAAGTTGTTTGGACGGCTTTAAGTCAGGCACAATGGTTACAGGGCTTACATTACAAGTATTAGATGGTGTTAGGCAAAATGGTTACAGGGCTTACATTACAAGTATTAGATGGTGCTATAGATCGGCTAAAAGGTAAAAAGAATCAAATAGTTACCGGTTAAAGTGTGAACATAGAGAGAAGAGAAATTCTTCTCCTTAATTTATATGTCTAAAACATTACTTTAAACTATCTATTTTTTATTTTTTCCTCGATTTATAATCGGTCTTTTATTAAAAATTCACTATTTAAACTGTTTTATCAAAGAACTCAATTAAGTTTCGCTAAAAATAGAAAATAAAATAAAACCTTTATCAATTATTTGTTTGTTATTAAAACTTTCATCTGATACAATTTCTAATAAATTAAAAAGGAGTCAATATTATGGATCCTGCTTTGCCACTTGCTATCTCCTGGCTCCCTCATGCAACTCAAAATTCACGTCCTGCACAAAATCCACCCGACTCTAAAATGTCTCCTGTGGATCACAAAATAAAAAAAGTTGCAGGAATAATTAAATGCATTTTTACCTGTACACCAATTTTAGCATTTAACATTATTTTTACGGCTGCTTCTGGACCTGTGTGTTTGTACGCTGCTGGCGCCGGAGCTGTAGTTGGAGTAGCTTTTGGAACTTTAAATTATTTTGTAGGAAAAAAGTTCTAATTGATTTAATGACTCAGTTAGTAATATTTACTTTAAAAGAATTAACAAAAACAGATGCTAAGGTCGCAAAGCCAGGTGAAAAAGAAAACGAATTGAAAAAAATAGATGAAACTGTCACAAAGCCAGATGAAAAAGTCGATCTGTCGTCTATTAATAAAAAAATTGCTTTTGTGGCAAAAACTATTATTAATGCTATTGTATCGGCTAGTTTACGTGTTGGTATAAATTTTCTATGTTTAAAGTATATTCCTTTCATAGGATTTCCTTTAGCTGTTTTCACAAGCTTTTGTCAGGCGGCAGATTTAAGTTATAAGGTTACAAAAATAGCTTTTGAAGCTTTAAAACCGCCAAACTCATGAACTTCGGAGCAACGTTACGCTACCGATCAAATACGATGTTTCGATGCTGTATCTTAAGCAAACTTCTTGCTATGATTGGATTTGAGAAGTAAGCGCAACAAAATTTTAGCTGTGAAGCAAGGCCACCTCTATTTAAGGTATGTTCATGTCTAGAATAATAATACCTTCCAATGATGATGTCCTTTTAGCCGAATGCCGCATTCAAACTTTCCGTTCAAGCGGCAGCGGCGGGCAGCATGTGAATGTGACCGACAGTGCGGTCCGTTTGATCCATATCTCCACCGGCATCGTTGTAACAAGCCAAAAAGAGCGGAGTCAATTCCTCAATAAAAAAGAATGCTTAATTAAATTGCGAAAAGTTGTTGAAAAGCTCAATTATAGAAAACCAAAACGGGTGGCCACACGCATTCCCCATTCGATTACGATCAAAAATCGGGAAAAGAAAATCAAAGATTCCGCAAAAAAACAGCGCCGTCGTCCTCCCTCTATCACAGACTAAAGATAAAAATTGGTTTTTTTGCAGCCATGGACTATAAAAATATCTTTACTCATGAAAGGATGATTATGGTGACGATTCAAAAAAGCGAATCGCTGACATCGAATAAAACTTGGGGAAGAGCCTCTGAAGTAAGTCTTCCAACCTTGTTAGGTTGTTTATTCCTTTTTATCGCTACCCCTCTGCTTGTTTATTATTTTTATATTTCAGCTTTTTTCTTTAATTGCTCTTTGATAGCTCCGCTACAAGTTATTATGCATGACACATCCTCTTTTCTTGCTTTAATTCCATATCCGACGTTTACTGCTGGAACCCTTTTTTTGATTTGGTTTGGACTTCAGATAGGGCTAGCCCTTCTCCCAGACTATATCCATCATTTTGTGAAATTTTATCATGGCGGGAATACATTCGGTGCTGTAACCCCTGCAGGACATCAATTAAAGTATAATATTAATGGCTTGCAGGCATGGGTGATCTCACTTGTTCTATTTAGCCTTGCTTCTTTTGGCATGAATTGGATTTCGCCGACCATAATTTTTGATCATTGGGGCGCCTTGCTGGGCATTGTTATGATCTTAGGCTTTGCTTTGGGCATTTTCGTTTTTATTAAAGCTTACTTATTTCCAACACATCCTGATGATCGTAAATTTAGCGGCAACATGTTTTACGATTTTTTTATGGGAATTGAACTTAATCCGCGGATTGGAAAGTTAGATCTGAAGTTATTCTTTAATGGACGTCCGGGAATCGTCGCCTGGAGCCTGATCAATCTTTCTTTTCTTTCGGAGCAATATGTGCGCTATGGGCATGTCACAAATTCCATGATTTTAGTGAACTTGTTTCAGGGACTTTATGTGCTTTATTTTTTCTGGAAGGAAGCGTGGTATTTAAAAACGATCGATATCCATCATGATCACTTTGGATGGATGTTGACATGGGGCGATTGCACAGCTCTCCCTTATTTATATACCTTGCAAGCGTTGTTTTTGGTCTTTCATCCGATAGAATTATCTCCTTTATACGCATTCTTTGTTTTAGCTATAGGGTTAACAGGATTTTATATCTTCACTTCCGCTAATAATCAAAAATACAATTTCCGTCGGCAAGATGGAGAAATATTAATCTGGGGATACAAGCCGGAGAGTATTACCTGCAGCTATATGACAAAAGATGGAAACAGACGTGAAACTAAATTGCTGACATCGGGATGGTGGGGGATGGCCCGCCACATGAACTATACCGGAGATTTAATCTTATCTCTTGCCTATAGTTTAGCCTGTGGTGTTACCTTTTTGTTTCCCTATTTTTATATTATTTTTCTCACAGGCTTATTAATTCACCGTTGCATTAGAGATGAAGAAAGATGCGGACATAAATATGGAAAGCAATGGGATCAGTATTGCAGCAAAGTGCCATACCGACTTATCCCTTACATTTGGTAGAGATCACATGGGACGGGTGTACTGCAATAGCTCGATAATTTCATCGCGGGTAAATTGTTTAACTACTTCATGATCATCGATGCCTACCACTTCTTCCATGAGTTTCCCTTTCTTTTCGATAAGGGCATTAATTTTTTCCTCAAATGTTCCAAGAGTCACTAATTTGAACACCTGGACGCCGCGTGTTTGGCCTATCCGATGCACTCTATCTGTGGCTTGATTTTCGCGCGCCGCATTCCACCAACGATCATAATGAATGACAACGGAGCCAGCTGTCAAATCAACCCCTAATCCAGCCGCTTGCAAAGAGGCCACAAAGACTTCGCAATCGGGATCATGGTTGAAGCGATGTAACTGTTCAGCTCGGTTGATCGTCGCTCCTCTAATGGCAGCAAAACCGATGCCGGTTTCACGCAGATAATCTTCGATAATATCTAGCATGTAAAGATATTGGGAAAAAACCACAACCTTTTGCCGGCTATCTCTAGCTTCATTCAATAATTCTATAAAAAGATCCCATTTCCCCGATTGAAAGTCTTTATATTTTTCAGGTTGTTTAAGATAAACTGCAGGATGGTTACAAACTTGTTTAAGACTAGATAAAAGGGCAAAAATATGTAAATAAGGGATGGGAGTATGGCTATCTTTAAGCTCGTCCAAGATTTTTTGCCGAGAGGTAGCTAACAAATTCAGATATAATTTTTCTTGGTCTGATGAGAGTTCACAATGTGAAACCTCTTCAATTTTTTCAGGCAGATCCAAAAGCACATCCCCTTTCTTGCGGCGCAAGACAAAGGGACGGATTAAGCGGGAAAGCATTTTGCGCCTTTCTGGATTGCCCTCTTTTTCGATCGGTTTGGCAAAAAACTCTTTAAAGTCTTCCTCGCCTGGCATATAAGTCGGCAGCACAAGATCAAATAGCGTTTTTAATTCTCTCAATCGATTCTCGATGGGAGTGCCCGTTAATCCTAAGCGCATTTTGGCATCTGTTTTCGACAAAGCTGCATAAATACGGCTGGAGTGATTTTTGGCGACCTGAATTTCATCAAAAATCGCCAATTCAAACTTGACTTGGCTAAGCAATTCATTTTCTATGCGCCATATGCCATATGAAGTGAGCAGCACATCGTATTGTTGATGAAAATCTTCAAGACTCCTTTGACTTCCATGAAATGTGCAAACACGCAAGGAAGGAAGAAAGGCATGCAGTTTCTCTTGCCAATGGTAAATGACTGAAGTGGGGCAAACAACGAGAAAATGGCGAGGAGAGGAGTTTCCTTTATTTTTATAGTGATTGATAATGGCCGCAATGAGAGCCATCGATTGATGCGTCTTACCTAATCCCATATCGTCGCACAATAAGCCAGAAAGATGATGCTGCTGCAAAAACCATAACCAGCGAATCCCTAGAAGCTGATAAGGACGCAATTGACTTTGCAAACCTGTCAAATCGGGCTCATCTTCTATTTTGAATAAAGTCAGCTCTTCCAATAAATTTTTTGAATGCTCATAGTCTGGATTTTTATGCTTAATGATATTCAGTTCTTCATAAGCATTAAGCCGCATGAGTTCCAAAGTGGTCATTTCGATCGTATGACTACGCCGATCAATCTGCTTCTCTGACAAAAGCTTGAGCCAGTTGAACCGTTTGTCTTCCATGTCAAACAATCCCGCTTCATCGAAGACAAACCTTTTCTTTTTCTTAATCGCTTGCCATAGGGTGGTCGTTGGAATGCTCCCCCGTTCGGTCTGATACTTAAGTTTTAAAATATATTTGCCTTCTTGACCTTCTGCTAAAGAGATATTGGATGCTGCTAATTCCACACTTTCAGGCTTTGTTAAACGGACATCAATTTTAGTCGCATAACGACGCAGGGCGACAAGTTCATAGGTCAAAAATAAAGGAAGGTTTTCCTTTTCAATAGTGACAGGATGACGGAACCGTTCGGGAAGACGATGCTCAATGGGAATTTCATGGAATCCCTCCCCTTCAATATAGACATAATCTTCAAAAAAACGGATCGGTTTTTCTTTATATTCTTCGGCTAATTCAAAGAGAGGAGACACAGTAATTTGATCATCTCGATTTAATTCAATATCCAATCCTGAGTTAACTACAGGGCATTTTTCACTAAAAAAATCCGGGATCAGCTTCAGTTCCTCTTGATTCATCCGTATGAATAAAGGGATCTGTTCAGCATGCAAAGCGATGCCGGAACGCACAGGCAACCCGACTTGCGTATTCACTTTGGAAAAAAACCCTTGTCCTGAAATATAAATCCAGGGACCAAATTCTTTCGATTTAATACCCTCCTCTGCGATGGCCACTTTTCTGGCAAATGTGAGGGAACCAAGATGGCTCACCTTATAGGTCAAATGAGCTTCAACACTCGCTAAGTGCGTTTGAAATCCATCTTGCATATTGAGCCAGGTGCGGTGTTGACGAATGAACTCGGAAACCTCCTCTGCTGGCACAATTGTCTCTATTTGATCGAATTTATTACCCTGAATTTTATAAAAACCATCTTCATCGATATAAACCCAATCTCCAAATAACCTAGAATAAGGCAATGCCAAATCTCCAGGATTAAACAGGTAGCAGTTGATCAGAAGATTCCAGTCGGTATCGAAGGCGATGGCATAAGAAACGTCGATAGGATCTTCATAGATCTTTGTTCCTTCAAGAAAAGACGCGACGACGGAAAAATGCTCATTCAAGGCATCGGCGATCTCTTTGCCCTGCAAAGCTGTTTTAGTAAGCAGGCTATGCTTATCTTGCACATAAAATCCATCTCCTGGAACATACAGCCATCCACCCAGAATGATCCCATTTTTGGCCGTTTGCTTTTCGCGACGCGCCATTTTTTTGGGTTCGACCTCCAAGATCCCTTTCTTTTTATCGTAGGTTATTTTTTGAATAGTATCTTCGGGAGCGTTGTGAACTTTAAGTGGAGAAGGTACAGTGGCGAGGGCGGGGATGATTAAAGGCAAATTAGCTTCAGACAGATAAAACCCTAAATCAACATCATCAAAATGAATATGCAAATAGTTAGGAATCTGTTTTGTTCCATATTCAAAATCGATTGTGTAAGGATCCCCCTTTTCATCCAATGACAACAGCCATTTCGCCAGATCGCTCCAAAATGACAACTCATAGGATAGCTGCGGACTGGGGCGTCCTTCGCGCCATAGCAAAATCTCCTCTTGGGGAAGGTTGGAAAATTTTAATGATGTCTCTTCCGTTTCTATTTTGCGATGTTGGAGGATCTGTTTTAAGGCAGCGATGGCTTCAGCCGATTTACCTTTGATTGTAATAACAACCTTGCCGCCGACGGATTTACAAGTGAAGTTTCCTTTTCCCGATTGCTTTAATAGTTCAGGATTATCGCCCATGCGTTTGGCATATAGACTGCAAAGTTTATTCCAGAGGGATCTTTCAAACCTGATATGCAAAGGGAAGGGACGATCGTCATAAATTTTCAGATAGGCGGCAGCAATGTGCCAGCAGCTTGATCCATCTTCAGATTCGTCGCAGGAACAGAAGCAATCTTTCAGAGCGCCGCGAACATCCAATTGTAAAAAAGCCCAAACATCTTGATTGACTTTCTTGTCTTGAACTTGTACCTGATAGGTGGGACCAGAAAATTCGATATGCTTCACACAACCGCGCGCTAAATTTTCTTTAGCCGTGGATTGATAAATTTTTAACGACTCAGGAAGCTGCATGCTTTAGGTAAATCCTTATTGTCTAATGGACGAGAGACTCAGGCGTGATGTAGTCATAACCGAGATCTGCCGCCACCGATTCATTGGTGACTTTCCCTAGACAAACATTTAACCCATGTCGTAATCCTGCGCTATCTTTAATTGCCTTTTTCCATCCTTTATTTGCAATTGTCAAGGCATAATCCATTGTCGCATTGGTTAGAGCTTGCGTAGAAGTGCGTGCACAAGCTCCAGGCATATTGGTTACACAATAATGAACCACGCCATCGGTTACAAAAGTAGGATTAGCGTGAGTGGTGGGAGAGGCTGTTTCAATGCAACCACCCTGGTCAATGGCGACATCTACAATCACCGATCCGGGGGACATTTGTTTTACCATATTTTTTGTGACCAATTTGGGAGCCAATTTTCCGGGAATTAACACAGCTCCTATGACTAAGTCCGCTTTGACAACAGCCTCCTCGATGGAATAAGACGTGGAGTAAATTGTTTTTAGGCTAGGACCGAAAAGGGCGTCCAGTTGACGTAAACGGTTGAGATCCTTATCGATGATGGTTACATTGGCCCCTAAACCCAAAGCCATGCGCGCTGATTCAGTCCCAACGATCCCTCCTCCAATGACGACGACGCGGGCAGGGGCAACACCTGGCACTCCACCTAATAGGAGACCCTTGCCCCCTAAATTCATTTGAAGGCAAGTTGCCCCCACTTGAATGGCAATGCGTCCGGCAATTTCGCTCATGGGAATCAATAGGGGAAGCCGCCCTTGCGCGTCGGTGACAGTTTCATAAGCGATGGCAACGACTTTGCTTTGGAGAAGATGTTTAGTTTGGATAGGATCGGGAGCTAGATGAAGATAGCAAAATAGTATTTGACCCTCGCGTAAAAGCGAGTACTCGCTTTCTTGGGGCTCTTTGACTTTGATGATCATGTCGGCTCGATAGATCTCGGTAGGTGAATTAACGATTTTGGCACCTGCATTGAAGTACATTTCATCGGTGAAGCCAATTTTTGAACCCGCATGGGTTTCGACGAGAACCTGATGATTTGATTCGATTAATGTTTTGACCATCGCGGGAGTAGCCCCAACGCGATATTCATGGTTTTTGATCTCTTTAGGTATTCCGATAAGCATGATCAAACCTCTCTGATTTAGGAACTTATTTTAATGTAGAAATGGCTTTCCTGCAATGTGTCTTTTGTTTTTCGTGCCCGTGCCCGCATCCTATTACCCATAAGTTTTTAGACTATGGTTGCAATAAATGTTCTTAAAAGTTTTCCTTAGAGGAAAATTTTTAGGAGAGTTTTATGAGTTGGGCTGAGGCTGAGTTTAAAACAATAGATTTGGGAGATGCAAGACTAAATCGAAGAGTGATCAAGATAGTAGAAGCTTTGGGATTAGCACCAGGAAGAACGATTCCTCAAGCATTCCAGTCTTGGGGTAGCATAAAAGCATGTTACAATTTTTTTAGTAATGGTTTGGTTTCTGAGAAGAAAATAATTGTTCCACATGTTAAGCAAACAATTGAGCGAATAAAAGAATATCCCATTGTGCTATTGCCCAACGATACCAGCGAACTTGACTACAATGCTAAAGAGGCAATGGAAGGTAAAGAGCGAATTACCAATACTAAAAAAGGACTTTGGCTCCATCCAACGATTGCAGTTACTCCAGAACGGGTCATGTTGGGAATAGTCGACGTTAATTTCTGGAAAAGAAAGTTAGAGGTAAATCCAAAAGGATCTAAACAAGATAAATTGCCTATTGAAGATAAGGAAAGCTACCGATGGCTACAAAGCTATAGGCGATCATGTGAGATTGCTAGAGAGGTGCCAGAGACCCAATTTATTAATATCGCTGATCGAGAAGGGGACATTATAGAAGTTTTCGATGAGATAGCTAAGCAAAAAGAAACTGGAAAAGCTGCAGATGTCATTATTAGATCACAACATGATCGATTGTTAGAAGGAAAGAAAGGAAAGCAAGATAAGTTGTGGCAGAAGCTTAAAGAGGCTCCCTCATTAGGCGAAATTGAATTTGTAGTACCTGCTGCAGAAAAGAGAAGTGGAAGAAAGGTAAAACAAAAGCTAAAAGGGATAAGTGTTTCAATAAAGCCTGGAAATAAATCGACAGTAGTACAGATAAATGCAGTAATGGCTATAGAAGAAAATCCTCCGGATGGAGAGGATGCGTTAATATGGATTCTATTAACGAGTCTACCTGTACACACTTTTGAAGATGTTGTGAAAGTTATCAATTATTATTTATGTCGTTGGGAAATTGAAACATTTTTCAAGGTATTGAAGAGCGGGTGTAAGATAGAGGAGAGGCAATTACAAACGACGGAGAGAATGAAGGCTTTAATTACAGTTTTTATGATTCTTGCTTGGAGAGTCATGTTCACAATGATGATGGGAAGAGTCTGTGGAGAGTTGTCGTGCGATGTTGTCTTTGATGAGGCTGAATGGAAGGCCGTTTATAAGATATTAAATAGGAAACAAGCGCTACCCGAAAAACCACCTTCACTTGGGGAATTTATCATAATGATTGCAATACTTGGAGGATATGTGGACCGTAATAAGGAAGGTCCTCCAGGAGTAAAAGCGGTGTGGAAGGGAATGGCAAGAATGGTAGATTTTGCTCTAGCCTGGGAGGCCTTTGGAACATGAAAAACTTATGGGTAATAGGATGCGGGCACGGGCACGAAAAAGGCCCAGTTAATGTTGAATTATTTCCCTCCCCGCAAAGTGCAAGGATAAAATTTTTGAAATTCCTTTTTCCTCCATTGAAACACCAAATAACACATCGGCAATAGCCATAGTGCGTTTATTATGTGTAATTATAATAAATTGACACCGATCCACAAATTGTTTGACGACATTCACAAATCGTTCAACATTCGTATCATCTAAAGGAGCATCGATCTCATCCAAAATACAATAAGGCGCCGGTTTTACTTCAAAAATCGCAAATAGCAAAGCTAAGGCTGTCAAACATTTTTCCCCACCCGATAACAAACTGATCGAACGCATCTGTTTTCCGGGTGGTTTTGCTATGATTTCAATGCCCGCTTCCAAAACATTATCGGACTCGGTAAATTGCAGATCGGCTTCCCCTCCATTAAATAAGACTTTAAAATTTTTCTGGAAATTGGCTTTAACTTGCACGAAGGTCTCTTGAAATATCTTTTGGCTTTCATGATCAAGCTGTGTAATCACTTCCATCAATTCCTGACGGGATACATTCATATCATCAATCTGCTGATTCAAAAATTCGTAACGGCTCTTGTGCTTATCAAATTCTTCAATAGAGGTCATATTGATATCTCCGGCGCCATCCAATTCCTGCCTTAAAACGCGGATTTGCCGTTCCGTTTGTTCAATGGTCTTGTTCACAGTGACTACTTCACGTTGACGTGCTTCTTCCATCGTTAACTGAAATCGCTCTTGCATTTCAGTTTCCAAGGTTTGCAGTGTTACTTGCACCTGAGCAGCCTGTACGCCGATCTGATGCATTTGGCTTTCTATTTTTTTTAAAGCATTGAGCCATTCATGGTACTGTCGATCCTTTTCTTCAATTGCTTGCCGCCGCCGCTTGACCTCTTTTTCCCATTCTGCACATTCTGCAGTGATATGGTGCCACATCTTTTCGACATCCTGCACGGCTGATTCAAACTCTTCCCCTTTACCTTTAATTTGTGTCTGCAGTTCACGGCAGGCTTTGATTTCTTCTTCCAACCGTTTTTCCTGCTGAGTGCCTTCGTTATCTTTGACATCTAGGACATGCAAAGCATGGATAGCTTTGCGTTGCTCTTCCGCTGCACGATGATAGTTCCCCTCTTTTTCCTGAAGCAACCTTTGCTCTTGTTTTAATGATAACAGGCTTCGTTCAAGTTCCTGTTGCAAATGAAGGGCTGCTTTTTGGGTTTCTTGGGTCTCTTTTTTGGCTTCACTATAGCGGCCTTGAAACGTTTGGCGGGAATCATTGAGCTGATCCATCGTAGTGATTAGAGTTTGTAACTCCTGATTGAACTGTTTCAATTCCATTTGGGTTTTTTCTCGATCTCCATGGAATCTTTGCAAAGCATAACTGTGTTCAACCAGTTTCATTTCAGCTTTGCGAATTTGTTTATCTAATTCAATCCTTTCATTTTGTACTGTTGTTTTTCTGGCTTGAAGATTTTTTAATATTTCTTCTTGTTGAACCTTAACTTTTTCCCGTTCTTTTAAGCGCTTATCCAGAGATTTGAGTTCAGCTTCACGGGCAAAAACGTTGTTTTCATTGTGAGAGGCATAAAAGAAGACTTGGCGTGAATCTTTGAAGATGCCCTGTTTGATCCAAAACTCTTCACTTTTACCATCCGATGAAGCTTGCAGCGCCTCTGCTAAGTTGGCAACAGTTCTAACTCTGCCTAAAAAATGGTGTGCCATTGGATGTTGCGCCGCCCGTTCGGCAAGATTCATCTTTTGACTCATTGCGGAGGGATCTTGCTGAGGCAAATAAAAAAGGGAGTAGTCTTTTAGCTGCTTTTTCCGAGCATGGGCAGCCACAGCTTCAAAATCTTGTTCTAGAACTACCAATGTATTGGCATAGGGTTTTAAAGCAGCGGCCACTGCTGCTTCTGAACCTGTCTCTGGAAGGATAAATTCATATAAAGGTTTAATTTTTTGAAAGAGAGGACTTTTTGGATTTGCGGCTTCTTGCAAAAGAGATTTTGAACCTGCTGAAAATCCCTCCATCTCCTCGCGCAACTTTTGCAACATCTTGGAGCGGACTCTGATTTCAGTGACTTCACGCCCTAAGGCATCCAGTTGTTTTTGTGATTCTTCAAAAGAACTGATCAGTGTCTGATGCTCCTCTTCAAGCTGTGCAAAGGTTTTTTTATTCACATCGATGGCTGAAGAAAGATCTTGAACTTGGCTTTGCTTTTCAAGAGCTTGCTTTTGCAGCTCTTCCGCTTGCGAAGACATTTTTTGCTGCCTCTGCGAAACCTGCCCTTTTCGTTCCTGGCATGTTTCCCAGCGCATATTTTGTTGCTTTAACTCACTTTCAAGTCGGCTCTCTTCTTGAGTGAGTTTAAGCAGTTCCTTTTGCATCTCTTGTTGCTGTTCACGCCATTTGTTCACTTCCGCTTCGCAAACCTTCGTTTTTTCACGCAAGGTCTGTACAATAGCAGTTTGTGCGGCCAATTCTTTCTCTGAATCTTGCTGCAATTTTAAAGCTTGTTGTCGTTCCTGCTGACGTTTCGTATGCCTGTCGCGCATCATTTCCAATTCTTGCTGCCATTTTTTCTCTTTGGCCTGCGACTCTTTCAACCTTTCATGCAAGGCCTGCTTTTCGCGTGATTTAATCTCTTTATCGCTGCGCGTTTTGTACATGAGTTCGCTGTGTTCACGCAGAGTGTTTTCCCCTTCGGCATGCTGCGCTTTTAACATCTGGATGTCATGCAACAGATTTTCGATGCGTTGATTTAATTCCTTATTTTGCTGGGCGCACTCGCGATCTTGTTTGGAAATATCCTTTCTTTTTTTTGAAAAATGATCCCACTTAGCCGCCAATAGCATTTTTTCTAGCTTTTCCAATTGGGTTTTATTTTCTTTGTAAAGATGCGCTTTTTCAGCTTGCTGTTCCAGAAGCGTGATTTGCTTTTCGACTTCAAGATGGATATCTTTGGCGCGAGCGATATTGATGTCGGCCTGTTCTAATTTACGCAAAGCTTCCCGCTTACGGTGCAAAAACCGAAGAATGCCGGCTGCTTCTTCGAAGATATAACGCCTTTCTAAAGGGGTGTACTGGATCACTTGGTCAATTTTACCTTGTTCAAAAATAGAATAGGCATCTTTACCAATTCCCGAATCCAAGAACACCCCATGCACATCTTTTAAACGCACGGAGTGGCGATTGATGAAATACTCCGATTCTCCATTGCGGTGTAATCGTCGTGTAACGGCGATCTCCTCAAATTTCGTAGGAAGTTTACCGCCCACATCAGTCAATGTGATGGTGACTTCCGCAAAATTCAATGCTTTGCGCGTAGAGGTTCCTGCAAAAATCACATCGGGCATCTTATTACCGCGCATCGCTTTAGCGGAGGGCTCGCCTAATACCCAGCGGAAAGCATCGGCAATGTTTGATTTTCCGCAACCATTGGGTCCAACGATGCCTGTAATGCCTGGATTGAATTCAAGCTTAACTCGATCGGCAAACGATTTGAATCCAATAATTTCAATTGATTTTAATCGCACTAGAAGCTCCTTTGGATAACACGGACACTATAACCAAAGCAGAAAAATAATGTAAAAAACAAAAAAAGCGAAACTATTTGAAAATATTGAATTATTCCAATAAAATTGTCTCTCAAAAGCAGCATCGCTTCCCACTGCTAAATTCTTTAAGGAATATTATGATTGATATAAGGCTAATCCGCAAGGATCGCAAACTAGTCGAAACAAAATTAAAAACGAAAGATCCCACGGTCAACTTGGATCCTATCTTCGAGATGGATCAACAGATCCGCGAATTAAAAACTAAGGTCGAACATCTCAAAGCCTACCGCAACGAACAATCCCAAAAAATCGGCGAACTTAAGCGGCAGAAAAAAGATACGACCGAGATCATGCAAACAGTGGCCACTTCAGCCGAAGAGATTCATTCGATCGACGGTCAAATCGCAGCTTTAGAGGCAACCTTCACCGACGCACTGGCCCGTCTGCCTAATCTCCCTATGGATGAGATCAAAGTAGCTCAAGATCCTAAAGATAATGTTATTATTAAAGAATTTGGTCAAAAACCGGTTTTTAATTTCCCTTTTAAGAATCATCTCGAACTCAATGAAAAATTGAACTTATTCGATTTCAAACGGGGCGCTAAATTGGCAGGCGCGGGTTTTCCCATCTATCGCGGCTGGGGCGCCCGTCTCGAGTGGGCCCTTCTTCAATATATGCTGAGTATTCAAATTAAAAATGGGTTTGAACAAATCATGCCCCCTATTTTATGCCGTCACGAAATCATGTTCGGATCAGGGCAATTGCCTAAATTTGACAATCAGCAATTCAAAATTCAAGATGATGATTTTCATCTATATATGATCCCTACAGCAGAAATTCCCCTTAATGGCTTGCATGCAGATGAGATTTTAAGTGGAGATGAATTGCCTTTAAAATATACGGCCTATACGCCTTGCTTCCGCCGTGAAGCTGGAGCAGCGGGCGCACAGGAAAGGGGTCTGATCCGCATGCACCAATTTAATAAAGTCGAAATGTTTTGTTTTACTAAACCTGAGGAAAGCGGAGTGGTCTTCGAACAGATGTTAGCCAGCGCCGAAGAGATCCTTCAAGGGTTAAACCTTCATTATCGCAATACCCTCTTAGTCACAGGCGATATGTCCTTTGCAGCTGCTAAAACCGTCGACATCGAAGTGTGGCTTCCGGGTCAAAATCGGTATTATGAGGTTTCGTCCGTTTCGAATTGTACCGATTATCAAGCCCGACGCGCTAATATCCGTTACAAGAATAAGAAAGATGATAAACCCGAATTTGTGCACACTTTAAATGGTTCAGGATTAGCCACTTCAAGATTAATGGTAGCTTTATTGGAAAACAATCAGAACCCTGACGGATCTGTCAATATTCCTTCTGTTCTTCAAAAATACCTCGACGGAAAAGCGATTCTTAATATTATTTAGCACTCTAACATGGCGAGTGCTGAATTTATTATTGACCAAAAACCGTTCTTCCCCTTATGCTTAAATTATAAGCAATAAGGGGTTTTCCATTGAAAACTTTAAAAGCCATTACGCCCAAAACTTCGACTAAACAAGAGCGTGAAAAACGGATTCTTTTAGGATTGATTGAACATCATCTTAAAACCGGCAAGCCGGTAGGATCCAATACCCTTAAGGAAGCAGGTTTTGATGACTTAAGCTCGGCGACGATTCGCAATTATTTCGCGCATCTTGAAGAGGAAGGGTATCTTGTGCAGCAGCACTCTTCCGGCGGCCGGATCCCCACTGCACGCGCTTATCGTTTCTATGCGCAAGAATTTATTTCACAAGACACGATTCCAATTCCGATCGACAAAGCGATTTTATCGAACTTGCGCAATGCTGAAACTCGAGAGATCGCCGCTTATCTTCAAGGGGCCGCTGAAACTTTAAGCCAACAGACTAATTGTGCTGTTTTTTTATCCGCACCCCGTTTTGATCAAGATTTTATTCTCGATATCAAACTAGTCTCTATCGACCAAGCGCGTTGTTTATGCATTCTCATTACCAACTTTGGAGTGATTCAAACAGAAGTTTTACCAACCGAAAAGAAATTATCGGCTTTTTCAGTTAAACGGTTGGAATCTTACTTTCATTGGCGATTGACCGGCAACGATAAACCCGAAAACTTGACGAGCGATGAGGAGCAATTTGCCCATAAATGTTATAATGAATTGATTGTACGTTTTATTATTGGCTATTCAAATTTTACAAATGAAGCTATCTATTGCACAGGCTTTTCAAAACTATTGAATTATCCTGAATTTCAAAATCCCCTTGCATTGGCAAATAGTTTGGCTCTATTTGAAAACGTGCATAGCATGCGTTTATTGCTGAAAGAGTGCATGACACTTAATCACTTAAAGTTTTGGATTGGAGACGATTTAGCTCCTTTTACAAATGATGAATCTCCTGAATGCGCCATAGTAGGAATTCCTTATTATATCAATCACCAGCCGGTAGGTTCTATCGGATTGCTTGGAACAATGCGCATGCCATATCGTCAGCTTTTCACCATTTTGCGCGCTTTTTCAGAAAGCATCAGCACAGCTTTAACCCGCAGTATTTATAAACATAAAATCAGCTTCCGGCAGCCCAAAAGTGAAGCCTTGCATCTTCAAAAAGAAGAATACCTAACGCTAGGCCAAACCCGTTTGATACTGTTAGAAGATAAACGTTACTTAATGTAAGGAGAACTAAGTCGATGACAGGAGCCAATAACAATAAAAATACAACTGAAAATAATAGTGATTCAAATTTAAACAAGGATGAAACCATCAATGCAGTCGATCAACCGCAAGTTAAACCGGCAGCTCCAGCGCCTGAAAAACCTCAGCGGCAACCCATACCGGTTACTATTACCGATATCGAACTGGAACAGTTAAAAAAAGAAGCGGCAGAGTTCAAAGATAAATATCAACGGACACTTGCTGAAAGTGAAAATGCGCGCAAAAGACTTCAGAAAGAAAGGCAGGAATTAATTCAATATGCCTTGCAAAATGCTTTTGCCGATTTTCTAAACCCGATCGATCATCTGGAAAATGCCCTTAAGTTTTCACAACAGGCATCCGACGATGTCAAACATTGGGCTTTGGGCTTCCAAATGATTCTTAATCAATTTAAAGAGGTCCTCAACGTCAATGGCGTAACAGCTTTCGACTCGGAAGGCACCCATTTTGATCCTTCGAAACATGAAGCCATCGAGATGATCACTACGACAGATTATCCTCCCGGCACAATCGTCGCTGAAACAATGCGTGGTTATAAAATGGGCGATCGGATCATTCGGCCTGCCAAAGTTAAAGTTGCAAAGGCTCTCCCAAAGGAAGCCAAAAATGAAAATAAAGATAGTAAATTAGAACAACCATCTAATGGTAATTAAGTTAAGGAGTTTAAGCCATGTCACAAAGTCAAAAGAAAAGTAAAATTATCGGCATCGATTTGGGCACAACCAACTCCTGCGTTGCAGTCATGGAGGGTGGTCAACCAAAAGTGATTCCTAACGCTGAAGGTTCACGTACCACACCTTCAGTTGTAGCCTACAAAGGAAATGAACGTTTAGTGGGCATTCCCGCCAAACGGCAAGCCATTACGAATCCGGAAAATACCATCTTTTCATCCAAACGCTTTATCGGACGAAAATTTGATGAGGTGACTTCCGAGATTCATCACGTCCCCTTTAAAGTGGTTGCTGATAGCAATGGAAATGCCGTTTTCGAAGTGCAAGGCAAAATCGTAACGCCTGAAGAGGTGAGCGCGCAGATTTTAATCAAGATGAAGGAAACAGCCGAAGCTTATTTAGGTGAAAAAGTCACCGAAGCTGTCATCACTGTACCAGCCTATTTCAACGATTCGCAGCGGCAATCCACCAAAGATGCCGGCCGAATTGCAGGCTTAGATGTCAAAAGGATCATCCCCGAACCCACAGCTGCAGCCTTGGCTTATGGCTTGGATAAAGAGAAAACCGATAAAAAAATCGCTGTGTTCGACTTAGGCGGAGGAACTTTTGATATTTCGATTCTTGAAATCGGCGATGGCGTCTTCGAAGTATTAGCCACCAACGGCGACACCCATTTGGGCGGTGATGACTATGACAATGAAATTCTGAAATGGATCCTTGAAACATTCAAAAAAGAGCAAGGGATCGATCTCAGTAAAGATAAAATGGCTCTACAGCGCCTGAGAGATGCAGCTGAAAAAGCTAAAATCGAATTGTCAGGGACAATGCAGACAGAGATCAATCAACCGTTTATTACAATGGATGCCACCGGTCCTAAGCATCTATCGTTAACCTTAACCCGTGCAAAACTGGAAAGCTTAACAAGCAATCTGACTGAAAGAACCCGAGAACCATGCCTTAAAGCCTTAAAAGATGCTGGACTTAATAAAGATGATATAGGCGAAGTCATTTTGGTTGGCGGTATGACCCGTATGCCTGCCGTTCAAGAGATGGTTAAATCCATTTTTGGAAAAGAGGGGCACAAAGGGGTCAATCCAGATGAAGTCGTCGCCATTGGCGCTGCTATCCAAGGGGGCGTATTGACAGGAAGTGTCAAAGATGTCTTGCTCCTCGATGTGACGCCGCTGACTTTAGGCATCGAAACCATGGGTGGAGTATTAACGCCGCTTGTCGAACGCAATACAACCATTCCTACTCAGAAAAAACAAATCTTTTCTACCGCCGGCGACAATCAGCCAGCTGTTACCATCCGCGTGCTGCAAGGGGAAAGGAAAATGGCCAATGACAATAAAGAGATTGGCCGATTCGACCTTACAGATATTCCTCCAGCTCCACGTGGAATCCCGCAGATCGAAGTTGCTTTCGATATTGATGCAGACGGCATCTTGCATGTATCCGCCAAAGACATGTCATCCGGCAAAGAGCAGAAAATCCGGATCGAAGCTCAGTCAGGCTTGCATGAAGAGGATATCAAAAAAATGGTTAAAGATGCTGAATTGCATGCAGATGAAGATAAGAAACGGAAAGAAGAAGCTGAAGTGCAGAACGAAGCAGATTCATTGGCCTTCCGTGCAGAAAAAGCCTTGAATGAATATAAAGATAAGCTTCCGAAAGATATCATTGATGATGTTCAAAGCAAAATCGAAGCTGTTAAAAAAGCTTTGGAAAGCAAAGACCTTGCACGCATCAAATCAGCCAAAACCGAATTGGAAAGCCATATGCAGCATATCGGCGAAGCCATGGCCAAAGCATCGGCAGCCGGAGCTGGAAGCGCTGGAACAGCACAACATGCTCAACACACTGCAGGACCTCAAGGAGAATCTTTTGGGGACGGTGCACATCAGCATCAAGGTCAGCAGCAAAGCGCACCTGATGACAAAGACAATATCGAGGAAGCTGAAGTAGAAATCATCGACGATGATAAGAAGTAGACAATTCAATCTTTTTTTATAATAATAAGCACCGTTATCACGGTGCTTATTTTTTATAAAAGAATGCGGATAGTTGAGGCAAGTGGCAGTTTAAAGATTTGTATCAAAAAACCGTGTGTGACATGAAGGATTGCAAAAAGATGTCATACAAAGGGGATGCAATTATGAAATTGTCTGAACAACCCGAAAAGATCCTTGCAAATCATCTTGATAAAGAACACCCTTCCATTGGCCTATACCTCTTAGATCGTCTGCATGCTTTGGGAGTCCACCATATTTTTGGCGTTCCTGGGGATTATGTTCTTAGACTCGATAAACTCATTGAACAACATCCGATTAAATTCATCAATACTACGCGGGAAAATACTGCCGGTTATATGGCAGATGCCTATTCACGGATGCGCGGCTTAGGAGCTGTTTGCATCACATATGGGGTGAGCATTAATATAGCCAATGCACTGACACAAGCTTATGTAGAGAGCTCTCCACTGGTTGTCATTTCGGGCGCGCCCGGTGTTGATGAAGTGCGTACCACTTCCAAATTACATCATTTATTCAACAAAGCAACGATTGGACGGCTTGATCCTACTCAATTGGAAATCTTCAAACACATTACTATTGACCAGGTTGTTTTAGATGATCCGAACACCGCCGCTGAATTGATTGATCGCGCGCTAAATGCAGCCATCCGTTATCAAAAGCCTGTCTATATCGAAGTTCCGCGGAATAGAGTCGATCAACCTCTAAAACAGATCAAGCCTATTGCATTCCCTCAACCAACTAGCGATCCGGTAATACTCCAAGAAGCTCTCAAAGAGGCGGCGACAATCTTGCAAAAATGCCAACGTCCAATACTTTGGATGGGGCATGAGATCCAACGTTTTGGCCTTATAGAACCGCTGTTAAATTTCGCTGAAAAATATCACATTCCTATGACCTCCACTTTATTAGGCAAAACAGTGATCGATGAACAACATCCTTTATTCATCGGAGTTTACATGGGCGGCATGAGCCGTCCGGAAGTAATCCGCTATGTTGAAAACTGCGATTGCATCTTGAATCTTGGACTTATCATGACCGATGTAGATACAGGCATTTTTTCAGCGCGTGCGGATTATCCTTATCAGATCAGCGCCAATTCAGAAAAGGTTGCCGTCGGACACCACACTTACGACATCCTCTTTCAAGATTTTATAAAAGGGATCGCTTCCACTTCATTATCAGGGCCATTTTCGAACAATATTCCTGCCTGTGTTGAAAGTAAGCCGGCTCTTTTCGAAGCGAAGAAAAACCATAAAACAACTACACAAAAGCTCTTTGAATGCCTTCAATCATTCATAAAACCGGAACACCTGGTGGTCACCGATGTTGGAGATTGTTTGTTTGGCGCTGCTGATTTAATTCTTTCGCAGCATTCCTTTTTAGCTTCTGCCTATTTTGCAACACTAGGATTTGGCACTCCGGGGGCCGTAGGAGCTCAAATAGCCGTGCCTCGCCGGCGCGTCATTGGCATTGTTGGCGATGGCGCTTTTCAAATGACAGGCACAGAACTCTCGACAGCGGTACGGTATCATCTCGATCCAATAATAATTGTCCTTAATAATCACGGCTATGCCACTGAACGGCCGTTATTAGAAGGGGGGTATAATGATATCCAAAATTGGAACTATGCTGCTTTGACACAGATGGTAGGAGGTGGAGTTGGCCTTAAGGCTACGACTGAAGAAGAGATGGAAGCAGCTTTTAAAGAAGCCTTTTCAAATAGAGGAAGATTATATTTGATAGAAATTGATTTGGATAAAACCGATTTTTCACCTGCTCTTCGCCGTTTTGCTAAATTGCAGAAGACCTAACTGTTCTTTTGCATATCATGCAGTGCGATCCTCGGCATAGGTAACATTTGATTAATAAGTCTTTGTAATTTCATCCAAAACAATTCCAGGATGAGTCCAAGGCAAAGCATGCCCCGCCCCCGAAACAATGTTTGTTTGAACGTCAGCTAGAGTGGACAAAATCTGCAGCTGAGGCTGATAAGGAACAACCTGATCTTTTTCTCCAAAAAGCGCTCTAATATTAAAAGAGAGATTCAAACTTTTGTTTGGCAAAGGTGTTGTCTGCATGATTTTTTTATAAGCTGAAGCAGTCTGCCAAACTTGGGCTTGCGATAAATAAGACTCTAATTCATTTTTAATGACTTGGGAAGGCATTTCAGGATCAAAAACCTTATTCAAGAAAGCATTTGCCATCTTACGACCGCGCAGCTTCAAAACAATCGATCGAAGTAAAGGGGTTTTAAGTACGAACGCCCCTCCGGGACCAAGAGGCCTATGGTCCACAAGCAATGGATTGATCAATGTAAGGCCGGTCACATTTTCAGGAAAACGATGCAGATAGGCTAAAGCTAAATAAGCTCCCCATGAATAAGCCAAAATGCCAAAGGGACCCCCTCCCGATACTTTGACTGTTGCATTGATGCTTTGAATCAATGGCTCCAGTTTGCATTTTTTCAATAGCCGTTTATGGATGATCGGATGAAAACCGCGGGATTGCAGAGCAGGGATCATGCTTTCAAATTCTTGCCCTTGCAAAGGATTGCCATGCAAACAGATCAGCATTTTCATTAGCCGAGACCTTTTAAAATAAGTTGAAGCAACATCTGTACTCAATTAGGCCTGCATAGCATCTTCAAGGATAGTCGGATAGACATGCCCTGCATCGATCTCTTTTTTGACCTCATCGGCAGTGATCGCTTTCTGATCTAAGGCCGATTTCATCTCCTTTAAAAAAACAAACGCAAAGGGATGCCCCGGCTTTTTCCAAGGTTGCGTGGGAACCCAAGTGTAATGCAAAATTTTTGTTTGCTCATTCCATCTATCCATGTCATTCCACTTATCTTCAAGCGGACCAAAATCTTTATTCCATAAGCTAGAAGTATTGCCAGTCATCGTTTCTCGATAATTTGCAATGCCCGCATTAATCAAAGTGACCCACTCATTAATTTTCCAATCTGTAAGTTTGGAGCAATCCATAATTAATACACTTGTAAAATAACCATTGACTTCAGGATCAACTTTTGACAAAACGCCATGGTTCTGCATATCGATTTCAAATAGCTCCTTTAAATCGCACTGAACCACGATGTCGGCATCTAAATATAAAGCCCTTCCTTGAAAACCGCAAATTTCAGGAATGGCAAAACGATAAAAGGAAAAACCGGTAAACATCTTTCTTTTTAAATTCAGAGGAAGTTGCTTAAGTTCTTTAAACTCATATTTCTCTGAAGAACGACGTTGAATGCTATGTTTTAATATTTCTGTGGCAAGCCACTGGGCATCTTCTGTTCCAATAAATACTCGATACATGCCGCCTCCTCATCTTCTCTATTACCAATGCCAAAACCGGGTAAAAATCCTGCTTAAATCTTGATAGGTCAAAAAGATAAAAAGTAAAATTAATAAAATAGCAAAAGGGATGCCGATCTTTTCAAGGGTCTTAGGATTAATTTTCCTTCCCGTCACCCATTCACACAAAGATAAGAGGATAGTTCCTCCATCCAAAACAGGAATGGGAAGAAGATTCAAGATGCCTAAATTAAGGCTGATGGCCCCAAGCCAAAAGAGGGCCTCTTTCAAACTGACCAGTGAATTATCGTGCACGACTTGTACTATGCCTACCGGGCCACTTAAACCCTTAAGGCTCATTGTGCCGGTAAGTAATGCTGTCAAAGTGTACCAGATTTCTTGGAAGACGTTTTTAAATAGTTCCAGCGGCTCAGGATTATAAGTGACCCTTCGATCTTGAGGCTGAGGCAATCCAAGGAGCAGCTGCTTATCGCGAAGTTCCATTTGACGAAGTTCATGGGCGCGCTTCTCCGGATCTTCGATCGCTTCAATTTCTTTTTTTTGCTCTAATTGTTCGGCGGCTGCCCAAGCTTGTTTTTCCGGAGGCAGTGTGAATTCCGTACGTGATTTTAGGGTGATAGGTTTTAAAAGAGCCAGATCTCCGGAGGTTTTAATAGAATGTTCAGTGCCTAACGTGGATGTGATTTTTTCAAGATCTTGATAATCGATATCTTTGTCAAAAGCCGCATCTGCTTTGGTCGAAGAAACTTTAATGATATCTGCAGGATTTCTTTCGACAATGACATTGATCTCATGCTTTTGAAGACGAGCTAGCAATTCATAGGAATAGGCGATGGGATAGCCATCAATAGCTATTATTTTATCTCCCTGTTGCAAAGAAAGATAATTATCGGAAAAAGGATGTTCAGGAAATTCCTCTTTTTCCTTCTCTTTATCGATGAATCTTACTTGATTTTCAACGACACCTTCGTTATTCAAATTGTAGGGGATTGCAAATAGCTTTTGAAATTTTATGTTATTCAACTGAGCTTCAAACTGCCAATCGGTCAACTCTTCCCTAAATTCAGGGTCAAGCCAGAGCTCTTCCACATGAACACGAGGGATGCGGCGAAGAAAGGTAGTCCCATCACGCTTTATCGTTAAAAGAACATGGTTGTCATTCAGAAGCTGATTGAGTTGTTGTAATGAGTAAACGAGCTCGCCATCTGCCCATAACACCCGATCCCCATACTGAATGCCGCTTTCTTCTAAAGGAGAACCTTGAGGAAGAGGATTCTCTTGATTGCCTATACGATTATAAATGACATAATTAGCCATTGAAAGGATTCCCGCTGTTTTAAATCCTTTATCTCCGGCAAAGGGATGAGGATAAACTTTAACTTTTTGTACGAAGGGCTGCTTATTTCCAGATTCATAATCGACTTTAAGCCCTTTTATTTCGATCTCTTCGCCAGCATTTAAGGGAGCATAAATATTATCTTTATCACTTACATAAGGGCTGCCATTATACTCAAGGATTTCATCTCCAGGTCTTATTCCCGCTTTGTATAGATCCGATTTGGGATCGATCCACCCTATTTTATGGGTAAATTCTGAAAAATTTTTCTCGCGCCCATGCAGCAACCACAATCCGCCAAAAGCGATCAAAGCGAATAGGATGTTGACAAAAGGACCCATGAAAGCCACTTTGATTCTATCCCAAGGGGATTTACCAAAAAATCCATCTGAAACCTGATAAGGATCGGTCCCCTTTTCCAACTCCTGACCCGCAATTTTGACATAACCGCCAAACAAGAGCCAGCCGATCTGCCAACGCGCACCATTATGCATCCATGAAAAAATTGGACGGCCAAAACCGATCGAAAAGACTTCAACACGCATGCCAACACGTCTAGCCATCCAGTAGTGGCCTAACTCGTGGATAAAGATCAAAAAGCTTAAGCCGAGGATGGCCAATATGACATATAATAAACTTACAAACATGAAAAACCCAATTTATTAAAGAAGCGGTAATGAAAGGCCAATTATGCCATAATCCCGGCAAAAGAGAAAAGAAGAAGTTTTGATTTAAGCAAGAGAAGCCTCTTTACGAGCTTGCTGATCAATGCTTAAGATATGATCCAAAGAATCGGATTTAACAGCTTGATGGGCTTCCATTAAATTTTCTAGTTTTTCACCGATTTCCAACCAAGAGATCTGCTTCGTTAGAAACCGATGCACTAAAACTTCATTGGCGGCATTCATGTAGCAAGGCAAACTTTTTCCGACGCGAACGGCGTTGAATGACAATTGCAAGCATCTGAATTTATCCAGATCGGGGGCATGGAATTCTAATGTGCCATTCTTTGTAAAATCAAAAGGTTTAATTAAACCTGGCGCACGCTCCGGATAGGTTAAGGCATACTGAATTGGAATGAGCATGGTCGGCACGCTCATTTGCGCTTTCATCGAGGCATCAGCAAATTCAACCATGCTATGAATAATGCTTTGGGGATGGATCACCACTTCAATCTTATGATAGGGCATGTCAAATAGCCAGTGAGCTTCAATAGCCTCCAACCCTTTATTCATCAAGGTGGAACAGTCTATTGTAATCTTTGGCCCCATTTTCCAGTTTGGATGTGCAAGTGCCTGATCGATAGTAATTTGTCGTAATTGTTCCACTGGCCAACTGCGGAACGGACCTCCAGAAGCTGTCAGAATCAAACGGTTGACCCGGTTAAGATTCTCACCATTCAAACATTGGAATAAAGCGCTATGCTCACTGTCAATAGGGATCAACGGCACACCGTTTTCCTTGACTAGCGACATGATCAATGACCCGCCAGATACTAAGGCTTCTTTATTAGCCAAGCCGATCCCCTTTTTAGCTTTAATAGCAGCCACCGTAGGAGCTAGACCGGCGGTTCCCGATAAAGCCGAAACAACAAAGTCAACATCGCGATCCGTAGCAGCAGCGACAATCCCCTCCATCCCGCCTAAAACGCGCGTCTTGCCATCGGGCAAACGAGCTTGCAGCTGAAGAGCTTTGGCTTTATCCCCGACAGCTACAATCGATGGGTGAAATTCAGCGATCTGCTTTTCTAATAAATCGATATTGCGATTCCCTGCCAAAGCGACTACTTTGATCTTGTCTGATCCAAGATGCCGCGCCACAGCAAGAGTGCTTTCTCCGATCGAACCTGTGCTTCCAATAATAGCGATACGTTTCATAAGCCGTCATTATACGTCAAAGAGTGATTCAGCAAAAGGGCAATTTGTCAGCTTTGGATAGAGTTTGATGGGATCGATCTCGGCTTAGAATCATAGAAAAAATTGACGCATTAGGACAAGATCGGTCGTTAGGAAGTATTAAGCTCCAAGGCTATAAGGAGGCTTTGTATCGCATCCAGTCTGGAGATTATCGGGTTGTTACTCAATAAAAAAAGATATACTCGTCGTTTTAGTTGTTGAAATAGGACACAGACGAGAAGTTTATCGCTAAGCATTGAGCATTAAAAACGATAATCAGGAAATTACCAAGGATCATTATAGTAATTGCCCGGATCTCCATTATCATTATAGTAATAGGATGAGGATCGATTGTAATCGGGTTCGGGTGAACGTCTTGGGGCAGGACCTGGCGAATAATAAGGAATGTTAGGTTGGTAATAATATCCCCCCCCGTCTCCCTCGCTTCCCCCATAATAATAAGAGCTTCGGTTCCGGCTAGGTCCGCTATCATAGTTCCGATCATAGGCATTTGGCCGTTGGTCCCTAGCTGCGACATCGGGATCTTCTTCGGCTTGCGGCTGAGGCTTGCGGCGCCACTCTTCGGTCAAATCATTAAAACTCGAGGTCAATACTATCAAAATAGTTGCTAAAGAAAACACAGAGGCGGCTTTCGCTAACCTTTTCATAAATTCCTCCATTAGCAGTTTGAACCTACTTGATTCGCATTCTAAATCGTTATCTCGCTCTTGTCAATTGAAGCCTAATAAAATTATAACATTTCAAAGTTCATTTTTTGCTTTCATCTTTTCTTTTATTACAATATAATACGCTCACCTTATGCGAAGACTGTGCGTTTTCGTGAGGCTTTGTTATCTTCGGCCACATTTTAACCGACGATACAATTTTATTTGAAATCGACAATTATTTTTTTATTAGGGAGAAGGCACACATGCCGACCATTAATCAACTTGTTCGACAACCCCGCAGCCCGAAAAAGAAACGCAGCAAGTCGCCAGCGTTGCAGAAATGCCCACAACGCCGCGGCGTTTGCCTGCAAGTGAAAACCAAGACGCCAAAAAAACCAAACTCTGCTTTGCGTAAAGTAGCTTGGGTACGCTTGTCAACCGGACAAGAAGTCATCGCCTACATTGGCGGCGAAGGACATAACCTGCAAGAACACAGCATCGTGCTGGTGCGCGGCGGACGTGTAAAAGACCTGCCCGGCGTACGCTACCACATTGTTCGGGGAACATTAGACTGTGCGGCTGTAAAAGACCGCAAACAAGGAAGATCTAAATATGGGGCAAAACAGCCCAAGTAACGCTAGGATATTCACTGATTGATCATCCTGGTTCGTGATTTGCGTTTTCAGCATACTGAAAACGCTAATCACGCACAGGCTGCGGAATCCATTCCAAAGCCAGGTGAATTGACAGAATCTTGATTCAGAAGAATGTTAAAAGAACGATTCAATATTATATGAGGAAATCATGTCAAGAAGACGCCGTGCAGTAAAACGGGAAATCGATACCAGATCCCGTTTACGGAAGCACTATCATCTGCCAAATTCATCAATAAAGTGATGGAGCGCGGAAAAAAATCGACCGCCCGCCGCATTGTCTATAATGCAATTGACAAATTTGCTAAGCGCAGTCAAAGCCGAAAATCCTTTGGAAGCCTTTGAACAAGCGCTTGAAAATGCAAAACCATCGCTTGGAAGTTAAATCACGCCGTATCGGCGGCGCAACCTATCAAGTGCCTATCGAAATTCCCGCCAACCGCCGCATTTCGATGGCCATGGGATGGATTATTACCCATTCCCGCGCTAAAGCTGGACGCTCCATGGAAGATGGCTTGGCTACCGAATTAGCCGATTGTTCAACAATCAAGGGACGACGATCAAGAAAAAAGACGACACTCACAGAATGGCCGAAGCTAATAAAGCCTTTGCTCATTACAAGTGGTAATAGGAGGAAACTACAATGGCAAGACCGCCAAATCAAGAACTTAAGAATGTACGTAATATCGGCATCATGGCCCACATCGATGCCGGTAAAACGACGACGACCGAACGGATCCTCTATTATTCCGGACGCCTCCACCGCATGGGTGAAGTGCACGAAGGCGCTGCCACCATGGACTGGATGGAGCAAGAACAAGAGCGCGGCATCACGATCACCTCCGCTGCAACAACTGTGTTCTGGAAAGGCATGCAAAATCAACATCATCGATACCCCTGGACACGTCGACTTCACGATTGAAGTGGAACGTTCTCTGCGCGTTCTCGATGGCGCTGTCGCTGTATTCTGATGCCGTGTCCGGCGTTGAACCGCAATCTGAAACAGTTTGGCGACAAGCTGACAAATACGGAGTGCCGCGTATCGCTTTCGTCAATAAAATGGACCGGATCGGGGCAGATTTCTTTGATCGCTATCAAATCCATGAGCGAAAAGCTTGCATGCTAATGCTGTTGCCGTCCACTGCCCTATCGGTGCTGAATCGGAATTCAAAGGCATGGTCGACCTCGTCACCATGAGAGCCTATTCTTCCACGACGAGACGCTCGGCGCCGACTGGGAAGAAACAGACATTCCTGCAGATCTGCTAGAGCAATGCAAAGAGATGCGCGCCGAACTTCTCGAAGAACTGGCTACCATCGATGAAAGCAATGAAGTCTTCATGCATAAGGTCTTGGAAAATCCCGACTCGCTGACGGCAGATGAAATCCATGCTGCCATCCGCAAAGGAGTATGTGACGAATAAATTGAATCCTGTCCTTTGCGGTTCCGCCTTTAAAAATAAAGGGGTGCAACAGCTTCTTGATGCAGTCGTGAATTGGATGCCCTCGCCGCTCGACCGTGGAAATATCAAAGCCCATGATTTGGCTACCGATGCAGATATCATTTTAACGCCTTCCGATGACGCGCCGTTTGCTGCACTGGCTTTTAAAATCATGTCTGATCCTTATGTTGGACGTTTGACCTTTATCCGCATCTACAGCGGCACCCTGAGCAAAGGGATGAGCCTTATCAACAGCACGAAAGATAGCAAAGAAAGGATCTCGCGCCTGCTTGAAATGCATGCCAACAAACGGGAAGAACGCGATGAGTTCTATCACCGGAGATATCGCCGCTTGCATCGGCCTGAAAAAAGCGACTACAGGCGATACCTTTGCTCTCCTAGACAAACCTCTGCTGCTTGAGAAAATGGAGTTCCCCGAGCCTGTGATTTCGATGGCCATCGAGCCCAAATCAAAAGCCGACCGTGAAAAACTTGCTCAAGCCTTGAGCTCTCTTTCCGAAGAAGATCCAACGTTCCGTGTTTCCACCAACGAAGAAACAGGGCAGACGATTATTCGCGGAATGGGCGAACTCCACCTCGAGATCCTACACGATCGGATGAAGCGGGAATTCAATGTAGAAGCTAATGTCGGTAAACCTCAAGTGTCTTACAAAGAAACGATTACCATGCCAGGAAAATCCCAAACTAAATATGTCAAGCAATCAGGCGGCCGCGGACAATACGCACACGTCGAGCTTGAAATTGAACCCAATGAAAAAGGGAAAGGCAACGAAATCGTCAGCAAGATTGTCGGAGGTGTTATTCCCAAAGAATATATTGCACCTACTATCAAAGGGATCGAAGAAGGGCTGGCAACAGGTGTTCTAGCCGGCTATCAGCTTAGTCGATGTCAAAGTAGCCATCGTCTATGGTTCCTATCACGATGTCGACTCCAGTGAGATGGCCTTTAAAATTTGCGGTTCCATGGCGATTAAAGATGCGGCCCGCAAAGTCAAAGCCGATCATCCTAGAACCGATCATGAAAGTTGATGTCACTACGTCCCGAATCTTACATCGGGGATGTGATTGGCGACTTGAATCGGCGCCGCGGGCAAATCATGGGGCAAGAAAATCATAAAGGGATGCAGTCATTGTGCACTGCAGAAGTGCCATTAAGTGAAATGTTTGGTTATTCGACGCAACTGCGTTCGCTAACTTCAGGGCGCGCCACCTATACGATGGAGCCTAGCCACTTTGAGCGCGTGCCCACAAAGATCCAAGAAGAAATCATTAAGAAGGGTTAATTTAAAGTATGGCAAAACAAGAAAAAGCAGCCAAGCAAGAGAAGCCGAAGCAGCAACAGCAGCAAGAAAAGCAGCCTGTTAAGAGCGCGCCAAAGCAAAAGATTCGGATCCGGTTAAAGGGATACGATCAACGTATCTTGGATCGTTCCACCGCAGATATCGTGGAGACAGCCAAGCGTACAGGCGCAGGCGTTGCAGGACCGATTCCATTGCCGACGCGCCGTGAAATCTACACAGTCCTGCGTTCACCTAACGTCGACCGCAAATCGCGCGAACAGTTTGAAATTCGCACGCATAAGCGTTTGATTGATATATTAAATCCGACATCGAAAACGATTGATGCTTTGAAAACGTTGACGCTCCCTGCGGGTGTTGACATAAAAATCAAAGCTTAATGTGTGTTCTCTGTGGTTAAATAGAATTTAAAATTTACCACAGAGAGTCCAAAGCGCGCGTTGCCTTGCATTATTCTAATGCAAGGCAACGCGCGCTTTGGACTCTCTGTGGTAAAAAATTATTCCGATTTTTTCCAAATCCGTCCATCGATAATGGTACGAAATTGATCCGGCGAGGTGTATTCGGCATGCACCATGTAATCGCCGTTCTCTTGCAATTCGTAGACTTCGAATCCTTCTAATCCCGCTCCTCCATGAAATTCCCAAGCGATGGTTTTATCATCGATAACCCCTTTGCCGGTGACATGTCCAATTGGTTCATTATCTAAATCAATGACAAAAGAGGTTGGCGTGATATGTGAAAAGATGAAAGCATTACGCATGGTGTGTTCGGCGCTCTGCATTTCAACATCCTGCGTGCAGGCAATGCCTTCAGTACTGACATCGCTGATCTCCCAGCGTGTATAGAAGCGGAGAATTTCGGCGGAGGCGCTAAAGGCAACACGCCCTTCTCCTATCCATTTGCCCGGTTGAAAAATAAATTGATGTTGGATCATTAGAACATGAACCTCCGGCTATAGATACTTTGCAAGATTCCCAACGCTGTCATTGTCGATACAATTGAACAACCTCCATAGCTTACAAGCACAAGAGGGATGCCCGTAATAGGTAATAAACCGCACATCATTCCTATATTCACTAAAATATGCATAGCCAAATACACTGTAATGCCAGCTGCAAGCAAGCGCCCAAAGGGATCGCTGGCCACAGCGGTGACTTGAAAGCTAAAATAAAGCAAAGCATAAAAAAGCACCAATAGCAAAAGCAGCCCCATGAAACCGAACTGTTCGCCAAAAGCTGGAAAGGCCGAATCGGTATAGGGAGCCGGCAGCCAGCCCCCTCCGGTATAATCGCTTGCATGCCACCCTCTTCCCGTTAAACCGCCAATGGCAATCGCTGTTGAAGCCGCCCTTTGGTGATGTGTATTCGGATTTAACCGTTCGAATTGATAATCTTTGAGGACCTTGGTCATGTAAGGACGGATCTCTTCATGCTTAAGCACACCTAAAAAGATCAGTGCCACAAATATCAAGGCCATGCCGGCTCCCCATGTCATCACGCGCACTACAGAAGATCGGATCCCTCCAAAATAAAACATCACAAGCGTAATTGGAAAAAGGACTAAGGCGGTTCCGAGATCAGGTTGCTTTAAAATCAATAGAAAAGGCACCCCTGATATCAAACTTGCAGAGAGAATTGTTCCCCATTGGTCTGCATTTGAACGGCGCCTTTCAAGATACCAGCTAAGGGCAATGACGACTATGAGTTTGGCGTATTCTGAAGGCTGAAAACTAATGCCGATAAAGGGAATCCGATACCAGCGGTGCACCTGCTGAATGGGATCTGTAAAAAAAAGGCCCGCTAATAGAATGATCATGGCTGCATAAAGAAACCAGGTCCATTCCCTAATTTTGTTGTAATCAAATCCTGCAAAAAAAGCAAAGACGCACCATCCGATGAAACATCCTTGCAATTGCCTTTTTACCAAAGGAGTAAAAAATGATTCATCGGCGAATTCATGCGAGCGGTCGATTGAAAAGGCTGAGATGACGGCCAATCCCATAAACATAATTGCAAAAACTAAGGGGATGATTCTAAAATCGATGCGCAATAAATATTTATAGTTCCACATGAATGAACCTTTATCTCATGAAGAGCTCATCCTACCACAAAGCGATTTACAAAATGAAGCACGATGCGGCACTATATAAACGATGGAAATCCTACGCCACCATTTTGATACAATAGATTCGACCAATACTTGGGTCAAACATCATGCGAATGAGCTTTCACATGATAAGATCACCCTTGTCACCGCCGACGAGCAAACTGGAGGCAGAGGGCGTTTCAAACGGCGCTGGGAATCGCCAAAAGGTTTAAATATTTATGCTACCTACGGCTTATTTCTTGAAAAGCATCGGACCGATATCGGAAACCTGCCCCAAGTGCTCGCTTTGTCAGCCATTCAACTGTTAAGCAAAAAGGATTTTCACCCTTTTTTGAAATGGCCTAACGATGTGATGCTTTCCGGCAAAAAGATGGCGGGGATATTATGCGAAACCGTTCCAGTTTCTGATTATTTTTGCATTGCTTTAGGGATTGGGCTAAACGTCAATATGCCGGAAGAATTATTGAAGCAAATCGATCGGCCGGCCACCTCATTGATGGTAGAATCAAACCGCTTGTATGATGTGGATATGATTTTGAAAGAATTAACCGATAAATTTATAAGCAATTTGCAAGTTTTTATTGAGGAGGGTTTTATGCCATTTTTTTCCGATTACGTCTTAAGCCTTATCCACCAGCCGGATGATCTGATCCGTTTTCATGATAATCGGGTGATTTGGGAAGGCACCTTTTGCGGCATATCGAAGGAAGGCGCTCTCATTTTAAAGCTGCCTTCAGGAATTAAACGCACGTTCAATGCGGGGGAGATCCTTGTTTAACCTCATGATTGCCATTTTTTGATAATCGGTGTAATTTCAGAGCATGTACATTCCAGCTGCTTATAAATTTCTTGCTTATCTTAGGGTTGTCAAAAATGCTTCAGAGCATACAGTGCGCAATTATTCAATCGATTTAAATGCGTTCAAAGACTATCTGCAACAAGAATTTCTTAAATCAAGCAAACCAGATGAGCTTCCTTTAAAAATTTGCTATCAAACCTCTTATAGCGATAGAAATCAGGAAAAGGACATGCTGCTTTCCCTGGATATGATCGATCGTAAAATCATCCGTAATTTTCTGGCAGAGCTGCATGCCCGCCAAGCCAGCAAAAAGACCATCGTCCGCCGCTTATCTTCTCTGCGCGCTTTTTTTAAGTATGCCTTTTCGCAAAAATTTATTTTCTCAAATCCTGCCGAGGATATTGAAACGCCCAAGATTGAAAAAAAACTGCCTACCTCCCTTGATTATGAACAGGTTTTAAGACTCTTTGAACAGCCTGATGTATCAAATTATCTTGAGTTTCGCGACCGCGCCATCATGGAATTATTTTATAGTTCAGGCCTTCGGGTCAGCGAGCTAGTGGCGATGAATAGGGAAGATTTTGATGCTAATCAGCTTTTGATCAAGCTGAAGGGAAAAGGGAAAAAAGAGAGGATTGTCCCTATTACCAAAAGCGCAGCCCAATGGATCACCGATTATTTAGCGCATGCTGAACGGCATTGTGAAGTGGATGGCCATCTGCCGGAAATAGATCCTCACGCCATCTTTTTAAACAAGCACGGCACTCGATTGACAGCGCGGTCGGTCGATCGTAATTTTGATAAATACTTGACAACAAGCGGACTCGCAAGAAAAGTCACGCCGCATACTATCCGACATACTATCGCTACACATTGGCTAGAAAACGGGATGGACTTAAAAACGATACAATTATTGTTGGGACACCGCTCATTAGCCACCACCACTATCTATACCCACGTTTCGACAACGCTTAAAAAAAAGGTCTACGACGAGACACATCCACGGGCAAAGTGAAACTTTCTCTTTATTGCTTTCTTGCTTGTGATTATAATCGTTCCATACTTTAAGATGGAAAATGCTATGATTACACTAAACAAAATTTCAAAAAGCTTCGGCAGCCGCGTCCTTTTCGATGAGGTGACCCTCACTTTCAATGCAGGCGCATGTTATGGCTTGACAGGTCCCAATGGTTCGGGCAAATCGACTTTGATGAAGATCATTATGGGGCTTGAAGAACCTACATCAGGAACTATCACCCTTCCCGATAGGGTAGGGATGCTTCGGCAGAATATCGAGGACTTCCGTGATATTATCGTGGTAGATGCCGTCATTATGGGCAATGCACGCCTCTGGAATGCCATGAAAGAACGGGATTCCCTTTATGATGTGGAAATGACCGATGATGTGGGCATGCAATTGGGAGAGTTGGAAGGGATCATTGCTGAAGAGGATGGATATTCAGCAGAAGCCAATGCTGAAGTTCTTTTGGACGGAATGGGTATCTCGCATTCCTACTTTCAATTAAAGATGCATGAAATTCCCACAGACATCCAATTCCGCGTACTCTTATGCCAAGCCCTTTTCGGCAATCCGCAAGCCTTGCTGTTGGATGAACCGACCAACCATCTTGATTTAGAATCGATCGGCTGGCTGGAAAAATTTCTGCACGACTATAAAGGCGTTCTGATTGTCATCAGCCACGACAGACATTTTCTCAATGCCGTCACTACCAATATTGCCGATATCGATTATGAAACGATCATCGTCTATCCAGGCAATTATGACGACATGGTCGTCGCTAAGACGTCAGGGCGTGAACGTGCGGAACTGGATGCAAAATCCAAAGAAAAGAAAATTGCCCAGCTTCGGGAATTTGTTGCCCGATTTGGAGCAGGAACACGCGCCAGCCAAGTTCAATCCCGCCTCCGCGAAATCAATCGACTTCAACCGCAGGAATTGAAAAAATCCAATATCCAACGTCCCTATATCCGTTTTATTCCTTCAGAAAAACAACCCGGAAAAATAGTTCTGAAGGCCAATGAAATCAATAAAGCATTCGGCGATCAAAAAATTATCAACAAATTTTCGATCGAAGTTTCCCGAGGAGATAAAATTGGAATCATCGGTAATAACGGCAGAGGCAAATCCACTTTAATCAAAATGTTGGCGAAAGTGTTAGAGCCGACCCAAGGTACTGTAGAAATAGGGCATCAGGCGATTATTAGTTACTTTCCCCAAAACCATTCCGAAATGATCGATAAAAAAAACGAGGATACCGCCTTTGATTGGCTCAAAGAACGGCGTCCCGGAATTTATGACCAAGATATCCGCAGCGCCATGGGAAAAATGTTGTTCAGCGGAGATGATGCTTTTAAACCTGTCGCAGGATTATCCGGAGGGGAATCAGCGCGCTTAATTTTAGCGGGCATGATGCTAATCGAACACAATGTCATTATTTTGGATGAACCCAATAATCATCTAGACTTGGAAGCAGTTTCTGCCTTGGGATGGGGGTTAAATGAATACAAGGGCACCGTGATTGTCGTCAGCCACGACCGCGATTTAATCGATAATGTGGCTAATAAAATCATTGCCTTTGAAGCGGATGGGATCCATTTTTTCGATGGACCTCTTGAACAATATTTAGCCCATAAAAAAGAATCTGAACAATAAAGATACCTATGAAGCGGAAAAATAAAACAACCGACGGCGCATTTTTACGAACGGCCGCCACTACCCGTTATCCGACACCCTTAGCGAAAACACCGCATTCAGCCTTGCCAAATGAGGAAAAAATCGCTTTTATTGCCGAACGTTTTAGTGAAATCTTGCAAGCCTTAGGATTGGACGTGCATGATGAATCGTTATCGCACACTCCCTACCGAATCGCTAAAATGTATGTGAATGAAATTTTTTCCGGATTAGATCTCGATCAATTTCCTGATATTAGCACGATGGAGGATCGCTATAAACACGCCCAAAGATCAAATATCGTATTTATGAAAGTTGGATTTACCAGTTTTTGCGAACACCATTTTGTACCCATGGTTGGCAAAGCTTACATTGCCTATCTGCCTCAAGGAAAATTGATCGGCCTTTCGAAAATTCCGCGCATTGTGCGCTATTTTTCACGACGCCCGCAAGTGCAAGAACGGTTAACAGCCCAAATTGCCGATAGCTTGTCTTTTTTATTGGAAACTGAAGATGTGGCTGTATCGTTAGCCGCCGAACATTTTTGCGTCTTGGCGCGTGGAATCGAAGATGAAGATAGCCATGCGATTACCAATGTATTGAGAGGTCAATTCGATGCCGATGAAAAAATGCGGCATGAATTCTTTGAAGCGATCAATCGCTCAGTTTAATCCAAAACAGAGTTTTAATTGAAGTGGATCTCAACAACGCCATTCGGAGCCACATCGAGATGTCCATTTTTATTTTCAGCATGAAATCTACAATTCTTCCCTTCAAATTTAATGGTATGGAAAGAAAGGTGTGCGTTGTCCTTTCTTAACTCCTTTAAAGCTTTTGGCTGTCCGTCAATATAGACTTTAATGTCTTCGGGGGCTTTAAAAGCACGTCCTCCACGACGATTCTGAAAGACATAAGAAACATCTGTCAGCTCTAAGCACCAGGCATGATCGTTTGTTGACATCGTTGAGGTGTCATCCAATGAAATTGTAGAACCATCGACCAAAAATAACGTCCTCGCTGTCATCCCTCCGCCGCTCAACCCTTTTTGTTTTGGAGACTCAATAAGAATGGGAATCCCTTCCAAACTGTCATAGTCAGATAAAAAGCCATCCAACTCTCTCTGATATTTATCCACAGTAGCCTGAATTTTCTTCGTCCATTGTTTAAAATCATACGCAACCAACACTCTCATGGCCCGTTCTTGCAATTCATCAGTAGTCATCTTTAGATTTTCATACAAAAGCCCGGAGAGAGATTCGCCCGCTTCCACTCTTTTTTTCCACTCTCCACTTCCAGTAAAATCTAAAGCATAAGCGATCGATGCTCCCACTCCATAATACCTCCACTTGAGGGCCCGCTCAGAAACATCGGGGTTATGCGCATAACTATTAAGTAAGTCCGCTAGTTTATCGCGGCCGCTATATCCTTGAAAAATCGGAAAAACATCAAAAGTCTTAAAGCTAATATAATCGGCTAAACCTTCCATGGCTTGCTGATGGTCTTCCCATGCTGTGGAGGCTGGGGTAATAAATGAACGACGCAATAGATGGATCGACATAAAATCTTTCAATATCTCTAATTGCGACGCTTGCGTTTCCCCTTTGCTTTCCAGAAATTCAGCCAATACAATCTCTTCCAACTGCATCAAGGCTAAATTTTCCACGTTCAGGTGGTCTTGATAGGTTTCCTTCATCTGTTCCATCGGAAAATGGCGGAATTGATATTGATGAAACCGTTCGTGAACTAATATTTCAAAAATTTTCTGAGGATCACGCTGTTCTCCATCTAAACTAAATACAAAGGCTTTTTGATCTTGAATGGCAAATTGAGGATGCATGGCGCCATGCGAAGCACCCCAATGGTCTTGAGGACTAAATAGGATGGTCTTTCCATTTATTTTTTGTTCCGTCCATTGAGGCGATTGCCCTTTTAAATTAAAGGCATAAACATGCCCATTATTAAAAGTAACCATTAAAGGGGAAGCTGATAAATCTGCCCCGAGTCCTGGCCACACTTGCTCCATATCAGCAGCAACGCTACGCTCTATCCATTGGCTAACGACGTTGACAGATTTCTCTTCCCGACTTTCAGCAGAGAGTTCTGTTGAAAAGATTGTTATTAATAACCATAGTAGTGAAGAAAAAATTAATTTATTCATAATTAATATTTTTATTGTGTTAATAAAATATTTTAACATAGTAATATTAAGGAAATATTAATTAATGAATGTTTATTATTTCTTTAATCTGAGATAACAAGTAGAAAAAAAGCCGGGAAGACGGTAAGCCGGATTCTGTCAGCTATAGCTTGCGCCATAGCGAGCAATCATTCGTCTAGGAATCCCGTCGCCGAGATTCTCAAGCGACTCCTAGGGAGCGCAGTGGAGAACTGCATAGCTCCTCCTTAGTCTTGCTTCGGATAGGGTTTATCACTCTAAGGGTTTCCCCCTATGAGGCCTTGCTCTTAAAGCAGGCATTTCACCCTGTCTGCCTTCAAAGAAAGCAGCGGTTTATTTTCTGTGATACTTTCCGTAGCCTTACGGCCCCCAGCCTTTCGCTGGTATCCTCTCCTGCGAAGTCCAGACTTTCCTCTCTCATTCAATGATGAATGACAGCGATTGCTTGTCTTCCCGGAAAACTGCTATTACACTTTGCTGGACGAGCGGCGCCGGCGTTGCTTTGGAGCAGCTGCTGTGCCTTCCAAAGCTTCACTTTCGGGCCAATAATGGATGCGGGAGCAATGTTCGCAAAAGACGATGCGATCCCCTTTGCGCACCATGTTTTCATCTTGAGCGGTCAACATGATATGGCAGCCGCTGCAACATCTATTTTCGATAGGAACAACCACCCGATCTTTTTTATTGCGGAGCAATCGTTCGTAGATGCGAAAGAATTCCGGATCAGCCAAAGTCACTAGTTCATCACGTTGAGATTTAAGGACGCGTCCCTCTTCGTTGATGCGATGGATGCTCTCGAAGATCTCTCCTTCCAAGATTGTACTGCTGGAATTTACCGCTTCGAGGTTCTTTTCGATTTGTTTGAAGGCGTCTTCCTCCATGGCTTGACGGTCTAATAGGTCACTTAAACGCTGTTCTTTATTGACACGTTCCCGATCAGTCTGGGCCATTTCTTGACTTAACGCATTGAATTCTTCAACTTTTTTGATGCTGCTTTGCTGAGCTTCGAGTTTTTTAAGTTTAGCATTGACTTCGACAATTTCCCCTTCCATAAGGCGGCGGTTCTTTTTTAATTCGAGAATCTCTTCCTGTTTTTGCTGCCCTTTATTTTGCAAATCTCCCTTGACAGAGTTGATATTGTCGAGATCGCGGAGGCGTTCATTTTTTAGCCGCATGAGCTGGATCATTTGCATATCAAGTTCTTGGATCTCGAGAATAGTTTTCAAGGCTTTTTGCATGATTTTTCCTAATTTTCTGGGGTGAACAAAACCGTAGACAAAAAAACGATATTTTCCTGTAAATACACTACCTAATTTGCCACATAATTCTCAAGTAAAACTTGAGCGGATGTCAAAAAAAGCCCAAAATTGGTCAAAAATGGAGTCTTTCATCAACCCAAGATAAACCATAGAGGGAGGGTGCTCATAGCAACTGTTTTATTTGTTGAAAAAAGCCCGTTTTTCTTTGCAGAGGGAAAGTTTGAGTGCTCTGTGCCCTGGTTTATCTCGGTTGTAACTATATTTATCCTTTAAAACAATTATTTGATATAATAAAGAATGAGCATGGTAATGCTTGCTGCCTTTTGCTTTAATGAAATCGAGTATTTAATAGCCTTAGGAGTGAAGCAAAAGCAACGCTGTTAACTCTTAAACAAGGAGTTTACAATGAGTGACCCAGTAGTTTCAATGCCCCCAGGCACACCTCCTATTATTCCTGACAATACAAGCGGAGTCAGCGGCACCCACCATAAAGGCAAAGGTAAAGTATCGGGACAAACGCAAGATACAAGTTCCTCTAGCGGTGGAGGCGGCGGTAAAGTCTCTTCTTCTAAAGCAAATGCTGCCCATCCGGATTTGAAAGAGGTTGACGATAATAATATGAGCAGCGCACAGATGTATGCCATGAGCATATTTTGGGGAGAAAAAGCTCTTAAAGAACGTATAAAAGGCGATATAAATCAGCAGCAATATCAATTGACACTCGCCTTGCAAACTCAAACAGTATCAGACCAAGGCGATCAGGCACCAGCTCCGGCAGGTCCGCAAGCCAAATCAAAATCTTCAAACCAAAATCCGAATGCGCCCACAGATCCAACAGAGCAAGTCGTGGCATCAGCTGCTGTTCAAACTGCTCAAACTGCCGTTGGAGACGTGATTTTACAGCATTTAAAAAAAATGAATATTCCCCCTCTTATTCCGATTACTGCTGCAAAAGCTGCGATTAATGCTTATTTATACAGAGTTATAACTGCAGCTAATTTTCAGGGCGTTGGCCCTGCACAGGTCTTTTTGACAATTCCGGGATCAACCAAAGCGCAAAATTTGAACACCAATTCTGTTAATGCAGCGGAAGCCGTCGGATTTTCTGAATATATTCAGGGTTTAGTAAATAGCGGGAATGTTGAGACATTCGTTAAGGATAATATTTATCCCAACAATAGCCAAGCAGCGAAGGAATTTGCGGCAACGATGAATTCTACCCTCTTGGAGTTAGCCAACTATCAGACCGGGGAAGGTCTAGGATTACCCGGTTATGGAAAACAAGTTCAGCTGCAAGCAAAACTTGTACGCGATGAAAACTCGATATTAACAGATCCTTCTCAAGCGCAACAAATTGCGCAAAGCGTAGCTGTCAATAATGTGCTGCCAGGACTGGATTCTGGTACAATTTCTTCGAAAACCCAAAAAGCGATCAACGCAGTAATGTCTTCTGGTCCCTATTTAACACGCGCCGATTTACAGCAAAAACTTGAGGATGAATTTCAAAAGGAATTTTCAAGTGATCCTTCTTTAGCCCATTCTTTAGCTGTCGATACGGAAAATACAGCAGCCACGCTTGCTTTAGGTTCAGCGCAAAATACCTATGTTCCACCTGCTTTTGATATTAGCCTGGTCAACGCGCAAACCGTGCAAAGTTCTATTATTTCTGCTATGCAGCGCGATTTTGCAGCTTCTGATGCTGCTATCAGGCTGTCGGCTAAAGAAGATCAAAAAGTGAAAGATATTGTACAAGATACTTTGACAAAGGATCTTAATAGCGAACAAGCTGTTCGAGATGAGCTTAAACAACAATTGCTGGCCAATTTTTCCAATTTAACCGAAGAGCAAGCAGATGATATAGCATCCAGCGCGAGTTTAGGCTTGCCTACTAGCGGACCGTTGTATGCAGCCGGCTCTGCGCAAACTATTCAGCCAAATGCCTTTAATTCTTCCATTAGAAATGCGTATCAAGCGCAGGTGCATGCTTCACCTAACTCGCAGTTTGGCCAAGCTATCGACCATGTGTCGGGATTAACAACCGGCTATGATGGAACAAATATGATTGCCCAGATCAATAGCAATTATTACGATTCCTCAGATGATAATCGCTCCTATTTGGATCAAACTCCTCAGCGTCAAGTGGAATATCAAAATCAAAGGCTTTATGATCCGGGTGCCCAGCTTGTGAGGGAATGGGGGAAAGTGATCAATGGCGGCACAGAGAATCCAAGCGCCAAAAAAACGATCGATGTTTCTGTTTAAAAGTTCGCTTTTTCGAGAGCGTCTTTTAAAAGGAGAGCCATTTGCGCAATGCGTACTTGGCTCTTTGTGTTTACCGGTTTTTATATTTTTTATTGACATCTTTCACCCATTGGCTATTCTGAATGAAAGGGGTTGTGGAGAAAGAAGTGGTCCTAAAAAAATCAAAAACTGCTACTGAAAATGAAGGAGATTCCAAGATGCATTCAACAACACGTCATCAAGAGTCACGTACCACCGATCCGCTATTCGAAAAACGAAAACCAACTAGTAAAACTCGAATCACCATCAAATTTGATGTTGGATTCGGAAATGCCCTCTTTATTCGCGGAACTGGAGCTAATTTAAGCTGGGATAAGGGAATTATGCTGCGCAATACCAAACCTGATGAATGGGTTTGGGAGACTGCTTCCTCCTTTGCAGCGTGTGAGTTCAAAGTGCTAATCAATGATAAAGAATTTGAATTGGGAGATAACCATCCCTTAACTCAGGGTGCGGCCATTCAATTTACCCCTAAATTTAACGCTATTCTTTAAAAGACTGATTAGTTTTAATACCGGCGTACCCCATTTTTTTCTTTTCTCATTATTGTAATTCCATTTACTCTTTGCTTTTTTAAAAGGAGCTTCGGCATGCCTCGTCTCGATCAATATTTAGATAAAACAGCTAAAACTAAACGCAATTACGCAGCTATTGCCTATTTGGCAGCCTTAGATCAAATCGATACCGCAGCTCCCGAAATTGCTGCAAGCATCCTGCAAGAATTAAAAGACCAGCGCAGCCATTTAAAACTAATAGCCTCCGAAAACTTCTCATCTTATGCGGTCCAACTGGCCATGGGCAACTGGCTGACAGATAAATATGCAGAGGGCTATCCTAAACACCGTTTTTATGCCGGCTGCGATAATGTTGATATAGTTGAGGAAATTGCTCAAAATGAACTGAAACTTCTCATGGGGGCAGACCATGCCTATGTTCAACCTCACTCAGGCGCTGATGCCAATCTAGTCGCTTTTTGGTCGATTTTAATCCAGCGGTTCCAAACGCCCGAAGTTGAAAAATTAGGAAAAAAAAGCATCGATGAATTATCCCCAGAAGAATATGAGCGGATCCGTCAATTAATGCTCAACCAAAAGGTAATGGGGATGTCGCTCAATTCCGGAGGGCATCTCACTCATGGCTATCGACATAATATTTCCTCTAAAATGATGCAAGCGGTGCATTATGATGTCGATCCCGCCACTGAGCAACTAGACTACAAGGTGTTAGCCGAACAGGCTAAAAAGGAAAAACCGGCCATTTTATTGGCAGGCTATTCAGCGCATCCCCGCCGCCTAAATTTTGCAAAAATGCGCGAGATCGCAGATAGCATCGGCGCCACACTCATGGTTGATATGGCCCATTTTGCCGGTTTAGTAGCCGGAAAGGTATTTACCGGAGATTTTAATCCGATCCCCTTCGCGCATCTTGTCACTTCAACTACCCATAAGACCCTACGCGGTCCGCGCGGTGGAATTATCCTCTGCAAACAAGAATTTGCCGATATCGTCAATCGGGGCTGTCCGCTAGTGCTAGGGGGCCCTTTGCCCCATGTCATGGCTGCCAAGGCCATCGCCTTCAAAGAAGCCAACACACCGGCTTTCTGTCGTTATTCACAGCAAGTGGTCGATAATGCCAAAGCCATGGCAGACCGATTTATCGAAAAAGGAATTCGGTTGGTATCCGGAGGAACTGAAAATCATATGGTTATTGTAGACCTCAGTAAGTTCGGACTGACAGGCAGGCATGCTGAAACAGCCTTGCGTGAAGCGAAGCTGACGGTTAACCGCAATGCCATACCTTTCGATAAAAATGGGCCATGGTACACTTCAGGCATACGGCTTGGCACTCCTGCTACCACAACACTTGGAATGGGCCCGAAAGAAATGCATGAGATTGCCGATATCATCATCGAAGTTTTAACACATACTCGACCCGCTACAGTAGAAAAAACCGGCCAGCCGAGTAAAGCCAATTGTACAGTCGATCCAACTATTTTAGAGCGTGCACAACATCGTGTGGAAGCTTTATTGCATAAAAAGGAATTTCTCTTGTATCCCGAAATTGACCTTTGATTTTTCATCACAGGCATCCTTTTTTCTTTTCAGTTTTAGCAGCGATGCTCATAATAGGGTTAGATTGTCATTAACGGAGATGCTATGGCTAAAGGCGATAAAGAAACTAACATTTTTCCTTCCAGCAAAATCAAAGACAAAATTGCCGGAACCATTCTCGATGCGCGTCGGATTTTCCTATCAGAGCCTGTAGACGATGAATCCGCCAATGAAATCATCCGTCAATTATGGTTCCTCGAACTGACCAATCCCGGAAAGCCCATTTTATTTGTGATTAATAGCCCGGGAGGATCAGTCGATGCCGGCATGGCGATCTGGGATCAAGTTAAACTGATTACCTCTCCCGTGACTACCTTAGTGACCGGAATTGCCGCTTCTATGGGTTCTATCCTTAGTCTCTGCGCAGCCAAAAAGCGCCGTTTTTCTACTCAAAATGCCCGAATTATGATCCACCAACCTAAGATCATGGGCGTCATCCAGGGACAAGCCACAGACCTTGAAATCCAAGCTAAAGAAATTCTTAAAACCCGTAATGCATTGATCAATATTTACGTAGAAGCGACCGGCAAAGATTTCGCCACTATTGAGCGGGCTATCGATCGGGATACATGGATGACAGCGGAAGAGGCTCTTAAATTTGGCCTGCTTGATGGAATTGTGACCTCCTTTAAGGATATACCTACGCCATCATGAACATTCCCTTTAGCAAATATTCGGCTTGCGGGAATGATTTTATCTTGATTGACAATCGAGCCAATTTATTTCCGAAACATAAGTCTTTAATTGTTAAAAACTTATGTCACAGAACACGCGGCATCGGCGCCGATGGAGTCATCTTACTCGAACAGTCGCAGCATCATAACTTCAAAATGCGCATCTACAATTCAGATGGCAGCGAAGCTGAAATGTGCGGCAATGGAGCCCGCTGTTTGATGAAGTTCCTGCACGAAAAAGAACTTTCCGCTAAAACGTGTTCAATCGAAACGATGGAAGGATACATTCAATTGACTCTATCAGAAAAGACCATTGCCGTATCTATGCCCCCTCCCTTTGATATCCTATGGGATCTTTCCCTCCCTTTCCACGGTTATCCGTTGTCCCTTACCTATTTGAATACAGGCGTTCCCCATGCGATCCATTTTGTTGAAAACCTCTTGTCAGACCATTGGATGGAAATAGCCCCCTCTATTCGGCATCACCCGTTTTTTGCCCCTAAAGGCACTAACGTTAATTTTGCGGCAGTTGATGCACAGCAAAAAAAAGTGCATGTGCGTACCTATGAAAGAGGGATTGAGCAAGAAACGGCAGCATGCGGCACAGGAGCCGTTGCAGCCGCTATCGCCGCTGCCAAACATTTTAGCCTTCAAGGGCCCCTAATTGTAATTCCAGCCTCCCATGAACTTCTCGAAATTAACTTTTTGATGGAAAAAGATGGAGTGAGGGATGTCACTCTCGCAGGACCAGCCCAAAAGATTTTTCAAGGCGACTTTGTTTTAAATTGAATAGAACCTGCTAATTAAAGTAAAATTGGCTTAATTTGCAGTAATAAGGACAAATAAGTATGGCTGTTAAAAACAAATTAGAAGCTCAAAATCCTCTTATTTTGCGTTCTCAACGTCTCGTCGAAGCTTTTGCTAAATCAGACGATGAACGGGATTTTTATCTCGACCGATTAGAGGGTTTTCTCATCTATGTTGATCTTAGCAAGCCCGAGCACGATTTAAAAACACTCGAAAAAGAATTGATCTCTCATAACGATCGTTATTGCATGATCCCTAAATTGACCTTCTATGAGACTAAAAAAATCATGGAGGGCTTTGTAAATGAAAAAGTTTACGATATTGATACTAAGGAAAAACTCCTAGATATCATCCAATCCAAAGAAGCCCGTGAAAATTTCCTAGAATTCATCTACGATCACCATTCTGAACTCGAAAAATGGCAGCAATATTATCAGGAAAGATCGCGTATTCGGATCATCGAGTGGCTGCGCGTCAATCATTACCATTTTGTCTTTGAAGAAGATCTCGATATCCCAAAAAGCTTGATCGAAAAGCTGAAGCGGGAATTATTTGATTCAAAGGCTAGCAAGGAAGTGATTGCAGCGCGCAAAGGTTTAATCGCCAAAGCCAAGACGTATTACTCAAATGAAGCTTTAAACCCACGTCCAAAACGGGGACGCCCTCCTAAACAAGCCGTTAAGCTCGAGATTGAACCTCAAATCAGCACAGACATTTTTACGACTGTTCCCGTTGAAGTCCGCCCCTTTTTGTTCACTCCGGATTATACCTCAGCCACCATCCTATTTTCTTCTAAATTTGATAACGAAGAAGAACTTTTGGCAAGCCGTAAGGCTCAACTTCAAACAGCTCCGGATAAAAGCATGGAAAACCTCGCTCAAAAACTAGCTTCCTTGCGCAGCATTTCCAGTCGTTGGCTGGAAAATGAAGAAAAAAAGCAAACTCTCCAAACAGTGCCATCGACTAAACAAGATGAGTTGGAATTCGATGAAGATGATGGTGAAGAAGAAAATGTGTTCGATGAATATTCTATCGCTAAACCTAAGGATAGCGTCAAAAAGATCAATGGACAGAAGGGAACCAAAAAAACCATCAAAAAAACTGTTCAGCCTGTTTTACCTATAAAAAAACCATCGAAGGTAGAAAAATCTAATAAAACTACAAAACAAACTCCTAAACCTAAAGCAAAAATTCAACCGCCCTCAAAAAAGAAAGCACGCTTTAGATCCATTATCAAACCAAAAAAACTCATGACTAAAGCCTCTCCAAAAAAAGCGGGAGCTGTTAAAAAAAACGTCATAAAAAAGACTCCCGCTAAAAAGCCAATCGGCAAGAAAAAATAGCATTTATTTTTTGGAGTGCGGGTTAAGCATTACCTTGGAGAGCAACGCAACATGTAGTACTCCAAAAAAAATTCTTTATCTCATTAAATATTAGTAATTTAAGTTTTTTAAATACATTTTTTTTAAATACATTTTATTGAAAATATATTTAAATTGTTTAATAATCTAACATTATATTATAATTTATTATAGATAGTTGTATTTTGTTTCTTTATTTAATAAAAAATTTATAGGTAATGCTATGGAACCAAGCCGAGAATCATCATCACCTCCTCCTTTATGGAATGAAAAAATTAGCATTCAAGAAAATGTGGGAAAAAATAAATATGTGCGAGCAAGCACACAGGCAATACTTACTGAAACGGGGCACTCATATACGATAAGCGTTCTAGGCAGAGATAAAGATGAAGCTGTAAAAAAATTACGTAAAAAGATGGAAACGGCAGTTCTTATATTAAAACGTTATGATGATGATGACACCGATGTAATAAGCTATGATGAAGCCAAAAAGAAAATGGCCATATCGTATCGCATCGCGCATCACCATCATACCGCAACATCAGTCACTAAAACCGTCCGCAAAGTTATTAAAGAAGATTTTTCTCCAGAAAAATTAACGGAAAATCTTGAAACAGATAAAAGCGAGGCTGCAAAAAAACTTATCACTTACAATAGAGGAAAAGAAAAATTATCGGACGAGAGCATAGACGACGACACATGCGCACGTAAAACACAAACTCAGAGTCGAATAACTCGAATTCAAAGAACCATCGATTATTTACTTTCCTTCATAAGACCCTCATCGGTTCCTTCGTATACTCCAACTTCCTCTACACCAACTTCCTCTACACCAAGTAGTGCACAGGCTCAACCAATGTATGGAGGTATTCCACAATTTTCTAATCCGGTGCAAGCACAGCCACAACCAATGCAAGCAGCACAACCGCAAGTTTCATCTTCTGCAGTGCAAACTCCAACTACAATTTCAACACCGCAGCAAGCTATTCAAACTCCAACTACAATTCCAACACCGCAGCAAGCTACTATTCAAAGAGGCTTAACTTCTCAAAGAGGCTTAACTTCTCAACAAAATGAGAAATTGCAACGGAAGGATGGACAAGCAAAACGTGATTTTCAAAAACTAAGAGACGAATTATCACAATTAAGAAAACAAAATGAATCTTTGAAGAAAGCCTTTGCTAATAATGAAAATGCACAAGTTGAAATAAAAGCTCTCAAGAAAAAAATCGCTGAAAGAGAAAAACAAATTAATGAATTGACCCAGGCACAATCACAACCAACTTCACCAAGCGAAATTGAACGACTAAGGGAACATTACAAAAACGCCATTAAAGACAACCAAGGTTTAAGCAAAGAGCTTTCAATTAAAGAACGAGAACTCAGCAGTCTTAGAGAAAGCCTTAAAGAGGCTAGGCTCACTGCTACCAATTTAGAAAAACAGATCCAAGACTCTCAAGCGCGCAGCGAAGCTCTTGAAAAACGTCAAATGCGAGCAATTCAAAAGCAAAAAGAAAGTTACGAAGAAGAGAGTAAAAAAATAGCTCAAGAAAATAATGAATTGAAACAGAACAATGTAAAAGCAAAAGATGAGAATAAAAGGCTAAATAACGAATTATCTAAGCTTAAAGAACAAATTAATACCTTGAAGGAAACCTCTGTTCAACTTGAAAATGCTCAAGCTGAAATAAACGCTCTCAAGAAAAAAATCCATAAAGAAGAACAACAACTTAAGAAATTGCAAGGCGAGAAAAAAACAGATATCACGATTCAAAAAGACTATGCCGATGCAATGAATTTTATTGCTGAGTTGGAAAATAGAATTAAGCAACTCAATAAGGATAAAGAGAATTTGACAAAACAAATTGCCGGATTTCAAGCAGAAAAAGAAGAATCAAACAATATAAAAGCCACTCGAGATAAACCACAAGAAACTTCTTTGGAAGAATTAGAACGAAGCAAGCAAGAATTGGCCGCAGAAATTAGAAGTAAAGATGAACTCATTAAATCGCTTGCGGATAAACTTAAAGAAAAAGAGAACATCGAACTTCGTTTGCAAAATGTATTAATTCAAGGAGCTCAAGAAGCAATGCGAGAAGAACAGACTCCGATACGACCAGCACCTAGCACAATGGAAGAGTCTGATGAGATCAGAAAAGAAACAGTCTCTGAACTCAATAAGCATTTTAAATTAAATGAGACGCAAGAGCGAATAGATGCGGCGCAAAAACGAATAGAGGAAATGCTGCAACAATTAGAAATAGCCGAGCAAAAATCAGCGGATTTAAAATCGCAACTTGAGAATGCCAAAAAACAAATTAACCGTGACGAAGAAAAAATTAAAGAATTGGAAGAACAAAAACCGACTGAAAAAGCAGTCCCATCAATGGTGCGAGATGGAGAATTAGCTCCAGAAATTCAAAAAGATGCTATAATTTCGAAATTACGAAACGAAGCAAAACAATTAAAACGTGAAGTGATAATTTTACACGAAAAACACAACAGAATGATAGAAGAAGTAGAAGGTGCTGCTGGGGAGAAAGAAAAAGATATAGTAGATCGAACCGAAATAATAAAAGATCGTGATGAAAAAATCCGCCGTCTAGAATCTCAAATTAAAAAACAAGCCAATGAAATTCAATCTCTCCAAAGGACACAGGGACTTTAAAAATAAAGCATGAAAAAAAATAATTTCAAAAACTTGACGACAAAATTGCTTTCATAAATGCTATGGAAGCCGATTTTGGAGATGTCAAGCCATGTTTGTTTTCATTAGATTTTTTTTAATCATTATATGTCTAGGTAGCAGTGTCCTTTTTGCGCAAAAAGATGCAAACGAAGGCTGTTTCTATGCAGCCGGGTCATTGTTATATCATCTCGAAGCCTTGCAAGAAGCGTGCGAGGAATCGGAAAAGATTCATTTCAGCGAAGAAAACTTATCCAGATTATGGTCTAAAGTAGAGCAGCACAAATATTCTATCAATCACAAGCTGATAAAAAATTGCTACTTTAATGCGCTTTCAACGAGCCATGATGCAGCTGATTTTGCCACAGCAAAAAATTGGCTGGAAGCTTTACGAAAGCAATTGCAAGACACGTTCTTGCCTGAACAAACAGTCGTTAACGCAATAGGAAAACGAGTTGCAGACCAACCCTATCCTAATTTTGACGATAACCCGTCGATGACCAAAAAAATGCGCGCTAAAATGCGCCGTTTTTTAATCCCCTTAAATCATCCTTTAAAGGCTTCTCTCGATACAATATTTTTTCATTCCCGCGTGACTTGCAATGCACATTCTTTGTTGCATGCGGGATTGATTCCCCTTTTTAATAAACCTCAGCCCAATACATTTATTCAAGTTGTGAAGCATCACAATTTGCCCGATGTTTTAATTAAACTTTATTATGATCATGAAATTCGTCAAAAAGAAAAAAAGCCTGGCTGGGCTTGGCTAGTCAAACGTTGCCAAGGAGCTGAAAATATACGGAATTTAGCTGAAAAAAAGAGCTTTAAATATTTTTGCGTTCCGGATAAATCGCTTTACCCTTTGCCGGCGGCTCAAGGGAAAGAGAGTACTCCTACAGCCCCGCAGCCTGTGATTTTGGTTGTCACGGACATGAAATTGGTCAGTGAAGCTGAAACAGAAAGAGCCTGGAAAAACATCATTACACCCGCTCACTTGGAAGAACTGTATGCCATCTTGAACCATGGCTATGCTTCCTGTTGGCTTGTACATAACATTCCTTATACAATCTATGGGAAGTTTGCTTGCATCGATACGGAGCATCCTAAGAGAAAACTCGATCTGGGCAAGGTCAGACCTTATTTGTCGGACGAGATGTGCCGCCAGTGGGATGAGCTTGTACAAGCAGGAGGGCCCCCTTGAAAAGGCTCTGTCTTGCTGCGGAATACTTTCAATTTAACCACAGAAGCCTACAGAGAACACAGAGGGTACAAAGACATTAGTGCTCTAAACTTGAGAAGTTTAGAGCACTAATGTCTTTGTACCCTCTGTGTTCTTTGTGGGCTCTATAGTTAAACTTTCTTTTACTTCTATTTAGGGAATTCGGTTGGGTTTAAAAATTCAGAAGAAATTTTCGTCTTCCCTTCAATGGTTATCTCTCCTTCAATAATGGGAAAGGCTTGACCGAAGATATGTTGCAATCCATTCACTTTATATGAGGTTTTGCCTGAACCTTTGATAAATAAACCATTTTCATTTTGACAGTTTAGAGTTAACTCCTCTTGTCCGCTGATCTCGGTGAAACGTCCATCGATACCCGGAATTTTCGTTCTTAAATCAAACGTAAGGACAAAGGTATTAGAACTAGAACCAATTTTTTCTACCAATACGCTATAGGATTCTGTCGTATTTTTCTCCTGCGATGCTATCTTCCATGTTCCTTTTTTTCTGATAGGAAAGCCTTCTCTTACAGCCAAAGCTAAGACTCTGAGAAATTCGGCCTGTATGCTGCTTTCACCGGGATGGACCGTCAAGGGGATGATAAGTGGAGAGTGGCAGAAAATATATTTCATTTGGAGAGGAAGAATGGTGCATAAATTGCTAGGCATCTCCTTGTCTTTAAGCTCCATATTGATTGCAATGCCGGCTATGGAACCGTCGAATGAAAAATTTTTTAAGACTAAAGCTAATGTTTTGCCGGCATTTTCATCTGTAGTTTGAGCATAGATGGTAAATTTTATCTTAGCCTGTCCAATTTCAATGTTCCCTTGTTTAGCTGTTATATTTGATGTGATGGAATAAGCGATCGGTTGATTGGGAAGAATCTTGAAAAGGCCTGAAGATTCGGCATTTAAAGTGCTTGAAAACAAGATTAAAAAGATAAAAGAATAGATGAATTTCATGATGACTTCCTTGCATGATGGACAAGAGGATGCCATTTTATCCTCAGTGACCATTTTTAGCAAGGAGCGGCGACAGAGTCTTAGCGGTGCAGCGCTAAAGCAGGTTGAATTTCGCCAATTTGTTCGAGCAGACCCAAACGATCCCACACCTGATGGATCTCTGAAATTTTGACATGGTTATTAAAAAGATAGATACTGATGCCAGAGATTTTAAAACTTTTATTTGTTCCTGGAATTCCTTGAAGTTCCCCTCTGTGCGTACCTTGAGCTGTCCACCGAACAACCACCTTATCATCGGCTCCAAAAATTTCATCAATTTTTAATTGTTTATTAGGGAAGGCTGTTTTATAGATTGTTTCACGTTCGATTAATTCCTTGAGTCCTCCATGAAAATTAGGGGCAGCCGCATCATACAATTTGACATTGTTATCGAAAAATTCGTTAAATAAATTAAAATTGCCTTTTGTATAAATTTCATCAAAAAGGCGTCTGACTAATTGGAGGTTAGGCTTAGTGTCCATAAAATTCACCTCACTGGTATTTAATTCCGATATAGAGTTATGTGAATTTGTTGTCAAACTATCCATCTGATCTACTATCATCAATTACATAAGCATCTTGTTTGAAATAAATGAAACAAAGGCAAAATTATGATCCAAAAACATAAACCAATCATTACAGATCTCGCCGCATTTCTTGATGAATCGCCTACAGCGCGGCATGCCGCCGAGTGGATTGCAAAACGTCTAGAAGATCATCACTTCGAACGATTAGATGAAAAAAATAAATGGTCGATTAAACCAGGTGGCCGCTATTGCATTGTCCGCAACGGATCATCACTCATTGCCTTTGTCGCTCCTGCAAAATCTCCTGTTTCGGCTCTATTGGCCGGTTCCCATACAGACAGCCCCTCCTTCAAATTGAAACCTAATGCCGAATTTCAAAAAGAAAACATGATCATGCTGGGATTGGAAATCTATGGCAGCCCCTTGCTTGCCTCTTGGCTGAATCGCGATTTGGGACTTGCGGGCAGGGTCATGTTTGAAAATGAAAAGGGAAGGATCCAATCTGCTTTGATCCGTTTGGAAAATCATCCTATCATAATTCCGCAATTGGCCATCCATCTTGATCGCACTGCCAATGACAATGGATTGGTCCTTAATAAGCAAACTCATCTGGCAGCGCTTGCAGCTCTTCATTCAGGCAAAAAACCTGTTATTGGGCATTATTTAGAATCTTTACTCAAAGACCAAATCAGCTTTAAATCCCTTATTTCTTATGATCTCTTTGTTTATCCTTTGGATAAAGCCCGTTTAATAGGTTTAGAAGGGCAAATGATCTCTTCATATCGCATTGACAGCTTGGGCAGCGTGCATGCAGCCCTGCATGGCTTTTTGGAAGACTTAACTCCTCACCGCAATGCCTTTAAGATGGTTGTTTTTTGGGACAACGAAGAAGTTGGCTCATCAACAGCGCAAGGAGCAGGATCACCTTTTCTTCCGCAAACACTAGAACGGGGCTGCTTGGCACTGGGTTTAGGCAGAGAAGATTATCTCCAATTGATCCAACATTCATTTTGCCTTTCCATCGATCTATCACATGCCATCCATCCAAATTACGAGGAAAAACATGAACCGCGCCATCCTATTCTTATGGAGAAGGGTATTGTCATTAAAACTAGCGCACAACACAGATATGCAACCGATGCGACTGCTTCGGCTAAGATAATTGCTTTATGTAAAAAGCATAAAATCCCTTATCAAATGTATGTACCGCGTGGAGATATTCCATCAGGCACAACGATTGGACCCATTCATGCCCAATTGACAGGCATGCCAACAGTGGATATTGGGTGCGCCCAATTGTCTATGCATGCCGTACGTGAAATTGCATCCTGCCAAGATCACATCTCCATGTGCACATTGACCGGAGCTTTCTTTAAACAGTGAAGCTAGGCCCGAGTTTGGCGGTTTCTTACAAACCTGTGTTTAGAATATTAAAGATATCCAGCCGTGTTAACGCGCCAAGGTATTATGGCCAAACTCGAGTGAAGCTAGGCTTCAATATCTGCAGGTCGAGAGCCAAATCTTATGTTGTTTAACAAGCCGCCAACATCGACGAGATCGTCAGAATTCTTAGCTAGATCAACATAGTTTGTAATCGATCCGATAAGACTATCGCCATCTGCTTTGGGCAATTGTTCCCGCAAAGTGCGTATTTGTGCCGCTAGTTGTTGCTTTAACGGGGAATCAAGCAATGCATCGTTGCCATTTACCATGGCATTATATTCAAGCCCTGTGATCCCTCCACCCTCGCCTTTGAAGCCAGATTCTGTTTTGTAAAGCAATGCCAGCGAGGTCGAAAGAAGAACCATTTTCAATTGTTTAACAAGTTGTTGCACCCGTTCTTCGCCAACTCCTTCTCCCTTATCTGCAGAGGTTGTAAAGAAAGCCATAGCAATAGTATTAAATTGCGAGCCATTGACCACTGACAGAATTTTTTGAGCATAATTTTTAGCAAACTCGTAATCGATCTCTTTTGCACTGTCGGCACCTTTTACTAATGTTTGCCCGAAAGCAAAATAGGCAGCTCCATTAGCGAATAATCCACCTATATAGCCCAACTGTGCCGCATTGTTCGGCATCGCATTAAGGGCGATCTGATCGTTCATGTCTGTTACCGGTTTTATGAGGACTTGCGAGGTGCTGAGCGTGTCTGGAATAGATGCATTTTCCGTCCTCAATGCTCCTCCAACAGCTATAGCGGCTGTCAGGAAAGGAAGATCCTGTCCAAATGCAGGATCAGCTTTTACTTTAAACATGTAATCGCTTAATCCGGCTGTCATCCCTGCATCTATTTTATTTTGCTGATTAAAGCTGGGATACTCAAGGGTCTGTAACTTTTGCTCAGATGTAAGGGTATTAAACCAAGCTTCATAGCCGGCTTTACCTTGTTGAGCTTGCCAATTCTGATAGGACTCCGAATTCATTTCTTTTTTTCTTTGTTCATTATCTTTTTTTATCTGGTCGCCCCAAGCATTCAGAACGTTAATGCAGATCTCATTCATTTTGTTTTGCATTTCAAGGGTGAATAAATCGGCACTAACCGGCTTTCCTACAATGCTAGCGGCTGAGGCCGAACTAAGCGGCGAGGTTGAATCAACTGCACTTTTTCCGGATACCTGTTGTAAAATAAATGAATTATTTCCTCCGGTCGCCCATAACAAAAGTAAAGCTTGCATTAGTTCGGGGCTAGTAGAATCAGGTGCTTTTTTGGATGATTTTGAAGTGCTCGTGCCAATTGAATCCTCTGTAGAAAGTCCACTTGGGGTTGTTGCACCTGGAGCTGTTATAATGGTCACACCATCGCCTGCAACCACTGCCCCGCTGCCCCCTCCATCGGCTGGTAGTATATCTGCCATATATTTACCATTGGTTATAAATTTAATCTCGGAAATTACAAATTCATTAATTAATAATATAAAAACTTCCCGAGCGCTCATTCTTATTATATCAAATTTTTATTTAATATTAAATATTACAATTATTTCCTTTTTTGACCCTTAGAGACCTAAAAATTCGGGTTTTTATCTTGCAGGACCGGGAAACGTCATGTATTCTTTGAGAAACAAATATTTTAGATAAGCCGATTATGACTCAAAAAGATGCTGATTCTCAGGACTTTAAGCACTTTAAAGGCAAAGATGCCATCGGACATGTCGCAGAAGCCCAAGCGCAGGGCATTATTTCAGCTGCGGAAATCCATGGCACAGAATTGCCCGGGCACGTTTCAGCCGCCTGCGATGCTGCCCGTGAAACAGCCGTCATTTTATCTCTTGTATGGGTGATTTTAACTCAATTTCCTCTTGATCCTTTCTTTATGACTAGCATTTTAGGCATCTTAGCCGGAGGGCTTATTCTATGGAAAGGGGGCCGCAGCGCCTGGCTCGGCTGGTCGCGTCTAGAGCGGCTGCATCGCGTGGTAGCCCAAGAAAAGTGGGAAATTGAACATAACCGTCCTCAAGAGCGTGATGAATTAAAGGCTCTCTATGCTGCCAAAGGGTTTGAAGGTAAGCTGCTCGATGACGTTGTTGATGTTTTGATGGCTGATGGCGACCGGCTGCTGCGGGTAATGGTGGAGGAGGAGATGGGCCTTTCCCTTGAATCGCATGAACATCCTCTAAAACAATGCATGGGAGCCGTCCTAGGCAGTTTGGGGGCAACCATCGCCTGTTTGATCGGTCTTATCGTTTACCCTTTTTACGGCCTTCTTGTAGGAGCCTGTTTGGCTATTATACTTGGAGCCGCCTATGCAGCTCAGCGAGCAGATAATAAAATCATTCCTGCGATTGTATGGAATGTGGCCCTTGCGGTAGTGGCATTTGGCTTTGTCTACTTTATGGCCAAAGACATTTTTGTTGTAGGTTAAATTAACTCATGCACTCCAGCTGTTCACATCACAAGCATCATCCAGTCGTCTTCAATGAGTTTTTTGAAATGGGCCTCGCTGAATCAGTCAGCCCCTTTTTAACCCCATCCTCCCGTAAATGGGGGATCAACCTAACGCTGAAATCCTCCCTTTTTGCTGCAGGACTGCTTGTCAGTGCATTTATATTATCTTTTTTGCCTGGCTGGCTATTCTTGTCGAATTTTCTGTTAATTTTGGTGTATTTTTTTGCCGGCATTCCATCTTTGATCGAGTCCATTGAGGATATAGTTGATCTTGACATCAACATCGATGTTTTGATGACAGTAGCGGCTTTTTCATCTGTGTTGATAGGCAGCGGCATGGAAGGGGGGCTTTTATTAGTTTTATTTGCGATTTCCGGTTCAATCGAAGATGCCGTCGAATCAAGAGCTAAAAGTGCTATCAGTAATCTCCATAAGCTATCACCTACAAAAGCTAACGTGCTAGAAAGCGACGGCTCTTTGCTAGAGAGATCTATCAAAGACATTGTTGTGGGTACCAAAATCTTGGTTAAATCGGGCGAAGTTGTACCGCTGGATGGCATCGTGATCGAGGGTATCTCCTCAGTAAATCTTGTTCATCTAACAGGTGAAAGCATGCCGGTCACTAAACAAGTTGATGATACGGTTGCAGCTGGTGCTAGGAATCTCGAAGGAGCTCTCATTTTAACTGTCACGCATACCAGCGCAGATTCCACGTTGGCAAGAATCATCCAACTTGTCACGCAAGCTCAGGAAGCCCGTCCTACTTTACAACGGTGGTTTGATAAGCTTAGCCGAGGATATGCTATAACGATTATTCTTTTAGCTGGTTTGTTTGCTCTATCGCTGCCTGCCATTTTAGGAATTCCTTTTTTAGGAATTGAAGGCTCTGTGTATCGCGGCGTAGCCTTTTTGATTGCAGCCTCTCCATGCGCATTGATCATCGCTATTCCGATCGCTTACTTAAGCGCCATCAGCATCTGCGCCAGGAAAGGGATTCTATTAAAAGGGGGGATCACCTTGGATGCTATCGCTAAGTGCACGGCCGTGGCCTTTGATAAGACCGGGACTTTGACAACCGGCAAGCTCGCTTGCCTTGGCGTAGAACCCTTATTTCCGGCAAATACGGAGGAAATCAATGAAGCTTTGGCAGCGGCGCATGGCATGGAGCGTAACGCTGTCCATCCCATTGCAAAAGCCATCTTGGATTATGCCCAAGAAAAATTTATTTCTCCTATGCCATTGGCCGATTTTAAAGCCATTCCAGGTTATGGCCTGCAAGCTTCTATAATGACCATCAAAGAAAAAGTCACCGCTTATATTGGCCATCCGGAACCCATTCTTTCCAAGATATCTGAAAGCCTAGCCAAACAACTTTCAAATAAGGTTCAGGAAGTGCGCACACAAGGACAGTTGCTAGCTGTTATGCTTTACGGTGATAAATTATTTATCTTTAAGTTTGAAGATTCTCTGCGCCCAGGCATCAAAGAAACTATCCGTGCTTTGCATGAAAAATGGCATTGGCAGGTTGTGATGCTGACAGGCGACCATGAAACAAGTGCTAAACGGATAGCTAAAGAAGCTGGCATCGATGAGTATTACGCTGACTTGCGCCCAGAAGACAAACTCTATCACGTCTCTCAACTCGCCAAACAAAGAGGACTTGCCATGGTAGGTGATGGCATTAACGATGCGCCAGCTTTAGCAAGGGCAACTGTTGGCATTGGAATGGGGCAGATCGGCAGCGCCGCCGCTGTTGATGCTTCCGATGTTGTTTTACTGCATGATAATATCGAACTGTTAGATTGGCTTATTGATAAAGCGTATAAAACACAACGCATTGTAAAAGAGAATTTAATTGTTGCCGTATCGGCCATTCTTATTGCAGCCCTCCCCGCCCTAGCCGGTTTTGTGCCATTATGGTTAGCTGTCATCCTGCATGAAGGAGGCACTGTCTTGGTTGGATTGAATGCTTTGCGTTTGCTTCGCGACTAGACTTCCTATATCTTGATTTAACTTGATTTTTGACCTAGCTTTGTTAACATGATTTTAAAGCTCCTTGATCTATTTTGCATTCGTCAATAGCCGAATGCTCAAACGCTCTTAAGGATTTAACTGCATGACAATCAAAGACAGCCATGTCACTCCCCATGATCAATTGCTCATGGCCATCCAAAATGAAAGCCGCAAATTTCAAGAGTATTATGTTTGGCTTGAGAAGGCCATGCCCGATTTATTCTTCGAAGACATTGGCCAAGAAAATAGGATGTTGATCGCTCACAATCTGATGGGCTTTCATCTGCAAGAGTATTTTTCAATGATCCACTTAAAGCGCGCCGCCATTGCCTTATGCCTTGATAGCGCCGATGCAGATCTAAGAATCTTGGAAAAGTTTGCGATGTATGGCATCAAAATCTATCAAGCTTATGTATCTAATTCTCCCCCCTTTTCCCGGAATCACAGCCAATTTACGCATCGTTCTGATCTATTTTACTGAAGCAGTAGAAGCTCCAGAGCCAGCCATTCCTCTTGAATCTAAGGAAAAGTTGCGTGAAATGATGCGAAAGCAAAATCCAAAAATTACTGATGAAGAATTTGAAACGCTCATCAGTACGATGAACCGACGGTTTTTGCGATCGCTTTCACCCGATCGGATGATTTTAGCTTTAGACATGTTTTATCGCGCCCAAACACGGGATAACTGCCAATATGAAGTACGCTATAATGAAGATTGGGAAGAAAATGGAACAGCCTCCATGCAAATTGTGTTAGCATGGCGCAACACACCAAAACATAATTTTTTATATCGATTAGCTCGCACCATCCACCGGCATGGATTGATGATGAAAGGGGTAAACGCTACCTATATCAGTCCCTATAATAAACAAAATACACTCATTATGGTTTTAGGGCTGCACGGCAGCAATGGCCAAGCGGCGTGGGATGCTGCGGATATCCCAGATTTTTTGCGTGAATTTGCTACCGTAAAATATTTTGCAAGCTTTGATTATATCGATCAACAGCTTGTCAATAAGAAGATCATTTCGGGAACAATGGGAAATTTGCTCAGGGCGATGATGTACTTCATCCATCAAGCCTTAGTTCACATCGACCATAACCTTTATACGCTTGAAAATGTAGAAGAAGCCCTCTGCAGACATCCTGAATTAACCACTCAATTAATTGAAGCATTCAAACAAAAATTCGATCCCGATTTCGTCGACTATGAAGGTTATCTTGCGACTCGCCAGCAATTTCTTACCGATATCAACAAACTTGATACCGGCCACGAAGAAAACGATGTGCGGCGCAAAAATATTTTGCGGCAAGCCATGAGTTTCATTCAGCACACATTGAAAACAAATTTTTATCGACATAATTACACCGCTTTAAGCTTTAGATTAGATCCTAAGTATCTCGATGATATTCCATTTGATCGGCAAAAGAAATTTCCGGAGCTTCCCTACGCCATCTTTTTTATAAAAGGGATGCACTTTTTCGGCTTTCACATCCGCTTTAAAGACCTCTCTCGCGGCGGCCTTCGGACAGTTTATCCTGATACTGAACATTTGATCCAAGAACGGAATCATGTGTTCACAGAATGCTATAATCTTGCCTATACCCAACACAAAAAAAATAAAGACATTCCAGAAGGAGGCTCCAAAGGAATTATTTTCCTTCGCCCCTTTGACCGCTTAGAATCAGAATCGTTAATTCTGCAAAATGAACTTGAAGCCGCTAAAATTCCCGCGGGCGAAATCGAACAAAAGATGAGCAAATTTCGCCAAGAGCAAAGGGTGGAATATCTTCATCAGGCGCAACGTTCTTATGTGGAAAGCCTCATCACCATTATCAATTGCGATCCGGATGGAAAAATCCGCGCCAAATATATTATCGATTATTGGAAACGGCCGGAATACATCTATTTAGGTCCCGATGAAAATATGCACGATGACATGATTCGATGGATTGCTGAATTCAGTAAAAAATATGATTATAAACCAGGCAGTTCATTTATCTCCGGCAAACCAAAAGTAGGGATCAATCATAAGGAATATGGAGTCACCTCGTTAGGCATCAATGTCTATATGAAGGCCATGCTGAATTATTTAGGGATTGATCCAAAAAAGGACACTTTTACCCTTAAAATGTCCGGAGGCCCCGATGGGGATGTCGCCGGCAATCAGATCTATAACTTATATAAATATTATCCTAAAACTGCAAAATTATTGGCTTTGACAGATATCTCAGGAACAATTTTAGATCCCGATGGGTTGGACCTGAAAGAGCTGGCCGATTTGTTTAAAGAAGGGCGTCCGATCAAGCATTATCCTCCGGAGAAACTTCATGAAGGGGGATTCCTGGTCGATAAAACCGCCAAACGATATACGGCGGCCTATATACAACAGACCCTATGCTGGAGGAAACAAAATGGAAAACTCATTGAGGATTGGATCTCTGGCAGCGATATGAACCAACTCTATCGGCATAATGTGCATCAAGTCAAAGCAGATATCTTTATTCCTGGGGGAGGGAGACCCCGTACATTGAATGATAGCAATTATAAGGATTTTTTAGACGAGCAAGGAAAACCCACGGCACGTGCTATCATTGAAGGGGCGAACCTTTATTTAACCCCTCGAGCCCGTTATGAATTGGAAAAACTAGGCGTGTTAATTATCAAGGACAGTTCAGCCAATAAGACAGGTGTGATCTGTTCATCTTTTGAAGTCTTATGCGGGCTAGCTTTGGGAGACGAAACATTTTTAGCTAACAAACCCATTTTGGTTGCGGAAATTTTAGAAAGACTTAAAACCTGCGCTGCCAATGAAGCTCAACTACTTCTGAGAACCTATAAAGAGACAGGAGAACCATTGACGAATATATCTGATAAAATCTCGGAAGGGATCAATTGTTTTACTTATGAATTACTGGATCATCTTGATCCTCTGCCTTTATCGGAACGATCTGATGACCCGATGATGCAAACGTTTTTTGATTATTGCCTTCCAACATTGCGCGAGAGATTTAGCAAAGAGTTAATCAAAGAAATTCCGGATCATCATAAAAAGGCCATTATCGCTTGCCATATCGGAGCCCAGCTTGTTTATAAGCGAGGATTAAATTGGTACCCCTCCATTGTGGATATCCTCCCCATTCTGATTAAGGAGTCATGATTATAATTTTTTATATTTTCTTTTAAGATTAATAAAAATGTCGTAAGCACCTAATATAATCAACATTGTAACTATTCCACCCTCTACCCAATAATTGTGAAATGTAATATTTGCAAACCGATAAGCTATCCACGATGCTATTAAAAACCATTTTAAGCTGACCATAATCATAAATAAACCCAAATATTATTGTGACAATAATTCATGATATAATTTTTTCAGTCAAATATAAAGTCACATAAATAGATGCTTCATGGCTTTTTTGGCAGCCAGAGCATAGACTTTTGGAGTGATGACTTTGCGATATAAAGTGATCCAGGTGTTGTGCACTTCCTGAAACTTTTGTGATGGATTGCTCATGCACTTATCATCAAATAAACGGGGATAGCGTTCTTTTGCACGTATAGCTAAAGCAGTTTTAGCTTGCAGTTCAGCATGAGCAATGCAATCATTCAATGGATTATCCATATTATAGACATACAAAAATTCATTGATGAATTTGCAACTCTCCCCGCCTGTCATTTCCAGTAAGGGATACATGATGGCAAGATCCCAAGCTGTTTTAAAAAATTGTCCGTCAGTGTCTTTTAAATCGTGTTCTTTGACATGTTTCCAAACTTTATGCTTAAACGTTCTAAGATGGGAAAATACAAAGGAGTCCTGCCGAAAATTTTGTGCTTGAAGAAGCTCTTGCCGCATTGGCAAGCACCATCCCCTTTGCCAACGCGGGTAAGTGATAAATTGTCCATAAGTCATATTGACGGGTTCATTCTTATACACTGCCGCTATCTTTTGAAAAACATGTCTGCTGTATAACCAATCATCCCCATCTAAAAGAAGAATCACGTCGTTATCTTGCGGAGAAAGATCTTTTATTCCATCGACTATATTTGCTAAAGCACCGCAATTTTTAGTACGCAAAATAGATCTCCACCCTTGCTTGCCGCAAAATTTCTGAATGATTTCTTGTTGACCACTCTGTGTAGAAGCGTCATCGATCACGCATACGTCATAATGCTGATAGGTTTGCGCACGCACCGAATCCAATGTTTTTTTGATCCATTTGACACTATTATAAGAGGGGATCACCACTTTAAGTCGAATACTCATTGCACACCTTTTTCTGAGACAGCCTTTTGTGAAAATTTCAGTTTATTTACCACTGTATCGACGATCGCTTTTCTTTCTTCGTCTTGCAAAACCCCAAACCAGCAAAAAAAATAAAAAACAATTAATGCGGTTGTCATAATGCCTGTATAGGCAATCTCTTGCTCAATAGGAAGGAATGAGAGCAAAGCAAGGCATGCAATTCCACCGATTATTTTGATGAGCCTTTGAGTTTCGTAAGGCACCTTCAAAAGAGTTTGATTAATACGCAAACTTGCTAAGACCAAACCCAAAAACCCTAACAAGGTGGCCAAGGCAGCGCCTATTTTTCCAAAGAAGGGAACAAGGCATATGTTAAAAACAATAGCTGAAACACCAGCCCCAATCTCCAGACACGATTGGATACCTGTCTTCTTATGGAAGACTAAAGGGGGATAAGTGATCGCATAGACTCCCCAAAGAGCTTGTGCTGCTGCCGCCAAGCCAACAACCGTCCAGACATTATAGAAAGGAGGCTGCACAAACAGATGCACCACCGGCCTTGCAAAACAAAACAGTGCGGCGACACAGCTTCCAATCCCAAAAAAATAATAAGTCATCATCTTGCTAAAAACCGGTAAAGCTTCCTTTTGACGGTGCAAGTAACTATTAAACAAAGGCACCCAAGCACTCATGAATCCCCATAAGGGCAATTCGATGACGCGGCCGATATTGGAACCTAAAAAATAAAAACCCGCTTCCTCTTCCGTACTAAACATCTGCAAAGCGTACCGGGAAACCCCTTGAAGAAGACAATAGCCTAAATAGCCATAGATGCATGGGAGGCCAATTTTTAATAACTCTTTGGCATAGTTCCATTGCATTGAAATCTTTAATCCCGGGCACACAATGAGCATCATGACCGCTAAGTTAAAAGCATGCGCCATTGCTACTGCTTCCATGTAACCTTGCGCCCCTCTCTTCAAGTAAACGACCATAAAAATCATGGAAGAAATGGAGGCCGTTACATCTAATAAATTCAACGCAAAAACTTTTTTTGCTTGATGCGATGCTCTTAAATAATATTCAAAAGCCATTCTAACAGTGCAAATTCCCACGCCGACAAAGGTAATAACAATCAGATCTGCAAAGGAGCGGCTGCCCAGCAATGCTTCACTTAAAGGCGCAGCAAATAAAAGCGCTAGCGACGTAAGCACAAGGTTATTGAGCACCAGCGCAAAAAAAGCTGTCCAGATGATGCCATCCTTTTCAATCAGATTTTTGCCTCCGGAATAAACCCGACCGAGAGAGGTATGGAACCCTAGAGAAAAGAGCCCATTCGCAAATGCAGGAATCAATGTCAGAATGCCGATAATGCCATAGTCACTTGGAGTAAGATAACTTGTGGTCAGAGGCAATAGGAAAAGAGTAACGATCCTACCAATGAAGGGTCCGCCGCTATAAAAAAGAACATCCTTTAAAAATTTCAGCATAAAATGATCTTGTTAAGGCATTCTGGGAATGGTTATCCATTCGGGTGGAATAATGTCGCCACTTGTGTACATAGTGCTGGGTTGAAACCACGTTTTGGGAGCTACAACAATTTTATTTGGATGTCGATTTAAATAGGCTGCCCACCATGAATACGTTGAATTTGAAATAATATGATGGCGACATAATGTTTGCAGATAGAAATCGTGAATATAATGACCTTCGATAAAGTGGAATTGGCGGGGGATGCCGGCTAGATTTTTTTTACACCACTCTATGTCGTCGGAAAATATATAAAAGTGGCTATGCCGTGGAAAGTATTTGATCGCTTCAAGCAGATACTCGCGTCCATACAGAGGATAAATAAGATGGTCAGGATCAGCATGATTATAGGTTCTAATATGAACAGCGACGGAATGGGGATCGGAAATAATATCTTCGTATTGTTCATGTAAGTATTGTAAGATTTCTTGACTGGGAGCAAATAGATCTTGAATGTAGCCGCAATGATGGTCGAAATATTTCCATGATTGAAAATGCCCTCTGATTTTCATATCAGGATAATAATTAATGGACGAATAAACAAGAGCGAGATGCTCAAAATGAATCGTTGAAATATCACGCGAGGGGTCTGTCTTTAATTTTGAAAATATAAGGGCATAGTTTGCAGGGATGTCGTAATCATTAACGGAAACTAGGTCGGGGAAAATAGCTTCAGCATCGTTATCTAAAGCCAAGCTGGTCGCTGTGGCAATCTGAAACATTTGATTGCCAAGCTGTCCATATATATCTGCGATGACAAATGGTTTAGAATCATCGGACCATGCTTTGCTTTGAACATTTATGAAAATAATGCACGTTAACCACAAAATCAAATTCTGCATATTTTGTCTAAATCCGCAAATTAACTAATCATGTTTAGTCAATTCCAGGATGAAAGTCAAGGCAAAACCAACAAGGGTGTTATACGCAAATAAAAAAAATAAGTTTAATCCACAGATGGGCTCTGTGGATTAAACTTCCTATCTTGTTTTTTATTATCTTATTTCTAGATTAGAAGTACCCCTTTGAAATAAAATCATTAGAATTAAAGCTGAAACAAAGAGAAAAATAAACGTGTCCAAATCGTGTAGAAATCAAAATGCTCCCCATCTTCTGCTTCTTCCCTCCTTTTATCCCACATGCGATGAGCCTATTGTCGGCAGTTTTTTTCAAGAACATGCCCTTGCTTTAAAAGCAAAAGATGTCAACATGGGTGTGATCTATCCTGAAATTAGACCCATAAAAGGTTTGAGTTGGCCTTTGCTTAAGAAGAATTTTTTCCAGAAAAGCCGCCAGATAGAAAACGGATTGCCTACTTTAAGAATGCATGGATGGAATCTTTGTCCAGGTTTTTTGAGGGGCACGATGAAATTATGGATCCATTCAGCTTTAAAGTTATATCAAAGCTACAGTTCGCACTATGGAATTCCCGATGGGATCCATGCCCAAAGCAGTTTATGGGGAGGCGTTGCAGCTCACGCTATTTTTAAAAAACATAAAATCCCTTACATCCTCACCGAACACAGAGATAATTTCCTTCATGAGGGTCTTATTTCTGAGTCCACGCCTGCTTGGTTATCAACTATCCTCGCTGCTGTTTTCAAAGAGGCTGCGAGCATAACCGCCGTAAGCCATGCATTGGAGCAAGGAATAAAAAAATACATGCCCGCTTCCTCAAAAGAGATCACTGTCATCCCCAACTTTGTCGATACGGATATATTCTTTTTTCATGAGCGTCCTATGACTCATGAACCTTTTACCTATTTGACAGTGGCCCATCTGATGAAAAGCAAAAATATAGATCTTTTGTTACGGGCCTTTCAACGTTTGATTAAGATCAATCGCCACATCAAACTGCGCATCGTGGGCGATGGCCCCGAATATCAAGCGTTACGGCAAAAAGCTTTTGATCTAAACATTAGCGGCTTTGTGGAATTTTCCGGAGCTATGAATCGAAAAAAAATCCGCAAAGCCTTTGCTACATCGCATGCTTTCGTTTTACCAAGCGACTATGAAACTTTCGGCATTGTTTTTATTGAAGCATTGGCCATGGGATTGCCCGTGATCGGTACCCGTTGCGGCGGACCGGAAGAGATTATCAATTCAGAAACAGGATTGTTGATTGAATGCAATAATGTCGATCAACTTATCCAGGCGATGCAATCGATTAAAAAAAACCATGCGAATTATAATCCCACTTATCTAAGAAAATATGCTGAGGAGCGTTTCGGCAAATCCCGCATTGCCCAAGAATGGCTGAATTTATATCGCTCCACACTTAGTTTATAAATTAAAAAATTTAACTGCAGCGTATTTTAAACCCGAATAGATAGCTCCGCATATAGATCGCCTCCGCAGGTTGATCAAACACTCGTTCCGCGCCGAATATAGCCTTAACCGGCGAGGCATTTTTTTTCGATCGGGATTCCATCCTCTGCAATGATAAGCTTCAAGGTGGGGCACAAAGGCAAGCTTCCACCCTTTCCGTTTTAATCTTTGGGAAAGATCGATGTCTTCTTTGTACATATAAAAACGATTGTCTAAAATTTCGCTGCCCCTTATCAAGGTTTCTTCAAGCGCCTGGCGGCGGCAAAAAAATACAGCTCCACATATGGCTGGAAGATCCTCTTGATGTTTAAAATCATTCGGCCGGTGCAATTGCCCTTGAGCACGGTCATACCAACGTCCATACCAAGTATTAAAGACACCGGTTGTATCATATTTGCCCGTAGGCTTATCTTGAACGATATCATAACCTAAGGTAGTTCCTGTCAGGGCACCATAGCAAGCATGTTCCTTTTTTTGCATAAAGGCAACGGCATCTTCTAAATAACGCGGCTCAATAAAAGCATCCGGATTCAACAAAAAGACAAATTGAGAGTGTGTTGAGAGATGGGAAAAACCGATATTATTCCCTTTGCAAAAGCCTGAATCTTTTTCAGCTATTACGACTTTGATATTTGAGATCTTTTTAGAATATAAGTAGTCATGGTTAGCAGATCCTGTATCGACAATGATAATTTCATGGGGACACGCGGTCTGACTTTCCAAACATTCTAATGCCTTTGGCAAATGTTTCTGGCTGTTATAAGTGACTATGATAATGGAGCATGTCATTTGTATTTTTCTACCCTTGCTTTAAACACAACTTCTTTGATAGCCTATTCCCTCAAGACCATAATTAATGGACTGCCATGTGCGGAATCGCAGCCTTGTTTGCTAAAAAACTGACGACGGAAACAGCCGAAGCCATTATTTCCATGGCCTCTGCAGTGCGCCATCGCGGCCCCGATGATGAGGGCTTCGCTATTTTTGGCGGTCATTCCGATGATCCTCAGATCTTCGGAGGAGATGATACTCCTCCCGATGTTTATGCGGCAACGTTTCCTTATTCCCCCTGTCAACCAAGAAATAGAAAAAATCAAAAAAATACCATTGCCGCCTTAGGGCATCGACGCCTAGCCATTTTAGATCTTTCTGCCGCTGGACATCAGCCCATGTGCACGCCTGACCGCCGTTTTTGGATCGCTTTCAACGGCGAAATTTATAATTATATCGAAATCCGAAAAGATCTTGAGGCTTTGGGTTATAAGTTTCAAACGCAAACTGACACCGAAGTCATTTTAACCGCTTATCAAACATGGGGAGCCAAAGCGTTATCCCGTTTTAATGGGATGTTCGCCTTTGTGATCTATGATGCCTTTGAACACGTCTTATTTGCAGCACGCGACCGCTTTGGAGTCAAGCCGCTTTACTATTGGAAATCTCCGCAAGGATCGATTGCCTTTGCATCTGAGATTAAACAATTTGCTGTCCTGCCCGGTTGGAAAGCTATGATGAATGGCCAAATGGCATACGATTTCCTCAATTGGGGTACAAAAGATCATACGCCAGAAACGCTGTTTGCTGGAGTCCTTCAATTACCCCCCGGCCACTATCTTGAGCTCCGTTCCCATGATCTGGCACTTCCATTAAGACCCCAGCGCTGGTATCAATTGGCTCCAAGCCCTTTTACTGGAACGATGGAAGAAGCTGCGGTTGAATTCCGCCGCTTATTTACAGATGCCATCAAACTCCGCTTGAGATCCGATGTACCTGTCGGCTCTTGCTTATCAGGGGGGCTTGATTCATCGTCCATCGTATGCATAGCCAATGCTCTCCTGCGTGAAACGGATGCGGCTGAAAAACAAAGGACGTTTATCGCTAGTTCCGATGTCAAACGATTCGATGAAACTGATTTTGCCAAGATGGTCGTTGATCATACGCAAGTTGATGCGCATTATGTCACTCCCTCTCTGTCCAATTTATTTCATATTTGCTCGGACTTAATCTGGCATCAGGATGAACCATTCGTCTCAACAAGCCAATTTGCACAGTGGTCTGTGTTTGAACTGATCAAGCAGCATGATGTCAAAGTCGTTTTAGATGGCCAAGGCTCCGACGAACAATTGGCCGGTTATCATGGCTTTTTTGGAAATCGTTTTTTTGATCTGTTTGTCGATTTAAAATGGAAAGTCCTCTTGGATGAAATGCGCTTGTCTAAAAAAATGCATCCGGGATTACAACCTATTCCATTGCTATTCAATAAACTAACCCCCGACTTTATGCGGCAGCATGTGCGAAAATGGCTTGGCAAAACGACACAGCATTCAGGATGGTTTGACCATAAAAAACTAGGCGCCAATGGAAAAGATCCCTTATGGAAAGATTCCCATCGAACAGTCTACGATCAAAGCCTTCAACAGATCCATCGAAGCAGTCTGCCCATGCTATTGCATTACGAAGACCGCAACTCGATGGCACATTCGGTGGAATCGCGCACACCTTTTTTAGATTATAGGCTTGTCGAGTTTATTTTGGGCCTCCCTTCGGAATTTAAAATTTCGCAAGGATGGACTAAACGCGTTTTAAGGGAAAGCATGAGGGGTATACTTCCTGAAAAAATCCGCACCAGAATCGATAAGCTGGGATTTGTGACAGCCGAAGAGGAGTGGGTGCGCAAAGAAGCTTCGGCTAAGTTCCGTCAAGCCGTTAAAGAAGCTGTTGATGCTGCCCAAGGCATTATCCACCCATCCGTATTTGAGACTACTGAAAAAATCATCAATGGCAAGCAACCATTTAACTTCTTATTGTGGCGGCTGATCGCATTTGGAGAATGGATAAAACGGTTCTCTGTCCGCATTCCTTGAAAGAATTTAGAAAAAACTATTGCATTATGCTTGAAACTGAACAAATGTCGATTTTGAGCATAATTGATTGATATAAACATTATACTCATTTAATATAGGCTATATGATTTAATATAGGCTATATGAAAACCATTTGAGATTGGAAGTCGGTTTTAGTCAAAAACTCCCAAAAATTTACATTGCATTAAATCAAAAAATATGCTAAAAAAGATTTTTATGGAAACATTGAAGAAAAAAAATCCAGCTTAATAAAAACTGCTCTTTCAATTACTCTCTTTGTTCCTTGTTTAATCATAGGAACGGCTTTGAAAGCTCCGACCTTATTATGTTCAGAAAGATTAAGAAGACGCTATAATACTTTTGAAAATCTAACAAAATTAGAAGATAAAGCATACCATGAACTAAGGATTGGAATTATTTTAAAAAAAGAGAATAATATTAATAATTTTTTAAAATACGTTGAGAAAATGGATGCTCAGGAAAACTTCTTTGATGACCTTCAACTAGATAGGAAAATCTTTACGGGATCCATGTTCCAATCTATTATTGCAACAGATCTATCTAAATTGAAGAATAAAGAAATAAGCCCGCAAGAGTATCTTGATTTATGGAAAACTAACGGTTGAAAAACTCCTAATTATTCCCTGTTCAATTACATGTGAATAAAAAGGAATTATTAATAAAAATAAAGATTTAGCTTTTGAAAAACTAGTCTGCAGCCAAATTTAACAACTTCATTGCCAGGTACTGCCTGCTGCACTGGGAAAGATATTTTTCAGAAGCGGTCACTTTCTGTTTATTTGGAGCGCATAACAAATGTTCCAGATAGGTTGCAAGGGATGTTGCATCTTTGAGAACGACCCCTGCACCTGCCTCATTAATCACATTTTGGGCAGCCTGCTCGCCTTGTCCGCCTACTGCAAGAATGGGTGTGCGTGAATACAAGTATTCATAAATCTTGCCGCTGACAAGACCGTTTCCGGTGCCCTTAGAATCGCTCCATGGCAAAAATAAAACAGCATGTGCATCCCTTTGCATAGCCAAAGCTTGTTCACGCCTGATAAAACCTATAGTTTTGATGATATCTTTCAAACCATAACGGCAACGCAATTCATCGATATAACTTAGATTGGGGCCTGCAAATAGCACTTCGAGTTTGTTTACTAAAGTTTGCCTCTTAGGATCATTTTTAAGCCGAGATATAGCCTCAAATAAAAGTTCGGGGGATTGCCGTCCGGGATAAACCATGCCGGTATGGACAATCCGCAGCTTGCCATCTTGCGGAAATTCACATTGGGAAGGCAAATCTAACAAATCCTCCGGTTCAAATCCATTTTCAACCACATGCACCCTGTTCTCATTGTGCCTTGCAGCTAAATTTTTGGCCCATATCGGACTGACAACAGTGATGGCGTCGGCGTGTGCTAATATCCGTTTTTCCAACCAACCCTCGATATAATTAAATGGAAATAAGCCGGGAAAAATATGGTTGTCTGTCCATAGATCGCGAAAGTCTGCGATCCATTTCGAACCTAGCTCCATTTTTTTTAATTTAGAGGCGATGCAATGCACAGAATAGGGGCCCGCAGTGCTGACAATTAAATCCCAAGGCTTTTCTTGCTTTAATCGTTTAATAGCGGGAGAGATCCATAAGTCTGTAAAATCGGGCATGCGCGAAGCGTTCAGTATCCCTTTGCGATAACGCAGATAATGATAACAGTTTAACATCCATTTTTTGATGAGAGATGGCGAATTAGAAGGATTTTTAATGATTTTTTGCGACTGTTGATACCCAGTTTTGAGGGATCTAATTAATTTGGGCAAAGGAATTTCTAATAAACGGAATCCCGGATTATGGAATCGCAATGAGTTTTCTGTTGAATGTTCTTTGGGAACAGTCGCTACAGTCACATCATGACCGGCTAATGTCCAATACTTTGCCCATGAGTATGGACGATGGGAAGCAATTGAATTCAAAGGAGGAAAGAAATATGTGATGATTAGGATCCGCATGGGGAGATCTCTTTATAATTAGGGGGTAATTATAGTTTTAGTAAAAATAAAATAAAATAAAATTAGTTTGAGAGCATTCCCGCCGTTCCTTGCCGTTTACAGGCACGGGATTTGACAAGATCTTGAAACTATCTTATGCTTATCAAGCAATTTTAACGGAGATTCTTGTTGGAAAAAGGAAGATCGATCCTGAAGTGGGTTTATTTTTTAATGATCCTAACCGGGGTGGCCATTCCCTCCGATGGAGCACACGGCATTTTAAGTGTAAAAAGCATTTTTTTTATTGCTGCCGCTCTTTGCACAGCTGTCTATGCTTTTTGTCAGCAAAAGCTAAATCTCTATCAATTTAAATTGCTCATTTTTTTTCTGACTGCGCTGAGTTTATTATTTGCATGGCTGCTGATCAGCTTATACTATAGAGAAACAACTCCAATTGCTCAAAGCGATCAATTCAAGCTGTTTATCATCACACTAGTGTTCCCTCTTATCACTTTCTATTTGGTTAACGAAAAAATACTAGCTCCTTCACAGATTTATAAAGCTGCTATCTATGGTTGTTTTGGTTATGCTTTCATCAAAATCTTATTGGTCTCGCTTCATCTGCTTAACGTCATCGATCTTTGGTCCTTCATGAAAAATGTTGGAATCCGATACATGCGGATGGATATTTATCAAGGCTTGGAGCGCGTTCAAACTTCAGTCGATATCGCTGCCCCATTTATCGTCTTTTTCGTTTTGCAATCTGATCGCTTAAAACTTGGTTTTAGCCGCCTTTTTAAATATTCATTTATCCTTTTCACCCTTTTTTCAACCTTTTTAAGCTTTTCGCGTTATTTATTATTTGTGTACTTTATAAGCTGCTTTTTTTACTGGGCGACGCTGAGATATGAAAAATTATTGGCTACCTTGTTGAGCTTTATGGCGCTATTGCTAATGGCCTACTTCATGATCGGTTCCGATAAGGTTAATAAAGTCATTGAACGTCGCATTTTTAGCTTTGATAATTATCAATCCGACCTGATCCGGACACAACAAGTTGCCGCTATGATGGAAGATATCGGATCCTATCTCTATTTAGGCAAAGGGATTGGAGGCTATGCCCCACAATCCATTCGCGAGCCAACTGTCTTGCACTTATATGAAGTTCAATGGGTTGCTTTTTTAATGCAATTTGGCCTTTTGGGACTATTATGCCTGCTTCTTCCTCTGGCTTATATCTCCTTGCGCTTGGCTGCGCCGCCTTTTTCAAGAGTACGGTGGTCATTTTTAGGAGTTTTTTTACTATGGCTGTTTTCTGGATTCACCAATCCATTTTTGATCTCCTTGACCAGCGGGATTATGTATGCTTTATTTTACCTATCCTCGGATATCCTAAGGCCAAAATTTTTACCTGCCGCCGCTCATGATGCAAGAATATAATTATCATGAATAGATGTCCGGAACCTTGTCCTTGTCTTGAATATTACGTTCATTCATTTTTTCGATAGCATGGATGAAATCTTTCTGCTTAATTTTTCCTTCTTGCCTTTCTTTGAGATCTTTTTCCGGCAATTGCAAATTATACAGCCTATCCAAAGAATAATTGGAGGCTTCTGTTACAATCCATTTGATATCTGCGCCCGTACAGTTATTGGTCATTTCGGCTAATGCTTTTGCATTGAATGTTTCATCCAATATTTTTTTCTCTTTTAATTCTTTAGTCAGCACCTCAAAAATTTTAATGCGCTCGTTCTTATTAGGAGGCATGACTTGGAAAATTTCATCAAACCTACCTGGGCGTTTGAAAGCCGGATCGATCCGATCAAACCGGTTTGTCGTAGCGATAAAGATAACGTTGCTAGGAGTATTGGGTCCATCCATGCAATTCAACAGTTGATTCACAACACTATTTGCAACTTTGCTTGTATCTTCCGATCTAACTTGAAATAATTGGTCTGCTTCATCAAAAAAAATAACATAGTTATTATTCTTATCATTTCGTGGAATATCAAATAATTTGCGCACATTGTTTTCCGATTTTCCCACCCACATATTATACAGTTCAGGACCATTCACAAGGATGAGGCGATGATTTTCTTTTGTGCAATCCAAAATAGAGGCCAAAGACTTAGCTAATTGGCTTTTTCCGCAACCTGGTTGACCATGAAGTATCAATCCTTTGACAGGTTTTAATCCACGCGCCTTGAATTCATCGGGCATCAGATATTGCATAAAGATCTTTTTCATGATGTCGTGAAATTTTTCAGACAACCCTGCCAGATGATGCTCTTCCAACTGCTTAACAGGATCAAATTTCATCACCAATGGCTTGCTCGCGATAATAACTTCTTCGCATTCAGGCACTACTGAAATCAATGTTGAGGTGTGCATTTTACCTAATTTATCAAATTTCATTCCGCTTTCTTCTTTAGTTTCAAAAGTAAATGAATCGACATAAATCTTAACGACAGGATAGTTTTCGAGAGTTAGATTAAGAACTTGACCTACAATCAAAGGGAAAATAATTTGCTCTTTGATAGCTTGCAGCAATTCATTTTCGCGGATTTCCAATTTGGGACGATACCCTTCACGCATTGTTCGAGGTAAAACTTTAAATGAAATCTTAGCTAATGGATAGGGTCGATCTGAAATGACAACAGGCATGTTTAATTCTGCACGGCAGCTCAATCGTATATCGGTGTTTTTTGTAATTTGCCAAAGAATCTTACCAATTTGTTTATCTTTTTTAAAGAATGGATTGAAAGCACAAGCTTTTAAAAGAGTACAATTAATATTTTTATTTTTATATGGAATAGTTATTTTTTGTTGATGGCATAGTGGTTTATTTAAAGATGCTAAGATATCTAAGATTTCGTGTGCATCAATCCAATCAAGTTTGTATCCCCTATTTTCTTCGCCCGCTTTGTCTTTGATAGCTGTAATATCAAATTCAACAATTTTTGATTCAACGGGATCCTTATTGGTAAGGATCACATGCGATTTATTGATTCTTCTAAAAATGATATTCTGCTGAGAGTCCAATCGAAATAGTTTAGCACCCTTTTTTTGATTTACATCTTTACTATCGTTATAGTCATCTTCGCCATCAATAAAGCGTTCAAAAATCAAGATCAATTGTTTGTTATCATTTATATCGATTCGAATTTTTTCGTGCAAAAGCAAGTTATTGCATTCTTCTTTAAAAAATAATTTTTCTTTTAAAATACTGGTTGGGATAATAAATGGAGATTGCGGGTCCGCTAATCTGCTCGGAACTTTGATACCAAAAATGCATGTACCTTCGGGATTATTTATCAATTTATCAATAATCGTAATTCCCGCTTTAGCATTTTTTAAAATAAATTCGACTCTGGTATTGGAGTCAACTTTTCCGTAAATAGATTTTAAAATCTCTTCAGTACTTCCCTTCGTTGTCACCATCAGCTGCAAATGCTCGCCATTCATTTCAAATATAAATACCTGACCCGCTGCGATGATTTGTTCATCCAATACAACTTTAATTTTTCTTCTCAATGCCTCTATCTGAAAAATGGTATCGCGACATTTGCTGCGCAGAGGAAAGTTGCCGTAGGGATATTTAGAAATTTCCACTTTGATCATTTTGAGTTTTAAGATGCTTTTTGCATCGAACCATGGAGCTATCCAAAGTTTATTTTGAACGATATCATTCGATACATCTATTTTTTGCGCTTGATTAAGGCCTATAAGGTTTTTCTCTTCGACATCATCCATGGCCTGATCTAATTTGGCTTTATAAATATAATTGCCCACTTTCACGTAGGGGATGAATCCCGATCGATCACTCAAGCTCGAAAAAAAATAATTATAGATTCCACTGGATAACCTAATGACATTGCAGGCCGCATCTTCAAATGAATTGCGCAAAATGATGCGAACTTCCTTTCCTATTTGCGGTGCGGAATGCTGAGAGTCTGGCAACGGTTGAGTGCTATAATAAGGGGGCATATCTGTGGATGTTAGCATTGCTTTCTCCTTTCTTAATGCAAGTTTGGGATAAGGCCGTTGTTTCGCGCCCGTGCCCGCCCGTGCCTGTTCGTTCTTGCCGTTTCCCATTTCCGAAGACTAATCCTCAGAAGGAAGCTTATCTTGCAGATTAACTGAATGAAAAAAACAAAGGAAGACGGGAACGGCAGGAACGGGAACGGCAAGAACAAACAGGCACGGGCACAAAAACGGCAGGAAACGGGATTGAATAAGTTTCTAGCACTATGTTATGGATAAAGATAATTATGGAAGAACCCATTTTATCAGTTCGAAACTTACGTACCTGTCTTGAGCTCGGATCCCATGCATACGCTGTAGTAGATGGCATCTCCTTTGATCTCTATGCCGGCAAAACCTTAGCGCTTGTCGGGGAATCAGGCTGTGGAAAATCCATGGCTGCATTATCATTAATGAGAATTTTACCTGCTCCTCCAGCATTGCCTTCACAAGGAGAGGTGTTGTATAAAGGGCAAAATCTGTTAAAGATTTCCGAAAAGGAGATGCGTTCAATCAGAGGAGGAAAAATCGCCATGATTTTTCAAGATCCTTCCTCTGCATTAAATCCCGTTTATACCATCGGTTCACAAATGTCCGAAGTGACCGAACTGCATCTTGGATTATTTGGCGACGCTGCCTTCGATAAGGCCGTCATGACTTTGTCCGAAGTGGGCATTGCTTCGGCTTCTGAATTATTGAATGCCTATCCTCATCAGCTTTCGGGAGGGATGAAGCAACGTGTTATGATAGCCATGGCTTTGCTGTGCGAACCAGATGTTTTGATTGCAGACGAACCAACAACGGCTTTGGATGTCACCATCCAAGCCCAAGTATTAGCCTTGATCAAACATTTGCAATCTTCTAGGGGATTGGCTGTTTTACTCATCACTCATGATATGGATGTAGTGGCAGAAGTGGCGGATGATGTCATCGTCATGTATGCCGCCCAGGGAGTTGAAAAAGGGAGCATTGATCAAATCTTCAACTATCAAGCTCATCCTTACACCATGGGTTTATTTGAATCGCGTCCTGGTATTTTTATCACGCAAGGGAAGCTCCCTGTCATTAAAGGTCAAGTTCCTTCCCCCTCCCATTTTCCGCATGGATGCCGTTTTCATCCACGCTGCCCGTTTGTCATGGATAAGTGCCATCATGGAAATGTGCCCGATTTCATCATAGAAGAAGATCCTTTACACTGGGCTGGATGTTGGCTGCATGATGGAACAAAAGAGAGCGAACTTAAACTTCAGGAAGGAAAGGAATGACAGAAATTTTATTAGATGTCAAAGGTCTAAAAAAATACTTTCCAGTCACCAAAGGGCTTTTACGCCGCGAAATAGCCTCTATCAAAGCTGTCAATGGCGTTGATTTTACATTGCATACAGGAGAAGTCTTAGGAATTGTCGGCGAAACAGGCAGCGGCAAAAGCACTCTAGGAAGATCAGCCATACGACTGATCGAACCCACAGCGGGGGAGATTTTTCTCTTGGGTAAAGATTTAATGGCATTAGATTCCACTCAACTAAAAGCCATGCGGCGCCATGTCCAAATGGTTTTTCAAGACCCCTATTCCTCTCTCAATCCCCGCAAAACAGTCGGTGATAATATTGGCGAAGCTCTGCTGTATCACGGCATTGTAAAGACGCGTCAAGAGCAGATGGAGCGGGTGGCTGAGACTTTGAATCTTATAGGATTGTCGTTAGAAGCCCTATCAAGATACCCTCATCAGTTTTCAGGGGGTCAGCAGCAACGGATCTGCATCGGCAGAGCTATCGCTCTTAATCCCCGTTTAATCGTATTGGATGAAGCTTTATCCGCTTTAGATGTCTCCGTGCAAGCCCAAATTATGAATTTGCTTATGGATTTGCAAACCAAAATGAGCTTGACATATTTATTTATTTCACACGATTTAGCAGCTGTTAGACATATCTGCAATCGCATTTTAGTGCTTTATTTAGGCAAAGTGATGGAAGAGGCTCCGACAGAAGAATTGTTCCGCAATCCCAAACATCCTTATACACAAGCCCTGCTCTCAGCTATCCCTTGCACTCATCCGCAAGAGAAAAAAAAGAGGATGTTATTAAAAGGTGAAATTCCCTCTCCGATGCATCCTCCGTCAGGATGCCCTTTTAGAACCCGCTGTCCCTTTAGCCAGCCTATTTGCGCCCAAACGCCTCCCCGAAAAACACTCGATAATGGGAAGCACGTCTATCACTGCATCTTAGACTAAAAGCTAGAGCTCATGATACTTTCAACCCACGAATCAACCGAAAATTTTTTAATAGATTTTAAATAATAAAATTTTTCTTTAACTCTAAATAAATGAATGGGAATTACATTAACTCTTTCTTCAAATGTCCCTATTAATTTAAGATCGTTGTGACAAAAAAGAGAAGATTCATTTTGATCGGCATCCAAAATTCTCAATGCAAATGTGCGATTGCTAGATTTAAATAAATTTACTAAATCATAAATATAATTATCATATATATTAATAAATTCATTTTTTAAAACTTTTTGTGTTCTTTTTTCGGTCGTGCACATAATTGTAGCAGATAATATTTTATGCGCTGGTTCCCCCAAAAAATTTAAAGATTTTCTTTTTAGATTTTTTATAATATATTCAAACAATTCCTTATTCTCCTCATACATTCCATGACACACCGCTTGGAATAAATTGCCATTTTCTATTAGTTCAATATCAAAAAACTTATTAATAAAAAAACAAAATATCAATTCCCTTTCGCTCTTATCAGTAATTGTAATAATGCGATTTTTTATTTCAACTGTTGGCTTATCGGCACAACGGATATCTTCTATTAATTGGCTGTGCTTCCAGTCTTTTTCGTAAGTAATCAATGGAGAAAATGAAAGCGCAATTCCAAATTGCCGACAATTTTCTGCCGCAATGAATGATATCCTGTCATTGATAAAATTATGAGCGACTCTTAAATTCAATGGTTGATCGAAATGGTTTCTTTTGCAATCTGAGAAAACTTCAATAGGATCAATTCCTTTAATTGAAACATTGTAAAAAGATAACATACTAATATTTTTATTTATTAATGCTTCTTTAACAATTTCGATCGAATTGATCAATCGGTTATTTTGAAGAAACAATTGTTTAAATCCTCTCTTCCCAGTTCCTGCTGCAAGGACTAATGCCCCTACATTACCGATCCCATTATTCATAAGACCTAGTGCAAGCCCCTCAACCTTTTTATTGGCATTAGCAATTGCCACCGCTCCTTGATCTTCAAGATAATTATTGTTTAGTCCAATAGAAGCTATATTGCTATTTTCTAAAATATATGTAATATATTTTACACCTTGAGTAGTAATTAAATTTGTGGATAAATCCAAATAAATCAAAGATCGGTTTTTTACTATACCTGGCGATAGCAGTGCTAGTCCAACATCGCCGATGCGATTGCAAGATAAATCAAGTTTTTCAATTATTTTATTATTTCCAACCAAATCACCTAGCAATAAAATCTGACTATATTCAATCTTTTGTTCGGAAATCTCTAGATTACGTATATATTTAAGTTCTGAAAACAATATCTTGATTTGTTCAGATGAAATATCACAATTTCTAAACACAAGCGAACTCAGATGGGAAATTTCAAGTATATTTTTAATGCTAATAACCCAATAGACATTTAATTGACAGTTAACAAAAGTAGTGTTTTCTAATTGTATATTTAAAGATAACACGTCATAAACATATCTTATAAAACTAACTGATTTTATTTCATTTTTTTGTTCTAATTTAATTATTAATTGCTTATTTTCAATGCCAATGCAACCATTAAGTTGTGAGGGTATAATTTTTGAGGCTAATTCACGTATTCTGTCATATGAGCTATCAGGTTGCGCAATGAGGCTCTCTAAAACACTATTGAGGATCTCTAAAACTCTATTCTGAAAACTATTATCCTCTGTCGGTCGACTTGAATTAGTTAAGATTTGCGTAGTTGAAAAAGCTTGAATAGAACCCCAATTACTTGAATCATATTCCATAATTTTGCCTGAATATATTTTTTATTTTTTTAAATCGTTAAATTTGTTTTGTTAAAAGATGAAATTGATCTCCTAATCTTAAAAGAAGTATGTTTTTTTGATTGGATGCCGGAAAACTAAAAATATTTTTTATATCCTCCCGTTTGTTTAAGGGGCTATTCATCTGATTAATATCGATGATTCGCAAAGTAAATGATTGACTTTTATCATTTTCGAACATTTTATAAAGGCAAATAATATCAATATCCCGATTCATGTTTATAGCATATTTTAATGATTGGGCATGCCATATAAGCCCTTCCAAAGATAATTCAGGAGTAGGATCATACGATATCTTGGAAGCCTCGGCTATTAATCTGTTGGCATTTGCAAGAATAAAATTAGCCAATTTAAATCTCAATTTTTCAGTTTTTGATTTTGTAAAATTTTCCACAACTACTGGCAGTTGATCTGAGATAAAATATTCCGATTTTTTATTAAGAAATTGCCCGGGAATTGCTTCATGCAGCTCGATCCCTTTTACAATAGCGTTAAAAAGAGAGTCGGGTTCCTCAATTTCTTCAATGTAAGAATATTTATTTAAATAAAAAAATAGGATTGCTTTTCGAGCCGCCAAATCTTCAATAGAGAGGATTTCAACTAAGTCTAATCGATTCGCTTTGTCATTAATGAGAATGCGTTCAATTAATTCACTTTGGAAAGGCTTCACAGGATAAATCAACTCCAGCCGATGAAGTTCAATGCCTTTTGCACTACAAGCAGAGCAAATTGCTGCAAAAGATCCATTGTTAAAAAAATCGAACGAGATTTGCAACTCTAATCCATTATTATTTTCTCTCGTATAATCTGCAAATAAACAGTCTGGAGGCGCCCCAAAAATTTTAGTATCATTTATAGCTAAAAAAGTAATGTTAGGACTTTTATAAGCTTCTACTGGAACTTTATAGGATTTAATTCCATAATTATGCTGCAAGAATAATATTTTTAGTCGTTTACCTTTAACGATGAGATGAAGCGCCCCATCATCACTAATTTGGTTATTTGAAAGATCTAAATTAAAAGGAGTTTCATTTTGGTCAATCGCACATAAAGCATTGGCAATATGTTTAACACCTACATCACTGATTTTGTTTTTTGCTAACGCAAGATTTTCTAAAGAAGGAGTTCTTTTAATAAACTGAACAATATATAATATACTTTTATCTGAAATGGAATTATTGCTAAGATCTAGAATTTTCAGGTGGGAAGCCCTTACCTCTGATAAAAGAGAGCTTACTTCCCCATCTTGGATGTAATTCGAATATAATCTAAGAATGCTTAAGTAGCTATTTTGAAGCAAATGACAGATTGTCTTTAATTGAACAGAATCTAATACTTGATTGGAAATCGACAACTGTGTAATTTTTTCGTTCATTTTCTTATATTGATTTAATTCTTCATTGGAATTCATTAATACTTTTGTTTGATATTGTGTGATTTTTTTAATAAACAACCATAAATTTTTATTAGAAATATTGCAGCCATTAAAATCAATACATTTGAAAAAAGACTCTTCACTAAGGACTTTTTTTATAAAAACATCCCAAATTTTTTCTAAACAACAGTTTTTAAAATGAAGAACTTTTAATTTTCCAACAGCTTCTACTTCAAAAATAAAATCTAATATTTTTTTAGTCGTAGGAGTAGTATATGTTGCAAATAATATTGAAATGCCATTTTTATTAATGAAGATATCCGGTTTTTGCAATAAGCCTGTCAACTCAAATTTTGCGATCTTATCCTGTCCACGAATAGAAACAATATAATTTGGGAAAGTAGATGTATCTTGGGGATCTATGTTTAATTTTATACTATTCATAAATATTCAACTGCTGTGTGGTATTAATAATTCAAAATCTGATTTCGTTTGTTTCCACACGCAAATGGTGTTTTGATTTGAAAGAGATTGTTGTTTAAACTGTTTTAAAAATAAACGCTTTAGATTAGAATTTATTACTAATAAGATAAATTGTCGTTGATAGTCTTCGAAAATTAGCATAATGGCTTTAATAAAACGAAGAGGCTTTTTATAATCTAAAAGAACTTGATGTTTTTCGATATAATGCAAAACAATCTGTTCAAAACAATGAGATTCTGGAAAATTTTCAACCTGTTTGATCAAAAAACCAAAATCTATTCTATTTTTTTTCAAATAATCTATTATTAAATTCTTTGTTTTAGTCCGATCGATTTTCATCATACCGTAAGCTACGACAGAAAATAGATCTTTTTTATCTTTATCCGGAACGAAAAAATTAAAAGTAAAACTTAAAGCGAACTTAAATATTTTTTTTCTATCTTTTGCATTTGTTATGCTAGCAATTTTATCTAAATCTATTTTTTTTGAATTGGGATTTCGAATTTCTTTGATAATTTTCTCGTATTTGTTATCGTCTTCGGTTATTGAAGCGGGATGCCACTCCCATGCAAATTCGCGACATTGAGTTTGAACAACTTCAACGGAGTTTGAAAAAATAAAATTGGGAGATGTATTTACATGTAATAGGTTTTCGCGAATAACTTTTCTTTTTTTTTCGGCCTAAAGGCTTCAAGATCGCTAACAGCGATACCTGTATCTTCCACGGAAAGGCTTTCTAAATATTTTCGTTTTACCCCTTTTTCAATAAGCATAGGGCTTTTAATCTTGTCATTTTTCTGCAAGTTTAACATGCTAAGTCGTCTTCCAAATTTTAATAGATCGAAAGCGCCTCTATCGGAAATGAAATTATCACCTAATGATAAATTGACATGGGGCAGATTTTCATCTTTTAGGGCTAGTCCTAAGGCTCTTGCGCCGAGATCACTAATGTAATTTTTATCAAGACTTAAAGTGGTAAGAGATTCGTGTCGAGAGAGCATATCTGCTAAGAATAACAAACTTTCATTAGAAAGATTTGAACTAGTTAATTTAAACACTTTTAATGAGCAATTTTTTTTGATCCCCTCGGAGAGTCTTCTGATCCCATCATCTTCAACTGAGCACTTCCAAATCTCAAAACATTCTAGGTTCTTATTTGATACAAGAAAATTTCCGATGACCTGTAGCTGAAACCGATCTAAATTTTGCTCTTGTATGGATAGTGAAAGCCAATTCAATTGATCATGTAATAAATAAAGCAACAAAGAATGCATCAAATTACAACCATTAAAAATGCAGTGTTTGATATTAGATGTAGAAGAAAACAGATCATTTTTTAAAGCTTCCCATGATGATAGATCTTCAAATAAAAAATTTCTAAACATGATCGTTGTATCGGTAGGCTTTAAAATTTTGCTAATAGCAGTAATAAAGCAAGCGGCTTTAATAGGTATGAGGTTTTTTGATAAAACTCTAAATACATTTTGATCTCGTGAAATATCGATAGAATCTTGTTCCAATAAGTTGAAGCATTCGATCACAAATCGTAAAATTCTGTCTTCAGTTGTTAATGGATCTTGAATCAAATCTTCCAAATTATTGGATATACTTTTTTTTGGTACTGAAGAGGAAGACATAGCAGTTGTTATAAACATTTTACGCCTACAGTTATTAAAATTCTCAATTGTTTTATCAGACTTTTTATTATGCTTCAATTAGATTTGGCAATCATGCCCGATGCATCTTAGGATCAAGGGCATCTCTCAGAGCATCCCCAACTAAAGCAATGGCTATCAGCAAGAGCGTCAATAGAATAGCAGGCGGCCAAAGAAGATAACTTTCTCCCGGAAAAGCTGTGCGCCCTTCATCCATAAGAACACCCCAAGAGGATGATCCCTCTTCGCCCAATCCTAAAAAAGATAAGCCCGCTTCACTGGTAATAGCACCCATGACAGCAAAAGGTAGCAACGTCAATAATGGCGGGATGGCATTGGGCAAGATGTGAGAAAACATAATATGGGTATTATTATAACCTAATGAACGGCATGCCTCGACATAAGGCAGATTGCGCTGTTTAAAAAACTCTCCTCGAATATATCTGCTGAAACCTGTCCAGCCGAATAATCCAATGACCATGATCACTAAAAAAATCGATTTGCTTTGCATCATAGCTACCACAAGCAATAACATAAAAAACGTTGGCATGGATTCCCAAATCTCCAAGAGCCGACTGACAATGATGTCAGTGGTTCCACCATAAAAACCTGCAAAAGAACCGATTGGAATTCCGATGGCCAATGCAATGGATACCGCGATGATGCCTACGACTAGGGAAATCCTGATTCCAAAAATTAATGCAGCCGTTAAATCTTTGCGGTTAATTCGGCTTAAATCTATCCAGGAGACAAATTGATTTAAGGTCATATCTCCTCCGGCATCATCCTCCCAATGAAAATGCCTAATCAGCGGCATGATTTCATGGCGCAGTTTTGGCACTTGTTGTTGAAGCCAACTGCGCCTCTCTTTAATGTAGCTAAGGGTCGCTTCAGCCATTTTATGTTCTTCGGTGTCCGGTTTTGAACGGCTCAGAATGTCTTGTTGTAAAGCGATTTGCTTTTGTTCGTTGTCGTATTCTAATTGCCATAATGTCGGCAATGCGTTTTTAAGGCCGCGTCTGGAAGCTTCTGCTTTATATTTTTTGCTATAGTTTAACATGCGTAAATGCTGAGCTTCCCTTTGCTGTGCTGTTAAAATGAGATTCAACCTGGCGTAAGCATTCATGTATTGCAATTCCAAATTCCAATCAGGATAGGGGTGCGTTTTGAGGGTATTATAATAAGCAAGATTTAATTGTGCATTGGATGCGGGGTCTTTTGGAGGATATAAAATGATAAGAATGAAAAAGATCAGCTGCAAACAGATGACAGCAAGGAGAGCTATTATTGTGCTTTTGCGATATTTATTTGCGATGTACCAAGCTAAAATGGCTAATGGAAATGTAAACATCATTAAATTAAAGAATATATCGATATGTTTAGTAAAAAACCGTGGATAAAAAAGGTAACGAAAGAGGGGGAAATACCATTGATCTTCATAGTTCACAACCAACGGTTTGCTTGATGCCAAAAATGGAGCATAAATCCCCGCGAGGGCAAATAAAATGACAACATAAACTGCGAAATAGCCAAGGCGCCTTTTTTTAAATTGTTTCCAGATGGCTAACCAATAAGACTGGGAGCCCTCTTCGATATGATTCATCATCTAATCCAATGTTAAGCGTGGATCTAAAAGAGTATAGGATATATCCGCTACAAGATATCCGATTAAAGTCAAAAGCGAACCCGCTAAAGCAGAAAACATAATAACGTTGTAATCTCTATTGATAACAGCATCGTAGAAAAATTTTCCAAAGCCATTAATATCAAATAACGTTTCTACTATTAGAGATCCGCCTAAAACAATGCCTAACGAACTAGCGATCGACGTCACAATCGTGATGGCCGCATTGCGCCCTACATGTTTGACAAGAATTGTTGGCGTTGAAAGACCCTTGGCTCTAGCTGTACGGACATAATCTTGGCGCAAAACCTCTAAGAAGGCTGTCCGTGATAGACGCGTTTGCGCCGCCAGGCTTCCGTACAAAATAGCAATTAAAGGAAGGCAAATATGTCTTAATATATCAAGCAATCGTTGTAATGTCGTTTCATTATCGAAGATCGCTTCAGGACTTGAAAATCCGCTTATCGGTATCGGAACATGCGTAAATGGGAAATTATATCTCAAAGCCACCTCTTCGATAAGATAGGGAGCCACCACAAAAATTGGAATGGCGTATAAGATCAAAAATGTGACATTTAAGCCATAATCGATCCAGCTATTCTGATAATAAGCCATCATCATCCCAAAAAATAAACATAAGACAAATGTGATGGCCATGGGAAGCAGAGATAAGGTTAAAGAATATTTAAATCTTTTCGATACTTCATTGATCACAGTCTTGTTATCATCGTTGCGCAAGGTTCCGAAATTCAAAGTCAATACGCGGCTCATGTATTTAAAGAAACGGGTCTCTATAAAAAATATGCCGATTTTTTGTTTAAATGTGGGTTCAAATTGATAATAAGCCTTATTTTGCATATACCATTTCCGTAAAGCTTGTATTTTTTTAGCCGCTTGTTCAAGAGTGTCTTCGGGTTGTATCACTAACGAAGCCAATAAATTATTTTCCACACCGATTTTTCGATTATAAGCTTTTTGTTCTTCAGTTAATGCGGGGCCAAGATAAGCTTGGCGCGTGCCGCCTCGTACAAAAAATCGAGATGCCATTTTTTTAATGGGTTCTGTAGCTTGAGGATCTTCCATCACATGCAGCAGCTTGGGCATGATGAACCGCGCTTGATCCCCAAATTTTATCCGCAGTGCATCATAATCCTTTACATTCATTTCAGCTTCATCTTCAGGACTATTTTTTCGATTAACAAGTCTCCATAAATTGACTTCAACGGTTTTTTGATCAATGGCAGGCCAGGTATTAAAAAGGATCGGCAAGGTCAAGCCGTAATGTTCCCGAAATTGCAGGTAACGATCATCGCTTCCAAAAGCCACCGATTTGTCTTCCCGCCGGGCAGCTCCCCCTTCGGGTGTGATTTCCGTAACAGTCACAGGATCGCCGGGAGCCAAATTAACGATGACGAAATTGACTAATATGATGCAAAACAATGTCAATGGCAGCAGTAATAACCTTCGGATGAGATAATTTAACATGGACTGTTACCGTTGATCATCAATCAATTTTATTTGCCGGGTCTATCTTTTAACCAAAAAATAGAACTGATCGGCTCAGCCACATTAGCTCCAGGCACTAAGTCTTGCCTATCTGCCGGGATGAATACATTTTGCACATACTCGCGGTATAGCAAAGCGGTCTTTGGCGAATACAAAAACGTATAGGGCTGCTCCTCATGTATGATCTGATCAAAGCGGTGATAGAGCTTGATCCTTAACTCAGGATTGTACTCATATTGCAAAGCGCTAATGATCTTATCTGCCTCTGCATTTGCAAAACCGACCGAATTAGAGGATCCTTTTTCCTTCGCACCTGCCGAAAACCATAGTTGCTTAGGATCTTCCGGCGGCGTTCCTAACGCCCACCCTAACATCAAGGCATCAAAACTCTTATCCTCGAGAATATTTGAAATATCGGCAATATCCACCCCATTCAAATTGCATTGAATCCCAATCTCCTTCATTGCGCTTGAAATATATTCGCAAATCGATTTGCCGATGGGATTCTTGACGTAATAGGTCAGCGTGTATTTAAAAGAGATCCGCTTACCATCAATTGTTTTGTCCACAATCCCATCCCCATCGCTATCGATCCACCCCTCCTCGAGCAACTGACGGCGGGCACGCGCTAAATCAAAAGGCCATGGTTGGATCGATAGATCATAGGAAGGGGAATTTCTAAAAAATGTACCTGTGATCTCTACGCCCATGCCATTTAAAAATTCTTTGATGATACGTTGTCGATCGATGGCCATGGTAAGCGCCTGCCGCACTTTCTTACTTTTAAAAAAGGGTCTGGCTTGATTCCAACCAATATAAGCATATTGACGAGCCAGATAGTCAAGACGTTGAACGGAAGCACCTTGCTCTTTTTGTTTCCGATACAGATCGGAGGCAAGAAATTGCTCAAGCTCAATAATCTGATCGGGTTGAAGGTTATATGTATCTATTTTATTAGCTTTAAAGTCTTGCCAAATTAAATCAGGAGCATCCTTAAAATAATTTTCCGACCTCGCACCCAAAACTCCTAAGGTGAAAAAATAATCTGGATTGCGCTTAAAACTAATTTGTTGATCTGTCAACCGTTCAAAAAGCCATCCTCCGCAACTGGGTATAATGTTTTTCGCCCAATGCTGAGAAAAATTTTGCGCCCATACCGAACTTGTGCGATAAATCTCAGGATCGGAATCATCTTCCAGAATTTTTTTGCCGTCCGGAAAATATTTATAAACAAATGACGCTAAAGGGCGCATGCCGCCGGTTAATTGTCTAGCTCTGTATTTAATACGAGGAACCATCTTTCCGTCGACTTCCACATCGACTGTTTTCCAACGGACGACAAAAGTAAGATCGTCGATCACTTTAATGTCTTGAATATCCTCATAATACGTGCGCTCTGAAGCAGCACCACTCTCCTGATTATATGGATTCATCATGGCGTCGAAATAAAATTTAAAATCGTCTGCCGTAACCGGATGCTTCTGCAAAAAATGGGAAGCTAAATTGATGTTCTGTGAAAACATCTCCTTAGAAAGCGGCTTCCAGAATAAACCCTCGCGCAAATGGATCCAGAATTCAGGCACATTTGTTCCGGGAATAAGCCGCTCTTCCATTTTAATGGCAAAATCGGGAGCGAAACTCTCATATTTTCCAAATTGAAGCCGAGCTACACTCCCTGTACACATCTCAATCCAAGTGGAAACATTGACCCAATTGCTAAATGGATGCAAATTATTAGGCTTTCCTACCAAAGCCGAGTGAAAAGTTCCATGCGGAACAAAATTAGGAGGTAGGAGCTTGGGAAGAGTACCAATATAAAATGGATCTTCTTGGAGAATATTCGGAATCGAAGGGTCGATATAAGGACGCGCCGATGATTGACGAGGTGAAGTTGGAGTGCTTTTTTCTGAAGACTCCGACTGTATTGTATTCCTTGAATGAATATCTGTCCGTATGTCAGAAACTTCCCCTTTTAACTGATTGACATTCTCCTTTAAGTCTTTGACATTCTCTTCAAGCAAAAGAGAAGACCAGTAAAGCATGCACATGAAGCTAAAAAGCGCAAAACCCAGTACAAATCGAAAAATGTATAAGCCGATAGGTTCTTTATTCATGCTCTTCTTTTAAGAAAAAATTTAAAAGATCACAACATGATAATACGCGGGAGAGGCAGGATTTAAGACTAAATGAGAGATCAACCCAAGATCAGCGCAGCCGCGCAATACAGCCAAGAAGCCAACTAAACAGGCGCAAAGTCCTACGATCAAATGATAGTGCCGTCCAAGCGAGTGAAAAAATTGATGGGCATGCATGGCCGCAGCAAGACCCGGAGCAGTCAATACGGCCAAAGCAAGACCATTGGCAAAACCTGCTAAAGGATCTCCAAATAAGGCGCATGCTGAAAAAACAATGACTGTCTGACCGCAAGGCAATAAGACCGTCATAAAACCGAATAAAAAAGCCGGCCAAGGTTTATCTTGCAGCATGAGCAAGGATAGGTTTTGGGTAGATTTCGAAAACTTCCTTGAAAGCCGCCGCATGCCCGGAAGTTCTTTTCCGCTTAAGTTGCAAATGCCTAAAATAAGGAGAAATCCTCCAAAAATAAAACTCGTCAAAGCTGATATTTGATAGGTTTTAAGGATAAGGTTCAATACGGCGCCTAACTCTCCGGCAGCCAAGCCAGCCAAACTATAAGATATAGCCCTGCCGAAAAAATAAAGCACCCTATAACGATGCTTTCCAATCATCATCACAAGCGGTCCACACATTCCTAAACAATGAAGATTACCGAAAAGATAAAGCGGTAAAAGAGATAAAAAAAGCGGCATAGAAATTAAGGCCTTTCCGATAGCGTTTCCTGTATAGCCTCTTGACGCATTTTTTGAATCTTTGACATATCTAAGCCTGTTGATCCCGATGGCCTTAAGTAGGCTATAATGGTTACAAAAAACATGATGCCAAAAAACAGGATGAGGATTCCTGCGGCTACTTTTTGAAAAAGTCTAAAACGTTGCTGTATCGGTAGTTTCATATTGGTTTTTGATTCATGTTTTAGTTGTTATACATCACTACAATCAAGTTTGCTATCAAATATTTCTTTGTTTTACGTGCACGGGTAAACGCCAGGATAAACGGCAGCTTGCGGGTTTTAAAATTTTGTGTAAGATGTTAAATAACATAATTCCTCAAAAGGTTTCATATGCCTGTTAATCCTGAAGTCGAACGGCAAGCTGACATGTTAGTTGCCAAAATGAAGCACTATCTTATCACGATCATGGGCAGAGTATCCGATGAAGCCAATAATGATGAAATCTACCGTGCCTTAAGCTATGCTCTCCGCGAAGAGATCATGATCAACTGGCTGGCTTGCGCTAGAACTTGGATCAGCCAAGATGTGCGAATGGTTTATTATATCTCCATGGAATATCTTCCGGGCAGAATCCTCACTAACAACATCACCAACCTTTCCGCTAATGAAATTATTCGTCTTGTCATCTATAAACTTAACCGCAATTTCAGTGAAATTGTAACCTGTGAAACCGATCCAGGCCTTGGCAACGGGGGCTTAGGTCGTTTAGCTTCCTGTTTTCTCGATTCCTTAGCCACTCAGCATTATCCATCGCAAGGATATGGCCTAAGGTATCAATATGGAACCTTCGAACAGCAGCTATGGGATGGCATGCAAATCGAAGCTCCCGATATCTGGCTGATCAATGAGAATCCATGGGAATTCCGACGCGACCTTAGAAAAGTAGTCGTTAAATATTGCGGACATACCAAACTGTTAACCAATATCCACGGAGATGAAATCCTCTCCTTGCAAGATTACGAAGAGGTATGGGCTCTTCCCTATGATATCCCGATCGTAGGATATGGGGAACCAAACAAATTTTCTGTGGTAACATTGCGGCTATGGACCACTAAAGAATCCCCACGTAATTTCCAACTGCAGCGTTACAATGCAGGAATGCTGGATCAAGCGGCTGAAAACACCACTTTGACCGATGTGCTTTATCCAAGCGACCATCATGAATTAGGGAAGCGCATACGCCTTAAACAAGAATATCTTCTCGTTGCTGCTTCCTTGCATGATATTATCCGGCATTATTTAGCTACGCATGATAATTTCCGGGCTTTTGCTGACAAGGTGCGCATACAGATCAACGACACGCATCCGGCTTTAACCATCGCTGAACTTATCCGCATTTTGACAGCCACCCATGATTTACCATGGAAAATGGCCGTTGAGATCACCCAAGCCTGCACAGGGTACACGAATCATACGATCTTAAGCGAAGCTTTGGAACAGTGGGATCAAAGCCTCATGAACTATCTTCTGCCGCGTCAATATAAGATCATCGAACGCTTGAATTTCGAATTTTGCAACTCCATCCGCAAAAAATATCCCGATGACGAAGATAAAATCCGGCGCATGTCCATCATTGAAAATGGCAATGTGAGGATGGCTAATCTTTCAATCGTAGGTTCTCATAAGGTGAATGGCGTGGCTGCCTTGCATACAGAAATTTTAAAACACCAAGTTTTTAAAGATTTCTACGAAGAGGATCCCGAAAAGTTTGTAAGCATTACAAACGGAGTGACTCAAAGGCGCTGGCTGCTTGATTGCAATCCGGAGCTTTCTAAATTTATCACAGCACGCATCGGAAAAGGATGGATCACCGATTTCACCCAGATCAGCCGCTTGGCTCCTTATGCAGACGATCCAGAAAGCCGGGAGGAATTTCTCCAAATTAAAAAGCGAAATAAACATCGATTAGTCGAATTTCTGAATCAAGAAAATAAAATCCGGAATGCTCTGGGCCAAATCGTATCTCCCAGCCCACTCATCGATGTCAATTCTTTATTCGATGTTCAAGTAAAAAGGATTCATGAATATAAACGTCAGATCATGAATATTTTGCATCTGATCATGATCTATTTCGAGATCATTGAACACCCCGAAACCCATCGGATTAAACGCACGGCTATCATCGGAGGAAAAGCAGCCGCAGGCTACGAGACTGCTAAAGATACTCTCCGTTTCATCCATTGCGTAGCACGCAAAGTAAACAAAGATCCTGCAACAAAAGGGCTGTTAAAAATTATCCTCATTGAAAATTATAATGTTTCGCGTGCTGAAGTGATAATTCCGGCAGCAGATCTTTCGGAACAAATTTCCCTGGCGGGCATGGAAGCTTCCGGCACAGGCAATATGAAGTTAGCGATCAATGGTGCTTTGACGATCGGCACAAATGACGGTGCTAATATCGAGATGCGCGAAAAAATAACCGATAAATACTTTCCTTTTGTCTTTGGATGTTCTGCCGATGAAATTGCTAAAATACGCGCTGACAATTCATACGATTCTCGTAAAATTTATAACGACAACCCAAAAATCAAACGAGCTGTGGATACTTTGCGCGATCGCACTTTTGCAATAAATGACGCTGAACATGAGATTTTTAGCGATCTTTTCCACAAGCTGATAGAGGGGCATTATGGAGGTTCGCCCGACCGCTATTTTGCTTTAAAGGATTTAGAAAGTTACTATGAAGCCCAAAAAAAGGTGGAAGAGTGGTTCCGTGATGAATCCCTTTGGAACAAAACCGCCATGATGAATATCGCCAGTATGGGCGATTTCAGCGCTGATCACTCCATAAAAAAATATTGCGAACTGATTTGGGGGGCGCAGCCGTGTCCGCCCAATGAGGAAATTTTAGAACGGGTGCGCTATGAGTATTCACAGATTGACGTTTGCCGTGTCTACAAATAAATTCTAAGGATTAATAAGCGTCCATTTCGTGAGAAGTTTATCATACTCTCCGGTTTGATGAAGAGCTTCTAATCCACTGTTAAAATGTTCGATCAGATGTTCCCTATGATGATCCCATAACGTCACTAAATAAATCCCCTCTTCATTCAGGGGAGCGCTTATAACTTTGAGTTTTCCTTTATAAAATCCATTTGTATAAGCATAAGCTAATTGAGCATTCATCACAACTCCGCCTAAGGCGCCATGCTCTAAATCTTCAAGGGCTGGTATAATATCGTCGTAGGCAACTAAATTAATTCCGGGTATTTGATTTAGAGTAAAAAAATAGGGTAGGTTTCGATTAATACCCACTGCTTTTCCTTGCAAATCTTTGATGGAATTTGCAGAAGAGGATTCAGGGACAATAAGAACAGGTCCTGCCAAAAAAATCGGCTGACTGAATGCATATCTTTTTTCAGACACTGGATTAGGAGTAGTCACTGTCAGAATGGCATCGAATAACCCTATATCCAAACCATTAAATAGATCGGCTTGATTCAATGTCATAATATGGATTCTCAATTTTTCATTTTCAGCGATATCCATGATTAAATCATCAAGAAATGCGAGCATATTAGGTTCTTTGCCCGATAAATTCAACGCAGGCCAATTTGAGTTTCTGGCTAAGACATAAACCTTGGCTGCCATGCCATTATTGCCCGAACACCACCGCACACCCCATATGAGAAGGACAGATAGCAGTATCAAAAGCAATAAGCCCCGAACAATCTTGGAACTGAAAAATTTTCTAATGCTGCGCTTCAATTTATTAAGTCGTTTCATAATTTCCCGTTAATGCAAACACTCTGAACTATTCACATAAATACTCTGAACTACTAAATATAACATTGGCGAGTAATATGCAATAAAACGCTAATTTTAAAAAAAATAATGCGTAATTATTGTTTGTGATGTACGATCGCCATGGCCTACAATTTTTAATCGGAGTAGGATCATGGCAACCTCCTCTGTCCCTTTCAAGCCCTCTTCGTTAATTTTAAAAAACGGAACTACATTCCATGGTTTTTCCCCTTCCTGGCAGCAAGAGGTCACATTTGGAGAAATCGTTTTCACAACCGGGATGACAGGCTATCCCGAATCCTTGACAGATCCTTCTTATGCAGGTCAAATCCTAACATTCACATACCCTTTAATCGGAAATTATGGCGTCCCGCCGCCCGATCGTTGGGAATCATCCAAAATCCATGCGAAAGGGGTCATCGTCAGTGAAACGTGCGTTGATTGGAGCCATTATTTGAGTCTACAATCTATCGTTGAATGGTTGCGCTTTCAAAAAATCCCTTTGATCACTGGAATAGACACGCGCGCTTTAACTAAGATCCTCCGCTTCCATGGGACGATGCCCGGATGCATTACGACGGATCTTAAAAATCCGCGCCGCTTTCCCGATTCAAGTCAAGAGCATTGGGTGGAGCACGTTTCACCGCGTGAAAAAAGTATCTATGAGCAAGGTAAAAAAATCATTATCGCTATCGATTGCGGAATGAAAGAGAACATTATCCGTTCTTTAGCTGCCTTGTCCGCTACCATTCATCGCGTTCCGCACAATTACGATTTTACAAATGAACCCTACGATGGAATTTTTATTTCCAATGGACCGGGCAATCCACAAACCTGCCAGGCTACAATCAACCATTTAAAAAAAGCCTTTCTAAAACAAAAACCTATCTTTGGCATTTGTTTGGGAACTCAGTTGATGGCCTTAGCTGCAGGGGGAAAAACTTATAAACTGCCCTTTGGACATCGGGGGCAAAATCAGCCATGCATCGAACTGCGTTCGCAAAAGTGCTACATTACCAGTCAAAACCACGGCTATGCCGTAGATGAACACAGCCTCCCTAAGGATTGGAAAGTCACTTTTCGCAACCTCAACGATAAGTCAGTCGAAGGAATTGCCCATGTCACAAAGCCATTTTTTTCTGTGCAATTTCATCCTGAAGCTTCTCCGGGTCCAACAGATACACAATGGTTATTTGAAGAATTCTATAGGCTTTTATGAAAAAAAAAATCCAATCTAAAAAAATATTGATATTAGGATCGGGAGGACTGCGGATCGGGCAGGCAGGTGAATTCGACTATTCAGGCTCTCAAGCGATAAAGGCATTGAAAGAGGAGGGTCTGCATACCATCCTGATCAATCCCAATATCGCCACGGTACAAACCGACAGGGGGATGGCAGACGAGGTTTATCTGCAACCATTGAATGTGGAAATTGTCAGCCGCATTATCGCCAAAGAAAAGCCCCAAGGCATACTTCTAAATGTGGGAGGTCAAACGGCTCTCAATCTAGGCTTGGCTTTAGATGAACGGGGGATTTTAAAGCAGCATCAAGTAGAAATTTTGGGGACGCCGGCAAAGGCCATCCGTTTGACCGAAGACCGTGAACTTTTCAAACGCGCCTTGCATGAAATCGGCGTCAAAACACCAAATAGCATCACTGTCACAACAGTAAAACAAGCTCTTTCCGCCGCTCAAATTATCGGCTACCCGATTATGATGCGTTCAGGTTTTTCATTAGGAGGGCTCGGCTCCGGCCGGATCAATAATGAATCAGAACTGGCTCATAGGGCAACCGAAACACTCAACAACGTTCAGCAAATTCTAATTGAGGAGTATCTCAGCGGATGGAAAGAGATCGAATATGAAATCCTTAGAGATAAGGATGACAACGCAATCACCGTTTGCAACATGGAGAATTTTGATCCCATGGGCATCCACACCGGTGAAAGCATTGTGGTCGCCCCTTCGCAAACATTAACTAATGAAGAATTCCATCGCTTACGGGAAGTGGCGCTCAAAACGGCCCGCCATATTGGAATCGTTGGCGAATGCAATATCCAATATGCCCTCAATTCGAAAACAGGCGACTACCGAGTCATTGAGATGAATGCGCGTTTATCCCGTTCAAGTGCACTTGCTTCGAAAGCCACCGGCTATCCTTTAGCTTTTGTCGCTACCAAGTTAGCGCTTGGCAAAAGGCTCGACGAAATTCCCAATGCCGTCACCAAAAAAACCACTGCTTTTTTTGAGCCTGCCTTAGATTATCTGGTCGTAAAGATCCCTCGCTGGGATACGCAAAAACTAAAAACTGCCGACCGAACGATCGGTTCAGAAATGAAAAGCGTCGGAGAGGTGATGGCAATCGGACGATCCTTTCCGGAAGCTCTTCAGAAAGCTATCAGAATGTTGAATCAAGGCGCTGCGGGGCTCACTGATTATCCCTACGTCATCGATAATCCACGCAAAGAGATTCAACAGGCCACAGATCGTCGTCTTTTTGCCATTTACAGTTTTCTTAAGGGCGGCGGATCCGTCGAAGAGGCTCATCGGTTATCTCAAATCGATCCATGGTTTTTGCATCATCTTCAAGCCATTGTTAAAATGGAAAGCGATCTCAAAGAAAGCCCATTAACTGTTCCACAATTAAAATATGCTAAGCAAATGGGCTTTTCCGATAAAACGATCAGCCGATTAAAAAATCTGCCTGAAAGTAAAATACGAAGAAAACGGATTGACAACGGAATCATCCCATCCATCAAACTGATCGATACTTTAGCAGGCGAGTTTGCTGCAGAAACTAATTATCTATACACCACTTATCATGGATCAATTAACGATGTTTCACCTTCCAAAAAACCGCCCATAGTCATTTTGGGATCCGGCCCTTATTGCATCGGTTCGTCTGTGGAATTTGATTGGTGTGCAGTCAATACAGTTAAAAGAATGCGCGCTCTGAGCCAGCAAACGATCATGATTAATAGCAATCCCGAAACAGTCTCTACCGATTTTGATGAATCACACCGTCTTTATTTTGAGGAAATCACTCTCGAAAGGGTTCAGGATATCTGTGATTTTGAAAAAACGAGAGGGATTGTTGTTTCGGTAGGAGGCCAGGTTGCCAATAACTTAGCCCTTCCACTTTCTCAAGGGGGATATCCTATTCTAGGGACAACGGCAGAGTCGATCGACTGCGCCGAGGATCGCACAAAATTTTCCAAGCTTTTAAACAAGCTGGGTATCGATCAGCCGACTTGGCAAGAGGTCACCACACTGGCTAAAGCCAAACAATTCGCCAATCAGGTGGGCTATCCGATACTGGTGCGCCCATCCTACGTGCTTTCCGGTGCTGCTATGAATACTGTGTTTAGCGAAGATGAGCTGGAAAAATATTTACATGATGCCACCATCGTATCTCCCAATCACCCTGTCATCGTCACGCAGTTCATCAATAATGCCAAAGAACTTGAAATCGATGGGGTGGCCGATCAAGGAAAAATCGTCATCGAGGCTATCTCAGAACACATTGAAAATGCCGGCATCCATTCCGGCGATGCCACCGTTGTTCTTCCCCCTCAACGTCTGTACATGGAAACGATCCGGCGCACTAAAAATATTACACGCGCTATTGCTAAAGCATTGAAAATCACAGGGCCATTCAATATCCAATTCATAGCCGTAGACAACTTCTTGAAAGTGATAGAATGCAATGTCCGCGCTTCCCGCTCCTTTCCCTTCGTTTCCAAAGTAACCAATCACAATTTCATCGATATTGCAGCAGAGGTCCTTCTAGGTGGTCATCAAGCCAAAGCCTACGAAACCCTTGAACTCGACTATGTCGGCGTTAAAACACCGCAATTTTCCTACAGCCGTCTCAAAGGAGCCAATCCGGTTGCCCACGTTGAGATGGCGTCCACCGGCGAGGTAGCTTGCCTCGGAGATAATCTTTTGGAAGCCTTTTATATGTCTTGGTTGGCAACCGAGCAATCTGTGAAGGGTAAAAAAATTTTACTTAGCATTGGCGGCGATAAAAAAGCGCTTTTACTGCCAGCCATCCAAACTTTAGATGCCAACGGCTGGGATGTTTTTGCCACCGAAAATACGCACGATTTTTTATGCCGCAACGGCGTGGGCTCTAGCTTTCTTTATAAAGCCAGCGAAGAACGGGAACCCAATGTCATCACCGCCATCGCCAATAAGCAAGTGGATCTTATCATCAATATCCCCCGCGCGCTTAGCACAAATAATATCATGACCGATGGATTTAAAATCCGCCGCTTAGCCATCGATCACCATATTCCTCTCATCACCAATATTCACTACGCTAAGCTTTTTGTACTGTGCTTAGCGGCTTTAGACATCACAAAATTACCTATTAAATCATTGCGCGAATATGCCTTAAAGGAGTGCTAGCAGATGCCTATTTGGAAAAAAAAATTCAACTTGGAAGAGGCGCAAGCCACTCGCAAAAATACCATGGTCGATTACCTGGGAATAGAATTCACCGAAATCGGAGATGACTTCTTAATAGCCAAAATGCCTATCGACAATCGCACCAAGCAACCATATGGAATCATGCATGGCGGCGCTTCCTGCGCCTTAGCAGAAACAGTGGGCAGTGTAGCTGCCAACTTCTGCCTAGCTAGCGATCAATTTCATGCGGTAGGGATCGAAATTAACACCAGCCATATCAAAATGGTAAAAAATGGCTACGTCTACGGGACAGCCAAACCCCTTCATCTGGGACGCAGCTCTCAAGTTTGGGAGATCAATATCCGAGATGAAAACGGAGCTCTTATCTCCGCCAATCGCCTTCGCATGGCTGTCCTCCCGGTCAAAAACGACAATTAAATAAATATATTGACAGCTCAATTCCTCTCATCTATACTAAAACCTAGGGGTGAAGAAATTCGCCCCGCACATGCAATAATCGCTAATGGATTTATTGCATGTGATCTACGGGATAACCGTGAGCAGTCAAGGGTATAAAAAAAGTAACATTATACTCAATCTTAAGCGGATGCAGAATTAGGATATGCTTAAATGAGTTTTCGAGAGAAAACTACACGTTAAGCGTTTTTGAATGTTTTTTTGATTTTAAGCCTAATTTAAGCGCACCAAGGAATGGTCCTTAGTGATCAAAGGTTTGATTGTTCACGGATCCCCTTTTTCCATCCTAATTGAGGAGGTCGTATGTATCGTTTTCAATACCTCTTTTTATATATTGCTTTGTTTTTATTTGTAACAATGACACCTTTGGCAAGAATTTCAGCAACTACATTGGGAGATAATCAAGCTTCCAAAGAAGTAATAGCATTTAGAGGTGGCCATGGAGGTGGAGGACACTTTCACGGCGGCGGACATGGCGGCTTTCACCATGGTTTTGATCGCGGATTCCGCGGAGATAGAGGATTTGACGGGGGTTGGGGCTGGGGCGACGGTTTTTATGGCGGCGGCTATCCCTACTATTATTATTCCCCATATGATTATGACTCAGGATACTACTATAACAACTATGATGGTGGAAATTACTATGATGGTGGAAGTTACTATGATGACTATGGTCCAGACGTTGGACTATATTTTGGATGGTAATGAGAGATAACGTGAAGGGTTCTTTTTCTTTCACGCGGGGCCTTAGGTTTTTTAACCTAAGGCTTTTTTTATATTGTAAATAATTTATAATCAATTATTTAAAAAAAACTCACAGCATAATTCTAACACGACAAATGACAATAACAATCCAAGCGCAATCTTCCCGCCTGGCAGCATCCATTCAGATTTATATCCTAAATAATATCTTCCCGACCACACCATCAAAATGGGCATCATCCCTAGCAGCAATGCACATCCAAAGCCGCCTGCATAATCCAAAGCCTTCAAAAAAATGTGGGGGTTTGCTAACGCAACACACAATGGAGGAACAAATACCAAAGTGCACAACAATAATTTTTTCAAACCCTTTGCTTTTGTAAGTTTCAAACCATCCGCCAAAAAATCGATAAGTCCCAAACTCACTCCAAAAAAAGAGGTCACCAATGCAAAAAAAGCAAAATATTGGCCAATATGATAAACCAACGGCGACTGAATGAAATATTTTAAAGGTTGAATGGCATTATGTCCTGCTTGCAAAGTTTCTTCTAAACCGTGCGATCCGCTGATGGGAACAATCCCTAAAATCAAACATTGCCAAACAGCATAAGCCGCTAAAGGAATAAGACTGCCGATCACAATGGCCTGACGTATCTTTCGATTGTCATAATGCATATAGTGAGCCAATGTAGGAATGATTCCTTGATACGCAAATGATGTAAATGCAATAGGCAAACCAATCAATGAAAGCGACCAATCTTTATGCACAAGCAAATCAACATTAACATAGTCTGCACCTAAAACCACAAAGAGGCAAAAAGAAATCCCGAGGCCAAGCATTAAAGCTGCATTTAACTTTCCCGCAATGCGCGCTCCTAAATAAATAAAGGGAGCAAAAATCGCTAAAAAAATCAGCGGGCCGGTCCAATCAGGCACATTTAATCCTAAAATTTCAAGGATCAAACTGCCGCAGCCCACCATATAAGCGACTGTCAAGCAATAAAATAGGAAAAGATATAGTCCCCAAGCCGCGACTTCGCCTGTTTTTCCCAAAGTTGTTTTAGCCATTGTGATGACATTGGATTCTTTCTGCATCCACAAACAAACTTCCAAAAGAAGCAGTCCCGTGCATGCCATAAAAAGCCAACAAAAAAAATAAATGAGCAGTGAAGGAAAAAAACCGCCTAATCCCGTTAAAACCGGAAGTGCGAGCATGCCGCCGCCTATCGAAGTGCCTGCCACAAGAAGCGTGCCTCCCCAAAGACTGCCTGTAGAATTAGTATTCATACTTAAAAACTAAATGGTTCATGTTAAAAAATAATTAATTTAAATTATCATAACTAGTAAGAAGATTATTTGTCGAGGCTTTGTTGTAAAATTGCCGTTCCCGTTTTCCCTGCCGTTTACGGGCGCGGGCACGGGCCCGTAAACGGCAGGAACGGCAGGTCAACATCATTTGTCGACAAGAAATACGACATAAAAAGAAGTGGCTGGAAGCATAAATGCAAACCGCTTTTCATACTGACGCGGAAAAAGATTAGCTAGAAAGCCTAACCCTAAAAAATGGGTCAGATCATCAAAAAAAATGTACTTTTCATCGATGTGAAAATCGGTTTTATAATAAGGATTACCCTTAATGAAATAGTCCAGACTGCCAAATGAAAATCGGTGCGACCGATGCGTTTCATAAGAAGCCGGGTGCGGTGTTTCGATAAAGATTTTTCCTCCGGCTGTCACAATTCGATTAAACTCTTCCAAAATTTTCGATGCATCAGGCAACTGGGCCATCACATTGTGGCAAAAGATCAAATCATAACTGCTGTCTTCTAATGGCCAAGGAAATTGGGTGAGGTCATGCTTAAGTCGGCTGCGCCCCCTTTTTTCCATTTCAGAGAGCTTTTGCTTTTCCAAACATTCATCGCCTATTTCGAGGATTCTCTTTTCCTTGAATTCGTTCAGGAGTTTCGTTTTAACTTTTTTGGAACTTAGAAAAAACCCCATAAGATTGATCTTTCGGTTTTGTAAACATTAATCGTTGTGTATATCTAATTAAAAATTTACCATCAACCTTCTTGTTAATTTTAGCGATTTTCTTATAAGATTGAACTTTAGAACGCCTAATGAAAATAGAGAAATCGATCGTTTTATCGAGGTTAAATCAATGTTAGACATTCAACCACAAACCCCTTCAAGCAGCATGGAGCATTCTCAAACTTTTCAACTGCATTTTCCCGTTTATACAAACATAAACCAAGACGATATTTGTTTTGCACATGCCTTGCAACTTTATACTAACTTCAATGCTAAACGAAAAAAAAAGGAACCATTCTTAAACATACACTCTTTAAAGAAACTGTATAATGTCTTAATGGCCGAGCAAGCTAAAATTATCGAACAAATAAAGAAACTGCCTGATGATGAAGATTTCCTGTTCCTTAGAACAAAAAAATGGAATTTAAAAACAGATAGAGCCTCTCTCCCTTTTAATTTAATGATCAATCGGCAAGGAGATATCATCATTCTACCCCCAATAGCCACACATCCCATTGAAAATCAAGGTAAAAATAAAATAATCCGAAAAGGGATCCGCTTCCACGATGCCGCCATGCTGGCCATCTCAAAAGGCAAACCCAAGCTCGAAAAAAGAATCACATCCTCCGATATTCAAACATTGTTAGAAGATCTTAAGAAAGAAACTGAACTCCAAACAAGCCTTGCACGCTATCCTCAGTTTGTGCGAGTCCACGACTGCGGAAAACATTTGAGTAAAAAAATAAAAGGAAATTGGCAATGGCGTACCGTTCAAGATTACATTGATGGTCCTCTCATCACTTTATGCCCCCAAAGTGAAGCTGAATACACCCACCAATTGGGCATCGATGGATCCATCATAACAATTGAAGGTGAAAGTAAATTTGATCGATTGTCTGATAAAGAAAATCAACTTATCATCTTTGATTTATTGGAAGGATTGCATTTTTTAAGAGTATCTAAGATTCTTCATGGCGATATCAAACCTGCCAATCTCATGTATACATGCGATGGAAATCGAATTACAGGTGCAAAAATTATAGACTTCGGCGGAGCCATCCAGCTTGAGAACGAAAATGATTCAGCTCATGAACTATCGACCTTTACACCACTATACTGCGCCCCTGAATACATACTAAATTACAACAATCATAGACATTCTGCTTCATTTTCCTATGACACATGGTCAATGGGCCTCGCCATTGCAGAGTTGCAAGGCTTATTCGTTTATTTTACCGATTGCACAGAAGAAACCTTTTTTCCTAAATTGAGGAATTTTATAAACAATTACTCTCCTAATAAAATTCCTTTCGATCTAAAACAAACGAGTTGGATTTATTATTTAATCTGGCGCATGCTTGATCCAGATCCCCATCGCAGAATAACATCACAACAAGCCAAAGATTTGATGAGAATGGCAATAGAAGAAAAAGACTATTTAACACTGTTTAAATTGCGCTATCCTCATCTCGAACCCGAATCCTTACCAGTATTTTTTTCAAGAACTTCAAATGAAAAATGCGACTGGTTGAAATTGCTACTTAAGTCGTAACCCCTTCTATTTATTCAATTTATGAAATAAATGCGCATTAATACCATTTTAATATATAATTAATATAGACTTATTATAATTGTTTTATATTTTTGAATAAATTTAATTAAATTTATTGCGTATAATTACTAATTTAAAGGTTTTTTTTATGAATACTAATTCCCTTTCTCCTAAACATTTAGATTCATTTTTCCCTGGTTTTTATCCAAACCATCCTACTGCAAAACAACATTATCAAGAAAAACTTAACACCATTTCGCAACCAAAACGTTTTCAATGGCTCATGGTTAACAAAAACGGTGAGTTAACAACGACAGGTTTATTTGGAAAAATCTGTCAAGAAATAAAAGGCTTGTTTGGGAAAAACCGAACACAAAAGGAAATCGTCGATTTTCGATTAAGGCAATGTATTGCTTACGGTGAGGAAAAAGGATATCTGGACACACATAACACCCAACTCATTAGAAATCTTGCTAAAAAAGCCGGTTTAACCCCTAATCATTTAAATTCCAATATGCCTCTAGTGCTTAATTTTTATTATAATAATAATGATGCTTTTAATAAATTTCGTAATGAAGATTGGCTGAATTGGCGTCCGGCACAAGGACAGCCCCAACCTCAGCAACAGGGATCTTCATTCCAGTACCCAATACCTCAATCTTACTTGCCACCGACAGAAGCTTTTCCAGGTTATGTGTTACCACAATCCTCTCAGGCTGGAGCACCTTTGCAGCAAAGCATCCAAGCCACAAATTCATCTCAAGATACTCAAATTAAGCCGTTTCCATTAATAATGCCAAAAGAAGCAATTGAATCAGTTCATGCTCACAATCTTTGGAAAAACTTTGAAAGGTTTAGAAATATTAATGGAGGAGAACCCTCACTGGATGAAGCATCTTTAGCTAAAGTGCATACATTTATAATATCTCACAAAACTAAGATTGATGAAATTCGACAAGATAAGTCACTTGCAATGATAAGAACCAATAAATTTCCGGGTCAGCTACCTTATAATCTGATGATATCTCAGGATGGAAATATTTATATCCTACCTTCTTCCAAAAAAGGCTTTCTATCACTTGGCGAAGGCTCTTTTAAAAAAGTCACAAAAGCTATCCGATTTGAGGATGGCAAAATTATGGCTCTTCCAAAAGTAAACGTAAATGATGGTAATGCAATAGCCACCTTTAACAAAGAAATAGACCTCCAAAGGGAGTTAAAAGATTCTCCTCATTTTTTAGAGATCTATTCTACTGGAGTGCATTATATAAGAAGTAGAATAGGCAAGGGAGACCAAGGTAGGATTGTGCAAGAGATTTGTGCCGGTCCCTTCTTAGATTTAATCCCCGCTAAAACTCGGGACGTGTTGCAATCAAATGGTGCTATCGTTACATCAACAAAGTTCACTAAAGAGGAGCTTAATACAGATCCTTCTTATCAAAGATCTGCGATGACTGATAACTTAATCATGTTCGATTTATTACAAGGACTGCACCACATGAAGGAAAAAAATATTTTTCATAGTGACATCAAACCAACTAACCTAATGTACAATAAAGATTCTAAAGGTGCAGTCAATGGCATAAAATTTATTGACTTTGGAGGAGCTGTTAAACTCAAAGATAATGAACCAATCGTCGATTTGATCGAAATGACTCCTTATTATTTTGCGCCTGAAGCAACAGATCCAAACAATGATAAGGGTTTTCATAGGGCAGGAATTGAATATGACACATGGTCTATGGGTATTGTGATTGCCCAATTCTATGGTGTAGAAATCCCCTGGTTGCTAATTAACCCGCAGGAAAATACATTCATGCACCAAGTAGAAGTTGAAATTGAAGAATATGCACGTCAATATAACCTTAATATTCCCCCCTTTGATCCTAAAACTATGCCGTGGCAAAGATATTTAGTTTGGCGCATGATGGATCCAGATCCAAAAACAAGAATTAAACCTGAAGAAACGTTGGATCTATTACGAATAGGAGTTGGCGAAAAACAGTATGCAGACCTTTATCAAACGCGTTATAATAGTCAAATACCAGAAAACTTCACAAGCTTTATGGCCAGGATGCAAGTCGCACATCCAGATTGGCTAGCATGGTATTCAAGAACACAAGCTTAATCCCTATCGCAATTTTCCTTGATTTGGAGTGCGGCGACAAATCCGCCCTCCAAAAATATCTTATTCGACGGTGACGGATTTGGCGAGGTTGCGCGGCTGGTCGATATCTGCACCACGCTCCTTTGCGATATAATAAGCCAAAAGCTGCCCTGCAACTGTAGTTGGAATACTCGCCAATTCGTCAATAGTATCAGGGATTACAATCAAATCATCGGCAAGACCTTCTACAGCATGCAGCTGACTTTGCTCGATGATTGCCAAGATTTTTCCATTGCGTGCTTTTATTTCCATCAGATTGCTATGCAGCTTATCCATTGTCATTTTATTGGCACACAGGGCCACTGTCGGGCATTCTTCGTTAATTAAGGCAATGGGGCCGTGCTTCATCTCGCCGGCAGGATAACCATTTGCATTGATATATGAAATTTCCTTTAATTTTAAAGCTGCTTCCAAACTAGTTGGAAACATATAATTGCGTCCCACAAAAAAGAAATTCTCATGCGAGGCATATTTTTTGGCAATGGTTTGAATATGTTTAGCATTGTTCAAAACGCTTTGTACTTGCTCCGGCAGTTGTTTTATTGCAGCTAGAAAATCTTGCCCTTCCTGCTTGCTCATGTTGCGCATGCGCGCCATTAACAGGGTAAATAAAGATAATACAACCATTTGGCTGGTAAAAGCTTTAGTCGAACAGACACCGATTTCAGGTCCCGCTCGCAGAAAAATGCAAGCATCCGCTTCGCGCGCCAAGGTTGAACCATACACATTGCAGATGGCAAGGACTTTAGAACCTTTGGCTTTAAGTTCACGCACAGCCGCTATAGTATCGGCTGTTTCACCCGATTGGCTAATGGCGATGGAAAGAGTTCTTGGAGGAACCACAGGGTTCTTATAGCGGAATTCTGAAGAGATTTCGACTTGCACCGGAATACGGGCCTTATCTTCCATCATATAAGAGGCTACAAAACCAGCGTGCCAGGAAGTACCGCAAGCCAGAATCATAATCCTTTCAACGGCCATCAAATCGTTCATGCTGAAATGGATCTCTTCAAAGACAGCCGTTCCATAATCATCCACAAAACGGGAAAGCAGAGCGTTGCGTATCGTTTGCGGCTGCTCATGAATTTCTTTCAATGTGTAATGCTCATAAATCCCTTTGGAAATATCTTCAGCGTGCTGAGCGAGATTCTCGGTTTTCTTATCGATGATCGCCCTAGATGAGTCGTACACCTCTAAATGATCGACTTTGGCCACTGCAATTTCTGCATCAGCTAAGAAAACCACTTCCCGGGTGTGCGCCGCAAAGGCATTCGGATCGGATGAAATAAATACCTCTTGCGATCCGATGCCGATGACAAGGGGAGCTTGGTGGGCGACGGCAATAATTGTCCCGGGATATTCCTGATGGATGAGCGCAAAAGCATAGGAGCCTTTAAGAAGGGGAACAGCTTGTTGGACGGCTTTAAGAAGATCCCCCTCATAAAAACTGCCGATGAGTTGAGCGATCACTTCAGTATCTGTTTCAGAAATAAATTTAATTCCCTTCGCTTTAAGCTGCATACGGAGGGCTTCGTGATTTTCAATGATGCCATTATGGACCAATGCAAGCTTATGCTGCATGTCCAAGTGTGGATGCGCATTGACCTGATTTGGCTTTCCATGCGTCGCCCAACGGGTTTGGGCAATGGCCATATCCACATCCAGCTGGACCTCTTCCACCATTTTTTCCAACGCTGAAACTTTGCCAACCTCTTTGCAAAACAAAATTTTTCCATTCTTGACTCCGGCTATGCCTGCAGAGTCATATCCCCTGTATTCTAGCCTCTTAAGACCATTTAGAACCATTTTTACAGGATTTTGCTTGCCGATGTATCCGAAAATGCCGCACATAATTAATTACACTCCATTCCAATTTCATGTTGAACAGCAGCTGCAATGGCATCTGCCATTTGGTGTACCTGCTTATATTTGGGGCCCTCTACCATCACGCGGCAAATATTCTCAGTGCCTGAATAGCGCACAAGCACGCGTCCCTGTCCGCTTAACTGCTCTTCCACATTTCGTTTAGCTTCAGTAACGGCAGCTAAGGAATCCAAAGGCGGTTTTGAAGCCACTTTAACATTGACGATCGCTTGGGGATATTTTTTAAAGATAGTTGCCAAATCGGACAGTTTTGAATCGGTTTCAAGCATGATCCGCATGACCTGCAAGGCGCTGACCAAACCGTCTCCGGTCGTGTTATGATCCAAGAAAATCATATGGCCGCTTTGCTCGCCCCCTAAGTTAGCCTCATACTTCAGCATATCTTGGATGACATAGCGGTCTCCGACAGCAGCTTTGATCACCTCAATGCCTAGCGATTCCATGCATTTTAAGAAACCAAAATTGCTCATAACTGTACCAACCACGCGATCGTTCCGCAATGTGCCATGTTTTTGCATGTCGCGCGCGCAAATGGCAAGGATCGTATCGCCATCCACAATCTGGGCGTTTTCATCGACCATAACGACCCGGTCAGCATCGCCGTCCAAGGCAATGCCCACGTCGGCGCGTTGATCGATTACTGCCTTTTGGATGAGCTCGGGATGCAAGGAGCCGCAACCATCATTGATATTAAGGCCGTTCGGAGTATTTCCATATATAAACACCTGAGCATCAAGTTCTTTAAAGACTAAAGGGGCCACCTTATAGGCTGCGCCATTGGCGCAGTCCAAAGCAATTTTGATGTTTTTTAAAGAGAGTTTGCGGGGGAATGTGGCCTTAGTGAATTCGATATAACGGCCATCGGCATCATTGATCTTGGTGTTGCGTCCCATTTCATGGTCGGTAGGCAAGCTATCTGAAAAATCGCCTACTGATACCAATTTTTCCATTTCGTTTTCCCAACTATCTGGAAGCTTAAATCCCTCCGAGGAAAAAAATTTAATGCCATTATCATAAAAAGGATTATGCGAAGCTGAAATGACAATGCCCGCATCGGCACGGTAAGCACGGGTGATGAATGCAACTCCGGGTGTTGGCAACGGCCCCACCATTAGGGTATCGACTCCCATGGAACAAAGCCCTGAGATGAGCGCATTTTCGAACATATAACAGGAAAGGCGCGTGTCTTTGCCTATAACGACTCTGTGTTTGCCTTGGCGGGTACGAAAGATCTTTCCGGCTGCCCGTCCTAATGCCAAAGCAGTTTCAACAGTCATAGGCAATTGGTTGGCGCGCCCTCTTACGCCGTCGGTTCCAAAAATTCTGGTAGGAGTCGTTTTGGCCATGTCAATCCTTTAACTAACATTACTGAGGATAAATTATACGATGCCTTAGCAGAGAATCAAGAAAAATAGCTTGGTCAACCCCAATCACTCTTGCAAGCTCACTTGACTTTTCACAAATAGTGGTGTATTTTAAAGGATTGATCTTAATGTAACAACGAGTTTTCTTTTTTTTGTGAAGCCTAAAATTTACCCCTCTACTGAACACAAAATCGATAACAATTTGATTGATAGCGATGCCTTACGCATCCTGGAAAAACTTCGAGATGCAGGCTATACAGCCTATCTTGTGGGAGGCAGCGTCAGAGATCTGCTGGTTCAACGCACCCCCAAGGACTTTGATATTTCCACTTCAGCCCTTCCCGAAGAGGTTAAAAGAGTCTTTGGAAGGCAATGCATCCTAATTGGACGCCGCTTCCGCTTGGCGCATGTGCGTTTCGGCCATAAAATCATTGAAGTTTCGACCTTTCGAAAGGGGGAAAATACCAGCGGGCTCATTCTTCAAGATAATGAATGGGGCTCGCCTGAAGAAGATGTTTTGCGTCGGGATTTTACCATCAATGGCCTCTTTTACGATCCCTTTACTAGCTCCGTGATCGACTATGTAGGCGGTTGGAAAGACATCCAAAAACATACTTTAAGGACAATCGGTGATCCTTTAGTGCGCTTTAAACAAGATCCGGTAAGGATGATCCGTTTGCTGAAGTTTCGCGCCCGGTTTAGCTTTGAAATTGACGTTGAAAGCCGTAAAGCGCTTCTTGAATGTAAAGAAGAGATCGTCAAGAGTTCGCCTGCGCGTGTATTGGAAGAGATTTTTCGGATGATCGAATCGGGCGCTTCAGCGCCATTTTTTATGTTGATGACCGAATCGGGCCTTTTGCAGTTATTATTTCCACCGCTTACCTACTTTATTTTAAGCGCTAATGGTCAAGAGATTTTTAAATATTTATCGGTAGCAGATAAACTCAATCAAAATCGCTTAAAACATTCATTGGATCGCGCCTTATTGACCTGCAGTTTGCTGTTTCCTATTTTAGAAACCGAAGTACACAACCAATTTATTTCACAGGGGCGCACACCGCATATTGGAGAGATCATCATCCTGACGTCAACCGTGATCAAAGAGGTTATCCACACTTCGTTTACACATTTTCCGCGCCGCATCTCTGCTGCAGTCAATTATATTTTATCCACTCAATACCGCCTGACCCCTTTATCGGGTAAGAAGCATCCTCGGCAAAAATTGATCCGCATCAAAGAATTTGAGATGGCTCTAATATTTTTGAAAATGCGCGCTTTAGTCGATCAAAAGTACTTGGATGATTATAATTTTTGGAGAAATCTTTATCGTCAACAGGTGCATCATGGAGTGCGGCATGTCCGCCATCCGCCTCATCACGAAACTGCTCAGCCAGACAAATCAGCCGAACCAATAGTTTAATCACATGAATGCCTCTAGAGCTATCTTTGCTTGTATGGCTGTGGGCCGCTCAGATCGATCGGGGTGCATTAAACTCCCTATAAACCGTGCATAAGGGTCCTTGCTATTGCTCAAGGTATCGTGAATTTTTATCATGAGTCTTTGCATTGGCCTTAGGATGCAGGTTTCAAGGATAATTTCAGCCATTCTTTTGGTATATTCTTTGCTTTGCAGCTTTCGAATAATTTCAAAATAATCATAGTCAATTTCTTCTATCCTCTTGTCGATGCATATATCGTATTCTTTCAGAAAATTCCATGCTATTCGGCCTATAGCCCAGACATCCATGTCCATTTGGTCTTCCGGCTTTAAATCAACCATTTTAAGATATTCAGGCGGTTGATAAGCTTTGGTGCCATAAAGACCGGATCGACCATCGCTGCGGGTTGCTTGCTTTGTCTCGCCGAAATCGGCAACTCTAATTTCAAACTCACCTTTTGCATTCTTTTTATAAAAAATATTTTCCGGCTTTAAATCACAGTGTCTATACCCATGCCAATGCATTCCAGAAATTGATTCCAATAATTGAAAAATAATTTTTTTTTGATTATCAATTGATAGTGTGGATAAATCATACAAAGAGCCTTCACAGAGCTCTAATAGCAATCCCCTTCTCTTTGGTTTTCCTGATGTTTCATCCATTTGCACCACGCTATGCAGCTCAAGAATATGCGGGATTTCCAATTGAATGAGTTTTTTGTGAAATCTTACTTCGCGCTCCCATTTTCTAAGCTGTTTTGGATCATTTAACCAACACTTTTTAAATTCGCGATAAACAACCCCTTTGCCTAGTTGTGTGGAATAGACAAAAAAGGCATCGTTAAAAGAACCTTGGCCTATTGCCTGCTGGAAGATCAGATGAACCCTTTGATTTTGATCATCCCTTGTCGAAAGCGCTAAAACAGGCATTGCCGGCAGATCAAGGTCTGGTTGAGCCTTTTTAATGGAACTGATAAGGCGTGCATGGGGAGCTAACTTACGTTTTTTTCCTGTAATTTTTTCACTATTGGCAAGTACTTCCGAAGGACTATTTTGAAATTTATACTCCACACGCAACGCCAAAGAAAAAATCTTGGCTTGAATTTCTTGTTTGCTAAATGGGCGTTGATACTTCTTTGCAAGATTCACTCTGATGGTGTGACGTTTAAATAACGCAGCTTCCTCATTTAGGACAAAAGCTGTTAATTTAGCGGCTCGTGTCCTATAAATTTCCATTTCATCGTCAGCGACTTTATATTTATTTCTAAAGCGTTCGCAAACAGCCTTTTTAGAAAACTTTCGTTTTGGTATTGAAGGAGTTGGATTTGATGGAATAATTATTCGAGTAGCAACAGAATCTGTTTTGTGAAAATCTTCAGAATCTTCCGGAATAAGAACATGCTCGGAAAGGGAATCTTTACTCCAATTTTGAAAAGTGGGGGTCGTAAAGCCTAAACCCACTAAAAGTTTTCCCATTACTTTAAATAATAAATTAATCTTTTTTTCTTCATTATTCTGTGAATAATGTTCGCTGTTTTTTATTTTACTACTTTTTAAATCATCAAATTGCTCACAAGTTTCATCAAGTCTATTAAAAAGTGATTTATTATTCGTATTCATAAAAAAATACCATGTTTTGTTATCTATCTTCCTTTTAATCTATTTATTATTTAATTTAAAAAATAAAATTTCCGTAATTTGAAATTAAATTAAATATTTCTGTCTTTCTTTTTTTCGATGATTTTGATATCTTTTTTGACATGCAGACAATTATTTATTTATTGACTAATGCCTTCGCTCAAGCTTTGAAAAAGGCCTTTCCCGAAGAGTCTTTGATTGCTGAAAATAGCTCTCTCGAGCTAATACAAAGCAACCAAGATAAATTTGGTCACTATCAATTTAATTCAGCGATGAAATTGGCCAAGGCTCTCAAAAGCAATCCACGCCAAATCGCTGACAAAATAGCCACCCATCTTAATAAGCAAACACCTGAAAATCAGCCATTTATATCTCTAGTGGAAGTTGCAGGACCAGGCTTCATCAACATCACTCTCGATCCAACTTTCCTCAATCAAAGAGTCAATGCCATGCAGGCAGACTCCCATTTTGGCATCGACCTTCCATCTCATCCTCAAAAGATCGTCATTGATTTTTCCGGCCCTAATACAGCTAAAGAGATGCATGTCGGACACCTACGGTCGACAATCATTGGCGATAGCCTAGCACGCCTCTTTGAATTTTTAGGCCACCACGTTTTGAGGCTTAATCACATTGGTGATTGGGGAACAGCTTTTGGGATGCTAATTGCTTATATGAAGATCGAAGCTCCTCAAATCTTATCCGGAAAAGAGAAAGTGGACTCCACTCAGCTTGTCGCCTTGTATAAGGCTGCCAAAAAAAGATTCGATGAGGATCCCGATTTTAAAAAAGCTTCCCAACTTGAAGTCGTCGCTTTGCAAAGTGGAGATCCCGCCGCTCTTAAAGCTTGGAACATCATCTGCGATATTTCCCGCCGAGACTATCAAGAAATTTACGACCTTCTCGACGTTAAGCTCATTGAAAGAGGTGAATCTTTCTATAATCCGATGTTAGCCGATACAGTTAGGGATTTAGAGGCTAAATGGCTCATCACCCTATCCAATGGAGCCAAATGCATCTATCTTGAAGGTTTTCAAAACCGAGAGGGAGACCTCCTCCCCCTTATGGTGCAGAAGTCCGATGGAGGTTATAACTACGACACAACTGACATGGCAGCAATTCGCCATAGGATTGAAACAGAAAAAGCCGACCGCCTCATTTACGTCACAGACGCAGGCCAGGCGCAACATTTTCATATGATTTTCAAAGCGGCAGAAAAAGCGGGATATCTCGATCCCAAAAAAGTTAGCGTCGATCATGTCGGTTTTGGCTTAGTTTTGGGAGCAGACGGCAAAAAATTCCGCACACGCTCCGGTGATACCGAAAGGCTGATCGATCTTCTGATGGCCGCCATCGATCAAGCCGCGCAAATTTTAAAGGAACGGACTCCCGAAATGGATAGTGAGGAAAGAGATGCCCTTGCACATGCATTAGGAATCGGAGCTGTAAAATATGCCGACCTTTCTTGCCATCGTTCGAGCGATTACACTTTTAGTTATGAACGGATGCTAAAATTCGAGGGCAATACAGCGGCTTTTTTAATGTATGCCTATGTAAGAGTGGCGGGAATTAAGCGTAAAGTGCAGGTAGATCCAAAATCCTTAATTAACGAACAAATTGTCTTAAAACACCCCTCCGAAATTGCTTTGGGATTACACCTGCTTCAATTTGGCGAAACGTTAGACCAAGTCACAAAGGATCTATTGCCCCATCGCTTAGCCGAATATCTTTATACCCTTGCTGAAAAATTTAATGCTTTCTTTAGGGATTGCCGCGTAGAAGGAACACCTGAGCAGTCTTCCAGATTGCTTTTAAGTGAACTAGCCGCCCGCATTATGAAACAAGGGCTCAATATCTTGGGATTAAAAACCGTCGAAAAAATGTAGATGGATTAAATTGATCGCTTACCTTCGTTCTGAGAAGGCAAAGCTTGTTTCCTTCTAAGAAAATTTGTTGCGCAAGACATAATATTTTCAGAAAGAAGCATGCCGGCATGTCCTATGCCGGATACACTTTGATTTTCCACACTGACATTTTGATTAAGACGGTAACCATTTTTATCCGCAGCTAACTCAGGTAAACTAGCTGAAGCAGTAGGCTGGATAATCAAATCATTTTCACTCGAAATGGTTAACAAATGAATGTGCTTATGTGTCGTTTTCAACCGATCATGCATGCTAGCTAAATAGACGGAATCGGTCTTCATATCTTTCGAACCTTTACCTACTACAGGCACTTGCGAAAACGCATTGGCTAATATTGTTCCATGCAGAGGGCTTCCAATTGTCACAATATAAATAGGTTCATCTTCAGGAGCATATTCTAAAGCCCATTCTAAACAAACAAGGCCGCCTGCCGAATGGCCGATCAATATATTGACCGGCTTGCCAGTCATTTGTTCTATAGATTTTATCTGCTCGTTAACTTGAACGCCATCGGCAGCAATCGTTTGCTTAGTTGACGCATACGATACTGCGTTGACCGGTCCAGAACCATTAGCTTTAAGGTAACCTTTAAATTTTTTCCAAGGGGAGGCATTATGTAAAAATCCATGAAAAAAAACAACATTTGAGCCGTTTCCCTCTTTATCTATATCAGACTTTTTAAAATAGACGGCTGCCAGATGGATGATAACGGGCACTTCTGTTAGAATTCCCTTTACATAGCCCCAAAGTTTGAGATTACAAGATTTTAATTGTCCCGACGTCTTTTCAAATTTAGTTGACATAATGTGACCAAATTTACTGATCTTAATGGATGCCAAGTTAGCAATGTGGCAGGTTTTCAATGTTTTAACTTTTTCAGGGATAATTAAACTAGTAAACCAATTTGAAATAGTATTTTTTATATCACCGATTTTTGACATAAACTCCTATATATAAATATAGTATATCAAAGATTGATTTTTTTAACTAGTTTAATTATTGATTACAAGCATTACTTTTAAGATGAAGAGCGCTCTTGCTAGGCTGCCCCTCTTCCTCTTTGACATATTTCGGAACTGCAAAGCCAGGTAATTGTTCTGATAGTTCCTTTATTAACCGATAACCTTGATCTTCGGGCACTTCAAAATGTCCTGTTCCCTCTGTTCGATCTAATTGATGGAGATAATAAGGCAAAATGCCATGATTAACCAATGTTTGACACAGATCGATAAGCGTTTCACGCTGATCATTTACCCCTTTTAGAAGAACCGATTGGCATAAAATGACCGCTCCCAAACATTTCAAACGGTGCAGCACAGTAAAGATCTCGTCATCGAATTCTTTTGGATGGTTGGCATGTATGACAAACCATATTTGCAAAGGAAAGCGCGCCAGAATCTCAAAAAATTCATCGTCAAGCCTTTCAGGAATTCCAAGTGGAAAACGGGTATGAAAGCGCAATCGTTGAAGATGTGGAATTGCAGCCAGCCGTTGTAGTAAATCGGCTAGAATTTGATTGGAAAGCGACAAGGGATCCCCTCCGCTTAAAATCACTTCTCGAATGGTAGAATCTTGCCGGATATAATCCAATTCAGCATCAAACCCTTTTTGTTGTGAGGCATAATCGAAATTTTGACGGAAACAGTAGCGGCAATGCATCGGACAAGCGCTTGTGGCAACCAGAAGGACTCTTCCAGAATACTTGTGGAGCAATTTAGGAGATTGGCGGCTGGCTTGATCGCCTACCGGATCTTTAGAGAATCCGGGCAGTTTTATATGTTCGGCGAAAGTGGGCAAGAATTGCCGTAGGATTGGATCGTCGAGCGTTTTTTTGGAAATTTTATTGGCCAGGCGCCGAGGAAGGTTCAGGGGAAATTCACGCCGATTTGAAATTTGTAAACGTTGTTCTTCTGTCAATTCTAGAAAATCGGCTAAAGACTCCCAATTGGTAAAATTTGTGCGTAGAATAGCTTGCCAAGTTGGCTTGGATGAATTTGACAAAAGGTTTCCACGGTTACTTAAAGTAATAATTGCAAAAATTTTAACAAATTATGCTTAAAATCACAATTACAAAGAAATTTAAACCACAGAGAACACATAGCGCTCACTTCTTTCTATGTATAAAGTCATTTGGGCTCTCATCTTCTAATTCAACGCAAAGACGCAAAGGCGCCAAGGCGCAAAGTTTTGTTTTCTTTGCGCCTTGGCGGCTTCGCGTCTTTGCGTTGAATTAGAAGATGAGAGCCCAAATGACTTTATACACAGCAAGAAATAAGCGCTCTGTGCCCTCTGTGTTCTCTGTGGTTTAAATGTCTTTGTAATTTATTTTTTTATCGAGGCACGGGAATGGCTTCAAGCTCTTCTACACCGCTCCGCTTACGGCCTCCGCTGATAGTGACTTCAGGCTTATCATCTACCTTAATCCTTTCAACCTGCATCCCTAAAGAAATGAGTTTTGGCAGCAGCTTTTCATAGCCACGGTCCAAGAAAGGCAATCCACTGATAATGCTGGCATCTGTTGCAATGGCGGCTGCCAATATATAAGCAAAACCTGCCCGCAGATCGGGAATTAAAATTTCTTTTCCACTCAGCACTGTCGGACCTTTTACAATGGCGCTATGGGAAAAACTTTGAGAAGCAAACCGGCATTGTTTCCCACCAAGGCACTGCCTAAACAACGTAATATCAGCTCCCATATCATTCAATGTCTCTGTATATCCAAACCGATTTTCATAAACGGTTTCATGGATGACGGATGTGCCGGATGACTGCGTCAACAGCACAACAAATGGCTGCTGCCAATCTGTCATAAACCCTGGATGCACATCTGTCTCTAAATGAATGCCCCCTTGCAAAGGGCCGTCATAATAAAATTCAATGCCGTTGCTTTTGATGTCGAAGCCTCCGCCCACTTCCCTAATTTTATTCAAGAAGGTAATCATATTGAGATGCTGGGCTCCTTCAACAAAGATCCGCCCTTTTGAGCTGACTGCCGCAATTCCCCAAGAAGCTGCCTCAATGCGGTCTGGAATCACTGTATGCTCGACTTCATGAAAGCGGCGCGTTCCTTGAATGCGTATCGTACGGTCGACGTCCAACGTGATAATGGCTCCAAGCTTTTGCAAAAACAAGATAAGCTCAACGACTTCCGGCTCGATAGCCGCATTCTTAATGACGGTTACGCCTCGGGCTGTCACACCTGCCAGAATGGTATTTTCAGTGGCCCCGACCGAGGGATAAGAGAGAGTTATCACTGTGCCTTTCAGCCCATTATGAGCGTGGGCAAAGTAGGCCCCTTCCTTTTTCATTTCGCGGTATTCTATGACAGCTCCAAGTTTCTCCAAAGCGTCGATGTGAAAGTCCACAGTCCGTCGTCCAATGACACATCCGCCTACGGTTGGCACGATGATATCTTCGTCAGTACGTCCAAGCAGAGCTCCTATCATTAAAATAGGGATGCGGTTAGCACCTGAAAAACGTTGAGGAACATACGATGTCTTTAATTCCTTTGTGATCACTTCCATCACGCCGGCGGCGCGATCCCACTGAACCTCCATGCCGATCTCTTTGCACAAAGCAACAGTAACATCCACATCCCCAATATCAGGTACGTTATAAAAGCGGCACCGTTTGTCTGATAATAGTGAGGCAACGAGCAATTTGGTGATGGCATTTTTTGCTCCTGCCGTTTTGATATTTCCTTTGAGCGGATTGCCACCTTTGATTTTTAAAGCTTCCATCTAATTTCTATTTCGGTTTTTGCAGTGTAATAATTAATGTTTAATCGGCCTCTAGGATACTTCTCATAAAGGAAAACTAACCTTACAAAATTTCGTACTTAATACCAATTTCATAATTTATCCCTTTCTTAACAAGAAATTGATTTTTGAACAAGACATTTTCAAAAATTTGTAAAGATGAGGAAAAAACCGTTGAAACATTTTACGATGGATGGCAAAATCAAAAAAATTTATTCTTAAACTTACAATCAATATATAAAAGTTCTTCATGAAAAAAATTGAATATATAACAAGTAATCAACAAAAATTTGAAGAAGCGCAATTAGTTTTTGACGGATGGGAGTTGGAACAAATTTCTATTGAACTAACTGAGATTCAAGGAGATAGATTTTCGATCATCCGAGCCAAGGCGAAGGAAGCCCTTTCCATTGTTCAACGCCCTCTCATTGTTGAAGATGTTTCCTTATATTGCAATGCCATCGGCGGCCTGCCGGGACCCTATATCAAAGATACCCTCCAAAAACTGGGTGAACAAGGGATCTATACTCTCATTTCAAATTATTCAGACCCTTCCGCTCAAGCCATTTGCCTGGCAGCTTTTATTAAACCTGGCGGCGAACCTCTTCTTTTTGAAGGGATTATGGAGGGAATCATCGTTGCGCCTCGTGGAAGCTTGCAGCACGGAACGGTGAGTTTTAACCCTATCTTTCAACCCAAGGGGAGCGATCGCACTTATGGTGAAATGACCATGGTGGAACATAGCCGCACCTCGGCTCGTTTTTATGCGTTAACGAAATTAAAGCATTTCCTGGAAACTTCCCCTTAAATAATTATCTATAATAGGAGACGTTACATGATCATTCGCACAGGCATCGGACAAGACAGCCATCGATTTCTTTCTCCCGATTCAGCTAAACCTTGCATTATTGGCGGTTTAATTTTTGACAACTGCCCCGGATTCATGGCTAATTCAGATGGAGATGTGGTCTTTCACGCAATTTGCAATGCGATTTCTTCTGTGACAGGCATTTTGATTTTAGGTGGATTAGCCGATATCCTCTGCCTCAACGACGGTATCACCGACAGCGAAATCTATCTTCGCGAAGCCTTAAAAACCCTCGATGGGCAGCAAATCACACACATCGCCATTACCATTGAAGCTAAACGGCCTAAATTAAAAGAACGGATTCCAGATATGTGCGTCAATATTGCGCGGGTGATGGAATTGGATACCTCTCAGATAGGGATCACGGCTACATCGGGGGAGGGTTTGACTGACTTTGGATGCGGCGATGGCGTCCAATGCTTTGCAATTATCACAACGCAGCAAAATTAATAGACATCGCGGAGATAGCGTTTTTCAGCCCGCAACCGTTTGACATAGGCTCTTGCAGCCAATTCGTCCATTTTTCCTTGCTCTTGGATGATCCGGTGCAATGTTGTTTCAACATCTTTGGCCATCCTGTGCGCATCTCCGCAAACAAATATGTAGGCTCCCTTTTCGAGCCATTTGAAAAGGTCTTCTGCTTGTTCCAACATACGATGCTGCACATATATTTTATGGCCTTGGTCGCGTGAAAAGGCTAAATCGACCCGTATTTTTTTTTGCTTTTGCAGATCGGCCCAAAAGTCTTCGTAAAAGTAGTCGTATTCCCTATTCCATTCTCCAAAAAACAGCCAATTATGTCCTGTAAAATTAAGGACAAGCCGTTCCTGCATGAAAGCACGATAAGGAGCGATGCCCGTTCCCGGGCCGATCATGATGATATTGGCTGCCGGATCTTCCGGCAAAGTAAATCCATGGTGCGGCTGAATATAAACAGGCACAACAGGTTGGTGCAAGGGCATTAAATCGCATAAAAAATGGCTGCAGACACCTAGTCGAATGTGATTATTCGTCGTATATTTGACATACGAAACGGTGAGATCAACTTCGTGACCTACCGCTTTCATCGAAGAAGCTATGGAATAAAAACGTGGAAGCATGGGCTGCAAGAAGTGAGGCAACTCTTCGACGGCAAAATGCACTTCGGCGTTATCATGAAGAAAGTCCCATAGCTCCCTGTTTTTCATAAATTCTTTGAGGGCATCCTTATTCTCTTCAGCTAACAAGAACTCTAAGTGGGCTTTTTTCCCTTTATTTGTTTGCCTTTGTGCAACTTCTGTGAACAACTTGCGGTTGATATCTGTAATATTGCCTTTTTTAGTTAAATAGGTGCGCAGGGGAATGAGTTCGCCGGTGTGTTTATCTGTCACCACTTCGGTGCCGGTTGCATGAAAGGCATTTAACGTTCTTTGCACCAGCAAAGAATCGTGTACCGGAAAAATTGCAATGCTATCGCCAACTCGATAGGTGATGTCAGATCCACTAAGGTCCAAAGCAACGTGATGCGTAAATTTATCTGATCCTTGTTTGCTTAAACGGTATCGATTTTTAATCGAAGCAAGGAATGGATTTGTTTTATTATATGTCATAGTTAAACCAAATGATACAGGATCATATCATGATACAGGTTTCACCCAAAAGGAAAAACTTGGTTATTTCCCTGTTTTTCATTGTGAATAAAATTGCAACTTTCCTATACTTCCTCACTTCGCGGCCATGGCGGAATTGGTAGACGCGCTAGATTCAGGTTCTAGTCGGGGCAACTCGGTGGATGTTCGAGTCATCTTGGCCGCAATTCTTATCTTCTCTCTTAATTCTTCAAAATGCTAAAACTTAATTAATTCTTAAATAATTATTATAAGTTTGAGCTTATGAAAAATTTTCACCATACTGTTGCTGTCGTGGCCAATGGAGCGATCCATAATGATGAAGCCATAGCTGCACTCATCAAATCCTATTCCATGATTGTGGCTGCAGATGGCGGACTTAACCATTGCTACAGAATGGGCATTGCTCCATCCATGATAATCGGCGATGGCGATTCTATCGATCCTGCTATCTTGCCCCATTATGCCGATGTCCCTTTTCGAAAATTTCCGAAATTCAAAAATGAAACCGACTTAGAACTAGCTATCCAATCGGTTTTCACGCCGCAAGTGGAAAAAATAGGTTTATTTGGAGTCCTGGGAGACCGCACGGACCATTCCCTGGCTAATCTTCATTTGATCAGACGCTACCCTGGGAAAGTATTTATTGAATCGGAAACTGAAACGGTTTTTGCCAGCTGTAATAACATGGATCTTTCCGTCAAACCGGGCCAGACAATCTCGCTTATCCATATAGATGGTCCCGTCCAAGGTGTCACGACCCAAGGACTGCAGTGGGAACTCAATGATGCATCCTTTGACAAATATTTCTTTAGTGTTTCAAATATCTGCCTTACCGATCATTTAAATATTTCCATTCGCTGCGGCGAATTACTTTGTATCTTGCAAAAGTAATCATCTTGTATTCTTAATGGAAATAGAGTAAATTTAACGCATCCATAAGTTTTTAATTATATGTTCATTTATAATATAAAAAAAATTCGCAATTTTTCCATTATCGCCCATATCGATCACGGCAAATCGACTATCGCCGACCGTCTTTTAGAATTGACGCATACTGTCGAAGCCCGTGAAATGCATGAACAGATGTTGGACGACATGGATTTGGAAAGGGAGCGCGGCATCACGATCAAAGCCCACCCTGTCACCATGATCTACAAAGCTGACAATGGCGATACCTATGAAATCAATTTGATCGATACTCCTGGACACGTCGATTTTACATATGAAGTATCCCGCTCCTTGGCCGCTTGTGAAGGCGCCCTGCTTGTTGTCGATGCCGGACAAGGAGTTCAAGCACAAAGCCTTGCCAACGTCCATCTAGCCCTCGAAAGAGATTTGGAAATCGTCCCCGTCATTAACAAAATCGATCTTCCCTCCGCCGATATAGAAGGGGTGCGCCGCCAAATTGAAGATATCATCGGCCTCGACGCCTCCAACGCCGTCTGCTGCTCGGCAAAATCGGGTATAGGCATTACAGATATTCTGGAAAGAATCCTCAATGAAGTCCCGCCTCCGGAAGAACCTTCTGACGATATCCTAAGGGCTTTAGTTTTTGATTCCCACTACGATGTTTATCGTGGCGTTATGGTTTATGTCCGCATCATCAGTGGAGAACTTAAAAAAGGTTCAGAAATAAGAATGATGGCTTCTGGCAAAAGTTTTGAATTGTTGGAAGTTGGAAAATTTACTCCAAAAGAAACACCCGTGGACGCTTTGCTGCCAGGCGAAGTGGGTTACATTGTAGCCAATATCAAAAATACAGCCGATGTCAAAATCGGGGATACGATCACTCTTCATCGCTATCCTGCAAAGGAGGCGCTTCCCGGATTCCGACTGATTCAACCTGTCGTTTTCGCCGGCATCTACCCAATCGATTCGACAGATTTCGAAGCGCTGCGCGACGCTCTTGGTAAACTGCAATTGAACGACTCAGCTTTGCACATTGAACAGGAAAGCAGCATGGCATTAGGTTTTGGATTCCGCTGCGGATTTTTAGGGCTGCTGCATTTGGAGATCATCTTCGAAAGGATTCAAAGGGAATTTGACCTCGATGTGATTTCGACAGCTCCAAGTGTGATCTATAAATTCACTTTGAACGATGGCTCAACCCTTGAAGTTGACAACCCTGCCCACTACCCCGATCCAAGCCAAATCGAATCGGTCGAAGAACCTTGGGTAAAATGTCATATCATGGCTCCCTCTGAATACTTGGGCGTGATCATGAGCCTTGGAATGGAAAAAAGGGGCGCGTGCATTAAAACAGAAACTATCGATGCAAAACGGCTGCTCTTAACCTACCGTTTTCCCTTGAATGAAATTATCACCGATTTTAACGATAAGTTAAAATCGGTCACCAAAGGGTATGGTTCATTCGATTACGAATTCGACGGCTACGAGCAAGGCGATATCATCAAGTTGGAAATCAGGGTCAATGATGAACCGGTTGATGCTTTTTCATGCCTGGTCCACCGCACAAAAGCCGAAGGAAAAGGGCGCGCCATCTGTGAAAAGTTGGTCGAAGTGATCCCCATGCAACTATTTAAAGTACCTATTCAAGCTGCTATCGGCGGCAAAATCGTAGCCCGCGAAACCATCCGCGCCATTACCAAAAATGTCACTGCCAAATGCTATGGAGGTGATATCACACGCAAACGAAAATTATGGGAAAAGCAGAAAAAAGGGAAAAAACGGATGAAAGAGATCGGCAAAGTCAATATTCCTCAAAGCGCCTTTATGGAAGTCCTAAAGGCGGGCGATTAAAAATCAAAGGAGAACCTTATGCCTAGCGTCATTGTCGTTGGAGCCCAATGGGGTGATGAAGGAAAAGGAAAAATCATCGATATCCTTACTTCCCAAGTTCAACATGTCGTGCGTGCCCAAGGAGGAAATAACGCTGGCCATACTGTCATCATCGGACAAGAAGAATATAAACTCCATCTGATCCCCGCCGGCATCCTGCACTTCTCTACTCAATGCCATATTGGAGCCGGAACTGTCATCGATCCTGAAGTATTAATTAAAGAAATAGACTCGGTCGAATCTAAGGGACACCTCACACAAGGGCGTCTATGGATTTCACCTGCTGCGCATGTCATCTTTCCCTATCATCGTCAAATCGACCAACTTCTTGAAGAAAAAAAAGGGAGCCGCTCTGTGGGCACAACCGGCCGCGGCATCGGCCCCTGCTATGCCGACAAGGTCAATCGAGTAGGAATCCGCATCGGCGAAATGATCCGCCCCGATCTATTTCCCTCTATCCTCCAATCAGTCTTAAAACTTAAAAATGAAGAGCTCACGAAACTCTATGGAGTTCCTCGCATCCCTTACAACGAATTGCTCGATCAATTTAAAGTTTACGCCGATCGGCTGCGCCCCTATGTGAGGCAGGTCGAAGAGATCATTTTGCATGCCATAAAAGCAAATGAAAATGTACTTTTCGAAGGGGCGCAAGGCACGTTTTTAGACGTTACCACAGGGACTTATCCCTATGTTACCTCTTCGAATACTTTGGCCGGAGGGATCTGCACAGGAGCCGGGATCGGCCCCAGTGCTATCGATCATACTCTTGGCGTTGTTAAAGCTTACACGACCCGTGTGGGAAATGGACCTTTGCCCAGTGAAGTGAAAGAAGGGGAGCAATTCCTCGATCATCACCGGGCGCGGGAGTTTGGAACGACAACAGGGCGAAAAAGGCGCATCGGATGGTTTGATGCAGTTTTAGCCAAAACCGCAGCCTGCCTTAATGGACTTGAATCTATCGCCATTACCAAACTGGATGTACTCGATTCTTTAAAAGAGATTAAAATCTGCGTCGCCTATGAGCTGGAAGGCAAACGTTATCATCACCTGCCGTCGCTTGTGGAAGATGTCGAAAAGTGCATTCCAATTTACGAAATCCTTCCAGGTTGGATGTCGCCGACTTCAAATGTCCTCTCTTATCAAGACCTTCCGTCCAATGCCCAGCGTTATCTTGAGACAATTGCACACATTTGCGGCGTCCCCATCAGTTTGATTTCGGTAGGTCCTGAACGGGAACGCATCATTATTTTAAAAGATCTTTTTGCTACGAAGGAACTCTGTCATGAATTGCCTGCTTCCTGCTGATATTAAAGCAGCGAATAAAATTGATATTTTTTCTCCTGAAGAATTGGCCCAGCTGGATAAACGGCGCGTCCCAAACCATATCGCCATTGTTCCCGATGGCAACCGCCGTTGGGCTAAACGGCAGCTTTTTTCAATCGAATCGGGCCATCGCAAAGGCACCGACAACTTAATAACAACTGTAAATGCGGCTAAAGAAATCGGCATAAAAGCCATCACTTTTTATATGTTCTCCACCGAAAATTGGTCGCGCAATTCTTTTGAAGTGAAAGCCCTTATGTCTTTATTGGAATTTTTTCTGGAAACAAAAACACAAGAGATGATCGATGAAGGGGTCAGATTCCACACAATTGGTGATCTTTCAAAGCTCTCCAAAGGGGCTACGAAGGCGATTGAACAAACTAAAGCCTTGACTGCAGGCTGCAACGGCATTGATATGATTGCCGCTTTGAATTATGGCAGCCGAGATGAGCTGTGCCGCGCTTTCAAACAGATGTTGGCTGACAAACTGAACAGCGAAGATATTACCGAAGCGATGATCAGCAGGTATTTAGACACATCCCAATGGACCGATCCTGAACTTTTCATCCGCACAGGCGGCGAAAAAAGGGTCAGCAATTTTTTACTATGGCAGATCTCCTATTCGGAACTCTATGTTAGCGATGTGCTATGGCCCGATTTTACATCAAAAAACCTCATGGATGCAGTCCTTTTTTATCAAAGCCGCGAACGAAGGCTTGGTGTCTAATGAAAAAAATTAGCAAGAACTTTCTGCAAAGGCTACTTTTCAGCGCCATTGAAATTATTTTATTGCTGACAGCGCTTTATCTTTCGAAAGATGGCATTTTTAAAATATCATTTACTGTATTGGCAGCGGGATTGATCGGCACAGCTCTTTGGGAATTTTATCAGATGGTCAAAGTAAAGGCGTGCCAGCCTTTGACTAAGATAGGCATCGGCGGGACAATCTTATATGTATTTGCTGTTTATCTAAGCACCCAATATGCCTTCGCTAAATCTCTTCCTGAAACTGTCCTAGCCCTTACCCTTCTTTCCGCTTTTATGTATTATTTTTTTAAGGGAGCCGATCCATTTGTTAATTTAGCCGTCACGCTATTTGGCATTTTTTATTTAACCCTGCCCCTCGCCTGTGCTGTCTATATCATCTACTTTTTTCCTGAAGGTTCATCGCAAGATGGGAGATGGTGGCTATTTTATCTGATCGCTGTTACCAAAATGACTGATATCGGCGGTTATTTTATCGGCAAATTGTTCGGATCAAAAAAACTAGCGCCCTATATCAGTCCCGGCAAAACCTGGGAAGGGGCCGTCGGCGGCATTGTTTGTGCCTTAGCCGCCAGTTTGGCTTTTTACTTTTTATTGCCCTATTATTTTACCCCCTCTCCCATAGAACTCACCCTTGCCAAAAGTCTTGGTTTAGGGCTTCTGATTTCGCTACTTGCACAATTTGGAGATTTGGCAGAATCTATATTAAAAAGGGATTTAGGTTTTAAGGATAGCAGTCGTCTTCCCGGCATAGGAGGCATTCTGGATATTCTTGATTCGTTGGTCTTTACTGTACCGTTAATCTATCTATTTTTACGCTTTACTTATGCCTAATGGAGACAAAAATGATTATCACAATAGACGGGCCGATCGCCACAGGGAAAAGTACCATAGCTAAAGAATTAGCTCGGGAACTTGGCTATATTTATTTCGATACCGGGGCCATGTATCGCTGCTTAACCTATGGCGTGCTTAACCATAACATTCTTTTTGAGCGTCCCGATGAACTGGCTAAATTTCTGGACACCTTCAGTTTCAACATCAAAATCAAACAAGGGGAAAAGCATTATTTTGTTGAAAATGAAGATATCACCTTGAAAATCCGCGGACCCGAAGTCACCACAGCAGTATCAAAAATTTCAGCGCTTAAACCGGTCCGGGAAAAACTTGTATTGATTCAAAGGCAATTTGCAGAAGGGGTTAATGCGATATTTGAAGGGCGTGATATGGGAACGGTCGTTTTTCCTAATGCCGATATCAAAGTTTTTTTGACGGGCGATCCAACTGTACGCGCGCACCGTCGATTTGAGGAGTTGCGCGGCAAGTTTCCCGAAGAGACAAAAAATTTAACATTAGAACAAGTTTTAGAAGAGATCAATCAGCGCGATACCTATGATACCACACGCGAAATCTCCCCTTTAAAGAAAGCAGATAATGCCTTTGTAGTCGACACTTCAAATCGGACGGTAGCCGATATTGTCTTCAGCATCTTAGAATATAAAGACACGATCAAAACCCGTCAAAAATTCAAGTGAATTTTTTATCATATAATCTTCTATTATACTTTTATAATTTTGTTTCATTATAAAAAAATACATGCGAATATAAATAACTTATAAATTAATTATTTATTAAATTTGAATTGCAAAACAAAATTATTTTTTTTACAATTTATTTATACGACCATGACAGTTACAATTTTGTAAATTAAAATAAATTTTTATGAATATCTTTTTTCGTACAGTTAAAATTCCCCTTTATTTTTTCTTCCTGTTATTTTATCGCCATCAGATTTATGGAATGGAGCATCTTAAACCTGGACGCGCATTAATTGCACCCAATCACACCTCCTTTTTTGATCCGCCGGCTATTGCAGCTTCAATGCCGGGCGAGATCTTTTTCCTCGCCAGGCAATCTCTTTTTAAACACCCTTTTTTGGGATTTATTATTCGGCATCTCAATACATATCCCGTATCTGGGACGGTGCAAGACCTATCATCGATCAAGCTGATTTGCCGTCTCTTAGGGGAAAATAAAAAAGTATTAATATTTCCTGAGGGTCTGCGTTCTGAAGATGGCGCATTAAAAACATTCAAAGCAGGCATTGGTATGCTCGCTTTGCGAAACCACTGCCCTGTGATCCCTGTTTATATCCACGGAACCTTTGAAGCTTGGAACCGTAACCGTACATTTCCAAAATTTTCGGGAAAAACAGCGGTTGTCATTGGAACACCCATTGAAAGCGATCGTTTCCTTGCTCTGCCAAAAAAAGAAGCTCAAGAAGCCTTAGCGGGCCAAGTGCAGGCGTCAATCGAACAGTTACGCGATTGGTACCTTCGTGGAGCGCACGGATCTCCTCCTTAAATCTTAAAGCTCAACCTGCCCCAGAAACTACAAATAAATCTTGCTGATACTTAGGCAGCTTGTCAAAATAGCTGACAGGTACGCCAAACAGCGCTGCTAAAAGTGCATTAGAATAAGCGCCCAGACATCCTGAAATGCCAATATCTGAAGGCATCTGATGATCAAAGAAAATCGCAAAGCGAGCGGGTTCGTTTCCGGTATTTTCAATATGATGGAGATACCCTCGAGGCAAAAAGCTCAGGTCGCCCGGAACCATATCAAACGTGTCCACACTTCCGCCTGGTGACAAAAGAGTGATGCGGGCTTTGCCGGAAAGCAAAAAATTCAATTCATCCGCATTGGGATGCCAATGAGGTTCGCGCGCTCCCTTAGGTTCCAAATTCACACTATAGACTGATAAATGCTGCAACATTTCTAATAAACACTGATTGCTGATCTTGACCCACCCCCCTTTAGCTTGAATTTGCGGATTGATCTCCTCAAGGTTGAATTTATGCCGATTAGGGATCGAGGGCCATTCAGGTTGCTCAGGATGAGATTGCTGGCTGATAAATACACTCTGGGCGCCTTCCTTTAAACCGGCAAAAAAACCGGCATCCAAATTAAACGTCGCCCCCAAAATATGGTCAGGCATCACATCGATTCCGCTCGACATATCTATATCTTCAGGCATTTCATGGTTAAAGCATACCAGCAAACGCAAAGGATCTTCTCCAATATTTTCGATATGATGCATGAATCCCATAGGAACGAAAGCGATATCGCCCGCTTGTATTGTAAACGTATCGTGACCCGCTCCTGGACTAAAAATCGTCATAATAGCTTTGCCTTCGATGCAATAGCTAAGTTCATGCGCATTGGGATGCCAATGGGGTTCGCGGAAACCATGCTTTTTTAAGGTCAAATGCGATAAAGCCATCCCTTTAAGGACGGGAAAATTGCGAGCTGTGACGTCCACACGCGTCCCACCAGCACATACTTTTTGCGATCGAGATGAAAATAGATGAAATAAATGCTGCAGCCCCATCATGCCTCCCTAAATAAGCGGCAAAATCATTAGAAAAAAATCGTTTAAGAGAATAATATGCTTATTTCATAGCATTGAAATAATTTATCCTAAAACGAAATTATAATGTTTCGATCAACTTCATAAACAATCACATGAAAACAACTTATTCTCCACAATGGTCCCTTAATGAACTATTTAGAGGCGGAAGCTCCTCGCCTGAGTTTAAACAGTTTCTCGATCATCTTAACGGTGATATTTCTGCCTTAACAGATGCCCTTCAACAACAGACGGCAGAGATCCAAACTGCTATCAAACATTGGGAAGAGCTCAGTGAAAAAATCGGTCAGGCTTCCACCTATGTCGCTTGTTTGCAAGCTCAGGATGTCCATGACACTGCAGCTGATCTACTCGAAGGAAATATCTCTGAACTTCAAGCTCGGTTTGAAAACGTCTCAAATCTTATTGATGCACGGCTAAAAGAACTTCCCGAAGAAACTTTCAAAACTCTTTTGCAAAATCCGAAGCTATCCGCAATTGCTTTTCCCTTAACCGAACGGCGCCGTCTGGCTACAGAAAAACTCGGTATTAAAGAAGAGGGGTTAATCAATGACCTTTCTGTCGATGGCTATCACGGATGGTCGCAGCTCTATGGAAATGTGATTGGAAAAGTGACGGTTCCTGTGACTGCAAAAGATGGCGCGGAAGTCAATCTCTCCTGGGGTCAAGCCTATACCCGCTTATCAAGCCCTTTTAGAGAAGAACGCAAAATGATTTTTGACCGTTCCTCCAAAGTTTGGCAGCAAAACGAACATATCTTTGCTTCCATCTTGAATCATATCGGAGGTTTTCGATTAAAAACTTATGGGCATCGCAAATGGCCTCTCCTCAAAGAAGCGCTTGATCACAATCGCATGCAGCCCAAAACTTTAGATGCCATGTGGGAGGCAGTTAAACAAAACAAGTCGATTTTTGTAGAATATCTTCACTGCAAAGCCCGACTGCTCAATTTAAAAAATATCAACTGGTATGATCAGGAAGCTCCCCTCGTTCTACTGGCTTCCAAAGCACCACCTCCTCTCTCTTATGATGAAGCAGCTCATTTTATCATCAAAACGTTTGGAGCTTTCTCTCCTCAAATGGCGGCCTTTGCCAAAACAGCCCTCGAAAAAAAGTGGGTTGAAGCAGAAGATCGCGGCGGAAAGCGTCCGGGCGGCTTTTGCTCCGGAGTGCCTCTGAATAAGCAATCGCGCATCTTTATGACATATACGGGCACCGAAGAGTGCATCTTCACCCTTGCACATGAATTGGGACACGCTTTTCACAATCATGTCATCTACACTCTTCCTGAAATGGCTCGCCATTTTCCAATGAATCTAGCTGAAACAGCCTCAACCTTTGCTGAAATGATTGTATCGGAAGCTGCTATGCAGCAAGAAAAAAATCCTTTGCGCCAATTAAATTTCCTCGATTCAAAACTAAAGCGCGCCATCATTTTTCTTTTTAACATTCACGCTCGCTTCCTTTTTGAAACCCGCTATTACGAACAACGGAAAAAAGGGTCCTTATCGGCAGAAGAGCTTTGCAATCTGATGATTGAATCTCAAAAAGAGGCTTATTGCAATGCTTTAGATGAATATCATCCCTATTTTTGGGCCTCAAAAATGCATTTTAATCTTACCGAAATTCCTTTCTATAATTTTCCCTATACCTTTGGCTATTTGTTCAGCTTAAAAATCTTTTTGAAAGCTCAAGCAGACCAGCACTTCGAAAAAAGTTACATCGAGCTGCTCGCTGATACAGGGCGTATGAATGTTGAAACTTTAGCAGATAAGCATTTAGGCGAAGATCTGACTCAAAGCCAATTTTGGCAGCAGCCGTTAGATTTTCTAAAAAAAGATGCCGTTAGGTTTATAGAAATTTCTAACGGCATCGCATAAATTATTGAATTATGATTTTTTTGTTGTTTTGGCGTCTGGCAATGCTTTTACCTCCAACCATTCCAAGTTTAAAAGCCCAAGAAGATTCTCATAATATTTCGTTCCAAGACTTTTTATTTTTTTCTGTTGCTTATTAGCTAGTGTTCCGAAATTAACATTTCTATGTTGTCTTTCCCAGTGTGCAGACACTTCGCAATGGTTTTTAAATGCGCCTGATTCTAATTGATAAAATCCTGCCCGTTTATATTCCTGTTTAATTACTGTGGATAAAGTTGTAATTAATTTTTCAAAATCAAACGGCATAGATTGAATTGCGCGATTTCTTTGTGCCGCGGGTTGCTTAACTTTTTTCGAGCTCTTCGGTGCCGAAGATTCAAAAATTATCGTCGAAGGGTCCACAGACGAGATTGATTGAAAGACATTTGAAGCATTTAGTACTCTCGGTGGAAAGGACGGTGTTGGCTGAATTTCAGGCGAAGAGAGCTCTTCTGGTTCAGCAAATATCTCCACAGAGAGTTCTACTGGTTCGGCAAATATCTCAGGAAAATTCATGGATATTTGATCGAATGCAGTTGATACTTTTGCCATAGTTGATGGCTCGCTAATTCCATTATTGTTATTTTTCGTGAAAACAATCCGATTTGAAGAAGTAGATGCGGATGAATCATCAAGAAAATTTGATCCAAAAGGATTCAAAATTTCAATCTCAAAATCCATGGGTGTAGTAGGCCACTTCATATTATATTTATGCTCTGGACTAAAGTTTATCATAATAATTATACACTTATTAAATTAACGATATTATAATTAACAATATTAGATAATAAAACAATATATTATATATTTACAACTGTATTATTGAATAAAATTTCTATTTTTGGACTTCAAAAATGCACTTTAATCTTATGGAAATTCCCTTTTATGATTTTCCCTATACCGTGGGTTATTTATTCAATTTACTTGAAGTTACTCCAAAACTATTTAATTTTTTTCCTTAATTTAACGGCAATTGTTTCAAATGGATAGCGTGATCAACTCAATAGCTTTTGCAGAAAGCAAATATCGCTTGCTATAAAATTCTAGAGAACGCATAATTTCTGTCTTTGGGATGTCATGCAACGCATCCATCTGCTATGCGCCTGTAGTTCAATGGTAGAACAGTAGCCTTCCAAGCTACGAGTGTCAGTTCGATTCTGATCAGGCGCTTTGCATCGTTATAAATTTGAATATTAACCAAGACCGAAATCTTGCCGCATTTTAAGGCAAGATGCCGTCGTCAACATAAAGGGACAAGGCTTGGCACAGCAACAACAAGCAAGTCACCATTAAAGAATTATTAGAAGCGGGTGCCCATTTTGGGCACCAGAACGCGCCGTTGGAACCCGAAAATGAAACGTTTCATTTTCGAAGAGCGCAATGGACTTTATATCATCGATCTCGCAAAAACACTGCAGCAAATCCGCAATGCTGTCGAAGTCGTCAAAGAGATCGTCTCCAAACATAAATCGATTCTCTTTGTCGGAACAAAAAAACAAGCGAAAAGCGTCGTTCGCGAACTGGCTGAAGCAGTGCGGCGAATTTTACGTGTGCGAACGCTGGCTGGGCGGCATGCTGACCAACCTCACAACCATTCGTCAATCCATTAAAAAACTGGAACGCATCGAAAAACGGATCGCCACCGGCGGCGAAGGGCTAACGAAAAAAGAACTCTCTCTTCTCACAAAAGATCAAATTAAACTCGATCGCAACCTTTCGGGTGTCCGCGGCATGCGCAAACCTCCCGGACTTGTCATCGTCGTCGATCCAAGCAAAGAGCATATTGCTGTGGCTGAAGCCAATAAACTCGGCATTCCTGTCATGGGCTTGGTCGATACAAACTGCGATCCTGATCCTATCGAATATGTCATCGCTTGCAATGATGATGCCCTCAAGAGCATCAAACTCATTCTTCAAGCAATCACCCAAGCAATGATCGACAAAAAGAATGAACTACTTGTCACCGAAGGCAAAGGCGACCAAGAAGGTGAAGAAAAAGGCGATGATGAAGATGAAAAAAATCCATCAGATGATGAAGCTTCTTTATTGGCCGCAAAATATGCTGATGAAAGGGGCAAGGAAAGCCGAAAGCCAAGGGAGGAATAGCAATGAGCCACAAACCCGTTACTCCTGCCATGATCAAAGAGCTGCGCGACAGAACAGGCGTCGGCATGGGAAAATGCAAAGAAGCATTGGAAGAATCCCATGGCGACATGGAATTAGCCATTGCAAACTTGCGGAAAGCCGGCATGGCCACAGCGATCAAAAAGGAAGGGCGCGCGGCTAATGAAGGGATGATTATCGCCGCTGAAACCAAACAGGCCGTCGCTGTCGTGGAAGTCAATGCAGAAACAGATTTCGTCGTCAAAAATGAGATGTTTCAACAGTTTATCAAAGCTATTGCTGAAGAGATCGCGGCTACCCGTCCCGCCTCATTAGAAATCTTTCTGCAACAGAAGTTCTCAAAAGATCCTTCGTTGACTATCGATCAATATCGAGCGTCAATCGTGCAAAGAATCGGAGAAAACATCCAAATCCGTCGCTTTAAGGTTCTACCTAAAGGACACACCACATCCATTGGAATTTACCATCATCTAGGCGGTAAAATTTTGACACTCGTAGAGATCGATGGCAGTTCCTCCGAAGAAGCTTTGGCCAAAGACATTGCCATGCATGTCGCCGCGGCAGCTCCGGAATTTTTGACGCCTGATCAAATTCCAGCTAATACTATTGAACATGAAAAAGAGATCGCACGCAGCCAAATTAAAGACAAACCGGCCAATATCATGGATAAAATTGTAGAGGGTAAATTGAACGCCTACTACGATGGAATCTGCTTGGTTCGTCAGAAATACATTAAAGACGATCATCTTTCCATCAGTGACCTGGTTAATAAAAAAGCCAAAGAAATCGGCAAACCATTAATTATATCTGACTTTTTACGTTGGAATGTAGGCCAAGCCTAACATCGAGAAGCACTTCGGGGAGCAAAGAGTCGTGAATAATTTTATTAATTCTCGGTTCTTTGCCCGGCTTCTTCTTCATAACCTCTAATAAGTTTGCCTCCCGAGCCAAAAGTTTACATTTTTTGAGAGCCTGTTTAATATCCAGATAACCTTACCATGGACAGGATAATGGTTAAACGTGAAATAGCAGTACCTTATAAGCGGATCTTACTTAAACTTTCAGGCGAAATCCTGCTGGGCTCTCAGCCGTATGGCATCGATCCGGAAGCCTGTCGTTTAGTCGCTAAATCCATTGCCAATTTAAAACATGCAGGTTTAGAAATCGGCCTTGTTATCGGAGGGGGAAATATTTTTCGGGGCGCCCAATTGTACAGTCGCGACCTGCCGCGCACACCAGCTGATCAAATGGGAATGCTAGCCACTCTGATGAACGGGATAGCTTTGCAGCAAGCTTTGGAAGTTGAAAAATGCCCTACTATTATAATGAGCGCCTTAGAATGTCCTCGCATTGCTGAATCATATAACTGGAGCAATGCCATGGAATACCTCGCTTCCCAGCGCCTCATCATCTTCGCAGGAGGTACCGGCAATCCCTATTTTACCACCGATACGGCAGCTGCATTGCGCGCCAGTGAAATTCAAGCTGACATTCTTTTAAAAGCCACTAAAGTCGATGGCGTCTACGACAAAGATCCTCTTAAATATCCTCAAGCAAAAAAATATGATACTCTTTCATACTCTGACTACCTTTCACAAAAATTAGAGATCATGGATGCCCCTTCAATCGCCTTATGCATGAATAACAAGATCCCCATCTTTGTTTTTAATATGCAACTTTTAGAAAATGAAAAAATTTTAGATACTCTTAAAACACATCATCAAGGGACTTTGATAAAAGGAGAATAAAATGAGCGCTATAGATTTAGCCAAAACAAAAATGTCAGCCGCCATTGAACATTTGAAAGAAGAATTAAAAAGTATCCGCACCGGCCGTGCTAATCCTGCTATGCTCGATCACATCACCGTGGAAGTGTATGGCACTCAGATGCGCATTAAAGAACTGGCCTCTATCACATCGCCAGAACCGCGTCAACTGCTTATAACTCCTTTCGATGCCGCTAATAAAGCCGCTATTGCTAAAGCGATAGAAAAGGCTAATTTAGGCTTTATGCCCATTGTGGATGGCCATACTGTCCGCATTAGCATCCCACCCATGGATGAAAATGCACGCAAAGAAATGATCAAAATCTGCCACAAACGATGTGAAGAGGCTAAAGTAGGCATCCGTAATGTCCGCCGCGATGCCAACGAAATCGTACGTAAACAAAAGTCTGGGGGCGAAATCTCCGAGGATGAAATGAAGAAAATTGAAAAAATTATTCAAGATTTGACCGATAAGTTTTGCAAAGAAGCGGATGAAATTGTACAACGCAAAGAAAAAGAAGTTTCGACAATTTAAAGCACAATTTCATGTTGCAGAAAAATGTGCGGCTGTGTACGATGAGAGCTCATTAAACGAATTTTGCGGAGTTGATTAGATAGAATAAAAAAGCGCTCTCAGTCAATTAGGCCCCATCGTCTAGTCTGGCCTAGGACACCGGATTTTCATTCCGATAACAGGGGTTCGAATCCCCTTGGGGTCATTTGTCTTGAGACTTTAGCTCAGTTGGTAGAGCACCTCACTTTTAATGAGGGGGTCGATGGTTCGAGTCCATCAAGTCTCATTTTTCTGAAACATTTCAACCACAGAGAACACAGAGGCCACAGAGCGCTCGTTTTCCTCTACAGAGGAAAAAATGAGCGCTCTGTGGCCTCTGTGTTCTCTATGGTTGAAATGTCCTAATATTCAAATTAATATAATACGCATCCCCAAGGCTGGCGTCCGCAATAGTCGATTTTTGTTATAACTATATCTTTAGAAGTAAAATTAAAAGGAGATTTGATAGTGATTGTTCTTAATACCTCTTGCGATATTTGAATGCTTTCATTGTTTGCTATACGAACCATCATAAATCGATTGGGTTGATCAAAAAAGCGTCCCTTTCGAAAGCCTTCAAGATCTTCTTCTGTCAAAGGACATTGATAGATCTTAAAAAAATCATCGATTTTTCCAAAATAACGGAGTGAAACTTCAATTGTTTTTTCTTGAGTATTCACGCATTGATTTAATATTTCAAATTCATCATCCGATAAGTAACTAGCCCGCAGTTTTGATTCCATTGTAACCATATCAATGATGATATTATTAATTCTAAAAACTGGCACTTCAACTGAAGTTGTCATAAAATGATCCTATATTAAAAACTGTTATAAGATAGATCTTTTAGTATAAAACACATGTCCAAGTACTGCGATAGCAGCCATTATTTTTTGTTTCAATTGAATAAGCTCCACATGTAAAGCTATCATCTTTTGTTTTACCAAAATTTGGTTTCCAAACCAGAATCAACGTATAATTTAATGTTCAGACGCTGCTAGAGCATTCATATTTTTTCCCTTACTTTTGATCTAATCTTAACGATACAAAGATATTTTTGCTAAAGAGAAAAGCAAACGGAATGTGGAAGCAGCAACGAGAAGCAATTAACGCTCTTCTCAATCTTCCCTTGTTTGTTATAATAAAATTTCTTATAGTCCAATCATTAAGACTCCCATACAAGCTATGCTCGATAAACCTGAAGAAAACAGTGAAAAAGTCCCTGAAAGGCCGCTTGAATGCAGTGAATGCAAAAAGCCGCTGATGGTTTGCTATACTGAGGTTATCGGACATAATATTACACATACTTATATGTGTGCGGATTGTCCTGAACTGCAACGGAGGCTGCGGGGAACGGCGGCTTCACAGAGTGGCGGATTGACGGCTGCAAACGTAGGGGGTTTAGCTTGCGGCAATTGCGGAACCACTTTAGAAGCGCTGCGGGTCGGCGCCCCTTTAGGGTGCAGCGAATGTTACACTGTTTTTGAAGACGTTCTGCTATCCGAACTGCTTACACTTGGAAAAATTCCTCCTCGTCTAGCCACTACAAAAAAATCGATACCTCTTCATATTGGACGAGCCCCCGGTGAACCGCAGGAAATGAATGCGTCACTCCGTTTATTGGCCCTTAATGAAGCTCTCAGCGAAACCTTAAAAAGGGAAGATTACGAACAAGCCGCTTGGCTGCGAGATCAAATCAAAGCTTTGACTGAAACTGAAGACCAAGAGGGCGCCGATGAAGGAAAACGGTAAGCTTGAAGCGCTTGCTTTAAAAAATAAGCTATGGTCAAACAATAGCAATTCACAATGGCTCGCCTCAACGATTAGCTTATATCGCAACCTAGAAAAATTTAAATTTCCCGGAAAACTCGGTTCCGATCGGGGTAAACAGATCATCTCTTTTGCCAGCAAAGAGATTTTGGGATTAGATTCTTTGAATAAGCCTTTGCTGATCAAAGCTGAAGATTTGACAGCTTTGGACAAAGAATATCTCATCGAGCACTTCTTAAGCAATCAAGGGTTCCAACACGCCTCCGCCGGGGAAGCCTTTATAATTGACGAAGGCGGAGAATTTTTGGTCACACTTAACATGCGTGATCATATTCATTACCTGATTGTTGACATTAAAGGTGAATTGGAGAATGCCTGGAACCGTTTAGTTAAAATTGAATCGATAGCTGGAAAAGGGATGAGCTATTCCTATTCACCCAAATACGGATTTTTAACAGCTGACCTTACACAATGCGGGACAGCCTTGCATGCTACGGTTTTTTTGCAACCGTCTGCCTTGATCCATATGGCACAGATCGATAATGTCTTGGAGAAATTGTCTGATGATAGCTTAATGATCACAGGGATCCAGGGCAGCCCTACGGAAATTATTGGCGATGTGATCGCTGCTCAAAATAATTACACTTTAGGATTGACTGAAGAAAACATTATTAGCACTTTACGGGTCTTTAGCACTAATCTTCTCGTCGAAGAACATGCCGCGCGTAATAAATTGCGCAATAAACAAATGCCGGAAATCAAAGATAAAGTAAGCCGTGCGTATGGCATTTTAATCCATTCTTACCAAATCGAAGCCGTCGAAGCGTTGAATGCGATCAGTCTTTTAAAATTGGGAGCCGACTTAGAATGGATATCTGGTATTTCCATCGAAAAGCTGAACGAGTTATTTTTTCTTTGCCGCCGAGCTCACCTGCTCTATCAATTTAACGAAAAAATTCCCCAGGAAGAGATTCAACATCGCAGGGCAGAATACATCCACAGTGCCCTTAAAGATGTCAAACTGAACATCTAAAAGAGTCGACGTGAAAGAAAAGAAAGGGATCGGACTTAATCCTCAATCGCAAATCCATTACACAGACCATTTAGCGGTTATTTGCATTATCATGAATATTCCGCTGTTGTTTATTGACGACCTTGATTTTGCATTAGGAAAAAAATATTATCCCGGTTTGCAAACGCTTCAAAAAGATTACGCTGAATTTAATCCGGAATTTTTGATATCGAATTTTGATGTCTTATTTATGTCCGATTTATGGGATCGACATACCTTTCACGAAAGATTTGCACCTCTTGAAGAAGTTTATAACAAAAGCTTGCGGCAAGTGCATGTTCCTCATGGATATTCCGATAAAAGTTTTTATTTAAAAAAATGTGCGCAGGAGGACATCACGCTGATTTATGGTCAAAACATGCTGGAGATGTTAAAAGAAGAGGGTGTATTTGAAGATCTGCATCGCTATGTCATCACAGGCAACTACCGCTACACTTTTTTTCAACAACATCGCGCTTTTTACGATAAAATCATGCGGGAGGAAGTATTAAACCGTTTTGATAAACAACGTCCCACTATTCTTTATGCTCCAACATGGATGGATTTGGAGGAATCGACCTCTTTTTTTGAAGCTTATGCCTATTTGTTGGATCATCTTCCTTCCGATTATAATATGATTGTTAAATTGCATCCGCGCCTTGAATTAGACGATACTGCCACCTATTATCATATCATTGGCAAGTATGAGAACAAGACCAATGTAATTTTTTTAAAAGATTTTCCTTTAGTTTATCCTTTGCTTGCCCATGCTTCTTTATATATAGGTGACATGTCATCGGTAGGTTATGACTTTTTGCCGTTTAATAAACCGATGTTTTTTCTTAATAAGCAAAAAAGGGATACGAAGCATGATAGAGGATTATTTCTCTTCCGATGCGGAATCGATATCCTTCCAAATAAATACTCGCAGATCTATCCAATTATTGAAAAAAGCTTGCTCAACGATCACCTTTTTTCAGAGATCCGAAAAGAGGTTTATGATTATACTTTTGGGCCCGAAAAATCTTTTGCCGACATTAAAAAAGAGATTCAAATTGCTTATGAAGGTGATTATGAAGATGGATAATTCCAGCTTTTTAACAAGGCATTCGCCCGATTCAAGTCTTCTATGAAATCCACTTCCGTGCACAAATGATTCGCAATGGGTAAACTCCACACTGTAACACCTTGTTTCAAGCAAGATTCCACCCCTTTTTCAAAATAATCTTGTTCGCGGCAATCTTTTAGACCCTTTCTTAAATTCTCCAAGGCCTCCGCTTTAAAAAAATTGATCCCTAAAGCCTCTCCAGCAGGATGCGAAACCTGTTTTGAAACCTCAAGGATTTTACCTTGAGCGTCGATGCTATACTTGACTTCCTCTTCACCAACCGGACCTACATTAACCACCATGCAATTGCGATTAAAATCTAATACATCTTTAATGATAGAGGGATGAAATACCACATCCCCATTGATCCATAAAACATCATCGTTCAATTGATTCAAGGCAAGCAACAAACTTTTACTGGTGTTTTGTTGGCTAAAATTGGGATTATTGACAAATAGACATCCAGGAAATTGTTCCATGATCATCTCTTTGCGATACCCTACCACGATCACGATGTCATCCATTGGAACATGACGCGCAAGATGATCGATCTGCAATTCCAAAATGGACTTGCCGTTATTTAGCAGCGTTAATGGCTTCGGCACATCGGCTTCTCCCAGCCTACTCCCTTTACCCGCCGCTAAAATCACGACTTTCATGGATTACGCACCTCTGTTTTCACAATTGGCAGAATAAGGCGTGAAGGATGATTTCCGCCAGTATGCAGATGATAGGTCACTTGATGATTATTTTTCCGGGCAAAGGCTAAATTCTTTTCGTACCTTGGATAATTCGAACCGGTAATGGAAACGCGAATTCGATGCCCCTTGGCAAACACGATGCTTGTAGACCAGAGATCTACATCCACCTCTTTCTTTTGTTCATTGTCAACAAAAGGCTTTACATTTCGAGCACGTGTCAACGCATCTGCAATCAAAATACTGCGGCCATCGGGATACACATCAGTCAATCGCACGGCAATATCAGTGTCTTCGGCATCGGATGAAAAGACCATTTTAGCCGTTATCCGTCCGGTCACTTCAATATCACCGGTTAACGGATCGGTCGTGAATATCATCACATCGGGCCGCTTTTCAATATCTCTTTGGTCCATAGGACCCGATTCCAAAAATAAGTTGCGCCCTCCAATAGTAGGAACAGGATTGTTATTAGAATGGGTAAACGTAATTGTCACATCATTTTTTGGAGCTTGGTTGGCAATAAGCGAATGATCGCCGGATAAATAAAATGGAGTATCTTGATGCGGAATAGGCCACACATCGCTTGTCCGCCATACATTGCCGCTGGAAGGGGTGCCATCAAAAGGTCCCATGACATAATAGATCACCGAAGGGAGCTGATCAATTTGATTCGAAACATCTTTGAGATAATATTCAAACCAAGGCAATGGGCCAAGATCTATAGGCGGGGCATACCCTTCTTTAGGTGTTGGAAAATCTCCCAATTTCGTGACGATGGGCCAACGGTGGCTCCATGGACCAATCACAAGCTTTTGCTTCCCCTTTGCTTCAGGCCCCCCATCAGCTTGCCGAGCCATGTAAGCATCGATGGTTCCTTGAATAAATGTATCGTACCAACCCCCTTGATGAATGGCTGGCACATTCACAGTCCGAGCTTTTTTATTGGCATTGAATTCGTCCCAAAAAGTTACGTTATCCGCTTGGTCGGTGACAAATTTCAACACAGCAGGATCTCTGGCAACCAGTTGAAGCCATCCCTCCACCTGATTTTTTAAAAGCTGCCCTCCCGGAAAGATAGCATAGTGAAATAAGCTGGGGGTTGCCACGCCGATATACTGACATTTAAGGGCAGGCGGTGCCGTTGGAGCCATTAAAAGCTGCGTGATTCCCATATTTGATAGACCCAGCGTGCCGATTTTGCCATTGGTGATCGGATGTTTGGCAAGCCATTGGACAGCATCATAACCATCTTGATAGACTCCCCAGCCATCTGAATAAAAGGGAAGTGTCTTACCCTCTTTGTCTTTGGCGCAGCGGGTATCTTGAATGGCCACAACATAGCCTGCTTGGGCTAAATTGATGAAGCAAGTTGCCGTGATAGAATGTCTGCCCGCCGGTCCGCGCAATAAAATGCATGGCAAGTTGGTTGCATTGGCATGAGGCAGATATAGATCAGTCAGCAATCCCGTCCCATCCCGCATGGGAACCATCAATGTCAGGTCTGGTTTGATTTCCTCTGTGAACAAGGAAAAGCAGATAGCGAGACAGCACGCGGCCAAATAAAGAGAGCGGCTTAGCATAGTCAGACCTCGAAAAATTATTAACTTGTAGAAGTTGAAGTTAAAGTTTGGAAGCCAGGGACATCGGAATGTGATGATCTGGCTTTATCTAAACTTTAGCTTCGTTTTCCTAAGCTGTTGCATTAAGCTGAGCGGCATGCGCTGTCAAACGCGCTTTAGTACGGCCTGCTTTGTTGATTTTGTAGATGCCTTGTTTAACACCTTTATCCATTAAGCTATAAACATCATTTAAACTATCTTTGACGACAGTTTGATCTTTTTTATCTAACGCATCTTCAAACTTTCGGATTGCCGTACGGACGCTGGATTTAAACGCTTTATTTTTCAAACGTCTTTTTTCACTTTGAAGGGCGCGTTTCTGTGCCTTTGGACGCTTGACTTTTTCTGCTTTTTTTTCTTCTTTAGCCATATTCCTCTGATTGTATTAGACCTTATAAATCGTCTTAAACTCTTCTTTTTTTGATCACTAAGAAAAGTCCGGAGTTGCTTTAAAGCTAACTTATGCTTAAGATTTTAGCTTATGATGAAATTCACCGCTACCGAAAATATTGTTTTATTAGAAGTCTTGGCTATTCTATCGCCTGAAAGCTCGCGATCCTCTCTTCGGTCTTGGCTCAAAGAGGGACGGGTATTGGTCGATGGAATCCCGTGCAAACTAGCTTCACGGCTGATTAAACCAAGTCAAGTGATTACAGTGGGGCGACGCCCCCGCTTTGCCAAGGGTAACATTGATATATTATATGAAGATCTACACCTGGTTGTCATTGAAAAACCGGAAGGATTATTAAGTGTAGCTGCTGCGTTTGAAAAGGAGGAAACAATCCACGCCTTTTTAAAAGCTAAGTTTAAAGCGCGTTCAGTGTATCCTGTCCATCGCCTGGACCAAGGCACTTCCGGTTTGATGTTATTTGCTCTTTCGGAAGAGGGGCGCGACGGCTTGAAAAAAATGATGGAAAAGCATGAAGTCGAAAGGATTTATTATGCCATTGTCGAAGGATTTGTAGCACCTGCGCAAGGAACTTGGAGCACCTATCAGTTTGAAGATGCCAATTACAAGGTGTTCAATACAATGAAAAGCGATCAAGGGAAAATGGCTATTACCCATTATCAGATCAAGGCTTCTACTCAACGTTATACCTTACTTGAACTAAGATTGGAAACTGGCAGAAAAAATCAAATTCGTGCACATTGCGAATGGGCAGGCTTTCCGGTTGCAGGAGATAAGAAATATGGAGCCGTCACCAATCCCGCGAAGCGGCTATGTTTGCATGCTCATATCTTGAGTTTTAATCATCCGATAACCGGCAAGCCAATGAAGTTTGTTTCACCCCTTCCCGAAATCTTTCATCGCGTTGTTAAATCCCGAAGCTAAGGCTATCCATGCAGATCTATAGAAACCCCATTTATCTTGCTTTGATCGGGGTCATTGCTTTATTGACTGCCTGGTATTCAGGAGCCTCTCTCTATTGGTATTACCAATACGCGACTCTTTCATTACAAGCTCCGGCTACAATTAATAAGTGGAACATTCTAACTGATTCTAATAAATGGAGCTTTAAATGGTTCTCAGATGCCACTTATCTTGTCGAAATGGAATATTCTTTTGCTGTTGATCACAAGCAATATACAGGCCATACTGTTTTTTCAGATGAGAAACATCGCAATCCATGGGCCGCAGAACAACGGGCCGTGCAAATGTCGCATAAACCTTGGACAGCCTGGTATAACCCAAGCCGGCCCAATCATTCCGCTTTACAAAAATACTTCCCCTTTAAAGAATGCATATCGGCAGTTATCTTATGGGGAGTGCTCTTGTACTTCATTTGGTTAGGATCTTATGTAAAAAACTACTCGGGCTGATCATGGAACCAATCGTTTTAAAGAATAAGAGTGAGCGGGGCGAAGAGCTGGAAGCCACTTTTCTTCCCGATAAGGGGATGAATATGATCAGTTATAAAAAAGGGGCCATCGAGATCATCGACCAATCTACCAAAGATATTTTTGAAGAACGGTATGCCGGCCTTGGAGCTCTCATTGGCCCCCATTTCCACCATCGCAATCCAGACATCATTCCGGCCATTAAAGATGAATCCTTGTTCCCACATATTGCCAGGCTTAAGGCAAAAGGGGTGCAGGAGCCCTTTTCGCATGGAATTGGCCGATATGCCCCTTGGCAAATCATTCAAAAATCGGAAACAAAGTTATCAGCCAAGTTGACAGGCAAAGATAATTGGAATGGAGTTCCTTTAGCTGCATTGGAGGGACAAAATTTTACAATGACATTGGACGCCGAACTGATTCCTTCGGGGTTGCAGCTGAATTTATCGGTCGTTAGCGATACCGATTCAGTCGTCGGTATCCATTATTGTTACCATCTGCCGCAAGGCAAAGGAACGGTATCTAGCCGCATCCAAAAGAAATATATCGAAAATCAAGAAATCAAAGAACCCCCTCAAGCCTGGTTTAAAGATACTTCGCAAACAATGCAGCTGGATGTGAACAGCCAAGCCGCTGATTTTACTTTTTTTCCATTTCCGAATACTCTAGAAGGAAATATTCTGCTGGATACCGGAACCTATAAACTTTTGACAACTTATATGTGCAGATCGCAAGAAAATAGCTGGCAGCTTTACCACCCTGCACATGCAAGCTTTGTATGCATTGAACCTTTAAGTGCGCAAAATCCGCGCCATCCTAACTTGACCGCAAGCAGCCTGCAAATAAAACTCGTCATTATGGACAATTAAAATGGAAGAAGAAGGCATTAAACAGCACACCGATCCACTGCCACGCAGCCCCCTTAGCACGATTATCTTATGTTATCTTTTGCCTGTCATTTCATTAAGCCTATGGGCACACTATGCCAAAGATAGCTGGAGCATTCTTTCCTTTGGACTCTTCCTCTCGGCTTTTGGAACCGTTGTCCTTTATATCGTTTTGAATAAAACCCCATCGATATCCGAGCTACCGGAAGAATTGATCCCGCCGCCAAAACCTGCTGAAACCATTCCGCTAGACTGTTCTCCGTATATAAACCAGATCCAAATTTTGCAGAAGCAAGTGCAAGATCAAGCCCTTCAACAGGCCGACCTTCAATCCAGCAGCACATTATGGCAGGAAAAATACCAAGCTGAAATCCACGCCAAAGAGATCTTTCAAAAACAATTGGCATCGGTTCAAGAAGAATTGCAACATGTCAATGAAAGTTCTCAAAGACAGCTTGAACAGCATCAGCAATGGATGGCCGGACAGCAAAAGACCATTAATGAATTGCGCGAGTCCTTAGAGGGCAAGCATAGGCATATCTTGCAATTGGAAGCAAAAACCCGCGATCTCAATTACGAACTTAAAACGCTTCTAAAGTTAGCTGAAAGGCCCATTGAAGCGGAACCGAGCCCGGAAAAGGGCATTGCGTTGGCATCGGTCAATCCTCAAAACGTTTCCGCACCCTTGCAAGACAATTATGACGATCCCGCACAAATCTTCGATTTTGCCGTGCGAACCCCTGAAGAGGCACATGTTCACCTTAAACGGATACTGGATGTCGCCCAAAGAATTACAGGCGCCAGTCCCTTCGGCAGCAGCCCCCGCTTCCGCGATCTACCTCTAGATAATTATGCGCTTGATTTAAGGCGGTTATTTGATCGTTTAAAAGAGATCAATGCCTCAGCCATTTTAGTATTTTCATTAAAAGAAAATAAAATTTTATTTGTCAACGAAGCCGTTCGTGCTTTGGTGGGGATCGCTCCGGAAAAATTCATGCAGTCGTTTCACGAGTTGGTTCAAGAAAAAAGTACAGCTTGGCCTGAAGCGGTTAGACAACTGGCGTTTAAAAATGAATCAAAGGTAAGTCTGTCTTTCAAAAACCGACAAGGACAAGAATTAACTGTCGATGGTTTATTAGGAGCCGTACCCACTGGCATGTTTAAAAATCACTTGATCGGCATTCTTTATCAACAAAAAGTATAAGTTTTTATGTCGAGACTGACTCGACTTTAGGCTTTTTCTTCCATGTTACACTGCTCCGCAGCTGTAATTTTTCCCTTTTGAGTGAGCAAGTGTGGGGAAATGCAATATAATAACTTTAGCTGCGAAAGCAGCGTAACATGGAAGAGAAAACCCTTAATTGACAAATGGTCTTATTTAAGTTAACTTAAATAACGGGCCATTTAAAGGTTTCTTATTTAAGAAAACAAGAATAACGCTTAAGGTTTTAAATGCGAAGTGGTCAATATATTTCTCAAATAACTGGCTATAAAGCATTTACTCCAACTCCTTTGCCCCCAAATCCCCTATTAAAATGAATGGACCTCTACATCATCTTCTTTCAGAAGCTAATATTGCTCTTGGAAGGCTCGATACAATGGGTTATTTGCTTCCAAATGTTGAACATATTATTGCGATGTATGTTCGCAAAGAAGCCGTTCTCAGTTCTCAGATTGAAGGAACCCAAGCTTCATTAGAAGATATATTTGAATACGAAAGTCATACTTGTGTTAAAAATGTTCATGATGTTCAAGAAGTTGTTAGCTATATAATCAAAGCTTTGAATCACGGATTAAAGCGAATTGAAGAATTTCCAATGAGCAGAACCTCATGGTTCATCGGCAGGCTCGCTCCAAAAACATTTGAAATAAAGCCTTATATGGCTTTGCAGTCCACTCTAACATTTTTTCCCAACTTGGCTTGGGTTCCGGCAGGTATTCCAATTCTATCTGTCTGAACTCACTCAAATACTCGCTCTCTCCTCGTAAAGAACGATCCAAGAGATCGCCACCAAAATGCAGCGGCCGCGTTGCAAACCGTTCAACAACTAATTTTGGAAAATTGAGGTCGGGTAATTTCTCATGAGTCCGCGGCTGCGACAAATCGACACTCAAAGGGGGCATCTTTTTCTTTCTAAGTCCTGCCTGGCATACATCGAATTGATCATAAACAATTCCCCGTCCATCCTTGTCCATATTCGTAAAATAATAGGGGTGCTTTTTCAAGAAAATTTCGGCTCCGCTTAATCGATATTTATTGTACTGGTTGTCGTGCAAGATCCAAACGACTTGATAACCTTGCGAGGCATATTCTTCATTGCGCGATTTAATCTCAGCTGCACTCAAAGGGGAACATTGAATTTCAAAAATCAATCGCTTGGATATCCAAACAACATCGGCAATCCTTCCTATTTCCCCAAAATGCATCTCCAATTCGCAATCCCCTGGAGGAAGCAGCCGCTGCAAAAAAAATTGCAGCTGCAAGTGAATCATTCCTTTGCCGTTCAGCCTGCAGCCGATTGCCGGTTTATAATGAAAATAATGGGGGTGACGGTGCCTTCCTGCGCGCGGCCGGATAATTCCATTGCATTCAGGACAAAAATAATTTTTTCCTTTATATGCTTTAAAAGCAGGGATCAGGCGATTTTGAACATCGAATGCGAATAACTGCATAAGAAATGAATATAAAATGTTGAGAATTAAATCTATCTTCTATACACAAGATTTATTTGAAAAGCACTAAATCTACAAGCAATGTTGACAAAAACATCCAATATAAGAGAAAATAACATTGCTATTTTTTCTATGATACCGTTGTTATTGTCTCGAGTTGCTCCTTCCACACTATAAGGATTTTGACTAAAGCATGAGTAAAGCAAATTTCAAAAACACTTTTTCCGTCCAGCATCAACAAAAAATCGATGAGTTGGTGGGGATCTCCAAAGAACAAGGTTATATCACTTATGAGGAGATCAACGAAGTCCTCCCCATGACCTTCGATTCAGCCGATCAGATCGATCAAGTTCTGATCTATCTTAGCGGAATGGATATCCAGGTCCTTAATCAAACAGAAGTGGAAAGGCAAAAAGAGCGCAAAAAAGAGGCTAAGGAATTAGAAGGGCTTCCTAAGCGTGCAGAAGGCACTCCTGACGATCCTGTGAGAATGTATTTGAAAGAGATGGGCTCAGTCCCCCTCCTCAGCCGGGAAGAAGAGGTGGAAATCTCTAAAAGGATCGAAAAAGCCCAAATCCAGATCGAACGGATTATCATGCGCTTCCGCTATTCCACACGCGAAGCCATCTCGATTGCCACATACCTGATTCAGGGTAAAGAAAGGTTTGATAAATCTATCGCCGAAAAAGAGGTCTTGAACAAACAAGAATTCCTTAATCTCCTTCCAAAGCTATGCAGCCTTCTCAAAGATGAAGACCAAAAACTTGAAGAGTTGCTGATCTCTTTTGAAGATACTCATACGAAGAAAAATGAGAAGGCTAAAATCACCGAAGATATCGAAAAATGCCGCATCCGCACACAAGCCTATCTTCGCCGGCTTCACTGCCGCCATAACATCATTGAAGATTTTGGGGAGGTTATTTTAGGAGCTTACGACCGCTTTCTTACACTCGAAAAAGAAATCAATGAACTCATCCCTCGCGCCGAACGCAATAAGTTCGCCGGTCAAAAGCTTGTGGCCGCCCGGCGTAAACTGCGCAAAAGGGAACTGGCAGCCGGCCGTACTCTTGATGACTTCAAAAAAGATGTGCGGATGCTCCAACGCTGGATGGATAAAAGCCAGGAAGCCAAACGTGAAATGGTGGAATCCAATCTGCGCTTAGTCATCTCTATCGCAAAAAAATACACAAACCGCGGCCTTTCTTTCCTCGACTTGATTCAAGAAGGAAACATGGGCCTGATGAAAGCGGTCGAAAAATTTGAATACCGGCGCGGCTATAAATTCTCAACCTATGCCACTTGGTGGATCCGACAAGCTGTTACTCGTGCCATTGCTGACCAAGCGCGCACTATCCGCATTCCTGTTCACATGATCGAAACCATCAACAAGGTATTGCGAGGCGCAAAAAAGCTGATGATGGAAACAGGAAGAGAGCCGACGCCAGAAGAATTGGCCATCGAACTGAATATTACACCCGAACGAGTCAGAGAAATTTACAAAATTGCCCAGCATCCCATTTCCCTACAAGCAGAAGTGGGCGATGGGGGCGAAAGTCAATTCGGCGATTTCTTGGAAGATACCGGTGCCGATTCACCTGCAGAAGCCACTGGCTATTCCATCCTTAAAGACAAAATGGGAGAAGTTTTATCCACTCTTACTGAACGGGAGCGCAAGGTTCTGATTCAACGCTTCGGCCTTTTGGATGGCAAACCCAAAACATTGGAAGAGGTGGGCATCGAATTTAACGTCACTCGCGAACGGATCCGGCAAATTGAGGCCAAAGCTTTGCGCAAAATGCGCCATCCGACCCGTTCCAAGCAACTTAAAGCCTTTCTCGATTTATTAGAATCAGAATAAGATTCAGAAATGATCGGTTCCTTATACCGCTGGGTACTCAATATGAGAAAGGATGATGACGACCGAAACTGCAGAAAAGATACTTAATAAATCGCAAACCCTTCAATTGATAGGCCCAGAAGGTCCCATCAGCCGCTTTTTTAAAGGCTTTGAAGTCAGGCCTCAGCAAACCGCCATGATGGAAAACATCATCGATTCCTATAATAATAATGGAATTATCCTGATTGAAGCAGGAACCGGCACAGGAAAAAGTCTAGCCTATCTTATTCCTGCCATCTTATGGCAGCGCAAACACGGCGAACGAACGGTCATTTCCACCAATACGATCAACTTGCAGGAACAACTTCTCTTCAAAGATATCCCAACTATCGCCAAAGCTTTAAATATCGAATGCAAAGCGGTCCTAGTTAAGGGGATGAGCAATTACTTATGCTTGCGAAAATTGAAAGAAAGCCGCATGGAACTAGCCCTCATGCCTATAAATGAAGCGCAAGAACTCGACAAGATCGAAAACTGGAGCGAAACGACGCAGGATGGCTCCCGTTCCTCGCTTCCATTTGTACCCTCACATGCAACGTGGGAAAAAGTAGGCGCCGAACATGACACGTGCAATCATAAAGACTGCCCCAACTATAAAGAGTGTTTCTATTTTAAAGCCCGCAAGAATGCCGCTGAAGGGCATATTTTGATTGTCAACCACCATCTCTTGTGCTCCGACCTTGCTTTACGGCAAGCAGATCCCACTGGACAGGATGCTGGCATCCTTCCTCCTTATTCGAGAGTCATCCTCGATGAAGCGCATAATCTTGAAGAAATTGCCACCGATTTTTTTGCCTCACACATGAATCAATTGGGCTTTTTACACAATTTAGCCAGAATTTCTTCAGAAAAAATGGGGAAGCCTTGCGGAAAATTGCAAAGTTTGAAATTGCAAATTTTGGATTCCTATAAAAAAGGGATGCCAGATGAAATCAATAGGATCATGCATCGATTGAATATCGATCTAATGGCTTTGCGCTGGGATGTGATCCATTCGCTTCAAAAGGCTTGCGAAACCTTCCGGCTATTAGCTCAAACACTTGCCTCAAAAGAAAAAAATGAAGAAGACAATGGACAAGGAAATATTAAATGGCGCCTGCGTGAATTCCACAAAACACATCCCCTATGGGAAAGTGAAATCCTTCCTAGTGCGCAAGAACTCATCGATAATACGACAAAATATCTTCAAGAATTAGAAAATCTCGCGGCTGATGTCATCCAATTAAAAAATCCTGCATTAATTGAAGCCGCCAAAGGCACGCTGTTTGATATTAAAGGGCTTGCAGGGCGATTAACAGAAAATATAGAAATTATCAAAAATTTTATCAGCCAGCAGCTGCCGTTAGACAAAGTGCGTTGGGTCGAAGCCCAAACCATCAGGGGCTCTCCAAATACTAGCTTATTCGATGCCAATTTGGATGTCTCAGCCGATTTAGCTGAATATTTGTTTAATCGGATGACTTCTACAGTACTTGTCAGCGCCACTCTGACAACCAATCACCGGTTTGATTTTATTCGCCAAAGGTTAGGCATTACCGCTTCTTTGCTAGATGGCATCTCAGTTTCAGAGCATATTTATGATTCCCCTTTTGATTATCAAACGCAAACGCTCTTGGCTGTTCCAACTGATATTCCTGCCCCTACTCATCCCGAGTTCACAAAAGCAGCGGCCGAACAAATTTTGATGGCTCTTAAAGCCAGCCAAGGCAATGCTTTTGTACTGTTCACTTCATACACGATGCTTAAAGCGTGCTATGAACAGTTGTTAGAACGGATGGTTGAATTGCGGCTTCATCCCATGAAACAAGGCGATACAAACCGTCAAATGCTTATCGCAAAATTTAAGACCACTAATCGAGCCGTCCTATTTGGCACAGATTCATTTTGGGAGGGAGTAGATGTCGCAGGAGATGCCCTACGGTGTGTGATCCTTGTCAAATTGCCATTTCGCGTCCCTACAGAGCCAATTTTGCAGGCTCGTTCCGAATACATCATTTCCCAAGGGGGAGATGCTTTTATGGAATATTCCTTACCTCGAGCCATCGTTAAATTCAAACAAGGTTTCGGCAGGCTCATCCGACACAAGCAAGATAGAGGCTGCATTTTATGTTTAGATAGCCGTTTGATCAATAAGGGATATGGCAAACAATTTTTAGCTAGTTTGCCCAATTGCAGACAAATCTTTGAAACAACCGAAGAGGTGCATAAACATATTAATAACTTTTACAAACGTCGAAATTAAATAATACCTAGTAATTTTAAGATAATCAGAGCAATAATTGGCACTCCAAGTAACCACAATAGAAACATTCTGCCCAATCCCATAAATCCTCCTTAGAGCATTCCTTAAATCTACTGTCTATTTAATATTAGATTAAACTGTTTAACGATGAAAGTAAAGCATTACCTTTTGATTTATAAGTAGTTAGTAATAAATTAATTACTAATCTTTTTTTTCATTATTTGCCTCTAATATTTGCGTGTAACCTGTCAAGGATGATGGGGAACTCATCGCAGGAGATGCACTAGAAGAGGAACGGGATCGTCGTTTTGCCACGATCTGCATGGGAGGGGTAAAAGATGAAAGATCTTGCGGATTATTTCGAGTGGTTTTTCTATTCTCCATTTCTTTAATCCTAACATTTAAATCTGCCACAATTATATCAATATCTCTTATCAATGATTCAGGAGAAAGGCTTTTTTCTTTAAAGTGAACTTTAAATAAATCGTTTACCTTTTTTAAGATTTCATAAGTGACCAATTTATGAACATAGCGTGTGGATCCCTCTACTTTTGTTAAATCTGGTTTTGTTAAATCTGGTATATCACTGTCATCAACATCGTCTGGTTCAGAGCAATTATTAATATAACTGATCCAATTTGCAATCTCAGATTCCATCGAAGTATTATTATATACTTTTTTAAGAGATTGAAGACCTGGTCTAACATAATCTTTTAAAAAAATAACAGCTTGGTCTTTTAGCTTGTTGTCTTCATGAAAACAAAACGTATTGATAAAAAGTGCTAATTCTTTTCTTATACCAAGCAGCGAATCGTGACTAGCATTACCACCTGTTAAATTTGTCACTGAACGCGCAAAACCTTGTAAGCTGTAACCATAGGCTGTATTGTAATACATATGCTCTAACAAACCATCCACAACTTTATAGCGTGTTCCTTTGCCAGGCCTTTGCTCTTCTCGACTGGGATGTGTGGCAATGATGATAAAAGCCATAAATCCATAAATTTTAGGAGGGTTGAAAGGCTTTTCAACTGGAAACGAAAATAAATCATTGTGAACTGATGTCATAAGAAGCACCTACGGTGAATTTAAATAATAGTAAAATTAAATTTTACATTAACTAAAATTCCTTTTATTTTTCAAGATAAACAAATCTTTTGAAGATCACCATTTAACCAGAGGGGGCATTGAGCACAGAATTGCTTCGGGATTTCCTCCTGAAAGAAATCCAAATTTAGTACCTCTATCATAGAGTAGATTGTATTCAACATAATGAGCCCGCATTTCCAACTGCCGCTCCCTTTGTTCAAGTGTATATTTTTTATCCACTCGCCTTTGATAGATAGGAAGAATCGTCTCTAAAAAATTTAAACCCACTTCTTTCCACATGGCGAGATCATGCGTGAAATCGCCCGTATTAAAGTGATCAAAAAAAATGCCTCCCACTCCTCTCTCTTTGCGCCAGTGTGGAATATAAAAGTAATCTTTAGCATTTTGTGAAAATTGTGGATACAAGGTTGGATCAAATCGATCTAATACATTTTTCGCAACAGAATGAAAATGCTCCGTATCCTCTTCATAAATGAAACCCATGGGAGTGAGATCATATCCCCCTCCAAACCAACTTTTTTTTTTGGTTTCGATATAACGAATATTCATATGGACGGTAGGCGCATGGGGGTTCGCCATATGGGTGATTAAGCTGACCCCTGTAGCAAAAAAGGGACCTTGTCCATCTTGCATGGGAAAATTATCGCCCGAAACACCCGACCAATTCACGGCTGCTTTTTCAAAGACATCGCCTCGTAACAAGGAGATTTCGCCCCCTCCTCCGGAATGATGCTTCCATGGCTTCCGCTGAAATTTATGGAGCGGTTCGAACGTTTCGAAAGCCTTAATGATTGTTTCTCTCAAATCCTTTAAAAAAGCGATAATCAATTCTTTATTGCTCATAGAAATCCGCGAAATCGGCATAAAATTCGTCGCATTGCACAGGACGTCCTCCTTCAATGTATCCAAGAATGCAAGAGGATGGATCGATGAGAACAATCCCCCGGCCCGATTCAAAATAAACGTCGCCATCGACGATTGTATTTTTAGTTAATCGAAGAATTTGCGAATCATGAAGCAAACTCCTGTTGCACAGGACTATGATATCTTTTGCAGTAGACTGAATAAGATCGATCATTCTGCCCGAAGAGAACAACGAATGTTCAAAATGACTGTTATCGACGAATACTTGACTAGCTGTAGATACAGGATCGATAAATATCGTATCATCAGCTTTAAGCTGTCCGCAGATAGAGATTTGATCGACGATTGTATCGTGGGCAAAATTTGCAGCTCCACCGATTTTTGAATTTCCCCTGATATAGCAGTAATTGGTGCAGACATCCCCACAAATAGATAAACCTGCAAGGTCTGAGTTTTCGGCCACAAGATTCTCATCTGTCATAATCCCATTGCTCACCCAAACTTGCTTTAATTCGATCGAACCGCCAACGGTATTAATCCAACCAAATTCTTCATTTGTATAAGCCACATTCCCTCGGCTTGCTCGCATGACGGTCGGACAATCAGCTGCAGTGTGGCAATAGGCGCCCTGCAAAAGCACCATCAAAACCGATGCAAGAAAACAGATGTTAAGCTTCATTGTTGGCATCCTAGATAATAAGCAAGCTCTTCAATTAAAGCGCCAAAGTCGTTAAAAGTATCCTCTCCATTGGCTTTGCACACGTGAATCTGACGCACAGCTACAATTTTTTTACCTGGCAGGACAATGAGTTGCTGCCCCTTATATCCTCTTGCAGCGAAAGCCCGCAACGAACCTTCGTTCCATCTAGCCAAAGGAAGATTTTTTTCCTTGATCTGCTGAAAAAACTGATCGGCGTTTTGATCTCCACCCAATATATCGATGACTTCACGGCTTAAATAATTCGATGATTTGGATGGACTGCCATCAATGTAAACCAAGCGCCCGTCCAAACCTTTCAGGCGTTGTATAAACTCTTGTGAAACACCAGCGATGCAATATTGATTTAATAAACAGTCATCCCAATAACAGGCAACACTGTAATAATTGATCCACCAAAGCAAGCCGTAGAAAGGAAAATCGGATTGCCCCGGTGTTGTGATTATATCGATCCACCGCTTGCTGATTAACTGCCGATCGTTGTGCCACCCTTGGTTTTGAAGCAATTCACCGATTTTGATTAAATCTGGAGCGGTCATGTTTAAATGAGCCATGGCATACTCGTGACCACTCGGATCGGCTAGCCAAGAAACATTTCTGATTCCGAGAGGCCTAAATAATTTGATTGCCAGGAACTGATTTACATTCATGCCGGTAGTTTTTTCAATAATACCTGAAAGAAGATTGACCGCCTTATTATTATAGTAAAAGAGTGTTCCCGGAGCAGTTGTCAATTCGGCACATAAGGCAAGTTGAATAATATTGTTTGCACGATCGATCGATTCAAGGCTTCCATCGTACTGCAATCCGGAAGTTTGGGCGAGCAGATGTTTAATCGTCACGTTTTGCTTTAACCCTTGATTCCACTCAGGATAAAAAAGATAAACCGGCATATCAAGTGCAAGAGCCTCTTCATCAATCAAAATGCCGATGGCCAAAGCCACGATGGATTTTGTAATGGAAAGGGTATCAATGGGTTCCCAATATTTTCCCGATGTGTATTCAAAAATAGGGAGGCCGTTGGAAGTGATGATGACGGAATCCGATTGGGATTCCCGGCTTCTGTCGGCAATACGGCACAGCACATTGCTGACGCTAGCGTGTAAAGCCACCGGTTTTTCTGAGATTAAAAGGCATAAAAGGAAGACCCAACCTAAATAGGCAATCTTTTTCATGTGAAAAACCTTTGGTGCATATGATACGTTGCAATAATTTTTGTTCTTATCTAATCAAAAATACAGGCTGAAAAGCAAGTAAATTATTGAACTCGCTTCGTTTTCGTGCCTGTTGTTTTTTCATGCCCGTTTGTTTTTTCGTGCCCGCGCCCGTTTGTTATTGCCTTTTCCGTTTTCCGAAAGGTCAATTCCCAAAAGAAAACCTATCTTACAGATAAACTGAATGAGAAAATGGTAAAGGAAGACGGGAATGGCAATAACAAACGGGCGCGGGCACGAAAAAAACGAACCGTATAGCCTGTGAACGCAACTTGACAAGAAAAAAAAATTAACGATGCTGATAATATTGATTAAGGAATAGCAATGAGCATCCCCCAAAAGACGCCAATCGGAATTCTAGGCATCGCCGTTGACAATCTTACGATGGAAGAAACGATCGCCTACATTCAAAATTTTATATCTCGCTACGCAAAGGATGGAAAAACGAGATATATCACTTCGTTAAATGCAGAATATCTCGTTCACCTGCATAGTTGGTTCAGCTCCGATAGCATCAATCCCGAACTTCTCCATATCTTACGCGAATCGTGTTTGATCAATGCTGAAGGGGCATCTATAAGGAGCCTCAGCTGGCTTCTTGGCTATCGCATTAAAACTAAAATTTCCTCGGTTGATCTCATTCCACGCCTTGCCGAAACGATGGCTTTAAAGTACCAAGCTTTATTTCTTCTAGGGGGTGAAGAAAAATCAATCAAACTGTGCATGCTTTATTTGCAAGCTCTTTATCCGGGCATCAGCATTGTAGGGGCTTCCCATTCTATTATTTCGATTAAAGGTGAATTTCTCGAGAATGCAGAAGAAAAAGATGCTTTATTGATTGAACAAATCAACCGATCAAATGCTGATGTTTTATTACTTAATTTGGGTAATTTCAAACAGGAGATTTGGTTCGAAAGAGTGCGTCAACATCTTAAGGTACCTATTGTCATCGGCGTCGGCAAAGCGTTCGATCTGCTAACTGGAATAAGTCCTAAAGCACCTAATTGGATGCAAAAATTTGGACTAGAATGGCTCTTCAAATTTTATCATAGGCTCTCTCATCCATCGAAATTTTTAATTAACCTCATTAAGTTTCCATTCTTAACCCTTCCTCTTATTATTTATAATTACTTTAATCTGATTGTTTACAAATTTTTTTCGCTTAAACGCTCCCCCATTGCACATAAACCTCTCTTATTTTTATCGACTCAAAAAACGTTAACCATGTTCCCGCTGCCGCCGCTTTTGAATGCAAAAGCAAGCGCGGAAATTAACAATACTTTGGATGACCTATTTAGTCATGACGCAGTAGTTTTCGACTTTCATGGCGTCAAGCGTATTGATTCTGCCGGAATGGCATTTCTTTTGCGTACATGGAGGCGGTCGATCGATGAAAACCGGCACCTATATGCTTTAAGATTGCCAACGCATGTGGTGCGGCTCCTTAAACTGCACCGTTTTTGGGACTATATCTCTCCCTTTGTTTGCCTGACTCCTCGAGATGTTTTGGAAAGATTAGAGGATCAACAGGGTCACCCCTCCTTTTTTGATGCTATCGAGCAAGAGCACCAACAGGTTGTCATTAGTTTTTTTGGAAGCTTAGATAATCAGCATGATTATGAATCGTATCTCAAAAAAATAGGCCCCATTCTCTATCAAAAAGCTTGTGTTATTAATCTATCTTATTGCACCTATATCGATAATATCGGGATCGGTTTTTTACTTAGGCTGCGAAAGATCCAGCCGGTCCATATTTCTTCATTGAAACTAAAGGGATTAAATCCACAATTTGAAGAGCAACTCCAAAGAGCTCGAGTGCTACATTTATTTCAGATAGAAAAAACTTAATCGTATGTTTTCCGTTAAAGAAACATTTCACTAAATTCGATTTTTCATTAAATTGTTATTCTTATTACTGAAAATTGCGGAGACCTTTATGCGCAAAGTACTCATTGTCATTTTGGCTCTAGCGGCACTATTGGCTGGATTTTTTGCTAATATTTACTGGTCGGAGATAGTCAGTTATCTAAAAACCTGGAATGTTGACCAACAAGAGCAAGCTAAAGGCCTGCAGCAAGCGCGTGAGCTCTTAAACAATTCCAAACCTGAAGAGGCTTTAAATCTCATTCAAAAGTATGCCGACCATATCGACTATCGCACCGACAATGGCAAAGAGTGGTTGGATCTTCTCATCCGAGCAAGCGAAGCCCTGCAAAATGCACCTCAGCTTGTCATCCTTTATGAATATTATCCACAAGCATTCGACAGGCATGAAAAAGCTGCCTTGCTTATCGGCGACACTTACCTGGCAACAGACCGTGGTAAAGATTATCAAACCCTTCGAGACAACTGGCTTGGACGCGAAGCCTCCCCCGATTCCTGGTTCATCCTTGATGCAGATAAATTGCAACTCGAAGGCAAAAGGAAAGAAGCGATCGATTTTCTTAACTCGCGCACGCTCTCAGGAAAACCCGATACCATACGCCTCATCCGTTTAGCCCTTTTGCATGTTTTCGACGATCCAAAAGAAGCTTGGGAATACCTCAATAAAGCCTATGTAAAAGATCCGGAAAATCCAGATATCCGCTCTTACCGCGCTAAACTATTAGAAACGGTAGGAAAAAATTCGCAAGCTTTAACAGAATATATCGCTGCCGTACAAACAAATCCAAAAGACGTTTTTCTTAAGGATCAGCTGGCTGAATTTTATTTACGCAATAAGCAATATGCCCCTGCCATCCAAATCTGGCAGGAAGCTTTAACCTCTAACTCTTTAGATTTTATATGGTTAAAAGCTATTTTTTGGAACCGCGTAGTCACTCCGATCGATTTTAATTGGAAATCAACGCCCATTCCCAATGGCAAGCTGCGCCCTCTGCTCGACTATCTACTAACGCTTAAACCCGGCAAATTTTGGGATGCATCCTCGTTTAAAATGGTTCCCGATGGCCAACAATTTTTAAACAGCCAACAAACGACATTTTGGTTGCGGGTTCTTAGCCTGCTAAAAGAAAAAAAGGAAAGCGAAGCATACGACTTGCTCCAATTCAACCCTTTCCACACTGTTTCATGGAATGTGCAGCTTGAAAATACCCTTAAGAGCATTCTCATCTATCGCAAAACCGGAAACTTTTCTTCTTCGGCTAGGATGGAAAATCAAGGCGAACCCGTTAAAAATCCTAAAGATATGCATGTCTTATTTGCTGAACTCAACTACTATTCAAGCCATCCCCTTGATGAAAAAAGCGGACAAGAAATACCAACAGCACTCAATGCGCTTTTGAAAGGTCCTGATGTTTTTGCAGCCGCTTTTCTAGCCGCAGGATGGAATGAAGCTGCTCTGCAGTTGAATACGCAAAACAGTGTGCCGGAAGCTTATCCCGAATGGTTTTCCTATGAGCTGACGCAAGCTGTGCGCGCCAACCGCGGCAATGCCGCTGCACTACAATTTGCAACTCTGCAGAAGCCAACGCCGCATCTGTCGCTCCTGATCAGCGAACTATTGATTGCCGAAAACAAACAGGAAGCCGCTTTGGATCAATTGCTAACATTAGCAGAAGAACCCACAGACGTTGGTTATCGAGCAGCATGGCTTGCCAGCTTGATTTTCATTGAAAGAGGACAATACGCCGAAGCCAAAGAGATCATTGCCACACAACCCGCGCTTGCTGCAGATGTCATCGGTAAAGAAACCATCGCTCGAATTGCTTTGCTGGAAGGCAATACAAACCTGGCCGATAAAATTTATGAATCTATTGAAAAAACTTCCACAGAAGCAAAATCGTACTTGGCCCATAAAGCCTTTGCCAATGGAAGCTATGAAAGGGCGCGTGAATTGACCGAAAACCTTTTACGGCAATACCCAACAAATCAGTTGTTAAAGGATAATTTAAAGAAAATTAACAGGGCCTTGCAGTCCAACGAAAATTAAAAAGACAAAACTGCAACGGAACCTCATCAATAGCACCGCTATCTAAAGAAAATTCTTGCATCACTATAGTTAGCAGTGGCATACCTGAATTGATAACAAATAAATAACAGCTAAAAATCAAAAAATTTAGCTGTCTGCTGAATTGATTTTCGCGGAGGATACATGAGTCATTATAAATTATGGATAGCGTGTCTTGCTGTTATTCTTTTTGGCACACTAGCATTGTTTTATAAATCTAAAAACGAAGGAGAAAGCTCATCGCCATCTGCTTCGACTCTTGTTCCCACTGCATATGCTATCGATCCCACACCGTCAGCACCTAAAATAGAACGGATCGGTATGAATTTGTCATTCTGGACCTCATGGGGAGCAGAACAATATCAAAACAATATCCTGATGAATCCGGGGTTTGAAGGGGAAGTGGATCGCATTATCGTCGTTGTCAATCATGCCGATGACCATAGTTTTAGCGACGGACGTGGATTAGGGCAAAAGGATGATTATTGGAATGGCGCGTCATTCGAGATACGTTCTGGCCTTTCGGCAGGAACGACCGGGACGATTTCAAAATCATTAAATCTTGGCGAACATCAATTGCCTCAGTATTTCACGGACGGCCCCGCTCCTTTTTTGGTCGCTGACGATGTCATCGTCCTAACAAAAAGCAATACCTCAAATCCTGTTCAACAATGGTGGATTCCTGAAGCTTCACAATCTCTAGTGTCACTAGACAATACCTCAGTGCATCCGCATAGTTCCGGATCCCACTCAGTTGCATTAACACCGTCGGAATCAACTCCCGCCGAAATCAATTCGTATCTTGATGCCATTACAGATCGTGCAGGAAATCTTTTGACCCTATCGGGGCCATGGAAATTTTCTAGCTGGATCCGCGGCGAAGGAGATTCGCCGCAATTGACCGCCTCTTTCCAAAGAATGAATGGAACAGACCCTTTCTTTTCAGAAACATTTCAAGCGCCTAATGAATGGAAACAAGTCGCATTTCTCTTTAATCCTACCGATAGCAGTACGCCTGGAACATTAAAATTTGGAATGTCCAACCAAACGCCTGGAACGCGCATTTTTGTCGATGACGTTTTCCTAGGACCTGTGAACACAACAAATCCCCACACCTCGTGGCGCGAAGAGGTTGTTGACATGTTGAAGACAATCCGCCCCTCTTATCTGCGCGATTGGCAAGGGCAGTTAGGCGATACCTTTCAAAATCGAACCGCTGACATTTATGGACGAAAAAACTGGATATTACGACTCTATGGGGGAGAAGGCACGCCAGCATTTGGATATTCCATCCCAGATTTTCTGGATCTTTGCACACAAGTTCAAGCAGCACCCTGGATTATTATTCCTCCCACCTTAACCGATGCAGAACTCACGCTTTTTGGACTTTTTCTGAGCGATCATGCCAATACCTCCCAATTCCCTACGGTGATTTTGGAATTTGGCAATGAAAATTGGAATTGGCTGTTCCGTTCAACCGGAATTCCGATAGCTGCGGCACACGGGCCTGTGGCTGATCGTGCATTTGAATTTATCAAACTGTATGCAGGACCCGATGTCAACATCCGCAGAGTGATCAACGGGCAATTTTATGATCCAAAACTTACCAAAGAATTTGTTTCGCATGCCAATAATTATGATACCCTCGCTGTTGCACCCTATTTTTTTACAACGATGGATGAAGGCTCATCCAACACGGCTAATCTTGCAGCCCTATTTAAAGATGACAATGCCCTTTTTAAAGCGATTAATGATCAACTTAAACCGCTTGGCAAAACAATGGCTTTGTATGAAGTCAATCTCCATACCATGTCTGGTAAAGATTCTGCCGATTCACGCAATCCCTTTGTCACCGGTGCAGTAGGGGGAACAGCCTTGGCGAAACGACTGATTGAAGGGATGTTCAACAACGCCTCGCCGCAATTGGTATTTTGCTTTGCACAGTATGATTCACATCCTTTTGAAGTGCCTGGCTATGTAGGACTATGGGGAATCTGCCGCGATTGCAGCACGACAAAACGGCTACGCCCTACCGGCTTGGCTGTCATCATGCTTAATAAGGTAGCCGCGGGAAGTTTGCACAAAGTGACTGCAAAGGACGCAGACGCAGATTCTATCACTTTAGCCGCTTTTAGAACAGCGGATGAATGGAATGCCGCTGCCATCAATAGCAATGCGACTCCGCAACGCATCGAATTGCATTTTCCCGACGATGGGCGTGAATTACCAACTTATGCCAATGTTTTAGAGGCTGCTTCACCCTTTGACAGCAATGAGGATGTTGAACGTGTTAAAATCGTCAAAAAGCCTATTGAAGTTTCTGAAAGGACAATTCAGTTTATCATACCCGCTTATGGCTTTTGCACATTGACTTCTGATCGGATCGAACAAGCTGCGCAGAATCTTCCTTCGAATCAACCAGATCATTTCGAAGGGATCGCAGAGTATGTCTTGCCCCAAGAGCTATAAAAAATTGGTAGTAAACATATGCAGTCATGAGAAGCCACTATATGCTTCAACTTCTCGTTTGACATTTAGCATAAGATCAATCAACTCATTACCCTCATTTTTATCGATTACTTTCTTTACTTTTTCGAGAAGCTTTTCAATTTTATAGGCAAAAGCGACATCGTTTGTATTAATTTGGCAATGACAAGGCATAGGAATGGTTGTTATTGAAAAAGCAATAAATGTACCACATATAAGTAACCTGTTAAATTTAGCAAAGTGAAAAATACAACCCATAAAGTTGCTCTTTTTTGTTTTTTGTCAAATTTAAATTGAAATTTTTCTAAAAGATAAAATAATCGATCGCTGAAGGCAGAAGCAGCTAATAAAGCGCAAAATATTATTAGCAATACTTTTGGAATTGCAAGCATATGTTCCTTAAAATTACTCAATCCCGATAGATTCAAACGTTACTCAAAAAAAGTTTTTTTTCATGGCATCTTAGATTTTTTTTAGTTAAAGTCAACTCATAAAAAAAACAAAACGAGTAATAATCACTGCGACAAAGTTAATTTTACGATAGACTTCTTGCAAATTATTTTTTTATTTCCGATTTTTTATTAGGGGAAAGGTGTGATGGGAAAATATTCAGAGTTAGATTAACGCAGAGACGGGGAAGCGGGGAGGGGTTAATTGCAAGTAGGTCAAAAAATAAGGTGTACTTAAATGGCAGCACCAAATACCTGTTCTGATAAACAGGTCCTCTTGTGCGTCTCCCCGCCTCACCGTCTCTGCGTTATCATTTAGTCAATAACTTATTTTATGTTTTCTAGAGCCGCTTCAAATAAGCTTCCCAGCAGCTTTTTCTGTATCTAGCCGCTTCTTCAGCCGGATTCTTTGCCTCTACAATACTTCTGCCAACAATAGCGACATCGGATCCATTCATGCCGATAATCGCTTCAGGTGTGTTATATTGCTGCCCCAAGGCATCTCCATGATTATTCAGGCTCACTCCAGGTGTCATATGAATAAAACGAGGGTCTTCAGTTAATTTTCTTTGGCCAATAAAACCGATAACAAAGTCGCTATGCCCCTCCGCCATCTCAACCGCTGCCCGCGTGTATTTTCCTGCCGCTAAAGATCCTTCTGAACTCATTTCCGCCAGCAAAAGCAATCCTCTGCCGAATGGCAGGCCGACCCGTTTCAATCCCTCGATGATACCCGGTCCAGGAACAATATGAGCATTGGTTATATCAGCCCATGAAGCGATTTTATAGACTCCATCCCGATACTGATGCATCACCGTGTTTCCAATATCTGCAAATTTGCGGTCTTCAAAAATAAGAAATCCATGTTTTTTAGCGAGCTGCATTAAAACATCCACTACGGATGGATGATAATCGTCTAAAATATCGATATGCGTTTTTAAGACACAGATATGCGGTCCTACCCGTTCGACAAGCTCAAATAGCTGCTCTTTGGATCTGACGTCAGCCGCCAATGCCAAGTTTGTATGCTTCTGCTCGATCAACTCGAACAACATTTTGGCTGTGGGATTGGTTGTCAAAGCTGCGCGCGCATTAAACTTCAACGTCTTTGAAGCTAAATGTTTCATTGTTTTATTCCAACTTGGTTTTCACAAATATAATCTTTAACTTTAGATACGATGTGAGTGTCGATTTTACCCGCAATTTCAAGGGTACGCAAGACTTCACTGAGTTGAAAGGCAGCATGCAGATTATAGCCCTGCTTCAGCAAACTGATCCGCCCCCCTTGTTCACGATCGATCAGCACCGCCGCATCTGACACCCTCAAGCCCTCCTCTTCCAAAGGGGCGATGGTTTCAAAAATACTGCTGCCGCTGGTGATAAGATCTTCGATGACAAGACAGGTTTGACCGGCTGTAAACGAACCTTCAATCGCTTTGCGGGTGCCATGCTCTTTGATCTCTTTGCGGCGCATTACCATTGGTTTTCCGTGTGCAAGAGACATGGCCGTGGCGATTGGCAAAGCGGTATAAGGAACTCCGCACAACATATCGAATTCCAAAGCTTTAATGGTACTCCACATCACCTCGGAAATCTCTTTTAAAATCTCTGGATAGGAAACAATCAATCGCAAATCAATATAAATCGGAGATGTAAAACCGCTCTTTAATTTATAAGATCCAAACTTCATTCCACCAATTTCAAATAAATTTAAAATCAAATTCCGTCGTTGCATGCTTGTCTCCTGTGATAGCGCAGTGCTAGGTAAGGGTCCCACATCATACCTGTGGCCGTCATGGCAATATCGGCGCCGGCGTTAATAAAAAAATCAAAATGTTCAGGCAAGGTAATTCCTCCGCATCCCATGATAGCCAGCTCTAGCTTATCTCGATCGATGATGCTGCGTGCTTCACGGATAAAATCAAGGGCTGCTTCACGTATAGGACTTCCGCAAATTCCGCTCACAAGGCGCTCTTTGCCTAATGCAGGTTCGCCTCTTGAATCATAAACCGCCATGCTGATCGTATTAATGCCGCTGATGGCTCTAGCCCCTGATCTTGCGGCAGAAGTGATGGCTTTACGCATAAGAGCTTTATCGGGAAAAATACCCATTTTGATGACTAGTGGAACCGGAGCAATAGCCTGTACGATCGATTTTGTAATCGTTTCGATCGTCTCCGGATTATAATAGATGCACCCCTCTCCGGTTGTGGCATTGGGACAGGAGAAATTTGCTTCGATGATACTTGCACCCCATTGTTTGGCGGATCGAGCCGCTTCCACAAAATCATCATTAAAAGCCCTATCGGAAGATGTTTTAGGCGGCGTGCCTACAACTGAAATAATCATCACTTGCCCTTTGGAAAGGGAATGTTGAGCTGCAGGGATATCTTTTTTTAAATAATCCGGAGAACGGGAGGGCATCCCAAAAGAGTTAGTGATAGCCAATTTTTCCAAACAGCTTGGCGGATGGCCTAAGCTTTGTAAATAAGCCGGCAGATGACCCGGCACAAGCTGTCCATCCCCCTGCACAAAAATGACATTGGGTAGCTGATGACCTTCATAGGCATGACTGCGGATGGTTTTATAGCAAAGGACATCATATCCCAGTTTAGCAGCAAGGCTTATCCAACGTGCATTCAACAAAGGCCCTGCTGGAACACCGATGCAAGAGGCTATTTTAAAGCCGAGAAAATTTTTCCATTTGTTTGCAGAAACTCGGAGACGCTCCGGAATGACCCCTTCGAAATAGGGTCCATGCGCCGCATTTTCCAAGTAGCTTTTTTTAATAGCGTACAAAGGAGAAACGCGCAAATGCCAAGCCGGCAGCAACCCATCTTCTGTTAAGATTTTAGCCGACACGGAATACCTGCCCTTTGAGGATCGTGTAGATCGGCCATCCTTTGAGTACTTTTCCTACATAAGGCGACCAACCACATTTCGTTTTGAGATTTTCATTGCGCACCTCTTTGACCATTTCCAAATCCACAAGCACAACATCATCTTGCGGGGGGAGCTGAAAAATCATTTCGGTGTTGCTGCGGGTCAATTCAACAATTTTTCCCAAAGACAATCTCTCCTCATGATAGGCATTTAAAAGGAGCGGAAGCATCGTTTCAATACCTGGAATCCCTGAAGGTGCTTGTCCATAAGGTCTATTTTTTTCTTCTAAGGTGTGCGGGGCATGGTCGGTGCCGATCATATCCACAGTCCCATCACGAATGCCTTTCCACAAGGCTTCGTTGTCTTCCTCTGTACGCAAGGGTGGATTCAACTGAACTCGAGTCCCCCAACGTTGGTAATCTTTTTCATTCAAAAAAAGATGATTGGGTGAAACTTCGGCGAAGACTAATAACTCCCGTTGTTTAGCCTCTTTGACAAGTTCGAGCTCTTCTTTGGTGCTTAGATGCAAGACGCATAACTGCGCGCTATACTTTTCGGTAAGAGCGATCGCTTTTTCAACGGCTTTGATTGCAGCGCTTCTATCGCGGATTTTGGAATGGATACTTGGATCAGTGTTATTTTTATATTTATTTTTATATGTTTTAAGGATGGCTTCATCCTCAGCATGAATGCCGATAATGACATTCTCTTGAGCTGCAATTTGGAAAACCTTGTCGAGAGCTTCATCATCATCCATGACGAGATCTCCTGTGGAAGACCCCATGTATATTTTGACACCCACTATCAATTTTTTAGCTTTGCCAATCTCCTCAATATGATTCTTATCGGCGCCAAGATAAAGATGGTAGCGCAAGGGGATGCCCACCTCTTCGAGCTGACGGTCAATGAGCTGCATTTTGTTTTCAACCGCTGCCTTCGTACAGCATGAGGGAATGTTATTAGGCATATCGATCACGGTAGTCACCCCTCCTGCAATAGCAGCTTCAGCGCCGTGCCTCCAATCCTCTTTGTATTCGGCGCCGGGCGTCCGGAAGTGCACATGTGGATCGATCAATGCGGGTAATATTGTCAATCTGCCTTGAGCCTCTACAATGATATCTTGACCGGGAATATCGATCGTTTTTATTTCCCCTTCCGGAGTTCTGACATCCTTGATTTTGACCATGTGTTTTATCCTTGATGTTGGCTATCTTGATAGGAAAACGTTTTACGGCAATAGCGGCATTGGAGCGAAATGATCTTTTTCCATTGTTCGACATTCAAATAACTGAGCATGTGTTCATGATTGCTGACGCAGTGTGGATTAATGCAAGGCACAACGCCAATGACAAAAGAGGGAATTTCAACCTGATATTTCTGGCTTACTTCATATTCCCTTATAATATTGATGGTGGCATGCGGCGCTAAGATAGCGACACGATTAGCTTCATCAAGCGGCAACTCCCAATCTTCAACCTTAATTAGATCTTTGATCCACTCTTGGCTGGGTAAGTTCAATCCAACCGTAACAACCTTGCGATGGTGGGCAAGCTTAAGCAGGCGGATGATTTTTAAGGCTTGTCCGGGCGCGATGTGGTCGATAACAGTGCCATTTCGGATGGCTGCTACTGATAACGTTTTGACAGGCATCATCCTCAACTCCTTATTCCAATTTTCCAAGCGTCAAACCTAATAAAGCCTCGCGGACAAATAACGCGTCCTTAGCTTGTTTGAAGTAGTGAGCATGGGGACTTTGATCTAATTCTAGATCGATCTCAGAGATCCTTGGAAGAGGATGAAGGATTTTAAGGTTGCGTTTGGCATTTTTTAAATGGGCGGTTTTTAATACTAAAGCCTGCTTGGTTTGTTCAAATTCAAATTTATGAACAAACCTCTCTTCCTGAATACGAGTCATGTATAATATATCGACGCGATCTAATATCTCTTCCAACGTCTTATGAAAAGAGAATTTAAGGCCCCTTTCACGCAAAAGGGTGCAAATTTCTTGAGGCAACTCCAACATGGCCGGAGAAATTAAGTAGAGCCGGGCATTGAAGTAGGTCAAAGCTTGCACAAGTGAATGAACTGTGCGACCATATTTTAAATCCCCTACGCAAGCGATATGCAATTGTTCGAGCGTTCCTTGTGTTTCTTTAATTGTGAATAAATCGAGAAAAGTTTGCGTCGGATGTTGATTGGCTCCATCGCCAGCATTGATGACGGGGACATCAACCGTATCTGCCGCATGCTGGGCTGAACCTTCCAGAGGATGGCGGATGATGATAATGTCGGCATAATGGCTGACCATGCGCATTGTATCTGCCAAACTCTCACCCTTTTTGGATGAGATCGATCGGGCATCGGAAAAGCCTAAAGTTTGCCCCCCTAAACGTAGCATAGCCGCCTCAAAAGAAAGGCGCGTACGGGTGGAGGGTTCGAAAAAGCAGCTAGCCAATATAAACCCCTGCAAAAGAGAAGGTTGGGGATGACTTTTAAGATGTTTGACTTGATCAAGAATGTAAAGGATATCTTGTTTGCTAAAATCATTGATGGCGATGATATCGCGTTGGTAAAACGAATTCTTCATAGAAACCACCGTCGTTCGCTGTTGGCAATTTTTGATGCATACAATAATTTTTTACAAGTTTTTTTGGAAAAATCCTTCTTTAAGAAAAAAAATAAAATTATCATTTGAATTATAATAACAAGTAGAGGTAGCCGACAGCGGCTAGGGTATGATTATGGTGCCTTGCAATAATTTTGCTGCGTTTTATAACCATATAAGTTCAACTTATGTCAACTCCCGTACATTGAATTATTACGAGCAGGGGCAATGGCATGCTATTTCAATGCAAGATTTTACCCAAGAAGTTAAAGATTTGACCTTGGGCCTTATAGCCAGTGGAATAAAACGGGGGGATTGCATTGGATTAATGGCTTTACCCTCGCCCAGATGGACAGTGATCAATTTGGCCGTCATTCTCACAGGTGCGACTTTAATTCCACTTTTTCCTAATCTTTCTGAAGAAAATTTTATTTATGAAGCCACTCAAACCGACATGAAAAAAATTTTTATTGAAAGACCTACTCCCATTTCCATCTTTGATCGACATCGCGAACAGTTCTCGCTTGTCATAGAGATGGCACCAAATGCACAAGATGAAACTTCTATTCCATACCAACAAATCATCGATCGCGGGCGCACTTATGATGAGGAATGCCCCAAAGCTTTTTCGCAACTCTTGAAAGAGATTCATGATGACGATCTTGCAGCGATCATTTATACGAGTGCTACGACAGGAACGCCAAAGGGAGTTGAATTGACCCATCAGAACTTACTTCGACACCTATCCGATGTACCCATCCAGCTTATCCCTTTGGAAACACGCTATCTTAGCATCCTTCCATTAGCTCATATTTTCGGTTTTTCCTTGAACTTAACGTTGCTAGGGCACGGAGCCTGCATCTATTATATGAATGATGTCAAAAACTTACGGAATGCCTGCCATGAAGTGCATCCGACCATCATGGTAGTCGTTCCACGATTATTAGAAAAACTTTATGCAAAAATGCAAGCGGCTGTTCAGACGGCAGGCTTTATGAAAAGGCATCTGGGACAGTGGGCTTTCGATTTAGCCAATCAAGACTCGGATTCATTGATCAAATATCTGATGCATCCGCTTGTGGATACCATTGTTTATTCACATCTGAGAGATGCTTTGGGAGGCAGTGTAGAAGTGGTCATATCAGGAGGCGCGGCTTTAAATCCACACCTCAACCATTTTTTTCAGGAAATAGGCGTTCCCATTTACGAAGGGTGGGGATTAACTGAAGCATGCCCCATTACTGTCAATACACCCGCCAAAAACAAAATTGGAACAGTCGGCCCGCCTTTCAAACACATCTCGATCAAAACGACACCTGAAGGAGAGGTCCTTGTCAAAGGCTCGCTTGTGATGCGCGGTTATTATAAAGAACCTGAACTCACGGCTCAAGTGCTCGATCAAGATGGATGGCTGCATACAGGAGACAAAGGTGAAATTGATGAAGATGGCTACTTAAAATTGCAGGGACGCTTAAAGGAATTGTATAAAACATCGACCGGGGAATATGTTGCGCCTGTTCCCATTGAACAACTCATTTGCCAAGCGCCGCTGATCGAAATAGCGATGGTCATTGCCGACGGGAGAAAATTTGCTTCTTGCTTGTTATTCCCAAATAAAGAAGTGTTGGATAGCTTGAAAGCAGCGCATCAGGCACAAAATTTATCCGATGATGAATTTTTGAATTCCGAATTCGTACGGGGAGAAATGGACAAGTTATTCGAATCCTTGAATAAACATCTTAACCATTGGGAACAAATTCACGCCTATTGCTTCATTCCCCACCCACCCAGCATCGAAGCAGGTGAAATGACCCCTTCAATGAAGTTAAGACGAGAAGTTATCATGAACAAATATCAGCATCTTATCGATGCAATGTATCCACAGGAGGCAAAAACATGAAAGAGAGGATCGCCATTATAGATGGTGTCAGAACCCCTTTCTGTAAAGCAGGAGGCGTCCTGAAAGATATGGAGCCGGACGATCTGGGGGCGTATGCTGTCAAAGAACTTATGGCGCGCACAGGTTTTCCTGCAGACAAAGTTGATGAACTGATTTTTGGCAATGTCCTACAGCCTGCAAATGCAACCAATATCGCCCGCATCATTGCTGTCAAGGCAGGCTTGCCTATAAAAATGCCCGCATTCACCGTTAACCGAAATTGCGCTTCAGGCATGGAAGCCGTCGTGACAGCTGCTAATAAGCTGTGGATCGATGAAGCGCAGGTGATCATTGCCGGCGGCGCGGAATCGATGAGCGGCTTTCCGGTCCTTTTTCCTAAAAAAATGAAAGATTTCCTGGTTAGATTGAATAAGGCTAAAAATTGGAAGCAGAAGTTAGGCTCATTGCTTTCATTTCGTCCTTCCTTTTTAAAACCGGAAATTCCGGAAATCTCCGATCCTATTTGCGGCCTTTCCATGGGGCAAACCGCTGAAAATCTTTCAAGAGACTTTAAAATAACACGCGAAGAACAGGATCAATTTGCGCTCATGAGCCAAACCAGGGCTAGCAAGGCTACAGAGGAAGGCAGGCTGAACGACGAAATCATCCCCGTACCCATTCCTCCCACTTATCAAAGCTTGCAAACTCAAGATGATGGCCCTCGCGCTAATACGACTTTAAAAGCTTTGAATGCTTTAAAACCCGCCTTTGAAAAAATTACCGGAACAGTGACAGCAGGCAATTCGAGTCAAGTGACCGACGGAGCAGCTGCAGTATTACTTATGAAAGAATCTAAGGCAAAAGAGTTGGGTTTAAAACCTCTTGGATATTTAACTGAATATTCCTACACAGGCCTCGATCCAAGCCGGATGGGGCTTGGGCCGGCTTTTGCGATCGATAAGCTACTCTCTAAAACAGGCAAACAATTAACCGACTTCGATTTAATTGAAATCAATGAAGCATTTGCTGCCCAAGTGCTAGCAGTTATCAAAGCTCTTGCCTCGCAAGAATTTTGCCGCAAACAATTAAATCGGGCAGAACCTTTGGGCACAATAGACATGGAAAAACTCAATGTCAATGGAGGAGCAGTCGCTCTGGGACATCCCCTGGGCGCATCGGGCGCACGTCTCGTCTTGACTTTATTGAAAGAGCTGAAACGAAGGGATAAAAAGCTTGGCCTGGCGACATTATGCGTTGGCGGCGGTCAAGGAGAAGCAGTACTTTTAGAATCACAATAGGAGGAATTCAATGCCACAAGCGTTTCAATTGACCATCGATGAGAATGGAATCGGACATCTAGTTTTTGACCTGCCGAATGAAAAAGTCAACAAGTTCTCGCCGGCTGTTTTGGAGGAATTGGAAAGCGTTATCGATAAAATCAAAGATCGCAAAGATATCAAAGCCTTGGTGATTTCAAGTGGAAAAGAGGACATTTTCATTGCCGGAGCAGACTTGCATAGTTTTCAAGGAGTGTTTGATAATCCTTCCCTTGCAGAGCGCCTCATCCATACAGGCCATCGCGTCTTTAATAAGCTGGAAAAACTCCCTTTTCCTACTATCGCCTATATTAATGGAGCATGCCTAGGCGGCGGCATGGAGATGGCCTTAAGCTGCACTTATCGGATCGCTTCTGACAATCCTAAAACACAATTAGGCTTGCCTGAAGTCACGATTGGCCTCATTCCAGGCTGGGGTGGAACACAACGGATGCCGCGTCTCGTGGGACTTAAGGAAGGGGTCAACCTTGTTTTGTCCGGCAAACCCGTCAAGGGCGATAAAGCGTTTAAAATCCATTTAGCCGATGCTCTAGCGGCGCATGAATTCAAGGATGAAAAAACATCTGAGTTCATAAAACAAATTTTAACTCCTGAAGGGCGGAAGAAAATTCTAGAACGGCGCAAGCCTCGCGGAATGATGCATTGGCTGATCGAAGCCAATCCTGCCGGGCGCGCACTTCTATTTTACAAAGCCAAAAAAGATATCCTTGCAAAAACGCATGGCCATTATCCAGCTCCTCTGCTTGCCCTTGAAGTATTAAAGAATACAAGTACGCTGCCGTTACAGCAAGGCCTTGAATATGAAGCAAACGCCATCTTGAAATATTTACCGGAAGGCGCTCCGATTGCAAAAAATCTAATCGGCCTATTTTTTATCCAAGAAGCTTTAAAAAAAGATCCCGGCGTTTCCGAAAAAGTCGCATTGCTTCCAATCAAATCGACGGCTGTCATCGGAGCCGGCGTCATGGGCAGCGGCATTGCATGGCTGCTGGCTGATCACGATTATCCTGTGCGCATGAAAGATGTCGATGCGCAAGCTTTAGGCAAAGGATTCGGCGCTGTTAAAACCCTCTTTAATGGATCTGTCAAAAGGAAAAAATTAAAAAATACAGAGGCTGCCTTGAAATTTCAAAAGCTTAGCGGCGTGTTGGATTCATCAGGCTTCCAGCACGTTGATTTTGTCATTGAAGCGGCAACTGAAAATTTAGAACTCAAGAAGAAAATTTATCAAGATTTAGAAAAAGATATTCCAGAGACAGCCATCATTGCTTCAAATACATCCTCTCTAAGTATTACTGAAATGGCCGACACGTTGAAACATCCTGAACGCTTTGTCGGCATGCATTTTTTCAACCCGGTCAATCGCATGCCTCTTGTGGAAATTGTGCGCGGAGCAAAAACCTCTTCTCAAACTGTTGCTACGGCGGTAGACCTGTGCAAAAAATTGGGCAAAACCCCTATGGTCGTCGGCGATTGCGAAGGCTTTTTAGTGAACCGCGTTTTTGTCATGGGCGCCAACGAAGTGATGTACCTTTTTGAAGAGGGTGTGGATCATGAACGCCTTGATCGGATGATGTTGAATTTTGGCTTTCCGATGCCTCCTTTTGTATTATCCGACGAAGTGGGGGTCGATGTCTCCTATAAAGTCAATCAGATCCTTGAGAAAGCCTACGGACCACGCATGCAAGGCCCAAAAATAATAGAGACGATGTACGAGCACAAGTTATTAGGCAAAAAAACCGGCAAAGGATTTTATCTTTATAACGGCAAACATCATACGAAGTTTAATCCCGAAGTTTTGAAGTTTGTCAAACAGCCATCTCAAAAAACAAAAGACATGCCTGAAATGGAAATGCAGGATCGAGCCATCTTGGCCATGGTGAATGAAGCGGCACGGTGCTTGCAAGAGAAGATCATTGGGCGTCCCGATTATCTGGATATGGCCTTGATCATGGGCATTGGATTTCCCCCTTTCAGAGGAGGTTTGCTGAAGTATGCCGATAGTTTGGGGATCAATTATGTCGTGGATCAGCTGCAGGCCTTTGAAAAGGCGTATGGCAGCCGATTTGCACCCTGTGAGTTATTGTTGTCGATGCGCCAGTCCAATCAAACATTTTATAAATAATCACAGAGCAACTTTAAATTTACCACAGAGAACACAGACTCGACTTTGTGGATTTTTTTCTGAAAATAAAAAGGTAAATTTGACAATATGTAATTTTTTTTCTTCCGGAAAACAAAGGACATATGACAAATTTACCTCACTCCATTCTCACAATACTTACCATTTTCTCGCCACTTTTTTCTAAGCCGACCTTTAATAAATTCTTATTGCTCTTTCATGCTCATATATTGTGCAAAGGATGTCGTACTGTCACAGCCCTTTTGAAAAGAATGGGTTTCAGGCATTCGAAAAATTATTCTGATTACCACAGCTTTTTTAATAAAAATAGATGGTCTCCATTACAGGGGTCGAAAATTCTTTTTCTAAAATTAATTTCTTTGTTTCCTGAAAACGAAACTATCAATATTGCACTTGATACGACCGTGGAACGCAGGAAAGGCCCTCAAATCAGAAGCATTAATATGCAAAGAGATGCTGTTAGATCAACAAAAAAACGAAAAGTATTGGTTCCTGGTTTACTCTGGTTGGTGTGTACCATTCAAATCAAATTACCTTGGACACATAAAATATGGGCTTTACCTTTTTTAACTATTCTGATGCCCCCAGAAAAGCCGCTTTCTAGTTCTAAAAATAAAAAAGATAACGAAGGAAGAAGAAAAAAGCATAAAACTCTAAATGAATGGGCATCTCAAGTAGTTAAGCTTCTCAGGCGTTGGGCAGGGAATTCAATTAAAATTAACATTATTGCTGACAGCGCTTTTGCTACCTATTTATTAGCGAATACTTGTGTTAATTATAACGTTAATTTTACATCCAGAATGCGTTTAGATGCGCGAACTTTTGAATTTCCCTCTATTAAGAAAAATGGTCAAAAAAACTTGGTTGGTAAAAGAATGACAACTTTTAAAGATATGCTTAAAGACGATTCTCTTAGATGGGAAATGGATGAAGCTCTTTGGTATAGTGGCAAAATGAAAAAAATTGAATTTTTGACGGGAACGTGCCTTTGGTATAGCTATGGAATTCGTCCTGTCCCAATAAAATGGATATTGATTCGAGATCCAAACGGTAAAACAGAACCTGTAGCTTTGTTTACATTAGACCTTAATGCCACCACTAAAAGAATTATAGAGGATTACATGGGTCGTTGGCCTATAGAAGTAACTTTCGAAGAAGTGCGTGCCCATTTAGGGATGGAAAGTCAAAGACAGTGGTCCGATAAAGCAATTGAAAGGGAAACGCCAAGTATTTTGGCATCTTTTTCAATTATTAATCTTATAGCTTTGGAACTTCAAAAAGAAAAGAATGATAAAATATTGATCCAGACCAGTTCTTGGTATCAAAAAAAACATGTAACTTTTTCAGATGTTCTAGCTTATGTGAGAAGACATATTTTGGAAAAAAGATACACTTCACAGTTCGCTCAAAATATCGAACTGTGGAACGAAGAACTGAGGGAAATCATAAATCAAATGGCGGCAGCATGAAATAATGCTTAAGCTATTGAGTTTAAGAAATCGTTACAAGTAAACCGTCAAAAGTTTACAAGATCTTGCCGAGCTCAAAAGCCTGAATAAATCCACAAAGTCGAGTCTGTGTTCTCTGTGGTAAAATTTATTACCTATTTTCTTTTTTATAAATAAATAATCTTTTAAGATAGCCGACAAACCAAAGATCCTTCCACATTATGCATGATTTATCCGATCAACTTCACTGCAACAGACCTGCTTCGTTAGATATGAAAAAAGTGGCCGCCATCATTTTAGGAGGCGGCAAGGGAACGCGCCTTTTTCCTTTGACACAATCGCGCTGCAAACCGGCCATGAGTTTAGGCGGACGGCATCGCCTGATCGATGTGCCAATTTCAAATTCGATAAATTCAGGCTGCCACAAAATTTTTGTCATTACTCAATTCCTTTCAGCATCGCTCCATCGGCACATCTTTCAAACCTATCGTTATGATATCTTTCCAGCCGGTTATTTAGAATTTTTGACCGCTGAACAAAAGCCTACGCAGAATGACTGGTTTTTGGGCACAGCCGATGCAGTCAGACAAAATTTAGAATACTTCATCGATATTCCGGTCGATTACTTTTTGATCCTTTCCGGAGATCAACTATACAAAATGAACTTTCTAAATATGCTCCGCTTCGCCTACCAAACCGATGCCGACTTAGTCATTGCAGCCATGCCTATTTCCTTTCAAGACATCGCGCGCATGGGCATCATGAAAGTCAACAATAATCACTTTGTCGAAGATTTTAACGAAAAACCGCAAACAGAGTCTGATTTACCCGAATTTCTTCATTCTAACCGCGCAGACAAGCCTTACATGGGTTCTATGGGGATCTATCTCTTCAAACGGGAAGCTCTTTGCAAGCTTCTTTCAAAAGACAGTCGTGAAGACTTCGGCCGTCATCTTATTCCAACACAGATCAAGTGGGGCAAAACCGCCGCTTATATTCATGAAAATTACTGGGAAGATATCGGCACGGTTGAATCTTTCTACAATGCCAATATGAAATTGACCCAAACTAATCCTGCCTTCGATTTCTACGATGAAACCTGGCCCATTTATTCAAACCGCCATCATCTCCAAGGTCCAAAAATTTTAAATACCCACTTACAGCAATCGATCATTTGCGAAGGATCTGTCATTGAAGCTAAAGACGTTTCACATAGCATTTTGGGACCTCGTTCAATCGTTCATAAAGGATGTTCCATCCATCATAGCTACATCCTTGGCAACGACTTTTATCAACCTTCAATGCACGCCAACCATTTACCTAAAGAACTTTCGATCGGCGAAAATTGCATCATCCATCGAGCCATTCTAGATAAACATGTGCGGCTTGGCAAAAATGTGCAGTTGATTAACAAAAATAAGCTGCAAAATTATAACGGCAACAATATTTTTATTAGGGATGGCATTATCATCGTCCCTCAAGGTGTTTCATTGCCCGATGGATTTATTCTTTAGGAGCTCTTCATGACTGTTTGGGCCTTAGCTGATCTACATTTAGCCATCGGAGTCCCCGAAAAAACCATGGATGTGTTCGGCGAACCCTGGATCGGCTATATGCAAAAAATCAAAATGCATTGGGAGTCTTCCATATCGGGCGACGACCTGGTATTGCTCCCGGGTGATATATCGTGGGGCATGCATCCCAGAGAGGCAAAAGCGGACCTTGATTTCATTCATACCTTGCCAGGTACAAAAGTCATGCTAAGAGGCAATCACGACTACTGGTGGACCTCTTTAAAACAAATCAAAGAGATCCTGCCGCCTTCCATTCATCTCATTCAAAATAACGCTTTTGCATGGAAAAATTGCGTCATAGGCGGCGCCCGTCTTTGGGATACCGCAGAATATAATTTTGAACAATACGTTAATTTTACGCCTAATCCCTATTCCAAAAAACTTGAGGAACGGGATTTTTCCGAAGAGGCAGAAAAAATTTTCCTGCGTGAACTGGGCCGCTTGGAATTAAGCTTAAAGGAAATGAACCAATTTCCTGGGATCAAAATCGTCATGACCCATTATCCACCTATCAGCGCCGACCTTAAAGATTCACGCGTTTCCACCTTATTAGAAAAAAATAATATCAAATATTGTGTGTTTGGCCATCTTCATAATGTGAAGCATGGAATCCCTCTTTTTGGGGAAAAGAATGGTGTGAAATATATTTATGCGGCAGCGGATTATCTCGATTTCAAGCCGCTGCGCATTCTCTCATAAAAGATCTTGCGCTTGCACATCGATCACTGTTGGTTCATAGGTCTGCCTCCACAATTGTCGATACACAAGAGCTGTGGCTATCATCGTTGCTGGAATTGTAAACAATAGTCCTATTCCCAATAGCAACAATCCTCCAAAATTGACTAATATCACTACCAGATAAAAGAAAAAGAGCCTCCACGAGGCACCTTTAATGATATTCCAACTTGTTTCCAAAGATTTGATCGGCCCTTCTGATTTATCGATGATTACGTAATTAAATAGACTGAATTTAACAGCTAAGATAAGGCCGGGAATGATCAAACAGATTAATCCAATAATAATAGCAAAACCAGATAAAAATTCAGCAATAATGAAGCTGACAAGGACCTCAGAACGATTAAATAGATCGGAAAGATGAACTTGTTCACCTCGTGCTAGTTTTAAAGAAATATTGGCATAGCCGATGGCAAGAATCGTGCTTATTAAAAAAGTCGCTAGGACGTAAATGTAATGGTTTAGTATTCCGCCGGAATGAAAAAAAAGGGAGTGAACAGCCAGCCAACAGGCGGCGGCGATCACTTCCACAAGAATGATGACTCCTAAATTTTTGAATAGAATGCTAAAGCCTTCTTTAATTGTAGCCCAAATCAAAAAACTTTTTTTTAAATTTGTTTCATTTGCCATAATAACAACCTAATGCTAGTTTAAAATTTTAATTAATCTCTTTTAAATTAATTATAATCCATTAAAAGATAATTGCAAATGTCATAAAGTGAAATGCGGCTTTTTTCCTTCTATTTTTCTTATATTTTTTCCTGTTTTCTGGTAGGATGTAAGCGTTATACGCATGTTATTCAAGGTTAGGATGATAAAAAATCGGCTTGCATGGATCAACTACATAATCGGCAGCCTTGCAATTGCTTTGGTTGCAGGGGGATTTCTGATCCTGCTATTCCACTCCGAAGAAATCCCTGTTTCCAATAAACCTCCCCCAAAAACGGCTCTGCCTAAACGCGCCTTTGCTTTACCCTCAGAAGCTTATAACCTCATTGGAGCTCCCTTATTATCTCTGCAATTCGCTCCCATGTCGCAGCAGCTGCCTGATTTATCACGTTATTTAATTTATTACGGTAAAAACGGCCGACCCGATGCAACCACGGAAAACCCGCTTCTCCATTTTGCCTTTACGGGGAATAAAGTGATTTCTTCGGTTACTCCAGGACAAAAACTCTATATTCTTTACGACAGAAACCTGCATCCCCCTCAATATGTGTTTAGTCCGGATAATAAGGAGACCTCGCTTTGGATGGAAGCGGGAGCCCAAAACAATGAAGCTGTTGTAAAAGTGAGCATGCGTGGAGACAACGGAGTCGTCCTCAGCGAACCCACTAATAGAGCTGTTTTTAACTTGCCTGAAAAAGAATACACCCGTTTTGGCGGCGCCTCTCTATGGGAAATCGGCAAGAACCGTGTAGATGCGACCTTATTGGCTAGGCAAAGGGCGCGTTGGTATGGCCCTGATGTTTTCTTTGCTAAACATGGCGGCAAAGAATATGCAGATTTTGCAAGCAAGCAGCGGATCGATTTTGGCGAAGGCGATGAAGCCCATTCTGTTTTTGTTGGTTTAAATGACAGTCTTGTCTGGGTTAATGGACGGTGGAAATCTGTTAAGCCGGGTGTTGATTCTTTAGGCAAGCCGATGATGGTGGTCAAAAAAATCGATGATCGGTTGATGAACCTTGAACTATGGGATCCTGAAGGAAAAGGTAAAATCGCCTTGAATTTATTAAAGACATCCGAAGCCGCTTCACCCGCAAATGTCATCCAACAATTTAAATTTGTCAGCGCACGCACAAGAACGCAATTTGTTTTTGAAATCAACAAGGAAAGGATCTTGCTTAGCCCTCAAGATTGGCTCGTTTTGACGAAAGATGGATGGATCAAACTAGCAACTCCTGAACAAATTGATGATTATGTCGAACGTAAAATTATAGGCCCTATGTTTGTGTTTGATGCTGTTGAAAAAAGAGATGATAAGCAATATTTGATGGGTACGCTGTTCAATTCAGCCAGGACTGAAATGTATCCTGTCGAAATCCCTTTGCAGCAATCCACTAATGCAGCGGGCTCTGCAGGCAGATCAACTAATAGTATTAAAGGTTGTTCTTTAGATGATGACGAGGACGATGATGATGATGATGACGATGAAGATGATGAAGATTAGACAAGGAAGAGGGTTATGAAAAATTTTACATGCCTCATCGCTACGATTTTTAGCTTATTGGATTTTACCACGATGCCGGCTCAGACAATTGCCGAAAAAAAAGCGGGCATCAGACCGGCAGGCGGCGATTTGACGGCCGATATGCAAACTGTCTTGATCCAGCTCAATAAAGAACTTAGGGAGAATCAAACCGAACTGCAATCCCTTTATCAGCAAGTTTTAAATCTCTTCCAAGAAAATGCATCTGAATGTAGTTTTAAAGAACTTTTAGATCGGATCAATATTGTCAGGGATAATATCCAAGCGCTTGAAACTAATTGGCGCGATATGGCGGTGCAATCTGGACATGAAGGGGGCTACTCATTATGGCAGCAACCTGAAAGTACCTTAGGCCAATTGATCATCGATTACGGTTCGCACAGCTTTGTCTATGTGATGCCGCCCGAAATTGCCTCTATCAAAGTTAGCGTCGATTCCAATATTCCCATTCCACGCGCTTCGTGGAATGAAATGATAGAGCTGATCCTCAATCAAAATGGCATCGGCATCCGTCAACTGAATCCTTTTCTCCGTCAGCTTTATCTTCTCAAGCAAGATAAATCGGGAATCCAGCTCATTACCAACTGTAAACGGGAACTTGCATTCATTCCTCCTGAAACAAGAATTTGTTTTATGCTTTCTCCGGAGCCTTCGGAAGTGAGGCGCATTTGGGCCTTTCTGGATAAGTTTATTAATCCCAATACCACTGTGCTGCAGATGATCGGCCGGGATATTTTGATCATTGCCGCAGCCGCTGAAGTTCAGGATATCTTGAAATTATATGATTTTGTCGCCTCCAATACCGGTGATAAAGAATATAAAATTCGCGCTTTAACAAAGGTCAATGCGGAAGAGATGGCTAAAATCTTGGGCGCCATTTTTGATCAATTTGCAGAAGCTCCAAGGGCTTTCGAACGACTTGGAGAGAGGCCCTCAAGCGGACGCCCTCCAATGGACCTAAAAGGTGATCGGCGCGATGCAAGCATATCCGATGTAAATGGTTTAAAAATAATTGCTCTTAAGCATATCGCTCAAGCTATTTTCTTGATCGGAACCAAAGAGGAGATCAAGAAAGCTGAAGAAATCATCAACCAAGTTGAAAATCAAGTGGGAGAATCCCGCGAAAAAATTGTTTGGTGGTATACAACAAAGCACTCCGATCCCGAAGAGCTCGCCCAGATCCTCTACAAAATTTATGCCCTCATGGTTCAAAATGAATCAGCATTAGAGCGGCATATGGGCCGGCCAGGACCTTTTCCTCACCCAAGTATGCCCGGAGGCCCTCCGGGCGGCGGACCTTTTGGCCCATCCATGGGTCCTCCTCCTCCCCCTACCAATGCCACGGCTATTGTTGAACCCGGTAATCAGACTGTCATTCAGTCCATGCCAAATCCGTTCCAACCGGCACGTCTTTATACCGGCGATTTTTACATGCAGGGTGGATTCGTTGTCAATCCTGCACCTGTTGAACCGCGCTTGCCCCCTCCTGCCATGCCTAACAAAAACCGCGATAATTTCATTGTAGACTTGAAAACGGGAGCTATTGTGATGGTCGTAGAGGCAGATATTTTGCCTAAGATTAAAGACGTGATTAAAAAGTTAGATGTTCCGAAAAGGATGGTTCAGATTGAAGCTTTAGTATTCGAAAAACGGCTTAGAAGACATGACAACTTTGGACTTAACTTATTAAGATTGGGTGATTTAGCATCTAACCAAAACGTCTCTAGCATCTTGTGGAACACTTTTGGCATAAAAAAAGGGGTCGATGAGCCCCATCCACCGAGCCGCTTAGGAATCTTTGATTTCATTTTAAGCCGCGAAGGCAATCATGGAATCCCGGCATTCGACCTGGTTTACCGTTTTTTAATTCAGCAAGAAGATATTCAAATCAATGCTAATCCAACCGTCGTCACGATGAACCAGACGCCCGCCACCATATCCATTGTGGATGAAATATCGATCAATACTGGAGTATTTTTGTTTAATACCGGAGGAGGCATCACTCCTCAAAACTCATTCACACGTGCTCAATACGGGATCACCATTATAGTCACTCCGACCATCCATATCACTGATATTGACAACATATTCGATGACAATCCCTCCTATGTCACCTTGGATACGGATATTACTTTCGACACATTGGCGGGCACAGCTAATGCTGTCACTGTCAATGGCCAGCCCGATGTCACGAGGCGCCATATTACCAACCAAGTCAGCATTCCCGATGGGCAAACTGTGGTAATTGGAGGGCTGCGCCGAAAAAATACGGATGATTCTAAACATTCCATTCCCTATTTGGGAGAAATTCCTGGCTTTGGAAAATTGTTCAGCACCACATCGATGCAAGATGATGCCCTTGAACTCTTTATTTTTCTAACCCCGAAAATTATTTCCGATCCAAGCGACGATTTTTGCAGATTGCGTGCGGAAGAGATGAATGGACGTCCAGGCGATATTCCTGAGTTTATGTGCGCCCTAATCGAGGCGGAAGAGATGGAGAAAAACCGTCTTTATGCGGGTACAATGAATGTGTTATTCGGCCGTCCGCCAGACCGTTTCGTGCCCGATTCCGATCCTCCTTGCAACTTTATTGGGGAATATGATGGCAGGTAAAGAAGAGGAGCAGCATCCCAAAGAAATGGCTTCACGCAGTGAAGAGATGGTCCGGCAAGGCATGCTAATCGGAGAAGATGCCAACCGCTCCCTTGCCGCTCAGTTCGGAATGCCTATTTTTTTGGATTTATCCACCTTTCGCCTTCCGCGCGAACGTTATAAAAAAGTTCCTTACGCCTTTGTCAAAAAACATGTTGTCATGCCTATTAGAGAGGAAAATGGATTCATCCTCACGGCGGTTGCCGATCCGCTGAACCTTGAACCATTGGAAGAGCTGCGGCATCTGCTCGATAGTGAAGTAAAGGCAGTCTATAGCCCCAAAGAAGCCATCCTCAATGCAATCAACGAATGCTATCGTCAGGAAAGCGGCGCTGCCTCCGAACTCATCGCTAATTTAGAGGGCGATGGACGTGAGGGGGAGGTTGAAATTTATGATCTGCTCGATGATAGCCTGCATCAAGCCCCTATCGTCAAGCTTTTGAATCTCATCTTGATCGAAGCGATTCAGCAAGGTGCATCCGACATCCATTTTGAACCATTTGAAGACACATTGCGTGTGCGCTATCGCATCGACGGTGTCTTGCAAAGCCGCCATTCACCTGCACAAGAATTTCAAGCGCAGCTTCTCACACGTATCAAGGTGATGTCAAAGATGGACATCGCCGAACATCGCCTGCCCCAAGATGGCAGGATCAAACTTAAAATGGGACGCCGTGAAATTGATTTCAGGGTGAGCACCGTACCGGTTTCTAATGGAGAACGGATCGTGTTGCGGATTCTCGACAAAGGCAATGTGATTCTGGGGTTGGACAAGATTGGAATGCTGCCTGCGCTATATGCCGAATTTCGCACCTTGATCGAATTGCCGGAAGGGATTGTTTTAGTGACAGGACCCACAGGAAGCGGGAAAACAACCACTCTCTATAGTGCAATCTGCGAGCTTTATAATGAAGAAACAAACATCATGACGATTGAAGACCCTGTTGAGTATAATTTAAAAGGGATTGCGCAGATTGGCGTACAGCCAAAAATCTCTTTAGATTTTGCAACTGGACTGCGCCATATTTTGCGGCAAGACCCTGACATCATCATGATCGGGGAGATCCGCGATCTTGAAACAGCCGAAATAGCCATCCAAGCAGCATTAACAGGCCATCTTGTCTTCAGCACACTGCACACTAATGACGCCCCCTCCTCTATAACCCGCCTCGTCGATATGGGCATAGAACCCTATTTATTATCATCTTCAATCGTCGGAGTCGTTGCGCAACGGCTTGTCAGGAAAATATGCCCCGACTGCCGCCGTTCTTATAAACCTTCTGAAAAAGAGCTTCAAAGTGTAGGCCTTGATCAAAAAAACTTGCCTGAAGGTGTATTGTACCGCGGCGAAGGGTGCTCCATGTGTTATGGATCAGGTTACAAGGGAAGGCATGGCCTCTACGAGCTGATGATAGTCAATAATGCAATCAAAAAGCAAATCGTAAAAAGCCCCGATGCCGTTGAATTGCGCCGGATCGCTAGGGACAGTGGAATGATAACACTTTTGACGCATGGCTGTGAATTGATCATCAGAGGCCTTACGACTATCAGCGAGGTGCTGAGAGTGACTAAAGCTTCGGAAGAACGGAGCTGATGCCAATGCCTCTCTATCATTATGCCGCTATCGACTTGAAGGGAAAGAAAAAATCGGGGTTGATCGAAGCTCAAGGAGAAAAGGAAGCCAAAGAAAAGTTGCGGGAACAGGGTGTCATGGTCACAAAAATGGCCATAAAAACATCCGCCTCCGCCCGTGAAAACTTGCGAGGTGAAAACCTCTTGAATTTTACAGTCCAACTTTCACAGCTGGTTAGTGCAGGCATTCCTTTATATCAAAGCTTGCTTGCTTTGGAGGAGCAATATAGAGGTGAATCGTTTCATCGGATTATTTTGAGCTTATGTGAACAGATCAAGGGGGGCACTCCATTATCGCAAGCCATGTCAAACTATCCCGAAAGTTTTAACAAACTGTATTGTTCCATGATTGCTGCAGGCGAATCTGCAGGAGCTTTGAATATTGTGCTTGAAAGGTTGAATCAACTATTGTCAAAACAAATGACTTTGAAAAGGCAGATCACTACAGCAATGATTTATCCGGCCATTCTGGCCTCTTTTTCTTGTTTGATCATCATTCTATTAATGACCTTTGTCGTTCCCTCCATCGAAGGAATCTTTGAGGGAAGGCAGTTGAACTCTTTTACCTCATTTATCTTAAAGCTAAGCTACATTTTCCGGAATTACTGGTGGGCTTATGTTCCCCTAATAGGCGGCGGGATGGCTTTTCTGATATATAAGATTCGCTCCCCTTCAGGCAAACTATGGATGGAACGCACATTTCTAAAGGTTCCCTTAGTCAGAACATTGATGGTTCAAACTTCCGTTGCACGCTTTTGCCGCACAATGGGAACCTTGCAGCAAGGAGGCTTGACAATGATCGATTCGCTTGAGATCGCGCGAAGCGTCATGCGAAATGTCGTCTTAGAAGAGGAAATGAAGCGTGCCGAATCAAAAATCATCGAAGGCAGCTCTTTAAGCATGGAAATGAGCAAGTCCAAATGGATTCCTCAAATGGTTTCACGCATGCTATCGGTAGGTGAAGATTCCGGAACCATGACAACCATGCTGAATAAAATTGCCGATATTTACGAAGCGGATTTAGAAAAAACATTAGATAGGTTGATGGCTATGGCCCAACCTATCATTTTAGTCTTTATGGGAGCGATCATCGGTGCAGTGTTAATGGCAATTTTATTGCCTATGACCGATATCAGCTCGATATCTATGTAGGAGAAATATATGAAAGCAAATATGTGTAAAAAACGTTATATTACCTTGATCGAAATCATGATCGTGATGTTTTTAATTGCGCTGATCACCGGAGTCATTGCATATAACTATCGAGGCAGTTTGGATGAGGGCAAAGCTTTTAAGACGCGGACAGCCATCGACCGCTTGGAAACCTTGCTTAACTTGAAAGTCTCAGAACGTCCTGAAATGATAAATTCGATCGGTTCTGAATGGCAAGATATTGTAAGAAGTTCCCCTTTAGTGTCTAATCCCGATGCTTTGATCCGTGATGGCTGGGGATCGGTATTCGAAGTGAGTGTCGATGACAATGGCAACATTAAAGTGCGTTCTCAGCGCTATGACGAATATGCAAGTAAACATGCTACCATGTTCGGGAAATGATCTGCATAAAGAAGTATTATATCACGCTTGTCGAGGTGCTGCTTGTCGTGACGCTTCTGATTATGATGTCGGGCCTAGTCGCCGTCAATATTAGAAGCCTCATGCACGAGCAGCGTTTTGAAACAGAAGTCAGCCTTATCATTAATGAGCTGCGCCTTGCCCAAGATCTCCTTCTTATCTTACGCCAAGATACGGGCCTTATTTTCCAACCTGCTCCCGATAATGCCGGGCTGAGCTACACTTTAACCATGGATAAAAATCTGCCCAACGATTGGAGCCGTGTCATCAATAAAAAGCGACCCCCTTTGAAAGCCATTAAAAAAATCTCTTTTCAAAATAAAGTGGTTTCCAATGAATCAAAAGATCGGATCGAGCTTAAATTCCAATCAGGCGGAAGCGTCATGAGTCAAGGCATCTTGACTTTTTCATCATCTGAAAAATTACGCGATGAACAAGCTCTTATACGATCCATATGTCTTCCGGGATATCCATCGAGCTTGGCTGGCATTAAAGGCCCGATTGAAAATAATGCCTGCCCTCCGCATGGGGAAATCGAATACAACGACAAGCTGACTTTTATGATGATGCGCGAAATCGGTGATCGGGATCAAAAAGATAATTTAAGCCCCAACTAATAGTAATACAAAATGTATGCCGTTTTAAAACGCCCTTTTATTTTATTGGAAGTATTGATTGCCTGCGCTTTAGTTATCTTATGCGCCATCCCTTTGCTCTATCCTCACGTCGAAATGCTGAAAGCCCAAAGGGAATTTACCCGCAAAGTCGAGCTTGATCACGCTGTCAACCTATTATATGGATCAATCCTTGAAAAGCTGTATTTAAACAAGATCAACTGGCCAGATATCATGGAAAAAACTTTTGAAATCGATCAAGGGATGCTGCAAGAGGCCCATTACGACAAGTTTTTACCCTACAGAGGTTCCTATCAGTTCATTGTCAAGGCACAGAAACCTAAACAGATCGGAAATCAGAATATTTTTTTATTCGATCTCATCTTTAACTTTGTGCCTCAACAATATAAAGATAAAGATGCGGAAACTCAATTGAACCATACGCTTAGATTTAAATATAAAGTCTTTATTGGGCGAAACCTTGGCGAAGCAAATGGAACTCAAGGTTCATCATGAAAATCATCAGCAAACGTCCTTTCACTCTTCTCGAAACGTTCATTGCCTTAGCTTGGTCTGCGATTTTGATCACTACTTTATCCTATTTCTATCTGCAAATGGCTGCCATAAATAATCAATCAGAGGCTATCCAAAAGGATAGTTTTCAGCGTCGTTACATGGAAAACCGCCTTTCCCTTGTTTTTCCCCAAGCCATCAAACCCACCAAAGAAAAACAAAACTTCTATTTTTTTACCTATTCCGATCCGGGCGGCATCTTCAAACCTGGAAGCCCGAAAAGCCTTTTTTTTGCCTATGATAATGAAACCGATATTGATAAACAGATGTCTAATGAAGTGCTTGGCGAAATCTTTTTAGATCTCCAAGGGCGCCTCTGCCTTGCCACATGGGCCTCTCCTCAACGATGGATTAATGGAGTCAATCCCCGGATCAAAAAGGAGATATTGCTCGACAGTGTCGATAGTTTTACCATGGAGTTTTTTATTCCCCCCGATAAAAAATGGGACTCTAAAGAACAAGTGCCTCTAGAGCTGCCCACAAAAACGGTTGTCAAGCCAAGTCCTGAAGGGGGATGGATCGATATTTGGAGTCAAGATTATAAAATGCTTCCGGGAATGATCCGCATGGAGATCAAACGGAAAGGAACAGTCGAAAACTATATTTTTCCTTTTTCCAATACCGCCAGACAAATAGTGTATAATCAATGAGAGGCTTTTAATATGAACATATTACTCTTTGTCACCAGCCTTCTCATGGTCATGGCCTCTTTAACTTATACTCGCTTGGAAACCTATCGCAATTTCAGCCTCACACAAAATCAATTTACATTATACATGGATCAAAGAGAACGGGGATCGATCAATCTACAAGCCGAAACTTTATTTACACATTCTCGTGGTGCTCAGCCCCCCCCTCAACCTCCAACCCCTTCAGACCCAAACAACCCTAAGCCGCCATCTGTAGGTTCAAATGAGCAAGTTAAAAATACTGGCAAAGCACGATCGCGCCTTAGCCTTGCCATGTTCATCGATTCTGCCAAAAAAAATGCTCATCCAAAAGAATATCTCCAATTTTTTGCTTTGGCGAGGAAACTGATCTATCTTTTGTACAACGACCAGCCATTTTTTCAAGCGATGGAGCGGAAAAATCCTGATTTTGTCCATTCCCTCTTAAAAGCGTTAATGGTGGCAGATGCCTTTCCCAAAGAAAAGAAAATAAAGAAAACAAAGCAGTTAGCCAATTTGGACTTACTTGATGAAGACCTCAACCATGTTTTTTATGAAATGTTGCAAGGCACTGTAAAAAAAATAGAGCCAAAACAAGAATTGAATAAAAAATCTGATCAATTATCTCTCTTAACTGTCCAAGAAAAGGAAAGCAAGGGTGAAGATGACGGCGAGGATGTAGAAGAAGACACAGCTGAAGATCAGTCATCGCCCAAAGGATACTATTCTTTGAAAGATTTTATCACACTCACAGATGCAACCAAAGTGCGTGTGTTCCTTGCTCCAAAGACACTGCTGCAAGCTATTTTTGACGATCCAAAAGTGGTAGATGAAATAATGGCCGCACGCCTTGAACTTTATAAAAAGTTTTCGGGTCGTCATTCTATTTCTAAGCAGGATGCTTCAAAACTCTTTGAAGATGCCTTTCGAAATAAAAGCGACCCCTCCTTTAGCGATATATTAGATTTTACTGTAACAAAGACAAATCCTAAAGCTAAAGCTTATCAATAAAATTTAATAATAGACTCTTTGCAAAGTCCAAAACGTTCCGGAAACAGTAACCTGCAAATTTAATTCTGTGGCCGCCTCTACTACAGCAGACTCAATGTCATGGATATTCCAGTAATCTCCGCAAATTTTTCCGTTTGGAGATAGGTGGGCGAACCATCGTAAGATATCCTCAAACAACGTGCATCGGTCAGATGCATTTAAATAAATGACTTGTGCAGTCACATTTAAAGCATCAGCCGCATCTGCAGAAGACATCCTGAAAGGAATAACCTTATCTGAGCGTCCCTCTTGAATGACATTGGATAAAAAACGTTGAAACTCGCTCATTCCTCTCCATTCATTGATCGAATAGACTGCAACACCATCTGCACTAGCCTGTGCGATATAACGGGCAGCAGCTCCCTGTTTTGAAGAGACATCGATAAATACCGTTCCTGAAAGCTCGTTCAATGTATTTAATACTTGCCAGTCATTTGGTAGAAAATAGGGTTCATAAGGTAGTGTGACAATTGAATCAAAAGGCTGGGTACTTGATCCATAATTGGTATAGCTGACTAGTAACATGCATAACGAAACAAAGATTTTCTTCATGTGATCCTCTTTTATTTATGGGTTAACTGCCTAGCCTTTAATAAAATATGTTTAAATAAAAGTCTATAATAACGTTTTTATTAATTGCCGTTTTTGGGTGCCGTTCCTTTTTTGGAGTGCGGCGACTTGTCGCCGCTTTCATCGCCTTGGCGATGTCAAAAAAAGCATCGCCAAGGCGATGACTTATTAAACATGCAGCCGCTTATCCTGTTGCCGAAGGCAATCCTACTATCCTGTTTTTTATTTCCCTCTCAATTTTCACATCTTCTCAGTGATCTCGCTGGCTCTATGGTGAATTAAAAGGTGCTTCGAATGTTAAAAGCTGCTTGCTGATAGGATGTGGTATTTCCATTTTGCTGTGGTGCAATGCAATGGCATCCTTTTGAAAATGATGCTTAGCTCCATATTTGACATCGCCTAGAATGGGATATCCCGCTGCAGAAAATTGCGCCCTAATCTGATGATATCTCCCTGTTTCCAACGCAATTTCCACAATATCGCCTAACGGATGGTGTCCAATGACCCGATAATGCAGCTTGGACAGTTTAGCATCCGGATGTTGACTGTCCACAATGGCAGCATAATGGTCGTCATGCTTCAAATAATGCTCAAGGGCGTCCTGTTCAGCCGGCAACTTTCCTTCCACATAGGCTGTGTAGATTTTTTTGCATTGTTTTGAACGGAGGATCTCATTCAATCTCGAAAGGGCCTTGCTGGTTCGAGCAAATAACACGATTCCACTGGCAGGTTTGTCGAGGCGGTGCACGGCTTCCAAAAAGACAGCGCCCGGTTTTTTGTATTTTGCTTTAATATAAGCCTTGCAGATAGCCTCTAAGCTTTCTTGATCGGTTCCGCTTGGCTGGGTCAGCAAACCGGCAGGCTTATTGACAACCAGAATATGATTATCTTCGTAAATGACTTCATGGATCATGCTTTTGGTCTCGCTGACGGAGGGCTTCGTAGAGAAAAAGGGCGGTTGCCATGGCGACATTTAAGGAATCAGCCACGCCGCGCATGGGGATCTTAACCTGTATGTCCGCTTCCTTCATCCACATTTCTGACAGCCCCAATTGCTCTGTCCCTACTGCAATCGACAGCGGACCGGTCATATCAACTTTTGTATATTCAACCGTTGCAGAAGGGGTTGCAGCTAATATTGCGATGCCCTTTTGTTTTAGCCATTTGATCGTTTCAAGGCTAGAGGCTTGAATAACAGGGATGGTAAACAATGTTCCCACGCTGGCCCGAACGACATTCGGATTAAAAATATCTGTGCAGGGATCTGCCACGATCACTCCATCAACACCGACGGCATCGGAAGAGCGTAAAATTGTCCCTAAATTGCCAGGCTTTTCAATGGCTTCAGCCACGACTAAAAGAGGAATTTGATGCGGCTTATCCAAATCAGCCAGGGTCGGGTGTTTTTGTTTTGCAATGGCAATGAGCCCGTCAGGTCTATCTCGATAAGAAAGTTTGCGGAAAACAGCTTCTGTGCAAGGAAATGGTTTACCCCCTTTTTTAACTAACTTTGCAATAAGGGAGGTTTCATTAACCCCAAGAAATAATTCAGGGCAATAGAATAGGTCGACAATTTCCCAACCGGCGCCGCAAGCGCGCAACAGCTCCCGATAACCTTCAATCAAAAAAAGATCTGTTTCATTGCGATGCTTACGGTCCCACAAATGAAGCGCTTCTTTGATGCGTGGATTTTGAAGGCTTGTGATAGTGAATTCGGTTTTATCCACGCTGCCACCTAGCATAAGTTCCGCTAGGCAGTTCTAAAACCTTAGAATCGCCTGTCAATGTCATCTCACCCGCCTCAATCTGGCCCGAGATCCCTTCCATCATTTGCTGCATTAAATGCCGCATGGTGATGGGCGTAAATCCAGGTGTATGGCACGAAAAAAGAATAAATAAGGGATTATCCACTAAGACATGGCGGCAGCTTTGCAAGAGTTTTATAATATCATCTTCAATTTTAAAAATCTCTCCATGACCTCCCCGGCCGAACGTAGGAGGATCCAAAATAATGGCATCGTAGCGGCTTCCTCGACGTAATTCACGCGCCAAAAATTTGCTGACATCATCGACAATCCAACGAATTGGCAGCGATTGTGCCTGATTCAACGCCGCATTTTCGCGTGCCCAAGCTACCATCCCTTTAGAAGCATCTAAATGGCATACCTGAGCTCCTGCCTTAGCAGCAGCAAGGGTAGATCCTCCCGAATAAGCAAACAAATTAAGGACTTTGATGGATTGAGGAGCTGCTGTTTTTGCTTGGACCACCTGATCATTGATCCACTTCCAAAAGGGACGCTGCTCCGGAAAAATTCCTAAATGTCCAAAATCCGTCGGGGATAATTTGAATTTTATATCTGCTGTTTCAATGATCCAGGATTCAGGAAGGTGAGATTTTTTTATCCAAGTGTTATCCGGATCGCGCGTAAAAATTGCATCGGCTTTATTCCATTCTTTTTCATCAAGATTAGGCTGCCAAACCGCTTGTGCGCAAGGACGGGCGATAAAGAAAGGCCCAAATTTCTCTAACTTGCGGCTGCCACCGCTATCTATTAAAAAGTACTCATTATTGATGTGTTTTTGTGATGCCATGCAAATACTATAAAGATGGAAGCATTAATGGGGAAGGAGAGAGCATTTACGATTTTTCAATCGAAGGGTGCGCCCGTCCATAATAAAAGTATATAAATAGGCCGATGACCATCCAAACAATTAAGCGAACCCAGCTTTCATATCCTAGTGAGGACATCATAATTAAGCAGACAATGACCCCAAGTATCGGCACATAAGGAACCCAAGGCGTTTTAAAGGGGCGTGGCAAATGAGGTTCTTTGTAGCGTAAAATTAGAACACCTACGCAAACAAAAGCAAATGCCAGCAATGTTCCAATACTTGTCATCCGGCCAACCATTTCTAAAGGGGCGAAGGCTCCGATCAATCCCACAAACACCATGAGGACAAGCGTCGAGACCCAAGGTGTGTTAAATTTAGGATGGATATCGGAAAAAATCTTAGGCAGCAATCCATCTTTTGCCATCGCATAAAATATGCGCGATTGCCCTAAAAGCAACACCAAAATGACCGAGGTTAATCCCGTGAGAATGGCTAATTTGACGAGCCATTGGAGCCAATGGAAAGGGGTGTGTTCAATCGCCAACGCAGCAGGCGCCGCCACATTTAAATCTTTATAATTCACAAGGCCAACCATGACAAAGGAAAACAAAATATACAACAGTGTGCAGATCGCTAATGAACCAAGAATGCCTATCGGAAGGGTACGTTGCGGATTTTTAGCTTCTTGCGCAGCAGTAGACACGGCATCGAATCCGATAAAAGCAAAAAAGACAATGCCGGCCGCACGGAGGACTCCACTCCATCCAAAATCGCCGAATTCTCCCGTATTTTCCGGTAAAAAAGGGTGATAGTTATCATAATTGATATAGAAGAAGCCCAAAGCAATAAACACGATCACGACGGCTATTTTGACAAACACCATGACAGCATTCGCCATCGCGGATTGCTTAATGCCCATAATTAAAACAATTGAAATGGCTGCTACGATGAGCAGCGCCGGAAGATTGATATATCCGAAAGCTTGAACGCCTCCGGCTAAAGCTACAGGTTGCCAGGGCGATGCTATAAAATGAGCGGGAAAATGAATGTTAAAATCCTGCAATAAAGAGATGATATAGGCTGACCAACTAATGGAAACCGTAGCCGCTCCAAGAGCATATTCTAAAATCAACGTCCATCCAATGATCCAAGCTGCTAATTCCCCTAAAGTTGCAAAAGCATAGGTATAAGCGCTGCCTGCAATGGGTATCATGGCGGCTAATTCACTATAACATAATCCTGCAAAGACGCAGCTGATGGCTGCAATGATAAAAGAAAGGATGACCGCAGGTCCGGCATGTTCGGCAGCAGCAATTCCGGTGATTGAAAATAATCCAGCCCCTACAATGCATCCAATACCTAACATCACTAAGTTAAGCGGGCCGAGTGATCGTATGAGTTTATGCGCGCCTTCTTCGCTTGACGCTTCGAGTTCCTGGATGGATTTACGAGTCCACATTCCCATTATTTAAGCCATGTTGTGATTAAAAGCGTAATGCCATTTATTTTTCTTAAATTACAAAAGAACGATTTCTTTTTCAAGCGGTTTATTTTCAAGCGCCGATTGTTAAACGTTTGGCTTTGAGTTGAGGGTGTTCATTGATCCAACTCAAGCATTGTTTTCCTAATCGCATAGGCACATTGATCTTTTTATTTTCTACAATGAACGGTGTAGGAATGGTTTGACGCCGTATCCACCGTTGTAAATCGTGGAATAAACGAGTATTAGGGAAGTTCTCGTTTTCTGTTACTGTCAAGACTTCATTGGATATTGAATCTTTAAATAATTGCGGATAGGAAAATTGCAAGCCCCATGTTACGCTATCGATTCCAAAAACCATGGGCCGGAACTTTCCGTCGTGTATAGAATAGTCCAAATGATGCGCTTGCAATTGAATCACAGGCCGCAACACTTTAATCAGCTGCCGCTCCTCTCCTATCGGCATCACATTCACAAATTCCGGAGAAATTGTGAATACGGAAGAAAATAAATGACGATACACCCCTTCATCAGGGATCCTTCTATTTTTTAAATCTTCCACATAACTCTTATAAGCCTCTAAAAACTTAGCATGACCGATGGAACCCTCACCTCGCGGCGTAATGGTTCCTGTCACATAGATTTTAAAATCACCTAGCGTGTGAAAAAGATCTTGCATTTCCGAGGCATCAACCAATGCCTGCACTTTAAGCCACTTTGAAGCTTCCATGAGGAACTCTTAATGCGTTTTTTCAAAGGATGATACCAGAAAAAGAGAGCAGATTCCAATAAAAATAGAAGCATCAGCTACATTGAATACAGGGTAATCATAACCCCATAAAATGAAGTGAAACATATCGATAACATGTCCATAGAAAAAATAATCGACAATATTGCCAAGCGCGCCAGCAATAATGAGCATGAGCGGAATCCGCCAATAAGGGTGCCGGTTAGATAAAAAAAAGTAGGCCATCACCCCTAACACAATCGCGATGCGCAATCCAATGAGCCATCCTTGATAGCCTCCGAGGATGCCCCAGGCTGCTCCCTTATTTGTCGCATGCACGAGTGAAAATTCAATGCCCAAAACATCTTTGAAGACGGCGATACCGCCATAAGGATAATAACCGAGATCCCTGAGCGGAAGATATTGCTGCGTCAAATATTTTGTCGCTGCATCCAAGGCAAACACAAAAAGTCCAATGCAAATAGATAGCGTATAACTGCTAAATATGGAACGAACTATAGAGGAAGAAAAGCATGAAGTTGTCAAAGAAGGCCCTTCTCCAGTTTTTCTTGAGCTTTTACCGTCATCGTTGCATAAGGCACAGCTTCCAATCGAGGCAAAGGGATCTCTTCGCCGGTCACATCGCAATAACCATATGTTCCCTCTTCGATTTTTTCCAATGCGCGGTCGATTTGTCTTAGTAATGTATATTCGCGTGTTGTCACTTCTAAGCTGATGGTGCGGTCAAAATCATCGGTGCCTTGATCAGCTTGATGCTGCGAATAGCCTGTACCCTCATCCGGCGTTTTAACTTCAGCTGTCGATCCTTTAAGCGACTGAGTAAGCTGGGCGCGCATCTCCTCCAAACGCTTCTTGAATTTAGCTATATCACTTTTTTTCAACGCCATCAAGTTCCTCCTCTTGTTTTACTTTTTGATGTTTGGCATCATCTTTTGGTTGAATCGAATGAATGGCTTCCATCAGCTCCGCGACATTTTTAAACCGCTTATAGACACAGGCAAAACGGATATAAGCGATGGGATCCGAAGCTTGCAATTGCTTCATGACCATTTCACCCAATTCCGTGGTGCCGATCTCTCTTACTTGCTGCTGGACAAGTTCGCCAGTTATTTGCGAAGCGATGGCAATCACTTGATCGTGGCTTAATGTCGTGTGCCGACAAGCTGCATCCAAACCATTAATTAATTTTTGCTGCTGAAAATCTTCATAGCGTCCATCCCGTTTATGAACTTGCAGCGTAAGTTCAATTGTCTCAAAAGTCGTAAACCGCCGCAAGCAATTTAAGCATTCCCTGCGTCTTCTTACAGCATTAACATCAGCCGCATCCCTTGAATCGATGACTTTATGATCAAAATGATGGCAATAGGGACATTTCATAGTGCCGACCTTGCTAGCGCCTCTCCATTCCACCCTTTTTTGATTAAAGGGGTAGACATGACATAGCAATCTCCTCGATTTAATGCAAGAAATGTATTGTCTTTTCCAAACTTAAGGCGATCGATTGATATCATCAATCATCGCCCTTAAAAAGCCAAAATTTAAGCGGGTATGATGGAAAACCAAACGGAAAAGATTCAAATTATCAGTTTCTTCGGGTAACGGACTACTTATACGGATGCTGCCCGATTGTATAAGATTTACATATTTTTTATTCAAAGTTTCGAGATATTGCGCATCAATAGGCGCTTTTAATCTAATCACAAGATCATCCTTCACATAGCGGTAGGAATGGAATTTGCGATAAAATTGATGGATGTGATCAACCCCATCCTGTGGAGAGGAAGCAATATAATATAAATATTGGTCCTCTTCGCCAATCCACCCTTTTTCCAAAAATTGATGAATGAGAAAACGCTGCCAATTTTCCCAAAATTGACCTCCTTTCCCTTCAAGTAAAACGACAGGCATTATATTAGCTTTTCCCGTCTGCATTAGGGTCAAAACTTCATATAGCTCATCCATCGTGCCAAATCCACCCGGAAAAGCCGCAACAGCATTTGAATGGCTTAAAAACATCAATTTTCGAGTAAAGAAATAACGAAAAGTGATGTGTTTAGGGTCTCCTTCGATGAGAGGATTGATCGGAACCTCGAAGGGAAGCTTTATCGATAAGCCAAATCCAGGTTCTTCATGATGTCCTTCCAGACCCGCTTTCATGATCCCGTTCGCAGCCCCTGTAATGCAGATCCAACCCGATTCTACCATCCTGAAACTGAAATCCTTGGCAGCCAAATAATCGGGGTGATCTTCCGGTGTCCGTGCTGACCCAAATACGCTTACTTTTCGAGTATTTCCATAGTTATTAAAGACCCTGTAAGCATAACGCATCTCTTTCATGGCACGAGTAATCAGCTTTAGTTGCCCTGTATCATGCTTTTCCGAGAGCAATCGCAGGCTGTTTTGGATCAACTGCATGACAAGCTCGCTGTCAAAAGCAGCCGGATTTCCTCCACACGTCGTGATAAGTTCCTTAATCACCTTGGCGACGGGTTCGCTATAAACATCGATAGGTGTCATAACATTCAGTTTCTCCTCTGACCGTACGATTATCTTTATTCATTTTATTTTTTTTGTCTACGCTGTTTTTTTATAAACATTCAAACTATCCTAACAAATTTTAAATAATAGTTATTAACAACTGTTGTAATTTAAGGTCATATAATTGTCATGCTGGATATAATGTTTTTAAAAATAATAAACCATGTCCAAGACTTCCTCCATGAAGCAGCTAATTTTAGATTTGATTTAGAATTAGAATTAGAATAGATTAAAGTCTAATTAAATTAAATTTTCAGCCTATGGATGGATCTTTACTGATCTTTTTAATCGTCTTTCTCATCATTTGCGCAATGTTAGGCTCGCTTGTCGGCTGGTCGATCTATAATGGCATTACACCCATGCCAACCTCAAACAAAGCCAAAAAAGTTTTGTTTAGTAGTCTGCCCAAAGAGATTTCGGGCAAAGTTTATGATTTAGGTTCAGGATGGGGTACGCTTATATTCCCCTTAGCCGATCGTTTTCCTGAATCACAAATTATTGGTTATGAATCATCTACAATTCCTTATTGGAGTTCTCTTCTAAGGCTTCGATTATTTCCCCATCCAAACATAAAAATCTATCAGGATGATTTTTTTAAGGTAAATCTAGAAGATGCAGGATTAATCGTGTGTTATCTCTATCCCGGAGCTATGCAGACGTTGAAAGTGAAACTTGAAAAAGAATTACGTGAGGGAACATGGGTTATTAGTAATACCTTTGCTATTTACGGTTGGCAACCCGTTGAAATTCAAGTGATTAGAGATATCTATGACACAAAAATCTACTTTTATAAAATAACTAGGCCAATTTGACAGATTTATATCCTTATTTTAAAATTAATATGAGGATTGATTAATCTTGTCGTTTTAACCTTCTTTTCTTCAGGAGGTCGTATATGGCAGTTTCCCCTAAAATTAAATCTTATTTAGATTATGAAAAGGTAGACTATCAGTTATTGGAACACGAGTTAGCTTATACATCGATGGAAATCGCTGGTTCCCAACACATTCCGGGTCATCAAGTGATTAAACCTGTCATTTTTAAAGCAGATGGAAAGTTCGTCATGTGCGTTCTTCCCTCCATCCATTATGTCGATATCGATAAGTTAAAAAAATTAACGGATGCCAAAGAAATCCGTTTAGCAACCGAAGAAGAATTTAGTCACTTATTCCCCGATTATGAAGTTGGGGCCGAACCTCCTTTTGGACATTTGCATGGTTTGAAGGTTATTGCCGATCGGATTTTGGATGAGGACGAGGATGTTGTATTTAATGCAGGCACTCATACTGATATGATCAAAATGAAATGGACCGATTTTAAAAAAATTGTAAATCCAACTGTGGCTGATGTCGGAGTTCATATTCAAACCGCCCGCAGATAAATTCGATGTTGCAGCCTGCTGTTTTTTCTTTTCACTTACTCCCTCTTTCTTTTAACTTTAGATAAAAATTAGGAAAAACAGCGTGACATCTGAAAAAATCAAAAAAACTTTAGCTGCCGTCAAAGTTACTTCCGATGATCCACGTTTTTTTCAACGTGTATTTACCACGATCTCAAAGCAACGCAAACACACTTCTATGAGCGAAATCCAAAGGATTTGCTCGGAAGAATATGATGACTTATCTCGACGTCTTGACCGTTCAAAAATTCAAGAAAGTTGCGCCGCAAGAAATGTATTGCGTGTACGCCGCCTAGTGACTCAGTTAATCAATGAAAAAGGCGAGCTTGACATGGAAGCCATCAGCGAAGCAATCACTCAGCTTAAAGTTTCGCTTTATTCGATGGGACCTGATAGGCAGCACGATACGCGTCGACAAATGCATCTTTTAAAGGTGTTGATCTGTCTCTCTGATAGCAAAGATGCGCAGCGGATTCTAAAAAACATTAGAAAACCTGTGAATCATCGCCATGCCGACCAGATCATTCGCGAAACTCTTCAGCTCCCTGCTCATTTAACCATCACCGATGCACATGCTCGGCAAGCTGTCTTGTCTGCTTGGATGTGTTATCTCCGCCAAAATGTCGGTTCATGCTTTGCCACAGCACCGGCTATCATCATTCATGATGAACAACCGATCCAATTCCTCAATGATATGAATGAACTGTTAAGTACCGGACGTCTTAAAAGAACCTTTGGCGGCGTCGAGTATGCCGTTCCACTCAGCATCAGCTGGGGAGCGGGCAACTTAAAAAAAAATTTTCAGTTTGATCCTTCCGATGCACATGAAACCACTGAAGCTTGGCTCTCGCCGGGATTGATCGATGCGCTTGAAAGCATTGGCATCCTTTTTAAAGAGCGGCCTCTCAAACAGCGCATTGAATGGCTTAAAGATTGGATGATCAAACATTTCCCGCCAGGAAAAATTATTATCAACTCTCAAACGATCTTTCGCCATATCCTATTGGACCATCTAAATTTAACTGAAAAGGATCTGCGCGAATTTGAAAATAGACCTCAAGAAAATATGCAAACAAATTTGATGCTCTTGTCCTCGACAGCTCCTAAAACTGCCGGAAGTAAAACCCAAGCTTGCATGCAATATTTTGCCTATTTAACAACGGCTGAAAATACTTTTAAATCTTTGGCCGACAATGCTCTTTTGAAATCATGGGAGTTTTCCTTAGCTTCATTTGCCGAAACAAAAGCGGAATTTACACGGTGGAATCTTTATTCAAGCTTGGGATTAGGAGCTCAAGAAAAAGGAGGAATCGGTTTTTGCATTTATGAAATTTTACAGCAACGGTTGGAAATTTCCAATCAAAAGGTGCGCGAATTGCAAGCTGAATATGATACCATGTACAGTCAAGTCAAATACCTTGAAACACGCTTGCAAAGGGCTTCTACAGAAAAAGAGCTGGAATGGCTGAAACTAGACTACAAAACAAAATCGTACGAATTTCATTTGTTGGAAGAGCTGCGCGATAAAGAATATGCAAAAGGGCAAAGGATAGCTTCCCTTTACGACACCTTAATCGATGCTTATTACCACCTTTTTCCCGAATATTTCCAAGAGGTCTATGACGCAGACATGCATGAAGTCGACGTGGGGCCTTACGACGATAGCCCCGCCGGATTCCGCCTTCTGTACAAATATGGACGAGCCAATACTTCTCAATGGACCTATATCTATACCCCTCAGGAATTTATTGCCGCCCTTAATAGTTTTTTTATCGCCACCGAAATTGAATTGGCTTCGAGAAAAGAGTTTGAAAAACTGCAACAGGAACTCTCTGAGATTATCACTGCCATCGTCATGCATATCAAAACAAAAGAATTTCTAGAATCAGCTTTCCAACGCATGGCTGAAGCGCATCATACGCGTCCCATCAAAGATCCTTTGGAACATCTTGATTTAATCGAAAAAAAACCTTGGGCTTATACCTCAGGTGGTACCATGGGAAGCCTTGTCAGCAATTATTTTGCCCTGGAACAAAAACCCACTCAGGTTGCCCGCTGGGTTGAAAATCCCATGGAACTTCTCGTTTTTTTAATCGATACGGTCAAACAGATTCCCAATAAATCCATGCAAGATTTCTTAAAAGAGGGGCGTAGAGGACTTCTCATGCACTCGCCCACACATGCTTTTCTCTTGCAGCCGACCGAACGATTATTTTTTGAAGGATGGCAGTCCGAAGCTTTTACATACACATGGGTGCGCGATCAATGGGTTAAACCGCGCGAACGTTTTATCGACATGATTTTTCTTGAAGAGGGTATGCTGCACGATCTCGTTCAGCGTCTCATGATCTTCGTGCCCGATGATTTTAAACACTATTTCAGAAAAGTGTTTGAAAAAATGCATGGCACCATGAGCCCTGTGGAATTCCGCAACCATATCGGGGACATGCAAGATTATGAATTAGGTCTTCAAAGGAGGGGATATCCTGTTCTATCGCTGGACGATATCGATAGTCTTTTATACGCCCTTCTTCCCCTTTTTCCCTATTATAAAATGGGGGAACGCCTTGAGGAGTTATTTAAAGCCATTCCTTTAATTTCAGAAAAAGAACGTCATGAATTAATGGATATTTATTATGCCCTTCCAGTTGCTCCGCAGGGAGAGCTTTATGGTAACGCTAAGTCTTTGCAAGATATGGCCAAAGCTATTTTATGCCTTAGTAAAGATCAAACAAGCAGCGCTGTTGATTGGCATGTCCACATTGCTCAAGCGGCACGCTCTTGCGGTTTTGCAATGCCAGACGCCATCCAATTTGCCGACACAAATTGGATGAAAGATGATTTTGCTTTTGTCGTCAGCCCAGGTTCAGGAAAACTTGAACTATGGAAAGTCGATCCCATCAGTGCGACCGGCAGCCCCATGAGCTTTTGGCGCCCATGGTTGGATGGCAGCAGAAAAGACCTTCCATGGGGTGTCTACACCCGCCCTTACGAATATATAAGGTAAGTCCCTGTCTTTTAACGTGCCCGTGCCCGGGTGCTCTTGCCGTTCCCGTCTTTCCTTGCCCGTTTTCTCATTCGGAAAAGGGGACGAAGAACGACAAGAACAAACGGGCCCGGGCACGGGCACGTAACGGCAAGTGACAAGAGAATGTTTGATATTGACGAAAACGAAAAAAAGGATAAATATTTAAGGCTACGAAGATCAACGATCCTATGATAAATAATTCGTGTCTATCTTAGAAATTTTCATTACGTTGCATCGTTTTCTAGATTACAACCGATGATAATTCTATTAAGGATGTTGATTTTTTCAACGGTTAACTAAACATAGCAGCACGATAATAATGGAGATTTAAGCAATGAAAAGGTATCTATTACCTCTTTTAATGGCATTGGTATTGACCTCCTCTGCCCAAGCCCAGCAAAACCAACGCCGTTTAGGACAAGACACTTCACGGTTCGAAGAAGAATTAAATGAACGCGACTTTGATGCTCTTAAAAACTTTTTAAAGACAAAACGCGCCATTGACCTCGAAGTCAAAGCCCCCGAATTAACCTTAAGCGGTGATGTCCGGTTTGAATGGAGGCATTTGACCGAAACACTAAAATTGCAAGGACGTCCAATCCGATCCCTACGCGGTGGTGACGCTACAACGACAACAATTCCAGACGATGGGTTACCTATTTCCCGCAATGATTTTGATGCCGAATTTAACTTCCGGATCGACTATGACGCTGAAAAAACTTGGGCTACAGCTCATGTTTCTTTTGATAACGGCGCTGGTGTCGACGATAACGGCGTTCCATGCAGGTTCGATAAAAAAGGTTATCATGGCAGCGGTTTTTGCAACGAGCTCTGCTTAAAAAAAGCTTTTTTTGGTTATACGATCTATGAATGCGGGTCAACAGATCTATATGTTGAGCTAGGACGACGCAATCTTTATAACGTCTTCGATTCTAAGATTCAATTCTTGAGTCGCTTCGATGGTATTTACTTACACTATGATACTGTCAAAGAAAATATATTTGATTTTTATTGGTCCTTGGCAGGCTTCGTCGTCGATGAACGGGTCAATCAATTTGCATGGGCCGTCGAATTTGGCTTCTTAGACTTATATGATAGTGGATTTGATATTAAATACTCCTTAATCGATTGGAAATATTCGGAAAGAAATCGTTGCTTCGCAAGTAATCCTCGCGGATTTTCCTTTGTTAATTCTCAAGTTACCCTTGCGTATAACTTTGAAATTAAAGCACTTTGCAATGCTCCTGCCATTGCCTTTGGAGCTTTTTTATATAACCATGCTGGACAGAAGCGGCACTTCTTTAAAAGAAATATTGAACACGCTGCTTACCATCAAAATAAAGCCTGGTACGCCGGTATCATTGTCGGGGAAGTTGAAAAAGAAGGTGACTGGTCATTTGAAGTACGGTATGAGTATGTACAAGCCTTTGCGGTGCCAGATGAAGATGCCTCCGGTATCTGTAATGGAAACGTACTGGGCATTAGCATCACGCAAAGACCAGATGCTGTGGGTAACACCAACTATCAGGGATGGAGATTTGAAGGACTGTATGCTTTGACAGATAATATTACAATTGATGCTCAGCTTGAATGGTCGCATGCCATCGACACGCACATTACGCCAATACATAACTACTCGAAATTTGAGCTTGAGACAATTTACGCTTTCTAAAAGTATAGTCAGCCCGGTAGTGTAAGTAAGTACAACCAACCAATTGATTGGGAAAACACTCTTCAATCAATTGGTTGTTTCGATACCAAAAGGAGCGGCTGTGAAAGTAACATCTCTAATCCAACGGCTGCTGTTTATTCCGGCAGCCTTTTTCAGCTTACCTGTCTATTCGCAAAATCCTCCCACTCCAGCAACCCATGAAGAAGCCCTATTTGTGCGGCGCATTCTTGAATTTTGGAAAGACAACGAGCCCATTCTTGTCAAAGCTCAAATCCATCAATTTCTTAAGCTCTATCCGACAAGTGAATACCGTGACAGCTTACTAGTTATTCTAGGCGATACTTACTGGAAAGAGAAAAACTACAAACAGGCATTAACCGCGTATGACGAGATCAAAGCCCCTCATCTTTGCGATAAGGTATTTAATAACCGCCTTGATTGCCATTATCATCTTGAAAACCATTACGATATAACTGAGGCATTGCTTTCAAAACTTTCCTCTGAAAAGGAACCGCCCGAGACTAATGAACAAGCATTGTGGATGTTTTATTTTGCGGAAGCCCTGCTCCAACAAGCGAAGCAAATGGATGACCCTATAGCTGCAAACGAGGGTTACACATTGTCTAAAGATTATTATGAATTGCTTTTGAATACTGAACACAAAGTAAATGCCAAACTAGCCTTAGCCGAAATTTATTCATTGCTCAATCAAAATCAACCGGCTGCTGTTTATTATCTGGAACTGGCTGATTTGATTCCTGAAAAAAAAGAAGAGATGATCTGGAGGGCAGCCCAATTACAACAAGTGCAAGCTCCCGAAGATGGAATTCGTCTATACGCGCAACTTCTTCAACTCGATGGTGCCAAATCTGCTGACGCCGCATACAATAAGCTGCTGTTAATGTATGCTTTAGGACACTATCAGCCCATCATCGATGAACAGGAAGAACTAAGGCATTATCTATCCTCTGAAAACCATCCTTTATTGGCTTTTTACATTGGCCATAGCTATTTTCATTTAGGCCAATATGAAAAAGCAATTGATTATTTAGATCCTCTATTTAACAAACAAATTAAACTTCCCGTACACGATATTGCCCTCGAAAAATCTTTAATGATGACCATGCTCGCAAGCCGCTATCATCTAAATGATATCAATCAAGTTAATTATTTAGCTGACAAATTCGAATTCACATTCCCCAAAGACATTGCTTTAGCCGGAATCCTTTACTTCCAAGCAGCCGCTTGCAAAAATAATGGTCAAATAGAAAAAGGGCTAAACCTGTTGAATAGGGTTAAAGACGAGTTTCCCGAGTACGATCGGATGGATCATGTTGATTACGAACGCGCAGTCATTTTATTTAAATTGAAACAATGGGAACCGAGCAGGACAGCTTTTAAAGAACTGATTCAAAAATATCCTGATAGTCCTCTTGCTCAAACTAGCCGCCAGTATCTTCCGAATACCACCTTGCAGATCATCGATGCTACACCTTACGATGCAGCCAATCTCCCCATTTTGAAGAGGCAACTCATCGAAGAGATGCAAGCGGCTTTGGACTTTCCAGATTCTGTTAAAGGAGAATTGCGGCCACGCTATTTTTTAAAAATAGCTAAAACTTGGTACGAACTGAAAGAATATCTTCAAGCTATCGATACTCTGTTAGAACTTTTAGACAAGCATTCTGATGATCCAAATTTATTTCAAGCTCACTTGTTGCTAGCGACCTGTTATCATGAGGGCTTGCGCGATCCGGTTCTTTTTGCCAAACATGCCGAAAATGTTCTGGCTCTTAATGAAGATTATTTTGATCAAGATAAACTTCGGCTTAATCTTTTTAGTACCTATTTGCAACTTTCACGTGCAGAACAGCCTTCATCGGCCAATGAAAATCCTTATATTGATAAGGCAGCCGAACATTTGTTTGAAGTGTTGCTAAGGGATCAAGAGAGCATAAAAACTGAAAACCAACTCTGGCTGGCCAACTATTTCTATAATAAAGTTAAATCCCATACCGATGAATATGCTGTTGAACCCTTAACAGATAAACAGTCTCTAGAATTAGCTAAAAAGGGCGTTCAAATCTATGAGAAAGCCTTAGGGATCCTTCCTTCAGCGCCTCATGTCAACATTCAGCAAGACACATTATATTTGGAACATGAGACTTTTAAATTGAGTAATTTATATGGATGGATTAATCAATCTGATGCCCAAATAGCGCTTCTCAATGACTTGATCGGCCAACAAAAAGAAAATCCCCAATGGTCATGGACACTCCGTTCACGTACAATCTTTGCCTTAGCTAACTCCTATCGGCAGAAGGGGAATGTCACCCACGCTTTAGAAAACTACATTCAGCTGACCGCCAATCCCAAAACAACGGATCCTTATATCTCCAGCGCGTCCAAACTGCATTGGGCCAGATTGAATTTTCTGACATTAGCGCCAGAAAAACGGCATCTCGATGATGAAGAAACCATCAATATATTAAAGACATTAAAAGATTTGCAGCTTCGAAAATCATTGGCGCAAGAACCGCTCCATTTAGAAGCCGGAATCGATTATGCCTTTATCCGCTCCTCATTGGAACCTCATAAAAAACAAGATGAACAAAGATATTTTCTATTTACTCGACTCAAAGAAGAGTTCTCCAATCAAGATGATTTATGGGCAAAAGATTATAATGCAAGCCGCAAGCAATATCCTGAAAAAGATATCATCTATCAAGCTTATATGATGCTGATTGATGCGCATCTTCTTAAAATGGAAGCGGATTTAGCGGCTGCCAAAGGAAGTTCTCTTGAGCAAGAGGCTAAGCAAGAAGCAGCGCATGCTATCTATAAAAGCTTAATACAAGGGAAGTTCGCTGTTTCCAAATATGTCGTTGATCAAGCAAAATCAGGCTTCGAACAAACCACTGCTTTTGAAGTATTCACTCCATAGGCTAGATGTACAACTATTGACATATGCTTGAAATGATCTCTCAACCTTTGCGTCGATTCACTGCTTTAGGCCTATCCATCGTCGGGGCTCTCTTAATACATGCTGCAACCCTCCTGTGGATCCATCATGCAGCCATCAGTTTTTATTCTGCACATCCTGCAAGATGGGAAAATCAAACATTGCCTTCCAGCCAAGAAATCGCTGTAAAAAAAGAGGAGATAAAAAAACGGAACGAAGAATTGGCCGCTCTTTTTAAAGACATCACACGCCCGCAATCAGACCTTGAGGTTCTTAATTTTGAGGACAAAAGCCTTGCCCCTGCCCAAACTTTGCTTAATTTAGAAAATATCGCCTCTGATATAGACTTGAATGAAAATGAATTAATCACTCCCGATCTTCAACTTAGCCACACTCCTATGAAACAGGCAGTAGAGTCTGATTTAGAGACCGATTATCGACAAAGCAATGCGGCCGACATTCTTTTTCCAGATGATAAAACCCTCGCCCAAGAATTAGCAAGATCCACTGAAAAAGCCTATGGCCTTGCCGATGTCCTTCCTGCAGAATCTGTTAAAGCTACTATAGAAATTGAAGCGGGTAATTCCGAGCAGCCTCCTCAATTTTCTCTCTTTACCCTTGATAACCGCTCAGGTTTAATCGACCAAGGGCAAGTCGATTCAGCCACTGGCCATGCTGGCATCCTAACACTCCATCGACCCGAGAACGTGCAGTGGCAAAAGGTTCAGCAGCCTCAACGTTTATTCCGCGAAGCCCTTATCCCTGCAACCAATGCCGATGGATTGCGCGGTTTCGATGCCAGCAGTTTAGGCGCCATGGCAAGCAGCAGCGATTTTCAGTTGAAAATCGAATATGCTCCCCGCATGGGTCATCCTGGGTATGTGTTTAAACTTTCATTATCACCTAAGCCAGGCACACGGTTTAAAAGGATCACTCAAAATATATTTTTTCTGGTTGATCGCTCCCATTCCATCCGGTTTGTCCGCTTTGAACTGACTAAACAAGCGATTGCTAAGGTTTTAGATCAGTTGCATCCTGGAGATACGTTTAACATTCTTTTTTTTGACAAAACCATCACCCGCTTTTCGCATAACAATATGTCTGTTAATCCGGCTACTTTGGCCCAAGCCAAGCATTATGTCATGAAACAAAGGTATGGAGGTGTGAATGCCACAACAGACTTGTATTCCTCTTTGGGACAAATTATCCCAAAAGCTGTAGCTGATCATGAAATCAATACCGCGATCTTGCTTTCCGATGGAGATACCTATTTAAATAAGGAAAAACAGCGCAAAACAATTGCCCGATGGACAGATCATAACGGCAGCCGCATATCTCTCTTTAGCGTAGCTTCAGGAGCAGGTAATAATGCCCCCTTATTAGATTTATTAAGTATTTTTAATCACGGTACACTTTATTACTCCTTGCAAGATCAAGAAATTGAATATTCTCTTAGCAAACTCGTGCAAGACATTCAACATCCTATCGGTAAAGAGATGTCGACGACCGTCATAGGAACGCTAGGAAACCGAATCAAAATTTTTCCATCGCGCGCATTGGCTCCTAATCTCTATGAAAATATTCCTTATGTCGTTTATGGCGTCATTGATCAACTGGCCGATTTTCACGTCTTTTTTCAAGGCAAATATTACGATAAAATGCTTGATATCAAGCAAAGTGTATCGTTTGACAAAGGGGTTGAAGGCAATCAAATCGAATTAGAGCGCATGCTAGCCTTGCATCAAGCTTATGAAAGCTATTTACGCTTTTTTAAGGAGGGCGATTATGCTCATCTTCAACAAGCGAAGCAGCTTTTACTGCCTTATAATATTTCAATCGCTTTTCAATAGATTCTAAAGGAGTAAATGGTGCGCATCATCGGAGGAACCCTACGTCATCGGCATTTTTTAGCTCCTAAAGGTAGCGAAACTCGCCCTACTTCAAGTATGCTGCGTGAAACCTTATTCAATATCTGCCAAGGGTATATTCAAGAGGCGGCTTTCTTGGATTTATTTGCCGGTTCAGGTGCAATGGGTTTGGAAGCCCTCAGCCGAGGTGCCTCTCATGCCACTTTTATTGATAGCAGTCGTGAAGCAATAAAATGTATAAAACAGAATTTAAACACATTAGAACTTCAGCAGCATGCCACAGTCCTTCAAGGTGATGTGTTTAATAAGATAAAATCATTAATAAAAGCCAGAAAGCAATATGACATTATTTATGCCGATCCTCCCTATGAAAAAATGACCTCACAACAAGGTAATAGCGAAGGAAAAAGGATCTTTTACAGTGAACATATTTTAAAAATGATCGATTCTGAAGGTTTGCTCAAGGCAGAAGGGGTTCTTTTTATCGAAGAAGCTAGCGGTACTGATTTGGAAGCCTTAACGTTGCAAAGCCTAAAACAAATTAATGTACGCCGTTCAGGGAGCTCCGCCCTCTATCAATTTTCCACCTAAAATTACATTAAAATTTAATTTAAGTATTTATTTCACGTTGAATCATTTTGTAACTCTTTGCTAAATAGGTTGGGTAATATATTTCCACAAAAGCTTTGCAAAATAGTGAATCGTGATAATAAATGACCCTTTTCCCTGAAAATGCATCTTTTAGGCCATCAGGAATGATAATTCCATTTAATCTAAACATTTGAAACAAACGTTGAGATATGATTGTAACCGTATTATCTTCAATAAGAGCAATAATTTCGTCAGGATAAATAACATTTCCTTTAAAACGAACTAGATCGGCTACAAAACGCATAATAAAAATCTTAATCATTAAGAATCAAATGGCCCTCTTTAAATAAAAAGGGATATTATATTTCTATAAAAGCATCAAAATTAAAGCAAGATCTTTAAATATAAATAATAATGACTAATTCTGGAGCGACTCGATTAGAAGGATTTAATCATCCTTAAATAATCGTTTAGCGATTTCATTAGGATCGGCGGTTTTGACAGGAGCTTTCCCTGATAGTTTGAATTCTTCACAAAAATTAGCGGCTTCTCTATCGGCAATGTACTCTGTTCCCGGAACAGCACAGTCGTTGGGTGCCCCTGGTTTATAGTTAAGGCAGTTTTTGCAGCAATGCAGCCATGCCATGCATTTATCGCATGTTGCGCGAAAAGATAACCGTCCGTCAGGCGGATCTGCTAGATTTATTCCACATTTCCAACAGTTCATTCAGCACCTATTTTATTTTTCGTTTTCAAACGATCATTTTCAAAAATTTGAATAAGCTTGAGTTTACCTGCAGCGTCATATTTATTAAACTTGCCATGCCGTTTACCCGCGACGTATTCCCCTTCAAATGTAAGAATATTCGCCCCGTTCCATTCTCGGCATAACCCATGTAAAAGTCCCAACTTATAGCAACGTTCTGAAGCTAATTGTCCATTTTGGTGATAAGATTTTTCTACCCCCCCCTTTTCTCCATTTTCAAAATTGGCTGATTTTAACACTTTACCATTGGGATAATACTCATGGGTAATCCCAGATTGCTTTCCTTGTTTGAATTCGGCTATGATTTGGACGCGTCCTTCTGTGTTGTAAATTGTAGTGATTCCGTCCTTCAGACCTTGATGATAAAATGTACTAGCGATTTTAGTCCCTGCGTGATTGAACTCTATAGCTTCTCCCTCCAATAAACCATTTTCAAAAGTCATTTCCAAGGCTTTAAGGGTTCCAAAAAATTGATCTTCGGGATAAAACATTTGATGCAATCCATGCACAATGCCATTGTGATAGTGATAAATAATGCAGCTCCCATCATTCTTAAGGAGATAATATCGCCCATCTAATTTGCCGTCTTTATAAAATGCCTTTTCGCGCAATATTTCATTTTCATCCCAAAGCGTTTTGGGTCCATTCAGAAGGCCCTGCGAATATTCTATGACCGCTTTTAAATTTCCATTTGGAAAATAACTCTTCTGTTCGCCATGCAATTTTCCATTTAAGTAAAAAATTCTTTTCGCCACATGTTGAGGAGAGGCGGCAACGCTTGAATAATATTCGATCTGCTCCCCCTCAGGTAAGCCATGCGCATAATGCCTAATATGGTGTTTTTTTCCATCCGGATGCCAAATGAGAACTTCTCCATTGTAAAAACCGTGGTCATAATATGCTTTTTTTGCAGGTTGGCCGTCACAATAAAAAACCTCCTCCTTTCCATGTAAGCAACCATTCTCATAGTTTACAACTTTTTTTAAAGCACCGTCTGCAAACCATTCTCTCCATGCGCCTACCGGCTTGCCGGCATGGAAGCGCGCTTCAAAAATCTGCTTTCCTGTAGAAGCCCATTCACACTGCATCCCTTCTTTTTGTCCATCTTTATAATCAACCGATGCGATCTTTTGCCCATCTTCATTCCAATGCTGAGTGCTTCCTTCGATTTTGCCTTCCTTGTAGCGAGCTTCAAAAGCCATCTTTCCATTTGGATGCCATTGCCTAAATAAGCCATCCCGATTTCCATCTTTAAAAGTCGCTTGGATGGCCTGTTGGCCAAGAGGATGCCATTCCATGTAAGTCCCATGCTTGCTGCCCGAACGGTAATCCGCTTTCAATTTTATTTGTCCGGAGGGATAATATTCCTCCTGAAGGCCATCCCAAAAGTCTTTATTATAATTGAAAATTCTTTTAACTTGGCCTGAAGGATACCATTCCCGCAATACACCTTGGATACCTTCATCCTCAAGTGTATACTCAAGCGCACGATGTCCCTCTAAATCATACTCAAGAATGGGTTCAACTAAACGTCCCTCACTATCATAGCGCGCTGAGAATGCCAACTTTCCATTAGGATGTTTTTTGATATGATGTCCAAGCGGATGTCCCTGAGAAAACATCCCTTCAGCCTTCAAAGTGCCATCTTCAAAAAAGCTCTGCTCCAGTCCGCTTTTTAAGCCGTTGACGTACTCAACATTTCTGCTTCGTTGACCATTAGAATAGTAGCATACATGCTTCCCAATAGGCATTCCCATGCGGAAATCACATTGTTCGAAGATAGATTTATCTGAATGATAAGTCATTAAGGCGGCCTGCTGTCGATTTCCATGCAGCAACCCTTCGCGAAATACTTTTACCGATTTAAGGGTGCCATTTTCATACCATTCTTTGGCTTCTCCTTTTAAAAGGCCATTCTTATACACACATGAAGAGGCTATGGCGCCGCTCTCATAAAATTTTTCATGCACACCTTCTTTCTTGTTATTTAGAAAAAAACCTTTTGCAAGGTGTTGGCCATTTTCATAAAACATTTCGATAGGGCCTTCTAAGAGGCTTTGTTTATAAAAAAATTCGCTTTTTAGATTGCCTGTAGGATAGTAGGTCCGAGATAACCCATGCAAAACTCCCTCGCTATATGTCTCTAACTTTTCGAGGCTTCCTGCTGCGTTTGAAATGGCGCGTGTTCCATGGGGAGCAGGCTGGAAAGAGGGATCAAGCTTTAAATCTGTTTCCACCTGCAAATGCCCTTCACGGGAATAGTCGATTTGCTTGACGGGTTGCTTCCCATTTTGTGTAGGTTCAAAAAATAAGACCGTTTTAGGAATTCCTTCCGAATAAACTTCAACAATTTCATGTTCCCAATTAGGTTGGACCAATTTTATTTTAATTCCTTGATTTTCTGATTGTTCGTTTCCAATTAAAGCATTTAAACCTTGAACTAAAATAATGAACAATAGTCCCAAAACAGTGATGTGATTCACAATTTTCCTCTATAATCTTTTATATTTTTTATTCTGCCAGTATTTTTGATTAACATTTTAATCTGTTCCAAATTATTTATAAACCAATTGATTGCAAAGAAAGCTTTTCCCCATCAGATTAAAAAAAACTTGCATATAGTTCCCAATCCTGCTAAATAATTTTTTACAGTCAAATGTGCAAAAATTGCTTAAATTTTCATTTAAACATAGGAGTTATTGGATGAAAAAGAAAGATCTAAAAAAGCTAGCCCTTCTGGGCATCTCTGGCGGTATGTTATTATCACAAGGAACCTTGAAAGCCGAAGAACTCATCGAAAACGGCACTTTTGCTAATCAACAGCTTTTAGCTGGCGGTGGATGCGGCGGAAGGCATGGCTGCGGACATGGCGGCTCAGTCTACTCTGACGGCGGTGCTTACTATCAAGGCAATGCTTATCCCGGCGGCTCCCAAGGCTGCAGCAGCACAAGCACCTACTATAATAGTGCTTCTCAACATGGTTGCAATGGCCAAGGCCAAGGCGGAGCTATTTATGGCGGAGTACAATATGGCTGCGGAAGTCAAAGAAGCAGCGGTGGATTCGCAAATGAAGGAGCACAATATGGCGGAATGCAACATGGTTGCAATGGCCAAGGCCATGGCGGATACTATAGTGGTGGGCAACAAGGATGCAGCAGCCAAGGCAATCCAAGTTCATATTCTTCCTATTCACAGCAAAATGTACCAGAATATGCTAACAGACCGATGAACCAAGCTCCAGCCTCGAATACCCAACAACAGCAAGATGGTCTGCCATCAATGCCTGATCGTATGCTGCCTCAAAATCAAAACCAACAGACAACACCAAGATCTAGCTCAAACTACAACACTAACATCAACCGCGATCGCTTAACAGCTCAAAATGATCATTCACCCTCTGCCACAGCTCATGCGGCAACAATGCTCACTGAAGATCAATTAAAAAGTCAGCTCAGTGATCAAGGAAAAGACATTTTTAATCGTTTGACCCCAGAAGGCAAAACTTTGGCCCTAAAATTGGCCAATGGCTCATGCAAAGGTAAAAATGATTGCAAAGGGTTAAATTCTTGCAAATCAGACAAAAATTCATGCGCTGGACAAAGCGGCTGTGCGGGTCAAGCCAATGGTTTGTTTACAGACAAAAACTTAGCAGTCAAAGTAGCTGCTAAGAAAATGGCTGAAAAACGCGCTTCGATCAACATTAAGTAAGTGTTTCAAGATTCTTCTGAACTCTATATTCAGAAGATAGGAGAGCCGGCTTTGGCCGGCTCTTGTTTATTTGATAAAAGTATCCGCAAAAGGAGTATGTTATGAAGAAAAGAGACTTTAAAAGTTTAGCCTTGATGGGCTTGACAAGCGGACTTCTTGTTTCAAGTCAAACAGGGGCCGCCAATGAAGATTTATCCGGCAGTTTAGCTGCTGCAGCTAAAGCAGGCTGCAAAGGTAAAAATGGATGTCCCGGCTTGGCGGCCAGATGCGCTTCTTGCTCTGGAATTGTAGCAGACCGAGATCCTCGCCCTCCATCTTATCCTTCGTGGGGCGGCTGCGGCTCAAAATGCAGCCATACCGCTTCACGCGACGCTCCTTCCCCCTCGCAACCCTCTTGGGGCGGCTGCGGCTCAAAATGCAGCCATACCGCTTCGCGCGATGCTCCTCCGGCCTCTCAACCCGACTACACATCTCCTAATCAAAACAACTCGTCTAATAACAATAGTCAATCCAACCCCAATGATGGCAATTTAGGCTATCATCTGATGTCAGAAGAAGAATTAATGCTGGAGTTAAACAGTGAAGGCATTAAGTTATATAACAACCTGAATCAGCATGGAAAAGCTTTGGCTTTGCAAGTCGCTAGCGCCCGTTGCAATGGCATGAATAGCTGCAGCCACTTAAATGCATGCCGCACAGAAAAAAATACTTGTGCCGGGATGGCCGCATGCAAAGGGCAAGGGAAATGCGCCTTTTCAGATAAAAACCTTGCAGTTAGACTTGTTTACCAAAAAATGAAAGGGAAACGTTCGGCTGCTCTGAGGGAATAATTAGCTCCAAGCTAGGATCAAAGCTTTAGCTACATTAGAGACAGCGGGATTAGGTTCATTTTTAAGGATATTGGCGAGCTTTAAGGCTTCTTGCTTTCTGCCTAGCATAAATAATGCCTTCGTGAGATTAAGCAAGGTTGGAGCATGTTCGGCTTCAATCTTCAAGGCCTTATCGATCGCTTTTAGAGCTTTGATAGGATTGTTAAGTTGAAGATACAAAGCCCCAAGAGTTTGCGCATCGTATGCGCTGTCGGGCTCAAGAATTGCTAAAGCTTCAAAAAAAGGCAGAGCAATATCATACTTTCCTTGGCGGATGTAAGCATAGCCGGTGAAACGAAGGTCTTCAACCTGCTCTTCTGTCCAGCCAAGCTCAGCAAGCCAATTCTTTTTGCTCATGTAAAATTTATCCTTGGAGGAATTGTCCTACGCGTCCGATGATGAATCCAAGCCAACCATTGAGTTTATCTATATTTTTTTTGCAAGAAATTAGTTTAGCCTTTTCTTCCTCTTCTTCAGGTGTATTGCATTCGATGGATGCAAGCAACGATTCCAATTTCTCTTGATCCCCTAAAGAGGATGCAACTTTTGAAAAGGAGAAGGAGGCTCTGCGTTGAAAGCGGAAATTTTTGGGAGGATAGAAGTAAGCCCATGGGGTAAACATGGGAACGATGCCTAAAAGGATGTCAATTTCCGTCAGTTTAGGATAGGTATCAAAAATGGCTGTATGCGCCGGAATAGACTGAGCTTTATCAAGCGGCATTTGTTGCTGGATTTGCTCGATCATTTTTGTACGGATCGCGTACAAATTATAAACGCTCATATCCAATTTATCAATAGTAGCCATATGGCCTCAAAACAAACATTTAAAAGCAACTATACACCATGCTAATTTTAACAACTTTTTATATTTTAGTAAACCGCGATAAAAAATAGCGAAATGCGCGCTCCATATTCTCTGTAGGTTCTGTGATAAAATTTAAACTAAGCCATAAAAGTATGAAGGTTGCATTTCCCGGCTTCTAAATTACTCAATCGTATGATAAGATCATTCTTTTTTCTTAGGGTAGTTGTACATGATCAAAGCTCATACTCCAGTCTTGCTGAATGAAGTCGTTTCTATTTTCGATGAAATGTCTATTAAAACCTTTGTCGATTGCACCTTAGGTGCTGGCGGCCATGCAGAAGCCATCTTGACGGCCCATCCGGAAATCTTCCAGTGGGTGGGCATTGATCAAGATCCAACCGCTTGCGAATTGGCGCGCAAGCGGCTTGAACCGTGGCGGGACAAAATTTCAATCGCTTTAGGCAATTTCTGCCAGTTGGATGATATTTTAAGGAAACTTTCGATCACATCTGTCGACGGGATTTTAATGGATTTAGGGGTTTCTTCCATGCAGTTAGACCTTCCTGAAAAAGGATTTAGTTTTATGCATGAAGGCCCTTTGGATATGCGTATGAATCCTAATAATCCTCTAACTGCAGAAATTATCGTCAATGAATGGTCTGAACAGGAGATCGGCCGCATCTTACGCGATTACGGCGAAGAAAAGCAATGGAGGAAAGCTGCCCATGCTATTGTGAATGCAAGAACAAACCGTTCAATCCATACGACCAAAGATCTAGTTAATGTTCTTTATCCGGTTTTAATGCATCGAGCTAAAAAAGGAATTAATCCGCTCACGCTAGTTTTCCAAGGTTTGCGTATTTTTGTAAATGATGAATTGGGGGCCTTGCAAGCGGTGCTTCCACAAGCGTTGAAGTGCCTAAAGCCGAAGGGGCGGTTAGCCGTTATTAGTTTCCATAGCCTCGAGGACCGCATTGTTAAACAGATGTTTCAATACGAATCTTCCGATAAAGAGAGCACTTCCGGTCTAGGGGGATTATTCTTGGATAAGAAGCCTACTGTGAGAATCTTGACAAAAAAACCGATGGTTCCCGAATCTGCGGAAAAAACTATCAATCCACGCTCAAGCAGCGCTAAACTCCGCGCCTTTGAAAAAATATGAATGGAAAACAGGGATCATTAGGAATTCTTTGGCTCAGCCTTCGGATACTTATTTGCATCTGTGTAACAGGCTGGATTTTATATTCCTATATCGACAAACAAAACGCTTTGGTTGAACTGCGCATGATTTTGCCTGGTTTAAGCCGAGAGGTCAAGGCAATCCAAGAGGAAAATATTCGTCTACAATTTGAAATCGACCGATTTGAAAGTCCTATCCACCTCATGGAACTTGCACGCAAGCCGGAATTCAGCCATCTCAAATATCCCTTTGCACGCGATGTGATTCTTATTCCTGTGCCCGATCCTTTAACTTTAAAGGAAGGGGACTCTCCATGAAAGTGGCTCGGAAGCGGTTGATCTGCTTAGCCTTGATTCTTTTTACCCTGTTTTCCCTTCTGATTGCACAATTTTATACGATTCAAATTGAAGAAGGAAAAAAATGGTCCAAGGAAGCATCTAAACAGCATTTTTTTGTTATTAAAGAACCTTTTCAAAGGGGAATATTTTATTCCAATACCTCTTTAAAAAAAGACCATCCTGAAATTCCTCAAAAATTTATCATCGATATTTTGAAATTCCATCTGCATATCGATCCTGAATCCATTCCGGAAACCTTAAAGGAAACTGTCTCTTCCCAGCTTGCCTCTCTTTTAAAAATTCAACCGGAAGAGAAAAAGAAATTCAAAGCCAATTTCTTTCAAAAGAGCCGCAACCGCAAAATAGCTGCCTGGCTGGATAAAGAGAGCCGTGATCGAGTGCTTAATTGGTGGCAGGCCTACGCTGGAAAGCAGCGCATCCCGCGCAACGCCCTCTTTTTTGTGAATGATTATCAACGTTCATATCCTTTTGGTAAACTCTTAGGGCAGGTTTTGCATACTGTGCAGCATAAAAAAGATGAATTGACAGGGCAGGTGGTTCCGACCGGAGGATTAGAGCTTTCATTAAATAAATATTTAAAAGGAAAGGAGGGCAAAAGGCGTCTCATGCGTTCTCCTCGCAATTCAATGGAAACGGGTGAGATCATCTATCCTCCTGAAAATGGCGCCGATGTCTACCTGACAATCAACCACCATCTTCAGTCGATCGCCGAAGAGGAGTTGGCCAAAGGTGTAAAAAAATGCAAAGCCAAGTGCGGCTGGGCCTTGATGCTCGATCCCAAAACCGGAGAAATTTTGGCCTTAGCCCAATATCCATTTTTTTATCCTCCTGACTATCCCCACTATTTTTCCGACCCTAGCTTGATTGAGCAAACACGTGTGAAAGCCATCTGCGATGCCTATGAACCGGGATCTGTCATGAAGCCTATCACCATTGCCACCGCTCTTAAAGCCAATCAAGAACTTAAATCAAGAGGCGAACCGGAGATCTTTACTCCCGAAGAAAAAATAGCCACTTCAAACAGCCATTTTCCGGGGCGTAAAAATCTGACCGATACCCACCTGCACCATTTTTTAAACCTGAATATGGCTATTCAAAAATCATCTAATATCTATGTGGCACGCTTGGTTGATAAAATCGTCAATCGCTTGGGAAATGAATGGTACAAACAAGTGTTGCATAACTCCTTTGGCTTCGGCGAAAAAACAGGCATCGAGCTACCTTCGGAATCCAAAGGATTGGTTCCGACGCCAGGCAAAAAACACCCCAATGGAACCCTTGAGTGGTCTCTTCCTACTCCCTTTTCATTAGCCATGGGACATAATATCCAAGTCAATGCCTTGCAATTGGCTCGGGCTTTTGCTGTCTTTGCCAATGGAGGATTCCTTGTCGAACCTACTTTAATCAGAAAAATCGTTAAAAACCATCCTGATGGCAGCCAAGAGATTCTTATCGATCATACATCGCCAACCAGAACTGCAAACTTTAAGCGTGTGCTTGATGGCGAAACCACAAAAAGAATAGCCGCCGCTTTAAAATTTACCACCAAAGTGGGCGGCACAGCACGCCGCGCTGATATCAACGGCTATACAGAAGCAGGCAAAACCGGCACAGCGCAAAAAATCATCAATGGAAAATACTCGGACAAGCTTTATTGCTCGACCTTCGTAGGTTTTGCTCCTGCTACCGATCCTGCTTTTGTGATCGTTGTAACGATGGATGAACCTGAATACGGCTTTGTGCCGGGTGTAGGAAAAAGGCATCACGGAGGAACCTGCGCCGCTCCTCCCTTCAGAGAAATCGCTACCCGCGCATTGGCATATTTAGGGATCGCTCCCGATGATCCGCACGGTTATCCTGTCAATGATCCGCGCTATAATCCTGAGAAAGCGGACTGGGTGCTTGAAACGAGACGGTTGCAAGAAATGTATGAAAAGTGGAATAACCATTCTGAGGATATTTCGAAAGATTAGATAAAATGCTATGAAACTGAAAAAACTCATTAAAAATCTGCCACTTAAGATCTTCAAAGGTTCTAAGGACGTGGAAATTACGGGCATCTGCGCGAATTCAAAATTAGTCTCTCCAGGAAATTTATTCATCGCTAAAAAAGGGCGTATCGATGACGGAGCAAGCTATATTCCCGAAGCTATCGAAGCGGGCGCAGCCGCTGTTTTGACAGATATTTACGACCCTTCCTTTAAAAATATCGCTCAATTGGTTTACCCCGATGTAGCAGGTATCGAAGGTCTGCTTGCAGCAAGCTATTATCAAAACCCCGGAGATGAACTTTTCATGGTGGGGGTGACGGGGACTAATGGAAAAACGACGACGACTTTCCTTATTAAGTATCTTTTAGATTCTTGCTTTGGCCCTTGCGGCCTGATCGGCACAATTGAATATATCATCGGCCAACACCGTTATCAAGCGACAAGAACTACTCCGGATGTCACTTCTAATCAAAAGATGTTGCGCGATATGCTCCATCAAGGCTGCCGTTCTGCCGTGATGGAAGTCACGTCGCATGCTCTAGATCAAAATCGAGTTGATAATATCAACTTTGACGCGGCGATATTTACAAATCTAACTTTAGACCATCTTGACTACCATCAATCCATGGAAATGTACTGCCATGCAAAAAATAAACTCTTTCGTTCTTTAAATCCCGCACATAAAAAACAGAATCAGCCATTTCCTAAACAGGCGATCATTAACAGTGATAATTCATGGCATTCCCGTATTGTTGAGGGGTGCAAAACTGCGGTTTTAACCTATGGGATCTTAAGCCATGCCGACCTGATGGCTTGCAATATTGAACTCACGGCAAGCGGGACATATTTCGATGTCTCTTACCAAGGAAAATCATACTCTTGCAATTTTCCTTTAATCGGACGCTTTAATGTCTACAATTGCCTTGCAGCCCTAGCGGTAGGAATTTGCCATGGAATTCCTTTGGATACTTCTCTAGACATCCTTAAAAAGGCTCCATCTGTGCCGGGACGTCTCCAAGCCGTTCAAAATTCTCTAGACCTAAAAATTTATGTCGACTTTGCCCATTCTGATGATGCCCTGACAAACGTTTTGGAATGTTTGCATGAACTCAAACGGGGACGCATCATCACTGTATTTGGGTGCGGAGGGGATCGCGACCGTACCAAACGTCCAAAAATGGCCCAAGCCAGCGAAGAATTATCCGATATAAGCATCGTCACTTCGGATAACCCCCGTTCCGAAGAACCTGCGGAAATCATTCAAGATATCCTCAAAGGATTTCGCAACAAGGAAAGTTATATCGTCATACTCGATCGGCGCGCAGCCATAGAAAAGGCCATCGATTTAGCCAAACCTGAAGATATCATCCTCATTGCTGGAAAGGGACATGAACCTTATCAAGTCTTCGCCCACAAAACAATTGAATTCGATGATGCAAAGATTGCTTATCAGCTGTGTGTGTTAAAAGCGCAAGGCTATCAAACTGTGGAGAGCCATTAAGGGAATGTATAGGCTTCCTATTCTTTTCATTTTTTTTAGCTTGCTGTGCGGCTGCTCGCAATCGCAACGGATCACTCCTATTATCCCTTCACCCATCCCTATGCCATCTTATCCGCAAGTCCGAATGCCGCCGCCTTGCATGCCTCCAGAAATGATCCATGGCCTAAGCCGTAAAGAAGCTGTGCCGCATCACAACGTTCTTGTTATTATCGACCCCGGTCATGGCGGCGAAGATTTTGGCACCCATTCCAATTCACAGCCTCGTTATGAGGAAAAAAATCTGAATCTTGCCACAGCAAATATGCTGGCATCTTATTTAACCCAGCAAGGCTATCCTGTGATATTGACACGCAACGACAACTCATTCATTGCCCTTGATAAACGGGCCGCTTTTGCCAATGAAAGAGGGTGCACACTCTTTGTGAGCGTGCATTATAATTCTGCTCCCAGCAAAGATGCCGACGGCATTGAAGTGTTTTACTACCGCTCTTCGGATAATCAAGAGCGCACCAAAGCATCTCGCAGTTTAGCCAATGCTGTCCTTGAAAAAGTCATTAAAAATACACAAGCGAAATCTCGCGGGACTAAACATGGAGATTTTGCTGTCATCCGTCTGACAAAAATGCCGGCTATTTTAATCGAAGGCGGTTTCTTGACGAACGATGCAGAAATGCAGCGGATCAAAGATCCTAGTTATCTTAAAAAAATAGCTTGGGGAATTTCTGAGGGTATTATCGCTTTTTTAAATGACCTGTAGTTGCCGTTTTACGGGCACGGGCACGGGCACGAAAAAACGCATTTAGGCCGTGTTTTTATTTTGCAGCAAGGAATAACTCAGATTTTCTTTTTCCTCATCATTCAACGGCAGCAATTGTTGATTTTGCTCATCATATTTTCCGACTAGCTGTTTAAAATTCGGCACTTGCGTGCCTTCGATCTCCAGTTGATAAAAATGGATCTTTGTTTCTAACTTTGTTATCGCCTGTTGATTTGCATTTGTCAGCTTTTTGGATTTTAAATCCGCCAATCTTTCTTGCAAAGAGGTCTTCTTTTCTTCAAAATGTTCATTAGCTCTTTTAACGAACTTTTTAGTCGCTTTTTCTGCAGTTATTTCCCCTTTGGCAGTTTGACTCAATAACTGTGGAATAATAACTTTGCGCAAAGCATTTTCCAAACTTTTGTCGGGTCCAAGGTTGACTGCTCTCGGTAAAACCGTTGTTGTGTTAATTGTATCGTTTAATTCAGTGTTTTCGATGATCGATAAATTATCTTCAAATGCTTTTTTTAAAAGATCTTTTAAAAGTTCTTGATCGATTTGAGGTCCACTGTCTTCCACAGCTTTTAATTGAGCTTCTGTAAGCCCCTTAGCTTTAAAAAATCTTGCTTTTAGTGGGGTGATCTTCCCTTCTTGCATGATCTGCCTACGATATAACATTTTTATATTGTCGGTGATTCCCGACGCTGCATTATGATGAGCGGCGTGATACCCTGGCCTATGAGATATACCCCGTTGCAACCGAGAAGAACCCACATAAAACTGAACATTGCTAGGCGGCATTTCAGTGCGACACCCTTTACGGTGATAAACAATGACTTTAAGATAAAAATCATGAACTCTTTGATAAGCATGATTTTTGATCTCTTGATCGAGAGCTTCATCTTTGTATCTGTTAATTGCACCACCTATATCTTCAGTAGCTTCCCTCTTTCTTTTTCTTGACTGTCGGCGCATCTCGGGTTCATCAGACACTGGCACACGAAGAGGTTGATAACTCTCAACAAACATAATTAACCTAAATAAATTTAATAATAAGCATAACTAATTATAACAGATTTCAATATTATTTAAATTAAAAAAACTATTGCGAATAAAGGTCGTCCTCGGCGCGAGTTGAACGCGCGACCTGTTGCTTAGGAGGCAACCGCTCTATCCACTGAGCTACGAGGACATTGATAGAAAGAATAAAAACCATAATGATAGGCGTTTAGAAACGTTTCCTACAAGGCAAAATTTATTAGAGAACCATTCTATTTTAAGGCGTTCTATTTTCTCTTGATTCCCTCTTGAAAGTCCCATACAATTTCAAACAAAAGATCACTTTCCAAAAGGTTCTAAATATGGCGCAGGCAAGTGCAGATATTGGATTAATCGGACTGGCTGTCATGGGCCAAAATCTCGCTCTAAATATGAACGACCATGGCTTTATCGTGGCTGTTTTCAATCGCACCGTCTCAAAAGTCGATGATTTCATGCAGGGTCCAGCCAAAAATACCCACATTATTGGCACACACTCTCTAGAAGAGTTTTTCAAAGCCCTAAAAAAACCTCGCCGCGTCATGTTGATGGTAAAAGCAGGAGATCCTGTCGACGAGTTCATCGAACTGTCTCTTCCATTTTTAGAACCGGGCGATATGATCATCGACGGCGGCAACAGCCTCTTCACAGACTCTAGCCGCCGCTATGCAGACTTAAAAGCAAAAGGAATCCTTTTTATCGGCACCGGCATATCCGGCGGAGAGGAGGGAGCTCGTCACGGTCCTTCGATCATGCCAGGCGGCAATCCCGATGCTTGGCCTCTCATCAAATCCATCTTTCAAAGCATCGCTGCCAAAGCGGATACCGGAGAGCCTTGCTGCGACTGGGTCGGCGAAGCTGGTGCAGGGCATTATGTCAAAATGGTGCATAATGGCATCGAATACGGCGATATCCAATTGATTTGCGAAGCTTATGACCTTCTAAAACGCGCTTTAGGCCTTAATGCCAAACAACTGCAGCAAATCTTTGCGGAATGGAATAAGCATGAATTGGATAGCTATTTGATTGAGATAACCAGCCATATTTTTGCCCAAATGGACACCGATGGCAAACCGCTTATCGATAAAATTTTGGATGTAGCTGGTCAAAAAGGAACTGGCAAATGGACCGTTATCAATGCTTTGGATTTAGGGATGCCTCTTACTTTGATTGGAGAAGCTGTATTTGCACGTTGTCTATCGGCCATGAAAGAAGAACGTGTGGAAGCGAGCAAAATATTAAAAGGGCCTGATACTAAATTTAAGGGCGATGCCAAACAACTCATTGAACATATCCAGCACGCTCTCTATGCCTCCAAAATCATTAGTTATACGCAAGGCTTCATGCTAATGCGGCAAGCCGCTAATGACTATAAATGGAACCTTAATTACGGCGGCATTGCATTAATGTGGCGCGGCGGCTGTATTATCCGCAGTAAATTCCTCGGAAAAATTAAAGAAGCCTACGATAAAAATCCTAATCTGAAAAGTCTGCTTTTAGACAGTTTCTTCACACATGAAATAGAACGGATGCAAATCGGCTGGCGCAAGGCCATTACAGCAGCTGTAGAGGTGGGAATTCCAACCCCTTGCTTTAGTACAGCCCTCTCTTTTTACGATGGATATCGCACTGAACGGTTGCCGGCAAATCTGCTGCAAGCCCAAAGGGATTATTTTGGAGCGCATACCTATGAAAGGATCGACAAGCCGCGCGGCCAATTTTTCCATACCAATTGGACCGGCACCGGCGGCAAGGTGAGTGCTTCCTCATATAATGCTTAAGGGGAATCTATGAAGATTGCCTTGATCGGTTATGGACAAATGGGGCAAATCATTGAAAAAATCGCGATCAGCCGCGGCCATTCCATTGTAGCGCGCATCACAAAAAAGAATTGGGATTCCAAAGCGCTAGCGCAAGCCGATGTCTGCATGGAATTTAGCCACCCTTTAGCTGCTTTGGAAAATATCAAAAAAATTGCCGAATTAAAAAAAAATCTCGTGATCGGAACAACCGGTTGGTATGACAATTTGGATGAGGTGCGTATTTTGGTGGAGAAGAACCAGATCGGCGCTTTGTATTCCCCAAATTTTTCTACAGGCGTCCAAATCCTTTTCGAAATCCTTAAGCATGCTTCTGAAATTATGGCTTCTTTTTCAGAGTATGATGCGGCAGGAATTGAATGCCATCATGCTAAAAAACAAGACAAGCCTTCGGGAACAGCTTTAGAAATCACCGATATCCTTGAAAAACACTTGCCGCGCAAAGGCAAAATCCCTTTTTCCAGCTTGCGATGCGGCTCTATTCCAGGTTCCCATGCCATTTTATTTGACTCTCCTTTTGATACAATCACCATTTCACATGAAGCCAGAAACCGCGAAGGATTTGCAAAAGGAGCGGTTCACGCCGCAGAATGGGTGCATGGTAAAAAGGGCCTTTATACATTTAAGGACTGCTTAAAAGAATATTTTCAAAGGAGCAGAATATGAATTTAAATGGTGTGATCACAGCCCTCATTACCCCTTTCAGCGATGGAAAGCTGGATGAAGAAGGTTTGGTTCATAATATCCGTTATCAAATCCGCCATGGAATCGATGGACTGTTGGTTCTTGGATCAACAGGTGAAGCTCCAACCTTAAGTGCTATCGAACAACATCGCATTATTTCACTCGCAGTCAAAGAAGCTGATGGAAATATTCCAATATGGGTCGGAACCGGATCTTACTGCACTCGTTCAACCATTGAAAAAACAAAAATCGCGCAAGATTTGGGTGCCGATCTTGCTATGATCGTTACCCCTTACTATAATAAACCAACTCAAGAGGGGCTTTTCCGCCATTTCGAAGCAATTGCCGCATCTGTCCAGATTCCAATTATGATCTACAACATCCCTGGACGGTGTGCAGCCAATATCGAAACGGCCACATTGACAAAGATCGCCGAACTGCCGGGCATTGTCGGTGTCAAAGAAGCATCGGGAAACCTTAATCAAGTCAGCGATGTGATACATGCCATCGCTCTTAAAAAGAAAAATTTTACTGTCTTGGCAGGAGATGATGGCTTAGCTTTGCCAATGATCGCAGTGGGCGCCAAGGGAATCGTTTCGGTTGCAAGCAACTTAATCCCCCATGAAATTTTATTATTGGTTAGAGCTGCTTTGGAAGAGCGATTTAATGAAGCCCGTGAAATACATCATCGCCTTTTGCCGCTTTTCAAAGCGTTATTCTTGGAATCCAATCCAATTCCCATCAAAGCAGCCATGCATTTGAACAACATGCCTGCAGGGTTATGCCGGTTGCCCCTCTCTCCTCTCTTACCGGACAATTTACGCACGATCGAGTATCTATTAGAACAGATGAATTTGCTTACCAATAGTGTCATTTGATGAAAAAAATACCTGTAGGCATTCTAGGAGCTACCGGAATGGTAGGGCAGCACTATGTCAATAGGCTTGCCCACCATCCTTGGTTTGAAATTGCCTTTATGGCCTCTTCCGAACAATCGGCCGGCAAAAGTTATGCCGAAGCTTTGGCTGGGCGTTGGCGCCTGCCGACTCCAATTCCCGATGCAGTGAAAAATATTTCGCTTAAAAGCCCTGAGGCAATATCCATAGCCAAACAAGCCTGCACATTGATTTTTTCTGCCGTTGGCAACGAAGCGGCCGTCCTTTATGAAGAGAACTATGCACAAGCTGGACTGCGCATCGTATCGAATGCCAGCCTGCATCGCTTTGCTCCCGATGTCCCCATGCTCATCCCTGAAATCAATCCTCACCATCTGGCTATCTTGCCGATCCAACAAGCCAATCGAAAATGGAAGGAGGGGTTCATTGTCACTAAACCCAACTGTTCGCTGCAAAGTTATATGATCCCCTTATGGCCTTTGCATCTTCGTTACACGATCAAACAATTAATAGTGACGACCATGCAAGCGGTCAGTGGTGCAGGCTATCCCGGAATCGCTTCCTTGGATATTATAGACAACATCATCCCCCATATTGCCAAAGAGGAAGAAAAATCGGAGCAGGAGCCTTTAAAAATCCTCGGTTCAATTAATGGGAATAGCATTTTCTCAGCCCAAGGCATTGCCATTTCTGCGCATTGCAATCGAGTTCCCGTACAGGATGGCCACATGGCCTGTGTATCTGTTAAATTTGAACAAAAACCCTCACAGGATGATATTCTTTCCCTTTGGAATTCCTTTCAAGGGCTGCCTCAAGAAATGAATTTGCCCACTGCGCCTTTTCCACCAATCATTTACAAAGCTGAAAATGATCGTCCTCAACCTCGCTTGGATAGGCATGAAAGCAATGGAATGGGAGTAGTAGTCGGTCGGCTGCGTCCATGTCCTGTCTTGGATTATCGCTTTGTGGCTTTATCTCATAATACCATCCGCGGAGCCGCAGGCGGCGGCATTTTAAACGCAGAACTCTTAATGCAGCAAGGATATTTGAATTAAGCATGGCTAAACGGAACTCCAATTTTTTACGCTTATCAGGCAACTATCTTTTTCCGGAAATCAACGCCCGCAAACGCCGTTTTTTGATGCAGCACCCTCAAGCTCAGTTAATCAGCTTAGGGATCGGCGATACAACACAACCGATTCCCTATTCTATTGCCTCTTCACTTGAGCGCGCCGCCTCTGGCTTAGGAACCTTGGAAGGGTATACGGGCTATAGCCCCGAACAAGGGATCTGTGCGCTTAGAGAAAAAATTGCTGACACGATCTATGGATCAAACATCCATGCTGAGGAAGTATTTATTTCAGATGGAGCTAAATGCGATTTGGGACGATTGCAAGCGTTATTCGGCAATGATGTATCCATCGCTCTCCAAAATCCAGCTTATCCTGTTTACATCGATGGAAGCATCATCCATGGCGTAAAAAAAATCGTCTATATGGAATGCACTCCGGAAAATCATTTCTTTCCAGATTTAAACAAGACTGAAAAAACCGATTTAATTTATTTCTGTTCCCCCAATAATCCAACCGGTGCGGCAGCTACACGGCAGCAATTGCAAGAGTTGGTAACATTTGCCCAAGCTAATCGATCTATCATTATTTTTGACGCTGCCTATTCCATGTACATTCAAGATCTATCCCTTCCAAAATCGATCTATGAAATCAATGGAGCAAAAAAAGTGGCCATTGAGATTAGCTCTTTTTCAAAAATGGCGGGATTTACAGGGGTACGGCTGGGATGGACGACAGTACCGGAAGAGCTTGTCTACGAAGATGGTTCGCCGGTGAAGGCAGATTGGTATCGGTTGATGTCGACGATTTTTAACGGGGCCTCTCATATAGCCCAACAGGGTGGCTTAGCTGTTTTAGAAGAAAAAGGTTTGCAGGAAGCCCAACAATTAACGCAATACTATCTAGAAAATGCCGCCCTCCTCAAAAAGGCTTTTGAGAATCTTGGCAGTGAAGTCTATGGAGGCTGCAACGCGCCCTATCTTTGGGTCCGTTTTAAAGATCGTTTATCTTGGGATGTTTTCCACCATTTTTTAGAAAATTATCATCTTATCACAACACCCGGTTCTGGATTTGGATCAGCTGGCGAAGGATTTATCCGTTTGACTGCATTTGGACATCGTTCCCATATCCAACAAGCGCTTGAACGTTTGAAATCATAATACAAAAACTAAGAATACAAGGTAAATCACAGAGAACATAGAGGTTTACCTTGGTGGTGAATTTTACAACAAAGCCGATTCAAAACTATTGCAAAAAGAGCCAATCGATTCCGACACAACCGATTGCAAAGAGCCGGTCGATTGAAAAATATTGCGCTGCCGCATCGCCCCATTGCCACTTTGAATCATTCCTTTTAAGGAAACCAACTCTTCAAAACAATTTAAGCGCTTAGCATAAGGTGAAAGAGTCTCAATTAATCGTAAAATGTTTTGGCCAATCTGCTGTCTCTTACTTCCCGGACGCGTAATAATCATCCCTTTAAAGCCATCTCGCGCTGCAATCCATTGATTCTCTGGAGCTATCCACTCTTGCTCTTTCGACCAACCAACTTGATCGGGATTCTCTTTAATTTGATCCGACATCCAAACTACAAGACTTTGTATCAACGCTACAACTGAAAGCGTTTCATCCAAAGTTGTCATAGCATCGCAAATTCGAAATTCAATCGTTCCATATGTTATATTTGGACGAATATGCCAATACAGATCCTTCAAGGATGTAATGGCTTTAGATTGACGCAATGTATTAAAATAAACTTCAAATTCTTTCCAATTCTGAAAATTTCGCGGCGGACCTGCAAAAGGAAATGATTCCATAATGTTCACTCGGCTAGATTGCATCCCCGTGTCAACTCCTTGCCAAAAAGGGGAATTGGCAGACAAAGCCAAAAGATGGGGAAGATATTCCTGCGCCGCCTGTGCAATTTTTAAAGCTTCATCGCCATCTTTTACTCCGATGTGCACATGCAATCCATATACATTCATCCTTCGGACTAACCATTGGAATTTATTATATAAATATCGATAACGTTCCTGATTTGAAACTAATCGATCCGACCAACATTGAAAAGGATGAGTTCCTGTAACACCTAACCTGATTCCCAATTTGCCAGCTAAAGCATTAAGTTGCTGTAAACGATTTTTTAAATAAAATCCGCATTCTTTAACATCGTTAGAGATTTCCGAATCAACTTCTACCATGGATTGATGAATTTCAGCCTTTACCCTTGCAAGCTGATTTTCCTCGCAACATTCTAAAAGTTTTTCTGCTGAGGGAATTAAATCAAATGTTTCAGGATCAATAATCTGTAGCTCAATTTCAACCCCTATTGTAGGCTTTGAAGAGCCTTCAAATTTTAGTACCATACTTACCTCGATCAAAATTACAAGTTATTAAGGTAGATTGTACTCGATAGCGATAAGGATTAAAAGAAATGATTCAGATACGGCAACCTTAAGAAGCTGCTAATTTGCTCTTAATTGCGTCGGTTAGGAACCTTATATCACACGGGAAAGGTTCACTGTGATTTCCTGGAACTCCTATAAAGACTTTATTTGCGATAACCTTTGAATCTTCTAAGAGAGATTTACCGAGAGAAGCTTCAGGAGAAATAAGCCCATCATCTATGATTAAATGGTTTGTCCTTTTATCCAGGATGATACAACGATCTGTCTTAGCTGTTTGAATGATAATTTCAGGATGTTTCAATTTTCTTGAAGATTCAATAGAACTTATATTCCAACCGCTTAACTTTGACAAAATCCCTCCGCCTGGAAATTTTTCCTGAGCGATCGCAGCAATATCCCGAAAAGACTTTATTTTTACCCAAACAGTTTTGACTTTTCGATTGGTTGGAGAATCTGTATTTAAAAAATCCCCTTGCACTCCCCCCCCGATAGAATAACCATATCCAATGACCTGACTTGCTCCAATCCCATTTTTCTGATCTTCTAAAAAACGATACATCACTTTATAAGCTTTTACCATCGCTTGCCGTTCAGCTGGCCCTGTGCTAGAACCCACGCCCGGATAGTTAAATACCACGGCATTACTCTCTAAAGCACTCAAAAATTTTCCGAATTTACCATCATGAATTTTATCTTCATAATGCTCGCCATTGCCGCAAGAAGCTAAAACCCATCGTTTATTGTTAAAAGTTGTTGGTTTGATAATCAACATACCATCGATTTGATAATCGTCGACCATCACCGAAATGCGCTTACATCTCAGATTCGCATATTGATTGCAAATTTCAAATGAACAAGTATCTCTTTTTCCATCCCTTACCTCTTGCGAAGCACTCGAAGAGGGAAGAAAAAACTTTTTGGCAACAGTTCTATGAAATAATTTATATAAGGCAATCGGAAAAATAACATAGGAAATGATTGATTTAGCTATTCTAACTGTTTTATTTTCAGTTTCAAAAGTATAAATCGGTGGTAATGGAGTACGACTTTTGAAATCATTAAACGTTGTTTCAGTATATTCTCCTTCAGTAAATTTAACGATTTTCGATAATAAAGAATAGATAGGAGATTTTGCTGTTGAAATATTATTCATAACGTTCATAAATTTATGATTATAATGCAAGTTATAACATAAAATTATATTAAAAATCTATTAATAATTAATTAATTAATTATTAAGCTGAAATACCTGATTTTTTTTAGGAGATTAAATCGCTTTAAAATCGATAAAGCCTTTCTCGACATCAACACTAATTAAAACAACCTTTATCTTATCCCCAACATTCAATCCTTCAAATTTTTGAACAATCTTACCTTCTACAGGTGGATCTAAAATTCGTATCCATGTTCCTTTTTCACCAGCTCCTGAAACAATACCTACAAAAACAGCTCCAATTTGACTAGAAAGAAGCACTGCAGCTGCCGATTTACGCAACTGCCGTTCAACTTTTGTCGCCGCATCTTCTTGTTGTGTACAATGCAGCGCTAAAAATCCTAATTCCTCCAAGCCATAGGGGAGACAGGCGTTAGACAGATGGGCTTTCAATTGTCTTTGAGTAATGACATCAGGATACCGCCGGTTTGGAGCTGTTGAATGAATATATTCTTTTAAAGCTAATCCAAAGTGGCCAATGGGAGGATCTTTAGGATTCAGCACAATATATTCGCCATTTCCTAGTAACTTGATGACCGATAGGGATATATCCGGGAATTGGTCCGGGTTTTTGCTCTGTTGACTAATCAAAAATTGCTCTAATGCTTGAGAATTTGGTTGAGAAGGCAATTTTTCATTAAATTTAGCGGCCAGCTCTACAATCAGATCCCAATTTTTGGGTATTTTTACAACACGGAATAAGCTGGGAATCTGATTCTTTTTTAAAAAAATGGCTGTTGATACATTGGCCGCTATCATAAAATTCTCAATCAATTCATGCGCTAAATTATGCACTTCAGAGATCATACCGATAACAACATCATTTTCAATTAAAGGCATATATTCTAAAGGCCTAAGTGTAAGCGATCCTTGCTTATGCCTATTTTGCTTTAAAGTTTGCGCCAAATCGTTTTCGAGTAGAATCACTTCAATCATGCCGGGAACATCGGCAATTTTTTTAGGAATCTCCCCCTTTTTTTCCAACCACTGACCTACTTCATTATAAGTCAGTTTAGCTTGATTGTTGACAACGGCTATAAAATGATCAACATTGCGTATTTCACCCTGAGATGAAATGATCATTGAAATAACAATAGCTAATCGCCCTTCTCGTTCATTTAATGAAGTCAGATTTGTCGATAATTTTTCAGGAAGCATCGGGAACGTTTTAGCCGGCGTATAAACTGAAGTTGTATTGATTTGAGCTTGATGATCCAAAGCACTATTTTTTTCAACCAGCGAATCGACGTCAGCAATGGCGATATAAATCGTTGCTTCACTATTAGAAGAGCGTTCAGCATATGTGACTTGATCAAGATCACGAGAATCATCATTATCTATCGAATGCCATAGAAAATGTTGCAAATCTTTTGTTTGGCGAGAAGGTTGGCGAGGGGCACTAATCGAAGCAAGCTGCAAAAGAGCTTCATCTGAAATGTCGGGCGTCAAGCCATGCGCAAGCATCGCTTCACGTGCTAATTTAATCAAATCATATTTAATGATAGCCATACTCTCGCATCTACCCTGAACATGAATGCTTTTAATGCCTCCATCATTGTACAGATTTAGATACTTCTAGAGTATAAAATCTTAGATTTTTTAATAATTTTTAAAAGGACATCGCCTTCCATAATAAGGCGATGTCTCCCAAATAACGGCCGCTCCTTAAGAGGTTTGCATATCAGAAGATTTCTGCAAGGGCGGCTATACCTGCGCATTCAGTGCTGCAATTTCCACTTTTACTTCGAAGTACCTTGCACATTGACTCCTAACAACCCTGCTCTGGCTATAGCATCGAAGCCAGCCTTGATGTCTAACTGTATATTAATTTATTTAGATTGACCCCTTATATCTATTTCGCTTAAGTTCCATCCCTATGAAATCAAAAAGAATCTTTTATATACATTTGCAAGGAAAGCTATGTTCCGATTTTGCCTTTATTTGACTAGCTTGTTTTTTTGTTTATCTGCCTTGCCCGTTTCATCCAATGAAATCATTTCAGATGCAGCTGACATTTTAAACAGTCACAAAACCCCTTTAGCCAATACTGAAGGTGAACCCTCTTCCCTCATTCACGGTTGTGTCAATGTTATTACCGGCGATTTCATCGATTTTCAAACTGACTTAACAATGGCCGGTTCTAATCCTTTGCTATTGGAACGTTATTACTGCAGTTCAGATCACGCATGCGGATCGCTTTTTCATGGATGGAACCAAAATATTTGGGGAGGCTTGTCGCAACAATTCAGCACTCATCATAACCATGTTGTGACAAAAGGGTTGGGAAAGCAATATGTCTTCAAAGAAAGGGTCAGACAAAAAAAAGACTCTGTAGGCTATTCGCTACTCTGCATTGACGATAGGATGCTTCGTAAAGGGATCACAAATATTGGAAATGGCAAGATTGGCGCGCAAACCAATATTAAAAATGTAATCGTAGAAGTTGAAAGAGGCAGTCTAGATAAAAGGGAACCTTTGGTCTGGAGTGTTTGCGAAGGAGATGGAACAAAAAATTATTACAATATTTATGATAAGCGCAATGAACAGAAGCCCGAATCCTTCTATTTTCTTTATAAAAGGGAATTTCCCAATGGCTGCAACCAACTCTTTAATAATTACTTTGATCAAACACGCGCCGTTGTCACTCAAAATAAGCTCGGAAAAATTATCGATAGTCTGCAGTTTACAATTTTCGATAGAAAAATGTACGATGAATGCCGCAAAAAAAATACAGATCCTTTTATCAATGTCACTGCTCCCGATGGTCGTTTTGTTACGTATCGGTTTAAAATTTTCAAAGGAAATAAATCGATCGACAAGGAGGCGGGTGATCGCCGCCTGCGCCTATTTCAAGTTGAAAGGCAACAAGCCCCTTGTGAAACATATGTGTATGAAGATTCTACTCCCGATTATTTTGAACGCATTGTGAGGAAAGAGCGGCCTGATGGCAGATATTTAGCGGTTGAATACTACAAAACAAAAAACAAAACAGAAACAGGAAAAGTCAAATGTCTGCAAACTCCCGCTGGAATAAATGCACAACCCGTTACTCTCTACCGTTTTGATTATGCTGATAAAGGTCTCAAGAAAAAACCTTTTGGTGAAGGTGAAACAATTGTTCACGATGCTTTGAACCATAAGACAGTCTACAAATATTCTTTAGACACTTACCGCTTGAGCGAAATCAATAAATATCAAAACGAGGATCAACTTTACAGCAAAGAAAAATTATTTTGGGGCGAGACTGATTCAAATGAAGAAACTCAAATTATTGCTCATGCTTTAGAAAATAACTGTGGAGAAATTCTTTTCTGCAGACATTATCGATATGATCTTAAAGGAAATGTTGAAGAGGATTCGCTCTATGGAAACATCACGGGAAACAATCTTGCTGCACCTCAAATGCAGGGTTCTTCCCCTCAAAATAACGGATGCGAATGCTATACGCTAAGGCATAAATATTCGTATTGCAGCTTTAATCTATTATTAGAAACTTATGATGGAAATTTGACCACGCAATATGACTATCATCCGCATACGAATCTACTCAAATCAAAGTTTATTCTAGCTGATGGACAAATTCGCATTAGAGAATTTTTCGATTACGATGATAATGCGGCTCTTAGATGCCATATCATCGATGATGGTTTTTCAAATGATCGCAACAATTTCAGCGGAATCACACAACAAACAATCACCAAATACGTTAATAGGGAAGAAGCCCCTGCCGGTCTGCCTGAAGTCATCGAAGAATATGCACTAGACCTCCAAACAGGGGGGCATATGCTTCTTTCGAAAACCGTCAATCATATGGATAAATGCGGACAGGTTATCGCTCGCGACAAATATGACAGCCGCAATATCAAAGTCGCATCTGAAGCGTGGATCTACAACCATTATGGGCAAGTTTTTCGTTACACTAATCCATTTGGACAGGAAACCGAATATCATTATGACTGGAATGGCAACAAAACCTATGAAAAAGGACCACGGACAGATGCTTATAAAGAGTATCAATACGATTTATGCAATCGCTTAATTAAGGAAAGTGATGAACAACAGCTCACGGCAACATTCAATTATGATTATATGGGCAATCGAATTGCCTCCATTGATATTTACGGGCAAGAAACACGCTACGAATACGATGCTTTTGGACGCATGATAAAAATGATCCAGCCTTTTGTTTCCAATGAAAAAGGGGAGTCTCTCCAACCTGTCGCACTTTATTCTTATGATCTAATGAGTCATAGAACGGCTATAACCGATCCTTTAGGAAATACAACATTAACCAAATACACCATCACGGGTAAACCGTTCTTTAAACAATATCCTGATGGATCGATTGAACGGTGCGAATACACCTTAAAAGGCGAACTCAAAAAACAGATCGATAGAGATGGATCTTTTGTAATTTTTACTTACGATTACCTATCCCGTCCTATCAAAATTGAACGATTTAGTGCGACAGGTGAAAGTCTTGCGGCATCTTTTAAAGAATACAATGCTTTTCACTTAACCCAAGAAATAGACCCTGAAGGCCATATTACACACTATGCCTACGATCCTGCAGGACAGCTCGTCCGCAAGGAATGCGAAGACGGCCTTACACATTTCATCTACGACTTTTTGGGCAGAGAAAGTGAAGTCCACGCATATTATGGATGTGGAGATCGCGATTACATCTGCCGAACAAAAAAGTACGATTTGTTGGATCGGATTATTGAGGAAACGGAACAAGATGGGGCTGGACATATTTTCTCAAAACTAGAATATGCTTATGACGCCGATGGAAATCGCACGGAAATTAAAACAACAAATGAGGCTGGCATCGCCGCAACAACTTCTACCTATGATAGTCGCCAGCAATTGATTCTTCAAATTAACCCCTTAGGGCATGCAACAAAGTTCCATTACCGCTATGATTATCACAATTCTCAAGGTTGGCGCGTTCCTTATAGCGAGACTGTTGATCCGCTTGGACGCAAGACCATTTTCATCCAAGACGCTCTAAATAGAAACGCCATTTTAAAAAAAGAAAATGCTTTGGGTCAACTTTTACAGCAGACGGAATATTTATATGATCTTGCAGGAAATCTCCGCCATGAAATCGATTCTAAGATCACCTTAAATAAACCTATTCAAAAAATCTCAACCATGCGCTTTTTTGATTCATTAGGCCGCGTTGTACGTTTAATCGAAGCTGCAAGTACTACCGAGGAAAGAACCACCACCTTTGAATATGATCCGGCAGGCCGAATCATTTGTTGTCTTAAGCCAAGTGGAAAAACTCTTCACTATGCTTATGATGCGATGGGACGTTTGGCTGATTTTCAAGGCCAGGATTTTCATTATCGATACAGTTACGATCGCAACGATAATCCTCTTGTTATTGAGGATCTCATGCATCGCACTTCCACAATGCGACGTTACGACAGCAATGATCGCTTAATCAATGAAACATTAGGCAATGGTTTAACGATTGCCTATCAATATGACCGCTTAGGACGCATTACAAGAATTACTCTTCCAGATAATAGTTTTGTCGATTATTTTTATGATCCTCTTCTCAAGCATATCAAAAGAAAAACAGAACATAATACTTATCAATTGAACATCGTTTCACGCGATCCAGCTAGCCATATAACTGAAGTGCAGCTGCTTTCGAATTTTGTTCGGTACAAATATGATTTGCTCGATCGCCGCATCGTAACAGATGCAGGTTGCTGGAAAGAAACACTGCATACCTTTGATCCAGCAGGTAATCTATTAATGCGCACGCTCGAAGATCCTCTTGGAAAACTCGGATAATCTTACACTTATGATGAGTTGGATCAACTAACTTCTGAAAACGGGCATACCTATGTAAACGATTCATTATGCAACCATGCGATTAAAGACGATGTCTTTCAAGCGTATACTCCGTTACATCAACTTGTGCTGGATGCTCAAAGTTCTTATAAATATGATGCCGATGGAAATCGCCTTAATGCTATCAGAAATGGCAAAGAGACAATCTATAGCTATGATGCCCTTGGAAGACTCCTTTCCGTCTGTCAAAATGGTATCATTCACACCTATGTGTATGATGCCTTTAATCGACGCCTAAGCAAGACCGCTGAAAATTCAGATGGAGTCTTCGAAAACTTGCGTTATATTTATTTAAAAGAGCAGGAAGCTGGCTGTATTGATGTTAATGGAAAGCTCATACAAATGCGCGTATTAGGCGAAAATCAACATGGCACTCTAGGAAGCACAGCTGCCGTTGAAATCGATCATGAAGCTTATCTTACTGTCAGCGATCATGCCAATCATATCTGCCTTTTGATGGATCTTGCTGGCAAGCCTATCGATACCTATCGTTATAGCGTATATGGCCTCGAACAAATCTCCCATAAACTTTCTCCATGGAGATATGCAAACAAGAGAAAAGACCCTGAAAGCGGTTTTGTATATTTTGGAGAACGTTATTATGACCCCGAGACATGTGCTTGGATCACACCGGATCCACTTCATAGGCAAGAAGGACCGAATTTATATGCTTATGTTAAACACAACCCTTTGATCTGGACAGATCCATCAGGCCTATTTAGCGTAGCACTTATGACACCCTCGTTTGAACGCAACGATATGCTTCTAAAACAAGACGAATTTAAAATGCAGGACTCGCCAAAAGCAGGCTTCTGGGATTATTTTCAAAATTTTAAACAAGCTTACGAAAGCTGCCGTCTAGGTGTTCTAGGAATGTGTGATTACAAATATGCAGGAGGTTATTTAAACTCTCAGTTTGAAAGTTGTGATCCGATTAGTAACACTCTCAATGCCATCGAAATGATTTCCGGTAGAGAATCAATTTCTCCTTATTCTGCAGTTGTAAATAATTCTCGAAAACTTCAAAGTGAAATGACTTCAGGCGAGCTTCCTCTTCTGACTTCGACTATTAGCAAAGGCCTTTCAGTTGCCGGCAAAACTGCAAAGAGCGCTGTTACTGAGGTAACAAAGGAGGGAGTGGATGTCGGAAAGCAAATTTGGTCATCAACAAAATCAAAAACATCTGTAGAAAATGCTTTTTCTCATTGGAATAAACATGGAAAAGAATTTCCCAATTTACAAAATGCTAAACAATATGTAGAAAAAACTTGGAATTTATTTAAATTTCCCCAAGAAGGTACTTTATTGAAAACGCGTTCTAATGGAGAAATGCTTCGCTACCATCCAGAAACGAATATTTTTAGTTCCTATACCAAAGAGGGAATTCCTAAAACTATGTTTCGTCCAAAAGATGGTATAAATTATTGGGAAATTCAGTAACAAATATGAATAAAGGTTATCCTTGTGCATGCTGTGGATTTTTAACTATGTCAGATGCTGAACCAGGCACGTTTGAAATATGCCCTATTTGTTTTTGGGAAGATGATCGCGTGCAATTTAATGATATTGATTTTACAGGTGGTGCTAACGAGGAAAGTTTGAGACAGGCTCGTCATAATTTTAAGAAATTTGGAGCATCTTCAGTAAGATTCTTAAAACAAGTAAGAACTCCTCGGCCTAATGAAATTCCCTAAAATTATCTCGTTAAATTTGAACCTCATGTTTGAAAAGAAATGCGTCCAAAAGTGATTTGATAACCATTTTATCATTTTCTGGAAGATGTTCACTTTTCTGAAACATTTTGAGAAGAGAAACATCTTCAAATTTGACTTTTACAGCTTCTTTAGTTCCTATTTAACGTAGCACTTATGACATCCTCGTTTGAACGCAACGATATGCTTCTAAAACAAGACGAATTTAAAATGCAGGACTCTCCAAAAGCAGGCTTCTGGGATTATTTTCAAAATTTTAAACAAGCTTACGAAAGCTGCCGACTGGGCGTTCTAGGAATGTGTGATTACAAATATGCAGGAGGTTATTTAAACTCTCAGTTTGAAAGTTGTGACCCGATTAGTAACACTCTCAATGCCATCGAAATGATTTCCGGTAGAGAATCAATTTCTCCTTATTCTGCAGTTGTAAATAATTTTCGAAAACTTCAAAGTGAAATGACTTCAGGCGAGCTTCCTCTTCTGACTTCGACAATTAGCAAAGGCCTTTCAGTTGCCGGCAAAACTGCAAAGAGCGCTGTTACAAAAGTTACACTAGGAGAAATGCCATGCTTAGATAAACTATCTAAAGCGGGGCAAGCCATGGATCGAGGCGGCTTGACCAAAGCCGGTAGAGCTTTAGATAAACATGGTGGTCGATCAAATAGTGCGTTTCCAAAAGCAACAGGAAATCTAGCAAATAAAAATATGCAAGGTGATATTTTAACTCATCCTGAAAGCAAAACGTTCAAAGATGTTAGTAATGGATATGAAATTTATGCTCCTGATGGAAGAGGTGCATATTTTCGAAATGATGGATTATTTCGAGGTTGGAATGATAAATTTAGAATTCGCTTATGCAGTGATTTAGATTATGAAGAAATGGTGGCCGATATAGTCTATGAAGACTCTACAGTGGCTACAATATCACAAGAAAAAGGCATTAATAAAATGGAAATCAAATATTTCCTCTACTAGAAGGAATGTCATCCCGCTTTTTTTTCTTGATGATCTAATTTATATTATTGAATCTGCAAAAAAAGGTTTAATAGCCTTTAAAAAAACTGAGTAACAAATAAAAATTTTATAATAGAATTTTTTAAAAACTTGGATTCGAAGAAATGATAGTCAAATGCTATTGTTTCTCAAGAAAATGGTTTAGAAAACTTTGAAATTGAAATTTTCTCATCGACTGATGTGAAACCTTGGAATTTTATTCTTGATGACTTTGTAAATGTTCTACAACTTGCTAAGAAACGTTTAATTGAAATGCAAAAATAATCTGAATAATAAATTGATTGAATTTATCAACGGAAAGTGGAATCAATCTGGATCTATATATCCAAATGATGTTCCGCATTATTAATATAGAATAAAAATAATGCGTATCTTAGATGAAATCTCTGATAAGTCTTTAGAAAATGTAATATTATATTTGACCTTCGCAGAGGTATCGGAATTGAGAGATAGTCTTGATGAGCTTCTCAAGAAACCTTTGAATAACCATGCACATATCTCTAATGAAGATACTCAAAAGGAAATAACTGTTTGTATTTATGATATGGGTAATTTAAAAGGATTTAATAAAAGATCTATGGATTTGATTATAAATGATAAGTAAATACTATTTTAATAGTTAATAGGAACTCCTCTTACAGCTTAGGTAAAAATCCTGCATTCCTACGCCTTTCTAGAAGTCCCTTACCAGATCCTAATATATTTAACTAATCTTTTTCTAAGCAATAAATGTTCAAAAACTATCTTGCAGTCCGAATTCCTTTTCTTTAAATCTTTTTTTTATGCGCTCAAACCGATCAAGATCAAATGTCGAAAACATTGTTTTATGTTTAGAAACCTGAACTTGACCGGCTTTATTAAGGCCAATTTTTGATACATACTTGCATTGCGATACAAGCACTTCGACGACACCTTCGGCTCTTGATTTGCTGAATGCGATTGATAGCGTTACAGCGTCTTGAATGGCTTCATAATCAGGTTCATGATTTTTATTTGCTCGCAAAATGACATGGGAGCCAGGAGACCCTGTCACATGAAACCACCAGTCATTTCCTTTAGCATGGCCAAATGTTAGTTGATCGTTACCTCTAGCATTTTTGCCCACCCATATCTTTAAACCTGATTCAGTATAAAATATGCGATAGGGCAAAGACGCTAAAGTTGGATTTTTTCTTTTCGTGGATGTAAATGGTGCTGTCAGAGAATTGATCTCTGCAATGGATGTGGCCTTTAAAATATTTTGTATAGCCAATTCCACTTGCTCGATAGCACCTTTGGTTTTCACTAATCGTTCTTCAGCATGTCCAATGGCTGCTTTTAATTTTTTACTCTGTTTAAAACGGTTTTCGATAATTTCATGAGGTTTCAAGCGAGGATCTATTTTTAATGTACGTTCTGCATTGGCCATTTCCCAATCAGTCACTTGTATGCTTGTCATGCCGGCTTGCAATCGATAGAGATTAGCTTGCAGCAATATTCCTTCATGCTGCATGTTTCGCCATGCTAAAGCATTATTATAATTCTCCTGAGCCTTTTGATAAAGCTTGCAAGCTTTATTCAAAGTCTGTTTTAACACATGTTCGGCATCCGCCAGAGTTTTTGTTCTTTCAAGCTCAAGATATTTGGATTCAATCGACGCACTTGAAACTAAATTGGTGAGCTGAGGAATATCCGGGCACACTTTAGTGGGGAGTTCGTATGTGTGCTGCGAAGATGGATTCAGGGTCTTTAAAATTTCCCGTTTATCATTCATTACATAGAGATTTGGACGTTTGGGAAAAAACTCGCCGATGAGATAATAGGTCTGTTGTTTTTGACGGAGAGTCATTTGTACAATTCGATCTTGATTTAGCATTTCTATTTTCATAATTTCAGCATTAAGCAGAGTTGCCTGCACGGCTGTTGCAAATGCAGAAGCAACCCAAGAATCATGTCCATTCCAAAAATGAAGCCTTAAAAAAGGTTCTTGAAATCCCAGAAACACATTCCCTTTATTTTGACCCTGCTGGAAGCCAATGACAAACTGCCGAAGTCCAATCGCATGGAATCCTATCAATTTTGCATGTTGAAGATGCGGTTGAAGTTCATGAACAATTGCTAAAATCTCATTGTTTGATAATGACATGACTCATACAGAGGATTCAGCGGGACGCCGCTTGATAGCTTCGAGTAATGCAGGCACTTTGTCGGTTTGTTCCCATGTAAATTCTTTTTCATTCCTTCCAAAATGCCCCCCAAAGGCAGTCCTAAGGTAGATTGGACGCCTTAAATTAAGCATATCGATCATCCCTCTGGGAGAAAGAGAAAATACTTTTGGGATCACTTCAGCCAAAATCTCTTCGTCGACCTTTCCTGTGCCGAAAGTATCGACCTTGAATGCAATAGGATGGGGTACTCCGATAGCATAGGAGATTTGCACTTCGCAGCGGCGCGCCAATTGTGCAGCGACAATATTTTTAGCAACATAACGTGCCGCATAACTAGCAGAGCGATCGACCTTGGTAGGGTCTTTGCCTGAAAAAGCGCCTCCCCCATGCCGTCCCATTCCTCCATAAGTATCGACAATAATTTTTCTGCCGGTCAGTCCGCAATCCCCTTCAGGGCCGCCTACTACAAAACGCCCTGTGGGATTAATGTAAAATTTTGTTTTATCATCGATAAACCCTTGAGGGGCTAAACGGATAGCTAGAGCCTGCATATCTTTGAAAATCGTTTGATTGTCAACCTCGGGGGAATGCTGAGTTGAAATGACCACTGTATGGAGGCGAAGCGGTTGATGGTCTTCATCATATTCGACAGTCACTTGCGTTTTAGCATCGGGACGTAAATAGGGGATCTTATTAGTTTCGCGAAGCTGCCGTAACTCTCTAACAATCTTGTGAGCCATCATGATAGGCAAAGGCATTAATTCGGGAGTTTCATCGCAAGCATATCCAAACATTAACCCCTGATCACCAGCTCCTTGCTCTTTGTAGGTTGATTCAGATTCGTTGACGCCGCGTGCAATATCAGGCGACTGCTTATTAAAAGAGACCAATACGCCGCACGATTTATAATCAAATCCCAAAGAGCTGTCGGAATAGCCGATCCCTTTGACTGTTTCGCGCGCTATTTCAGGAAAATTCGGGTGGGCATGTGTGGTGATTTCTCCGGACAAGACAATAAGTCCGGTTGTGACCAATGTTTCGCAGGCCACACGTGCGTAGAGGTCCTCTTTTAAACAGGCATCCAAAACAGCATCTGAAATTTGGTCAGCAATTTTATCGGGATGTCCGATGGCGACCGATTCGGAAGTGAAAAGAAAATGGCTCATTGGTAAAATCCTGATGCATGTTGTAAGGATTGCATCATATAAAAATATTGATCCTCTAGCAAAGCAAAAAGATGAGATGGTTTTCCCCCTTTTTATTCCTTTTTATAATAATGCGGACCTTTGCGGCTGAGGTTAAAGAGGATCGACCACATTTCATCACCTTTCAAAATCTCGCAGAGACGACTCCTTTGGAATACATTGCGCTGCGGGGGTTTTTGTATTTAGCGGAAGATGGCCGATGGATTTTATCGCCTGAGCCTCATTTAAAAACCTGTTGCGTAGGATCTCAAAATAAAATAGCCCAACAAATTGTATTGGATGGATCTTTTGATCAACGTGATATTAACAAAGTCTTATCGGTGCACGGTTATTTAGAGATTCGAAATGGGGTCTATTATCTACTTGATGCGCATGCAGATGTAGATGTCACACATTCGGGAGTATGGACCTTTGGCATCATTGCAATTCTCATGGCAGCCGCTATTTTTATCTTAACCAAAAGTCTTCAAGGAAACAAATGGAATGGCCGCACCTAGAAAAAGGGAACCATTTTTTTGAAATTTATGAGGATCATCCGATACAAAAAATTGATAGTTCGGCTGGTTCGCACTAGTCTGTTGAATATCAAAACTCTTCAAGATGCCAGCTAGCGCTTCTGCACAGGTGGACGCAGAATCGACTATAGCAACATGTTCACCTACCTCTCGTTGAATAAGATCTTGCAGCAATGGATAGTGTGTGCAGCCAAGCAACAGAGTATCCACGCGCTTCTCTCGCAAAGGCTGAAGATATTCTTTAACAATAAGCTGCAAGGCAGGATGGCGAAAATTTTCTTCCACAAATGGCACAAAAAGAGGACAGGCAATGGCGGTGACTTCCGCTCCAGGCATTCTTTTGACAATTTCTCGCTGATAGACTTCTGAATAGATAGTTCCTCTTGTCCCAAGCACGCCGATCCTTCCATGCTTTGAAAGGCTGACAGCTTTTTCAGCCCCCGGCTCTATCACGCCGATAACAGGAATATCCAACAGATCTTTGAGCTTATCTATAGCATGCGCTGTAGCGGTATTACAGGGAATAACCAAAGCTTTAATGGCATGCTCCAAAAGAAAACGGGTGTTTTCAATCGAATAACGAATCACTGTCTCGGGACTTTTTTCACCATAAGGAATGCGCGCCGTGTCGCCAAAATAGACTACACTTTCTTTCGGAAGAGTATGTTGAACCTCTCGTAGGACAGTCAAACCTCCGACACCGGAATCAAACATACCGATAGGCTTATGCCGTTGGGTTGCCATGCTCTACTCCGGTAATTGCAGTTTCTGTCCTACAATGATTTGATCGCCTGACAGATTATTCAATTCTTTAAGTTTCTTAATCGTCGTATTGTTTAGCCTGGCAATTTTTTCGAGACTGTCCCCCGCTTTGACCCGATGGATTTTTCCCGCATTTAATGCATTCTCAGCGATAGGTTCCGCTTCTTTAGTTTGCAAAAGCTCTGTTAACGACTTCATAGCCGCTTGCATGTTTTCCAAATTGCGATTTTGCAGTTCCAGTGCCTTTTCTAAATCGGCGATCCGCTGCTTGTAGTCTCCCAGAATGCCTGTGACGTCTGTAGCATGAGTTTTTAAATCGTTCGTCAAACCTTTAGCAGCATTTTCATTTTGAGAAAATTTGGAATCGATCGTATTTGTCTGGGCACGCAAAATTTCCTTAAAGTTTTTTAAGGAATCGGCCAGCAGTTGACGCAACGAGTCGATAATCTCTTCTTGCGATTTAAATTTTTCCTCAAAAATCCTGATTTCCGTTTCATGATTATTAATTTCATGCCGCAAATCTGTGATTGAATCGAGGATTTCACGCGTTACAACGCTTTGATCTTCTTCATAACTGAAACGATTGCGAGCGCCCTCTAGGCTACCTGCAATAAGCACAATCCAAACGAAGATGGCCTTGAGCCATCCTCGCCAATGGAACCAATAATCGCGCGACAGAAAATGTGTCATACGACAAGCCTATGACCGTCTATTGTTGATAAACTTTAAACTCTGCACGTCGGTTTGCCGACCACGCTTCGTCATGATGCTCTAAAACAAGGGGGCGCTCTTTCCCATAAGAGATCGTAAATATATTATTGGGATTGACGCCGGCATTAACCAGCAAATCCCGCACAGAATTGGCGCGCCTTGAACCTAGAGCCAAGTTAAAAGCTTCCGGACCCCGTTCATCGCAATGCCCTTCGACAAAAATATAAACGTTTGGATTGTTGCGCATATACTCCGCAATTCGATGCACAATTTGCATGTTTTCATCCCCTTTAACCAAATGCTGGTTATATTCAAAGTGGATGTTTCTGAAAATGCCCGCTATCTGCGGATGGATGCTTGGATCGCGGAAAGCTTCGATTCCCGGAACGGAACTGCCAGGATCCCCGGGCGTTTCCATGGGCGGAGGAGTAGCCATCAAATCCATGCCTCCGCCGTTGCCTCCAAAGGCATCATCCTGCAGCGGGATAAAATCTTCACCGCAATAATTGGGATCTACAGCATAAAACTGATCGCGCGAGCGGACAGCACGGGAATCGCCCCGTTTGCCTCCAAGAGTGCAAAATCCACGCGAAACGTGCCGGCTGCACGATTTAGTGTCATCCCATACTTCATCCGATGACCTGCAGCAACCGCATAAGGCGATACTCAGGATCATGGTTTTTAAAAGAAGCGTTAATTGTGTTCCTTTCATATTTTCCTCAATAAACAGATATTTTTGAAATTTGCTGCTCATCTTATCATAACTTGTGCAACTGTGCAAAGGTTGTCTATCTTGCTTCCCAGTTTGGATAATGTTTCTCACCCAAGCCTGTTGTAATTTTTCGTGCTTTTGGCTGATTTAAATTCAATATGTAAAGTTCGCTGTCTTGTGCATCGGTCGAGTTGAAGACAAGATGCAAACTGTTTGGCGCCCATGAAGGATTTTCCTTATTGCCAGTCCCTTGAGTTAATTGCCGCTCTTTGCCTTCATTGAAATCATAAATCCAAATTTGTCTGGTACCATTTGTCAAAGCGCAGTAGGCGAGCTTGGTCCCATCGGGAGACCAGGCCGGCGCCGTACTTTCCTTGCATTGCTTTGAGATCAATTTAGGTTTAAGCTCATTCAGGTGCGCCCCTAGCAGAGGAATATCCATGACATAAATGCGCGGCGAACCATCTTTATTGGATACAAAGGCGATGCTTGCCCCATCGGGACTAAAAGCGGGGGAACCTTGGACAGCGGGACGCGAAGAAAAAATCTGACGGGGCTTTCCAACGCTGCCTGTTTCTAGGTTGAATTCTTGAATAAATAGATCAGGATTTCCGGTGATGTCGCTGATAAAAGCCACTTGATCGCGTTGCCTGGAGATGGCAGGCATGAGTTGATTGCCCCGCAAATATGAAAACCGTTGTGGGATCCCTTCTTTAAGGGAGACATGAAAAATTTTTGGCTGCCCATTCAAATAGGAGACATAAAAAAAGCCTCCGCTAAGATAACCTTGCTTGGGAGGGATATAGGCAGGCGTAACGCAGTAGCCTTCACGCGTGATTTGACGGGGATTGCCCCCATCGTAATCCGCTTCCCATATATCCGAAAGCCATTGATTGTCAGCTTGTTTTTTTTTGATCGTATACAAAATCCGTGTTGACGCGATCCCTTCCATTCCAAATAGGGCTGTATGAATTTTATCGGAAAGCTGGTGGATGGTACGTCTATCTTGAGACAAATCGCCTGTAAGGAGCCTATCATTAACAGCGTTAAGTGTATTGGCGGCGGAAGAAAAAAGGCGCACTGACAATTTTTTATCTTTAACTTTAGACATAACAACATAATGGACATGAAAAGCCCACCACGAACCTCCATCAGCCGGTTTATCAAAATAATCGGGCTTAGCTAAAGCGTCTCGTTGGACATTATGTTTGACGAGGAAGGTCATCCCATTATTATTCAAATCAAATTGAAGGACTTTTTCAAGCTTATCAAGATAAACGCGGTCGAATCCTGACTGTTCATCGATTATCGTCCCCAAATAGAGCGGAATCAATGAGACTTCGGTATCAAGTTTGACGATGATATCCTCCTCAGCGCCCCATATGGAGGCCCAAGTGGCTAGCATGATTACTATCAATGATCCAATAACACGGTGCATATATTTAAAAGAGGTATAATATTTAAACTTCATGGCTTAAGGTGATCGAAAACGTGTGTTGCGCTATTCCAGGAAAATGCGTGCCAAATGCAGGAAAACTTAGCGTAGGGAGAACGTCTTCCAGATAATTCCTGTTCGCTTCGCTTTCTGCGCCGACCACCGCCAACTTAACAAATCGGCCTGAGCGTTCCACGGTTAACTTGATCTTCACTTCACCATATTCAGGCAAACGGAGCAGCAATTTAAGGCGTCCAGCCAATTCGTCCCGATAACACATTTCTTCAACGCTCATGTCCGCCGCTTCGGCAGAAGACACGCTAGCGCTGACCGGCATATCTGGAATCTTCAATTCTTGCTGTTTTAAAATTTTGCCCGCCCCATTGTTATCGTTCTTTAGCTGAATTTTTGCAATGCTTTCTTGCGCTTTTGCCAGAAGTGATTGCCGTTCAACTTTTCTCGCTGCAGATTCTACTTTCCTTTTATCAGGCTTGGGAAGTTCTGTTTTCTTGGCAATGGGAGTTGGCTTCGATGCCGCCTTAGTTTTTTTAGCTTTTTTTTTGGGTTGTTGTTTAGCCGATTTTGCTACCGGTTGTTCCAGAGGCTTTTTTTTGACCTCCGTCGTTAAAGGAGCCGGTTCTGTTGCTTCTACTTTATCCACTGTTGGCATAGGAATTGGGGGATCGCTTTTAGTTTTAAACTGAGGCGCAGAGGGGGGCAATGACATCTCCTTTGCGCGAGGTGTCAATGAAATCGTTGTAACGCTCATAGGACGCCGCCGCGGGGAAGAGTGCTGTTTCGACTCCATCTGCAAGCCCGCCCATAACATCAAAACAATGTGGGCTGCAATGACAGCTACGCCAATATATAGCAGTGACGAATGATAGATGTCGGTCCTCATCATGTGGTTCAACCGGGCTTTAAAAGAATGTCCATTTCGGAAAACCCCGCCTGTTCGGCAGCATTCTTAACAGTTTGATAAGTTCCAAAATGTGCTTTTCGATCATGAAACAGCTGCGGCCGGGCTTTCGGGTATTTTTTCTTTGCTTCTGACAGCAAACGGGGCAATTGATCTAAAGTGATCTTGCGTGAATTAAGCCAAATTGTATTATCGCGGTGCACGTGTAGGGTTATAGGGCTGGTTTCATGCACCTCTATAGAGGCTTCAAGCTTATCGGATGGCCCATCAGCCAGTTCAATCCGGTCAACCTCTAATAAGGGCGCTACCAAAATAAACATAATTAAAATGACAAATACAACGTCAATCAGAGGTGTCAGATTAACGGATGGCTCTTCAATCGGGGGTGTTAAACGTCTTTGGTGAAAGCGCGGCACATTCAAACCTTATTAACTGACATCCACTTTGCGATATTGCATCTCTACGGAAGCCAAGATATCGTTGGAAAATCCTTCCATATCGGTTTCAAAATCGCGGATAGCATTTTTTAAGTAATTATAACCAATTAAGGCGGGAATCGCATCCAAGAGCCCTAAAACAGTCGTTGCCAAGGCTAAAGAGAGCCCTCCAAGCACCATTTGATTAGTACTACCTCCCGCCGATGTTTGCAATTCAGAAAAAGTTGTCAAAATCCCCCAAACTGTGCCTAACAATCCCAAAAAAGGTCCCAAAGTCACGATTGTCGCTAAAATAAAGAGGTTTTTCTCTAGATTTTTTATTTTTGTGGCTATCGTTGTCGACAAATGGGCTTCTACAATATCGATATCTGAAGGGGAAAGATAGGCGACAACCTCATTGGATTGTCCGGTTTGGATCATGCCGAATAAACGGTTTTTATTAAGGATTTCAAGTGTATTTTTTTTTAAAACATAATACAAATCAAAAAATGGATTTAAAGTATCATTATTTTGTAAGTAATCTATACTTAATGGGTTATGCTTGTTTCCCTGGAAGAATTTACTGAATTTTTCGGCATTTTTACGCACTTTATAAGTTATCCATCCCTTATAAATCACTAAAATCCAGCTAATAATAGACATTAAAACTAGTCCAATAAAGATTCCTTTCCCGAGAGCATCAGAGTGCAGGTAAGCTTCAAAGAATGGATTTATAGAAAGTTTTATATTGTTTACAAACATTTCGCTTTCCTGTATAATTAATTCCTCAACTATTAAAAATGCTATGCTAATCAGCGAGGGAAAATCTTGAAAGAAAAAAAGCAATGTTTCTCAATCTTTTTACTTCTTTGTTTATTTGTTGCCTCGATTTGTTTTTTTAACAAGGCCGCTGCGCAGCAACCTGGTGATTCCTCTTCCGATCCAATTAAAATCGAACTTATTACCGAAGAAGAAAGTGTTCAGCCGGGCCACCCTTTTTGGGTTGCTCTTCATTTTACCATCGATAAAACCTGGCATGCCTACTGGAAAAATCCGGGAGATGCAGGGATGCCATCCGCTATTGAATGGAAATTACCCAAAGGTTTTACAGCCGGCCCTATTGAATGGCCGCTGCCTCATAAATTCGATTCTAACTCCTCTTCTACCGTAAGTTTCGGCTATGAAGGGGAACTTTGGCTGTTAACCTCGATCGTTCCACCTGCTTCACTAGAGCAAACAACTCCTTTGGAAATCGGCGCCAATGTCGAATGGCTCGTCTGTTCCGATTCCACTTGCCTGCCCGGCGAGCAATCGGTGGCAATAAAATTGCCAGTCAGTACAAATACTCCTAAAATTCGAACCGAACATACCACTTCCTTTGCAGCCGCCCGCGCCCTCTTGCCAAAGAAATCATGGAAAATCCAAGCCCAGCGAAAAGACGGCCTTATTGAAGTGACTATGCAAGCACCTGCACATCTTAACGTTGCCTATACCGAAGCCGCTTTTTTTCCTGAAGATAAAAAGTCTATCGATTATAAAACCGATGCTATCTTAACGGCTAGAAAGGATCGCCCCGGAACTTATGTCATCGCTTTAAAAGAAGCCGGTGAGACAAATTCACTGTCATTAAAAGGGATTATTGTTTTGAAAACCGGAACTGTGTCGGAAGCTTTGGATATCGATATCCCTATTGACAATGAAGAAAAGGGCCTTGAACAATCGTTGTCAATTGCTGACCGCCATGTACCGACAGATCTTTCCATTGCAACTTATCAGGAACCCGCCGCTGTTACTTATGAAGGCGGTTTCGTTTTGGCTTTAGCACTAGCCTTTGCCGGTGGACTGATCCTCAATCTCATGCCATGTGTTCTTCCGGTCATTTCTTTCAAAGTATTAAGTTTTGTGAAACTGTCCAGCGAAGATAGGCGTACTACCCTCAAGCATGGAGCTGCCTTTACCTTTGGCGTGCTGCTATCGTTTTGGGTATTGGCTGGCTTATTGCTTATTCTGCAAGCTTATGGCAGCAGCGTAGGCTGGGGCTTCCAATTGCAAGAACCCCTATTCGTCGCGACATTAGCAGCGTTGCTGCTTGTTTTCGGTTTAAGCCTTTTTGGCGTATTCGAACTGGGAACTTCGATGACAGCTCTTGCGAGCCAAGCAAATTCCCATCAACAAACCGGATTAATCGCCTCATTTTTCAGCGGTATCCTTGCCACTGCCGTCGCTACTCCTTGCACAGGCCCTTTTTTAGGAACTGCAGTCGGTTTTGCTGTCACATTGTCCCCCTTGCCAGCTCTAATGATCTTTACCTTTTTAGGCTTAGGCATGGCATCCCCCTATTTATTGCTAGCAGCTTATCCCAAATTGCTGCGGTTTATGCCCAAACCAGGTCCCTGGATGGGCGCTTTTAAAGAGGTTTTGGGCTTTTTCATGATGGCAACGGTGGTGTGGCTCATTTGGGTCTTTGGAGCACAAACTAATAGTCTAGGTGTATCCCTCTTGCTTGGCAGCTTCCTCCTCTTTGCCATTGGTTGCTGGGTTATCGGCAAATGGGGTGTGCCCATTTATTCCAAAACAATCCGTGGTATTGGTTATGGCATTGCCGCCCTTTGCTTTGCCATCGGCTGCTATGTCCTTTTTAATTCCACTGCCTCATGGGTGCTTGCCTACGACGATGCCGGCAGCAAAATTAGCAGTGAAACGACTACGTCAGTATGGGAGCCTTATTCAGCCGAACGGATCGCAGCTCTGCAAAAACAGGGTATTCCCGTGTTTGTCGACTTTACAGCGAAGTGGTGTTTGATTTGCCAAGCCAACCATCTCGTGCTTTTAAGCGAATCGGTGGCTGCCAAATTTAATGATCTAGGCGTTGTCCGCATGAAAGCAGATTGGACGCGTAAAGATGCTGCTATCACTGAAGCCCTGCGCAAATTTGGACGGAATGGCGTCCCTCTCTATGTCCTTTATGGAACCGACGCTTCAAAAGCTCCAGAAATTCTTCCTCAAGCACTCACTCCTGATAATGTTCTTCAGCATCTAAATAAAATGGAAAACCAGACTGCTCGAGCCAAGTCATGAGCTATACGTTGATCGATTCGCATGCACATTTAACATCCGAAGCTATTTTCCCCACTCTTAAGGATGTGCTTGCTCGTGCTCAAGCAGCTCATGTAAAAGCCATCATCAATATTTGCACAGATGCAACCTCTTTTGCACGTGGGTTGGAGTTAGCGAAGCAATGCCCTTGGATTTTCAACGCAGCAGCCACAACTCCCCACGATGTTGCTAAAGAAGGGGAGTTAATGTTCAGCCGATTTGCTGCTGCAGCTCATGCCAAAACAATCGTTGCAGTGGGTGAAACCGGATTGGATTATCATTATGAACACTCTCCCAAAGAAATCCAGCAAGATTTCCTACGACGCTATCTTCAACTTGCCTTGGATTCACAACTTCCTGTTATCATCCATTGCCGCGATGCCTTTAAAGATTTGCTAGAGATCTTGGACAAGCATTTCATTGTCGATGGCACGCATGCTCCGGGAGTCTTGCATTGCTTCACAGGAACCATTGAAGAGGCGAAACAAATTGTAGAACGGGGATGGTTTATTTCTCTTAGCGGCATAGCTACTTTTAAGCGCAGCCTAGAATTGCGAGAAGTGGCGCGCCTTATATCCATAGAACACCTGTTAATCGAAACCGATTCCCCTTACTTAGCCCCTCAAAGCAAGCGCGGGCAACAAAATGAACCTGCGTTTATCTCTGAAGTAGCCGAAATGATCGCTTCTATAAAAGAGATGACGATCGATGAAGTTGCCAAAGCGACGGCCAATAATGCACGCCGTCTTTTTAAAATTGATCTAGATTTAAGAATTAATTAAAATTAAATGTTTGATTGTGTAATGGTAACATTTTTTCTCCGGCTTTAATTTAAAAGGTAATTAATTTTTATTTTATCAATTGACTTTTCAACTTTCTTATTCGAAAATTTTTTATCTAATTCATCTATTTGTGCTTTATGCTGTTCCAATAGTTTATTCAAGGCATTATGATAGTATAAGCCGCAAGCATTACAAAGAGTGACTTGGATGTTATTCTTTTCAGGCCCTTTTCGCCATAGAGGAGTTTTATTTATTTCGCAATGTTCACATATTTTGACGGCTGTTGATTTGCTTTTCTTTTTTGGAGGTTGTTCAACAGCTTGCTTATCTTTACGTGTTTTTCTTTTACCTAAAGTGGATCCAAGATTATGCCACGCGTAAGCCTTATTTTTTGGACTCTCCTCGATAATCACTATTTTGTTTTCGAACAGCATAGGAGACAATTCTTGCCGGGAATGATAAGCGCTTTCCATCACGGAAGTATTTTTCTCGCCATTTATTGCACACGGAATCTGTGCGCGATTGTTACACAACTGCATATTTTCCTTATTTTTTAAAAAATTTATAACAATAACTCTTAACTAATTTCACTCTTTATCAAAAGCTTTCAACCAACGCTCATAATCATTAACAGAGCTTAATTTTTTGACTTTTGACTCATTGGATTTACGTTGACTTTGTTTTTTTTTGATTTTTTCTTTTCTTTGCAATTGTTTTTCTTGAATGAATTCCCTCGAACGTTCTTCAAAAAGCTGCAGATAATAGTCGAAACACCCTTCACTGAATGTTGTAGGTTCTACGTTTTGTCCGATATCTTGCCGCTTAGTTAAGGATAAAGGCATATTTTTCTTAGGGATTGCTAATGTGCTCCGCCTGACTTTATTATAAAATCTTTTATTCAACCACTCTAGAAACACATTGACTGTTTCCGCTTTAGCAGCAAGGTGCTTTGACATCTTCGCGAGATTTTTATCTGAAGTCACGACAACATGCTGACGAGAGGTTGCAGAGTTTTTTAAGGCCTGCAAGATATATTCATCAGCAGTCTCTCCCTCTGCCGTAAAGACAATCTCCATATTTTTAAAATAATGTCGATGCAAATCTCCAACTTGGCAATAAGCATCAAATACAAGCGTTGCGTCAATTTCCAAATATTGGATTTTTGTTCCAAGATCTTCAATCACTTTGGAGCGTTGCATGGCAAGATTATCGTCATCTGTGTGTTTAATCCTAAACAGCAGGTTATAGCCATCAATGTAATAATGCACAGATTTGAAAATGGCTATACACATTCTCCTTGAAGCAATCCTTCAAGAAAAAAAGAATGTATCTAACTATACATCCCCTTTTACCTTGCAGTACTTTACAAATTTCCACGTTTGCACGCTATTCCGTCTGTTTAAAGCTTTTCAAACTAACGATGCGATACTCTTCGTCTTTAAATTTAAAAGTATCGCCTTGCTTAAGCCCGGCCATCGCTTGAGCTAACTTGGATTGGGCTGATAAAATCCCCTTATCTGCATCGGCATCCCATGGCCCTAAAAGAGTGTATGAAACAGCGTTTCCTTGTGAATCTACAATATTCACAACACTTCCAATGCTTACCTCTTCTTCAGAAATATCGCTATCCCTAATAATACGTGCTCTATTCATCTGCTCGGAAAGGTGACGCAATTCAGACTGAATCCTGGAACGGCGTTCCAATGCAGATTTGTATTCCGCGTTTTCACGCAAATCGCCTAAAGCGCGGGCCGCTTCAATTTCTCTAGCAACCGAGACCATTTCGGTTGTGCTGATTTCTTGCATCCGCTCTTTAATTCGATTATACCCTTCCTCCGTAGTCCATAAAACATGACTATCAAACAAAGGGCCCCCTTTACGAGGCTTTTGGGTATTCAGAGAAGGTTGGACCACCTCTGCCAAAGAGCGTAGGACTTTCTGATCGTGATCGGAAAATCCATGGCATTTGGCGGCAAGCAAAAGGAATTCTTGAATAAAAGATAGCGAGGTTCCTTGAATGATATCTCTGACAACCGCGTACCGTTTGCCGGAAAGCAAAACGTACATTTTTTTGTATAGATCCTTATATTCCGGACGGGAATCAAGAATGCTGAAAAGGATCAGAAAAGCCTCAAAAAATAGGCATTGTCCTTCTTTATCGCTATAAAGATACTCTTCTTTGTCTTTGCCAATCAATTTTTGGAAATACCACACGAGAAATTCAGGAGCTTTAAGCGGGTGCTGCGCCAATTCATGCAATTTGACCTCAAGCAATTTTTTTGCCTCGCCTTGATTAAGCTCTTTAACTATATATTCCCGGACCGTATTTTGCTGTGGAGTAAAAAGCAGATCGAGAAAAATTGAGGTCCAATCTTCGCGGGTTTCACGAATAGAAGTCAAAAACCGTTTTTTGAAAGCGATCACATCAATGCCATCAAGCAGCTCAAAAAAATCTTGCGTTTTCTTAATTTGCTCTTTGATGATTTTCTTTTCTTCCTGCATTCCAAAAAGCGATTCTAGAAAGATATGGATCTGGATTTTCTGCGCTTCTGAAATATCAGGATCATTCAAGGCCGCTTTCAGCTTTTCTAAAATAGGATTTTTGACATCCTCTTTTTTCATTATCGTAGGGTTATCCCTCACAAAACTATAGGACGTTTGAATCAATTGATCGATTCCGGCATTTTTACCGATCGCTTTATGCAAACGTTCCTCATGCGTCACAGCTGATTTACGCAAGCGGAATGGTTCTTTTAAAGATTCGGGCGATTCAACCATCGGATCTTTTTTTAGCTTCGCTCTAACCCCTTGCCACCATTTTGTCCAATCATTTTCCGGGATGACAAGTTCGCACAATTCATCTTTAATTTCCGCTGCTGATTTTGGACCTAAATCACGTAAAAGCAATTTAATAACTCCAACAGGATCTTCTTTAGCTTCCTTTTCCAAAGCATCGGCATCTGAAAAACGCCTTGCTAGAAAATTGTCATCGGCTAAAGGAACCAGATTTTTGAAGGCATGAATGAAGGTAAAGTGTTTACGACCGGATATATTTTCAAATTCGACGCTGGCCTGTTCACGTAAAGGGGATATATCGACGATTTCTCCGGTTCCCCAACCGCCTATATGGAAAACATATTTACCTTTGTCCATATGAGAGAGCAGATCATAATAGGATAAAGCACCTTGAAAATTTTCGCGTGTGCGCAACCCTACTAACCTCAACCTCTCTGCAAATTGAGGCTGCTGTCCATATTTGTTTTTTAAGGCATCCAAAGCCAGATCAGCTAATGCCGAACTATTAGTGGTTTGCAGATCCATTAAAAGGCGAAGGATTTCATATCTGCCCGAAGGATCTTTAATCGTTTGCCACAACGGCAACGCTGTTTCGATCACCTGTCCGAATTGTTTGGCGAAATCAGACCCTTTGACTGCTTTTAATATGCTTGCAAATTCCTCTAGATCGACCTCATCGCTGGTGCAGTATTCTTCCCATAACTGCCAGAATTTATTAAAATCACGGTAATTTATTTGTGCTTGAAGATCTTCAAGATAACCCATCGTAAAAGTCCTTGTTTTTACGGAATTTATTCCCCAAAAAAGACGATGCGTTATAGAGAACAAAGCCCTAACCTTCGACGTATGCTCTTAAAACGTTTTATCACGCATCATCCCCATTTCATTATCTCTGTGGAAATTATAAGCTCGTAATTTATTTAATATCAATTAAAGTTTGTCCCATTTGATCTAAGGATGTAAATTTTAATTTTTCTATGGTAAAATAAAAATGGGATTAAAGGTACAATAAAGTTTTGAGAATCCATGTCAATGGAATGCAATGGATAGAAATATTTTTGAAGCTGCCTCTAAAAAATTAGGAGCTAAATCTTCCAAGGCTAAAACGCAATCAAAAATCCCCCCTCCCTCCAATGAAGGTCAAAAACCTCCTTCCCCCGGCCCATCTTCTCCCACCCCTCCAAAAGTCGTAAATCGCGATCCCGAAATTACCGATATGCTAAAAAATATCGAATTTATGCAGAAAGATTTGCAAAATAAGCTGGAATACATCAAACAAAAAACAGGGTGGGGTAGTGAGGAAATTCAAAAATTTATGGCAAATCCTCGAAACTTCTCTCCCAAAGAGTGGAAACAACTGCAGCAAAATAAGGATATTTTAGGAGATCAAGTGTGGTCGACTCTAGGAATGGAGTTAAAGCCGAAGGAATCGCATAGGAAAAATCTAGCTAAAGAGCGTAAAGGTAAAACATTAGGCGCACGCAAAAAATGGATTTCTATGCAATAATGCAATTTAAAGGGGAGTATTATGATTAAGCGGATCGATCTTTTTATGCCTCCCAATCTAAGCCAATATGGGGTTTTGCACCATTTTACCACAAAATTTCATGAAGCTTTATTGCGTTTAGGTGTTAATAGCCGGATTTTAGAAGCGCAATATGATAATCCTAAGCCCTTTTTAACGGAACTTTTTAAAGATGCTCCGGATTGTACCCTTTCTTTCAATGGCCTGCTGCCGGATCAAGAGGGTCGTTTTTTCTGCGATTTAATCCATATTCCCCACATTGCTTATGTCGTCGATCCTCCAAACGGTTATGTAGCCTTAGCCAAGAGTCCGCTCACAGCCATCGCTTCCGTCGACGGTAAAGCATGTGAATTTTTTCGAGGCATCAACGTTCAAAATGTTTTTTTCTTGCCGCATGGAGTGGAAAAAAACTTACACACTGAATCGAAAGATCAGCAGCGCACCTATGACGTGGTTCTGCTGGCTTCTTGCATTGATTATGAACGGATTAGGAAAGAGTGGAAAACCAAATACCCCGGACCTTTAGGTCAAGCCCTTGAAGAAGCCGCCGATACAGCATTGGCAAACCCAAATATCACATATATTGAAGCTTTTGCAGCCGCTGTCGATAAATACATCTCTAAAAAACAGCTGGATCCGAACAAAATTGATCTACTCAATTTACTTGACGAATTGGAAATCTATTTACGCGGGAAAGCCCGGGTTGATTTAATTCGATCGATCAAAGACGTCAAAATTGATATCTTCGGATCTCCAAGTTCAACCATGGATTGGAAAACGCAGTTAAAGGAGCAGAAAAACGTCACCGTCCATGCTGCAGTGCCGTATGATCAGGCGCTAGAAATCATGCAAAAAAGCAAAATCCTTCTCAATAGCTGCGCCTGGCTAAAATATGGCGTGCACGAACGCGTCTTAGCAGGACTTGCCAGCGGAGCGTTGGTATTTACCGAAGACAATCCTTATCTGCGCGAACAAGGCTTTTCCGATGGAACAAACATTGCATTTTATAGGTACAATGAATTAGACAAAGTCAACGCTGCGATAAACCGTTATCTTAAAAATGAAGATTTACGTAAAAAAACGGCAGCCGCAGGACGCGACCAAGTCCTCCGCCATCACACTTGGGACCATCGTGCAGCAACGCTGTTGAGGGAAATCGAACCTTTTGTCAATAGCCGGCGTCAAACTCAACCATCATCAGCTTAATCGGCATGCTGAAAAAAATCGATGTTTTGCTGCCTCGTATCAGTCAGTACAAGGCACTTCATCATTTTGCCTGTAAAATTTACGAAGCTTTCCAAAGAGCAGGCGTGTCTGCAAGGCTTTTAGAGGCCAGCAGCCAAAAGGAGCCTCCACTTGCCCGCGAACAACCTGATTTAACTGTAGGCTTCAATGGCGCGCCTCACGACTCTCAAAATCGGCTGTATTGCGATTTATACCATATACCGCATCTATCCTTGCTTGTAGACCCTCCTTATCGATTTCTTTATTTGACGGAAAGCCCTTACACCATTGTGGGATGCGATGACCGGATCTGTTGCAAACTGCTCGAAAGTTTAGAGTTTGATAGAAATTTATTTATTCCACATGCAGTTGAGCCTGAACTAAATGCAGCATTTCAAGAAAAAATTTTCGATGTCACTTTGTTAGCAACTTTTATCGACATTGATGAACTTAGAAAGAGCTGGAAAACTAAATTTTCAGCTTCGATGCGCCATGCTATGGAGGAAGCGATTGAAATCACCTTTTCCGATCGTACTATATCTTTTATTACAGCCTTTTTGGCAGCTTCAGGAATGTCGCAAGATAGGCTTTCTATCATGTTATTTGAAAACGGCTTGATTGAAGCTTTGCAAGACGTGGAATTATATGTTAAAGGACGCAATCGCATAGAGTTGGCCCTCTCAGCGCCTCATAGTACATTGCATATTTTTGGAGGCAAAAGCCACCAACTCGATTGGAAAGGCTATCTGGGGAAAAAATATCCAAATATTTATGTACACACACCCGTCGATTACATCGAAGCTTTGGAAATCATGAAAAAATCCAAGGTCATACTCAATCCTTCTTTAAAAAATAAAGAGGGTGCGCATGAACGTTTATTTGCAGCGTTAGCCTGTGAAGCGTTGGTTGTTTCGAACGAAAGCGCCTATTTGCGCGATAGCTTTATGGATAAACAAGGGATCGTTTTTTATACTCCGGATAAAATGGACTTTCTTGATCAATCGATCGCTGAGTATCTGCAGCATAAGGATAGACGCCAAGAGGAAGTGAAAAAGGGAAGAGATATTGTTATGCAAAAACATACTTGGGATCATCGGGTGAAAAGTATTTTGGCAAAGGTCCCCAATTTTTTCCTAAAGACCGGTGGTTGATGTGCCGTTTTCACGGACACGGGCCGTGAAAATGGCAAAAAGGAACTTACTCCATCCATGCGCAAATAGGACATTCTTCTATATGATGTTTACGAGCTTGGCAATATTCCCGCGCAAAATAAATAATCTGCAAATGAATCCGATTCCAGTCTTTTTTTGAAAACAAAGCTTTAAGGTCTTTTTCTGTCTGCTCCACACTTTTTCCCGAACTTAATCCCCACCTTTTCGCGCAACGGTGGATATGCGTATCTACCGGAAATGCTGCTTCATGAAATGCCTGAGACATGACAACCGAAGCCGTCTTATGTCCGACACCGGGCAAGCTCTCCAGTTCCTCAAAAGAGGAGGGCACTTTTCCATGATGTTTTTCCAATATAATTTTTGAAAGCTCCCAAATGGCTTTTGATTTACGCGGAGCCAATCCGCATGTGTGAATGATGGCTTCGATCTCGGCCGGTTTTAAATTCACCATCTTTTCAGGTGTATCCGCCTTGGCAAACAGCTGTGGTGTAATTTTATTGACTCGTGCGTCTGTGCACTGCGCTGACAACAAGACCGCTATCAAAAGTGTATAAGGATCCCGATGCAGCAATGGAATGGCCGGCTCAGGGTAAATGTCTTTCAAGATCCGTTGAATTTTTTTAGCTTTAGCCTGTTTGTTCATTTATTTACCGATGCAAAATTTGGAAAAAATCGCTGATAAAATATCTTCTGTAATATTCGATCCTATAATGGTTCCTAGCTCATTAAGACATTGCCTCATATCAAACGATAAAAACTCAGGCGAAAGCTCTTCTTTCAATCCGGTGATTATTCTTCGGCAAGCTGCAACAGCTTTATCCAATGCTTCCTTATGTCTCAAATTCGTAATCAAAATCTCATCTTTAGGGGGAGGACCCTTTTCCCAGATTACTTGATCGATCTTCTTATGCAAACCATCTAATCCAAAACGGTTTTTGGCAGAGATCAGCACGACTTGAGAAAAAGCAAGTTCAGGCAATGCTTTGTAAGGCAGATCGCATTTATTCCAAATGGCTATGGTTTTACTGCGGGGCATCTGCTCCATTAACCATATATCCTCATCCTGCATACCTTTGGAGGCATCTAAAACCAATAAAATTAAGTCAGCCTGATCCATGGCAGCCTTGGAACGGCGAATGCCCTCTTGCTCGATTGTATCATCGGCATGCCGAATACCTGCGGTGTCCATCAACTTAAAATTTAAGCCGTTTAACCGAAGATGGTCTTCTAAAACATCTCTTGTCGTTCCTGGAATAGAGGAAACAATGGCTCGATCTTTATCAAGCAGAGCATTCATTAATGAAGACTTGCCGACATTTGGACTTCCGATCAGACACATGGCAATGCCATCATGCACAATCTGTCCATCATGAAAGGTAAAAGACAGCCGTTCCATATCGTCGCATACAGTCTGGATTAACTGACCGATTTCTTCCAACGTGGCAAATTCCAATCCTTCTTCAGGGAAATCCACCCAAGCTTCTAATATCGCAGCCGTATCGGTCAAAGCATGCTGAAAAGAAATGATTTTTTGCGATAGATTGCCGCTGAGTTGCTTTTCAGCTGCATCCAGCGCATGTTCATTTTTGGCGCAAATAAGCTCTTGGACTGCTTCAGCCTGAGCCAAGTCTAGTTTGCCGTTCATAAATGCTTTAAAAGTGAATTCTCCCGGACGCGCTGCTCGCGCTCCAGTCTCCAAAACTGTTTCAAGCACACGCCGCGTGACCAAACTTCCTCCATGACAGTGGAATTCGACCGTATCTTCACCGGTATAGGATCGGCGTCCACGCATTACTAGTGCAAGGGCATCGTCGATATGTTCTCCGGCCAAGTTGATAATGCGGCCATAATGCACAGTGTGTGTTTTATATTTAGAAATAGGACCGCTGAACACTCTATCTGCTACATCAAAAGCTTGCTCGCCGGAAATGCGCACAATGGCAACACCTCCTTCTCCCGGAGGCGTAGCAATAGCTGCAATCGTTTCGCCCGGAATATAAGGCTTGTGTACAAAATCCATAATCTCAATAACTTATATTCTATTAAACCAGCACCTATCATGCGGAACCTTCACAATTTAAGCAAGAGACTACTAGTACAAGTGGACTTTTATTTTCCAATAGGTAAATTATGATTTTAAACTTTCATTGATCGAACGTTTATGACATCAGATTTAACATTGCCAAGAGCATTTATAGAAAGGCGTTTGCATTCCCTAACAGGCCTCTTTCTCGTTCTTTATCTTGTCGAACATTTATTAGTAAATTCACAAGCCGCCCTCTTTTTCGGCGATGATGGCAACGGGTTTGTCCGTGCCGTTAATTCCATTCATAATCTGCCCTACCTGCCTATCATTGAAATGATCCTTCTCGGCATTCCCATTCTTTTACACGGTTGGTGGGGCGTTCAATATTTAAAAACAGGCGAACCCAACTCATACGATAATACTGGCATTAAGCCCTATTTGCCCGAATACCCTAGAAACCGCGCTTATACATGGCAAAGAATTACCTCTTGGATCCTTTTATTCGGCATCCTTGCGCATGTCATCCATATGAGATTCATTGAATATCCGATCGCAGTAAAAGTCGGAACGATAAATAGTTACATTGTACGCTTGAATCATGATTCGGGCTTAGAAACTTTGGCGGCTAGATTGGGATTCGAAATCTACAATGTACCGTCAATCCTTAGCAAAAAACATGAAATCCTAAATGCTCCAAAGAATGTCAAAGATCCTCCTGAAGTAGTCTTACAGCGTTACCAACAAGAAAGAAAATGGATCGATACCATCGAAAAAATCCCTTTGAAACCAGGACAAGTGATCGCTGTCTCTAATAGCTTTGGATTAGCTGAATTGCTCATGGTGCGCGAAACGTTTAAAATGCCGCTCATGATTGCGCTTTATACTATTTTGGTCTTAGCCGCTTGTTTTCATGCTTTTAATGGATTGTGGACATTTATGATTTCCTGGGGCATCACTTTGACGCAAGCCTCACAGACCATCATGTTGCGCATTGCGCAAGGGCTTATGGTACTAGTTGCTTTTATGGGTCTGGCAACGATTTGGGGGACCTATTGGATCAACCTAAAACAATGAGTGATTTTCATGGCCGCCAAATCTCCTCCCTATGAAAAAACCGTCATCGTTGTAGGCGGCGGATTGGCTGGCCTTTCCGCTGCTATGAAGCTGGCCGAAAAAGGGTGCTTTGTTCACATTGTCTCGGTAACAAAAGTCAAAAGATCCCATTCAGTATGCGCACAAGGGGGAATCAACGCCGCTGTCAATGCCATGGGCGAAGAGGATTCACCGTTGATCCACACCTACGACACGATCAAAGGGGGAGATTTTCTTGCTAATCAGCCGCCTGTTTTAGAAATGTGCTTATGCGCTCCTGAAATTATTTATATGATGGACCGCTTGGGCGTTCCTTTTAATCGCACCCCTGAAGGCAATCTCGATTTCCGCCGTTTTGGGGGCACTCTTTACAATCGTACTGCCTTTTGTGGTGCATCGTCGGGGCAGCAAATGTTATATGCTTTGGACGAACAGGTGCGTCGCTATGAGGCAAAAGGGAGAGTAAAAAAATGGGAAAACCATGAATTCATGCGGTTGGTCATGGATGAACAAGGAATCGCGCGCGGCATCGTGATTATGGATCTATTCAATTTGAAATTAGGCGTGATTAAAGCCGATGCGGTCGTCATTGCAACGGGTGGATTAGGGGTGATATATAAAAAGTCGACTAATTCTACGTTTTGTACAGGCGCTGCGAATGGACGTCTGTATAAGCAAGGCATGAAATACGCCAATGGGGAATTCATTCAAATCCATCCCACAACTATTCCTGGAAAAGATAAAATGCGGCTAATGTCGGAATCGGCACGCGGCGAAGGGGGGCGCATTTGGGTCTATGGCGATTCCTCTAAAAAATTCATGGGGCCCGATGGCCGTGAAGTTCCTTGTGGAATCACCGGCGAACCGTGGTATTTTTTTGAAGAGCTCTATCCCGGCTTTGGAAATCTTGTGCCGCGCGATATAGGCGCACGTGATATTTTGCGCATTTGTGAAATGGGTATGGGCGCCGACAAACAAATGCAAGTTTATCTCGATATCTCCCACCTCTCAGAAGAAAAAAAACAAAAACTCGCATCAATCATTGAGATCTATGAAAAATTTACGGGTGAGGATCCTCGTAAAGTCCCCATGAAAATCTTTCCGGCTGTGCACTATACCATGGGTGGCGGATGGATCGACTGGCCTGCCTCAAATGATGCTGACCGCTGGTCGCGCTACCGCCACATGACAAATATACCCGGTTGTTTCAATGTCGGAGAATCGGATTATCAATACCATGGCGCAAACCGTTTAGGGGCCAATGCCCTCTTGGCATGCATCTTTGGCGGCCTTGTCGTGGGAGTAGAAGTACCGCGCTATCTTGAAAACCTCGCCTCAACCTTTCAAGATACTCCTTCTACCGCATTTGAACAGACTTTAAACGATGAAGAGGCCTTGAAAAAAGACCTCATGGCCCGCAACGGCGATGAAAATGTTTTTCTTCTCCACAATGAACTGGCAGAATGGTTAGTTAACAATGTCACAGTTAAGCGCAATAATACCGATCTAGAACACACTCTAGATAAAATCAAGCAGATCAAGGAACGATACAAGCGGATTTCGCTGCCGGATCGGACGCAATTTGCCAATCAATCTTATGCCTTTGCCAATCAATTCGGTTATATGCTTGAGATAGCTGAAGTGATCACATTAGGCGCTTTTTTGCGCAATGAATCGCGCGGCGCCCACTTTAAGTCCGACTTCCCGCATAGAGATGACAAGCACTGGCTGAAGACAACTGTGGCGGTCTATGATGCGGCTAAAAATGGTCCTCATATAACCTATGAACCTGTGGATACCCGACTTCTCAAACCCGTAGAGCGCAACTACATCACAGCAAAAAAAGTTAAGCCTGTTTTAGAAAACATTCCCACAAATATCCAGTTGCCTATTGGCAGCTAAGGGCGGCTTATGGAAGATACAAAAAAATTCATCCTAAGAATCTATAGAGGCCATCCGGGAAGGCAATACTGGGAGGAATTTGAACTTCCTAGGGAATCGAATGCCAATATCATTTCATCCCTGATGGATATTCAGACGAATCCTGTTAACAGGGAAGGCAAAATTGTTGAACCGGTGGTCTATGAAGCGGGCTGTCTTGAAGAGGTGTGTGGATCGTGTTCCATGCTCATCAATGGCAAACCCCGCCAAGCATGCACTGCATTAATCGAAATCATTATTAATGAGACCGGCAGCGATACTATTACCTTAGCTCCTTTTTCTAAATTTCCTCTGGTTCGAGATCTCATTGTAGATCGCAGCAGCATGTTTGAAAATCTCATCAAAGTACATGCTTGGATCGATGCCGATGGCACATGGAACATGGGCCCAGGATCAAAAATCAGTCCTCAAAAACAAGAAGTCTTATACAGTCTCTCAACCTGTATGACATGCGGCTGCTGTGTCGAAGCTTGCCCTCAAATAAACAATCATTCCAAATTCCTAGGACCTCAAATCATGGCCCAAGTCCGCCTATTTAATGCCAATCCGATAGGAAAGATGCACAAGGATAAGCGGTTGCGCCCTTTAATGGAGGAAGGCGGCATTGGAGACTGCGGCAACGCTCAAAACTGCGTTCGGGTATGCCCCAAGCATATCCCTTTGACTGACGCTATCGCTGCCATCGGCCGCGATGTCACCTTGCAAGCGTTTAAGGACTTGTTTAGTTTTCCCGATCGCGAGTAAACTGATCTCAATATTAATGATTTGCTTGCCATGAACTATCGATCAGCCTTTATATTTTTAATCCTCATCCTTTTGCTTAAATCAATCTTTGTGGGTCTTTTGATTTATTCGGGCTGGATTGGCCTCGGACCCGACGAAGCACAGTATTGGACCTGGAGTAAAGAGTTAGCTCTGGGTTATTATAGCAAACCTCCAGGAATTGCATGGCTAATTAAACTGGGCGCTCATTTGTTTGGAGGCACTGAGCTAGGCGTCCGCAGCGGTGCCATCCTGTTAGGGATTTTCTTAGCTTTAGCGGTTTTCGCATTAGCACGTGCGAGCGCACTGCAACCACGCACAGCTCTATGGGCCGGAATTGCAATGGCTCTTTCTCCGCTGGGCATTCTGTCTTCTTTTTTAGCCATCACGGATGGCGGCATGGTTTTATGTTGGACAATTGCTGCCATTTTTATTGCTAATGCCCTCACTCGCGATCAAATACCAAATTATTATTTGTTTGGCGTTGCCATTTTTGTAGGTGCTTTATTTAAATGGCCCATCTACAGTTTTTGGTTATTAGTTTTTGGGGGATGCTATTTTTATCCTAAGTGGCGCGATAAAACCTTATTTGCTGGAATTGCCTTCTCTGCTTTAGGTTTAATTCCGAGTGTCATTTGGAATAGCCGACATGATTGGGCAACCTTTCGCCACGTCTTCTTTACGGTGGAAGGGAATTCAGGTGGAACTATAAATCCTGGCGGTAATTTCTGGAGTTTTCTCGGCGAACAAACAGCCCTCATATCTCCTATCTATTTTATTTTGATCATTCTTGCAATTGTCGCGTTGATTCGGCACAAAAAAGAGATTCCCCGAGCTGTTCAGTTTTGCGGATGGTCTTTTGCAGCTATTTTAGGCTTCTATGTTTGCATCTCCTTATTTAAAAAAATGCAAGGCAACTGGTGTGATTTTGCCTACCCGTTAGGCATTGTAGCGATGAGTTGGTGTGCTGTGGAAAAACTTTCTCAAGGCACAAAATGGCTATTAGGCGGAACCTTTTTGAATATTATATTATGTGCAGCGTTATTTTTTATCCCAAAAATTCAAGCAGATGGACAGTGGCTTCAGTGGCATCTTCCGTATAAGATTAATCCTTTTAAGCATAATGCGGGTGGGCAAAACCTATCCAAGGTATTGGAAGAGGCTGGTTATGATCCAAAAAAACACGTCTTGGTAGCCGACAAGTATCAGACAAGCAGCCTATTAAGTTTTTATAGCCCTGGACAGAAGCTTGCCCACTTTCTTAATTTGCATGGCGTGCGTAAAAACCAGTTCTCCTATTGGCCCGGCATGTCCAAAGGTGCTTCTGGATATTTTGTAGCTATTGAAAATATTCCAGAATTTTCAAAAGAGGCGCAACAGCAGTATCAACATATGCTGAACAATTATTTTGATAAGGTTGTTGTGCAGGGAAGTAAACCTATATTTTTTAATGATGGCCAGCCAGTCAAATCAGCCTTAGTCTTTTATGTCGAAGGCTATAATGGCAGCTTGCCGCCCGAAACTCATCTCTATTAATTCTTTAATCGTAAAGCATCGTCCCTTTACGATGGGGTCTTTCCAGAACCTCGAGAATGTCATCCAAGCACACTTCTTCGATATTAAATCGTTGACCGGCTTGCTCGATAATATGTTCCGTCACTTGGACAGAGCTTTGAAAATAATGGCTCAGCTTACACAAAAAATCTGCATGTTTGCGCGATTGCCGATAAGCTGGATATTTTTGCGGCATCAATAAATAATCCATGTTGGCTAATGAAAAATCCCACAGCAAGGAACTGTGATGCAACCAGCGGTTTTTGCATAAGTACTGCGCATTGCCTCCAAATTTTTTATCGCCGATAGCATAATCGTTTTCTTTCAGTTGAAAATCAATTTCACAAAACAAAGGGCGGTAGATTTCTCCTGTCCATTGCATCACTTTTTGCGGACAACAATCGATTTGAATGTCTTTGGCATTAAAAATAAAAGTTGCAAAAATGGTCTGTTCATCAACAACAACTGTTCCGCCGCCGCTAAATCGACGGATGACTGGTATAGGCTTTTCAGCCAAAAGCTTTTGATTGAGTAGTAGATCGGCCTTACCTGAAATCCCCATCACAATGGCTGGCGAAGCGCCTTGGTTAAGGAGGCACCAGTTTCGTTGATCGCTGCGCAAGAGCGCTTCTTCGATTTGCAATTGTTGATAGATCGGAATCTGATCTAATTGTAATAGAAAAACTTGTGGACGCATGCAGCAAGGATAACAGATTCTAATACATTCATGCAAATTTGTGCATAATAAACGGAATTTTGAGTACACTAATGTTAGAACTATACCAATATTCATGATGCTTATCAAAATTTCAACGCGGGGCCTTTCGATTAATTCCTACATCCTCATCGACCCCTTATCGCATCAAGGGCTCGTCATCGATCCGGTCAGAACTATCAAGCCTATCCTCGACAAAATCCAGGAGCTTGGCGCTGAAATCATTGCTCTCTTAGAAACCCATGTGCATGCCGATTTCATTTCAGGATCCCTTGAACTTAAACATAGCTTGAGCCATTTTCCTCCTATTTTTTGCTCCGCTTTAGGAGGTGACGCTTGGATTCCAAAGTATGCCGATCATACTGTTAAAAATGGTCATGAATTCATCCTAGGTTCCATTAAATTGAAAGCAGTGCATACTCCCGGCCATACGCCTGAACATTTGACTTGGGTGATATATGACAATGAAGTTCCTGTTAAAGCTTTGACAGGGGATTTTTTGCTGGCTGGCACAGTCGGACGTCCAGATTTATTGGGAAAGGCAAATCTCGACGCATTGGCCGATCAACTTTACCATAGCGTGTTTCATGTGCTTCCTATGCTGCCGGATTCATTGGAGATCTATCCTGCCCATGGTGCGGGTTCCTTATGTGGAAAGGGGATTGGAACACAATCTTCTTCGACCCTTGGATTTGAAAGAAAAAATAATCCTTTTCTACAGCCACAAGAGAAAGAGGATTGGGTAAAAATGCTTATGGAACAGATGCCTACCGCTCCAACCTATTTTTCAAAAATGAAACAGCTGAATATTAGCGGCGCTCCACTTTTTAAAGATTTGCCCGCTATCCATCCATTATCAAGCAATGCCATCTCAGACAGAACGATCATTGTGGATATTCGCAGCTTGGAGCACTTTGCTAAAAAACATCTAGCCGGTTCGATTAATATTCCTTACGCTCCTATACTAGTTAATTGGGCTGGGGTAGTGCTTCCTTACGATTCCCCCTTGATCCTGATCGGCGAAAATAGATCAACCATCTTGTCTGCAATCGATATGCTGCGATTAGTTGGATTAGATCAGATCGATGGTTACTTGATCGCAGATGAACATTCTCTTTCCGATCCAAAGCTATCTTGGTCTTCTCTTCCTTTAATTTCGCCTCAACATTTAAAGCAGCAGATGAAACAAACCCCCTCTTCTCTCTTCATTATCGATGTGCGAACTGATTCTGAGTGGCTCGCTGGACATATCAAAGGCGCTCACCATATTTTGTTGAATGACCTGCAAAAAAAGATGGCGGCTATTCCCAAAGACAAAACTGTAGCAACGATTTGCGGATCGGGTTATCGAGCTTCCATCGCAGCCTCTTTATTGCGTCGTTCAGGTTATCCCTCAGTTTGCAATGTAGAAGGGGGGATGCATGCATGGGACTGAGTCGAGGTTAATTGTGCAACAAAGCCTTTTAATATTGAAAATTAGCAAAAAAATGCTTAAGGATTATTTGACAATTATTTGTTTTAGTGTTATTTTTAAACGAATCTACAGAAATTTAATATAATTAAATTGAACAAGTAAAGATACTTTTTTTCGGGTATACTAGAAGTAGACCACAGTAGGAGCAATTCATGTCAGCCGATACAATTTTTCAGAATGATTCTGAATATAAATACGGCTTTGTCACACAAGTCGAGACAGATACTCTTCCGAAAGGATTGAGCGAAGAGATCGTTCGCGCCATCTGGCAAAAAAAGGGGGAACCCGATTTTATGCTGGATTTCCGTCTAAAGGCTTATCGAAAATGGCTAGAAATGTCTGAACCCCATTGGGTCAACGCTCATTATCCCGAAATCAATTATCAAGATATATGCTACTACTCCGCTCCCAAAAAAAAAGCCGCCCTTAATAGCCTTGAAGATGTCGATCCCGAAGTCCTTAAGACCTTCGAACGGTTAGGAATTCCTCTAGACGAACAAAAACGGCTATCCAATGTAGCAGTGGACATGGTATTTGACTCGGTTTCCATTGGAACAACGTTTAAAAAGAAACTGGATGAAGCGGGCGTCATTTTATGCTCGATCTCCGAAGCGGTCAAACTTTACCCCGATCTCGTTAAAAAATACCTCGCATCAGTTGTGCCGATTGGGGACAATTTTTTTGCCACCCTTAATTCCGCTGTGTTTACGGACGGTTCATTCGTGTACGTGCCAAAAGGGGTGCGTAGCCCTATGGAACTTTCCACCTATTTCCGCATCAATGATAAAGAAACGGGTCAATTTGAACGCACTCTGATCATCGCTGAAGAGAGTTCCTTCGTCAGCTATCTCGAAGGATGCACCGCACCAGCCTATGATAATAATCAGCTGCATGCGGCTGTGGTTGAACTCATTGCATTGGATAATGCCGAGATCAAATACGCTACTGTTCAAAATTGGTATTCAGGCAACCCTAAAACAGGTGAAGGGGGCGTTTACAATTTCGTGACTAAAAGAGCCCGATGCGCTGGAAAAAACTCAAAAATTTCTTGGACACAAGTTGAGGTGGGAGCTGCGATCACCTGGAAATATCCAAGCTGCATTTTGCAAGGAGATAATTCTGTCGGAGAATTTTATTCGGTCGCATTGACCAACGGCCATATGCAAGCCGATACCGGAACCAAAATGATCCACTTAGGAAAAAATACCCGCTCAACCATCGTATCCAAAGGGATCGCGGCAGACTTTTCCAGCAATAGCTATCGCGGCCTTGTAAAAGTCATTCCCAAAGCAGAGGGGGCACGCAATTATACCCAATGCGACTCAATGCTCGTCGGAAGCAACTGCTCAGCTAACACTTTCCCATATATTGAAGTGGGAAATTCGGGCAGTCAGGTTGAACACGAGGCTTCCACATCAAAATTAAACGAAGAACAATTGTTCTACTTTAGGACACGCGGTATCTCGATGGAAGATTCCATTAATATGATCGTCAATGGCTTCTGCAAAGATGTGATCCGGGAACTCCCTCTCGAATTTGCAATCGAAGCGCAAAAATTACTTACCCTTAAACTAGAAAATTCTGTTGGATAATCATGATCGAAATTAAAAATTTACACGCCGCAACCGACGGTAAGCCTATCTTAAAAGGGCTCAATTTACATGTCAAAGCAGGTGAAATCCATGCCATCATGGGCCCAAACGGCGCCGGTAAATCCACTTTGGCTAAAGTTTTAGCCGGCCATCCTGCTTACGATGTCACGGCCGGCGAAGCTTGGTTCAAGGGGCAGAATCTTTTTGAATTAGAACCTGAAGAGCGTGCGCATCTGGGTCTTTTTATGAGTTTTCAATACCCCATCGAAATCCCAGGTGTCAGCAATGTCCAGTTTCTCCGTTCAGCCTTGAATTCCAATCGAAAAGCCCGCGGTCAACCTGAAATTAATAGTGAAGAATTCGATAAGATGCTGGAAGAGAAAATGGCCCTCATGGAAATTAAACCCGAATTCAAAGAGCGCAACTTAAATGAAGGGTTTTCCGGTGGAGAAAAAAAGAGAAATGAAATTTTACAAATGGCCATCCTAGAACCCGAATTAGCCATTCTTGACGAAACCGATTCAGGCTTGGATATCGATGCTATGCGGATTGTAGCCCGTGGAGTCAATCGTTTTATGAATGATAAGGTTGGCTTGATCCTCATCACCCATTATCAACGCTTGCTGGATTACATTAAACCCGATTATGTCCATGTCATGCTCGATGGAAAAATAGTGCAATCGGGAGGCCCAGACTTAGCCATGGCTTTGGAAGATAAAGGGTATGATTGGCTAGCCAAATCCCCTTCAGAGGGTGCGTGATTATGATGGCGCAGCAATCGGATCAAGAGCTAGATAGTTTTCAAATGCTGCTGTCGCAACAGTACGATCAATTAAATCCCAATGATTCCCTTCAGAAGCTGCGGACAAAGGCTTGGAATCATTTCCTTGAATTGGGACTACCCAATCGAAAAACGGAAGTGTTCCGTTACATACGCCTCCGCAATCTTTTTGACCGGCAGCTTATCCCCGGCCAATTGTGCGAGATTGACTTCAAAACGATTGTCCCTTTCATCCTCCCTGAATGCAGCCAATCTGTTTTAGTGTTTGTCAATGGACACTATGCTCCTCATCTCTCGCGCTTAGATGGATTGCCCAAACGCATGGTGGTATCTCCCTTGGCTGAAGCGATGAAAACCTACAGCACCTTTCTGAATAATCAATGGAGCCGTTCTCTTAAAGATGAAACCGATCCGTTTGCCACTTTGAATGCTGCTTTGCATCCTGCCGGGGTATTTATTTATATTCCGCCGAAAACAATTTTATCCTCTCCTTTGCAAATTCTGCATATTCTTGAAACCAGAGACACACCTATGCTGGCGATGCCTCGCATCAATCTTTTTGCAGGCTCGCAAGCCGAAGTGATTATCTATTCCACTCAAGCAGTCCTGTCGGGAAGTCATTATTGCGTCAATCTAGCGGCAGATTGTGCCATTGAAGATGATGCACATGTCCATTACTTTCAACTGGTGTTCCAAGAGCCAAAGGAAGCTTGGCATTTCGATGCCCTACGAGCCTATTTAAAGCGGGATAGTACGCTTGAAACAGTCAGTGCTACGGACGGGGGATTAACAATCCGTTACGATTACAGGATTGTTTTAGGGGGCGAAAATGGGGAGGCCTTGTTAAACGGAATGTGGATGCTTAAAGACAAACGGGAAGCGCATACCCATGTGATCGTTGATCATCAAGCTCCCCATTGCCGTTCGATGCAATTGTACAAAGGGGTCTTAAACGATTTTAGCCATTCTAGCTTTGAAGGAAAAATTCTTGTTCGACAGCCGGCTCAAAAGACCGATGCTTTTCAATTGAACAATAATTTGCTCTTAAGCGATCGGGCAACAGCTAATAGCAAACCCAATCTGGAAATCTTCGCTGATGATGTCAAAGCTTCGCATGGAGCGACTGTTGGTCAATTGGATAAAGAGCAGCTTTTTTATATGAAAACCCGTGGATTTCCCCTTAGCAAAGCCAAAGATCTTTTAATCAATGGATTTTGCAGAGAAGTATTGGATAAAATTCCCCTTCCTTCTCTACATCAAAACCTATGCAACTATGCAGAGGGTTTTTTTTCAAAGGAGTCGTAAATGGCAATGTCTACTCCAGATTTCATCAAGCTCAGGAATGATTTCCCCATGCTCAAACAAAAGATGCATGGCAAGCCTTTAATTTACTTTGATTCGGCCGCTACTGCTCAAAAACCGCAACAGGTTATCGATACCCTGACTCATTTTTATCAAAGTCAATATGGGACTGTGCATCGAGCCATTTATGAACTAGCTGTCCACTCTACACATGCTTATCAAGAGGCTCGGAAAAAGGCTCAGAAATTTATCAACGCTGCCAAAGTTGAAGAGATCATCTTTACGCGCGGTACAACCGAATCCATCAATATGATTGCCTATTCTTTCGGCAAGGCATTCCTTAAACCTAATGATGAGGTGATCATCTCAGAAATCGAACACCATTCAAATATTGTACCATGGCAAATCGTCTGTGAAGATAGAGAGTGCCGCCTTAAGGTCATCCCATGCAATGAGAGAGGCGAATTAGATTTGGAAGCGTATGCCAAACTCCTTTCCCCCAAAACAAAAATCGCAGCCATCGGGCATGTTTCTAATGCATTAGGTACATTGAACCCCATCAAGAAAATGATCGGTATGGCTCACGATGCCGGAGCAAAGGTGCTCATTGATGCTGCCCAGAGTGCCCCTCATATGCCAATCGATGTGCAAGACCTCAATCCCGATTTTTTGGTGTTTTCCGGCCATAAGGTTTATGGCCCTACCGGCGTCGGTGTTTTATATGGAAAGGAAGAGCTTTTGAATGCCATGCCTCCCTATCAGGGAGGGGGCGATATGATCGATACCGTCACCTTTCCAAAAACAACCTACAACATTTTGCCATTAAAATTTGAAGCAGGCACTCCCATGTTTGCAGAAGTGATCGCATTGGGCTCAGCCATCGATTATATTTCAAATATCGGCATGGAAAATATCCATCGCAAGGAACAAGATTTATTAAATTATGCCACTCAACGGATGAATGAAATTCCCGATTTACAAATCATCGGCACAGCTGCTGACAAGGGAGCTATTATTAGTTTTATCATTAAAGGGACGCATCCTCTGGATATCGGAACCTTATTAGATTTGCGCGGCGTCGCCATCCGCACCGGCCATCATTGCGCACAACCGACTATGCGTCATTTTAATTTGCAAGGGACAGCTAGAGCTTCGTTCGGTCTCTATAATACCAAGGAAGAGATTGACCAATTTATCGAGGCTCTAAAAGAAAGTATAAAATTACTGCATCCATAGCCAATTATGCTCATAACACTTGAACAGGCTGTTCAAATATTATCTGAAGGGGGCATTGCGGCAGTCCCGACTGAAACAGTCTATGGACTTGCAGCTTCCTTATACCATCCTCAAGCCATTGAAAAAATATTTTTTGTTAAAGGACGACCCTCTAACAACCCTTTAATTATTCATCTGGCCGATCCAAATGATTTAAGAAAATTTGTAAATGGCATTCCCTCGGGTTTCGATCTATTGGCACGCGCTTTTTGGCCTGGTCCTTTAACACTAGTCCTTCCAATTTTTAATGATAGTATTCCGTCAAATGTTCGGGCAGGTTTGCCTACAGCAGCTTTTCGCGTGCCCGCTTGCCCTCTTGCTTTGGCACTCCTTCAAAAGACAGGCCCTCTCGTCATGCCTTCGGCAAATCTTTCTGGACATCCCTCCGCTACTTGTCCGGAACACGTGGAAGCAGACTTTGGCGCCAAATTTCCGGTCTTGGATGGAGGGTCTTGCAGAAAAGGGGTGGAATCAACAATCTTGATGCATAATGGCGATCGATGGCGCATTATTCGGCAGGGAGCCCTCGCTGCCGAGGATTTTAATCCGGTTTTAAATTATGTCCCCTTAATTAATTCTGAGAAGCCTGAAAATGCACCTCTCTGTCCGGGTCAGCTTTATAGGCATTATGCTCCAAAGGCGCGGCTTATTTTAAGCAAAAAGATTGCGGCAGATGCGCGTGGTGTGGTCTTAGGATTTTCTGGAAGAACCTACCCAAATGGTGCTAAAATCGTTAAATTAGGTAGTGCCGATGATCCCGTAGGCGTGGCTGAACAATTGTACGCGATTCTAAGGCAATTGGATGATGAAGGCGTCAAGGAAGCGTGGGTGGATTTCAATATTCCTGATCAAGGGCTTTGGGCCACTATCGCTGAAAGGCTTAAAAAAGCCTCGCAAGATTAATGCGCTCTGCGTCTTCTGCGCTCTCTGGTGCGCCGCGAGGCGCACCAGAGAGCGCAGAGCGCATACACACTTCAAGGTAATATTTCTAATTATTTAGATGTTGCAGCATCTCTTCGTGAATAATGCCGTTCGTAGCGACTATCGAACTGGCATGAAGGAAGGTGAGCAAGCTGCCATCATAAGTCGTGCACTTGCCTCCGGCTTCTTCGATTAACAAGGCTGCTGCCGCAAAGTCCCAAGAGTGCAGGGAAACAGACCAATAGGCATCAAAGCGACCTCCAGCCACATAAGCCATGTTTAAAGCAGAAGAGCCGAAATTTCGAATGGTGGTTTCTAGTTTTAATATTTTGATGAAATGTTCAATGCATCCCCTAGGATTCGAAGAAATGTCACGTGGAAATCCAGTGGCAGCGATCCCTCTTGCCACAGTTTGATTTTTTGAAACAAATACCTTATTGTTATTTAGGTAAGAACCCTTTCCCTTCTCTGCCAAAAATAATTCTCCACTCATAGGTTGATAAATTACACCCGTTATCAATCCCTTAGGCCCTAACGCGGCGATGCTAATGCTAAAAATAGGGATCTGCCGAGTAAAATTAGCCGTTCCATCGAGAGGATCAATAATCCATATCACTTCGGCTCCTTCATAAGAGGCTCCACTTTCTTCACAAAGAAAGCCGTGATCGGGAAACTTCGCGTGAATGATATCCATAATAAGACGTTCTGCTGCATAGTCATATTCTGTCACAAAATTTTGAATGCCAGGCTTTAAAGAAATTTGACATGGCTTTCCGAACCCATTTCTCAGAATGACGCCTGCCTGCTGAGCGGCATCGATAGCGACTTGTGTTAGAACAGAAAAATCTGCATTCATAATAGAACGCTCCACACATTGTTGATAATGTTAGCATAATTCGTTCACTTTTTTGCAAATTAAATAAACGATAGATATAACAACAATTGAATTCCCCATTTCTACCAAGAGGGCGCCGATGAAAAAAGATACATGGATTGTTGTAGCAAATAGTTCATTCGCGCGAATTTTCAAAGCAGAAAATAATAAATTATTGACTGAACTAGAAGTACTGGAACATCCCGAAAGCCGTCAACATCCCCGTGATCTGGTTACTTCGAAACCAGGACGCACTTTTGATCGAGTAGGCACCGGCCGGCATGCCATGGAACAGGAGACGTCGCCAAAAGAGCAGGAATTTATCATTTTTGCCAGGCTGCTTACGGCCAACCTTGATGCCGCTCGCTCCGATGGCCGCTTCGGAAAGTTGTATTTGATCGCCAGTCCAGTATTTTTAGGCATACTACGTCAAACCTTGTCCACTCCAACATCCCAGCTCATCGCTGGAGAAGTATCTAAAGATATCACCCATCTCGGCAAAGAGCAAATTCGAGAGCATTTGCCTCTAGTTCTCTAAAAAATTGACTTTAAATTTTTCTTTTGATAAAAATTCCCCATAGCAATAAGGAGCTTTTCCTATGAAACGAGTCTTGCCGCTTTGCTTATTTGTTTCGATATGGGGCATCTTGCCAGTTTGCGCAAATCCTTTGCGTAGCGATCCTCGCAGCAACCATCAACCGATTTTTCAAAATTTTTCGCTAGATGAGATTAATGCAGTGGATATTCTTGCGATTCCTATCGATCACAGCGAACTTGATATTTATATTGACCAAGAATTAAATGAATTGGAAGTGATTAGCGCGGCCCATCATTATAATAAATCCATTCCATGAACATTGCCGTCCTCAATGCTGGATCTAGCACCTATAAATGTGCTCTATATGAACTTTCCGCAAAGGGGATATTAAATAAAACACCCTTGTGGGAGGATTCTTTAGATTTTGGAACAAAAAAAGCTCCTCCATCCACGGAAGATTTAAAAAAGCTATTTTCCCAATGCCCACACCTGCAACCTTCAAAAATAGCTGCGGTAGGCCATCGGATTGTTCATGGAGGGGATGCTTTTTCTCAACCCTGCATCATTACAGGCAAGGTCAAACAAACCCTCCGCACTCTCATTCCACTAGCCCCCGTTCATACTCCGGCCAATCTTCAAGGCATTGAGGCAATGGAATCGCTGTTTCCACACGCTCTTTCAATCGCTGTCTTTGATACGGCTTTTCATAAAACAATACCTCAAGCTGCACATACTTATGCTTTACCTGAAAGCTGGAGGCAATATGGGATCCGGCGGTATGGTTTTCATGGTATCAGCCATGAGTATTGTGTAAACCGGGCCGCTGAAATTTTAGGAATGGATCTAAATGAATTAAAAATTGTCTCCTGCCATCTTGGAAATGGATCCTCTTTAGCTGCCATATCAAAAGGTCATTCAATTGATACGACAATGGGATTCACCCCTCTTGAAGGTGTCATAATGGGCACGCGCGCCGGTTCTATCGATCCTGGAATTCTCATTTATCTCATGAGAGAACATCAAAAAGGGGTTAATGAATTGGATGATGGGCTAAATGATGAATCGGGTCTCAAAGGAATCGCAGGAACCTCCGATATGCGCACTATCATCAAAAAAATCAATGAAGGGAATGCCAATGCTCGTTTAGCTTTTGAGATGTACGTGCATAGCCTCCACAAAAATATTGGCGCAATGATCGGCAGTTTAGGTGGAATCGATGTGCTTCTTTTTACCGGAGGCATCGGAGAAAATTCAGCAGAAATCCGACAGCATGTTTGCAGCAAATTCAATTTTTTAAAACTATCGATCGATTCCAGTAAAAATGCACTCTCTCCGGTCGATAGCGATGTGGCTGAAGCCGGATCCGCAGTACGAGTCTTAGTGATTCACACCAGAGAGGATCTAGCAATTGCTCAAGCTTGCTCAAAGTTCTTGATTAGACACCCAAATCGATAATTTCCTTCATGTTTATTTTTTATAATCTTTATATATTTTTAACATAACTTTCTTATAATAATTCTTTAATTTGAGATAATCAATGACTAGTACTATTTATTCGAAAAAATTAACCAATCTTATCTCCACCTATGAAGATAGGTTCAATGCAACATATATTCAATATAATAATGCTTACTTGGAGTTATATGACTCTAAATACTTGAAGCCAAAAGATTCTCAAGCCAATATCGAACTTGATCTTAAAATAATTAATTTAACTAAAATTTTACATACTCTAGCTTCAAATGAAGATGATATAAAAACAATAGAGGTATTAGATATTCAATGTAAAGAACTAATATCTGAAATAAAAAGTGATCTCGCTAGTAGAATACGTAATCTATCACTGATAACTTTATCGAAAGCAAATACCATAAACAAAAAATATTTAAACTCTAATTTTAGTATCCTCTCTGATTTAGAAACAGAGCTTGAGTCAGCCCACATTGGTCGCTTATTACATTTTCGTTATAAACAAGAATCGAAAAACATGCAATTTATCAATTCGATATTCGATAAAATTATTCCAAACATATTTAAAGAAATTATCATTAACATAAGGCACTATTTTTTTGCTGGTGCAACTATTTATTTAAAAAAAGAAAAAGAAAAAAAGAAAAATGAAATTGAAGCGCTTAAACAAGAAAAAGACATTATTTCAAACAAGCTAAGGACAGAGACCATATTGCCTGAAGCTGCACAACAATGTCAAACAAAATTGGATGATATTACTAAACTAATCACAGCGAAGCAAAGCATTATTAATACTATTAATGAAAATTTTAAAAAGGCGAGTGAAACACGTATAAATTTACGAAAGATAGGGGGAGAGGCTGTCAAAATTGAAACACCTCATTCTAAATTAGATGCAACATACATGTCAGTAGATGTCTTTAGAGAAAATATAAGTAAAGCTAAAGGAAAGAGTTTTTGTATCGAACTTCCAAGCTTGTTATCGAATCAAAAAGACAAATCAATACAAGGATTTATTTTTGATCGTCATGAATTTCAAGGATCCAATCTTGAATCAATTTTGTCTCAATTAGGCATTAACACTTCCGGTGCGGCAAGTGGTTGGACTCTCATGACAACTGCAGACGATCATGTCATGATTTTGTCCAGTCGAGATCTCATTAAATTACGCCAACATCATCAAATAATAAACGAGACATTTGTTGGGGAATTGAATGTAAAAGATATTGATTTAAGGCAATCTTCAGATGCTGGCACAGTTATATTGACGTTCGGAATTGGCGGAACTTATGAAATATATAAATATGAAATCATGGCTTTATTACTGAAAGGCGTCAATGTAATGGCATTTAATTTTAGTGGTTATGGAAAAAGTACTGGTTCTCCCAATGGAGAGATTATTAAACACGACTTAGAAGCAGTTTACCAATACATTAAAAAAGAACATTTTATTCCAGATGAAAAAATTTTAGTCAAATCGCTTTGTATAAGTGGCGGTGCAGGTTCATCTTTAATTGCTGCACATCCAAAAATTAATCTTCTACTAGATCAATCTTTTGCCGATTTTAAATGGGTAATTCAACATGAACTTAATCTTCAGTTTGAAAAATATTTTAAGTTTAATATTATAAAAAATTCAGTTATTCGTGAACGAGTAGAAAAATGGACGATTAAATTTTTAAATAAAGTAGCATCTGTTATTATTCCTTTTATTATTCCATCATGGAAAACAAAGGTTAATATAACAAAAATAGATGGTAATTTAGGTCTTTTTTTTACAAAAAAAGATGCTATGATGAAACTAGACCATGTTTATGAAAATTATAAATGCATGGTTAAAGCTGGAAAAGGTCATAAAGTTACAGTTTATGGTATGGAAGGCGCTCATGCTACTAATTGGCAATACATTTGGGAAAGGATATATTCTCCTAAAGAAATGGAGCAGCATTTTGACCTGAGTCCACACACACCGCCAGCAAATAAAGAAGAAGTTAAAGAGCTCGACACGGACACAACAGAAGACAAAGAGACATTCATCCATGAAGAAGAGGACGATGATGCACAAACAAAAATTATCGAACAAGAGCTTGGGGTCAGTGCACAAGAAATAGCCAAAATGGAAAGTGTATCAATAGCAACACCTGCACAAGGTGAAATCCCCAGTCCGGGACTAAACCAATCCGATCCAAGCACGCCAGAGGTAACTAATGGAGAGACTCCTGCTGCAGCTCCTATGATTCCAGAATTCAAACCTGCTGAAAGTCCAGGAATTTGCACGGGTCATAGAAGCATGGATCTCTTCTTAGATAAAATTCAAATCCGCGGAAATCTCTTTGCATAATTGAAAGCGGCGATCAAATGATCGCCGCGTACTCCCTGCCGTTCCGGTCTTCTATTACATCATATCCATATCGCCCATACCCATTCCTCCCATACCACCCATGCCGCCCATTCCACCCATGCCGCCCATTCCACCCATGCCGTGGCCATGACTCGCGTGTGCATGAGCTGCCTTGGACTTTGGTTTTGGCTTTTCGGTGATCATAGCAGCGGTCGTAAGCAGAAGCGAAGAGATCGATGCAGCGTTGGTGATGGCACTTCTGGTGACCAGCACAGGATCTAACACGCCTGCTTTAAGCAGATCGGTAAATTCATCTGTTAAACCGTTATAACCAAAATTGCCCTTCCCTTCATAAATTTTCTCAGCAATGAGATTGCCTTGTTTGCCGCAATTATTGGCTATCTCTGTAGCCGGTGCATAACAGGCCTGCTCCATAATCGAAACGCCGATGGCTTCATCGCCTTCGAGTTTTAAATTGTTCAAGCTTTTAACAGCCCGCAATAAAGCGACGCCTCCGCCCGGAACGATCCCTTCGGCTACAGCCGCTCTGGTAGCATGCAAAGCGTCTTCAACGCGTGCCTTCTTTTCTTTAAGTTCGGTTTCGGTAGCGGCTCCGACGTTAATGACGGCAACCCCTCCGACTAAACGAGCCAGCCGTTCTTCCAGCTTTTCTTTATCATAGCTAGAAGTAGCTGGATTAGCTATTTCGGCTTTAATTTGAGCGGTGCGTTCTTGAATCTTTTTTGGTTCGCCGGCCCCATCAATAATGGTGGTATCATCTTTGGATACTTTAATGGTTTTGGCTTTTCCGAGTGTTTCAATGCCAATATCTTCTAGTTTAAGTCCGACCTCTTCGCTCACAACTGTGCCGCCAGTCAAAATGGCGATGTCTTGCAACATAGCTTTACGGCGATCTCCAAAACCTGGCGCTTTAACGGCGCAAACCGGCAAGCCAGCTTTTAGTTTATTGACCACTAAGGTCGCCAATGCTTCATTATCGATATCTTCGGCAATGATGAGCAAGGGGCGGGGCCCTTTTTCCATCGCTTTTTCTAAAATGGGGACAAGCTCTTTAACAATGGATATTTTCTTATCTGTAATTAAAATTAACGCATTGGCCATTTCCACAGTCATATTTTCCGGATTTGTAATGAAGTAAGGAGATACATATCCCTTATCAAATTGCATCCCTTCAACCACGTCTAAAGTAGTGTCGATCGATTTGGCTTCAGCAACGGTAATGATGCCGTCTTTGCCTACTTTTTCCATCGCTTCTGCAATGATTGTGCCGATATCGGCATCATTATTGGCAGAAATTGTGGCCACCTGCTTGATCTCATTAGAAGTATTGACTGGCACAGCCATTTCTGTCAGGGATTTATTGATCCTTTCAACAGCTTTTTCAATGCCTTTTTTAAGGCTCATTGGATTAGCTCCGGCTGTCACGTTTTTAACGCCTGCGCTATAAATGGCTTCAGCCAAAACAATAGCGGTTGTGGTACCGTCGCCGGCCATATCAGACGTTTTGGAAGCGACTTCTTTGACAAGCTGAGCCCCCATATTTTCAAATTTATCGGGCAAAGCCACTTCTTTAGCAACCGTAACCCCGTCCTTAGTCGAAAGGGGAGAGCCAAAGCTTTTATTAATGACGACATTACGGCCTTTAGGACCTAAGGTCACTTTGACAGCTTTTGCTAAAGTTTTGACGCCTTTGAGAATAGACTTTAGCGCTTCTTCATGGAATTGTAATATTTTTGACATAGGTCAGCTCCTCGAAAGTAAAGGTTTATTGCGAAGTTAGGCTAAAACGCCCAGGATATCATCTTCTGACATAATGAGGTATTCTTCCTCTTCAGCCAGGTGTTTAACTTCTGTACCTGAATAAGAGCTAAAAAGAACCCGATCGCCCACTTTGACATGCATTGTTTCAATTTTTCCGTTCTCATCCATCTTGCCGGGGCCTGCAGCCAAAACAATGCCTTCCTTTGGTTTCTCTTGTGCGGTGTCGGGCAAAAGGATGCCGCCTTTAGAGGCTTTTGCTTTGGAACGTTGGATAAGGACCCGATTGCCAAGAGGTTTGATGTTGTTTTTGTTAGTCATAATCTTTGCTCCTTTGTTTTATATCGAAACGACATTTTAAATAGGATGAGTAATTTATGTCAACGCTCTTTTAGCAAATTCCCAACCCAAGTGCTAAGCTCGTCTAATCATCGCCATATTCAGGGATCATATACCGTTGCCTTAAGACGGCAAATTCTTCCCTTTCTTTTTGATGTAAGATTTTGAGAGGCCAGACAATATGGGGCATATTTTTCATGATATCGTACACCTCTTCGCCGCCGGTCACTTTGCAAAACACATCGCGCTTATTGATGGCGCTGCCAACCGATTCTTTAAATTCTTTGGGGTAAAGACTTTTAATGATACCCATGATCATAAATTGCGTTGTCACCGGTTTATAGCTGAGATGATCTGTCACAACGATTAAAATGCCGTGGCACTCTTCTTGAGCAAATTTTCCATGAAAAGGGCGATAATGAAAAGATTCAAAATGCACACCGGGAAACTTCTGCTTATTTAGAGCATTGGCCAGTTTTTCGGCATGAATCCACGGAGCTCCGACTAATTTGAAAGGCAGCGTATATCCGACGCCGATATTGACTAAAGCCAACTCCCCTAAGAATCCTGTTGAAGGGTAGAATAAAGCCGTCGTTGCTTCAGGAATATTGGGACTGGGCGGAATCCACGGCAAACCCGTATCCTGAAAGTTCATACGCCGCTTCCAACCCTGCATGGGCACCACTGCTAATTTGCATCCCACCTTATACTCTACATTAAAAAACCGAGCTAATTCCCCTACCGTCATGCCATGGCAATAAGGAATATTTACATAACCCAAAAACGAACGCCACTGCTCTTTGAGCATGGGACCATCCACAGTGATGCCGTTGATTGGATTAGGCCTGTCGAGAACAAGGACCGGAATCCCCCGTTCGGCCGCCTCTTCCATAACATAAAAAAGCGTTGTGATGTAAGTATAAGCGCGCGAGCCAAGATCTTGAATATCATAAATCAAAAGATCGATCCCCTTCATCATTTCCGTTGTGGGGCGCTTTGTTTCTCCATGCAAGCTGTAAATGGGAATGCTGTCGCCATCGATCTGGTGCTGGACATCTTCGCCGGCATAGCAATTGCCTTTAATCCCATGTTCTGGAGCAAATAAAGCAACGATAGTGAATTCTTTGGAAGAAGCCTTCTCTTTGAGCAGGTCGAAAGTCGATCTCATCTTGCTATCGACAGCTGTATGATTAGTGACAAGACCTATCCGTTTCCCTTGCAGCAAGGGCATATATTCATCTGTCATCAACTGTTCACTCCCCACTTTAACTTTAGGGAGTGGAGCTGCATTCAAGGGACAGATAAAAAAAATCAATAAAAACAGCAAGCATTTTTTGAAAAACATATTCAGTTCACTTTTGCAGGAATATTCGCCAGAAAGATACAGAAAACAAAGGCCTTTGAAAAGCTTTTTGTAAAGATTCATTTATGATACGTTGCGAATATAAGGTCTCAACACGAAAAAGTGGAGCTTGACCGATGAACAAAAGCAAAGACCTCGCGGAAGCTAAAGCCGCCTTGAATGCTTTAAGCGGCAAAAAGATACCTGCCAACGAACGTCGCGAAACAGCCATCACAATAGCAGCATCTTTGTTGGAGGCTTCGCTTGAAAATCAAACTCATTTCGAACAAGAACGGGAAGAAAAGATCAGCGGCATTATCACAGATCCCAAAGGCAAAGCTTTTACAGCTGCTGTAACCGATTATTGCTTCCGCAGCCATAATCCTATCCGCTCTGCCGATCAACTTAAATATACGATAGATGAATTCGGCATCCCCCATTTTCTGCCATGGAAAAATAAAATTGGATTATCTGCTTTAAAATTGTTTGGAAAATCGGCCGGGAGTCTACTGATCCCTTTAGTACAGAATTCAATAAGGCACGAAACAGCTACCGTTATCCTTCCGGCAGAAAAAGAAAAGCTAGATCGCCACCTCGAAAAAAGGCGCCTGGAAAACGTCCGCCTGAATTTAAACCATATTGGCGAAGCCATTTTAGGAGAACAAGAGGCTAAATCACGCTTTCAGTTATATTTAAATGATCTGAAAGATCCAGAAATTGAATGCATTTCGATCAAAATCTCGACAATTTACAGCCAAATTCATTTGATAGCACGGGAACAAACCCTCGAAAAACTGGCAGAGAGACTGCGTCAACTTTATAGAGCAGCCCAGCAAAATTTATTCACAGCTCATGGAGAACCAAGACCAAAATTTGTCAACTTAGATATGGAAGAATTCCGCGACCTCCATTTGACGATCGATCTCTTCAAAAAAGTTTTAAGCGAACCCGAATTCCATCAATTTTCTGCGGGCATTGTCTTACAAAGCTATCTTCCTGAATCTTTTATCCTTCAACAACAATTAACGGAATGGGCGAAAGAGCGAATCAAAAATAATGGGGCTCCCATAAAAATCCGCTTGGTCAAGGGAGCCAATTTGGCTATGGAACAAGTGGAAGCCTCTTTACGCGGCTGGCCGCAAGCTCCTTATTCATCCAAAACCGATGTCGATGCCAACTTTAAAAGGATGTTGAGCTACGGCTGCTTGCCCGAAAATGCCAAAGCTGTCCATCTAGGAATCGGCAGCCACAATCTTTTTGATATTGCCTACGCCTTGATATTGAGGGCAGAAAACCGTATTGAAGATGAAGTAGAATTTGAAATGTTGGAAGGAATGGCCGATCATATGCGCCGTGTGGTTCAGGCTATTTCCGATAAAATGCTCTTATATTGCCCCATAGCCACCGCTGAAGAATTTCAATACGCTGTAGCCTATCTTGTGCGCCGCCTTGATGAAAATACAGCCCCCGACAATTTCTTGCGGCATGCTTTTTCCATGGTTCCCGGAACGGAAGAATGGCGCCAGCAAACTCTTTTTTTCAGCATGGGATGCGATAGCATGGATAAAATAGATATCCATTCACGCCGGCAGCAAAATAGATGGGATCCTCCCCGTGCTCTGAAAGAAGATGCCCTCTTCGAAAATGAACCTGATACCGATTGGTCACTTCCTCAGAATAGCTCTTGGGCCCTTCAAATACTCGAAGACTGGAAAAAAAAGAAGCCGAGTAAAATTCCACTCGTCATCGATGGAAAAGAAGTTTATTTATCCTCGCAACATTCAGGTTATGATCCATCACATCCAGAAAAAGAGCTTTATACATATACCTTGGCTGGAAATGAACAGCTAGATCAAGCGATTGCCGCAGCACAACAAAGCGCCCTCGCTTGGAGCTCGACATCTCACGAAGCGCGGTGCCACCGTTTGATTGCGGCTGCGCAAATGTTAAGAGAAGAACGCGCATCGCTTATCGGCGCCATGGTGGCAGATACAGGCAAACCCATTGCCGAAGCAGATGCTGAAGTTTCGGAAGCAATCGACTTTGCAGAATATTACAGCCGCAATCTAGAAGAATTGCATGGGCTGCAAGACATCAACTGGCGTGCCAAAGGAGTCGTGCTAGTTGCTTCCCCTTGGAACTTCCCCTGTTCCATCCCTGCCGGTGGAATTTTAGCCGCACTGGCAGGCGGCAATGCCGTCATCTTTAAACCCGCTCCAGAAGCTGTGTTAGTAGGCTGGCATCTGGCCCAAGCACTTTGGAAATCGGGCATCGGAAAAGATGTGCTGCAATTTATCACTTGCAAAGATGATCCTGAAGGCACTCGCATGATCAAAGACCCACGCATTAATTCTGTGATCTTAACCGGCGCCACAGCCACCGCAAAAGCCTTTTTAAAGATGAGGCCGGAATTGGACCTCATGGCAGAGACAGGCGGCAAAAATTCGATGATCGTTTCAGCAATGTCCGATCGAGATCTTGCCATTAAAGATATTTTGCAATCCGCTTTTGGTTACGCCGGCCAAAAATGCAGCGCGTGCAGTTTACTGATCCTTGAAGCCGAGGTTTACGACGACGCAAATTTTATGAACTCCCTTAAAGATGCCGCTTCGAGTTTGCAGGTAGGCAGTCCATGGGATCCAGCCTCAAAAATAAATCCCTTGATTCATCCTCCAGAGCAAGCTTTAAAACAAGCAATGGACACTTTGGAACCAGGTGAAAGCTGGCTCCTTGAACCCAAACAGATCGATCCGGCTAATCCCCGTTTGTGGAGCCCAGGCATTAAACTCGGAGTCAAGCCAAATAGTTTTACGTATCGCAACGAATTATTTGGGCCTCTTTTAGCTATCATGAAAGCTGACAGTTTGAATCATGCGGTTCAGCTGGCTAATGGAACCTCCTATGGTCTGACCGCAGGATTGCATTCGCTTGATGAACGGGAGCAAAAGAAGTGGATGGCAACTATACAAACCGGCAATGGATATATCAATCGAGGCATTACAGGAGCCATCGTGCAACGGCAGCCATTTGGCGGATGTAAACAAAGCAGCTTTGGACCGGGAGCTAAAGCAGGGGGCCCTAATTATCTTATGCAGCTCATGCATCCTTCGCAAGTCGCTTTGCCCGAAGAACAAGAAGCTTTGCCTCCCCCCCTTCAAACTTTAAATGCTTCTGTTGAAAAAAGCTTGATTGATGCGGGACAAATCAAACTATGGAAAGCCAGCCTCGGCAGCTATGCTTTTTATTGGAAACGCTATTTCTCGAAAGACCATGATCCAAGCTTACTTTTAGGACAGGACAACCTATTCAGATATATTCCGCATGCCCATCAAACTTTGCGCATTCAGCCTCAGGACAAACATTTGGACATTTTTAGAGTAATCGCCGCTGCGTTAACATGCGGCGCTCCCTTGGAAATTAGTTGTCCGCTGGAAATTCTCAAGGAGTGGGTTAAAGCTGATTGGCGTCAATCATTTCCACAAATCATTATCCAAGCGGAATCAGAACAACAATTCTGTGAAAGGATTGCAAAGGGAAACATTAAACGGATCCGCTATTTGTCGCCTCCTTCTGATCCTGTCAAAGAAGCTGCTGCCGCAGCAGGTTGTAATCTAATTGAAGCCCATACTCTTGCAAATGGACGCCTCGAACTGTTACGGCATCTAAGAGAAGCGTGCTTCAGCATTGATTATCATCGCTATGGCTATTTAGGGACACGTGATGGTGAAAAACGCACACCTCTACCACTCCCTACGCAACAAGTTTTAAAAGAATAAAGCCTTGAAGTGTTCTTTCATTTTCTTAAGAATCAGAATGTTGAATTTTTCTTTTTCTCCTTCTTCCTTTTAGGTATGATATTCGTACACATTCAAATTCGGCTGGAACATGAATCCATTTCACAATCTTAATCCTCCTCAGAGAGAAGCAGTCAATACCTTAAATGGCCCACTCCTAGTTTTAGCAGGAGCCGGCTCTGGGAAGACACGTGTTGTTACCTTTCGCATCGCCAACTTATTGCAGCAAGGAGTTATGCCTCATGCGATTTTGGGACTAACCTTCACTAATAAAGCAGCCAAAGAAATGAAAGAACGGGTTCAAGCCCTTACTCAATCAAATGTGCTTATCTGTACATTTCATAGCTTGGGTGCCAGAATTTTGAGGGAATCGATCGATCGATTAGGTTACAAACGCGATTTTACTATCTATGACGAAGAGGATATCGACAAAGTCTTGAAACATTGTTTAGCCGATCTTGACATTGAAAAAGAGTGCGAACCTAAAGATTTCAGGTATTTGATTTCCCAAGCCAAAAATTCGTTAATAGATTCCGACCAAGCCCATGGCAAAGATAATTCCTATTTTCCAAAAGTATACGCCTTATATGAAGCCAAACTTAAAGAATATAATGCTTTAGATTTTGATGATTTGCTTTTCCTGACCATCCGTTTATTAAAAGAACACCCTGACATCTTGCACGCCTACCGTGAACGTTGGAAATATTTATTAATCGATGAGTACCAAGACACAAACCAAGCCCAATATGAATTAATTCAACTGTTAGCCGGCGATACCCTCAATGTATGCGCTGTAGGCGACCCTGATCAATCCATCTATTCATGGCGCGGCGCTAATATCAACAATATCCTTAGCTTTGAAAAAGATTTTCCGGGTGCCAAAGTGATCCGTTTGGAACAAAATTACCGCAGTACGGGCAACATCCTAGAAGCCGCCAATGCCGTCATCCGCCATAACGATAGCCGCCTCGAAAAAACACTGTGGAGTGATCTGGGGCCAGGCGAAAGGATTAAATGGTTTACAGCTGACAATGAACGGGGAGAAGCGCTTTTTATCGCGGACCGAATACGTTACCACCATGAACAACATGGTATTCCTCTCAATCAAATGGTCGTTTTTTATCGAACAAATGGCCAATCACGTGTCTTTGAAGACGTATTCCTTCAAAAACGAATTCCTTATTCTATTGTGGGATCTGTTTCCTTTTATCAAAGGCGCGAAGTGAAAGATATTTTGGCTTTTTTGCGCGTGGTTCATTCCGGCGGAGACTTGGTTTCGTTTATCAGGACGATCAATCTCCCTAAAAGGGGATTTGGCGATGTGGCTATACAACGGCTGCGGCAAGGGGCTGGGCTAGCTGGACTTACTATTTTGGCTTATTGCGAAACGATCCTTGCCGGCGATTCTTCCGGCCACACGCTAAAACTCTCCGCTAAGCAAAAAGAGGGGTTGCAAGAATATGTACACATCATTCGAGAGTTAAAAAAGATTCAAGAGGTTTGTTCCCTTAAAGTTTTAGTCACCTCTACGATTGAAGCCAGCGGTTATTTGAAGGTTCTGGATGAAGATAAAGAAACTTATAATGATCGCAAGGGAAACCTTGATTCACTTATCGCGAAAGCCATCGAATGGGAAGCTTGCCGGGACAATCCTAACCTGTCCGATTTTCTTGAAGAGTTGTCTTTACGATCCAGCTTGGATGATTCCAATCCAGACAAAGAGCATGCCAATTTGATGACGATCCACAATGGCAAAGGGCTTGAATTCAGCTTGGCTTTTTTGGTTGGGGTGGAGCAAGATTTATTTCCTCATGCCAATTCGAGAAAAAGCGATGAGGGTTTGGAAGAAGAGCGCCGTTTATTTTACGTGGGAATGACGCGTGCAAAACAATTTTTGTACATCACTCACGCGCTTAATCGATTTATTTGGGGAACTTCGCGCATGCAGCATCCAAGCATTTTTCTAAGAGAAATTCCTTTTGAATACATGGAAAAAATGCGCTTACCGGCAGGCTATGCCAAACCAACCTATGAACGATCTGCTCGAATAACAAAAGTCAGCACTGAAGAAGACACTCCTGTTTCATCGATGGAGATAGGCGATTCAGTTTTTCATAAAGAGTTTGGTGTAGGGGTCATCAAAGGACTAACCGAAGGAACGCTGGGTTTAACCTACAAGATCCTATTCTCAAAAGACAATCGAGAAAGAAGTCTCGCGGCAAAACTGGCGCCCCTTATCAAGCTCTAAATCAATTCAGAAAAATTATCTTATTTTTTCTGCACCTTGTAAAAAAATATTTTTGTACTACAATGACTTTTCTTTTGCTTAATTCAGGGGCCGAATGAAAGACGATAAAAAACAGCCAGACGAGATGTTAACAAAAAAAATCTATCAAAGGATCAAACGACATCTTTTGCTAATAAGCCTCAACATTCTGTTATGGGCAGGCTTGGGCGCCTTAGGTGCATGGCATTTTATGACCTATTACTCCGCAGAAGCTGTGGTAATGCATAGGGAAGATATCCAAAAAAATCTTCCGGGCAATCTTGCTATTAATACGATGTCCATTGCCACTGCTCAAGATTCAATTACTCTTCCCGCTCATTTACAAGCCATTAAAGCAAATTTAGGATTGAATCTAACCCCTAAAGACATTGAAGGGATGATCACAGTGCTGAATCCCCATCACGATTCACATTTTATCCGTATTATTGTCAAAAGCGACACAGCTCATCTTGCCGTAGACATTGCTAACGCTTTGGCAAAAATTGCAGTCAAAAGCAGCCATGAATTTACCAAAAGACAATTACAGCAGGAATTGGAAAATTTCACTCTTCTGCTTGAAGAGGACTCGCAAAAACTCACCCTTCAATCCAAATCAGTCGCCGATTTCCAAAAATCGCATCAGTTTTTTGAAACACTATCAGATTCCTCTTCTTTATTCGGACAATTAATGGATGCCAGGACCAAATATGAAGCCGCTGTGATGCACTATAATAGCTTAGCGATTGAATATGAAACTCTAAAACAAGAAAACAATCCTTTGCTTTTTGCGGGTGAAATCATCCATCTGCAAGGCAAGGTACGCGCCGCCCAAAAGGTTAAACAGGATCTTGCTACCCATTTAGATGAAATGGAGAAAAAATTCGATGGCTATCCTCAAAAGCATGCTGCTTTTACAAAGCTAAGAGATCAAAAAAAACTCCTTGAAGATCGTGTGCAAGCTCTTACTAAATCTGCAGAAGAATTAAAATTAATGATCAATAATCCGCAGGGTGGGCTAGAGCTTTATCAAACAGCTGAAAAAGCCTTTCTTCTGCATGATCAGTGGTGGGTTGCTTTGCTGCCTATTCTGGGATTCTTTTTTGGGTTAGCGTCAAGCCTTGCTTTAGTTTATCTTACAACTCACCATAGAGCCAGTGAGATCACTGAGAAAATATGAGAAATCTGAGTGTAGAATTTAGGTTTTATAAGGTAACAACAGGATAATAGGATCGCCTTCGGCGACAAGATGAGAAGCAGCATGTTTATGTTTGATTAAACGCAGAGCCGGGGAGACGCAAAGAAAAAATTTATAAGCTAGTTCTTTGCTTAAAAAGGAGATCATACTCTGTGCCCTATTGTCGAGACATATACAAAAATCTCTGCGTCTCCCCGGCTCTGCGGCTCTGCGTTTAATCAAACATAAACATGCTGCTTCTCATCTTGTCGCCGAAGGCGATCCTATCATCCTGTTGTTACCTTATAAACCCTAAAGTCGACTCAATGATATCTCTAGCTATGTGGTGAACGTTAGAAGTTGGCGTATTCGGGCTCTTGTTGATAAGCCGCTCCAGGAACGGGAGGTGCAGCCGCATACTTAATGGGTGTATAATTGGCAAACTGCGCAATCTCTTTTCGGAAAGTCAGGTTAATATCGCCAACACCACCATGTCTATTTTTAGCGACAATTAAAAGAGCCTGCCCAGGCTTATCCATGGGATCATAATACTCTCGGCGTAATAAAAACATCACGATATCGCTATCTTGCTCGATGCTGCCGCTTTCCCGCAGATCGCTCATCATAGGACGATGCCCTTGCCTTTCTTCCACTTTTCGCGAAAGCTGCGAAAGACAAAGAATCGGAATATTAAGCTCGCGTGCCAAATTTTTTAATAAGCGGGAAATTTCCGATATTTCATTCTGCCTGCTCTCCGAATTTCTAAAAGTACCCGATCCAGTAATGAGCTGCAAATAGTCAACAACCAAGAAACCTATTCCGTATGTCTCCTTCATCCGTCTCGCACGAGCGCGCAAGTCGGTGATCTTAAGCCCCGGCTGGTCGTCAATAATCATCAAATGCTGTTGCATCTCATTCACGCTGGCTACAATACGTTGAAATTCACCGCCATTCAAAGATCCTGTTTTAATTTTATCGGATTCAACTTCAGAGTGAGAGCAGATAATCCGATGCACCAATTGTTCTGCACTCATCTCCAATGAAAAAATTCCGACAGGAATTTTACTTTTAAAGCACACATTCTCGGCAATATTCAACGCCAAGGCAGTTTTACCCATGGCAGGACGGGCTGCTAAGATCATCAAATTAGAATTATTGAATCCATTCAACATCTTATCAAGATCGGCAAATAGGGAGCGGATGCCATTGATTCCCGCCTCCGCAGGGCCAAGTTTTTGAAACCGTTCCTGTCTTTCTTGCAGCTCTTTTAAATACGGTTCAGTGGATTCAGATTTAGCCCCTGAAAGAATTTCGCTGATCAGCTTGCCGGCTGACGGATTCGCACTTTGGCTGATCTGAAAGAACAGCTGCTGTGCTTCGTCAAGAGTCAATAAGACATCATCCGGCTCATCAAGCGCTTTTTTTTCGATGACCTGCGCGGCATTGATCATGCTACGAAGCAACGCCTTATCGCGCACGACGGCGACATATTCTTCTATATAGGCCGATGTTCCTGCATATTGGGCCAATACGGTCACATAAGCGGCTCCGCCGACTGCCTTCAGCTTGTCTTGGCGGCGAAGCTCCTCGCAAACCAAGTGCACATCGGCAGGTTTATCGCTTTTATAAGCCGTCTTTAAAATCTGAAAGATGATTTTATGCTCGGTATAATAAAAGTCCCCATCATCTAAACTATCGGAAGCGATATTAAGCGCATTGATGCTGGTAAGCATACATCCCAGCACCATCATTTCCGATTCTTTTGAATGTGGAGCAATGCGTACTTTTGTTTGCAATTCCGACATATATCTTCCGTTTATACTTAAATTACTAATGAGGCCTTATGCGATCAAGCGCAAGTTTGGTAATTATAGCACCAACGCTTGCAAAAGCCAATACCGCAAATATGCCAGCAAATTCAGGAACTAAAACTACGCCCAAAGAAAGCCCAAGAAGTACAAATAAACCGATGGCTCTCACTGAACATGTCGTTGCAGAGTTTCTAGAATAAAAAGCACCGCCTCCCGTGCTAGAAAAAGTAGTCCTTGAAGGACTATTATAAACAGAACCACCACCCGAACTATAAACGGAAGTACTTGGCGAATGATAATCCACATGAGAAAATCTTGATTCAGGAAATGTCGAGTACCTCGGTCCATAAGAAGAGTATTGCGTTGGTTGTTGATAGGCTTCTGAATAAGCATTTGATTGGGGAATGCGTTTTTGAGCTTCAGCGACTGGATAAACTCGTGAAGAACATGTGGGAGTAGATGAAAGAGCCGGATTGACCCCATGATGAGTAAAACCATTTTGGTCAGGTATTCTTTTTTGAGGATACATATGGATTCTCCTTTTTGAAGGTTATTATGTCTATGCATGTATATATCTCGAAAGTCCGTTAAGCTACTATAAAGCAATAAATAATTTCTAATAAATGATCTAAAATTGGCAATCTTCATTGAATGTAATTCTACAATAGATAATACTTCCTGAATTCGCATCGATTTTAAAACTTAAGAGAACATTCATGAAATACTCAATAGCAACTTATCTACCTGGTTTTCAAATGCTTGAATATTGCTTTCAACGGATCGCCCCTTCCACGCATTTCCTCCATTTTTTTTCTTCATCTACACCTTCTCCGAAACCGATTGCCTTCAAAGCCCAACTATTGACCATGGCAGATTTTGCTAAAAAGGATAAACAAGCTCTTAATGATTTGTGGAACCATCATTTGCAATTCATTCAATCGATTATCACCGATCCAAAAATCAATTTAGATGGCGAAACAAAAATTGCTTTAAAAAAAATTTTAAGTGAGCTGACGCCTGAAAATATAGAAACATTTTTTCATGCCCTCGTCGAAGCTTCCATTGTAAAAGACAACCTTGACATACCGGATAAAATTTTAGAATTAATTCCTTTGGATGCCATGCTTAAAACCATCCAACACCAACTTCCTGAAAAATATCCTGAATTAGATATTTGGATGCGTAAAGTCGCTTCATTGCTTCCTACGAATCAGCCTATTCCTTCTCACGAAAGCGGCAATCAAGACTCCAGAAATAGCAACGTCGTCACCCGTTTTTTTCCAAATCTCACCCATATTTTTTTTAGAGCTTTCGACCTATTTGATGCTGCACGTCCGCCTGATACTTTATATGAGTATGGAGTCTTGGTTACTCTCTACTTCAATTTTTTCAAGCTCCCTTATTATCTTATCCAAGCCGTAGGCAATTTTGCAGCCACTCCCTTGCAAGTTTTAATAATTTCTGCTGCCATCATGGCCGTTGCCATCGGAATGATCTATATTTATCTCCGCTGGTTGAAAAAATGTCCCGATGAAGTGATTTATTGCACAAAATGTCCAAGTAAAAACACCAATAAAGTTTTATGCCGCGATGACAAATATGCTGAAGCGCAAGGATGCTTTGGCAAAGGGCAACCTCGTACACGCATCAACTTGGCGATCATTGGTGAACCGGGAGTCGGAAAAACAACCTGGATGAATGGATTGGCTGCCCGTTATCCCAACATCAAATTTTTTGCCTTCAAAAATTGGGTCCTATTTAATTCAGCCATGTGCGGAGTCAGTGTGGCCGAAAAAATCAATCAAGCTTTCAAAGAAGTTCGTTTTCATGAACACGAAGTTGCTTTTTGTCTGGATGAACTGGGCGATGCTTTCAAAAGCAAACAGGCCGACTTAGCAGCTGTCTTGAAGCCTGTTTTGGATAATAAGCGCATTCAATTCATCGCTTTTTTGACACACGAACAGTGGAAAGATTTGAAACAGTGCGATAAAAGCTTTGAAGAGCGTTTTAGAGCGATCTACTTTCAAGCCACCGACGACAATCAAACTGAAAGAATTTTAGGTGAATATGTCTCCCAGCATGCTTGCAACATCAGCATATCTAGAATGGGATTGCAAACAATCATTAAAGAAACAAATAAAAATAGTACCCATTCTCAGCCTAGAAAATCGGTCAGTGTACTGTGGGAGCTCATTAATCGCATTCATCAGTTTGACCCCGCATCTTATTCTACCCCTGAACTGCGCGAAGCACAAATAAAACTAGATAATTTATGCAAACAACCGATTTATAGGGATTCCCCTTTGAAAGATCCTTCCTTAGATATGTGTAAAAATTATTTAGAGGAATTGGAAGCGGCAGAACAACTCGTGGCACAGCTCACAAAAAAGGTTTTGGATATGCAAAATCAAGCAAAAGAATGTATGCGCTTGTTGCAAGTTGAAAGGCATTATCAAACGATCGCGGGTGCTTCTGCTTGCCGATTTGCCCAAGTATCTTCACTTAAAATTGCCGATCAAAACCGATTAAAAAAACAATTCATTTTTGCTAATTTTTTTGCATTGAAAAAGATAGAAAAAATAATTGATCGATTTATCGCAGAGCTACCTAAAGATATGTTTGTCTGTTTGAATGAACAGACTAGCGCTTCTGTCGTAGATGCGAATAACGCTGAAAAGTAAATGTCTTAAACAATGGCTAATTCAAACGCTCCAAGACAACTTTTGCAGCTATAGCCGCACAAGCGCTGCCTGCTGCACCTAACGTAACAAAAAAAACAATTTCAGGTGCCAAAACAATAGCCCCAACTCCCCCTACCAACATCGTGATCGCTAAAGCTGTGCATTTTCGATCGATCGGATTCAAATTCAGACACATCTCTGAAAAATCAGGATCATAGCAATTTACTTTCTTACGATTTTCATTTCTCATTTCAGTTGTGTGCATAAAAGCCCCTTTTTTTAGAAATAGGACTATACATATCCTATAATTTTTTCTTCAAGTCCTACCTCTCGCGACATATTTACATTAACGGTTTCACATGATAACATGCCTTATATTCAACCAAAGAACCTCTATGACAGACTTTGTTCAACTCGCTTCGATCCAACAAGCTCCATATGGTCTCTGGAATTCTCCCATTACAGCCGCCATGACTACACGCAATGAAAAAAGCGGCCGCAATTGCAATATCGTGATTTCAAAAGAATCTATCTATTGGACCGAATCCCGCCCGCATGAAGCTGGGCGCACAGTCATCCTTCAATGCAAACCCGATGGACAAGTTTCCGTCATCACTCCTACCGGATTCGATGTGCGTTCCAAAGTGCATGAATATGGAGGATTAGCCTTTACTGTGATCGGAGATACAGTTTATTTCGTCAACGCCAAAGATCAGCGCCTCTATGTGCAGCCTCCAAATCAAACTCCAAAAGCTTTGACTCCCATTGGCTTGCGCTATGCCGATTTGCACCCTTCCCCAAAAGGGATCTTTGCAGTTGCTGAAGAGCACGTTAACAAAAAAGTTAACAATTTTCTTGTTCTCATTGATACTGAAACTGGTTCGCACGCAATTCTCGATCAAGAGCACGATTTTTATGCAGCCCCTACATTAAGTCCAAATGGTAAATCATTAGCTTGGTTGACTTGGGACCATCCAAATATGCCTTGGGATGGGACAGAACTATGGACAGCTCAAATGGACTCTTCGGGGCTCATCAATAAAGTAAAAAAAGCCGGCGGCAATTCTGAATCGATTTTTCAGCCGCGATGGTCCCCCCAAGGCAATCTGTTTTTCATATCAGACTGCACAGGTTGGTGGAACTTCTACATGTTAAAAAACGGTGAAATGCTGCCACTCTATCCCAAAAAAGCCGAATTTGGACTACCCCTTTGGAGCTTAGGCACTTCGACATGGGGTTTTACAGGCCGCGGCGAGGAGATCGTCTGCGCCTATCAAGAAAAAGGGATTGGAAAGTTAGCCCTGCTCGATCCGGCAACCAAGCAGCTTCATCCACTGCCATTCCCTTTTTCTGATTATGCTCAAATCGCAACCGGAAAAAATCGCATCGTCTGTTTAATGGGCACTCCTACCCGTCCTCGGCAATTGATGGAAATCTCATTGCCCTCTTTGAACCTGAAAGAGATTGCCCCTTCTGATCCGCTGCCCCTGGATCCGGGCTATTTGACAAATCCGGAGCCGATCGAATATCCTTCCGCACATCAACGTGTGTCATATGGATATTTTTATCCTCCAAAAAATAAAGACTACGTAGGTCTTTGCGGTACGCTTCCCCCTTTGATCATCATGAGCCATGGAGGCCCAACAGCAGCAGCTGATCCCATTTTCAATTTGCGCATCCAATATTGGACAAGCCGCGGTTTTGCTGTACTTGATGTCAACTATGCCGGCAGCACAGGTTACGGTCGGCAATACAGAGACAGCCTTAAAGGGCTTTGGGGTATTGCAGATGTAGAAGACTGTATTGCAGGCACTTATTTCTTGATCAATCAAAAAAAAGTTGACTCGAAACGCATTTTTATCCGCGGGGGAAGCGCCGGTGGATACACAACCTTGGCCGCCTTAGCTCACTCCTCGATCTTTGCCGGCGGCGCCAGTTATTATGGCGTAGCCGATCTAGAACTTCTTCTGAATGATACCCATAAATTTGAAGCCCATTACCTTGATTCATTAATAGGGCCCTTTCCCGAAAAAAAGAATCTCTATAAAGAAAGATCGCCTTTGTTCCATGCGGAACATATCTCTTCACCCGTGATTTTTTTCCAAGGTGGAAAAGATCTGATCGTTCCTCCCCAGCAAACAAAGATGATGTTTGAAGCATTGAAAAAAAAAGGGATTCCAACACAGCTGATCATCTACGAAGAGGAAGAGCATGGATTCCGGCAAGCTGCAAATATTCAAGATTCGCTGGAAAAAGAACTTCAATTTTATTTAAAAATTTCTCCCAAATGAAATGTTGCATAAATAAAGGTAGTCCTAAACCTAAATTCCCAAAGATTTGGGCATTATGTTAGTGATTTTAAGCTTCATCAATTCTCTATTTTTGATTCTGTAAACTAACATTCCAGAAAGAAAATCTTATCCTCGTACATATCAAAGCACTAAAGATCATATTCAAAAATAAAAAATTTATATTTTTCTCAAGAAATCATTGTGTAAATATTGCTTCTATATCATAATGCCCACGTAGGCATTATGATATGAGGTTGACATGGCTTTTATTAGATATAAACAAAGGGGCGGCAAATGGTACGCGTATGAAGTTGTTGCATTTTGGGATTCTTCTTCTAAAAAACCCAAACAAAAAACCACGTATTTGGGGGTAGCGAATTCTAAGGGAGGAGAAATCATAAAACCAGCTAAAAAGGTTGTTGTAGCATTAGAAAAAGGCACTGTTGATTTTGGTAATAGTTATGTTGTAAAAAAAGTGGCTGAGGATCAAGGTTTTCAGGATATACTCAAGAGTAGTTTTGAAGATTTTGATACTATTATGGCGCTTATTTGCTATCAAATGACTGAGGGATCGGCCATGTATAATGCTCAAGAGTGGATTGAGGGTAATATTGCGAACATGCTATTTCCCAAAGCTAAGTTACGATCTCAAGACATTAGTAGGTTAATTAATTATCTAGGTAGAGAAGAGGTTCAGAGTAGATTCTTTAGATTCTATATAGAGAAATTTTTCAAAGGAACGCATGGTGTTTTAATAGATAGTACATCATTGCCAAGTTCAATTAACAGTTCTCTAAATAATTGGGGGCACAGCGCAGATGGAGTTGATCAAAAGGTTGGCTGCCTCATGCTAGTTGATAAAATTTCAAAGCTACCAATATATTTTAGGGCAATTCCTGGCGAAATAGCAGACGTCTCAACTTTGAAAATTACAATAGATCAAATCACACGATTAGGGTTAAAACCAGAATCAGCGGTATTAGATGCAGGATATTTTTCAGAAGATAACATTGTTTACCTATGCGAAGAAGGCATTAATTTTGTCACAAGAATGCCAAGATCTCGTAAGCAATTCAAGTCATTAATAGATGGTATTAGCATCATGGACGTTCGAGCAAATGCTGTACAATACGGTAAAAGAGCGGTATTTATTAAAAGCCAAGAAATTAAATTATATGATCAAACAATGTTTGCTCATATTATTCTTGATCCTTACAAAAAAGCTAAGGACACTGAGCAATTATTATCGGAATCTTTTGAAAATGAAGAGTCCGAGGAAAACACCAATTCCAGCATGAAATACTGCGGCTATCTCATCTTGATATCTCGTTGTCAGCTTAGCAAAGAAGAGGTGTTACCCACTTACTACAGTAGACAACTGATAGAACAAGTATTTGGTTTTGCAAAGTCTAATAATAGTATATTGCCATTGAGAGTGCACTCAGATCAATCCATTCAGGGATATTTGCTGCTAGTATTTTTATCTTTAGTAGTGTTTGTCATGATGCGGCAAAAATTACAGCCCAAATTCACAGTGGAGCAGGCGTTGTTAATTTTACGCAATCTTAAGGCTAAGGTTTATGAAGCGGAGGCAATAGTCATGGAACCAAATAAAAAATCTAAAGATATTACTAAACTTCTAAATATCATAATGCCCACATCCGTGGGAATTTAGGCTAAACAGGTAGTGATTTCAAATAAACATTTTGATCGCTCCCATATGCCTTCAACCCGGCAATGGGATGGAAAATTGCGCTCTCCTGAATATGATATGGGGGTGACGCTTAGAAAAGTAGGATCAAGTGGGTGCATTAATTATAAGCAAGAAAACTGTTATATAGCACAAATTCTTGGGGGAGAATACCTTAAATTAGAGCAATTTGATAAGGATGTATTTAATGTTTATTACGGACCAATATTTTTAGGAGTATTAATAGAAGGAAGTAATAGGCTTAAAAGAGAACTTTTAAAACCTAGATAAAAAGTGTAACCCATGTGTATGAACAGTGTAACCATGATTCCGATTGCATAATGTTTTAGAAGGCCTCATATATGAGTTAAAGTCTCGGCATTTTTTACGGTATTAAGACTGCCTTTGGCTTTGAGGGTTTTATTGGCGACATTATAAGCTTTTTGGGTACTGCTGCCAGCGGCTCGAGCTAAATTGGTCGCGGTGTGACCGGCCATAATGCAGGTTTTAACTATGGGCTGTCCTAATCGACCTGGTGGTGTAAAACTGGCTGCGATGCCTACGACTTCGCCAATTTTTTTGCCGATCATATTGGCTTTAGCGGCGGCGGACATCTCGGTCCATATGGCTGAGGCTTTAGCTCCACTGGAGTAGAGATCTTTGGCGTCCAGCGCTAAAGATATGGCGGTACATGTACTATCTGCATAACCACTGAGCAAGCCTTCAGCCAAGCCGGCCACTCCCATGCCAACGACAGAGGCTACTTCTACCACCGTGACAGCTGCCATGATCACTGTGGTCCATTTGTGTCCTTGCGGTGAGAATGCGTGAATTTAATTTTGCATCTATGTAGAATTCCTCTCTTTAACCCCCTGTTTATCTATGGATATTGTTGATAAAATTCGTAAAATCGAGGCCCTAATTGCAGGAGCCAAGAGTGATGGAGAACGCCAGGCCGCTGAGTTTGCAAAACAACGTCTCCAAGAAAAAATTACTGCGCAACCGATTGAATACACCGTTAGATTGCATAGCCGTTGGGAGAAAAAGCTTTTTGTCGCTATTTGCAGTAAGCATGGACTTCGAACGTACCGGTACATGCGGCAAAAATATACCACAACAATGGTTCGAGTCGCCAAGCCCTTTATGGATTTGGTCTTATGGCCGGAGTACAATAAATACGTGAGTATACTCCACAAGCTCACTGAGGAGATATCAACTGATCTCATTTCCAAAATTCATTTGGTAAAGGAAGAAGACGAGACCATTATTGCTGGAGAACTTCCGGTGATGTCCGAGGCTTTCAGCTCTTTAAGCCGCTTTTCGTAAGCCCAGGGTACCCAAAGAATGGGATTTTTTCGAACATCTTCTTGATGTTCCTGGATCGCCGCCAGATATTCCCATGGGTTCGCATCGTTAAGTATGCACGTTTCCATTATACTCATGAGAATGTCTCCGATTTTTGCTCCGGTTTCATTGCGATAAAAATAAGCATTTTTTCGATTTCGGACTGATTGTTTTATCAGTCGCTCAGTAGCGTTGTTGTCGATGGGCACACCGGGCATCCGCAAAAATAAAGTCAACTCTTCCCAATGGTTATTCAAATAAGCTATTGCTTTTCCCATGCTGCTGTTCGGTTCGATTTCTTTCTGTTTTATGAGGGCGTCGCAAAAATTTTTCATTTGTTGCATTGCAGGAGCACTATGATCTTGATGCCATTTTAACCTTAATAGAGGTTCTGATGGCGCCAATCGCTCATTCGCAAATACAGTAGAGTACCACCCGATTATTTTGACCACTATCTTGGGCCAGGTTGTAACGAGTTCATAAAACTTTCGGCGGGAATGGGCATTGCAATTAGAGAGATTCGTATCATGATGTTCCGGGACGTTATGCCCACCATCGCATTGTTGAATGGGAACCGATAATCCTTTCGGTCGCTTATTCAGCAGATCATCAAGATTTTCTCCAGCATGTTTGACTCCAGTGAAAAACAAGGCGATTTTTACATTTATATTTTGCAAGACTCCAAGAATAGCGGTTGTAAAAATGCCTGTACGTTCATCTTCATCTGAAGTCCCCTTTCGTTCCTCCCGGTCCTTCATAACGCTAAGAATGCGTGCTTTTGTATCATCATTTTGCACCAGTTCTGCTGCTGACGCATGTTCACACATGACCGCATAAATAGGCTGCACCGCATCAGCAACATCTTCTGTCATTTCCCAAATTTCAGAAGGTGAGATAGGCGTGCCTAAAATCTCCTGGAGCTGCCCTTGGCGATAAAAAGGGACCCCGCCTCTATATTTTAGCAGACACACAATAGCTTTAGCACTGTTGTCAGCTCTTGACTCCGTTGCAACTTCTGGAGGAAGGTTTGCGGTAAATACTTTACCGCAAACAGCACACCTGAGTCGTTCGGGTCGATAAATCTCCATTTGCAACCAAGGTTGGCCTACGACTCGAAGAACAGTTCCTGCAGAGAGATTAAACAATTTACCTTTGTCACAAGAAGGGCAAAGACTGCCTTTTTTTATGAATTCATGGGCGATATCAATAACCTTAGCTTGAGTGTAATCCGATGCAGGACGATGTCCATGCTTCCCTTTTTTCTCGGGAGGATTTTTTTTTGTGGATGCATTTGGATCTCCGGCTTCCTCACCATCCTGATCTGGCTCTGATTGTTCATCAGTTTGATCTGAGGCGGCCGTTGCCGCCTCATCTTCAGCAGCCTGTGCTTGTGCCAGCAACTTCGCAAGGTTCTTGGCGCTCTCTGTTTTGATCCCAAAGATGGATCGAAGTCGTTGGATAGATAATCGCTTTTCCTGAAGGGAAAAATTCATCCAGACAATCGCTTTTATAAGATTAGCAAGAACTGGATAATCTTCTTTGACTAAAGCCTGTTTGTCCAAGCGCTCAATGAGCGTCTCGATTTGTTCTGGAGTAAAGTCGAGATGTGCCGGGGCTTTCATTTGTGGTCTTATAAAAAAATAAAAGTTGCATTCTGAAGTAATTAAAATTTTATTGCACACAGATTTTTTTCCAATTATCAGAAAATTGAGCTGATTCGGGATTCCCATTCCACAGAAGAGTTTGCAGATACCTTGCATCAACGGCAGATGAATCGGTAGGCCACCATCGAAAAGTTCCCTTTGAAAGTCGTTTAGTGCAGAGCCAAAAGCCTTGACCATCGTATACCAATAGGCGGATAGTTGTTCTCCCTCGGTTACGGAATACAAATACCGTACCTTGAAATGGATCTTGATCGAGTATATTCCTGCAAACGGCAGCTAGGCCGTCGATGCCTTTACGGAAGTCGACAAATTGAACACAGATAAAAATACGGGTAGACGGAGATATCTGAAGCATGACTACCTCCTGAATAGTTGGCAGAGGAAGTTTAAGCAAGAGAAGGATCCTTGAATTTTAGCTTGCAGCCCATCGGCAGATCTGAGTTCAATCGTCACTGTATCAGAAGCTGATTGAATTGCCGGTATGACAATCTCACGAAATTCGAGTGTCGGCTCATTAGATTGATGGATTTTACGCTTCAAATAGACGGGATTAATCTGAAGCTGATGACAAACCTCCTTAACGGAATAGATTTTTGTTTGCTGAATAATCGAGGCCCATAATTCCTGGGGAAATTTACGTTGAGTCCTCGGGTCTTGTCTTAATCGATCAAGGGCGGATCGAATTTCTTCAATTGGGATGAATTTAGTTTCCATACCGAATAATCTCCTTTGAGTTAAAGGAGATAAAGATACTGAATTGGATTATTCGCCGTTAAGCACTCTCACCGCAAGGACACGATCACTGTGGTCCATTTATGCTCGCCTAAGATGCTTGAAAGCGAAAACAATCCTTCGGCATCGAAATATCCAAGGGGGATTATTGTGGACATATAGGCATAGAGATTGGGCCCATCTTCATCGGCTAGAGGATCGGGTGTAGCCCGCTGGGCTGTCACAGATCGTAATATCTTCTTCGGAATGTAGCCTGCTTTGCATATTAAGCTGAATGTTAATTGTTACGCTGCTAACCGCAGCTATTTTTCTTTTATCTTACCCGCACGTAGCGAACGCTAGCGAGCAAGTGTGGGGAAAATGCAATGCAACGATTTAAGCTGCGGAACAGCGTAACGAGAATCGTCCAAAACCGGTAGTTTATAATAGTTAAATGTCGAGCTGTGAAACGACGACAGATGCATCTATTCCGAATCAACGCAAACGTCGAATAAAAATATTTGAGGAAGAATACATGCATTTCTTTCAAAGAAGTTCAAAGCTTAAGAGATAAATGAATCTTTGTTTTTTACTCATCCTCTCTGATTAATTTTTGAATTCGAGGATTAAAGTTTCCTATATTTTTCGGATCGTACATGCAAATAGTAATTTCTTTTTGATAATCTTCACTAGATAAGTGATAGTGGTCTGAAGATGGAAAATTTTCAAGAAGTTGTTTGGCATAACCTAGCATTTGTTGTATTTCACTTTTAGTTAAAATGATTGTTATGCAATTCAGCTTTTTATTCGATTCATCATCAAGAATATACATATAAATAATACTAATCTTTAATTGTGTGGCACATCGGTTGGATATATGCGGGAGCCCTTCCATTCACCTTTAATTAATTCTTCAATATGCATGTGCGGATTATTATGTGGATTAGGTCTAAGAAGATCAAATCTTACTCTTCTTTCCATATCTTTAGAGAGAAAAACTGAATCTCCAGCTTTATTTTTGATCATTTTAGTCTCATTTCCTAACCATTCACTAAGTTTTCCTTCAAGCTGTGAAATTTTATGACCAGGATTTTGTTTGCCAAGCTTCACTCCCCCCTTTGCAACTGATTGCGTTTTTAGAACTCTTTTACCAATGTTATAGGTTTTTTGACAATATTTTACTCCATATTTAAATCCGCTAGCAGCGCGAGCGACAGGAAACAAACTGCATGCTAAACCTACGCAATTGCCTGTAAAACGGACGCGCGAAAGAGAATCCATTTGATTCCATCGCTCCGCTATATTTGCATAATTACCATTAAAGGCGTCGATACCTGTTTGTCGAAGATCATCATCCCGATCAAGGATATGATCTTCCGGACTCCAAAAACTGTGTGCAACAGCTGAAGTAAACTCTTTAACGCGTTGCCAAACGGTCGAGGATCGATTTTGTTCTCGACGATCTCTATCGAGAGCGCTGTCTTTTGAAGAGCCATTACTATTGACCGACTCATTGGAGCTGACGGCTTCGTGGCTGCTTTCAACTGTTTGTGTTGTATTTACATCCTCTTCGGGGTTAAGTCCGAAGCGGTCAAAAAAAGATAAAGGGTTATTCAATACATACGCATAAAGGTTTGGTCCACCTTCCCGTCCAATAGGATCGGGGGTCAGCCATACATTGGACAGAGGATCATAATACCTCAGTCCAAAATAGATGAAGCCACTTTCTGCATCATGCCGTTTGCCGGCATATCTCCAAGGTGATAGGGCTTCTGTTTTTAATTGATTCTGCGCATCATAAATGCGCTCTTCCCCAAAGACAGAATAGCGATAGGTTTCAACAACCTCGCCCGAGGGGTCGAGCAAGGCACAGATATGTCCCAGATGATCATGTACAGGCACATAGTGCTCTCCATATAACTCTAAGGCGATGGCTCCACGGCCGCCTCCCGGCACCCGCAGTTCCGTGACCGCATGCAGGGCATCGCAAGCTCCAGCTTCTTCGCCATTAATATAGAAAAACTGCTGTAGTTGATTTCCGCTGGCTTTGGTGAGGCGTCGATTAAAGGCATCATACGTATAGACAGTATGCGCATCGTCTGTAGTCACAGAGATAAGTCTGTCTAGAGCATCGTAAGCATATTTGACGGTTCCATCGGAGCTTTGCGCGGCTAAGCGGTTGCCAATGGAATCGTAACTATAGGTGGCTTGCGGGCTTTGCAAAATTTGATTAAGCGCATTGAATGTTTGGAGCGTGCCATCTTTAGAGGTTTGATTATACATCTCGTTGTTAATGTAACAATGCTCAAAGAGTCCTTGCTCAGCGGTCAGCTGATAGAGGCTATCGTAGCTATAGGCACAGTCAAAGGCGCCGATGGAATCTTGAATGCGGCGCGCGGTCAGATGTCCGGATGGATCTCTCTTTAAGATATTTTCTTTCCAATGCGGTGTGGATCTTGCCTCTAGAGCACCATCCAGCTCAAAGGTGTTTTCGAGGCGGCCGGCTTGATATGGCAAATGTATCCGAGTGCTCTGTCCTAAATAGTTATAACTCTCATACTCCTGTTTATATAAAACATCCAAAAGCGATTTGCGTTCAATGCTGTGAAGATGCGGCCCACTGTAATTGTAACAGATGTTGGTTTCATCGGGCAGTTTGATGCAAATGCATCGATCAAGGTTGTCGTACTCATAATGGAGCGGCAAACCGTTGGCTTGGATCTCTTGGATCATCCGTCCTAGCTGATCATAGGTGCGCTGCGTCGATGTGTGATGGATAAGATCTGCGGCGCTCAATAGATGGCCCGTGCGATCATAGGTGTATGCATACTGAAAAGATGCATCCGATGCGGCAAAGCTTTGCAGTTGACCGAAAGCGTCGTAAGTGTGCTTCAATTGGATCCCATCCGCTTTAGTAATGGTTTCAAGCTGTCCATACGCATTGTAGCTGCGGCGAGTGGCTTTTTGTTCCGCCGTTCCACACGCTTCACAGGAAAATGTGAGGCGATGCATGCTGTCATATTCAAATCGGGCGGTAATCGGTTCGTTTAAACCTTCCACAATGCGTACACAAGCGCCGTTGAGATCATACTCATAGAGAGTGCGCTTGCAGATCGATCCAAAAGGATCTTTCCAAAGTTGTTCGCTTTGCCGGCCAAGCGGATCAAAATGAGTGATCACGGAACATCCGGCTGGATCGATTGTCTCTTTCGAAGGGGAGCTTCCATAATTGTAACGGTAAATTGTCACGCGACCTAAGGGATCTATAACCTTTATCGGTTCATTCATTAGATTAAACGTGGTCGTGGTGACTGCTGTGCGATGATCTTGCAGCGCTTTGTGTTCGAGGCAATTGCCCTCTTCATCGTAGAGATAAGAATGGCGGCTGTAGAGTGCTCCATCCTCATCCTTGACAGTTTCTTCGATCACCTGACCCACAGCATCATAGCGGTAATGCGTTGCTAGGAAATGTGCTTCATCGGAAAAGGAGCGCGTTTCTTGTACAAACCCTTCGGCATTGTAAATGTGTTCGGTGCGCTTGCTGCCGCTCCGCTGACAAATGAGCCTTCCGGCTCCATCATAGGTGTAGGATGTGGCCATCCCTTCTGCATCAGTCTCGCTAATAAGATGAAAGGCATCATGGATAAAGGATTCGGTTGCGAGTAATGCGCCGGCTGGGGAATAAGTTTCTCTTTTTAAAGTGCGGCCCAGATAGTCGTGATGATACACCACGGAGGTGCCGTTTGGAGCTTTCGCACGGTAGGGCTGCCCTTTTAAGGTGTATTCAAACAGCTCTTCAGTGCCATCGGGATGCTTGATATTTGTGGGTTGGCCGCGAAGGGTATACCAGCTGGTCGTTCTATGACCGCAAGGATCTGTCGTAGCCATCACATGCCCTAAAGCGTCATATTCTTTGCGGGTGATCGGTTCTGCCCATTCTCCATGTTCATTCCGAATGGCTGGTTGGGTGATGGCAATAATCCTTCCAAATTCATCATAGGTGTATTTCGTCTCATGGCCGTGGATATCCGTCTCGCCGATTTTGTTGTTTAGCGTGTCATACCGATAGGTTTTGACCAAATGCAAGTCATCGCCATGCATCTCTTCGCGCACCAACCGGTTCATGTAATCGTAGTGAAAAAGGCGGCTTGTGTTTGGGCGTGGGCCGTGCTCTTCTTTTAAGTTGCCGTTTGCATCATAAGCTTTGCGGACAACATGTCCAAGCGCATTGCGCTCTTCGGTAACCTGTCCATAATTGTTATATGCCCAGGTCAACGCATAGAGATATTGATTATCACTATTATAATGTGCTTCGGCAACCAAACGCCCATTTTCATCGTATTGATGGGTGATTCGGTTTAAAAGGCGTGTTTGTCCGCTGGTCAAATCTAGGCAGCTTTCAGTGACCTCTTCCGGCAAGCCTATGGGAAATGAGGAGGTATTGCGTATCTGCCTGATATGCCTTTCAGTTACCCCGAGAAGATTATTTCGATCCAAGGTCGAGCCATTATCTTCAATCTCTAAAGTCATCGCACCGTTTTCATCATAGTCAAAAAATTTGCGGATCCGTATCTGATCCCCTTCCACTACAAAGCGCCCGCTCATCAACTCTGTGCCTTCAAAGTATTCATACAAAATGTCGTGGGGGCTGTTGGGATTATTTTCGTAGCGGAGCAGATTCAGTCCATCCGTGGTATAGGCGCGGCCGATGAATAAACGATCGGCTCCGTTATTGATCCCCTTATCTTGATCATCTACAGCCACATGCTCTTGCCGGCGCCCGGTGAGATTGCCGTAAAGCACCTCTTCGAGCACATTGCCGGCGCTGTCGTACGTATACGTCCGATTAAAAAAGATAAAACCATCTTTGGCGACAAGCGTTTTAGTTAACAGATTGCCGCAATCTTTTGTGCAGGGCACGCCCCAAGTGAACCGCTCTTCGGCGTATTTGTAAAAGGGGGCATTGCCGGTAAAACTTTCGATTTTGTTTAACCGATCTTGTTCATTGTAATGGTAGACTTTACGGTGGTCTTGAGCATCGTATACTTCGGTGCGACGTGCGACACGATCATATAGAAAGCGGTAGATCGGCAGAGGAGTGGCATCGGTGCCTACCGGGGCTCTGAGTTGCATCACCATTTCTTGGCGTGCTCGATCAATCTCACAGCTTTGGCCCGGCCATACCCAATTTACCCCCTTCTTAAAGTAATCGATTTCCAGTGTGCGCCCTTCTGGAAGTTCCTTGCGCACCAGTAGAGGAGGTTGAGGCAGTTTTTTGTCGGTTGAGAACGTATAGTGATAAACAAGATTAGGACGTTGGGTATAGGAAGCTTTGGTTAATAACCATCGGTTTTTTTGAATATGTTCGCACTTATCCTCTTTAACATAGGGATAGCATCTTATCTGCTTATATTCTAATTGAGCTAATTGTTTGCCCCGATGATAGGCCAATAATGCCACCTCATCGCTCTGACGGTTGATTTCTTTCCATTCAAATTTCAATTGATTTAAAGCTTTACCCTGCCAATTTTCTGATTGAATCGTATCGAAGCGGGGATTGTGGCTTCCATCATAAGTATATGAGAATTGCGTTCGATTGGGATGGACCGCTTTTTTTAGACACGTTGGGTAATGACCCCTTCCTACCTTGCCAAAATAATAATGAGCGCCGGAACCCTCTTTAACAAATGTTTCCTCTTTGCCATAAAAAATATTTTTGTTTTTTATATGATGTCTTCCACTTAAGCCTTTGGGAGTATTGGTGACTCCCTTTTCTAAATAATGGTCTTCGACTTTAATGCAGAATCCGCCCGTATTGCTTTTATATTTCATGCCTGAAAATCGAAAACACGCTCCAAAAGCATCATGCAAATCGACATAGCGGCCTTTTGGATTGCCATTTTTATTTTTTCGGATGCTCATGTCGTGATTAAAGTGCCAGGAGCGAAACCAGTGTTCGCTATTATTTGAACTGCAGTAAAAGCGCCTTAAATTCATCGACTCTACGCCGGGCAGTTCGATGTCGGTTTCCATATCAATGTAATCGCCGGTGATCACATTCACACAATTGTAAATGATGGAATTCGGATCGCCTTCGAGACTCGATAGAGAGTTGCTGTAATCGCTGATGATATCTTCGTCGGCTTTACAGACAAAGGGATGCAGGATGAGGCATAGCAGTAGAAAAATGCGGTACATAAAAGTTCCATTGTAGGAGGTTCTTTAGTCAAGAGGAGCGGAATTCTAGCCAAAAAAATGCGTAGTACGCAAGAAAAATTTTATTGAAACAGGAAAATGCCTAAAGTCAAGTATGTGCTCTTTGTAATTAAAAATTAGACTATGCATGTAAGAAGTGTTTCAAACATGTAGGAAAAAAGCAAATGCCCAAAAACAAAGCGCAGCCACTATGGCCGATGCAGGAATAGTAAAGATCCACGACCAGACAATGCGCGAAGCGATGCCCCATTTAACGCTGTCAAATCTGCCTGTCGCACTGCCAACACCCACAATTGAACCGGTGATCGTTTGTGTAGTCGACACAGGTATTCCGGCAATCGTCGAAACAAATAAAGTAAAGGCTCCGGCACTTTCTGCGCAAAAGCCGCTCAAAGGTTGCAATTTGGTGATTTTCATCCCCATGGTTTTTACAATGCGCCATCCTCCCATCGCCGTTCCCAATGCCATTGCAGCATGGCAAGCCAAAATGATCCAAGCTGTATGAGGATTTGTTAAGGTTAATTTGATATCAGGGGCGAGGACACCTCCTGCAATCAAAATAGCAAGGATGGCTCCCATGGTTTTCTGGGCATCATTCCCTCCATGTCCCAACGAATACAGCGTCGCCGAAACGAGTTGTCCTTTTTTGAAAAATGTATTCACCGCAAGAGGGCGAAAAGAACGAAAGAGCCAAGAGGCTGTAAACATTAATATAAACCCGATAGCCATTCCCAATAGCGGAGCGATAATAATAAATTCCATTTCGGACCATACATTTGAAATGCTGTTCCATCCCCTTGGAATGGAATAACAAATATTTCTTTTGAATTAAGAACTAAAGCTGCTAATTCAAATGGAGGGAATAGCGATGCTGCAACAAAGCGGCGACAAGTCGTTGCACTCCAAAAGCCTAAAGTCGTGTCTGCGCTTCAATGCTGTTTAAAAAACTCTCTTAATCTATCCAATTTTAATAACTTGCTTTTTGCTGCAATAAGGGCATCGATTGCGTTATCAAGTAAAAATTCCCAATATTCTCCCGTTGAGGGAGAATAAAATTTAACTAATAATTCATTATTTTTTTTGTATATTTGAACCCATTGAACATCATTATAAAAAATCTCAGCAACCAAATCTTCTTGAGTTGGAATACTAGCAATTTCAATGTCAAATTTATTAAACATATGTTTTTTCCCATTCTATATTTTATGGTTCCAAAAATCCAATCATTTTTCCACTTTGCCTAAATCTAAGCATGATTTTAGACTCTTTAAATAGAGTAATGTGCGTTGGACAAAAGAGCGTTCTGGGATTACGGACAGCGGATATACTGGTATAAAAAAATTACAAGGGAATACGAGATTACCCAAGAAATCCAGTAAAAGAAACAAACCCTTAACGCTGGAAGAAAAAAAGCAGAATCGGGGAATTTCCTCAGAAAGAGTTGTGAATGAAAACGTGATTGGCATCTAAAGAGATTTAAAATTATTAGTGATAGATACAGAAATCGAAGGAAAAGATTTGGTTTGCAATTCAACCTTATTGCAGGAATTCACAATTTGGAGTTAGCATAAGCAATTTCGAAAGAAGTCTATTATATGACCTTTTATATTCCTGGAAAAAACTCTCCGGGTAAAAATCCTGTTTCAGTTCTTGAGAGGGTGATTTTTTCAAAGTAATAATTCTCAACTATCCTTTAACCACTGAGGCTTATGTCCCTTTATATAAGATTTTGCTTCATGATATGCCTGAGGATGAAGTTTATTTAAAATATTGATATCAAATTGATCTCGATGTACTAAAACTCGTGCAATAGATTCTCCGCAAGCTTCCATCATAAAATCTTCATTATTTTCGTTTGTTGCATAGGCTATTAGAGCATTTAAAGCACGGTCGTCATCAAAATCTCCAAGATCCATTGCTGCATCATCCCTTTCGTCAATTCTTGCAGAAGCATCGAAGAGTAATTCGATTAAATAATCTATTTGATCCATATGTTACTCATTTAATTAAGTCTTTTTTCATTAATTAATTTTTCAGCAAACATTCTTAATTCTTGCTCGGAATATTCAAATTCTGGACCAGCTTCCATCATTAATATATCTTGCAAAATCATATTACCTTCAGGATCAAATTCTCCCCGGCTATAAAAAAATAAATCGTGGGCCCAATTTGAAATGCGAATTACATCGTATCCTTTATTTAACTCATTTTTTAATTCTTCACCGATTTTTCTATTAGAATAATTCATTATGGCAACTCCTTATAAGTTGGCGGATAGTGAGGGGCTAAAATATTTTGCCCATTAATAAATTTTGGATGGATACGATTTACATGACCTGAATGATTACGACATTCATGCCAGGCTCTGGTTCTTAATGTAGTTGGATCCCATTCAACTACATAACTAGCTCCACGAGTCGGACCTGATTTTGCAGACATTTTTTCTATATTATAGTAACGAATTCTGCCATCGGGTAAAACTTTTGTTTTTATAGCCCCTTTTTGAGATTTTTCTAATAGAGTAAGTTTTTTGTTCAAATTGATTGATGCGTTTATGCTTTCAGCTCGATGACCAACTGAATTGGCTTTCCAAGCATTTTTAGTTATTTTAAAAGTTTTTTGACAATATTTTACGCCGTATTTAAACCCGCTAGCAGCGCGAGCGACAGGAAACAAACTGCATGCTAAACCTACGCAATTGCCTGTAAAACGGACGCGCGAAAGAGAATCCATTTGATTCCATCGCTCCGCTATATTTGCATAATTACCATTAAAGGCGTCGATACCGGTTTGTCGAAGATCATCATCCCGATCAAGGATATGATCTTCCGGACTCCAAAAACTGTGTGCAACAGCCGAAGTAAACTCTTTAACCCGTTGCCAAGCCGATGGAGGTCGATTTTGTTCTCGACGATCTCTATCGATAGCGCTGTCCTTTGAAGAGCCATTACTATTGACAGATTCATTGGAGCTGACGGCTTCGCCGCTGCTTTTAACTGTTTGTGTTGTTGTATCTACATCCTCTTGGGACCATTTCAAGTTATGCTTGGGATTTTGGTGACGGAACAACATTAATTACAAATACACCAATAGTTAACCACACATACTCCTCTACAAACTCCTTTAATGTCATGTTGACGGTTACAAATTCTGCGGGCACCTCTACTTCTAAAGTTTTTTCAAGTCGCTTTATGAGTAACAATGGTAGTCCAACCGCAAATATTTCTCAAAATATTAACATTCCTCCATCTCCACCAACAGATGCAAAGGGTTTTCAAAAGTCCTGTAGGTATCCGACCCAAACCGATCTTATTAATGTAATCAAATGGAGACCTCCATCTAATGGAGAATTGCCAGTAGCTTACCGAATTTATACGGATGCTGCACTGACCGATCTTGTCGCAACTATTCCTGCTAGTGGGGATTTAAAATTTGAAGATCACAACCGTAAAAAGAAAAAAAACTATACTTACTTCATTGTATCAGTAAGTGCAGTAGGAACAATATCGTCTTCTGTTTCAGTCACAATAAAACCTTCAAAATAGGAAATCGATTTTTATTTGGAGCTGTTATTAATTCAAAAAGGTTATATGAAAATAACGAAATATTGCGGATTTTTTTTAGCTTTTATCGGATTTTGGATGCCTATAAATATAGAAGCCTCCTGCTTATCAGGATTTGAAGTTGAAGCAAAAATCTCAGCTTTTTTTCCTTCTTCTAAAATTATTAGACGCATCTATTCTGATGCAATACCATATTATGAATTAGAGATCGCCAAACCCTTTTGCAACAATTGGGAAGCTTGGCTGGGTGTTGGATATCTTTCAAATGATGGCTATGCTCTTGGTTGCAAGAACAAGACGAGTTTTTACCTTATACCAGTCACATTTGGTTTAAAATATCTTTATTCGATTAACCCTTGCATGGATCTTTATACTGGGGCCGGAGCCTGCTGGAGTTTTCTTAATAACAAAGATCATTCACCTTTTGTCCACAAAAATATTTCCGATGATGCTTTAGGCGGTATATTTAAACTAGGATTTATTTATCGTATTAAAGAACATGTTTTTATAGATATTTTTACAGAATATCTTTATCAGCATTTTTCATTTAAGCATCATTATGAGGATCATTACACCTTAAGACATAATTTAAATATGAGTGGGTTTAAAATTGGTGGAGGACTAGGTTTTAATTTTTAACTTAACTGCTATCTTATGATTTACTACATATAGGTTTAAGAAAAACAATGTTCATGATCGGTATGAACGACATGTTTTTCTACATGCTAACGACTTACGTATCGAAAATGCATCCTTAACCGTTTCATAAATACAGAAGGGAAGAAAATCTATAGATTTTCTTCCCTTCACGAAATGGCTGCTCCTAAAATCTTGATGGAATCGTTAAACTAACAGGATCCGAGAGTGCTCCTGTAGAACTAACAGATACTACATAATAGGTATAATTCGTATGACTATGCCTATTGTGATCAAAATATTTATGAGGAGCATCTCCAGGTACTGTATGAATAAGGTCTGTCAATGCAGGATCACGAAAGATCTTGTAAGAAACAGGTGTCCAGCCTTCAACTGGAGGATTCCATTTTAGCACATTTATAATATCTATTCTGGAAGGAGTTTGGAAACGATCTTGATAACCTATAAGATGACTTGGTGGTGTGGGAATATTAGGTGTTGTAGCAACACAACTTTTGAAGCTTAGGGATCTCAGTAGACAGCAACCAGACAGACCGGCAAAAGAAGTGGTTGAAAAGGAAATCATAGATATAGTGAAAAATAGATATAGCCTGAATGGAGAAATTAGTTTACGAGAGCTTTGGAGGCGCATAGCTATGTTGGGTGGGTTTTTAGGAAGGAAGTCTGATGGGAATCCTGGATGGCAAACAATTTGGAAAGGTTGGTTGCGAATTCAAGACATGTTGGAAGGAATGGCTATGGTTAAAAATTGTGGGTAACGACAAGCCGAAGAACAGGCACGAAAAACTTTTCTGTCCTAGTCAAAATAGGCTCATGCTACCCTATAAAAAATTTATCGATTAAATTTTCAAGCATCATACCCTCTTTAGTTACTTCATAATTTTCATCAAAACCATAAATTTGAAGCTGTTCACCCAATAAATCGCGCAATTCATCGGCTGCATCTTCTGGAAGAATTACAATGAAAACATTATCGCTTTTTTTTTCTGTATTAATATTTTTTAGAATTACCTGTGAAAAAAAATCTTTTTCTTGTAAATATGTATATTCTTCTTTATCTAATCTAACTTTTTTCATTGACTAACTTCTCTTAATAATTTTTTAACTTTCTTTGTCCCAGTGGGATTTACAGAGATTATAAATTTAATTTCAGGATTAATTGCCACCTCTGCATATCTGCCTATAAATTTTTGGCTAGGTCTACCTCGAGGATCTATTTTTACAGATGTAATTTTTAATGGATTTTTTAATGCATCAATAATGGCCTTAGGTGATACTTCTCTTTCGATAGCTCTATTTAAAGCATGTTTTGTAAAACCTTTAACAATTTCAGATAATTTTTGATGATTATTTATTTGTCGAGTAGCTTTTAATTCTGTTGATAAAATTCTTTTACCGATGTTATAGGTTTTTTGGCAATATTTTACGCCATATTTAAATCCGCTAGCAGCGCGAGCGACAGGAAACAAACTGCATGCTAAACCTACGCAATTGCCTGTAAAACGGACGCGCGAAAGAGAATCCATTTGATTCCATCGCTCCGCTATATTTGAATAATTACCATTAAACGCATCAATACCGGTTTGTCGAAGATCATCATCCCGATCAAGGATATGATCTTCCGGACTCCAAAAACTGTGTGCAACAGCCGAAGTAAACTCTTTAACCCGTTGCCAAGCCGATGGAGGTCGATTTTGTTCTCGACGATCTCTATCGATAGCGCTGTCCTTTGAAGAGCCATTACTATTGACAGATTCATTGGAGCTGACGGCTTCGCCGCTGCTTTTAACTGTTTGTGTTGTTGTATCTACATCCTCTTCGGGGTTAAGTCCGAAGCGGTCAAAAAAAGATAAAGGGTTATTCAATACATACGCATAAAGGTTTGGTCCACCTTTAAAGGCGTCGATACCGGTTTGTCGAAGATCATCATCTCGATCAAGGATATGATCTTCCGGACTCCAAAAACTGTGTGCAACAGCTGAAGTAAACTCTTTAACGCGTTGCCAAACGGTCGAGGATCGATTTTGTTCTCGACGATCTCTATCGAGAGCGCTGTCTTTTGAAGAGCCATTACTATTGACAGATTCATTGGAGCTGACGGCTTCGCTGCTGCTTTCGACTGTTTGTGTTTTTGTATCTACATCCTCTTCGGGGTTAAGTCCGAAGCGGTCAAAAAAGGATAAGGGGTTATTCAATACATACGCATAAAGGTTTGGTCCTCCTTCGCGTCCAATAGGATGAGGCATAGCAGTAGAAAAATGCGGTACATAAAAGTTCCATTGTAAGAGGTTCTTTAGTCAAGAGGAGCGGAATTCTAGCCAAAAAAAATGTGTAGTACGCAAGAAAAATTTTATTGAAACAAAAAAAGCCTAAAGTCAAGTATGTGCTCTTTGTAATTAAAAATTAGACTATGCATGTAAGAAGTGTTTCAAACATGCAGGAAAAAAGCAAATGCCCAAAAACAAAGCGCAGCCACTATGGCCGATGCAGGAATAGTAAAGATCCACGACCAGACAATGCGCGAAGCGATGCCCCATTTAACGCTGTCAAATCTGCCGGTCGCACTGCCAACACCCACAATTGCACCGGTGATCGTTTGGGTAGTTGATGGGTATTCCGGCAATCGTCGAAACAAATAGAGTAAAGGCTCCGGCACTTTCTGCGCAAAAGCCGCTCAAAGGTTGCAATTTGGTGATTTTCATCCCCATGGTTTTTACAATGCGCCATCCTCCCATCGCCGTTCCCAATGCCATTGCAGCATGGCAAGCCAAAATGATCCAAGCTGTATGAGGATTTGTTAAGGTTAATTTGATATCAGGGGCGAGGACACCTCCTGCAATCAAAATAGCAAGGATGGCTCCCATGGTTTTCTGAGCATCATTGCCTCCATGTCCCAATGAATACAGCGTCGCCGAAATGAGTTGCCCTTTTTTGAAAAATGTATTCACCGCAAGAGGACGAAAAGAACGAAAGAGCCAAGAGGCTGTAAACATTAATATAAACCCGATAACCATTCCCAATAGCGGAGCGATAATAATAAATTCCTTGGCGCTGATGCTCTTTTTGCTTTTAATTGGCAGCACACATTAACATCTGCCTAAAGGCTTGTCGTTACCCACAAATTTCTTGAATCCGAAGGCTTATAGGCTGTAGGTTCTCTTCCTTAAAAAAGGAGGAGACCAAATGGGCAGAGAATGGATTGAAAAACAATGGCAGAGAGCTGAACTTGGAGATAAGCGCCTTGCAAAAAGAGCTATTAAGATTGGGAAAGCTTGTTTAGAAACACCCAGTGGTAGTTTACCTGAGAAGTTTGGATCATGGGGGAACACAAAAGGAGCATATCGATTTTTTGATTCAAATCGAGTCTCTCATGAATCGTTGCAGAAAGAGCACAATAAAAATGTTATTGAAATCGCCTCGACGACGCAAAAGATGGTTCTCTTCATTCAGGATGGTTCCGAGCTTATCTACAACACCCATAGATGCACACATGGACTTGGTTCTACTGCTGATGCCTTTGGACAAGGTATCATGTTTCATACGGCCTTGGCAGTGGAATGGACAAAAAATCACGACCCTATGGTGATAGGTATTGCTAAGCAGACACCTTGGATTCGTCCGGAGCACAATGAAGACAAGAAGAATAAAGAGCAAGAGGAAAAGGAATCAGAGGTTTGGTTAAATACGCTAAAGGATATAGGAAAACCACCATCTGGCTGTCGATGGGTTTCTGTAGGAGATCGAGGTAACGATATTTACGATTATGTTGTAGGTGCGGTGGATGATGGTTGGGATCTTGTAGTTCGAGCAAAACATGATAGAACGGTGGTAGTAAACGACAAAAAAGTAAAACTGAAAGCTTGGGTAAGAAGTCTTGAAGCTAAAGGTAATTACAAACTGGATTTGAGAGCGCGAGGAGAGAAATTTTCGAGGATTGCAGAACTAAAAGTTTCATGGGAGCAGGCCTTGTTGCAACCACCACAAGGCAAAACAGAAAAGGCAATAATGGTGACTTATGTCAGAGCATATGATCCTGAAGATGAAGATCTAGAATGGATATTGGTAACTACACTCCCAGTTGATTCTATAGAGGATGCGCTTACAGTGGTTCAGATATATGAGCAAAGGTGGATCATCGAAGAATATCATAAATGTCTGAAAACGGGTTGTCGAATAGAAGATGCTCAATTAAAGACGGGGAAACGCTTATTAGCCCTACTTGGAATATTAGGTGTTGTAGCAACACAACTTTTGAAGCTTAGGGATCTCAGTAGACAGCAACCAGACAGACCGGCAAAAGAAGTGGTTGAAAAGGAAATCATAGATATAGTGAAAAATAGATATAGCCTGAATGGAGAAATTAGTTTACGAGAGCTTTGGAGGCGCATAGCTATGTTGGGTGGGTTTTTAGGAAGGAAGTCTGATGGGAATCCTGGATGGCAAACAATTTGGAAAGGTTGGTTGCGAATTCAAGACATGTTGGAAGGAATGGCTATGGTTAAAAATTGTGGGTAACGACAAGGCCTAAAGGAGATACAATGTTTTAAAGCTTTTTGAAATAGTTATAACAGATTCCTTATTTGCAATTATTTCTTCAATATTTAATTGATTTATTTCTGCTGCATAGTTATTCACTTTCTTCGTAGCTTTCGACTTCACATGAAAAATGGATTAGACTTCTTTCAAAACTCCCTAGTCAACTCTAAATTGTGAATTCCTGCGATCAAATTGAATCGCAAACCAAATCTCTTTCTTCGATTCCTATATCTGTCACTTATAATTTTAAATCTTTTTAAACTCCCTATCACATTCCCGTTCACAACCCTTTCAGAAGATATTTCTCTATTTTGTTTTTTCTCTTCTACTGTTAGAGGCTTCTTCTTACTGGATTTTTTTGGAAGCCTTGAATTGCTCTGTAATTTCTTTATTCCTGTGTATCCACTGTCCGTTATTCCACAACGATCTTTTGTCCACCGTACTCTGCTTTCTTTAAACAATTTAAAGTCGTGCTTCTTCCCATTACTAAAATTTGTACAAATTACTTTTTTTGTTCTCTTATCTACAACAATCTGGCTCTTTATTGTATGTCTTTTCTTCTTACCTGAATAAAAATGTTTCTGCTTATTATTCCGATTTTTTATTTTCTGCTTTTGTCTGACTTTTTTTTAGGGCGTTCTATTGGCGTTTCAGATGCATCTATAAGCAGAACTTCATATTCCATATCACTTTTTAAAAGAGCTTTACGCCCTGGCAAAGCAAATGCGGGGTCTTTAATCAAAGTGTTCTCTACCCAGCGTACAATTTTGTATGCCACGCTTTCACTTACTCCATAGCTTGTTGCTATATGAAAATAAGTCCTATATTCTCTAATGTATTCTAGAGCCATAAGCAGCCGATCTTCAATCGATAACCTACTCTTACGTCCACCTCGAGTTTTTTTCTTCTGATCCGCTTCCCTTAAAATCTCGACCATTTTTTTAAACGTACTTTTTTTAACCCCTGTTAATCTGCGAAATTGTTCATCTGAGAATTCTTCTATTTGATCGTATTTCATTGATACCTCCACAAAGGCATCATATATACATTAAATTTTTTCAAAACGCTAGTTTTGAAAGAAGTCTAATTTTCATTCTCAAAACTCATGGCACAGCCATCTTGAGACCGCAGCGAAGCGAAGGTCACAAGATGGCTGTGCCATGAGTTTTTGAGAAGTTACAAAGATACCATTCACTTCAACATCAGATCCATACCATATATATTCCTTAATAAAAGGATGAATTAAATTTAATATAAGTACTAATTGAGTACCTATACAGGAATTATTATTATTATTATTAATGCGTACTACAAACTGTGGTTTATTCATCCGGTCCTCTAAATGGTGTAATATCTCCTTTTCTCAAAGTTCCACCCGTTGGATTTAGGGTAGGATTGTGATCATGTGGGTAGGGATGGACACTTGGCCTATCATGATCGGTCCAATCAGTGGTTTTTATTTCTTTTCCATCATACGACCACTCTCTGGTTTGACGGTAGTCTTTTATTCTACCAAGACGCCATCCAATTTGTGTATGAGGTGTATTCACAGATGGAATATTTGTCCATTATCAACAACAAAATTGATTATAACTTTATTTTTTCTATGCTAATATTTTCGCATACAATTTCTAAAGCTGTCATATCATCAGAATTAATAAATCTAAAAATTCTTAGTTCATGAGACTCTGGTTTTTCTTCATAAAGTTCTTTCAAAGCTCTTTCTAGCAAAGGCGATTCAAAAATTTCATAAAAGTCAGCTATGCGAAAGTAATTCATTCCAAACAGAGAAACAAAATTTAAAAATTTAATTTCAAGAATTTCTGCATTCCAACATTCCAAAAAAAGTGTTATATTTTTCTTCCCTATAGAATAAGATTGTATATTTGAATCAGAAAAACCTATTTCAAAATCTATAGATTTTTGCTTCATTTAATGTCCTCCTGGAAAAACTTCACCTGGTAAGAATCCCGTTCCCAATCCTTTTTTGTATTTATCCGGTAAAAGATAATATGTATAATTTTCATTATTCCAACTTTTTGAAATATTAGTGCGAATTTCAATATGATAGTGAACGCCATGGTGTCTGAGATTATAAATTTCTCCAACTTTCAAAGCATGTTGTTCGGGTTTTATTCGAATTTTATCACTCGCATAAATTCTACCTTTGGAATCTCTCGGTAAATCTTTTAATAAGTCATTCGGATTTTGAGGAAATCTCCATTTTGCATTCTTATAATTATTTACAATTTTTTTTTCGGTATTTAAAACTCTTTTTCCAATGTTATAGGTTTTTTGGCAATATTTTACGCCATATTTAAATCCGCTAGCAGCGCGAGCGACAGGAAACACACTGCATGCTAAACCTAAGCAATTGCCTGTAAAACGGACGCGCGAAAGAGAATCCATTTGATTCCATCGCTCCGCTATATTTGCATAATTACCATTAAAGGCGTCGATACCGGTTTGTCGAAGATCATCATCCCGATCAAGGATATGATCTTCCGGACTCCAAAAACTGTGTGCAACAGCCGAAGTAAACTCTTTAACCCGTTGCCAAGCCGATGGAGGTCGATTTTGTTCTCGACGATCTCTATCGATAGCGCTGTCCTTTGAAGAGCCATTACTATTGACAGATTCATTGGAGCTGACGGCTTCGCCGCTGCTTTTAACTGTTTGTGTTGTTGTATCTACATCCTCTTCGGGGTTAAGTCCGAAGCGGTCAAAAAAGGATAAGGGGTTATTCAATACATACGCATAAAGGTTTGGTCCACCTTCCCGTCCAATAGGATCGGGGGTCAGCCAAACATTGGACAGAGGATCATAATACCTCAGTCCAAAATAGATGAAGCCACTTTCTGCATCATGCCGTTTGCCGGCATATCTCCAGGGTGATAGGGCTTCTGTTTTTAATTGATTCTGCGCATCATAAATGCGCTCTTCCCCAAAGACAGAATAGCGATAGGTTTCAACAACCTCGCCCGAGGGGTCGAGCAAGGCACAGATATGTCCCAGATGATCATGTACAGGCACATAGTGCTCTCCATATAACTCTAAGGCGATGGCTCCACGGCCGCCTCCCGGCACCCGCAGTTCCGTGACCGCATGCAGGGCATCGCAAGCTCCAGCTTCTTCGCCATTAATATAGAAAAACTGCTGTAGTTGATTTCCGCTGGCTTTGGTGAGGCGTCGATTAAAGGCATCATACGTATAGACAGTATGCGCATCGTCTGTAGTCACAGAGATAAGTCTGTCTAGAGCATCGTAAGCATATTTGACGGTTCCATCGGAGCTTTGCGCGGCTAAGCGGTTGCCAATGGAATCGTAACTATAGGTGGCTTGCGGGCTTTGCAAAATTTGATTAAGCGCATTGAATGTTTGGAGCGTGCCATCTTTAGAGGTTTGATTATACATCTCGTTGTTAATGTAACAATGCTCAAAGAGTCCTTGCTCAGCGGTCAGCTGATAGAGGCTATCGTAGCTATAGGCACAGTCAAAGGCGCCGATGGAATCTTGAATGCGGCGCGCGGTCAGATGTCCGGATGGATCTCTCTTTAAGATATTTTCTTTCCAATGCGGTGTGGATCTTGCCTCTAGAGCACCATCCAGCTCAAAGGTGTTTTCGAGGCGGCCGGCTTGATATGGCAAATGTATCCGAGTGCTCTGTCCTAAATAGTTATAACTCTCATACTCCTGTTTATATAAAACATCCAAAAGCGATTTGCGTTCAATGCTGTGAAGATGCGGCCCACTGTAATTGTAACAGATGTTGGTTTCATCGGGCAGTTTGATGCAAATGCATCGATCAAGGTTGTCGTACTCATAATGGAGCGGCAAACCGTTGGCTTGGATCTCTTGGATCATCCGTCCTAGCTGATCATAGGTGCGCTGCGTCGATGTGTGATGGATAAGATCTGCGGCGCTCAATAGATGGCCCGTGCGATCATAGGTGTATGCATACTGAAAAGATGCATCCGATGCGGCAAAGCTTTGCAGTTGACCGAAAGCGTCGTAAGTGTGCTTCAATTGGATCCCATCCGCTTTAGTAATGGTTTCAAGCTGTCCATACGCATTGTAGCTGCGGCGAGTGGCTTTTTGTTCCGCCGTTCCACACGCTTCACAGGAAAATGTGAGGCGATGCATGCTGTCATATTCAAATCGGGCGGTAATCGGTTCGTTTAAACCTTCCACAATGCGTACACAAGCGCCGTTGAGATCATACTCATAGAGAGTGCGCTTGCAGATCGATCCAAAAGGATCTTTCCAAAGTTGTTCGCTTTGCCGGCCAAGCGGATCAAAATGAGTGATCACGGAACATCCGGCTGGATCGATTGTCTCTTTCGAAGGGGAGCTTCCATAATTGTAACGGTAAATTGTCACGCGACCTAAGGGATCTATAACCTTTATCGGTTCATTCATTAGATTAAACGTGGTCGTGGTGACTGCTGTGCGATGATCTTGCAGCGCTTTGTGTTCGAGGCAATTGCCCTCTTCATCGTAGAGATAAGAATGGCGGCTGTAGAGTGCTCCATCCTCATCCTTGACAGTTTCTTCGATCACCTGACCCACAGCATCATAGCGGTAATGCGTTGCTAGGAAATGTGCTTCATCGGAAAAGGAGCGCGTTTCTTGTACAAACCCTTCGGCATTGTAAATGTGTTCGGTGCGCTTGCTGCCGCTCCGCTGACAAATGAGCCTTCCGGCTCCATCATAGGTGTAGGATGTGGCCATCCCTTCTGCATCAGTCTCGCTAATAAGATGAAAGGCATCATGGATAAAGGATTCGGTTGCGAGTAATGCGCCGGCTGGGGAATAAGTTTCTCTTTTTAAAGTGCGGCCCAGATAGTCGTGATGATACACCACGGAGGTGCCGTTTGGAGCTTTCGCACGGTAGGGCTGCCCTTTTAAGGTGTATTCAAACAGCTCTTCAGTGCCATCGGGATGCTTGATATTTGTGGGTTGGCCGCGAAGGGTATACCAGCTGGTCGTTCTATGACCGCAAGGATCTGTCGTAGCCATCACATGCCCTAAAGCGTCATATTCTTTGCGGGTGATCGGTTCTGCCCATTCTCCATGTTCATTCCGAATGGCTGGTTGGGTGATGGCAATAATCCTTCCAAATTCATCATAGGTGTATTTCGTCTCATGGCCGTGGATATCCGTCTCGCCGATTTTGTTGTTTAGCGTGTCATACCGATAGGTTTTGACCAAATGCAAGTCATCGCCATGCATCTCTTCGCGCACCAACCGGTTCATGTAATCGTAGTGAAAAAGGCGGCTTGTGTTTGGGCGTGGGCCGTGCTCTTCTTTTAAGTTGCCGTTTGCATCATAAGCTTTGCGGACAACATGTCCAAGCGCATTGCGCTCTTCGGTAACCTGTCCATAATTGTTATATGCCCAGGTCAACGCATAGAGATATTGATTATCACTATTATAATGTGCTTCGGCAACCAAACGCCCATTTTCATCGTATTGATGGGTGATTCGGTTTAAAAGGCGTGTTTGTCCGCTGGTCAAATCTAGGCAGCTTTCAGTGACCTCTTCCGGCAAGCCTATGGGAAATGAGGAGGTATTGCGTATCTGCCTGATATGCCTTTCAGTTACCCCGAGAAGATTATTTCGATCCAAGGTCGAGCCATTATCTTCAATCTCTAAAGTCATCGCACCGTTTTCATCATAGTCAAAAAATTTGCGGATCCGTATCTGATCCCCTTCCACTACAAAGCGCCCGCTCATCAACTCTGTGCCTTCAAAGTATTCATACAAAATGTCGTGGGGGCTGTTGGGATTATTTTCGTAGCGGAGCAGATTCAGTCCATCCGTGGTATAGGCGCGGCCGATGAATAAACGATCGGCTCCGTTATTGATCCCCTTATCTTGATCATCTACAGCCACATGCTCTTGCCGGCGCCCGGTGAGATTGCCGTAAAGCACCTCTTCGAGCACATTGCCGGCGCTGTCGTACGTATACGTCCGATTAAAAAAGATAAAACCATCTTTGGCGACAAGCGTTTTAGTTAACAGATTGCCGCAATCTTTTGTGCAGGGCACGCCCCAAGTGAACCGCTCTTCGGCGTATTTGTAAAAGGGGGCATTGCCGGTAAAACTTTCGATTTTGTTTAACCGATCTTGTTCATTGTAATGGTAGACTTTACGGTGGTCTTGAGCATCGTATACTTCGGTGCGACGTGCGACACGATCATATAGAAAGCGGTAGATCGGCAGAGGAGTGGCATCGGTGCCTACCGGGGCTCTGAGTTGCATCACCATTTCTTGGCGTGCTCGATCAATCTCACAGCTTTGGCCCGGCCATACCCAATTTACCCCCTTCTTAAAGTAATCGATTTCCAGTGTGCGCCCTTCTGGAAGTTCCTTGCGCACCAGTAGAGGAGGTTGAGGCAGTTTTTTGTCGGTTGAGAACGTATAGTGATAAACAAGATTAGGACGTTGGGTATAGGAAGCTTTGGTTAATAACCATCGGTTTTTTTGAATATGTTCGCACTTATCCTCTTTAACATAGGGATAGCATCTTATCTGCTTATATTCTAATTGAGCTAATTGTTTGCCCCGATGATAGGCCAATAATGCCACCTCATCGCTCTGACGGTTGATTTCTTTCCATTCAAATTTCAATTGATTTAAAGCTTTACCCTGCCAATTTTCTGATTGAATCGTATCGAAGCGGGGATTGTGGCTTCCATCATAAGTATATGAGAATTGCGTTCGATTGGGATGGACCGCTTTTTTTAGACACGTTGGGTAATGACCCCTTCCTACCTTGCCAAAATAATAATGAGCGCCGGAACCCTCTTTAACAAATGTTTCCTCTTTGCCATAAAAAATATTTTTGTTTTTTATATGATGTCTTCCACTTAAGCCTTTGGGAGTATTGGTGACTCCCTTTTCTAAATAATGGTCTTCGACTTTAATGCAGAATCCGCCCGTATTGCTTTTATATTTCATGCCTGAAAATCGAAAACACGCTCCAAAAGCATCATGCAAATCGACATAGCGGCCTTTTGGATTGCCATTTTTATTTTTTCGGATGCTCATGTCGTGATTAAAGTGCCAGGAGCGAAACCAGTGTTCGCTATTATTTGAACTGCAGTAAAAGCGCCTTAAATTCATCGACTCTACGCCGGGCAGTTCGATGTCGGTTTCCATATCAATGTAATCGCCGGTGATCACATTCACACAATTGTAAATGATGGAATTCGGATCGCCTTCGAGACTCGATAGAGAGTTGCTGTAATCGCTGATGATATCTTCGTCGGCTTTACAGACAAAGGGATGCAGGATGAGGCATAGCAGTAGAAAAATGCGGTACATAAAAGTTCCATTGTAGGAGGTTCTTTAGTCAAGAGGAGCGGAATTCTAGCCAAAAAAATGCGTAGTACGCAAGAAAAATTTTATTGAATTAGGAAAAACAGGATAATGGGATCGCCTTCTCCGAAGATGATCCCATTATCCTGTTTTTCCTAAAATCTATTGAGTGCACTGTAAACCTGTGATCTTTTTGCTTTTAATTGGTAGCACGCGTTAACATCATGCCTAAAAGAGAACCTGACGATGTATGCATATATACGCGGCACATTAATCCAAAGTACTCCAGCAGCAGCTGTCATCGAGACTTCCGGGATTGGCTATCGCATCTCCATTCCCGCCAATGTCTTTGCCAAACTGCCTGCTTTAGGCACAGAAATCCAGTTGCATCTCTCATTCATTGTGCGGGAACAATCCCACACTCTTTATGGCTTCTTAAGCGAACAGGAACGAATCCTTTTTGATGCGTTGCTTGCCGTTTCCGGCATCGGCCCCAAAAGCGCCTTGAGTCTTATCGGACATCTTTCCCTTCAAGATCTTCATCGCGCTATCCACAAGGGGGAACTGAATGTCATCACAAAGGTTCCGGGAATCGGCAAAAAGACGGCCGAACGTTTGATCATCGAGATGCGCGATAAAGTGGATCAATTGCTACCGCCAGATCCTTCCGACTTAGCGGCTTTCCACGCGCTTCATTCCGATCCAGCGGCACAAAAAATCAACGATGCCATGAATGCGCTTATCAACTTGGGTTACAATCAAGCGACTGCGCAAAAAGCTCTTAAAAAGTCTATGACGGATCTGCCTGAAGGCGTTAATTTAGCCGAACTCATTACACATGCTTTATCTAAGATCGGTTCATGAAATGACGCACTTTATTTTCATTTTTATTTCATGCTTTTTTTTCTCAAATGTCCTATTCGCTTTGACACTGGAAGAAAAGGCGGGGCAGCTTTTAATTGTCCATTTCAAAGGGGATGCTGTCAATGCAGATGCGCTTAAACTCATCGCAGAGGGCCATGTGGGCGGTTTTATTTATTACAATTGGTCGAACGGTCTAGATAGTCCCGAACAGGTGCGCATTTTAAGTCGGGAACTACAAGCGTCATCCCCCATTCATTTGTGGATCTGCATCGATCAAGAAGGGGGGCCGGTCGCTCGTTTAAAACAAGGTTTTCCCCCTTGTCCAGGAAATCGGGAAATCGCCCAATCTGGCGATCCCGAAACGGCCAAGCAAGCAGCATATAATTCCGGATGCCTGCTCCGTTCAGTGGGGATTAATATGAATTTAGCGCCTGTCGCCGATGTGAGCCTGGATCCAGAATCTTCTTACATGGCTTCCCGTACATTTGGAGATACCCCTGAAATTGTTACCCGCTTTGCCCAAAAAGCTTTAGAGGGATTTCATCAAGCGGGTATCGTAGCTGTCTTAAAACATTTTCCAGGCTACGGAAGCGTGCAATTGGATCCGCATGCTGCATTACCCATCACCTTGCATACACGTGAAACTCTCGATGCGGTCGACCTTTTTCCTTTTAAGCAGCTAGCTGATCAAACAGACGCCATTATGATGGCCCATATTCTTGCGCCTGCTTTAGATCCCATCCATTGCGCCACGCTCTCACAACCCATCATCGAAGGGATTTTGCGTTCAGAAATGGGTTTTCAGGGGCTTGTCATTTCAGATTCGATTGTCATGAGGGGTCTATTAAATAGCTGCGGCAGCCTTGAAGAGGCGGCCATTCAAGCGATCAATGCGGGATGCGACTTATTGATTCTGGGGGGGAAACAACTGCAGCAGCAAGGCTCATCTTTACAATCACCTGAACTTACTGTGCAGGAGATTTTAAATGTGCATCAAGCGATTATCAAAGCGGTCCAAATCGGGCAGATTTCTCAAGAACGGTTAGAGGCTGCTGTGGAGCGGTCATTAACGCTTAAGCAACGGCGGTTACAGTGACTTCTTCTTCAGCAAATGCTTGCTTGGATATCAATGCTTTAATCCGTTGGTTTCAAGATAATAAGCGGGATTTGCCTTGGAGGCATCACCCGACTCCTTATGAGGTGTGGATATCAGAGGTGATGCTGCAGCAAACGCAGGTTTCTGTCGTCATCCCTTACTTCGAACGTTGGATGGATCATTTTCCCGCGATCGAAGCATTGGCTGCGGCTTCGCTCGATAAAGTGATCAAACTATGGGAAGGGCTCGGCTACTACTCGCGCGCGCGAAATTTGCATGCTGGAGCGTGCTACGTCGTTCAATATCATCAAGGCCATCTGCCTAACACTGCCGCTGAATTATCCAAAATCAAAGGCATAGGCGACTACACAGTCGGCGCCATCCTCAGTTTTGCCTTCCATCAAAAAATCCCTGCGATCGATGGCAATGTGCTGCGGGTGCTGTCGCGCTATTTTGCCTTGCATGGCGATATTGCCAAATCGAAAACCAAGCTGGAGATCAAAAGCATCGCCTGTGCGATCCTTCCCGAGCATGAGCCTTGGGTGGCAACCGAGGCTTTGATTGAATTAGGAGCGGTGATCTGCCAGAAAAAGCCTCTTTGCCGACAATGTCCTCTTAAAGGTTCATGCGCGGCCTTTGCCAATGGATTGCAAGAGTCTTTGCCGATCAAATCCACAAAAATAAAAACAGAACAGTTGTATCGCGCTGTCGCTATCGTAGCATGTGATGACCATCTTTTAATCAGACGGGTCAAACAGGGTGAGATTATGTCTGATCTGCATGAATTCCCCTATGTGCAGATCGATGCAAAAAACAGCTCTGAAACTATCCTTAAAGAACACTTAGAAAATTATTTAAGATTGGATCTATCACACATCAAAACATTTGCCGCTGTGTGGCACTCTTTTACCCGTTACCAAGCGACCTTATTTCCCTTACTTTTTACTTGCCATTATCGTCAGGAACTATCTGATTACGGTTGGATTCCAGTTGAGGAAATCGTCGAGCTGGCTTTCTCATCGGGCCATCGCCGCATCCTGCAGCTGTTTCAAACTGATCGGTCTAATCAGAAAAATGTTCAACTCGTTTAATGCCGCTCTTATCGATGATCAATCTGAATTTTTTTAATTCGACTGATGGCTGCCCTTCAGGATTAAAGCGTGTGTTTTTTAAAATGATATTCAGATGATAGACGCGCGGCAGTTTTACTTTTTTTAGTGTCAAACCATCCGTTTCAAGGCTTAAATAAGTTTGATAAGGGTCTTCGGCTTTCACTAAAAAAAGATGGATATCAAAGCGGAAAATAAGGCTAAATCCATAAAAACGGCCTTTCATGCTCTTAGGTTTTTTCTTAATATTGACGGTTTTTTTATAATAAATGATTTGTTCGGGACGCTTGAATGTCTCAAGGACGCCATGAAATTCCCGGTTGCGGATATTGATGATCTCTTCGGGTACTTTCTCTTCATTTACAAAGGAAACCGATTCCTGCAAGGTTCCTAAAACAGCTTCATCCATGGGAAGGCGGATGATCGTCGTGTAATCTGAAAACCACTTGGCAGCTTGCCGATAGGATAGCGAACGGAGTTCCTCTTTTAATCTGTCTTTAAGCACATACAAAACCACCGTCAACAAAATAAAAGGTTCTGAATTGAATAAAAATACGTTCCCCTGCCACAAGTAAAGCAGCAAATAGATCAGCATGGCGACTGCAGCGGGAATCCCTAATATCAATCCACGGAAACGTTGGTTGACCGAGGCCCTGCTTGTTTTCAACAAAAGGGGATCGATCACGAATTTGCTTAGCAATCCTTTGCGGTATAATAAAAATTCATCATGCACATTTTCATTGGTCAGTCCTATCGATTCGTGAAATTTATCTTGGCGGTAAATCTTTTCCTTCAAAATAATTTCGCAGGATCTCTTATCGACGGGATTTAACTCCGCTTCATGTTTTGTTCTTAGCCTATTCAAGAAGCCTGTCAAAAAATCATTGATATTCGTGCTGATGAATTCATCGACATATTCAAATTCGCTTTTCAGTAAAGGATCATCCCATTTCTTTAAAAACTTGACTTGCACTTCATTAAATCGGTGTCGGAATAGATCTAATTCATCGCAAAAAGCCAAAGCCTCTCGAACAAATAACGTTTTGCTTTCCTCGGTTTTTAAGTCTTTTAGTCGATCGGTCAATTCAGCCATCCGATTTCTTAAAGAACCCGGAAAGATGTTGCCCAGAAGCTTAATTTCTTCCTGCACTTCATCCAAATGGCTTTCATCGTGTTCGTCATCTGCGATCGCCAAAATCCGCATCAAAGGGGATTCGGCATTATTAGGATCGTTGAGTTGCTTCAGTGTAAATATCGGTGTTTTGAACCGGATCAAATTGGTTTGATCGTGATAAAATTGATCTTTAGAATACGTCTGGTCGTTGATTTGCAATGAATTTGGAATAAAAAAATAAAATTCTTGTGTCTCAACAGTGTCTTTAAGGTCGGAAAATGGAAAAAGTTCTGTTTTGAGTTCAAACTGCCATTTATCGCGAAACTGGATGCGGCCGGCGTTGAGATCTTCAAGGAACTCATCCATGTTTATTCTTCAACCTTTGGTTGGCCTCGTATAACTTAAGGTATTTATAAAAGGCGGTATTGCCGTTGTAGGCAGAGATGACATACCCTTCATAACCCCCTAAAAAGCCTCTTTTGAGAATATAAGCTTTCAGAAAAGCCGCCCATCCATGTAAAACCGCTTTACATGGCGAGGATTTTTTTTTGCCGCAATTCTGTTCGGCAAAGAGATCGGAATATGACTGCATCTTTGATAGGAAGTCGGCATGCTTTTCATAGGAATAGTGCTGCAGAGCTCCTTTGAGTGGAACCTGCTGCATCCCTTTCACAATGATAGCCTCGTGCACTTGGGCATCGGTAAAAGCAGTGCGGGTGCGATTGTACAATCTTACTTGCCGGTCAGGATACCATCCGCACCATTTTATGAATTTGCCATTGTAGTAATTGTGCCGGGGAAAGGAATAGACGCAAGTAGGATCAAGTTGAAGGGAGGCGATCTCTTGCGCCATTTCGGGAGTGACCACCTCATCGCTGTCGACCGATAAGATCCAATCATTCCTGGCTAGCGACGAGGCCGTATTGTGCGCGGGGCCGAAACCTTGAAATTCCCCTTTGCATATTTTAACGTTGGAAAATTGACCGGCGATGGCAAATGTTTGATCGGACGACCCATTATCATAGAGCAGCACTTCATCGAAGGAAACGAGGGTGTTGAGGACTTGATGCAAATATTTTTGGCTATTCTTTGTTAAAATCGTGACAGTGATCATATGATTATTTTAGGTGCTCATGGATGGCTGCAATAACCCTTTCGATATGACCGTCAACTTTTACAGGCCGCTCCAACCAAACGACAATCCCATCGCGGTCGATAAGGAAAGTTGTGCGTTCGACCCCCATATAAGGCTTTCCTGCCATTTGAAGCTGCTGGATCACGCCAAATTTATTGCAAAGCTCTTGTTTTTCGTCAGTGAGAAGGGTAAAATTGAGGTTATTTTTTTCGATGAATTTCTGATGCGAAGATTCGCTGTCGGGACTGACACCGACGACAGCCACATCAAAAGCCGCTAATTTTTCCATATGGTCGCGAAAGGCGCATGCTTCTTGCGTACAGCCCGGCGTATTATCTTTCGGATAAAAATATAAAACTACCGGAGTTCCTATTAAATCTTCAGAAGTAATTACATTACCTTCTTGGTCTTTGGCGGTAAATGTAGGAATTGCATCTCCAACTTGAATCCGATAACTCATGCCTCGCTCCATCGTTAATTAATACGCCGTTGATTTAATCCTATCGTATCATAAGATTCTCTTTTCTCAATATGTCCTGTTATTTTACGATGACGAACTTAACTCTGCCGGAGGTAAAACTATGCCGCAACTCGTGGATATTGAATCATTTTCAAAGGAGACATCCCTTACCTCCATTGATTTATCGCGCCGACCCAGGCGTAACCGTAAAAGCCCTGCCATTAGAGAGATCTTGCAAGAAACACACCTTCATCCTAGCCAATTAATTGCGCCCTTATTTTTGGTAGAAGGGCGCCAACAACGTCAAAGCATTGCTAGCATGCCTGAAATTTTTCGGCTTTCGCTTGACCTTCTTGTTGAAGAAGTGGAAGAGCTTTATTCTTTGGGGATCCGCGGCATCGATCTTTTTGCCTATGTTCCGATCGAAAAAAAAAATGAATGCGGTTCAGAAGCTTTGCAGCCAAATAACTTAATTTCTAGAGCTATCCGTTTATTGAAAAAAGAAATTCCTGAAATGTGCGTGATGGTCGACATTGCTTTGGATCCCTATACAACCCATGGACATGATGGCGTTGTCAATGAACAAGGGGAAATTTTAAATGATGCCTCGTTAGAAGCTTTAGGCCAGATGGCACTACTTGCCGCTGCATCGGGTGCTGATGTCCTTGCACCTAGCGATATGATGGATGGCAGAGTGGCTTATTTACGGCAATTGCTCGACCGGGCCGGATATCAGCAAGTCAGCATCTTATCGTACGCCGTCAAATTTGTTTCGGCATTTTATGGCCCTTTTCGGGAAGCTTTGGCATCGGCTCCAAAATTTGGTGATAAAAAAACATATCAGGTGAATCCAGCTAATGCTCGGGAAGCTTTGTTGGAGTGCTTTTTAGATGAAGTTGAAAGTGCAGATATGATTTTGATTAAACCTGCGTTGCCTTATTTGGATATTATCGCCAAAGCCCGACAACTCACGCAGATCCCCATTGGGGCTTATCATGTCAGCGGCGAATATTCCATGTTGATGGCAGCGGCTCAAAATGGATGGATCGATGGGCCCCGAGCTATGGAAGAATGTTTGATATCCATTAAACGGGCTGGTGCCGACTTTATTTTTACTTATGCGGCTAAAGAAATGGCTAAGATTATAAAAATGACCTTTTAGAGGTTAATTATTTACTTAAAAGAATAGTTAATTTATAATTAAACCGTTTAAATAAAACACTAAAATAAAAGGAAAAAATAAAATGCAAAACTTAAACTTTGATAATGTTTCAAAAACAGTTGGTAATTCAGCTTTCGTGGGCGCTTTCGGAGCTTATGTGGCTTATGCTGTTTGTGGTTTAAATCCCGTTGCCGGTTTTATTTCAGGAGCTTCAGCTGTACTGATCACCAAAGGATTAAATCATTGTTGGGATACAAAGAATAGCACTCTTCAGAAAGTGGCAAAAGCAGCCGCGGCGTTTTTTGCTAATGCAGCAGTGGCTGCGGCGTTTTGTTATGCAGCAAAAATGCCTATCACATTCACAGCAAGCCTCTTGATTCAATCGCATTTGATTGTAGCAGCAGCCTTGACCTTGCTTATCTCATATGCATTTATCCAAGCTGGAATCCGGGCTATTGGTGCTTTGGATTTGAAGATTAATACTAAACATCTAAAGATAGATTCAAAGCATTTTGAAATTCTTTAATTTTATTCACGTTGATTGCTGATCATATCATAGAGGTTTTGTCCCGTTCCTCCAATGACGCCGATATCACGCAGCCAAGCAGAGATCCCTTCACCGAAGCGGTCTCTTTCGCTATGGGTGTAAAAGATATCGAGCGGCATTGAAAAGCAAATCCCTTTATCGTGATATGTTTTGCCATTAATCCGGTCATGCGCATTAGTCCATGTGTACCAGACATTCAAACGGAGGCCGCTTGGAAAATAGCGGCTTAGTTCAAAACGGGCGCCCCAGTCGTTTGCTAAAAATTTACCCGCCTTTATTCTGATATCTAGATTGCAACAGCACAAATTGTAGTAGAGGTTGAGGAAATACTGTTTCCCGATAAACTTCTTATAAAAAGGTTGGTAGCCGTCCAATTTTCGTACCCGATCGGAAAACCAAATCCCTGTGTAGTTGCGTTTGCGCAAGTAGGCTGTTTCGGCTCCAAAAGCCCAGCAGGAGTGGATCGGATAGTATAAAACCTCGAAAGCCGCGCCGCCATAGACCTCTTCAAAAAGCCCTGCTGCGATTCTGGTGTACCACGCGCAGCCTAAGTTCCAGCTTTTCTGAATATAAGCTTCATCGACAGAAATCCCTTTATGCTTAAAATATTCGACTACGTCTGTTCTGACGTTGATCAATTTGGAAGGATTCAGCCGATCGATACCCGTCAAATTTTCGAGGTTATTGAACATGTTGACACCCAGTAGAACAGAGTAATAGAGATCGGGATAAAAAAAACCGTTGATACCGACATGCAAGCCTAGAGAGTACTTAAATTTTCCTTTGGAACTGCCAAAAAGGGTATTGGTCTTTGGTAGAAGTTCGAGATTCCAAAAATCGCGATGATCTTTAAATAAGAGGGCTGAATTGCAAGGATCGGGATAGGTCACTTCCATGAGCGGAGTCAAAATATTGAGTTCATGCACTCCAATCTCACACATGCTGTAAAGGCGAACATAAGCCATATGAAAGTGGTATTCCTGGATAGGAAAACCTTCGCATTCGATCATGACGATGACTTCATCGATATCTTCAGGAATTAAAGCCGAGATCAGGTGATTTAAACGATCGCGCACCTCCTCTTCCATCCGGCAGTTATTGTTGATGATGCGGAGACGAAGGATTTTTTGTTTGAACTCATCAAAGGAAAGCCATACTTGCAGCATGTCAAACCCTTGTTCTTCAAATGGATAAACTAAATCTTGCACCATCGCATCTTCGGGACGGATGATGCCGAGAGGTTGTGTATTGATTGGAGCTTGATAGGGTAAAGGATCGTCGATTTTAGGCAAGAATCCGGTCGTGTATCCAAAGTTATAAAATGCCGAACCTGAAAAGGCCCATTTTTCTCCACGAACATAACTTAATGAGAAATCGAAGGCATCCCATAAACGGTATTTGAAACCAAAGTTAAAAGGACTTTTTTGACTGCGCCCTTTGGGATGCAATTCGATGTTTGGGTTTTTATAGGGAGTGGCGTCGTATTCAGCTGCCAGGCTTAAATCTTGCAAATATGTCCATGAACACTGCCGAAAAGGAAACCAGCTTAATCCGCCAAACACCCCTTTGATCCGATTCCATCCATACCCCAAGCTAATTTCCATGTTATAATCTAAAAATACATGCGTCGCTACTATGTAATAAGCTTTAAAATTCTGCGTGCCGATAAAATCCTCGTATCCCAAAGAAATTCCAGGTAAAGAATAGCCGCTATCTTCCGGAAGAAATAAAGCGTATTTCACGTTTGCGCCTTTATCGGATAAATCTCCGAAGCCAAGCGGAGAGAGAATGGGATCTTCCACACCTTTAAAGATCCGATAGTTTCCTGAAATCTCAAGATGAGATGTCAATTGGACGCGTAAGTTATAATTAATGTAAGGGGGAACATGAGAATAGCCTAAACCGAGCTCTCCATCATCTCCCATCCGTGCCGAGGGCATATTAATGTATCCCCCTTGCAAAAGATGATCATAGGTAACCGGAAGCCTGTCATTAAGTTCGCAATTCCAATAATCGACAATCATGAGATCGCGTAAAAGGTCGCTCTGTAGATCGCGAGAAGGAGCCTCTTGCGCCGACATCATCAGCAACGGACAAAAGAGGAAAAGCAACAGACGAAGAAAAAAAGCCATGCGTTGATGTTTTGATTATCAAAGTTAGAAGCATTTTGTTTTAAAGTACATAGAAAGAATAGTCTTCGTCTTAACAAAAAGCAAGGAATTCAATAGATCTAAAAAAAGAAATGCAGATTAAGTCCTAATATTCATCGCTGCAGAGAGACGTTTGGTAAATTTAGCTTCGAGTTTTTTTATACGCGCTAATTTTTGTTTCTTAGACACCAAGGAAGAGTCAAAGTAGTCGATCTGTTGATCGTTATCGGGCTGGCTTAAGCCACGCGGAAAGAAAACCTGATGGAAGATTTCATCGGCATCTTCACTCCAAGGAAGATCTTTCTCCTCTTTTTGATTGGCATAACAACTGATTATCCTCAAACAATATTCTTTTATCCATGGAAGATAACGATGTTCATGCCCTTCAGTCCCATTCAAATTTTTATAAATAAGAGTGCATAATCCTGCAGCTAAAGCGATATCGGGATTTGTCGAAAAATGAAGATCAATGAGTCGAATAAGATAAACGCTTATGGCAATGATCTTATCCATATCGTTCAAATCGATTTCAACATCGCACAACTGTGCATAGAGATTGCAAAGAGCTGTTTTATCTTTGGATATAATTGCATTTTGATGGCGAAAGAGTTCCTCAACAGGATTAAATTTTAAAATAAAGCTATCATTGATTTCTTGCCATTCAGCCATTTGCTCTTCACTGTTGATGTTACGAAATGATGTGTCATGCAATTGATCAAGTTCGTGCAAACATTGCACCAGCTCCATCGGAATAACCGCTCTTTGTTTCAGATAATGCTTTTTGATTTTTTCACCAATTTCTTTGGCTGCAAGGCAGGTTTCCCATGCTTGATCCCCATGTCGGATAAGGTGGTATAATCCTAAAAGAAAGTTTAGCCGCAAATTAACCTTGAAATTTTGATAGTCATTTTTTGGCAAGGCATAGCGAAAAAAAGCTCGAATAGAGCTGGCACTGCACGAATTGCCCCTTTGACCTCTTGTCACTCCGCTATCTTTCATGTGAGGCGTTTGATCTGAGTTTAGACGACCTTGCGTCAATGGTAATAATACAGTATATAATGTTTCGATTCCGGGCATATTTGGCTTTTTGTATCCACTTGCTAGCAAATGAATGCGAGCATAAAATTTTGTTAAATTCTCTGCGATGATATCGCTTACTTCTAAATAGGATTGAATGTATTGTCTGCCATTAAAAATTCTGACGGAATGATAATTTGAAAGGCCATGTCCAGTATTAAATATTTTAAGGGTAAATTTATTATTAGGCTGCTTGATGACGTGTAATAAAAGTGCGTGAACCTCGTTCGTTCCTTCGCATTTCAAATTCACCGGAAATAAAAATTCTTTATGCGAAGTCATGTCTTTAATTTTTGCAATAAATTTGTTTCCAGCCATTTGCGATTGTTTTAACAATTCTGAATCATTTGCATGTGTTTGTAGCTGACAACCAAATTTATCCCCTTCTTTAAGCAAACGAGCTAAGCGATCATTGCCATCTAAAACCATTAAAAGAGCCGATATAACCTCTTGATAATTGCTTCCGCTAAATTCTCTTTTGATGGAGAGATGCTCGGCGCCTAACTGGGCTATAACTTTAAGATGAAGGGCTTCAACATCTTGATTATCGTTAAAGGGGGAAATAGTTGAAAGAATTGGCGTGCATTCATTAAGTTTGCCTAATTCTTTAAATTTTTCTTCAACTGTATGAGTAGTCAAGTTACTCTTGCAATGTGGAAACAATTGTTCTTGTTTATTAAAACAATATGGTTTTGATAAATTATTTATATTATTCATATAAACATGATATCACATAATAAACTATAAATCAACTATTTTAAAAAAAATATTAATTAATATAATACTAATGTTTTCATAAAAAAAGACTATTTTAATAAATTCTTGAGAGGAATATATGTCGTATTTAAAGAGAATCAATTTCGCGCGAAATTTGAGATTTTATGAACTTTGAACCTCATTTAATTGAACAAAGCAATTTTCGAGAGCGAGCCGCAAAAAATGTGATGGATGTGCGATTTTACTTGGGCAGAAAGTTTCATCATTTGCGCCTGTCAGCCAAAAAAAATAATATTTGCATTAATGGAACGAAACATTTTGCGCGTACTGTGTTTTACACATCGGTGATTTTAACGATTGCAACCATTTATTTTGCTTTTTTATGCCTTGGGGATAAAACAATGTTTTATTTGCCTCCCCGATCTTATGAAGAATATGGTCTTTATGAGAAACAATTTGCGCATTATGTAGGCAAACCGGTGGCGGGTTTAACAGTCTCTGCTTTGGTGTGTGTTCCTTCAGCCTTGATAATGTTGGCTTGTCTGTCAATTTATAAAAGATGCATCAAACCGACATTTAATTTACCTCTTTGAAATCCTCAGCCATGACTGATTTGACCAATAGCATCGTTGGAATCTCCAACGGTATTACTTTATGGTTGTGGAATTTAAAACATTATCTTTCATATTGCAAAGCACCAACGTAACTTTTTATTTTAAAATGGAAAAAATTGATTCATTGATTTAAAATAAAAAAGCCGATATTAACCCTTAAGGAATTAGAATGAACATTACTATCTATTCATCCCCATCCATTAATAAAAATTTAACTGTTGATGAACAGCCGAAGCAAACCGTAAATGAAGCTTATCAGAAAATGATAGAAGACTATTTTAAAGTTAATTACAATAACCAAAGAGCATGTTATCACTGCGGCATACAAGATACCCCACAATGGCGTAAGGGGCCTAATGGAAAACATACACTTTGTAATGCTTGCGGCCAGCAATATAAAAAAATAATCGCACGTCAAAATGTCAAACACAAATATTATGAACATTATCAAAAAAATCATCCTGGACATAATCCTGCTATAAACAATCTTTTAGGCCATCCAAATGCCAAGTTCATTAAAAATTTAAAGGCAGCTTTTCCTATTAACCATCCTCTGAATAAATATATAATTAATCTAAAAGTATGCACTCAATGTAATGAAATAAGCACACCTCAATGGCGACAGGGGCCGCATGGAGTATCAACTCTTTGCAATGCTTGCGGAATTGCTTTTGCAGAAATGAATGCTGCAAAGAAGAATAAGTAAAATATATGCAATTTCTACAGGGTTTGCCGTCTTATTGGCATGTTGATAATATCGGGCATGCTTTATCACACGAAAACGCTTGTAAAATAGCCCGAGCTGCACAAAAAACTTTGTGCAAGCTTGGAACAGCCTTGGCAATTAACATCGCTTTTCGATATGTCTTTACTGTATGTCTTATCCCTCATGGCACCGTGGTCTTAACGGTGTGTGCTTTTGCCTTATCGATCTATGCCATTACACTTGTCGCTCAAAAATATTTGGCGCATAAAAATGCACATCCTTTTTTAAATGATGTTTCGCGCAGCACATGGGTCAATGCTCTCAGCTTAAAATTAAATCATCTTATTCATGAAAAGGGCCATGCGTTTGCAGCATCGCTGTCGTTTATTGATGCTTCTCCAGAGATTGCTGTGACATATAGCAAAGGTTCGACAACCTATGCCATTTCAAATGGACTTACACGATTTGGCACTTTTTTAGGGGAACACCGGGCTTTATTATTTATTACAGCAGCAGGACTCTTTTCACCTATCTTTTGTACGGTGGCAGAATTTGCTTTGGCGCACGGAATAGCCGGCTCCTATCCAAACCTAAGTGAAATATTGACAGATCACGGCTTTAGTCAGTTGGCGGAGACCTTGCTTTATGGAGCATCGGCCTATTTTACCTCTCCATTTAATTTCCAACACGACTTTATTAAGTTATGGCAACTCGGTAACATCCATCCAGCAGTCATGATAAGCCTACTGCTTGTCGTGCCTCTGGCTGAATATTGTCTTTTAAATGCCTACAAACAAATCAATGCTCCTCCGCAAAAAATTGTTTAACGGCGATCGCCACGGCTGCTCCTATAAAAATAAAAGGTGAGGCAATGAAGAAAGCCAGCAAGGTTCCGGCTAGAATGAGTACACGCACTAGGCCATTTTTTTCGACAAAGAGATCAAAATTTCTGATCCTTTGTATAATGCTATCGCTGAAATAAAGGCCAAAGATGACTCCGACCAAAGTTGCGCCATACCAGGACGGTTCAAACATCATCAAGATCAAACCCGCGATCATCAAGATATAAGCAATGGTATCGCGGATGTTATTCGTCGCGTAATTATAAATCTCTTCCATCTTTTCACTTTTTTTAAATGACTCCAGATGATCGTTAAATTTGTCTTTTAGAGATTTATTGTCATCTTTATCTCTTTTATTTGGGTTTTCCGAAGGTGTTTTTGAGGGCATGAATTCCTCCTTTAATTGTTAATTTGTTGTTTGATTGGATCGAAATTATTTTGATTGATGATTGGAAATGTCGTGTTAGCAGCTCTTTGCAATTCAAGCCAATAACCTCGATCCATCCATCCGGCACTGCCGTTCCAGAAAAAATAAAGCCAGACCAATCCAAAAATAGGCATAATAATATAAGTCCATTTAAGCCAACCGGGAATGTTCCCCTCATAACTGGCAATGTTTGGATCTCCATAGAATTCGATTTCGTCATTTTTTTCCATGTTCATCCTTTTGGTTAGACTTTTTCCTCTCTTCCGATTCGTCCTGCATCATTCTTATTTTGGGTTCTTCATCCATATCCAGCTTGCCTTTACGCCATAAATATAAAAAGATTAAAAAAGCGCTGCCGACAAAAGCGATGACAAAACCGTAGTGAACCAAACTTCCGCAATCGCCGGTAACATCTAATACATTCATTTGAGCTTCCTTCTCCCTTCAATGATTGCCTTTGTATCGATAGGATCTTTACCCAGCCACCACGCTTGTGTAGGAGGCGTAATGCGGGTGCCCTTTGTCATGAGGTATTGAAAAATCGCTTCAAAACGATAATTTGGAATTCCAATAGGAGATTTGGATGTACCGCGAGGATCGCTATCGAAAAATTGTTTAAATGAAGGCATGATAGAGCCAGCGCTGGCAGTTTTTGGAGACCAAAAATGCCCCTTATGCCAATCGCGGCTTGGCCTTTTAATGCCCGTCCTTGAAAGATCCGGTCCGATGCGGCGCGTGCCGGGGAACGTGATTTTTTGAAAAATGTATTCATTGGCCGAGGAAGGAGGCGCGGGATATTCTGCAGATCCGTTTAAGACAACATCTTGAATCAGTGTGCGTGTTTGATCGGTATGGCAATACCAGCAACCCTCAATGGCAAAGATATGTTCCCCAAGACTGATTAATTCGGCACGGGAACGGAAGGTGAGCGGATGGTTGCGCAGCTCTTGAAGATTTTTTATACTTTGGCCATTGGCGGGATCATATCTCCAGCCCTCTTCATTGCCGAATGTAAATCGGGCTACTTTATATTCCATTGGATTATTGATATAAATGACACCGACGTTTTTATGATAGGGCTGCTTTATTTCGTCATCTAAGATAGTGAAAGAGGAATCCACCCAATTTTCAATCGTTCCATCCACAGGAGCATTAGCAAAAGCCTCTTTACCGTCCGGTTCAAATAATTCGAGGATTTCAATGCCTGGACGTATTAGCTCTTGTTCCCGCCACTGCGGATTTTCCTTTTCCCACAGCTCTTGCATTTCGGCCTGCTTTTTTTTACTTTGTGCAATGGCATCGAAACCCTTTCCTGAGACATTTTCTTGCGGGGGGCGCAGCATTAGAAGATGGGATGTCAATTTAAGGGTGGGATCATCGGCATGAGTGATAAACTTTTCCAATTCAGGAGGGGCGATAATTTTTACGACATTTGTCTCGTGAAAAGCCAAGAGGGTAAAATTTTCTTTGAGATGGTAGATAAATTGCAATTCCATGCTGCCGCTCAGCGTACTGCCTATGTACAGATTTGGATCTGATATTTCATACATTTGAACTTGATAGGCACTTGTTGGCTGCGTCCAAGTGGGATCCACAAAAGTAGGCGCAACTAAGATGACAGCGATCGATGTTGAAAAAAGCAAAATAATCCCGATCACAGTCAAGATCGCCGATTTATCTAATTTATGGACAAAGTGATGTTTATGCTCTTCCATCTTACGCTACTGCCTTTGCTTCTGCTTTTTCCTTCTTGGGGACGGTTAAAACAATCGTATTAAAAATATTAACTGCAAATAACATGTTTGCAAATAGAATGATGAGCCCTCCAATGGCCCGCATGATCCACCACATGCGCATGTCAGCGACAGTTTGTAGAAAAGGAAGTAAAGTTAATCGATTATGAAATTGTTCGTATGTATAGCCATCAGCCCATGTAGCCCACTGCATTCCTTGAAAAAAGCCTCCCACCCAAAGTGCTAATAAAAAAGGGATGCTGCCCAACAAATTTAAGCCGAAATGCCAATCGGCTAATGATTCGGACCATAAAGGCTTTCTGGTCATAACTGGAATGGCTTGATAAATTCCTGCAATAGCGAAAAAAGTAAAGGTCCCATAGAGCGAAATGTGTGCATGTCCGATCACCCAATCTGTCTTTGATGTGATTTCATTGATATTCCGCAAGGCCATTAAAGGTCCCTGTACACAGGTCAAAAGATAAAAAATATTTCCCATCATTAAAAACCTGATCGGCGCGCTTTGCGTGTATTTTCTCCATTCTGGCTGCAACGTATAAAACAAATTAGCCACAACGGTCCAAACAGGAATGAACAGCCACATGGAGAATACAATCGCTGTTGTTTGCAGCCATTGCGACATAGGTCCATGGATCATGTGATGGGCGCCGATCCAGGCATAAACAAAAGCAATCGACCAAAAGCCGATCATCGAGAGTTTGTGGCTATAAATAGGGGTATTAGCCAGCTTTGGCAAAAAGTAATAGGCCTGTGCCAACCCCATGGGTGTATAGATTAATCCGACAAGGTTGTGCACATAAAACCAACTGACGTTGACGCGAGATATCCCTTCGGGCACCCAATTGATCACAAAGAAACCCACTAGGGCGGTAAACGTCGTCCAGATCAACGTTCCCATCGTATACCACAGCGACACATACATTTTTTCATATTTCCTCTGTGCAATCGTCATGAATAGATTGATGACGACCATTACCCATGCAACCGTAAAAATAATCTTAATCGGAAAAATGCCTACCCAAACAGGAAGTTCAGCGTATTCCCATCCAAAATTTGTTCCCCATGGATATGAAAAATTCCCAATAGTCAACGAAAACCACCATAATCCTGCCGACCAATAAGCTAGCTTAGAATTCCATAAGGGAACGCCGCACAGGCGGGGGACAAAGTAATAGAATAAGCCGATATCAACAGATAGAAGCCAGTTTAAAGCCACGTTGGTTACATGCACCGGCCGCAATCTTCCAAAATGGATATATTCACCTGAAAAATAATCAGGGAAAACAAATGTATTGAAAGCATTAAAGACCCCAAAAAACATTCCTATCACTAAAAAGATAATAGAGGGATAGATTAAAACCTTAGCAGGACCGTCATCATATTCGATGACTTGTTTGGTTATAGGGGTGGCCATCGTTGTCATTTTTTCATTATTTCCTGGTTGTCTTCTTTTGGTTCTATTTTACTGTAAAATTCATCAAATAATATTTTCTGCCTCTGTTGGCTGCGCTTAGCTTCGTCTAATCCAGAAATAACTCGGTTGCGAATTTTAGTGTTGCTATCGATCTCATTCGTGATTTGAGTTAATTCTTGATCTCTTTGCGAAGAGGCAATCCGCCCTACAACGACCGTTTTTTTAGTTTCAGCTTGATGGATCATCTCATCTAAATTTTGCACAACGCGTTGTTCCAGTTCGGCAGCTTGCTTAGCCTTTTCACTGTCAAAAGAAACTTTTAATTTTCCATTTTGATCGGCATATCGTTCTGCATTCAACTGGATAATCTTCAAAAAGTCATTAAAATTTTTGGGATCATCCAATTTTAGCAAGCTCAATCCAATCCCTTGGTAAATATTTCTTTCTTGTGAAATTTCATTTTTCAAATTTGTCAGAATGGTATCGATCTCTTGCTGCCGTTTCACATCGCTTAAAGCTCGAAGTTCTTCCTGATAGCTGCCTACGGCATCTTGAGGCAAAGCGTCGGTGCCGATTTCGTTATAAAGCCTCATACGTTTATTCTTGAAGGCATTATAGCTTTCTTGCGCCTTAGCCAAAGCAGGATAATGTCGGATTCTGGCATCTTCCACAGCCAATATAGAGCTTTCAAAAACTTCGTATAAAGCATTTGACAACTCCTCCCGCTGCAACTGCTCTTGCGTTAATGTCCTTATATACATCACTAATTGCATGCGCTGCAGCGAACTGGTTATATCGCCCCATGGGGTCATCGCTGTTCCGGGTACGCCATATTTGATCGAACGGAGTAATCTCAAATCATCTCGCGTCAAACTCCAATCCAAATTTGTCAGCATGCGTGGTTTTGCATCTTTCATCGCTCCAGCCCTCGTTCCTGTGCCATCTGCTTCCGCTCCATGACACACAGCACAGTTAAGCTGAAATAATTTATCCCCTTGTTCAATGTTGTCTTTGGTATAGAATTTTTTTTTAATATAAAATACCGAGGAATCGGGTCCGGAAATTGGATTAGGCATCACGTCAAAGATGTCGGCAACCTTTAAGTTCTCTGGTTGAGGCGAAGGTTCATTGGAAGCGACGGGCTTTAATGAAGCATAATATCCTTTCCCGCTTGGAAATATCTCTAAGAGGGGATTAATTGGTTTAGTGTGTTTAAAGGACTGTTCAGGAGAAAAATATTCTTTTCCACCTTTGAGCTGGTTGCCTTCATTTTCCAGCTCCTTCAAAACATCTTCCGGCGTATAATTCCATTTTGGCACAGCTTCCGAGCCTTTAATGACCATTCCGCCTGGAAGGGAAAAGAACATCCAATCGACCAGCTGCTTAATTTCCGCACCGCTCAAAACAGGAATATTGTCCATCATGGGTTTATGGCCGCCCGCTTCTCCCCACGGGGGCATGGGAGTGCCTTTAACACCATGCGTAATGGATTGGATCACTCTCTCCTTAGTCAAGTTGCGTAAAAAATCGGCATTGCGCAAATTTTTTGGAATCGGATAAATCCATTCCGCTACCAGTCCATTTCCTTGCATATATTGCCCATGGCATTGCGCACAATGTATTTTGAAGGCTTGTTGGGGATTAAATCCGCGATGCATCCATATTTCCCTGACTTCATCGCGGTTCCGCTTGCCTAGCACATCAAGCATATAGGTGAGCGCATAAAACTTAGTATCATCAAAAGGCATGACAGGCATAATCGAGCGTGGAACATGACTTGCGGGGTTTCTGAAATGTTCCATGAGCCATTCATCTGAACGGTACACGCCCGACCAATTGGGCCGGGGGCAGATCAATCTTCCAAAGCCATATTCTTGAATAAACATCATCAAAACGCGATGGACCCGCTGCTTCCACTGATCCAATTGTTTGAGGATCTCCCTTTTTTTTGCCGGATCTTTCTCTTGGTCTGCTTGGGTTTGTAAGGCGTGATTTTTTGCACGTGCAGCATATCTAAAGCTAGTATAAAGCGATTCGACCTGTCCTGGAATCAGGCCGTCGATCTCTTCAATAATCGATCCTTTTCTCACATCAGGTACAATCCGCCGATCGATTTCCTCTGCATGTTGATCTAATATGCGCACCAAATCAGATCCTACAATGGTTTCGGGAATCAATTTTTCAAACCACTCTTTTTCTTTGTAGAGTGCATCGAAAGGAACTTTCTCCCCTTTTTCCTTTTCCGCGCTGAATCCAACATTGGATTCAAATCCCTTTAATCGATGGCAAGCCGAGCATCCTTCTGTCGCAAAGACCAGCATGGCATAGCGAACATTTTTGATTTGTCCTGCCGGTATCTCCTTTTCCCAAGGTAGCTTTTTGCCGGCTTCCCAATCCTGCACAGAAACTTTATAAGCGATTTCTGAAATCGCTTTCCGTTCGCCAACCTGCCCTAAAAGAAAAGTCATCAAATCTTCAAGATCCTCATGGTCCATTCTATAATTAGGCATGGTGGAAGTGGGTAGATCGGCCTGCGGCCATACGATCGATTCCTTAATGTACCAAGGATAGCTTTTTCCGATCCGTGTTAACTCCGGCCCAACACCGCCTCGTGCAAAGCCTGCAATGCGGTGGCAGGCATAGCAAGCTTGCGAAATATAAAGTTGTTCGCCGCGATGATAATTTTTGGTCAGCAAATCTACATCGGAGGCAAAAGCGGAGATGACAGCTTGATCGTTAACTGCTTTTTCAAATGAGGTTTGCGTATCTTGAACATGGCGCATGATCTCTTCATCTAAATTCAGCGTATCAGCTTTTGTAAAAAGAGGACCGGTGGCTCCGGGATCTTGCCGATGTTCCACGAGGAACTCATCGATTAACTGATTATTCGCTTCTTTGCCATTCGCCATTTTGATAAGATGATCGGCCAGCGCCTCTGTGCCAAGACTTTTTTGCAGACTCTGATCGAGATTCTCCAGCGCATCCTGGTCGTCTTTGAAAGACTCTAAATAAGTGTATTGAGATTTATATTCCGCTTGCTCCTTTTCTGGAAGAGATAAGTCATTGGCTTTATCATCGATCTCTTGCTGCAGTTTTTTTAGACCCATTTTCTGAAGACCGCTGCGCAAATCTAACAAAGAAATAACTGTTTCTTTTTCGGTGCTTAGCGATCGATTGATAGCGCGCGACAAACCCTCGCGGCGGGAAGCCGCTTCATCCGCAGCCACAGCCACTCCTGAAAGAGCTGCTTGACTATCTTGGTGGCAATTGACACATTTTGCTTCTATGAGAGAACCGACCAAGAGAGGGGTCGTTTGAAATAAAAGCTCGTTACCAGGCTTGTCGTTGAATACACGGGCAAAGGCAGGATCATTATCGGGATCTTGTTCGGTGAATACAGATTTTGGACCCATGAATTCCGTGTCATATTGACCATCGAAAACAGGGCCATGCGCTTTTTCGGTCGTCAAGCCCCTTCCGTTTCCACTATGACAAGTCGTGCAGCCAAATTCTTCTAAGGAGTGATATTCAAATGGGCGCGTTTCTCGACCGATCAACGGATGCATCCTCAATACCTTGGCCACATCATAAACATGTTCGCCCACTTGGGCTGTTTTCAATGCCTGATAAGCTTCAGCCTGAGATTTTCTGGCCGCTATTTGACTCCCCTCGCCATTTTCTTCAAGCTGCTTATTGACTTGCGGATCGGTTAAAGCAGCGATCGCTTCATCAAGCTTTTTCCATACATATTTTTCATTGGGGATTTGGACGGGGCGCCCTTGATCATCAAGGACAAGGTTTCCATTCACATCATAAGCCAACTTAGTGGGGGAGAAATGGGGAAATTGCAAAGCCACATGGCATGAAGTGCACCGATCGATAAAAGGGGGACCTTTATCCTCCCTTTCAATGACGATCTGTTTTACACCGATTTGAAAATCGGGAGGAGGTTCCCCTGTATAGCTTGACCGGAATTTCTCAAGCGCAATGTAATCTTCTTGGTAGATCTTATACTCGGGAAAAATCTCGCGCGCAAAAAAAAAGCTAAACAAGATGGTAGCGATGATACCAGCTACAATCAAAACATATTGATATAAATCGCCCCGTCTCATGGCTTCCTTAATTAATGCCTGGAATAGGTCTCTGTCCAAGGCCAGATCCAGCCCCAATTCGCACCCCTGAAATAAGTTCCAATCACAATCAAAATTCCTTGCCAGGTCATAAATGCCGTGTAAAGAAAAACAGCCAGGTACCGGCTGCGGTGAAACCAATATCCCTCTCCATGCGGATTCCGATCTAGATAAGGGATCATCATCAATCCCAATACAATGCCCATAGGGATCGCTACTCCTCCCCAAAAAGCATTATAAGCCACCATTTCTTGCAACCCTAAAAAGTACCAAGGCGCTTTGGAAGGATTGGGGGGCTTGCTTGGATTGGCTGCCTCCTCAAGTGGCGCATTGATAAAAGATAATCCTAAGATTAAAATCAACGTGCCTAAAAAGACGACTAGCTCGGCTCTCAATAAATGAGGCCACGTAAATACGAAATTATAAGGTCCTTTATCCACTGTAGGACATGTGCCTCGCACAAGCTCCATTAAACCGTAGGTGCGCTTTACACCTGGTGCAAAAGACTCTTTTGTATCAGACCGTTGAATGACTCGATAGGGATCGGGCCGTATTCTATCGGGAGGGCGCGATAATCCCCCGTCTTTGCGAATGCGCCAAAAATGAACGCCAATAAGGGTTCCGGCAATCAAAGGCAAAAAAGCCACATGCAAAACATAAAAACGGATAAGGGCATCCTGGCCAACCTGCGTCGAAGCTAACAGCATGACTCGGTTGACGTTATATTCAAACCCCGGAAGATTAGGCACATATCCAGCAATGTTTGTTCCCACAGTAATCGCCCAAAAGGCTAATTGATCCCAAGGGAGCAAATAACCGGTAAAAGAGAGTAAAAGGGTTAAAAACATCAACATCACGCCGACAACCCAATTAAAACGCCTTGTCCCTTTATATGAACCGGTATAAAAGACGCGCGACATATGCAGAAAGACAAAAAGCACCATCATATGGGCGCTCCATCGATGCATATTGCGATACATCATGGCGAAAGGAGTTGTATCCTGCCAATCCTTCATAATATCGTAGGCACGATCTTCGGTAGGGATATAATAAAACATCAAGATGACGCCTGTAACCACCAAAATCAAAAACAAACTCATGGTTATTGTGCCCAACCCTAGCGTGTAGAAAGGATCTAAGGAATGCTTATGGCACTTGACCGGATGAAAATGGAGAAAGAAGTTCTTAAATACCACCTCTGAACGATCGACGTCATTGTTAGGATAATTATGCCGAAAAATGGAACGGACAAACATCGATGGCAAATTGATAAGATATTCTGCCCAAGATTCTCTCTTTTTGCCCTTAAAAACAGCCATATTTACTCGTGCTCCTTACACTGTGGGGGAATACCACGCCTCTTCCCAGTCGAGAGTCGTTTTCGATTTATCAACCAAAATTTCACCGGATGCACCTTTGAAAACATGAAAGTAGACCAGCGGCAAAGGCGCCGGACCGCCCGTATTGCGGCCATGCCGATCATACGTAGAACCGTGGCACGGGCAAGCATAGCCCGTTTCAACCATGTTCACAGTACAGCCTAAATGTGTGCATACGGCCGTCTGAACACGCACTTTGCCAGCCAAAGTTTCGATAAATACCTTTTGCTTGGGAGAAAACACCTTGCCATCCCGCGATAAAACCTCTTCAGGGCGCCCGATGGAAAACACGCTTGGCGGAATTTTCATGGCATTCGGATAGAGAAATCCCAATAAGGATACATTAGTCATTCCAACGACCCCTATCAAGCAAGCTCCTACACCCATCAAAGCCAAAAAAGAGCGGCGGGAAATTTTAGGATCCTTATCATCGGGATCGACATTTAAAGAATTCCGATATTTAGGCATAGATACCTCAGTTACTCATCTTCTCGAAACATTTGATATTTAACATCTTCTGTATCATCAAACTGACCTTTGCGCATGTAATAAACATAGACCAGCATTCCAGATAATCCGAAAGCAATAGAACTGACAATCAGCCATAACATGCTAACCTATCCATCGAAATGTATAATTCATCGAATCCATTGTCACAGCTTGCGTAGGGCACTTTTCCGCACATAAGCCGCATCGGATGCATAAGTCTTCATCCTTCAGCATCGCTGTGCCCATTGACGCCAGCTCTTCATCATCCATGGTGGCTGAATCAACCCCATAGAAATTATCGACGGCCCGGCGCAAATTGCCTTGCCCTAAATCAAGGTTCAACTTATTGATTTGCACTTGTTTCAAGCAATTGCAGGGGCATACATCGACACACCCGTTGCATTTGATGCATAATGTTCCATCAAAAACAGGATTGACATGGCATTGCAAACAGCGGTTCGACTGCTCATGCGCCGCCTCGTCAGTGTAATTGTTTTCAACCATGTTTTGATTGTGAATGCGGACATTCGGCGGTTGCATGGTTGGCAATGCCCATTTGGTTTGCAAATACCTTTTGCTGCGCATGGGATTGATTTCAGTAAATTCTCCAACAAACTCTTGATAGGGAGCGGCTCCTTGCAGATCGACATCGATCGCACGTGCGGATTCCTGGCCATGTTTGATACCCGTGATGAATAGGGCAGCCCCAAAAGCGGCATCGCCTCCGGCATATACTCCTTTCACTGAAGTTCTTCCACTACCTCTTTCCGCTTTGATTAACCCTCGATCCAAAACCAACTGATCCTTTTTATCCCATCCATTAAAAAGGCTGGAATCCATCGCTTGACCGATCGACAAAGCGACTGTATCGCAGGGGATCACATATTGCGAGTCGGGGATCATCTTTGGAGCAAAGCGTCCTGTGTAATCAAAAAGCATCGAGATTTTTTGAACGCGCACCCCGTTGATGCTGCCTTCGCTATCGCGCTCAATGGCAATGGGGGCCAACCGATTGATAATGGTGATCCCCTCTTCCAAACCATCCTCGATTTCAAATTCATCCGCCGTTTGTTCGCCGCGTGTTTCCAAGCAGATCATCGTCACTTTTTTAGCGCCGTTCCTAACTGAAGTGCGTGCCACGTCAAAAGCCACGTTTCCGCCTCCAATGACCACCATATTTTTGCCGATTTGCCACTCTTCCTCCATACAGCGGACGCGCAAATACTCGATTCCACGGATCACATCGGGCGCATCGGCTCCAGGAATGGGCAGATCGCGCGATTTCCATAAGCCAATGCCTATAAATATAGCGTCATATTTCTTTTGTAATTCTGTTAGGGTGATATCTCGGCCAACTTTCATATTATAGACTATTTTTGCGCCGAGATGTTCAATGGCAAAAATTTCGTTGTAGGCGATCTCATTTTTGAGGCGATAGGTGGGCACTCCATAAACTAACATTCCTCCGGGCCGACGCATCATTTCATAAATGTCTACTTCATAGCCAAGCCGCAAAAGATCGTGCGCGCAAGTCAAGGAAGCTACTCCGGCACCGATGCACGCCACTTTGCGCCCATTGGGCTGCGGATGGACAGATCCACGCGCATAACTCATTTCCAAAGACTTGATGTGTGCTTCCTTGTCTAATCCAAACCATTCGTCCAGGTATCGTTTTTGCGCTCGGATCGTCAACGTTTTGTCCACGCGATCCCTGCGGCAAGTCATTTCACATGGGGCACCGCAAATCATCCCGCAAATCGAAGCGAATGGGTTAGGGCCGCGGGCGATTTTATACCCCTCGAGATAATTGCCCGAATGCAAAGCTATCATATAGGCGCGTGGGTCGGTATTGACCGGGCATCCATCGCGACAGTCGATCTGCCGCAGATAATAATCAAGATCGGGAATGACGACGTCATAAATTTCTTTATATGAAGCTAGAACATCATCTTCGGACACGTCAACCTCCTCCGCGCTAGCGGCAATTTAGCAAACCAAAGAGATTTTTTAAATTGTTTATTTTTGACTGAGCATAAATGACCACAGGGCCACTGCGATCACCGGCTCTGAGTTTTAATAACACCATTAATTTGCTTAATATTAATTATTTTAAATTAATGTGCGACTAAGTATAATTATAGAATGATGATTATAACTAATTTTAATTTTTTAGTTAATCGCGACAGGGAGGTCGTATGGTTGACTTTAAGCTACCTGATTTTAATTTCTCGGAACGGCTCGATTCTTTAAAGGACACCGCAAAAGCGTCCAAAGTTAAAATTCAAGAATCTCTCAGTCATATTCCGTCTCAAGTCGAAGGATTTTGCCAAAACTATGTTGTTCGCCATGCCCTTAATCTAAAAGAGAAAGCGGCCGAAAAGAAAATAGAGTTATCCCGCTTTAAATTTAAAACTCCTTCCCCTGAACCGCAAAAAAACATTAATGCCACTTCCATTCCACCCTATAATCGAGAAGAAGTTCTAAGAAAACATCAAGATAAGCCATTGCCTCTGCCGCCTAAACGTTTGCATACGCCGCCAGCAAAACCGTTGCCAAATCTGCCGACCTCGACAAAACAATTAGATTCCCTGCCAACTATTCCTTTACCTACTATTCCTAAAGAGGCTAAATCTGCAATACCCGTAAAATCAAGCGAGCCAAAAACAGAATCTTCAATAGCAAAAAGGCGATTGAATACTATATCTTATAAGGTCGCAACAACAGTGCTTCCTAGAATCCGAGCCTTCACAAAACTAAAATCAAAATTCGCCATTAAAGCTGAAGAACCAGCAAAAAAGCCGTCACCCGAAACATTAAAAATTCAAAAGGGTAACCTATTACAAAAAGAGGTAAGTAAACTTCGGCTTAACGCAAACGATACAAAACAGACATTAATCGAAGAAGGAACTACCGATGAAAAACTAAAAAAAGCTTATGACGAATATGAAAAAGAATTTAATAGTAAATTTCCTGCGTTCAAAGATCTACTTGATAAAGACATCCTCGAATGGCAAATAGGCAAAGCCAATGATCCTTTGACCAAAAAACTAAGCAATTTTTGTAAACTTGAACTTGCTCGCCGTATTGCTGAAGAACAATATAAAAATATTCATGACGAAATAAAAAATTTACAAGTTGATGAACCTTTATTAAAAGAAGAACAACAAAAATTCTTAAAATTCTACGATATCCTTTCCACCGGTGATCCTATTAAAGCAGCAAAAACAGTCGAACTTCAAACAAAAACATTAATGGATGTCGCGGGCGGGTTGGTCAATGCCAATACTTCTGCCTTTGGTAGCGATCCCCCTTTCTGCAAACCAGGTTCAATAAAGCTTTGGATGGTATCATTCAATGATTTGGCTCAACTTGATCCAAGCAACGAACAAAATTATAAAAACTTATCAACGGAAGTTCAAACCTTAGGATCCCACTATGAAAAGGCAGATACAAAACTACGTCATTTGTATAATGAAACTGATAAATCTGCTTACCTTATCAACGAAGATAAACTAAATAAATTAAGCAAAACTGAGCTTGCATCTTCTCTTAAAGATATAAAACAAATAAAACAAGATCTGCAACAAACTAAGAAAAATATTAATTCTATAGAAATAAAGCCTACTCCGCAAGGTCAAGTAGTTACATCTGTTGGTAAAGCATATTTAGATGTAAGTGCTCAAAGAGGAATAGATGCACTAGACAAGTTAGAAAATGCTTTAAACGATTTGTTAGCAGCCAAAACATAACCATTTAAATTAATGGATAATATTAAAACTTTCAAAAACTAGGCTGGGAGCGGAATAGTGCAGATCGATCGCGTTAATATAAGACAACCCAAATTCTTCCTGGATCTGTTTAATAAGCTGTTCCAACTGCTCCTTTGATCCTTGCGCATAGAGTTCAACGGAACCGTCTGGAAGATTTGAAACAGTTCCTTTTAATTTTGACCGCGACGCTAAATGCCTGACAGTAACTCTAAAACCAATGCCTTGAACCTGACCTCGAAAAATAGCATGCAATTCCAACTTATCTTCCATCTCTTCTCCTATGCGCAGCACTCTCCATCATCTTCTGAATCAGCAGGAGCCGTCGATGTCACCTCGTTCAATGGGAAATGACGAATTAATTCTTCAACTGTTTCCATCGATTCAGCTTTGCTCATTAACTCACGAAATTGTCGAGTGCCAGCCGCTTTTTTGAGATACCAACAACCCACGCGTCTCATCTCAATAGCTACACGGCGGGCATTGTGATATTCGCGTGTAAACAAAAAATGTTCATATAAGGCTTGTCGAAAATCTTCCAAAGAGCGTTTGAGAGGGGGATGCCCTTCCAAATAGCGTCGGATATCTTCCGCAATCCAAGGCTGCCCCATAGTTCCTCTTGCAACAAGCACAGCATCGCACCCAGTATGCTCAAAAGCTGCCAAAGCCGAGGGTCCATCGGTCACATCTCCATTAGCAATGATCTTGATCGTTCCCGCTGCCTGTCTGCAAGCTTTGATATAATCCCAGTTAGCCGGACCTTTATAAGCTTGTTTACGGGTGCGTCCGTGAATGCAAATGGCTTTTGCACCGGCTTTTTCTGCAATTTGAGTGATTAGCGGTGCATTAATTGTACTTTCATCCCAGCCTGCGCGGATTTTAACCGTAACGGGGATTTTAACAGCAGCGACCATGTTAGCAATGATATCGCCAATCAAGTTTGGTGTTTTTAACAGCCCGGAGCCACTGCCATCCTTCGTTACCTTATCGACCGGACAGCCGCAATTGAGATCGATGACATCAAAGCCAAGATCCTCAATGATTTTTGCGGCTTGAAAGGCGATTTCCGGTTTGCTGCCGCAAATTTGCCCACCGATAGGGTGCATGTTGGCAGAATAATCAAGCATATGGAATGTACCTTGATCGTGTCTAATTAATGCATCCATTTTGACCATTTCGCAATACATTAAACCCGGACGATAGCAGGCTGACATCTGCCTGAATGGATAATCGGAGCATCCGGCTAAAGGTGCATAAAGGATATTGCTAGGAAGCTTTAAACTTCCCAATTCTAAGGGTTTGACGTGAGATTGTTTCATTTTATGAAAGCCGCTATCAGAATATTGACGCCTTGTTTAATCAATTCTAAACTTATAAAAGCCAAGATCGGGCTGATATCGAGCATTCCCAATGGGGGTATAATTCTGCGAAACAAGTTGAGATAAGGATCTGTATAAAAGGAGATAAATTGCATGAATCGGCTATTTTGAAATTCGGGAAACCAAGATCCTAAGATGCGAGTAAAGAGCATCAGCAGGTAAACTTGAAATAAAATGTCGACGATTCGGATTAACATTTACAACTACATATTATTAAATTTTAAACCATAATATTACTCCATCTGAGGATTTTTGTCTTAAAAAATAACTCTGGCAGTTTGAATCGGGTTTAATAAGTCAAATTCAAACCTGCCAAAACATTTTCTTGAATCACTAGCACAGAATAAGTTATAATTTGCTTCTATTAATTATAATTAATCGAGAACAGATGGTCGATAAGCCTGCTTCTTTTCATTCGCTTGCTTTAGAAATCACCAGCCATGCCATTAAAGGGGCTCAAGTGAGTTTGCGCAAAGGCAAGCCTTGCCTCGACCGTCTTTTTGAGATCTCTTTTAATCCTCTCGAACCACATTCCTTTCCTAATAGTGAACAAGGCAAAGATCTCATCGGTGCCATCCCCAAAAACCTCGTTGTCACAATGCTCAATGCTAATGAAGTCTTGGTCCGGCAGCTTGAGGTCAAACTCAAGAAGCAGGGGGATATCGATGCGGTCCTGGAATTTCAGTCCGAACCCTTATTACCCTATCCTGTCGATAATGCGATTATTGATCGGCAAATGCTAACTCCTACACAAGATGGAACGCTTCTCACCCTTTTGGCAGCCCGCAAAGATCACGTTCAACACCATCTTGAACAATGGAAAAATCTGAACATCGATCCGGAAGTGATTTCCTGCACTCCGGCTGCCCTAGCTGCTTTTGCACATCTTTTTGCTGTCTCGACTGCTCCGCAATTCGTGGTTCATCTTGGCCAAACATCCACCATCTGCCTTTTAGTGAAGGAAGGCAAAGTGATGGCTGCCCAGACTATCCCTCAAGGGGTGGGTCAAGTGCTGGCAGCCTATAATAAAGATGTTGAGCATCAAACCAAGTCGTTTCCGCTGGAAACCTTAGATTTTGCATCGGTAAAAAAAGAAGCGTTTCCAATCTTATTTGAAACTTTAGAAGGGCTTCGACTTGAAATAACACGAACTTTATATGCCATTTCAAAGCAAGTCAAAGGTCAAGAGATTGAAAATATTGTAGTCACAGGGGAAGGGGATGGTCTCATCAATATTTATCCTGCCCTCTGCCAACAGCTTAATAAACCCATTCTCGCGCCAAAATCTGCGCCAGGTTTTGATCTGTCCCCTTCTCAACTGCAACGATTCGCTCCCGTCATAGGCGCCGCTTTAACAGCTCTTTCAGGCTCAACCAATGAGATCGATTTTCGTCAAAAGGATTTTGTCTATCCAAACCCTTGGAAACGTTATAAGAAGCCACTTGCTATCTATCTGGCCCTTGCCGCAGCGCTTGCAGCAGCCTGTATTTTCTTCAGCAACGCTTATCTGAAATCAAAAGAGGATAAGTTGCGCCTTCAATTTTCCGAATTGCTCCAGTTCATGCATAAACCCTACAATGCATTCGATAATGAATACGAAGCGAAAGTGGCTGGAAAAACAACTGTCGAAGAGAAGGAGGCAACGCCTATTAAAGCCTTAAGTATTGAAGATATCCAAGGAAGGCTGCAATATCTTCAAAAACAATTGAAAGAGATTCCTGATACATATCCTTTGCTGCCTAATGTACCTACAGTTAGCGACGTTTTAGCCTGGCTCTCTACACATCCCAACGTGGTCGGCAAGGAAAGCAAAACAAACGATAAAATCCCTCTTTTGCAAATCGAAAACTTCTCCTATTCCCTCGTCAAGCGGCCGGAAGTCACCAAAAAACAAGAGCACTATCAAGTCAAAGTCGAAATCGAATTCAGCAGTCCAACTCCTAAATTAGCACGTGAATTCCACGATGCTTTGATTGCTCCGAATAATATGGTGGATCCCAAAGGGGAAGTTAAATGGAGTACCAATCGGGGCCTATACAAAGCTTCCTTTTTTCTTAAAGATAAGACAGCATACCCCCCATCATAGGTTAAGCCATGTTTGCTAATATCCCACAATCCAGGCTCTTACTGTATGCCATGCTTCTCGGCCTTATCCCCCTGCTCCTCGCTGCAGGCAATTTCATGCATCAGCAAAATAAAATAAGCACGGTCGAAAACCAACTCTTGCTGATTGGAGACATGGCTGCCACTCAAAAAAAACGGCAGGCTGTTAACATTGCTGTCCGAAATAATTTTCGCGATGCTGATCACTTTTACATCGACAAGCATCTAGAAACACTAGACTTTCTTGAACCTGAGATTGAAAGCTTGCAAAAGGTGCTCGACAATAAAAATTTTGCCGATGATGAAAACATCAAAAAACGACTTGATTTTTTGACAGGTCCTCAAAACGACCTCATCTTTACTGAGGGAGTGGTACAGTCCACCCCTATTTTCCAGGAGACAACCGAAACCCTTGTGCATCCGGTCGAAGTCAATGTAGATGATATACGCGCCCTATTGGCAAAGATCGAAGGGATTGAAATTGGAAAGGAAGGCCCCAATCCTAACCGTCCCGAGCTGATCATTCTTGATTTCAAAATCGAAAAAAAGCGCGTGACAGAAAAAAATGAGGTCTTCCTTCTCAACCTGAAACTATTAAAAAGAGAGTTCCTGTGAAGACCTTCTTGAAATCTTTGTTCTATGCCATTCTTTTAACAGCATCGGCCAGCAGCTGCTCTTATAGCATGCGTGTTTGCAATAACAGTTTTGATCTCGCTAGTATCAATCTGATTAATCGAGATGGAATCTCTGAGACTATCAGCAATCCTGAACGGTTAAAGCGCTATAAAAATCTGGATTTTTTTACCAATCAGCCTTACCAAAAGGTTTTACGGGTCTATCAACGAAATGGCGCTGGCGACGTTTTAGCTTTTGTGACGAGCTATCATACCAACGGCCAAATCAAACAGTATCTCGAGCTAGTCAATGGCCGTGCGCTTGGAACCTACCGGGAATGGCATGCGGATGGAAAGCTAAAAGCCGAAGCCTATGTTATCAGTGGAGATGCCGATATCACAGTCGCTTCGCAAAAAACATGGCTTTTCGACGGCTGCAGCCAAGCGTGGGATGAACAAGGGCAATTGATCGCTTCCATTCCCTATGAAAAAGGTGTTTTACAAGGCATTTCTGTTTACTATCATTCCAACGGCAACATATGGAAACAAGTGCCTTTTGAAAAAAATGAGATCAATGGCACCTATAAGGTTTTTTTGGAAGAGGGTGAGCTGCTGTTGACTTCTGAATATTGTTGTGGCGAAAAAGAAGGACTCTCCTTGCGCTATTGGCAATCCGATAAAATCGCTTCCCAAGAAATTTTCTGCGAAGGAAAGTTAACGACCGGGCGCTATTTTGATCTGAACGGGACCGAAATTTCCCGCATTGACAATGGTTTAGGCTTTAGGGCTATTTTTGGCAAAGACTGCTTAGCTGAACTGCACGAGTATCATGATGGAACTTTAGAAGGTGAAATCAAAGTATACGGCCGCAACAACCGCTTGATTAAATTATTTCATGTTAAAAATAGGGTAAAACATGGCGAAGAGATCGAATATTACGATAAAGGCGGCAAATCATCACAACCTCAACCTAAGCTTTTAATTTCTTGGTATAATGCTAAAATTCAAGGGATCGTCAAAACATGGTATGACAATGGCGTTTTAGAAAGTCAGCGCGAAATGAGTAATAATGCCAAAAACGGCCTTTCTACAGCATGGTACAGGGATGGCAATTTAATGCTCATGGAAGAATACGATCATCAAAAGCTTGTAAGAGGTGAATATTTCAAAAAAGGGGATAAAATTCCGGTCACCCTTGTTAGTTTCGGCAAAGGGATCGTTACCTTGTTCGACTCCGAAGGGCATTTTATCAGAAAAATCAATTATCTTAATGGAGTGCCCGTCGATTGAAAACCATCCTAGAAGCAAAACAAGCTTTGCGTTCCGCTGCTAAACAGCGTCGTCAAAATCTGCCGCATAACCGGCGAAAGGAAGCCGCGCGCGATGTTGCCGATAAGTTGGCTCCTCTTTTTCAACCGCATCAAGCTATCTTGTCCTATGCTTCTTTTGAGGATGAATTGGATACGCGGACCTTAAATCAACATCTATCTGAGCGAGGGCTCTTAGTTTTGCCCCGCATCGAAGCGGATAGCTTGCGTCTTTATCGAGTGGAGGATATTAGCCAATTGCAACCAAATGCTTGGGGCATTCTGGAGCCGATTTCTACATCATGTCAAGAGATCGCCCCTTCGTGCATCTCTTTGGCTTTTATTCCGGGCCTTGCGTTCGATCCTCAATACCATCGGTTAGGCTACGGCAAGGGCTACTATGACCGCTTGCTGCCTATGCTTGACGGAAAGGCGTTTGGCTTAGGTTTTCGGGAACAATATCTTTCACATCACCTTCCCATTTTTCAATCCGATGTTCCTCTTTCAGCTCTTGTTTTGATTTGATCAGTTGCATGGTTGCATTTGAAAATGGCGACAGAAATCCTCCAAGGCATTATGGCTCTAAACTTCTAATTCAACGCAAAGACGCAAAGGCGCCAAGGTGCAAAGTTTGGCTAAAAGGGGGTCAGCTCAGAATTCGGATTATAAAGCACGTTAAGGATTTTGCTGCTTTTGCAAAGGCCTGAATTCGCCTTTTTCCATAGCTCTGCTCTGTTGCCAAACGTAATCACCTGTCAAATTTATGTGTTCCCAACCAAGTGGAGATAAATGTTTGAGTAGGCTCTCATTGATTGCTTGACCATTATCTTTCAAGTGCTGGATTACTCGCTCCAAATATACAGTGTTCCATAGAACGATTGCAGCTATCACAAGATTAAGACCCGAAGCTCAATAACGCTGGTTTTCGAAGCTACGATCTCGCATTCCGCCAAGTCGATTGAAAAAAACGGCACGTGCTAATGTGTTTTTGGCCTCTCCTTTGTTTAGTCCAGCATTAACTCGACGGCGTAATTCAACATTCTGACGCGGGTAGCTTCCGAGTTTACGCAATATCAATGAGGCTGTAACAGTCCCCTGTTTAATGGAAGCTGCTAGACGTAGAATTTCATCCCAATGACTCTTGATGTGTTTTATATTGATAGCATCACCTATCATGGTATTAATTGATGCATACTCCTTTTTACTGTCCACGACGAATAATCGCTTGTCAGCTAAATCACGGATGCGAGGCGCAAAGCGAAAACCAAGGAGATGCATAAGTGCAAAGACATGGTCTGTAAAACCTGATGTATCAGTGTAGTGTTCTTCAATTCTTATGTCGGATTCGTGATACAGTAGCCCGTCAAGTACATAGGTAGCATCACGCACCCCAACGTTAATGACCTTTGTATGGAAAGGAGCATATTGATCGGAAATGTGGGTATAAAATTGCACGCCTGGATCACTTCCATATTTCGGATTGATGTTTCCTTTGTCTCCAGAGTGTCCAGCTGTCTTAAAACGTTGACCATCAGATGAGGAGGTCGTTCCTTCGCCCCAATTTGACGTAAATGGGTGATAGAATTGAGAATTGGTCAGTTCAGCCAAGGCTGCTGAATAGGTCTCATCCCGGATGTGCCAAGCTTGCAACCAAGAAAGCTTGGCATAGGTTGTGCCTGGACAAGAATCTGTCATCTTTCTCAAACCAAGATTGATCGCATCAGCCAAAATAGCCGTTAACAACAGGTGTTTATCATTTGCCGTTTCATTATTCTTTATGTGTCTGAAATGTTTTGTAAATCCTATCCATCCATCAACTTCTATGAGTAATTCTGTGATCTTCACTCGTGGTAACAATCTATAGACTTGTTGCGTCAACGCTTCGGCTTCGATGTGCACTGAATTTGTAAGCGGGGTGATTTTTAATCCTGATGCCGTGAAGATAGCATCTGGTAATTCATTGGTTTTTGCTAAACGGTTGACGGTTTCCAGCTGCTCTTCAAGTAAAAGCAAGCGATCTTGCAAATACTGCGAACAGTCATTTGTCACAGCTATCGGAGATTTCTTACTCTTTCAATGAAGCAAATTTTTCTGTGGGTAATAAATATTCTTCAAAATCTTTAAACTGACGCGATCCCTGCACCCAAATATCACCTGCACGTAATGCATTTTTAAGTTCTGATAAGACACATAACTCATAAAAACATCGATCTATTCCATCGTCTGAAAAGACAAATTTTTCCCAACGCTTGCGTACAAAGCCTGTAGGTGCTTCTTTTGGGACTTTACGTGATTGGTTGGCATTCATTGCCTTAATGATTTCCACCGCTTCAAGAACTTCTCTCAATGCGGGATTTGCTTTCAGTTGTAAAATATCCAACAAGGCTGGTGCATATCGTCGAATCTGAGAATAACCATTCTTAATGTGTTCCAAGTAATCAAAATCTTCAGAAGGTGCAAGCTTTTGTGTATCAGTCAGGCTTTGCTTAAATGTATCCCATGGTATCACGCTTTCAATCGCGACAAATGGGTCAGAGCCCTTTTGTTTGGCTTCAATTAAGGCGTTGCCTATTCGATAGTAAAGCCTTAACTTTTCATTAATTAACTTGCCAGATTGTTGAAGCTGTTTATCTTGGGTGCGTTGTGAGCGGGCAAACAGACTGCCGATAATTCGGTCATGCATTTCGATTATTTCATCAATAATTGTAGCATGTGTCTCTAGAATTAGAGCAATAATCGTGGCGTACCGCCTATTTGGTTCAAATTTACTTAAGTCATGAGCGGTCATTTGACGGCCTTCACGCGCAAGTTTTAATAGACGATTTTGGTGGATCATCTTATCAAGTCCAACGGGTAAACCTAAATTGCGTATCACCTCCAGCCGCTCTATGTGCTCCAATATATGACGTGCTTTTGCTGCTCCAGGCGATTCTCTAAGCCAAGCTAATATCGTAAATTTAGAATCTTCTTTTAATGTCAGTAAGGCATTCAACCGTTGCAAATGCTCTTTCGTCAAACTTTCAGTTAATGAAAAATAAACACGTCGCGATGCATTGGTTATTGCCTCGGCACAAATCCGTTCGATGACATTAATAGTTGGCAACAGTATTCGTTGAATTCGAAAAGATTGAACCAACGCCGAGGCCAATAAAATGCCTTTATCTGTTTGCCAGGCAAGATCTGCTAAACTATTTACAAATGACTGATAAGACTCCATGGAGAATGCTTGAAAACCAAATATGGCTTGCGGTTCAGTCAGGTGTTCGCGCCGAGTCTGATCCCGTTTGCCATATTCATCCCATACATTGGCAGACATTTTCAACTGATCGGCAACAAAGTTTAGCAGAGGAGGAAATGGCTTCTCGTTAATGCTTAAAATAATACCTGGATAGCGCATGTAGCAGAGCTGAATAGCGAAACCCATGCGATTGGCTGCGCCACGGTGTTGTCGGATGATGGAAAGATCTGACTCACTAAATGTATACTGCTGGATTAAATCCTTTTGGTTGTCTGGTAGAGCAAATAAACCCTCCCGTTCGGATGAAGATAAGACTGTGCGCCGGGGCATGTCTACACCGCACGAAGGTATTGGTAAAGAGTCTCGCGACTAATGCCAAACTCTCTAGCAACCTTAGCTTTTTTATCACCATTTTGAACGCGCTGCCTCAGTAAAAGGATCTCACTATCCGGCAAAGATCGCTTACGGCCACGATAGGCACCACGTTGCTTGGCCAGAGCAATTCCCTCGCGTTGGCGCTCACGAATTAAAGAACGTTCAAACTCTGCAAATGCTCCCATAACCGATAGCATGAGAATAGCCATAGGGGAATCTTCGCCTGAAAATTTGAGACTTTCTTTTACAAATTCAATGCATATTCCGCGTTGCGTCAATGTCTGCACGATTGAGCGCAAGTCATCGAGGTTGCGAGCTAAGCGATCCATACTATGGACCACAACAATATCTCCAGTTCGGACAAAACTCATCAACGCTTCAAACTGAGGACGCTTCACATCTTTGCCTGAGGCTTTATCTATAAATGTTTTTGAAACTTGAACGGTGTCTAATTGTCTATCAGGATTTTGATCGAAGATGCTAACTCGAATGTATCCAATGCGTTGTCCAGTCATAAAATCTCCTTAAGTGTCAGGAATAAGTCTATGACCTTTTTGCAATTGTGTCAATCAATAAAGAAAACAATCCTATTCTGACGCGTTTCTTAAGTTGATCTTGACATAAGGATAGGGTACACTCTAAATTGACGTATTGTTTTTTTCATAAAGAAGTTTTTTGGCCTCACTGCTAAAAATTCTCGACAAGTTCTTAAAAAAATAGGACAATCAACATTGTTTTGGTAATGATGGATCATGGCTAAGCGATGGTCCATCCAAAACAGTTCGTTTTATGCTCAAATGAGCAGATGTCAGAATACTGATGATTTATGGATCATGGTAGCGTACATCAAGACAGAACTTCGTACCGATATCTAGCGAGAAAGAGCAAAACTCTGGTCTCCAAATAAAATTCAAGAGATGGGGACAGCTATTAGTTGTTTCTGTCTCTGGTGCTTCAGAAGGATATCGGTACAGGTCCTTCGTGGTTGTTGGGGGCTTCGCCCCGGCTGGCCTCAACGTCAACAACAACAACTATGACAACGACAACATTGGCGTTGCGGCCCTGCGGAAATCTTGTTATAATTTCCCTGCTGAGTTAACCCTCAGTGGGGGACGGACTTGATCCAACCACCAATCATTTTCCCAATTTCTTGAATAATTGTTTGGATGGCAAGGTATTGTGGATTATCGATTGTACGAGTATCTTTAGCCAATCGAATCAACACCTTAAGCAAATCAAGTTTGTCACTAATGACGTAAAGAGAATGAAGCCGTTCATCTCCTTTTTTATGACCTGTTTCAATCAGAGCTTCTAAAAGAGAAAGTGTAGTATTCTCACATTTTTGCCAGAGTGTATAACGCTCCGATTTTGGAATACGATTGTGGTAACTATGAAGCAACTTGTATAGATCGTAAACTTTGTGAAAAATCGGGATATCTAAAACGGAGCGCGCCTGTGTCATGAAAGTAGCTTGTAATCTTTTTGAAAAAATGACTTCATTGGTTCATATTTTTGAATGTTGGGATCATTTTAGCCGAGGTAAGCGTAAAAGAAAAGACATTCAATCTTTCGAGCGGAATTTAGAAGATTGTATTTTCCAACTTCAAAACGATCTAATCACATTTCAATACCAACACGATGCTTACAAGCATTTTTACGTCTCCGATCCCAAACAACGTCGTATTAGCAAGGCTTCAGTAAAAGATCGACTCGTTCATCAAATAGTTTATGAGGTGTTGACTACTGTTTTTGATAGAAAGTTTATCTTTCACTCGCTTTCTAGCCGGGTAGGAAAAGGAACCCATATTGGAGTCACAATGCTGCGTCGCATGATCAGAAAAGTCAGTGCGAATGGAAAACAGCCCTGTTATGCACTCAAAATGGACATTAAACGTTTTTTTGACACAGTTAATCACCAGATTCTCAAAACTCTCCTTCGGAAAAATATCGCAGACGAAAAAGCACTAAAAATTATCGATACAATCATTGATAGTTTTAAAGTTAATAGCGGCCCTTTTGGGAGTGTGGGAATTCCTCTAGGAAATGCAACCTCCCAATTATTTGCAAATGTTTATCTTCACGAGCTGGATGATTTCATCAAGCAAGAACTCCGTGAGCGGTATTATCTACGTTATTGTGATGACTTCATTATTTTATCTAATGATAAAAACCATTTAGAATCTTTAATTTTTCCTATTCGAGAATTTCTTGTAAAAAAGCTCCAATTAGATCTTCACCCAAAAAAGTTGATTATTAGAAAATTGACTCAAGGAATTGATTTCGTGGGCTATGTTCTTTTTTTTAAGCATACTTTAGTGCGAACACGAACGAAGCAGCGGATGAAAAAACGACTAAAGGAGGCGTACGAAATCTTTTTACAAGGGAAAATAGATGGGGTCGGTCTGGATCAAAGGCTGCAGTCCTATTTGGGGATTTTATCTCATGCTAATCAGCATGCGTTATCTCAAGCTGTAAAAAATGCTTACCGGGTAAGAAACCAATATGATTAAAAATATACATATTAAAAATAAAATTTATTCACATTGAATAGCCTTGGTTTTTTACTCCAAGGTCGTTAAATCAAGGACCAAAAAACAAAGAACAAGAACCTTTATCAAAGGCCAAGTGACCAAGAACCAATGACCTTAGAACTTCCGCAGGGCCGCAACGCCAATGTTGCCGTCGTCATAGTGGCTGTCGTGTGCGGCGTCGAGGCCACCCGGGGCGAAGCCCCCAACAACCAATTGATAGCCTTGAACATTCTCTTGACAGCGTGTATAGGTCCATGGACTATCGCTAAATAAGCGATTTTTAGAACGAGAGTACTCTGCCAAAATACAAATCGCGGCTTCTAAAATAGTGGGGACTTGGCAAGGGACCCCAGTTGTTGCAGCAAGCTCAGCCACAATATTCTCTTGCTGACTGCAGCTTTTACTTCTGCTTCCTTGAAGGACATCCTTTGTCATCAGCAGCCAAACAGATTCATCGACGGACTTATCTCCTAATTCATCAACAATTGTAGACCAAATGTATCTATAGCCATCAGGCTTACTTGGAAAATATTTTTTTGCAAGCTCTCCAAGTTTTTTTATGGTAAGCCCTTTTGGCATTCTCACCAACACATGAGTTTCTCTAATGCTTTTCCCAGGAAAAGCTGAACGTCTAAGTTCTTCCGCAATATTCTTCGGTAATGAGAGCATTTCTTGTCTTATGTTTACATCTTTTACAAGGTCTGCATTCCAATCTGCCCAATTCTTACTGCTAAAAGCGATTTCTCGATATATTGCTGACTGCCAAAGAATGGGGGTACTTGCACATTGGTTCCATGCCTTACTTACACTCCTACTCATTCTAAGTTCGTGGAGATTTAAATAAGAAAAAATGTGGTAAACAACCACCTCGTGAGGAATGATTATACAAGGATCTTTAGCTCGAGGATCGATGAAACACCGATTCCAGCAAGCCTTAACGATAAGGCAAACCAGCTTAAGAGCTCCGCAAACAACAATAGGAATCCAAAGACATTGAGCGATTTTTTTGATAGTAGTCTGAATGGGTGATTTAAAAAAGTTTTCTGAAATTTTAGCAGTGCGTTCTCTAGAAGATAAACATGCCGATCCAATTTCATAAGCAACGGAAGCAATGCCTCCCAGAGGAATTAAATTTAAAGCCCAATCTTTTTTTGTCCAACCATCTGTGATGGAATCGCGAAAAAACGGTCTATTATTGTTGGTTCTCATATTCTCATATATTATTGATACTCTAATTAATGTTTATAGTTCATTTATGATATCATTTATTGGATTTTTTTACTATTTTAATTTGTATTTTAAATATTTCTTACTTGTATTTATAACGATCTTAGCCAATGACCAAAAAGGTTGAAATCCTTAACGTGCTTTATAATCCGAATTCTGAGCTGACCCCAAAAGTGGACCCCAAATTGGGGTCCACTTTGGCAAGCTGTATCCCGTTGCTAAGCAACGGGATACATTGTTTTCTTTGCGTCTTGGCGCCTCTGCGTCTTTGCGTTGAATTAGAAGTTTAGAGCCATAATATCTTGGCGCCGTTGACACGGCTCGATATCTTTAAACGTAGGTTTGTATCTTATGCTTCGACGAGCTCTAACGCTTCTTCCGGCTCAACCTTTGCTTTGCCGCCTGTTTTGGGCAGTTTTTCTTTGTAATGTTTCAAGACAAGGTTTTCGATTTCATCTAGAAGGGCCGGATTCTTTTTTAATTCTTCGCGAACAGCTTCGCGCCCTTGACCGAGGCGTTGGCTTTTGAAACTGAACCAAGCGCCCTTTTTGTCGATAATATTGTATTCTGTGGCCATGTCAATAAGGGAACCCGTTCTGGAGATCCCTTCATTGAATAAGATATCGAATTCGCTGATTTCAAAGGGGGGAGCCATTTTATTTTTTACGACTTTAACTTTAACGCGGTTACCCACCTCGGCATTATCAGCACCCTTGATTCCGCTGATTCTGCGAATGTCTAAACGTATAGATGCGAAGAACTTAAGAGCGCGGCCGCCTGTAGTTGTTTCGGGGTTGCCGTACATCACACCAATTTTTTCACGGATTTGGTTGATAAACACAGCGCAGGTGTTGCTTTTTGCTAGCGTGGCCGTCAATTTGCGCAAAGCTTGGGACATCATTCTGGCTTGCAAACCAACAAATGTGTCGCCGATTTCCCCTTCGAGCTCTGATTTTGGCACTAAGGCCGCCACAGAGTCGATGACAATGACATCAATGGCGTTGGAACGGGCGAGGGCTTCGACAATATTAAGCGCTTCTTCACCGCAGTCAGGCTGTGAAATAAGCAGATCGTCGATTTTGACGCCAATTTTGGCGGCATAGCTTGGATCTAAAGCATGCTCGGCATCGATATAAGCTGCGACGCCGCCATTGCGTTGAGCGTTGGCCACGACATGCAAGGCTAATGTCGATTTGCCTGAAGATTCTGGGCCAAAAATTTCAACAATGCGTCCGCGCGGTAAGCCTCCGATGCCAAGAGCAACATCTAAAGCTAAGGCTCCTGTTTTAATGACACTCACTTCCCGGTCGGTAGAGTGTTTGCCTAAAGACATGATGGCGCCATCACCGAACTGTTTTTTAATGTGTATAAGGGTTTGTTCTAACGCTTTTTTACGTTCTTGATCAGGTTGGGGCATAGGTGACTCCTTAGATCTTTCTTGTTGATGGTTAAGAATAATGCATTTTGATTTGCAGATCCAGTTGCAAATGCAACTCTCAAGTTTGACAATCACAACCCTTTTTGCTAAAATTCAGCTGTCAGCGCACACAATTCAGCCGTATTCAACTTAAGCTCATTCAACGTGTCATAATAACTTTGAATCTCGTCTTGCACCATTTTTTTGGCTGCATCCACGCCAAAAACAGCAACAGCATTGACAGCGCGTCCATTTTTAGCATCTTGATCCACATCATCAAGATCATCCGCTATCTGAAAAGCGGTGCCGAAATGGGAAGCGGCTTTTTTGACCAGAGGCAACTTTTCCAGATCTCCACCTCCAAACAACCAACCATAGATAAAAGCAATTTCAAAAAGAGAGACCGTTTTTTTATGGATCACTTCGCGAAGAGTAGAACTGGTTAGATTAGGGGGATCAATATCGAGAAATTGCCCTCCCGTAGTCCCCAATAATCCGGTATTAAAAGCTGCATTTTCCAATGCCAGCAAACCTCGAGCATCGGCTTGCCGAGAAAAAGAAAGGGCGGATTGACCGAGTATCTTGGCATTTTTTTCCAAACACCCATATCCTGCAGAAATTAAAGCATAACTAACCAAAAGAGCAGCAGACTCTCCAAAAGCCTTATGGACCGACGGCTTATTGCGCCGTTCATCATCATCATCCATGCAAGGCAGATCATCCGCTACAAGCGAAGCTGTATGAAAATATTCGATAGACAACGCCGCTTGAGAAACATCTGCATGATATCCCAACGCTTCGGCGACTAAAAATACAATGGCGGGACGGATCCGCTTTCCACCATTGGTCAAAGCATATTCGCAGGCATCTCTGATTTTTGTTTTCGATCCGAACGTTGGCAAGTTATCGCGAATATTTGAAACGATCTGCTTTTGATAAACACTTAATGATTTAGTCATAAATATTCTCTTAAAGAGGCAGTATACTTTATTTATGTTTAAAAAGCTCTATTAACGCTGGATAATCTGATTTTTTACATCGCTTTTAATAATTGAATGAGCTGGAATATATCCACCAATATTGAGGCAAGGATAGCAAAGAACCCCTTTACCTAAGCAAGCACCCGGATTCGTTACAGCATTACAACCAACCTGCGCATCGTCGCCAATGATAGCCCCCAATTTACGCAAACCGGAACTCAACTTTTTATCATTATAGACAATTTCGATAAGGCTCTTGTCGAGCTTCAGATTGGCGCATTTCGTTCCCGCCCCTAGATTTACGCGATTGCCTAAAATACTGTCTCCTACGTACGCAAAATGCGCCGCATGGGCATTATTTAATAGGATAGCATTCTTGATTTCCGTATCGTGCCCAATCACACAACCATCGCCGCAGATTAAATCTCCACGTATGTAAGCGCCATGCCGCACCACACAGTTATTTCCAATGATGCAGGGCCCTTTGATGTAAGCGCCTGGTTCTACGACAGATCCAGAGCCGATCGATATTTGCTCAGAATTTATAATAAAGGCGTTTGCCGGAATATCTACTTCGATTTTGCCTAAAGAAAGGATAGCGAGATAAGAAGAAATTTTTGTTAAAGCTTCCCAAACGGGCTTTGTACGGTCAAATAACCTTTCGTGGCGATAGTCGGACAAATCGAAAAAAAATTCGGGAAATAAGCTTTTCATGGCGGAATTCCTATGGAACGTCATACTACGCTCTTTTGTTAAATAAGTTCAAGCCCTGTGCACACTTTCAACAATCCTTTGTGAAGAAGAGAAAAGAGTTAGTTATTTTATCTTCTTCTTCAGAGGCTGTGAATTTGTTCATAACCTCACGGTTTACTCCCCTAAAATAACCTGTTTAAAAAGCGTTCAAAAACAGTGCAGAATCTTTGACTTATGAATAGCTATCGATTGTATCAACAAAAAGCAAATGATCATCAACAGTAATTTGTTAACTTATAAACAGTTTTTCAGTCTTTTTTAAATATTTTATATTTGTTATTTTATTGATTATAGTTAACTACTGTTTTTGTTGCTTTTTATATTAGATAATATATATAATGCATTGTTAATAAACTAAATTATATAATTATGGTTTCGACATTACAAAAGTTTGAAATATTTCTAGATAAAACATATGAAAAACAGATGTCATATTTAGAAAAACATCCTTTACAAAAAGAGCATATAGCCGAATTAGCTAAACGGTTTTTAAGAGAAAACATAACTAAACTAGATCTCAAACCAAAAGCTATTAAAATATTAAAAGAATGTCAAAGAATGAACGCGCAGGAGCGTTTAGACTATTATTATAATTTATTGGAAATGTTTCGCTCAAGAAAACTTTATCATCATTTAAATATAAAAGAATTTAAAAAACTTATCAATAAACAAAATGAAAACGGAAATACTTTTTTGCATATTGCTTTATATGATGAAAAAGACAAAAGACCGCCTAACATAGATCAAATTGAATTTTTATTAAAATGTCGGGTTAATTTTAATATTAGAAATGCAGAGGGTGCAACGCCTCTTCATTATTTTATGCGAGGCCCCGTTCCGTTGCACATTCTGCAAATAATATTGAAAAATCATCATCCTCCTTTAGGTGCAGTTGATAACGATCACAAAACGCCTTTGCAACGCGCTATTTCAGAAAATCGTCCTTTTAAAGTTATAAAATTATTAATGGATGCTGGATCGCCTTTGGAAACAAAAGATAAATCGGGTAAAACTGCCCTGCATATAGCTATAGAACATGCCGATTTTCAAACAGCCCAATACTTATTGAGTCTTGGAGCAGATGTAAATTCGGTTGATTATCGAGACAACACTCCGATTTATGCTGCCTTGCGCCAACAAAAAGAACATCCTCCTAGTTTAGAACTAATAGAATTATTGCTAACTTTTGGCGCTTCCTTAAATCATAAAAATAATGATGGCGACAGTCCGCTTCATTGCTTGATGCAAGGAACCGTTCCTTCCGAAATCCTTAGCCATCTATTAACACATAGACCTTCTGCAACGATAGTAAATTTAGATCGTCAAACAACTTTGCACATGGCTATCTGCAAGAAGCAACCCATCGACATTATAAGACAATTAATCGATTTTGGTTATCCTGTAGATGCAAGAGATAACAACGGCAAAACCTCACTTCATGTTGCCATCGCACATTATTCGTTTGGAACGGCAAACTATCTGCTAGATAATCGGGCGGACGTAAATATAGCCGATAATGACGGCCACAGACCCCTCCATTTTGCAGCAAATCCCGCCTATAACATCGAATTGATTAAACGATTGATTGCAAAAGGGGCTGACTTGCAGGCAAGAAATTTAGACAATTTTTCTTGTGCCACGGCTCTCGATCTAGCCAACATTGAACTACCCATAGATTTGTCTGATCGGGATAAAGAAGCTAGTATTCGCTTGCTTTTAGCAAGTAGTTGGTCTGTCAGCAAAATGACAGAGAATGAAGGACTGCGTTATAAGTTAGAAGGGGCTTATGTCGACACACTAAAAAAAATAATTACAATTTTACAAAAAGTCGATGAGAAAAGCGAATGTGTGCATTTAAAAAGATTGACATCCACTTTTGAAAGAGGCGTTAAAAACGGGCAAAAAAAGAGCCAAGACATTGTTAAATTATATCATCAAGGCGAACCTCTTGTATTTTCCTCAGGTTGGAAGGAGCATGAAATCCAAACTGTTTTCTGGGACGACTACATGCTATTGGTTAATAGAGGCTTTGAACGCAAAGAATCTGCAGTGATGGTGTATAAAATTGATCGAAAAATGCATCCGATCAATGTTCCAACTTTATATAAAATCAAAATGTTTGCCTTATCTGAACAAGAGGGGCCGCAATTCTTCTATGATGAACTTCCACGATTGCTCGGTTATCAGCCGAATAAACAAGATTTGGTTTGCAATACTATTGAGAACAAATGCAAACAAAAGGATCAAAAAGCCGATAACTGTTGGTTTTTAAATAATAAAACCGGTCTTTCGGGCCTATTTATGCTCGATCGGCTTTTACGGATGAGTAAGCAAACGTTCCCATCTGAACAAGAGAAATTGGAGGCTTTTAATAAAGCCGGTAACGATGCGCTAAGAATTTACAAATTTTTATATTCCCCTTTAATTAATCTTTCCATTTTTAAAGAATATGTTGAACGGAAAAGTGATCAAACGGATAGGGACCACGAACTTGTAAAACTGGTTGCTGAAAAAATAAAATCGAATCCAAAAAAGTACATTCCTGAAATAAGCGGAGAAAATAAAGAAGCGTTGTATGCTTTTGAACAGATAGAATCGATTGATGGCGAAAAAAAGATGCTTCAAGTGTATTCTGAAAAAGATTTGGATGAATGGGTAAAAAATTACAAAACCACCTTCCAACTTGATGAAAATTTTGTTCCGGTGGTGGATCAAACGTAACCCTCAAAAAAGATTAAAATCGGCTTAATTTCTTAGCTAAGAGACATCAAATGTGCATTTTCAACAATGACTGAAGAAGAAGAGAATATAATTAACTTCTTTTTCTTCTTCTTCAGAGAGTGTGGAATTGTTCATAACCCCGTTGTTTGCTCTCGTAAAAACGGTTGTTGAGATCTCGCTTAAAACCCAACGATAACCCGCCGCTTATGCAAACAATAGAAAGCATCGACAGAAAAGCAAGGACTAATCAACAATAACAATTGGAAGTATGAACAGGTTTTCAGCTATTTTTGAGGTTGAGGTTAATTATGCTTTACCGATCCCATCCATGGCATGGTTTATCTTTAGGAGACCAAGCACCTGAAATTGTAAATTGTTATATGGAAATGGTGCCGACAGATACCGTGAAATACGAGCTTGATAAGGCGACAGGATTGCTTAAAGTGGATCGTCCCCAAAAATATTCAAGTCTTTGCCCGACACTGTATGGATTATTGCCGCAGACATATGCTGGACCATTAACCGCTGATTATTGCATTAAAAAGACCGGTTTAAAAAATATTGTGGGCGATGAAGATCCTTTGGATATTTGTGTTTTGACTGAAAAGGTCATTTCGAGAGGCGACATTATTTTGAGAGCCTATCCGATTGGAGGATTTCGATTGTTGGATGGAGATCAAGCCGATGACAAGATTATTGCGGTGATGATGGGTGATTTCGTGTATGAAAAATTCAAAGAAGTGCGTGAATGTCCCGAAAGCTTGATCGAGCGGCTGCGCCATTATTTTTTGACTTACAAGGACTCTCCGGAAAGAAGCAATAGCAAGGTGCAAATTACGCATATTTATGGCGCTGAAGAAGCGCGCGAAGTGATCAATCTATCCCGCCAAGATTATCGCACTAAATTCAATGCCAATAAATCGTTGACATAAAAATTTCGTTGTCCTTGCTGAAAATTATATCGATTGAAGTTATATATATTTGGTTTGGAAATTTCCCTTTCAGGATATACACACATTCAGATTTTCTCTAAACAAAATGTATAGTCAAGGATTGTTAACATTCAAGCTTTTATTTATATGAAAGAAAACAAGTTCCTCAGACGTCTGTATCGTTTCTGTGCTTTGGCTAGTTGGAGTAGAGCAAGCAACCACTTGTGCCGCAATATACAGAAGGTAAAAACCTACCATAATATCTGGTCCCAACAGCATTAGAGCCCACAACAAAAGCATTATTTAGGTACATAGCAGCTTCCGCTGCATAGCTGGTCGCATTAAATCCCTGAGCACCACATTCACTTTGTGTTGAAGCCGTAATCCCCCAGAATATAACAAAGTCAGGTTGTAGTTGTTTAAGTATACCTAAGGCTTGGGCGGGTGGATAAGTGTATGCATCTGCACACACCAAAATAGATGTTTTTCCAAAAGGCGTGTTTTTAGTAGTAATATCGGAGAGATTCCCAGCCGTATAATTACATTGATCTTGATTCAAAATCCGCTTACATTCACATGGATCGAAAGCATTTTTTACTGCATTATGATTAATATGTTAAATTTTTTTATTTAAGAATTAGTGTTAGATTTTTTTGGTAATAGATCTGTAAAAAAAGAACCATCTCGGTAGATAGTTTCTCCTAAACTTATTTCTATTGGGTTTTGAAACATTGGCCCCTCAAATGCAAAACTATGAAATTCACCATTTTCACCGCAAGGGTCTATATTTTTAGGAAGATCGTTCAAAAAAGATTGATTATACTCTCTACCGGCAAATTCTATTGCGATATGTTTTGAGTTTACACATGTGATGACAGCTTTTAATCCGCTGGATATCATCTGTCTTGACAGTGTCTTTGTTGAAACACCCCAAATAGGGAATATTGGTGTTATTCCAGTTCCTTTTAGGAGTTTTTCACGATACTTGCTCACATTTTCAAGATAGAGGTCGCCAAATGCAAAGCACTCGATACCTCCTTTTTTTGTTTCAACAATAAATGAGGTCATGGCTTGAGTATACTCAACATTATTACAGGGATATGGAATAGGAATTATGTGCAGTGGGAGATTAGCACTTTTCGCTTGTTGTTTGAGAAGCTCGATTCTTACTCCATGCATAGTTACTCGGTCAACCACCTCATTAACCGTACAGAATAATCCAACCACATCGATATTCGGATCTTGCCGCAAGATATGAAGCGCCCGCGCACTATCTTTTCCACTGCTCCAAGAAATGAGAGTTTTTTTACACATCTATATCTTTCTTGCAAAAAAATTTGAACATTAGGCAGCACTGTAAAAACGACAGGGGTTCGATTTTTTCAATTATTTGTCATTATAATACACAATACACTCTTAAATACATAAAAGGTATTTTCGATAAGAATGCCTGTAAGTCATTGAAAGAAAGAATCTGGGTGACAGGATTTGAACCTGCGACCCCTTGCCCCCCAGGCAAGTGCGCTAGCCAAGCTGCGCTACACCCAGATAAAAATTAAACGGCCGCAAGACCCTCAAATTGGAATTCAGACTTTTTGAAATCGCGCACCGCCATACGGGCACACTCTTCAATGATTTTCTCCAACGAATCGGCCGGATCCACTTCCGCGGCTGCAATGTCTACACGAATTGAAGCGGTAAAAGAGGTTCCGCTTTTGACCCCTTTGACTTTGAAATTGGCAAAAATGCCCTCTTTCTTTTTCGAGATATTAATAAATCGAACCAGATTGTTCTCAATAGACATGGTAAATCCTCTCTAAAAGCTCCTAACTATATTTTGTGCAGCGCTTTGAGTCAATAGAAAAAACTGCTCCTAAAAGGGATCTATTTTAACAAAAATAATAAACAAATTTGCGATAATAAAAGTATAGGGAAATAGCATTCTTAATAAGCTGTTTCTCGGTTTTACTAAATTTCTCTAAAATGCTATACCTTCGTAAAACATTTAAATAAGGACTGCAACAATGCCGAAAGAATTCTGCCTATTCGAAATTGAGCCTTCTTGGAGAAAAGTTCTAGAAAATGAGCTTTCAGCAGAATATATTGCCTCTTTAGCGGCCTTTGTAGAGCGCGAAAGAATGGGTTCTATCCCTGTTTATCCTCCTAAGGAGTTAGTATTCAATGCTTTCTGGAAAACCCCCTATCCCGATGTTAAAGTGCTCATTGTAGGGCAAGATCCGTATCATGGTCCCCACCAAGCTCATGGTCTTAGCTTTAGCGTTCCAGAGGGTGTTCCTCCTCCTCCCTCTCTGCAAAATATTTTTAAGGAAATACAATCAGATCTAGGTTTTCCCATCCCTAAACATGGTTGCCTTCTAAACTGGGCGCATCAGGGAGTGATGCTTCTCAATGCCACCTTAACGGTGCGTCAGGGAGAACCGATGTCTCATCACGGCCGCGGATGGGAGCGATTTACCGATGCTGTCATTGAAGCGATGTGTAAGCGCGCAGATCCGGTGCTTTTTGTCCTTTGGGGTAAATCTGCCCAAGATAAATGCAAAAAAATCAAAGGTTTTTCCAATTCCAATCATTGCCTCTTAACAGCTGCTCATCCGTCGCCTCTATCAGCGCACAACGGCTTTTTTGGCTGCCGCCACTTCTCGCAGATTAATAAGCAATTGAAGGAGTGGGGAAAACCCACCATTGATTGGTCTATTGAATAATGGCATCATAATTTCTATCAAATAATAAACGTATTCTGTTTTAATTTTGAATTTATTCTAAATATAATTTATAATAATAAGTGAGAGCTTGTAGTTAATTGAATTAACTAAAGGTGTGAATATGATCATGCAAAAGGATCTAAAGAAACTTTTTCATCAGCTGGGCAAGGAAGAGTTTGCCCAAATTGAATTAGCGGGATCTAACATTACCATTCGAGTCCTTGATCATTCCTCTATGTTTTCTTTGTCAACACCTGTCTATTTTGGCGGCAATTTTATTCCAAAAAGCGTCCGACACTGCATCTCTCAAAAAGTTTCATTTGCAAGCCCTGGCCTCAAAACCAATCTATCGATTGATGAAGGCAATTTTTTGATTTATCTGAACTATTTAGGGGCTGTTGAAAATTTAAATGGCGAGCGATTTAAAGAGCTCTTAGAGGATTTTAGCATTCTAGCCGAAGAGTGGAGATTATATTTAGATGAACATGATAAAAATGATTTATTGCATGTTCGTGTAAAATAAACTCTAGTCAATCACTAAACTTTTTTCGATTAATATTTTTTAAAACGGCTTTAATTTCTTGATCGATGGATCTTAAAATATTATAGTGCCGATTGATTCTTTCCAAAATAAAAAATAGAGGTCTCTATGTCTATACCTGCAAATAATTGCGGATGGAGTAAGGTTCCTAAAATGTGGAATAGTTTACTGGTTCTGCGGCCATACATTTGGTTCAGCGTCATTTATGCAAGAACATTTGAGCACTTTAGCATAAATAATGGCCAATTCATAAAGTAAAATCAATGGAACGGCCAACATGACTTGAGTCAATACATCGGGCGGGGTCAATAAAGCTCCTAAAATAAAGGCTATCAAGATCATATGCCTCCTTTTGGCAGCCATTGCTTCTGCACCCAAAATTCCTAGATGGACAAGCACAAATAAAACGAGTCCTAATTCAAAGGCGCCCCCATTGGCGAGCATTAAAAAGAATGAATAATGGATATACTGCGACAAAGACCACAAATTAGTCCCAATGTCGGCATTAAACGTCCAAAGATACTGATTCGCTAAAGGGATCGTTATAAAATAGGCTAAAGCAATTCCTCCCGCAAGAAAGAGTGCGGCTAAGCCTAAAAATGGAACAGCTAATTGCCGTTCTTGCTTTCTTAATCCGGGCGCAAAGAAACGGAATATTAGCCATAGCCATATTGGCGATGAAAGGATCAATCCCAGCCAAAAACAGACTTTTAAAGAGAGCGTCATCCCTTCAATAGGTCCGAAGAGGACCAGATTTTGAGTGGGGGCTGGAGTGTCAATTTCGATGGATCCTCCGGGAGGGATGAGGTATTTTTTATTGTCGAGCGATCGAATGCCCTGTGCAATTTCTGTTGCTAAAGCAGAGTTTAATGGAAGGGAAAAAACGATTTCGGTCGAGGATGGATTAAAAAAGCGTTCCCGTTTGATTTCTTGCCGGATCAATGATTGGGTTGTTGTTTGTTGCTGCATTAACGGTTGTGTAAGGATGTGAAAGATATCTTGGTAAAAGTAGAAACAGATCGCGACTGCTATCGCAATAGTAATAAGGCAATGAATAAAAGTTTGGCGTAGTTCATACACATGCGCCAAAAGGGGGCGTGCGGGATCCTCTTCATTAGACATCGTTTAAGTATTTTCGTCTTTTGGAGGGTCTTTTTGAATATGTTTGGTTGGGGGTTTTTCATCATCAATGGGGATGGCTGAGCACTCCATTTCATCTTCAAGTCCTTGGCAGGCCTTTTTAAACTCCCTGATCCCCTTTCCAAGATTTTTAGCAATTTCAGGCAACTTCTTTCCTCCAAACAAAAGCAATGCAAGGCATAAGATGACAATGAGTTCACCTGTTCCAAACATCTGATCTCCTAGGTTGAATGATGTCATTGTGCTGCTGTTTAACAAAAACAGCAAATCATTTAAAAAACTATTTTTCCATTTTTACTTCAGTTTTTAAAAACTCGTATACTTGTTCCGGCGATCGACCTATAAAGGCTTGAACATTCATGAGTTTTTCCATTTCCTTTTCAGTTAAGTTAAAGTCGGAATCTTCAGTAATGCGTTGCAATAGATCATTTTTACTTCCCTCCTTTTTGATCGCTTCGGCGGCGGCTTGGCTATGGACGCGCAAACGTTCATGCAGCGCCTGCCTGTCCCCCCCTTTTTGCACGGCGCTCATCAAAATATTTTCAGTGGCCATAAAGGGGAGCTCTTCAGAAACGTGTCTTGCAATCACGGCGGGATTAACCACTAGATTCTTGGTTAAATGCAAGAGGAGTGTCAAAATCGCATCGGCTGTCAAAAAGGCTTTAGGGAGGACTAAACGTCGATTAGCAGAATCGTCAAGCGTTCTCTCGAGCCACTGCAAAGAGGCGGTATATGAAGGGTTGTCATTGAGGGAGATGAGGAAGCGGGCTAGTCCGCAGATGCGCTCAGACAGCATGGGATTGCGCTTATAAGGCATGGCCGATGAACCGATCTGCCTCTCCCCAAAAGGTTCTTCGATCTCTTTTAAATGCGCTAATAATCGAATATCTGTCGCAAATTTATGCGCACTGGTTGCGATGCCTGTTAGAGCATTCACAATCAGCGCATCGAGTTTGCGTGGATAGGTTTGACTGGCTATCAGATAGGGGTTCATAAAACCCATTTTTTCAGCCACGCGCCGATCGAGTTCCTTGACCTTTTCTTGATTGCCGCGGAACAGGGCCAAAAATGAAGCTTGCGTTCCGGTGGCTCCTTTAGCTCCCAAAAAGCGCATGTTGCGGATTCGAAAGTCCACTTCCTGTTCATCGATCAGAAAATCTTGAATCCACAAACAAGCCCTTTTACCAACGGTTGTCAATTGCGCCGGTTGAAAATGGGTAAATCCCAAACAGGGTAGTTCGGCATGGGCTTTGGCAAATTTTGACAATTGTAAAATCACCTGTTGCAATTGATTTCGTATTAAAACAAGGGCGTCCCGCATTTGGATGATATCTCCATTATCAGTCACAAAGCAAGAAGTGGCTCCCAGGTGTATTACGGGGCGTGCTCTTGGGCATTGATCGCCATAAGCATGAATGTGGGCCATCACATCGTGGTGGAATTCATTTTCATATTTATCCACAGCGGCAAAATCGATGTCTTCGCAATGGGCGCCCATCTCGCTAATTTGAACTGCTGTGATATCGAGTCCAAGATCTTTTTGCACTTCTGCCAAGGCTGTCCATAAGCGGCGCCAAGTCGAATATTTAAAGCGTGCAGAAAATAAATGGCGCATTTTCTGGCTAGCATAACGTGTTGAAAAGGCGCTTTCATATTGGTCAAAGTGATCAATTGACTGCATGGATGACCGCCTTAGCGCACAAGCGCTTTAAGTTCATTTAACAACTGCTGAATGGATTGTTTTTGATTTTTTGTTAAGCTTATCCGTTTGTTTTTTAAGGCGGTCGTCAATTTTTTCAGTGTTAGAATGAGAGGTTTGGCCGGATGTGATGCGCGGCGGTCGATTGCTTCCAGCGGAAAAGCTTGCCGGATTTTTTCCAGCATTTCCGCCTTTGTTTCCCCTTTGTAATTTTCGACGATCTTTTGTTTAAGTTCCAACGGGGCTTGCCGGCTAGCGAGTGTATAAACTACCTGGCGGGGCATATTGTCCAAGGTAGGTCGCAATCCTTTTGGCAGGTTCTCATAAAAATCGTAGTACTGCAGAAAATTATAAGGGGTCTGCCTATTTCCATACGTAGCGATGAGCCAAGCGGTAAAGGCGCCATCCTTATAATGTGTTAAGATAGCCTGAGCTTTTTTGATCCTTTCACCATGCAAGATGGCGGCTTGATTGTTGATCGCTTTCACTTCCGAGGTGATGGAGATCAGCGACGGAAGGTCTGCTTCAATGTTCTCTTTTCCTGTCGAAAATTCGTTTAAAATCGCATTAAGAAGCTCTTTCTCGCGTGAACTTAGTTCGCTGACGCTAAAAATTCCTGAAAAACTGGTGAGGTTTCCTTGCGCTGACTGCCGTGCCATTTCCGCCATTTTTGAGGAGGAACCGTTCTTTTTTAAACGTTGTTCGAGAAGGCTGTTGACGTTGCTCATGATGGGAAATCCTCACAATGTAAAGCCGTTTTACATTAAAGCCGTTTTAAAATCTCTTTAGTTAGAAGAATGTAATCTTCAGCCGCCCTCCCTTCAGGGCTCGTTTCGAAAACCGGTTTGCCGAAAATCGAAGCTTCGGAAACAGTAATATCTTTGCGGATCCGCGCTTTTAAAAGCTTGCTTGGAAACGTCTGTTCAATCACATCTAAAAACGCTTTGTTGTTTTTTCCCCGTACATTCCAAAAAGAGAGCAGGACACCTAGGACATTCAGCGGATGCCGCTGTCCGATGTTGTGCATGAAATGGGAGAGACGCTCCAAGCCTTTGATGCTGTAAAATTCCGGTGTGGCGCATACAAGCGTGTGCTGGGCAGCAATCAGTGCCGATTCTGTCAGCCAGCATAGAGAGGGAGGTGTATCGATTAAAATATAATCGTATGGCAATGGAGCGATGATATCGCGCAGCCGCTCATGGGAGTAGCGGTCCGCTGCAAGTGCTCCTGTGACCTCAACCCGCTCTAACCAGGTATCGGCAGGAATTAGATCGAGATTCGGTTCGGAGGTTTTTTTGACCACCTCAGAGACTTTTTTTGTGCCCTGCAAGATGGGAGCCATACTATCATTTTCATCCGGATCAAAGCCGAGACCCGTTGTTAGATTAGCCTGGGCATCGAAATCGATGATCAGTACCTTTTTTTTGTGAAATCTTGCCAAGGCAGCGCCAAGGTGAAGAGTTGTGGAAGTTTTGGCAGTTCCCCCTTTGAAACTGCTGACGGCGATAGCTTGCATCATCGAAGCTCCTTGCAAAGTCGACAAGCACAGACGATAAGATAAATCTCAAAAACAGAAAAGAGAAATTGAAGAACTGGATGGAAAGAAGCGGACGAAAGCTTACATTACGAGTTATTGTGTGTATAACAACTCATATAAGCGATCATCCTCTGTTGGTTTGGCACGTTCGATGCTGACCGTCTCATCGATAATATCACCTTCATCATTGATGGCAATGAAATGCCGTTCATGGCCATGCAAAGTGACAATCAATACATTGCGTGAGGCTGCTGTCTTTGCAAGATACCATGTAAAAGCTGGATTTTTCGGCGTTCTAGGCTCTTCCACTGCCCATCCGCCGTCGCCGTGATAAACAATCCCATTTTCCAAATCCACTTTGCCCCCGCGCAATGGCCACGTGCGTTTGTAGGCATGATCGTGATGTTCAAAGGCATGTTTGACGCCAAACCATTCGAAGATAGGCACCCAATATTTGCGGATATCCTCGTTTATTTTCTTATCAAATTTTCTGACTGAGGGATAGGCAGCCACGTGATAGATGGGAAATTTATGGGGGATGGTTTGCCGGGCTTGCAGAGTTTGATAGAGCCATTGTGTTTGAAGTCCTTGAATAGGGTGAGTATGGTCTGAATCGAGCAGAAGCAGACTCATGTAATTGCCGAAATCTAAGACCTTATAACCTTCGGATCCGGGAATGGCAAATAGGGCGTAAAAATAGGGGGCTGCGGAAGGATTTTTGTTAAAACCCCCTTTAACTTCATGATTTCCGATCACTGGTACAATGGGGATTAATCTCCCATCTCTAGTGACCATCTGTTTTTTCCATGCGATGAGCCAATCCATCCAGCGGGGCATGACGCGCGGCATAACCCCTTTTTTTTCATAACTATAGGCTAAATCTCCACCGCAAATGGCAAACATCGGATCGTATTTGGCCACTTCTTTATTCATTTTTTCTAAAACATCCAAACCATCGTGATAGATATCACCCCCTACAGCAAAACGGATTGCGCGGGTAAGGGTTGAGGGCATGGTGCGGAATTTATAAATTAGGGCATCTTGACCCGTGCGAAAACGGTAATCTGTTTCGGGTAGAAGACCTGTGATCTCAGCGGTATGAATTAAAAATGCATATTTCTCCGGCATGGGGACATGGAAACCCTGAACTTGTTTCCACTGTGTTTCGCCTATCCGTTGATATTCCACCACATCATCGGTTCGTTGGGTTGAGGAAATCCAATGCACCGTCATTGTCGCAGCGGGATCGCGCTGCCACGTTAGATAAACGGATAAAGGGTCGTATTCTTGACCATAAAGCGTTGTATGGAGTAATAGAATGAAAATTAACGAAAAAGAAGCTCTTAAAAATAAAATCATAATTATTAAATAACATATTTAGTTAAATTAAATGTATTCTACTCCTATCTAGTAATTACTTCCATCATAAAAATGTTCCACTTTTCCGTTGTTTGAAATCGATAGGCCCCTATATATCTTATAGAGTATAAATATTGATAAAGCTTTTAGAGTATAAATATTGATAAAGCTTTTTTCGTTTATTCGGGTATTACGGATTATTAGATAATTACGGGGTTCCGCGCGAAAGCATTGTGCTTGATGATTTTGGCAATTAAGAGGAGAGCCAATGCGTCTATTATTATCACAGATCAATACAAAAGTAGGTGATCTCAAGGGCAATACTGAAAAGATATTGGCTGGCATGCATCAAGGGCGGCATCAAAGGGCCGACATCGCTGTTTTCCCAGAACTTGCCCTGACAGGTTATCCTCCGGAAGATATGTTGCTGCTGCCCCATTTTATGCAAGCTGTCCAGGCGTCGCTGAATGAGATCATTGCTGCCAGCACAGCCATTACGGCCATTGTGGGCTTGCCTCGTTATAATCCTGACTACACCGAAAAAGCCTTATATAATAGCGCTGCTGTCATTCAAAATGGAGCCCTGCTCGGATTTCAAGATAAAATCCTGTTGCCGACATACGATGTTTTTTTTGAAAGGCGTTACTTCGAACCGGGCAGCGGGGTGCGCGTGTGGAATATTGGAGGGCAATCCGTAGGCATCACGATTTGCGAAGATCTTTGGCAGCATAGTGAACTTTTGAAGTTTACAAGTTATCGGAACGATCCTGTGATGGATTTAGAGCCGCAGCATCCCGATTTAATGCTTAACCTCTCAGCCTCTCCTTATAGCTTTGACAAGATTGCTAAGCGGTTGCAAGTGGGAGCTAGGACGGCATCTACTTTGCATTGCCCCGTAGCTCTCTGTAATCTGGTTGGCGGAAACGATAGTTTAATCTTTGATGGCCATAGTTATGTGATGAACAGCAAAGGTGAATTAGCGGCGTGTGCCAAAGGGTTTGAAGAAGATGCTTTGCTGGTGGATCTGGCGCAAGCATTGCCGCCAAAAACAGTTAAGTTTGATAAATTAGAGGATCTGTATAAAGCGTTAGTACTGGGCCTCCACGATTATTTCCGGAAATCAGGATTCAAAAAAGCCTGTTTGGGTATTTCCGGCGGGATCGATTCTGCTTTGGCCGCTTGCATTGCTGTTGAAGCATTGGGAAAAGAAAATGTCCTAGGTGTTTGCATGCCCTCGCGTTATTCATCAAAAGAGAGCACCGATGATAGCCGTCAGCTCGCAAAAAATTTAGGAATCAAACTTAAGGAAATCCCGATTGAAAGCCCTTTTGCCAGCTATCTCGATTTACTTGAACCGCAATTTGATGGCAAACCACCTGATGCCACTGAGGAAAATCTTCAGGCAAGAATTCGTGGAATGATCCTGATGGCCCTTTCGAATAAATTGGGCTACATTGTCCTCAGCACAGGCAATAAAAGCGAGTTGGCCATGGGTTATGCGACTTTATATGGCGACATGTGTGGAGGATTGGGGGTGATCAATGATGTTTCTAAGATGCAAGTCTACGCCTTGTCCAAATGGATCAACCGCCATGAAGAAATTATCCCGATTAGTACCATCCAGAAGGAACCCTCGGCCGAACTGCATCCTAATCAAAAGGATATCGATTCGTTGCCCCCTTACGCTATCGTTGATCAAGTTCTTCAATCCTATGTGGAGGAGCATCAGGCCCCCGAAGCTATTTCCCATCAATATAAGATCCCCCCTGCAGTCGTGAATGATCTCATAAGCAGGATCCATCGCAATGAATATAAGCGAAGGCAAAGTCCGCCTGGATTGAGAGTGACCGAGCAAGCCTTTTCAGCAGGACGCCGCTTTCCGATTGTCCAGGGATTTGTTAATTAATAACTCTTAAGCGGATTCCCAATCGAAAGGGACCACATCAGCGATGCGCGATGTGCGATGACGCACCATCATGAGACGATCAAAACCCACGGCGACGCCGCAGCAATCAGGCAGACCTTTTTGTAAGGATTGAAGGAAGTTTTCATCGATCGGCAACGGCAGTTTTCCCATTTTAACGCGTTCTGCATTGGCAGCGATAAAACGGGTGCGTTGTTCATCGGCATTAGTCAATTCATGATATCCATTGGCTAATTCAAGCCCTTGATAGTAAATTTCAAATCGTTCAGCGACAGGTTCATCGTGATGCATTCGGGTTTGAGCCAGTGCAGCTTGCGAAGAGGGATAATAGGCGAGCACTAAAATCTCATTTTTTCCTAAATGAGGTTCAATCAAAGTACCAAGGATAATGTTAAGCAGGGCATCTTTACTTTCTTCTACTAAACTTTCCGGAATATCAATCTCTCGGCTCATGATGAAATTAAAAAGATCTTGCGAAGACGCATGCAAATAATCGATGCCGGCAATCTCTTTAAAAGCTTGTCGATAGGAGATCGTAGAAAAAGGAAGATCTCCAAGAAATAATCGGACAAAATCGACGGTCTCGGCCATAAGGGCATCGAAAGAGGTTCCCACTCGATACCATTCCGCCATCATGAATTCAGGATTATGCTTGCGGCCATATTCTCCTTGCCTGAACACATGGGAAAGCTGATAAATATCTCCTATGCCTTCTGCTAAGAGTCGTTTCATGCCATATTCAGGGGATGAATGAAGATAACGCAGCTGTCCTGCCACATCAACAGCAGGAATCAAGTCTATATGAGCATCGACGGAAGCAGAAGCACTGATGATAGGACAGTCAACTTCATTGACATCACGCTCCTTAAAAAAAGAGCGCGCCGCACTAAGCATTGCCGCTCTATCGCGTAAGATGGCCAACTTATTTGATGGACAAAGTGGACAAGATAGATGATCAATTGACTCGTGAGACATATTCCCCGGTGCGGGTATCGACTTTTATCTTTTCCCCTTGATCAATGAAAATGGGCACTTGCACTTTAGCGCCGCTTTCCACAATGGCTGGCTTCAGCACGCGGCCTGATGCAGTATCGCCACGTGCCCCCGGTGAAGTTTCGGTGATGAGCATCTCCATGAAAGTAGGAGGTTCAACAGTGACCGGAGTTCCTTTATAGAAAATGATTTCGTAAAGGTGATCATCCATTAACCACTGATTTGTATCGCCGATATGATCATTAGGAATTTTAATTTGTTCATAGGAGGATTCATCCATGAAAACAACTCCATCGGGCTCTTTATAGAGCATGCGCATTTCCGATTCGACCACATCAGCTAAATCAACTTTTTCACCCGATTTGAGAGTTCTTTCAATGGTTCGGCCGGTCAATAAATGCTTGAGGCGAACGCGATTGAAGGACTGCCCTTTACCCGGTTTGACGAATTCATTGGAAACAATGGTATAAGGTTGTCCTTCCAATTCGATTTTCATTCCCGCTCTAAATTCGTTCGTACTGACTTGTGGCATAGCCTTTCCTTGAATTAAATAATGGATAAAATAAGCAGTATATCACAGCTAAGTAGACGTGTCCAGGCAAACAATCAAGCGTTAAAAACAAAAAAAACCTCTCTTAAAAAGAGAGATTTTTTAAGTCGGGATCGCTTCTTAATTATTGTTTAGGATGCAAGGCTTGAGACAGGTTCAATAGTGACGCCCGCGCACATTTCACTGCGCAATAAGCCATCAATGCTCCTGCGAATGCGGGCGCAATCGATAATAATAAGCCGGCATGGATTAATAAAGCGACGCTTAGATTAATGGCACACCAAGATCCATACCCTAACGCTCCTGCAACCAAACCTGTCAAAATTGCCTTTGCTAACTTTCCGATACGATCGCATGCATCTATAATTTTACGGATACAGCGGCCAATTCTTGAAGTTGGCGATTTATTGATCCGGGGGGAAGCTGGCAAATCTCCTATAGTATTAAGCGATTGAGTTTTTCCTTCTGAATCAGGATAAGTCAAAGCGACATATGCCTCTGGACTTATAGGTGGTGAAGTAACAGGGGCTGAAGTTAATAATACCTTTTGAATATGTGGATATTCAGAGGGAATGGCAGGAGCGCTTGATTCAGGAGCGCTTGATTGTTGTGAGTACATGGCGTAAGAGCTTTCTTGAGGAATTGTATAATTATCAAGAAGCCCCCCTGATTTTTTTGTTGGTTGCATTTTTTATCTCCTAAATATAAATGTTTTGTTATTGATATGTAGTTAATCTAGTTTAGATATGCAAATTTTGTATAAAGATAATATAAATTTTAAATAATAAACGATAATTATTTAAAAAACTTTCAAAAATTGGCTTGGATCACTATAGTAAATATTTAAGCTCTAAAGGTAAAACAATGTGGTTTAAAGAGTATAAAAATTATCCCATTGACTCTCCTCAGAAAAAGGAACGTCTCACTCCTAGCAAAGGGATTATTGGTTGCGAAATGCATGAATTGAATGGATGGGGGGAGGAGTATCAACAGTCGTTTCCTAAAAAGAAAAAGAGAGTGATTGGATCATTTATTCAGGCTCTTTTTTCCAAATTTGGATTCAATGAGAGAAAAGAGCCATGACGCAAAAGGGAGAACATACCTGGGATCTTATCATTCATTATCATCGATGCCCTAAATGTGGAAAAATATTTGAAAGCCGTGAAGACTATCAGTACAGGATGGGAACCTATCAAAAAGATTTGGAATGTCCAAATTGCCATCATTTGTATACAATAACTAAAAATAGACGCCCTGCTTTTGGCCCTTTGATTGGCGAAACGCAGCCACAAGAAGTTGATTGGAGTTAACCTATGACGCATGAATTATATGAATGGAATCCCGATGTGCAAGAAGAGCAGATTGCCCGTGAAACCTTGGAACGTTATTCCGGTTCGGATGTTAAGGAATTTCAACCTTATCTGCTGATCACTAATTTCCCTAAATATGTGCAATTTTTTGCGGAGCACTGTTCTGTGCCTATCCAGGAAGGATCCATGTTCAAAGTGGCGCATTCGCCAAAAGATCGCATCAGCATTTTGGATTTTAAAATCGGATCTCCGGCTGCAGCCTTGGTGATTGATTTATTGGCGCATTTGCCGATTAAAGCTACCTTGCTATTGGGCATGTGTGGAGGTTTACGCAAGCATTATAAAGTGGGCGATTACTTTGTGCCTATCGCTAGCATACGTGGTGAAGGCACATCCGATTTTTATTTCCCTTCGGAAGTGCCAGCCCTGGCCAATTTTTTAGTACAAAAAGTTGTAACCAATGTTTTGGATAAGGATAAAGCTCCCTATCACATCGGCATCTGCCACACTACAAATAAACGGTTTTGGGAATTTAATAAGGAATTTAAACAAAGATTGGAAACGACCCGTCCCCAAGCAATAGAAATGGAATCGGCCACTTTGTTTATGGGAAGCTATCGCTATAAACTTCCCTTAGGCGCCTTATTATTGATTTCAGACTTGCCCCTGGGTCGCGATGGCATCAAAACTAAAGCCAGTTCCAGCTTTGTTTTTGCCAATTATACTGCAGACCATGTAAAAAAAGGAATTAAAGTTTTAAAGGCCTTAGATAAGGAAATAAAAAAGCAAACTAAAGGGGTTTTTAGGGGTATTAGAGCCCGATTCGAAAAAAAATCCAAATAATTCTAGAAGATATTAAAACCAAATTTTTTTAGCACTGTTTAGTTAAAAAAGAATACATTCAATGCTCCCGTTTTATGGTTAGATACAATATTTATTTTTATTGCGTTTCCCTTAAATTATAGTTAGATTGCAATAAAAATTTGATAAGGTAGTATTGAATTTTCCTTGCTTTTAGGATTTCATACAGTTCCTCCTTTCTGTTGGCAGGCAATACATGTCCATAGGGAAAAGTTTTTTACAGCTTTTTGTTCTATCTGTTTTTTTTATATCTTCTAATTTGTGTGCGGAAGAAAGCAATGGCAGTGAAAGTAAAAAACAAGAACCTCCTAAAATAGGCAACTTCGCATTGTCTGCTTCTCAGCAACCATTTGGCCTTTTTGCTTTTGGAGGAAATATTATCGATCAAGGGGAGGTTAAATTATATTTTTTTGCGGATGGTTTTTTTGGCAAAAATAAGATCACAACAGACTTTATTCCAAGTGTTTTATTTGGGATCACAGACAGTTTATCCATTTTTTTTAATTTTCCAGTTCTCCCTATACTGAAGGATGGCAGAAATAGATCTAGCGGCTTAGGAGACTTTTTTGTCCAGCTTGAATATGCTTTCTATAATAAATCAACAATTAACTACGTTGATCAAGCAACAGTTTTGACCAATGTCACGGTTCCTGCCGGTTCAATAAAAAAAAATCCTCCCACAGGTTTTGGTTCATCAAGTTTTTTTTTAGGTAGTACTTATTGCCGCACATGGATTGATTGGCTTGTATTTGTTGGCCAAGGAGCTGTATTAACCACATCAAACCACAGGACAAAATTTGGAGATCAATTTCTCTATCAATTTGGCTTTGGGAAAAATATTCAGGGCACAAGAGAATCGATCTATGCTTGGATGATAGAAGTCGACGGGCAATATAACAAAAAAAACAGGATTAATGGAAGGATTGATCATAATTCTGGAGGGAATGTGATCTACGTCACACCATCAATTTGGATCTCTTCAAAGGAGATATTATTTCAATTTGGAGTCAGCGTACCGATTAATCAAAATCTCTTCGGTAAACAACGTAAGTTTGATTGCGCACTTAACTTCAACTTTGCCTGGTCATTTTATTAAAGGGATTCTGTTAATGCAGCGTCAAGGCGATATATCTAGAAAGCAGCGACAAATTGCTGCGCTTTAAGCTAAATTTTAGCTTAAACCATCTATTTGATGCTAATGACAAGAGTGGGGTTAATTCCTTTATATAAAAATGCATGAGTTTTTGGACCAGATTTAGTATATAATCCCTTTACTTCTAAAGGGATCAATTCATTTTCACACATGATTGGAAGAGTGTGTTCAAGATTAATAACATGTCCATCAAATTGATTGAGAAACAACATTGCAATTAGATTTAGTTGTTTTATTTTTTGTATTGTCTCAAGTTCCAGTCTGACAATTTTAAATAATTGTGGCATCGATGTCATCAGTTTGACATTCACAGAATCATTCGGTTCAATTTGAAGAAATCGTCTTTGACATTGATTTAAAGCAATTTCTTTGACTTGGAGTGTTGCATCAGGTTTTAATTCTAAAGTCAATGAATTACCATTTGAAATAATCGTACAATATTTATATTTTAAGGAGTTCGTATAGGCATAATCGGTTAAGGCTTGATCGCGACTAGGCATTCTGACGGCAGAGTTTTGCTCAAAATCGGCTGTTTTTGGAATATCGATAAAGATACGATCTTGCATGAGCGCAGCTAAAGATAAAGAAAAAAGGCGGCACACTTTATGGTCAACTAAAGCTGTTGCTGCTTCACCATTTGGTGTGATTAACTTAATAATTTTTATCAAAAAAATACCATTATGGATAATTGGCAACACTTCGCCTACATTGATGATCTGGCAATTAAAATAACTAAAAAAACAATCTCTGATTTTAAAGGCTGTGCTTTTGAATTGCACATTTTTGACAATGTCGACTTCAACTTTAATTTCGATCGCACGCTCAAATGCTAATGAGGTTTTTTCAAGAAGTAATGCATCAACCTTATCTCCAATTGAAACGTGAAAAAATTTTCGATGCAGATTACCTATGGAAATTTTTTTTATTGGAACATCCACTGAACTTTTTAATGATAAAATTAAAGTGCGATCTCCTTTGCTAAGTTGGCATAAGTCCCCTTTGAGAACCAACTGATTGACTGGATTCACATAAACATTATTGGTTAGACCCTGTCTGTGATCGGGAAGTCTGCAAATTTCGAGGGATTGTGTCTTTAAAATAGGCAAAAGAGGTTCGGATGTTAAAGATAGCATACTCACTCCTAAAAAATATTATTTGGCACTTTCTAAGGCGGCAATGATTTTTGATTCTAATTCTTGAGGTGTTTTGGGAAAAGCTAGCATCACTTTGCGTATGATTGTATCTTTCCCTTTTTGCTGTTCCGATGTCAAAGACATTTTTTCGAGCTTCAAAAGAGTATACCCTTTCAGAGCTCCATAAACGCGTAGCCGCGTATAATGATAGAGCCACTCGGCTGCAAGGGGTGGAGGACCAAAGCGGTCTTGCAGCTCGGCCCAGATCATGTCGACCTCTTCGAATGAGATTGCTTCGCCCAGTCTTTGATAAATCTCCATGCGCAGATTGACTTCATTGACGTAGTCTTCCGGAAGGCGTGCATCTACTGGAATTTCGAGTTTAGTATCGCTAATAATGCTTGGAACTTTTCCCTGCATCGTTTGGATGGTGCGTTTTAATAATTTGCAATACAGGTGAAATCCGATGGCAGAGACATGGCCCGATTGCTCCATACCCAAGATATTTCCTGCGCCGCGTATTTCAAGGTCGCGCATGGCTATTTTCATGCCGCCGCCATAACCTGAAGCTTCCGCTAAGGCATTTAACCGTTTACGTGAAATTTCAGGCAAGGAGCGCAGCCGTGGAACAAGCATATAGGCATAAGCACGCCGGTTCCAACGCCCCACGCGGCCGCGTAGTTGATATAAGTCGGCAAGGCCAAAGGTATCAGCCTTTTCGATCAAAATAGTATTCGCATTGGGGATATCAATGCCGTTTTCAACAATCGTGGTGGCAATCAAAATATCGGCATGTCCATTTTTGAAAGCGTGGAAAACGCTATCAATTTCATCACCGCTCATTTGTCCATGCCCTACGACTACGCGTGCTTGAGGCAGCAATCTTTTGATGTGGGAAGCTGTTTCAAAGATCGATTCTACCCGGTTGTGAATAATATAAACTTGTCCATCCCGTGACAATTCACGCAGGATGGCATTTTTAATCATCAAATCGTTCGGTTCGGAAATGATAGTGGTAATGGGCAAGCGATCCTGAGGAGGAGTATTGATGACCGATAGATCGCGTGCACCAATTAATGACATGTACAATGTACGTGGAATGGGAGTGGCGGAAAGGGTGAGGCAGTCTACCCCCGTTTTAATTTTTTTCAAATGCTCTTTGGCTTTAACGCCAAAACGCTGCTCTTCATCAATGATCACTAATCCAAGTTCTTTGAATTTTACATCTTCACTGATGATCCGGTGGGTTCCAATCAGAATGTCGATAGAGCCGTTGGCAACGCCTAACAAGGTTTCCCGTATTTGTTTAGCTGAGCGGAAGCGGGAAAGCACACCGATGTTGATCGGAAAATTGCTCATCCGTTCAACGAAGCTTTCATAATGCTGCATGGCTAGAACGGTAGTAGGGACGAGAAGAGCGACTTGCTTGCGGCCATCGACGACAGCTTTGAAAGCGGCCCGCATCGCCACTTCGGTTTTTCCGTAGCCCACATCCCCGCAAACAAGCCTGTCCATGGCCTTTTGAGAGCTCATGTCATTTTTGACGCTGTCGATAGCGGCCAATTGATCTTCCGTTTCGACATAAGGAAAATCCTCTTCAAAAGATTTAATTTCGGTGCTGTCGGATGGATAAGCAAATCCCCCCTTCATCTCTCGTTGCGCATACATTTGCAGAAGTTCAGAAGCGTATTCCAAAATCGCCCGTTCTGTACTTTCTTTGGCTTTTTTCCATCGGTTGCTTCCCAAAGTGTGCATTTTGGGCACTTCCTCATTCGCGCCGATATACTTGCTGATCAGATAGGCTTGATTCAAAGGAACAAATAGCTTGGCCTTTTCTGCATATTCCAGAACAAAGAATTCTGTTTGAACGCCCATATGGTTGGGTTTTTTCTCCAAACCCACAAATTTTGCGATCCCATGATTGAGATGTACGACCATTTCACCCGGTATCAGGTCGTATGTTTCGGAAGGGAGCGTATGATAGGTGCTCCGTTGCTTTTGGCGGCGGATCTTATAACGGTGCGTAATTTCGGTCATGGGAAACAGCAACATATCGATATCGGGTGCGGCAAGACCTGATGAAAGATAACCTAGATGGTAGGTTGAATGGGAAGGCAATCGGATACCGGCATCCAAGATCCTTTTTTCTAAAGTGATCTGTTCAGCTTCAGAGGCGCAGATAAAATGCAGCTTAACACTGCTTCCAGATAATTTGTTTAAGGAGAATAATAATTCTTGACCCGAGACATTTTCCGCATCGGGTAAAAGATAATCGGTCAATGAAACAAAGGGATGCTGCCACCGCTTAGCTGTGAGTGTGCGGTTGAACATTTGAAAATTGATCTTATGCATCGGTGCTTGAGCGGAATAATAGCTTTTGCCGGTCTTTTCCGACAGGTGCACATCGCTTAATTCTTCAATAGGTTGTTCTGTCCAATAAATCTTCTGCAATGGCTCTAGTTGATCCAAAAAATGATCGATCGCGCCAAAGGTAGAGGAGTGGATGCCGCTCATACTGGTTAAAGAGGCATAACGGTCTTCCAAAGCTAGCATATCATCAAAAATGACGATCGTCTCAGGTCCTAAGTAATCAAGGATGTTAGCTAAGTTATGCTCCTTTTTAATAAGCTCCATCTCTTGAGCGGGAGTAATGGCCACTTCTTGCACGGAACGGACAGATTTTTGCCCGATCGGATCGTAAATCCGCATGGACTCGATCTCGTCGCCCCAAAATTCCAGCCGATGGGGATCGGGCGATGAGACCGGAAAGATATCGATGATGCCTCCGCGGATGGCAAATTCCCCCTTTTCAGAAGCCACGGATTGCCGATGATAACCCATTTTGGCCAGACGTTGCACGAGGTCATCGAATGAGATCGCATCGCCGGTCCGCAAGGTCAGGTAGAGATCTGAAAAGTGGGAGGGTGGGATCAGCTTTTGCAAGCATGCTTGCAAGTTGCTCAAGATAATGTACGGTTCTTTTTTTAAAAGAAGTTGATGCAGAGCTTTATAACGTTCTCCAACGATATCGGGGCTGGGAGCGATGTTCTCGGAAGGCAAGGTTTCCCATGCGGGGAAATCGATAATGGGGCGGTCGGTAAAAAAGGCAAAGTCTTGGAACAGCCGCACCTCTTCTTGGCTGGCGCCGGTCAAGATCAAGATGTGCTTACCTGTTGCCTGAGAGGCTAAAGAGGCTAGCAATGCCTTGGGTGAATTCCAAACTTGTTCGATGAGAATGGATTCGTGCTCTTGCAAGGCCAACTTTAGAGCAAGTAATTTTTCGCTATCTAATAATTCTTTTAACATTAATTAGGCCAGCTTGACGTTATAAACAACTTATTGTTTTGTGTTTAATATTTCTTTAGCTTTTTGCAAAGCTTCTTGGATTTTGTGTGAAGCTTTTCCACCGGCTTGCGCTTGGTTGGCTTTACCGCCGCCGCTGCCTTCAATCAGAGGAGCAAGAGCTTTGACAATTTCATGGGCGCTAATCCCTTTGGCTACCCAATCATCGCTGACACGGACAATGATGCTGCTTTTTCCGCCGACTCCGGAGGCAAGCACAAGCACAAGCGAAGGACGGCGATTCATAATTTCATCTGCCGAAAGGCGTAATTCTTCATGCTGGACGGGAAGTTCAGCCAGCAAAATAGGCATTTGCTGGACAATTTCAATTTTTTCCAATAAGGATTGCAGCATGCGATCTAATTGGATTTTTTTGGCTTGCTTAAGCTCGAGAGAAAGCTGTTTATTTTCTTCGACAAGCTTTGCGATCCGTTCGATGAGTTTATGAGGTTGTGTTTTGAGGGATGAGGCGCACTCTTCTAAAAGCTGTTCGTTTTGACGGATCAACTGTTCGGCTTCAATGCCTGTAATCGCTTCGATCCGCCTTATTCCTGCGGCAATGCTGCTTTCTTTGGCAATGCGAAATAAACCGATGTTGCCAGTAAATGATGTATGAGTACCACCGCACAACTCTTTGGAATAGTCGATCTCGATGACGCGGACTTGAGAGCTATATTTTTCTCCAAAAAATTGCTTGATGTCTGGATGCCTTTGCGCTTCTTCATAGGAGATCTCATACCATTTGACCGGTTGATTGGCCCGTATTTTGGCATTGACTAGGTTTTCGATTTCATGGATTTCGTTTTGCGACAAAGCTTTGTGATGGCTGAAATCAAAGCGGAGTCGATTAGCGTCGACAACAGATCCAGCTTGTTTAATGTGTTCGCCTAAAACGCGATGTAAAGCCCAATGGAGCAAATGCGTAGCGGTATGATTATTGGCAATTTTCTGCCGCCGTTCGTGATCAATGGCAGCGACGAGAGGCAAGCCAATTGTTAATGATCCTTTTTCGACCTTGCCGGCGTGGGCTATAATCCCTTTAAAAGGGGCAATGCAATTATTGACGATAAATAGTTGATGGTCGCCTTTCAGAGTACCGATATCGCCCACTTGACCCCCCATTTCAGCGTAAAAAGGAGTTTGGTCAAGGATCACTAATCCCTCATCCCCTTCGTTCATGGTTTGCACAAATTGACCATTGACAACGAGGGCGGTGATTGTTCCCAAGGCGTTATGTAAAGTATAACCCAAGAATTGGCTAGGGCCATGTTTTTCGATATAATTTGCAAAGAGATTTTCGGTGGCGACCTGTTGAGTGACTTTTTGAGTGCTGCGCGACCGCTCTTTGGCTTCTTGCTCTAAAGATTGATAGCGGGAGGTATCGACTTTCAAACCGGCGTCTTTAGCGAGCAGCTGAATTTCTTCAACAGGAAAACCGTAGGTATCTTTGAGTTTAAAAGCATCGTCTCCGGAAATCAATCCTCCATGATTTTGCGCATGTTCAATAATTTGATTGAGGATATTTCCTCCCCGTCGCAAGGTCCTAAAGAAAGCTTCCTCTTCGGCTGTTAAAATTTCGGCAATCCTGCGGTTGGCTTTCGACAATTCAGGATAATCATTTCCCATGGTATCGATCAGCCGAGGAAGGATTTTAGCAAGGAAGGGATCTTCTAATCCCAGCATTTTACCATAACGGACGGCACGTCTTAAAACTTTGCGCAAGACATAGCCTCGGTCCACATTACTTGGCTGCACACCATCTGCAATGGCAAACGCAAGGCAGCGTAAATGGTCGGCGATCACACGAAAAGCCGATCCTAGGTGTGAATCGTGATAGTCATAGGGAACGCCAGATACTTGTTCAACTTGGGCGATCAAGTTGCGCAAGACATCTGTTTCAAACACGCTGTCAACGCCCATGCGCAAGCTTAAGATTCTTTCCAGGCCAGCGCCTGTATCGATCGAAGGCTTTGGCAGCGGATGCATCTTTCCATCCGACGTGCGGTTAAATTGCATGAAAACCAGATTCCAAAACTCCATAAACCGTTCGCCGTCCACATCTTCGCCTGGAGTGGGAGCATTACCATACTTAGGGCCACGATCAAAATATAATTCAGAGCTAGGTCCGCAAGGTCCTGTATCTCCCATGGCCCAAAAGTTATCTTTCTCACCAAAGCGTGTGATTTTTTTTGCTGGTACATAGGCAGTCCATAACTCAAAAGCTTCGTCATCATCGCGAAAGACTGAAGGCCAAATTTGTTCGGGAGTGAATTCAAATAGTTCTGTGCTTACTTCCCAGGCGAAGCGGATGGCTTCTTTTTTAAAATAATCTCCGAAGGAAAAATTGCCTAGCATTTCAAAAAAGGTCAAATGGCGGCGTGTATGACCCACATTTTCAAGATCGTTGTGTTTACCACCAACGCGAATGCATTTTTGACTGGTGACAGCGCGTTTGTAATCACGGATCCCTTCGCCTAAAAAGACATCTTTGAACTGATTCATACCCGCGTTGATGAAAAGTAAAGTCGGGTCGTCATGCGGCACGACAGGCGACGATGAGATGATGGCGTGTTGTTTATCTTTGAAATATTTAAGAAATCGCTGCCTTATTTCATGTGTTTCCGTCATGGAAAAATCCTTCGTAAATTAATAAACGTGCATTTTAATAGAGCCAGTATAGTCTAACCATCGCTAATTGTCTAATGGGAATTGTTTTGTGGATAAAGTAAAGAAACTGGCAGTTGAAATTTTAATTGAATAGGTTTGGAAGACAATTTCCCTTGTTTGGGTAAAAGCTGTTTATTAGCTGCATTTGGCAAACATAAAGCGCCTTGCGAAGTAAAAGAAGAGTGAAGCACAATAAGATCTTTCTTTTTGGATTCCATCTCCTCTTTTTTAGCAGGCAGCAAAATAGTTTGTTTAAGGAGTTGCTTATCGCAAGGTTTGATGGGTTTTGGATCTAAAAATAAATCGATTTCAACGTCAACACAGCTTTTTAAATGTTCAGGAGCCAAATCATAAATGACTTTTTTGCCCAAAGCAGTGATGGCTCGGCCGGTTTTATTGGAGACTTTATCATACCAAGATAACCACGATTCAGTGGCATCAAAAAAGCTGCTAAGAGAATCACGCATGTGTTTGAAGCTATTAACGGCAAAGATGCTTTGAAAAAAACCATCCATCATTTCCAGGCGATGCATAAACAAGGTTTTATTTTTGCACAGCACTTTCAAGCATTTAGGGCCATGAACCCCTCCCTCGCGGAAAGCTTGGCTGGCAAGCTGTTGAATTTTTTGGGGATCCACAGTAAAGCAATCCATCAAATCCATGATGTGCATCAATAATTTAAAACTCTCAATGGAGAGTTGCAAGGTACTAACGGCAATTTTATAAATGCGAATATAACACCGGTTGCTATCTGATATAAACCAAACAACCGCATAAGGTTTTAGAAAGATCACGTTGGTTTTGCCAGTGTGGGAAATTTTAATATTGATCGGATGGATTCCGTTGATGGAATCCTTCCATTTTCCCCATGTTTTTAAGCATTTATCCTGTTGTTTAAAATAATCTAAAAAGCGAGAAATGATAAAAAAAGGGATGGCAGGAAGTTTGATCAATCGGTTATCGATGCAATAATCTGCCGCATTGCCAGCCAATAATCCCAAAAAATGATCGGGGTTGGAATATGTTTCCTTCCACACATACCATTTCCATGCATGATGCGCTTTATTTACTATGGAGACAAGCACCCAAAAACCAGTTGGAATGGCAGTAGTGTGAGAGGCTAACAGATAGGGAGAGGATAATGTCGTTAAATTCATGACTTGTTGCTCAATGGAAAACTATGTATTAAATTGAAAATTTTCTGCTGCAAAAACATTACAGATTTTACTTCTAAGAGGCAATTCTAAAAATGCGCAGAGAGAATTTTTCTTGCGCGCGCCTTTGAAGATCAGTTACATTTAAGACTTTTATAAAACCCAAAGTATTTATCTATGGAAACTTCTTCAAAACAATGTTGCCGAAATTCTTCCCCTAAAGGCGAAATTGACATAAAGCCTCTTAATCCCGAACTTAAACAGATGTTAATTAAAATTGCCAATACGATCAGAGGGCTTTCTATCGATGCCGTGCAAAAAGCCGATTCCGGCCATCCTGGACTGCCTTTAGGTTGTGCTGAGTTAGGCGCCTACTTATTTGGATATGCCTTGCGATACAATCCCAAAGATCCAAAATGGATCAACCGCGACAGGTTTATTTTATCCGCCGGCCATGGATCGATGTGGCTCTATTCATGCCTCCATTTGGCCGGCTACGATTTGACTCTAGATGATATAAAACAATTCCGTCAGTTGCATTCTAAAACTCCAGGCCATCCAGAATCGCATGAAACTCCCGGTGTCGAAGCGACAACAGGTCCTTTAGGTCAAGGCGTTGGGAATGCCGCAGGAGCGGCTTTGGCTCTAAAACTTTTAGAAAACAAATTCAATACCGACAAGCAAACGATTCTCAATAGCAAGGTTTTTTTCTTGATGGGCGATGGATGCGTCATGGAGGGGGTCAGCAGTGAAGCTTCTTCCTTAGCGGGGCATCTCCGTCTCGATAATTTGATCGGAATCTATGATTCTAATCATGTTTCCCTTGATGGACCTCTCAGCGAATCGTGCTCGGAGAATACCCGCATGCGCTACGAAGCCTACGGCTGGGAAGTGTATGAAGTGGATGGAAATGATATCGATGCCGTACACGAAGTCATTCAAAAAGTGCTCGTCAATCAAGAAAGGCCCCGTCTGATTATCGCCCGCACAATCATCGGCAAAGGCTCGCCCAACAAAGCGGGAACACATAAGGTGCACGGCTCGCCGCTTGGTCCTGAAGAGGTAAAAGCTACAAAAATGGCTTTAGGATTATCGGAAGAAGCGTTTTTTGTTCCGCCTGAAGTTTACGATTTTTTTAAGAAAAAACGGGTGCAAGATGCTCAGCGAGAAGAGGAGTGGCGCAAAACCTTCGATGCTTGGGGTAAAGCTAATCCTGATAAGTTGAAAGAGTACCATGTGATGGCAAAGCAAGAAATCCCGTCAGATTTAGAAAAGAAGTTGCAGGCATTGGAGATCAAAGCGCCTGTAGCGGGACGGAAAGCTTCGCAAGATGTGATCAATATGCTAGCCGATATACTGCCCTATCTATATGGAGGCTCGGCCGATCTTTCAGGCTCAGACCTGACCATGATGAAGAAATATCCATTGGTCTCTCCAGGTTCATTTAGCGGACGCAATATTAAATTTGGCGTCAGGGAATTCGCAATGGCCACGATGGCCACCGGAATGGCTCAAACTGATATGATCCTCCCTTTCATTGGCACTTTTTTAACTTTTTCAGATTACATGCGAAATGCCATCCGCCTTTGTGCCTTGTCAAAAGCACATGTGATCTATCAGTTTACGCACGATTCCATTTTTCTTGGTGAAGATGGTCCCACACATCAACCGATTGAACATTATGCTGCTTTAAGGGCTATTCCGAACCTACAGGTGATCCGTCCAGGAGACGAATATGAAGTAAAAATGACATGGATAGCGGCCTTGCGTTATAAAGGTCCTACAGCCATCTTGCTTTCAAGGCAAAGTCTTCCATCGATTCTTGAAACGCATGTTCCTTATGATCAAGGGATTGGAAGAGGCGCCTATATTCTTAAAAAAGAAAAAGGAAAAGCCGACTTCATGCTGGTCGCCGCCGGTTCAGAGCTTCATCTCGCCATGGATGTGGCCGCTGAATTAGAAAAGCGGGGCAAACAGGTGCGTGTCGTATCGATGCCATGCTGGGAGATCTTTGAAGAGCAAAGCGAAGATTATAAAGAATCTGTCTTCGGCGGAGACCTTGGCCAGCGTGTAAGTATCGAGGTAGGGGTCGATCAAGGTTGGTACAAATATATCGGCCGCAAAGGGATTGCTATTTGCATGAAAACATTTGGCGCTTCCGCTCCTTACAAAGACCTCGCCAAAGAGTTCGGTTTTACAACGGAAGCGATCTTAAACCGTCTATTGAAATAAATTCTTTAGCTAGAAAAGAGGCCGTATGACAAGTTTGTTGATGAAAGCGCTTCGTTGTCAAAATAAGGGGCGCCCTCCTGTATGGCTAATGCGGCAAGCGGGGCGCTATATGCCCCAATATCGAAAAATCAGAAAACAGCATTCCTTTTTGGATATGTGCCGGCAGCCTGAGCTAGCTGCAGAGGTCACCCTTCTGCCGATCCGTGCATTTAATATGGATGCAGCCATTTTGTTTTCCGATATTTTAATGATACCAGAAGCCTTAAAAGTGGGGCTCCGCTTTGAAGATGGAGTGGGTCCGGTGATCGATAAACCGATCAATTGTTCTGCCGATATCGATGCTTTACCTTCTCCATCTATCCCAAAGGCACTTAATTTTGTGGCAGAAACGATAAAGCATTTAATTCCTGAGCTCAAAGTCCCTTTGATCGGTTTTTGCGGCGCCCCATTCACGGTCGCTAGCTATATGATCGAAGGGGGAAGCAGTCGAGATCTAAAAAAGACTAAGCAATGGATGCTGCGCGATCCGGAAAGTTTTCACCGTTTATTATCAATCATAGCCAAACACACCATCGCTTATCTAAAAATGCAGGCTGCAGCAGGTGTGAGCGCCATCCAAATCTTTGATACTTGGGCAAATGTGCTAGCCCATGCACAATTCCAAGAGTTCTCTTTAGCCTATATACAAAAGATCATGAAAGGGATTAAACAGACGGGGATGCCGGTTATTCTTTTTTGCAAAGGATCGTCTTTGTTTGCACCGCAGCTTGCTGGATTGCAGCCTTCAGGAATTAGTTTAGATTGGAGTGCGGACATTGCACGCACACGTTTGCTCATCCCCCCTACAATTGCCCTTCAAGGGAATTTGGATCCCGATTTTTTATATGCTCCGATGAACCTCCTCAAAAAAGAGATTAAAAGAATTCTAAAGGGTATGAAGGGCGATCAAGGCTATATTTTCAACCTCGGCCATGGCATTGCGCCCGATGTTTCCGTCGATGCAGTTAAATTGTTAGTTGAAACGGTCCAAAATGCCTAAGCATGTTGTCATTCTTGGGGCAGGCATCAGCGGCTTGTCGCTAGCCTGGTTTTTAAAGAAGAAATCGAATGCTTTTAGGATCACAATTTTAGAGAGCAGTTCCCGGGCAGGCGGACGGATCCAAACCTTGGATAAAGATGGTTTTTTATTTGAGCTTGGCCCTCATAGCTGTCGTTCTGGAGGTGCAGGCATCGAAACCTTGCAGCTCATCGAGCAGCTTGGACTTCAACAATCGGTTATCATCCCCGCTAAAGCTGCTCGGCAACGCTACTTGTATAGCGGACAAATGTTGGTGCGCGTTCCAAGCAATCCGGCGGCCTTATTTTTCTCATCTCTTTCAAAGGGGCTTTTAAAAGAGTTATGGCGCGAATGGCAAATTCCTAAAGGAGATGAGGAGGATGAATCGATCGAATCTTTTATTTTGAGGCGGCTGGGCAAAACATGCGCAGATAGGTTTTTCGATCCCCTTGTTTCCGGAATTTTTGCAGGCGATATCAGCCAATTATCTGTTCAATCGTGTTTTCCTCTCCTTCACCAATGGGAGCAGAATCACGGCAGCCTTTTAAAAGGGATGTTGTTCCAAAAAAAAAGAAGGCGTGCTCATCTTTCTCCATTCATACAGCATCTTGTTAAGAATTCCTTTTTTTCATTTAAAAATGGAATGGAAACTATTATCAAAGAATTAGTTAATCATTTGGAAGAGGAATTGAAATATGAATCAAAAACTGTTCAACTCCTTCCTCGAACACAAGGAATTGATGTAAGACTTCAAAACGGCGCTATCATTGAAGCGGATGCAGTAGTCTCTACCCTTCCCGCCTTTGTCCTTGCCGATCTCATGATAGAACAGGCTGCTCCAGTGTCAAAACGATTGCAAAACATCCACTCTGCTTCAGTGGCTGTCGTGTGTCTCGGTTATCATCGCAACGTTTTAAAACATCACGGATTTGGATATCTGATCCCTTCCAAAGAGCAGGAAAAAATTTTGGGCGTTGTGTGGGATTCATGTGTATTTCCACAACACAATCGATACCTAAATGATACTCGTTTGTCCGTCATGCTTGGAGGAAGCCGTATGGCAGATTTCAAAACTAAAAGCATGGATGATTTTAATACGTTGGCTTTGAATGCAGTTGCTAAACATCTCGGCATTCACGCGGTGCCGGATATGATCCATACCCATCAAATTCATCAGGCGATTCCCCAGTATCGTCAGGGACATCAAAAACTTATCACTGATATTAAACAAGAAATAGCAAAACATTATCCTTCATTAACTATATTAGGAATATCTTTTGAAGGAATTTCTATAAATGATTGTATATCAAATGCTAATAAACTAGCATCTTCATTAAATATATAGTAAAATATTTAATAAATTAAAATTAATCAATTGTTTATTTGCTAAACAAACAATCATAAGTTATAATTTGATTGTAGATCTATTTTTTTACTAGATCGTTTTTAACTTTTTTAATCTTTACAAAGGATTACTTATGCAAAACGAAGGCATTGGAGGAGGAAGTCCTTATCCGGAAAGTCTTTCCCAGTCAGGGGTTTATCCAACAGGCGGCAAAAAGAAAGCCGAAATTAAACAAAAACAATCCTCTAAAGATATTAGCCAAATTGTCCGCGAACGAGGTCAAGAAAGGAAAGTTGAAAACATTCAAATAAAAATTTTTAACAATGTATTAAATAAATTGAACGATTCTTATAAACAATATGAAAAAAAATCTAACGAATATAATGATAATTATTCTTGGAAAGATGGGAAAAAAAAATTTCTAAAAGAACAAGTTAAAGAACAAAAGATAGATGTCTCTACACTTAAAAAACAGGTCAAAAAATTAAGCAAAGATGAAAGCGAAAATCCATCTGTTACGCAAGATTCCAAACTTTTTAAAGCTATGCAAAAAATGATCGGTCAACTTTTAGAAAAAGATAGAATATTTAATCTTACAAAATACAAAAATAAATTATTGGAATTAGAAGGAATTAAAGAAGAAGATTTGAATAGCAATGAATTTATTAACTCACTTATTTATTTAAGTTGCCAACCTTATTTTAAAGAACTCAAAAAAGATAATACAATCGCTCCAGATCAATGGACATTTGACGAAGCTAAATGGCAACGATTGATTTCTAATCCTCACATTGAAATGAAAAAAAAGACTTAATTATTTTTGTATTAATTCATTAAGACGCGTCTTTTTTGGCCTTAATGCCCAGCTTTATCTTGTCTCTTTTCTCCTTCCAGTTTAAAATTAGGGTAGGTTCGTAAACAGGCAGGTGTCGATATGTTTGACAAATTTACCAATCGCGCGAAACAAGTGATCAAGCTTGCCAAAAAAGAAGCTCAACGGCTCAATCATAATTATTTGGGAACAGAGCACGTCCTTCTTGGTTTGCTTAAACTTGGACAAGGGGTTGCTGTCAATGTTCTGCGCAATTTAAACATCGATTTTGAGACTGTGCGCACCGAAGTTGAAAAATTGGTCGGCTATGGTCCGGAAATTCAAGTCTATGGCGATCCGGCCCTCACCGGCAAAGTCAAAAAAGTTTTCGAGTACGCAAATGAAGAGGCGGCAAACCTCAATCATAATTATGTTGGAACCGAACATCTACTATTGGGACTGCTGCGCCAAACTGATGGAGTGGCCGCACAAGTTTTAGAAAATCTCAATGTCAACTTAAAAGAAGTGCGAAAAGAAGTTCTGAAAGAATTAGAAACCTTCAATTTGCAGCTCCCCCCTTTAGGAACGCCACAGCCTCCCATATCAGGTTCCGCACAAAGCAGTTCCGGTAGCGGAGGATCCAAGTCTTATGAAAAATCGCTAAGTCCCGGCAACGATAAAATGCCTGCCCTTAAAGCCTATGGGCACGATTTGACAGAGATGTCCCGTGAAGGAAAAATGGATCCGGTTGTCGGCCGCAAAGATGAAGTGGAACGATTGATACTTATCCTATGCCGAAGACGTAAAAATAATCCTGTATTAGTCGGTGAAGCAGGAGTGGGTAAAACCGCCATTGTAGAAGGATTAGCGCAAGCCATCGTAAAAGGGGAAGTGCCCGATAATCTCCGCAAGAAAAAACTGATCACCTTCGATTTGGCCCTAATGATTGCCGGTACAAAATATCGGGGACAATTTGAAGAGCGGATTAAAGCTGTCATGGATGAAATTAAGAAAAACGGCAATGTGCTCTTGTTCATCGATGAACTGCATACCATTGTTGGCGCCGGTGCCGCAGAAGGAGCCATCGATGCTTCCAATATTTTAAAACCTGCTTTATCACGCGGAGAATTGCAATGCATAGGCGCTACTACCATTGATGAATATCGCAAACACATCGAAAAAGATGCTGCATTAGAAAGGCGCTTTCAAAAAATCTTAGTAGCTCCTCCCAGTGTCGAAGAAACCATGGAAATCCTTAGCGGCTTAAAAGCCAAATATGAAGAGCACCATAAATGTATTTATACTCCTGCAGCTCTGCACGCTGCTGCAGTTCTCTCCGATCGATATGTCCATGGACGGTTTTTACCTGATAAAGCGATCGACCTCATCGATGAAGCCGGCGCTAAAATGCGTATTTCGATGATGAATCAGCCGCAAGATATCAGTAGCTACGAATCGGAAATTGAAGAAACGCGCGTAGCCAAAGAAGAGGCTATCAGCAAACAAGAATATGAAAAAGCCGCTAAATTACGCGATAAAGAGAAGACCTTGCGCGAAAAGTTGCAGCAACTGCGTACACAATGGGAAATCAATAAAGAGGAACATGAAGTTGTTGTTGAAGATGAAGATGTGGCAAACGTAGTAGCTAAGCAAACAGGCATCCCCCTTAATCGTTTGACAGAGGGTGAAACACAAAAAGTTTTAAAATTAGAAGAGATTCTGCGCGAAGGGATCATCGGACAAGATGAAGCTGTCAAAACTGTTTGCAGAGCCATACGCCGCAGCCGGGCTGATATCAAAGATCCCAATCGCCCCATTGGCGCATTCCTATTTTTAGGGCCAACAGGAGTCGGCAAAACCTTGCTAGCTCGACTTCTTGCCATCAACATGTTTGGAGGCGAAGATGCCCTTATCCAGGTCGACATGTCGGAATACATGGAAAAATTTGCCGTCAGCCGGATGACTGGATCTCCTCCGGGCTATGTAGGGCATGAAGAGGGCGGTCAGCTTACAGAGCAAGTGCGTCAGCGCCCCTATTCTGTCGTGCTATTTGATGAGATTGAAAAAGCCCATCCCGACGTCATGGATATTTTGCTGCAAATTCTCGAAGAGGGACGTCTTACAGATTCGTTTGGACGCAAGATTGATTTCAAGAATACGATTGTAATCATGACCTCAAACTTGGGAGCAGATTTAATTAAAAAAAGCACTGAAATAGGATTTGGAGCGCAAGAAGGCTCTTTAGATTACGATCATATCAAAGAGAAGATAGAAGGTTCGGTCCGGAAACACTTCAAACCGGAGTTTTTGAATCGTCTCAACGATACAGTGATCTTTAGGCCATTAAATCGAGAAGGGTTGCTTCAAGTTATCAATATTGAAATGAAAAAAGTTCAAGGGCGTTTAAAACGGCGCGAAGTGTATTTGACTTTAGACGAAAAAGCTAAAGAGTTCCTGGTAGATAAAGGATTCCAACCAGAAATGGGAGCGCGGCCTTTACGCCGTACCATCGAGCAATATATTGAAGATCCGCTCGCCGAAACATTGTTATTGCATCCCGACGAAGGGCGGCGTTGTTTGGTGACTGCAGAGGGAGATCATTTGATTTTTATTGATCAAGAAGTTTTCCCGCAGCACAAAGAGATCAAACAAAGAGCCGCAGCCGCAAATAATTAATCTTTCTTGATAAATGACTACTGAGCCAGTGATTTCACCGGCTCAGTGATAAATTGGACTAGTCATCAGAAATTTTTAGCCGTTTAGAGGGTGGTTCCGAAGCGTTCTCTTTTTGTTCGATGGACTGTTCATTTTCGGATTTGCTTAAGACTGCCCTTAGCGTTTTAAAATCTCGAATTCCTTTTTTTTTCAAGACTCTCTTAATGTGATTGACAAGGGCTTTTTCATATTTATATTTTTGTTCTTTTTTAGCTTCTTCTGAGGAAGTTGGCTGCGTAGCCCATTGTTGCAAATCATCGGCAAAATCTTGATAGAATAAACAGTAAATTTTATCCAAATCAAGATTTTCATCTTGCATCCATTCGGCAGTTTCCATTTTTGAAAGGGAATCAATGAATCTTTTCAAAAGATTCCATTTAACATTATATTGTTCACTATTATATTGAATGCTTGTAGTCTCTTTCCAAAGGGTGCTCGAAGAAGTTGAAACAGATTCAGTAGCGGCTTGAGAAGAAAACAAAGAGATCATTTGTTGAAAACTTTGCTGTAATTTCAAGATAATAGTCATGTTTTTATGAAATAGCTCGATGACAGTGTAATTTTCACCATATTCTTTAATATTTTTATACCAAATCTCTGCCGAATTGGCTAAAAGTCGCAAAGAGTGAAAATTCATGATAAAATTGTTAAGTTCATCCCATATCTCTTTTGTTTCTTGATAAGATTGCAGCTTATAATCGGCAAAAAAAATGATACGGCTTTCTTTTGCAGACCACCTTTGATTTAAAACGTGGGTATCATAAGTTGTTTTTTTTAATTCAGCTTCATGTTTTTTAATATAAGCTTTTCTAAGATCAAGTATGTTTTTTTTTGGCTGGCTTATATCCTTTTCCAATTCAGCAAAAAACTCCTTATGCTGTTGAAGATTCCATTTTTCTAAGGTCTCAAACAGCTCTTCATGAGAAAGGACCTTCGGTAAGATTTGAGCGCATGCAATCATTTTATTTCCAGTAATATAGGAAAGATCATCCTGCTTTATAATTAAATTACAGAATTCGGGGACAGTAAGAATAATCGAAAAATCCCCCGATAGAATGTTGTAATATTCATTTGGACTGAAATCAAGAAATTGTAAGACAAATCTTCTTCGAGAAGATACATCAATTTCACTTAAAATTTTATAAATATTTCCATTTGATTCAAATAAATAATCCAAAGCAGATTTTTTATTTTCATCCTGAATATCTAAAGATACTTTTTGAACATTCAAAGGCACTCTTTCTTTGATTAACTGAACGATAACATTAGACCAGCTGTGGCGGCAGGACCAAAAAAATAACCTCGCTTTCAAAGTGTAGCTAAATATTCCATCTGTAGTTGCACCATAATTGACAAGCAGTTCTCCCAATTTCTCGTTAACATGTCTTAAGGCGTAATAAAGGGGAGATTTATTAGATTGTATAACTCGTCCGGTTTTCAAGATTTCTAAAATCTTTTTTGCCTCGTCATAATTATTTGCTTTGCAGGCGTTAAATAGCTCTGTCTGAAGGGGATTTTCTATTTGAAATCCAGCCTCGATTAAAATATTTTTAAGTTGCTCATAGAGTTCCCGTTTAACTTTATTTTCCAATAAACGATATACAATTTTGGATACAAAAGCACTTGACATCCCGGATGCGATATTATTATTGAGAAGAATTTCAGTTGCTAAATGATCCGCAATCACATCTGGATCGGCTGCAAGAGCACTTTGCACGACATCGTCGGGTTCAGTACTCATCCATTCCCAATTATACACACAACAATAATCAATTTGATTGTTATTCATAGAATTATGCTTTTTAAAATTCTTAATAAAACTCTTCCGTTCAGCACCATGCTGAATCACTACGAAGTCTAAATGTTTATATACATAAGCAATAGATAAATTTATACCTTATAAAACTCTTCCGTTCAGCACCATGCTGAATCACTACGAAGTCTAAATGTTTATATACATAAGCAATAGATAAATTTATACCTTTTTTATCAGCAAAAATGTTCTCAAAATCGTTCCAAGATTTCAGCTTCATTCGAAAGGCTAAATTCACAAAAAAACAGAAAGTGCAAATTAAATATTGATTCATTTGTTAAAAACTGGTATGAAACATAGTTAAAATGAAGAAAGGCTTTCAAAATGCATTTGAAAACCATCTCTAAATAGGATGAAGGCTGCAAAAGTAAATTCAAGGAGAAGCAGAACATGCAGAAATTTTTATGTTACACATTAACGTTTTTGGCCGTACTATTCGGTTTGAGCGGACCGACCTTGCAAGCGCAAGAAATAGATTTTCATTGCCGCCATCATGACGGCAAGTCGCGCGATAACTATTTTGGAATCGTTCGCTTAAGACCCATTGCTGTTTTCGACTGCGATAATAGCGCCTTGGCAGTGCTTGCCGAGGGCGGTTATAACGCTTACAGAGGAAACGGCACATATGGATTTATTATTAACCAAAATCACCGTTTCAAAATCGGCGGCGAATGGCTTGGACAGCGGCTTCACTACAAATTTGCCAGCGGCCAGATCCATCGATGGAACCGCCAATCAGCCTTCGGTGGAAAATATCAATACTTGTTCGATTGTCCCAGTTTATGCTTTAATGGCCTCCAATTTGGCTTAGGCTATTCCCATGCACTTGGACGCAGTCTTCAAGAAGTCATTTGCATTAGACACAATGCAATCTTATTTAGACGGTTAAGCGATTCTGTCTTTTGGAATTTTGATGCAGGCTTGATCGTTGCTCCTTGGGAATGCGGGAACATGGTCTTATCATTAACTTATGATAACATTCGCTATCACCGTCAACACCGCAGCAGCAAGCGGCTCTCAGGCGTTGGATTTAGTTTTGATTATACTCAATACTTATGGGGCGATTTGAGCATCGACTTTAAAGCACAATTTAGACGGCCCTATAATTATTTAGAATTGATGCTTAATTGGACCGAAAGAACAGAATGCGGCGACTGTACATTCGGTATTTTTGCTAACCGCGTGTTCGGCAAAGCAAAATTGCCAAGCAGTACTGCTGCAGGGATAGAACTAAGATATGCATTTGGCATCGATACAAGCAATTGCTTATGGAATGCAGGCAACCAATGCGATCCAGAGAACAATTGCCCTTACGTAACAAACCTTTGCTGGTTTGATAGTACTGAATTAGCCGCATGGGTAGCTGACCCAGCTATTTATAGACCTCAAGTTTTATCGGTTGCTGATCATAGATTTCGCGAAAACGTAGAATAGACATGCTTACGACCATAAGTTCCTTTATAAAAGGAGCTTATGGTTTAAATTTTAAAGAAATAAAACACGAAAAAAGTTCATAATACTTTGCGCCATCCTATTTTGCGCGAGTTCACAAGCTGTCTTTTCTCAAGAACTCCTTGAAGGTCGTGCATGCGATCACAGAAGAAGTCAATCAAAAGATAATATTCCTACATAGAATAATCAAATTCTAATAGACAACAATATTTTAAATATTAAGCAGGACCAGAGGTGGTTAAATGATCTTCGACGACTGCCTGAATATTACTTTCCCAATTTTTTACATAGTCAAGCAATTCTTCTTTTTTGGGTTTTGATCTAAGTAATTCAAGAGTTTGCATTAAACTGCTGAGATGAGCAATTTTTGCAAGCAGATGCAAATGCTTTTTATCCTCGCACGCAAATAAAAAGAACAAAACATCGACTTGCTTACCATCCAGAGAGCCGTAAGCAAGCGGTTTTTCGGGAAAAGCAATCACAACAATATCCTGGTGAGTATTCAGCAGATAATCGCGCGTGTGCGGAATCGCTATTCCATTGCCAATGCCTGTCGATTGAAGATTTTCGCGATCGATCAATAGATCGCTTAAAAGATCGGCATCCAGGTCTAAATTTGTAGTAATTGATTTCATCGATGCTCGGATGACTTCTTCTTTGGTAGTACCTGGAACGTTAAAAATGACATCTCCTTTATGAAGAGCTCGGTAAAGGCTGAATTGTTTACTGCCCCCTTTAGCTCCTCCAGCAGATTCGATAGATTCATTAGCTGTGGAGCTACGTTTCGGCGAGGCTCCATAACTATTTCCCAGTTTTTGACTTAAAACCCACGCTTCAATTTCAGTTCGGCTAAATCGATATTGATGATTGATGCGATAAGCCGGAATTTTTCTTTCAGTCAACCAACGGCGTATTGTGGTTTCCGATACATTCAAGAGATCGGCAACATCTTTGATCTTTAAATCCATGGGACCACCTAAACTGAAATTGATTTAAAAGCCCTTTAAAATATCAATAATAGCTTCTGGTGAATTCAGTGTTAACAATTTTTTGCGTCTGGCTTCATCTTTTAAGGCGCTGGTCAACTTAGAAAGAACTTGCAAATATTCTGTTTGTTTATCGTCGGGGCCTCCAATCATGAAAATTAGGCGGACAGGGGCTCCGTCTAAAGCATGCCAATCGACACCTTTTGATAAAATGCCCACGGCTATAAAAAAATCATCGTAGAGAGCAAGCTTTGCATGCGGGATGGCGATTCCCATGCCAATGCCGGTCGATACAATGTTTTCTCGATCGATAATGGCTTGATAAAAAGCCTCGGTGTCGTTTAGCTTTCCGCTTTGTCGAAGGGCTGCGATCATGGTTTGGAGGGCTTGATTGCGTGTTTCAGCCTCCAAAAATAAGATGAGATTAGAATCCAAATAAGACGAAATTTTAATCATATGGAGCGTATGAATACCTCAATGTGTGCCTGTATGACCATATCCCCCTGATCCACGTGCGGTGGGTGCAAGTTCTGCATTTAAACAAAAGTTTGCTTGTAAAACAGGCGTTAAGACGATTTGTGCAATGCGCATTCCCGGTGTGATTACAAAAGGTTCTTTGCCATGGTTAATGAGCAAAATTCCCAGCTCGCCGCGATAATCAGCGTCAATGGTGCCAGGAGTATTTAGGACGCTAATGCTATGCTTGAGGGCTAATCCGCTGCGGGGGCGCACTTGGATTTCGTAGCCTTCAGGAATAGCTAGCCGCAATCCAGTAGGGACAAGCACGGTTGTTCCGGGCAATAAAACGATATTTTCTACTATAAATGCTTTGAGATCAGCTCCGGATGCACCTTGTGAAGCATACTTAGGCAGCTCAACGCCTTCCTCTTTTAAAATAGGCACATCAATTGTTTTGTGGGTTGCCATCAATTTCTCCAAATTAGATTCAAGAAAGCTGAGTTTTTTTAGGGGCTGCTTTTTTGAGAGCGTTAGGGTGGCTCTCCAAGGCTGTTTCATCGTTATTAAGAGTTGCATTATTGATCAAAAAATCAACAATTTCGGTTAATTTATTTTTTAAATCGTGTCGTTTGACAATGCAATCGATCATCCCGTGTTCCAAAAGAAATTCCGATTTTTGGGCTCCTGGAGGCAGTTGGCGGCCAATGGTTTGTTCGATGACGCGCGGCCCTGCAAAACAGATTAAGGCATTGGGTTCAGCGATGATGATGTCTCCCAATGATGCGAATGAGGCTGTGACTCCACCTGTTGTGGGATTAGTTAAAATAGAGATGTAGGGTACATGCGCTTCGTGGAGTTTAGCTAGGGCGGCGGAGGTTTTGGCCATCTGCATCAGGGATAAAATAGATTCTTGCATGCGTGCCCCGCCGGATGTGGAAACGATGATCAGAGGTTTTTTTTCAGCAGTGGCATATTCTATTAAGCGAGCCAATCGTTCGCCGACGACGGAGCCCATGGATCCTCCCATGAAATTAAAGTCCATGACTCCTAAAGCAACCGGTACGTGATTGATGGAACATTTGCCTACGATAACGGCCTCTGAATGACCCGATTTTTCTTTGGCATTTTGCAGCCGTTCGGAATAGGGTTCAGTATCGATGAAATTTAATGTATCTACCGAGGTTAATTCATTAAACATCTCTTCAAAGGTACCTGAGTCAGTTAAACTTTTAATTCTTTCATCAGAAGACAATCGATAGTGGTAATCGCATTTTGGGCAGCAATTGCTGTTGCGTTCCAATTCATCGGCATGGATCATTTCATTGCAATAGGTACACTTAAGCCAGCCGCTAAAACCGTCTTTTTTTGTTGTTTGAACTTTTATTTTGGGTTTATCTCTCGAGAATAATCCCATGTTTTTGTACTCTCACTGAAAATAAAATGGTTATTTTACGTTTAATTATAACTTATTAACAAGTAGAAAGAAAAGGGTAAAGTTCAAGTATCTGCCTATATTCTGCGCATCCCTGATAAATCAAGGGTGCGCGCAGAAGAACCGGGGCTATATATTAATTACGCAGTAGCTGCTGCGAAGCGTTCAGCAACGTTTTTCCAGTTAATAATATTCCAGATCGCTTTGACATAATCGGCTCGAACATTCTTATATTGAAGATAATAAGCGTGTTCCCAAACATCAATGCCTAATAAAGGAACCAATCCTTTGATAATCAAAGGGTCTTGATTGTCACACGTGACTGTTTCCAAGCGTTTGTTTGCTTTAGAATAGCCTAACCATCCCCATCCAGACCCTTGAATAGCTGTAGTTTGATTGCTGAATTGTTCAATGAACTTATCTAAACTTCCCCATTGTTGATTGATTTGTTCGGCCAGTTTTCCATTGGGTGGCGTGCCGCCGCCGCTATTTTGAGGGGCCAAATTGGTCCAAAAAATGCTATGGTTGATATGGCCGCCGCCGTTGAATTTAATGGCGGATTGCAAGGCGATCATAGCTGGCAGATCTCTTTTGCATTCCGCATCGCAATATTGTTCCAACGCTTTATTTAAGTTTGTCACGTAGGCATTGTGGTGTTTATGATAATGCAGGTTCATGATTTCCGCACTAATGACCGGTTCAAGAGCGTTCAGATCGTAAGGAAGCGGAGGAAGTTGATAGGCAATGGGTTGCGCTTTTTTTTTATTTTCTTGATTATCGCCCATGCAGCACTGTTGAGACATATCTTTACTCCTTAGTTTCAGGTTAGGGTTATCGTATATTGTGGAACAAGACTGGTAATTTATCAAGCAGCAACATCTTTATTTCTATGAATTAATTTTTAAAAAGATGGCGCCAACCCTCGAAATTTTTATGATAGTCCAGCAAGGTTGTAAAATTCAAGGCGGTCTTTTCTTGCAGCCGCTGGGCGTTATATTTGATGTCAGATAAGGGCACAGGAACCGGCAGAGTTTTGAATAAAATGATTGTGAAGTTCGGAGATTCAGAATTTGGCAGGACTAAAAAATCTTTGCCAAAGGTTTGCACCATGTTTTCAATGGTTGCCTTTTGCTGTTCGTAGATTCCTTTACGCCACATATTCCAGCAAACTATCCCATTTGGCTTAAGGGATTTTTGACAATTATAAAAGAAATAATCCGTTCCGACGGAAGGCGATATTTGATCGGCTATGTAAAGATCCACAAATATGAGATCGTATTCATTTTGGGGGGCTTTTTTTAAATATCCATAAGCTTCGTCGCAATAGATATGGATGCGCGGATCATCAGGAACCGCAAAAAAACGGTGGCCGACATCAATGACCAATGGGCTCCATTCAACCACATCAAACGTGCATTCGGGAAAATACTTCCAGAGAAATTTGAGTTTGGAACCTCCGCCAAGGCCTAAAAACAGGACTCGGCAAGGAGTAGAATGGAATAAGAGAGGAAGCATCATCATGCGATTGCATTCCATTTCTAGAGTAAAAGGATCGTCTAAAAACATTGAACTTTGTTGAATAGCGGTTCCGAAATGCAAATAGCGGAGGAACGAATCTTCAGCGACTTCCACAACGCCTCGTTGATCTTCTCCTTTAAAAATTAATTTTCCTTCGTATTTTTTCATGACTGTTTCTCAAACTTTGCAATAATTATAAAGGTCTTTCCAAATATTCCCAAAAGAAATAAAATCACATGTTTTAAGGATCAAGTGCAGAGGTCTTTTTAGTTATGGGCCATATCCGCAAGTTAATTTATGTCGTCCTTCCACTCTTCATTTTAACAAGTTGCTGTTTGAACCGGGCAGAAGACAGTGAATGGTACGGCCACGGCGAATGGGTCCAAAAAGTGGATAGCAATGAAATTGTCCATGCCGTTCAACATTTCATGCCTTACCTTAGGCATGAAAAGCATCTTCGTTTAGAAGATGCTAGGGTTTTTTATGGCGAAGGGATCAATACTGTGCGGATGGAATTTCTCTCTCAGGATATCCTTGAAATCCGCGAAGCGCGCTTTTTAATCGTTGATTTAGTGGAAGGGCTGATTGCAGAATTCAATCAAAATCCTATTTTAGGTCCTCAAATTTCACAATTCCCCCTTTCTGCCGATCAACTTGAGATTTATATCGAGTTTGAGAGTTTTAATTGCTTGTATAATGACCCTTATTATGTGGGAAACATCATGTTGCAAGATGGCACAACCCACTTCTATGGATTTAACACTAAGTATCCTGGTGAAGATATCTGGGATTATAGAATAGAGCCCTATTTTAAGAGCCGCGAGATTGTCATTAATGAACGGGAAGGGGAAAAAGTCTTTAAAGAAACAATGGAAAAGGCAAGCCCGCGGATTTTAAACGAACAATATGTTTCCCCGGAAAAAACTATTCCGCGCTATTTCACGGAATATGATCAAAATTATATTTTTGAAGATAATTGAATCGATTGACTGAGATAATACTTCGCTAAATAGTTCATGGACACAACAACAGCTTCTTTGCCTTCTTTTTCTACATTTGAAGGCAACTTATATGCCTTATGCCGGGCAGATAGCACCTATATTCATCGCAAAGCAAATAATCTCACCCGAGAAGAGTTATTAAGCGGCTTATATCCGAATATTTTTATTGATGAACCTGGAATCAATCATGGTGGTTTGCATCATTACGTGTACCCTTGGAGAAACTCTGGCCGAATGATTGCCATTGAAAATGCTTTAAGAAAAACACACGAATGGTTTTTACTCTATCAACAACTAGCCAATAAATATTATTTGCCTATTTATCAAACCTATCTCAATGACCTTTGTAAAAATTCTCAGCCAGAAACAACGCAAAATGTAAAAATATCGACACAGTTCATTTTAGATTATTTCAATGCCGCGCAATATTTTTTACTGGCTGCCACGCGAAGGCGTTATCCAAAGATTGAAGCTTTTTGCAAGCGTTATTTTTCAATGGAATGTTATAAATATTTTGCCGATATTCAACGTTACTATCAAATTATTGATCTGCATGCGCAATATGCCGATTTCCTACCCTATAAACTTTTAATAGACTTTTCCAAAGGCGCTGTACCAACCTCCAAAAGAAAATGGGCAGCACAAATCGATAACATCTGTTTGAGAGAAGACTGGGTAGAATTTATTAATTGTTTAGTCAAATCGAATGTTGAAGTGCGTGTGCTGCATCGTGGATTAAGAGGTTTGTTGGAGCACTCTTTATTTTGGTTTACATCCAAAGCGGATAACCACCCGAATCTAGCTTATCTAGAGTTACTCATTGAATTGTCCATCGAAAAATTGCATGGAATGCGGGTATTGACCGCTGAAGATTTTGAGCATATCAATAAATTTCGAGCAACCTTGGATGAACCGGACCGCTTGCTAGTGAGTAAACAATATAAAATGGGGGAAAACAATTCAAAAATCGTCACAGTGAACGAAATACGCATTGGAAAGCAGGTCGGCAAAAAAAAAGAGGGGAAGTTTGATCGTAGTGTCTATTACACGATTGTTTCCTGGGCCTCCTATAACAAAACAATACCTGAAGGGCAAGAAGAAGATATTTTCGAAGAGATCGATCCCAGCCTTAAAGAGAGCCGGGAAGCCAGCCGATACCTTTTGTGGTCGGCACCTAATGAAGCACTCATTGAAATGAAATATACAGGTTTTAAAGTGATCCATCCAGGCCGTTTCCTCGGACTTCCCAAAATTCATTTTGTCGATGTAGAAGGTAAATTCGGTCTTGTGGAAAAGTTAAAGCTTCAGTGGTGCAGTCCAGAATGGCAGGAGTTTAAGGCAAAGGAAATGAACTGGCTGGATCCAGTCGTCGAATTAGTAAAAGCAATCTTTTCCCAACGGAAGTTATTGGATCCTTTGAAGCCTAAATATTTAATGTTTAATGATGCAGGAGAACTTTGCACGGTTAAGTTAACAAGTTGGAACCCAGATTATAAAATCGATCGCCTGGAAAAATTCATCTATGAAGTTGTCTCTCACGATCCTAAACATTTTAAAGCTGTCATTGAGCAGTCTAAAATGAACGAGGGGGAAGAGGAGCGGATCTTGCAAAAAGCAGTGACTCAAGCTTTTTATCCGGTTCAATTTGCCCAAATTAAAAACCAGATCCGTCTAAAAGATGACTTTGATGAAGAAGTTAAAGATCGATTAACAAAGAGTGTGGACAGTTTGCAGGCGGAGTTCATTAAATTGAGGAAAGCCTGCATCGATAAAATTGAACAAACGCATTCTCCTTTATCGCTTAAAGAAAAACAAAGGATAGAATGTCTTCTTATAGATCAGTACAAAGCTAGCGGCGCCATCGCTTTTTTATGGCCCGATTTAGAAACTAAAGTGATTAAAGCTCTTATTTAAAAATTAAAGGATATCTTCCATTTTGCGTTGGCACTTTTCCATTAATAACTCTGTTAATTGATAAGGCATTGTTCCTGCAGGACGTCTATTGATAAGAGCATTGTCCAAAGATACCTTGTCAAGAAATTCGATGACCTGAGTTCGATTTTCTTTGATGGCTTGTTTTATATTTTTCTTTGATCCATATTGGCGTATTAACTGATTATACAAAATATTGGACTGGAGGATACGTGTGGCAAATTCGGAACAAACCATCGATTTATTCTTATTACACTGAGTTTTAATAGCTGTCCCTTCGATCAAATTGACGACAGCTCGTGAAGCTGAATGGCGGATCCGGTGTTGTTTTCTCGATTTTAGAAAAGGCAAGCTACTGCCAAGTCCGATAAAAGGGATGAGCCACCCCTGTTTAAAATGAAATTTAGGAACTTCGTTATATTGTTTTTTTCCTTCCAAAAGCTCCAATTCATTAACACTGCCGTTTTGAGCAAATTTAGAAATTACTTTTGCTGTTTTTGGGGGAGGCACAAATATAATAAGATGTTCGTAATCATCTTCGCCAAGGGCCCAGATTTTTGTGCGCAGTCCCGATTCTCCCGCTTCTGAAATCCACACATAATTATTTTCTTTGCCCTCTTTGATTTTATAATGTGCTAATCGATCAACTTCTTTTGCTAATTGTCTCTTCTCACAAAAGACGCCTGTCCAACGGATGGGATTCCAAGAATAATGCAATGCCTTTAAGGCTGCTTTTTTTGTTTTTCTTAATTCAGCTGCTTTAATTGCATCTTCTTGGGTAAATCGGCCTTGAATAATAAAAGCATGTGAAATGGCTTTTTTTTCGAAGATTACATTTCCGATTTCGAGCTCACGGGTTCCAATTTCTGGAATTGTAGGCTTTTTGTTGAAACCCATCCACATGGAAATTCGTTGAGAAAAGTGGATGAATTGATGTATAAATGATCTTTCCCGTGGCGAATCGACCCCTAAAATAACAGCTCCCTTTAATGAATGACTGTTAAGCTCTCCCCAATTTGCATCAGAATCTTTAAGTACATAACTTTTCCAATTTGTACTGCTATCGATATTCATATAGTCTCCGATTCATTTTAAAGGATCAGCATATTTTGTAATTATTAATATAAAATAAAATAAACAATAAGAGTTTATTAATATAAAAAACTGCAAATAGTCTAAATTAAAATAAATTATTTATATAAGTAGAACTCTAGTTTAATAGGTCTAAAGCTGAAAAAAACGGCGAAAGTAGCCAGGAGTAAGCTTATGCTCTGTGTTTGGATGTTCCTCGTTACGCTGCTCGCGGCTCACGAGTTTGACGGGTTTTTGTTAATTGAGACGCAGAGTGCTAGCGAAGCCGCGAAAGCGACGAAAGAACGTTATAATTTCAATGGACACTTTTTGGAGTGCGGCGACTTGTCGCCGCTTTGTTACCATGCGAGTTTTCTTCCGGTAAGTTTAAATCTGGAATATCAAAAAAAGTGGGTTGATTTTTCATAAAAAGAGCCTCCAAGATGATGTATGAGTATGATATTTAATAATAACTATTTTAACATAAAAATTACTTCATGTCATTAATAATTAGAAACTTAAATTTTTGCCCAGACTCGGAGCAGCGTAACCTTAAAAGGTTAGAAATGTCCAAAAGCTAGCTTCCTCGCGACGCAACCATCTGTCTTAGTCATTTCATTAGCTTTAGATTGCTAAAAAATTGACTTTTATTTAAGTTGCAACAAATTTAACCGATGGAGCTAGCATGAACAATAACGTTTGTAACTTTAGTGTAATTCCCCACAGCAGCTGTTTTCCTTCAATTTCAAATACAAAAAAATGTTCAATAAGTTTTCCCTGCGCTGAAGATGATTTGCAAATTAAAATTAAAAAAATCAAATATTCGTTGAAAAAAATCCACCCCACAGATATTCCATTGACATCAGAAAACTGTGTTTATTTTATTCCCAGAAAAGCTTTCGTTACAAAACTTAGGCAAGAAAGGATGAGCTCCCGGGATATAGAACGATTAATTTGTGTTGCTTCAGGCATAAAAATGAATCGATGCAACATAAAAACGCCCAAACATTTTATTACAGAAGTAAAATTTTTTGAATATGTTAGAATTATTGATAAAGAAAACAATCAGATATGTTACGCAGAAAAGGATCAGTTGAATTCAAGATGTGAAGATTATGATTTAAACCTGGGCAATTGTATTCATGGAAAAATCGAATTCATAACAAAAAAAGTTAAACGTACTAAGAAAGATCCGAACCCCATCGAAAAACGAAGATTTAATTTAACTTTAAATCCAAACACCCAAGAAGAAATTCATTTTGATAACTTAAAATATTTCGAAGTCGAGCGAATTAAGGATAGAAGGACAAATAAATTTTTTTGTGTTCAAAATGGGGCTTTAAAACAAATGTATATTCCTAAAAATACAAAAGTAAAGGCAAAAATAAAGGTAATTGCAGATACTATCGATGGAAAATTTAATTCATTGGATCGAATAAAACCGAATAAATTTGAAAAAATAAGCATGTTAACAACAAGCAAAAAAGCTTTGTATTTAAGGGTGCGCCCGATAAAGAAGATTTTCTTTTGGCATACGCTGAGATGATCGAATTAGGAATAAAGCCAAAAAAAACATCGGACATTTGGGAATATCTAAAAGTAGAATTAAATATTCATAATAATGAAGATTTGAGAATTGAATTAAAGCACCGAAATTCCTTAGAACAATATTATAATAGTGACAAAGTCTTAAAAACCGGGTTAAAGTGGTTTGGAATTGAAAAAGCATATTTGAAGGGTGGGCCATGATTCCGAACGAATGCGCCTGAATAAATTTTAAATAGTTTACTATAAACCCGCGGATGCGCGGCATAAGGATGATACCAACCTAAATGAAAACGGCCATAACATTCAAAGTACTGCATCCCTCTATCCTCGTGAATAGAGAGGATCAATAAACTCTTTCATCGCTGCATTCACCTTGTCTTTTGCTAAGACACAAGCTATATGATTTTTTTAAAGTCTTCCGTTTTATTTATCCTTTTTTCTTTGTTCTTGGTCGTAATCATCCCATCTTTTGACAGCGTCTCCACCTAAAATGGACACTCCTGAACTGAGAAGCCATCCACCTGCGACTTGGCATCCAGGCAATGGAACGAACCAGGGGAACAATCCGCAAAGTGTAACGGTTACACCTACCATGATTGTGATTGGCACATCTTCAATCTCAACGTCATTGCCCTTTCCTTTCTGAGCGGACTTGGCCATCATATAGTTCATTTCAAAGTTTGTGTCGGCTTCAAAGGTTGAGTAAGGGATATCTACTTCAGCGCACTGGGCAAACCAAACTGCTCGGTGCTTGTGCTTTTTATCCTGCTTGCCGAACTCCTTTTTGATGGCCTTGATGTATTTGTCATCTACTTTTTGACCTCTCGATTTAGCCTCTTTTTGCGCCTGGTCGATTGTCTTGTTGATGTCAAACTTATAGCCTGTGTACTGCTCAACTTCATTCTTGAAGTCGAACATGTAACCGACGATCTTGTTTGTCTCGCCTTTATCGATGCTCTTCTTTACCTTCTCATAGATTTTCTCAACCTTAATTCCGAAGTTGATTGCTGCTAGATCTAAATTAACGCTAGCTGCATAAGCAGGAGGCGGAGCCATTACTGCAGTCGTAAAAGTAAAAGCTGTAATACCCGCCACCAAAGGATTAGCAATAGCAGGTTTGAGAAAATTAACCACAGAGACCTCCGTTTGAGTTTTTTTGTGTACTTGACTTCATGAATGTCTAACTCTTTAAACAAACAGAACCAAGTAAAGAATGAAAAAACAAAAGTAAACCCAATTATTGCTAAATAAGTAGGAATATTTTCTGTTCCTGTAATTACGAAATTCATATATAAACCTCTATGACTAATCCAAATATCTTTTCGTTAAGGATTCTTTGGGTTTTCTGCAAAAAAATAAGTTCACTCATATTAAAATACAAAAATAGTTGCTGATTAAACTAAATCAAGTTTTATATGTTTAGATGAGTCATCTTGAAATATTTCGATATTTTGAGCTATGACCTCAACTACAGGGAGGGCTTCCATTCAGCAAGATACAGTTGATAATCTAAAATTCGCCTTAACATTCAACCACTCCGAATCTTTCAAAGCACCAAGCTAGCAAAATAAAGCGTGCCCAGCAAGCGAAAAGTGTTCTTTTTTCTTTTCTGTAAAGGTGAATTAAGTCAAAATTAGAGATCTAAGCTGCAAAACATTATGAATAAATTGTCTTTAAAGAAATTGTTATTTTTAATCCCCATAGCACTGCTGCTAATCGGTCTGATTTTTTGGCGGCCGATTTTGACGCGAAGCATGGAATTCGGGATCAAGCGATTTTGCTGCAATGTTCTAGAGGGGGATTTCGATGCCGAGCGAATGACATTCGAGCAAGGGCGCTGGATTTTTGATAAACCTCGACTGATCAAAAGGCAGCCGATTGCTGAAGGGGGGATGCAAATTCAAGCTGAACGGTTGGCTATCCGGATCATTCCCCATTTGTTTTCAAGAGAAGTTGATGTTGAGATTTTGGTTGTCAAACCGCAGGCCGATGTTAAACAGGCTTCGTCTAAGTTTCATCGCAAATTGATGGACTCATTGGCTGCCCGCGGATTAGTTGCCTTGAATAGCAGGATCATCATCCAGCAAGGTAGTATTTCCCTTCATGACTTCAGAGATCCAACGCCTTCCCAGCAAACAGTCTATTTTCAGCTGGATGTCGAGTGCGGTCAAGGGACTAAGGGGTGTTTAATGGCCAGCTTGGATGATCCTGAATTGAAAAAAAACTGTGTCGTTTTATCCCTTGCACAAATGGAAAAGCGGCACGTGGCATTGGATTTAGATTTTTCTGAAGTAGACTGCGCTTCATTGATTGGAGCGGGCAGCTCTTTTTTTCCTATGCTGCAAGACATCGCTATCGAAAAAGGAACGTTAAAGGGAAAATTGGCCTTGACAGTGCCAAAAGAAGGCGCGCCGTTTGCAGTTGGTGATTTGACGATGCGCGATCTGTCATTTTGCATACCCAATTTGGAAATTAGAGGAGCCCTTAACGAAGCTCACATCCACTTGCAAGAAAATGAGGATCCTCGCTCTCAACCTTCAGAAAATGGGGTCAAACCTTCAATGCCTCGCACCGTAGGCCATCTGGAACTCGTGCGTGGAGCTAACATAGCCTTTGATCGCGAAGGAATTCCTTTTTGTGAAATCAGCGACTTAGCGGGTGAAGTTTATTTTCAAACCCGCACAGGCGCCCGGTTGCATTTTGACGGCAAATGCGAGCACCATGGAATTATTTCGGCTTTAAAAACAGATGGAGAAGCTCGATTTGCCAGCAAGGAAGATGGTTCATTTGATTTGAACATTGCCTTAGGGTCTGAGGAAGAGCAAGAGGCTTCAATCCATTTTGTCATAAGGCAATGGGGCACTCATCTGAAATTTGCTGAAATAGGCTTCACAAATATCGGTCCAAGTGAATTTGATCTTTTTATGGCCCTTCTTTCGCCCCATTTTCCCGAAACACGCCAAATCCATATGGCGGCCGGGCGGATTAATGCCTCGGCCTTAGCCTATTTAGAAGGACTGCATTTGACCGATTTAAAAATCGAGAAAATGCATGCCAACGATGTTCAGTTTGATATAGACCCTTGGGGATGGTCGGCATGCGTGCATGAACTTTCCGGCGATGTAGCAGTTAGTTTGGACACAGCCAAACCCCTAGAAACGTTAAATGCTGACCTGCTGATTGCCAACGGCCAGCTTCGTTTGAATGGTCAAGAGTCCGATCCTTATCAATTATCCGATGTGCATTCCAAGCTGACGATCAGACGCGGCATCGTCATGCAATCGATCGTTGAAGGAAAATTTGTTGGCTTGAAAGGGACCATCCATTTGGATGGGCAATCTCCGGATGGAGAGGTTGTCAAATTCAACTTTGCCGGAGAAGCACAAGGTTTGATGGCCGTAGCCCCTGAATCTCTTCGTAAAAGGATAAAGCAGTATTTTAATGATGATCATTTAACGATTTCTGCCGGCGTCCGCACCATTCCTGGCGCCGTGCAAGTTAAAGGTATCATGCATTGCAGGCCGCAGCTTGAAGAAACGGGCCAAACGATCCATTTTGGATTTGATTTAGAAAAAGTTTCACAAAAAATATGGGGCAAGCGGCCTTTACATCGGCAAGCAGCAGATTATTGGTTAAGCATAGGTTTAGAGGCAACCCTAGCTTATCTTCCCCCTTTAGCGGCTCCTACTGCACTTTTAGAAACTCAGTGGCTGCGCAATGAAATTGGCGTTTCAGGTTTTATGTTCCGCAATGGATGGTTTCAAGCTTTAAACCTGCCATTGGCTAAATATTTAGCGCCGATTGTATTTTCAGATAGTAATGTCACGGTGCAGGGAGTGGGAGATTTTAACGGTTCTTTCGATCATGCCAGCGCTATCATCAACTACGACATGCGCAACCTTAATTTAGAGAGCAAAGACTTTAAGTTGACAGTTAAAGGGCTGCAGAATTTTGAAGAGGAGGGTTCCGAGGGATTACCCGGCATCCAATTTTTTGAATTTGCATCCGGAGATTCCTACGGCACTGTTCCATTAGATTCCGCCGCTTATCTTGAAAAGCACAGCGGCCTATTATTTACCGACATTAGCGCTCTTGTTTCGTTTTCCGGAGCAAAAATCCGTTTGGAAGAATTACAAACAGTCTGCTCAGGTGTTAATTTTAAAGGAAAACTCGATCTCGACCTGAATATTCCGGGCGAAGGTTGTTTTGAAGCCAATATTTATGCTACTGCCGGACAGGGTAAATTTTCCCAGGTGCAACGGATGTTTTTGCCATTTCCTAAGTTGAATTTCTTTCAGAAATTTCCTGGCGATGGCAATTTACAACTGAGTGAAAAAGGGCTGGCGATGCAGATTAGGAATCGCGATGGACAGCTTGACATTCAGACCAGCATTGCGGGAACTTTGCATGAAGGAGCGTTGAACTTCCGCAATGTTGATGTGGCAGCTAAAGATGTGAAGTTAAATTTCGATTATAATCAAGCTGCCGAAACCCTTGAGGTAAGGGATATTGCCGGAACTGTGTTGATAGGCAAAGGGAATGAAATAGATACCTATGCCCTCTCAGGCGATCAAATCATTTTTGCTAATCTCTCCAAAAATGAAGCTGAGTTTGACATATGGATCGGCGATCAAAAAAGAGATATCATCCGCATCGCTGGCAAAACGTATACCAATCCCGAAGAACAGTCATTGGATGATGATGTGATTCACGTCATGTTTGATCAAGCAGTGACCCATTTTGGAGATGTGCACCCCACTGTTTTGGATCTCTCTCTAAAAAATTGGATGCAAATCGATAGCTTAAATTTTAAGTTTGAGTTGTCCTTAGAAACGATGATGCACGATCTTCAAGTTGTCGGCCGCACAGGGCTGTTTTGCCTTCCACCATTGCTTCAAAAAGAGCTTGCCGAAGTCAAACATGCTTCAGGCCGGTTTGCAGTAAATTTGAATTATGAATCCAAAGCTTCTACAATCGGCTATCATGCCATCGGACAAGATGTCAAACTGGGAAGTTACGAATTTAAAAAGTGTTCATTGCATGGATGTAAAAAGGATTGCACATGGTCGATCGATCAACTCATTTTAGATGATTTGACTGTAGCAGCTGATATCGAGGCGATTCCAGTTGGATGGAAATTCAATTTTCTTGGCTTGCATTACGGAAACTCGTTATTGGCCGGATTGGAAGGGGAATATAGATATGGAAATGAGTTTCTAGATGCGAAAGTCAATTTATTGGAATTCAATCTAGACCGCATGGATGAATGGCCGGAATTGCAAAACTTTATCGATGAATATCATCCAAAAGGTCATTTAAGGGCCAACGGTCAATTGCACATCGAATTTCCCTCATCTGCCAAAAAATGGCGTCTTGATACTTTGCTCAGCGGAAATTTGCGGACTTTGGAATTGAAAGGAATCCCTTTTGAAGATGTCTCAAATGCCTCCTTTCATTTTGTGTCCGATCGCGGGTTGACCATTCGCCAACTGCAAACAGCTTTCAAAGATCCATTGACCGGCGAAATCATGGGTGCACTGAATATTGGAAAATTGGAACGGATTCAAACCACCGACGAATTTATTGCCGATGAGATTAAATTCAATATCCCTGTCGAAAATCTGAAACGTACTGGCGAGCTTCTCAGAAATTGCTATCCGGAAATAATTAATGAGGGCCTTGCCGCCATTATCAGCGACCTTAAACGGGAAGGGTATATTGAGGGTACTTATTCCATACACAAAACACCCATTTCTACCCTCTCAGAATTGACGCTAAAAGAGGGAACTTATCATTTTCAAGGCCTAGACCATGAGGTCAATCATTTTTCCCTTAAGTACGATCTGAACGAACTAAAAATCTTAACGCAGTATCGCTATCAAAATTATCTATTTTGGCTGATAGCTAAAAGCCGCGGACCGGCTTTTGCCTCGGGCATTATATTAATGTCCGATTATCATCCTGAACATCAGCAGCCGCAGCCAAAGCGCACGCCTTTGCACATAGACTGGAAGAACGATCCACATGTAGGATTTCAGGTGACAAAGGCGGAAGGTTATTTTGCCGGAATGGATGTGCGTCTGGCCAATGATCCTGATGTTCCGATGGCTGAGGAGGCCATCTATTTGCTAGGAGAGATCGATTTAAAACCGCAACGTTCCGCCCTTCTGGTCTCGCAAGAACTTTCTGAAAAAATGAAACTATTTCAAGTGGGCGAGGGTTATACGCTTAAAGGTCGGTGGCGGCTTGGTAAAGCCGCTATCCGCGAAGAAGATGCAGGTCAATGGCATTTCCATGGATATCTCGAAGGCAAAGATTTTGTTTTGAAGGGATACCGTTTTCAACAATTAATTGCGGAGGCGAATTACGTACCGGGCAGCATTGAACTGCGGCGGATACACATCGAAGATCCTTCAGGTAGTTTTTCAATAGAGAAAGCCGATATTTTCCAAATGTCGGATGGGCGTTGGAGGCTGGATGTGCCCTTTATAGCCATCAATAATTTACGTCCAAGCTTGCTTCAGGATGTAACTTCGTCGGAAAAAATGCCTGTGCGTCCTTTATTGGTTAGGCGGCTTGAAATAGAACATTTGCAAGGAGATTGCAGTAATATAGAAAGTATTAGAGGAACGGGTAAATTGTTATTTATTAATCCGCCAAAGAAAAATTTACAAAATACGATTTTGGCTATTCCCGCTGAAATTTTAACCATGATCGGATTGGATTTGACCGTTTTGAATCCTGTTTCAGGCACAATTATGTATGACATTCGCGACGGAAAGGTGTATCTCAGCAAATTCAAGGATGTCTATAGCGAAGGTAAATTATCAAAATTCAACCTGAGTAATGTGGGTCATCCTTCGTATGTGGATTTTGATGGAAACTTACACGTTCAAATCCGGATGAAGCAGCACAATCTATTTTTTAAATTAGCTGAACTATTCACAGTGAATATTGGAGGCACCTTATTAAAACCTACTTATTCATTGCAACGGCAGCATTAAAGTAAATTCGAGTCATTCATGCAAAAAAAATTACGCTTGTTTTCCATCTTGCTTATCACCGGCATCGCTGCGTTTGGTCTTGTAAGATTATATTTCCGAATGACAGATGATTTTCGCTTAGGCAATATCACCCACCCAATGCCTTTCTTTGCAGCATGGGACATCCCAACGCCCTCATCTGCAGAGATGCAGAAAATCAATGGCATCTTAGCCCAACATTTTACCTATATTGGCAAAGGGGCGCAATCTTACGCTTTTCAAAGCGAGGATCAACGTTATGTTTTGAAATTTTTTAAATTTAAACATTTGACTCCGCACTGGTTTGTTGAAATATTTCCCCCCTTCCCCCCCTTTTCCACTTATCGAGAAAAGCAAGCTGTTCGAAAAGAAAAAAAACTAAATGGAGTGTTTGAAGGATACCGTTTAGCCTATGGAGTACACAAAGAGGCGAGCGGCTTGATATATATTCAGCTGAATCCGGTTATAGCCGAGCCACGCCTTGTCACCATTCTTGATAAGGCGGGTTTTAAGCGGTCCATTGATTTAACTAAAGTCCCTTTTATTCTTCAGGAAAAAGCAATTACAACCCGTACCCTAGTTCAAGATGCTCTGGAAAAAGGGAATCTACCTCTAGTCAAACAGAGACTACGGCAAATTTTTGATTTGTATGCGACAGAATATCAAAAGGGGATCTATGACAAAGACCACGGTGTAATGCATAACACCGGTTTTGTGGATGATCGTCCTATCCATCTCGATGTCGGCAAATTAATGCGCAATGATAAATTATCTGACGCGGCTGTCTGGGAAAAGGACATGGAACATATCGCATGGAAATTCGATGATTGGATCCGCGATAATTATCCAAAGGTCTATCCGGAGTTGTCAACAGATATTGAATCGAAATTAACAGAGCTCTTTGGAAGGCATTTTGAATTTCGGTCAAGCACCCCGCCTCCTAAAAAACATCGATAATGGGACCGTTGATTCGATCCTTTGCAAATTTGCTGTATCCCCCGCTATGTTTGCATTGCCATCAATCCCGCCGTTCCAATGAACCGATCTTTTGTCGCGATTGCCTTGAATTGATGAAGCTGATCGAGCCGCTCGAACGGTGCCCCTTGTGTTTTTCCATGCAATACGATGCGGAACGTTCAAATTGCCGCGATTGCCGTCAACGGCCGCCTATTCTAGATCGAATTGCATCCGCTTTTGATTATGTCGGCCCTCCGGCTTCGCTTGTGAGAGCTTTAAAATATGGAGGTCAAACATATTTAGCTGATGGAGCAGCGAGTTATATGTGTTTGCAATTTTTACAGCTTAAATGGTCGATGCCCGATGTCATTGTGCCTGTTCCTATGTCGCGTCTCCGTTTGTTAGAAAGGGGATATAATCAAAGTCGGCTGCTAGGAAAAAAAATCTCTGCTATTCTTAACGTACCTCTCATCGATCTTTTAAAAAAGAAAAGCGGCGGATTTAGCCAAGCGGGCTTGAACAGAAAGCAAAGAATGAAATTTGAAGGTCATGAAATAGGTTTAAAGTCTAATATTGATATCTATCAAAAATCCATTTTGCTTATCGATGATGTGATGACCACCGGCAGCACTTTACAGCATTGTGCAGCAACGATGCTTCCTAACGAACCTGCAGAGATTAGAGCACTGGTTTTTTGCCGAGCAACCAGATAAAGCTTGAGCACAAAGTTAAAAAGGTATTTTCAATAAAACTTCTTGTAGTATATAACTTAAAAGTAGTTTAACATGAACCACTTATTCAATTTTAAGAAAAGACTAAAGTCTCATTCTTACTGCAAAAAAATATCTGAAGTGCGAGATTAAAAAATAAATAGTTTTATTAAATTTTCGAGGTTTCAACCAGTCGCTTATGAAAAGCAAACATATAAAAACTAATTCACACAAAAGAGGTCAAGTTTATGCAAATCCTACTATCGCTGAAGCTCTTTGTGAAATTCATTTTTATTCGAAAACCGATTACGATAATAGCAAATTACAAACATTAAAAAATGCTCTGCAATCGAACTATCCAAATGTGACTGAACAACGAATTAAGCAATATCATGCAACGGTTAATGAAAGCGGAATTTCTGTGGACGCAGAAAAACATAGTGTAAGGCGTTGGATTTTTAAACATAATGAAAGAAATCATCTCATCCAGATTCATCCTGGCGTTCTTACAATAAATGAAGTAAGAGTATATCCTGGATGGGAAAAATTTCAAGAAGACGTATTTAATGGATGGACTGCAATCAATGAGGCGTTTCCGATTGTCAATGTCAAACGTATAGGTCTCCGGTATATAAATTTAATTCCTAGAAAAGATCCTAATGAGCCTTTATCCGTATGGTTAAATACTAATCAATATTATCCAAATGCCATCCTTGACAATACAAGAGGATTTCAAACTCGATCGGAATTTTATCTAAAAGAAAATCAACGCTTGATTGTTAATATTTCTGAGCAAACAGAAACATCAAACGGTATAATTTTTGATTTAGACGTTATATCCTCAGTTGAGCGAGACAATGATTGGACAGTTCTTTCAGACATATTAAATGGTTTGCATGCAACCCTTTCCGATGTATTTTTTAATTCATTAACCAAAAAATATATGGATTTTTTAGAAGGAAAATTATGACATCCGCAGTAAATTTTCGAATCAATTCCAGTTCGTGTGTATCCGAGGAGCCACTGAGCTCCGAATGTAAAGTTATAGAAATATTTTTAAAGGATCTCATGAGTATAAGCACACCATACTTAATGGGAAATAAATCGAGTGGACCGATTGTGGAATCTATAGCACTTGCAAATGAATTGATTCTTTCTGATAAAGATAAAGATCTTCTATTAAAGGCATTAGCAAACCCGCCTAAACCTAATAAAGAATTCATAAAAGCTTATCATAAATTTCATGGTTCTAAAACTAATCGCAATTGAATCTCAAAACGAAAATGCTTCAGTCCACTCCCATTACAAATATTAGCAAAGGTCAATGCGATCAGTTTTATTGTGGTAATGAACAGCTTGACGAATATTAAAAAAAATATGCCGAACAAAATCATAAAAATGGGCGCGGAAATACCTATGTGCTAATTTTTGATGGGGTCTTAGTGGGTTATTATACAATCTGCACGACTAGTATTCCCTTTACGTTCTTTCCTACTCAATATACAAAAGGTTCACCTCGTTATCCCGTGGGAGCAGGATTAATTGCAAAATTAGCAATTCATTCTGATCGACAAGGTGAAGGTTATGGAGTACAACTTTTATTTGATGCCATTGAAAGGATTTATATTGCATCAAAAAATATTGGGGCTTATGCCGTAGTTGTGGATGCTAAAAATGAAAAAGTTAAGGGTTTTTATTTAAAGTATGGATTTATTTCTTTTGTGGATAAACCACTTTCCTTATTTATGCCGCTTTCTTCGTATGCCTCTTTAAACCCAACCCTTGCGTCGGAAAAAATAGAGCATTCCGGCTAGCATAACCAACATGGTGGCTAAGACAGCCGGATAGCCCCATTTAGAATGCAACTCCGGCATATAATCGAAATTCATCCCATATAGACTGGCAATGAATGTCAGTGGAACAAAAATGGTGGCGACGACGGTTAACACCTTCATGATCTCATTCATATGCAGATTGATATTAGAAATGTAGATATCTAATAAACCCGACGAAACATCTCGGAAACTTTCAATGGTATCGATCGCTTGAATGGTATGATCATACACATCCTGCATATACAATTTAGTCGGCTCCTTAATCAAAGGGGTGTCTAAGCGTTTAAACTGATTGACCACTTCCCGCATAGGCCAGATGCTCTTTCTTAGGAGGATGATCTCTCTTTTTGCCTTTTGGATTTTTTGTAAGATAGCAGGCGTGGGTTGACGGATCAGATAACTTTCTAAAGATTCTAATTTTTCATCAAAACATTCCAGAATGACAAAATAGTTATCCACGATAGCATCAATAAGGCAATAACAGAGATAATCGACTCCTCGGCTAATGATACGGCTATTTTTGTCCCTAAGTCGTTGTGCGATTGATTCAAAAATAGGACTTTGCGTTTCCATAAAGGAAATGAGGTAATTTTTTCCAAGGATAACACTAATCTGTTCATCTTCGAAGTTATCTTTCTCTTTATTATACTTTAGGAGACGCATGACAATGTAAATATTATCCTTAAAATTGTCTAATTTTGATCGTTGGCAACTGTTAACGATATCTTCCAAAATTAAGGGATGAAATCCAAAATGCTTGCCTAAGGTTGCAATCATATGGATATCACTGATCCCTTGAATATTGAGCCAAGTTGAATAAGGTGAATCAAGGTAAATTAAGCAATCTTGAATGGTCCCATTTTTTTTCTCTACAAAATGGTTGGCATCATAATCGAAAAGTTGAATTGAAATATGCTCTGCAACATGATTTCCAACATGGACAAGAGTGCCTGGAGGCATCCCCGCTTTTTTTGCCAGTTTTTTAGTGAATTTTGTCATGAGGCAATAAGGGTTTTATGTTAAGAATGGATATTGCGTTCAATCATATTGATTTGACGGCGCAGCATCTCATCATTCTCCAATTTTTTTTCGATATTTTTGCAGGCATGCAACAAAGTGGAGTGCGTTCTGCCAAAATATCCACCCAAAGTTTGCAAAGACTCTTTGATCAGTTTTAAAGCAAGATACATGGCGACTTGACGAGGCAAGGCGATCTCTTTGGTTCTACCCGGCCCTTTTAAATCGCTCACTCTCACTTGAAAAATGGTGGCGACACTTTTTAAAATTTGCTCGACGCTGATTTTTTGATGAGGCGTATGTTGGAGCATTTCTCTTAGGCTTTTTTCGACAACTTCTTCTGTAATGTTGAGATCTAGCAAACGGCATTGTGCGCACAGTCTGTTAACAGCTCCTTCAAGTTGGCGTACGTTATTATAAATATGTTCAGCAATATAGAAGGCGATATTATTGGGAATGTGCAATCCTTTTTGTTGAGCTTTGTGCTGTAGGATAGCAACACGCGTCTCGAGTTCAGGAATTCCTAAATGCGCCACTAGGCCCCATTCCATCCGCGCTACAATTCTTTCCGATAATTTCAGCTGCGAAGGGGGTTTATCGCTAGTGATCACAATCTGTTTGTTTTGATTGATCAGTGCTTCAAACATGTTGCAAAATTCTTCTTCGAAATTAAGGCGGTTTTGAAGAAATTGGATATCATCGACAAGCAGGACATCGACATCGGAACGGTAATACCGTTTCATTTTATCGACCGATTTATTGCGTAGATTATCAACTAAATCGTTGATGAAGGCTTCGGTAGTAATGCACTGTGCTCGCAAATTTTTATGGTTTTCCAACGTGTAGTGGCCAATGCTGTGCAAAATATGGGTTTTACCTAAACCGACGCCGCCATGGATAAAAAGAGGGTTGTATGACATGCCAGGGCGCATGGCAATGCCTAATGCAGCCGATTTAACAAATTGATTGGCGGGTCCTTCAATGAACGTCTCGAAGCGATAGTTTTGATTTAATTTGATATGATGGACCGTTTCTTGCGACGGTTTATTTTCAACGTGCGTGGCAAGAGTGGTTGCGGGAATCGATTTTTTTATTGGGGTAGCAACGATGAATGTAATAGCCGGCTCCCCGTCCGCGTTAACAGGCAAAAACGAACACAACTCGGTTTTATAATTAGACAGCAGATATTCTTTTACAAAGATGTTAGGGATCTCGAGAACAATTTCATCATTCTTGGATTCCAAAACATTGATGGGCATGAGCCAGTTGCCAAATGCAGTAGCGGAGCAGCGGGATTTCACGAACTCAAGAAACTGAGTCCAGGCATCACATGTGTCACAAGCCAACATAGTCTTGATCCTTTAAAAGTTATAAACAACGTTTCCACAGCATATTCTGGAGCTGTTTCGCGGAAGAATCTAACACGAGTCCGCTTACCCTGCAAGCAAATTGTCGATAACTTTTTTCCATTTGTTGATAACTCGCTGATTATCAGATTCAGCAAGTTGAAAATAATTTTCTTGGTCAACCTCAAAATTTACTGAGCTTCTGAAAATCAGAAACATACATCAAAATTTTCTTATAAAATAGCTTGCATTAATGCTTTATGCTTTTAAATCAATAGCAGCACGTTGGAGCAAGATATTCTAGTTTTCCAAATGCCCTTGCTGTTTTTATTACTTTAATCTGCGAAGGGACGACCCAATGATCGCTGACAGAGCATTTGACAGTTAAGTTTTTCAAATTTACGAACAACCCTTTATCGGCAGGAAGTACAATTGATTCTTGCCTTTTTATTGTGGGGTTGGTTGCAAATTCAGCTCGTAATTTTTGAGCGATCTCAAGACGGATATCACCCTCTTTTCCTCCAAATTCTCCACAAAGAAAAAGACGCGGAGCCACCTCTTCCAATAAAGTGGAACTTCCATAATAGCCCAAGCTATCTTGGTTATAAGAGATCTTATTGTAATCATTAGGACATGTGCTGCCAAAAGCTGTGAGTAGGATGTCGCAATTTCCAAGATGGTGGGCAAGAAGAGGATTCCAAGAGACATGGGCGATGTAGCCGATCCGTATTAAAGATTTCTCTGGTGCTGATTGGGGATTTTTTAAATCAAGCCGTATGCCAAGGGCAGGAGATGTTTTTCCACCGCTATTTTTTGGAGACTGATTTGCTGCATAGGTATTGCAAGAGGAAGCTAAAAAATAGTGCAGCGAAATTCCATCGCTCAAATCGATCTTTTCGACATCTGGTGAATCGATAAAAAGTTCCAGTCCATGCAAAGCATTTCGTTCTTGTTTAAAATGAGGCTTTAAAATTTTTGAAAGATCTTGAAAAGCCTTATGGTTGAAATAATAATGGATCACCTGCAAGTCAGATGAAATCATATTCAGTTGATAATTGAGCTCGTAAATTTCCTTAACATCAGTATAACAATCGGGTTGATCACTGGTTACTATGACAAAATTGATATCGCGGATATGCAACCCTTGCTGATGAAAGTGCTCAAGAAAATGGGGGCCGGGATTGATGACAATCCCTTTTCCATTCCAACGAATGAATATCCCTCCGGTGCTTTTTCTGGAATGTTCGGTCAAAAAAAGGCTTGATGGTGTTTGGTTATGGGGCCAGCCATGGAGATAATAAAGCGAATAATCCGGCTGTTTTGGACGGAGGTTAGCCTGTTCAAGATAATTACGGATGAGTTCGGCCCGCGACTGTTGGAAATTTTTAATTTGCTCTTCCAGGGCCAGCTGTGTGGCAGCATCGACGCCTAAACTTGCAGTGATATAGTTTTGGGCCTCTTCGGAAGATTGATTTTGACTAATATTCGCTAAACGTTTCAGTTCTTCATAAGCTGTGAATATCGGCATAGCATTCTTAGAGATGTAAGGATCAGAGACCCCTTCTTCAAGATGGGAGGGATATAACCGTTTGGTCAAAGCTTGGACTGAATTTGAATCCTGACTTTGCGGAGATGAAAAAATTTCGGCACCAGTATTCATGCAAGGCTCCGTTATGACAGAAAGATTAGATAAGTTATTTTTTTCAATTTTTGTGATGGGTGTTGAAGCTGCAGCCTGAATATTTTTTGGAGCGGAAGTCAGAGGAAAACGGGCCGCTTCTTTTTCGACCAATTTGATTTTGTTGTGCACCTCTATGGAATCTTCAGGTTTTTTATCTTTGTTGAGAAGTTTTTCAAGCAAAGTCAGCGTCATGTAATCATCGGGATAAATTTTTAAAGCCTTTTGCGTAAAGCCAAGTGCTTTGTCAAGATTGCCAGCAGCATCAAATAGATAAGCGGAAGCGCGATAACAAAAAAAATGAAAGTGGGGAATCGTGGTTGCTTTAAGATAATGTTTGAGAGCTTTTTCATAACGTTTATCATAAAAGGCAAGTTCGCCGGCAAAAAAATCTTCGCAAGCATCGTGGCGCGGCATCGCCTTGCGAGATGTTTCGATAAACAGTTGAAAATCCTTGGAAGAGCAGTCTCCAATGTTTAACAAGGCAGACATCGCTCCTGCGGACTTAATGTAATGCTCAATTTTTTCGTGTTTCATCGGAATATAGAGTGGTTTTTCAGGCAACTTATTGACTGTTTTAAAGCAAAATGAAAAAACAAAAAAGAAAAAAGAACATAAAAAACAGGATATCGAGGATTCCTGCCGTCCCTGCCGCTTTTCGTACCCGTGCCCGAAAGCGGCAGGGACGGCAGTGTAATCTGGAACTCTATATTTTTTTACTTGCAGTTTGCTATTTTTTGATTATCCTACTTCTTATGACGCAAGAATCCTTTCTCCCTTACTCTCATCAATCTATTAATTCAGCAGATATCGACGCTGTGTCATCGGCATTGAAAGAGGAATGGATCACACGCGGTTCCCAAGTGGAAGCGTTTGAAAATGAAATAGCTTCCTATTGCGGAGCGACCTATGCCGTGGCTTTTAGCAGCGGCAGTGCCGCGCTAGCCGGTGCCTTTTATGCTGCAGCCGTCAGTCCGCACGATCGGGTCATTACGAGTCCTAATACATTTATTGCATCGGTCGGGACCGCGATCCCTTTTGGCGCAACACCAGTTTTCGTCGACATCGACCGCAATACCGGCAATGCTAATATCGAACAACTTGCGGCGACTGCCAATCAGCCTACCTCTCGTAAAAGACCGATTATTGTTCCCGTGCATTTTGCCGGCATTCCTGTTGACATGCAACAATTGGATCAACGACTGACTGTTCCGGATGTGGTTATCATTGAAGATGCCGCCCATGCGATCGGTTCCCGTTACTCTGTCACTGGTCCCAGAGTGGGTTCTTGCGAATGGAGCCATATGACCATGTTCAGCTTTCATCCTGCCAAGACGATTACTACTGCTGAAGGGGGCCTTGTCACCACAAATGAAAAAGAATTGGCAAGGCGGTTGCGTTTATTTCGAAATAACTGCGTGGAACGGAATCCTGAATTTTTGCAAGGTGAAGCGGCGCCTTGGTATTATGAAGTAGTCGGAGTGTCTAATAATTATAATTTTACTGAAATGCAAGCTGCTTTGGGCAGAAGTCAATTGAAACGGATTGAATCCTTCATCGATAAACGACGCATCTTGATGAAAGCCTATAGAGAAGAGCTGGCGCACATTCCTCATCTCCGTTTATTTACAGATGAATTTGATGATCATACTGCGTTTCATCTCTGTGTTGTTCAAATCGATTTCAGTGCAATCGGCACAACGAGAACCGCCTTGATGAATAAGCTAAAAGAAAAAGGGATCGGAACGCAGCTGCATTACATTCCCCTTTACAGACACCCTTGCATGGTAGAAATATGCGGTGAAATAGCAGACTATTTTCCAGAAATGGAAGCGTACTATGCTCAGGCTTTGTCGCTGCCTTTATATTATGATCTAACCATCGAAGATGTCAAAAAAGTCTCGCAAGCCCTCAAAACCTTATGAGCCTTGTTAAAATAAAGACTACTCCTCACTGCTTTCATATAAATAGATTTATTGGCATAATCATGGCAATCGAATCACCACCTTGGATTTTATGATATGACACAAAAGGCAAAAAATCTGCCTAATCTAGGCATCGGCATCGGCTTGCGCATTCCCCATTATGAAGATATCTTCCGAGATTATCCTCCCATCGATTGGTTTGAAATCATTAGTGAAAATTTCATGGTCCCTGGCGGAAAGCCGATGGAAAATTTGGAAAAGATTTTGGATAAATATCGCGTTGTCCAACACGGGGTTTCTCTAGCTATCGGCAGTCCTGATCCGCTTGATTTCGATTATCTCCAGCGTTTAAAGAATCTAGCAAAAAAAACTAAAACACCGTGGATTTCAGATCATCTGTGCTGGGGGCGTTTACCAGGTGCTCATTATCATGATTTGCTCCCGCTGCCCTATACGAAAGAAGTGATCAACTATGTGGCTGAGCGCGCAAAAATCGTCCAAGATTTCTTAGAAATCCCCTTTGCTTTGGAAAACCTGTCTTCCTACGTAGCCTATCAAGCTGACGAAATGCCTGAATGGGACTTCTATTCCGCCATTGTTGAAAAGGCCGACATCTATATGATGCTAGACGTTAATAACATCTATGTCTCTAGCCGCAACCACGGTTTTGCGCCGAAGGAGTATTATGATAATATTCCCTTAGAGAGAGTCTTGCAAATCCATTTGGCGGGGCATAGCGACTATGGTGACTATGTCCTCGATACGCATGATAATGTTGTGCGGGATGAAGTGTGGGATATCTATGCTGAAGTCTATCCAAAGACAGCGGGCGTCTCCACTTTGTTAGAATGGGATGAAAATTTCATCAGCTTTCAAAAGACGTGGGAAGAGGCATTAAAAGCCAAACAGTTCCAAGTTGACTTTATGCAAAAGCGGAAAAAACAGAAAAAATCCTCGAAGGTCTTGCAAGAACAAGAGGTAGCACGATGAATTTTGACACGAAGGTACCTCTTAAACTAAAGAAAACGCAGTTGTGGTTTGGCGGTATTATTGGACGGCCCATCGACGAAGATAGTCGGATGAATCCAATCTCTCCCATAGGTCAGCCAATGGAGGTCGAAGCGTGTGCATACATTAGTCCTAGTCCAACTTTAAGACCTGCTCAAAGAATTCAGATCTACAATCAGCAATACTGGTGGCGGCTGTTAAGCTCGATGCACGAATCGTTTCCCTTTGTCACACGCTTATTTGGATATCACGATTTTAACCGTCTGATCTCTATTCCTTACTTAGTTAAATATCCACCCCGCCACTGGTCTCTTTCATTATTAGGCGATCGGTTGGGGCAATGGGTTAAGGAAGAGTATCATGCTGACGATATTAACCTGGTGTTGGATGCCGTGCAACTTGACAACGGTTATAATGACAGCTTCATTGCACCTCAGGCGACACCCATTGCTTTGGATACTCTCCCCACATCTGGCGATCCTGAAAGTTTGCTAGCGCAAAATCTCTATCTGCAACCAAACGTCCGCTTGTTTGAATTTCGATATGATTTGATGAAATTTAGACAAGCCTTCTTAAAACATGATCCTGAGTATTGGGTGGATAACGATTTTCCCCCTTTAAAAAAAGACAAAAAATATTACAACGTTCTTTTTCGAAATACTGCGCAAGATGTAGTCTGGCGAGAGGTGTCCGAAGCAGAATATCGGTTGTTGGAATTGTTCAAACAAGGCACTACTGTTGAAAAAGCATGTGATTGGATCGAAATTCAACAAAGCTCTCTTTTAGATGAAGCCACGCAGAATCTGCAAAAGTGGTTCAGGGATTGGATTGTCTACCGTTGGCTCACCCTTGAAAAGAGCCCATGTGAATGACAGAAAAATCTATCCCTAATGCACGTGAAGCAGCTTATGTAGCCGTGCTTAATTCCATGCGTCAACAATCGTTTGCAGCTGACACTATCGAACAATGGCGTCGGCAAGCAAAACCATCGGTGAACGATTTTAAATTAGCCCAAGAAATTGCCTATGGATCCATACGCATGGCGAACGTCTTGGATTATTATGCTTTAAACATTTCTAATCGCGATAAACTCTCTTTAAGTGTGAGGGAGAAGGCCCTGTTGCGCACAGCACTCTATCAACTCTACTGCACCGATCGGATCCCCTTTTATGCTATCGTCGATGAAACAGTTAGAATCGCCAAAAAAAAGATCCATACAATTTTTGGTAATTTTTTAAATGCTTTTTTAAGGAAAGCGCCAAAACAACCACCTATTCTTCCTCAAGGCGACAGTGTCAACGCACTCAGCATCAGATATTCTTACCCCGAATATTTCGTGAAGCGGCTTATTGAAGAGTACGGACTTGAAAGCGGCAAAGAAGTGATGGAAGCTGGCAATGCACCCGCACCGATTATGTTTAGGAAGCGCCAAGCAGGAAGGCAAGAGGCGGAGAGCGGTGCAGAAAATTATTCAATGTCAATTTTATCTGATACGTTGCAATTGCAACAGATCGCCAGTTCCTCCGATTATTACATTCAAAACATGACTCCGGTGGTTTTATTGCATGAACTTAGTCAACATAGAAAGCAAGATCCATCTGCTATTTTGGATCTGTGTGCGGCACCTGGAGGTAAGTTGCTTTGGATGCACGATGCTTATCCACAGGCCCTTTTGTATGGCAATGATGTTACAGAAGATAAAGTAAAAATTCTGCGCGAAAATTGTATGAAATATGCTTTTGAGCCTATTTTAACAATAAGTCGGGGGGAAGAATATGCTGCAGAAAGAAAATTTGATATTGTTCTGCTGGATGTGCCTTGCAGTAATACGGGAGTTTTGAACAAACGCGCCGAGGCTCGATGGAGGCTGACAGAAGAGAATCTTGCTCAGCAAGAAAATTTGCAAAAAAAGTTACTGCAGAAAGCGGCCAGCCTTATTTCCAATGAAGGAGAGATATGGTATATGACCTGCAGCATCATGAAATCTGAAAATGAACAGATGGCTTTGTGGGCCTATCAAGAGCTCGGTTTAAAGACTTTATTCGAAAAATCCATTTTGCCTAACCAGCAAGGATGGGATGGAGGCTACGCCTGCATCCTTCGTTTGAAATAAACCTTAACAACCAACCTGCAACGGTTAAATTGTAAAATTTCTGCGTTAGATATGCTAAAAAAGCATTTCTTATAAATATTAGACTTCTTTCAAAACTAGCGTTTTGAAAAAATTTAATGTATATATGATGCCTTTGTGGAGGTATCAATGAAATACGATCAAATAGAAGAATTCTCAGATGAACAATTTCGCAGATTAACAGGGGTTAAAAAAAGTACGTTTAAAAAAATGGTCGAGATTTTAAGGGAAGCGGATCAGAAGAAAAAAACTCGAGGTGGACGTAAGAGTAGGTTATCGATTGAAGATCGGCTGCTTATGGCTCTAGAATACATTAGAGAATATAGGACTTATTTTCATATAGCAACAAGCTATGGAGTAAGTGAAAGCGTGGCATACAAAATTGTACGCTGGGTAGAGAACACTTTGATTAAAGACCCCGCATTTGCTTTGCCAGGGCGTAAAGCTCTTTTAAAAAGTGATATGGAATATGAAGTTCTGCTTATAGATGCATCTGAAACGCCAATAGAACGCCCTAAAAAAAAGTCAGACAAAAGCAGAAAATAAAAAATCGGAATAATAAGCAGAAACATTTTTATTCAGGTAAGAAGAAAAGACATACAATAAAGAGCCAGATTGTTGTAGATAAGAGAACAAAAAAAGTAATTTGTACAAATTTTAGTAATGGGAAGAAGCACGACTTTAAATTGTTTAAAGAAAGCAGAGTACGGTGGACAAAAGATCGTTGTGGAATAACGGACAGTGGATACACAGGAATAAAGAAATTATAGAGCAATTCAAGGCTTCCAAAAAAATCCAGTAAGAAGAAGCCTCTAACAGTAGAAGAGAAAAAACAAAATAGAGAAATATCTTCTGAAAGGGTTGCGAACGAGAATGTGATAGGGAGTTTAAAAAGATTTAAAATTATAAGTGACAGATATAGGAATCGAAGAAAGAGATTTGGTTTGCGATTCAATTTGATCGCAGGAATTCACAATTTAGAGTTGACTAGGGAGTTTTGAAAGAAGTCTACTAAAGAAACGCTCGCCAATGGATTGAATTTAGAATACAAGTATGATCGAATGGGAAGATTGACAGAAGTTCAATTACCTGATCAATCTACCATCGAATATATCTATCAAGGATCCAACCTTCATAAAGTTTCTCGTCTTAAAAAAACGTTAGAAAATTATGTACATACGTATAAGAATGGCCTTGTTGCACAATAGCCCTCACAGCATAGAAGAAAAAAACACCCGCTAAAATGCTAACTCGCCCATTCTACCAGCCATTAAGCTGCTTCGAATACCCATTCAAATCTCGGCATCCCCAATTTATTCATCTTGTTAATTATCATACATTTACAAATTACTTCTGTCTTTTGAGCTCCTATTGAACGAGCTTTTAATCTGCCTCCAAACATTCTCTTGATCCTAAACATCGCTGTCTCGGATAACGATCTCTCATAATAACCTGAACATTTTTTCCAAAGCCGTCTTCCTATGTCATCCCCACCAAATCCATGAATTGCTGCAATGGCGTCATCTCTTTCCTTTTCCCATCCCTCTTTTGCTGTACCCTTATACACCGCATCTCTTGGTGGTGGCACAATACAAATGCCCCCTTTATCATAGACCTTCTTGCGAAATCGGCTCGCATCATAAGCCCCGTCACCCCTGGCAGATTTCACCCTGCAAGGTAATTCTCCTAGCATCCGTTCTGCCATTTCAGCATCTCCTTTATTATTGCCCGTCAGCTCACAACAGATGATATCTTGTGTTTCTGCGTCTATTCCTATATGGAATTTTCTCCATGTTCTACGTTTACTCTTTCCGTGGACTTTCACTTTCCATTCGCCTTCTCCGTGTACTTTAAGTCCTGTAGAATCAAAGATGATATGGCAAGCCTTCTTCCCTTGCGTCAAACGATTAACTCTTTTATGAAGCGACTTAGCTCGCCTTGAAATTTGCGAATAGCTCGGTACTGGAAGATTCAGGCCCATTACATGAAAAAGCGATTGTACAAATCCTTGTAAGTTCCTCAATGAACGTTTGTATACCTCTCTGAGAATAAGCATCATTAGAATGGCTTCATCAGAATATGTTGCAGGGCTGCCAGCTCGGCAGGTATGATGGGAAGAAAACCAGTTTTTGATCGCTTTTTCATCGATCCAAATGGTTATGCTTCCCCTTTGAATAAGAGCTTTGTTATACTCAGCCCAATTTCGAATACGATAAGTCGGTTCAGTTTGCATGGATAGTCTCTGCCTTCTGTGGTAAGAAGCAGAAGCCTACTCCATGCATTTTTTATTTACATGCTATTTCAAATTTGACGTGAGAGGTATTGCGCAACAAGGCCACATTTTACTGTAATCGCATACAACTTGCAGACGTTACTGTAAGAGCTGTAGATAATCAATATATTTATATTTATACACTATACAAAGAGATTTGTGAAATCATAACTAACAATTATGAGGTTGAAAGTAAAAAGATTGATGTCGCTGAAAATCTAGACTATCCTCAATAGATAGTTTTTATGATTCACCAAGATATTTAAAGAACGATGAAAAAAGATTTGAAGCAATTCTGCAAGCTTATGGATTAAAGCAAGAAAATGCTAAAAGAATAGCAAAGAAGTCGGCAATGCCGTCAAAAACTGGAGACAAGAAGCTAAAAGTTTGCATATCAGTCTTTCTGAAATAGATCGCATGGCATCGGCTTTTGATCATCAAGATCTTTCCAAAGCTTTAAGTTATTAGTTTATTTCCGCAATATTTTTAGATAAATACCTTAAATTAATGGATTAAAAAAAATGCAAGCATTGAAATATTCGAATGAAAGAACAACATATACGTCAGTTCCTTCTGAAGAATTTCGATCCTATTCCAATTCGTTACAAAACAATGAGGGTTGTTTGGAGTCTTTAAATGACATCAAATTTACAGTGAACGACATTAAAATTTCTTTTAAATATCCAAGAGAATCAAATCTTCATCCTATCGCTAATAGCACGCAACAGGTGAGTTCGAGTATTCTATATCCCAATCTAAAAACAAAGCAATTTTTGCCGACTATTTGTTCTAACGATAATCTAGCGGTTTCAGATGCGGGGGTTTATCTTTTAACAAATCATACGGAAAAGAGCGAACATTATAAAATCACCCTTTTTGATCCTAATAATGGTAAAAAAATCAAAGAAATAACGCTTCAAGATCCTACAGTAGATCCAGAGATTAGATACATGAACAATGTTCTTTTTTTCATGGGAAGGCAAAGAGTTTTTGTGATTGATTCATATTTAAAACAAATAAAAGCATTTTCAGTGTCTCAACCGCTCTGCACAGTTTCTGTGTTTGATGATAAGCTGGTGGCCGTTACCATTTTTAATAAATATTATATTGGCTCGATAAATTCAGGCAAAGCTATCGCAAAAGGGGAAATCAATGATTACCGCGTTACGCGCTATTATCCTTTTGAATTGAAAAAAGAATGTATAACGTTCAAAAAATTCACAACGAATGACGCCGGAAAAGAGTGTTTGTCATTTTTCACCACTCATTTTGCATCTTTAAAACATGATGAATCTGTAGAAAATGGCTTGCAATGGTGTTTTAATGGTGGAGAATACGATATTGGAGGGGACAATCGAGGTATTAAGGTGCGAAAAAGGGGCGTTACTGAATGGAAAAGCATCGAATGCGCGTTTAACCAAAAAAATTCAAGCTGTTGTGTGGATGGCAAATTGCTTTTATTAGCCTGTCACGGATTTATCCAAATCTGGAATATGAAAACGGGAAAACTTTTGCAAGAGGTTCAAACGGATCTTGCCTCAATCACTAGCATTTTTACTTCTAAGGGCAAGGTGATCACTTGCAGCAAAAAAGATTTTCGTAAATATGATGTTCAAGTGCTTGATATTATACCATCTGAACATCAAAAGTTGATGAATGGAACGTGCTTCAGAGAGTTTAGATTTGAGGAAGGGCTGGAGTTTCATCATGCCGCATCATCGACGTTATAGCCATAACGGCGTGCCATCTTGAGGATTTTAGCATAGAGTTTTGGAGTGATGGCAGCCTTGATATCTTTCCACGTATAAGATGCATGGTGGCGACTATTAGTTGTTTTTGAAATACTCCTTAAAGCTTTTTTATCCAATGGAATATTTAGGCGTCTGCTCATTTCATCAAGCACATTTTCAATATCTTCAACACGATATGTCCATTCGGCTTTATTTTCAGCCAATAAATTCCAATAATACCAATATTTGGCGGCCTTCACTAAAGGTTTATCATTCATTTTAATGTTCTTACAATGCTGGCAGATATAGGTCCAGGAGCGTAGAGGTTCCGTGGTAGCAGAGGCTATAGCTTTTAAAGGATGCCTGACCTGATGGAAAATATGTTTAAAACGGTATCTATTAGATGATGGACCCCAAACGCTGTTAGAGCTATCTACTGCCATAGGCCAAGACACAATGCCATAATTTGCATTTTCTTCATGTCTTACATTAAGTCCGCAATCTTGCAATACATAGGTGATGTATGTTGTACCGCTGCGTGCGCATCCTATAATCAGCAAATCGCGCACAAGGCGTTGTGGGGTTGCTCTGCTATTTAAATATTGGTCGGAATGGACAGCTGATAGAAAAGGGGCTGGAATGCAAACGAGTGAAATAAAACAAAAAAGAAAAGTTTTGCTCATTATTATTTTTCTCATAGCTAGTGATGTAAGGAATTTGACCATATAAAGCATAACGTCCTATTCTTTCTTTTATTTAATCATCAAACTAAATCAAGAAAAAAAATAATGCAATCAGATCGTTTAAGATTAAAAACAGGATAATGGGATCATCTTCGGAGAAGGCGATCCCATTATCCTGTTTTTCCTAATTCAAAAAAAAATTTCTTGCGTACTACACATTTTTTTGGCTAGAATTCCGCTCCTCTTGACTAAAGAACCTCTTACAATGGAACTTTTATGTACCGCATTTTTCTACTGCTATGCCTCATCCTGCACGTTGTTTGTAAAGCCGACGAAGATATCATCAGCGATTACAGCAACTCTCTATCGAGTCTCGAAGGCGATCCGAATTCCATCATTTACAATTGTGTGAATGTGATCACCGGCGATTACATTGATATGGAAACCGACATCGAACTGCCCGGCGTAGAGTCGATGAATTTAAGGCGCTTTTACTGCAGTTCAAATAATAGCGAACACTGGTTTCGCTCCTGGCACTTTAATCACGACATGAGCATCCGAAAAAATAAAAATGGCAATCCAAGCAGTTTTTCTATATTAATGGCGAAGAAGCCGGAGCTTGCGATGCCCGGCATGCGATCACGGAACTGCGGGTGCCAGGAGGCGGCCGTGGAGCCATCGCCTTAGAGTTATATGAAGAGCACTATGTGCCTGTACATGATCATCTGGGACATATCTGTGCCTTGCTCGACCCCTCGGGCGAGGTTGTTGAAACCTATCGCTATTCTGTCTTTGGGGAAGAGCGCATTTATGATGCGCAGAATCAGTTAAAAACAGAAGCCCTATCACCCTGGAGATATGCCGGCAAACGGCATGATGCAGAAAGTGGCTTCATCTATTTTGGGCTAAGGTACTATGATCCTTTGTCCAATGTTTGGCTGACCCCCGATCCTATTGGACGGGAAGGTGGACCAAACCTTTATGCGTATGTATTGAATAACCCCTTATCCTTTTTTGATCGCTTCGGACTTAACCCCGAAGAGGATGTAGATACAACAACACAAACAGTTAAAAGCAGCGGCGAAGCCGTCAGCTCCAATGAATCTGTCAATAGTAATGGCTCTTCAAAGGACAGCGCTATCGATAGAGATCGTCGAGAACAAAATCGACCTCCATCGGCTTGGCAACGGGTTAAAGAGTTTACTTCGGCTGTTGCACACAGTTTTTGGAGTCCGGAAGATCATATCCTTGATCGGGATGATGATCTTCGACAAACCGGTATCGACGCCTTTAATGGTAATTATGCAAATATAGCGGAGCGATGGAATCAAATGGATTCTCTTTCGCGCGTCCGTTTTACAGGCAATTGCGTAGGTTTAGCATGCAGTTTGTTTCCTGTCGCTCGCGCTGCTAGCGGATTTAAATATGGCGTAAAATATTGCCAAAAAACCTACAACATAGGAACAAGAGTTTTAAAAACGCAATTAATCTCAAAAGGCCTTAGTAGCGCTAAAGGTGCTACAAAGAAAAATACTCAGCTTCCTAAAGGACACATGTGGGAAACCGCAAGTCCTTTTAAAAACAAGACAGCTCAAGAACTTCACGAAGCATTTATAAAAAAGGGATATGTGCCATTTGGTAAAGATGCGCTTAATGGTTTGGGTAATTATATTAATCCAAAAAATCTACGACAGTATCACATAGATCCAAAAAAAATTGGTCGATATCGTGAACCTAATCATGTTGATGTAATGCGTCCTAAGGAATATTCGGGTCCGCTTAAAAAAAAGAGGTTTTCTTATGCAGAAGATTGATCCTTTCAATAAAATGGATATAACAAGGCAAATTAATCTATTTAGAAATTTTTTGATTGCAGCATGGCCAAGTTTGGATTCATTAATGGATAATCACGATTGGGAAGATGATGGAATGTTTACTTGTGAATGGTTACAAGTGAACTGGGAATTTCTAGTTGAGCGCGAAATTCTTGGCAAGAACGGATCTCTAACAGAATTTTCTGTATTATATTCGGGTAAAAGAGTCACAGAGGGAATTAACCCAGTTTATTCAGTAATCGCCAAACCACAAAAAAATATTACCGTTTACGATTTAAAAAAGGAATGTATCGTTCCTTTTTCTAAAGATTTAAGATTATTTGGTTTCTACACCTTTAAAGATGGCGGGTATGGAATTTATCCTCCATTTGAATTAGCAGCTTTAATGCTTAACCCAAAAGAAATATTTGTTGTTCCAATTCAAGATTTAAATTTTTATTTAAAAATTCTGTTATAGCGGAGCAATGGAATCAAATGGATTATCTTTCGCTTGTCCGCTTTACAGGCAATTGCGTAGGTTTAGCATGCAGTTTTTTTCCTGTCGCGCGTGCTGCTAGCGTAAGTTTATTTCACGAAGCGAAATTTCTATCAACTTAAAATTTTTAAATTTCTTTATTTTAATGTCTTACGGCATTTTTGTTGTCTAAAAAAACGTATACTATGAAATATAGTATTAATATGTTGATTTAAATGATAGCTTAGAATATATTTTTAATTTGTGTATACTAAATTTACGAGCAAATTTTTTTGAAGATTAGTTAAATTTTTCTTGCTTCTTACATAAATTTTTATTTAGAATTCTTCTTTTCTTAACTAAAGAACTCCCACAATGGAACTTTCTATGCGCCGCATTTTATTGCTTGTATTTTCGATTCTATTTCCTTTTGCTTGCAAATCTTACGAAGATTCCAGAGACAAACCCTTATTTTATATTGACCGTTTCGGCTTGACGTCCGAAGAGGATACAGTAACATTGCAAAATGTAGAAAATCTCCACGAAACTGTAGGTACCAATAAATTGGTCAATGAAAACTGCAAAAGATCTACAAGAAGTAATGCTATTGATAGAGATCATATAGAAAATGGATCTCCAACTATTTGGCAACGTATTCGTGAATATTCCTCAAAGATTGGTCGTTATCTTTTGAGTGGTTTTAAACAGTTGAAAGAAGCATATGAATTCAGTCGTTTTGGACTTCTTGGAATGTTAGATTATAAGTTTTTAGGAGGCTATTTAAATTCCGAATTAGAACAGCTCGATCCAATTAGTTGCACATTTAATGCGGTTGAATCAATTTTCGGTTGGCAATCAGAATCCCATTATTCTTCAAGTATAAAGAATTATAGGCTTTCCAAAAAAGGAATGAACATGGGAGGGTTTTCTTTATCAACTACAGTCTTTAACAGTAGTATTTGTATCGCAAAAGGACAAATAAATTTGATTAGAGAATCTGAAAACAATAACATCGGATTAAATCTTAATAAGAAACTGTCGCAGCTTGAGCAAATTCAAAGTATGGAGTCGGCGGAAGAGCTTCCTTTACAAATAGAAATGAAGGGAAATTAATCCCTTTTCGACATTTTTAACCTTTAAGGTTACGCTGCTTCCGCAGCTAAATTTGTTTGCATTTCCTACCCCACACTTGCTCACTGCGTTTGCTACGTGCGGGCTGGTATCTTAACGTCGCTAACCGCGACTTTGCTTGGGAGTGTAAGCTATGTGTTGATACAGGTGCAAGCTATGTGTTGATATTAAACGATCTTACGTCGCTAACCGCGACTTTTGTTTAGGAGTGTCGACATGAAATCCTAAACAAAGTCGCGGTTAGCGACGTAAGATACCAGTCTCGCATGTAGCGAACGTCAGTGAGCAAGTGTGGGGAAGGGGTAAAGAAAAAATACAGCTGCGGAGCAGCGTAACGAGGAATGTCCAAACATCAGAGCGCGACAAATCGTCGAAGGGAAAATTAATGGGAATTGACTCATGATTGAAAATATGACAAATCAAGTTAAGCAATATCTGCCTTTGAAAATTTCAGAGGCAATATGGGATGGAACAGCATTTCAAATGTATGGTCCAAGATGGAATTTTAATACCTTAGGCGCATGGCGCATATGGAGTATATCCACCCTTTGAATTTGCTGATCTAGTTCTTGATACAACAAAAGAAATATTTTAATGAATAAACGAATAAAAATATTTGAAGAAGAATAACATGCATTCAGACTTGTCTCTTAGCGAGGAACAAAGAAGATTAACACAAAAAAAGACGCATTTATTCTTTAGTTATGACTTCTTCTTTCCTTGAAATTTCTTTTCCCAGATCTGTTGCGAAAAAAGCACTTTTTGTTTCTTCATTCAAAAAGAAATCCTTCTCAGAATTCTCTTTTTTTTCACGTATTGCATCTCCAAATTCCGAACTCACGGTTTTTCCCCTTCGTAAGTTTTCGTTCTCGATATCATGGATACTTTCAAGAGGCTTTTCGTCCAATTCCGATCTGTCGCGTTTTTTAACATGATCCTCAATCAATACCTCAGCATAATAACTTCGTAGATCCACTTTGTTCGCTGGGGTTTCAAACAAATAATTCTTTATTCGTGTAAGCAAATCCTTCGAAGGTTGAATACCTAAAGATGTTTTAAGTTTCTCCCAATCAGGTTTAATTCCCCTTTTGTGGGAATAAATCTTGCTTCTCTCTTGTTCATAAAGATCGCCTAACGTTTGCGCAACTTTATCGTGGGGTAAATAATCGATTAGAGTTTTTTTTGCACCTTCTGAGGCGTTACTTAAAAGAAATAGAGCATCTGGCCTATCCATAAATGCAGTCGCAAAAACCTTCCACTGTTCAGGTAAAAAAGACTCTTCGAGGAACCTAAATTGCAATTGTAAACCATGGTCATCTAAATGAAAAATATTATCCCTAACACAAGCTTTGATTTCATCGTCCGACAATGCCGCTAATTTATCTTGCAAGTTTTCTGTGTTTTTAAATTTATCAAAAAACTCGTCGATCTCGGAATGTCGAAGATGTTCCAGTCGTGATGCAGATCGATTGGCTAAATTTCCCGTAGTTTCAAATTCTAATCCGGAAAAAAAGTTGCCTAGCTTATCAAAAAATAAGCCTGCACGGCTCATTCGTTTGCCTGCACGGCTCATTCGTTTCTCTTTATCCAGCTGCACCTCTGCTTTTTCCCACAACTTTTCAGCTAATTTATGACATTTTTCATAAGGTAAATTCTTAAATTCTCCAGGAGCATATGCCGTGCAGTAGTTGGCCGCCTTCAATGTTCTCGTCAACCCCAGAGGTTGGTTTTTGTGCTTATATTCTTCATAGGCTGTTTGCAATTGATTTAAGGCTCTCTCCTTAGCCTCCCCGGTTTTACTAACCACACGTGGATCCAGAGACAAATTGGGTTCAACATCAAGTGCTATTTGGAGCAGATGTTCTTCTCTAGGAAGGTATTTTATGGAATTCATGGTTATGGCCTCCTTGCCAATGAGAAACTTTACTAATAATGATTATACTATAAAGAGAAAAATATAGCCTATAATTTAAAAAAGAGAAAAATATAGCCTATAATTTAAAGAGAAAAATATAGCCTATAATTTAAAATGGGTTATTCAACTAAATGCTTGATAATAAAACACTTCCTTTAATATTTGAAAGCAAAAATAATATAGAAACCGCCAGACTCGAAAGCTATGGTGCGGCGTAACCTTAGTTCGTTGCCAAAACAGCTTCAAATATGATGATTGAGTTGATTGGAATGGCGGCAGGTATGCGCATGGCAAATGGCAAGGGAAAGGGCATCTGCGGCGTCTTCGGGTTCGGGCAATGCTTTTAATCCCAAAAGATTTTTAACCATGGCTTGCACCTGAAACTTACTGGCGCGTCCATTGCCGACGACTCCACGTTTGGCTTGCGTAGGGGCATATTCATAGACAGCCAGCCCTTGCCGTTTGGCTGCGATGATGACCACTCCGCGTGCCATCCCAAGCTTCAGCGCGCTTTGCGGATTTTTATTCACATATTGCGTTTCAATGGATAGCACGTTTGGTTTAAATTGATGCAATAATTGTTCAATGCTCTCAAAGATAAGCAGATAGCGATCGGTAATTTTTAAATGAGCGGGCGGTTTGATGCAGCCGTAGTCTAAAACATGCATGGCCGATCCATCGATGCGGATGATGCCGTAACCGGTGACGATGGTGCCTGGATCGATTCCAATGATAATGTCAGCTGGGCTTTGATTTACCATTTACTTTTAATCCAGAAGGTTTTGCCTTATTCGGCCGGGCGTTTTGGGTCGATTAAATAGGTTATCTGAGGAATGGGAAATTTCAGTTTGCTTTTCCATAGGAGGGTTTATTTGTTCTCCAAACTGAGTTTTTATAGTGTGCAAAAATGGTTCTGGAACAACTTCGGAGGGTGTTGTATTTCCAAAAAAGTTTCCAAGATTGGCCAAGATATTTTGCAGATGTTTTTGTTTTTCTTCGATTTTTTCAAGTTCCTTAATCCGATTTTCTGCGCTTTGCCATTTCTCATACAAAGGAACATATTTTTTTTCCCAGTTCGATTCGAAAGCTTGCGCTTGGGCGGCAGATTCTTGGAGTTGTTCCTGCAAGCGTACTTGTTGTTGTTCGTGCAAATTAAGGCTGGTTTGCAACTCAGCCATGCGAATTTTATTTTGCGTTAGGGTTTCATGCATTTCGGCTATATTCTTTTTCTGCTCTTCGTATTGGTCTTCCAAAATCGATTTTTCTTTTACTTTTTTGGCGCAGTACTGCTGGGCTTGGATCAGTTCACCGTCTTTTTCATCGATTTTAGAAAGCAATTTTGCAATCTCAGTTTGCAAGGCGTCGTTTTCCTGTTTTAAAAGCGCGGAGTTTTTTTGTTGCTCAAAGAGCTCATTCTCCTTTCCTTGCATCGTAGAGGCATATTGGGCTAGCATTTCTTGATGCTCGGTGATTGTTTTGTTTAGTTGATCGCCATGCTGTTGGGCATTGAGCATGTGATTCTCGGCTGCTTCCACGTGTCCTTGCAACCCGTGGATGCGGGTGCGTTGTTCCTCTATGATATGCTGTGATTGCAGCAGTTTCGCATGCATGGAGGCTTTTTCTTTAACGGTTTCGATGTATTGTGCTTCGATTTCTTTAGCTTCACGGACTCCGCGGATAAGCGATTGCTTAATTAATGCAATTTCTCTTTCACATCCTTTGAGTGCTTGAGTTTTTTCATTGAAATCTTGGAGAAGGAAAGCATGCGAAGATTTGGTTTCAAGCAATTCACTTTGGATATTTTCCAATTTTGCTTGTTTGTCTTGAAGGGTATGCTGCAAGGCAAAAAAACGGCCGCGCATTTCAATGGCCTGTTGATGCAGGGCTTCTACTTCTTCTGCCAGGACATTTTTTTCTTTTTGTTCTTGGGAAAATTTAGCTGCGGCAATGGTGTGTTCTTCGAAGGTTGAGCTCTGCTGATCGCTGAGTTGCTGGATCATTTCTTGAGCTTTTTGAAATTCATTATTCAATTGTTTTGATTCGAGTTTGGCCTCTTCGGCTTTTTCACGAAGAAACTGCAAGGCTCTTTCCAGTTGGACGATGTGCTGCCGATTTTCATTCAGCTCCTTTTCCAATCTTTGGACTTTTACATGCTCAACGTCGAATTCCAACTCTAGAATCTGTTTTTGTTCAGCGCTTTTTTTTAGGCTTGTTTCCAATAGTTGCATAGCGGACATGCGGTGATCTTTTTCAGCTAGCTGAGAAGCAAGCTTTTCAATCCGCTGCTTATCGCGTTGATGTTGCGATTGCGCTTCAACCAGCATTTGGTTTAAGTCGATCACTTTGTTGTCGGCTTCTTCAAAGGCGATTTTCCATTTTTCAGCTTGTTCAAGATGGGAAAGAAGTCTTTCGGTTCGGTGGGATTGTTCGACTTGATCCAGTTCTGTTTGCTTCAATTTAGGCGTAAAATGAAGGGTGTCATGTTTAATTTGGTGAAGTTCCTTTTGATTGGCCTTATATGTTTCTTTCAGTTTCTCAAATTGAATGGTTAAAGCACGATTTTCTTCCTCAAGTTGACTTTTTAAAGAGGCTAATTCTTCGCATGAGACGAGCTGCCTTTCTTTTTCACGCAATATTTCCAACGTTTGTTGGTGTTCTTTTTGGAGGGTAAGCACAAATTGCTTCAGCTTTTGAACATGCCCTTTGTATTTAGACTGTAGAGCCAGCTCTTGTTTAAGGCGTGTGCATTCTTCAATTTGTTCATGAAGTTTTAAGGCGGCATTTTTTTCGAGAGCGAGCGATGCATTTAATAGTTGCGTGACTTCTTCTTCTGTATAATTTTTTTTAGACAAGGGATGATCTCCAATCGCTTGTTATGATGATGTTCAATTCCTTCTCAACATGCCTTTTTTTTTCTTTTATCTCCAGTCTTCTAGCGATTAATTGATCGCTATTTGTGGAATGATGGGTAAAAATAAATAATCGTACAATTATTTAATTCATTTGATCATTTCATCAAATAAATGCTATCATGTTATCATGATTTTACAAAGAATTTCAGTTAATTTTGGGTTGTCTAATCCAATCGAGCAAGGCATGTATTATGCGCTCTGATCACTTTCCTTGGCCGGATGTTGCTAAAAATATCATTGTCCGGATGCCTAACTGGCTAGGGGATGTCGTGATGGCTGCGCCGGTTTTAGCCGATTTGCGTCGGCATTGGCCCGAAGCGCGCCTGACTGCGATGTGTCAATCCAATGTGGCTCCCTTGCTTGCGGAAGATCCAAATCTTGATGAGATTTTTAGTTATCGGCGCCCGAGTGGATGGATCCATCGTCAGCAGCATTTTGAGATCATTGATGAATTACGCCGCGGAGAATATGATTTGGGGATCTTGCTAACACATTCATTTTCTTCAGCTTGGTGGTTTTGGCGTGGTCATGTGCGCCATCGAATCGGTTATGCTTGCAATTTGCGCAGCTGGCTTCTTGACAAGGCTGTTCCCTTCCCCCCTCAAAAAAAGACGCAGCATTTAGTAGTCACGTATAAAATGTTGCTGCAACCTCTTGGCATTCCCTTATCGAATACGCCTCCGGAACTTTACCTGAGCGATGAAGAACAGCAAACAGCGCAGGAGTTTTTGTCGAATCTGGGATTTTCTCGGGACAAAAATACGATTATCGGCATTAATCCTGGGGCTGCTTATGGTTCAGCCAAATGTTGGTTGCCCGATCGTTTTCGTGCGGTTGCTGAACGTTTATTGGAAGATCCTAAGAATGTGATCCTTTTTTTTGGGGATCAGGCTGGAACTCCGCTGGTGAATGATATCTGCAAAGATTTGCCCAGCCGGGTTGTGAATTTGGCTGGCAAGACACAGTTGCGGGAACTGATGGCTTTAATTCAGCAATGCAAAGTGTTGTTAACGAACGACAGCGGTCCGATGCATATTTCAGCCGCTTTAGGGACTCCGGTATTGGCGTTGTTTGGTTCAACGAGCGATGTGCAAACGGGACCTTATAACTTAGGGCAGGTTATCCATAAGCATGTGCCCTGTTCGCCTTGTTATAAGCGTGTTTGTCCGATAGATTTTCCATGCATGAAACAAATTGGGGTGGAGGAAGTTTTCCAAACTTTGCAAAAAATCTTGAAATCCTAAAAGTATTATGACTGCTTTTTCTTTTGCAACCGCTCAACAAAAGTTATCTAAGTTAGGTCAAGAACATCTACTTAAATTTTGGGGAGAATTATCCAAACAGCAGCAGGAACGGTTATTGCAGCAGATCGAGCGGCTTGATCCGGCAACCCTCGAAGCTTTGTGCATAGAGTTTCACAAAACAATCGATACATTTTCATATTCTCTAGAGCCTGTGCAAGATTATTTTGAAAGGGGGGATCCTCTTGATATATCTTATGGCAAGCAACTATTGGAAAAAGGATTGTGCGGCTGTATCTTGGTGGCAGGCGGCCAAGGAACTCGTTTGAAGTTTGATGGTCCTAAAGGAATGTACCCAGTCAGCCTTATCCGCAAGAAGACGCTCTTTCAACTCTTTGCTGAAAAAACTGTAGCGGCTGGCAAACAAGTGGGATGCCGTTTACCATTAGCTGTGATGACATCCCCTGCAAATCGTGCTGAAACAGTCAATTATTTTGCTGAGCATTCCAATTTTGGATTGCATGACGATCAGCTCTATTTTTTCTCACAAGGCATGCTTCCTCTATTCGACGAACACGAAAATCTATTTTTATCATCCATAGATAGCGTGGCTGAAGGGGCTGATGGCAATGGTTCTTCGCTTCACCATTTCGTTTCTTCGGGTCTTTGGGATGTGTGGCAGACGCGCGGGGTCGAATATGTCAATTATGTATTAGTGGACAACCCTTTAGCAGATCCTTTTGATGCTAATCTATTTGGGTTTCATGCACGGCAGAACAATCAAATTACAGTGAAAGCATGCCGGCGAAAGGATCTTTCGGAAAAAGTGGGAATGCCAGTCAAAAACCGCGGACATCTGGAAGTGATCGAGTATTCTGAAATGCCTGAAGAAGAGCGCCTGAGTGTCAATGCAGATGGTATAGCGAAGTATCCTATAGCCAATCTGAGTTTATTTTGTTTCAGCATGGACCCTCTTAAATCATTAGCTGAACGTTATCAAGAGATGCCCCTGCATAAAGCCCATAAGGCGGTTAAATTTATCGATGATGAGGGGCGCCCCGTTGAACCCAAACGACCGAACTCTTGGAAATTTGAACGTTTTATTTTTGATGTGCTGCCGTTTGCGCAAAACGTTCAAATTTTACTCTTTCCCCGTCAGGAGTGTTTTTCACCATTAAAAAATGCGGAAGGGGAAGGAAGTCCAGCTCGATTAGCCGAAGCGTTGCAAGCCTGCGATCGTGCTGTTTTCGAACACATGACGGGAAATCCACCCCTTCAACGCCCTTTTGAGTTATCGCAAGAGTTTTATTATCCGACGGCATCTCACTTGAAAAAGTGGAGAGGGGCTTCTCTTCCTCCGGAAGGATATATTGAAGTTTAATGAGTGAGTAACCGGCTTATTCCCTTGAGTCTAGGAGGACAATTGCAGTTCTGCTATACTCAAAAAAAATAGTAATGGTAAAAAATATCATGAAAATCGGTTATCTTGGAGCAGGAAGCTGGGGGTATTGCTTAGCTTCTATTTTGGCATCTAAAGGGTATCAGGTCACTTTATGGACGACCAAAGCCGATTTGGCAACCCTTTTAAATACAACGCATCGCCACCCTTTATTACCTTTCCATGCTTTTGAAGGCGACCTTCAGCTGGAAGTCACGACTGAGTTGGATCGGGTTTTAAAAGACAGTGATTTACTTGTTGAATCTGTCACTTCAGCTGGAATCCGCCCCGTTTTTGAACAGGTCAAAAATATCCAGATCCCCCAATGTCCGATTGTTATCACGTCCAAAGGGATAGAGCAAAATACCGGACTTTCTTTACCCGAGGTTGTGGTTGAAGTTTTAGGCAAAAAAAGGCAAGCGCAATTAGGAGTCCTTAGCGGACCTGGTTATGCTGAAGAAGTTATTCGAGGGCTCCCCACTTCTGTGGTCGGAGCCGGTTACCGCCGCGATGTCGGGCAATTGATCTGCGATACTTTTACGACACAGACTTTTCGTGTATATCCAAATACAGACATTAAAGGGGTTGCTTTGGGAGGCGCTTTAAAAAATATTACCGCCATTGCTTGTGGAATATCGGAAGGTTTATCTTTGGGTTGGAGTGCTAAGGCAGCTTTAATGACGCGTGGATTGCACGAAATCCGCAAATTGGCTTTAGCCCTTGGATGTAAAGCCGATACATTGAACGGACTTTCTGGAATGGGCGATTTGTGCATGACTTGCAGCTGCAATATCAGCCGTAATTTCCGCTTTGGAGAGCTGCTAGCCAATGGGCATTCACCGAATGCAGCGCAGGACATCATTAAAACAGTCGTCGAAGGTGTTTATACTTGCATGTCCGCCTTGCAACTTTCCAAGCAGCATAATATCCCAATGCCTATTACCGAGACAGTCTATAAAATTATTTATGAAGGTTTAAAGCCGAAAGATGCGGTGCTGATGTTGATGCGACGGCCCATCAAAGATGAATGTGAATAGGAAGGCTTAAATGAAAGTTGTATCGCCCAAACAAATGGCCCATATTGAATCTCAAGCTTATCGCGACGGAGCATCTGAGATAGATTTCATGGAAGAAGCGGGAAGCGGAGCCGCTTTAGTCATTCAAGAGTATGTTGAGATTCATCAGCTTGACCGTCAAGTTTTATTATTATGTGGAAAGGGAAACAATGCCGGCGACGCTTATGTAGCCGGCATCCATCTGCTGCATCTGGAATACGATGTATTTGCCCTGCAGCTAGCGCCTATCGATGAGTGTACCACCTTATGCCGGGATAATTATATCCGTTTTCTTAATGAGGGCGGCCGGGTTAAGGAAGTGGCCACGCTTGATGATATGATCTTTCCCCTTAATGGGATTATTGTCGATGGGATATTCGGCACGGGATTTCGTGGAAAAGTGGAAGATCTTTATGCCTCAGTGATCCGTCTGGCTAATCAATCCAAGCTTCCTATCATCGCCATCGATATTCCTTCAGGTTTAAATGGGGAAACAGGCTCTATAGAAGGAGACGTTGTCGAAGCCACCGAAACAGCCTTTTTAGGATTGCCTAAAACAGGCTTTTTCTTGCGAGATGGCTGGAATGCCATTGGCAAGCTTCGCTATGTTAATTTCGGTCTACCTTATCCTTATATCGAAGAATCTGAAACAGATTTAATCATGCTGACGTCCGATATCATCAAGCCTCTTTTGCCGCATATCGTCAGAAATCGGCATAAATACCAAGCGGGTTATGTGATTGGTTTGGCCGGTTCGCCCGATATGCCGGGAGCTGCTATATTATCTTCGCAAGCTGCTTTGCGTGGAGGAGCCGGGATTGTCCGTTTGCTATATCCAAAGGGGATGGAGGCAGAATTGGCACATAGCCCTTATGAGCTGATCAAAGTACCCTTTTCTTTTTCCGACAAAACTTTTGTGGCCGATACCTTAAATAAAGCTTCAGCCACTTTTGTAGGACCCGGCTTAGGACGCAAAGATGATGTTAAACAACTGCTTGAGTATGTTTTGCCCCGTTTAGAGAAACCCTGCGTGATTGATGCGGATGCTCTGTTTTTTTTATCGGAAGAAAATATTGAACTCCCTAAAGATGTGATCTTGACGCCGCATTTAGGTGAATTAATGCGCCTTCTGAAGATTGAAAAGACACCCACAATCGACAAAGATTTCCTTGCCGTCTGTCAAAATTTTGCTGAAACGCGTCGGGTGACACTGATCTTAAAAGGGGGACCCACGTTTATCTTTCATCCTGATGAGACTATTTGTGTTAATCCAAAAGGAGATCCTGGTATGGCGACGGCAGGCAGCGGTGATGTGCTGACCGGTTTGCTGGCGGGATTATTAGCTCAAGGCCTTTCCACGCATCATGCTGCACTGGCGGGCACGTATATCCATGGATTGTCAGGCGAGTATGCCGCTCAAGAATTGACCTCTTATTCGATGAATGCTTCAGATATCGTATTTTATTTTCCGGAAGGGTTTCGACTCATTGAGTTTTAATGGGATTCATTCATTTCAAACGGAAAAATGGTTTTCCAGTCATTTTTCATGCTGATAACGATCCATCCTGAGCGAATTGCTTCATCCATCAAAGCATTGGAAAAGGTGCCGACTTTGGAATCAGGTCCATAGGCATATTCCCTTTTGGCATCGTCGTGGTGGACAAGCAATGCAAAACGTTTTCCTGAACCTCCTCTTGTCCATTCCAACATTTGCTGATCTCCATCCGAATTACCGAAGGCTGCGGCAGGACGTCTGCCGATAAACAGATTAATGCTTTCCGGCTTCCCTTTATGATCATCGATAAACAGAATGGCGGGAAGTTTGATGAGGCTAGGCTGATTGTTAATGTCCGTATATTCAACTTTTTCTGCGGTGCCGATAATCCGTTCTGGCGGAAGATGATAAACCGCTTCGGAATAGGCTCTGATGAATTCTTGCCCCCCTCCCGAAACAATGTATAGTGTAAAACCATGATCGGTTAGAAGTTTCATGACTTCTAGCATCGGTTGGTAGACAAGCTCTGTATAAGGTTTTTTAAAGCGGGGATGAACTGCTTTGGCGAGCCAGTCTTTAACGTTTTTTAGAAATTGTTCAACAGTCATTCCGGCATGCGACACGGCTAAGATCTCGGCGATCTGATGTTCGTTAAAATGCATGATGGCTGATTTATCTCCGCTCAAAATCGATTTGAATGGTTCTTTGTCTTTCCATTCAGGATGTTTTGGAGCATCGGCATAAATTTGATCGAAGGCATAGATCCCTTGGGTATAGAAAGGCTGTTCCACCCAAAGAGTGCCGTCTTGGTCAAACGTGGCAATTCTTTCAGCTGGAGTGAGGTAATTACGGCTTCCTTCTTTTGTCACTTCTTCTACAAATTGGAGAATGGCCGTTTTTGCTTCTCCGGGATTCCACGAAGGGAGTGGATCTTTTGTTGATGTGTTTTTAATCTCAGGCGCTGCAGCGATTTCATTTTTATCTTTAACACAACGAAATCCCAAATGATTCAAGCTAGTATCAGGGCAAGTTTTCATTCGTGCAGCGATGCGATATCCCTTGCAATAGCTGCTATGGCATAAAAATGAGCCGCCGCGATGGACCCGTTTGATGGCATGAGGTTCCTCTGGATCGAAACTGCTAGTGGGTCCAGTGGGATTGATGGAAATATCCTTTTTGTTTTCATCGCGATAGTAAAAGACGTGATAGAGATCGGAGCACCATTGCCACACGTTTCCGGACATGTCATAAAGCCCGTATGGATTGGATGCGAATGTTTTAACTGGCGTGGTTCCATAATCCCCATCTTTTTTTACGCACTTGTAGGGAAATTGCCCCTGCCAAATATTTGCTTGAGGATTTTCTTCGGAAAATTCATCATTACCCCACACATATAAAACTCTATCTCGGCCTCCCAAAGCAGCAAATTCCCACTCTGCTTCCGCCGGCAAACGTTTTCCCGCCCATTTGGCATAGGCGTTGGCATCATACCAAGTCACTTGTACAACGGGATGATCCTCTTTTCCTTCTAGATTGCTTTCGGGGCCTAACGGATGTTTCCAATTGGCGCCGGGTTTCCATGTCCACCACGCGCGATTGCTTCTTAATGAAACGGGCCCTTTTGTGGGTTGAAAGACTAATGAAGCGGGAACGAGCAATTCAGGAGCTGGTTCGGGTGTTCCTTGTGGAACTTGGCTCATGATCTCTTCCAATGTCGGCGCCTTTTCAGCTGTAGTTACATATCCCGTCGCCTCTACAAATTCTTTGAATTGCCGATTGGTGATAGGCGTGATATCCATCCAAAAACCATCGACTTTAACACGATGGGGCGGCTTTTCATCTGGTTTGGAATCGCCATTATCAGAACCCATTGTAAATTCGCCACCTGGAATCCAGATCATCCCTTCTTGAGGAGCTAGGGATTGAATTCGATCTGGCAGATCTGAGCAGCAGCATGTGGAATGGATATGAGCTGATATCAGGATGAAAAATAAAAAAAAGAGCGTTATTTTTCTAAACATATGAAAAAGATCCACCTGAATTCTGTTTTGTATTATTTATTAACGACTTTTTTCATTTCAGGCGAGATTAAAATCGATAAACATCACATTTTTGATTGTCAGGATCAAAGCGCACGATTAGAATTAATCCGCAAACCGTTATTTTTTTTACGGAAGGTAGATTATGCAAGAAATCTCTAAAGTACCTGTTTTTATTTTGTGCGGAGGACTCGGCACGCGACTTAAGGAAGAAACAGAATATCGCCCTAAGCCGATGGTACCCATTGGCAATCATCCGGTTCTTTGGCACATTATGCATTTATATCGACGCTTTGGTTTTAGAAAGTTTATTCTATGCACAGGTTTTAAATCGGAAGTCATTAAATCTTACTTTTTAAACTATGCTTATATGAATAGCGACTTTACGGTTGATCTCAAATCCAATCATTTGACCGTCCATTCCATTGACCATGAAGAAGATTGGGAAGTGACAGTCGCCTACACAGGTGAACTAACGATGACTGGCGGAAGGATCGCCATTGCTGCCGAAAAATTTTTGGGAGATGCGGCGCATGCAGCTGTGACTTATGGCGATGGTTTGACTAATGCAAATTTGCGAAACGAATATGAATTTCACCTTTCACATGGCAAAATCGGGACAGTCTTAGGGGTGAATCCCCCCTCGCGATTTGGCGAAATACGCCTTTCAGGCGATGTTGTCGCGGAGTTTGCTGAAAAGCCCGAATTCAATGAAAAATGGATTAATGGGGGATTTTTCTTTTTTGGACGGGAATTTTTTATGAAATATCTATCCAAAGATCAAGAGTGCATCTTAGAACGGAACCCACTGGTCAAGTTGGCCGAAGACAGCCAGCTCAATATGTATAAGCATTCCGGATTTTGGGCCTGCATGGATACGCAAAGGGATCGCGATCATCTCAATCAACTTTGGACTAATGGACAAGCTCCTTGGATGCCAAATTTGCCTTTTGTCGAACAGGCTCTGTGTTTTCAAAAAAATAAGGAGAAAGGATGCGTCAAGAATTCAATGGCGTCTATGACGGAGCGACTGTTTTAGTGACCGGCCATACCGGATTTAAAGGCTCCTGGCTGGCAGTATGGTTGAAAGAATTAGGAGCGCGTGTCATTGGGTATAGTTTAGAGGCGCCGACTGATCCCAGCCATTTTTCAATTGCCGGAATTGCCGATGAAATCATTCATATTCATGGAGATGTTTGCGACTATGCCAAATTGCAGCAAACCATTGCCGAACATCAACCAGACATCATTTTTCACTTGGCAGCGCAAGCCATTGTTTTAACATCTTATCAAGACCCTAAAACAACCTTTGCCGCTAATGCGCAAGGTACAGTCAATGTTTTGGAAGCCGCTCGCAGCTGCTCAGCCGTGCAAGCCATGGTGATGGTCACGACTGACAAGTGCTATGAAAATAATGAATGGATATGGGGATATCGGGAAAAAGATCCTTTAGGCGGAAATGATCCTTATAGCGCTAGTAAAGCCATGGCAGAATTAGCAATTGCTTCATACCGCCAATCATTTTTCCAAGATAAAGGCCCGGCAGTTGCTTCTGCACGTGCAGGCAATGTCATCGGAGGAGGAGATTTTTCTGAGAACCGCATCTTACCCGATTGCATGAAAGCTCTGATGAAACAGCATCCTGTTCAAATTCGAAATCCAATGAGCATCCGACCATGGGTGCATGTCTTGGATCCTTTAAGCGGCTACTTATGGCTAGGGGCTTGTTTAATACAGAGAGGGCGCGAGTATGCCCAAGCTTGGAATTTCGGCCCTTTGGAACAACGTGGAGTTCCCGTCCATTGCCTTGTTGACAAAGCGATTGAATATTGGGGAGAAGGGGAATGGGTATCAGCAGGACCTGCAGGGCAATTAGCAAAACCTGAAATGGGCATGCTGCGGCTTAATTGGGACAAAGCATCGCATTATTTGCATTGGCAACCCGCGTATGACTGGATCGAAGGGATTAAAGCAACCGTCGATTGGTTTAAAGCTTATGCCAACGGGGAAAATATGAAGAAGATTGCAGCTATGCATATTGAGAATTATGTTTCGAAAGCCCTTCAATGTAAGCTAGACTGGGCTTTGCAGATGACGCCTATATCCACAAATAAATAGTAATAACGTATGCGATTTACATCCACACCGCTCGAAGGAGCTTATTTAATCGATTTAGAAAAAAGGGAAGATGACCGTGGATTTTTTGCGCGCCTCTTTTGCACCAAGGAATTTGAGAACAATGGCCTGGAAAGCAACTTTATCCAAGCTAACAATTCACACAGTGTGCACCAAGGCACTTTAAGAGGGCTCCATTATCAGCTGGATCCTAAAGCCGAAACCAAGCTGGTGCGTTGCATCAAAGGATCTTTTTACGATGTTATTTTAGACTTGCGACCCAAGTCTAAAACATTTGGTTGTTCTTACGGAGCTGTGCTTTCCGCTTCAAATCGCACCATGATGTATGTACCCAAAGGATTTGCTCACGGCTTCCTCACGCTTGAAGATGATTCTGAAGTGTTGTATTTAGTGTCTGAATCGTATTCGAAGGAATTAGAACGGGGGATTCGTTGGAATGATCCTCAGTTTTCTATAACGTGGCCATCTGCTCCGCAGATTGTCTCCGATCGAGATTTATCCCATCCCGATTTTAATTCCGCTTATCATCTAAATAGCCCTTAGGATGCCGCTATGAAAATCCTTTTTACTGGAGCCAGTTCATTGACGGGTATGTGGTTTGTGCAGGAACTGGTGCGTGCAGGACACGAAGTGATTGCGTGTTATCGCTCTGCACGCTCTTCCTACCAAGGATTGCGAAGACAGCGCATCGACCGCTTGACTCAAACATGCCGGCAACAGTTTAATTGCCCTTTTGGTAGTGAGGTTTTTATAAACCTTATCCAAAATAATACATGGGATCTTTTTTGCCATCATGCGGCCGATGTGGCCAATTATAAGAGCCCTGATTTTGACGTTTCGGCGGCTTTGGGCAATAATACGCGCAACTTGAAAAAGGTATTGGAACAATTGCACGAAAAAGGGTGCCGCAAAATTCTTTTGACCGGAAGTGTATTTGAGCAAGGTGAAGGAATCGGATCTGAAGATTTACGTGCCGTTTCGCCCTATGGCTTATCAAAAGGGCTGACATCTGCATGCTTTAATTTTTATGCGCAGCTATTAGGTTTGAAGTTAGGCAAATTTGTCATTCCAAATCCTTTTGGACCCTATGAGGAGATCCGTTATACCTCTTATTTAGCGCAAGCCTGGTTTGCAGGACAATCCCCTTCGGTCAATACGCCAGATTATATTCGAGACAATATCCCCGTTTCACTATTAGCAAAAGCTTATGCCGCATTTGCCATCCATTTAAGTGAGACAGCAGGTTTTGAAAAAATCAATCCCAGTTTTTATCGGGAGACACAGGGCCTCTTTACTAAACGTTTTGCTTACGAGATGTCACCCAGGTTGAATCTATTGTGCCGCTACGATTTGAAAAAACAGGTGGAGTTTGCAGAACCCCTGGAAAGGGTCAACAGCCAACCTTTGGATCATCAAGCTTTGGGATGGGGTGAAAGCCAAGCATGGGATGAACTAGCCCATTATTATGAGGCAACTTATGGTCAACGCTAGCAAAAACAATCCTTCGATCGGCATCGCTTTTATTACCCATCAAGCAAAATATCATTTAAAACAATGCCTTCCCCCTTTTTTGAACTCCCCTTTAAAACCGCGTGTGCTCGTCGTCAACTCGTCTTCACAGGATGGCACGGTCGAATTAGCTAAGGAGCTTGGGGCTGAGATTTTAATTGTACCCCGCTCCCATTTCAATCATGGAGCCACCCGCGAGCAGGCGCGCAAGCATCTGCATACCGATATTGTGGTCATGGCAACACCCGATGCCTATGCCCTGGATACCCAAGTTTTAGAACGGCTGATCGATCCCTTATTGAAGCAGCAAGCCTCGGTCTCTTATGCCAGGCAGATTCCGCATGATGGAGCCGATATTTTTGAGGCCTTTCCGCGCGAGTTTAATTATCCCATTCAAGAGGAAATGCGGAGCATTGCCGATCTTGAACACAAAGGAGTCTATACGTTTTTTTGTTCAGATACCTGTGCGGCTTATTGGAATGGCGCTTTAGATGAAGTTGATGGATTCAAACCGGTATTATTTGGTGAAGACACTGTTGTAGTCGCTAAGTTACTTAAAAAAGGACACAAAATAGCCTATGCAGCTAATGCTATCGTTAAGCATTCCCACCGCTATAGTTTGAAGCAGGAATTCCATCGGCATTTCGATATTGGATTGGCACGCCGGAGCTATGCTGATCTATTGCAAGGCGCCGGAAAAGATTCGCAGCGCGGCAAGCAATTTGCAAAACAATTGTTAAAGCATTTAGTTAAGGAACATCCCCATTTAATCCCCTACGCTCTATTGCAGATAGGGGTTAAACTCGCTGGATATAAAATCGGACGCTTTTCAACGCATGCGCCCCTTTGGTTTAAACGGATGTTGAGCAGTCAAGATTTTTATTGGAACTCCATTTACGCAGCAGAGTGACGATATAAAAAAACCGCAGAGCAAGTGGCATCAAATACCTTACAGGTCTATTCTTTAACGGCGCCAAGACAATATGGCGCTAAACTTCTAATTCAACGCAAAGACGCCAAGGCGCAAAGTTTAGCTAAAAGTGGACCCCAACCCTTTACTATGCAACGGTGTACATTGTATTATTGTTTTCTTTGCGCCTTGGCGCCTTGGCGTCTTTGCGTTGAATTAGAAGTTTAGAGTCACAATGTCTTGGCGGATTTCTGTCGCCGTTTTCGCAGCTTAGCTAGCTCCCTATCTCACTTCTCCTCACGGTCTCTCTTGGTAATTGTATAACAAAATCTTTTTCAGGAATTGGATGATGCTTTATACACAAGATTATCGTACATCTTGTCATTGAGGTTTTTATGTTTATTTTTTTTGCTCTCCTTGCCGGAAGCATCGTCGGTTTTCTGATCCATCTCGCATTGACCAAAGAGAAGATGACAAAAAAGAGGTTTGTTGAATTGATGCTGTTATATCAGATCGTCTTTAGTTTGGGATTAACAAGCCTGCTTGCTTTTATTGGATTTACTTTTATGCCTGAATATATCGCAAAATTTACAAATTGGCCGGCTTGTCCTTTTGAACAGCAGATGGGCAATGTCAATCTTGGTTATGCTGTCTTAGGAATCATGTGCATTTGGTTTAGGGGAAATTTTTGGATTGCTACAATCATAGGTTTCTCTATATGGATTCTTAGCGATGGATTTGCTCATCTATCAGACATGATTCGACATAATAATTATTCTCCAGGTAATGTGGGGGTCCCTCTTTATACCGATTTTATTGTTCCTATTGTTCTATTGATCCTATTGTTTTTGCATATTAAATTGGATCGAAAAGCGTATGCCAATAACAAATAAAAATCTCAATCATGGAGCGATTTCTTATAGTCACACCTACAAATATATTTGCCCAAGCACTTGGTACTTTTGATGATATTATAAATATCTATGACAAAGGAGTATTGCTTTCAAGGGAGGATGGTGCAATGATTCGATCTGATACAGAAGCGATGAATTTAAGTGGAAAAATTTTGATGGGAGGCGGGCTTGTTAGCAGTTTCATCGCCTATAAACTTTGGAGCGTCCCTTACGTAGGGCCGATATTGAGTTTAATTGGTAGTGTTGCGTCGTTGGCTTTGATTGTTGTTGGACATGATGCCTATACTTGTTCAAATAATCTTAAACCTTATTCTGAGCAGAAGGCAAAAATTCTGAAGAGTTTGAGAGGAGTTGTATCATTAGATAATGAAACCCGAGAGCAGTTTTTCGCAAACTTGATAAAAACCGCTTCTGCGGGTACTGTGCTTGGTTGTATTGCCGGAAAAAAAAGCCAATGAAAAAACTTAATACACATCCAGCTGGCATTTTCCATGCCAACAGATAATCTCACTAGAAAAATCCAAGGCATTTATAAAGCTCTTCAATTAGCCCCCGATGATGCTTCCCTTTGGAGCTCATTCGCACGGTTGATGCAAACCATGCAATTCATCCGATTTGACGAACATGCAAAAGCAGTTTTTGTACACTGCCTATCAATGCCTATCATGAATCTTCAGGATTTAGCCTTTTCCGGAATTAGCTTGCTTAAACTAATGCCTGCATTTGATCAATTAGTTCAATATGCTTTGCACGATCAGTGGGAGATCGTTTGTAGAAAAATTCAAGACGACGATTTTGAATCGATATTAAACGATCCACTTTTACTGGGATTGATGCAGAAAACTTTTTTGCCCGATCCGCAGATGGAATCAACTTTAACGGCATTGCGCCGTGCTTTTTTTACCCTTCATGTCGAAATGGCTGCGGAAAAAGTATGGCAAAAGGGATTTCCCTTTTTAAATGCTTTGGCGATCCATTGTTTTTTGAATGAATACATTTATGCAATTTCGGATGAGGAGCATGCATGGGTGCAGGCGATGATTCAGATGGATCCTACCCATGTTGATCATTTTCGTGATCAGTTGACATTAACTCTATTTAGTTGTTATCAACCGCTCGACACCCTTTTTAAGACTAAAGTTGCGGTTTTTCATCCAACGGATCTATTTTCCCGGTTATTGAAGATGCAAATCGAGGAACCTGCCGAAGAGATCCGTTTGAGTAGCACCCTTCCTCAATTGACACCTATAAAAGATCACGTTTCTTTAAAGGTTCAGGAACAATATGAAGCCAATCCCTATCCTAGATGGACCAGCTTTTTGCCTTCGGAACCTGTCTCTTTGCAGCAATATTTAATGAAAACCTTTCCGGCCCTAAACTCTCGACGGATGCATGCAATAGACAAACCAAAGATCCTTATCGCGGGCTGTGGAACAGGGCAGCATGCTTTGCAAACAGCATCTCAAATCAAGGATGCCGATGTAGTAGCTATCGATCTGAGCCGAAAAAGCTTATCTTATGCGATGCGGAAGGCTAAAGAGATGGGCTTTGCAAATCTCCCTTTTTATCAGGCAGACATTTTAGAATTAAATGGATGGGATGAACGCTTTGATTTGATCGAATGCACGGGAGTATTGCATCACTTGGAACATCCGATGGCAGGGTTGAAGATTCTTGTGAAGTTATTGAATCCTCACGGTTGCATGCACATCGGATTATATAGCGAAAAAGGGCGGCGCGATGTCATCGCAGCCCGCCAATTAATTGCTCAAAGAAAATTGCCGCCTTCATTAGATGGAATTCGGCTTGCGCGGCAGGCACTCCTAGTTTTGCCTCAAGATAGCTTGGCAGCAGGGGTGACCAAAAGCATCGATTTTTATTCCGCTTCAGGCTGTCGGGATTTGCTTTTCCATGTGCAAGAGCATCGTTTTACCCTTTCGCAGATAAATGAAATGCTATCTGAAGCAAATTTAAAGTTTTTAGGATTTGAACTGCGTGATTCTGAAGCGATGGTGGCCTTTAAGCAACAATTTCCCGAGGATGAGCTGGATTTGTCATTAACGCATTGGGAGACATTTGAAGCAGAACATCCCGATTTGTTTAAAGGGATGTATCAATTTTTGGTTGTACCAAGAGATTGACCCATCAGGCATCGCATTTCAACGTGTGGATGTTGAATCAGGTCACTGTCTAGAATAATAGCTCCCGGCTCGAATAAAAGGATCAAGGAGGAAGCGCCAAAGGAAAAATATCCCTTCTCGCTGCCCTTTGGATAAAACTGGTAAGGGGTGTAGGTTTGATGAATAGAACCAACATTTGTAGCCCCAATTTCCATAAAGAGAACTTTTCCAAACATCCTGGTATCAAGCTCGCAAAGGGTCCGTTTGTTTTGTGTAAAAATGTTAACATCCCGTTTGATAGCCACAGGATTGACGGAAAAAAGCCATCCATTGATCAGCTTAGATTCACCTGGAATGCAATCGACCGGAAAATGGAAACGATGATAGTCAGAGGGGCATAATCTAGCGATGACCATGGTTCCATGTTGATAGTGAGAAGCTAACCGTTCGTTTTCCAGCAAAGTCGCTAAATTGAATTTTTCTCCTTTGACGACAAATCCATCAGCCTCTTCGATATTAGGATAAAATAGATACCGTCCATCAGCTGGCATGATAGCTGTTGTGGATCCAGGAGCAATAGGACGAGCTTTCGGTTTTAATTTTCTGATAAAAAAATCGTTGAAAGATTGGAAATGGTCGATGTTTTCTAAAAACTCCGATGGATCAACCTGGAAAGCTTGAATAAAGGGGCGAATATTTTGCTTTGTCCAAGACTGTTGCTGCATCCAACCATACGAAGCCGAGATTAAGGGTGTTTTGGCAAGCATTTGAAGAAGGGCAGGTCCAAAAAAACGGCTTAAATAGCTGTTCCCATATAAAAATCCAAGTGCTTTAGCGCCAAAGACTTTTTCCTGCTCTATCTGACCGGTTTGGCGGTTTATGTATGTGATAGGATCCATAAATAGTAGCTTAAGGAGCTGGAATGCCTCTTTTAGTAGCAGGTCTAGAAACCAAAGTTAATTCACCTAAAAACGCTGGATCGAACAAGGGGGAAAGTTGATTTTCGGTAATCATTTCCAAAATTTTACGAGCAGATTTAGCCATTCGAAAGAGCAATTCATTATCTTGTTGATTGTCTGCTGCAAGGTATTTCTTTTGCAGTTCTTGATAAGCTTGGATTGAGTCGCGCAGCTTATGCTGTAATTCCAAACTGCGTTGAGTGGACTGAATCAAATCATCCAGCATCGCTAACTCGTTAGCAATGATATTTTTGCTATCCTCAGAAGAAGGCTCCACTGCGTTTACTTTTGATAAGCAAATTAAAACCAAAAACAGAGGATAAAGACATTTATTCATTAAAAGATCCTATAAATTAGCTTATATAATAATAGATTCCATCCATGTTGTCAAAGATTCCTATTTGTCGATAATGTGCATGAAGGATATTTTAACAGATAGACTACAAAGCAGAAGGACAAGGAGCTATGTCATACATCCGTTCCGTCAAATCTATCGAAATTCTCGACTCTCGAGGCAATCCAACATTAGAGGTGATGATCGCTACAGATAAAGATGTTCTTGCAAAAGCGTCTGTTCCATCAGGCGCTTCTACCGGAGAGCATGAAGCCCTTGAATTGCGTGATGGAGATGCAGAAAGATATTTTGGCAAAGGGGTGCAGCAAGCTGTGGCACATGTCAATGGGCCTATTGCACAGATTCTGATCGGTGAGCATGTGTTTGATCAGACTCGGCTTGATAAGCGAATGGCACAGAGCGATGGCACTTTAAATAAAGAACGGTTTGGAGCCAATGCCATTTTAGGGGCCTCCATGGCTTTAGCCCGGGCTGGCGCCATTACAGCTAAATTGCCATTATATCGCTATATAGGAGGATGTGACGCGCATATCCTTCCCTGTCCCATGATGAATATCATCAATGGAGGGGCGCACGCTGATAATAATCTTGATTTTCAAGAGTTTATAATTAGACCTATCGGTGCTCCCACATTTCGGGAGGCGTTGCGATGGGGAGCGGAGATCTTTCATACTCTAAAAGGGTTATTAAAAGCAGAAGGATATTCCACTGCTGTTGGCGATGAAGGGGGATTTGCGCCCAATCTTGAATCGAATGAAGAGGTGTTGGACCTCATCCTTTTTGCTATTCAAAAGGCAGGTTATAAACCAAAGTCACAAATCACTTTAGCCTTAGACTGCGCCGCTTCAGAATTTTACGATAAAGTTTCGGGCCTTTATGTTGAGAAGAAAAAGAAAGCGCGCAAATTTCAATTTGTCGAGCGCACCTCGGTAGAACAGGTAGATTATTTAGAAGCGCTGTGTAAGAAATATCCGATTGATTCAATAGAAGATGGTTTAAGTGAAAATGATTGGGACGGGTGGAAGATATTAACCCAAAGATTAGGAAATAAAGTACAAATCGTCGGCGACGATATTTTTGTCACAAATCCCAAGTTTTTGCAACGTGGTTTTGATAAAGGGATCGGTAATTCAATCTTGATCAAATTGAATCAAATCGGAACGTTGACTGAAACGATGGAGACAATCCGTTTAGCTCAAACCCATGCTTATCCATCGATTATATCGCATCGATCAGGCGAAACTGAAGATAGTTTTATTGCAGATTTATGCGTCGCCGCGAATACCGGGCAAATCAAAACCGGTTCTTTATCAAGAATGGATCGGATTGCAAAATATAATCGTCTCTTAAATATCGAAGAGGGATTAGGAAATACGGCACGTTATCAGGACAGCAATACTCATAAAGGTTTTTAAATTTAATAATTAATAGAGAAGGATGATATGCAATCTCCTGCAATAACCCGTGCTGAACGATCAGATATTCCAGATTTTACCAAGCCATTATCATGGCCGGACGAAGTATGGTTGAACATCTTTGCCCATATACCTGAGAAGAATTTAGGTAATATTTCCCTAATATGTCGTAAGTTTCAGATTCTTATTGCTGCTTTGCGCGTTGGACGAGGTTATGCGAAAGTGCCCTCGGCACATATAAGAACATTGAATTCAACAGCTATTTTAAAAGTAGCCAGACATGAATTAGAAAACTCGGAGAAAGGTTCATTGAAATGGGAAACTGCCACGAGAGATCCAACTGTAGATACCGATCCAACTGTAGAAGTTGAGTTTATTACCGATTCAGAGTCAGGTGCAGCGACAGACATCGAAACTGGATCTAGTCATAGCACCGGTAGTAAAAGGCATGCAAAAAAAGCTAAGAGAGATAAAGTGCAGCATGGACAGGAAGAGCCCGATGTGGATGCTAACGCCATTGCAGCGCGTCATGCACCGTTTCTTAAAGGATTGCGTAGGAAGCATCGGAATAAGAAATGCGAACTCACCACTTGCAATATCATAAAAATCAGCAGTATAATTTTTTGCACAACCTATTTATGTGTTGTATGTCTTGCAGTTGTGTTGACGACAGTTTATTTTCAAACATATGCAAAAAATAATTAAAAAAACCGATTTGCGCCACTTATAAAAAAATGATATAATGCAAAATGGGATAGGTTTTTAATTTAAAAGCTTATATGCCAAAGAGGTGGATGTCATGGGTCCATTCACAGTGGCTTTATTTGGAGAAGCAGAAAAAGGAGAATATACAACACCTTATTTTTGCGAGACTCTGCCTCAACTTGTCGATTATTTTGGAAATCCTCCACCTGAAAGTCATGGGTTATTTTTTGCTGTGCAGGCATTGCTTTACCATCGCAATATTCTTTTTTTTCGCGTACGCGAAGAAGGATTTAGCTTGGCGGATTATTTCCGGGGCTTTAAATTATTGAGCAAATTAGAAAACCTGCCTAAAATCGATGCGATTAGTATGCCTGGAGTAGGAGATGGTGTCATCATCGATGCGGTTGTTCCGTTTTGTTTAATTTATAAGAGCATTTTGCTTACGACAGAATCCGATCTCTTTGACTATCTGATGCAAATCTCAGCCAACTAATTCGAGAAATAAAACAGGATATTAGGATCGCCTTCGGCGATCCTAATATCCTGTTTTTACTTTGGAAGAAGAAGCATTGATTGTTTCCGCCCCAAACCTATGATGGTATTGTTACAGCGAAATATTTTTCTAAACCTTCTTGTGTGGGCTTCATGCTTTTTTTTCCGGTTTGCCAATTAGCAGGGCACACTTCTCCATGCTTTTCCACATAGATTAAAGCATCAAGCATTCGGATAGCTTCTTCTATCGATCTTCCCAATGGCAGGTCGTTGATGAGCATGTGCCGGATCAAACCTTCGCGGTCAATTAAAAATAAGCCTCTATAAGCAATTCCTTCCGATAGGTTTAATACTGCATAATCTCTCGAAATCGTTTTATTTAAATCTGAAACAATAGGATAGGACACCCCTTGGATTCCCCCTTTTTCAATGGGAGTATTAAGCCAAGCGTAATGACTAAAGCAGCTGTCCACCGAACAGCCGATCACTTGCGCATTCCGGGCTTCGAATTCCTTCAGCTTTTCTTCAAAGGCATGCAATTCCGTCGGACAGACAAAGGTAAAATCGAGCGGATAGAAGAAAAAAATGACATATTTACCGCGATAATTGGCTAGCGAAAAATTATCGATGATGCGGTTATTTAACACGGCTTTTGCTTTAAAGTCGGGGGCTGGTTTGCCTATTAGCGTTCCCATGGTCATCTCCTTTAGAAATTATTTCCAAAAATTTGTTTTGCATTGCGCAGCCAGCGCTCATTTTTAATGGTCGTATCGGATCCATGTCCCGGATAGATCTTTGTTTCCGGCGGAAGTTTAGCAAGTTTATCTAATGAATTCCACATGAGATCCGGACGGCCGGTGGAAAAAGAGAGGTTGCCGATCGTGCCTTTGAAAAGAGTGTCTCCGGAAAATAGGATGCCGTTTTGTTTGTCATATAAACAGATGCCCCCTGGAGTGTGGCCGGGAGTGTGAATGACTTCAAATTTTGCAGTTCCTACACTGACAATATCCCCTTCGTTTAAGTGTCCATCTGGTATGACGCCTTCTATGGTTATCCAGCAAGGCAGGCCATCGCTGCCTGGGTGTTCAAGGTTTGTAGTATCAAGAGGATGGATGAATACGGGAATATGGTAGTGAGATTTGAATTCAGCTGTATCGGCAATATGGTCCCAATGGGAATGCGTTAAAAGGATCTTATTGGGCGTATATCCTTCTCGTTGAAGATAGGAGGATATTGCAGCAAAGCTGCCGGGAGCCGGATCAATAATAGCCGCTACTTTAGTCGCAGGACATGCGGCTACATAAGCGTTAGTTTCGAAAGGGCCTGAAGGAAAGGGTTGAACAATCATCGCACCGGAGAGGACTTGAACCTCTAACCGCCCGGTTCGTAGCCGGGTACTCTATCCGATTGAGCTACCGGTGCAGAAGAAAGGGCTATGATGCATGATAAGAATGTTTTTTTCAAGGTTAAAAGGTTTAATAAAGGATCAATTTTTATTAAACATATAAGTATGGATAAATTCTTGACCCAGTTGTTCGAGCGCAGAATAATAGGAATTTCCTCCTAACAGATGATCAATCAGCGGAACACCTAGGAAACTATCCAGATAAACAACATTATCCTTCTGAAAAAGAAGTCCGCCAAAATAATCAATAGGATCCAAATAACACACTCCATCGCGTTTGCTGACAAAGTTCACCACGTGTTCAAAGTCTTTGTTGGCGATTAAAGTGGCTGAACCAAGAGTGTAGACGCGGATCATTTTAAGTTCTTCGGGGGACATAAGATGTTTGGCATTATTTGTTTCCGTTCCGCCGATGCTATGCGCGTAGTGGATGATTTTGCCGCCCTCTCCGACCCCTCCCATCTCAGCGATGAGTTCTTTCCAAGTTTGGGCAAGCAGCCGTGCTTGCGTAGAGATGAAGCGAAATTTGGCTGCGAGGCAGCGGAGCATGTCGCGCGACCAACCTTCGTAGCTTCTAAAAATGTAGTGTATATTGATGCCGCCATGCAGTTTTGAGAACATTTCCAAATTGGTCATTCGATATTCGGGAAAATTGAGGATTCCATTTGCAAAAGTGATGCGCACTTTATCATTTGCTTCGCCATTTCCATACACACCGACATGTTCCTGGAGAGATTTATAGCCCGAAAGGCGGACAAATGGGTGGTCCATGATGGATCGGGCGATATCTTCGATGTAATGTTCTAAATGGCAGAAATCAAATTGATGAGCCGAGAAGAGTTCGTCGACAGAGGTGGATTCTCCTGTAACGAGATTATCAAATTGAAAAAACATTTGGATGGTATCGTCATTAAGGGTGCGGCATGACACATTTAGGAAGGCTTGTGTCTCAGCAGGAAGGGCAAGATTTGATTGAGATGGATCATGATTGATTGTTTGGAAGCACTGTCCTTGTGCATCATATTGATAGTTTTTTTCGACTTTTAAATCGTTATCTTCATAAGTAAAAGTGGCTGTTAAATTTTGCGGATTCAATTTAATAGTATCAGACGTTGTTTCATTTCCAAATAGTATTGAAAAATAAAAAACAAAGGACAGCACATACCTTAACATAAAACGTCTCCTATCGTGTGCTTCAATTAGCTTCAGGGGAAGAAGATATATTATCAAAAGCAATTATTTGGCAAGCTTCAAAGTATGATGGGTGATATTCCCAATAAATGATTCTTAAGGTAGGATCGGCAGGAAGGCGGAGAAGTGGTTTTCCTATGATGATGAATATTGTGATTATAGGCGCGGGAAATATAGGGCAACATATAGCCGCTATACTTTCCAAAGCACATCATAATGTGATTTTAATCGATAAGGATAGCAAAAAACTCAGCCAAGCTAGCCATAATTTGGATATTGCGACAAAAGTTGGTTCCGGCACGGATTGGCAACTCTTGGACGATTTAATGGATCTTGCGCCAAATCTGTTGATTGCCTTGACCAATGACGATGAAGCCAACCTTGTGTCTTGTGCTATCGCTAAACATTTGGGATATCCCCGAACAGTTGCCAGAGTACGCGATAACCGTTATCTCAACCGCACGCGTCTCGATTTTGCCCGCATTTTTGATGTTGATTATTTCATCAGTCCCGAGTTGCTAGTGGCGCACGACATATTAAAATACACATTGAATCCCGGATCATTGGCCATTGAAAATTTTGCGCATGGCGCCTTGCAGATGCGTACCATCTCTATTCCAGCAAACTGGCATAAGCATCAAAAGCCGTTAAGCAAGCTAAATTTGCCTCAAGGGATTATGGTAGGGTTAATTTGTCGAGAAAATCACAAAAATCAGACAGATAGAAATTCTAACGGCAAAGAGATCATTTTTCCGCATGGCAACGACACCATTTTGCCGGGCGATGAGGTGACTTTTATCGGCGAGACCGATGTGATTGCAGATGTGCATAAAATCTTCGATATCACGCAAAAGACTGTTCATTCCGTTGTGATTGTGGGAGGATCGTTAACGAGTATTAATTTGGCAAAATTGTTAGAACGGCGGGACATTAATGTTCGCATACTAGAAAAAGATTATGGCAAATGTCAGATGCTAGCCGAGATATTGCCGAATGCCAATATCATCAACCATGATGCGACCGATTTAGAATTTCTCAAAACCGAAAAAATTGAACACGCCGATGTTTTTACAGCATGTACAGGAAACGATGAAGTTAATTTGCTAACAGGGCTTTTGGCCAAGCAGGCGGGTTGCCAAGATATCATTGTCATGTTATCCAATACGAGCTACACCCCATTTGTTGCCGAGCTAGGGCTTAACCATACGGTTTCCCCAAGGATGAGTGCTGCCAATCATATCTTATCCCAAATTCTATCGGGTAAGGTAACAACGCTGGTTTCTTTGTATGAAAACAAAGCTGAAATTATGGAAATCAATGTTTCCATGCATTCAAAAGTGGTCGGCATTCCCCTTTCAGAATTAGGGCCTTTGTTGCCGAGAGACCTTCTTTTCGCCATGATTCAAAATCGGGGAAGGATCATGATTGCGCATGGAGATAGGATCATCTCTCCCGGCGATACTGTCATTGCGATCACCAGTCCGCAGCATGTAGAAGAATTAGAGAGAATTTTTTAGAGCATGTATTATCGGGATATAAGTCGTATTTTTGGATTATTCACATATGGACTGACTGGTACATTATTGATTCCAACGCTCGTTGCCGGTTATTATGAATTTATTGCCGAAGGCGTCATTCACCCGCAACCTCATTCTACAGCTGCTTTTTTGCTTACGATTGCCATTTGCCTACTTATTGCCGGAGCATGCCATTACTTTGGAAGAAATGCATCGAGCCATTTTCATCGAAAAGAGGGATTGGCCATTGTTGCGTTAATATGGGTATTATTTCCAGCCATGTGTGCATTGCCATTCCTACTTAGCGGCACGTTAAAAAATCCTCTACAAGCCTATTTTGAAGCGGTTTCTGGTTTGACAACCACAGGCTCTTCGGTCATGCAAGCGAAAGCTTACGACAGCTCCTATCAAGAAGTTCCCATAAAACGCCTTGTGAAAGGAGTTTTGGACACAGAGTATACTTTCTATGGAACGATTAATCCTGTACGGGATCCGGTTACACAAAAAATTTTATATGAAGGTGTTGAGGCGGTTGGAAAAGGGATTTTATTTTGGCGCAGTTTTCTTCAATGGTTAGGCGGCGGAGGCATTGTTGTTTTATTTGTGGCAATCTTGCCATTGTTGGGAGCTGGCGGTCGCGTTTTATTTCAAACGGAAGTCACCGGTCCCATTAAGGATCCGTTGACACCACGTATTAAAGATACGGCGATTAATTTATGGAAAATTTACATCGCCTTGACTCTCTTTGAAATTGCTTTGCTGATGCTGACAAATTTCAACATGGGGTGGTTCGATGCGGTTACAATCACATTTGCAGCTTTATCGACAGGTGGTTTTAGCATCCACAATGCCAGCATTGGTTATTATAGAAGCAGTGCCACAGAATGGGCGGTCATTATATGCATGATCATTGGCAGCATCAACTTCGCAGTTTATTATTTTGCTTTTAAAGGTAAATTTTACAGGATTTTCAAACCCGAAATTATCTTATTCATCGCGATCGCTTGTGTGGCCAGTCTTTTGGTCGCGTGGGCTTTGATTGGGCAACCGGAACAATTTCTGACGGGAAAACCTATGGAAGCCTATTCGAAGACGGAGGCTATTAGGCAGTCATCTTTTCAGATCGTTTCAGCCATTTCAACAACCGGTTTTGCTACAGTCAACTATGACATTTGGCCTTATTTCGGGCAGACGGTGATGCTAATCTGTATGTTTTTGGGAGGGATGTCGGGTTCAACAGCAGGTGGAATTAAGATCATGCGTCTTTATCTTTTATTTCTCATTGCCAAGCATCAAGTTGAATCCCTTTTTCGCCCTAGCCGTGTTCAGTCGTTAAAGGTTGGAGACAGGGATGTTGATCATAAAGCGATCATGATGACACTTTGCTTTTTCTTAATGATTATATCGGTTTCTATTGCCGGAACATTGCTATATATTGCCGACCGCGTAGACCCTCAAACGGCCTTGGGTTTGGTGGCTTGTATGATCAATGACACAGGCTTGGCATTTAGAGTCGGCAGCCCTTTAGATTCATGCGCATTTCTAACCGATTTCGGCTGTATGCTATCCTCTCTTTTAATGATCATGGGACGCCTTGAATTTTTTGCCATTTTTGCCCTTTTAGTGCCTGGGCTCTGGAAACAAAGCGAGTAATTTTGATTTCAATGCCTTTCCTGAGAATTCCCTTGCTTCTCAATTCTTTAAGGCATTAAAATTAATCATTATAGATATGTCTTTAACATCAAACCAGCCAAACAAGGCGATTAAAATATTATGTTTGGATTTCTAAAGAAAATTTTTGGGACGGCTCAAGATAGGCAAGTGCGGCGCTATGCAAAAATTGTTCAACAGGTCAATCAATGGGAAGAACAGTTTCAAGCATTGAGCGATCAGGCTATCAAAGATAAGACTGCCGAATTTAAGGAACGTCTTAAAAAAGGGGAAACGTTAGATCAGTTGCTGCCCGAAGCCTATGCCCTTATCAAAAACGTATGCAGACGCTTGTGGGGCACCGAAGTGCATGTTTCAGGTTATAATCAGCAATGGGACATGATCCCTTTTGACGAACAAATCATCGGTGCAATCGCTTTGCATCATGGATGCATTGCTGAAATGCAAACTGGCGAAGGTAAAACGTTAACGGCTGTATTGCCCCTCTACCTAAATGCGCTGAAAGAGGAGCCGGTTCATCTCGTGACTGTTAATGATTACCTCGCGCAAAGGGACTGCGAATGGGTCGGCACAATCTTACGTTGGTTAGGCTTAACAACAGGTTCTCTTACAACAAGTACCCCGCAGGATGAAAGAAAAGCGATCTATCGGCGCGATATCGTTTACGGGACAGCTTCGGAATTCGGTTTCGATTATTTGCGGGATAACTCCATGGCTACGCGTAAAGAGGAGCAGGTGCAGCGCGGATTCTTCTATGCCATTATCGACGAAGTTGACTCCATCTTGATCGATGAAGCACGCACTCCGCTGATCATTTCAGGTCCTGTACCGGTCAGCCGCCAGATGTATGACGAATTAGAAGGGGGCGTGGCTGACCTTGTGCGTCGGCAGCGCGACCTTTGCAATCGGTTTGCGACTGAAGCACGCAAAGTTTTAGAAAAGCCTGAAGTGATCGAAGGGCAAGAACATGCACAGGAAAAGAAGAGCAAGCAACAGATTGAAGCCGAAGAAACGGCAGTGCGCAAGTTGTGGCTAGTTGCTAAGGGGACGCCTAATAATAAAATCCTAAAACGGCTTAAAGAAGATCCAGATGTGCGCATCTTGCTCGACAAAATGGATCTCTATTTTTACTCGGAAACAAATAAAGAAGAGCGTGCAAAAACATTATCGCAGCTTTTCATGATCATTGATGAGCGCGCCAATGAGTTTGAGTTGACCGACAAGGGGATTAGCGGATGGCATGAAGCGACCGGCGGCAGCACCGACGACTTCGTCATGATGGATATCGGATACGAGTATCTAAAGATCGATGAAAATAGCGCCTTAGATGAAGCTGCCAAAATGCAAGCCAAATTGAATGTTCAAGAAGAGGATATTAAACGGAAAGAGAGAGCCCATAATTTGCGGCAATTGCTGCGGGCGCATCTTCTGATGGAGAAGGACGTCGATTATATCGTTCAAGATGACAAAATTATCATCATTGATGAAAACACCGGCCGTGCTCAGCCCGGCAGACGTTTTTCCGATGGATTGCATCAGGCGATAGAAGCCAAAGAGGGGGTTTCTATTCAGAAGGAAACTCAAACTTATGCCACGATCACCCTTCAAAACTACTTCCGGATGTATAAAAAGCTAGCGGGGATGACCGGTACAGCCATGACAGAGGCCAACGAATTCAAGCAAATCTATAAAATGGATGTGCTTGAAATCCCTACGCATCGCCCTTGCATCCGCATCGAACACAATGATGAGATCTACATGACCGAACGGGAAAAGTATAATGCGATCCTTAAAGAGGTCAGAGAGGTGAATGCCCAAGGGCGTCCAATCCTCATTGGAACCGAATCGGTGGAAGTATCGGAAAAATTATCGCGCATCTTTAAGCAAAATAAACTCGACCATGTCGTATTAAATGCCAAATACCACGAAAAAGAGGCGGAAGTGGTGGCTCATGCCGGTCGGCAGGCTGCCATTACCATCGCTACAAATATGGCAGGCCGCGGCACCGATATTAAATTAGATAAAGGGATCGCACCGATCGGGGGACTTTATGTCGTCGGCACAACCCGGCATCAATCGCGCCGCATCGACAGGCAGTTGCGAGGCCGTTGTGCGCGTCAAGGCGATCCTGGTTCAGCCAAGTTTTATGTGTCATTTGAAGATTCGTTATTGCGACTATTCGCATCGCCGCGGATGACAGCGATCTTACAACGATTCCGTCCACCGGAAGGAGAGCCTATCTCCGCTGGCATTTTAAACAAATCGATCGAAACGGCTCAAAAAAGGATTGAACAACGCAATTACGTCGTTCGCAAGCAGACTCTTGAATATGATGATGTGATGAACAAGCAACGGCAAGAAATTTATGCTTTCCGCAACGATGTGCTTCATCAAGCCGATATTGAGCCTTTGGCAGTTGAATTATTAGAGAGCGTCTGTGGCGTCGGTGCAGAACAGTTTTTCAAAAGCCACGGTGAAGAGGGGGGATGGAATCCTGAAGGCTATCGGCAGTGGCTCCTGCAGCACTTCCCCGTCAGCTTTGAAGAGGGATACTTTGATCATGAATACATGGAAGCAGCTGAGATAGAAAAACTCGCATCGGATAAAATCGTTAAAGCGTTTAAGGAAAAACTAACGCGGGAAAGCGAAAAGCTTCCACCTCAAGCCACGCATGTGAATGGAGATGGTCCCCATAAACCCGTGAACGATATTGTGCGCAATCTGATGATCCGCAAAATCGACCAGTCGTGGCAAGAGCACCTCTTGATCATGGATCATCTTCGCTCGGACGTCAATTTGAGGACAGTTGGCCAGCGCGATCCATTAACGGAATTCAAGCATGAATCGTTTGCCTTGTTTGAAGAGTTCAGCAAGAATGTGCGGACCGAAATCGCGCATGATTTATTCCGTTTTGAAATGGTCGTGAGAATGCCTTCGTTGGATCAATTGCTTTCCGCTCTCAGGTTGGAAACCCAACGCTCTTTGGTGTCTGATTTGGAAGCTCAACCAATGCCGCAACCGCAAGATGAGGCAGCGGCTGAAGTAGAACATGAAAAAACCGAACCGCTGGTTGTAGGCCCAAAAGTAGGTCGGAATGATTCATGTCCTTGCGGAAGTGGAAAGAAGTATAAAAAATGCTGCGGCGCCGCCGCTGACGAAGAGTAAGCTTTGACTAGACATTTTAACAAGACAAATTAATGTTTAAATTCTCGGTTTATGAATGTGATATGCCTCGCATTTAAGGAAGAGGTTTTTTTGTTGTTTTTAATCATTCAATCTTTTCCAGCGATCCTCAATCATTTTTACGTAAAGACCACGCATTTTTTCTGAGAGAAAACTGTTAGTAATTAATTCATTCCATGAATTTAACGATTCCTTAAATCTCAAAAGTTCATTTTTTAAAATTGATTCGGATAAGCCCAATCTATCAATCCCGAAGTAGTCAACAAAATCACTGCGGTTAAGTTTTTTCTTTTTACCTCTTATTGGCAGTGCAATTTCTTCTTCTGCTTTCATTATAATAGTTGTATTTAAAAGATCGTATGCTGGACTTAACTCTACTTTATTTTCATGCCTGATTAACGTGAAGTTTTTTAAATGCATATCTTCATTTCCAATAATAAAATTAAAGATTACAAGGCGAAATAATTTTAATTTTTCTATAACAGGAAATGTGCAATGCTTTTCAATTACAGAAATAACTTTCTCCATACTTGATTCATATTTTGTCTCTCTAGAGTATCCTAGAAGTTGTGAAAAATCCTCTACAGCAATTTTTTGATTCCTTGATCGATCAAATCTCTTAATAAAATAACTTAATGAGCCGTCAATATTATAAAACATTCCATGAAAAGGAACCTCGATGCTAACAATTTTAGCTAATCTCATTGTAAGATCTTCATTTTGTGGAACCTCGTCATATAGATGGTGCGGTGGTTTTATGATAAATCGCCCACCTTTTTCCACAATTTCAAATCCTTCTTCTTTTACTTTAAGGATAACGCTCAATTTAGGCTGAACCCCCTGAATTGATAGCTTTGATGCTAATTGAGCTGCCATTTGAATTTGTTCTTTAGGGGTGTAAGGAAAATCTTTCAAATTTTTTAATGATTTGGATAACAGTTGGAGACCTTTTTGTGTGTACTTTTGATCATCGCATAATTCGTAAGTTATTGGGCAACGATTCATTAGAAAGCCTCAACTGTAACATTACCTACAAGGTCCCCACCCACTGCAATGAGTTGTCCCATTAAATCATTTCGATCAAGTTTAGTCTGCCGCAATAGACCTTCTAGCATCATCCCTTCAGGTAATAGACCCTCAAAGAATGGAGGGAATTTGTCGTAATCATAGATTAATTGTGTACAAGGCATTTCTAGGGATACGGAAAGGCCTTTATAACCTTCTAGATAGATAAAGCGATAATTTTTTCCTCGTTCTATTTCTTGGATTTCTCCAGCTAAAACTTCATTCACAAGTACTTTAGCTCTTTTCATTCAAAACTCTCCTTAAACAGTGCCATGAGCTGACTTTGAAATTCGATTTTTATGTTTAAAACTTCCAGAACTTTTAAAAGAGTGTCCAAGCGGATTGAAAGTTTTCCTTTTTCAATATCAAAAATAACTGTTTTACCCAGTGCTGCAAGTTTTGCTAGTTCAGCTTGAGATAATCCACTTTTTTTTCGATGAAAGCGAACGATTGCTGCTATTTGATTTGCATTCATAAACATCCAAACGATTTAAATTACCGTCATAACAGTAAATATATACTGTTTAAAAATTAATGTCACTAATTGACGTTCACGGTTAGTTGTAATTACCGTTATAGCAGTAATTTTTAATTGATTTGGGAACTTTTAATCTTATATTTGTTCGGACGTTTCCTGTTACGCTGCTTGCAGCTTCAATCATTTCTGGCTTTTCTCTAATCCTGCCGCCGAAGGCAATCCTACGTTTCAAACATGGATTTGGAAAGAGAAAGATGATGAATTTGAACGCCTTAATCAGCCTCCAGCTAAAGTAGACAACAGATGTAAAGAACCCACGACATTCTTACGCAGCCGAGGGGAATTGGCTGGCATCCATTATCAACCAAACCCACCTCTTGTAACTTGTTACAAAAATTGGGTTTTGCATTGTTATCGCGGTACATTAAGCATTTGGAATATTCATGATGGAGTGTTATTAGCAAGCATCAAACATAATATAGAAAAGGTGCTTAATGTTTGTACAAACGGTATGCAAGTATTTATTTTTGGCGAGGATTGGCAACATGTGCTATATGATTTCCGCTATTTGGAGTGCGGCGACAAGTCGCCGCACTCCAAATAAAAAACCTGTGGCTATATGCTGCTTTACTCGAGCGCTGCTCAAGCAATCCTATTATTCTGTTTTTATTTTTAAAATTTGAATGTTGTAGCAAAAGCGCTTCAAATTAGAAAGACTTTTATTTTTGCAAGGCCACAACGGTGCCATGCCCTCCCCGAATTTTATTGAATCGATAAGAAAAATAATCGTGAGGATTGGACATTGTATCGATGCGGGCGATTTGAATATGGTCTTTAAGAACGCCTGCCTGCATTAATTGCATTTCACTAATGGCCCAAAAGTCAAAATAGTGTGGTTTAACCTGAAATTCCCAAAAGGGTTCAGGAAGTTCTTTACGATAATGAATGAACTCGGCGCTTTGCGGTCCCAAGCTGGGAGAGATTCCTACTAATAAATTTTGCGGTTTGGATTGGAAAAATGTTTGCATGGATGCAATAGCATGGGCATAAATATTTTGCACGCTTCCACGCCATCCACAATGAACATTGGCAATGGCTCTGTTGACAGGATCGTAGATAATAGCTGCTTGACAATCGGCATGATGGATGAGAAGTCCGATTTGAGGAGCATTCGTGGCTAGGCCATCGCAATAAGGGCTTTGGGTGGTTTCAGGAGCGATTAATGCGATCGATGTGCCATGATGCTGATCTCCCCAGATTAATATTTGGGTTTCCAAAATGGCAGCGACGTTATCTAGATTCGCTTGAACATGCTTTGGATGATCTCTGACATTGAAAGAAAGATTGAGCGAAGCGTGGTTGCCTTGGCTATGCCCTCCATGTCTTAGAAAAACCGCATGTTTTAAATGGGAAATGCCGCTGAGGAGTTCAAATTCAAGCCATTGTACGCCGTTGAGTTCTTTGCGAAGCATATTCTACTATCCCGTATTTTACGGATTAAAAGATTTTTGTTGTCTTGCAACTCTTGACAAGTTATTCTTATCACGTGAAATATAAATCATCCATTAATTAAAGCAGATGTGCGAAAACCACAATCATTCTAATTGCCGCGGCCGCTTTGCAATTGTACCCTTAATCCTTTGGATTAGCAGTATGATTGCTTTCCTTTTTTTTAAATAATTAGAAAAAGCATAATTGATTGACTTTATATGCAAGTAAAGGTTAGGCTTTAAAAAAACTTTTCAAAAGAAGAAAATAAAATGCAAACATCAACAACAGATAAATTGCCTGAATCTAGCCATAGCCAAAAACCACATTGCCATGAATGTTCTAATGATTCTAATTTGGCTAAAATACTTGAAACAGTTTGCGAAGTGGCCATTGGTATCTTTGCAGCTACTGCAGCTCCCGTGCATTTTTTTTCAGGCATGGCTTTAGGGGCTGCTTATCAAATCACCTTGATCCTTTTTAAAGTTGATACAAATGTAGATAAGGAACCAAATAAACCCGGTTGTGGCCAAAGTAATGGTGAAATGTTTATGGGCCGGGGATTGCTTCGCCCTGAAATCATTGTGATTACATCTTTATTTTTCTTTGAACATTTGGAGCATCATCCTACCTTTTTTGCGCCTGTTTTAGGGGCCTTTCTCGGTGTTAGGACGATTATTCTCATTCAAGACTATTTCTTCCACAAAAATGAGCATACCAAAAATTCAGTATCCTAGTATGATTCAGGCAGGGGTCCTTTAAGATAAGCCGTTCTCTTTTTGAAACGGCTGCGTGGACTATTTTTGCAGCTGATAAAACATGACTTTAGACAAGCATCATTTAAATATCTCGCTTAAAGCCAATAAAGTCTTAAATGTCATTTTGATAGCCCTATTGCTCATCATTTTGCGCATTTGGCATCTGACCATCATTCAACATCATGAAAAACTGGAGCAATCGCGTAAGCCCCAAGTGCGTCTGGTGCTAGAGCCAGCCAAGCGAGGAACTATCCGCGATCGTTTCAACGTGCCCTTAGCGCTCAATCAGCTACAATATAATGCCTCGATTATTTATGCCCCTTTGCGCCAAATTCCTACGGCCGCTTGGGAAAAAGATGCAGCAGGCAAAAAAATCAAGGTTTTCAAAAGAAAAGAGTACATAAAAAAAATGGCTGGCATGCTGGGGCAGGAGTTGCAGTTGGATCCGACGCGGCTTGAGGATTTGATCCATGCCAAAGCAGCTTTGTACTATAGCTTGCCTTTTGTGATCAAAGAGGGGATGACAGAGAAAGAATATTACCGCTTAAAAATGATGGAAAAAGATTGGCCGGGTGTTTATGTGCAGCTTGTTTCCAAACGGGATTACCCGAAGGGTAAGCTGGCTGCAGATATTATCGGGTATATGGGAGCGATCAATAAGCTGGAATATGAAGCTATCTTAGAGGAAATTAAAACTTTGCAGATCTATCTGCAAGAATGCGATGAAGGGGTCTCGCCTGAATTGCCTGGAGGGACTTTGAACCATATGGAAGCGCTTCAGCGTCTTAAAGATCTTCAAGAGCATGCCTATGTGATCAATGATTATATTGGCAAAACGGGCATAGAGGGTAAGTATGAGCAGGAATTGCGCGGCTTTCACGGGCAGCGTGCCTATCATGCTGATGCCAAAGGCAATCTTCTTCAAGAATTACCTCAAACGCGCAATCCGCTATCTGGACAAAGGATGCTGCTTACCATTTCTTCTGAGTTGCAAGAATACGCTGAATTGTTGTTAGCGCAAAATGAAAAGATCCGCGAACCGAAAGTGTGCCGTTTGGACGCTGCCAAACAAACCTTAAATGGATTAAGGCAGCCTTGGATCAAGGGAGGAAGTATCATTGCTATTGATCCCGGCACAGGTGAAATTTTAGCCATGGCCTCGTATCCACGCTTTGATCCGAATGATTTTATTGCTTCTGGCAACGGTGATCTAAGTAAGCGGAGAAAAATGAATATTGTTAGGTGGTTTGAGAGCGATAGCTATTTAGGCGAGATTTGGGATTGTAAACGCCCCTTGGAAAAAGAGCTTTATGATGATGCATTGGAAAGCTTTTATGATGAAGAAAAATGGATGACCTGGCAGACATATTTGTCTTTCATTCTTTCAAATCAAAGCCCCCTGCATCATTTTTTCAATCAATATGGAACCATACGTTATGCTATTGAACTGCAGCAGCAATTTGAAACATTTTATCGCATAGCGGATGGAGAACCGCTAGGCAAGATGTTGAATGTCATTTATTCAAAACCGGAACATATTCCTTTGCGTGTCAAACAGTCTGATAGCACTATAGCTCACCGGATAAAACAGCATGTTTTAGAGATCAATCGGGCTAAGCAAAACCTTGCGTTTGCTTTCGATGCCATTCCAGAAAATTATGATAAAGTTTTATTGGCCGATCTTTGTCGGATGGTTGTGCATCCAGATCTATTTAGTGCCGAGCTTTTAAATAAAGTAGGCCATCGAACTTTAGAATCTTATCGACAAGCGTGTGCGGCTAAAAATGTCATGTCTGAAGTCACAAAAAAAATGGCCAGGGAAATTTTCCATGATGTGTCATTTAAAGAGTGGCGAGAGCAACATGAAAAGCCGTTTTTAAAAGAGCTGAGGCAAAAAGAAAAAGAAAAAAAACTGTATGCAAAGCCTTATATTGATTACTTGGATGCTAAAGAAGCAGAATTGTTTGAAGAATTTTGGAAACGACATGCCGCTGATTTTTTGCTCGCTTTTCTGAGAGGTACCCCTTTAGATTCGGGTGAATTGCATCCCTATGCAATCCATTTTAATCAATGGCATTTGGAAATCGAGCGAGGTGCCCATCAAGAATTGCCTTGGAGAGCCTCTTACCGAGAACTTCAAAAAACTTTAAAAGGTTTGGATAAATCCTTGGCCACACCATTTTTGAATACGATGCGTAGTTTTAACGATCTGAATCGCCCCCTCTTTGGACGTTACCGCTATATGCGAAAGGAAAAAGGGATCCATCTTGAGAAACATTTGGCGGCAGCTTTTTATCCTATGAAGGGGTTTGCTTACAGCAGGCCTCATGCCTACAGGCAAGCTGCACCGCAAGGGTCGATCTTTAAACTGGTGACTGCTTATGCTGTTTTGACGCAACGCTACCGAGAGTTTGGGGATCCGAATATTTCAATCAAAAAGTTAAACCCTTTAACTATTACGGATCAGACCCATCGTCAAGGTAAAGATAATTATGTGGGCTATCTGGCTGATGGAACCCCTTTGCCGCGTGAATATAAAGGGGGAAGGCTGCCGCGTAGTACACATGTTATTGGCAAAATTGATTTACTGAAAGCTATCGAAAACTCCAGCAATCCTTACTTTTCACTGTTGGCCGGCGATATTTTGCAAGCCCCTCAAGATTTAGTGGATGCGGCGCAGCTGTTCGCTTATGGAAGTAAGACAGGGATCGATCTGCCCGGCGAGATATCCGGCAATCTTCCTTCTGATCTCAATACCAATCGCACGGGACTCTATGCGACGGCGATAGGACAGCATTCCTTGGTCGTAACTCCGCTGCAAACGGCTGTCATGCTGTCATGTTTGGCCAATGGAGGACAGATTATCAAACCTAAAATCTTGAAATTGGCTGCAGGCAAAAAACCGCAACGCAATCTAACTGTCAATCATCTTTCTTTGTACAATCCTTATCGATTTCCTATAGAAGCGGAGATACCGGCGATGCAAGGGCCTGAGGAACAGGCTGGCGCAAGTTTAGTGACGCATTATCCGTCGATTGTACAACGAACAATTTTTTTACCGGCTGTTATCCGCAAGATTTTATTGGAAGGGATGCGCCGAGTGGTCATTAAAACCCAAGAAGAATGCATCGCAAGCCTATCCCGTTTTTATCGAGATTATCCTGAAGCGATCAGCGACTATTTGGAATTAAAAGATGAATTGGTCGGCAAAACTAGCACCGCTGAGGTTGTTGAAAATCTTGACTTGGATCCTAATACGGGTACTAATTTATATACCCACGTTTGGTTTGGAGGTATTGCTTTCAACAGGGAAGGGGAAGATAACCAGTATGTGGTTAAAGATCGATTTGGAAATCCTGAACTCGTAGTGGTGGTCTATTTGCGTTATGGAGCGTATGGAAAAGAGGCTGCTCCTATAGCAGCGCAAATGGTTCGCAAGTGGCGAGATATCAAGAAAAAAATGAAATCATAAGTAAAAGCTGTTATGAAAACTTAAAGCATCTGAGCTTCAGCAGTCTTAGCAGGCGTATTTTCCATGGGCAGGTAAAATGAAAACTTCGCTCCCTTTTCAGGTAGATTTTCAACCTGAAGATACCCATCATGAGCTTCAGCTATAGCTTTAGCGATGGCTAAGCCTAACCCAGCACCGGGAGATGTGGTGGCTTCAGGCAAGCGGTAAAATTTTTCAAAGATAGACTCTAGTTGATCTTCTGGGATCCCTTTGCCCTCATCTGCAACTGATAGGACAAGAAAGCGACCGGAAGTTTTTGCTTCAATTTCAACGGTTGATGCAGAAGGGGAATATTCAAAGGCATTAATAATCAGATTATTTAACAGCAGATAAATGAGATAGTAATCAAAAGATACCAAAGGTAACTCATCTTCAATTTTTATTTTTATGATATGATCATTTTTGATTTTTTTTATGTTTTTGCAACATTCTTCTATAATGTTTCGAATGTTGTGCAGACTGGGATTGGGTTGAATGCTGCCTTGGCTAAGTTGTGCCATCGATGAAATATTTGATAAAATTTTAATAAAGACATCAAACGATTTTTCAACATCTCGCACCTCTTTATTTTCTTGAGTTTTGTGTTTCCATGTTTCTATCGCATTTTTTCCGATTTTTAAAGGGCGTTCAAACTCTTGTGAAAGTCTGTTAAGAATAGTGGTATGAATATTTTCCATCTGTTTTTTTTGTTCGCTTTGTTTGGTTCGCTCTTCTGAAAATAACCGTTCAAAATAACTGGCCAATTGTCGGCATACCGTATACAAATAGATGTTTTCTTCATGAGAAAGAAATTTATTTTCCTTGGGTCTATAAACGAGAATGCCTAAAACTTCCTGAAAATTTTTTAAAGGAATATAAAAATTTTTGGCTAGGGGTAATGTATTTGTTGACCACCCTGCTTCTTTTCCATTTTCAAATACCCATAATGCTGCTGCTTTTTCTTCTTCGTTGTCTAATAAATTAATAGGTTTGTCTAGAAGCAATCCATCGTCGATTTGTTTAACTAAGACCTCAAATTCACCAGCAAATTTTTTTTTAAGTTGATCTTTGACTTCCTTGATGATGTCGGATGGTGACGAAGCCGAAGCGATCAGTTGTACAATGTCATAGAGAGATCTTACCGATTCTTCGCTTTTGATTAACATCTCTTGATGTTCTCTGGATCGATTCACTAAAATTCCTATTGCTAACGCTGTAAAAGAATACAAAATAAGCAACGCCAAATCTTCGTAAGAATCAATATCAAATTGATTGAGGGGTGGAATAAAGAAAATACTCCAAATAAGGGCATATAAAGCGACTGCAAATAAAATGGGTCCTCTTTTAAAGAATAAACTGATGAAAAGAAGACCGATTAAAAAGATGGCGCCAATAATTTTATATCCAATCACAGGTAGAAACATGAAGTTAATGCCAGCAAGAAGGCAAATGAATAAAAATACAAAAACATATTGGATTAAAGCTGTATGTTGAGGAAAGTTAAAATTTTTTTTGCGGTATTTTACAGAGAGCCTTTCTTGCCTGATCACATGGACATCAATATCAGGGCATTCAGATGATATTTTTTCTAAAAGCGTATTGCGTTTAAATAAATCAACAAATGGCCTTGTTGGGGTTCTTCCCAAAATAATTTGCGTGATCCCTTTTTGCCTGCAAATTCTTTGAATGCCTTCTGCAATGTCAGGGTCGATTATCGTCACAATTTCCGCCCCCAAATCGCGTGCTAATTGCAAGTTTTGCGTCAATTGGGTCCGATCTTCTTCGTTTAAAGTTTTTCCGCTATCGACATAGGCTGCGATCCAAGGGGCATTAATCGCGGCAGCTATACGGCGGGTTGCCCTGATTAATTTTTGTGAATGGGGGCTGTGACTAATAGCGACTAGCAGCTTTTCACGTGGTTTCCATTCAAATACATTAGTGCTCGTTGGAAGGGTGTTTTGCAAATCACGATCAATTTTTTCGGCTGCGTAGCGTAATACAATTTCGCGTAACGCCGTTAGTTTATCTTTTTGGAAAAAGTGCAAAGGGGCAATGCGCGATTGACTGCCAAAATAAACCTTTCCTTCCCGCAAACGTTGAATAAGTTCATCGGGTGTTATATCTATCAGCTGGATGGAATCGGCATTTTCGATCATGAGATCGGGCACCGTTTCTCTGACATGTGCTTCAGTGATTGTTTCGACGATATCATTTAAACTATCGATGTGCTGCACGTTGAGCGTTGTATAAACATTGATGCCATGATCTAAGATTTCCATGACATCTTGCCAACGTTTAGCGTGCCTTAAGCCGGGAATGTTGCTATGGGCCAGTTCATCGATAAGGACCAGATAAGGTTTTATGCGGATGATTGCATCCACATCCAGTTCTTTAAATTCTTTGCCTTTATAGTTGACAATCCTTTCTGGAATGATATTTAAACCGTTTAATAAAGCGGCTGTATCATGCCGGTCGTGTGTATCGATAACGCCGACATATACTTCAATGCCGCTTTTTCTTAATTCCTGAGCTTCTTCCAGCATGGCGTAGGTTTTTCCGACCCCGGCGCTCATGCCCAAGAATATTTTTAAGCGCCCTTTATTTTTTTGGCGCTCTTCCCTTTTGATCGTGATTAAGAGCTCTTCAGGAGTTCTTCGTTCTGGGTTCATAATGTTGATTGCTTATCTTGCGTTAATTCATCTAGAGCTATATTGAGAATAAGGACATTCACACAAGGTTCGCCTAAAAAACCCAGTCGACGTTTGATGGCTAAATGATCGATGAGCGTTCTGATTTTTTGTTCAAAGGAGGGATCTAACTTTCGAGCGTTTAGGATCCGTTTAATCTGAAAATAAGCGCCGGATGGAGTGATATCCGGATCCAACCCGCTTCCTGAAGCGAATAAAAATTCGCTAGGTATGGAATTTTCTTTCATACCGCTTGTTTTGAGAATTTTATCCTTTCGCTCTTGAACCTGTTTTTTTAGCAGAGAGCTCGTGGGGCCAAGATTGCTTCCTCCGGAAGGGAGCGGATTGTAATCAACAGCAGAAGGTCGGGGCCAAAAATAGTGTTCGCTTTCAAATTTTTGGGCAATTAATTTAGCACCGATGATTGTGCCGTGCGATATGACAAATTCGCCATCGGCGCGCTGTTTCATTGCAAGCTTGGCGATGCTGGTCACAAATAAAGGATATAAGATCCCTGTGAGGACAGTCATCCAGAGAAACATGCGTAGATTAGTTCCTAAGTATTTCATGATTGCCTCATTTAACTAAACCTATGGAAGTGATGATAAAATCGATGCATTTGATTCCAATAAAAGGGACGATGATTCCGCCTAGTCCATAAATCAAAATATTATTTCGTAAGAGAGCATTAGCTGATTGAGCTTTGTATTTGACGCCATGGAGTGCAAGTGGAATTAAAGCTATAATAATCAATGCATTAAAAATTACAGCGCTGAGGATGGCGCTTTGAGGAGAATTCAAAAACATGACATTTAAAATGGACAGAGGACCCTTGCTGCCGTTTTTAATGATATACAAAGTTCCAAAAAGAGCAGGAATAATGGCAAAATATTTAGCAATATCATTTGCAATACTGAATGTTGTCAAAGCGCCCCTTGTTATCAGCATCTGTTTGCCAATTTCGACAATATCAATAAGTTTTGTGGGATTACTATCCAAATCAACCATATTGCCCGCTTCTCGTGAAGCTTGAGTTCCGGTATTCATAGCCACGCCCACATCGGCTTGGGCTAAAGCCGGGGCATCATTTGTGCCATCGCCTGTCATGGCAACCAGCTGCCCTTTTTCCTGTTCTGATTGAATTTTGTCTAATTTGATTTCAGGAGTCGCTTGCGCTATGAATTCATCCACGCCGGCTTCTGAGGCAATGGCTGCGGCAGTTAGAGGATTATCTCCCGTGATCATAACCGTTCGGATTCCCATCCTGCGCATTTGCGCCATGCGTTCAAAAATTCCTCCTTTTATGACATCTTTAAGGTGGATGATTCCGACAATCTTGTCATTGTCGCTTACAAGAAGAGGAGTGCCGCCCTTGGTTGCAATTTTTAGAATGGCTGCATCAAATTGCTCTGGATACCTTCCTCCTAAATCTTCAATGTGCTTACGGACTGCATCCACCGCTCCTTTGCGGATGGAGCGGATCGCTTTGCCATTTTCATCGAGGATATCGATGCCGCTTATCCGAGTTTTAGCTGAGAATGGGATCAGCCTGCAGTTAGGCGCATTCAACGATTCAGCTCTTAATTGAAATTGAGTTTTTGCCAAAACGACGATTGAACGCCCTTCAGGCGTTTCATCGCAAAGGGAAGCTAATTGGGCAATTTCTGCAAATTCCTTTTCAGTCATATTTTTTGATGGCAAAAAAGCCGTCGCCATGCGATTGCCGATTGTAATAGTGCCGGTTTTGTCCAAAATTAATAAATTGATGTCACCAGCCGCCTCTACTGCACGGCCGCTCATGGCGATCACGTTGCGTTGAATGAGGCGATCGATGCCTGCAATGCCTACCGCACTCAATAAGGCGCTGATCGTCGTTGGAATTAAACAGACCAGAAGAGCGACTAAAACGGGAATGGTAAGGATTTGCGACAAGTCCTGATGCGCAGCCTTTCCACTATATTCTCCGAAAGCTTTCAAAGAACTTGTGGTCAGCAAAAAAATGATTGTCAAAGCAGAAAGGACAATATGCAAGGCAATTTCATTGGGAGTACGCTGCCTTTTAGCCCCTTCGATCAAACTGATCATCCGGTCTAAAAAGCTGCGGCCAGGATCGCACGTCACGCGGATTCTCAATTTGTCGCTTAATATTTTTGTGCCTGCCGTGACAGCGCTGCGGTCTCCGCCGCTTTCCCTGATGACAGGAGCGGATTCCCCGGTGATGGCAGATTCATCAACAGAAGCGATGCCGTCGATCACTTCGCCATCTGCAGGGATAATATCGTTTGCTTCACAAATAATAATATCATCGGTTTTTAGTAAGTTCGAGGGTATTTTTACTTCAATGCCATCCCGTTCTTGCCGAGCGTAAGCTTCGATTTTCGTTTTTCTTAAGCTGGCAGCTTGAGCTTTCCCGCGGCTTTCTGCAATAGCCTCGGCAAAGTTAGCAAAAAGTACAGTAAACCATAACCAAATGGTAATTTGAATATCAAACCAAGAAATCTGATGGCGATAGAGTTCGTTAATGACGTATAAAGTCGTTGCAATTGCACCCAGATAGGTGACAAACATCACAGGATTTCTAATTTGGATGGAAGGGGTCAGCATCTTAAAAGCTTCGCCAATGGAATCGAGGACCATCCTTGTACTTAAGAAGTTTTTTTGTTTATATCTCATCGATGCCTCTTTAAAATGACTTTCCTTCGCGCATCAATAAATGCTCTACAATAGGCCCTAGGGATAACGCAGGGAAAAATGTCAAAGCGCCTATGATCAAGATTACGCTGAAAAGCAAAATAGCGAATAAAAGTGAGTTTGTGGAAAAAGTGCCGACGGAAGGCGGTGTGATTTTTTGCCGGACTAATAATCCTGCAATGGCAAGAGTAGGCAAAATAATGGATATCCGTGTCACAAGCATCACAAAACCCAAAATGAGATTATAGTAATTAGTATTGGCATTTAAGCCGGCAAAAGCGCTTCCATTATTTCCAGCGGTTGATGAAAAAGCATACATGATTTCAGATAATCCATGCGGTCCAGCGTGCGATATGCTAGCCAAAGCATGAGGCAAAATGCACGAGATTCCGGAGCCCACTAAGATTAAGGCTCCAGGCATCAAGACAGCTAAAACAACCCACTGCATCTCTCTTTTTCCAATTTTCTTGCCTAAATATTCCGGTGTTCGACCTACCATTAATCCGGATAAAAAAACGGTCAGGAGTGTATACATAATCATACTGCTTAAGCCAACTCCAACGCCTCCATAAATTAATTCGCCGAGCATGATGTTAAACATGGCTATTCCGCCGGCGAAGGGAGAGAGGCTGGAAAGCATGGTATTGACAGAACCATTTGAAGTTCCTGTCGATGATACTGTCCAAAGAAGGCTGTTCGTTATTCCCAAACGGGTTTCTTTACCTTCTAGAAGCGGATACCCATCCATTAAGGGATTAGGTTGATTTTCGAAATATAAAGAGATAGCAGTTCCTCCGCCCCACAATACTAGCATCACACAAAACAAAAGCCATGCATGCCGTTTAGATTGAATCATAATGCCATAGGCATAGATTGAAGCGGCTGGAATGAGGAGGATGGCAAGCATTTCAAGAAAATTAGTTAGAGCGGTTGGATTTTCAAAAGGATGAGCGCTGTTTACATTAAAAAAACCTCCTCCATTCGTCCCCAATTGTTTGATGGCAACTCGAGAAGCAACGGGCCCAAGAGGAATTGTTTGTGTGGATTTTTCTAAAGTGCTGACTTGTGTATAAGCATCAAAATTTTGTATCACCCCTTCGCTGATAAGGATGAAGGCAAAGATAATGGATAATGGGAGCAGGATATAGACAACCATCCGCACGAGATCCACCCAAAAATTGCCGATTGTCTCCATTGTTCTGCGTGTAAGCCCTCTGATTAAGGCTTGCAAGGCTGCCATGCCTGTTGCAGCACTTAAAAAATTATGGGAGGTGAGCCCTAACATCTGAGTGAGATAACTCATGGCGGTTTCACCTGCATAGGATTGCCAGTTTGTATTAGTCGTAAAACTAGCAGCTACGTTGAAAGCCAATGGCCAAGGAACAGCTGGAAAATTTTGCGGATTAAGGGGCAAGTATCCTTGGATCAACTGCAGCAAAAATAGGCTAATAAATCCAAAAACATTGAAGAGGAGGAGTGCTTTGCCGTAATCCAGCCAAGTCATTTCTTTGTCGGGATCGATCCCCGACATGCTGTAGCTGAGATGTTCTAACCAGGAGAAAGCTCGAGTTATAATTGTCGTTTTGCTGGAAAAAACATTAGCGATATAAATTCCTAAGATAGGAGTAAGGCAGATGAATAATACCGTAAAAAAAATAAGTTGAATCCAATCATAGTGTGACATTTAGATTTCCTTAAAATTTCTCCGGGTAAAATAAAGTATAGACTAGATAAATCAATACTCCAATTGAAGCTATTCCCGCTAGAATAAACTGAATATCCATGTCATGCCGCCAAATATCACAGGAATTCTATGAATTTTTACATTAAACCAGCTTCTTTTTTAAAAAAATATATTTAAAAACCTCTTGCCGTTCCCGTCTTCAGCAGGTTAATTCTCAATAGCAAACCTTATCTGAATGAGAAATCGGCTAAGGGAGAAACAAGGAATGGTAAGACAAGAACGAATGGACATGGGCACGAAAATGGCAGGGATGGCGGGAAATAGCAAGGGCTTAGAAATTTTTATGATGCGGCCAGATTTATGAAAGACCAAATATAAATGACAGATGACTTTCCCCTCGCTCACTCCTTGCGATATAAGGTTTTAAATTCTGCAACTTTTCATTGGTGATAGTAATCGCTATGCGATCAAACTGATTTCCTAAATTTTCCCCTTCGCCCGAAGCGATATTTGCCTTGCTGATCACAAGAATTTTGTCATATTTCTTCTTTAACATATCAAGTAAGGCATGAAATCTGGCGGATCCTACCAATTCATTGGAATACCGCGTGATGCCGCCGGCGCTGATTTCATCATAAAAGGCCTTCTTAATAATATAAGGAGTATCAGCTTGGCCTTCTAAATATTGCAACAAACCGGGAAGGTATTCTTTTACAGGCGCTGCATCAAAATTAATGGGCATCAGCAACACTTTAAAACCGCTTTTTCCAAACAAACTTCCCAAAATGGGGGAATAGTCGTATCCTTGTCCGATCATCAAAAGTAAAATTTGAGCTTCATTCCGTTCATTTAATGGACTGCAGAGCTGAGTAGATAAGCGCCTAAGAGTATTTAAATCTTGATCGGCCAAAGCTTCATCTTCACCAATAGTATAAGATTTGGAAAGCGTTCCCGCCACTAGCTGTTTTGATAACTTCAAGTTTTCTGCCGAAGCAGGAATGCCTTGGACAACAGCTCTACTAAATGCATAGGCTGCTGATCCTAAAAAGCCGACTAATCCACCAAGCAGGGCAAAAAGAATGATATGGGGCCTTACAGGATGGATGGGAACAATTGCTTTATCCATTGGAGAAGATTGCGAAATATCTAAATTGGATGAAATGTTTTTTGTTTCTACAATTTTTGTAATTTCTTCCATCCAGCGTGTGTTCATTTCAAGATGATGATCGATCAATTTTTGCGAAGCCCATTTTTCAGGCATTTTGGCCATCTCTTTTTGCAAAACAAGCTGTTGATAGTCAATGGCTTCCTTTTCTTGTTTAATGTTGCTGATGCGGCTGTCGATATAGTCAGCTAAATGTTGCTCAAGAACTGAAATTTTTTGATGGATAAGCTCCAACTGAACGTTTTGAATGGAAAGGATTTTTTCCTCGCAAAGCTTTTTACGCAAATGAAACAGTTGCATGGTTTGCGATAAATGCAAAGCCAAAAATCCTTTTTGCTGACTAATTTCAGCCTTCATCCGATCAAGCTCGCGCTGGCTGCGGTTTTCTTCATCTTTAGCCAATAAAGCTAAATTACCGGAACGAGAGATAATTTCTTTGCTGACAGGATCATCAAGCACGGTACTTAAAGAACTTGGCTCAAAGTTGGGATCGGTCATCTGATCAAGAATAAATTCATAATGCAAAATTTGTGCTTCGATATCATTGAGCGATTTGCTGTAGTTGATATACATTTGACTGGCCGTGGCCAAATCGATGCCTTGAAATTCGATTTGAGGGCATTGCTGGTGAGTCAGCCTTTCTTGAATGATTTTTTCTTCCACTTCTAATACGTGGATCAAATTGGATAAATAGACCGTATAGTTAATGCGGCAAGCGTCTAGATTATCTTTTGCTTCCTGAAATTGCTGCGGCGAAGCAGACTCCGCCGCTATTTGATAAGATTTTAACTTAACTTGCCAGTCTCCAATTTTATACTTTGGGTTTTGAATAATTTTGACGTGGCTAGGAAGGGAATTCTTGTTTTGCAAAGCAATCAATAACGTTTTCACTTCTTCAGCACAAGATTTGACTCTTTCCAACTCTGCAATTTCCATTTCAAACGACTGCTTGAAAGATTCAGGGTCTTCCTGCCCCATTTTTCGCAAAGCAATGTCTATTGAATCGGCCTGTTGCCGGTAGCCGCGGATCTCATCCAACAGCTGATTGATGATCGTCGGATCGTTTCCATCAAACCAATAATGGTCGTAAAAGGCGATCCCCTCTTCCCGTGCTTTTTGCAGTCTGCGCAATTCCATATCGAGCAGTAATAATTTTTGCGTATAGGATTGCTGCATTTGAGAAAGAAAATCGATCGAAGCTGTATTGGATGATAGGGCATGAGCATGCTCTTTCATCATTCTCTTCGATTCGGCTGCTGTTTCATCCTTCCGTTTCTGCAAATAAACCAGCTGTTCAGCCACAATTTGTTGGTGATCAGCGCGTAGTTGTTCTTGATAAAGCGCCATCAAAGCATTGAGATAAATGCCTGCTTCATGGCGGTTATCATGCTTAAAGGCAATTTTAAGCAGTGTTTTATCGCGGCTGTCAGTTTCACAACTTAAACATTTATTCAATCGCTTGGCGGCAACGTGGAGGGGTTGGATGACGAGTTTGTAGATAGTGTTGCTTAATGGTCCTTCAGAGGCACGTGTAATGATAAAACTTCCATGCGTCGTTTGTATAACCGTATTTAATGTTCCTTCGGCAAGTTTTTGACCACCCTTTTCAAGGACCATAAAAGCGTCTTCAGAGATAAATTTTAAACGATAGTTGAGCGGGACTTCTCCGGTATAGTGGATGGAAGATACTTGAATCAGCTCTTCCGGCTCAGAAACGCTAGGCGCCTGTCTATCGCGGATATAAGCCCATTCGGCTTTGATATTGTTGCGGATATTATGCAAAAGGAGCCAGCCGAAAACATCTTTGCGTAAGGCGGCTTGCAAATTTCTTCTTTGAACGACTTTCTCAGCAAGTTTGCGAGATTTCATTAAAGAGACAGCGGCATTTTCATTTGAATCGTTCGATCCCGCTAACATGGAAAGACTTAACGTTTTGTTTACTTCGGATGTAGCCGATTTGGCTTTTTCCCTAAATGTCGCTTCAGCACTATATTGCGGCTTGCGCATTAATACGAAAACAATGGCTAAGATGGCGAGGCCAAGCGTCCAAAAGCGAATTGAAGGTTTGGCTTGCTTCAATATTAAAAGCAGATCTGAAAATTTCAACGGCACTTGTTCTTCGTCATGTCTTTTTGAATTCATGAGTTCCTCTAATTGCTCTAAGCCTAATCGGTTGCAACGCGGTAAATGCTAAAACAGGTTTGCAAACCATTCATGCTTGGGAATAATTGACTGATAAATTGATTCCACTCTGTAATCGGTTTGGCAGATACATACACTGTATCACCCGGCATCAATAACAAACTGTCATTAGGCAAATGGATAATATGTTTCCATGATAAGACATAAATTTTTGGACAGAGCAGATTTCCCCTGATCACTTGAATGTGGTCCCGATCTCCTGTAAAAGGAATTCCTCGCGCCATCACCAACGCTTCACGTAAAGAGATATATCCGTAAGGAAGGTTGACAGCTCTTGGCTCTCCTACTTCTCCCATCATCATCACAGTAGCATCGGAAGGGCTGGCAATAAATATTTTATCTCCGCCGCGCATGACAATGTTGTGGCACATATCGCCCTGGTTGATTAGCTTGTGGAGATCGATGGCTAAGGGTTCTCCTTCTCTAACGACGTAACTCATAAACAAATTGGCATTAATACCAATGTGCGCTTTGGCAATCACTTCATATAAACGTATTTTGCCATCCACAGGTACAGAGGGGGTCGTCACCATTCCCGTCAAATCCACTTTACGGGTCAGGCGGTCTTTATAGGTGACAAAAACCTCAAGGTCTTTAATCTGTTTATTGAACTCTTCCTGCAGCCTTTCACGCGCCTCGTCCAATGTCAAATCCGTTACGTATACAGAAGGGATATCGGGAATATCGACTTTACCTTGATAAACTTTAAAGCCGCCTACAGTTTGATTGATAAATTGAATCGATTCCATTAAATCTTTACGAGTCGGATGAAACACCGCGATATTTAAAATGTCATCTTCGGCGATCACATCCTTATATTCATCCATAGCATCACATGGAAGCTCATCCACTTCATAACCTTCCATTTCGAGAATAGCCAGTTTACCCTGCCTGATTTTATATGAATCCATGACAAATTCATCGGCTCCCATGACTGCATAGTCATAACATGGACCTGAACAAGCTGAAATCAATAAGGTTAGCGTAAGAAGGCACAACGAAACGATAACTTTCATCTGTATTCCCTTATAACCGATAAAAAATCCAATTTCCCATTCACTGGCGTTTAAAATGTTTAAACGATTTCGGTTAAAAATGAAAGTGAATTTTCTATTGTGTGAAAAGAGACAATAAATTGACAATCCGCTTAAATGTTATAAAAGCATAATTTTTATGTTAATAGTTAAAATTTAAAGGAACTATCATGGCTGCGTTTGAAAAAGAGCAAATTATCCACTACTACGACACATGCGAAAAAAATTATAAACGGTGGTGGGATCTTGATCGCAGCCTGGCCATGCATGCAGGTTATTGGGATAAATCGACTAAAACCTTGCATCAAGCTCTTATCAAAGAAAATGAAGTCCTCGCCAAAATTGCCAATGTTACTGCACACGATAAAGTTTTAGATGCTGGATGCGGCGTTGGCGGAAGTTCTCTCTATTTGGCAGAACATTGCGGCTGCAAAGTCGTGGGAATTACATTATGTGAAAAACAGATTGCGATCGCTCAACGGAGCGCAACCTTTAGAAAGTTGTCCCATGCGCCTGAATTTTTAGTAATGGATTATACGTCCACTGCATTCTCATCAGCTTCATTTGATGTTGTATGGGCGATCGAGAGCGTTTGCCATGCGAAGGATAAACGGGATTTTATCAAAGAGGCTTGGAGGCTTCTAAAACCCAGGGGCCGTTTAATCGTTGCCGATGGTTTCCAAGTCCGCAATGAATATGCCGATGCCGATAAAGCTCTATTAGATAAGGCTGTGAATGGCTGGGCCGTCGACTCAATGGAATCGATCCCCAATTTTGAGAGGTTCCTTGTGGAACAAGGGTTTCGAAGAATTATCAAACAAGATGCTACCAAAAATATTCTTCCCTCGTCATTTCGTCTTTTCCTCTATTCGTTCCCCGCTATTTTTATTTCAAAACTTGGCGAATGGTTTGGCTGGAGCACAAAAACGCAAACACAAGATTTTGTGGGTTATCACTATCAGTTTTGGGCAGTGCGTAAAAAATTATGCCGGTACATGATTTTTTGCGCTGAAAAGCCTGATTGAAAGACATGTTTACATAATCATGCTAAACTATTGCTCTAAAAGATAAAACATACTACACTTTTTCAAGTTAAGGAAAGATGGCTGAGTGGCCGAAAGCACGTCCCTGCTAAGGACGCATACCCCTAAAGGGTATCGAGGGTTCAAATCCCTCTCTTTCCGTACAGGCTTTGGGCTTTGGTCCAAAGCCTTTTTTATAACAAAACTAGACTAGCGACATAAGCAAGGCCAGCTACAAGCGCAATCGTTGCTCCTCCAGGCCAATCGAGATAATAGGCCCCCGCAGTTCCCACTAAACAAAAGACGCAGCTTAAAATAACGGCAATCGACATGATGCGCGAAAGGCGCGATGTAAACACGTTGGCGATGGCTGCAGGGATTGTCAGCATGGTCATTACCAATAAGATCCCTACAACTTGAATCAAAAGCACGATCGAAACCGCCGTCAAAACAAGTAGTAATAGATATAAGGTATTGACCGGCAATCCCTGAAGATGAGCTTGCTCTTCATCAAAGCAAATGGCTAAGAACCGCTTATGCATGCAGGCCACTGTTAACAATATAAAAATATCTAAGCCAAATAAAATATAGAGATCTGTGGGCGTCACCCATAAAATGTTTCCGACTAAAAAATTAGTGAGTTCGACATTGAAGCCTGGAGTTTGTGAAATAAATAAAACGCCGATGGCCATGCCGATCGCCCATAAGGCGGCGATAACCGAATCTTCACGTTGCCGATAATAAAGATGAATCCAGCCTACTATTAGGGCAGATATCACCGCGGCAGCCAACGCTCCGTATAAAGGATTCATCCACTCGATCCCTTTCGCCCTTTCAAGCCATAAGCAAAAGCCGATACCGCCTAAAACAGAGTGAGAGATGCTGCCGCTGATAAAACCTATCCTTTTAACAACCACATAAGATCCAATGATGCCGCTGACGACCGAGGCTGCCAGGCCGGCAATGACTGCGGACAAAAGAAGAGGATTTGTTTTTAAAGCTTCTAAAAATGAAATCATGCGTATTTACCGTTTCTGTCGATTGCTTTCGATTTGTAATGGAGCGTGATAAAGACCCATGGCAAAGTGTTCGCAGACCTCTTGAGGAAGGAGGGACATCACCTCTCTTTGGACGCACAAGACCCTCTCCACCATATCGATGGCCACTTTCAAATTATGGGTCACCATGATGATTGTCATTTTGCCTTGGAGGCCGCGTAAAATTTTATAAATATCAGACTCTGCCTGAGAATCAACGCTTGCTGTGGGTTCATCCAAGAGCAATAGCTTGGGATGGGAAACTAGGGCGCGAGCGATTAAAGCGCGCTGCGCTTGTCCCCCGGATAAGGTCCCAAAGAAGTTATCGCGGAAAGAGAGCATGCCCACCTGTTCCAAGGCATCTGAAGCGGCTTGATAGTCTTCTTGGCTATGTGCTCCATACCATGGCAGGCGAGACAACCGCCCCGATAGGACCAATTCCATCACAGAGATAGGAAATTGCCGATCGTAACGCAGATTTTGGGGAACATAAGCGATTTCAGCAAGGGCTGAGCAAGGCGGCTTTCCAAATACTTCGATGATGCCCGATTGTGGTTTGACAAAACCCATGATCAGTTTTAACAAGGTTGTCTTTCCGCCCCCATTGGGACCGATAAGACCGATAAATTCACTCGGCATTACCGTAAAAGAAACATCCTTGAGAACCGGTTCTTCCTCATAGGCAAAAAAGACGCGTTTGAATGAGACGACAGCTTCCATGTAATATAAATCTTTTAATGATCAGTTTAGAAGGGTTAGGTTAATTTGTCTACTGTGCTGCGAATTGCCGGGCAATCTCGCGCATACTCTCAAAATAAGATTCGGAATAAGGATCTAAATTGACAACCTTAGCGCCGATGTGCTGGGCAATCAGGCGGGCTCCTTTATTATTATACTGCATTTGAACAAAGATGGTTTTGATCTGCTGCTGCCGTGCTGCATCCAAAAGAGTGGTCAGCTGACGGGGAGTAGGATCTTTCCCTTCAAATTCAATGGAGGTTTGTTTAAGGGCATAATCGCGGCAAAAGTAAGCGTATGCAGGATGGGATACCATGATTACACGATTTTTGAGCGGCTGAAGGATACCTGAGATATCTTGATCCAAAGCATCCAGTTCGGACAAAAAGGTTTGCAGGTTTTTTTGGTAGATCGCTTTGTGCTCAGGGTAGATTTCGGATAAAGCTTTAGCGATTGTCGCAGCCTGAATTTTGGATTGGCTGGGGCTTAACCATATATGCAAGTCTTGGCAGTTGGGATTCGAACAGCAGTGGCAGTGAACCTGGGCACCATTTGGATCGGCGGAAATAAGTTGGACACCTTGCCTTAAATCGACGAGAACGATGTCAGGATGATGGCTTTTGATGGCGCGGACAGCGCGGGATTCAAAAGATTCGCCGATCAAAAACCAGAGGTCGGCATGGCTGGCCGCTAGTGTTGCTCTGGGAGAGGGTTCATATGTGTGAGAGCTTGCGCCAGGAGGAACCATTAAAGAGATTTTTACGGTATCTCCGGCGATCCTTTCGACGAAATATTTATAAGGAGCGACGCTGACCAATACGTGATGCGTTAGAGCTTCTGGCGCGGAAGCTTTTAAAAGAAAAGGAAAAGATAAAAAGACAATGGCAAGAGAAAATAAAAGACTTATTAATTTTTTTGTCATGGCGAGCTTATGATAAAAATGAATGCATAGCTATCATGAAGGATTATTGGTTTTTTTGCAAGATTAGTAATTAATAATTTTTTTGCTGTTGCGGATTAAAGAAAAAGAACTTATGATCCTTCCCTTCATAGCTAATTAGTTCCTGTGCCCGGAAGAGTGTCCGAGTGGCTTAAGGAGCACGCTTGGAAAGCGTGTGTACGCTTAACACGTACCGTGGGTTCGAATCCCACCTCTTCCAATTTTGTTCCTTTATATTATCATTTATTCTTATTAAATTAATTTATGTCGCAATGGGTTCATGCTCCATACCATAAGTTTCATGCAAGGGAAACCTATATGGTAACTGGAGCTACTTTGAATAAGCAGTTATTATTTAAAAGCAATGATGAGCTTGACTTATTGCAAAACACATTTTTTACTTTAGCTCTACATTATAATTGGCGTTTAGAAGCTTGGGCATTATTTTCTAATCATTATCATTTTATTGCGCAGTCGCCCGAGAATTCTAGCACATTAAAAAAAATCATTACGCATTTTCATGCGTCGACAGCTCGATTACTCAATGAACTTCAAGGAACCCCGGGGCGAAAAGTTTGGTATCAATATTGGGATACGCATCTTTCATTTCAAAATTATTATTTAGCAAGACTAAATTATGTCATGCAAAATCCTGTAAAACATGGAATGGTCAACTGTGCAAAGGCCTATAAATGGTGTTCTGCCAGTTGGTTTGAACAGAATGCTTCTCAAGTTTATTATTTAAATGTTACAAATTTTAAGATAGATAAGACCTCTATTTTAGATGATTTTTAGTTTGAAGTTGATTTAGCTTCAGACAAACTAAATTTCAGTGTCTTCAACAGAGACTGGGGTGGCATTGAATAGATGAATACTGGCACAGATTCCCCCTAACATAACAACGATTCCCGCTAATTCAATCAGCACCGGCATTCGATTTTGAAGAAAATAAACAAAAATCAAACCAAAAATAGTTTCAAAAATCGTTAGCTGACCCACTAAAAAAACCGGCAGCAAACCACTTCCCTTATTCCATAGGTTAAAGGCTACCCACGAACACAAAAACCCTAAAACCATATTTCCTAAGATAAATGTTTGCAATTCAGGGGTCCAAACCATGAATTTATGGAGATGATGTGAGGGCATGCAAATAATCAATAAAACACTCAGAGCAACCGTCCACACAAATGTGGCAATTCCGATGATGCTGCACCAATCGATGGGGTTTAAATGCTCATGCTCTCTCAGCACTTGGCTATTTGCTACAGCATAGATTGTCCAGGTGGCTAAGGCTATAAACGCAAATAAAAGTCCCAGAATGTAATAAAATACAGAGCCTTCCATCGAGCTTGCCTGAAGGGCGGGCAAATTGGACAAGAACAATCCCCCTGCCATGGCAACGCACGGCCAAAGCAATGTTGCATAATTACATGCTCTCTGTTTCCAATTGCCATATAGGACAATGGCAATAGGACTCATTCCTAAAATGAGAGCGGAAACTGCGGGATTTGCATAGCGCATCGAGACGACAATAAATGGATAGCATCCCACATTAGCCAGAAATCCAAACAAAAAAGCTGTTTTCCAAATCTTTTTCGTCAATTGCGAAAAAATATGTCGGCGGAAGGCGAGCATATAAATCGTTGAAATTAAACCGTAACAGATATAGCGTCCGATCGAGATTTCAAAAGGGCTAAAAGCAGGCATCAATTCGGGAACAACATAGATCAAGCCCCATATTAAACAGGCTGCCATCACTGCCGCTATTCCGCGAAACATTTTTACCAAACTATTTTAAATAAATTACAAATATTATACTCTTAATTTTTTTAGAAGTCAAATTAAGATTTGTTGTAGTTAAATAAGGAAATACTATGTTATCAATTAAAGAGATTTCTCAACATCTTGGGAATGAAGCAGATAGTCTGCTAAATTGCACATGCAAAATTCCCAAAGATACACTTTATTTACCGGGAAAGGATTGGTTGGATCGCATCCATCTTTACAGCGATCGCAATATTCGGGTCTTGCGTAACCTCCAGACTTTATTTAGCCATGGACATTTAGGCGGCACAGGCTATCTTTCTATTTTACCAGTCGATCAGGGGATCGAACATTCGGCAGGAGCCTCTTTTGCGCCTAATCCGATGTATTTTGACCCAGAAAACATTGTCAAATTAGCGATGGAAGGAGGGTGCAATGCTGTGGCCTCCACTCTTGGCGTGCTGGGAAATGTGGCTCGAAAATATGCCCATAAGATCCCTTTTATTTTAAAAATCAATCACAATGAATTGCTGACTTATCCTAATCATTATGATCAAATCAAATTCGCAGATGTGCATCAAGCTTATGATATGGGGGCTGTAGCAGTCGGTGCGACCATCTACTTCGGTTCCGAACAGAGCGATCGGCAAATTCAGGAAATTTCACACGCTTTTCATGTGGCGCACGATTTGGGTATGGCTGCTATTTTGTGGTGCTATTTGAGGAATTCAGCTTTTAAGGTAGACAATGTTGATTATCATGAGAGTGCTGATTTGACCGGCCAAGCAAACCATTTAGGGGCAACCATCGAAGCGGATATCGTTAAGCAGAAACTGCCTGTGAACAATGGAGGCTATAAAGCTTTAAATAAAGATAAAAAAGACTACGGGAAGTATAGCGAAAAAATGTACACAGATTTGTGTTCAAATAATCCGATTGATTTATGCCGCTATCAGGTTTTGAATGGGTATAATGGACGAGTTGGACTTATTAACTCCGGAGGAGCCTCGGGAAAAAATGATCTTTCCGATGCTATTTTGACCGCCGTGATTAATAAGCGAGCGGGAGGGATGGGATTGATCAGCGGGCGCAAAACATTTCAAAAACCCATGAAAGAGGGTATTGAATTGTTTCATGCCATTCAGAGTGTCTATTTAAACGAACAAGTCACGATCGCTTAAAAATCCCTTCAAAAGTAGTCCGTTTGCCGTTTTATTGAGCGGCAACGGATTAAATTTTTCCTTGGGTGCCAGTTTTGTCATTGGGCTTGTTGGCACTATTAGTATTGGTATTTGTGTTGGAGTTAGTGCTATTAGAATTATTATTTTGATTTTTTGAAGGTTCTTGATTGCCTTGTGCTTTTAGATAGTCATCATAATAATCATAATTTTTTTCGGGGTGCTGCTCATTATATTCACGAATTTCTTCACATTTTTGGCAGACGGCATGCGCTGAAGAAACATTAATAAAAAAGGCAGTAAAAAGAATGAAATAGAAAGTTTTCATCGGACCTCCTTGTTATAAGCAGACCTATAAAATTCTGGTATACCAAATTAAATATTTTATTCATAATCTGTAAAAAGAAGATCATCGAAAAATAAATATTATGTGTTTTTCATCACAAGCTAGTTTTACGGCGGCTGTTCTGATTGGTGCAATAGGTATAAGTACCTTTAAATATGTTAGCAATAAATCCGAGATTCCGATCGTTTTAATACCCATTTTTTTTGCGTTGCAGCAGTTAACGGAAGGCTTTTTGTGGGTTAATCTTGGCGCCGAAAACCCTAATACTGCTTTGCAGATGGGTTTAGTTTACAGCTATCTGTTTTTTGGGATTTTATTTTGGCCGATTTGGGCTCCTTTTTCGCTCTATGTCTTAGAAAAAGAGCCTATTAGAAAAAAAGCCATTCTCGTGTTTTTATTAGCTGGTATAGGGATGGGAATCGTCAATCTATATTATGGGATGACCCAGCAAATCGGTGTCACTGTTGTAGAACATAGCCTACATTATTTTGCAAAGGGTCCAAATTTGATATTTCTTTATGGAGCTATTGTGATCCTGCCTTGCTTTATTTCATCCTTCACAACCATGTGGCATTTAGGTGTCTTAATTGTAGCTACTATGCTTATGTCCTATTATTTCTTCAGTGTGACATTTATTTCCGTGTGGTGCTTCTTTGCAGCCATCGTCAGTGCTTGCATCTTTCAAATATTCAGAGAACACGCTTCTGAAAAACTTGGTTGAGATAATTCTTCGTGATGGGGCCGATGCAACTCAAACGCTTTTCTTGCGGGATTGCTCCAAACACCTCTAAAAACCCATCGATTGTCGAAGGGCTTGTAAACATGATTTCATCGATTCCATCTAAATCAGGTATAGGTAATGGCTTAAATGGCTTTGTATGGTAGAGGACACAATCCGTAAATTTGATCTGATACTGTTTAAGATAATCAATCAAAACACTCCTCGATAAAGAAGAGTGGGGCCAGAAGAGGTGGGCATTAGCTAAATGAAGGGATTGCAATTTTACCACGATCCCCTCTGAAGACTCCTCTTGAGCGATGATCCTTGGTATAACGCCGAATTTTTTTAGGAGGTCAGCCGTCGCTGTCCCTATCGCGATGACGCAAACTTTGTGAAGCAATTTGGCGCAGCCGGAAAAATGATTTAAAAGCTCAAAAAAGAGGCTCACTGTGGTTTGGCTGGTAAAGAGGATATGAGTATACACATGCAAAGAGGCAAAGGCGCTTATGATATCAGGATGTTCTTTAGGTTGTGGATAGATGGCAATCACAGGATAATGGATATATTTTTTATCGAGTTGGTGCGAGGGAAGTTTTAAGCCTACATGGAGAGTTGTAGGGCGGCTATCCAGACATGAAAAAAGCTGAGCCATTTCCATGTCATCGCTGCATGCTGTAATAGCTAAGCATCCTTGATAGGGGGTCGATCCACCTGGAAGGAATAGGCGGTTCAAATGGGTCAGGTTCAACCGGATTAAGGCCGCTTCAGCCATGACAACCCCATCGACTTCACCACTGTCAAGTTTGCTGAGCCGTTGATTTATGTTTCCCCGAATATCCACAAATGTAAGGTCTGGACGCAATGCTTTGACGATCGCTTCCCGCCTTTCAGAAGAGGTGGCGATGATGGCCCCTGTTGGAAGATTGTGCAAGGTCTCGCCAGTCCGGAAAACAAGGACATCTGAGGGGTCGGCCCCTTTTGTAAGGGCAATGACAGAAATGCCCTTAGGAATAATTTCAGGCAGATCTTTGGCTGAGTGTATGCCGATGCGGCACTTTTTTTTTAATAACAAGCCGTCGATCTCTTTGGTAAAAAAATCGGTTTTTTCGAGAGATCTCAGCGATGTTTTTTGATCGATATCGCCCTTAGTATCAATAAGTTTTAATTCGAATGTAAGAAGAGAATGATGCTGCTGAAGTTCTGCCAAAACCTCTTTTGCTTGCGCCTGAGAAAGAGGAGAGCGGCGCGCTGCCACTGATATGGAGGGTATCGTCTTCATTAATTAATCAATGCTTTAACAGCTTCGTCCACATATTCTACGCTGATGATCTGAATTTTTTGACGCATCTCTTCCGGAATCCCCTTTAAATTTCGTTTGGGGATGATGCACTGTTTGAAACCCATATTAACGGCCTCTTTGATGCGGCTTTCCATGCGTTGGACGCTGCGCACCTCGCCTCCGAGGCCTACTTCGCCTACAACCAAAGTTTCGGGTGGAATTTTGCGATTCCGCATAGAAGAAGCTACAGCACTGAGGATGCCTAGATCCGCGCCGGTTTCCAAGACGCGCATTCCACCTGCAATGGAGACAAATACATCGCAACGGTGCAATTGGTAACCCATCCTTTTTTCCAAGACAGCCAAGAGCAAAGCTAACCGATTTTGATCTAATCCTGCGCACCGTCTGGAAGGCGTGCTAAATACGGTATCGGTCACAAGGGCTTGAGCCTCGATGAGGATGGGACGGGTCCCTTCGATCGTGGGAATCACCACCGATCCCGCAATATCTTTCATCCGTTCTTCCAGAAAAATTTGAGAAGGGTTAGGCACTTCGGTCAAACCCTTGGACTGCATTTGGAAGACAGCGATCTCATCTGTCGGTCCGAAGCGGTTTTTGACGACACGGATCATGCGGTAATTTTGTTGTTTATCCCCTTCAAAATAGAGCACGGTATCGACCAGATGTTCAAGCACGCGCGGGCCGGCTATTTCTCCTGATTTGGTAACATGGCCGATGAGGAAAGTTGAGATTCCATGCCCTTTGGCTAGATGCATGAATTCGGTGCAAGTTTCGCGGACTTGGGAGACTGATCCCGGCGCTGAAGAAATTTCCGGTTTATAGACAATTTGAATGGAATCGACGATCAGGATATCGGGATTCACGGCATCGATCTGAGTCTTGATTAAAGAAAAATTCGTTTCATTTAATAGAAAAAGGTTATCGGCATCGATCGACAAACGAGCCGCACGCATGGAAGTTTGTTCGACTGATTCCTCGCCGCACACATATAGAACGACCAGACCTTGTTTGGCAAAGGCTTGTGAAAGCTGTAGAAGCAGTGTTGATTTGCCGATGCCCGGTTCGCCTCCGACAAGAGTTAAAGATCCTGGAACAATGCCGCCGCCCACAAGACGATCGAACTCGGGAATCAAAGTGCAGACTCTGCGGCACTCGCCGATCTGCACCTCTTTAATTCGAAGAGGACGTGCATTGGATGTACGTTGCGCTTCAAATCTTTTGGAAGCCCCTACCGTTTCAAGTTCCTCGTGAAGGGTATTCCATTGCCCGCATTCGGAACATTGACCTGTCCATTTTATTTGTTTATGGCCGCATTCTGAACAAAACCACACGTTTTTTTGTTTAATCGCCATCGGCGAGCCCTTGTGAAGTTAGATTGGACCAAGCATTTTTCGCAGCCGCTTGTTGCGCAATTTTTTTTGCCCCTCCCTCCCCTTGGCCAAGCACTTGATCGTTGATGGAAACAATGACTTTGAATAATTTGCTATGATCCGGTCCAGTTTCACTGATGACAGTATATGTGGGAGGCTTTTGATAGATTTTTTGGCAGTGGTCTTGAAGCAATGCTTTCCAATTATGGTCGGGCGCTGCTAAGATCGACTCCACTTGTATGGTAAAATGTGCAAAGAAAAAGTGTTTGGCAGCTTCAATGCCGCCATCTAAAAAAATAGCTCCCATGATCGCTTCAAATAAATCTGATAGGATGGTATCGCGACCCCGTCCGTCGCCTCTCTTTTCCCCTTTGCCCAGCAGCAGATAGTTGTCGATATTGAGCTGCTGCATATAGGCTACACAGGTAGACGCATCGACGAGACGGGAGCGCAATAAAGATAATTCACCCTCTGGGGTAGAAGGCTTGGAAGTGTAGAGATATTCGGAAACGATCAAACCCAAGACGGAATCTCCTAAAAATTCCAACCGTTCATTATGCTGGGTAATCTCTTTATTTTCATTGATAAAAGATCGATGGACAAAAGCTAAAGCTAAAAGGGTGCGGTTTTTAAAAACATAGCCCAACTTTGATTCAAGATCGTGAGATTGATTTAAGATTCCTTCAATCGAGTTCATACAAAAATTGTAATGGGTTTGCCTAATTTACCAGAAGATAAATGCTTTATAAGAAAAAAGCAAAAGCTGATAATCTAGTTTGGCAACCTTTTACCAAAGTCATTCTAATGAAATTTGCCGTTGATTCTTATCATTTTGATCATTTCAATAAACATGGGTTTATTGAACTTGAAGGATTATTCAAAGAGGGGCAGCTGTTTGAATTAAAGCAATTAATTCGTGAAGCCCTTGCCAAAAGAGCGAAGATCTCCATTCAAAATATTTCGCAGGCAAATCCTGAAGCCCTTTTCCTAAATTGCAGAGATTTTTGGAGGGAAAACGATTCTTTGCGTAAAATAATTCTGAATACTAACCTTGGGCATATTGCAGCTGAATTGACCAATCAGCGGCCATTGAGAATTGGTTTCGATTTATATCTTCCTTCACCGGCTTCCAATCCGCAATTCAAGGAAACCGCTTATAGCCAATTTTTGCACAAAAAAGGATCATTAAACGAACTTTTTTGTGTGCAAGGGATTGAATGCGGCTTGCTTATATGTCTTGAATCAGGAAGTACTCCCCACGCAGAATTGTCTTTATTTTCGCAAGTGATGGGCAATGGCGTTTATTTTAATCCGACATGCGCTATCGATTTTCAAGATCTTACACCGCCTGGAGCTTATTTATTAATTACTTACGTTAAAGATTTTGCTGTTTATATCAGCCAGCCAAACGACCCCCATCCCCATTCGTTAAAACGGTGTGAATATCAATTTGGCGACCGCTTAAACGATAAGTCCAATCCAATTGTGGCTCGTTAACTAGAGGAACAAATGAAATTATCTGTTGTTTTGATGATCTTGCTAGTTTTGGGTAGTCGCTTTGCAGATGCAGCAGAAAAGATAAAGCTGCAGTATCTCCCTAATCAGCCCATTGTGCAAACAAGCCTTATCCAAATCGAAACGAACGATGCATTGCCTGGTCTTAAATTAAATAGCAATGCTGTTCAAACCATTCAGGCTGCAGTGGCAGTCAACAGCGACCATGCCGAAACCGCATGTAATCATCCTCCGCTAAATATCGAATTTATTTTAAAAGACTTTAAGTCGGAAATTGTTGTAAATGGAATCAAAAAAAGTTTTATTCCTCGCGATTCCTCTAGATCCATTCCACTGGCTCAAAGCATCCGCTTGCTTAATCAGCCGATCAATATTTATCTGGATGCCAATTTGAGAATTGAAAATAAAGAATCAAATCTTCAGCAGTTGATGCAAGAGCTGCCCTTTCTGCAAGAGATAGGTTTTGCGAATTTTTTGGAGGGGTGGTTCGAACATTTATTTGCTTTAATCGACCAAGAGTTGTTGCTAGGGCGTGTCTATGAAGTGCAAGCTTCTGAAGGAAATCAGCCTGGTCTCTTTTATTACAAAATCACAGGAATCGATGCTTTGGAAGTGCAAGCAGACATCAAAGGGACTAAAGAACCAAAAACGATTAAATTAATGGGAAAAGTCGATCACCAAGAGGCTGAAATAACTCTTTCGGGTCATTTGCAAGGAGAGGTCGCATGGAATCGAAAAAACGCTCTCATCTATCGTTTAAAAACAATTTATGATTCCAATGGCGTTTTGAAAATCGGAGAAAATTCTTGGAAATTAAGCCTGCGGCAAACGCACGAGCTAAACTCCAGAACTGAATCGTAGAGGGCTTAAAAAGGATGGGCAGTGCTTTTCCATTAGAAATATTGATATCGCCCGCTGCTGCCGCTAGCCAAAATATGGCTCAGGATGAAGCACTCCTCGTCAGCCTGGCTTCCCGTCCTCGCTGTGTGATCCATTTTTACCGCTGGAAATACTGCAGCGCTACATATGGCTATTTTATCGATCCTCATAAACATCTCCGTATTGAAGGAATACAAAAATGGCAGCTTCAATTGGAGCGCCGTCCAACCGGCGGCGGGATCATTTTTCATCAGCATGATATGGCTTTTTCTGTGCTTATTCCTTCCAAACACCCTGCTTTTACATTGAATATTTTAGAAAGTTATCATGTCATCAATACGGCTGTCAGTGAAGCAATCAAAGATTTTAGAAAGGTCGCGCAGCGCCCCGCGCTTTTGCCGGACTGCAGCCATGCCAACGATCGGCACTGTTTGCATTTCTGCATGGCTAAACCGACAAAATACGATATAATGATCGATGGACGGAAAGTGGGAGGAGGCGCCCAAAGGCGCACCAAGCATGGCTTATTGCATCAAGGAAGCATCTCCTTAACAATGCCTTCGGAAGAATTTTTAAACGATGTGTTGCTATTGGACACACAGGTAGCTGCATCGATGCAGCATTATAGCTATCCTCTCCTTGGATCTTCTGTTTCTGAACAGGAATTGAACGATGCCCGGCACTATGCGCAGGCGTTAATCATATCGGCTTTCGATGTGATAAATTGTACAACAAAGCCCCACTAAGACTTAAAATTATCCGTTATCGTTTGAGCCGTGTCTTTTTTTAATTTAGTCTTATAGTCAAGCCACCAATGATAGCATCTCAAGCGTAATGCCTCGAGTTCTTCCGGTTTATCCAGCAACTGTTTCATCATTGCCGGCGCCTCATTCCAAGACGAAACAGATAGGAAGGGATACTCTCCAAAGAAGCGTGCAAAATAATCAAAGGGATCTTTTTCAACAATGGGGATGCAGCCGCATTCAAGCGCTTCACTTAAACGGAAGGAATCCAAATTCCACCATCCTTTTGGGCAAGGAACGAATACCGATTCAAGGAGGACATCGCGATAATCACCGACGGGTAATGCATTGGGATCAGACCATTTAAATGTCTCAAAGAAGAAATATTGAGGAATGGTTTTCATGTTATCGATCATTAAAATCCGTGAAGGTTTATCAACAATTTGTCCTGCGAAGCTCCAGGTATATTTACGTTGAGTCGAATCTTTTAGATGGATAGACGCAATATTTTTCCAGAAACCAACCTTATAGCCCAATGCAAAGAAAAAAACGTTCTTTTGTTCTGCAAATTTTTTATGCCAATAATTTCTAAAGATAAACTTAGCAGATTTATAAGGTTCGGTGTTTCCTCCATAAAGTTCGTCGCATAGAAAAATAACTCCATAAATATATTTTTTTTTGTTGAGTTTATTAAAATATTTTTTGAACTCGCCTTTATGGCTTTCATAGGCAGTTGTGACAATAATAGAGTAATCCTTAAACATTTTATATTGGCCATCGATCGATTCGTTATAATTTATGCCGGATAAGAGTTCTGCAATCCAATCTGCTTCCCAATGAACATCTTTATTGACTTGCCAAATCAAAGAGATGGGTGATTTATTCGAAGGGGCTGCATCGAGAGTAACAAGCGACGAAATGATAAGTGTAAAAAGGAAAAGTAAAAGTCTGCGCATCAGTTAACTCCAGATATTGATCTAAATGTTTTTGCAGACATTAAACATTAACGTTGAAATTTTAACAAGTATAAATATGCGAGATTTTGAGCAGTTTTTAGACTAGCAAATAACGAATTTATCTCAGTTCTTATAAAAAGATTATTGTTTTTTTGATCTTTTTGGAAAGTAATCAAGTGTAAAAGGACAAATTTTTTATCGTCTCTTACGAACCGTTCTTTAGCAATATTTTTTTTTATCCACCGACCTAAAACTTTTATTGCCGCTACCTTTAATCTCACAGTTTTTAAACGCTTATTTTTTTTGGGATCATTGTTCTCAATAATAACTAAAAGAGTGTGAATGATTTTAATTCGTAAGCGATCATCATTTGATTTAAGATAGTGATAAAAATATTTTCTTATCGTTGTGATTTTTGCCTGAATGGGGATCTTGTTAAAGCTTTTTTTATTTTTTTTTACAGATGATAGATCCTTTTTCTGCCCAGCCGATTTTTTAACAGTTGCAATGATATGATTTACTGCTTGATATCGAACGTCTTGATTCACATAACAGAGAATCGTACATTTAAAAAAATAAGGCTCGAACGGGATAAAAGGTTCAATCGCGCTTTTCGATTCAATGAAGGTGTTGATTGTAGTAATCGTCGATTTTATCAATTGAATGACTTTCACCTGTTCATCGAAAATAAAATCTTCATGATTGATGATCAACGGTAAAGTAAATAAAATATTTTGAATCGATTTTTTATACTTGAAGCTTAAACTATGTTTATAAATCTGTAGAAAATTCGTTGAGGCAACAAGCGCATATTCATGAATTTTTTTTGGGAGGCCGTACCGACAATAGAGCTGTTGTTTCTCATGAGAAATGACTTGCCAGCAGCTTAAATAAATTGAAGTGAGTTTGTTAATGTAACGATTTTCAGCGATGATTAAATCCGATAAATACATCATAAGGTCTGGAAGAGACTCGTTTGGCAACACCCTGTATTTCAATCTTGTTCCTATGCTTCCCGCTGTTCGCAAAACAAAGGTTTCTTTATTCAGTGTATCAAGTCTATGTGTTTGAAAAATGGCAGAGAGTACAACACCTTCCTCCTCCGTAACACCAATACCCGATTTATTAAGTGCGTTTTGAATAAGTTTGCTTTGAAGAGGGAGCGAAAACATGCAGCTCTCTATAATAATAGAATCATATTTTTATATTTACATCCTATTCAATAATGCTCCAGCTTAAAAAACGGCTTTGCTGCATTAAATTACCACTGAACTAGAAGATATTATAGTTTTATGGTTTGAGAGAAAGGGGCATTTTTGCTAAGATTTTGCCTATTGCATAGTGAAATGTTTCAACTTTTCCATGGAGAGACACCGTGTTAGAAATTTTTCGCAAATATCAACGCTATTTATTTATCGTTATTACCTTTATTGTCGTCATTTCCTTCTCGTTCTTCGGGACTTACAGCACGATTGCAAATAACGGATACAGCGATCAAATTGCATTTACGACAGTGGATGGAACCCATGTTCCCCGTTCCGAATTGGATCAGCTCGTGATGTTTATAAGCACCGATGCAGAGGATAAATTGCTGCTTGGCGGCATTTGGGGGCCAAATTTTTTAAATGATGGCGTGATTCAAAAAGATTTTCTTAAAGATGGCTTGGCAGAATTGATTGCCGCGCAATATCCCGGAGAAATTAACCAAGACCTTCAAACTAGATTTGAGCGGGAAAAACGGTATGTTCCCTACGAGCATCCTCAAGCGCATTTTTTAAGTGCTGAGACGGCATGGAAATATTTCGCCCCAGATATTAAAGAAAATTATGACGCACTTAAAGCAAGTTCTAATCCCTCTTCACCCGAAGCTTTTGCCGCACGTGTCCGCCTTTATAATTCTCAAAAAAAACTTCCAGCCATCACCTTGCGTCAAGCCTTGCTCTATCAACAAAGGCAGTATGAATGGCTTCAGCCAGATCCAAATCTAGAGCGGACCGATTTATCCTTATATGGTTATCACACCTTGGAAGATTGGTTTGGTCCCCGCTTTGTCAGATTGGTGGCGGAGTTTATCATCAATAGTGCAGCTATCGCTGAAAATCAGGGTTATAAGGTAACCAGAGCTGAAGCTCTGGCGGATCTCAAGCGCAATGCGGAGATTAGTTATCAGCAAAATCTCAGCAATCCTCATCTGGGAATTGCCAATAATGCCGAGTATTTTAATGAACAGCTGCATAGGATGCACTTAGATCAGCAGCAAGCAGCTGATATTTGGAGTAAAGTGCTGCTTTTTAGACGTTTATTTCACGATATGGGCAATTCTGTTTTTGTGGATTCACTGACGTTCCAAACGATTAACCAATATTCAAAAGAATCCATTGAGGGGGAAATATTTAAGTTGCCGAGTGAATTTCATTTGAATGATTTTCGCGATCTTCAAAAGTTACAAGTCTACTTAAATGCGATTTCCAAAGCTTCTCAGAATGAAAAAACGGCTCTCTTAATGCCGGACACATTTTTTTCAGTGGATGAAGTGTTAAAAAATTATCCTGAATTGGTTCAAAAACGTTACCTTTTAGATATTGCGGAAGCAGACAAAAAGCTTTTGCAAACCAAAATCAGTTTGAAAGAGACATGGAATTGGGAAGTAGATGATCAGAATTGGCCTAAGCTGGTGAAGCAATTTCCCGATTTAGGAATAAAGAAAGGGGATACCCGAGAACAACGTTATTCTATTTTGGATGGTTTAGATGATATAACTAGAGGGAAAATTGACGCCTACGCCAATGGTCAAATTTTTGAAATGCATCCAGAATGGGTAGATAAAGCTCTGGATGAAGCTCCTTTAGTCCGAACCACAGTGGAGATTAATCTTAAAGGGGGAAAGACCCCTTTTGTAGGTTTAGAAAATCGTGAGCAGCTCATCAAGCAGCTTGATCAAGCCAAACTAGGCGAGCAAGATCCTGGATTAAGGAAGTTCACGGCCAATCATTCCAATTTTTATCGCATTGTAGTCATTGACAAAACTCCCAACAAAGAGATTTTGACATTTGCCGAAGCTCAAAATAGCGGTATATTAGATCAATTACTAAATGCTCAACTGGAAAACTATTATCAAAAAATTAAGTCTAGCCGCCCTCAAGACTTTCAAAATGATGATCTGACATGGAAAACATTTAATGAGGTGAAAGATCAGATTGCAGATCTCTATTTTGCTAAACTTCTAGATGATATTAAGCACGATCAAGCGCAATTGGCCGAAAAAAATTCGATGCCTTTAGTCAAGGAAACGGTCATTTCATTCAGAATGAATCCCTATACTCGGGATATTCTCTCTAAAATCAAAAAAGATCCTCAAAATCTATCTAAATACGTAAAAAGCGTCACAGAATCCACCGATAAAAATAAGTTAACGGTTCGAGAACCTCTTCAAAATCAATGGAAGTTTGAAAAAAGTCCTTTTCATTCCGATAGAGGAGGTAATAAGCAAACTTTAGATTTCAAAGAGGGGTTTGTTTTAAATCCTGGTCAATGGAGCCAGGTGCATACGCCGGTCAATGGAGACATTTTCTTCTATCAAATCCTTAAAAAGGGGAACGATGCGAATGAAGATGCCTTAATTGCCAAGATCGATGAAGCGCGTAAGCTTTTAGGTAATGATGCCCAGGAGTCTTTAGGAAAACATTTACTGAGTGTAATGAAAGAGAAGCGTGCCATCTCATTGGACTATTTGAATCGAGGCGCTGAGATGACCGAAGAATAGAAACGAGAATAAGGAAAAATTATGTCTGGGCCCCTTCAATGCATCCTTTGTCATCATGGCGGCGGGTTAGAAATTTTTTGGTTGCGTGATGGCAATCAAGCCGTTCATTTTGACTGTAAAACGATCCTATCACCAGTCGAAAAAACTTTAGAGAAAGAGGTGGCTGAATTTTTTAAGAATTATGGCGTAGACCGAGAATCGTGCAAAGAACTTGTGATCCATCGAATTAGACAAGCTGTTACAAGAAAAGCCGGCATTTCCCTTCGAGAAGTTGTTGAGACAAATGGGTTTGTCGTATTGAACAAAATTTACCAAGAAGTGGGTCAACAGGCTTTAAACGAAGCTAAAACGCTTGTTTTCTTGGCGCGAACGGATAGAGCCAATCAAACCATGCCATTTTATGACCGCTTGTGCCGGATTTGTTCCCTTTGGGATGATTATTGTGCCAAGCATTCTGTTGCCACCGATCCCCTTCAAGTACCGAAGTTTTTAAAAATTATCCAACGTAATTCAAAGGCTCAATTATAAATCAGCATGGAAGATATCGCTCCTTTGAGCCCAGTCAATTTTTTTCAATTCCAGATCGATTGCCATCGATTGGAAAAGAGCTTGTCAACCTTAAGCCAAGACAAACTAAAGGCTTATTTTTTACCTGACTTGTCACCATTTTGCGCTGAACATGCATTTGCTGATGTATTTGCAGGGTGGTCCCTTGATGGCTTTGAAGTCTATATATCTGTTTTGCAACCTTTCCAGAAGTGCACCTTTCCAGACGTCACGCGCGGAGATAGCTTTGAACTTTTTCTTGATACGCGCGATGTAAAAACATCGGGTTTCAATACGCGTTTCTGCCACCATTTTTATTTCCTACCAGAGTCGATCGAAGGGCAGTCGACAGGGGAGATCACCCGTTTTAGAACGGAAGATGTGCATGAATTGTGTGATCCTCATGCCCTCAAAATCAACACCGCTTTTAAGAAATCGGGATATGCAATGCATATTTTTATTCCAGCGCATTGCATTTATGGCTACGATCCTGAACAGTTCGATCGGCTGGGATTTACTTATCGAATCAATCGTCCAGAAGGGCATTCACAACACTTTTCCGCTTCAACGGAAGAATATCAAATTGAACAGCAGCCTTCGCTCTGGAGCAGCATGAGGCTGGTGAAATGAAAACGGCACTTTACGATAAGCACGTGGCCTTAGGGGCAAAGATCGTTGATTTTGCCGGTTGGGAGATGCCTCTGCAATACAAAGGGATCATCTCCGAACACCAGGCCGTCCGGCAGCGCGCAGGCATTTTTGATGTATCGCATATGGGGCGGATTGTCGTGAGTGGGACAGATGCTGAACCATTTCTGGATCATTTATCTACCAATGTAATCCTTGGAAAACCCTATTTGTCGGCCATCTATACTGTATGGGCGAACGAACAAGGGGGATCGATTGACGATGTCATCGTGTATAAACAGTCCCCAACCCATTTTTTTGTGGTCGTCAATGCGGGCAATCGGCAGAAGGATCTAGACCATCTGAAACAGCATGCAAAGTTGTTTGATGTTAAGCTTAAAGACTTATACCGTGATGGAGGAATCTTAGCTATACAAGGGCCGCAAGCCTTAACAATCGCTGCTAAAATTTTTCGTGAAGCCGCAGAGATCGTTCCGATGCATTTTATTCCGACAACATATCAAGGCGAAGAGATTATTTTATCTGGAACGGGTTACACAGGCGCTGGCGGCTTAGAGGTCTATGGCTGCGGCGATGCTATTGTAGAACTCTGGGAACGCTTTTTAAATGAAGGCAAAAATAGCGGAATTGAACCGATAGGTTTAGGGGCTAGAGATACGTTACGCCTTGAAATGGGATATGCATTATATGGTCATGAATTATCAGATCTCATTGTTCCCAATGAAAGTGTTTCAGCTTGGACGGTCAAATGGAAAAAGGGAGATTTTATCGGCAAAGCAACAATGCTTGACCTTGAACAAGATTCTAAAAAAAGGACAGCATATGGAATTGTTTTGCTGGACAAAGGGATTGCACGTGAAGGTTATGATGTATTTATGAATGGAGTCCCGATTGGACAAGTGACATCGGGGACGTTTTCGCCTACCCTCAATCAAGCCATCGCTCTCATCTTAGTTCAAGGGCGTTTGCGAGAGGGGGATATTGTAGATGTGCAAATTCGGCAAAACCGTGTCCGTGCGCGGGTTGTATCACTTCCATTTCTCACCCATGCAACAAAAGTTCAAACTCAATAGCGTAGGATATCAATATGAAATTTAGCAAGAGTCATGAATGGATTAAAACGCATTTAGATCAAGGGACTGTCGGTGTGACAGAGCATGCCCAAAAAGAATTAGGGGAAATTGTGTATGTTGAACTGCCTAAAATCGGCAAAGCGGTTAAAGCAGGCGAAGAGGTAGCGGTTTTGGAATCCACAAAAGCTGCTGCGGATGTCTATTCGCCGGTTTCCGGAACGATCGTTGAAATCAACCAAACTTTACAAGACCAACCAGAGCTTATCAACAAATCAGCAGAAGATAATGGGTGGATTTATAAAATCCAACTAAATCAGCCAAGCGAATTGAATGCTTTAATGGATGAAAAGACTTATTTGTCTCAGGTGCATTAGGACTCTAGTGTTTTAGGAGCGTCATGGATTTTATCTCAAATAAAGAACCGCAAATCAAAAAAATGCTCAAAGTACTCGGCATCCAAAATGTCGATGAGCTTTTTGAAATCATACCAGCGCAGCTTCGGCTACCTTCTCCTGCTCAAGATGATGGTATAAGCGAGTATGAAGGGATGCAGCTCATGCAACGCTTAGCGGCTAAAAATACCTTTCATTCTTTTGATAACTATTTAGGCGGGGGTGCTTATGAGCATCACGTGCCTGTTTTAGTTAATGCCATCTGCAGTAAATCGGAATTTTTGACCTCTTATACTCCTTATCAACCCGAAGCTTCTCAAGGGATGCTTCAAGCCATTTTTGAATTCCAATCATGCATTTGCGCACTCACAGGGATGGATGTATCAAACGCTTCCTTATACGATGGAGCATCCGCTTGCGCAGAGGCGGCTTTGATGGCGTTGCGGCTGAGTAAAAATAAGACAAAGATATTGATAGCTCAATCGTTACATCCTCATTATCGCGCCGTTGTGGAACAATATTTGATCAGCCATGGCACCATCATAGAAACCGTTCCATTTTTAAAAGATGGAACAGTCGATCTCAATCGATTGAATCAACTTCTCGATCAACAAACGGCTGCCATCTTAATGCAATCGCCCAACTTTTTAGGGGTTGTCGAAAATATAAAAGCGGTAAGCTCACTTGCTAAACAAGCGAGTGCTCTAACAATCCTTTCGGCAAACCCCTTGGCTTATGGATTATTTGCATCAGCTGCGGAACAGGGCGCAGACATTGCTGTAGGAGATGGGCAGCCTTTTGGACTTCCGTTGCAGTATGGAGGTCCTTATGTCGGCTATATCGCTTGCAAACAAGAATTTGTCCGCCAAATGCCTGGAAGGATTGCTGGGGAGACAATCGATGCCCAAGGGCGGCGCGGATTTGTTTTGACGCTGCAGGCGCGCGAACAGCATATCCGCAGGGAAAAAGCCACTTCAAATATATGTACAAATCAAGCCTTAGCTGCTTTGGCAAGTTTAGTCGGAATGCTGTGGTATGGTAAACAGGGGATCCAAAAATTAGCTTTGACCAATTTTCAACGAGCAGCCTACTTGAAAGATCATTTAACCAAAATTTCAGGAATTGCAAACTTAGATCACCCCACAACTTTTAATGAATTTGCATTGAGATTCGACAAGCCGATCCAAGAAGTGCAAGCTTTTTTCCGCAAGCACCATATCGAACCAGGGATAGATTTAGGGCACTATTTTCCGGAATTGCATGATTGCCTGTTAATTGCTGTGACAGAAACTAAAGCCAAGAAACAACTAGATAAATATATCAAAACTGCCGAAGCATTGTTTGCGAGGAGATCCTCTTAATGGTAAAAACGATTTTTGAAAAATCTCAGTCTTCACAGCATGCCTATAGTTTGCCTCAAGAGGATGCGGCCTTTAAAAAGTATTCACCCGATCGTTCCTATTTGCGAAAAGAGCCCGTCGCACTGCCTGAAATTTCCGAGATCGACCTTACGCGCCATTTTTGCGAACTAGCCCGCCGCAACATGGGGATTGATACCAATTTTTATCCTTTAGGCAGCTGCACCATGAAATTAAATCCAAGGGTGAATGAATGGTGTGCCTCCTTAACAAGTTTTACCCAAACTCATCCTCTAGCCCCCGATGAATCTGTTCAAGGCAATTTGCAAATCATTTGGGAATTGATCGAAATCCTTTGCCGTGTGTGCGGCATGTCTGCTGGTACTCTAGTGACAAATGCCGGAGCTCATGGAGAATTTACCGGTGTGCGCATGATAGCAGACTATCATCGTTCCCGCGGTGATACAGCTAGAAAAGAGATGTTGATCCCTGATAATGCGCATGGCACCAATCCGGCTACAGCGGCTATGGCCGATTTTTTGACCGTGCCTATTCGGACAAATAGGCAAGGGGATATGGATTTGGATCATCTCCGCTTGATTGTTTCTGAAAGGACAGCAGGTTTAATGCTGACCAATCCGAACACCTTAGGACTTTTTAGCCCAGTGATTGCAGAAATAGCGTCTATTGTCCATCAGCAAGGGGGGCTCTTGTATTACGATGGCGCCAATTTAAATCCGATGCTGAATGTGGTGCGGCCGGGAGATATGGGGTTTGATGTGATGCATGTCAATTTACATAAAACATTTTCAACGCCTCATGGAGGTGGAGGGCCGGGTTCGGGACCTGTTCTCTGCAATGCTAAGTTGAAAGATTTTTTGCCGATGCCTCGCGTAGAAAAACAAGGGGATGCGTTTCATGTGGTGTGGAAGGCGTCTTCCAGCATAGGACAAATGTCTTCGTTTCATGGCAATTTTGCCATTTATCTACGAGCCTATCTTTATGCCAAATTGCATGGAAGTTATGGGTTGAGAAAAATTGCTGAAATGTCAGTGCTTAATGCCAATTATTTGAAAAAGCAATTGGGAGAATTATTTACTGTGCCTTTTTTGCAGCCCTGCATGCATGAATTTGTGCTGCAAGCGGACAAATATTTAAATAAAGATATTCGGGCCTTAGATATAGCCAAACGGTTGCTGGATTATGGAGTGCATGCTCCAACAATTTACTTTCCGCTTATTATTAAAGAATGCATGTTGATCGAACCGACAGAAAGCGAATCGAAGGAAACGCTCGATCAATTCATTGCCATTCTTCGGCAGATCGTCAATGAAATTCAGACAGAGCCTCAACTTGTAAAAGGGGCACCGCATATGTTGCCCGTCTCCCGTTTAGATGAAGTGCTGGCTGTCAAAAAACCTGTGCTTAAACATACATTAAAAAGCCTAAAGTCGTGACTGAATATGAGAAAAGAGAGATTTATTTCAATAACGTTAAAATAAAACATTGATTTTTTTACAATTTATTGATATTCTTGTGCTTAATATTTAATAAACAAAAATAAAAATTAATTATGGCTATACAATCATTTTCAGCTTGGGGAGTTAACAAAATTTTCTCCTCCGATATTCTTTACCCTACTAATTGCACAACATTAAGAAAAATACCTCAAAAGAGATCTATCAGAGAATCTATTGAGTCAAACGAGATAGATATTTTTGCCAGGAAACATATCAAACCCACCCTCGGAAACTCTCTAATAAAACCTGTTCGTTGCGTTGCACGAGGGATAGCAGCTATTGCAGTTGGCATCATATTATCTCCTTTAGGTGTAGTTTATCACGCAGGAGCCATGAGCCTTCATGCCTTGTCGTTACCCACAAATTTCTTGAATCCGAGGGCTTATAGGCTGTAGGTTCTCTTCCTTAAAAAAGGAGGAGACCAAATGGGCAGAGAATGGATTGAAAAACAATGGCAGAGAGCTGAACTTGGAGATAAGCGCCTTGCAAAAAGAGCTATTAAGATTGGGAAAGCTTGTTTAGAAACACCCAGTGGTAGTTTACCTGAGAAGTTTGGATCATGGGGGAACACAAAAGGAGCATATCGATTTTTTGATTCAAATCGAGTCTCTCATGAATCGTTGCAGAAAGAGCACAATAAAAATGTTATTGAAATCGCCTCGACGACGCAAAAGATGGTTCTCTTCATTCAGGATGGTTCCGAGCTTATCTACAACACCCATAGATGCACACATGGACTTGGTTCTACTGCTGATGCCTTTGGACAAGGTATCATGTTTCATACGGCCTTGGCAGTGGAATGGACAAAAAATCACGACCCTATGGTGATAGGTATTGCTAAGCAGACACCTTGGATTCGTCCGGAGCACAATGAAGACAAGAAGAATAAAGAGCAAGAGGAAAAGGAATCAGAGGTTTGGTTAAATACGCTAAAGGATATAGGAAAACCACCATCTGGCTGTCGATGGGTTTCTGTAGGAGATCGAGGTAACGATATTTACGATTATGTTGTAGGTGCGGTGGATGATGGTTGGGATCTTGTAGTTCGAGCAAAACATGATAGAACGGTGGTAGTAAACGACAAAAAAGTAAAACTGAAAGCTTGGGTAAGAAGTCTTGAAGCTAAAGGTAATTACAAACTGGATTTGAGAGCGCGAGGAGAGAAATTTTCGAGGATTGCAGAACTAAAAGTTTCATGGGAGCAGGCCTTGTTGCAACCACCACAAGGCAAAACAGAAAAGGCAATAATGGTGACTTATGTCAGAGCATATGATCCTGAAGATGAAGATCTAGAATGGATATTGGTAACTACACTCCCAGTTGATTCTATAGAGGATGCGCTTACAGTGGTTCAGATATATGAGCAAAGGTGGATCATCGAAGAATATCATAAATGTCTGAAAACGGGTTGTCGAATAGAAGATGCTCAATTAAAGACGGGGAAACGCTTATTAGCCCTACTTGGAATATTAGGTGTTGTAGCAACACAACTTTTGAAGCTTAGGGATCTCAGTAGACAGCAACCAGACAGACCGGCAAAAGAAGTGGTTGAAAAGGAAATCATAGATATAGTGAAAAATAGATATAGCCTGAATGGAGAAATTAGTTTACGAGAGCTTTGGAGGCGCATAGCTATGTTGGGTGGGTTTTTAGGAAGGAAGTCTGATGGGAATCCTGGATGGCAAACAATTTGGAAAGGTTGGTTGCGAATTCAAGACATGTTGGAAGGAATGGCTATGGTTAAAAATTGTGGGTAACGACAAGGACATAGACATAGCAGTATGGGAAGAAAAAGAAGATAAATCTAAAGAAAGCCCAGCTATAATTCAATGGAAAAGCTGCCTTGAAAGAGAGATGGTAGACTTATTAAAAGATAAAGCTGCTAGCAAAATAGATGGCTATGAGGATTTTCCTTATCAACCATTTAAAAAAAGAATTGTAGAAAACAAAGATCCATTTACTGTTTTAGGTATTGAAAAAACTGCAACAAAACAAGAAGTAACAAGAGCTTATAGGACTTTAGCTTTGCAAATGCATCCGAGTAAATATAATGGATGCAGCAATGATGTAAAAAGAGAAGTTGCTGCTCTTACCCGTTGTCTTAATGAGGCACGAAACATTTGTTATTTATACGCAAAAACAAATATCATCCACCCTACAGCAAGTGATAATGAACGCACCGCAGTAATTTAACCTTGTAGCAGCGTAATGAGAAACGCCCAAACGCCCAAATCCCTAACATACACCCTATCAGTTCTCGACTTTAGAGAGTTTTCCCTGTTACGCTGCCCCTGCAGCTAAAGTTGTTACATTGCATCCCCCCCCCACTTGCTCACTGGCGTTCACTACGTGCGGGGAGTCAGTGATCTCACTGATTCTGTGGTGAAATATCAACCAAGCTTATAACGATAAAAAGACATAATCTTCTGCTTTTCTTTTTAACTTTTTTTCTTTATAGTTTTACCTTTATTTCATGTTGCAGGAATCAATGGACGAAAACGCAAAAAAGCGGCTTGTCGAAGTTAATATTACCGGATTGTCTTCCAAAGGAAATGGGTTGGGATATGTTCAACCCGCTGATGGCATACCTTATGAAGTTGAAGTGCCCTTTACAATGCCTGGAGATAAGGTTCGCGCATTCGTTGTGTATAAAAGACGAAACAAATGCAAAGCTGTCTTAGAAGAAATTTTGGAACCATCTGCTGAAAGAATCGCTGCTCGATGCATCCATTTTGCAACCTGCGGCGGTTGCCGATGGCAGCACATCGAGTATCAAAAACAGCTTCAGCATAAAGAAGCTTATATCCGGCATTGCTTCGCCTCATTGCTTTCGCATGAAATAACCGTTTATCCGATCATCCCCTGTTCACCTCCATGGAATTATCGCAATAAAATGGAATTTACTTTTTCAAGTAATCGCCTTCAAGAACATTTTTTAGGCTTGATCAAAGATTCAAGCAAAGGAAAAGTCTTTAACCTCACAGAATGCCATCTTGTGAATGGTTGGTTTGCAGAAGCGGTTAAAACCGTGCGCCAATGGTGGGAAGAGTCAAAATTAGATGCCTTTCACCCTTTTCGCAATACGGGTTCTCTCCGCACTCTAACTGTGCGTGAAGGATTGCGCACTGGAGACCGCATGGTCATTTTAACGGTATCTGGAAATCCAGATTTTGCCTTAAAAAAACACGATTTGACAAGTTTTGTGGCCTTTATACGCGATGCCATTGAGCCCACGGATCCCGATTGCTATCTCAGCATTTTTTTGCGGATACAACAAACTGCGAAAGGAATGGCGACGAATTTTTACGAAATGCAGTTATATGGTCCCGACCACATGCGGGAGATCTTATATATCGCATTAGATCCGGAAAAAAAACCGTTGTCCTTAATGTTTAAAATCAGCCCCGTGGCTTTTTTTCAGCCCAACACCAAGCAAGCGGAACAACTTTATTCGAGAGCTTTGCAGCTTCTTCCCATTACTAAAGAAACCGTCGTTTACGATCTCTATTGTGGAACTGGGACGTTAGGTATCTGTGCAGCTAAACTGGCTAAACAGGTCATAGGCATTGAACTGTCTCCAGAAGCCACTTTAGATGCTAAAAATAATGTGGCAGCTAATGGTTTCGAAAATGTTGAAATCATCTGCGGCCCTGTTTCAGAAAGTTTGCAGACCATTCGGCGCGAAGAAAAACTGCCTAAGCCAGATATTATTATGCTGGATCCTCCGCGTGCGGGACTTGATGTCAAGGCAATACAAGAGGTTCTTTTGCAAAAGCCTGCCTGTATCCTTTATATCTCCTGTAATCCGGTTACTCAAGCTGATAATATTGCCTCTCTTCTTGCAAATGGAGATTATCGTATGCGCTGCCTGCAGCCCGTCGATCAATTCCCTCAAACGGTTCATATTGAAAACATTGCCATCTTGGAAAGGATCTGATTTCATGCGTTTTACGATCCATACTTCAGATCCCTTTTCAAAAGCCCGCTTAGGCACCATTGAAACAACGCATGGTAAAATAGAGACGCCTGTTTTTATGCCGGTAGGGACACGGGGCACGGTCAAGACTTTGACAAATGAACAGCTGATCAATCTCGATGCACAAATCATCTTGGGAAATACCTACCATCTCATGCTTCGTCCGGGCATGGATATCATCGCTAAAGCAGGCGGATTGCACCGTTTTATGAATTGGCCCCGTCCTTTATTAACTGATTCAGGGGGCTTTCAAGTCTTTTCCTTAGCAAGCTTAAATAAAGTCACTCATGAAGGTGTTTACTTTCAATCGCATATCGATGGCTCCAAACATTTTTTAGGTCCTTTAGAAAGCATGCAGATCCAAAAGACAATCGGTTCGGACATTGTCATGGCTTTTGACGAATGTTCTCCCTATCCCTGTGAAAAGCACGATATTGAACAAGCCTTATGGAAGACTGCAAGATGGGCTGAACAATGCCGCAATTACACTTTGCAACCGCATCAAAGTCTATTTGGCATTGTCCAAGGAGGGGTTTATCCCGATCTAAGGATGCAATCGGCCGCTTCCTTGACAAAATTGAATTTTGATGGCTATGCGATTGGAGGTCTTTCAGTTGGTGAACCTACAAACCTCATGAATGAAATGATCGATATCACCGAACCCCTTTTACCGCAAGATAAACCCCGTTATTTAATGGGCGTGGGGACTCCTCGCAATATCATCGAAGCTGTCATGCGCGGCATTGATATGTTTGATTGCGTCATCCCTACGCGCAATGCACGCAACGGCACCGCTTTTACCTGGGCAGGAAAGATTCCAATCAAGGCCGGCCGTTATGCGGATGACTTTAGTTCGATCGATCCAGAATTAAATGCCTATCCATCACAATTCAGCAAAGCCTATATCCGTCATCTATTAAATGTAGATGAGGTGACAGGTTTGACACTGATGTCTTTACAAAATGTAGCCTTTTATCTTGATTTCATGCGTCAGTTAAGGCAATCTATTGCTAATGGTACAGTAGAGGCATTTTATCAACGTATCTGCAAAATTTATCCACTTTAAAGCATGGTTAATCAACTATTCACAATAACCCGGAAATAATGATGAAAAAGTTAATTTATTCTTTTGTAGGTTTGCAAACATTGGCAATGACACACGGCTTATTTGCCCAAGATGGAGACTCTCCTCCTCGTGATCAAGGCCTCTGGCAAACTCTGATCATGATTGCAATCGCTCTGCTCTTTTTTTATTTCATTTTATGGCGTCCCGAACAAAAGCGGCGCAAAGCGATGGAAGCGCAACGCAACTCATTAAAAAAAGGTGATAAAGTTACGGCTATGGGAATCATTGGTACAGTGATTCGCATTCAAGAAAATACTGTCATCTTAAAAATGTATGACGGATCTAAAATTGAATTCTTGAAAGGCGCTATTGCCGATATCATTCCAGGCAGTGAAGAAGATGCCAAAAAAGCCGAGAAAGAGGATCGCAATTTATCTGAATAACTAATTTCACACGGAGCTTCATGCAAAACAGCTACGAAGCGCAACGAAAAAACATGGTGGAAATGCAAATTCGCCGGCGGGGGATCATTGATCCCGCTACGCTTCAAGCCATGCAGGAAGTTCCAAGACATCTTTTTGTGCCTGAAAATCTTCGCCCTTATGCTTATGATGATGGGCCGTTGCCTGTTGGAAGCGGGCAGACAATCAGCCAACCTTATATTGTTGCCCTTATGACCCAAGCGGCTGAAATAGCGCCAGGTTCAATATTTTTGGAAATCGGTACAGGCTCCGGCTATGCCGCTGCTATCGCCTCTCGCCTAGCAAAAGAGGTCTATACAATTGAACGGATCCCCGCTTTAACCGAGCAAGCTCAAGTTATTATCAATCAGCTAAATTACGATAATATCTATTTTAAAATTGGCGATGGAACTCTTGGCTGGCCTGAAAAAGGGCCTTTTGATGCGATTGTAGTCACCGCAGGAGCTCCGGTTATTCCAGAATCCTTTTTGCCGCAATTAAAAGTCGGCGGGAGGGTCATCATTCCTGTAGGCGACGCAATAAGCCAGCAGCTATGGCGCCTCCGCAAGCTTCCCGATAACACCTATTTCAGAGAGATGTTGGAGTTTGTGCGGTTTGTCCCTTTGATCGGCAAAGAAGGGTGGCAAGAATAAAACTAATCTGAAGCTACGCGAAAGCCGGTATAGATATCGGTATGATCAGGCGGCAGCCCCATCCGTTCCGCTACCCTTACACCTGCAGCCAGGCTGTCATAGCAGCCTCCTTTAGCCACTTTTTTTGTGCCTTTTGCGGGACCCTGAGGATTGATTTCGGGCATGTTTTGGTAATAACTATCGTCATGCCAATCCGACACCCATTCCCATACATTGCCGCTCATATCATAAGCTCCCGCTGGACTAAGGGCAAGATGGGTCTTTAGCGCTTCTTTATCTGTCGAGAGTTTAGGCAGCTTATTAATACCATTATAGAAACCTACCCGTGTTGTTCTAACTTCAAGACTATCTGCATCTTGATCGGCCGCTTTATAATTGGCCCATCTCCGATCGATCACATTTTGTTCAAACCCATAACGATATTTTTTCAAGGGCGCACCGATAGGTGTGATGGCCATGCCAGCGCTCTTTTCCCATTCAGCTTCGGTTGGAAGCCTAAGCTGGTTATCTTTGCAAAAAGCCTGCGCCCCATACCAAGATATATTAATAACTGGGAAGTTATGCTTGCCCAAGACAGGTAAAAAAAAGATGCTATTGGATTTTGTGACCTGTGCAGTGATTTGGCTATGCGGATCAGCTTCTTGCGTTCTGCAATAGATTAGACCTTGGGGATTAGTGACATACCCTTGATAATCTCCCGAGGCATGATAAACCACTTTATTTTCCTTAAATGCACGTGTCAGCCAAAGCGCATATTGCGAATTGGTCACTTCATAAACACCAATGGAAAAAGAAGATATTTTTACAATTTTGGCTTTAAGCTCGTTTTGTAAATTATCTTGGAAAGAATCTCCCATGATGACTTTGCCTTCAGGGACAAGCACTGTTTTTTGTTCGATCTCATTTAGAATATCCTGCTCATTTTCTTTTTTATTAACATTGGCTGAATAGACATCGATTTTTGAATAAATCTCTTGGATAGGCCCCAAAATTTCATTGGGTCCTAATTGCACATTCATGGGAGCCGGTGCTTTATAACCCGTTATTTCTTCAAATACGAGCTGATAAGATCCAGGAAGCAAATGTTTAACTGAAAACTTGCCTATCGTAGATTGAGCGCGGATTTGGCCCTGTTCATTTTTTAAAGTCAAAACCGGATATTCTCCAGGCTTATCAGGATTTAACGTTGCATGTGCTTTTAAAGTCGCATACCGGGGTTTAATCACTTGGTCCACTTTCGAGGCCCGATTCGCCTCAATTTGAACCTGCCTGGGAGGAATATCGTTGAACAATTTATCGATATTTGGAACCACAAACTGCAAGCTATAATTTCCAACAGGTAAATTTTCAATGACCACCATACGGCTTCGACATATCGGATCATCTAAATAGGAATCGCCTTTGGGATACATTTCCGTGCGATTATCCTCTTGCTTAAGAATAAAGCGAACCCGATCTAATCGTTCGGCTTTAGGTCCTGTTTGATACGTGACAATCAAGATGCCCGTCTCAGTCTCTTGAGTCCATGCAAAGGGGATAAATAAACAAAAAAAGAGTGCTGCGAGATAGATAGCATGACTTAAACGATGAAAGTCGAAGTGCAGCATACATCATCCAAATTGCTGTTTTTAAGATAGTTAGAATAAAAATACAATAGGTTTAGCTAATTTAAATCTGACACAATAAAAAATTGAAATAAAGGAAAATTTGAATCTTGTGGCTACTAGGACTTGTTGCAAAAATAATCACTACTGAGGCAGTGAGAACACTGAGGTAAACCCAAGGTAAACCACATACTCTAATTGCGCTGAGAAGAAGCAGCGCAATTAGGTTTACCTTTGCGGCTTTATTTATGATTTTGTTTCAGGTGCAGAGGTTTTATGATTTTTATCGGCAAGGCCTAGAGCATAATTTAATTTTATGCCAACTTCGTTCAGAATTAAGGGTAGCAGCTCCCATGAAGCAACTTTATCGTTTTTACAAGGAGTAGAAAAATATTTTTTAAAATCTTCATTTAGTGAAAAGATTATTTTTTTTTCTTGATCGATAGCACGCAATTCTTCTGAAGTGATATTAACAATATTTTTTTTATAAATCGCTAATTTCTGCATTGCGATTATGATGGCCCAATCAACTAAATAATTAATAGTTGATGCTAAAATTTGTTTTGCTTCCGATTGCTGTTTATGAGCGCTTTTAAGCCACATAAAAACACACTGATCAAAACTAGATTCTGGATTTGAAAGCGTCCCTTCCAAACGTATTAAAGAACGTTTTATATTATTCGATGGTTTTTTAGGAATGAGATTTCCTTGATAACAATAGTTTTTTATAATGGCTTCAAATTCCTCATAAGCAAAGATAAATTTTTTGTTTTTTTCAAATATTTCAATAATTTTATCATCTAAAGAACATATCCGTTTATCATCAAAAACAAAAATCGTATTGGGTTCTTTTCTTATTTTTATTAAAGAATTTCTTTGATCTTTGACGGAATAACCTTTTACAAATTGATGTAAATAAAATCGATCCCAATAAGCTTTTAATAATGCTTCTTCTGTAGGTGGATGTTGCAATTCTTTTTGATATCTATTGGATTCAGTTTTCTGATGAAACTTTATCCCCTTTAATAAAGATGGAAGCCATAATTCATAATGATCAATAAAATCCCGCATGACGATTGCTTCTTCATAAGCGTCCAAAAAAGTCATTTTTAATAAAATTTTCAAAGCTGATTCAGCGAGATTGCGGTTGTTTCGTAAAATAAGTTCATGACTTTTAATAATTCCTTTAATGAGATCTCTAGTTTTAATCCCTGAAGCAGCATCATCTGAATTAATCAAAGCAGTCGAAATATAAATAGGATTTTTTCTCTGATCTGAGATGAAATCGATCCGGCATCCTTGAGCTGCCAAAAAAAGATTAAAGATGGTTTTCAAAGCCTCCACTGTTTTCTTGCGTCCCGCTTCTTTCCAAACAACTTTTCCGGAGTTATTCAAATGGGGAACAAAGTTGGAATCGGTTCTTTTAAGACGGCTGCATTTACCCTCATCTTTGGGAATGCACTTTTCATTCCACCAAAGCAATAATTCACCCATTTTTTCTTCAATGCATGGTCTCATCAATATCATTCTTTCACTGTATGCTGGTTCCATATGAATGCTTTTAACAAATAATCCTAAGTTTAAAGGGGGGATATAATTTGACGTATCTGGATGTCTTCTACTTTGATATGAACCTATGGAATGGGTTTTTAATTCTACATTCGATCGATGCTTGCTTTTTTTATGTTTTTTTGATGGTTTACTATGCTCTATTTCTTCACCGCCTTGGCTACGAGCAAGCTTTTTTCCTTTTTTCTTAGATAGAGTCTCAGCTTTTTTATGTTCTTTTGTTTTTTTATGGGTTGGATTTGTCCGATCGATCTTGTTTTGAAAGGTTTGAAAATTTTCCAACGATTGATGTTTCTTTCGAATTTCTAAACTTTCAGGGGCTTTTGGAGAGATCTGGGGACTGGCATTTGGAGAAGCGTTTAAAGATGTATTGCCGATTTCAGTTACAGCATTTCTTGTATCTGAAGGCAGTCTTGTTCTTATTTTATTAGATTTTTCTGCTTGGCTTTCATCGCTTTTACTTCTTGGTCGCTCAAAATACTTAGATGGATCGGAAACATAGGTTCCTGATGTGAGAGAAGGGACTTCAACTTCAATAATTCTGCAACTGCTTGTATCCTCTTTTTCAACCGAAGTAGGTGTTCCCGGCATCCCAGGAGTTGGAGTAATATATGTCAAACCTTGAGAAGTAGGGGTTATCGGCGATCGTGGCGTCGTCGTTGCCGGTGATGAGGATGTTGTTGTACATGAGGGTGTTAGCATAATATTACCATTCTTTAAATGTTTAATAAAAATTATTTTAGTAGTTAGCAGCCTATCAATCGTTTCGATAGATTGTCAAAATTTTTTGTCAGAAGCGTTTTGATTGGAGTTAAGATGCAGAAAATTAATTCTCAGTAACAAGGGCATCCAATTCTCTTCAAAAAAATGATTATCTCATTATTCTTTATTATGCAACCATAATAAATAAATTGCATTTTAAACAAGCATGGGGTTGCTCAAGCTTGGTGATGATAGGGTGAAACTAAAAGGCGTTGTTCCCTTTCCATTTGAATGGACTGCAAAAATCCTTCTAGTCCGATCGATCCAATCACAGCATTGTCACGAGTTCGCAATGATACATTTTGCTGTTCGATTTCTTGATCGCCGACAGTCAAGATATAATTTGTCTGGGCAAGTTGGGCGTTCCGCACTTTTTTGCTAACAGACTCTTGCGAATGATCCACTTCTACATGAAATCCCCCAGCTTTTAACTTAGCTTCCACACTTTCTGCATAAGCTTGATGGCGGTCTGCAACAGTAAGGATGCGGATTTGCGAGGGGCTCAGCCATAATGGAAAGCGGCCGGCGAAATGTTCGATCAAAACGCCAAAAAAACGTTCGATAGAACCATAAAGAGTACGATGGAGCATGATAGGCCGTTGGCGAGATCCATCTTGGGCTGTATATTCCAATTCAAACCTTTCGGGAAGCGCCATATCAAGTTGGATCGTTGCACATTGCCAAGTGCGATTGATAGCATCGCGGATATGCAGATCAATTTTGGGACCATAGAAAGCGCCATCGCCTTCATTAATCTTATACGGACGTTTCAATAGGTCCAAAGCGCCCTTTAAACCTTGCGTGGCAATTTCCCACTCTTCATCGGTGCCGATCGTATTTTTTTCGGGACGGGTGGAAAGTTCAAGGTGATATTCCAGTCCGAATGTAGAGTACAATTCCTCAGCTAACTTTAAGATGGCTAGGATTTCATCCTGGATGTCGGATGGCTTCATAAAGATGTGGGCATCATCCTGATGAAAGCTGCGCACGCGGAAAAGCCCCGATAAGGCACCCGAGGGTTCATAGCGGTGCACATTGCCTATTTCCGCTACTCTCAAAGGAAGATCGCGATAACTGTGAATATGCGTTTTATAGAACAGCATGCAGCCAGGACAATTCATAGGCTTGACGGCATATTCGCGCTCTTCGATTTCAGATGTAAACATATTTTGGCGGTAGTTCGCCCAATGGCCTGAACGGACCCAAAGGTCTTTGATCATCAATGCGGGGGTCTTGATTTCTACATAGCCATTTTTATCGAGAAGACCGCGAAGATAAGCGAGCAGTTGATTCCAGACAATCATCCCTTTTGGATGGATAAAAGGCATTCCTGGAGCCTCTTCCTGTAAAGAAAACAGGTTGAGTTTCGGACCGAGGATTTTATGGTCCCGTTTTTTAGCTTCTTCCAACTGCACGAGATATTCTTTCAAGAGTTTGCGGTCTGGAAAGGAAATGGCATAAACGCGGGTGAGCATTTCCCTTTCCGGATCGCCTTTCCAATAGGCTCCGGAAGTCTTCATGACCTTAATGGCTTTGATTTTGCCCAAACTATAGAGATGGGGGCCGCGGCATAAATCGAAAAATTCACCTTGACGATAGCCCGTTAAAGAGGATCCAGGCTCAAAGCTGTTGATCAATTCGACTTTATATGGATTGAGAGAAAAAGCCTGGATAGCCTCTTCCTTGCTGGCAAATGCTTCTCTTTTTGAGAGATAATTTTCCGCAGTGATTTTCTGCATCTCCTCTTCGATCCGATCAAAGTCAGTGTCGGAGAGAGTTAAGTTGGCAAAATCGTAATAAAAACCATTTTCAATGGGAGGTCCAATCGTCGGTTTAGCTTCCGGCCAGAGCCGTAAAATAGCTTGCGCTAGCACGTGAGCGGAAGTATGCCAAAAAACTTCCCTTCCTTCCGGATCTTCAAAATTCCAAAAGATGACTTTATCTCCTTCGTGAAGGGAGTGGGTCAAATCGTAATTCATTCCATTGATGTTGACGCCTAAAGCTTGATGGGGCCCTTTAAGGTTCAGTTTATCAGCTAAGTCTTTGGCTGAACTTCCGTTGGGAATATCGACTTTGGAATTATCTTTTAGAAGGACAAACATAAAAGCTCTTGGTTGCTAAAAAAAGCCAGTATAATCCTCTAAACCTAAATTGGAAAGGGAAATTTCTTGAATCAAAAGGCTAAAGGGTTATGAACGGCAGTTGTTGATAATGACTGCTTTGTTGTCTTGGAAATAGATAAAGAAAAGGGTTTCATAAAAAAGGGAGGCAAAAGCCTCCCACTGCACAATATAATATGAGAGCATCATTTCCAATAAATGATGTTCTAAAAAGGTTTTCATCAATGTCCAAAATTAAAAAAATGCATCCAAAGCAAGAAATGTTTAAGCAGTTTGTGGTCATGCTTGAACCACTGGCGTGGTCGATATAGCGTTCAAAACGAATATAGACTTAGTGATTTAAAGGCAATTAAGTGTTTCAGGCAATATAGTACAGGCTTTCTAAGGGTTTAACTGTACAAATTTTGGCTTGAATGTGCAAAGAATAACAAGTAACTGTTTTTTAAACTAAAATCAAATTTAGGCGTACCTTTAGGTATGCCATCACTAATACCTTTCCAATGGAATTTATAAAAATAAATTTTATCATGACGATTTAATCAATATAGCGACTTGAATCTTCATATCTGTAATAGACCCAATCACCCCTTAAAGGTATTTTTTTTGGGTAATCTAAACGGATAATTGGCATTTCGAACTCTATGCGGGACTTATCCTCTGAAATATAAAAAAAATCGCCTATGATCTGATCAATAGAATGTTCACATAACTCGCGTTCATCATCAGTAATTTCGCCATCATGATAAAAATTGGCAAAAATTACATTTTCATTCGAATCTACACATACAGCTCTCAATTTTGAAAAAATATTTCCTAATAAACTGCGTTGAGCTGAAAGCAGTACATCAACTCTATCTATCGTCATAATAATCACCTATTCTGGAAGTACTGGAATAATATGAGCCCCACTTTTTGAATAGCGAATTTCTCCCCATGTAGTTCTCGTTTTAATTTTAGTCCTATCATTTATATGATAGCCAATAAATTCGCCAAAGTTGACTTTTTCCCGGTAATCCGCACCAGCCTGGAATTCGATAAGCCACAGGACGTCCTTTTCCAGCAAAATTTCAGATTTGTTATCTTGGAAATAGATAAGGAAAGGGTTTCAAAAAAAAGGGAGGCAAAAGCCTCCCACTGCAAAGTATTCGCAAAAAAGAGAGAGATTATCTGCCTGATCTTCTTGGTAGTTTAGCTGATGGCTTGCGAAGGCTTAAAGCGTGGGGTTTCGCTTTATGGGCTTTTGCTTTGGGATGAGCTTTAACTTTGACGACTTTGGCTTTTTTAGATCCTGCCTTTTTAGCGGGCTTTCTGTGTCCTTTATTTGCTTTTTCGGACTTAATCGATTCTTTACGATACAATTTAGCTACTTTTTCAAGTTTCACTGTTCCTGTACGTACGCGTTGTGAGGCAGCTTTATTGCCTTTTTCAGCTTTAACCAAATCATGCGATATTTGATTCAACAAATCGGTGAGATGTTTGAAGGTTACATTCAGCGCCATGATTATATTCCTCCTAAATTAAAAGATTCATGACATTTTATTGAATATCAATTTTTGGATACATTGTGCAACACATTTCTTGCTTTGGACGCATTTTTTTTAATTTTGGACATTGATGAAAACCTTTTTAGAACATCATTTATTGGAAATGATGCCCTCATATTATGTTTTGGATGGCTATATCATGATCAAACAGAATCCTCGGCTAAATTTTGGAAAAATTTTCCTCTTTTAACTTTCTCTGAGCTTTTCTATGCTTATTCTAGATTTCCTAATTTGAATAAGATGATTTTTGAGAACCTGGATGCGTTTTTTAGTATTATTTTTAATTTTTTTTCAATTTTTTGGCTGTTGCAATGTCCTGCAGGGGACCGACTTTTCTATAAAACAGGCTGAGGCGGAAGAGGCTTTCCAGGCTCTTCTTTTTGATAAGGCTGCAGATCTATTTCAAGAGTTGTTGGATGATCCTGAAGCAAATGCAAACGACAATCAAACTATCATCCTTTTATGGCTCGCACAATCGTTATATGGAAAAGGCGATTATGCAGCGGCTATTGCATTGCTTGAACCAAATCTTGCGGTGATGGCTGGCTATATGGATGATTTTGCCTATCGGATGGGATTGTTTTTGCTTGGATTGTCTTACACCAAATTGTGTAAATATCCTGAAGCGATACAATCATTTGAAACTTATTTAAGGCATGGAGACAAAAGTCATTTAGAATTTTATGATGCGGCTTTATTCGAATTAGGAACTGTTTTTTTTCGTTCGGGACAAATCTTAAATGCCAAAAATGTCCTTGCAAGCATCAGTTGGGACGACTCTCCTTTTGAACTTGTGGTGCACGCGCGTTTGCTTTTAGCGCATATCATGCAGAATGAAGGAAATTTAAAAGATGCCGAAAAGATTTTAAACGAACTCGAGCTTAAGCTTCCAAAAGATCACCATTTGCTCCGACTCGTTTTATATTGGCACGGCGATCTCTTATACCAACTTCAAGACTATTTGAAGGCTGCTAGTACGTTTGAACGATCTTTATCCGAGACAGCCAAAACTACGGATAGTTTGTCGGATGAAGCCCTCTTCCGTGTGGGATGTTGTTATCTTAACCTTGCCGAAAACGATGACGCACAACGGTATTTGGAAAAGGGAGGAAAAATCTTTCAACATCTGCTGGAAAAAGGTAAAACTGAAGAACGAACCTATCTGGCTTTAGCTCAAGTCCATTTAACAAAGTCAACCCGTTTCGATGATCAAGCGGCTTTAGTAAAAGCCAAGCAGCTTTTGGAAAATGATCTGTTACTTTCAACAGTAGAGGGGCAAGCCCAATCCTTGCTGTTAAGGGCTCAGTCTGCTGCAAAATATCAAGAAAGAGCGCAGCTATATAATCGATTAATCCAAGATTGCTATAAGCAAACCACGGTTTATTCTACGGGTTGGTATTATCGAGGAACCAATGAATATCTTGAAGCTAAAGCGTTGATCGCTTCGAAAAAGGAATTTGAAGCGCAGGTCGCTTTGGTTGAAACGATCGCTTCCTTTCAACGGGCATTTGAATTGCTTAAAGATTTCGATAAAGTGCAAGCTGCTTCCGCTGCAGCGCTTTGCGCAGAAGCTTGCTGGTTAAAGCATGATGCAGAGACGTGTCGGCAAGCCTTTACCATGCTTGATATGATCATCCAGAACTATCCTGATATCCTATCTGCTGTGCAAGAACCTGCCGAATTTTATTATCTGCACGCCCTTATCGCCGCGCACCTTGCAAAAATTGTAAACGAAACAAAGTTTACGGCAGCCGCTGAGAAAACTTTGCAACAAGGTTTGGAGGCTTATCCTGTTAGTCCGATGAAGCCAAAATTACAGTTCTTGCTGGGGCTCATCGCTTATCAAAATAAACATTTTGAACAAGCCCTGCAGATTTTTATCGACATAAGCAAAAAAAATAACAACATAGACTTGAACTCAGAGGCTTTATTTTGGAGTGCAAAGTGTGCAGATGCATTAAATCCAGGCTGTAAAGACGCTCAAATATATCGTCGTCAAGTGTTTGAAACATATCCCCAATCACCTTTTGCAGCTGAAGCTTATTTTTTTTATTATCCCTATAAGGAATACCTCCAAGGTGAAAGAGCAGCCATCAAACACCTTCAAGCCATGCCGGACAAATTTTCCGATTCCCCTTATCTTATTAACGCCTTTTATCTGATCGGGATCGATTTCAAGCGCGACCGCAAAACACCGGATGGCAAATGGATCCGCAAAAGGAATATGAATGAAGCCATCAATGCCTTGTATCAGGCAGAGGAAACCTTTGACCGCTTATATGCCAAAAATCTGATTCCTGATGAAGAGCTTCGTTATTTTATTAATGTACGTTATAGAACAATTTTAGAAAGAGCTTTGGCGAATATTGCTATTGTCGATGAATCCCAAGGAGCTAAACGGCGGATCTTTTTAGAATATGCTATTGAGGTATTGGAGCAAATGATCGGTGCTTTCAAAGCACTCGATCATCCATTAACCAAACAGCTTTTATATCAGGAGCCTTATCCCAGATTTTTAGAAGAAGGGATGTATTGTTTAGCCCAGGCTTATGTCAGGATGCTTGATGATAGAAAAGCGGAAGCTGTGTTATCCGAGATGCTGGAAAAATACCGAACTGTTAAAATTACACGCGGCTACTTTCTTTCAAGGGCTTGGTATGAAAGAAGCATGATTGCTATGCGCCGAAACGAATATGCGCTTGCCTTAGAGTATCTAAATTATGCAGAGGATGCCGGCAAAGGGCGGATTTTAAGTACCGATCAAAAAATTGATGGATGGATTCAACAAAGCCTTTGCCTGCAGGCCCTAAATGAGATGGATAAAGCGATGCTAGTCCTTTCCAAGGCAATCAATGACGACGCTATTTCCAGCTTACGGGTGAAAGCCATGTATTTACGAGCAGAAATCTACGAAAAACAAGCACGGCCCGAGTTAGCACGCAAACAGCTCGAAGCAACTGCAAAGAAAGGTGGCGATTGGGCTATAAAAGCTAAACAAAAGTTGGTACAAAACTATGGATATTAATATAGAGTGGTATAATGGAATAGCTAGTTTGTTTCAATATAACTCCAATTGGAACATTATTTTAGTCATCTTGGTTATCTGCTCAATTGTGAGTTTTACAATCTTTATTGAACGTTTCATGCATTTGCAGAAATCAGAGATCGACACGAACAAATTTATCATTGGTTTGCGTAAATCCATAAATGAAGGAAATATCGTCGAAGCCATTCAAATTTGCGAAGCAACCGGCGGCACGATTTCTAACATTGTCAAAGCAGGATTGATCAAACACAATCGAAGTAAAGAACAAATTGAGAGTGCTATGGAGCTATCGGGCTTAATTGAAATAGCCCACTTAGAAAAAAATGCCAAAATGCTTTCAATTATTGCGCATCTCGCCCCTTTGATAGGATTGCTTGGAACGGTATTGGGTTTCATCCAAGCCTTTGCCGAAATGCGTGCCAGCGGCTTGGTCGATATTTCAGCCACACGTATCGGCGAAGCCATGGAATATGCATTGGTGACGACTGCAGCCGGTTTAGTCGTTGCCATTCCGACTGTGATCGCTTACAATTACATTGTAAGCCGCATCGAAGGATTTGTGCTGGAAATTCAAACCGCTTCCTCAGAAATTGTAGACCTGTTAATCCAGCGCGATCAGGAGGACTATTCGTGATCCGTTATGCAATATAAAACAAATCTAAAAACATCATTCAATTTAATCGATCTTACACCCTTGGTCGATGTTGTTTTTTTGATGCTGATTTTTTTTATCATCACTTCCGATATCCTCCCTTTAAAATCGTTGCAGATCGAAAACCCTACTCTTAATAGAGATTCCGCGCCTCTGACGACACAGATTCTTGTGGTGATGGATGCTCAAAATGTGATCTATTTTGGATCTAAAAAAGCGATTGTCGATCTTGGATCGCTGGGCGCGCAGCTGACAGAGGAGCTCAATCTACTCAAAAAGCAGCATGCAGGCATCAATCCCACGATTGTGTTGAGCATCGACCGGCGCGTTGAATATGGAGCTTTTCTCCGTTTATTTTCAATTGCACAAGAGACAGGACAACGGATCCGCTTGGTTTATCGTCCTGATGAAAATCAGGAAGGAGATTATTTTTAACGATGTTGAAGTTTGAAAAAATTTTAAAAACTCTCGATATCACCATTACAGTTAGAAAAAGGGAAGGTTTTTTTAGCCGGAATCTTTTGCAAGCTTTGGCTATAGCCATTGGTCTGCATGCGTTGGCTGTGATTTTGTTCCATGTGGGACCATTGAAAATTATGGGAAGCCAACTCTCCATTTTACCGGTGGTCGTCGATGCAGACATCGGATTGCCGATGGAAGGGGTGGAGATTTCACAGTTTGATGTGGCCGACACTTATGATCGATTCATTCGCGAACCACGCAATTCATCGCCAAACTTGCCAAATGTCGCAGTTTCTCCATCGATGTTATCAAGTCTTTCAGAACGGGCAAAAATCGTGTTGCCCCCTCTTCCCCATTTTCTTGAAAGCGATATCTATTCTCTTGATTTTTTGATGTTTCAAGCAAGGAATCAAAATCAAGACCCTGTTCAAATAAAAATTTCTGGGCTTTTGGCTGACCGTTTGCTTGCCGATGATCCGCTTGCTGGAGCGCAAGTAAAGGACATTGAAGATTACAATGCCGTTTATAATGTACAGGTTGACGATCGAAGTGGAACGATTTTTTGGTATGAGGCAAAACACCGCGAGAAAAATGATCGATTGGAATTGTATGCTGAGGATTTATTGAAACGGATCCATTTTGAAAAGCGCGAAGATTCATTTGTAACTATTGGGGAAGTGGAGATCCAATTTTTATCCAAGGCGCACAATGATCGAAGTATCTACTAATACAGCTGTGATGCTTTATCTGGGAATGACCTTTGGAGTTGTTCTTGGCATTTGGATTTATCACCACTATGAGTCGAGAAAACAAAAGCTTTCTTTGGATGAATTAGAACTTCTTGTCTGTGAATATTGCCATTTTGCCTATTTAGGGGACTTGGGCAAAGATGTGACACAATGTCCTCAGTGCAATTCCTTTAATAAATCAAACAAATATAGAAAAAAATAATTCCAGTCTTTAGACTTCCGGAAAAACATCTTTATACACAGATAACGGGAGTATTTTATGCAATTGCGGCAGCTTATTGTTTTTCTACAAGCATCATTATTCATTTTTGCCTCGCTGACCGCTCGGCCTTATCAAGTGTTGGGCATAGGAGCCCCTTGCATGGATATCCTAATGAAAGTCGATCCCGATTTTATTGAATTATTAGGCAATAAAGGGGGCTCTCAGCAGACCGGATGGAAATATTTTGAAGATATCCTCTCCCAAGCAAAAAAGCGAAAACAGATCATCACCACTGGCGGAAGCTGTTCAAACACTATCAAAGGGTTGCAAAATTATAAACATCCATGTGCCTTTTTTGGAAAAATGGGGCGTGATGAAATGGGACGGCGTTATTTAAAGGGCCTTATCAATGAAGATATTACCTCCTTATGCATCCAATCGGATGCTCCGACACAATTGTGCGCCTGCTTGATTACGCCGGATGGAGATCGAACCATGCGCTGTTTTCCCGGTGCTGCAAACGATTTGACGGTAGAAGATTTATCCCCTGAACTGTTTATGGATGTTGATTTAGTGCATATAGAAGGCTATATGCTGTATGTCAAAGATAAACATTTCCTCGGAGAAGCCATGCGGATGGCCAAGCAGGCTGGAACCTGCTTATCGCTCGATCTTAGCAGCTTTGAATTGGTAAAAATACAGCGTGATAGAATTTTGGATCTTTTGAAGAAGTATGTCGATATTGTATTTGCTAATGCCGATGAAATCCATGCTTTATTGGGCTTGGATCCATTAAGCGGTTGCCATGTTTTAAAAGGCATTTGCAATATAGCTGTGGTCATGATCGGCAAAGATGGCTGTTTGGTCGGTTCAGGAGACAAGGTGATCCATTGTCCCGCAAGTCCTGCTAATGTAATCGACACAACTGGAGCCGGAGATTTATTTGCCAGCGGTTTTTTGCATGGATATTTACAAGGAGCATCCCTTGAAGAAAGCGCCCATGTTGGAAATCGAACAGGAGCAGCTGTGTGCGAGGTGATAGGCGCCGAAATACCAAAAGAAAAGTGGATGTCCTTAGCAGCATACTAACGTTCGCTGCGAGCAGCGTAACCTTAAAATGCCCAAACTTTAGGGCGATATTGTTAAGTTTGCGGCTCGTGTTTCTGAGCAAAATGCCCTTTTATAGTAAAATAAATGCTGCTAATAAGTTTTTTTAATCTGTGGTGACATGAAGCTTGAGGATCGGATTGAATAACAACCGATTTTTGTGCATTTTGAGGATCAAATTGAAGGATGCAGAATCTCGCAATAGAAGGGTATTTGTTCAATAAAAGCAAAAGAGTAAGTTTTCCATCGGATAAGCAGATATCTTTAAGAAGACAAATTTTTAAGGATGAATTGTCAATTGAATTTTTCCAATCAAATTTATAAATAAATTTTTTTGTTGGAATATGCCAAAAACTTATAACATCTCTCGAAAAATTTTTAAAAACTAAGATGTTATTCGATAAATGAGAAAAATCAGAATGCGCATATGAAAAAGAATGCGCAAAATGAGATTCTATCTCGCTAGTAAAAGAATGAATATGTTTACCATTAGTATTCAAAATTATAATGGTTAATATTTTACTTTGGTAATAATTTAAAAGAATAAATTTATCATTCATAGCCTTTAGAAAAAAGTTAAAGCACAGCATATTATTATTTTTGATATTTGGATCGACATATCGTAATAAAGTGTCGGCAACAAGAGTCCATTTTTTTTCTAAGATTCCCTCATCATTAATAACAAAATACCTAATTTCATTTGTTTCAAAGCTATAAGCGCAAAGTGAAGACTTAAAAGCAATAAAATTATCATCATTAAAATTGAATTGGTGATCGATAAGAGAGGCATTATTTAAATTTAATATTTTATTACTTAAAATAAGGTAATCGCTTACTTTACAAATTTTTGGATGATAATCCACCTCAAATTCTTTATAACATTTTGGCAGCGCATCAGAAAGATTCCAAAAAGAAATTCTTTTGCTAGAGAAAATAACAATCTTATCCTCTGAAATAGGAAAACATTTTCTTATTTGAAAATAATACAAATATTCGGTAGTAGTAGGAAGATTTCCAAGAAGAGAAAACTCTCGATTTTTGGTGGAATCCTTAATGTTAATGGCAACTAATTTATGACTTTCTAAAGGTGGTAAATCTGAAGAAGACAATTGAGATTGACCTTGAGGTGTTAAAAAGTAAGTGTTGTTATATCGACATAAAAAAACATTTCGATCAGAAAAAGGAAAGGATGAAGTAAAAGAAAAAAATTTGGATGATTGCGCACTAAAGGGGGGATGAAACACAATGATATCCTCATGAATTGAAGAAAATACTAGTGTAGGACAGTTCCAGTGGTGCGGCACAGGCATCAAAGCCGAACATTTAGCTGGTATAAGAAAAAGCTCTTTAACAGCAATGATTTCTCTCAAAACCTGAACGTTTGTAATAGTTGAATCACCTGTAATTATCCTCCAGCGGCGACAAACAAGGCAAGCAGACCAAAAATCCTTAAGAGATAACATTTGGAAGATTTCAAGAAATAGTTCATCCGGCAAATGATCTATTGATAGCTCTGTAATAGAAAAATCTGATAATTTATAAATAGGTAATGAATTTAATTGCATGAGCATAGGTTATAACTCTTTTTTTTTTCTTAAAAGAGAAATCTTATCATAATTATGGTTAAAAATTTAAAGAAATAAATTATGTTAAAAAACTAAACAAATGTTTTTATTTCTCAACCTGAAAAATCGCCGCCAAACGAGAGTTCGATTTGCTGATACTTGCGCATCAGATCTCTGAAGCGGGCTGCATCTTCAAAGCGCAATTCTCTGGATGCCTTGCGCATTTCTTCTTCGTACTTTTTGACTTTTTGATCCACTTCAAGCGGAGTTAAATACTCTTGATGCTCTTCTGCTGCCATCATGGGGGCTTGTTCAAGCGTGGCGGGATAGGCGACCATCTCTTCCAACTCCGGTTCTACAAGAGGTGAAATTTCTCTTGTGACAGTTTTCGGAGTGATGCCATGTTTCTTGTTATATTCTTGCTGTAGGTGCCGACGTTTTTCTGTAATGGCCACAGTTCGTTTAATCGCCGAAGTTATTTTATCGGCATACATGATGACGCGCCCTTCCACATTGCGGGCAGCCCTTCCGCATGTTTGAATCAACGATGTTTCGCTGCGCAAAAACCCTTCTTTATCGGCATCTAAAATGCAAATAAGGGAAACTTCAGGCATATCTAAACCCTCCCTCAGCAAATTAATCCCCACTAATACATCAAAAACGCCGCTGCGAAGGTCGCGGATGATTTGCATCCTTTCGATAGTAGGGATGTCGGAATGCAAGTATTTGGCTTTGATATCTAATTCAACGAGATATTTCGTTAAATCTTCAGCTAAACGTTTTGTCAAAGTCGTGACAAGGACGCGGCCCCCTTTCGAGGCGTGCACGCGGATTTCGGCCAAGCAATCATCCACCTCCCCTTGAGCAGGGCGTATTTCGATAGGGGGGTCGAGCAATCCTGTAGGACGGATCACCTGTTCAACCACCTCGCCTTCGGCTTGGCTCACTTCCCATTCTCCTGGTGTGGCGGAAACGTATACCACTTGATTGATCCGTTGATAAGTTTCATCAAATTTTAAAGGGCGGTTATCATAAGCGGAAGGAAGGCGGAAGCCAAAATCAACCAGGGCCTGTTTTCGGGCGCGATCTCCATTAAACATGGCATGCAATTGAGGGATTGTTTGATGGGATTCATCAATGATAAGCAGAAAATTTGATGGAAAATAATCCAGCAGGCAAGGAGGAGGCTGCCCTGGCAAACGTTGGCTAAAATGGCGGGAATAGTTTTCAATCCCTTTGCAAAAGCCCACTTCACGGATCATTTCTAGATCATACATGGTCCGTTGATGAATGCGTTGGTGCTCGATGTATTGCTTTTCTTTTTCATAAAATTCCATCCGTTCTTTCAGTTCGGCTTTGATGGTTTCGATGGCGTGCAGCCGCACATCTTCGGGAGTGACGTGATGGGAACTTGGATAGATCGTCGCAGAGTGGATTCGTTGGCGCACTTTTCCTGTCAAAGGATCGATTTCGCTGATCCTTTCAATATCATCCCCAAACATTTCAACACGGATGGCAAGATCATCTTCGTATGCCGGAAAAATTTCGAGCACATCGCCTCTTACGCGAAACGCAGCACGGGAAAAATCGTAATCGTTGCGGGTGTATTGCATATCGACAAGGTGAATCAAGATGTCATCACGCCGACGGGTGTCTCCCGCGGTGATCGTTAAATTCATCCCTTTATAATATTCTGGAGTTCCCAATCCATAGATGCAGGAGACCGAAGCGACAATGATGACATCGTTGCGTTCGAGTAATGAGCGAGTAGCACTTAAACGCATTTTGTCGATCTTATCATTGATCGACATGTCTTTTTCGATATAAGTGTCTGTGCGCGGAATGTAAGCTTCAGGTTGATAATAATCGTAGTAAGAAACAAAATATTCAACGGCATTTTTTGGAAAAAAAGTTTTGAACTCTTGATAAAGTTGTGCGGCTAAAGTTTTGTTGTGGGCAATAACAAGAGCAGGGCGTTGAATACGGTTGATGACATTAGCCATCGTGAATGTTTTTCCTGACCCGGTGATGCCAAGAAGGACTTGAGATTTTCTCTTTGCCTCAATTCCTTCGACAAGCTTATCGATAGCTTGTGGTTGGTCGCCTTGAGGCTTAAAATCTGTGGTTAATTCGAACATTCTTTCCCGATTATTTGATCACATGACCCGCTTGCCTTTCACGGGCCATTCTCGATATTTTATTCCATCCCCCTAATAATCCCATGGCATTGCGCATTTCTTTTAGAGTTTCGTTGGAAATATCGATCATTTTTAATGTGCCTTCGTAAATGATTTGCTCGACCAGTCCTTTTTCTTCTTCATAGTGCTTCCGTTTTGTGCGGATAGGATCCAAAAAGGTGTTTATAGCGTGAATGAGCTTTTGTTTGACTTCAACGTCGCCAACGTTTCCTTCGCGGTACCGTTTTTTGAGATCTTCCACTTCATTTTTATCTGGATTAAAGATGTCGTGGTAAATAAATACGGGATTGCCCTCAACAGTTCCCGGTATATTTGCACTGATCCGTTTAGGATCGGTGTACATGCCTGTGATTTTCTTTTCTACTGTTTTAGGATCGTCTGCAAGAAAGATCACATTGCCGGCGGATTTACTCATTTTACCTTTGTTGTCAGTTCCGATAAGCGAAGGAGTATTTCCTAATAGAACTTCCGGCAATGGAAATATTTCTCCATAATACTGGTTAAAACGGCGGGCGATATCGCGGGTCAGTTCAACATGCGCTTCATTGTCTTTTCCTACAGGCACAAGATGCGCTTTAGGCATTAAAATATCGGCCGATTGCAGCACAGGATAACCTACTAATCCGAATGGGATGCTCTCTTCTTCAAGATGAGCATTGCGTGCCATCTCTTTCAAGCTTGGCAAGCCGGTTAAACGATTAATTGAGATCAGCATTTCGAAGATGAGATTCATTTCATATACAGCCGGTATCGCTGACTGCAAATAGATAATCGATTTTTTTGGATCGATGCCGCAGGCAAGATAATCTAAAACCATTTCATGGATGTTGTGGCGGATCGCCATGATATCTTCTTTCGATGGCTTAGTCGTCAAAGTATGCAGGTCAGCGATGATAAAATGGCAATTGTATTTGTCTTGAAGTTCGATCCGATTTTGAATGGAGCCTACGTAATGGCCAAGATGAAGGCGTCCTGTCGGACGATCGCCTGTTAAGATCCGTTTTTTTTCATTAGTCATATTATTATCCGCTGTTTGCCTGATGATGTTAGTCTATTAAAAAACCTAAAGTTGAGTCAGTAGCCCAGTGGTTATTTATTGCATTAAGCCTTAAGTTGTTTTTCAGCTTTGCGCTGCTCTTGGCCGAGGCGACCCATTTCGTATCCATCATAATCGACAAATTTGAAGAAGCGTTCAAAAGCGGGAAACGATTCGCATACTTGTTTGGCCATCATTTGGGCGATATATCGATAACTCGGATGGCCTGCAGGTTGCGAACGGAGTTCGCACAGCCATTGCAAAGCGCGCAAGTTAACATGAAAATACCAACGGAGATTATAAGCCATGGGCACGACATATTGCGCTTCCTCCGGCAATTCAGCCGCAATGATATCATAAGCTTGTTTAGCTTTATCCATGGCTTCAAGATAGGAGGTTTCTAAATGTGTTCCAACAATCTCTTGGGGGATGTAAAAACCGTAATCACAACAAAGAAGCTGCCGCTCTTGCGTTAGCATACGATGGCGGTGCAAGTCTCGATAAATGCCGAAGTCTGCGATGATATCAAAAGTGAAGGTAGCAAATTCCAAGGCGCGTGGAGATTTATGGCGCCGCGTTTCACGGGCATTGCATCCTCCGTCTAGAATGCGAGCGATCTCCTCCTCAGGCAGCCGTCTGCAATAGTTCATTAGATCGGGCAAACTATGGTTGCTTTGAGTGAAAAGCATGGCTGAAGCGACCTTAAGCACACCTTCTTTATCGGAATCGACCAATTGCACGCCGGCATTTCTCAAAGGATTTATTGGAATGGATTTATGGCGTGTCGCAATGGCATGCAGATCATTTTGCATCGTTTCATAAAATTGCGCATAACTTTGATGGGTATGGTGATTGATATCGCCCCGTCGGATAAAAGAGGGAATGACTTTGGCTAGCTCTTCATACATTCTTTTGCCGATATCTTGCAATTCGGCTAAGTTATTACAATGCATTTTGTGGATTAATTGCTCAAAAAAGCGTCCGTTGCCATAAATCCCCATATTAGTCAATGTGCTCGCCGGCAGAAGGCCGCGCAGACAGTCGAGAACTTTTGCTCGAAGGGCAGCACTATAGGCTCCTTTGGAAATTTCAGGATCCTTTGGCATTTTTTCATCGAACATGGCTGTCAAAGGGGGGATCAGCTTGCTGTATGTTTCGAAAAGCATATTGCAGGTGTTAAGAAAAAGATCTCGATAAGCTGAGGTCATTAAGATGGGCTCTCGACAGAATAAGTATTCTCCCTTAACTTTTTGATCGAAATAGATATAGCGGGTTGATTTTTCAAGAGGAGAGCCTCCAATACGGCTATCTTCAAGCCATTTGGCAGCTAGCATAGAGACATTTTCGATCGCCAGGTGGGCTCCGCCCAATTCTCCGATGGAATCATCGCCATATCCATCGAGAATCCGGTCATAAAAACTTTGGGCTTTTTTAATGGCCGCCGCCTGGTCGGCAGAAGCTTGGGATCCATTGATCGCCGATCCAGCAATGGAATCGAAGGCAGTTTCTTCGTTATTAATGATGAATTCCTTGAGAAGTAGAGTACGTAAACCAAGATTGGAGCGGGAATAGCGAGAAAACAGGGCCCCTTTAATCACTTCCGGAAGATTGCGTAGAACGAAAATATGGCTGCGAGTATTGGTGACGTACTTTTCTAAAAGTTTAACTTGACTTTCGGTAAATTCCTCATAATCATCCAGCAACATTTGTACTCCTGTCTCCAATCCGTTTTTGCCTTAAATAATATGATTAAGCGTGCCATATCTCCTTTCAGCTTGCAAGAAAAATCAAAATCCACGTTTGATATGAAGTTTATAACAACTTAACCTAAGCTTATTACTTCATGACAACCCTGACCGATGAACAACTTTTACACTTGAATTTTCGAGGACTGATACCCGGACCGACGGAAACTGAAACACAATTCATGGCTCGATCTGATTACTGTTTACATCTAGGAAACTTTTTGACCGAAAAACAAGATCTTCCATTCGATGCCAGTGATGTGGCAGGCATCGATGTTTTGAGGGAGGCATTTCCTATGACGCAGGAATTGTATGGGATGGAGCCCGATTGGCTGCCGATTTTTTTTAGCAATTATAAGTTGGTCCCTTGGCATGGAGGATGCGCTTGGATCTTTCAAATGACTGAAAATAGCCCAACGGCCGCCTTTTTTCAATTGCGCAAGGCGTTTCGAGAACAGGGGAATTATCTTGGACTTTATCAACGAAAAGAGTTGATGGCCCATGAGATATCGCACGTGGGGCGTATGATGTTCCAAGAACCTTGCTTTGAAGAGATTCTTGCTTATCGCTCCTCGCAATCGTGGTTCAGAAGAACATTTGGACCATTATTAGAAGCGCCGTGGGAAGGGATGGCATTCGTATTCATTTTATTGCTGATATTTATCTTGGATCTATCCCTATTATCGGTCGATCTTCCCGCTTATTATAGTCTTTTTCAGTGGCTTAAGTTGATTCCCATAGCTTTATTGGGAATTGCTCTATGCAGGCTCTGGAGAAGGCAGCATTGTTTTTCAAAATGCCTTGATAAACTGACTCAATTGACCCATAGCTGCAACAAAGCAAATGCCCTTATCTATCGACTGACTGACAGCGAAATTTCTCAAATTGCGCGTATGCCTTTGGAAGAGATTGATAACTTTTTAGGAGAGCAAAAAACAAATTCATTAAAAGGGAGACTGTTATATTTACTATATAAAGAAAATTAATCTGTTTTTTATTAAAAATTAATCTTATACCACTATGGTCTTAATAACAAAAGTAAAGATAAGATATTTAAGGAGAATAAAGTGAGTACATATCAAGCTTCAGGATCAATATACCCGCCCCAAAACAATCGATTCAATCCATCTGCACCCCCTGAAGATCGAGACATCCCGACTGTCAATTGGAACAAGCTTCCTTCTAGCATTCAACAACCAAAATGGCATCAATCGACAAAAATGTGGAATGCGGTCGGCGGTTTTTTCACTGGCGGTGGAATTGGTTTCGGAGCTGTAACCGCTTGGGCATCTATTAGTTTTACTGCAGTACCGGTAGTTGTTCTAACCGTCGTATCCGGCTTAGCTATCTTGACTCTTTTATTAACAATTACAGGAATCTATTTGGTTACGATGAAGCCTTCAAGTGATGCGCCTCACGAGCTGCTCAAACAACGGCGGGCGGCTGGGCAAGCCATCGATAAGGGTAAAGGGATGGGAGTGACTGATATCCTTAATCAGTATAACACCCTCTATAAAAAAGGGGGGATAACCAAAGAAGAGTTAAATATTGTTTTAGCGCGCGATCTTAATTTGCCCCTTGCCGATTTTAGAAAGAAGCATGGTGATAGGGTATTTGACATTCTGGATGATCAAAACAAAGAAATTCTAAGAAAAAACTATTTAAATTACGTCAAAGAGAATGCATCTACTTTTAAAGGGCTTAATTCCTTTGTTGACTACCCAGCTCTCAATTTAAAGAAAACTGATGTAGCTGAATGGATAATTGCAGCAGAAATTGAGCAATTAGGTGATAACAGTATCATCTATGCTGATTTCGTGACGCGAAACGGAAAAGATGCCTTTCAATATGTAATATGTAATCCCGTGTTAAAAGAAACTCTGTGGAATGCTTTTATTCAAATGAATCCTTCAGAAATCATTTCTGAACAATATAAAAATGATCGAATTTTTTTGGATATTGATCCAAAAGAGTACCTTAATAATCTGTGGAAAAAGCTGTCTTTTAAAGAAATTTTGTCAAATTATAAAGATTTATTTTTTCAATCATTAAATAACGTGTTTTCTCCGCGCGAATGGACCTACTTGGCGCTGGTTGATACAAAAAATTTAACTATCAAAGCGTTATTGACAGCTGGCTTGTTTAAATCGGGAATATTTCAGGCAACAGATAGAATTAACACAGAGCCTACTCTAGCAGAAAGATTAGAAAAAGAAATTCAATCGATTGAAACATTTCAAGAATTGGTTGATAGTTATTCAGAAGATATTTTTAAGTTTAATCTTTTGACCTCAAACAGTCCGAAATTAGCGGCTCTATTGATACCCTTTGTTAAAGAACATTCAGATCACTATTTGGGAATAAAAACAGATGATAATAACCAATATATTGCTTTGATAAAAAAATATAATCTTCTCCCTCAAGGTAATGCTGACTTGATTGAAGCACACCGTGCGCACTTGAGCAAAATCACTCAACAACATCAAGAAAAACTTGCTGAAAAAGTAACTTCATCAGATATGTTATTGAGATCACATCATCAAGCAATTGAAGACAAATATAAAATCAATTCTAAGAATGATAACTATGAAAAAAGTAAACAAAATCTTGAAGACCTGAAGGTTCAAGCGAAAGTTTTAGAAAGAGATATAAGGCATAAAGAAGCCAAAATTACACGCTGTAATGATAGAAGAATTGAATTACAACAACAGGTAGGATGTAATGATGGTTCAGATGCAAACAGAATCTCAGACAATTTAGTTCGCGATATTCGTAGGATAGATAGCCAGATCGCATCCACCGAAAATGCAATAAAAAATCTCAATTTATTATTAAGTGATGATTTTGAGGTAAAATGTCTCCAAGCTGAACTTAAAACATTACAGGAGAAGAGAAAAACTTTAATAAGTGAAACATTAGGTCTATCAAGGCAAATCGAAAACCAAGAGAAACGATTACAGCTAATCAGAGCTGAAGAAGAGGAAAAAGAAAAGCTTTCCAGGATCAATTTTTCACATGAAATGAGTCGTATACAATCTGAAATAGCCACACTAAAAACTGATATTGCAGCGGATTCATCCATGCGGTCTAAACCAGTAAAAGGGGCGAAAGCAGCCTTGAAAGCTATAAAGTCTACATGTACAACCTCGGAGTTGGATAAGAAGAAAAATAACTTAAAACAACTGGAAGAAAGTTTGATGCAATTAAGGGCGGATCAAATCAAATATAATGCATTATGTGCTCGCTCATCCCTCGTAGAAGCCGAGAATGTTCAATTGACAATTAACGAAATTAAAAGCAAGAAAAAAGCTAAAGAACGAGAATGTGAGCATATTAAAAAGAAGATTCAGGCTTTAAAACATAACATTCATTCCAGAATATTATGTTTAAACGGCGAATTAGGATTGCGACGGTTGCCACTTACAACGGAGTTAAGAAATTTAAAACAGGAAAAAGAAGAAAAAGAAAAGCGAATGAAAGAATTGGGAAATGCTGTCATTATTTTTGCTGATATTAAAAAAGAACTTATTGGATATAAAACAGCCTGCATTCAAATGTTAAAAGCGTTAGAGATGATTCGAAACTCATTAAAATTGGCGACAATACAATTGGAGTCGGATCAAGATATTTTAGATGCTGCCTTAATTCCAGCAAATGCAGAAGTAGATGTTTGTGAACAAACGATTCAGAAAGAATTAGAGGCATTTAAAAGAGCCAATGCAGCCGCTTATGATGCGGAGTGTGCAAAATTTAAGATACAGTTTGCGGATGAAGTTAACTTGTTTCATGCTTTGACATTTTCGTAATTCGAGAGCTTTTTGGAGTGGTTTTCATAGACATCGCCTTGGCGATGTCATAAGCAATGATTTTCACAAAAAAATGTTCTGTTTTTTTAGAAAAAATGTTTCAGATACCACTCTACAAAAATGCTCAAGCCTTTTTCTAACGATGTTTGTGGATGGTATCCAAGCAGCTGTGTGCTACGTTCAATATCGGCATAGGTGATTGGGACGTCCCCGGGCTGCATTGGCGCTAAAACCGTGTTGGCTTTTTTGCCAAGAAGGCTTTCTAAGATTTCCACAAAACGGCTTAGCTTTTCAGGACGGTGGTTGCCCAAATTGAAAATTTCGCAGGGTGCCTCTAAATCAAGGGCGGCAACGGTTCCTGCGACAATATCATCAATGTATGTAAAATCGCGCTGCATAGTGCCATGATTGAATAATTCTATAGGCGATCCTTCTAAGATCGCTTTTGTAAAACTAAAATAGGCCATATCAGGCCTTCCCCAAGCTCCATAAACAGTAAAAAAACGCAACCCCGTCATCGGAATGCCGTATAAATGGTGGTAGGTGAAGGCCATCACTTCGTTCGCTTTTTTGGTGGCTCCATATAAACTTGCAGGATGGTCGGTCGGATCGCCCACAGAAAAGGGGATTTTGGCATTTAATCCATAGACTGAAGAAGAGGAGGCGTAGCACAATTTAATCGTGGAGTGCCGGCAGATTTCTAATATGTTTAAAAACCCTTCGAGATTGGAATGGAGATAGGCGGTAGGGTTGATCAACGAATAACGTACACCTGCTTGAGCGGCCATGTGGAGGATATGCGTGGTCCCTTGGTTTTTAATCGATCGGTCAAGCGTTGACTTATCGCATATATCTCCGGAAATGACCTCGATGCCTGTTTTCTTGAGAATATCAGCGCGCTGCTTTTTTAGCAGAGGGGCATAGTAATCGTTGAAGTTATCAAATCCAATCACATGATCGCCGCGTTGATGCAAATGTTGTGCAAGATGAAATCCAATAAATCCGGCTGCGCCGGTAATAAAAATTTTCTTTTTCATATCTATTCATCATAGCATCGAAAGGGCTTTCAATCCAAGAATCGTTCGTAAATCCATTGGACAATGTGCCATTCTTTGTGTATTTTATATGATTTTATCTTTGAAATAAGTGGTTTCCGATGTCTATTCATTCAACTGTATCCCGTCCTGTCGTTGCAGCCTTTGATTTCGATGGAACTTTGACTTATCACGATACTTTAGTCCCTTTTTTGGTATATGTTTCTGGACGCTTTAAAACGTATTCCAATATTTTGTTCCTTGCCCCTTTGTTTATTAGTTGCTTGATGGGTCTTTATTCACGGCAAAAAGCCAAGGAAGCGTTGCTGAAAAGAGTCATAGGTGGAATGCCTGTGCAAGTGTTGAAAAAAAAGGGGGTTGAATTTATAAGCGGCCCTTTGCAAACAATGCTAAAGCCGGAAGCTATGCAGAAATTGCGTTGGCATCAAGAACAAGGGCATCGTTGTGTACTCATTAGTGCCAATCTCAATGTTTACCTTGAAACGTGGTGTGCTTTGGTGGGTGTCAATGATTTGATTTGTTCTAAACTGAAAGTCAACCCTGGCGGGATTGTCACTGGATTATTAGAGGGAGAAAATTGTTGGGGAAGCATCAAAGTGGAACGTCTTTTGCAGCTTTTAGGGCCCAAAAAGCAGTTTGTTTTATTTGCTTACGGCGACAGTCCGGGTGATAAGGAGCTTCTAGCGATTGCCGACCACCCTTTTTATCGGGCTTTTACGTTGTTGCATAAATGAACCACGGAGCCACTGATCTCAGTGGCTCAATAGTAAATTAATCTTGATTGTTCAGAGAATCGGTTGTTCTTAAGCCAATGTAAAGCAGCGGCAACGCCATTAAAACATATACAAACCAATAACGGGCATGCCAACTGAGCGTAAAAATGCCTTGAGCATCGGAAAAGGCAAATAGGATGATGCCAAAAAGAGAAAAAACGACCCCAAGCATCAAAGATGAAACGGCTATGGCAGTATTTTGAAAAAGATTGGATGGCTGAGAAAGTTCTTCTTCAGGAATGGCCTCTTCTTTAGCAGATATATCCTTTTCAGGGGCTGAATAAGGAGCTGCGGGAATGCTTTGATTAGCCGGTGTAGAAATAAGTTTGTAAGGAGGAGGCGAGTGGCTTTGATTCGCAGTGCCTGGAATAGGGGAAACGTCCAGGCTGACACCGCAATAACGGCAAGTGTCTTGATCGATCAAGACATTCCCTTCACAATTCCAACATAATTTTTTTGCTTTTGGCGCCATGTTATGAACAATTGAATTAAACATGATCTATGATGGAAAGGTTATTTTATTGCAAGCAATTAATAGCAAAAGATCTAAAGGAGGACCACGCGAGTGAAAAATTCTTCTTTTGATCTATCCTGCTGATACTTTAAGCTAGAGGAAGCAAAGGAAAGGATTATGGCTCAAGAAAGTAAGCATTTTGACATCGCGGTGATCGGAGGAGGTCCGGGAGGTTACCCTGCCGCTATCCGAGCAGCCCAACTTGGTAAAAACGTAGCATTGATTGAAGCTAAGGATTTAGGAGGCACCTGCTTGAATAGAGGGTGTATCCCTTCAAAAGCTCTGATTGCTAGCGGCGAAATGCTTCAGAAAATTAAGGATGCTGAGAAATTTGGAATCGTCGTTGGAGATATCCGTTTCGATTATGCCAAAATGGTGCAACGAAAAGATCAAGTGGTTACAAAAATCCGGAAAAGCTTAGAAGGGCTCATTGCTTCCAATAAGATCACCTTATTTCGCGGATTTGGCAAGCTGGTTTCCCCACAATCCATTAAAGTGACCGGTCAAGATAATCTCATCATCACTGCCGATCATGTGATACTTGCCACAGGTTCCGAGCCGCGAAATATGCCTGCATTTCCATTCGACTTCAAACAAATTCACGACTCGACATCCCTGTTGGAGCTCGAGGTTTTGCCCCGTTCCTTGATCATCGTTGGAGGGGGTGTCATCGGTTGTGAATTCGCCTCGCTATTTGCTATTCTGGGCGTCGATGTTACTGTGGTTGAAATGATGCCGCGGATCATCCCTATGGAAGCAGAAAATGTGTCGGCTGCCTTAACGCGTGCCTTTAAAAAAGAGGGGATCAAAATCGAAACCTCCGCCATGGTCCAAAAAATCGACAAAGATGCCAAAGGGGTTCATGTGCATCTTTCAAGCGGACATGCGCTCGATGCAGACATCGCTCTTGTTGCTGTGGGAAGGAATCTGAATACCACAGGCATTGGTCTTGAAGCTGCGGGCATCCTTGTAAACGACAATGGCATTATTCCCACTAACGATAAAATGGAAACAAATGTTCCCGGCCATTATGCTGTAGGAGATATCGCATCTAAGTGGTGGCTTGCCCATGTGGCTTCACATCAAGGGATTGTGGCTGCAAGCAATGCAGCGGGTCAGAAGGCGCACATCGATTATAACGCTGTGCCTAATGTGATTTTTACCTATCCTGAAATCGGTTCGGTGGGGATGACCTTGGAGCAAGCGATTGCCGAGGGCTATCCCGCCACATTAGCTGCTTTCCCCTTTCAAGCTTTGGGAAAATCGCAGGCTACCTTGCAAACGGAAGGTTTTGCCCAAGTGGTCGCTGACAAACGAACCGGTCAGATTTTAGGCGCGCAGGTTGTCGGTCATGAAGCGTCCTCTTTAATTGCCGAAATGGTTGTTGCGATAACAAACGAATTAACCATCGAAAGCATTGCTGAAACAATCCATGCTCATCCAACCATAGCCGAGGCTTGGTTGGAAACGGTGTTTATCGCCAATGACACCCCTTTGCATCTTCCTCCAAAAAAGAAACCTTCTTGAGGTTGCGCATGTTGAAAGCCGATTTGTTCGACAATACACCTAAAGTAAAAAAAAAGCGTCTTAATATCCTTCCGGAAAATCCGGAAAAGGGAACCGAAGATAAAGCTGTTGGACCAGGAAGGTTTCCCTCCTGGCTGCACCGTCAGCTTCCTCATGGCGAACAGTTATGGGGCACGGGCCGCATCATCACTGAAAACCGCCTTCATACCGTATGTGAAGAGGCAAAATGTCCGAATTTATTGGAATGTTGGTCAAAAAAAACGGCTACTTTCCTGGTGATGGGAAAGGAATGCACTCGCAGCTGCGGCTTTTGCAGCATCGATTTTTCCAAGGCTCCAAAACCACTTGAGGCCGATGAGCCACATCGGGTGGCCCGCTCTATTGTTGAGCTAGGTTTGAAGCATGCCGTCATTACGATGGTTGCACGGGATGATCTTTTGGATGGGGGAGCCGATCATCTTGTCAAAACAGTCCAGGCGATTCGCAGCGAAAGCCCCGGGACTACAATCGAACTGCTTACATCCGATTTCCAAGGGGATGAAGCTTCGTTGGTGCGCGTTTTGGAAAGCCAGCCGGAGATTTTTAATCATAATATAGAAACTGTGCGCGAGCTTACTCCAAAAGTGCGGCATCGAGCCACCTATGAAAGGACATTAGCCGTACTTCGTTATGTTAAGCGAAAGAGTACAAATCCTTATACGCTGGTGAAATCGGGCTTAATGGTCGGCTTAGGCGAAACAGTAGAGCAGGTTGAACAAACGATCTGTGATTTGCATGAGGCAGGCTGCGATATCATTACAATCGGTCAGTATTTGCAATCAAGCATCAATAAACTGCGGCTTAAAAGTTTTGTTCATCCTGATCAATTTAAAAAGTATGAAGAATATGGATATTCGATTGGTGTCAAATACATGTATTCCGGACCGTTTGTCAGGTCTAGCTATAATGCCAATATAGTGATAAAACAAGCCCGCGATAAAATTAAAACCATTGATAGTGTGTGAAGGATTTTATGAGTTTAAATGAACAAAATGAGAATGAAGAATTCTCCCTTGCAGATGCTTCTGATGCAGCGATCCTCATGCACAGAGATGCTCATTTCGGCGGTCAATTTGAAATCATGCAGAATTATTATGACAAAGAGGGCAAAGGGGTCTGTTCCGATTTTGATGCTAAGCGTATTTCCGAGCTGGCTGCGCTTGAAAAGGAAATGAATCAGAACCTTTCTGGCATTATTCTTTCAGGTGCTGACGCAGAGCGCGTAGCTGAAGCAAAGGAAGCTTATAAGAAACTGCGGGACTTGTATGACGAAGATAAGCCCTTTAATAAAATTCCTTTGCTATTAGCTGATTTGATTTTAAGCGAAGACGAAGATCCGCGAGAAGAGATCGCCGCGATCATCAAAGAGAAAGGATTGGCGGTGTCTGCTTTGATCGAATTGATCCGTTCCGAAAATTTTTATGATCCCTTATTTCCCGGCTATGGGCAAGCTCCTGGCTTGGCCTTGAAATGTTTAGGGCTTATTAAAGATAAGCGGGCGATTATCGCTTTATTTGAATCGATCGGCACAGGCGATTTTTTTGATGAAGATGTTGCCCTTGATGCTTTGCATGCGATCGGAGATCCTGCCAAAGAATTTCTACTAAGAGTTTTAAAGGGTAAGCCGTGGACGGGTGATAATGAAAAAGCTGCTTTGGCTTTAATTGCTTTTAAAGAGGATCAGACGGTTTCATCGACGGCTTTAAAGATGTTGATGGATCCCGATGTGTGCGCCCATATCTCCTTAGCGACTTATTTGATTCTCATTTGCGAGGGGTTGACCGATAAAAAAAGCAGAGAAGCTTTTACGGCCTTGCTGGATCATCCAAGCACTCCCAAAGAACTTAAACAAGATATCAAGATCATAGCCAAATTATGGCAATGATGAATCTTATGAACCTAATATCTTAATATGCTGCCATTTTCCACTTTGGAATCGCCAAAAATAAATGGCACATGCCACGAAGCTATAGACGACACATAAGAGGCTTGACACTTCCACAGGTGTTTGTCCTAGCACGACAATCAAATAAATGGGGAGTACTAAAAATATCCAGACCGAAAGCGATCCTGCATACAATAAAAAAAGCGTATCCCCGGCAGCTGTTAAAAGACCTGTCAGGAGCAGTCTTACCCCTTCAAAAAACATATAGAAAATCATGCAGAAAAGGCCAATAGCTAATGCATTATAATATTCTTTATACAGTTCAGGCGGGGCGTTGGGCAAAAAAGCGCGCAGTAAGCCATCGGAAAACAAATAAAAGGCGCCAAGCATGATAAAGAAAAAAATCACATGCATTTTGACGCCGGCAAAGAAAACTTGCGGAATCAAAGTTTGTTTTTGAGCTCCAATTAAATTGCCTGCCACTGTGGTTGCTGCCTTGCTGATTCCATCGGCAAAAAAATAGAGCAAAATAATCACTGATTGACAGATTCCCGCAATGGTAATGTATTTTTCCCCCATTAACGTCATCATGGCGTAATAAACGGCAAATCCTAGGATTTCAATGCCGACAAACATAGCATTTGGAAATCCAACCTTAATTGAGCGCCAAAAAGCCAGCGGCTTAAATCCAAAGAAACCTGAACCGAACTCCCGTCGATTTTTTTCAGACAAAAAAACAATAAAAAGAACAAGCGCTTGAAAAATGGTACTGCCGCTGGTTGCTATGACAGATCCACGCGGTCCATACGACGGGATCCATCCTTCAATCCCGAAAATTAAAATATAGTTCAGTAAAGCATTAATGCCATTTGCCAAAATGGCAAGCACTGTAATAAGAGTTGTTTTACCACGGCCGACAAAAAATCCGCAAAGGGCGCTATACAACGGAAAACTAGGGCCGAAAAGCATCATCCATTTAAAATAATCTTGTGCGAGTTTGTACTCGACTTCATTTCCGTAAAAGAGGCATTCGCCATAATATGCAAAAGGAATAAAAAATAAAAAAGAGGTGGAGAAATAACAATGGCCAAGCGGTATGGGGATACCTTCTTGGCCGATAAGACGTTTTGACAGACTGTCTTTGATATTTCCCATCATACAAATGCCTGGTTTTTTATGAAAGGTAAATTTTGCTGTTAGATAGCATTTTCCTATAAAATTCATCTGAAACCGCGCATGCACGCACCTCCTTAACTCGATTAAGGGGGTAACAATGAATCAGCACATAGAAAGTTTTTTTAAGGCTGTTGAACAGCGACTGCCTACAGACGACTTAATTTCTTCTAAATCACTAGTAGACGCCGGAATCGTAAAAAGCGAAAACACTCTTGCTCGCTGGCGAAGCTCTGGCTACGGACCAGCTTTTCTTAGAATTTCCAAGGGACAAATTCGGTATATAAGAAGTTCCGTATTGGAATGGCTACGCCAAACACATCAACCAATGTTTCCTTTCATGTACGCGCCTTTCAAAGAAGCGGAATCCTGTGAGGTAACAAATGAATCATAAGCTAGCCCAATCTTCCGAGAATAATTTTAATCAAAACGAATACTTTATTTCGGAATTTGATCGTCTGAGTTCCTACATAGCATATCTAGAGAGAAAAATAGACGAGATTATCCAGTGGAAACCTCTTGTAGATCACGCAATAGCAGACATTAACAATAAAATTGAAACGTAAATAAAAAAGCCGTGTTGCTTCACGGCCAAGGAATTACTGAAATGCCTAGTGAAAATATAACAAATACGGAAGAAGTTTGCAAAGAGCAAAAATACAATCCTGGCAATATCAAAGAGGCCTTCAAAGATTTTATAAGCCAACCTATTTGGGTCGTTTCTGATTTAAGCAAAAACAAGATCCCAATAGACCCAAAAACAGCCAAAAACGCGGCTTGTAACGATCCCAAGACATGGGCGACATTTGAACAAGCAGAGAGTTTTTGCAAAGAAAGACCAGGGTTTGCCCCTGCTATTGTTATTACCCCTGCTTTAAATCTAGTCTGCATAGATTTAGATCATGTCCGTAATGAAAATAACACATCATCATGGGCTAATGAAATGATTCAGAAATGCGCAACCTATACCGAAATTAGCGTTAGTGGAGGTGGTTTGCATCTCTTCGCCAAAGGAAAGAAACCAGGTAAAGAATGCAAAAAAGGACAGATTGAGATTTATGACTCCAATAAAATTATCACGGTTACCGGTCAGACTTTAAACGGACACAAACAGATTGTAGATGCACAGACTGCCTTAAACACTATCTACCACGATACATTCATAATAAACACTTCTTCCAGTGGTAAGGAACAACCAAAACAAAGCCCCTTTATGTCTGATGAAGAAGTCATAAGCTTATGCAGAAAGGCTAAAAACTCAGATAAATTCAAAGCATTATACGACGAAGGAAAACACGAGGGGGATGCCTCATCCGCCGACATGTCCCTATGTTCAATTCTGGCATTCTATACACAAAATAAAGAGCAACTTGATCGCTTATTCAGAAAATCTAAATTGATGAGAGAGAAATGGAACAGGGAAGACTACAAGCAAAGAACAATCACTAAAGCTTTGCATGACCTGAAAACCACCTTTCAATCGAAGAAAGAAACAGAAGAAGAGGCTAGCTGGGAAAAGCCGTCAAAGATAACAGAAGACGTCAATCTGGATATAGAATTTCCTATTAATGAACTTCCAGATGTCCTCAAGAATGCAGTGAAAGAGGTTTCTCGAGATTCGCGCGTAGACCCAGCACTTGTTTCACTACCAGGCTTAGGAATAACATCTCTTGTAATAGGAAAAAAAGCCATTATAGTTGAAAAACCTGGTCTAAAGCATCATTGCAGCCTTCTTCTTCTAGGCGTTGCATCAAGTGGTGAAAGGAAATCTTCCTGTTTTGATTCCATATTAGACGGTATAAAAGCAGAGATAGAGAATGAAATGGAGGAATATAATAAAGCAAAAGCCTCTGTACGTGCTCATAATGAATTAATTAAAGAAGCTGTTGCTGAGATAAAAAAATTGCTTAAAGAAAAAAAAGTAAGTCAACAAGTAGCACAACAACAAATAGAAGAGTTGTACGCAAATGAAAAACAACCTCCACCAGAACCACATAATTTCGGAGATGACCTTACAGAACAGCGCTTATTTCAAAAAATAGCTGATCACGGGGGTGCGTATGGCGTATTTAGCAGCGATGGTAGAGGAATCATTAAGAAGATTCTCGGGACAAAGACAGGGGAAAGTGGGGAATCAATATATCTCGCCGGTATGTGGGGAGATGATCTAAGCCGATCACGTGTAGGCAACAATAAAGGCGAAGTTGGTGGCGAGGACCTTAGAATAAGAAAACCAGCACTAACTACGGTAGCATTTATTCAACCCGATTTATGGGACGATTTATCTAAAGACACCCGTATGCGTGAAAGCGGTTTTATATCTCGCATTACATTAGTTATCCCTATTTCCCAAATGGGGACTCGGTTGGAAACAAACGAAGATCCGCCCATTGACACAACAAAAATAAATCCCTTTACAGAAGCGATTTTGCGCTTACGTAAATGGAAGCCAAAAGTACCAATAGAAATCCATCTCAGTTATGAAGCTGCGGAAATGCGCAGAGAGTTTTTTAACTCTATTGAAAAAGAACTCGGTGCAGGCGGTAGTTTTGAAGACGTTAAAGATATCGCAACAAAAGCAACATCAATGGCAACACGCTTAGTACTAAATATGGCTATGTTAGAGGCCGCCGCTAATCCTGAATTTAACGGACAAGTTCAGCCTATTTCAAAAAAACAGTGGTTACAAGCACAAGCTTTAGAAGAGTATTTCCTTTCTCAAGCAATAGATTCTCAACGAACTCACAGTAAAACAGGCGCAGTTCACATACTACAAAAAGTAGCTACTTGGTTAAAGAAGCAAGCAAAACAACACCTCGGCAATGAAGCACCATTGATGCTTTTGGCCAGTCAGATTGCAAAAGGCAATAGAGGAACAAAAACAACAGACATAGAAGAAAAAATAATCCCTGCCTTTATAGAACATGAGTGGCTGCGACGGTGTGAAACATCCCGAGGCGGTAAACCAAAATATGAACTCAACCCAAGAATTGTTGATGAAAATGTATAGTTGTTCACGCGACAAAAAAGAGGTAAAGGCGACGCATTGCGACACACCCGCGACAAGTGTAAAAACACCTACTCTTCTTATTATCAACGACATACCCTGTTTCACGCGACACGCGACGATTTTCCGGATACCTTTTTATGTATCTCCATTAAAAGAGCTTCTTTATGCAGTTTTTGAGAACGAAAAGTTTTTTGCACTTTTTGCGTCGCGATGTCGCGTCTCTAATAATAATAATAATAATTCTCTCTCTATATATAGACACAAAACGTGGCTTAAGATTTGTCGCGTGAACCGTCGCGAAATGAGAAAAGTGCGTCGCGACGCGACATTTTTAGGAGGCTTCCTGTGGTTTTTGGTTTAGCTGAACGCCGGCTTAAAGAATTACGTGATTCTGATAGGGACAAGACCGATCACCCCGTAGTTTGTGAGAATAGGCAGCAAAAACAAAAGGATTCTTTTCTTTCAAAAGAAGGGATTGAGCTCATTTATATTGTTACAAAAGAAACTGCTGCGGCAGCCATTAAACAATTATGTTTGTGCCGTAGTGTCTTAGGAATTGATATAGAAACCACAGGCTTAGACCCGAGAAACTCTACTATCCGAACAGTACAGATTTATGACGGGAAAAAGGCAGTTTTTGTAATAGATCTTCTTAAAGTAGGTGGTTTAGAGTGTTTGGGTCAGGATATTTGGCAAACGCCTATGTTGGCTCATAATGCTTTATTTGAGCTCAAACATTTTCTACATAAAGGAATATTTCCTAAAAAACTTGGGTGTACCTTACTTGCTGATCGTGTGCTTACTGGGGATAGAAGGGAATTGAAAGACGATTTGGTTCTTAGCAGAACAGCTGGATTAAAGGACTTGGCTAAAGAGATTTTGGGTTTGGATATTTCAAAAGAACAACAAACCTCTGATTGGTCTCAGGAAAACCTTTCTCAAGAACAGATTGAGTATGCTGCTTTGGATGCTGTTCTACCTGTGCGTTTGTTTGACATTCAATGGAAGTCTTTAGAGAAAAGAGGTTTAGTTAGATCATATCATATTTTGAGGAATGTTCAATATTCGATAGCTCAGATGGAGCTTTATGGAATTGGATTTAATGTAGAAAAACACAGGGAATTGATAATCACTTGGTGGGAAGAGAGAGATAAACTAGAGACTATCATTTTTGAAAAGATTGGACGTGAATTCAATATTAACAGCAGCAAACAGATGGGGGAATGGTTAAAAGAAGTTCTTAAAGAGCATGATTTACAAGAATGGACCCTGACGGCTAAGGGGCAGTTAAGTACAAGCACCCCTACTTTTAAACTTAAAGAAGCCTTACATGAAGTTTTACCTAAAATCGTAGAATACAGACATGTTTCCAAAAGAATAAGTTCATTTGGTGAAGGTATGTATAAATTCATTGAGGTGTCTGAAAACCGTCTGTATGGTTCTTTTTCTCTTGGAACTACTGTAACTGGACGGATGGCCAGCCATCACCCAAATATGCAAAATATGCCACGCGACGGCTTCCGTAGTCTGTTTTGTGCGAGGGAAGGATATGTCTTAGTTGGATTAGATTATAGTCAGCAAGAATTACGTGTTGCCGCTCTAGTAACAAGAGACGAGGAACTTTTACGTGTATATGAAGAGGGTGGAGATGTACATACAAATACGGCTGCGGCCATTCTTAAGCTTTCTAAAGATAAAGTAGGAAAAGAACAAAGACAGTTGGCTAAGGCTGTAATTTTTGGCCTTCTTTATGGACAAGGAGCAAAAGGATTGGCTATTTATGCAAAAAGACAATACGGCGTAGATATGACGGAAGAGGAAGCAGAAAAGCATCGAAACGGGTTATTTCGGATATATAAAGGTTTGCGTAAATGGCAGATGGCGACAGGCAGGCATGTTGAGATAACAAAAAAAGTAAGAACACCTTGCGGAAGAGAAAGGGACTTCAGCCGAGAACGGTTGGGCTATCGCTATACAGCTGCGTTAAATCTACCTATTCAAGGAGCTGCCGCAGAAATAACTTTGCATGCTCTCATTCGATTATCCCCTGTTATTTGTGAAGATTGTCGTCTTGTTAATGTTATCCATGATGAAATTCTTTTAGAGGTTCGAGAAGATATGGTTGAAGAGTTTTCTCTTAAGGCAAAGGTAGCTATGGAGCAAGCGTTCCTTGATGTGTTTCCAGATGCTACGCCTTATATAGGTGGTTTAGTTGAGGCAAAGATGGGGAAAAACTGGGAAGAAACAAAGTAGGTATAGCATGAATTTCAGAATTGGATATTGGCTAAGACAAGTAATAAAACGTGAGGAAATCTCATGAAAGAAAAAACCTCATTGACGGCGAGGCAGCTTTATGTCCTTCCATTCATTCTATCAAATCCAAGCATTGAACAAGCTGCTAAGCTTTCTGGTGTTTCTGCAAAACAGATATTTGAGTGGTTGAATCAACCATTTTTTAAGCAGGAATTGGAGAAGCGAAGGAGTGAGGCAGTAGATGACGCAGTAAATCGGTTAAAGGCTATGGCATCAAAAGCCTGCGAAACATTGATAAACTTGTTAGACGACGCGAAAAATGAGAGTGTGCGTCATCGCGTTGCGGTTGATATGCTAAACATGACTCTGAAGTTTATGGAGTTTAGGGATGTTGAGCAACGTCTTAGGAAGCTAGAAGAAACCATTACAGGCTAAGGAGGATCACATGTCTCATAAAACAAGATTAACGAAACTAGAGAAGATTGGTTTAGGTGATAATCTTTGGGCATTGATAGGAATTGGAAGGCCGCGTGATTCACAGCATCAACGACAGCTAGAGTCGCAGGCACGTGATAGCTTCTATGCATCCGGGGGCAATAGAGGTGCTTACTTGGCCTTCTTGCCATTTGATTGCTTTACGCGTGGATTCATAGGTTATGTAAGGAGGAGCCAGCTAGACTTGATGATCACCAACAAGACGAAAAACCCTGCTGAAAGTTGATGGGACTCCCAGCCCGATGGAACCAAAGCCTTGAAATAAGCAGAGGGGTAGCATCCTTAAATGTAACCGGTACTATCTACAAAAAAATATATTCAAGCGAAGAGAGTTTTATAAAAAATTTACTGTGAAATTGATTTACTCTTTTCTGAGCCTTTTTTAAAAAGCGAGCGGTTATTAAGAGGTTAGCAGAAAATTCGGCTTATAAGTATCTTCAGGATATTAAATTCTTTAACGCACTATATATCCGAATTTTCTGTTAACGCCATTTAATACTCTTTTTGGTAGATGTCAATCCCTTGATCAAGTAAAAAGCCAAAACCTGTTGCCATCATATATTCTCCAGCAGCACCCAGTATTGGACAAACAGGGGTAGCAAACATAACAAAGCCTCCACATAAGACTAAAGAAACTCCAAGAATAAACTTAAATGGAAGCGGCTCTTTCGGCTCATCTTCTTTATTATCGTGCTTCTTAACGGCTGCTGCTAAGTGTAGGTTCTCATACTCATCAAAACTTATATTTGGAGCATCAAGAAAGTAAGCCTGCATACATACAGCGCGATGATGGTTTTTCTTTTCTTTTTTTTTCAGAATATTTTTATACTTTTTGAAAACCTCTTTAGGAGCTTTATGACCTTTCTTTTTAAGCTCAGCCTCTGCCTTATCAATCTCTTTCTCTAGATTAATTTTAATTCCTCTATAAGATTCTACCTGGCCCTTAATATCTAAAAGAACATCAATTAAGCTATCTCCGTCTTGCTTGTTGTAATACTTCCAAGCTTTATCAATCAGCTTTTGAATATTAATGCCAAAATTAATGTCATTAAGGCCTATATTAATTTGAGCATGTGCAGGTGGAGGAATTAAAATCGCCAACGGAAAAGTGATGAGTATACTAGATAAAACCACATTGTTAAGCCTATTAAGAGAAAGAAAACTAGCCATCTTATAGATCCTTTTTTTGTAAATTCAGTATCGTTCTTAAAAATTCTAACCATTTCATAAATCGTTGATGAAAAAGGGAAAGCAAAGACAATATTAATTATTAAAAGTAAGGCCGCGTTAATTGGTTCCATACAGATCCTTTTTTTTCATGGATTATAAGGAGGAATTATTTTAAATTACAGAGACAAATGGATTAAAATTATTTGTTTATGTAGTTGTAGACAGCCATTCGTACATACGAAGAATGCTGGATCAATTGAAAGAAACATTTCATTGGTAAATGCGTTGGACTGCTCGCCAAAAGATTTGATGCCTGAATCGTGAATGCAAAAGACTTTCTGTGAGTAAACAAAGATTTACTTTATGTGGTCTAAAAGCCTTGCTATTTGGTCAGGAGAAGGTAAATCATCTTTGAATTCTTTTGGTAGCTTGGTCATTGTTTTATAGGCTGCAACGTTGATTGGCTTGTTGGTCTCTTTTAAGGCATATTCAACAATCGTTCTGCTTTTTTCTTTGCACAAGATTATTCCGATTGAAGGGTTTTCATCTTCAAGTTTGACGGTGTCATTGAGAACCGATAGGTAAAATTGCATCTTTCCAATATACTCAGGGATGAATGGACCTATTTTTAGCTCAATGGCCACAAGGGCTTTTAATTTTCTGTGAAATAGCAGAATATCAATTTTAAATTCTTGACCATCTACTTCTAATCGGTACTGAGATCCCATAAAGGCGTAGACATTTCCAACTTCTCTCAAAAAATATTCAATATTGTTTACGATAGCTCTTTCTAGCTCGTATTCGCTGTGTTCTTCTCCAAGTTCAAGGAAGTCAAATGCATATTCATCCTTCACGGCCAACTTTGCTTCTGGCCGCATCTTCTCAGGAAGAGTCTGGTCAAAGTTTGTCTGACTGACCATCGTTTTTTCATAATTTTTATTATCTATTTGATTCAGTAACACCCTGTATGTCCAAGAATTTTTTTTAGACATCCGCATATAGAATTCACGTTCAAGAAGGTCGTCGCAATGAGACAAAATGGCTACATTGTGAGACCAGCTAATTTGTGCAGACAGTGTCTGCAATTTTTCACTGTCTCTATAGGAAGCATATAAATCTCTCATAGTATAGAGGTTGCGATATGAAAATCCTTTCATCCCTGGAAAGGCTTTTTTAAGATCGGAAGCTAAGGTTTTAACTATAGCGTCTCCCCAATTGGCTTCTTGTTGCTGCTCATGGATTGTCCTGCCAATCTCCTTGTAAACATGAATAAGCTCAAGATTAACGGCTACCATGGCACGTGTCTGAGCGGCCTTAACTTTGTCTACAATAGACTCTAAAACAGAGGTATATCCTTTAGGCAAGCCATGAACTAGCTCAGTGTTTGATTTCTTGCTACTTTTGCTCATTTGACTCCCCTATTTCTTGTGCGTATAACAATCGGATTCCCTCGCAGAGAAGAGCTGACTTATCTGTTTTATTTCGCTCTCTTAGTCGCTTAATGAATAGCTCGTTAAGAAGGGTTTCCTCTTCCTGGGTCATATAAACCGTGGTCTTTGCTTTTTTAGGCAGGAGAGTTTCTTTGATCGTCATCTTGATTCCTCAGTATGTTTAATCCGCAAGGGTGCCAGCGACATTCAAAAAAGTCAAACTATTAAGTCAGTTTAATGGTTTGACGTTTTGCTAGTGGATGGTTATACTCATTGCGGCTTTGCGAGTTAAAGTGTGTTCAGCACAGAATTCATATTATAAAGCACGACAAGGGATTTTAATCATATAAAGGTGTGTATGGCTGGGTTTGTTAATTCGGGTATAAAAGCATTTGGTATTGGCTTGCTGCTTTTATTCGGCACTCTATCGTTCGTTGATTTAAATTATGGCCTCATTCGTTTTGATTGGACTCCATATAAAATGTTTTTCAGTAAAGAGGAGAAAATTGGAGCGTGGATAGATATAGAAAGGGCACCAGGTTCTTATGCCAATGGTTTAGATAAAAAGTGGGTAAATTCGATTTTTAGAAATCTAGACGTAAAGGTGAAGTGGAGAGAATCATTAACTACTGATAAACTTGATATGATCTATGAAGTAAAAGCTAAGTTGACAAATCCTGTATTTGCAGAAACAAAAAATAGAAAAGTGGATTATGACGTTAGCATTTTAGTTAAATTCATAGATGAAGAGGGATTTGTGATAGAGTCGGTTCGTATTCCATCTTCAGCGTACACGCATGAAAAAATTGAACGGACAAGCTTATACCATACATGGTCTACTCCAGAAAGTGAGGACGTTGTAATCAAGGGACAAAAGAACGATGTGGTTACAAAAAATATGGGAAAAAGAATAGTAAAAATTACTTTCCATCCCGATATAGTGATAGATGACTGGGAGGCATTTAAAAATTTGTTAAACAGATATTGAAAAAAGCCATAAGCTTTCTGTTATTTCCTTTTTATCTGACGGATTGAATTTAAATGTTTTGATGATCTACCTACGAAACTAATTGGACTTTTTTACTAGCATTGTCAGCCCTAGATGATTTGTCATAAGCATAAACCATTTCGGCACTAGCGTGTCCTGTGACGCGCATGATATCACTATCTGAGAAGCCTTGCTGTTTTAGATAAGTCACAGTAGAGGCACGGAGAACGTGAGGAGTAATTTTAAAAGGAATATTAGCCTCAATCCCAGCTTTTTCAAAAGAATTTGCTAGCTGGATTAATGGGACGGGCTTGCTATTTCGCGTGATAAAGACAACCCCCTTCCTGTCGTTTATATATTCCTTGAGAGAATCCATCAAACTCTTTGGGTAAGTTATCACTGTTTCTTTGTGTGTCCCTTTGGTCTTGGATTGGGTAAATGTAATCTCGTTCTTATCCCAAGCGATTTGTTCCGTGGTAAGCGTTAGTACTTCATTGATGCGTTTCCCTCCTTGCAGGGCAACTTTGGCTATTAAGCAATCGCGTTTGTTAGATATTGCGCCTAAAAAAGTTACCCATTGCGCTTGTGTCATAGCATTTGACTTTACCTTCTCATGGACCCGAAAAAACGTTTTACTTGTCCCCTCTTTTGAGGTAACAGCTTTTTTAATCATTCCTTGAAATCTACGACTCAGAAAACCGGTGAAAGAAATATAACAAGCGGCTCTTGCTTGTTTTGTGCATTCAGACCATTGACCTGTAGTTTTGATGCGATCCACTACAGCATCGTGATTTACTAAAGCAAACGTCTGTAATGAGGTGTCTGAGTTTATACAATTGACCTCAATAAGTTTGCGCATGCCTGAACGATAATTAGCTGCTGTAAGTTTTCCGAGAGTTTCCAGCCACATCTCTAAAGCTTCTCCTACAGTGTGGTCGCTAAGTTTATCCCACACTATGTCTTTGACGATAGAGATCGCCTGATCATGTTTAAGTACGGAAGGATTTAAGGATGGAATTAATTCCTGATGGCTAGACGGCTGTATTTCTTGATGGACTAATGTCATTATGTAATTCCTTCTTTACGGCAAAAAATCTAGACTATATTATAAGTAGCATTATACGATAGTCCGAATTATGGATGGAAGGAGGGATTTCCGTCAAGAATTAAGGAATTATGTATTTAAGGATGGAAATAAATCCAGAAATCAAGATATAAGGATGCATATGATTATTGCCTGCATACAATCGAAAGGTGGGGTTGGTAAAACAACAAGTGCCGTGAATCTAGGACACGCCTTGGCCACACAAAAACAAAAGGTCCTGCTTATTGATCTGGATAGCCAAGGATCTGCTTCTTTATCATTAGGTGTACCTAGAGATAATATCACACCGTCTATAGCTGATGTGCTCATGGATGATTTGCCTATAGAGGAGGCTGTTAGAGAAACAAGCGTAAAAGACTTCCATATAGTGACTGGGTCTATGGCTTTAGCAAACTTTGATGTGACGTTAGCAAATGACGAAAGAAGGACGGAAAGAATTAAGGATGGAATTAAATCCATAATCCCAAAATTCAATACTATCATTCTTGATTGTCCTCCTACAATGTCTCTTTTACCTGTGAATGCACTTGTAGCATGCGATCACTACTTAGTTCCCGTGATGCCACATTACCTAGCCTTAGAAGGACTCGTTAATTTGTTAGATGCGATAGATAGGATAAAAGCAGGAATAGGAGTAACGGGCTCTTTGCTTGGGATACTGCTGACGATGGTTGATCAGCGAGCAAAAGTAACAACAGAGATATCAAACATCATACGTAAACAGTTTCAAAGCGCTGTGTTTAAGACAGAGATAAAAACGAACATAAAACTGGCAGAAGCACCAAGCTTCGGTAAAACAATATTCCAATACGATTGGAATTGCACAGGAGCAGAGGCTTATCAAGCATTAGCCAAGGAAGTTATCCAAAGAACAAAAGGAAAGGTAAAACATGAGCAAACCAAAACTGGGAAAAGGCGCGTATGACATCTTTACGAAAAAACCCCCAATTCAAGATGAAAAGCCTATCGAACAAAAAGATACAGAACCTGAACAGGCTACAGCAAGAGACGCACAAAAAGTAAAACAGTCTCGTGGGAGGCCAACAGAACACAAAGAAGAATGGACTAAGGTAACAGTTGTGTTGCTGGACAAACAAATACACTGGCTAGATAAGTTAGCCACAGAAATCCGTTTCAACACAAAAGTTGCCATAAGCCGTGCGGAAATTCTTCGGGCTATGATTAACGCGGTAGAAGAAAGCGGTATAGATTTATCAGAAATAATCTCAGAAGACGATATAAAAAACAAACTGCTGAAGAACATAAAGCCTTAATAGCCAGGAAATCATATGTACAATAAACGTCCAAAAGAACTTTTATGCATACTGCAATCTCCTGTACCTGAAGGAAAGACTGAAAGCATGGGTGCAATAGAAGAATACATAAAGAACCATAAAAGTGGCTTTTCTTCTGAAGATATCCGTAAAGCTGTTTTTAACAAAATACCTATCGAAACAGCTTTAAAAGAATGGCTAGACACACAGAAAAACGAAGAAACAAAGCGTAAATATAAAAGAGCCGTAGAAAAGCTATTCCCGTCAATAACTCTTATAGAATTAAATTCCTCTATAACATGCCTTGAAAAGGAGTCTTGTGAAGGTATATACAATCGAATAAAAAACGAATGGGACGCTCCGTACTCAACAAAAGAACTTTGCACAACAGCTTACGCTAGATTCTGTGACTATGTCAGAACGTCTACATACGGATTCATTGACCCCGAAATAGGTTTAAGAGAACAAGTAAGCTTTCACAAGGCCGAGGATATCTATAATGATATAGATTGGGAGCTTCTTTTAGACACTATAGAAATGCCTTATCGTCTCATATGTAAAATGCTTTATATCGCAGCTCGCCTATGTCAATACCGATTACGTATAAGTGACCGTTACAAAAACGTTCTCTCTTTGACTACCGAACAAGTTAAATTTAAAGAAAACACAATATCCTTCAAAGAAGAGCAAAGCTATCACGCTCTCGGATTAACGATAACATTTCCTTTAGCCTTCATGCAGGAATTAAAATCTTACCTCGGACAGAGAGATGGTTTGATTTTCTTACCAGAGGACGCACAAAAATTCTTTCCTAATCAAGTAGAGAGAGCTTTAAAAAAAGCTGCTCGAAAGCTTGAATACAGCGAACAAATCACTCCTGTGATTCTATCTTGGGCAGGTGTAATAACAAATAAAGTAGAATACGAAGAAGCTTGCAGAAAAGCCAATCCAAGTCTTTATAGATAAAAAATAAAAGTTTCATAAAAACATTGCGGGAAATTTCCACCACATATATAAAGATGGTATAGTACAAACCATCCGGATGGTGCGTGAAAAAGCACTGAGTAATGACAGCCAGATCATTTGCCAAACGGACTCGCCGATTTTTTCTTTGGCGCCTGCGCCATTATATTGAGCGACAAATACTTCAGAAATGCTAGCAAGCACCATCCATGCAAACACGAAAGCCCAGCCGAAGGTAGAAGCATTGACAACAGCATTTAATGCTACTGTTGAATAATGGGCCACCATTAAGCGATCAACGAAAACCATCGTCATAACCGAAAGGGCAGAGACCATTAAAGGAAGCGAGATGCTCCATAGTTCACGGAGGCTGCCCGGTTCATGACGAGTTAATGTCATATGAAATCACATTGTAGACATGAAAAGAGTAGATTATACAAGAAAGAGGATTTTTTTTGGATAATTCCTTTTACTTGCGACTTTTCTTTCCTCCTGTTAGCATTGCAAGTAACAAAGAAAACTATTGAGAGCTGATGTATGCAAATTGCGAACGATACTATCAATTTTCGCCGTGTATCTTCACGACTATCGAATTTGTTATTATTTTTGATTTCTATAGTTTTTCTAACTAGCTGCGGAAATCAAAGAACAATTGTCAATGGATTAGATGAAAAAGAAGCCAATGAAATCATTGTTTTTCTCGCTAGTAAAAGAATAGATGCAACAAAAGTGCCTGCTGCAGAAGTCAGCGGTGCTGGCGCAGTCAAACTTCAGCTATTCGATATCACCGTCAATCGAGAGGTAGCCACAGAGGCAATGGCTTTGTTAAATCAGGCTGGGCTTCCCCGGCGGCGCGGATCAAATCTACTGGAAATATTTGGAAATGTCGGGTTAGTGCCCTCCGATCTAGAGCAAAAAATCCGCTATGAAGCAGGTTTGGCAGAGCAAATCGCAAGCACCATACGTAAAATTGACGGCGTGCTTGATGCTGAAGTGCAAATATCCTTTCCTCAAGAAGATCCGCTAAACCCCGGGCAATATAAAGGAAAAATTACAGCTTCAGTCTACGTCAAGCACTCAGGCGTGCTGGATGACCCCAATAGCCATCTGATCACTAAAATCAAACGATTAGTCGCTTCCAGCGTTACAGGGTTGGATTACGATAATGTCACCGTCATTCCAGATCGCGCCCGCTATAATGAACTCGATTCAGGAATGTTAGGTATACTCGGCAATAATGAAGAAAAACAGTATGTTAATGTTTGGTCGATCATTGTAGCCAAAGAAAGTGTGAGCCGTTTCAGGACTGTCTTTTTCTCTTTTGTTCTTTTGATTTTTTTCCTGTTGCTAGCATTGGTCTGGATTGGATGGAAAATCTACCCCTTGCTCAGCTCTTATGGCGGGTTCAGCGAATTATTCCACCTGCATCCTATCAAAGTGAAGCATGAACCCGAAACGCCTCCGGCAGAATCTGCAGAGGCAGAAACTCAGCAGAAAGGTGAAAAGAAAGAAGAAGTCGATAAAGATGTGGACATCACATAATGGGGTTAGCGTATGCAGCCTAAAAGCGCCGTGATGATGCGCGTATTGATTAACCGCTTCTATCAAGGTTCGCCAAAGACTTTTTTAAATTGTTTGCCCGCAGAAGAAGCCGAAGCTGTGCTCTCTATTGATTTAGGTGTCAATGATCTCACGCCTGCGCTGATGTCCCCACAATCAAAAATTAGCAATATCCACTATACCTGGTTTTATTCTTCCATTCAAAAACTTCCTAAAGAGATGCAGCCAATAGTGGCAGGCGCTTTTCCCCCACCTATTTGCATAAGCTTATGCCAAGGATTGAATCTACCCCCTTTAGCCGCGCCACTTTCCGAACCCGTTAAAGCTTTTTTAATAAATGAAGCTTACAAATACATTAAAGGATCTTCTAAAGTTCTTCCCAAACAGTTTTTACCCCATACCGCGATGGCGCCTCTTGGAGAATTAAACAAGCAAGAGCTTGTTGAGTTAGTCGATTTTCTTGGTTTGCACGATCTTTCCGAAGAGCTGCGGTATATCGTCGACCAAAAAACATTAAAGAATGTATACGCCTGCTTGAATCCGAAAGAACATCAATATCTTAAAGTATGCATGCACCAAAAAGAGAAAATTGCCATGCCAACTTTAGGGCTCGACCGCTGGGGCGGCAATGGGGAAAAATTGAAGGCTGTTTTGCAAAACAGGGGCATCATCAGACTGGGAAGGGCTCTATCGGGCGAAAATCCCGATTTTGTATGGCATATCGTCCATATGTTAGATGCGGGTAGAGGGCAAGCGTTATTAAAATATTACTCGAAGCAATCTCTCCCTGGAGTGACGCCTTTGCTCGCCTCTCAAGTCCTTAATTTAATGAATATCTTAAAAAGAAAGAGTGGAATGTGAGTGAACAAAAGTTTTTTTCTTTAATCAATGAGGGCAGCATTCATATTGCCCCTAACAAGAAAGTGATTCCCTCCGAAGAATTTTCCCAGTTATTAGATGCGCATGAGGTGCTCGGACAGGTTAAAAAAGACGCAGATCAATATAGGATAGATGTGGCGTCTGAATGTGAAAAACTGAAAGATCAGGCTCAAAAAGAAGGTTTTGAAGAAGGGTATAAAAAATGGCTTGAGCACATTGCCCAGTTAGAAAATGAAATAGCCAAGGTTCGGAATGATTTAGAAAAATTCCTTGTACCGGTCATCCTTAAATCAGCCAAAAAGATTGTTGGACGCGAGCTTGAATTGTCCGATGAAACCATTGTCGATATCGTAGCAACCTCCTTAAAAGCCGTTTCACAACACAAAAGAATTACGATTTATGTGAATCGGAAAGATTTGGACGCTTTAGAAAATAATCGGCCTAGGCTTAAGCAAATTTTCGAAAACCTCGAAGTTCTTTCTTTGCGTGAACGAGCGGATGTTGCTCCTGGCGGTTCAATTATCGAAACGGAAGGAGGAATTATCAATGCACAGCTTGAAAATCAGTGGAGGGCTTTAGAAAATGTTTTAGAAGTCCTCTTAAAGAAAAAGGAAGCAGTCAAATAGAATTAATCCAAAGAAATAGAGTTTTATGGGAATAGTAAATCTTTTTCGATCTCGTACATTGCTGATATCTGTTTTGCTATTATCTGCATTGATGATTCTGCCGGAATATCTTTATCCGCAAGCAGCTCCTGCGCCTAATGCAGCTCACCGCACAACTACAACTACTCCGGCTCCAACATCTCCAAGAGCTACAGGCCAACCCAAGCAAACAATGCAAAATGCCCTTAATGCACCTTTTGATAACTTGAAACGTCCCAGCATCATTACGCAAGCCGTAGCGTTGACATTGATGTCGATGCTTCCCTTTATCGTGATGATTTTGACTTCATTTTTGAAGATTGTCATTGTGCTTTCCTTGCTTCGTAACGCGCTAGGGGTTCAACAAGCGCCGCCCAATCAGATTATTAACGGCGTTGCTTTCATGCTTAGCTTGTTTATTATGTATCCGACGATGTTAAAAATGTACGATGCTTCGCAAAAAGTAGTGGAGGAGACGCGCGCTCCAGATTCTGTACTATCGCCGCAATCAGCCCAATATATTGTCGAAATTGCCACTCAAGCACGGGAGCCTCTGCGGGATTTTTTAAAGAAAAATTCCACAGTTAAGCATCAAGCGCTATTTTACCGTATCGCCTATCGCATTTTGCCGGAAAATTATCGCCCCACGTTGAAGACGGATGATTTTATGATTTTAGTCCCGTCGTTTATTACCAGCCAATTAAAAGAAGCCTTTGAGATTGGTGTTTTGATTTATATTCCCTTTTTTGTCATTGATTTGGTGACCTCAAATATTTTGCTAGCCATGGGGATGATGATGTTATCGCCCGTAACCATTTCAATGCCTCTAAAATTATTTTTACTTGTGATGCTGGATGGTTGGACTCTTCTGATCGATGGTCTTGTTTTGACATTCCGCTAATGCTAATAGAATGGAGATAAATAAAAGGTTATGTTTCAAACGCAAGTTATCCAATTGGCCTATCAAGGTCTCCTGCTCATCTTGATTTTGTCAGCGCCTCCTATTCTTATCAGCATGTTTTTTGGAATTCTAGTCGCTATTTTTCAAGCAGCCACTCAGATTCAAGAGCAAACGCTTTCATTTACCATTAAGCTTGTTGCTGTGACCTTGACCTTAATGTTTATGGGAGGGTGGTTGGGAGCTCAAATCATGCAATTCGCATCCAATATATTTACGCATTTTCCCCAATGGTCTTATTAAATGGGGCAAGATTACGCTACAATTTTTTTAAATTCAGCCTTTGCTTCGGGCGATTTAATGGGCGTTACGACACTATTTTTTTTATTTTTGGCGCGCATCCTCCCTATTATTGCTTTATCCCCTTTCTTTGGATCCCGTATTCTGCCCCACCCTGTTAAGGTTACATTCGCCATATCCTTATTTGTGATTTTTTTGCCTCAATTGCTATTGGTGACCACAACGCCGATGAGCTTCAATGTTATGGCGGTACTGTATCTTATTAAAGAAATATTTATTGGATTTGTCTTAGGATTTGTCATGAGCATGCCTTTTACCATCGTACAGAATGCGGGCATTATCATTGACCACCAACGGGGGGGAGCTAGCTTGATGGTTAATGATCCGACGATTCAAAACCAATCCTCTCCATTGGGTACTCTCTTTAATTATGTTTTGATCGTTATGTTTTTTACCATTGATGGACCGTTTTTATTCATTGATGCTATTGTTACCTCTTATGAAATCATTCCACCGGATCAATTTTTTAACACCCACTTTTTTTTGAAAGGCTCAGGATTTTGGGAATTGCAGATGAAAATGTTGAATACTGTTATGGTTATTTCCATTCAGCTAGCCACACCTGCTTTATTGGCAATATTGATGACCGATACATTTTTAGGCATTGCTAACCGTTTGGCGCCGCAAGTGCAAATTACCTTCTTAGGAATGCCTTTAAAATCTCTTTTAGCCCTTGCTGTCGTTTGTTTTGGATGGAAGATATTTTCAGAAGAACTCGTTCGGTTGTCCTATAATTGGATCAATATTATTAAAAATATGATCACAATGTTCAAACCCGCCTAATCTAGGATTTTACTATGAATCTATTGCACATCGGTATTTTTTTTGTTTGAATTTATTTGTAACCCATTCCATTAACGCTTCAGCCCCCATCGAAAGTCTTTTTGGAATCGAGGAAACCCATTGTCGTTGAATTACTTGAGGGACCAGCCATGCAACGATTAAAAGCTATCGATCAGTCGGGCATCGCCTACTATATGCAAGGATTGCCACCCTTTTCCCTTGCACATTAACTGAATGAAAACGGACAAGGGAAGACAACACGGAAAAGGCAAAACGAACGGGCACGAGCACGAAAACGGCAGGAAACGGCAAAATTGCAGAGCACAGGTGCTATCTAGCTTTGTAAGTTAGCGCGTTGTGATAAAAACATTACCATGGCTATCAACCAAAACCGAATTTTCAGCTTGAGCGACCATGCAGCCTACATTTTCAATTAAAGGAGGATAACCGGCAATTGCACCGGATTGAAGGAGTTCCGATAATCCTTGCCTTACCTCATCATTTGAAAACTGCTGCCCCGTCAAATCGTGAAGAGCAAAGGGAAGGCCGTTAAAAGTTTTTATTTTTTCAATTAGAAAACGTATGAAGGTCGATTGTCCAATAAGACGTGCTGATGTAGCAGAAAAGATCGTGGCATGGCCCGATTCATAAATAAACCCTTTTCCATCTGTCGCAAACGGTTCGATGGCAAAAGTCATTTCAGGTTTGATTACTGCCGTAGCTGCGGCATCGTCATAATTTGGAACGACCGGAGGGGTATGAATTTTATTATATCCCAACCCATGCCCTGCCAAGTTTTTAATGGGCTTAAATCCATAGGATGAAATTGTCTTTTCAATGATTTTGCCAATCTCTCTTAATGGCGTTCCTACTGCCACAATTTGTTCTGCAGCGAGTAAAGCCGCTTCAGCGGCATCGATCAATTTCTGAAATTTTCCCGATAAATCAACCGTGACAGCACAATCGCCAATGGCTCCTCTATAACAAACTCCAACGTCCAGTTTGACAACTTGTTCGGATAAAATAATATCATCTTCAGGATCCGGAAGAAAGTGGGCGGCCACATGATTCAGGGCGATTTGGGGAGGAAAGGCTGCCCGTGCTCCAAGTTCTAAAATTTTTTGATTAATTTGAGCGATGATCGCATTGTATGAAGCTCCCTTTTGAATCAACGATTTTCCAAAGGAACGGACTTGTCCGGCAATTGCACCGGCCTGAATAAAATCGCGTTTAAATTTTTCATTCATTTTTCGAATCCATTTAAATTTAAATCAATTTCAATAAATTGTTTTTTTATTTATTCATTTCATAGGTTATTTTGCAATAAATTGAATTATAGATATACATTAATTTATGCAATAACGGGAGATTTCATGAGTAAATCGGCGATCGCAGAACCAACGTTAGAGAGGCACCCACTAAATGACGATCAATTGCACAAAATCAATGCTTATTGGCGCGCTGCCAATTATTTATCCGTCGGGCAAATTTACCTTCTCGATAATCCTCTCTTAAAGCAGCCTTTGACTATCGATCACATTAAACCCCGTTTGCTGGGACATTGGGGGACGACTCCAGGTCTGAATTTCATCTACGTCCATGCAAACAGAGCGATCAAAGAATCCAATCTGAATATGATCTTTTTAGCCGGACCAGGTCACGGCGGCCCAGCAATGGTTGCCAATGTTTATCTTGAAGGCAGCTATAGCGAATTTTATCCCAATATATCGCAAGATGAAGAGGGGATGAAAAAGCTTTTCAAGCAGTTTTCTTTTCCAGGCGGGATTCCCAGTCACGTTGCTCCGGAAACTCCAGGGTCGATCCATGAAGGGGGAGAGTTAGGATATGTGCTGGCGCATGCTTATGGAGCTGCTTTCGATAATCCCGATCTCATTGCCCTCTGTGTCATTGGCGACGGCGAATTTGAAACAGGTCCTTTGGCTGGAAGTTGGCATTCCAATAAATTTCTTAATCCGAAGCGAGATGGGGCTGTCTTGCCTATCTTGCATTTAAATGGCTACAAAATTGCAAGTCCGACGGTTCCGGCGAGACTATCAAAAAAAGAATTAGAACATTACTTAGTAGGATGCGGGTATAAACCTTATTTTGTCGAAGGCTCGGATCCCATGATCATGCATCAGCAAATGGCTGCTGCTTTCGATGCAGTGATTGATGAAATAAAAACCATCCAGCATAACGCGCGCATTAAAGGTGTTGAAGGGCGTCCGCAGTGGCCCATGATTGTGCTTCGTTCACCAAAAGGGTGGACCGGTCCAAAAGAGGTGGATGGGCTCAAAGTGGAGGGTTTTTGGCGTTCCCATCAAGTGCCCCTAGCCGAGTTGGCAACTAATCCCGAGCACTTGCGTCTATTAGAAGCATGGATGAAGAGCTATAAACCGGAAGAACTTTTTGATCGCACGGGCAAATTTGCCTCTCAGCTAGCCTCTTTGGCACCTGCAGGTGATCGTCGAATGGGATCAAATCCGCATGCCAATGGGGGACTTTTGCTGCGGGATTTAAAAATGCCCGATTTTCGCGACTATGCGGTAAATGTAGCCTTGCCTGGAGTTACGCGGGCTGAAGCAACGCGCGTGTTGGGCACTTTTTTACGCGATATCATAAAGATGAATTCCGAAAATGCAAATTTTCGGATAGCGGGGCCCGATGAAACAGTTTCAAATCGATTGGATGCTGTATTTGAAGCGACAGACCGAGTGTTTATGGAAGAAATCTATCCCTATGACGAACATCTTTCCCGCGAAGGGAGAGTGATGGAAGTGTTAAGTGAACATTTATGCGAAGGGTGGCTTGAAGGATATTTATTGACGGGGCGGCATGGATTTTTCAGCTGCTATGAAGCGTTCATCCATGTGATTGATTCGATGTTTAATCAACATGCAAAATGGTTAAAAATGATCCGAAAAATATCGTGGCGGCGTCCGATTGCCTCTTTGAATATTTTGCTCACTTCGCATGTGTGGAGGCAAGACCACAACGGCTTTTCACATCAAGATCCGGGCTTTATCGATCATGTAGTGAATAAAAAAGCGGAGGTGGTCCGCATCTATTTGCCTCCCGATGCTAATACATTGCTTTCGGTAGCAGATCATTGTTTGCGCAGCCGTAACTATGTGAACGTGATCATTGCAGGCAAACAACCAGCCTTGCAATATTTATCGATGGAAGAAGCTGTCAGGCATTGCACCAAAGGGTTGGGTATCTGGAAATGGGCAAGCAATGACTATGATTCAGAACCGGATGTGGTCATGGCTTGTGCAGGCGATATTCCCACATTGGAAACTTTGGCTGCTGTCGATATTCTCAGAAAAAATATGCCTTCTTTGAAAATTAGAGTGGTCAATATTGTGGATTTGATGGTCCTGCAGCCGGAAAATGAACATCCGCATGGCATATCGGATCGAGAATATGAGGATATTTTTACCCGAGATAAACCGATTATATTTGCCTTTCATGGATACCCATGGCTGATCCATCGGCTGACTTACCGCCGTCCCAACCACGGCAATTTGCATGTGAGGGGTTACAAGGAAGAAGGGACGACGACGACTCCTTTTGATATGGTTGTGGTGAACGATTTGGACCGTTATCATTTAGCCTTGGATGCTGTGGAAAGGGTGCCGCATTTAGGAAATTCGACAGGTTATATTCGAGAACTAGTCGCAAACAAACTCATCGACCACAAACACTATATTCGCGAAAAAGGGGAGGATCTCCCTGAAATCAAAGGATGGCAGTGGCCCTATAAAAAGCCCTAATAAGAAATCTAAAATCAAGGGATTAAATTCTTTATAGAGTTGAAAACTTGGAAACAATCAGTTAAACTATAAAAAATCCAAAATAAGCTGATAAAGTTTTAAATGAGGACATCATGGAAATCACCAATATTGCTTCTTTCAATTATTCAAAAGCAATTCTAGCGACCCTACAAGTGGTAGTAGGAAGTTTATTTTTAGCCCTTATGGCTCAAATTGCCATTCCTTTGCCATTTACACCCGTTCCCATTTCTCTGCAAACGCTTGGAGTCGCATTCCTCGCAGTGACATTGGGCGGTCGAAAAGCCGCTTTGGCGACGATCCTTTACCTTTTTCAGGCGACTTATGGCTTGCCTGTTCTTGCAGGGGGTACCATTAATCCGCTCTGGCTAGCCAGCCCTCGTGCAGGTTATCTACTTGGATTTGTCTTAGCTGCATTTACTACAGGAAGCTTATTGGAATCCCGTTACCGTACATCATGGATGTTTCAACTCCTCAGCTTAGCCTTAAATGAAGGGATCATTTTGTCAATTGGAACATTGTGGATTTCTGCCTTTGTCGGCTTTGAAAACAGTTTCTGGTTGGGAATGTGGCCGTTTATTCCTGGAGCTTGCATTAAGGTTGGCATAGCCTTCTGTTTGATTAAGCCCATTAAATATGGAATGCAGCTCATCAACCAGAAATAATTTCTTTAGGGAGGAATTAGATTGCGTACTGGCCAGGTCGCGTCTAAATATAAAAAGAAACCGACAGAAGAAGAAAGGAAATCCTCCTCTTCTTCTTCACGCTTTCTGATCGATCTTAGTTCCAATGATTATTTAGGTTTTGCACGTTCCCAAAAATTGCGCGAATCGATCGATAGGGAATGGCAAAAAATGGCCGAAGAGGCATCGGGTTTTACATCGGCATCGATCAATTCTCGCCTAGTCACGGGCAATCGGGAATACTGTGAACAGTTAGAATATGATATAGCGCGATTCCATCGCGCTGAGGCTGGATTAATTTTTAATACAGGCTATATGGCCAATTTGGGATTGGTTTCTTCTTTGACGGATGATGGAGATACGATCTTATATGATCTTAACGTGCATGCTTCCTTGCAAGATGGCATGCGTCTCAGTGGAGCCCATTGCCTTCCCTTCAGACACAATGATTGCAACCACCTTGAAAAAAAATTGAAGGCGTGCCAAGGCAAAACTTATGTATGCATCGAATCTATTTATTCATTTGACGGAACCCAAGCGCCTTTAAAAAAAATTGCAGAGATCTGCCATCAGTACAATGCAAGCTTGATTGTCGATGAAGCGCATGCGACTGGTATTACTGGAGAAAATGGTGAAGGCTTAGTGTGTCAGCATAATTTGGAAAATGAGGTGTTTGCCCGCGTCCACCCATTTGGAAAAGCCTTAGGATCTCATGGGGCCATTGTGTTAGGTTCTAAAGTCTTGCGCAGCCATTTGATTAATTTTGCCCGTTCCTTTATTTATTCAACGGCATTGCCTCCGCAAGTCCTTGCAGGCATTAAATGTGCTTATGAACGGTTGCCATTAGCTTCAGGTGAAAGGCAGCAGCTCGAGATGCTAAAAATAAAATTTGCCGAATTTGCACGTTCGTTTCAAATCTTTTTGCCTTTTCCTGAATCCCCCTCCATTTTTTTTCCAGTAGGCGATGGGCAAAAAACAAAAGCGTTATCCAATTCGCTGGCTTCTGCAGGCATTGATGTGAAGCCGATTCTCAGTCCTACGGTAAAAAGGGGGAAGGAGTGTTTGCGCATTTGCTTGCACGCCTTTAATACAGAAGACGAGATCTTCCATTTATTAAGGCATCTATCTGCAAAAAAATAAAAAAATAATCCCCACAGAGATCACAGATTCGCCTCCATGATAGCACTGAACGGTCTTACTGCCTGCTACTCGTCCATAAACGACTAAGACTTTATTGGAGGGGCATCGACGATACAATTTTGCCAGAAAAAACACTGTCGAGAATAGGAATAGAAGAAAACCCCCTACAGTGATGTTTAAATACGAAATATCAAACATAAAGACCTTTCTATAAGATGATTAACGCGATTATTTTTAAATAGATAATGGTCGAAATTGTAATTGATTACAATGCCAATGAATTTATTGCTCTCAAAAAATTGTATATTATTCTTCTTCTTTGAAACGGTATCCAACTCCGCGGACTGTTTCGATCCAATCAAAACCAGGTCCCAGTTTTTTACGCAGAGCTGCAATGTGCACGTCAATATTGCGATCGACAATGAAGGCATCATTATTTTGCACATCATCCAAAAGCTGATTTCGCGTTAACACCTTGCCGCGGTTAAAAAGAAGGCGGCGCAAGATGCCAAATTCAGAAAGTGTCAATGGAATATATTTATCCTTCTTACGTAGTTGGTAGCGGTCAACTTCCAAGGTAAACTGTCCAAATTCAACAACTTTAAGTGTTTTTTCCGGTTCCTTGCCTCGGCGGAGTACAGCACGGATGCGCGAAAAGAGAATTTTAGGTGAAAAAGGCTTTGTCACATAATCATCAGCACCAAGTTCAAGTCCAAGAATGACGTCCAATTCCTCACTTTTGGCTGAAATCATAATGACGTGTATATCTTTGAGGTCGGGATTTGTCTTAATTTTACGGCAAACATCTAATCCGCTTTGTCCAGGTAGCATGATATCTAAGATGACGAGATCAGGTTTTTCCCTTTCAACAGCGCGTAAGCCATTAAGACCATCTACTTCTACATGAAGCTTGTAGCCCGCTATTTCAGCTTGCAATTTGATAAGAGCTGCAATGTCTTCTTCATCTTCAATAAGAAGAATTTTAGGTTTCTGCATAAAACAAACTTGGTTAATTAACTGAATTATAAATTTTAGGCGATATTCTTGTCGAAAACATTTTTGTTATTCTTAAAAAATTAACCGACTTAATATCTCCTTTTATTGAAGCAGATCACCATATTCTAAGTCAAGACAAGGGGCATTATCCCATCCTCTCAAATCAAAATGCCACCATTTATCGTCATGCGGCACAAAACCATTCTTTATCATGCAGCAATCCAATTGGCAAAGATTATGGTAAACATGGGCGGGCAGCCGGAAACAGGAGCACGCTTCTTCTGAATCGAAATCTTCATAAATGGGCGGCATAGACATAGGTTGGCCGTCAAGATAAATCAAAGAGATATCGACTCCTAAACCCTTATTATAATGACAAGCATCCTTATCCAGTGCTGTTTTGCAATCTGCACAACAAAACGCGACCATCTGTTGTTGAACAGAGGGCGGGCGGTACCCTTCCAAAATAACTATTCCAATGCCCGATTTAGCCAATTCAATTCTGATTCTTTTGAGTCTTTGCGCGACATAACGATCTACAAAGATTCTTGCACATGGATATAACGCTTTTTGATAATAATTCTCTGCTGAGGCATAGCGGCAATCGATGCAGATGTGAGGATCAAATTGTGAGATATCGACAATATCATGCGCTCCCAAGTTGAGGAAACCGCATAACACCCAGAAAAAGAATGCATAGTTTTTCATTGATTCTTCCTATTTGTTAAATAATATTTAATAAAAAACTTGTGTGTTTTAGTCTTACTCAAGTGTTAACTATTTTGTTTGCGATACAAGTTGCGCGAGTTGTTCATTATAAAATAGGTTAATCTCAACTTTTAACTTATTAATACTATCGATAGTTGCATTATCAAAGATCGAAGTGCAAAAAATATTATTAGAATGATGTTGTAAAAATTTATTCAATTTTTCTAAATCCTCGCCAAGCCAATTGCATTTCATTGCCTCTTTCCAAGTTTGTTGCAATTTCTCAGCAGAGACATTCAAAAAGGGAGGATTTCCTCGCTTCAAAGATTTGCATAGAAATGTTTCTTTTCGTTTTGTTAATGAATGCAAATTCGTTAATAATTTGATTTGTTTTTTATTTAGGGATTCAATAGAAAATGTTCCTTCTAAACAAAAATCTTGATTTTGTAATAAGTCGAGGTCGGGAATATCCAATATTTCTTTCCATTTTTTTTTAATGCGTGATTCAATAGAAGAGTGTTCGTGCTGAAGGAATCCTTCTTGCTGGTCAATTATTAAAAATTGGATGATATTTTTTAATAAAATTAGGTATCCCTTTTGACGCATTCGCTTAATTAATTCATCTATCGCCATATGGTTTAAAAACAATGTTCGTATAAAAACATTGGCTTGATTTTTTTCAAAAAAAGATTTCATCGAAGCATAGTTCACATAGATCCATTTGATGTTTAAGCAATTATTGAAAGCAAAGGATAGAGCTCTGGAACTTATACGTAAAGTTTTTGAAGCCTCTCGTAGTTTTAAGTTACAAAGTTCTATTTTTGTTTCTTGAAAATGAATTAATATTTTTTTAAAAACTTTTAGTGATAAAAGATCGGGATTAGAAAGACGCCTTTTTTTTAGCGGCTTTTCAACCTCTTCAGAATAATCTTTATCAACAACAATTTCTTTTGCAGGATAAAGTTCGCGATATTGAATAGCTTCTACCAGTAAATTTAACAACGATGTATCTATCTTTTCATTGTTGTGCTTTCTTTTTTTACAGAGGATGGTTGGCATCGGTGCGGATCGACATTGAAGAGAAGATACTTGCATATTGCCCTCATAATTTTAAATTTCAAAAAAGTAACAAAATATCACCTTTATGCCAAGCTAAAACGCTTCATAAAATTATTTTTTAGCTAAAACTTCATGCGGATTTGGAATCATAATGATTGAATTTTTTACACCACTACTTTAAAATGTTATTTTCAACATAGGATTTTTGGATATTGCATGTTTTTTGTATTTCTGCTTTATGCCCTTTTTGCCAGCGTCTTTACTATTTCTAAGACAGGTTTAGAATATACTCAACCTTTTTTCTTTGTTGGTTCTAGGATGTTGCTTGCTGGTTTTCTTCTTTTAACCTACCAATTTTTCTTCCAAAAAGAAAATTTTAAGATTAAAAAAGAACATTTTTGGCGGATTGCACGGTTGGCTTTATTTAACATTTATTTGACGAATGTATTTGAATTTTGGGGATTGCAATATCTTACCTCCTCTAAAACATGTTTTATCTATAGCCTTTCTCCATTTGTTGCCGCACTATTCTCCTATTTCATTTTTTCTGAAAAAATCACTTGGAAGAAATGGATCGGTTTAATCATTGGATTTTGTGGAATGTTTCCTATTTTACTTGCTCAGACTACTGTTGAAGAGCGCGCGGGTCAGTTTTTCCTATTCTCTTGGGCAGAGTTGGCTGTCGTAGGAGCGGCTATTTGCAGCGTATATGGGTGGATCCTCCTCAAGCAGCTTGTCCACGAGAATGGCTATTCGCCGTGGATGGCTAACGGTCTCAGCATGTTATTGGGAGGATCGGTAGCCATGTGCCACTCCTATTTTACAGAACGTTGGGATCCGGTTCCTATTACAGACTATGTTCCCTTCCTATTATGCGCTCTTTTATTAATTTTGATTTCCAATCTCGTCTGCTATAATTTGTATGGATTTCTTTTAAGGCGTTTTTCTGCCACATTTATGTCATTTGCGGGCCTCAGCACCCCTTTGTTTAGTGTTTTCTTCGGTTGGATGTTGTTAGGGGAAGTGATGGGTTGGTCTTTTTATGTTTCCTTGGCTGTTGTTTTTCTGGGGCTGCTGGTTTTTTACCAGGAAGAGCTCAAGAAACCTGCAGAAATCAAATCGATTCCTACAGCATGAAGATTGTGATAAATTAAAACTACTTCTATAAAGATTAATTTCTAGGTTTTTGCTGAGGTGCAGCATGTCTTATTTTGGAGCAGAAGCTGAAGAGCTCTTAAAAGGCGATCCCTCTCCTGTTGCTCGGGTGGTCAAATCTGTATTGCCTGAGTTAGATCAACTCATGACCTCTTATGCTTATTTTAATATAGCATTTGCAGTGGCAGCAGTCGTTGAAAGCGTGGTCTTTCTTGTATTTTTTTCATTTTTGGCAAACTCCTCGCTCTTGGCCTTTGCTTTGAGTGCCATTTTTTTGACATGTTTTGGTTATTTTATTTTTAGGGTCTATTATAAAACGATGAAGCCTGAAAAAATGATTGAAATAAAAAATTATTTTGTTAATTCCTGTAAAACACTGGCGAATTATCAAGAGGGCATTGTAGAGCACCATATGTCCGTTGCGAACGCTTGCTGCCGCCTTTCAGAAAGTTTAGCGGGTAAAGAATCGGCCTATTTTTCTCCGCCTGCGTGGCTCAATTCCATGGCTGCCCAGCTGGAAATAATGAGTTGCTGGTGGCATTGGCAAGATATTTATCATATGCGAAAGCTGCTGTTGACCTCAGCGATTGAAGAACATATCAAACTCGTGCATTGCGAACCCACAAGCCTTGAAATCCACGCTGCATTGGCGAATGCCTATGTCTTGCTTTCTGCTTTGCATGCTGAGCAGATTAAACGGATGGAAAACAAGGCTAAGGGTTGGTTTAATAAAGATGAATATGCGCAGCATCTCGCCAAGCAATTCCGTTCTAACGCCCAAAAAGCCATTGAAGAATTGAAAATCATTAGTGATTATGCTCCGCACGATCCTTGGGTCCATCTTCAACTGGCCTATAGCTATCACGATCTCAATATGCCTTTAGAAGAGATCAATCAATATGAGATCATATTAAATATCAATCCCGACGATAAAGAAACAAAGTTCAAATTGGGAGCTTTGTATTTTAAACAAGGGATGAATGGCAAAGGGCTTCGCGTCTATGAAGAATTAAAAACCTGCTATTACAAAAAAGCAGATGCGTTAATCAAGTTGTACGGGCAGTGAATTTTCCTTGCACAGTGTGAACTAAAAATTTACATTGTATTCACCTTAACCTTTCATCAAGAGTTTTATGATTTGTCCTCATTGCGGCCGTGAAGTCGATTCAACCGCTATCAATTGCCCGATCTGTGGCAAAGCATTGAAAAATTCCGGCATTAAGCAAAAGCTCCTGTGGAGTGTGCTAGTGGCATTCTTGGTCGCAGGAGCCTTTTATTTATACGCCCTTCCGCACTTAAGATCGAATACTGTCTATGATATTGTCGAACAGCAGTTGAAGGCATTAAAGGCAGATCAGCTGAAAGAAGCCTACTATGACTATACGTCTAAAGATTTCCAATCCGCTAATTCTTTTGAGAGATTTAGGGAATTTGTACATTCATTGCCTGTTTTGAAGGATTATCAAAAAATTACATTTGACAATGTTCACACCGAAGGCGATCACAGTACCCTAAAAGCTGCTTTAGAAACCTCAGGAGATCTCAACGGGGTCATCTTATACGAATTGATCCAAGAGGGGGGCAAATGGAAAATTTTAGGGATGGAATTTACCGAGTATCAAGCAAGCGATTCAGAGCTCTCGTCGGCTACCAAAGCTCTTATAGAACCAGTGGAAGGGCAAATGCAAGCTTTGCTCGATAATGACATCGCAAAGGCTTATAATGACTATTCGTCGGAGCAGTTTAAAAAAGGAACTACCCTCGAAAAGTTTAAGACTTTCATTTCAGAATATCCCGCTTTGACTCAGCATCATCAATACGACTACAAGGAACATTATAGCGAAGAGGATACAGGGATCGTTACAATCTTGCTTAATCCCGATGAACACCCCTTAATCATCCAATATCGTCTTCTTAAAGAAAAAGGGGACTGGAAAATTAATTCCATGCGGATACGTACTATCTCCGCGAACAAAAGTCAGCCAGATGATGCTGCAGGAATGATTAAAGTAGTTGAAGAACAATTGGAAGCTATAAAACAGGGTGATTTTAAAAAGGCCTACCATGATTATGTTGGCCCTAGTCTTCAGCAAGAGGCCACTTTAGAGGATTTTAAGAATTTCATGAGAGGTTATCCTGCTTTTGAACAACATCAAAGCGTCAATATTTTGGAGCCTTATACAGAAAACGAACAGGGTTGGCTCACTGTTGAATTGCAAAGCGGCAAGGGCAAGACTGTAGCTGAATATGTTTTGGAAAAAGATGGAAATAGCTGGAAGGTCATCGGGGTCCATGTGACTTCATCACCCGAAGAGGAGGCAGAAGGTTATGATACTGATTCCGGATCTTTCAAAACGCGCGATTTAATCGGCGCAATCCAAACATTTTTAAAAGAAATACAATCCAAAAACCTCAGCAACGCTTATAATTTGACTTCCACACAGTTTAGAAATGAAAATACACTTAAAGCATTTGAAGAATTTATTAAAAGCCATCCAGAATTTTTTAAAAGCAACAGTTCAACTTTTGAAAAGCTAGTCTTTAACAATAACATCGCAACCATTATCGGCGAGATCATTCATTCCGATACACAATCATTGCCGGTTGAGTTCGATTTAATTCAAGAGGAAGGGCAATGGAAAATTTTACATATTTTTACCCATCCGGTGATCGACAAAAGCAATGGCATAGGCGCCGCCGCCGAATCGGAAAAAGAAACTTCTGCCAAGCCAATGGAATTTGTTAAAGCCATTTTCGGCACGCATGTCGATGACAATGGAAATATTGCTGATCCGAGCGCTGTAATTACAAACATCCCCGGCGATATTTATGCCAATGTGTATGTAAAAAATGGGGTGGAAGGCAAAAATGTGGATGTTCTTTTGCGCCATGTTGAATCAGGATCTAGCATTCCTGTCATCCATGCAAGCCTCCAAGAAAATGGCGACACCATTTTGACATTGATTTTTTCTCCCCCTTCAAAGGGATGGCCAGTTGGGACTTATCAGCTAAAGATGTCGGCGGAGGAGAACAAGGGAGAATTCAAAACCTTTACCTTCAAAGTGGAGTAGCGAATGATTTTAAAAATTAATGAATTTACAAAAGCGTATTTTAAAATATTTTTTCTGGGTATGGTTAGCACATGGTCCCTATGTCATATTGAATGTGTTTTTGGGGTTTTTTCCGAGCAACACAATCCCCGTACATATAATCAGCAACCCTATGTTAATCAGCAGCCCTATGTTCCGGTTAACCAACAGCCGTATCCCATGCCTGTCAAAACAGATTCGCAAGATCTCTTGACAATGATTGAAAATCAATTGAATGCAATACAAAATAAGGACTATCAAACTGCCTATAATAACTATACTTCCACTGCATTTCGTCAAGCGACGCCTTTAGATCAATTCGTCTATTTTATAACCAATTATTCCCCTTTCAGTGCCAATAAAAATGCTATTTTTGGAGCGCTTGATTTTAAAAATGATGTCGCCTCTTTGCAAGGCACTCTGACTTCTACAACGGGAGAAACGATACATGTAGAATATTTTTTAGAGAAGGACGGAGGGTTATGGAAGATTTTAGGTATCAAGTTGGTGAATCCTCCCTTGCAAGCACCAGAACCTCAGCCGCGTTCAGAGGCGCTGCCTATTAAGAATTATTACCCGCAAAATCCAAGGTAATGTTTATGTTGGCAAATTATTTTGTGCAAAGGCAGGGATAGAGGGTTCTGCTTCCAGAGGCACGGCTTCCGACTCTTCATCCAATTCAATCATAGGAGGAAGAAACGGACCGCAAATCATCGATCCAAACGAAAGCGCTGCCGGCACGCGAAATTTACGCAGGAGGCGCGACGCCATGCGAGATCGTTTTTTGTCTTTTTCTCCCTTTTCGATGGCGACCGGAATCATTGGATAATGGGTCTGTTCCAAGATTTCTCGAAAAGAATAGGAATGTTTCAATTGTTCGATTTCATCGCAAATATCTTCATTGTTAGTGAAGATGCAGACCGAAATCCCTTTTTTCAGAGTGCTTTTGATGCTATTAAGACAAGCTTGATTTTTTTCAAGAGGTTCAAATGTAGGGATGAAGACAACTCTTAACAAGTGGTAAAGGCGGCGCATCCATTTTGAATGATCCTGTTCCTGTTCAATAAAAAATCGCATCCGTTTACGTTGCGCACCCATCATTAATAAAGCATCGTTCCATGCCAGATGAGTGCACACATAAACAGCAGGAGATGCGGGAATATTTTCCAAACCCGTATATGTTGTCTGAAAGTGAAGTTTTGATAAAACGGCGCAAATAAAACGGGTGAGGTAATCGAAATACTGAAAGGTCAATAAAACGACAACCCCTAAAGTAATCGATCCGATAAGAGTAAAACCTTTATCTGCTTTTATCCCCAAATACTCGCCATTCAAAAATAAAAGGCCTGCCGAGAGTAAAACCCCTAAAAAACTGAAAAAGTTATTGGTTGCTACAATTTGGCCACGGTGTTTTTTAGGACTCGATAGTTGAATGTAAGAATCCAAAGGGATTTGATACATTCCACCAAACATCCCCAAAATAATAATCAGGGGAATGCAAACCCAAAGATTATTTGAAAAAAGATCCAATCCATAACAACTTAAGACAACTCCTAAGCCTGCGATAGGAGATAATCCAAGCTCAACAGTTTTTCCAGAGATTTTTCCAGCTATCGCTGCTCCCGTTCCAATGCCTAACGCTGTCAACAGAAACAAATATCCCCCTTGGACATCTGTTAAATGCAGCATCACAGCAAAGGGGATCATATTGAGTTGAACGAATGCTCCCAAAAAAAGAAAAAAAGAAGATCCGATGACGGCAACCAATAATGAAGGTTCCGATTTTATCAACCGCATCGTGCTATAAATTTCGTATAAAAAGAAGATGTTAAAACGTTTAGATGAACCTGCTGGCGGAGTATACTCAATGCAAAAGCTTGTAATTAGTCCAACCACCGCAATGAGTACGCAGAGTAGGCTGGCTATTAAGAATTGACGCCCCGTGACATCTAAGATGAATGACGCCAAAAAACTTCCTAAGATAATTGCTAAAAATGTAAAGGAAGTCATCAATCCATTGGCTTTGGAGAGCTTATCGGTCGGTACCAATTCAGGGACGATGCCATATTTCGAAGGGCCAAAAAAGGCGCTCTGAGTAGCCAACATAAAAAGTACAAAATAAGATCCCCATATGCTCTCATACAGAAAGGCCGCTACCGCTGCCAGCATCGTCAATAATTCCAAGACTTTAGTTAGAATGATGATATTGCGCTTACTGCAACGGTCGGCTAATGTGCCTGAAGAGGCTGAAAATAGCAAAAAAGGGAGAACAAAGACCGCTCCCGTCGAAGCTAGATACCAATGGCTGCTTTCAATACCGTCTAACTGAATAAAAAAGAAGACGATCAGTAGCTTATAGATATTGTCGTTTAGGGCGCCCAAAAACTGGGTAATATTCAAATAAGTAAAGGAAGATAGCTTTCGAATCAGTTTACGAATCATTCAAATTAATCCTAATACCGTTTGAATAGGCTAACAGAGAGCGTTTCCTATTCGATATAATAATTCAGTATGAAGGCATTTGGATTAATCGACAAGTGTGATTTGTAGAAGAATGAGTGGAAGGGTTTGCTGCTTTGCATTTTTGTGCCCATGCCTGTTTCCCATGCAGGTAAATTGCAAGATAAGTTTTCTTTTTGAGAATTAATCTTCGTAAAACGGGGAACGGCAATAGCAAACGGGCATGGGCACGAAAACGGCTTACTGCGCAGAGTTCTGCCTTAAATTAATGCTTAATCATTGTTGGCCTTGTTTGACAGAGTCTTTGCTATTTGTAAAAGCTCTTCTGTGACCAAGAGATGATCTTTAGCGGAAAGCTTTGCTAAAACGGCTTGTTGATCTGCTTTTTCCAAGAACCATAAATGCTGTAATAGATTTTTTATTGTTTCGGGGCATTTTTTAATATAATGAGAGATTGCTACAGCCATGTATTTTACTGACAATGTTTTGATATGTGGATCATTATCGTCTTTAAAAGCATCTGCCAAAACCAGATCAATTATTTTTATACGGTTATCAGGACTAAAATCATCTAGTTGTTTTAAATAATCTTTTCTTTTCATCAAAGTTTGTAAGAAAATCGCTTGTTTTTCTTTATCTAAACTAAGAAAAAAAATACCTTTTGTATCCGTGTCTGAAAAAGTGTAATTAGCAGGTTGTGAGAAAATTGCCTTATTAATTAATTTTATAAATGGATCCCGTAACAAGTCATTTACATCATCGCACTGAGTATCTGCTTGTTTTGCAATAAACTTGTTAGTAATAACAAAGATTCTTTTATAATCATTTTTAGCTGTATCAACAGTCGTTAACTCTTTTGCTATTTTTATTCCTAATTCTCCTTTTGTGCAAAACGTACCGTATCTAAAAAACTGGCCAATACGATGAAAAGTCATCTGAATCAAATTATATCTTTCTTCTTGCCCTAATTGTGCAATGTTACGGTCACGCAATGCAGTAGCGATTTTTTTTCGATCGTTAAAAGTTGTTGTTTTTTTTAAAACTGACAAGTTTTTTTTAACAATATTTAAAAATATTGAATACGACAACGGCTCGGCAAGTAGATGTGTAGCACGATTATCAAGAATTTTCTTTACTTCAGACGGCTCAAAATTTTTATAATGTAGTGTTGGAAAGATATTTAACGCGAACTCTCGCACATTAACTTCTACCTTAGATTCCAATAAAACATCAATCAAAGGATTTCGGGCATAGTATTGATCGAAATTAACGTCCATAATTTTCTTCATCCTTATTATTTAAATATAAAACACATATTATAACACCAGTATATTAATTTTATATAAAGAAGTGTTTAGGTATATAAAAAAGACAAAAATTATATAGATTCATTTATAAATTGAAAGACTAAAGAGCCTATTTTTTTGTTTTCTTCGAGAGTGGTAGGAATTCGTCCGTATTTAACCTTATCAGCTTGTTCTAAAATGGCCTGAAGACGTTCTCTTTTCGGCTCTGAGAAAACGGGATGTGAAGGAGCATCTTTGAGAAATTCTTCCGTTGTCTTAGATGCAGCTTTGATACCATAATATTCTTCGATATAGGAACAAAGTGTTTTGGTCAATAAAATATAAAAATCGTCGATTTTTCCTTCATTAAGTAGATTAAGCGAATGGTGGATGCCTTGGCTTGCTTTTTTCCGAGCTTCGATTTTACGATTTCTTTCAATTTTTTCTTTTTTTGGACCGCTTTTCTTAAAAGTTAAAAGAAAAATCAAGGCAGCTATTAAAGCGGCCATGCCAAACCAATGGAAAGTATGTTCGGCTATAATGTTTAAATTCCTTTGTTTATCGTTATTTTTTAACTGTTCTTGTCGATTCAACGGATCTAAATTGATCGGAAAAGTAGGAGAAAATGTTAACAAAGGGGCAGGTAGAGGTTCGATCAACTCGGTCTTCTGCGGCATGGCAACGTTCATCTCGAAGATAGGGGAGATGATCTCGACGTTTTTATTCTGGGAGGGATCTTTAGGCTCAAAATTCACGTTTAATAAGGTCAAATGATGCTTGCCGGGAATTTGAGGGGAAAGGGTAAATACGATTTGTTGAGTTAATAAATCATCCTCCCCTTTTTTTTCAGGAGAAGCCGTCTCATCTATCAAAGTAAAGGATGATTGAGCAAATGAGGAATCGAATAATAAATGGGAACGCAAGGCAGATAAATCGACATGGTAAGATGGAGGATAGGTGACATCAACATATACAAAAACCTTGTCAATCAGTGTGACTTCATCATTTGGAAGAGAGATCTTAAGTTTAAAATTGCCCGGTGCAGTTTGTTTCTTTTCGATCTCTTTGGCATGTAGCCCAACGATTCCCAACCAAGCAAAAATGATCAGCATCCCCTTTTTCATTAGAAGTGCCTGCTTCGATTTTTAAGGAAGTTTTGAATAATAGGGACATACGGGCGGTCTGTTTCCAATGAAATGAAGCCGGCGCCAAGTTTATGAAAAAGAAGTTTATTAGTTTCTAACTGCTGTTGAAAGGCTTCATATAAATTGCGTTTAATTGATTCTTGAGTACCATTGACAAGAGTTTCTTGATTTGTTTCCAAATCTGTAACCAAGATGGATGACCAAGATGGAAGCTGCTTTTCATAGGGATCTGCGATGTGGACTCCGATAAGGTCGTGCTTCAAGGCTATCAGTTCCGCTTGACGATGAAAATCCGGGCAAAGGAAGTCTGAAAGAAGAAAACAAATGCCTGGCTTGATTTCCACCTTGCCGAGAAAAGCTAAGGCTTCCCCCACATTTGTTCCTGAATGTTTTGGAACAAATAAAAGGAGATCGCGAATAATCCGCAAGACATGCCTTAAATTAGTGCGTGGAGGAATGTATTTTTCAACTTGATCAGAAAAAAGGATCAATCCCACATTATCATTATTTTTGATGGCTGAAAAAGCAAGCAGCGCACCTATCTCTGCGATGAATTCCCTCTTAAGCATATTGTTGCTTCCAAAGCGGGTCGAGGCTGAAATATCGACGACTAACATTACTGTCAGCTGCCTTTCCTCTTTAAAAACTTTGATATAAGGATGGCCCATGCGTGCCGTAACCTTCCAGTCAATGCTCCGGATTTCATCTCCCGGCTGATAGTCGCGCACCTCCTCAAACTCCATCCCCTTTCCCTTAAAAGCAGAACGGTAAGATCCAGCTAGCAAGCTTTGCGCTAAGCGCGTGGTATGGATTTGAATGCGGCGGATGAGATGGTAGATTTCCGGGGACATGCAAGCATCCTCTATTCAAGGCACAGGAATCGTGTCCAAGATCCGGTCGATAATTTCTTCTGTCGTGATATTTTGAGCTTCCGCTTCATAGGTTCTTCTTAGACGATGCCGCAGCATATCATGGGCTATCTCTTTGACATCATTAGGAGTTGCATAAGCTCTGTCCGATAAAAAAGCCCTTGCTTTGGCGCCTATTTTGAGGCCTAAGCTTGCGCGAGGTGAAGCTCCGAACAGTAAAAGGCCGCCAATATCAACTTTGTAATCGGCTGGAGTTCGCGTGGCGCAGATGATATCTAAAATGTAAGAGTTGACTTTTTCGTCGATGTAAATTTCATTCACGATCTTGCGTGCTTTTAAAATTTCCTCTCCGGTGAGTACCGGAGTTGGATCAGGGCGCTTTTCCAATGTGCCCATGCGCTGCATGATCTCTTGTTCCTCATGGCGGGTGGGATAATCGATCCTTACCTTCATCATAAAACGGTCCGTTTGTGCTTCAGGCAAAACGTAGGTGCCTTCCTGCTCAATCGGGTTTTGCGTGGCTAAGACGAGATACGGAGAACCAGCTGCGAAAGATTGACCGCTAATCGTCACCTGCCGTTCTTGCATCACTTCCAATAAGGCTGATTGCACCTTGGCAGGAGCGCGGTTGATTTCATCGGCCAGCAGGATGTTGGTGAAAATCGGGCCCTTGCTGATAGAAAACGTGCCTTCGCGTGGATTGTAGATGGAAGTGCCGATCAGATCGGCGGGAAGAAGATCGGGAGTAAATTGGACTCTTTTAAAATCGCACTGGATAGTTTTGGCAAGGGTTGTTACTGCCAAAGTTTTGGCTAAGCCGGGTAATCCTTCTAGTAGAATGTGGCCATCGGCAAGCAAAGCCATTAGTAAACGGTCGACCATGGCGCTTTGGCCAACGATGGTTTTAGCAATTTCTTCGCGTGTTTTGCGAAATTTCACATTGGCTTGTTTGATATTGCCTGTAAGTTCTGAGACATCAATAGCCATACATCCTCAATTGCTGTCTCTATTTTTCAGGATTCTTACTATTTGAAAAGAGAAATATTTTAAAATGATCAAAATTTAAGAAGTTTCGCTCTTTAAAGTTTATTTACAACCCGAGCGATGCCATTTTTTACTTGATGATTGCCAAAGTTGATGAGAAGACCCAATTTTATACCTGTTAGTCTTAAATAAGTAAGCAACTGTGTTTCATAAATAGCATGATTTTTGTCAGTTGCTTTAATTTCAATGATAACCTTCTCATTTACTAAAATATCGAAAAAAAGGGGATCTTTAATCATAACTCCTTTGTAAATCACTTGTATCGTTAATTGTTTTTGAATATGCAAACCCTGCAAAGTGAGTTCGTGACACAAAGCTGCTTCATAGATGCTTTCGAGCAGACCAGGTCCGCCTAATGTTTTGTGAACTTCAATTGCAGCACCAATGATTTTATGTGAGATTTCGTTTTCCATTTAAAACCTTTTGCGATTCATTTTCATGCAGGAAAATACTATGCTTGCTGATGTCAGGTCAAGCAGCAAGTTTATATAAAAATTCAAGAGTCTTGTCTTGTTGCGCGCTACACTTTAGATTCAACGCAAAGACGCTAAGGCGCGAAGACGCAAAGGTTTTTTTTTCTTTGCGTCTTCGCGCCTTAGCGTCTTTGCGTTGAATCTAAAGTGTAGCGCGCAACAAGACTTTGTGTTTAATGTGATGTGCGGTGCGGCAGCAAGATAGTAAACGTTGTGCCTTCTCCGACTTTAGATGCTACTGAGATCTGGCCCCCATGCTTTTCGATAATTGTTTTAACAATCGAAAGACCCAATCCAGAGCCTCCCATTTTTTGCGAATGGGCTTTATCTACGGTATAGAATTTTTCAAATACATGTTCCACATCAGCTTCCGGAATCCCAATTCCTTTATCCGCGACTTCGATTTTAACTCCTTTTGTCGACAGCTCCATCGAAACATTAATATGCGCAGGTGGATTGGAATATTTAGCAGCATTTTCAATCAAATTCATGATTGCCAATTCCATTAAATTGTGGTCGGCGACGATCAAGATGCCTTCGCCTGTAACATCGTGGATTTGAATATCGGCATCGGGATGCAAGTTATGCACCATATCCCGGCAATTTTTTGCGATATCAATCATGTTGCATTCTTCTAGACGGGATTCAGGGATATTTTCAATATCAGATAGGGTCAAAAGGTCTTTAATGACATTGGTCATTCTTTGGCAATTCCGCACAATCTTATTTGTAATATCGATCGTTATAGTTTGAGGAAGATCGGGGTTGTCATGCAATGTTTCGGCAAATCCACGGATAATCGTAATAGGTGTTTTAAGCTCATGTGAAGCATTTGCTACGAAGTCTTTGCGCATTTCTAAAATCCGATAATGCGATGTTTTGTCCTGCAATACTAAAATAGCGCCTGTATTGTCTTTCGTGGGTGCGGCAACGACATCCAGATATACTTTTGGTCCATTTTTTTCGATAATGACCGTATCCGTTAAAGCGTTTTTTTCATGCAGGCATCTTTCCAGTAAAGTCAAGCATTGGTTCAATTGAACCATGCTAAAATGGTGGTTGAGAAGTTCCGCCGAATTTCGTTTAAGCAGCTTTAATGCAGCTTGGTTGGCATAAGCAATGATCATATTTTGATCAATTGCTATGACTCCTTCAATCAGAGACTCGAGGATAGCTTCTTTTTCATTGCGTTCACTCGTTAATGTATTGATCTGTTTGCGTAGTTTGGTGGAAAGAGAATTTAGAGTAGCTGCAAGCTTAGAAAATTCATCGGTTGAACTGGCCTTGATCTTAATTTCTGGCAGCAAGATTTCTTGCCCTTGAGCATAAGGAGTGACGGCTTTAATAATTTGAGCGATTGGCTTCGTCAGGTACTGGATAATAAACCAGGTCATCGTGCTAAAAAGTAACAAAATAATCGTGGCGACAGCGATAATCCCAATTTCAAAATCTTGCGTCAACTCAGTGACATACTTATAAGGAAAAGCTGTCCGCATAATGTAGGTTTTGCCATGAAAATCAAAAGCTTTGGCAAAATAGGAAAATTTTTGACCAAGAAGTTCCGAATAATCTTCATTATACCCCAATCCCTTATCAAACGCTTCCATCACTTCCGGATGATCCACAACGTATTCTTGACTAAAGCGGGGTCCTAATAAACGTTTGGTGTGTGAATCATATAGAACTTTCCTTTCATCGCTAATCACACTGACACGGAAAAAGATAAGGGGTTTTTGTTCCTTAAGTCTGCGTATGAGGGCATCGTTATTGGGTGCAGTCTGAATTTTTTCGATTAATTCTTGTGCTCGATCTTGCATCGCCTTCGATGCGATTTTTTTGACTGTATTTGAGGCAAAAGGGACCATGAGGGCAATGAATATGACGAAGACAAAGACAAAACTTAGAAGTATTTTTTGACGAAAACTAAGCATATAAAGATTTGATTAATAAATTAAATTATAACAAATAAATTATTACATTTCAAGTTGATTTATCAATTAATTCGATTAATTATTTATTTTTTTTGTTAAGTTTTCGCACCCTGTTTCATTAATTAAAACCATGTTTTCAATTCTCGCTCCTCCTATTCCTGGTAAATAAATTCCCGGTTCAATGGTAAATACCATGCCAGACTGTAGAAGAAGATTGCAATAAGGGGCTTTATTGCGGATCCAGGGGGCTTCATGCACTTCCAATCCTACGCCATGCCCAGTGCCATGTTTAAAATAGGAGCCGTATCCATGTTTTTCAATAACTCCGCGAGCTGCCCGGTCAATGTCGCCAACAGGTATACCTGGTTTGCAGAGGTCTATGGCTTTTTGCTGGGCTTCCTCGACGATGGCGTAAATCTCTTTAATTTTATTATCAGGTTCCCCAAAAAAAACAACGCGTGTCATATCGGAATGGTAATGAGCACGGCAAACCCCAATATCAATTAAAACTTCCATGTTCTGTTTTAACAATGTCTCTCCGGCTCTATAATGAGGCATTGAAGCGTTGGCTCCAAAGGCTATAATCGGATCGAATGAAATCCCTTTGCCTCCCCGCCGTTTCCAAAAAATTTCCAGCTCAACAGCCAGCTCTATTTCAGAAATTCCTTCCTGTAATAACGAACTGATGTGTTCAAATCCAAGATAGCCAAGAGCGGAAGCGGCGCGCAGCAAAGCAATCTCTTCCCGATCTTTAATCATGCGCAATTGTTGGATCGGATTATTAAGCGGCTTTAGCGTATATTTTCCAGCCTTTTGCAGAACGGTATCAAGCTCTTGGAAACGTTTAAAGGTCATGCTTTCCGCATCAAAACCAATCGTGCGTACATGTTGTAATTCAGGAAAAGATAAAACAGCCAAAAAAGGGGTTTCATCCGATAAGATAACAGGATAAAGCGATTGCCGCCGGCACAATTCTTCATAGCGGTTATCGACTAATAGAATGCCCCCCTGAGCATGGACAATTAATATTCCGGATGAAAGTGTAATTCCAGTCATATAATACAAATTGACTGGATCTTCGACAATTAATCCATCGCATTGCAGCTCTTGCAGTTTTTTTTGCAGTTTCTGTAAACGTTCAAAATAACTCATGACAATGCTTTGTTTTGAAAATATTTAGCTAATTCTTCATGTCCAATGTGAACAATCGTTGGTTTGCCTTGAGGGCAATGATAAGGATGTTGGCAATGGAAGAGTTGATCCACCAAGGATTGAGCCTCTTCTATTTTAAGATGATGCTTTCGTGCAACAGAAAGGCGGCTAGCGGACGAAGCCAAAATCTTTTTCTGTTCTTTTTGAAACACGGATAAGTTAGTGCTCTCATTGGCCGAGCGCAGCCAATCGGCCATGATGCCTCCAATATCGTCTCGATCAAATAAATCGGGAATTGCATCGATCATAAAAGTATCTTGGCCGAACTCTTTAATGCTGATTCCAAAGCCCGTTAAGTTATCCAGATGCTGCTGCAGTAAAGCTGTTTCCAAAGGAGTCGTTTTTAACATGTAAGGCAATAAGAGCTGTTGCGAACTTATAGTATCTGCTTGGGTATGCTCCAGTTTTTCGTAAATAACACGCATATGCGCACATTTTTGATCCACAAGGCAGAAGCCATTTTTGACGGATTGGGAGAATGCCTGTGAATCAATCAAAATATAATTGGGAATTGTTGCAAGGACTTTGGACGATGGATGGCTTTTTGGAGGCTCTACAGTTTTAAAAAGCCAAGGTTCATCCGATTGTTTAGAAGGGGGCGGAGGTGGCTTCCATAATTCCTGTTCCTTAGATTGCGATAAAGAGGAAGGCTTCAAAGTTTCCAGAGTTGACATCAAATGGGAAACAGGCATAGGCCTCATAGGCATTGTTAGGGGAATAGACTCCATCTCCATCGGATGAGATGCGCCCGATGCGCATAGCGCCCTTTCAACACTTTGAGCGATCCATCCTTTGATTTCTTGCTCTTGCCTTAAGCGTACCTCCCTTTTTTGAGGATGGACATTCACATCCACAAGATCCCCGGGAAGAGTCAAGTGCAGGACATACAAAGGATGGCGATTAGGCGCTAGCATCGGACCATAACCCTCTCTAATTCCATAAGAAATCGAAGAGGAATAAACCGCTCTTCGATTGATAAAAAGAAATTGGCCTGTCCGTTGATGGCGTGTGCATGCAGGCAGACCAATGAATCCGCGTAAAGTCATGCCATCTTTGGTAGAGTCTAAAGGACACAGGCTGTGAAAGAAATCGCTGCCAAGGATAGATTTTATCCGATCTCCTAAAAGATCATTGAATGATTCAGCCTCGGTTGATGGAAGAGTTTGGAGAGTTGTTTCGCTATTGCTGATCAGCTGGAACTTGATTCCTGGATGTCCTATTGCAAGAACAGATAGCATCTTGAGAATTTCTGCCGCATCATGAGCGGGTGAACGTTGGAACTTGCGCCGCACCGGAACGTTGAAAAATAATGACTTAACTTCGATGGTCGTTCCCGGAGAACAAGCGGCTGGACAACATTTTAAGATATTTCCTCCATCCACCATGAGCAAAGTGCCCGTGTTTTCATGCAGTGTAGTTTTTTCTTCTTCCGGCTGAGGACAGGTCAGCAGCATGAATTTAGAAATGGACGCAATGGACGGAATGGCCTCGCCGCGAAATCCCATGGAATTGATGAGATCGAGATCATCGACCTCTCGGATTTTTGAAGTGGCATGTCTTTCAAGGCAAAGAAGAGCATCATCGGCAGACATGCCGCATCCGTTGTCTGTGACACGGATCATTTGTCTTCCACCTCCTTTAATCTCAATGCAAAGCTCGCTAGCTTCTGCATCAAGGGAATTTTCGACCAGCTCTTTAACCACAGAAGCCGGATTTTCAATCACTTCGCCCGCTGCGATTTGATTGATAGTATGATCTGATAGCACCCGTATTTTTGATGGCATAGACCGTAACTATATCACAACAATAAAAACCCGATAAGAATATTCTTCTGAGGAGTTTAGTGATCTTTGTTTTTTTTGGGAGGGATAGTAAATAAGTGGATGGGCTGTCCATTGATCGTCTCCGCGCATATATCAAGAGGCGGATTTGGAAGTTTTTTAATGTCCAGCAAGTTGCCATTAATAAAAGGCATGATGGTGACTAATGAGTGGTCTGAGGTGACAGATGTCAAAGCGATGGTCACTTTTTTTGCTGTAGCTCCTTTGAAAATATTCACTTTTTTTTGGATCTCTTCTTGTGATTCCGGCACGAGGTTTTGAAAAAACTTTGGGTAATTATTACGCATTGCCTTGATTTCGTCTTTGGATAGAACGTGTTTGATGGAAGGAGAACAGGATGTTTCGGCAATGGGTTGAACATCGATGCAGCAATTATCATATTGGCGAATGAATGACGTCATATTTTTCTCCCCTTTAAAGTATCGTCTTGGCGATGAATCTTAGCTTTTAACCTTTTGCAATGCCTCTTGATAGGTTTCAGAATAATCATCAACAAACTTTTGCTTTTCATTATCATAAAAAAAATAAAAAATTTTCCCTTTGATAAGAGATACCAAAGCAACATAGGGTTTTTGCGGTCGTTTTCCAGGTGATTCGTAAAATGAAATATCTAGTCCCAGGTTAAATTCATTAAAAGGATAATTTGCCAGATGGGGACGCATTGTCATATTACAATTAATCTTGTTGGAAAAATCTTCTAATGATTGCATAAAAATATTTCGCGCTTGATCGACATTATAACAGCCCCACGACAGGAAAAAAATTTCTAGTACTTGAATTTTATCGCGAACTGAGCGACCTGTACCTGATAACACTAAACCTCTAGACATTCTTTGTTCTTTTGCAAAAGCATCAAGGAAGGAATTGGCTAATTTGCTTTCTTTTGACATGGCGCTGCATGATTGATTGAATAAACTGATCATTAAAATTAATAAAAATATATATTTCATATTAATGATACTTATTTTGGAATTTGGTACCTTCATTTTCAATTACTTGACAATAATTTTGACTTTTAAGGAGCTCATGATCAAGGATCGCAGAATTCTTGGATTGCAAGACGGTTGTATTGCCATTCTTTCCATAAATGCCTCTGATGCATCCTATCGGATCTGATACAAAAGGTACATAATCTTGAGTATTTACATAATTATGTGCCATTTTTAACCTCTCATCGTCAATTTGTTTAGCTGAACCAAATGTCATGATTTCGATCATGGCGAGTTCAGAAGCAGAAAGATATTTCAAAGCATTGTTCAAAATTAAGCCTCCTTGGCTTGAAGCATATATTCTAACTGTTCCACCGCTTTTTACACCACCCATCGATTGAATATTTTGTTTTATATTGTCAACCAACCGGTCGACTGAATGAGTTCTAAAGCCTAATTTTTGTGCGAGGCATTCAAATAGGTCAAGCATGAAGCCATGCGAACTATTATAAGTATAATGCACCATCGTATCTCCATGCGTTTCAGAGATATGTTTTGAGGTATCAATACAAGTTTGATCAGTGTTTACCATTCCATTCACATACAAGAGGCGGGCTAATCGCGATATTTCCTTATTGCCACAAGTTCCATTATATGAATAGGGGTTGCGGCAAATCCTTTGAAAATTGTCATGAGATCCTCCAGCCATCCGATGCCCCACATAGGAAATCGCATCACGCACAAAGGGGATGGGTAAAAAATGGTCTCCGATGGCACGGATGATTTCGCCGGCTTTCCGAACAATTCTTACAACAATATTAGCTGTGTCGGTTTGTCTTTCGGCTTCTGCAGCAGCTACAGCTTCGGCTAAGCCATATAAATCAAAATGGGTTAACGGATTATTCAACACATAAGCATATAAGTTGGGGCCTCCATCAAATCCAATGGGGTCGGGTGTTGTCCATCGCCCAATCGTTGAATCGTAATAACGCCTTCCAAAAAATGTAAAACCGCTTTCAGGATCCAATCGTTTGCTGGAAAATCTCCACGGATTATTCAGGTCATTTTGTTTGACTATTTCCTCTTCTCCAAATGCGCTGTAGTGATAGACGTGTGTCGTTTGACCTGTTTGGCTATCAATTAAACTGATAACACTGCCTTGATGATCATGTACAGGGGCGTAGGCATGCCCTTTGAGTTCGATGGCAACGGCTGCACCGATTTCTGCTCCTTTGCCGATCCCCAATACTCTCAATTCATCCAGAGTGCCGCTTGCATTGACGGCTCCGATTTCATTTTGTCCTTGATAGAGGAAACGGGTATCCGTTTCCAATGTCCATTCGGCATCGTCATGAGAGCGGCAATATTGTTTTTTTGTAAGCCGGCGGTTTTCAGCGTCATAGTTGTAACGATGCTGCGTTGTTCCATGTGTGAGCGTGATCAAGCGATCGAGCGCATCATAATCAAAGGTAAAGATCTCGTCGTCGTGTTGTTTCGATTTTAATCTTCCATTGTGATCATAACTAAACTGCCAGTATCCATCTGTCAGTAGCTGATCAAGCCTATTGACATCGTGCGCACCACCATCTTTTTCGAGGCGATTATATTTTGAATCATAAGTGTAGGTATGTGAGACAGGGCCTTGTTCGCTTTGCAATTGATACAGATCGTCATAAGTGTACCGTTTAATATCGATTTCACCGGAGGGATGGCTGAAGGATCGTTCTGTGAGATTTCCAATGGCATCATATTTTAGATCAATCTCTAGTTCGGTGGGTGTATTGATTTGATGCACTCTTCCTAATGGATCGTAGGTCCATTGCATAATTCCGGCTGCGCCGATCATCTGCGCTTGTGTGGCGCAACCTGATTGATCAAAGTTTGTATAGATATGCGAGTAAAGTTTATGGTCAGCGGCATCTAAACGGGTAATTTCTTTAAGATGATAGGGATCATAGTCATAAGCGATCTTTGATGCGTCCGGCAGGGTGACTAAAACAGTGCGTCCTAATCCATCGTAGGCTGAAGAGAGGGATAATCCATTTTCCAATACCTCCTCCACGAGGTTGCCATTGCGGTCATACCTTTTTGTAGCGGTCTGTGAGGTGGTTAGATCTTGAATTTCTATCAGACGATGGTTAAGGTCATAGATGAATTTATCGTGTATCGAGCCTTCCGAACTTATCCGTTCCGAAACTCTTCCAAAGTGATCATAAGAATAGATTAAAGACACGCCATCGGGCTTGATATCCCGCTCTTTTTGTCCATGCCGATTGTAGGTATAGCGGGTAGTCTTTTGAAGAGGGGTTCCTGCGGCTTCTGTCAAAACTTCCAGCTGTCCCGCACCGTTATATTCCCAATGGATCGCGCTGTGTTGATCGGGTTGATTTGGAGCAATGACTGTTTCAACGAGCTGTTCAATGTGACCAGCATGATCGTAAAAGTAATCTTTTTTTTGTGCGGTCTTTCCGAATGGGTTTTTGCGTTCAATGCAAGCGACTTGGCCAGCGGGATCTTTAGTGGTGATTGTGATGTTGCCTAAGGGATCTGTGGTTTCAGAACAAGCGACACCGAGGTGGTAATGATGCACGGTGATTAGTCGGTTTCCTAATGTGTCCATCACCTCAAGAGGTTCTCGAAAGACGTTATAGCGGATGGTTGTGGCAGTTGTGCCGGCTTGATTATGAATGAAAGTTTGTGTTCGATTGCCTTCAGCGTCATAAACATATTCAATGCGTGTAAAAACATTCCCTTTTTCATCTGAGGTTTGCTCTGAAAGCACTCGGTTGAGATTATCGTGTTGTTTAGACTTGGCGATATAATGGCCGTTGCCTGTATGTTCGCGTGTTTCTGTTTCACGGCCAAGGGTATCGTAAAGATATTCAATGCATGTTCCGTTTTTTTCGACTTTGGAAAGGCGTCCTGCGCCATCATAGTGGTAATATGTGCGATTTCCCATCGCATCGGTTTGAGAAAGGAGATGCCATGCATTATAGGCTGATGTCGAAACTGCTACTAATGCACCGCTTGAGTTATATATTTTTGTTTCAATAGGTCTTGACAAATAGTCGTAGGCATAGGTTGTAACGGTTCCATTTTTGGCTATCGATTGTTTGAGATTGCCATTTTCAAAATAACAATGCTGCTCTTGTGTGCCATCAGGGTAATGAATGACATACGGCTTGCCTCGAATGGTATATTTTTTATGTGTAGTTTCTCCCTTGCCGTTTGTGAGGGCTATGATATTTCCTTGCAGATCATACTTTTGATGGATTGTAGCTTGCTTCTCTTGACCGGAAAATCGAGGCAGGTGTGTAGCTTTTATGTGTCGCTGTGAATCGTATTCATAAAAAGTTTCGTTGCCATAGATATCTGTGCTGCAGATTGTGTTGCCAAGGAAGTCGTAGCGAAAGGTTTCAGCAAAACGTTGGCCGTCGGCGCAAATGGTTTCTTTGCGGATCAATCTGTTCATGAAATCGTAAGCATAGACGTGATGCGCGTCTAGATTGGGACCTTGTTCTAAAACCAAATTATCGTTTTCATCATAGCGCCGTTCGGTCACTTGGCCGAGGGGATCGGTGGATTTGATGACATTGCCTCGTCCATCATATTCCCATAATAGTGTATAGGCAAGATGTCCATCGCTGCCATAGTGCTCGTGCCGCAAGGGATGGCCGAGCCGGTCATATCTATAAACTACCTTTGATAAAAAGACCTCCTGACGTGTGTTTGGATCGAGATAATATTCAGATATTTCTTCAGGCAGTCCGGATGGAAGCTGAAACGTATTGGTGATGCGGCGGCTTCGACGTTCTGTCACGCCGCTGAGATTATTGAAGTTGTCGGTGTTGCCATCATCGATGACTTCAAGGGTAACGGCGCCATTGACATCGTAATTGTAAAAATATCGTTTGCGTATTCCCTCTGAGGTGATAAATTTCGCAAGCAATAATCCTCTTTGCTGATCATAGCGATAGACAACTTGATGAGTATCGTGTGTTTCGGAGGTGACCAGATTTCGGCCATCTTCCGAATAGGTATAATTGATTTTAAACTGATCGCAGCCATTTTCTTGAGGATGTCCATGATTGTCCAGCACCAACGGCTTGACATGTCCTCCTTGCAGATTGCCATAAACGGAATCGCTTAAGATATTGCCTCGTGCATCATATTTGAAACGGCGGCAAAACACTGCAGAGCCGTCCGCTTCATGCATCGACCACCCTTTGAGATTAGTATGATCTTGCCCTTCACGGGATCCCCAATAAAGATGCTCTTTGGAAAGGAGAACGTGGTTTTCAGTCCCTTTAAACGTTGAAATGGAGGTGAGTCTCTCCTCTACGTTATAGCCGTACTCTGTTTTATGATTCAGGGCATCGTAGTAAGTGGTTGTGCCATTTCCTTTTGGAAGATGGGGCTGTTGGTCTTTTTCAAACTGATAGATAAATCGCGCGGTCGTAATCATCTTAGGGTCATGTCCGACAGGCTCCTTGATCAGCTTGACACGGCCTTCAGCGGCTTTGATTTTAATCGTTTCATTTCCATTTTTTTCAGTGCCTTTTTTGTAATATTGAATTTCTTTAGATCGGTCATGCGGAAGCTGTTTACCAATCAATTTGACGGGGATAGCAGAATAGATATAGGTCTTTGGGATTGCAAAATTGGAGGTGATGTCTAGCCGTTGGGGAGATTGCTTTGTCTTTGAATAATGATTATAGAGAATCTCGCGGCCATCATTTGTCTTGAGGCGCAACCATCCTAAATCATTCTTTTTTCTTTCAAAATCGATCCAGCTGATTTCAGATCCGCAGCAATTTATCATTCTAATTTTTTTCAGAAGTAGATCGTCGCCTTTCTGGGTATAGCTATATGAAAATCGGCTCTGCGAAGGGAGTTTGATCTCTTGAATTTTGCGAGTTTTATAACAGGTCTTAAAAGGAGTAAAAGTATAGTCTGTACCGGCTCCATCCACTGCTCGGATGTCATTAGCCTGTCTGAATACTTTGGTGTTTTTTAGGTTGGAACGCGCACTGATTTCCCCTCCGCCGCAATTCGTGATCCCTTTATCAAACAATGATTTATTGACTTTAAGCGCACCATGTTGTTCTTGCTCTTTAAATTGAATAAAAGAGCCGTGATGATTGCAAAAGTCGTAACTATAGCGGCTGACGGTGTCGGTTTGTTCAATGATATCCATGCTCAAGTAGCCATGGTGATTAAAACACCATCCTGTCGATGGCGTGCGACTAAAGGTAGAATTTCCGCTGGTATAAAAGCGATTTAGAACCAGAGGATCCACTCCGGGAATGACAATATCGCATTCATTTTCAGTGTAATCTCCGGTGATGACGTTAACGCAGCCGTGTGCGAACGAGGAGGGTTCGGCTTCGATATTGGCAAGGGTATCGGGCAATTTAGAGGAGGATTCTCCTTCTGCGAAGCTGATGGAACAAATTGAAAGCACGCTGACAAGAGAAGAAAAAATCGATTTGATCATAAAATATTCGGTTGGTGAGGGTGATAGATTGTGTGGAATATCGCATAGGATGGGTAAACTTTCTAAAAAATGGATCTTTTAACCGAAAATTCTTTTGATGGTCAATATTAATTTAATTTGCCGTTTTAAAACTGTGAGTGATGATAATTTTTCCTTTTCCAGGTACAATCAAGCATATGGACATTTATAAACATGCTCTTCACATCGTTCAAAAATTAGTAAAAAATGGGCATACAGCTTATTTTACCGGCGGATGGGTGCGCGATTTAGTCATGCAGCACCCTTCTTCCGATATTGATATTGCCACCGATGCGCCGCCGGAAAAAATTTTAGATTTATTTCCCTATACTATTTTAGTGGGCCTTGCTTTCGGAGTGGTTATCGTTGTCATCGAAGGGCATCAATTTGAAGTGTCCACTTTTCGAAAGGATATCAGTTATGAAGGGGGGAGGCGTCCAACCGCCATCGAATATTCTGATGCCCGTGAGGATGCTTCCAGGCGCGATTTTACAATTAATGGAATGTTTTACGATCCGATCGATGAAAAAATTATCGACTATGTGGGCGGCAAAGAGGATATCAAAAAGAGGATCATCCGCACGATCGGAGATCCGCAAGAAAGATTTATCGAGGATCGATTGCGCATGATCCGGGCGGTCCGTTTTGCCACGCGGTTTGGCTTTCACATCGATTTGGAAACACAAGAAGCGATCATTGAAAACGCACCTACTTTGTTTCCGGCTGTTGCCATGGAAAGGGTATGGCAAGAATTCAATAAGATGTCCAGTTATCCCCATTTCGATCATGCGATCATCGAACTGCATCGTTTAGGGCTGCTGAAGGAAATTTTTCCTCCATTGCAGCATAAGCATTTAAATGAGATCAAACATTCGGTTTCCTCCTATGTCCATTTTCCGCCAAATAGCCCAACGATCTTGCAAATCATGGAGCTCTTTCCTGATTTAAATCTAGAAGAACAGGTTGAGCTTTGCCGTTCTTTGCGCATCAGCGGATCAGATATCAAACTCGTAGAATATCTTTTCGAATTGCGTCAAAGGGATAAAAATGAAAATATGAGGCTTGAACCTATTGACTTGACTGCTTGGGCCCATCTTTATGCACATCCTCAGGCAAAAGAGGTGTTGGAAATTGTAGCAGCGCGTATAAATGATAATGCCGAACAGAAGCTGTTTTTAGAAAGGCACACCATGCAAATGGCTAGATTGCAGAAGCATATTGATAGAATCAAATGTCGCAAGCCTCTACTTTCTGCCAAAGCCTTGCAAGAGGCCGGCATTGCACCGGGCAAAGAGATGGGTCAGCTTTTGAAAGAAGCCGAAAGGCTGGCAATTATCCAAGATCTAAATGATCCGGCAGCAGTTTTTAATCAATTGAAACAAACTCCTGATTGGAAGCATATTTTTAAGGAATCGATATGATAAAAAAAATCTCAAGCGCACAAAATCCCCTGATCAAACATCTTGTGCGGTTACGCCATAATCGCGATTACAGATATGAGCACCAAAGCATTGTGGTAGAAGGAAAAAAAATAATCACTGAACTTTGCAAAGATAACATCATCAAACATCTGCTCATTCTAGATGAATCCCAACTTCCAATTGAAGCGCGGCCGCGTGAAACCTGGCTCGTTACCGAGGAGATCATGCATAAAATTTCTGGCATTCAATCTTCCGAAGGCATCATAGCTGAAGCGGCCATGCCAAATTCCACCTCATTGTCTGGAAAAAAAAGATTGATTGCTTTAGATGGTGTTAATGATCCGGGCAATCTCGGCACTTTGCTTCGCACTGCCTTGGCATTAGGATGGGAAGGGGCGTTTATCGTGAATGATAGTTGCGATCCTTTTAATGAAAAAGCCATCAGAGCTGCGAGAGGAGCTATTTTTAGGCTGCCGTTTAACACAGGATCTTGGCAAGAACTCAAAAAGTTGGCAGAAGCCAATCAAATGCTCCCTATAGCAGCCGATATGCATGGCGAGCCGGTGGGTTCATTCAAACATCAAGGGGCGATCCTTTTGGTATTGAGCAATGAAGCTCACGGTTTGTCACCGCAAGCAGATCCTCTTTGTCGAAAGGTGTCAATCCCTATGCCAGGTTCGATGGAGTCCCTGAATGTGGCTGTGGCAGGTGGGATTTTGATGTTTGCTTTGATGGAGAAACAAGCATGAGCGGCCGCGAAAACGATGATGACGATTTAAAACAACCGTTGCCAAAGCGGTGGATCGCCGATGATTTAGAAGATGAATATTTCAAGGAAAACAGAAAAAGTTCTAAAATCGAACGCAAGCTTGCTACCTCCAAAGATCGATCCAAGTATAAAAAAACGGATAAGGAAAAATTTACAAAGAGTGAAGATCTTCACAAAAACATCAAAATAAAAAGGGAAGATCTTCTTAAAGGGCGTGTCGTTTCCATTGTTTCAGAAGGAATTATTGTAGAACATGAGCATAAGGTGGTTGTTTGCACATTGCGAGGGTTGTTAAAAAAGCATAAAACTTCTTACAAAAATTTGGTGACGGTTGGCGATAACGTCCTTTTCGAAAAAACCGATTCCGGAGAGGGCTTGATCGCGCATGTCGAACCTCGCAAGTCCGTTTTATCGCGCGCCGACAATCTGTCCAGACGCAAAGAGCAGCTCATCGCGGCTAATATTGATCAAGTTCTCATCACTGCTTCAGTAGTAGAACCGCGCATTAAACTTCCATTGATCGACCGATACATCATCGCTGCGCGCAAAGGGAACATGGAACCGATCGTGGTGATCAATAAGATCGATCTGTTGGAAGATCTTAGTGTCGATCCTATCATTGCCGACATCGAAAAACAATTGTATGAGGAAATCTTAGCAGCTTATGCTGCCGTGCAAATTCCGGTTGTATCGGTCAGTGTGTTTACTGACGAGGGATTGGAGGATCTTAAATTGATCATGAAAGATAAAACTTCTGTATTTTCCGGGCAGTCGGGCGTTGGGAAATCTTCACTGATCAATGCTGTTGCAGGTCATGAATTAGATGTTGGCGATGTTGTAGATAAAACAAAGAAAGGTTCTCATACAACTTCGACAGCAAAACTTCTGCCTTTAGAATTTGGCGGCTGGTGCATCGATACACCAGGAATTAAGAGCTTTGGCGTATGGGATTTAAAAAAAGATGAGGTCGAAAGCTATTTTTCCGAAATCCATGAGCACGGACAATATTGCAAATATCCTAATTGCTCGCATAGGCATGAAGCCGGTTGCGCTGTGGGCTTGGCTGTCGAAAAAGAACAAATTTCCGCATTGCGATATGAATCCTATTTAGCCCTAATAGATAGTATCTCTCAAGAGCATTTGCGGCGTTGATCTGAAAGAAAACATGCATTGATTTAAAAAAGACAAGGCTTTAGACTAACTGCATCTAAAAGGGGCGTTAGCTCAGTTGGTAGAGCGCAACAATGGCATTGTTGAGGTCAACGGTTCGACCCCGTTACGCTCCAACCTTTTAGCCGGGGGTAATTCATATGTCGTTTTTCGAAACTATAGAACTGCTCCCCGAAGATCCTATTCTGGGTCTTCCCAAAGTCTTTAACGCAGATCCCCGTCCTCAAAAAGTCAATTTAGGCATTGGAGCTTATCAAGATGCCGACGGAAAGCCATACATTTTAACAACAGTTCGCGATGCTGAGGCTCAAGTTCAAAAATCTGAACGATCCAAAGAATATTTGCCCATCGAAGGAAATCCCGTCTTTATCGAACGGTGCCTCGGTCTGGTGTTTGGAAGCGATAATACTAAAATTAAAGAGGGGCATATTTTTGGCGCTCAAGGTCTTGGCGGAACAGGCGCACTCCGTCTTGGAGCAGAATTTTTAGCACAGAACACAAGCCGCACAGTTTTTTTATCGCAACCCTCTTGGCCCAATCATAAGTCTATTTTTTCACGTGCCGGACTTAGACTCGATTACTATAAATATTACGACGAACAAAACCATCGGATCGATTTTGCAGGTCTTTGCGCCAGCATTAAACTCATGCCGCCTGGCAGCGTCATTCTTTTACAAGCCTGCTGCCATAATCCAACAGGAATCGATCCAACATTCGCCCAATGGCAAGAGCTGTCAGAACTCATTAAAAAGCACAAAATTTTCCCCTACTTTGATTTTGCTTATCAAGGGTTTGGTGCCGGCTTTGACGAAGATGCTAAAGCAATCCGTTACTTTACCGAACAAGGGCATGAATTGATGGTAGCCAGCTCTTATTCAAAAAATTTCGGTTTATATGGCGAAAGAGTAGGCCTTCTTTCCGTTGTGACTTATAACAAGGAAGCCGCTAAAAAGGTTGGGAGTCAAATCAAGCAAATCATCCGAGGCAATTATTCCAATCCACCCAGATATGGAGCCAGCATCGTAGAAACAATTTTAGGATCCCCTGAGATGACAAAAGGGTGGAAACGGGAACTTGGAAATTTGCGCGACCGGATCATTGAAATGCGCGAAGCTCTCATGTTTGGTTTGCAAACCAAATCACTCCACCACGATTTTAGCTTTTTATCTTTTCAAAAAGGGATTTTTTCCTATAGCGGCCTTAATAAGGCTCAAGTTCATTCTCTTAAAGAAAAGTGGGCAATTTATATGGTAGGCGATGGACGGCTGAATATCGCCGGCTTAAATCCTAAAAATCTCGATTATGTCATAGAAGCTATTGTTGATATAGTTCAAACATGAAAAAAAACTTTTCAAAAGTACCAGCGCTTTTGGCTTTTATCTTGTTATTTATATTGACAAGCCTTCCCTCCATGCCGGTTAATCATTTGAGAAGTTCTGCTGCAGGCTTTTTAGTTCCGTGGTGGAAAGGGGCCTATCTAGCCAAAAAATCAATAAAAGATATCTTTGTCCAAACAGCAGACCTAGAAGATCAACAGATCGAAATTCAACGTCTAAAGATCGAAAATGCTCGTTTAAAAGATGAAATCAAGCAAACACAACAAAAACTTGGCAAAGATCGGGAAGCTTTAGCAGCTGTAGACTGCGACGTGGTTTCCGCTCAAGTGATTTTCCGTTCGCCTGCCATAGGTGAAAATTGCCTTTGGATAAATGTTGGAGAAGAAACCAACCGTAGTCTCGGAAAACAGATGATCACCAAAAATAGTCCTGTTTTAGCTGGGCACTCAGTCGTTGGGGTCATTGAATATGTGGGGAAACGGCAATCTCTTGTCAGATTGATCACAGATCCCGAACTTTCTCCTGCTGTGCGCGCCGTACGCCAATCAGAAGGGCGTCTCTGCTATCTTGCCAAAGGGGAATTGCGCGGTTTAGTGCAGCCAGCTTGGCGCAGCGGTGGGGCAGCATTAAAAGGGGTGGGATTCAATTATAGTTTTCCAGATGAAGAGGGGCCTGCCCGCGATTTGCGCACAGGCAAACCTCTGGATGACTCTCAAAAAAAGGCCATCCCATTGATTATGAAGGGTGATTTGCTCATTACTTCCGGACTGGATGGGATCTTTCCTGCTGGATTGCATATCGCTATGGTTACAAAAATATATCCTTTGAAAGAGGGAGATTATTTTTATGAGTTGGAAGCTGCGCCAACGGCCGGAAATTTGGATGATTTATCAATTTTATTTGTCATCCGTCCTTTAGGTTTTGATGCAGAAGATTTGCCGCACTGAGATGTATGCGCGCTCTGTGCTCTCTGTGGTTAAAATTTTTTTTAATATTACCACAGAGAGCACAGAAAACACAGAGCGCATATATCTTAGTGATCTCACTGACTCGGTGGTTATTTATGCAACAACGTCGCTTTAATCACTCCAAAGATTCTGTACAACTTCTTTTTGATAAATAGGACAGTCGTAGTCATCATGTGAATGCGCCCCTTCCCAGCATCGTCCGCACAAAGGGCATTGATGATTTATGACTATAATATAGGTGCCTTCACAATCCTGGAGCAACGCCCGCACCTTCACTTGTTCTCCATTCGGATTAACATAATAACGACCTTCCGGCGTAGTTAAAAGCTGATTTTGGCAAATATATATTTTTTCAAAAGCAGGTTCTTTTGGGATCAAATCCCGCATGGGATAAACGCAAGCTTGTGAAAATATCTGACAGGGACATGATACTATCAGAACCAAAAGAATAGACTCAATCCATCTCTTCATGCTTTCACCCATAGGTAGTTGAATATTTTTATAAAGAGAAACTATAAATCTTGCATTGAAAAAAATCGCCTGAGAGTTACACTAAGTCCTTTAAAGGAGAATTATGAATCCACTAATATTCATGCTGCCTTGCTGCCTGCTTGTTCATAATATGATCGATTTTCGCGTCATTGGCGCTCCTGAATCCTATGCTACAAAATTAAGCGTCGTCTTTACAGAATGGATCGAAAGGCTGGAAGCCAATAATAACAATATCCGTTTCATCAATCGAACAGGGGAGATGGGCGAATGTGGATTTTCTTCCCTGGGTCTTCAATTTGAATCTAACGATCGGCTTGACATTGCTCAAGGACGGGCTATGCTCTTGCAATTAATTGACAGTACGCTCAGATTTATCAATTCCTCGGATTGTTTAAGACCATATATATGCAGCTTTCCATTCACCCCATGCAATATTGAAATAAGAGTTAATTTCGTGGGTGAATGCGCTTATAACTTTTTTCCTACCGGTCAACTGAAATACATGAGCTTCATCGATGGGACTCTCACCTACTATGGTGAAAATGTATGCGGCAATTTAGAACGTTTGCGCAGTGAATCTTTAGATTTTGCGCAATGCCTTTACATTCCCCCTCAAAGAGCTTACCTCGATCCAAATTGCTATCAATAATGCGGTCCTCGATGTCTCTTGATTAATTTTAATATAAACCCTTCAGTAATTAATTATGCAACAATGAAAGACTCGGCATTTTTAGTTTGTTGAATTATTGTTTTTATTGTTATGATTGATTTTATAAATTTTATTGATAAATAAGTAAATATATGCAAATTGAAAGACTAAGAAAACAGTGTCAATTAATCGAAGATCTTCCGGTTCAAAAAGATAGAGAAATCAGTATCCCTTCTGAAATTGTGTGCTATATTTTTCAATATTTAAGAGTTATTGAATTTAGACATACTAGCCTAGTTTCAAGGATGTGGCATCAATGCACTCATATCACAATGTTGAGCGGAAATTATCAACCGGGTGCTTTAAATTTACAGCAAGTCTACGATAAACAATTTTTTGCCCCAAATTTTAATTATCGAATTAAATATATAAACTATATTTCATCTTTAATTATTTTTAATAAAAGTAATTATAATTATGGAGGAATGCTTATAAGGTTATTATCATCTATCAATGAGATAAGCGTTTTGCTTAAGATATTGAGCAAATGCGTTGATGAGCCAGGTTTGTTTGAGCATGCAATAAGATCGTTTCAGCAGAAACAAGATTCAATTGTTGAGATTTTCAAGTTTATAAATAGCAAAAATTACACCGCTACAATTAGGCTTCAAGTCATGCGTTATTTAGGGGCTTATTTACCTGAAATTTTTAAAGAACGATTTAACGATATTCAAGCCGAAATTAAAAATGCAGAAGGTCTTAATAATTTTCAAAAAATAGGTATCTTCGAAAAACTAAAAGATAAAATTAAAAGCAATTACAATGATATAATTAATTATTTAATATTAAATAAATTAATAGAATTAATCGCTTTAGAAAATCCTAGGTTTTTTGATCGATTATTTTATTCGATAGTGTCATACAGTCCAAAAGAAGTAATTAATCTTTTTATGAATAGTCCTGAAACACTTAACCTTTATCTGAAAACACTGTCATTATCAAACTTATTAGTTTATTTTAAATCAATTCCATCGATTCCAGCTAAGAAATTAATTTTAAATGCAATGAATAATGGTAATTTTTTATTAGAAAATTTAAGAAAACCAATGTCTCAAAAATTTGATGAAATTGATAGTTTAATCAAATTAAAAATGAAAAGCGCAATCGATCTTTTTAAGAGTATTGATACAGCTCTTTTAGTCGACCAACAATATCAGCTATATCATACTTTGAAAAGTCAGATTCTTGAGATGGAAATTCAATTAAATAAGAGGGAGCTATTGTCCGAACTGAACTTTATTGAATCGAATAGCACTGATGTTATTGCTATGCAAACCGATGCTGAAGCCATGGAAATCGATGATTGGCAAGAGACAGGCGCCCAGAATCGGCCAGGAATATAAAATGGCAGCAAAGTAGTTTTTTGAGGAACCCTTTCCTACCTCCATGCAGGCTTGTTTTTTGTTTTAGCATGGTTTGCTGATAAATTAACTAGAAAAAAATAGATCTTTCCTCTATCATTATTGCTATTGATTTGATGAGTGTTTTATCACGGAGTAAACATGTCTTCTGTAAAAAAGAAGCGAAAGTACAAAATCGCAAAACATAAGCGCAAAAAGCGCAGCCGGCGTGACCGTCACAAAGGCAAGTAAACGAGAATATCTCTTCTGCCGGGGTTTCCCCGGCAGCACTATGCCGGCAGTTTCCCTTACAAACTCTGGCAAATCATTCAAAATCTGGTTATCGCATGTGGATTTATCCAATAGAATTTGATGTCATCATTATGGGTGGCGGCCACGCCGGATGCGAGGCTGCCTTGGCGGCTGCACGCATGGGCATGCGTTCTCTCATGTTGACGATGACTTTGGATACCATCGGCAAAATGAGTTGCAATCCGGCCATCGGAGGGATTGCTAAAGGGCAGATGGTGCGCGAAATCGATGCGCTTGGCGGCGAGATGGGCAAAGTGACCGATGCCACCGGAATCCAATTCCGCATGTTGAATGAAACTAAAGGCCCCGCTGTTTGGGCTCCACGCGCTCAAACTGATCGCACAGCTTATCAATTTGAAATGAAGCACCGTCTTGAAAAAACGGTTAATTTGGAAATTAAACAAGGGACGATTGAAGAGCTGATTGTTCAAAATGGGCGTTTGACAGGTGTGATCACTAAAGAGGGTATTCTTTATAATACCAAAACCCTGATCATTTCTTCAGGTACCTTTATGCGTGGACTCCTGCATATCGGAGAAAAAAATTATTCAGGTGGTCGTGCAGGGGATCAACCTGCGGTTGGTCTTTCAGCATCCCTTGAAAAATTGGGGATTAAGCTAGGCCGTCTTAAAACCGGAACACCTCCGCGCATCAACAAACGTTCTATCGATTATAGTTTAACCGAAGAGCAGCCTGGGGATGCACATGTGCAATTTTCCTTTGATGATGAACACATTCAACGCTTGCCGCAGGTTTCTTGTCACATCACCTATACAACTGATCAAACTCGTGAAATCATCTTGGCTAATTTACACCGCTCGCCGATGTATTCGGGCAAGATCCAAGGGATTGGTCCTCGTTATTGCCCTTCTATCGAGGATAAAATTGTCCGTTTTGCCGATAAAGAGCGGCATCAGATTTTTTTAGAGCCGGAAGGGCTTAATACACAAGAAGTGTATGTGAATGGAATGTCCTCATCCCTTCCCTTTGATGTTCAGATGGAATTCATACATAGTATACCTGCGTTGCGTCATGCTGAAATTATGCGGCCGGCCTATGCTGTGGAATACGACTATGTTTTATGCGGGCAGTTGTACCCTTCATTGGAATGCAAAGCGATCGAAGGTCTTTTTATGGCTGGGCAAATCAATGGCACTTCTGGTTATGAAGAGGCGGCAGGGCAGGGAATCATGGCGGGAATCAATGCAGCCAATAAAGTAAAAGGAGTTTCTCCGTTGATTCTACAGCGTTCGGAAGCATATATCGGCGTGATGATCGATGATCTTGTCACAAAGGGGCTCGATGAACCGTATCGCATGTTTACAAGCCGGGCAGAGTACCGGTTACTATTGCGTCAGGATAATGCAGATCTCCGTTTACGCCATTATGGATATCAAGCCGGCTTAATCGATGAAACTAAGATGGCAAAACTAAAGCTTAAAGAAAAGACGATTCAAATGGAGACTGAAAGGTTAAGTAAAATATATCGGCAGCTAAATGGAAAAGGGTTTTCATTGGCGCAGTTGCTATGCCGGCCTGAGGTGAGTTATGCTTCATTATTGCATGATTTTCCCGAAGCAGTCTTCGACCATGGAGAAGAAACCAATCTTCAAATTGAGCTTAATTTGAAATATGCAGGTTATATTGGGCGGCAGGAAAATGAGATTGTCAAGCTGTCGCATGTTGAAAAAATCAAAATTCCGGCTGGATTTGATTTTCATCTCATTTCAGGTTTGCGTATCGAAGCTAAACAAAAATTGAATAAACACAATCCTCAGAATTTGGGACAAGCCTCTCGAATTTCGGGTGTTTCTCCGGCGGATATTTCTGTTCTTATGATCGCCTTAAGCAAAAAAAACTAAATACGACTTTCAAATAAACAAAAAAAAATGGGTAAGATCCCTCTTGTTTTTTTATTTTTTTATTATCAGTTTAATTGAGATAATTAAACAGAATTAGAAATTCTTCCATTGATAGCTCTTCAGGGCGGGCTAAAGGTGATTTTTGCAGCATAGCAAGTCCTGCCTCTATAGCAGCTGGCGGATACAAATCGCGTAAAGAACCGCGCAGCATTTTTCTACGATGTTCAAATGCTGTTCTGGTCATCTTAAAAAATTGAGCTTCATCTTCGGCAAGAGGCGGCTCTTTTAAATCAAGCGTAACCACAGCTGACTGCACATCTGGCACCGGAAAAAAGCAATGACCACTAACTCCAAAGGCATACTGGACATTGGCATAAAAATTCAAAAAAACAGTCAGCGATCCATATTCCTTCGTGCCCGGTTTAGCTGTCATTCTCCGTGCAACTTCTTCCTGGACCATGATAATGATCCGTTTGATCAAGCGGTGCATGGGAGCTAATTTTATTAAAATAGGAGTAGTAATATTATAGGGCAGGTTTGCTATGACTTGTGCTTTTTTGTCCGATTTCAAATGCTCTTCAAGAGGAAAACTTAAAATGTCTTCACAAAAAATGTCGAGATGATTTAATGGGTTCTTAAGGCGTTCCAAGGCTTGTGCGAGAACTATATCTTTTTCAACCGCAAGAACTTTTGCTCCAGTGCTCAATAAAGCTTCAGTCAATGATCCCGGACCGGGTCCGATCTCAATGACTGGATCTCCGGGTTGCAATTGGGCTTCGCGGACGATTTTGCGAATGATGTTACCATCGATTAAAAAATTTTGAGAAAGCCTTTTTTTAGGGTTGATTCCTAATTCTTCCAGAAATTGCATGAGCTCAGTGGGCTTATAGATCGGCATTGAAACATTAACCCATGCGGAATGGTTCAAACTCTTCGCTGCCGCTGTCTGCATAATGGCTTTCCTGTACGTCAAAATGCTTGCGCAATTTTTTGATATAAAGATCGGTTTCTTTGATGGCGATCTCGTCAATAAGTTTATCTTTGATGCTTTTGGCGACTTCTTGAAAGGGGATGGCGCCGCCGGCAATGAACTCTTTCAGGAAAAAAATGCGGTAAACAGTCGAACTATCCGCTCTGCTTTTTTGAGCAATTGGCTGGCTATAAGAATTTGATGACAAAGCTGAAAGTATCGTCTTATAGGCTGGCGACATCTCTTTTTCGCTGTGCTTGAATTCTTCAGAGACCGTTATTTTGGTTGTTGATGATACTGATGCTAATTCTGGAAGCTTCTTTGTCAATTCACTTAGAGAAATATTATCTTCTGTTAGAAGTCGATAGGCTTGATGGGCTGCCTCAGCACCTTTGGTACGGTCTGGTTCTCTGATTGTAACTACGGAATAGATCCATGTATCAGGACGGGTGTGATCTTTAGCAAATTCTTCATAGGCATCGCGGACAACTTGTGGAGTGATCTGCTTGACAGCTTTCATTTGAGCTCTGATATACAACATCCGTTTGATCATGATGTCGCTATGAACCATTTTCATCGCTTCTTCGAAGGTTAAGCCTACTTTGTCAAGGTTGGCAATAATATTGGGGCCGAACAACATTTCCATTTCTTGTCTGACATCGCCATTGCTGACTTGCATTTTGATCTCTTCTGCGTCGGCCATAATCAATTCTTTATCGATCAGGTCGCGTAAAACCTGCTTCCAATTCATTTGATAGAATTGAAAACGGGCTTCTGTGGAAGAAGTATACTCTGGAAAGGTGCGATAAAACAACATATCCATTTTTTTCATGACGTCGATGGCAGAAATGGCTTTGCCATTGACTTTGGCAAGGATGCGATTATTAATCACAATGCCTTTGCTTTCCTCCGGCGCAAACAATAAAGACTCGCCCACGGCATGCAACTGATGAGATGTCATTGGGACTAAGCAAAACAAAATAATGAATAATTTATTTTTCATAATTAATAACCTATTGAGCTGTCTCTATTTGAAAGAAATGAATAGAATAACTTATTCAGCATAAAAGTGCAATCTGCGTCGGACTTAAATCTTGCGCTTGGACATTGTATGCAACACTTCCATCATAATCTTGGTTCCACCGAAAGCGGCTCCAAGAAAACCAAAAACAATCGTTATGGCTAAAGGCAAGCCGCATATAGCAAAAAAAGCTGACAAAATATACGCGAGATTACTGCTGATCCCTATGGCTGCAGATAAGCGCTTATGACGATCGGTTGAAGATATAAAAATAATAACATTGTATCTCAAAGCGGCAAAATTGGCGGCGGTGAATATGCTGAGGGCAACCGTAGTCAGTAATTGGGAAGCGGTAATAGCTGCGGCTATTCCTATGGCGCCCGAAGCACCATAACAAATTCCATGTAGAACAGTGTAATGTCTTTCAGGAGTGTGCGGCAACGTATGATTTCGATCCCATATGAGTTCCTTGCCTCCCCCTAATCCCACATAGGCATGTTGCAAAAAATTGAAATGTTTGATTGAGAATTCAATAATCCGTTGTGCCAGAGGGATGTGTGGGATAATATTCTGCACAAAAAGGAAAGCGCGCAACACTGGCGCATGCAGATAGAGCGGAATAACTGAAACCATCGGAGTGCCTTACAATTGCTGATTCATTAAAAATTGATCTTTTGGTATGCCCCGCATGAGTTCTTCGGCCTTCATCGCTTTTTTTCCTTCGAGCTGTAATTCTAAAATCTCCAAGGAATCTTTTCCGCATGCGATTATTAGGCCTTCTTTGCCATAGCTTAAGAAGCTGCCAGGACTTCCTGCGAGATCTCTCAATCTAGTCTTAAAGACCTTTAATCGCAGGCGTTGGCCCCTTATCTTGACCCAGCTCCAAGCGCCGGGGTAAGGAAAAACCCCGCGGATCAAATTATGGAGTTCATGCGCAGATTTAGTCCAATCGATTTGGCACTCTTCAAGTTCAATTTTTGGAGCTAGTGTAGCTTTGTCATGGTCTTGAGGGATACGATGAAAGGCGCCTTTCTCAAAATCGCGGATGACCTCCAATAATAGTTTGGAGCCTTCTTTGCAGAGGGCATGTTCCAATTCTCCATATGTTGTGTCAATGCCGATGGAAACTTTAGCGACTTTGATAATATCTCCGGCATCCATTTTTTTGACCATATGCATAATGGTGACGCCTGTTTCCCGTTCTCCAGCTATAATACTGCGTTGGATGGGTGCCGCTCCTCGATATTTAGGCAATAAACTTGCATGCAGGTTGATGCAATCGATTTTAGGCATATCGAGTAAATGCTGCTTTAGGATTTCACCATAAGCCACCACCACAAATAGGTCGGCATGATAAGCAGCGACTTGAGGGGCGATTTCAGAGGCTGAAACAATTTCAGGTTGGTGGACAGGCAGCCCATGGGCTAATGCCTTGGCTTTGACTGGAGTGGGAATGGGATTTCCGGAGCGCCCTTTGGGTTTATCAGGCTTAGTAAAAACGGCTGCAACCTCAACCTGATGAGATAGAAGATAATCAAGCACATCGGCAGCAAATTTGGGAGTTCCAAAAAAAAGGATTTTCATGCGCGATCAATCAATAGATGCATATTCTTTTTCTTCCTCTTTTTCGATCGATTCAAAATCGTCTTCTTGTCCGTTGAATCCATGTAGGCACATGAGTCCCCGTTTTGAATCCCGGCAGAATTTTAGCCAATTTTGAATTTCCGGCAGAGGCTCAAGGGTTTGTTCTATTTGGCGCAAAGCCTCTTCAAGCCTTAAGCCGGATCGATAGACTAACTTAAACGCTTTACTCAGTTCTTTGCGGGTCTTTAATGGAAACCCATTTCTTTTTAATCCAATGATATTGAGTCCGCCAAATTTATATGGAATGCCTGCTCCAAGAGTATATGGAGGGATATCATAAGGGATTCGGCTCATTCCTCCGACCATGGCATTAGAACCGATGCGGCAATGCTGATGGATGGCTGTCATGCCGCCGATGATGGCTCCTTCGTTCACGGTGACGTGTCCGGCTAAGTTGACGTTATTGCTCAGGATTACCCGATCGCCCAAATTGCAATGATGGGCGACATGGCAATAGGCCATAATCAGGCAATTATCCCCGACAACGACTTCCGAGTTCTCTTCAAAAGAGGAATTAATGGTGACGAATTCGCGGATTTCGCAATTTTTTCCTATCCGAACAAAGGTCTTTTCACCGCGGTATTTCAATGCTTGTGTTTTTGTGCCGATGCTGGCGGAAGGATAGATAACAGTGCCTTCTCCAATGGAAGTGTGCCCATCAATATAGGCGTGGGATTTAACAACGACTCGATCGGCAAGGATGACGTTGCTTTTAATGACAGCATAGGGTTCGATCGTAACGTCTGCGCCAATTTTGGCTCCAGGTTCTATGATGGCTGATGGATGGATATTAGGCTTGCTCATAGAGTCGTGCTTCTGCTTTTTTTAATGTTTTTTGCAATGTTAATAATTTATCTTATATCTGATCTTTGTCGACAAGGGCAAATCCAATTTCTGCTTCGACAGCTATCTTATCATTGACCATGGCTTCGACCTTTACGCGTCCCCCTTTGGAACTGAAATGCAATCCTTTCCCTTTTAAATAAAGAACATCTCCAGGACGTACTGGCTGGCGGAATTTTGCATTGTTGACGTTCAAGAGAACAGCAATTTTGGGCAAATTGGCTTTCAAATGCACGAGCACCCCGCCCGTTTGGGCCAAAGCTTCCAAAATCAAGACGCCAGGCATGATAGGAGCATCGGGGAAATGGCCTTGAAAAAAAGCTTCATTGATGGTGACATTTTTTTGTCCTAAAATATACCCTTTTTCCACATCAAATTCTAAAATTTTATCTACCAAAAGGAAAGGGTAGCGATGTGGAAGAATTTTGATGATATCTTTGACATCGAGAGGTTTATGATGCATTAAATATTCTCCATCGTAATATAACTATATAACTTTTTTGCCAATGCAAAATTAGAGGCGTGTCCGGCGCGAATAGCGATGATGTGCGCATGGAAATCAAAGCCGACTAAACTTAGATCCCCAATCATGTCGAGAACTTTATGCCGTGCCATTTCATCAGGAAAAAAAAGGCCGTTCTTACTGAAGACGGCATCGTCCTTAATGATTACAGCATTATCCAAGCTGCCTCCCTTGATTAAACCGCGGTCGATCAGCATCGAGACTTCTTCATAAAGGGAAAATGTGCGGCAAGGAGCAATGTCTCTCTTAAACGATTCCTCTTGCACATGAATGGAATGAAATTGGCCGCAAAGGATAGGTGAGCGGGGATAATTGAGGGTATAGCTAATCCGATAGCCATCGTAGGGAAGGGCGACTAAATGGATATCGCCTTCTGACCAATAAATAGGTTTTTGCACCTGAACAATGGGCACAAGGCTATCTTGCTCGTAGATTCCGGCTTTTTCAATCATATCCACAAACACATCCGAGCTTCCATTGCCGACTGGGGGTTCGATATTGTTCAATTCAATGACTAGGTTATTAATGCGATAGGCTGCCAACGCCGCAAGCACATGCTCTACGGTATGGATCTGCACTTTTCCAATGCCCAGAATAGTGCTCCGCGAAGTATCTGTGACATATTCAACGGTAGCTGGAATGAGCGGCTGACCGGGTAGGTCGATCCGTTTAAAAGAGATGCCTGTTCCTTCCTTTGAGGGGCAAAAGCGCATGCTGACAACTTCGCCGGTATGGATTCCGATGCCGGAAAAAAGGGCTTCTTTTTGAAGGGTACGTTGCTTGCGGCAAACCGTTTTATGTTTTGGATGTGGTGTTATCATGCCTCTGAAATCGTTTTAATTTGCAAATATGAATAGACATTAATAAGAAATCTTAGTTTATCCCATTGTTTTTAAGCAAGCTATATAAAATGACTGAATCGCAAAAAAAGGATAATCATTAATAAACTGAAACCTATAATTAATCCATCCCCAAGACGTGTATAAAGAGTATGGTAATGATAGGTAGGAACTTCTACCTTTAAAGCGCCTGCGATCCATTGGCTATTTTTATCGCATTCTTCCAACGTGCCGATAAGGCGTCCTAAACTGTCAATAGCTCCCGTAATGCCTGTATTGCAAGCCCGAATCAAGGGGATTCCACTTTCAACAGTCCGTAAGCGGGCATGATCAAAGTGCTGTTGTGACAACCGGGATTTAGGATACCAAACATCGCTGGTCAAATTGACAAATAGTTCCGCTCCATTTGTCCTGCTTTCCCTCATCATGTTTCCAAACATTTCTTCGTAACAAATGGAGAGTCCCATGGGCATCTTATGTCCAAAAACCTTGGCTTCACTTCCGCAGGTGAAGGATCCATAAATTCCATACGATTCAGCCAGCTTTTTAAAGATGGAAAAGGGGATATATTCTCCCATGGGAACTAACACCCGCTTTTCATAACGATCGACGGTAAATTCCTCATCGGATTTCACTTTCGGTGTAAAGTGCATGGCTGCGCTATAGTATTCTGTTTTGCCGAGAGAGATCTGTTCCACGTCTTCCAAACCTGCCATGACTTCGGCATTGAAAATATTAGCTAACGCTTGGGCCCAAAAAGCATTGTCGACCATGGTGACTGGCCCAAGCGAGGTTTTCACTTCCATGCCTAGAGGTTGTTCTGGCAGTGGGAGTTTTTTTAAACACTCGGGTCCAAAAATTTCTGCAAAAGCGGCTTTGACGGCAAAATAGGGGTACACACAGGAATATGTTCCATATGGAACAGTGAATTCCGGCAATGCCACTAGATCAACTTGCTGTCCAAGATGAGGTTTGGTTAATAGAAGGATCTGGCGCCACTCATTTAAAACATAAGAGACCATCTTTTTCTGATCCTTAAAGCCCAAGGTTTCTTCTACAGGAAAGGCGGTTTGCACAAGCAAGGCTGAAAAGGTTTTTTTATGGTCGTTAAAGGGTTCTTGATGGAGATGCAACTGCACTGTTCCATAGAGAAAAGGAAGAAGGGCCGCGCAGCCCCACATGGGTACATGGCGCCATCCCTGAAGCCATGCACGCAAGGCGAGTAGATTGGTCAAGATGACTAAAAAACTCAATCCATAGATTCCACCAACCGAGGCGAATTGTAATGAATAGAGGTGTGCGCTTAAGGCTAAACCGACGGGATCAAATGGAAAACCTGAAAAGATGAATAGGCGGCTCCATTCTAATAAAGTCCATAAGCCCGCCACGCTTAATAGAGCGCCAAAAGTGTTAAAAAGAGAGGGGCGGATGAGCATGCCGATGAAGCCAAATTGAAGTCCCATGAAGAGGGCGGCACCCCCATAAACACCATAGATGTAGATGTATGGATGGGACATCATCCAAGAGAGTTGAATAAGCTGGACACCCATAAACCAAGCGGTCGACAACCAAAACCGTGCTTTCCGGCTTGGATAATCCAGCAGAATGCGCCAAAAGAGCGCGAAGCCTAATAAGGCGGCAATGATGGAGCAAAGCACAGAAAATGCAGGTTGTCCAAAACCTACGAGCAGCAGCGATCCTGCATAAAGCAATATTTTTTGTTTAAACGTTAAGGTTGATCGATTTTCCATCTTTAAAAGATTATCAGATCAACCTATTTTTTGAAAGATCCTCAACCCTTCAAATCAGAAATTCATTTTTCCGACTTTGAACGGCAGCATGCATCAAACCCAAAATGTCCGGCGCCCGTGCAGAGCACATAAAGCAAGCCGCCAAAGATAGCCAGATTTTTAAGAAAGAAGATTATTTGCAACTGGTTGGCTGGGGCAGCAAGATTCCAAAAATCGTGAAAAATGTAAGTAAGAGGAATTAAATAAAGTAAAAGCAGAGCCGCACCCCAACGCGCTTTCAACCCAAGCAAGATCGCTAAACCGCCAATAATTTCTACTATAGCAGCGGCGTAAAGAAAGAAAGGCACCATGGTCATCCCTTTGGCAGTCATGTAAGCGGCAGTCCCGGTAGGATCCATGAATTTGCCAATTCCTGAGATGATGAAAATCGCACTTAAACAGATCCGCCCCAGTAATAGGCCTAATGAACATAATGAATGCATGGAGAACCTCCCTAGTAAATATTTTGCATGTTGCTAAAAAATGCCTTTTTTAACAACTAAAACGTGATATTTTTTCCCATCAATTTATGGATGTGATAGATTGTTTAAATTACTTCCTAATTAGGTCAATAAAAGGCTTATGGTCAAACAGTTCTTCCGCGATCACCATCTCATCCAAATGCTCTCCTCTTATGAGCAGCAAAAGTTTCCGCTTGATCGATTTCTCAACATCTATTTCAAATCACACAAGGCCCTGGGATCCAAAGATCGCGCTTTTATCGCCGAAACAACTTATGGCATCGTGCGCTGGCAAGCATTATTGGATTATGTGACAGAAGAATCTTCATGGGAAAGCCGTGTACAAGCCTATCCGACGTTCGATCCCAAAACATTCTTAAGCAATGAGGATATCCCTATCCACATTCGCCTAAGCTTCCCAAAAAAATTGTTCGATCTGATTGTCAACAGCCATGGTTTTGAAAGAGCTTGCCAATTGTGCCTGATCAGTAATACGCAAGCTCCGACAACCGTACGCATCAATACGTTAAAAACAACCCGCGACGAGATGTTGTCTCAGTGGAATCATCTATATGAAATTTCCCCGTGTAAACAGGCTTCCAATGGCATCATCTTTCATAAGAGAATTAATTTTTTTGGGATGCCCGAATTTAAACAAGGTTTATTTGAAGTGCAAGATGAAGGTAGCCAGCTTGTCGCGCAAATGGTGCGTCCCAGTCCCGGAGAATGGATCCTCGACTATTGCAGTGGATCAGGCGGAAAAACCTTGGCTTTTGCTCCGGCGGCACAAGGTAAGGGGCAGATTTTTTTACACGATATACGCCCTTTTGCCCTTGAAGAGGCTCGGAAGCGTTTACGTCGCGCTGGGATCCAAAATGCCCAAACCATTCCTTATGAGGATCCTAAGTTAAAAAAAATCAAGAAAAAGATGAACTGGGTGCTTGCCGATGTTCCATGCACCGGCACAGGAACGCTGCGTCGCAATCCCGATATGAAATGGAACTTTACTCAAGAGATCTTGACAAGGCTTATTGGCCAGCAAAGAACTATTTTTGAAAAGGCTTTAAGCTATTTGCACCCTAATGGTCGTATCGTTTACGCTACATGCAGTCTTCTTAAAGAAGAAAACCAAGAACAGGTGCAACATTTTCTTAAAACGTATCCTCTTGTGATTGAAGGGGAAATATTTCAAAGTTTGCCTTCTGAAGGAGGTATGGATGGCTTTTATGGAGCTGTTTTTAAAATAAACGATAAATAAAAAGAATTCTACAAAAAAATATATGGTAACTATAGCTTTTTTTGTTTACATATTTTTTAATTTTGTTTATTATGGTTCTTCGTTGCAGAGTATAAAGATATAATAAAGAAACGAAATTAGGTTACTTATGAGTTCAAAGTTTATACAACAATGCCCTATCCTTTTTTGCCCGTATAATTATCAGCCAAAAGGGGAAGATCATAGACAAGCGTTAAATAAAAGAGAAGGCTTTGGATGGAAAGCTATTCATACTGTTAAAAAAGGGCTAGCTTTTGCCAGTGCTAAAATAGATGACATCGCTTCAATCGCTTCATTTGCCACGCATTTAGATCAAATCGTGCCTGTAGTTGACCTGGTTTGCAAAAATATTTTTAAAGAAGTGATCGGCAAAACCACCTCGGGACTTTGTGAAACAGCTTGGTTGCTGGGAATGGTCAACAGCGCTCATTATTTTACTTCTGGTTTAGCAGAAGATCTTTCCAAGAATAAAGTACCTGCTTTTGCTATTGCCGCGCAAGTGGCGCTGCTGCCTACCAATATTCTTTATATTCCATTCTTTTTAAGAGCATCCGGAATCCACGGTTTGAATATTTTAAGCCAAGTATCCGCTAAGATTGGGAGCATCCATGTATTCAAATTGGTTCCATGGATAGCCGAAAAAACCCAAAACTTACCGTTAATCCGTTCATTTCCATCTTTCATGGGTAAAGCTCAGTGGGTTGGTAATGTGCAACCGCTAGCTCCGCTAGGTCAAATAGCGATAGCACCCGTTTTTTATACAAGCCTATGCGCAGTTTACATTTTTTCTTGCTGCCATGATGTTCAAAAAATGGGCCATCATTCAAAAAAGATTAAATTGGCCGGAACTATTGAACGCAATCTTCCTAAGAAGAGTGATGCTGATGATAATTTACATATTGGCTACTGGCGAGAGAGAAAACAGCATCGCGAATTCAAGCTTTCAAAAGACAAATGGGATTTAGCAGCGCATCTTGCCAAATTAACGATTACTACAATTGGATTTGGATCCTTAGTAGGCGTTAGTGCCTGCACAGCTGTTGCTGCAAGCCTGCCAACCATGGCTGTCTTAGGTTCAATTGCCTTGGTCTGTGTGGGGCGCAATCTTTATGTTAGCTGGAATTATCAAAAGCCTGAAAAAGATCCAGCAAGAGCAGTAATTATATAAACTTAGTATAAACAGGTTAGTTTAATTATTTTGTACTAACCTGTTTCTTAAAAAATGAATAGTGAAACCTCAAAATTATAAATAAGAAGGTATAAAAATGGCAGACTCTTTTGGCATTAGATTAAATAGAGGCGTTAACCATGTCGCAGAAGCATTTTGCAAACTGACAACCGACAGTTTTGAATCGTTTATTAATTTGTTGCGTGGAATCAGAAGCAACGGCAGATTTTTCATCGAAGTGCAAAAACATACCTTACTTGTGCCAATTCCTTTCTTATCAATCGCTAAAGAAATCAGTGTGGTGGCTAAGCCCGTCCTTTCTGTTGTAGATTCGGGTATTCACCTTCTTACGTTTGTTGAGTTTCCATATAGAGTGAAAAAACTATGCACAAGCATTAATGAGTGGAATAAGCCCAACGCAAAAGATTATGCCGTTTATAAAGTGATAAGCACATCTATTCAAGTTTTGCAAAAAGGGTTGGAAACATTCCTCATCATTCCAAACACTTGGAACTGGATCAATCTGGCAAAACTTTGTGCTGAAGTTAGCAGCAAAACCGGTTTAACTTTTGTTACATCGACTTTTGTTGTTGGTGCTAAAGATATGTGCGTAATAGTTTCTTCAGTGTTCGGCATCATCTATGCCACAAAAGATATTGCAGACCAAGAAAAGATCATTAGAAAGAAAAAACTTAGCTTGGATGCTAATGAAAAAAAAAATCGTTAGTCTTCGAGAGATCCAACAAATATTGCAAAACGCTTTAACACACAAAAAAAACCTTGAAGACAGCGAAACAGCTAAAATCAACAATTATTTTAATAATGAAGCAGATCGTCAGATTCTTCGTAAAACTCAACGAAAAACGATTGAAACGCTCTTAAAAAACTATATTAGACTTAAAGCAGATCCCCATTCAGATCAAAAAAAGGTCGAAATTGCTAAATGGAAAATCATAAGACGAGATACTCAAGGATTGCCCGATCGTATGGATCCAATTATTGAAGCTGACTGGAAAGCCTTTCAAGATAAATTTAGAAACAACTCTCTTGCTTTTGGAAAAAGCATTATAGATTATAAAATTGAAAAATGTGAAGCGCAAATCGAAAAAGCGACGCTTGAAAGAAAAAAAGATGTTTTAGGCCGGGTTTTTGATATTTCTAAAATTGCTGTTGTCACACTTGCTTTGACTGTAGTAACAGGTTTAACTGTGACTACTTTGGCGCCATTTGCAGCAAGCATTGCAGTCGCTTCGACATTTACGGGTTTATTCGTTGGCATCCTAGGCATAGGCAGAACCATTCATTTGGCCTTTTACTGCAAAGATGTAAAAATTCCTGTTTATGATGGATTCAGAGTCGACAAGGATGCAGCTGCTTATCTATCTACTCCTCTTTCTAACATGGAAGAAGAAGAAGAAGAAGTTTAATATTGTGCCGCTGCTTCTCTTAGGGTTCATACGATATCCGAAAAGCAGCGGCACTTCTTTTTGATCTATAGTTAAAATTATTTTTTTATCTTCAAGAGACGTTATGGCTGAATCGGCTGATGAGCGCCCATCCTTGCAAGCGCATGAATGGCTGGCTGTGGTTGTCATCATCGGGTTTATGGGCATGCTAACAGTTCTTTCGCTATCCTCTCGCCACGCTTCGTATTCAACAGGAGAGCCTCATCATGTTGTGAGTCCCGATATAATGGTAATTATCGAAGGCGCCGTTGAAAAAACAGGCTCGTTCACAATCCCAAAAGGGACGACGTTGCGCGAGGTTTTGGATTTAGCCAAACCTTTTCCTGAAGCCCATCTCGAAAAACTCAATCTGAATAAACCTGTACGAAAAAACCAAGTGATCAAAGTTCCTGAAAAGCCTTTTATTACAATTACGCTTGAAGGCGCTGTCAACGATCCCAAGACAATCAAAATGCCAAAGGGATCCCGCCTTGAAGATCTTTTAGGCAAACTATCATTCCATGCTGAAGCTGACCAAGAAAAATTGCGTCGTAAAAGGCGCTTAAAAAATGGAGAAACAGTCAAAGTCCCATTCAAAAAAAATGATTGAAAATATTTTTTTAACTTAAGATGATTTTCTTGAACGACTAAAAAAAGATGGGTTTTATGAAAGTTAAAGTTATTTTGATCATCTTATTTTCTATAGCTATTCAATTCTCCTGTTGCAAACTCCAAGGTGATACTCCTAGACCCCTATTTAAATCCGATTATCAGTTTTTGAGTAATGAAGAATTGGAGCTCATTCTACATATCATGAAAAGCATTGAATCGGCTGAAAGAGGTAAATCAAAATTAAATCAAGACATTTTGGAAATTGATGGATTATCAAGTGCAAAAGTACGCCATTTTTTAAATAATCTGTGTTCGAAAAAAAATACAAGTTATTTAGAAATCGGTTGTTGGAAAGGATCAACTTGGGTTTCTGCTTTGTACGGGAACCAAGATTCCATTTCCCAAGCGATCGGTATCGATAATTGGTCAAGACAGGTACGAGGAGAAATTGCTTTTCATAAAAATTGTGAAAAATTTTTAAGTGGCATCCCTTTCAGTTTTTTCCCTGTCCATTGTTTTAAAGTTATTCCGGAACATATTGTCAACGAACCTATAACCGTTTATTTTTATGATGGGTTTCCCTCTTTTGATTCTTTAAAACAAGCTTTCACCTACTATAACCAAGTTTTAAATCCTCTTTTTATTGCTGTAGTGGATGATTGGAACTGGGATTTTATCCGAAAAGGGACAAGGGCTGCGTTTGAAGAATTAAAATACGAAGTTTTATACGAAGTTGAATTGCCCGCAAATGGCAATGGAGACAGAAAGCAATGGTGGAATGGATTATATGTAGCTTTAATCAGAAAATCTAATCACGAAGCACCAAGATGAAAGCAACACAACTTTTATTAATTGCGCTCGCATTTATTTTAAATGATCTGCCGGCTTATGCTAATCCTCTTCAAGTCGATTCTCAAAACGAAGTCAGCCTATGCAAAAAAGGTGTTTCATACATCCACAGCGGAGGCAGATTTGGCGATCAATTAATCGGATACCTGCATGCAAAATGGATTTCATACAAATACAAAATCCCTTTACTCTACAAACCTTTTGCTTTTTCAGATCAATTGGTTGTACATCATTTGGAAAAGCGTTTTAACCAAGAGAGCACGGTTTATTATGATCAAGTCATCTATCCCCATCCTAATGCCTTGATCGACTACGATGAACCGATCTCAGCTTTATATGTCATTCCTTATTTTCCAGAATGCGTGCAAGAGAGGTGCTCAGGAGTCTATTATGCTTTTCAGGTTGATTGGAATGATCCGGGTTTCCGCAAAGAAATCAAGCGTTGCATCAAACCACTCTATTTTCGAACATCTTTGCAACTGCCTAAAGATTACATCACTGTTGCAGTGCATGTCCGGACCGGCGGAGGCTATGATGGAACCAATGTCGGCGAGGTATTTCCTTTAAAAGTGCCTCCTCATTCCTTCTACATGGAACAAATTCAACGGATTTATGAAATTTTTAATGGCTCTCCACTTTATGCCTATATCTTTACGGATGATAAGGATCCCGCAGCTATTGCTCATTACTACAAAAACTTTCTGAATAATGCAGATATTGAATTTGGCTATCGCCAGGAAGCAAATTCACACGATGCTAATGTCTTGGAAGACTTTTTCGAAATGACTAAATTTGATTGTTTAATTCGACCTGAATCGAATTACTCGATCTGTGCATCAAAAATTGCAGATTACAAAGTTATGATTACACCGTCTCATAGTGTATTGATAGGAAATACAATATACATTGATGAAACAATAGAAATAATTTCGAAATAGACTGCCGTTTTCGTGCCCGTGCCCGAAAACGGCAGGGAAGGCAGCCCTATGGCGTATACCAAGTCAAAATACGATTATCCGGATGAGTATTCGGCCTTTCTTCATCGATTAAAACTAGGCGGTTATCTTTTTCCAAAAAATTTATAATTTCCATCATAGGAAATGATTGTATATTGCACACATGAGAGATGAAATTTAAGGTCATATATCCACACGGTGCTTGCTCGACTACAAAATTTAAATAATTTTTTTGTTCATCCCGATCTATTTCAGAAAAAGCATAATTGCTGATGACAAGATCAAAGGTTTTTACAGAATTAAGTTTATCGTTATCAATAAAAAAAACATTTTTAACATTTTGCTTTTGCAAATACCTTCTGGATAGAGCGTTGCATTGTGGTAAATCAATGATTGTATAACTGGCGAATCCTATTAAATCAGACAAGATTTTACATTGCCCGCCATATCCTGCGCCTATTTCCACAATATGCTTTTGGCTTAAATCGCCAAATCGTTGCTTAAGATCACCTGCCACTTTAATATAGCGCAATGTCGTAGGTGAAAATACTCCATACTCACCGTAATCGTGGACAATCGGATCTCCTATAGCATCATTCTGCCGGCATAGATCGAAATCTTTTAAAAATTCGGGATGTTCAGCAAGAATAATCTGCAAATATTGCCTTCCTGTTTCATAGTCGACGTGTTCCAAAATAGCTCTATAAACAGGTTGCCGTTTAAAGCTGGCAAAAATATGATCATTGTTGGCGGCCAATTGGCAAAAATTCGGATACCCAGAAACTTGAGAAATACTGGTCCCCGAAAGGGTAAAAACACTGCTAAAGCTCAAAATGAAACATGCTGCAATAGTTAAGCGGCTTCTAGAGGCAATTGACATATGTTTTCCTTTAGATTGGTAATTGTTTCTTCATGTTGAAAATTTAATTCATATTTAGTAACTATTCAAATGTGAATTTGCAAGATTTTTTATCATGCTAACGATAAAAAATCAAAACAAGATTTAAGTCCAAGCAAACATTTTCTTTTTAAGGATCACTATGAATAACTCCATAATTTTTTTTTCATTTATACGTTTCCTAACCGTGTTGTCGGCGGCTCTTATCGGGTTTGCTGCAGATCTAGCGGGAGAAAATGTCTGTAGCAGTCCCCAAAAAGTTTTGATTTGCGGCGTCTGCCGCAATGTGGAATCAGCTCTGCAAAATACCATCGATAATATTACAGAGTTAGGAAATAAATTTGCCGATTATGCAGTCATTATTTACGAAAACAATTCAACAGACAACACGGCTGCCATTCTTTCAAAATGGTCAAAAGAAAATTCGCATGTCATTTGCATTTCAGAGCAACTGCCGAAAAAGGATCTACCTGAATCCAGGCCGGAAAGAATCGCTAAAGCTCGCAATATCGTTTTAAAGAGAGCCAAAGACCCAAAATATGCGGGATTTGATTATCTCATCATGGCCGATTTGGATTTCAAAACACCATGGCCTATCAAAGAAATTGTCAAAACGGTAAATACCGAAGGGTCATGGGACTGTGTAAGCTCAAACGGAATAAAAGAAGAAAGGTATTGGGATCGCTATGCATTCAGAAGCACCGATTTCCCTTTTGGACCTGAAATCATGGGGGATGAATGGTGGAAGGAGTTATCTGAGACGTGGTTCAAGATTCCAACTGATAAATGGTTGCAAGTTTATTCAGCTTTCGGAGGTTTAGCTATCTTTAAAACAGCCAGCATCATCAATTGTTCATATTCGGGGACTATAACCAATAATTTAAAAAAATTTTATAAGAAAATTTTTCCTACGTTATCCAAACAAAACCCGCAATTAAAAAAATATCTGGCTCTAATAGGTTCAAATGGAGAAAAAAAAATCCCCATTGTTTTCTCCCATAACAGCGCAAGAGAAAGCCGATCCAATTATCCATTTATCACCTGCTGCGAGCATGTTCCCTTATTTGCCACGATGTTTTTACAAGGTTTTGATAAGGTTTATGTCAATCCTCAGATGTGCATGTACTACAACTAAAAATATTTATTTATGTTTAAATTAATGGCTTGGGCATCTCTAGCTTTTACCGCGGCCCCCTTTCTTATTTTAGCAAAATCAACGCCTCCAAAGTACATTTGGAACCTTGGGATAGCGATGGCTTGCGATGTCACTCCTTTTAAAAATGGCTTGCCTTATGATTACCACACTGTTGTTTCTGAATCAGTCGTAAGGCTCAAAAATTATATTAAAGAGATCAAGGAAGGCGACCTCATTTGGCTGCAGAGTCATAAGGTAGCAAACTTTTATCACAACATTTTACCCGCAATTAACACATCCTTTATTTTGGTCATCAATGATGGCGATGCAGCATTCCCTTCCTCCTATCGAAAATTATTCGATGTAGATGCATTAATTAATGACCCAAGGGTCATTTGCATCTTTAGTCAAAATGCCGACAACATTTCTCATAAAAAAATCCATGGTATTCCCATTGGAATCGACTTTCATACCCTGGCCCATTCCCAATACTGCGCTTGTTTCAGAGAATCTCAGCAGTCTACAGAGGAACAAGAAAGGGTTTTAGAACAGGTACTTGCGAATCTGCCGCCAACGCATCTGCGTATTAACAAGGCTTTTGTAGATTTTCATCTAAGCAATAGGGGTGTTTTTGATGGCGAGAGCCGTCAGTCCATCTTCAATCAAATTTATCCCACGGGTTTAATCGATGCGGCTCCCGCAAGAATGCCAAGGCATTTGCTCTGGCAGATAAAAGGGCAATATGCTTTTTCAATTAGTCCGCGCGGCATAGGTTTGGACTGCCACAGAACATGGGAAGATTTAGTGCTAGGATGTATAGTGATCGTTAAAACATCGCCTTTAGATTCTCTTTACAAGGGTCTACCAGTAGTGATTATCAAGGATTGGTCTGAAATTACCGAATCAAATTTAAATAAATGGCTAATACAATATGGGGATGCTTTTACCAATCCCAGCTATAGAGAGCAGCTCACCCACGCTTACTGGATGAATATCATTAATTCCTATAAGCCGGTAAATAAAATGAATCCGCCAAATGGAGGTTATGCATGTTCAAAATCACCCGCACCATCATTTTAAGTCTCCTCTGTTTCATGCCATACGGTGAATCAAAATCCACAGATGAAGCATCCAGCAAGCGTTTAAAGTCCCATTTCAAAGAGCTGGATGATATCATTTTACCCGAAATAAAAAATGATATGTTTTATAAGGCCATCTACTGGCTCACACGCACTCAGCCTATTAATACTATATTGGAAATAGGATCATCCAGCGGCGAGGGGAGTACGGAAGCCTTTGTAACGGGTATTAAAGATAATCCAAACCACCCAAAACTTTTTTGCATGGAAATTTCAAATACGCGCTTCAAGGCCCTAAACAAGCGCTATAAAGACAATCCTGCTGTCATTTGCTATCAGGCGTCCTCTGTACCGGCCGCAGCTTTTCCCCAAGAGGAGGAAATTTCCCTATTCTATCATACAACCCAAACTAACCTCAATCATTTCCCACTTGCATTAGTTCTTGAGTGGCTTCGTCGCGATATAGAATATGTTAATTCACACAATGTCCCTCAAAATGGCATTCAACTGATCAAAGATGAAAATGGGATCCTCGATTTTGACATGGTATTAATTGATGGTTCCGAATTTACCGGAAATGCTGAACTAAAGTTCATTTACGGTGCAAAATTCATCCTTCTAGACGATATCAATACCTTTAAAAATTACAATAATTACAAAAGGCTCCTCGAAGATCCTAATTACGATCTGCTCCAAGATAATCACAATGTGCGCAATGGCTACGCCATCTTTGCCAAAAAACCGTCTTGAAATAATCTAAAAGCAAAAAAAAACGCGGATCAATAAAAGGCAAAAAAGAAAAATCATCCCGCCAATAAAAAGTGTTGTTAAAAAATGCAGCGATTTGCTAATCTTCACACTTGAACCTGTATTTTTGACCTCTTCTGCACGTTCTCGCATAAGATAAGTCGTTTTACAGAAAGCGCCTAAAAACGCTAAAAACAAGATCCCTTTGCAACACTGAAAAGAACGCATCTCGTGTGTACCTTTTCACTTGTTAAAAAAGGCAGCCTGCATGTATAACATAGCACACTGATCTTAAAAGTTTGAGCAGCTAAAGAACTTAAGGAATGACCTATGGCATTTAAGCACATTAAAATGATGGGCAAAAAGCGCGGAATGACACAGCTTTTCGATGATAAAGGCAATGCCATCGTTTGCACAATTATCGAAGCAGAACCCAATGTCATCACACAAATCAAAACACCCGATAACGACGGGTATATCGCTATCCAGCTTGGATTCGAAAAAATCGTCACAAAAGACCCACGCACAATTGAAAAAAGAGTGTCAAAACCTTTGCGCGGCCACTTTAAAAAAGCTAACGTCGAACCACGCCGCTATTTAATTGAATCCCGCTTGGAAAAAACAGAAGAGTACTCGGTAGGCCAAGAACTCGATGTTACACAATTTGAAAACATCAAATTTGTCGATGCAACAGCCATGTCAAAAGGAAAAGGGTATCAAGGGGTCATCAAACTGCATAACTATTCCGGAGGCCCTGCTTCCCACGGTTCAGGCTTCCATCGACATGCCGGTTCCACTGGAATGAGATCAACCCCAGGTCGCTGTTTGCCAGGCGGCAAACGCGCTAGCCATATGGGCGATGATCGCAAAACTGTGCAAAATCTTGAAGTGATCCTTATCATCAAAGAAGACAATATTATCCTGGTTAAAGGTGCTGTCCCAGGTCCAAAAAATGGCCTGGTCATCCTATCACCCGCAATTAAATTGCAAGGTGTAAAGAAAAAGAGTCATAAGTAAATAGAGTTGGAGTAGAAGCGTGACTACATTGAAAAAATACAATTTCCAAGGTCAGGAAATCGGCGATGTCAAAGTTGACGACGCGTTTCTGAAGGCTGAAGCCAACGGCCAAATGATTAAAGATTATATCGTTGCGCTGCGCGCTAACGCACGGCAATGGTCCGCAAATACGAAAGGGCGCTCAGAAGTTAATCATACCACCAAAAAACCACACCCGCAAAAAGGGGGCGGCCGCGCTAGACAAGGGTCTTTAGCCGCACCTCAATATAAAGGGGGCGGACGGGTATTCGGACCAAAACCCAAATTCGATCAGCATGTGCGGATCAACAAAAAAGAACGGCAAGCAGCCATCCGATTTTTAATCGGTCAAAAAATCAAAGAAAACAAACTTCATATCGTGGATGATATGTCCATCGATACTCCCAAAACATCACTAGTAGCCGGCTTTCTCCACGCTTGCAATATTAAAAAACGAGTTCTTTTCCTCGGCGAAGGCTCCTACGAAGAGATTAAAATTGGGAACGTTAAGAAAAAAATAAGCATCCAGTCAAATAAACACGACAATTTTATCAAAAGCATGCGGAATCTGCCCAAAGCAGAATTTTCCCTCGCAGCCAATATTTCCGGATACGATGTGCTGCTCGCTAATGATATCGTGTTGACTGAGTCGGCCTACCAAGAACTAAGACAGTGGCTTCTGTAACATAAGGAACGATGACCATGGCAGAAAAAAATCCGTATCAAATCATCAAGCATCAGCATGTGACAGAAAAAGCTACCATGCTCCAGGAACTTAAAAATTCCGAAAGCAACCCAAGTATCAAACGATGCAAATCGCCAAAATATGTTTTCATCGTCGATCGCAAAGCAACAAAACCGCAAATTGCACAAGCTTTAGAAGAGATCTATCACGATAAGAATATCAAAGTTGTCGGTGTCAATACAATTAATGTTAAACCAAAAGCACGTCGTGTACGCGGTCGTCCGGGGATGACTTCAGGCTTTAAAAAAGCCATTGTCACTCTTGAAGAAGGCGACAACTTGGACAACACTTAATAAGGAACATGACAAAATGTTGAAAAAATACCGCCCCATTACTCCAGGTACTCGCCAGCTCATCTTGCCCATGCATGAAGAATTGACAAGGGAAGAGGGAAAGCGCACTGTTGTTCCACCCCAAAAAGGTTTGCTTTTGCCCAAACGACGCACCAATGGTCGTAATAATAATGGGCATATCACTTGCCGGCATAAAGGGGGCGGACACAAAAGAAAATATCGTATCGTCGATTTCAAACGAGATAAAGAAAATATCCCCGCTCGCGTCGCATCGATTGAATACGATCCTAACCGCTCTGCTTACTTGGCGCTCTTAAATTATGCAGATGGCGAAAAACGATATATTATAGCCGCACACGGGCTTCAGCGTCGGCGATACCGTACAAACAAGCGACGAGCCCCCATTTTCATGTGGGTTGCTGCATGAAATTAAAGCATATGCCGCTTGGTTCGGTGGTTCATAATCTTGAAATTATCCCCGGCAAAGGCGCCAAATTGGTGCGCTCTGCAGGTCTTTCTGCTCAGCTGATGGCCCGCAGCGGCGGCTATGCGACCCTTCGGATGCCATCAGGTGAAGTGCGTATGATCAACGAAGAGTGCCGCGCCACATTCGGATCGGTTTCGAACCCCGAAAATAATTTGCGCGTTGAAGGAAAAGCCGGCCGTATGCGCTGGAAAGGGTAAGGCCAACTGTCCGCGGTACGGCCATGAATCCTGTCGACCACCCGCACGGTGGTGGAGAAGGTAAGCATAAAGGTAATATTCCGCAAACCCCATGGGCCGTTTGCACTCGAGGATTGCGCACAAGATCGCTTAGAAAGTCCAATAAGTTTATCGTTAAAGATCGAAGGAAAAAGTAAGGTATGGCTAGATCATTAAAGAAAGGACCCTTTGTTGATCATCATCTTCTAAAAAAAGTTGAAGATCAAAACAAGGCGAATTCAAAGAAATCTATCAAAACATGGTCGAGTCGCTCCATGATCATCCCCGAAATGGTTGGTCATACATTTGAAGTGCACAATGGACGGAAACACCTACAAGTATTTGTCACCGAAAATATGGTGGGCCATCGGCTAGGAGAATTTTCGCCAACACGCACATTTAAAGGACATCCACTTAAGTCTACCAAGGCGGCAACTCCATGAACTCCGCAATAGCAATAAGCAAATTTATACGTATCAGCCCCCGTAAAGCTAGATTGGCTGCAGGGCTTATCCGAAATCTTCCTGTTGAGCAAGCTTCAGTGCAGTTAATCCATTGCGGTCTAAAAGGAGGTCGTCTCCTTAAAAAAACATTGGATAGCGCTGTAGCAAATGCCGAATCTCAGCATGAATTGAGACGGGAAACACTAATCGTAAAAGAAGTCCGCGTCGATGAAGGCCCCAGATTGAAACGGGCAAAACCGAAAAACCGTGGCGGCCGACATGCAATCCTGAAACGGACAAGCCACTTCACCGTGGTTGTCAGTACAGAATAAGGAGATCTTGAGATGGGACAAAAAACAAATCCAATCGGCTTCCGGTTAATCCGTACGCGAAATTGGCGCTCCAAATGGTACGCTAATAAACAAGAATTTGGAACTCTCTTGATTGAAGATCAAAAACTCAGAGAGTTTTTGATGAAAAAGCCAAATTTAGCCGGCACTTCACAGATTCTTATTCGTCGCATGAGCGGAAAAATTGAAGTAACGATCGTTACTGCTCGTCCAGGAATGGTTATCGGTAAAAAAGGAGCTGAAATCGACATGCTCAAAGCCGAATTGCTCGCTCTGACGGGTAAAGAGGTTTGGATCGAAGTTGAAGAGATTAAGCGCCCCGACCTCGATGCCAAAATCGTCGCGGACGGAATCGCCAAACAACTCGAAAGGCGCATCCCTTTCAGGCGCGCGATGAAAAAAGCCATGCAATCATCGATCGATGCCGGCGCTCTGGGGATCAAAGTCCAAGTGTCAGGCCGTCTCGGCGGTGCCGAAATCGCCCGCACCGAGTGGTATAAAGAAGGAAGTACTCCCCTGCACACTTTGCGTGCAGACATTGATTATGCCTATGCGCGCGCCGAAACAACATACGGTAGCATTGGCGTTAAAGTCTGGATCTACCGTGGAGAGGACGCGTCCGCCACGAAAAAAGAAGGTGCAGCAATATGACATTGATGCCAAAACGGACTAAACATCGCAAAATGCAGAAAGGGCAGTTTGCCGGTATCAGCAAAGGGGGTAATTTTGTCCACTTTGGTGAATTCGGAATACAAGTCCTAGAAAGAGGCTGGGTCACAAATCAACAAATAGAAGCCTGCCGCGTAGCCATCAACCGCTACTTCCAACGTCGCGGAAAAGTATGGATACGCATTTTTCCCGATAAGCCTGTCACAAAAAAACCGGCTGAAGTGCGCATGGGTAAAGGAAAAGGCGCGGTTGATCACTGGGTAGCTGTTGTGCGTCCCGGCAAGATCCTTTTTGAAGTGGCCAACGTGCCAAGAGATATGGCCCAAAATGCTCTTCGACGCGCAGCTGCCAAGTTGGGTCTTAAGACCCGTTTTGTTGAACGAGTACAACAAGTTTAAGGTGATGTGATGAAAAAAGCCAAAGAATTAAGAGATCTCTCGCTCGATGAGCTTGAAGCAAATTATACCGATACGCAAAAAGAGTTGTTCCATCTGACCAATGAAATAAAACAGACCAAAAAGATGGAAAAACCCCATTTGCCGCGTCAAAAACGGAAAGAGATCGCTCGCTTGTTGACTGTTATGACAGAAAAACAAACTGCGAAATAAAATAGCTAAGCTTAGAGGAAAAAAATGGAACAGGCAACTCGAGGAAATCGCAAAGTCAAAAAAGGCGTTGTTATTTCTAACAAAATGCAAAAAACTGTTGTCGTAAGAGTCGAAAGTACCTATCGCCATCCAAAATATATGAAAGTGGTGACGCGCAGAAAAAAATATTATGCCCATAACGATGGTTCGCCTTTAGAATTAGGCGCTGAAGTAAACATTGTGGAAACAAGACCGCTTTCAAAGCTTAAACGCTGGCGCGTTGTAGCTTAAGGTATAAAGAATTAGTAATCGGAGTCAATGAGTTATGATTCAACAAGAAACCGAGCTGAAAGTGGCTGATAATTCAGGCGCAAAGCGGGTCAAATGTTTTAAAGTTCGCGGCGGCACAAGACGGCGCTATGCCAATGTCGGCGATGTTATCGTCTGCTCAGTCAAAGAAGCTGAACCAGATGGCCAAGTTAAAAAAGGGGATGTCGTCAAAGCTGTTATTGTACGAACAAAGTCCTACATCAGACGTAAAGATGGCACAAAACTTCGTTTCGATACAAATAGCTGTGTATTAATCGATGATAAAAATAACCCCAGAGGCACCCGTATCTTCGGACCGGTGGCCCGTGAAGTGCGCGATAGAGACTTCTTAAAGATCGCCTCTCTCGCACCCGAAGTGATTTAAAGGTTAAGGTGGTAACAAAAATGCAAAATAAAACTTCAGAGACAAATAAAATTCGCAAAGGCGATAAAGTTATCGCGCTGGCAGGAAATGATCGCGGTCAAGCAGGTCGTGTTCTGAAAATTATCGGCGAAAAAGCTGTGGTACAAGGACTCAACGTCCGTAAACGGCATATGAAACAGACAAAAGAAGGTCAAAAAGGTGGCATCATGTCCATGGAAAGACCCATCCACATTTCTAACCTGCGCATCTGTACCGAAGATAATAAACCAGTAAAATTGCGCGTGCGCGTGAATGACCAGGGTCACCGTGAGTTATATTATAAATTAGACGGTAAAGAAGTGCTCTACCGCTCGTTAAAAAAACAGGCGTAAAGTCGCTAAACCAAAAATGAGTTGAAAAATGTCTAGGCTAAAGAAACGTTATCAAGATGAGATCAAGCAGGAACTGCAAAAAAAGTTTGCCTATGCAAACCCCATGATGATTCCTACTCTTGAAAAAGTCGTCATCAACATGGGCATTGCCGAAGCCTCAAAGGATAAAAATACCATCCAGGCTTGTGTTAATGAAATGACGATGCTTTCAGGTCAAAAACCGATCATCACTAAAGCCAAAAAAGCGATCTCAAACTTTAAACTCCGCGAAGGGCAGCCGATCGGTATAAAAGTGACGTTGCGCGGTGCAAGAATGTTTGATTTCATAGACCGCTTTTTTACAATCGTATGCCCTCGCATACGCGACTTTAGGGGCTTCCCTATCAAGTGCGACGGACAAGGAAACTTTACGTTGGGAATCGATGATCAACAAGTCTTTCCAGAAATTAATTTGGACGAAGTAAAAAGGGCCCAGGGGATGAACATAACCTTTGTGACTAGTGCAAAAACCGATGAAGAGTGTGTCGAATTATTAAGATTGCTCGGTCTACCATTTAAAAATTTACCGATCTCGGTAGCAGCTTAAGAGAGGAGAAGAAACATGGCAATAAGTGATCCAATAGCTGACTTCCTTACCCGGATCCGCAATTCAATAAAGGCTCAGCACCGTTATGTCGATATCGGATGGAGCAAACTTAAGCAAAATCTTGCAGAAATTTTGAAGAACCAAGGTTTTATCGAAAACTACCTCGTAAAACAAGATAATAAAAATCGTGGAACTATCAGGATTTTTCTAAAATATGCCGAAGGTCGGCAACCGGTGATCCAGGGTTTGAAACGGATTTCTAAGCCTGGCCTGCGGCGCTATATAGGTCACGAAGATATCCCCCGCTTTTACGGCGGATTAGGGCTTTCGATCGTTTCCACATCGCAAGGTGTCATGGCGGGTACAGAAGCCAGAAACCGCAAAATTGGCGGGGAACTGTTGTGTTTAGTATGGTAATAGAGCTTTTTCATAGCCGCTAGGATTAGATAGAAGGAGAAATAAGAAATGTCTCGCAAAGGAAAACTTCCCATCCCGCTCCCTAAAGGAGTGGAAGTTAAAATTAGCCCTGCTGAAATAACAGTTAAAGGGCCCAAGGGTTCCTTGAAGCAGTTTATAGTCGAAGGAATTGATGTGCAGCTCAAAGACAATGTCATCCATATCGACTTGGCTCAAGGCTACGAAGACAATGGCAATTTCCACGGTTTGTTTCGCACTCTAATCGCTAACATGATCGAGGGGACAACAAAGGGTTTTGTAAAAGAACTTGAGATGATCGGCGTAGGTTATCGTGCTGCTGTATCAGGGCATCATCTGGATCTGCAAATTGGATTATCCCATCCAACAAAAGTCAGCATCCCCGACGGCGTTCAGGTTAAGGTTGATAAAAATACCAATATTTTTATCACAGGGATCGATAAGCAAAAGGTGGGTCAGTTCGCTGCTTCAGTGCGCGCAGCTCGTCCGCCAGAGCCTTATCAAGGAAAAGGGATACGTTATAAAGGGGAATACGTTCGCAAAAAAGCCGGTAAAGCTGCTGCAGCGAAAAAATAAACAGTTAGGTTAAGGTTATGAGAAATACCATCAGCAAAGAACATGTAAGACAAAAAAAACGAGCCTGGCGCGTTAGAAAACGGCTCCATGGCACAGGTTCAAAACCCCGTTTATGCGTTGTCAAATCAAATAAGCACATTCAAGCGCAATTGATCGACGATGAAGCTGGATTCACCCTAGGTACAGCTTCAACTTTCAGCAAAGAACACCGCGGGACTGAATTTGCTCGTAAAAACAAAGCATCCGCACGTAAATTGGGTGAAACAATTGCAGCGATAGCTAAAGAGAAAAATATCAAAGAGGTCGTCTTTGACCGGGGTCCTTTTAAATACCACGGAATCTTAGCTGAGCTTGCTGACGCCGCACGCTCCGGTGGTTTACAATTTTAATGAATGTATAAGGATCAAGAAAATGGCTAAACAAAGCGATTCCCATAAAAAAGAAAAGCCTAGCAATGAATTTACCGAAAAAGTACTTTATATTAACCGTTGCTCCAAAGTCGTAAAAGGCGGACGAAAGTTTAGCTTCTCGGCTTTGATTCTTGCCGGTGATGGAAAAGGAAAAATCGGTTACGGATTTGCTAAAGCAAATGAACTGACTGATGCAATCCGCAAAGGGGGCGAGGCTGCCCGAAAAAATATGGTTTCGTTTCCCATAGAGGGAACAACAGTACCGCATGAAGTGGCTGTGCATTGGGATGGTGCTTCGATAATCCTTAAACCGGTGCCTGCTGGTGCAGGTGTGATCGCAGGATCAAAAATACGCGCAGTATTGGAAATGGCAGGATACAAAGATGTCATGGCTAAAAGCCTTGGGGCAAGCAATCCCATTAACCAAGTTAAAGCCATCTTTAAAGCGTTATCCATGCTGCAAAAGCGTGAAAAAATTAAACAGATGAGAGGTTTGGCATGATTTCGCTAAATTCACTAAAAAATACCAGCCGTAAGCAAAAATCTGTCAAACGCGTTGGCCGCGGTCCCGGATCAGGCAAGGGTAAAACTTGCGGTCGCGGTGAAAAAGGCGCAGGAGCGCGTGCCGGGTATAAGACTCGTAAAGGCTATGAAGGGGGCCAATTTCGTACATTTATGAAATTGCCGATTCGCGGCTTTAATAATGAAATGTTCCGCAAACCAAAACTCGATATCATCAATTTGACTCAAATCGATCAGCTTTTCGAAGATGGCGAAACAGTCAATGTTAAATCATTAAAAGAGCGCGGGTTTATCAATGGAGCTTCTGCCGGAATAAAAATTTTAGGCAATGGAGAATTGACGAAAAAAGTAAAAATCGAAGCGCATGCAGTCTCCGCAAGTGCACGCGACAAGCTCAGCCATGCTAAAATCGAAGTGGCTTTGCAAGAATAGTGTTTTTATTTTACTGACGTATCAAACAGACAGGTGATAAATGCTGCAAGCATTACAAAGAGTATTCCAAATCCCTGAGCTAAAGACTAAAATCTTGTTCACGTTGATGCTGCTGGCTGCTTATCGCGTTGGCAGCTTTATTCCTGTACCGGGGATCAACGGCGAAGTGGCGGTAGGCTTTTTCCGGCAAGCGACCGGCGGTGCTCAAAATTTATTCCAACTTGTTGATATTTTCTCCGGCGGCGCTTTTTCTCAAATGACTGTCGTCGCTTTAGGGGTTATTCCCTATATTTCAGCTTCGATCATTATGCAGTTATTAGTCGCCATCGTGCCTGGCTTGCAACGGGAAGTGCGCGAAAATCCCGAACAGGGTCGTCGCAAAGTTAATAAGTTTACACGGTTGCTGACTCTTGGTCTTGCAGTCCTCCAATCAGCGATGTATGCGCGTTATGCCGTTCAAATTAACCTCAGCCGTCCGGGCATCGTCGCTCATGAATTACTAGATATCCAAATGTTCGGCATCCCTCTTTTATTTTATCTTGTCGTTGTCTTTACCATGACAACGGGCACCCTGCTTCTTATGTGGGTCGGTGAGCAGATCACCGAAAAAGGGATCGGAAATGGGATGAGTTTAATCATTACTGTCGGTATTTTATCCTCCCTGCCTACTGCTTTAGGGATCATTTTCCAACAACTGAACCTAGATTCTCAAGATCCGGGGCAAATGAATTTTGCCACAGTTCTTGTCATCATAGCGGTTTTTATTCTCGTCACCATTGCCACTATTCTGGTGATCCAGGGGCACCGCCGAATCCCTTTACAATATGCAAGGCGCGTGGTGGGTCGAAAAGAGGTCCAAGGGGGATCATCCTATATTCCTCTCAAAGTTAACTATGCAGGCGTCATCCCTGTCATTTTTGCCTCTTCGCTGCTCATGTTCCCTGCAACCATCGGTACTTTCATCGGCAAGGGAAACTGGATCGGCGAGGTTGCGGGCTGGCTTTCTCCCGGGGGATCTCTCTACCTTGTCTTGTATGTCTCCTTGATTATCTTCTTTACTTACTTCTGGACCGCGACACAATTTAGGCCGGATCAAATTGCTTCCGATATGAAGAAAAATGGCGCTTTTATCCCAGGCATCCGTCAAGGAAAGCCTACCCAGGATTACTTGGAAAATACAATGAATCGAATTACCCTGCTAGGGGCCATCTTCCTAGCTCTTATAGCCATTTTACCCAATCTTGTGGGCAGGCTTTTAGGTGTTCCACAAACAATCAGCTACTTTTTCGGCGGAACGGCTCTTTTAATCCTTGTCGGGGTCGTGCTGGATACCATGAAACAGATCGAATCCCATCTGCTCATGAAGCGTTATGAAGGATTCATGAAGCATGGCCGGGTTCGCGGAAGATAATGACGAAAACGGTTTGCTTTAAATAGTAAAGAATGTTAAATTATTAAAGTTGTTTTTAGGAAAAGAGAGGAGATTTCAATGCCTAGAGTTATCGGTATCGATATCCCAGATAATAAACGATTAGAGATCAGCCTGACATACATCTATGGAGTGGGTCGGGAGCTCTCAAACGAAATCATTGGTAAACTGGGTCTCGATCCAAATATGCGGGCGCATAAGCTTACGCAAGACGATATTGCACGTATAAATAATCTGTTGCAAGCAGAATATATAGTCGAAGGGGATCTTCGTCGGCAAATTCAAAATAATATCAAACGATTGGTCAGTATACATTCTTACCGAGGGATGCGCCACCGTAGTAGTTTACCTGTGCGCGGTCAACGCACACGGACTAACTCCCGGACGCGTAAAGGAAAGCGAAAGACCGTCGCTAATAAGAAAAAATAAGTAAAGGAGTGACCACTTGGCAAAGCAACAACCTCAGCAACAGCAGCAGCAACAATCACCTGCAAAAAAACCTCTTAAATCAAAACGAAGAGGTTCTTTGCATGTACCTGTAGGTATCGCTCATGTTAAAGCAACCTTTAACAATACTATCATTTGTATCTGCGATCCATCAGGCAAAGTGATCGCCTGGTCTTCAGCCGGCAAAGTCAATTTCGTTGGATCACGTAAATCGTCCGCCTTCGCTGCCACTGTCGCCGCTCAAGATGCTGCAAAATTGGCAATGACCATGGGCATGAAAGAAGTCGAAGTTAAATTAAAGGGACCCGGCGCAGGTCGCGAATCGGCTGTACGTGGTTTACAAAGCGCAGGACTGCAGATTTCTTCCATCAGCGACGAAACTCCAGTTCCACACAATGGCTGCCGCGCAAGAAAGCGGCGACGTGTGTAAAATAAAAGGTTTAAACACTCGAGAATTTTACCCAATTTATTAGGAGACGCAGAATGTCTGTTAAATATGGCAAGTTTGAAATGCCTCAGAAAATAACCCTCGATGAAACAACAGCGACGACGACTTATGCGCGATTTGTTGCTGAGCCTTTTGAAAGAGGTTTTGGGCATACAATCGGGAATTCCATGCGCCGCATGATGCTCTCGTCTCTCGAAGCTCCGGCCATTATTTCAGTCCGTATCGAAGGGATCCCCCATGAATACATGTCCCTCGATGGAATCGTCGAAGACATGACCAACATCATCCTTAATATCAAAGGCGCACTTCTCCGCAAATTGCCCATGGATGATACCCCCAGCTCGCGCGATCCCCGTATTCTGACTACCCTTTTAGAGGTGACACAAGATGACCTAGATAAAAATGGGGGGCAGTATGATGTCACTTTAGGCGACCTGATCAATGATGGTCAGTTCGAATCTGTTAACCCGAATTTACATCTTTTCACCGTTACAAAACCTTTGAAACGGCAAGTAGATTTCCGCATCGCTATCGGCCGCGGCTATGTTCCCTCCGAACGGCATATCGTGCGCGATAAAACAACCGATGAGATCTTAATCGATGCTGCTTTCTCACCCGTAAGGATGGTCAATTATTTCGTAGAAAATACCCGCGTCGGTCAAGATACAGATTTTGACCGCTTAATCTTCGAAGTAACCACTGACGGACGCGTAACCCCTGTTGAAGCGCTCGGATTTGCTTCCCAAATCGGCCTTAAGCACTTCGATGTTTTCAATAAATTAAAGACCCATGCCCTCAACTTTGACCAAAATGCCTGTGAAGGGGAAGGCGATAAAGACGAAATGATGGAAAAATTGGCTCTTCGGATTGATGAAATCGAACTTTCCGTTCGTTCTACCAATTGCCTTAGCGGTGCCAATATCGAAACAATCGCTGAATTGGTTTCAATTCCAGAAAGAAAAATGCTCGAATTCAGAAACTTTGGGAAAAAATCCCTCAATGAAATCAAAGCAAAACTTTCAGAAATGGGCTTGCAGTTGGGAATGGAGCTTTCACGCTACGGCATCACACCGGAAGATAATGTGAAAGAAAAAATCCGCCATTATCAAGAAGAAAGAAAAGGCAAAAAAGAAAAATCTAAAGAAAAAGAACAATCCAGAGAAAAAGATTCAGAATAATTGCTAATTCTCTGTTAGTTAAGAAAGTAGGAAATCATGAGACACAATAAAAATACATGCAAATTAAATCGGACAACCTCTCACCGACGTTGTCTATTTGCCAACATGCTAAAAGCATTGATTACCAACGGTCGCATAGAAACCACCGTTGCAAAGGCCAAAGCCCTCCGCCGTCATGCCGATCGGATGGTGACTTTAGCCAAACGAAATACTTTGGCAAGCCGTCGTAAAGCCATCAGCGAAATGATGGTCAGATTTAACCCTTTGACCGAAAAAGAAGCACGCCAAGCACGGCATGGGGAAAAAAGTGCATTCAATGACGATCGCCGTGTCATCGATCTATTGTTTACCGATCTTGGAAAGCGCTTTGCCACTCGTCCAGGTGGATACACACGCATCATACGCCATCGCAATCGCATCGGCGATAATGCGCAAATGTGCATTATTGAATACCTTGCCGAATAACGATTAAAACCAGAAGATGAGAGAATGGATTTTGTCAAACAAGGCATCATCCCCTTTCTTAACTTCTGGGATCGATATCAAATGCTTTCATATGAACCTTTTCCTTTACTTTAGACATTGTTTTTCCTATTATTACGTTGTATGGCATTTTTTATTAATAATAGCCAGTAATCGGGAGATAGCATGACAATTAAATTGGCCATCAATGGGTTTGGACGAATTGGACGGCTGGTTTATCGCATGGCTGCTTTGCGGAAAGATATCGACATCGTCGCAATAAATGACATTGTGCCCGCCGATAATTTGGCCTATTTGCTTAAATATGATTCCACCCACGGATCATTTGAAGGCGAAGTACGCGCCGAAGATAATGCGATTATCGTCAATGGCAAAGAAACACTTGTACTCTCTGAAAAAGATCCGGAACGGCTGCCATGGCGTGATCTCAATGTTGATTATGTCGTAGAATCTACCGGTTTATTTACATCGCCCGAATTAGCCGGCAAGCATCTTACAGCTGGCGCTAAACGGGTCATTATTTCCGCTCCGGCTAAAGGCGATATTCCTACCTTTGTCATGGGCGTCAACGAAGACAAATACAATCCTGAAAAGGACAAAATCGTGTCCAACGCGTCTTGCACCACCAACTGCCTAGCTCCCATAACCAAAGTGCTGCTTGATAGCTTTGGCATTGAGGAAGGGCTCATGACAACCATTCATTCGGTCACTTCTTCACAGCCGACAGTCGATGGTCCTTCCAAAAAGGATTGGCGCGGCGGCCGCGGAGCGGCGCAAAATATCATCCCTGCCTCAACAGGCGCTGCCAAAGCTGTCGCTCAATGCTTGCCCGAAGTCAAAGGCAAGTTGACAGGCATGGCTTTACGGGTACCCACAGCTGACGTTTCTGTTGTGGATCTGACCGTACGCCTAAGTAAACCGACCACCTATGAACAAATCTGCGCTGCCATGAAAAAAGCTTCAGAAGGCAAAATGAAAGGCATTCTGGCTTACTGCGATGAACAACTCGTTTCATCCGATTTCATCAGCTCAACTTATTCGGCTATTTTCGATAAAGAAGCCGGCATCGCGCTTAACGACAAATTTTTCAAAATTATTGCCTGGTATGACAATGAAATGGGTTATGCCAGCCGTATAGTTGATTTAGTAGGCTACATGGCCTCAAAAGAGCGCGCGTATGCAAAGGCATAGCATTATGAACATTTTTAACAATGGAATATATTACAGTGGATTTTACGCGCGAACCTATTATAGAGACCGTTATTACACCAAAAGAAGGGTGTAAATTAGTCGTCCGCAGCAGCAAAAGCTCAGCACAAGAAGAATATTTTGTGGATGCGGTCGAAGTCGTTTCCTTTGGAAACTCCTTTTTTTTCCGTTCCACAGAACGGCCTAAAGCTTTTTTAGTCCCTGCCAGCGACTACGAGATCCTCGAAGTCCGCGAAGCCCGCATGGTTCTAAAAAATGTCGGCCTCGAACGCGCCATCAAAATCGGCGGGGGACGGGAAGCTAGCTCCAAAACTGGCCGTGAGCCTTCATCTGATAAAGCCGATCTAACTCCCATTGAATCTCCAGCCGAAGAAATCGCCGAACCAGCGTCTGCCGCAGCCGCGGAATCACGTGAAGCTCGCGTCGATAAAAAACGGGATCGCCGTGGACGCTACCGCCGCCGTCGTGGACGGGAAGAAACAGCTCCTAAAGAAGGGGAATCAGCCCCCTCAGAGGCTTCCGAAACAGAAAAAATTGAAATTCCAGCTCCTCGCACCAATGAGATGACAGAAGATAATCCTTCAGCCCAAACACTTCTATCTTCCATTCTCCCACCACCTCCCACACTTATTTCTGAAACCATCGCCCGCTATAAAGATAATGCGATGTTCAAAGGCGCCTTTTTCCTGCGCGATGAAAGCAAAACCGAAGAGGTGGAAAAAGACGAAGGAATCGCCGTGCCAATCGAAGAACCCCATCCCGCACCCTTCACCATGACAGAAAGCGAAGAAGAGGAAATCTATCGCCATCGCGCCACCTCATTCTCTCTCGAAGACGAATTTTTCCACCCCACGCCTAACCAGCCTCCTACCGAAGAGGAAAACACAGAAAAAAAAGAAATATCCCCCTTCAACGAGAACACAAATTTGTAGACTTTTAACCCTCAAAGAGATATTGTTGCCCATATTTCTCGCTCGGATGGTGGAATGGTAGACACTAGGGACTTAAAATCCCTTGGGGGCAACCCCGTGACGGTTCGAGTCCGTCTCCGAGCATACTTGTAATTCAATGAGTTATGTAAAGCTGCATAACCTCCTAACGATTGCTGCAAAACGCCGTGGGCCAATAGGGGCCACTGCGTAAATCATAGGAGGAATTTAGCATGGCATATATTGAAGAAAGAGAATTGCCGGCAGAACCCGGTAAAAAACCCAAAAAAATGTATCGAGTCCGCATTCGAATCAAAGGAATGCCGGAAAAATCTGAAACATTTCCGACAAAAGCACGAGCTGTGACTTGGGCTACCAAAATGGAGGCAAAAATCCGCGATGGTAGATTTTTCCCCAAAAGAGAAGATCTTGAGCGAACGTTCGGAGAGCTCATAGATCGCTACATCAAAAACGAATTACCCAAGAAACCTAGGAGCCATATAAACCTAAATTCCCACGGATGTGGGCATTATGATATTTAGAAGTTTAGTAATATCTTTAGATTTTTTATTTGGTTCCATGACTATTGCCTCCGCTTCATAAACCTTAGCCTTAAGATTGCGTAAAATTAACAACGCCTGCTCCACTGTGAATTTGGGCTGTAATTTTTGCCGCATCATGACAAACACTACTAAAGATAAAAATACTAGCAGCAAATATCCCTGAATGGATTGATCTGAGTGCACTCTCAATGGCAATATACTATTATTAGACTTTGCAAAACCAAATACTTGTTCTATCAGTTGTCTACTGTAGTAAGTGGGTAACACCTCTTCTTTGCTAAGCTGACAACGAGATATCAAGATGAGATAGCCGCAGTATTTCATGCTGGAATTGGTGTTTTCCTCGGACTCTTCATTTTCAAAAGATTCCGATAATAATTGCTCAGTGTCCTTAGCTTTTTTGTAAGGATCAAGAATAATATGAGCAAACATTGTTTGATCATATAATTTAATTTCTTGGCTTTTAATAAATACCGCTCTTTTACCGTATTGTACAGCATTTGCTCGAACGTCCATGATGCTAATACCATCTATTAATGACTTGAATTGCTTACGAGATCTTGGCATTCTTGTGACAAAATTAATGCCTTCTTCGCATAGGTAAACAATGTTATCTTCTGAAAAATATCCTGCATCTAATACCGCTGATTCTGGTTTTAACCCTAATCGTGTGATTTGATCTATTGTAATTTTCAAAGTTGAGACGTCTGCTATTTCGCCAGGAATTGCCCTAAAATATATTGGTAGCTTTGAAATTTTATCAACTAGCATGAGGCAGCCAACCTTTTGATCAACTCCATCTGCGCTGTGCCCCCAATTATTTAGAGAACTGTTAATTGAACTTGGCAATGATGTACTATCTATTAAAACACCATGCGTTCCTTTGAAAAATTTCTCTATATAGAATCTAAAGAATCTACTCTGAACCTCTTCTCTACCTAGATAATTAATTAACCTACTAATGTCTTGAGATCGTAACTTAGCTTTGGGAAATAGCATGTTCGCAATATTACCCTCAATCCACTCTTGAGCATTATACATGGCCGATCCCTCAGTCATTTGATAGCAAATAAGCGCCATAATAGTATCAAAATCTTCAAAACTACTCTTGAGTATATCCTGAAAACCTTGATCCTCAGCCACTTTTTTTACAACATAACTATTACCAAAATCAACAGTGCCTTTTTCTAATGCTACAACAACCTTTTTAGCTGGTTTTATGATTTCTCCTCCCTTAGAATTCGCTACCCCCAAATACGTGGTTTTTTGTTTGGGTTTTTTAGAAGAAGAATCCCAAAATGCAACAACTTCATACGCGTACCATTTGCCGCCCCTTTGTTTATATCTAATAAAAGCCATGTCAACCTCATATCATAATGCCTACGTGGGCATTATGATATAGAAGCAATATTTACACAATGATTTCTTGAGAAAAATATAAATTTTTTATTTTTGAATATGATCTTTAGTGCTTTGATATGTACGAGGATAAGATTTTCTTTCTGGAATGTTAGTTTACAGAATCAAAAATAGAGAATTGATGAAGCTTAAAATCACTAACATAATGCCCAAATCTTTGGGAATTTAGGTTGATGAGTTTTTCCTGCCAATAAGCAATATTGCTCTTTGGCACACGTCCGCCTTTGCAATGAGGACAAAGGTGCCAAAAGCACCCATGAACAAATACAATTGTGTTGTACTTCGGTAGGATGATATCCGGCTTGCCAGGCAGCTTTGAAGTTTTCAATGAAAATCTGAAACCAAGCCGATGCAAAAAGGAGCGAACCTTTATTTCTGGCTTAGTGTTCTCGCTCCTGATGCGGGACATGATCCAGCTTCGTTTTTTTTTACTGAATGTATCGGTCATCTTCAGTTTTAAAGCTGTTTATCTTTCGCATATTTGCTCAAACTCCTTTAACATGTCACTTGAGAGATGTGAATTTTTCGATTTCAGACATGACCTGTTCTTCTGTCATCCGGATGTTCATTGTCTCGAAAAGCTCTCGAATCATTTTCGAAAACACCTCGTTTGGTGAAGTTGTAAACTCTTCTCGAGGTATTTCAAAGGTTGCTTTAATTTTTGGATGAGGAAGTTCTCCAGCTCCATAATAAGGATCAAAATGATTGTACATTGAAAGCATGCGGCCTGTAGGTATTCGCTGATGTGTATCGTTAATTAATATGTTAACCGACAAATTTTCATTTCCTGCGGTGAAAGCAAAGAATCTTCCAAAGAAAGCAATTGCCCTATAAATTGTCACTAGGATGGGGTATATAAGCAACGGCTTTCCAGGTGTGTAAGCATCGTATGCTGCACATAGCTCTTCCTGGTAGGCCATCAGACCAGACAAATTTAATCCAAAGCCATACTGAAGCTCGCCTTCTTGGAAAGGTCGGCTTGAAGTCAATATCATTTCAGTTGATTCAGCAGAACCCTGTCTATCAGTAACCTCAAAATTTGGGCAAGGAAATGACCATCCATTACACTGAGCTATGGAGGCAGTTAGCCTGTTTTGTAACGTTTTCCCATCATTTAGAATTAGTTTTTCATAATTTGTTGGATGGGCAATGATTTGTAAATAGTGACCTTTAAGAGGAATCTGATCATTTAGAATGTTCAATAAAAGTTTTTCTTCTTTTTGCCAATAGAGGGAATCTTCTTTTAGAGGATTGTTTTGAGTTATTCCTTTTAAGTACCCTCCGATTATACTTTCAATTGCTCCTGTCAACTTCTTGCTTGATTTTAAGATGGAACGATCTATCAAACTGCGCATGTCTTGTTCCAAAACAACTTGCGCACTAGAAGCATCTCCAGATTTACTTCTAATGTAGACGGCGCCAGCGCGAAGAATATTTTTGCCTTGCTCGCAATCGGCATTTTCAGCGCAGATGACCAGGTGCTCCTCAAATTCTTCGACGCAAACAACGATTGCTGTAGTGCCTTCAGGTGATGTTGCTTCTGTAATCGTAAATTTAGGTTCCGGTCGGCCATATTTTTTAGTTTGTTTATGTACATCGGTAGGGTCAAAGGAGTCGCGTACATCTTGACTACAGTCTTCGGCCTCTCCTGCGTCCTTCCTTCCAATGACTATGTAGCCGCCGCCTTCAGTATTAGCCATTGCAAGAATGTCTTTCACAAGGCCATACATCTCTTTTTTTTGAGCTTTGCCGAAAATAAATGGCGCTTTAAAGTCTATGTTTCTCCCTTCGGATTGTTTCCAGAGTTTTCCGAGCAATGCATCATAATCGCTAAATTCGATTTTATTTTTCACCAATTGTTCCATTACGCCTTCTCTAATTATTTTATTTATAAAAAGTATCTAAATTAAAAATAACATCTACATGGTCCGTTTTTTAAGCATTTCTATATGGGATTGTCCACTGCTAAAACATCAAAAGAAATGCCATAAATCCCCCCAAGAATTTCTATGATCTTCTGCGCATCAACGTTTTTTAAGCCTAAATTTTTACAGTCGATGGATTTGTCGTTTTTTATGTCGTTTAAGAAGGAGCTCATGTCATTTTTAATAGGGAGAGGCAATTCTTTTCGGCTATTAGCTGAAAGGAGTTGATACAAGCGGATGACATCGTTTTTATGTTTTCGGATGTCTTTTTCATCGATGTTTTCCCCGTTTTGCTTTCTTCCCATGAGGTCAATATACGCGCGTGCTTTTAAAGGAATTAAGTGAACAGCATCTAGAACAGATAAATCATTTATTTGCTGTTTGCCGAGATGAATGAAGTTGTAATAATCATCATCCAACAAAATAGCCGAAAGGCTAGCGACAGTTTCATTGATCGGAATGGGTGTTAAATGACCTTTGCCTGAAAATTTTACATTGTCGGGAACTCGTGAAAAAAGTTCGATCATTGAAGGGTAATCGCTAGTGGCAGGCGTTGCAAAACGATAAAAAACCTCTTTCCCCGTGCTGCATTGACGGTTTTGATATCCCCCTTCTTCTATAAAATTCCAGAAAGCAGACGCAAAGTCGAAATTAAGCGCTTCTACGTATAAAACAATATCGAGATCTTTTGTGGCGCGAAAATCCAATCCCGATTCTTGCATTATGACCGTGCATGCTGTGCCTCCAATTAAAACATATTGATTTGCATAAGGAGCAAAATGTTGTCTAAAACGATTGAGGCCGATTACCATTTAATTTTCTCCATCATGTCTTCCAAAGCCGATTCGATTCTTTCATCTCCACTCGCTTCTAAGCATAAAAACAATGAAAACGGGTCGATTACCCGATCTTTTGCAAAAAGTTCGGGATTGTAATTCCAAATTTCTAATTCTGAAGAAGCTCCTTCCGATATGGGTAACCCCTCAAGACCTGATTGTTGCAGCTCTACCCATTGGTTGTATCCAACGGCAAAAACCGGGAGAAAAGGAGGAGCCAGCTGTGAAAAATGTGAGAGGGCGCTTAATCCGGCCAACGTTTTAAATTGATGATTTTTTATCCAAACACATTTTTTGATGGGACTGCGCAAAAAAGGCTTAGCCTGATCCCAGAGAGAACGCTTGTTTGAGAAAACCCAATAACGCTCTCGTCCTTCTCGAAGAAATTCGCCTATTCCTGCGGCTTGAAGTTCATCAAGGGCTCTTGTCATTGTCATGAGAGTATAACCCAGCTTGTCGGCAAGCTGGGAGGGGGTTAGTTTTTCATCTGTTTCGCGCAAAAGCGCGTAAATGACTGCCGTTTGTGTTCCAGGGCTGAAGGATTTCTGTTTTTTTTTGTGAATTTGACGGAAATGCTCTCGTAGATCAATGCCAAAATGAGGTAAGTACATCTGATTTCCAGGAATGATAAATGGGATATGCTGCTCAATTAAGCGTTTACGGTTAAAAGAGGATAAAATTGATTGAACATAAATAATAATCGACCCATCCCAAATTTTTTCGACTTGTTCCCAATGTTTTCGAATCATGCCTGGAGTAATATCTTTATTTTCTTTAGCTATCATCAATAAACATGGCTGCTTAAATAAGGATATTTCAAAAAAAATATAGGCGTCTGTCAGAAAAAAAGGCAGGCTGTTTTGATTCTCATAGGGATGAGTTTCGATTATCACATTGAGAGTTTCATTGAGATAGGCTTTTAAACTTTCGTGCAACCTGTTCATTTTTCCTCGATAACATATATTTGCACGTTAACATACCTTGTGTTATTGTGCAATATCTATGTGTTTTGAGCTCGAAAGCAGTCTGGGTCAAAGCCTTGACTTTTTGTGTCTGGGAAAAAATAAAAGTAAGACAATGAGGAAAAATGATATCTACACCCTTATTAAGTAAAACGGAAGTTGCACTAAATAATTATGAGTGGAGGCCTGGCAGTTTTAAGGATTTTTTGGCGGAACTCAATCACATAAAAGATAGCTTAAAAGAGGCATGTTTATTCAGAGGGCATCGCCGGATTGATTGGCTTATGGATTCAACGTTCTCTAGAAGCCTTAAGCAAATGCTGAAACTGCCGATTACACAGCAATATCCCGAGCAAGCTTGGGATGGTGTTGAATTGCAGCACTATCTTGCAAAATTGTGGTTGCAAAAAGTTGATGCAGTACAACTGAATCCGGATCTTATAAAGATGGAGCCTCAGGGGATAGACCCTTACTTCGAATATCACAGACATCACCAACAAAACCCAGATGATGAATACATTAATGATGTAGATCCAAAAGGGACAAATTTTGTCGATTTTTCATACGACTGGAGGGTCGGTTTGTATTTTGCAAATTGTAAGCGTGAAGAGAAGGAAGAGGGCGCTCTATTTATTGTTCGACAAACAGTTTTAGGCCCGGTACTTTTGACAAAACCCTTTTCTTATACTATTGAAGCTTTGCGCGATGCGCTTGTCTTGAACCCAAAAATAGCTTATAGCGGCTTGCCCTTAATGGTGCATCCAAAAGCACACATGAATAATTCATTAGATCCGAAGCCGAAGCGACAGGACGCTGTCTACATTGCACAGATGGATTTTCGGTTTGATCTGGGATTATCTTGGGAGTTGCGTCAACTGACTACAGGTAAACAGGTTTTCATTAAGCTAATTTTGCCGGCAGGATCGCAAGAAGAGGTTGCTGCTTTTTTGGAATCGCAGGGAATAACTCATGAATACCTTTTTCCGCCTACAATATTTGATAAACGGCCTGTAAATTTTTAAAGTTAGCAACAGGCTTTTTGTGGGCCACTCATGGGTCAGTACATTTGCCACATCCCATAACTTTTGCGAACATTTTGCTGCCATGAAACGCCTATCTCTGCTATATTCTCTCTCGAGAAGTTAGGCTGCGTTATGTGGCATTACGTAAGCTTCGGAGACTTAAAATCCCTTGGGAGCAATCCCGTGACGGTTCGAGTCCGTCTTCGAGCATATTTAATCACAAGGGTTTAAGCTTTCACTAGCTTAAGCCCTTTTTTGTTGAAGCCGATTTTGTCCAACCCCTGTCCAACTTTTTTGATTGCCAAAAACATCTTAAAACCCCTTATATTAGTAAAATGTGTTTGGTTAGGCAGTTCTCCATATCGGCAAAAAAACTGTAACCCCTATATGAAATCCATGGTACAATCTCGAGATCATTTGGAGAATTTAAAATGGACATAGCTTATCAATTTGCCTGGAAGGAAGGTGAAACAGCCTTTTATATAGATGCTTTTGATTACAGATATGCAGCAAAGAATGGGAACCTATCTTGGCGAATTAATAATCCTGGATTAGTCAAGCATCATTGTCGCTATGCAAAGAAAAATGGTTCGATAGGAGCCTGGGAGAAGTTCGCTATTTTTTCAAACCCTCATCAAGGTCATCAAGCTTTGAAAGAGTGGTTACATTCCAAAACGATGTTGCAATGTGATTTATATGGCATCGCTAAGCATTACCAAATATCTTCCCCTGAGCAATTCGTGCAAGCTTTAGCAGCAGCTAATAAAATACCTCCTAAAACTAAACTGAGAGACCTAACTCAGCTCGAATTTGACGCCTTACTTTCCTCTATAGAGAAGTTGTGTGGGTTTAACCGAGTAGGTAATGAAGAGTTTTTTCTATTACCTAAAATAGCTGCAAAAATCGAATGTCCTGATAAAGAAGATCTTTATCTTGTTGGTAAAGACATTACTTTGACGCAAAACGAAGCTATAAAATGGATTGTTTCACATAGGCTTGATGCTGTCATAGTTCGTCATTCAAGTGGGACTCATTTGCGTTCTAGGCCTCGTTATCACATGCAAACATTAAAATTAACATGGGAGCAGCATTGTGAGGCGGCAGGGGGATTGGATATCTTAGCTCGCATGGTAGGTGAAAAGAGTCCAGATCAATGCACATGGGGTTTCATTAACGGTATTCGGAATACAAGAGAAGAGGCAATTGAATCTTCTAATTTAATTTCAAAAAAGGCTGAAAATGAACTGGTAGTTTCATTGCGAAATGATCAGGTTTTGTGGGGAGTTAAAGAGGCAAGTGTTGCCCTATTGCTCAAGATGGGTATTGATACCCCTATCGTTAAAAATGCAGTTCTATTTCTTCGTCATTTACTTTCGCTATCGGAAAATAAAGAAAATTCTCCAGTCGTTTTATTTGCTCATAGCCAAGGTGCGACCATAACTGAACATGCTATCGATTTGCTTTCTAAGCAAAAGAGACAGAAAATTCGAATTTTTACATTTGGAGGATGGTCTTTTATCGCTCCAGATGCTGCTCATCCAGATTCTCATAATTATGCAAGCGTCGGGGATCTAATACCTCGAGTGGGTTCTTATAATTCTCAATATTTTGCAATCAGAAGATACGAAGGTTTAAAAGAAGGCTTAAGCAATGAAGAAATCATTCGGCGCTTAGCTTTTGGAGATGCAATTCAAGAACTCGATTGTTTAGACCCTCATGTTCATGAAAGGTATGCTCAGGAAAGATGCAAGTTTTATAGAAGTGAATTCGAAAAAATTAGCAATGTTACCGTTGTTGATTCTGGAAGTATGTGGGAACACTCCTTCAAGAATGAAAGTTATCAAAATATTGTTCTTGAAAAGATTGAGAAATATAGAAAAAGCCCAACTATAATTGCATTGATGGACTCTCAAAAATTGCTTGTTGAATCTTTTGTTTAAGAGATACTTATGAACGTTTCCATTGATGTTGAAGACGATAGAAAAAAAACAAAAAGATATGCATGGATAGCAACAATTATTTATCTTGTCTTGTTCCCATTTCTTTTTATGTTTGCTGCTACAAGTATTATGATATTTGATAGCCCCAGTATGTCAGTTCCTTTTGGTTTATCGATCATATTCTTATGCTTTTGTGTACCCTTATCAATACCGTTTACTTTTTATTTTGTCTGGTCCCGGTATTCGCAAGGGGAATATAAAAAGAGTCGCCAGTTTTGTCTACTACCTCTGTATATTGCCATGATTGCATTTGCTTATAATGCTCTAGTAGATACTTTTCTTCATTTTGCGGTCACTTTTTGGTCATTGGTGATCCACTACATCGCCTAATTAATCAATTCTGGCGGCAACAAATCAGACGTAAAGATGCTGAAGAGAAAAAGAAATCGGGTGAATTTTCTTGTCTGCAAAAACTGCATAATTTATAACATATGATATATCAAAAATCCTGATGAAAGGCAAGCGGATGTTCCAGTTTACAGACATGTCAAATTCTGAAGAGCAGATAGCTCAACATGTGCTCGAAATTCGACTTGAGATGGGCTTGACACAAGAACAGTTCGCAGCAAAACTTGGTGTTTCTTTTCCGACAGTCAACCGTTGGGAAAACAGAAAAACAAAACCTTCTCCTCTTGCTATTCAGAAGCTACAAAAACTTTTATCCGCTCTGAAGAAAAAGAAAAGCACTTCTCATGATAGTGTGGAAGACATAAAGGCGGGTGATGCGCCACAAAATAAAAAAAATGCAAATAAGGCTACAGTATGACGGCGCTGCCCATTAATGTTGAAGAGTTACTGAGAGGACAGATTGTTGAATGGGAACGTCTTGAGTTTAAGAAAGGATGGAATCCTGAAGAAATCATTCATACCATTTGCGCTTTTGCAAATGACATCAACAATTGGGGTGGAGGCTATTTAATAGTAGGAATAGAAGAAGACAAAGGCCAACCTATTTTTCCTCCAGTCGGCCTATCGGCCAATAAAATCGACGAAATTCAAAAAGAACTAGTCAACTTAAGTTACAGGCTACGTCCCAACTATCATCCAATAGTGGCGCCTGTTGTTTTTCAAGAAAAAATGATCTTGTTGATCTGGTGTCCTGGTGGCCAAACGAGACCTTATCAGGCTCCTGATACTTTAGGCAAGAATGCTGCTTATTCATATTTCATAAGGCGCAATTCTACAACTGTAAAGGCTCAGACAAAGGATATTCAACGACTTCATGAAATGGCAAATCAAGTGCCATTCGACGATCGAATCCGCCATCAAGCTAGCCTCAAAGATCTACAGTTGGGTATTATTAAAGACTTTTTAAGAGACGTTAAAAGTGATCTCGTTAGTGAAGCCGACAAAATTCCTTTCGAACAACTCTGCCGTCAAATGCAAATTATTCAAGGCCCTGAGGAGTACCTTAAACCGTTGAACATTGGTTTAATGATGTTCAACAGTAATCCCGAACAATTTTTCCCTTACGCTCGAATTGAAATCGTTGATTTCCACGATGAGGTAGGTGATAGTTTTTCTGAAAAGATCTTTAAAGGACCAATCCATATTCAACTTAAAGAGGCTTTGAGATACCTTCAATCGATGTTTATAAAGGAAGAGATTCGTAAGAGACCTGATCGCGCTGAAGCTGATCGTTTTTACAACTATCCATACGTTGCACTCGAGGAGGCTTTAGCTAATGCTGTCTACCACAAAGACTATGCGCAAAGGGAACCGATCGAAATCAGCATCAAGCCAGATCGGATAGAAATTTTGTCATTCCCCGGTCCATTACCTCCCTTAAAGATAGAAGATTTAAACAAAGGATCTGCTCGAGTTCGAACTTATAGAAATCGAAGAATAGGAGACTTTCTCAAAGAGCTTCATTTAACGGAAGGTCGTTGTACTGGGGTGCCAAAAATTCATAAAGCTATGGAGGCAAACGGTTCACCTCCTGCTATTTTTGAAACTGACCAAGAATGCCAGTACTTTCTGACTGTCTTACTTATCCACCCCGAAGCAACAAGAAAAACATCAGTTGCTAATCAAAATGCTCCAATGGAGGAGCAAACACACCCGTATACCGGTGTGTCTGGCATTGAAACACACTCGTATACCGGTGTGTCTGGCATTGAAACACACCCGTATACCGGTGTGTTTCCAATTGAAACGCTCCCAAAAGAGCTACAGATATTAATTGATAATATCAACATACGCTCCAGTAAAAAAGACTTGCGTTCGGCGATTCAAAAACTCTGTGCATGGCAACCATTAACTGCTCAGCAATTAGCAGAGATTCTGAAAAGAAAGGATAAAAAACACTTCGTTAGAAGCCATCTTACGCCCATGATTAAAGAAGGAATATTGAAATACTTATACCCTGAAGACGAAGATTCCCCAAGCCAGGCCTATACTCTATGAAATCAAAAGAGACAGCAAATATTCTAGAAAAGTACCTTTTACAGCACATTCCAATTTCCGCAGCTATGGGAATTAAAGTTGAGTCAGCATCGAGTCAGCAGGTTATTTTAAGCGCTCCTTTTCTAAATAATATCAATCATAAAAATACTGTATTTGGAGGAAGTCTCCACGCCGTTGCTACTTTGGCTTGTTGGAGCCTATTACACGTGAATTTATTAGGTATATCCGAGAGAAATATTCAAATTGTTATTGCAAGCAGTGAGATTTTTTATACCGCTCCCGTTATCTCAGATTTTAAAGCCGAATGTTGCACACTAGATTCTTTAGAATGGGAACGATTTCGAAAAACACTGCAGAGAAAAGGTAAAGCACGTCTGAAATTAAATGCTAAAATTTTTCAAGACTCACAACTTTGTGTAAATTATTCAGGGCAATTCGTTGCGATTAAAGCAGACTAAAGGAAATTAAAGCAGGCTAATAGCAGATTATGCGAAAGGGGATAATTAATGAAAAATTTTGATGTAGAAAGCCCCAGAATTAAAGAGAGGATTATAGCTCGCAATTATTTAGCTTTTTCTTTTCTCACCCATATGCCGATCGTGCCAGGTCATTCACTGGTTTGTCCAATCCGTGTTGTAGAATCATCTGAGGAATTAACTTTTGAAGAATGGCAGTCGATTCTCGAGCTCCAATAGAAGTAATTGTGCCGACAGTTAGTGATGGGCATTCAATCACAGACTCGGAAGCGTCGTGGGATTCATACTTTTCTGTCTGCAGTGTGACAAGTTTGCATCGATTAGTGCGATTTTGAAGAGTATTCCAAACTTGTTTGCTTGTTTGAAAGGAGCAGTTATCAAGAATTAAAACAAGGCTGTAAGCATTATCTATTCTAAGAAGGTGATTGTAAAGCTTGCTATTCAGAAAGGCTTCTGAATTCTCGACATAAATAGCCATAGGAGCGATCATGTCGTTCTTGACAGCTTCAAGGATTGTTCTGGTTTTACCGATTCCAGGATCTCCTGTTATAATTACATGAACAGGCTCGTTTTTAAGAAGGATCGCCTTATACCTATCGAATCAAATCTGAGCTTCCCAAAGAAATTGGGAATAGCTACCGATTGCCAAATTATAAAAACGTTCCCGCAGCGGTTACCGATTTGCTGATGCAAGCTAATAATTTGATGAAGGAGGGTGATCGGCTAGTTGGAACAGGGTAATACAAACACCGTTTTTTGTGGACCACTCCAGGGGCAAGGACATTTGTTTATTACTTGTAACAAACACAGCAGATGCTAACATTTTTGATGGATGAAACCTGTAGCCTCTGGTATGTTATTCATAAAAAACCAAGATTACGATATTGTTAGTTAACTTAAAAAAGAAATTTTATGGATCTAAGCGACTTAAAGGTAATCATTTCACGAAGTGAAGACAGCCGTCATCAATTCAAAGAAGATATTCGCAATGGCGATTCTCTAGCCGCAGAGATGGTGGCATTTTCGAATTCGCGTGGTGGTTTCATTTTCATAGGAGTATCAAACAAGGGCGAATTGGTAGGCCTTTCTAGCACGGATGTAGATCGGATCAATCAACTTATTAGCAACAGCGCCAGCCAACATATCAAGAGTCCTATTACGATTCAAACTGAAAATGTTTTGCTTAATTCCGGCCGAGTTGTAATCATATTGACGGTTCCCGAAGGGATAGATAAGCCTTATTTTGACAATCAAGGCGTCATTTGGTTGAAAAGCGGTGCGGACAAAAGAAGAATTCATTCTAAAGAGGAGCTTAGACGTCTTTTTCAAGAAGTGGATCTGATACACGCTGATGAAGTTCCCACACGGGCAGGAATTGAATCTATAAACTCAAAGTCTCTTCAGGATTTCCTGAAAAATGTCTATAAGGAAGTATTGCCTGATTCAAATATCGAGCGACTTAAGCTTCTTGAAAATATGAATTTATCTACCAATAATCAGCTAAATCTTGCGGGTCTTCTTTTGTTCGGCAATAAACCACAGCTCTATAAACCGGAATTTGTTGTTAAGGCTGTCACGTTTGCTGGTACAGATATAGCTGATAGCTATTTAGATAGTGAAGATTTTGAAGGATCTCTCCCGACTATCTTTCAAGGCGCTCTATCATTCATCATGCGAAATTTGCATAAAATTCAAAAGCAGAAGGGTGTTAACACAATAGGTGAACCTGAGATCCCCCAAATTGTATTTGAAGAGCTTTTAGTCAATGCCTTAATCCATCGTGACTACTTCGTCAGCGCGCCTGTAAGGTTGTTTATTTTCGATGATCGAGTGGAAATCATTAATCCGGGCAATTTACCCGATCATCTCACAATTGAAAAAATCCGTGCAGGAAACTCCATTCAACGTAACCCTATTTTAGCTTCTTTTGCTGCTAAAGGGTTGCTTCCGTATCGAGGTCTTGGAACAGGAGTAAGACGCGCGCTGCAAGATTGGCCCCAAATTCAATTTATTGATGATCGGGATGGATGTCTATTTACTTCTTTGGTTGAGCGGTCAGTACCTTCCTTTTCCAAAAAAGAAAGGTTAAAGGGGCAAGATGCCCCTATAAATACCCCTATAAATGCCTCTTTATCAGATCTGCAAATTCAAATGTTAAAAATTATAGAGAATGATCCTTGGGCAGCTTATGAGGATATTGCCGTTACGTTGGAAAAAGATCGGAGTACAATTAGAAGAAACATTCAGCAGCTTAAATCTTTAGGGATTTTACAACGTTCAGGGTCTAAGAAAAAAGGGTCATGGGTAATTGTAAAATAAAATGAAAAATTTCCTGTGAAAACAGATATTGGAGAATTTTAAATGGACGTGACGTATCGATTTGCTTGGAAAGAAGGCGACACTGCTCTGTATATGGATGCTTCTGATTGCAAGCATGCCGCAAAAAATGGAAATTTGGCATGGCGTATCAATAATCCTGGACTGGTTAACCATCACTGTCGTTTTGCAAAGAAAAATGGCTCAATAGGAGCTTGGGAAAAACTAGCAATTTTTTCAAATCCTCTTCAAGGTCATCAAGCCTTGAAGGAATGGTTGCATTCTAAAACAATGCTTCAATCAGATCTATATGGTATTGGCAAACATTATAAACCTGCCTCCCCAGAACAATTTGCTCAAAATTTAGCATCATCCAGTGGAATACCTCCTAAGACTAAGCTAAAGGATTTAACACAGGCTGAATTTGAAATTTTGCTCACTGCAATAGAGAAACTATGTGGTTTTTTGCGAGTAGGGAATGAAGAGTTTCTTTTACTGCCTAAAATAGCAGCTAGAATTGAATGCCCTGACAAAGAAGATCTTTATCTTATTGGTAAAGATCTGACTTTAACCCAGAAAGAGGCGATAAATTGGATAGCCTCCCATCGTCTTGACGGTGTTGTTGTTCATCATTCAAATGGCGATATCCATTTGCGATCTAGACCCCGATATCGTATGCAGACTTTGAAATTAACATGGGAACAGCATTGTGAAACAGCAGGAGAAATAGAAACATTAGCCCGTGCATTAGGTGAAAAAATTCCTGGTCAATGCATCTGGGGATTTATTAATGGCGTTAGCAATACACGAGAAAAAGCCATTGAATCTTGTACATTGATTTCTAATACAGCTGGAAATGAACAGATTTTTTCCCTAAAAAATGATGAGCTGCTCAAAGGCATTAATGACGTTATCATTGCGTTAATTCTGAAAATGGGGATTGATACCCCAATAATTAAAAATGCAGTCCAATTTCTCCGCTTTTTGCTTGCAACATCTGAAAGTCAAGAGAACAACCCCCCGGTTATTGTATTTGCCCACAGTCAAGGTGCGGAGATTGTTGAACATGCTCTCTCATTGCTGTCCAATCAAGAAAAACAGAAGATTCGAATTTTTACGTTCGGAGGATGGTCCTTTATCCCTCCTGATGTTACTCATACAGAATCACATAATTATGCTAGCGTTGGCGATCTAATTCCTCGAATAGGGTCCTTTAATCTTCAGTATCTTGCGCTAAGGAGATATGAAGGACTTAAAGAGGGGTTAAATCAAGAGGAAATCATTAGGCGTTTGGCTTTCGGAGATGCTATTCACGATCTCGATTGTTTAGATTCTCATGTTCTTGAAAGATACACTCAAGATAGATGTAAACATTATAGAAATGAATTCGAAAAAATTAGCAATGTCACAGTTATTGATTCAGGAAGCCTGTGGGAGCATTCATTTAACAATGAAAGTTATCAAAATATTGTTCGTGAAAAGATTGAAAAATATAGGAAAGGTTCAACAAAAGTAACGCTAAGGGATTCTCAAAAATTTCTTGTCGAATCTTTTGTTTAAAGGATTGAAATGAACGTCTCCAGTTGTGCTGAACAAGATAAAAAAAAGACAAAAAAGTGTGCTTGGGTGGCGACAGTTATCTATTGTTTATTGTTTCCTTTTCTGTTTATGTTTGCTGCCGCTAGTGCCATGATATTTGATGATCCCAGCATGCCGACACCTCTCGGTTTATCGATTATATTCCTGTGTTTTTGTATACCTTTGTCCATTCCGTTTACTTTTTATTTTGTCTGGTCTCGTTATTCACAAGGTGAATACAAAAAAAGCCGTCAATTTTGTCTGATACCCGCATATATTGCTATAGGTGCACTTAGCTATCATATTTTGACAGATACTATTCGTTCATTGTTTTAGCGAGGGTAAATTTGGGCCACTCATGGGTCAGTACATTTGCCACATCCCATAACTTTTGCTAACATTTTGCTGCCACGAAACGCCTATCTCTGCTATATTCTCTCTCGAGAAGTTAGGCTGCGTTATGTAGCATTACGTAAGCTTCGGAGACTTAAAATCCCTTGGGAGCAATCCCGTGACGGTTCGAGTCCGTCTTCGAGCATCTTTAACTACAAGGGTTTAAGCTTTCACCGGTTTAAACCCTTTTTTGTTAGAGCCGATTTTGTTCAACCCCTGTCCAACTTTTTCGAATATTGATAATGAGAAAAAAACTGATGTTTAGAGGATCAAGAATGAATGAGAAAGATGAAGTACAATATGTCAGCGCTAATTGCGAGCAATGCGGTGGCGCACCTACAATAACGGCTGTAAGATCTGGAGATGGTTTACAGGGACTATGTTTAAGGTGTTGGAAAAGATTAATTCAATTATGGCGATCAGTTTGAGCGCAATGTTAGAGCCTTAAATCACAACGCAGCTCTTATGGACCATATGTCGGGTATGCCTTTTGGCTTTACCTCACGATATCAGTTACCGTCCCCTAGGCATCAAACTATCATTGGAGAGTACAAGTTGACTAACATTAAAATTAATCGCAGCGCTGTTGACGTGATTAACACTGGAACGATAGCAGGATCATTAGAAAATATTGACGCTACTATTCAAATAGTCAAAGGAGATTCGGCCCTGCAAGGAATTCATGACGGGATGAAAAAAATCTCTGAGGCTGTAATGAACGCGGTTGATGCTTCTCAAAGTCAGAAAGAAGAAATGTTAGAGTTGATATCTGCCCTAGCGGATGAGGTCCGAGCCTCTGAAGCAAAGAGACGTCCTTCCGCAATCAAAAGTCTTCTTAAGAGTATTTCTGAGACAGCAGGGGCGATTGTATCGATAGCAAAAGCTTGGGATTTCGTAAGACCTCTGTTCGAATCTTTGATTCGTTAAAGCAAATTAATCGCAAAGTTTTTGCAATAAGCTAGCGAAAGAATGTAAGACGTTTATCCTAAAAGCTGGCCAAAATCGATTACTTTGTCGAAATACCCCTCGTCTAAAACGCTCTCCTCCACTCCATTTATATGGATTAGTACCGGACGGATTGAGCAAAATTTTGGTATCTTTAAGCGTTTCCTTTTTTCTTCCATTTCATTAATTATTTTCTGTCCTATAGGATTTCTGGAAAATTTAACTTCACAGAGATAGAGGTTATGAAAACGTGTCTGGATTAAGTAGTCAATTTGACATCCGGCTTGTCTGGCGGTAGGGTTTTGAAAAAATGGGCCATCCATCACAATTTCGTCTGGGGATAGATTCAATAGGTTCCAAAGAGTTTTACGATTGTGGGCCACGAGGTTTTCAAATTGTAATCCCATGAGGGATTCCCATCCAGGAAAGCGGCTCAATGCTGCATTTGCAAAAGCCTCTTTTTCTATTTTAGAGCGATTTGGAGCGATGTACTTCAAATAGAAACGTAGGTAGTTATCACTTAACCGGTACTTGCTCAACTTACTTTCTTTGCCGCTATCTAAACTCCAAGTAAAGTCTCTTTGGACAAATCCAGCTTTTACAAGATCATCTAAATGCCTGCTATAACCTCCTCCCAGCTCTTTTTTTAATTCTTTGCAGATTTGGCCAAGGTCTTTAGGGCCGTTTGCAAGGCAAGCTACAATTTCTTTGTGGCTTGCATTTTTCCGAGAGAAAAGATCTGAAAATATTTCATCGAATTCTCGCACCAACAAGCCTCCTTGCATGAAGCAAAGATCTCGAATGTTTTGTTCTGCAGGGAGCTCAGGTTTAATCCGTTCTAGATAAAGTGGAACCCCTCCTGTAACAGATAATAATTTAAATTTTTCATATGCGGTAATTCGCTTCTCTTTTGGATGCCAAAAAGCATTGCAGACATTTAAGGGCAGCTCCTCAAGAATAAGATCGATGGAAATTCTTCCAACAAAACCAGTATTGCTTAAAATATTTTCTTCGATCCAAGAAGAGATTGAGCCGCAAAGTACGAGAATCAGGTGAGGATTTTTGCTGAAATACATATCCCAGGCTGTTTTTAGTTTACCTAAAAAATCAGGGTCCTTTCCTCCAATCCATGATATTTCATCGAATACGATCAGAACAGGTCCATCAGCGGTATATTTGGAGAGATGCCAGAAAATATTTCCCCAATCATCTGGTTTGATACTAGGCAGTCCGGCTCGTTCAAGTTGGTAGTTAAATTCATTGCGTTGAGATTGAGCGGTTGTCTTTCGAGCTGGAGGAATTCCGGAAAAGAAAAGACTTCTGATCTCCTTTCCGAATTCTGCAAGAAGTCTACTTTTGCCAATCCGTCTTCTCCCGCTACGATGAGGCTTGCACTTCTTGAAGTTAATAACCCCTTAAGCCTGGTCATTTCAGCTTCCCGACCAATGAATTTTGAAAGACTCATTTTTATTGCTCCATTTTGAATCTTATCATAAGCCTTTGCTTACATAAAATCAATCAACAAAATGTCATTTGACGATTTATTGATTATTTTTGTTCTAGTGAAATTTGATCAACAAAACGTCATTTATCGATTTGTTGATGCTTTTTTTCTTAGATTTATAGATAAGCGTTTAAAGGATGCACAACGAATACATAAGGTAATGTGTAAAAATGAAAGCTAAAATAAAGCAAACATCAAAAAAAATTGTTTTGAAAAAACACACAAAAGAGGCTGCTCAGTTTATTACAGACGAAGGTAATTTAGAATTTATCACGCGCGAGTATTTATAATGCTAATGTCTAATGTTAAACAAGAAAACTAAAAGATAATTATAGACGTAAATACTTATTTTCATTATATTGTATTTTTACAGTTAAATTCATAATTAAATAGTGAAAGTAATGTCACAACACAAGATTTATTTAGCTAGCGATAATTGGGCGCCCGCACATCCTTCAATTCTCAAATCTGTAATGGAAGCTAATGAGGGCAATGCTCCTTCTTATGGAAATGACCCTTGGAGTTTAGAAGCACAAAAAATCATTCAAAATGCGTTCGAGTCCAATTGTAAGGTATTGATGGTTCCTAATGGAACTGGGGCCAATGTTTTAGCTCTCAAACTTTCATGCGGTAGGCATGAATCTGTCATTTGCACCGATATGGCTCATATACAGTATCAAGAATCGGGGGCGGCAGAGTCAATTGTTGGATGCAAACTACTGACTGTACCGCCTCAAGAAGGGAAATTAACTCCAGAAGCTGTGCTTAAAAAATTGAAAAGCGAGAGGGCCTTTGGAAAACATTCCACCTCTCCAGGCATGATCTCTATTGCACAACCGACTGAAGTAGGGACAGTTTATAATTTAGATGAACTTAAATCTCTTTCAAAGCTTTGTAAAAAAGAAAATTTATTATTTCATATCGATGGAAGCCGTCTTTATAATGCGGTAGTAAGCCTTAAAATTTCTTTACCCGAGCTTGTTGCTGCTAGTCAAGTTGATATTTTATCTCTTGGAGGAACAAAAAATGGATTAATGGGCGCTGAAGCTCTTCTCATATTCAATCCAGATTTAGAGAATGGATGCGATCATCAGCATAAACAAACTTTGCAACTTCTATCAAAAATGCGCTATCTTTCTGCCCAATATGTTCCTTTTTTTAAAAATAACTTATGGAATATTTTGGCCAATCAAGCCAATCAAAGGGCTTCAGAGATAGCTTCTATCATTAAAGAAACTCCACATCTGTCTTTAAGTTATCCAGTGGAAACCAATCAAATCTTTTTTATTGCGCCTGCTTCCTGGATTCCTTTGATTCAAGAAAAAATTTTCTGCTTGCCATGGGATTTAGATAAGCGCGAAGTGCGTTTTATCTCGTCGTGGAATACTTCTGAAAAAGATGTCAAAGATCTCAAAGAAGTGCTGGCCGCAATATCCCATACCCCTATCTAATGATGGGGCTTCTTCGCTTAATCATTATCTATAGTATTTATATGAATTAACAAAAATTCATGAAAAAGATAAAATTTTGGCGTGTACGTATTTAAGCGTGACCAGTTTATATAAAAAAACAAGCTAAAGGATAGATATGATTCATAGATTTAGATCATTTGCACTGACACTTCTTTCGTTAACATCGCTTACAAGTTGTGCCACAATCATGCATGGTACGCGCCAATCAATTGGAATTGCAAGTAATCCAAGCAATGCTTCTGTTTGGGTTGATCGGGCTTATATGGGCGATACTCCGATCATTGTCAGTATGTCTCGCAAAGATAATCATTTCGTTCGTATTGAACTCGATGGCTATTTACCTTATGAAGCGACATTCTCTCGCCAAATGAGCGGCTGGGTATTAGGCAATTTTGTTTTTGGCGGAGTGATTGGTTTGGCTGTAGATGCTATTACCGGTGGTATTTACAGGTTGACGCCAGATCAAGTGCAAGCCGAAATGTGCACAAATAATATGATGACCTCAAAACAATCAGGTAGTTCCTATATTGCTGTTGTTCTACAACCTGATCCATCTTGGGTAAAGATCGGAAATATGGTTGTGGCGAATAATTAATAAAAATTCTTGTTTTGCATAATACTTCAGATTAAACGATAAAGCACTAAGTGGCAAAGATTTTTAATTTTTCTTTACGCTTAATCTGAAGTACATTCTCCAAGTCTTTAGTTATAAATTAATTATATTTCTTAGTTAAAAATTAAATAGCTCATTTTTCTTTTTACAAAAAGAGAAATCGGTTAATTTGAAGTTGGATCAACTTTTTATAAGGAGGGGGATATGACTCAAAAAAAAGATCCCGTTTGCGGAATGAATGTTGATAGCAACCAATCTCGCTTTAAAATTGCACATCAAGGCAAACAGTATGCCTTTTGCTGTCAAGAATGTTTAGAAAAATTTAAAAAACATCCCGAACAATTTTCACGTAAATAAATTGAAGCCGACTTGCATCCTTTTAACCCATGATTGTCATCATGGGTTTAAGGAGCAAGTCAGTTTAAAACTAGAGAGATCTTGCAGATCGTGCGGTAAGAGAAAGCCAAATCCAAGACCAACCGGATAAAATCAAATCGATGCCAATAAAAAGGCCAATCACCCACAAACCTGATAAAGGCCAATTGGAATAAATCAGGGCGCCTAAGATAAAGGTGACCGCGCCATTAAAAAACACCCAACCCCACTGGTCGAATCTAAGAATAAGCGAGGTTAACATACGATAGAGTCCGGCTACAAAGCAAAAAGCGGCAATCCATAAAGTCAAATTAACAGCAGCTACAACCGGTTTCGAAGCGCATATGAAACCTGTGATTAAATAAAGAGCTCCTAAAAGGAGTGAGATAAAGAATCCACTCCAATGTCGAGCCAGGAAAGCCTGCACAATTTGAATGATCCCGGCACAGATTAGAAAAATTCCAAAAAAAATGACTGAAAAAACGGTGGCGTAGTAAGAGGAACTTGCGACTCCGATTCCCAAAAGAACCAGAAGAATTCCAAGCGCTAAGAACCATCCCCAATTTTTTCTAGCTTCATCCGCATCCCACAAATAATTTGTGAGTTCTTTTTTCCCATATAGACCCATAGAAGGCTCCTATTAAGTTGATTTGATTGTTATTTGATGTGTATATTTTATTTTTTAAATATTCAATAACAAATTGCTTAACAGGTTTATTAAAAGTTCAGGTCTAAATTTCTGCTAAAAATTGCATTATTTTTTCCTTGGATGTTATATTTTCGATTTTTTGATCCCATTCTTCAATAATCTCTCCCTTTTCCATGAAGTACACGACATCCATCATTTTTCTGATGAAGGGCATGTCATGGCTGGAAAGGGCAACGGTGACCCCTTTTGAATGAAGATCGATGAGCAACGTTTCCAAGCTTTTTTTGCTATCTGGATCCAAAGCGGATGTGGGTTCATCCAAAAGCAAAATTTTAGGACGGAGGACTAAGGCCCTTGCAATGGCAACACGTTGTTGCTGCCCGCCTGAGAGTTGAGCAGGATAGGATTGTATCCAAGGCAGCATGTTCAATTGCGTCAGGACTTCGATCGCTCTTTCGGCAGCTTCCTCTTTACTAAGTCCAAGAGATTCTATAAGGGCATAGGTACAATTTTGAAGAATGGAAAGGTGAGGAAACAAGTGGAATTGCTGCAGCACAAATCCGATGGTCGAGGCGCGTTCAACCGAGGTTAATTGTTTCAGATTTTGGGAATTGTATAAGATTTCACCTTCATAGTGAGGACAAAGGTTAGCGATGCATTTGAGAAGAGTTGTTTTGCCTGCACCGCTTTGCCCCATGAAGGTGGTTATGCGTCCTTTTCTCAATTCAAAGGAGACATTATTTAAAATAGGCGTCGAGTTTTTTTGATGGTTATATTGCCACGTTAAATTTTTTCCGGAAATCATCCTTGCCCCCTTTTTTGGATGGATTGAGCGACAAGAGCGATGCTGCTTGTCAATATCAAATAGAAAACAGCTGCGGTCAAATAGATGGTCATTGGGTCGAGTTCACGCACCACGATGTCTTTGCTGACCTTTGTGAGTTCGGCCACCCCGATCACCATCAAAATGCTGGTTTCTTTGATGAGGGAAGACAGTTCGTTAGTCATACTAGGAAGGGTGATGCGGAACATTTGAGGGAGAATGATACCTCGCAGTGTTTTCCAAGGGTTAAGTCCAATGACATATGCGGCTTCCCATTGCCCGTCTGGAATCGCATTAATGCCTCCACGCACGATTTCAGATATATAGGCTGTTGAATTGATTCCCATCGCCAAAATACCGGCTGTAAATGGTGATAGCGAAATATTTAAAACTTCGGGCAGGGCATAATAGGCAATTAAAACCTGCACAAATAAAGGAGTGCCCCGGATGATCCAGACAAATCCACTGAAGATGGGCGAGCATAAAGGGTGTTGCATCTTGCGGCTATTCAAGGCGCCGATGACAATTCCGCCGCATAAGCCGATGGCAATGGCGACTAGTGCGATTTGGAGAGTGGCAAAAGCGCCATGAATAAGTAATGGCAAAGATTTTATTAAAAGAGATTGTTCTCCTATCATATTTTACCCCCTTTAAACCAAAGATCTTCTAATTGTTGAAGTTCTCCTGAAGCTTTTAATTCCTGAATGATCTCTTCAATCTGTTTAGAGAGAAGAACATTTTCTTTTTTTACGCCGATGCCGAAACCTAAAATGGACGCGTCTTCCGGAAGGGGGATGTTTAAGATTTTAATTTCAGAATGTTGTTTTTTTAAATATTCTGCGACATCGGTTTGAACAAGGTTTGCTATCGATTTTCCATATTTGACATCCATGAGTGGAGCCAAGGATCCTTGAAATGACTTCACCTGAACTTTAGCATAGTTATTTATAAAGATTTCAGGAAGAGAGCCCGATTCGACAGCGACAGCTTCTGACAACTTCGCTAAATCATCAAGGGATTGGATCCTTTCCGGGATTTTTTTCCAAAAAATAAGACTGAGCGAAGTGGTTGCATCTCCGTGATAAGGGATCATGTTTATCTCTTTAAGGCGGCTAGGGGTAATATTCATACCGCTGATGATTAAATCGATTTTGCCTTGCTTAAGAGATAAAATTTCCCCTTCAAACTCCATATCATTGATCACTAAAGTTTTTCCAAGTTTCTGAGCAATGCGTTCGGCAATGGCAATGTCAAAGCCGATGATCTTTCCGTTGGCGTCCATGAATTCAAAAGGGGGGTAACCACTTTGCACACCAATGACTAATGTTTTTTCAGTTTGTGTTTTATCTGTTTGAGACGATGGTTTTAATGTAATAAAGGCCGCAATTGCCAAAATGGCAATGACGGCAAGAGATGATTTTTTTAAAATTGGCGGCATCTTCAAAACTCCTTAAAATTTGTTAAAAGAGACTGCTAAGTAGATAATTATTTGCTAATTGAGCAGCAGGTCATAAAAAAAATGATGGAATAAAAAAAAGAACGGCTTAACGCCGCCGACGGAAAGGCAAATACGGAGAAATTATAGAACAATTCTGACACGTGCTTTCAAACTCTATTCCTTTAGAGTTTAAGCTAGATGTACTATTCATTTTGACTACCCATTAATATCTATAATTTGCTTATATTAATAAACAATTTAATTTCTGTCAATTAGATAAAAGGTTTTGTTGAATAATTCCCTGCCGTTTTCTTGTCCGTGTCCGTAAAAGGCAGGGACGCCTCTCATGGCGAGGGTTCTTCTTCGGTAATGTTTAAAGGCGGGATAGTGCGTAAAACCAACTCTAAAGTATCAAATTCTGCTAAAACCTGATTAATTGCATCGAGAATGACCGGAGTATCTTGATGTTTAGCTAAATTGTCAGCATTGAATATGGCTTGCAGTTCCTTAAAGGGCTGTTTCAAATTGGATATGCTGATGTTTTTATCTTGCTTAAACGACTCTGTCGCCAGTTCATGCATTTGCGTGATTAAAGTAAGATAGGGATCTTTAAGTTCCAAGTAGGTCACATCGATTTCTTGCGGAATAGTTTTAGCGACTTCCAACAAAGTTGCCGTCGCAATCTGCGCAATATTGGCCATTCCCTTCTCTTGCCCCTGCTTAGCACAGGCGCCTAGAAAATAAATGGGATAGCTGGCTAAGCTGATATCCGCTTTTGCAGCATGCACGGCGATTTTTCCTAAAGTTGTAACAACCTTGCTGCAAGAGATTGCAAGTCTTTTTTCAAGGGCTTTTTCATTAATCAATTGCAATCTTTCAAATAGATAAGAGAGAGTAAAGCTGACCTGATCGGAAATGCTCATCTTTTTCAAATCGCCATTTTCCGTGGGATGGCCGATGCTTTTAGAGGCGTGCAAATAGCTTTTAGTAATGAGCTGCAGCTCATTCAATGCTTCATTGCATAAGGAAGAATTTAAACGTTGAATGGCTTTAAGGGCCGTTTCTGATAACGCATCGATCCAATCGCATAAATCGCCTTCACGTCCATTTCTAATGCTGGTGTGGGCTGCTTGCCCAAACATTTGCACGACAGAAAATGGATTCAGGTATACCAATGTTCTTTTGACTATATGCGATATAAAATCGGTTGAAATTCCTAAAAGGATAATCCAACAGGCAAAAATGTATAGCTTATAACGAGCATCGAAAAAAAATAGCAGCAACGACAAGCCAAAGGTGATCAAGGGAAATAAATAAAACCATCTTTTTATCAACTTTAAATAGCGATCTTGGTGAAACAGGGTAATGACACGCGGTGTAAAATTGTTTTCAGCCTTTTGCAAGGAACTTAAGAATGAATTTTGCATTAAAAATAGAATGAGTAAAAAAAATAGCGATGAGGCCACCATGACAATGGCCCACGCATTCCAGTCGATAAGGATTTCTCTTTGACTCGATAGCACAAGTAATAAGGCAGCAATTATAATCGATACAATCGTCCCAAGCATAGAATATCTTCTTTCGTTTATCTATTCCTACCTTATCATGAGATGCATCTTTAATCTACTGGATTATAGCCGTAATGGATGGCTAGCCGGCGTATTTTTGCAAATAACTGAGGATCAAGCTCTTTCTTAAGTATTTTCCAAGAAATCGGTCGTAGAGGGAAACCGCGCGTGTGTGTGTTTTTTGGAATGGAATTAAGTATTTTTTTAGAGAGCTGCTTGTTCAGTTTTTTTGCCATTATTTTGTAAGCGGTATCGAAATCTTCAATCTTATAGGTCCACTCTGCCTTTTTTTCGGCCATCAAATTCCAATAATACCAATATTTAGCGCATTTTGTCAGAGTAGAGTCTGTGAGCTTGATTTTAGGAATAACATGGCAAATCCACTCCCATGTTGTGCCTGGAGGGTGATTATAATAAGATTGAATCACTTTGATAGGATTGCGCACTTGGTGGAAGACATGAACAAACATAAAGTCTTTATAAAGAGGGCCCCAAGGCGCCCAATCAGTGTCAGCGGCCATAAGCCAGGAGACGCTGCCTTGGCCTCCCATCCACTCATGTCCTATATATAAACCGCATTTTTGTAAAAATTTCGTCATATAATCTGTGCCACTGCGGCCACATCCCGTTATAAGAACAAGTTTTGGCTTTTTTTGAGGGGAAGTATTTTTTGAGGGGAGTTCAGCATAAGCTGTATTGATACATAGCAACCCTATAAAAAAAAATCGTATAAATGCCAAGTACATAGAATCTCCTCTGGAAAATGTTTCGTATTCTTAAGGATAACTCCATGGCCGGAGAAAATGTAATAAAAAAAATATTGAAATAGATTAATTTTTTTTTTATCTTTGAGGAAGTTGTTGAATTTATCCATACAAAGGAGGATATATGCGCATATTTTTTTCATTAAGTTTAGGGTTGCTTCTTCTAGCTGGAGCAGCTTTGCAAGGCACAGAAGACATCCAAAATTATAAAAGCAGCGTTGGAAAGCGTGTTCAAGCTTCCGCAAATAATTTAGCGTCTCAAACCAATGTTCCGACTGGCGAATTTGCTATTCTATTTGATACTAACCTATTCCCTCCATCCCATATTCGTCATCCATTTGATAATGATAGCTCACAATTCAGATTGGACAAAGATGGAATCTATTTGATTGGCTGGCAATTAACAGCTTCTAATGCAGCAGCTGATACTATCACCATCGGATTATTTGATGTGGCGTCAAACTCTTTGATCGCTTCTACTGTTGTTACCCAAGGATTGGCAGCTGGTATTGATAGTGCGCTTGCCGGACAGTTTTTACTTACTTTTGAAAGAGATGAAGTTCTCCAATTGCAAGCGACATCTACAGCTGGAAACTTAACAATTCTCAATCCCTCAATCTTTTTTAAAAGAGTGGATGCGGATTAATTCGCCTAGTTAAAAGGCGTTGTTTGCATACTTCCGAAAAGCTGTAAGAAAATTTCTTGCAGCTTTTCTTTTTTTAAATGGAACATTTGATGTCCGATTCACTTGCGTTTCAAATCGTTCAAGATTTGTGGAGAAAAAACCGCAATTTTTGCTCGGCCGATTACGATGCATCCTTGGATTATCTTACAAAATTAGTTCCTTTTCGGGTCTATAGATTTTCTAGTAAAGAACCTTATAATGGCTGGGTGATTCCGCCCAAATGGGATTTAGTCAGCGGAAGAATATACCATCAGGGGCGCATAGTGTTCGAAGTGCAGCATCCCCTTCAAATTATTTCTCTTTCCTTGCCTTTTCATGAAATAATAGCCTTGCAAGAGCTTAAACAACATTTACATTATGACCAACGCGATCCTGAAGCCACTCCTTATCATTTTAGACAGAGTTACCGCCCTTGGGAGCGAGATTGGGGATTTTGCGTGTCAAAACAATTTTACGATTCCTTGAAATCAGGAAATTATCAGGTTGAAATTGTCACCCAAGAAGAGCCAGGTTATTTGGATGTGGCTGAATATACTATTCAAGGATCTTTACCGGAAACATTCGTATTTGTTGCCCATCTTGATCATCCAGGCATGGCCAATGATGATCTGGCTGGTGTTGCTGTAGGTATCGAATTGTTTCGTCGTTTAGCCTCGCAACATTTAAAATTTAGTTATCGGCTCGTCCTTGTGCAGGAAATTATAGGTTCAGTTTTTTACCTTGGCAAGCACCCCACATCTCGTCAGAATGTAATGGAAGCATGTTTTTTAGAGATGCTGGGAACGGAGACCGGTTTTGCCTTGCAAAGCAGTCGACAGGGATCTACCCGTATTGAACATGAGCTAAAAAAAACGATGGAAAAAGACTCGCTCAATTTTCGGAAAGGCCCTTTTCGTTCGATTATATGCAATGACGAATCTGTGTGGGAGAGCTATAACATTCCCATGTCCTCTTTATCGCGCTACCCCTATTCAGGCTATCACTCCAATAAGGATAATCTTTCGATCATTTCTGCAAAAGCGCTTGAACAGTCCATTGATATTCTTTGGGAGGCCATTCAAAGGCTTGATCATTTAACATTGATGCGCAAAAAATTCGAAGGGGTTCCGGCAGTTGCACATCCAACTCTTGATTTATATGTCGACCCTGGTCAAGCCGCTTTTGGTTCTTTGGCGCCTGAAAAAATCAAAAAGCTCCGTTTTCTCATGGATGCCATCCCCATGCCTCCTGCAGTTAAATTTGCCGAAACCTTGGCTGAGGAAGCGGACATGCCTATCGATGAGGTTCTTTCCTATCTAAAAAAATGGGAAAAAAAGTCATTGATCGAGCTAAGCTAACTATTTTCTTCATCATTAACTTTTGACAGCGTCATCACCATCCGCCGCCAACTTTCCTGATGCTCCTCCTTTTCTTTTTTAGCGAAATCGCGCAGCTTATCCAAAATTTTACTGTCAGTTGTATCAAGGGGAGTGGCCGGTATATCCGCTTGCCATCTGAAATAATTTTTTGGATTTTGATAATAGATTTGCTGCATGGATTGATGGGTCGATTCACTTGTGCCATTCAAGACCAAGCCTAAAATCTCGGTAGCCCAAGTCAGTGTGCCCCATCCATGAGCCTCAGGTTTAAATTCCCCCAAATCAAATGTAGTTGGCGTCATTCCGGTGCCAAACGAGCAGGCCACATAATTACAAGTCGATCCATATTGTTCGATAGCGTGCAAATAGGTGGCCAATGTCGGGTTATTTGCATAAACTCCTCCATCTATGAATCCAAACCCATTCCACTCCTTGGGTAGATAGTAGGAGGGAGCGGCTGTCGTCATTTCCAATAGATCTGTCATTTTCAAAGGGGCAAAAAAGTCACTAGCGCACATACGGCGGGTTAACCATAGGGGATGAATTCCACTATTTAATTGATAAACGGGTATTAAAGTTTCATTCAGACTATCTTTGACAAGCACATCTTTAAAAAAATCTTCGCAGTGCACATGAAACTGATCGCGGCTGTAAAGAGGCTTGTTCATTGTCCATGATTTCATACTGTCCCAGTAAGAATGGGGGAAAATGGCAGGTGCTAATTTATTAAACCAGTCATTGATTTTTTGGACGCTATACAGAGGAGTTTTTGGGTTAGATGGGTCTGGAATATTTAATGCTAAGGTGGTGATAGCCCCTGCCGAGGTTCCTCCAAAAACTTTGAACACCTGCCCCAATTTCAAATCGGGCTTTTCGGTTTCTTTGGCTAATTCTTGCTCTAATTGGAGCAATATTTCCAAAGAGAAGGCTATGCGAGTGCCTCCTCCATCCATCGAGCAAATAGGGATCGTTCGTCTCGTTTTATAACGCATTTCTTCTTGTTCAACCGTATCACTTGATATTTTTTTGTAAATTCTCCCGTTTGATTGAGAATAATTTTCTTCCTCGCGATCCGAGGGTATTAAGACAAAACCTTCTTCTGTTTCTTCATAAGATATTCTAGAAGTCATCTTTTACCTCCTTTTTATAATTTATATATAAAGAATAATTAATTCTTGCGTCTAACAACTGAATAGAGGAAAATGGTACCGGTTGAACCATAGATAACAAATGAAAGATAAGATTTTAAATTCAGTAGAAAACGCCATTCGCGCAACCTATCAACTTAAGCATCCTGCTACCCTTATATTTATTGAAAAATCAGCTCAGATGTTAGCAAAAGCTTTCTCGGAAGGTTATAAAATTTTAATTGCGGGCAATGGCGGCAGCCTTTGCGATGCCGCCCACTTCGCTGAGGAATTAACCGGTAATTTTCGTCACTATCGGCAAGCCCTTCCTGCTATTGCTCTCACAGAACCGGGCCATATCACATGTGTTGCCAATGATATGGGATTCGAATGGATTTTTTCACGAGGCATCGAGGCTTATGGCAAGCCCGGCGATATCTTTATCGGCCTTTCCACAAGCGGCAACTCGTTAAATATGATTAACGCTTTCGAGACGGCCAAAAAAATGGGATTAAGCACGATCTCCTTTCTAGGAAAAGGGGGCGGAAAACTTAAAAATGTCTCAGATTTAGAACTTTGCATTAATGAATTCTCGGCATCAGACCGGATTCAGGAAGCTCATATGGCGGCCATCCATATCATCATCGAAATGATCGAACATATCCTCTTTCCCGAGAAAGAGTTAGTCTCAATTAAAAATGCCCTCGGTAGATAAACCGGTTTTTTATAATAAATTTGTAACGAAATTATGTCCTTGCATCGTATAGAGTTATACTTTTTAGATTTAATCAAAGGCAAACGCAAAGGGTTTTTATCTTATTTGCTGAAAGCCATTCTATACCTCTTAAGTTGGGTATATAGCTTTTTTGTAACCTGCCGCAATTGGGTATTCGATCGTGGTTGGGTGCGCCGCTATTACCCACCCGTTCCCGTGGTCATCAGCATCGGCAACATCGTTGCCGGAGGCACAGGGAAAACTCCGGTTACCTTGATGCTTGCCAAAGAATTTTATGGCGAATCGATCATATCCATCCTGTCGCGCGGATACCGGTCCAAAGCTGAAAAAATGTCCACACCGGTTGTGCTTAGCCGTGGACAGGGACCTATGCACCCGGCCAGCTATTGCGGCGATGAGCCGTTTATGCTCGCCCAAAATTTGCCTAAAGCGTTTATTTTTGTTGGGAAAGATCGCCATAAGACTTCAAATATGGCGGCCAAAGCCGGAGTACAGCTGATTCTTCTCGATGATGGCATGCAGCATCGACGCCTCGCGCGCGATTTTGAAGTAGTGGTCATGGATGTTTATGATCCTTTTGGACATGGCTATTTTCTTCCCAGAGGCTTTTTACGCGAAAGTTTGAAATCTCTCGCGCGCGCGGATTTGATTATATTGAATCATGTGCATGACCATGAACGATTTATAATGACCTGTCAAAAGATAGCTAAGTATACGACCGCTCCGGTTGTCGCTACGCGGACTAAAGTTGAAAAAATCGTCGATTTCCAGCATCGGGAAGTCGCATCCATTGCAGGTAAAAAACTGGGTCTTTTTTGCGGCATCGCCCATCCTGATTATTTTGAGACGACTGCGCGTGGGCTTGGAGCTGAGATTGTCGCTTTGCACACTATTCCTGATCACATGGATTTTGATTTAGACGACTTATCAGCTTTTTCAAGGCGATGTGCAGAGCAAGGAGCTGAATTTTTAGTGTGTACTGAAAAGGATCGAGTAAAGTTAGTCGATACATTGGAATTAGCCCTTCCCATTCTCTGGATTAAAATGCAGCTCGAATTTGTTGAAGGAAAAACGGCTTGGGATGAATTTATTAGAAGAGCTAAGTCAGATTTAGCGAGAAGATTATAGCGATTCTTTTTTGTTGTTATATATATATATTCCTTAATAACATTCAATTTCTAAGCTTTGTAAAAATACGAATACCACTTTGTTAATTTAATAAATATTGAGAATTAGATTTATTTTTCTTGATGTGAATCATATAAGCCCCAAGAAATGGAGAATAAAATGAAATTGTGGGTAAAAATATTAATCGCCATTTTTTTTGGGGTCATTGCCGGCTATCTATTAGGGCCTTCGGCTGAACTTCTTAAGCCCATTGGAACTATCTTTCTCAATCTGATCAGCATGATTGTTGTATTGCTGGTGTTAGCATCGATGACGATCGGCATCACAAGTATTCATGATCCTCAAAAATTAGGACGCGTTGGGCTTACAACCCTCTTTTTCTATTTTATCACAACCATGATTGCAATTGTGTTGGGCATCGGCTTCGGAGAACTCTTCCAGCCCGGCAGCGGCATGGGTTTCTATACCACTAACGAAGTCGTTTTAGGGGAAACACCCACCTTTTCAGAAATTGTGCAATCATTCATTCCCAAAAATCCCATCTTTTCTATGGCGGAAGGCAACATCCTCCAAATCATCGTCTTTTCGCTTTTCCTTGGGATAGCAATCAATTTGGCAGGTGAAAAAGGAAGACCTTTGCGTCAATTGCTAGAGTCTTTAGCGGATGTCATGTACCGTTTGACATCGATTGTCATGGAGTTTTCACCAATAGGCGTATTTGCCATTATGGCCTCCGTCACAGGAACATTTGGATTAGCCGTGCTCTTGCCTTTAGGCAAGTTTCTGACAACTTATTATGCCGCTTGCGCTGTGCACGTCATCTTTATTTTTTGCGGCATCCTTTGGGGATTGACAAAAGTCAACCCATGGCATTTTTTCCGCGGCATGAGCGACGCCATCATGGTCGCATTTTCGACCTGCAGCAGCTCAGCTACTTTGCCGGTATCGATGCACTGTGCAGAAAAAAATCTGGGTGTTTCAAAAAACATATCCAGTTTTGTTTTACCATTAGGATCAACCATTAATATGAATGGAGCCGCTATCTATCAAGGCATGAGTGCTGTATTCATCGCTCAGGCTTACGGGATTCATCTGGATATACAAGCCCTATTAACCATTGTCATCACTGCCACCCTCTCAACTTTAGGAGCAGCAGGCATTCCAGGGACGGGATTTATTATGCTGACCGTTGTTTTTACTTCAGTAGGCCTTCCGATCGAAGGGCTTGCGCTTTTGGCAGGCATCGATCGGGTGCGTGAGATGGTATCGACAGTTTTGAATATTCTTGGAGATGCTGCTGTAGCCGTTTATGTCGCCAAAAAAGAGGGAGAGTTTGATGAACGGCAATACAATCATCAAGAACTGATTGAATTAGAAAATTCTGAGGGCTAATGCCCGTGCCCGTTCGTTCCTGTCGTTTCCCTTTCCTCCTTTCCCGATTGGAGAAATCGGACAACGGAAGACGGGAACGGCAAGAACAAACGGGCACGGGCACGGGCACGAAAACGGCAGGTGGGAATTAAATTTGACGTCGTTTTAACAAGATGGGCAATTTATCCGTTGCTGTTGAACTGCCATAAGGCCCTTGATTACACCCTGTCAATTTATATTTAAAGTAATCTAAACCATGCCGAAAGATATGACCAAAAGACAAAGGATTATTTTCCATTTGAAACCACGTGAACTTAACATGATTCATAGTGATAATACTATAAAGAAAAGCTTTTACTAAAGGACCTTTCACTTCAAACTGTTTTGCATCTTTATCGGAAGCGTGAGAAGAAATACGCGATTTTTGAGTCCTTAATTTTTCTTCCCAAATGCCATAAGTTTTGCCGTCATCCTCAAGAAGAACATGAGCGCCCTTTAGAATTTCTGCCCATTGGTCGGGAGAAATATCAAAATCATTTTCTAATAAACTTAAAATATTTTTTTCTTCGTCAGCCGAGATTTTTAAACGTTTTAAAAGTCGTAAAAAATCGATTTTATCTTGAAGAGCTTCAAACTTCTGTATCAAACTTTGAGAGATATGCGAATTTACAATGTCTTTTTTGAGCAGTTCTACATTTGGAGTCCAGATTTTATGATGACATTTTTCATAAACCAGCAAAGCAACTTCATAAGCAATTACGGCACATAGTACGACTCCAACTGAAGCAGCAATAATAACAACGGCTCGATTATTCCAAACCGCTGTCTCTTTCCCGTGGTCCGACTTTGCAGCTTCCAATTTAAAGGAAGGTTGATCAGGTCGAGTTTCTACTTGCATCCTAGATCCTTTTGATAAGGTTAAGCGTATTTTATAGCATTGCCACCAAAAGAAATAATTAATATAATGTAAAGAAATAATAAAGATATATATCTATTGTTCATCTTGCGCTAAAGTATAACCCGGCGTTCCATCAAAATTACAAAGATGTTCCATTTGATTGAAATCCACGCCCGCTTTGGCAAGGCGTTCTATCAGTGTGGCAATCTGTTGATGTGTAATCGCTTTGCCTGGAATCGATCCCATAAAACGGCAGCGCCAAGAATCTCCACAAGAAGTTTCGGGCATTTTTTGCGGCCACACTCGCACCCCTCGGTTGCTGATCATCGTTAATCTGAAATCATTGTTTTCCAATGACTTAAGCTTTTTAGAGATCTGTTCAACCCCATCATTGCAAGCAATAAAGATATCAACACCGGCAATCTCTTTTTTATGCGTAGAGGTTTTTCCAGTAGGTCGATTCAAAGTCGAAGTAAAGTTCTTAGCAGAGCCATATTGGACAGCTTTTAACGTATGAGGTTTTTTACCTAATCGTTCAATCACAGCCGCGGCAAATTCTTTAGTACCCACTTTGATCTTGCTAATAGGAGGTTTAAAGATGTCATAAGTATGAATACCTTCCTCTAAAGTGCATAACCATGCATTTTGAATTAAAGCCGCTTTTTCTGGCAGGTCAATATGAGCCAGCATCAAAACAGCCGCTTGGATTAAACCGGAAGGATTCGCCAGATTTTGCCCTGCCCGCCTTGGCGCTGAACCATGGATGGCTTCAAACATAGCCGCATGCTGACCGATGTTGGCAGAGCCGGCCAGTCCAACGGAACCTGCAATTTGTGCAGCAATGTCAGATAGAATATCGCCATATAAGTTTGGCATGACAATCACATCGAATGCTTCAGGAGTATCTGCCATCTTGGCAGCACCAATATCGACGATCCAATGTTCATTTTGAAGGTTCGGATATTCAACGGCAATCTCGTCAAAAATTTTGTGAAAAAGTCCATCGGAAAGCTTGAGAATATTATCCTTGGTAAAACAGGTTACCTTTTTTTTATCATTCGCTTTGGCATATTCGAAAGCATAATGGATGATCCTTTCGCAACCTGGCCGTGTGATAATCTTTAAAGCGTAATAACTGTCAGGAGTCTGCCGATATTCGATGCCAGTGTAAAGATCCTCCTCATTTTCACGGACAATGACCAGATTCATATTTGGATGCTTAGTGGTCACAAAGGGAAAATAGGATACACAGGGGCGGACATTGGCATACAACCCCAACGTCGTTCGGATGGTTACATTCAAACTCTTAAAACCACCGCCTTGCGGTGTTGTGATGGGGGCCTTCAAAAAAGCTTTGGATCGGCGGATCACATCCCAAGTTTCAGGTGCGATACCCGTTTTTTCTCCTTTCAAATAAACTTTTTCTCCGATTTCTACCTTCGTGATATCGAGATTCGCTCCAGAAGCAGATAAAATCTGCAGCGTAGCGGCCATGATTTCGGGACCGATTCCATCTCCTTCAGCAATAACAATAGGAATTTTGTTTGCCATACTTCCCCCTAATCCTGGATATCATTTCTTGAGAGTAATCACTCTATCATTTAAAATCCATGACGATGAGTTACAACTAAAGTTGGTGCATGCATGCTAGTAAAATCAGAGGTTTTAAAGGAACTGTTAGATAAGGAAAAAGAGTATTTAAACCATTTTTTTGCAAGCATTGATCTCCAAGCTTTGGAAAAATTTACTGAGACTCTTCTTAGCTGCCAAGGAACACTTATTTTTTCCGGCGTTGGAAAAAGCGGCTTAGTGGCTGAAAAAATAGCCATGACCATGACTTCAACGGGCACTCGAGCTTTTTTTCTTTCCCCAACAAATGCCCTGCATGGCGACATTGGCATCCTATCGGCTAAAGACATGGCAGTCATAATCAGCAAGAGCGGCGAAAGCGACGAGCTGCTGCACTTGATCCCTTACATGCGAAATAAAGGGGTGAAAATTGGAGCGATCGTCACAAAAGTTTCGAGCCGCTTGGCAAAAGCAGTCGATTTTGTGCTTCCAATTCCCGCAGAAAAAGAACTATGCCCCTTCGATATGGCTCCGACCACATCTACGATCATTCAACAAATTATTGGCGATGTTTTAGCCATCGCCTTGATGCAGTTAAAAAACTTCACCCTCGATGAATTTGCTAAAAATCATCCAGCCGGAAGAATCGGTCGTCGAATTTTAACTCGTGTGAATGAATTGATGATTTCCGGAGCAGGTGTGCCGTTAGCGCATCCTGATGATAAGCTCGTCAACATCTTAGTCGAATTATCCAATAAGCAGTGCGGCTGTGTGCTAGTCATTAATCAACAAAAGGAACTGTTGGGAATTTTCACAGATGGTGATTTGCGGCGCGCGTTGCAAAAGCATGGAGCGAAAGCCTTGGAATTCACAATTGAACAAATGATGACTCGCTCTCCTCGTTGGATCGGCGAGCATGAGTTGGCTTGGGATGCCTTGCAAGTCATGGAAGCAGATCAGAAGCGTCCAATCACTGTGCTTGCCGTCCTCGATGAAGCAAAAAAGGTTGTTGGAATCATCAAGATGCACGATATCGTTCAATCAGGTCTTTAATCGAGAAGAGTTTTCAATTCTTCAGAAGATTATTTGCTGAAAAGAGGAAAAAAGAGGTCGCAGTCAAACTTCTTTGCCTGCCTGTGAAAGTGTTCGGAATTTGCGCGGCGTAAGGTGTTTTAGACGCAGACCAATCCCATATTGCAGTTTTTTTTCAACAAAATAGTCAATACCTTCAAAAGGAAGCCGCCTTGGGTCTACTTTGCTTTTTCATGGTTGCCATCACTACGATGGCGTAAGCCAAATTCCATAAAAAATATACTGACAGCATTAAATTTGATTCAAGTCTTTGAACAAGGGATGCATGTTCTTTTTTGCTGATCAGCCTATCCCCGCGCATTTTATTTAATCGCGCCGCATTGAATGCAAAGTGACCCCTATCGACTTGTTGAGTGAATTGATGGGGATTATTGGAAGGTTGTTCTTTCGCCCACCTTTCTATTAAAAATAATTCCCATGCTTGCTTGAGCTCTTTCATCTGTTCCGGAATATTTTTGCTTAAAGGGTGCTTGAGATAATTTTCGATCAGCAATGATTCAGAAGGAAATAAACGGGTCTCTTGAGTGGGATGAGGCGCCCTTCCATTGATCCTATTATCAATTCCATACGTCAAAGCCAATAGAGGCAAAAGCCACACCGCTTGCATAGAACCTTCTACTCGCAGTAAAAGCAGGAGTGAAATAAGGAGAGAAAATAGGATCCAAGCTAATTCTAAAGGGGGAATATGTAAAAAAACGCGCACACAAGCATGCGTCGCTTTATTTAAAAACGACTGACCAATATCTCTTTTTAATGATTCGTAATCAGTGACAATTTGCAACCGTTCTTCGGAAGGCAGTTGGGCGAATTTTAGTCGATTATTTTCGTTGTTAACGCCCATCACCTCTTCAAAGACAAGCAGTTTGGATTTGTGAACAAACAGATCCCCCATAAAAGGTTGGCTTGCATTCCACAGAAGAATGGTAAATATCAGGCATAATTGCAAAATAGCCATCACCCTGGCAGGCCAAGGAATAAAAGTATCTGGAGGAAAGAACTTGCGGATTCGTTTACGAAACATATTCAGCTGCCAATCGTCATTTATTCATTTGAATGTGTAAGCTCATTCCAATATTCCTTCATTTCCGGAGAAAGATAACGCCCCATTTTTTCAAAGGCCACGGGCCACTCATTGAATGTCTGAGTATCGATAAATGCAATTTTACCGCTCAATGAAAAAGGGATATTGTCAGGTTTAGCGCAATCATGCAAACCTAAATGTTCCAATAAAACATACACCTTGCCAAGCAACTGACGGTCAGCCTGTTTCCACTTTTGCAAATTCTTTTCCGAAGAACACAATCTCATATCCTCTTCCACCAAAATAAAATATTTTTGTGAGTACTCCGATGGGAGTGAAGGATCGGGCGGGAGAACATAAATCCACTTTTTCGGAACTGCAAAAATATCTTCCCAACCTCTCGCCGCAATTTCTTCGCGAATAGCTTGCGCTCCTTTGATGCGCAACATCCAAAAATAATGTTCAGGCTTGCGCTTAACAGGCCGCTGGGCATGCAAATAGGCTTTAATAATATACCCGGATAAGTCTGGATGAGAGGTAACGATCAAATGGGTAAACTTACGCGGTTTTGGATTGGCAAAGCCCGCTTTTTTCATGGTTTCTATGCTTAAAAGAGGGCGTTTGCGACTAAATATAGCGTCCAGATTGCACTTTATCGGATGGTTCTCAGGTAATAGATAAGGGGTTATTTCATCCCATACAATGTGCGAAGATTCAGCAGCGTCTATCCAATAACTGAACTGAAAAACCAGAAAATAAACAAAAAAGAAGAATTTTATTTTAAAATGCATGGATCAATTTCCTAAAAATCGGCTGCGGCTCCAACAAACCACCCTCCTCCGCAACCTACATTTTCACCCCACAGATGTCCAAAAAGCCCAGAATAAACATTAAACCAATCAAAAGGTTGAATTAGTAGCTCTATTTCACCGACTAACAAACGAAAATTTGGATTGTAAAGGATCGTATTAAAATTTTCCTTTCTTTTGCCATTGAAAACACCATATTGCAGCTGAGCCCCGGCTCCAAAATAAAGGCAATCATAAATAGTGCAGATGCAGCCTAATTCCGCGCGAATTTGATCGGATGGGAATCCATGATAGGCTCTATATCCAAGTCTCGAGCACATTTCCCCTTCATGTCCGCATATCTGAAAAGATCTCATGTAAAGCAGATCTACTTCTTCTCCAAATCTGCCATAACGCAAAGAGGCTTTCTCTTCGCCGGCCGGAATAATTCCCAAAATTTCCGCATAAAATTGGCCCCCTTTCCAAGTGCATAAAGCATGCGTCCACATCACTTCAAAATCAGCAAAACCATACGTGTTTCCATTCAATTCTTCATGAATGACATCATACTCACCATAAGCTGAAAGCATGTCATCGCAAGAAAAAATATAGGAGGCCCACACGCTTCCTGCTTGCTTTTTGAAAGTATTATAAGAGGGCATTCTCTTTTTATTTTTATTCCAAAAATGGTCCGTTTCATAATGCCAATAATCAAGTTCCAAAACAATGTCGCCTAAACAGAATCCATACCCTTTTGCTGTAATGCTAAACAAAATAAAGAGGCTAATACACAATCTTGCGGTAAAAAACATACATATTTCCAAATCAAAAGTTTCAAATAAATTGTCCTATTTCAATATCCTCTTCAGCGACATTAACCGTCGTTTTAGAGAATAACGTCGTGGCCGCAATCTGCCGGTCAATTTTTTGAGCGGTCTCGACAATAGGGGTATGCTCCCCTTCATTTTTTTTAAAGCAATTGACATTCCTTTTGACCAACATAACCGTAGATAACGCAAATAAGAAACAGCTCAACGCTATCAAAATACTGCTAGCGATTACGATGACTTCACTTTCATCATCCCTTGGATAGTTTCGCGCACCAAAAATATCAGTCAAAATGCCCGCCATAAACCCCACTCCACTGGTTGCAATTCCAATTTTAAGAATGTTATCAAAATTATTTTTTACAAAAGGAACCATAATAAAAACTCCTTGTTTTTAACTGCCTGACATTTTTCATATCTTATGTGATAAACCATCATTTTTGCGCAAAAGCAATATCGGCAAATCAAAATCTCGATATTTTTTTACCCTTTTCATGCACCATCCAAAAGGCAGATTTTAAAAAAAGTAAAAAAAAAGAAAAAAGCTATTGCGGAAATATGCACTATTTCTGTATGTTTTGAGCTTCGTTCGTAAATAAAGCTGACAAATATTAAGCAGCCAAACGGACGAATAAAGAGCGCTAACAAGCACTTAACATAAGTTGTTTTGACAATCGAGAGAAAGACGATGTGCAAGCGATGAATGTATGAAAGTACATTATATATAGAGCTTGTGCGAAATTATACCGTCACCAGCGCAAGCTGGTGAAGAAGAAGTAAATTCGCGATTAAAAGCAGAGACAAGAGGTCTCTGCGAACTAGACCGAAGCATTAAATTTTTATTTTTGTGAGAATTTGATCTTGGTTCAGATTGAATGCTGACGGCGTGGATGAGGCATGCAAGTCGAACGAGATGTAGCAATACATCTAGTGGCGGAAGGGTTAGTAATACATGGGTAACCTGCCTTTAACCTGGGAATAACGGTTGGAAACGATCGCTAATACCGAATGTGGTGAAGACAAGGCATCTTGATTTCATTAAAGTGGGGGATCGTAAGACCTTGCGGTTAAAGAAGGGTCCATGGGATATCAGCTAGTTGGTGTGGTAATGGCGCACCAAGGCTAAGACGTCTAGGCGGATTGAGAGATTGACCGCCAACACTGGGACTGAGAACTGCCCAGACTCCTACGGGAGGCTGCAGTCGAGAATCATTCGCAATGGGCGAAAGCCTGACGAAGCGACGCCGTGTGAGCGATGAAGGCCTTCGGGTTGTAAAGCTCTTTCGCCTGGGAACAAGAGAAGTTGGCTAATATCCAGCGGATTTGAGGGTACCAGGTAAAGAAGCACCGGCTAACTCCGTGCCAGCAGCTGCGGTAATACGGAGGGTGCAAGCATTAATCGGATTTATTGGGCGTAAAGGGCGCGTAGGCGGGTAAGAAAGTCAGATGTGAAATCCCGGGGCTCAACCCCGGAACTGCATTTGAAACTGTCTTATCTAGAGGGTAGGCGGAGAAAACGGAATTCCACAAGTAGCGGTGAAATGCGTAGATATGTGGAAGAACACCGGTGGCGAAAGCGGTTTTCTAGCTTATACCTGACGCTGAGGCGCGAAAGCAAGGGGATCAAACAGGATTAGATACCCTGGTAGTCCTTGCCGTAAACGATGTATACTTGGTGTAGCTGGACTCAACCCTGGCTGTGCCGTAGCTAACGCGATAAGTATACCGCCTGGGGAGTACGCTCGCAAGGGTGAAACTCAAAAGAATTGACGGGGACCCGCACAAGCAGTGGAGCATGTGGTTTAATTCGATGCAACGCGAAGAACCTTACCCAGGCTTGACATGCAGTGGACGATATCAGAGATGGTATTTCCCTTCGGGGCTGCTGCACAGGTGCTGCATGGCTGTCGTCAGCTCGTGCCGTGAGGTGTTGGGTTAAGTCCCGCAACGAGCGCAACCCTTATCATTAGTTGCCAACACGTGAAGGTGGGAACTCTAATGAGACTGCCTGGGTTAACCAGGAGGAAGGTGAGGATGACGTCAAGTCCGCATGGCCCTTATGTCTGGGGCTACACACGTGCTACAATGGTCGGTACAGAAGGCAGCGAAACCGCGAGGTGAAGCAAATCCCAAAAGCCGGCCTCAGTTCAGATTGTAGTCTGCAACTCGACTACATGAAGACGGAATTGCTAGTAATGGCGTGTCAGCAACAACGCCGTGAATACGTTCCCGGGTCTTGTACACACCGCCCGTCACATCATGGGAGTTGGTTTTACCCGAAGCCGCTGACTTAACCGCAAGGGGAGAGGCGTCTAAGGTAAGGCTGATGACTGGGATGAAGTCGTAACAAGGTAGCCCTACCGGAAGGTGGGGCTGGATCACCTCCTTTAAAGGACAAAGTATCCGAGCGCAAGCTCGGAGACTTATTAGGTTGAGCAAGCTCTATACGTCTGTACATCGTCTTCCTCTCATTGTCAAAACAATGAACATAACATTCTCTTGACAGTCAAAAGTAAAGTAAAGAATAAGCAAGTAATAATCCAAGCGTTGAAAATTTTAGTAAATTAAATTCACTGATATAAATCGACGCTTGAGGATCATTCTTCACACAAAAAAGCAGGTACAGGGAAGGCAGTGACGAAATAAAGGATCAAGTTTAGGTTGAGTGCAAAAGCGGCGCAAGAGCTTATGTACAATCGTAGCTCATAATTTACAAGCTTGTATCAGAAATATTTTTGGTCAAGCTATTAAGGGCTGCTGGTGGATGCCTTGGCATCAACAGGCGATGAAGGACGCGTATACCTGCGAAAAGCTTCGGTGAGCTGGAAAGAAGCATTGACCCGGAGGATATCCGAATGGGGCAACCCAGTGGAAGTTAATCCTCCATCATCCTTAACTGAATACATAGGTTAAGGAAGCGAGACCTGCCGAACTGAAACATCTAAGTAGGCAGAGGAAAAGAAATCAAAAGAGATTCCCTTAGTAGCGGCGAGCGAAAGGGGAAGAGCCCAAACCGGAGATCTTTGATCTCGGGGTTGTAGGACCAGTCATAAAGATCAGGAAACTTTAGCCGAATCACTTCTGGAAAGTTGGGCGATACAGGGTGATAGCCCCGTAGGCGAAAAGAGGAACTGACAAGATTGGCACCTGAGTAGGGCCGGACACGTGAAACCCGGTCTGAATCTGGGGGGACCACCCTCCAAGGCTAAATACTCGTTGATGACCGATAGTGAACCAGTACCGTGAGGGAAAGGTGAAAAGAACCCCTGTTAGGGGAGTGAAATAGAACCTGAAACCAGCAGCTTACAAACGGTCGAAGGCCTATGCCCTTTTTAAGGGAATGGCTGACGGCGTGCCTTTTGCATGATGAGCCAGCGAGTTACGTTAAATGGCAAGGTTAAGGGACATACGTTCCGGAGCCGAAGCGAAAGCGAGTGTTAAAAGCGCGATATAGTCATTTGACGTAGACACGAAACCAAGTGATCTATCCATGGCCAGGTTGAAGCAAGGGTAACACCTTGTGGAGGACCGAACTAGTAACTGTTGAAAAAGTTTTGGATGAGTTGTGGATAGGGGTGAAAGGCCAATCAAACTTGGAGATATCTTGTTCTCTTCGAAATAACTTTAGGGTTAGCCTCGGACGATACTTTGCAGGGGTAGAGCACTGAATTCACGCGGGGGCCTACCGGCCTACCAAAGGAAACCAAACTCCGAATACTGTAAAGAAGTCCGGGAGATAGACAGTGGGGGATAAGCTTCATTGTCAAAAGGGGAACAGCCCAGATCGTCGATTAAGGCCCCTAATTCTATGCTAAGTGAGTAAGGAAGTGAAGTTTCTAAAACAGTTGGGATGTTGGCTTAGAGGCAGCCATCATTTAAAGAGTGCGTAACAGCTCACCAATCGAGAAACTTTGCGCCGATAATATCCGGGACTAAAGCATAGAGCCGAAATCACGGGTGCATCTAGCAATAGATGCGCGGTAGGAGAGCGTAGTATGTGCGTCGAAGGTGTACCGTAAGGAGCGCTGGAGCGCATACTAGTGATAATGCATGGCATGAGTAAACGATAAAGGGAGTGAAAATCCCCCTCGCCGAAAACCTAAGGTTTCCAGGGTAAAGCTCGTCTTCCCTGGGTTAGCCGGTCCCTAAGCCGAGGCTGAAAAGCGTAGGCGATGGAAAGCAGGTTAAATATTCCTGCGCCGCCTAAAACTATGACGATGGGTTGACGAAGTAAGTTAAGCACGCGGACGATTGGAAGAGTCCGTGACGCTATGAGGAAGGCTGACAGGCAAATCCGTCAGCATAAAGCCAGGTAGCGGCCAAGGGGAATCTTCGGAGGAACCGATGGCGTAGCGCAATGCTTCCAAGAAATAAACTCTAGTCGTTGATGGTGACCGTACCAAAACCGACACAGGTGGGTGGGAAGAATATTCTCAGGCGCGCGAGAGAACTCTCGTTAAGGAACTCGGCAAATTATCCTCGTAACTTCGGGAGAAGAGGAGCCTCTGCGTGTGATTGCCTTAGCGGCATGAGCAGCGGGCGGCCGCAGAGAAATGGCCCAGGCGACTGTTTAACAAAAACACAGCACTATGCAAAGACGTCTAAGACGAAGTATATGGTGTGATGCCTGCCCAATGCCAAAAGGTCAAAAGGAGATGTTAGCCGCAAGGCGAAGCATTGAATTTAAGCCCTGGTGAATGGCGGCCGTAACTATAACGGTCCTAAGGTAGCGAAATTCCTTGTCGGGTAAGTTCCGACCTGCACGAATGGTATAACGATCTGGGCACTGTCTCAACAAGAGACTCGGTGAAATTGTAGTAGCGGTGAAGATGCCGTTTACCCGCAATAAGACGGAAAGACCCCGTGAACCTTTACTGTACTCTGATATTGGCTCTTGACTTTTCATGTGTAGGATAACCGGGAGACTGTGAAGCCCCTTCGTTAGGGGGGGTGGAGTCAACGTTGAAATACCGGTCTTGACAAGTCGGGAATCTAACGATATCCCGTGAAGCCGGGAGTCGGACATTGTCAGACGGGCAGTTTTACTGGGGCGGTATCCTCCTAAAGAGTAACGGAGGAGTCCAAAGCTTACCTCATCGTGGTTGGCAATCACGAGTAGAGCGTAAAGGTATAAGGCAAGTTAACTGCGAGACCAACAAGTCGAGCAGATACGAAAGTAGGGCTTAGTGATCCGGCGGTGGAAAGTGGAATCGCCGTCGCTCAACGGATAAAAGGTACTCCGGGGATAACAGGCTTATCGCCACCAAGAGTTCATATCGACGTGGCGGTTTGGCACCTCGATGTCGACTCATCGCATCCTGGGGCTGGAGAAGGTCCCAAGGGTTTGGCTGTTCGCCAATTAAAGCGGTACGCGAGTTGGGTTCAAAACGTCGTGAGACAGTTTGGTCCCTATCTTTTGTGGGCGCAGGATACTTGAGAGGAGCTGCTTCTAGTACGAGAGGACCGAAGTGGACGAACCAATGGTGTGCCGGTTGTTCTGCCAAGAGCATAGCCGGGTAGCTAAGTTCGGAAAGGATAAGCGTTGAAAGCATCTAAACGCCAAGCCTCCCTCAAGATAAGGTATCCCAATGAGACACCATGAAGACTACGTGGTAGATAGGTTGGGTGTGTAAGCACAGTAATGTGTTGAGCTAACCAATACTAATCAGTCCATTGGCTTGACCACCTTTTTTTTAAAAGACGAATGAAAGAAGAAGACCGATTCCTTTCATAGTAAGAGTGGTCGCAAATTTGAATAAGTTCACAAGTTGTAAATTAGAAAGTGAAGAGGATTCTTAAGAGTCGTTTTATATAAGTGAAAGAGCGATTGGATTTTGCTTGGTGGCAATGGAGAGAGGGAAATACCTGATCCCATTCCGAACTCAGAAGTCAAGCCTCTCATCGCCGATGGTACTGCACGCAAGAGTGTGGGAGAGTAGGTCGCTGCCAAGCTTATTTTTCAGCCCCGAAGAAATTCGGGGCTTTTTTTTTGTTAATGGCTGAATAGGAATTTTATGGGCGGCGAGGACATTGTTTTACTGTGTTGCATAAATAACCACTGAACAATCCAACCCTCCCAATCCACACCTTCTCAGTAATCTTACGGGCTCTGCGGCGTCCCGTAAAACAAAGTTTTACATTTAAGGAAAGCGGGATACCCTGATGTGGCAATAAGGGGTTTTGCCTGTTTTATCATAATAATGTTGATGATATTTTTCTGCTGGATAGAACGGTTTTGCAGGGATAATCTGTGTTGCAATGTTCATTCCCTTGTTCCGTAAGAAATCCAAAAGTTTTTCACTGGTTGATTTTTGATTAGGAGTTAAATAAAAGATCACTGAGCGATATTGCTCGCCAATGTCGGGGCCTTGCCGACCATGTTGGGAAGGGTCATGAATTTCTAAAAATATTTTTGCGATGGTTTCATAATTGGTTTTATTGGGATCAAAGATCACTTCGATCGCTTCTGCATGACCCGTGGTGCCTGTGCATACTTCTTCATAGGAGGGATTGACAGCTGTTCCTCCTGTATATCCAACTGTTGTGCGGATGACGCCCGGTATCTCTTTCATTAAATGCTCAACTCCCCAGAAGCACCCTCCTGCAAAAAGGGCACGCTCATACCCTTCATCTGTGAAAGCTGGAAGAAATAAAAGGGAAACGGAATTGACACAATGACGTTGATTTTTCTCGGTTAATTGTTCCCCTACGAAGACATGCCCTAGATGGGCGTCGCACTGTTTGCAAAGAATTTCTACTCGACGCCCATCTGCATCTTTTTTTCTTTCGACGGCTCCGGGAATTTCATCATCGAAACTAGGCCAGCCGCAATGAGAGTCAAATTTGTCTTGTGAGAGGTAAAGGGGGGTATCGCATCGCCGGCAGACATAGATGCCGGAATCTTTAAGATCTTCGTATTCGCCGCTTTCGGGTGGTTCAGTCCCTTTATGATTGATGACATCATCTTCTTGTTGGGAAAGTTTACGATATCGTTTCATAAAACCTCTGTTTTATAGACCGTTGCCATCGGAGCAATCCCAGCCGCCGCCGATCGCTTTGTAAAGGACTATAAGATCAATTAAAGCGTTGGTTTGGCTATCTAAAATGCTTTGATCTGCGGAGATGAATTGCCTTTGCGCATCTAATAAATCGGTTAGATTGACTAATCCTTTGGTATACCGTTCTTCAGTCAAAAGAACAATGTTATTGTTTTTTTTAAGATTGACAAGCCATTTTTCGAAGGCGATTAAGTCTTGAGTATAAGAAGTCAAGGCAGTTTCAGCTTCTTGTAGAGCTATTAATACAGTTTTTTCATAGTTTGCAGCTACTTCTTGCGCAGTCGCTTCCTGCATAGCCAAATTGGCTTTGAGACGCCCCCCTTGAAAAAGTGGAGTTAATAGATCCCCGCCCACCGACCATAAGTTGCTGCGCCAATTGAATAAATTGTTAAGCCTGACTGATTGCAAGCCAACGTCGCCGCTTAAAGTGAAAGCTGGAAAAAATTCAGCGACTGCGACACCAATATCGGCGGTGGCAGCAGCGAGTTCCCTTTCAGCTTTTCTGACATCTGGACGACGCCGAAGCAATTCAGAACGGAGGCCGATGACGATTTCGCAAGGGATGTCGGGCAATGGTTGTGGAACGAGCATTTCTGCGAGCAAAGCTTCGGGCAGCTGACCCGTTAGGATGGAAAGATTATAAATTCCGCTATAGGCAGCCGCTACCGCTTCCGGCAACTGTGCATCAAGCGCTGAGGCTTCTGCTTCGATCCGTTCTAAATTTAAGTTATTGTCCAATCCAGCCTGTACGCGGTCTTTAACAATGGCGGCATTTTTTTCGATCAATTCAATATTTTGTTGGATTAAGGAAGTCCTTTTTTGAGCGCTGCGGATTTGGATATAGTTTCTAGCGACTTCGGCATAAACAGACAGCAGCACATCATCTAAATTTTCTGCTGCGCTTCCGACGCGAGCGTCGGCAGCTTCGACTCTGCGGGATATTTTTCCGAATAAATCAATTTCCCAATTTACATCGAATAAAAAATTATACAAACTTTGATAGCGGGGAATAGTAATGGAGGGCGTTTGATTGGGATTAATTCCGGCAGGTAGAAAAAACAAAGGACCGTTTTTACTGAAGGCTTGCCGCGTCGCATTAATATCCAAGGCAAGCTGTGGGTAAAAATAGGAAGCTTCGAAAGCGCGTGCAGCCCATGCTTTGCGTACGTTTGCTTCTGCAGCGTGAACATCTTTATTCCAATTGGCGGCAAGAGCGATACATTGAGAAAGCAGAGGATCGTTGAAAACCTTCCACCAATCATAGGCAGGCTCTTCCGCATAAACGTCATTATCTAGCATCGGCGCAGGATGCCATTCATCGGGCACTTCCTCTTCTGCGGGAGGATAATAGTTGGGCCCCACAACACAGGAGGAAAGCGCCGTGATGAATAGCATCATTAAAACTGAGAGTTTAGGCATCCATTCTCCTTTTCATTCAAGACGTTTCCGGAAAAACCAATTAGCACCAGCTAGCGTGCATATGGAAATGATGATCATCGGCCAGATATTTGAAAATACAATCGGGAAAGGCATTTCCTTGAGAAAAAGACCCTTGGCGATCACCAAGAAATAGCGGACTGGATTAGCATAATTGATGAATTGCAACCATGAAGGCATATTTTCAACGGGAGTGGCATAACCGGAGAGCAGCACAGCCGGGGACATAAATATAAAACTTCCTAAGATCGCTTGTTGTTGTGTTTTGACAATGGATGAAAGAAATAATCCGATACCCACCACAGAACAAATGAAAACAAATAAGCTCAGATAAAGCAGCCAAAGCGACCCTGTAAAAGGGATTTGAAAAATAAATATGCCCGCTGCAACGATGATTGAACCCTCGATGAGGCTTATGAAAATGGCTGGGATGGTTTTTCCTAAGAGAATTTCGTGCGGCTGCATGGGAGAGACCAACAATTGATCGAAAGTGCCTAGTTCCCTTTCACGTGCTACAGACAAAGCGGTGACAATCAAGCACACAAGCATGGTTAAAATGCCGCATAGATTTGGAACGTTGAACCAATAATATAATAAATTTGGATTAAACCAGTTGCGTGTGATCAAGACTGAATTTTGAGTGGAAAAACCTTGTTCTTGGGCAAAATCAAAGTTAAACCGATCGATAATGCCTGAAGCATATCCTTGCACAATTTGCGCTGTATTGGATTTTCGGCCATCTAAGATGAGTTGCACTGTGGCCGGCAGCTGTGAATATAAATTTCGGGAAAACTGACTATCGATATGCAAAACCATAAGGACCTGTTGATTGTCGATGGCTGTGACAATCTCTTTTTCATTTTGCAAAAAGTGGATGTTTCGAAAGACCGGAGAACCTTGAAAACGTTGAATTAATTCGAAGGAGGGTTTGCCTGAATCGCGATTTAAAATGCCCACTGCTGCATTATTGACATCTAAAGTGGCTGCATAGGAAAAAACTAAGAGCTGCACTGTTGGAGGTACAATCAAGACTGTACGACTTTTTTTGTCGCGCCACACAGCTAAGATTTCTTTGATGATTAATGACCAGATTCTTCTAAACATATCAGTCCAGCCTTTTGACGCTGATCTTAGCTGTAATGGATAGCAATATTAATCCGAACGCGATGATGGCTAACACATTGGGGATCAGCAAAGACCAAACATTTCCCACTAAAAAGATCGTCTGCAGGCTCGTCACAAAATAGCGTGCAGGCATCAGATAGGTGATCCCTTGAATAATAGTAGGCATGCTGGATATTTCAAAGATGAATCCAGAAAGAATAAAAGCCGGTAAAAAAGCGCTGATAATGGAAGCTTGGGCAGCGACAAACTGATTCTTGCTGATGGTTGAGATTAAAAGGCCAAGTTGTGTGGCTGTAAATAAAAATGCAGTGGCTGTAAAAGATAAAACAATCAGAGAGCCGCGCAAAGGAACGTGGTAAAACAACACGGCCACTGCGACGCATAAAGCCATCGAACACATTCCCAACAAAATATAAGGAACAAGCTTGCCAACAATGATTTCAACCATGCTTACAGGCGTTGCCATAAGCGATTCCATTGTACCGCGCTCCCACTCTCTGGCTACCACTAGAGCAGTTAAAAGCGTTCCGATCAGCGTCATGATGATTGCCATGGATCCAGGGATTAAAAAATTGCGGCTTAATAACTCTTCGTTATACCAGACGCGCGGTTCTATATTTACCAAAGGAAGTCCTTGCAAGTTGGTATTGATTTTTTCTTGCTGCAGCCATTTATTCCATGCGCCAGCGACATAATTTTGTACAAAAGCAGCGGTATTGGGTTCGCTGCCATCCGCAATCACTTGAATGGGCGCCTCTTGGTCAGGCCGTTTGCGAAATTGAGAAAAATAAGATGGCACAACGACAATGCCGCGTACAGTGCCGGCAATGATAGAATCGTAAAGTTCCCGGCGATCCTTTACAATTTTTACATCGAAATAAGGGCTATTCGTCAAAGAATCGGCAAATGATTGAGCGTCGCGCGACGTGTCTTCCAATACTAAACCCAGTTTTACGTGATTTAGATCTAGCGATACGCCAAATCCATATAAAAATAGCAGTAGCAAAGGGAGAAAGCCACTGATTAGGATGCTGCTGGGATCGCGGATAATTTGCAAAAATTCTTTCAACATTAATGCTTTTAATCTCCGCACGCGCTTACTGTAAGGCGTGGCATCAGCCATAGCCATTTTCCCGGTCGTATTGCTTGATCAATTCAATAAAGGCTTCTTCTAAAGTTGGGGAAGTGTTTTTATCCGTTTGCGCAATTTGCTTAAGTTGATCGGGCGAACCAGATTGAATCATCCGTCCGCGATAGATCAAACCGATCCTGTCGCAGTATTCCGCTTCATCCATAAAATGGGTTGTCACCAATACGGTGATATCTTTTTCTACCAACCCATTAATATGGTTCCAAAACTCACGCCGTATGATCGGATCGACCCCCGATGTGGGTTCATCCAAAAAAAGCACTTGAGGATTATGCATGACAGCGCAAGCCAAGGCGAGCCTTTGTTTGAATCCCAGCGGCAGCAAATCAGCAGAGGTATCCAAGAAAGGCTGCAATCCAAATGTTTCAATCATTTTTAGTACAGTTTCAATACGGTGCTTGCCTTGCAAATTATAAATGCCTGAAAAGAAATCGAGGTTTTGTTTAACGCTGAGGTTGCCATACAGAGAAAACTTTTGCGCCATATAGCCAATATGCCCGCGAGCGCGGCTTGGTGCTTCTTGCAAATTCAATCCATTGACAAATGTTTTGCCCGAAGTGGGTGTCAATAATCCGCACATCATTTTAAAGGTTGTGGATTTACCTGCGCCGTTGGGGCCAAGCAGCCCAAAGATTTCTCCGCTGCGGATCCGAAAAGAAATATCGGCTACGGCGGTGAAGGATCCAAATTGCTTTGTCAGGTTCACTGCTTCCACAACATAAGTGGCGGATGGGACGATGGGATTGGTATTTTCAGCTAGCTCTGAGTTGCCTCCTGGGCCTCCGCCTAAAATATCGACAAATGCATCCTCAAAACGGGGTGGAGTCGGTTCAATTAAAGCATGAGAGCCCGCGTCTAATGTATTGAGTTTAAAATCGACATTTCTATCCTTGGCGACCAGCCTGACAGCATCCCCTTGGATGACCCCATCGATCACATCCGGTAAATTCAAAGCATTTTTTAAGACGATCCGTTTGCGAGTCGAAATATGGATGATTTTAAAGGTGCGGTTTTGCACTCTTTTTGTGAGGTCGCCCGGGTTTCCTTTAAATAATAGTTCCCCTTCATTAAGTAAGAGAACACTATCGCATCTTTCGGCTTCATCCAGATAAGCTGTGCTCCACATGACAGAGACACCCTCTTTAATCAACTGATGCACCATTGTCCACAGCTCTCGGCGTGAAAGAGGATCGATTCCAACGCTGGGTTCGTCCAACAAAAGGACTTCCGGTTTTCGGATCAGCGCACAAGCCAATCCCAACTTTTGCTTCATTCCCCCTGAAAGAGCTCCCGCTAATCGACTCGTAAAAGATTGAAGGTTTGTAAAAGCTAAAAGTTGAGCGAATTTTTGCTGCCGCTCTTCTCCGGTTACATCCCTCAGATCAGCGTAGAGATTGAGGTTTTGCTGCACCGTCAAATCTTCGTAAAGGCCGAATTTTTGAGGCATATAACCGATGATCGGATAGATTTTATCGATCTCTTTAACGCTATCCATGCCTGCAATGCGAATTTTTCCTTCGGTAGGCAGCAAGAGTCCTGCCATGAGACGCATGAGAGTTGTTTTACCCGCTCCATCTGGTCCGACGATCCCAACAATTTGACCTTTCGGTACGCTCGCTTCGATATATTTGAGAGCAGGCTTGGCCTCGTTTGGAAAACGTTTTGTGACTCCCTTGAGTTCCACTAATGCTTCGGTCACGATGTCCTACTTTGCAGGAGGTTCGATATTTAATTTTACTGTGACAGGCATTCCCTGCCGCAGTCCAAGATCAGGATCGTCTACATAAATGCGTAGGCGATAAACAAGGTCTGTGCGCAGTTGAGTTGTTTCAACGGTTTTTGGAGTGAATTCTGCAATGGGCGAGATAAAGCCGATGTGTCCTTGATACACACGGCCTCCTTTGGTATCGGTATGAACCTCTGCCGGCATATTAGGATAAATGCGTCCCAGATTTATTTCATTGACATATGCCCTTATCCAAACCGGATTTTTTATCGATAATGTATAGATAGGATCGGCTTCTTTGACAATAGCACCTGGCTCGCGGATGCGTGTGAGGATAAATCCATCTGTGGGAGCAAAGACGCGGGTATCATTTAAATTTGTCTTAGCAGTTCCTAAGGTGGCAATGCTTTCCTGCAGATTTGCCTTTAAGCTATTCCAATTCGCTTGCGAATCTTCAAGCTCTTCTTGCGACACACTACCCGACCCGCGCAGACCTTCACGTCGATGGTATAATTTTTCGGCATTTTCCATGTTAACCTTGACCGATTCCACATGTGCAGCGGCTTGGCGCACTTCGTCTTCATAAGGTTCCTTGTCTAAAAATCCCATGAGATCACCTGTTTTAACCTCATCTCCTTCATCGAATAGCATTTTCTCAATGCGCCCATGGACCCGAAAACCAAGATCGACCTGTCGAATATCGACATTTCCATAGAGTATCAGCGCATTTGGACGTTGTGATGCGTAAACGGAAAAATAGTAAGCAAATACAAGAGCAACGCAAATAATTAGAAAAAGGGCTAAAAAAAGCGCACGTTTCATGAAAGTGATTCTATATAAACAACGGACTAAGCGTCAAACTAAGATGTAAATTGCATAAAAATATTTTTTATGCAATAAACCTTGCAAACCATTTTTAATTGGAGTTCATATGGATCCGGCATTAAATTCCACAGCCAGGTTGATCATAGATAACAGTGATTTTTTAAAATTAATAGAAAATGGACAAGAAAATAAAAAAGCAATAAACATTACAACTATTTTTAAGAATATTCAACACTTAATAGAAATAGGTCAAATTGCAGGCGCCTTGCAACAAAGGCAGCTTTTGCCGGGATGGACAAAAAATTATATTCTTTTGCAAGCTTGCAGCTCCTTATTGAAAAAAGGAGAATTCAAAGAAATAGAACTCATTTTGCCCCAATTGACCCACCAGGAACAATCGGAGGTGCGTTACTTAAGAGCCATTTTTTTATATCCTCAAGCAAAGCAGGAATGTTTAAACCTTGAAAAAGAAATGGAAAACAATAAAGAGCGGAATTTAGCCAGAAATCTTCGAAAATTCCGCTTTGAAGCAGCTTTAAGAGAGGGCGAAAATGATATTGTTGACATCGTGAAACAAATGCCCCCTCAAGAACAAGGAAAAGCTTCAGAAAGGGCCACTCGATTTTTTTTAAGCAAAGGGGAGATTGATAGAGCTTTTGAACATTTTCCTATATCTTGGATTCAAGAAACAAAAATTATTAAATCATTTTTTAAAGAACTTCTTATTAAAGGCGATTTTAAAATAGCTTGGTTGTTTATCAATTCTACATCTTCGAAAATAGGCCATAGAGAAGATTATATCGATCTAATGGTTTATTTTTTATTCGAAAGAAAAAGGGAATCGGAAGCTCTAGATTTAGCTTTTAGCGAACAGAACTATTATGAATCGGTGATTGTAAAAATTGTGGAACGCTACTGTGTTAATGATTTGGATCAAGCCTATCTGATCTGTCAGAAAATGAAGAGCGGTAAGGTAAAATTCAGCTTGTTGCGGAGAATTATTGATCTATTTTTTGACCATAATAAACCTAAGGCGGCATTCATAGTAGAACAACATCTAGCTAAAAATTATCCTGAGCATTTTCAAAAGTATTATGACACAATACAAATTAGATATCATTTAAAACTTGGCAATTTTGGACATGCCTTGAATGCAGCTTTGAATTTAATTGATCAAAAAATGCAAAAAATTTTTATATCTAAAATTGTTGCTGAAATGACTCATAACAATGTGAATAAAAATTTTGATGCATTCGACTATACAGCAGCTATAGAAAAAATTGAAAAGATTGAGGATACCCCGACAAGAATGCATGTTCTAAAAATAATGTTAAATGGATCTTTAATGAGGGATGAAGTTGATCATGCCATCGAAATAGCCATCCAACTTCCAGCAATTGAAAAAAAAGAGGGGTGCTTAAAAATCATTAATTATCTTGTGCTGCATGATGATGTTGAACGTGCGCTGGAAATTTGCGAAGCGACTTCTAATAACTACGAAGCTTATTTTCAGATTATGAGAGTTTTGGCAAAAAAAGGATCTTTTACTAGACCTCTTAGGATGCTGCATTTCTTTCCCAATCATTTGCAGATTTCCTATCAAGCATCATGTTATATGATTAAAAAATTGTGTAAGTATTTTGAGTATGAAATAGCAGAGAGAATTGTCAAACAGGTTTTAATTCGAGCAAATCAGCTGGGAGAAAATGAAGAATTTCAAGTGCTTTTAGATCTCACGATGGCCTTACATGATAGCCAAAGAGGCAAAGAAATCAATAGGATGGCAATCAATTATGCTTTAAAATTATTTAAAAATTCGAATAATTCAGCTTATCTTTTTGATGCAATTTTAACATCTATAAAAAATAAAAATTTAGATGGATTGGTTGAAGCAATTAAAGAAGTTTCTTTAAAAAAACAACAAGATATCCTTTTTAGCACGATGGCAAGGAAATTAATTAAACAAAAAGAATTAACACAAGCTGTCTATATTATTAACATGATTGACAGCAAACAAACAAAAATTGAAATATTAAACGATCTTATTAGAGTTGTATTGTTAGAAGAAAATGTGGAATGGGCGATTCAATTAGCCCGATCCATGCCGGTTCAAAAGTCATCTTTTTCAAAATTTTCAGGGCTTTACATTGTTTTAGATTATCTTTTACTGCAGAAGAAGTATGAACAGGCTCTTGATTTAGCAGGCACGTTTCCAAGTCATGAAGATATTGGAGATGCCCAATGCCATATTGTTAAGTTTCTAATTCACAAAGGTTTTTTGGAACAGTCTCTTGTGACGACTCTTTCAATTCAGAGAAGATACGGAAGATCCTCAGCAGAGATGGAAATTATCGCGGCCTCCTTTATGAAAGGAAAAATTGACGCATTAATCAACAGTGTAAAAAAAGACCGCCGTTTTTGGCATTTCATGCATATTGCTAAAGATTACTGTGTGCAAAATAAGGAAATTGAACATTTTTTTCGAATATCGAAAGAACTTGAAGCAGAGGGTAGCGAGAATCGCTTAGGGTTTGTCGAAATCGCTTTAGTTTTGATCAAAAAGGGAGAATTACAGCAGGCGATCGATATTACTTTAAAAATTAAACCGCCGGAACAGCAGATTGATGTATTTGTTGCCATTTGCGAAGGTTTTCTGCAACATCTCAATTTTGAAAAAGCGATAGAAATCGCTCTTTTAATTAGTGATGAAAATAAACAAAAAGAGGTTTTAGCCAAAATTTCAGAAAATTATTTGTTGTCTCTTTTCAAAGTAGAAAAGATATAAAAATAAAAATTTTAGCTAAAGATAGACAAAAAAGGTGGATCTCTATGATTTCTATAAGAAATATAGTTACGTGCTATAGGGGCGTTCATTTGTATTCTTCCACGATAAAAAATCATGCACTTTCATTTTTATTCATGCGCATACATAGGATGGCGTGCTTCTCGTTTCATCATAAGAAATTGAATTATTGCACGACATTTCCATTGAATACGTCAAGATATTTTTTTAAAAAAATAAGATTACAAAAATTCTTTGTATTAAGTACTTTTAGATTATCAAAATGTAATTACTGTAAAAATTTCATTAAAAATAGCAAAGACATCGATGGATACTTGGCAAAAGCTGCAGAACAGTTTGCTGGCGATCAATACAAAAATGAAATCCTTGGAAAAATAAAAATCAAATTGGAACAGTATAAAAAAACAGGGAGCATTTGGTTAGGAGATCCTCGATCCAGAATTTTTATTTCAAAGGCTAAAGAACAAAAATATCGTGCAGTTGAGAAAGGTTTAGAGGTCTTTTTTGAGCGCCATAAAGAATTTCGAATTGTTACTTTTCAATAGATTGAGATGTGATCAAGATAGTTTTATTCCTGAAAAAAAGGGATCTTTGATAGAAATTGCTGTGAGGTCACTCATTTAAAGGAAACACATGTTGAACAAAGTTTGTCTGATCGTCAATTATAACCTCTATGAATCTAAAAGGCATTTTACCCGTAAATTTGCCGAGGCCATGGATCGAAAAGGGATGGAAACCTTGATCATCGATGCTTATGAATCTTCTTTAAGTGCCGATAAGGTCGCTTCCATTAAACGTTTTAATCCCGATTTTACATGTTCATTCAATTCCCTTCTGCCTATCTCAGAGACTAAATTTCTTTGGGATTTTTTAGAGATTCCCCATTGGGCTATATTAATTGATCCGGCTATCTATTCCATGAATTTGACCAAGAGTCCTTATACGATCCTTTCTTGCGTTGACCGTTCCGATTTATTAGGAGTTCAATCGTATCCTTTTCAAAATGCTTTTTTTTGGCCGCATGCTGTCGAGAAAGAGCTTGATCCAGGCAATGAAGAGAGAACGCATGAAGTCGTTTTTCTAGGAAGTTGCTACGACTATGAAAGCCTCAGAGCTTCTTGGCGGCAGCGCAATCCTGAGGCGATCAATCGTGTGCTGGATGATGCGATCGAGATTGTTTTTTCCGATAACAGCACCTCTCTGGCCGAGTCTTTAGTCAAAGCTTGGAATGCTTCCAAGCTGGATCCGGCAGGCATTGATTTTACGGCGCTCTTTTATTATCTCGACAACTATACACGTGGAAAAGATCGGGTCGAGCTCATTCGCAACATCAAAGATGCCCATGTGCATGTTTTCGGCGATCTATCCACAGATAATGCCGTAGGCGTGCTTGGATGGCCGCAATATCTGGCTTCGCAACACAATGTCACGGTGCATGCCTCGGTGCCTTTCGAGGAAGGGCTGCAGATTTTGCGCAAGAGTAAATTATGTTTAAATAGCATGCCCTTCTTCAAAAATGGATCGCATGAACGGGTTTTTGATGGGCTGGCGGCCGGTGCTGTGCCTGTGACAACGGATAATACATTTTTCCGGGAATACTTTGATGAGGATCAAGATCTTATTTACTACCAAATGAATAATCGTGGAGCTGTTAATGATAAAATTAACGACTTGCTTGGCGACGAGTCTAAAAGACTCGACATCGCGCAAAGGGGGCGTGCCTTGGTGATGGAAAATCATACCTGGGATGTGCGTGTCAATGAGATGCTAGAAGTGATGCCTGCTATTTTTAACCGCATCAATACTCAACGAGGAGAGTAGATGCTCCAGACTGTATGGATCATCTATAACTACAACCTCTATGAATCTAAGAAATATTTCACACAAAAGTTTGCGGAAGCATTTGAGTGTCATGGCGTGCATGCAAAAATTATCGATGCCTCAAAAGCTACAGCGGATGACTCTAAAAATTTCTTCCAAAAAAGCTCTCCTGATTTATGTTGTTCCTTCAATCGCGTCATTCGTAATCCGAACGGCAAATACTTTTGGGAAGCGCATCAACTCCCTTATTTATCAATTTTAGTGGATCCTGCCTGTTATGATGCTGAACTTATTAAAGTCCCATATTCTATCGTTTCATGTGTGGATAGGATGGATTGCGATTACCTCCGTTCGAAAGGGGGATCAAACATTCTTTTTTTGCCGCATGCCGTAGAAAAGGAGTTGGCCGCTGAAGCGGATCAAACACGTCCTTATGATGTCGTATTCATAGGGAGTTCTTACGATCCTGATAGTTTAAAACAGTTTTGGCGAAAGAAGTTTTCGGCGCATTTACTAGCGATTTGCGAGGAGGCGGCCGATAAAACCCTTTCAGAATTCGCAACCCCTTTCTGGTTAGCTGTCGACATTACATTAAACAAACACGGGATTCAATTGAACGAAACCGAACGGATCAAAATCTATGATCAGGTCGATCAATATGTAAGAGGCGTGGATCGATTAGAGTTGATTCGATCCATTAAAAATGCCTCTGTGCATGTCTTTGGAGGAACCTGCTGGAGAGAAAATGCTGCTCCGCGCGGTTGGGGACAAGTTCTGGCAGACTGTCCAAATGTGACAGTACACCCTTCAATTCCTTTTTGGGAAACGCTTAATATCTTGAAACAAAGTAAGATTTGTTTAAACAGCATGCCTTTTTTTAAAGATGGGACGCATGAAAGGATTTTTACCGGGTTAGCTTGCGGAGCGTTGGTTGTTACCACAGAAAATCGTTGGGTGAAGGAGAATTTCATCGATGGGAAAGAATTATTGCTCTATCAATCTAAACAATGGGATCGAGTCAATGAAAAGGTGGATTTTTACCTAGCGCATGAAAACGAGCGGCTTCAAGTGGTATCAAAGGGGCGTCAAAAGGTGATGCAAAATCATACCTGGGATCAGCGCGTCGAACAGCTACTCAATGAATTTCCTTCAATTTTGAAGAGTTTTAAAGATGCAAGAAATATGGATTTTAATCACAAGTAATTTTTACGATACTAAGGCTTATTTTTCAAAAAATTTGGCCGCAGCTTTGCAGCGGAGGGGCATTAAAACACGGCTTCTTGATGTCAGAAAAGAGGAAACGCTGCGCCTTCTGACTGAAACACCGGCAAATCAAAGACCTGATTTAGCCTGTTCGTTTAATTATTTGTTCAGAGAATCTTTTTTTCGAAACAAGGTCACATTGCCCATCTGGTATATTTTTTTAGATCCTCCGTCGATTTCCTATCGTTTTATGCATGCTAAAAATTTAATTTTTTCATGTTGCGATTATCTGGATTACGAGGATGCTAAAACGCAAAACATTTCACCCCTCTTTTTCTTTGGACATGCTGTGGAAAGGGAATTAAGCTATCAGCCCAACAATGATAGGCCTTATGATGTGGTCTATTTAGGAACTTTTTATGATCTAGACATTTTGAATATGCATCTAAGCCGATGGACTGAAATCCAAAAGAAGTTATTTCAACGAGCTTTAACAATCCGTACAGAAGAGCCCTTGATGACCGATTGGCGAGCCGTTCATAAAGCGATGGCGGAACTTGGGATCGATCCGGCAAGCATCGACTATCGGGTTTTGATCTATTTGCTTTATGTTCATCTTCGAGCATTAGATCGATTTGAGCTGATCCGATCTATAAAAAATGCGACAGTCCATGTATTTGGCGGAGCAGCAGGGAATTTAAAAGGATGGCCCTATTATTTTGCCGGCTCTCCCAATGTCATCGTTCATAATGCTATTCCAATGGATGAAGCTGTAAAGATAATGCAGCAAAGTAAGATTTGTTTGAATAGCATGCCTTTTTTTATTAATGGAACGCATGAAAGGCTTTTCATGGGACCTGCGTGCGGATGTATGATGGCTACAACTGATACGATATGGACGAGAGCGCATTTTGGAGAGGAGATGATTTTGTACCCGCCCTGGAAATGGGAGGGTATCAATGATAAGATCGACTATTATTTGGCTCATGAAAATGAACGGCGTGAAATGGCTGAACGCGCGAGGATAAAAGTGATGCAAGCTCATACGTGGGATCACCGGGTGGATGAGTTATTGCAAGCATTACCGTCTATTCTTAATACATTAAAAGGTTAAAAAAGGGAAAACAGGATAATAGGATCGCCTTCGGCGAACAGGATGATATGTAGTCTATTCTTTAAACGAATTTAACGCAGAGACGGGGAGCCGGGGAGACGCAGAGGGAAGGATATAGTGTTTAGTTAATTGGGTACACTATAATACACTATAACACTATACCCTTTATAACATCTTACCCTTCCCTCTGCGTCTCCCCGGCTCCCCGTCTCTGCGTTAAATTCGTTTAAATAAATAATAGACTACATATTATCTTATCGCCGAAGGCAATCTTAATATCCTGTTTTATTTTGTAATTACAGGCACATTTCCCAGAGTTCTAGGTCATGTGCTTTGAGAGTAAGCCCGTCATTTTGAACATATCGATAGGTTCATCCGTGCCGAAAATTTTGGCGAGCTTAGCGTCGGGATGGATCAGACGCTTATTCTTGGCATCCTGAAGCTGATTCGATTTGATATATTCCCATATTTTTTTGGTGATTTCTGTACGAGGAAGTTCCAGATTGCCTATGACTGCAGCTAATTCAGGACTGAGGGCGACTGCCGGCATGGTTCGCTTTTTTTTGGGTTTTTCTTCCGAAGCCTTTGCCTTTTTGGATGTTTTTTTTGTTTTTACCTCGGCAGATTTAGCAGCTGGTTTTCCTCTCCCTTTTTTAGCTTTTTTCACATAGGCAGTACGGGGATGATCGGGATATTTTTCTAATAAATCATCAAGATTATTAACGATCACATCGCATTCAGGAAAAGTGGAACATGAATAAAATGTTTTTCCAAAACGGGATTTGCGGGCTACGATTTGACCGGGACAATCGATAGCTGGGCAAGCAGGGAGATCCTCTTGTGCAATGACCGCTTCCCCTTTTTTAGGAATGTTAACGATCCCTTTGCATTCGGGATAGTTTGTGCAGCCCAAAAAAGCGCCGAAACGTCCATGCCGCACCTTCATATCTGCTTTGTCTAATGGACATTTTTGATCCCAATCAAAATCAACTGCATAGTCTTCTTTATTAAAGGCAATCTCTTCAGCCGGTGCCGAATAAGTGCAATCGGGATAGCGCGAACAACCGTAGAAGTATTTTGATTTAAACCACACCTTTTGCAATTTAGAACCGCAAACGGGACAATCGATATCAGTCAAGATTTTTGGGACAAAGGCCTCTTTCTCCGCTGTTTCCAGCGTGGGGCGGAAATCTGTCCAAAATTCTCGGATTAAGGTTTTCCAATCTTTTTTATTTTCCGCAATAAGTTCCAGTTTATTTTCCATTTCAGCAGTAAAGCCAATATTCATGATTTGCTGAAAATTATTTTCCAAGAGAGCTGCAATCACGCATCCGAGTTCTGTGGGTTTTAATCTTCCGCTCTCTTTAATTGTATAATCGCGGCTTTGGATTTTATTCATAATGGCTGCATAAGTGGAGGGACGTCCAATGCCTGACTTTTCCAACTCTTTCACTAAAGAGGCTTCTGTATAACGAGGAGGGGGTCTGGTAAACGCTTGCTCGGATAAAAGCTCTAATAATTTCAGCGGCTGCTGTTCGAATAAAGGTGGCAGCATGCGCCCTTCGTCATCAGCCACATCTTCATCGACTTTTTCTTCGTACACAGCCAGAAATCCTGCAAATTTCATGACAGATCCGGTAGCCCGAAGCAAAATATCCGGTCCGGCCGAAATGTCAGCGCTGACTGTATCGTAAATAGCCGGCACCATTTGCGAAGCGAGAAAACGTCGCCAAATCAACTGATAAAGTAAAAATTGTTCTTTAGTCAAATAGGGCTGAACAGTTTCCGGCGGATGCTGTAAATTGGTGGGACGGATAGCTTCATGCGCATCTTGAGCCGACTTTTGTGACGCATAAACTTTTGGCTGAGGAGGCAAATAAGCGTCGCCATATGTTTGGCGGATGAATTGGCGCGCTTCCTCGAGCGCTTCTGGAGCTGAACGGACCGAATCGGTACGCATATAGGTGATCAATCCCTCTGCACCTTCATTGCCCAGGTCGATCCCTTCATAAAGACCTTGAGCCACATGCATTGTTTTAGAGGAGGAGAAGCCGAAATGGCGGCTAGCCTCTTGCTGCAAGGTTGATGTAATAAAGGGGGGGACTGGATTCCGTTTTTTTTCTTTTTTCTCAATGCTTTCGACTTTTAAGGGTTGTCCTTCCATCATTGCCAGAACAGCATCTGCGGCTGCTTTGTTGCCGATCAGATAAATATCTTTTCCTTCTACGGCTTCTTTTTCGACTTTTTTGCCGCCGACGGAGTACAAATAAGCGCGGAAAGCTTTTTCATCTTCTTTGGTACGTAAGATAGCTCCCAAATTCCAGTATTCGACAGGTTTAAAAGCTTCGATCTCTTTTTCCCGATCGACGACAAGTTTGAGCGCAACCGATTGAACGCGTCCTGCTGAAACAAAACCCTCTTTTCCTCTTTGGATGCGGCGGTTGAGAATGGGGGAGATTTTATAGCCTACAATTCGGTCTAATAGCCGCCGAGCTTGCTGAGCATTGACCAGAGCAATGTCTATTTCGCGGGGTTCTTTCAAGGCGTGCAGTACAGCTTCTTTAGTGATGGAATTAAAGGAAACCCTTTTGATTATAGTGGTTGCTGGAAGCAATTGAGAAATGTGCCATGCGATAGCTTCACCCTCGCGATCGGGGTCGGGAGATAGATAAACTGTATCGCATTGTTTGGCTGCTTTTTTCAGTTTATTGATTGTTTCGGCTTTATCAGGCATCATGATGTATTTTGGCTCGAAATCGTGTTCGATATCGATCCCAAATTCTTTTTCCGGCAGATCGCGGACGTGGCCCATTGAAGATTCGAAAAGAAAGCCCGATCCTAAAAATTTCTTGAGAGTTTTGATTTTTGCGGGTGACTCGACGATAATTAAGGCTTTGGCCATGGATTCTCCTTCAAGATCTGGCGATTCGGCACTTTTTATAAAGTTTGCCGGGGTACTCTTTTATTATACGCTTTATAATTAAACTCATTAACAAAACATTTATTTTCCTAATAGGAAGTTTTGTTTTGCTTTCTATTTCCTCCAGGGACATCTCTTCATAGGTGAATAGTTCGAGAAAATGTTTTTCTTCTAGTTCCAGAGGAATATCGTTCGTTTGGGCAGACGATGGGGGCAGATGAAACAAACTTTGAAAACAACCGATAACATCTTGGGCATTTTCAGTCAGTTGTGCTTTTCCGCCTTTAATTAAGTGGTGATTGCCCTTAAAGTTATCTCCATCTATACGCCCAGGCAGTGCAAACATGCGGCGCCCTTGCGTTTCAGCTCGTTGCATGGTGATCATGGCACCGCTTTTTAATGGCGCTTCTATCAGAAGGGTTCCATTGGTCATTCCACTTACAATCCGGTTTCTTTGTGGAAAGTTAGACCGATCGGGGGGCGTTGCCATGGGAAATTCACTAATTAGAGCGCCCTGTTCAGCGATTTCTTCAGCAAGGGCATGGTTCTCTTGAGGATAAATATCTGCCAAGCCCGAGCCGATGATAGCGATTGTCTTCCCTTTTTTTAAAGCCCCGCGGTGGGCTGCGGTATCAATACCGCGCGCTAAACCGCTGACTACGATTACTTTATTAAACGACAGATCGTGTCCAAATTGATAAGCCATGTCTTGCCCATATAGGCTAGGGTGGCGTGTTCCAACGACAGCAATGCTTAGTTGATCCTCTAGTTGAAGACTTCCTTTCACATAGAGCAAGATTGGATGATCGGAGAGTTCCAGTAATCGTTTAGGAAATCGAGGATCGTAAAAAGGAACCACTTGGGCATTCAAACGGGAAGCCAGTTCGAGATCATGTTGCCAAGCCGAACATTGTTTCCACGACGACCATCCGCTGACAATTTTTTGTCCGAATCCAGGGAGTTCAAATAAATCAACCGGTTCAGCCTCAAGAGCATGAATAGCGGAACCAAATCGCTTTAAGAGCAGGCTAATTTTGACCGGCCCCAGATGCGGGATCGAACATAAGGCCACCAAGGCTTCTAATTCGTTCAACGTCCCTATACTCGCTCTATAAAATTGTCAATGCGCGTTAATGCTCGATGGATTAGAGACATCTCTACATCAAAGATCTTATCTACTTTGCCAATTTTTCGAGGAAGAATCAAGTTAATTTTTCCATTTGTGTTTTTTTTATCTTTGGTCATTTGCTCGACAAGCACCTTTAAATCGATAGATTTAGGCAGATCGATGGGTAAGCCTGCGAGTTGGCATAGCGCTCCTTGCCGTTTAATAAATTCGTTATCGACAAAGCCGAATTCACGGCTAACGTGGGCGGCACAGTGCATTCCTATTGAAACAGCCTCGCCATGAGTGAGAGTAGAATAATGGGTTAAGGTTTCAATGGCATGGGCAAAGGTGTGGCCATAGTTAAGGATCGACCGAAGATCTTTTTCTTTTTCATCTAATCGGATCACCTCTACTTTGATTTTACAAGCGCGAGCCACCACGGTTTTAATTTTTTCTTGATCTTTGGCGAGGATGCGAGGAATGCGCTTTTCAAGCACTTCAACTAGATCAGCATCCCAAATGATACCCGCCTTGATCATTTCTGCCAGCCCCGAACGCAATTCTCTATCCGGCAGGCTATTTAGGTAATGAGGGGCAATGATCACAAGCCGCGGGTGGCGATATGCGCCTATGATATTTTTGCCGGTGGAAAGATTGACTCCTGTTTTACCGCCAATCGAAGCATCGACCATAGCCAGCAGTGTGGTTGGAATGTTGATGTGGTCGATGCCGCGCATGTAGCAAGCAGCGGCAAAGCCTGCCGTATCCATGACAGTTCCGCCGCCTAAACCAATGACTAATGATTTGCGGTCTAGCCCTTTTTGATGCATCTCATGCCAGCAGTGGGTAAGGCTTTCGAGGGTTTTGGCAGATTCCCCTTCAGGTAGGAAAAATGAATGGGTGGGGAGATTGAAGGCATTGATAAGAGAGATAATTTGTTTGCCATAGAGTGAGTGAATGGCATTGTTTGAAAAGAGCGCACAACTGGAATAAGCGCCCCGGTTTTTTGTTAAAAAATCGGTTAATTCGTTCAAATGTTCTTGAGCAAATACAATATCACAATGAAATTTGGGGATAGAAATACGCATATTCGCCCGATAAGTTGGATACTGTTGGGTAAAAAGTTAGGGCGGCTAACGTTTTGCGTTGCCGCCCTTTGATTCATTTTTTCCTTCTATCTAGAAGGAAACTGTAACCCTTCCCGAAATCTCTACGATTTGCGTTGAAGAGCTTCCGACTAGTCGCGTATTGATAAGGAGATTCAATTCTGGTTCAAAACTTACATCATATATTTGCTCGTTTTGTTCTTTTACCTCATCAAACGCGAGTGAGCTTTGTTTCGGACTCACGTTTAATCTCCATCTGCTCCCTATAAGAAGAGCAGCTTCTAGAGAACAGTAGTTCTCTTCTAACTTTAACCTCGCTTAGCCAGCACCCGCATGCGGCACCCTACTTTAGCGAGTCTTGTTTCTAACTATTTTTTCAAAGCCCCAAAGATCGTGGTTTCGAGCGCATCATTGACTCATGTCACCTCCTTTTATGCTCCAGCGTCCCACTGGTTTTGGGGGGTACGATCATAAAACACAATTAACATCACAAAGTGATGTATAACTATTTATTTAAATAGTTGCAAGCCTAGTGACTTAGCAACTGTTCACGTGTCTCGATATAGTTCAATAGCGAGACATTGCCGTCGCGAAGTTGGTTGATGATCGTTTCAAACACTTCAGGTTTAACGTTTTTTTCTCCTTTTGCGGCGGCCAGTTGTTTTAACTGTTGCCATGCCTTTAATTCTTCTATTTTATTGCCAAGTTGTTGGTGGAGGATTGGGATACGTAACATATTGAAAATCAATAGAGTATCATTTTGCGGTTGAGAAGCTATCAGTTGTTGCTGTAAATCAAGAGTTTGCTTGAGAGCTTCAGGATATTTTTTTTCACTGATCAGCAAAGAGTTTTGGGCATAGTTTGCATATAAAGGGAGGTGATCTTTGCCTGTGCGAGAGGCTGTGCGATTGGCGTAGGTCAAAGCTTGATTTACTTGATTGCGGTCAAGCAGCAATTGAGCGACTAATCCATCGTATTTGGACTGTAATTCGGGTCTCCGTTTTAGAATGGCAGCTAGCTTGTCCAAAGCCTCTTCTTGAGCTTTTGGATCAGTGGCTTTGCGGAATGTTGTGAAGTCATTTTCAGCTTGGAAATAATCTTTTTCTGCGTGAGTGGAAGGACCGCCCAGAAGACGGTAGATTAAAAAGATAGCGGTGATAAGGGCTAACAGCCCCCATGCGAGGAATTTTCCATGTTCGGAAATCCATTGGATGATCCGATGTTCCCCGAGGGTTTCTATGAAAGAAAGGGACGGGAGAGGAGGCGTGGGAGACGAAGTGTGTTTATTCATGCTTCAAAGCTATAAGTTAATGACAAAAAATGGGATAGAAATAATGATAAGGGAAATAAAATTCTTGTAAAGAAAAATATGCCTGTCGAAATTCAAGAAAAAAGTTGTGAGGAATTGGTCGAGGTTTCTTTGAATCGCATTAGAGTTAACCCCTATCAACCCCGCCGCAGCTTTGTGCAAGAGGAATTGGAGGAACTGGCGCAATCGATCCGATCGGTCGGATTGATTCATCCTCCCGTTGTCCGTCCGGTACCCGATAGCGATTTATTTGAAATCATTTCAGGGGAGAGGCGGTGTCGGGCCGCACAGTTGGCCGGTTTGAAAAAGTTAATGGTGCTAGTCCGACCGTTTAGCCAATCGCATTCTGCGGAAGCAGCCCTCATTGAAAATATTCAGCGGGTGGATCTCAATCCGCTTGAAATCGCTAAAGCCATGCGGGAACTAATTGGGCAATTTGGTTTTCAACAAGATGAACTTGCAGTGCGGTTGGGTAAAAAGCGATCGACTGTGGCGAATTATTTGCGTTTGCTTAGCCTTCCTAAAGACATCCAAGACAGTGTATCGAACGGCTCTATCTCCATGGGACACGCCAAAGCGATTTTATCCTTAGAAGGCTTTGAAAAGCAGAATCTTTTGCATGAGATTGTTTTGCGCGATCAGCTCACTGTGCGGGAAACCGAAGAAGCGGCTTTGCGGTTGGCTGAGAAAACCAAAAGGCCGCCTGTAGTTGATAAAAACCGAGATTTTTTTATAGAGCATTTATGTGAAAAGATGCAACGGCGACTTGGTACCAAAGTGTCGATCCAGGCGCTGCATGGAAGCAAGCGTGGAAAGATTGTGATTGATTATTATAATTTAGATGATCTTGATAGATTACTGGCGCTATTTGGAATTGAACTCTAAGTCAATGGAGTGAGTATGCAAAGGAGACTGCACATCGGAGGAATGAGCTGCGTCTCTTGCGCTAAAGGCATCCAGAATGCGCTTGAAAGGATAGATGGAGTACAGAAAGCCACAGTCAATTTTGCCACTTCTCAAGCTCAGGCCGATACAACCGACCATTTCCATGATGACGCTAAACTGGTTTTTGAAAGCAGCGCTGTCATCATTACTTTAATTTTATTTGGAAGGTGGCCGGAAGCTTTGACCGAGGGAAAACCGGAAGTCACCGATGTGATTCCCATGGCTGTTTCAAAGGAAACTCTTATCACCTTCATAGCCTCTCTAGAAAGCCATTCGCAACACCCTTTGGCCAAAGCGGTTTTAGTATATGCCAATATGTTTAATGCCCCGCTTAAAGCAGTCTCCTCCTTCCAATCCATGGCGGGCAAGGGAATTAAAGGCTCCATCGAAGGTAAAGACTATACGGTAGGATCGATCCGTTACGCCCAAGAGGAAGGCATTGCTATCATGGAGGATTCTACGGCTTTGGAAAAGCAAGGGAAGACACTTTTATTGTCTTGGAGCGGTGGTCAATTGCTCGGAATGATGGCTCTGTCAGACAAACTGAAACCCTCTAGCTTGGAAGCTGTCAAACAGCTGGAAGAAAAAAACATCCTTCCGATCTTATTGACAGGCGATCATCTTCAAACAGCCGAGGCCATTGCCAAGCAAGCGGGGATTGAAGAATTTTATGCTGATGTTTTACCGGAAAGCAAAACCGCCAAAATACAAGAGCTCAAGCGGCAAGGATTTATTGTCGGAATGGCAGGAGACGGCATTAACGATGCGCCGGCTTTAGCCGCTGCAGATGTTGGGTTTGCGATGGGTTCAGGGAGCGATATTGCCATTGAAATAGCCGATGTCACTTTAGTGAAGAATGATCTGATGGGAGTGGCGGACGTCATTGACTTATCGCATGCAACCGTAAGCAAAGTAAAGCAGAACCTATTTTTTGCCTTTATTTATAATATCATAGGCATCCCTTTAGCAGCATTCGGCTGGTTGAATCCGATGGTGGCTGCTGCCGCTATGGCGATGAGTTCCGTATTCGCGATCAGCAATGCTCTCCTTTTGCGCAAATGGAAACCAAAATCAGGCTCATAAAACATGGCAGATGTATCTTTTGCTTTAGATGGAAGGGCATGGTGGATTGGAGCTTTATTTCTTATTGGAGCTTATTTTCTCTATCGATGGCAACGGAGCCAGCCTCAACCCTCTCTTAAGTTTTCACATGTGGATGCTTTAGAAACACCCTCATCAGTTGGACGCTTCATGTTGAAGCTTCCCCGTTTTCTCGAATATGCTTCCTTAGGCTTGTTCCTATTGGCTTTTTTAAATCCCAATTTTTACATTCCTTTATCAACATCTGAGACGCCAAAAATAACCCCTGAGCCTCTTGAAGGCATTGCCATTTATCTCATCTTGGATCAATCGAGATCGATGACAGAGAAAATCGAAGCCCGGATGTCCGATGGCAGTCGAAGGAACTTGTCAAAAATCGACCTTTTACGCAGTCTGACAACACAGTTTGTGCAGGAGCGGCCTAACGATTTGATTGGATTGATCGGATTCTCCCGCGGCGCTCAGGTTCTAGAACCTTTGACGCTTGATCATCAAGCCATCCTGAATCAATTGAAGCAGTTTTCTGTGCAGCTTGCCAAAGATCAGGATGGCACTTCCATAGGTTATGCCATCTATAAAACCGCCAGCCTTATTGCCGCTACACGAAATTACGCTCAAAATTTGAAGGGCGCCGGACAACCCGCCTACGATTTAAAAAGTGCGATTATGATTTTAGTGACAGATGGAATCCAGGAACCCAATCCACTAGACAAAGAAAAGAAACTGCGAAACATAGATATTCCTGAAGCGGCAGAGTATGCTAAACAGCTAGGCGTCCGACTTTATATTGTCAATATCGAACCCGGCTTTGCATCTTCTGAATTTGAACCTAATCGAAGGCAGATGCAATCGGCTGCAGAAGAAACCGGCGGAAAATTTTATCTCATCGATCAAGGAGGGAATGGGTTAGCGCAAATTTATGATGAAATTGACAAATTGGAAAAAAGCCGCCTTCCTCAGCAAAATGAAATACAGCAGCTTGAACAGAAAGTGCCAAAAAGTGAATTGCCCCATCTTTATCGAAGAATACCGCTTTATGTTTATCTTGCGGCGGCAGGATTATTGGCATTATTCATTTCAGTCGTGCTTCAGTCTACCTTGATGCGGAGGGTTCCATGATCCCCTCTGACTTATCATACAATTTTCCACAAGCCGCTTTTGCGCTATTTGCCGTTTTTGTCCTGTTATGGTTAGGTTGGACCCTTTATCGCTACCGTCAAGATGCCTTACAAAGATTTGCCGACGATGCTGTATTGGATCGAGTGACAACAGGCCGCTCGTTGCGCATGTACTGGATAAAAATAGCTGCTTTATCATTAGCATGGCTGCTTGGAGTCTTGGCTTGGATGGGACCGCAAGGAAATGCGCATTATCCGGAAGAAAAATTATTGAAAAATGGATCGCATAAAACTCCCGGAGCTGAAGTCAAGCTACGGCGCCGCTTGCATGACGTGATTTTTCTTGTTGACGCTTCAGCTTCAATGTCAGTACCTGATAGTCGAACAGGAGCTACAAGATTGGACTTTGGAAAGGACATTGTCGATCAGATCATTAGTAAATTGAATGGCGAGCGGGTATCGCTCTATCCATTTACTTCTCAGGTTGAACAGCTTTCTCCGGCCACGTTGGATTACTTGTTCGTAAGATTGATGACTCGGCAAATCAAAATTAACGAAGGGGATAGCGCAGGAACTGATATTGCGAAAGCCTTGCAGGAAGTTAAAGAAAAATACTTCAAAAATCCTTCTCCCGGACTTAAAACAGTCGTCCTTTTATCAGATGGGGGGGATACTGCCCTTGAAGATTTGCAGGGCGAACAACGAGAGAAAAAAATCAATGAAATTTTAGCTTTGGTTGATCATGCCGCCGACTTGAATTTACGTGTTTATACGATAGGAATAGGTTCGCTTAAGGGGGGAGAAATTCCAGGTTTAACCTATGAAGGAAAGAGTGTGCACAGTTCTTTAGAAGAAGATCTTTTGCACAGAATCGCTAATCGGGGACGAGGAATTTATTTCCGCGCCAGCAACGATACAGCTTTGTCATTAGCGGAAAAGATTGTGCAGGACATGGGGCAGGACAACCCGTATTTGGAAGATGAAGTGGTGATTAAACCTCTGACCATCGGCAGCGGCATGGTTTATGATCTATACTATCAAATTCCTTTAGGATTGGCGCTATTATTGCTTCTTTTTGTGGCTTTTTGGCCCGATGCTAAGACGAAACCGAGGCAATAGAATACTCATGGGTGCACGCAAACTGACAAGCTTCGCATTAAGCCTCTTGTTAATCGTGCCGGGCGTCTTATTGTCCACACCGGAAGAAAACTTAAAGCAAGCAGCCCTTTTTTTTGATGCAGGCGAATTTAGCCGGGCGCAAGAGATCTATGAGTCCATGCTTAGGGATAGCCTCACTCCTTGGCAGCAGGCTGTGATAACTTATAATCTTGCCAATGCCTTAATCGCACAGAATAAAAGCGGAGATGCCTTGGCCTATCTGAAAACAATTGTTTTAGATAAAAATCCCCCCCCTTTGCTTAAAGCCAGAGTTGAGGAAAACACAGCTATCGCTTTATTAAAATTGGCCAACAGCCAGGCAAACGATTCAGTCCCTGCTCTTGAAAAAAGTGTCTATCTTTTTTTAGATGTAGAGCATGCTTTAGAAAATACCGCCCAAGCGGTATGTGATTTGCAAATTGCTGAAGGAGCTGAGAAATGCCTCGGTTCAAGATCCTTGAACGATCTTAAAGTCATCGCTAAAAAGTCCTATGCTCAAAAAATTGAGCAGTTGCAGCATTTGCGCATTAACCAAGCTAGCGTAGAAGCAGGTGTTCCCTTTCTTTTGGTGGGCATCGAACAGCTTCTGCGCAACCTTGCATTTTTAACACATCATCAAATGGATAATAGTTTGCGCGATGCTTATGTGAATTTGGCTGCCCAGGATGCCTCCACATGGCAATCTTTGTGGAATAACATTGAAACAAAAATGAGTATGAAATCTTCAAATGAAGTGAAATCATTTGCCGCCGCAAAGCAGCAATTTGAAAAAGGATTGGAAGAGTTAAAAAATCATTCCTTTGAACAAACTGAAGCGACGTGGACGCAAGCCAAAAATCAATTAAGCAATTTAATCCATATGATGCTTGGAGATGATCCTCAAGAAGAGATCCTCGGAAAATTGCTGGCTTTCTATAATTATGCCTTCATGCAAAAAGCTATCCAAAAATCCACTTTGGAAGTATTAAAAGTGCAGCAAAAAGAAACCATTCCTCTCCTTCCCGAAAAAATGCATCCTACCTTGAAGCAAGCTCAGGAATATTTAGATCTAGCTGAAAAGGCTTTGGGAGAAACTAAATTTTCAACGGCCGCGTTTTACGTTGAAGCGGGCAGGCATGCCATTCAATCCCTCTTTCGCAAAATCAGGCCAAAAACTAACAATCCTCCCATGGAACTGCTGGAAGATATCATTCAAGATCAAGAACACGCTCTTTATTTAAACCGTCTGTATTCAAGCATGCCGCAAAGCAATCAACAAGATCAAATGAAGCTTCTTATTCAAAAGGCTCAAGCTGAAACCGTCAAGACTGCCGACCGATTTTTATCGGTGGTCTTAAAATATCAACAGGGGGAATTCAATAAGCCTTATAAAGAGAAGGATGATCGCTGCCAGGCTCATCCATGGGATGAAGCACTACCTCTATTTGATGAAGGAACCACAGCTGCAAATGCTGCTTTGCCAAATGCAGACTTGCCGAAACAAGAGGAGGCATTAGGTAAATGGCAGCAAACATTAAACATGATGCGTCGTCCCAAATCTTCCTTTACCAAATCGTGCCGGGCAGCCGAATCGACAAGAGAGGAGCAGAAAAATGAGGAAAATGCTAAAGAAGAACAGAAGCCGGATGAAGCGCCCGAACCAAAAATGGATCAGGTTTTGCGACAATTAATGGAAATGAATATGGATGATGCGATCCCAAAAGAGATGCCGGCTATCCAATATAAAGGAGCCAAACCATGGTGATCCGCCTATTTCTCTGCATGTTGGCTTTTACCCTCTTTTTTGTGTCCATAGAAGCTGGAGACGTTAAGGTCGAGTCGAACATCGATCAAATCAAAGTATGGGAAAATCAGCCCATAAAAGGGCTTATCACAATTACACATGATGTGTCCGATAAAGTGGATACCTCATCTTTTAAATTGGGAAGTGCTCCTCTTAAAGTTGACTTTGTCGAAGATGTGCGGGTCTCTTCCCAAAGTCCCTTGACGGTCTCTTATTACAAATTCACTGTGCCGCCTCAACCTAAGGGCTTGCAATTGCTTCCGGCTGTGAGTGTGAAAGTAGGAGATGATGTTTATCAATCTATCGAAAGCACCTACGAAGTGGGGGATTTGGGTTCCGCTCCTCCGCCAGGAAAAAAAGTCCTCAAGCTCAATGCCATCGTGGATGGTCCAACAACCATTTATCCGGGCATGCGATTCAAAGTTATCTATCAATATATATTCAACGATAATATCGAATTAAAACAAGAAAAGCTGCCTCTTCTCGAAGGTAAAGGTTTTCAAAAAGTCGGCGCAAGCGATGTTGTCGATAAGGAAGACAGCAATGTAAGCACGCGCGAGATAACCCAAATGTTTGAAGCGGTCAAGCCGGGTGAATATAATTTTGAGGGTTCGTTAATTGAGGGATATGTCTACCGCAATGATCCTTTCGGCAGCCGCATATATCTCCAACCAATGTTAAGATCGGAAACACTGCCTGTTAAGATTACGGTGCTTCCTTTTCCTAAAGAGGGGCAGCCGGCTTCCTTTAATGGTGCAATTGGCCCTTTTTCTGCCTTCTCAAGCTCCCTTTCCTCCTCTCCGACTGTCAGCGTCGGCGATAAGATGGTTTTGGCAGTAGAACTTGCTGGAACGGGTCAACTGGCTAATGCTCACCTTCCCGATCTTTGCTGCCAACCGGGCTGGAGCGGTGTCTTTCAACTTAGCGATTTGCCGCCGCAAGAAGAAGTTAAAGGCTCTGTCAAATACTTTACCGTTGAAATGCGTCCTTTAATCGCTAACGTTAAAGAGATTGCAAGTATCCAGTTTTCCTATTTTCTTCCGGATTCTAAAACATACGGAACTTTAAAAAGTAAACCTATCGCTGTGAATATTAATCAATTGCCTCAAAATAAAGAGAATGAAAACCAGGAAGCGGCTCAAAAACCGGTTCAACCTATTAAAGAAACGGCAACGTCTCCTCTTCCATCCCCGATTGAAATTCAAACGATTCAACCACTCGCACCCTCCGATTTAAGCAATCTTCTTTTTGGCCATTGGTGGGTGTTATGGATGATCCCCTTGGGCGCTGCTGCCATTCTCGGGCAAATTTACCTAAAACGGTATCTAAGCCAACGACCGCACGAAGAAAAAAAGAAAACAAGTACCGACATCTTAAAGGAAGCCCTATCATCAGATCGGAAGTCAGCCGCTTTTTATCATTTATTAGGCCAAGCCTTAATGACTCGGTTGATCGAAAAGGGTAAGATTCCTGCCGCAACAGCAACAGTAGAAAACTTACCCGATGAGGGTATTGCCGGAAATGTTAAACAATTTCTACAGCAAATTGAAGAAAAACGTTTTACAGGACAAGACAAACAGCTTGATCGTGAGGTTATAAGCAATGCCAAGAAGCTCTTTAATCAGATTTAAGGAAGATCCATGAAATCATTTTTGACATATGCTGGTATCGGATTTGGAGCAGCCATCCTGATTTATTTGTTAATCTACAGTTTCAAACAAACGCCTGCAACAGATGCTTCCCAAAAAATCGCGGAGGCTGAAGCTAACTATAGTTTAGGTGAAAAAGCAGCCTCGGTATTTGATCGAAAAAAAGCCTTCAATATTTCATGGCAAGATTATTCTCAATTAGAAAAAACATTTCATCCTGAATACGGCAACGGCAAAATTTACTATGACCTTGGAAATGTTAACTATCAACTGGGCGAATACCCTTGGGCTGTTTACTATTATAATAAAGCTTTGCAATTGATGCCTCGCGATGAAGAAACCGCTGCTAATCTTGCCACCGCTCTCAAAAAACTCGATATAAAACCGGAAGAGGGTTACTCAGCTTTTGAAAAAGTTTTTTTCTTTCATTCTTTATTTTCTTTGCCCGAACGGCTCACTTTCTTTTTTTTCACTTCCCTTGCTTTAATTCTTGCCATTTCCGCCTATATCTGGACAAAAAAACATTGGCTCCAATTTATTATTGCCCTACTTGGTGCGGCTATCTTATTGCTTTTTGGAAGCCTGATGTATTCCCGTTTCATGCTTCCCATCGAAGGGGTGCTTATACGGGCCGCCGTTCTTCATCGCGATGCCGGAGATCAATATGCCAAAGTCTCCGAACAGCCTATTAAGGCAGGGAACAAGGTTCAAGTTTTAGATATACGACAAGGGGGCGATTGGCTAAAAATCATGTCTCCCGATGGAAAAATTGGTTATATTAAACAAGAACAGATTCGCCTAATTTAATTCTTTTGTATTGATAATTAATTATAAATTAGTTACAATGTTTTTTAAATAAAAAGGTTTTTATGTTACCGGCTTTATCGAAAAAATTACACGATCTTCCCTATAATGCCTATAAAACTATAGTTCCCCCTTTTATTCATCAGCAGATAACAGGGATCTTTAATGAAATTGCATTCATATCAAAAGCTCCTTTTTTTGGCTTTGAAGACAACCGGTATAAAGGTGACAAGGATCCTTTCCTGCCCGATTTGAACGCAGATGATGTGAAATTTTTGAAATCCAGATCAGTATTCGTTTCCCAAAACCCTTGGGATTTTGCACTTAGCATGGTTTTCTTCTCGGTGATCACAACCATTGGCTTTCTCCTGTCATCTGGTATGACCTTTCCTTTAGGTTTAGGAATGCTTTCTATCGGTTCCGCTTTAGGCATTGGATATGCCCACGAAGTGTCTGGTGGAGATAAAATGAAAGCGGCTTTAGAGATTATTTTGAAAAGACGCCTTACCGCCAGTCAGCAAACAGAGGGTTCCACTAGGTCGCAAATCAAGAACATCGACCTTGCCATGAACACTAAATCCTTTACATTATTAAATCATGAAGGGGATTGGAAAATTGCCCAAGGCTTAGATGCCAAAACACACAAAGTGGTCATGTACCTATTCAAAAAAACGGTCGTTCAAAAAGAAACTCAAAAAGCTGAAACGGTTATCAAAGCCTATTATTTCGGAAATCGCTATTCCAAATTGCAGCCTGAAGCCTTGACACTCATCGATACGCCTACACAAAAAACCACCATTCTTTTTAAACGCCTTCTCGAAGGAACAGAGATAGCGGATCTGATTCAAATTGCCCGCGGTTAACTTTCCGAAATTAGAATTATAATATTGCATCAATGTTCCCGGTTAGCTATAATTTAGTTTGTGGCTGCAGCTTAGGAATAGGGCAATGAGTGGATTGTCTGATTTTAATTCTCATGAAATTCTCACGGAAAATAACATTCGACAGCTTCTTCAACCTTTACAGCATGAAAAAGCTTCCGATTATACCCGCCATTACAAAGCGATGATGGAATTTGCCCAACGACTTCGATCTCTTGAAACATTATATGCCGATGTGTATTCTAAAGTTTCCTTGTTGGAAAAAGAGATCGCCCAATTAAAATACCCTGATTCGCCCTGATATCATTAGGCAAACTCAAAACTCATTTAAGGTAATATGGATTTAGAGCGTCGTGCCCTTTATAATTCTTTACGTATGAATTGGCTGCGAGGTTCCGACATGCCTGTTGAACCTTGGCAGGTAGAGGATTACCGCAATCTCCCTTTAGAAACGCTTTTTGAAAGGCTTAAGCTTCAAGATCTCGCCCTCGATCGCATTAGCTTTTTATCCTTAGCCGACGAATTTGATACACCCGAAGAGATGACCGAAGGACTGCAAGCTGATTCTTCTCCGGATACCATGTCTTACGATCAGATCTACCTGCTAATCTTTGAACTGTGGCGGCGGCTTTTGACTGAGAAGCCTTGCTTGTCTATCTTTTGCGATGAACTTGATCATCAGATTTTCCTTTACGATACCGGTCAATTGCACAATCTCGAATCAATCGAAGATATCTTGGCCAATCTGGGTGTCATTCTCGATGAAAATGCCGACAGTGGAACAGATCCAACGATAGCATTTGAAACCATCTCCGCAAGCTGCGCCAATGATGTAGAAGATTTTTTATACGATTTTATCTCTGAACAGATTGACGAAAGTAATGAATCTTATGCCACCGAACTGCTTGATGAATTTACCGATTATGTCAAAGAAGTGAAATGGTTCGATTTTCTGCGTGCAAGGCTGGCTCTTTCCATCGATCCCGAAGCTTCCGATCTTTCTATTAAACAGCTTGTGCGTGAGGCATCCAACCAATCAGACCTTGAATTCAACCTGGAAATTTTGTCCTTCCTCGTTCAAGCAGGCGATAAATTAGATTTTTTGGCTTTAGCAAAAAAAACAGTGCCCTTAATGGAGTGCGAGGAGGACTTTCAAGATTTATTATCCATTTGCGCCGATTTTTACCACCGCCTTGATAAAGAACATATCGAAGAAGTGATCCATCAAATTCTAGGAAAACGCGCACAAAGGCCTTTTGAAGAACCGATCAATTTACAAGATTCCGATATCGCCGTTTTGTTTCAAACGATGAAATGAAACACGTTAGTGATTGATGTTCAACCCATCGAAATAAAAATAAATCTGTATTTGACTTTTAACGGAAAAATCGCGATACCAAAGCCATAAAAAACACAAGATGTTGTGTTTTTTTGAGAAATAATCACAACATCTTGTGTTTTAAAGCTCAAGTTGCAAAAATTGCACAAATCGCACGTTTTGTGGGAAAAATATCTTAATGAGGGGGAATTAAACCATGCCTAAACCAACAGCCAGGGCTATGGCTACGGCCTTGAGAACATATCATCGTCCTATTAAAGAGGGAGATTCATTGCTGGAAAGCTGGGAACAAGTGGTCGACCGAGTCGTCGGTCATCAACGCTGGTTGTGGGAACGCGCTTTGGGACGAGCCCTTAACGAACGGGAAGAAAGCGAGCTTGATGATCTGCAACGCATGATTTATGGTCGCTACATTGCTCCTGCTGGCCGCACACTATGGCTAGGAGGCACTGAACTAAGCCGAACGCGCGAATCGTGCATGTTTAACTGCTCCTTCACCCACATCGAAACGGTTTATGATGTTGTCGATTGCTTGTGGTTATTACTTCAAGGTTGCGGCGTTGGCTTCAGACCCATTACAGGCACCTTGAATGGCTTTCGCCGTCCACTGCAGGAAATTAAAGTCATCCGCTCATCCCGCACTGGCAAAGGAGGCGTTCAGCATAATATCGAAACGTTCGATCCCCTCTCCGCCACATGGACCATTAAAGTCGGAGACTCTGCTATCGCATGGGCTAAAGCTGTGGGTAAACTCATTGCAGGTAAATTTCCCGCTAAAACACTCGTTTTGGATTTTTCTGAAATTCGCCCTGCAGGAACTCGCTTAAAAGGATATGGATGGATCTCTTCCGGCGATGAACAAATCTCCAAAGCTTTTAAAGCCATTGCTAAAATTTTATCTGACCGCGCCGATCAGCTTTTGACTCGCATGGATATCTTGGATATCGTCAATTGGCTTGGTACGATTTTATCCAGCCGCCGATCCGCTCAAATTGCCTTATTTGAATACGGCCAACCGGAATGGGAAGATTTTTCCTTAGCTAAAAAAGAATGGTGGTTAAAAAACAACGCTCATCGGCAGCAATCAAACAATAGCCTCTTGTTTAGAAATAAACCCACCCGTCAAGAATTTGAACGGATCTTTCAGATGATGATTGAAGCGGGAGGATCTGAACCAGGATTTATCAACGCAGCTGAAGCAGAACGGCGCGCACCCTGGTTTAAAGGGTGCAACCCTTGCGTGGAGATTTTGCTGGGAAACAAAAGCTTTTGCAATCTTACGGAAGTGAATGTCAGGGCCTTTAAAGGAGATAAAATAGGAATGGAACGCGCCCTTTATCTAGCAGGACGGATGAATTACCGTCAGACTATGGTTGATTTGCGCGATGAGATCTTGCAAGAAGCGTGGCATTTGAACAATCAATTTCTTCATCTATGCGGTGTTAGTTTGACCGGAATAAGGGCTCGGCCAGACCTGACACGTTATGATTATAAAAGAATGCGCAATATTGCCGTCAGCGCTGCCTATAGCATGGCCAACGAATTAAATGCGCCCTTGCCTAAGAATGTCACTTGCGTTAAGCCCAGCGGCACCGTCAGCAAGATCATGGGAACGGAAGAGTGGGGTGAGGTGCCTGAAGGGGTGCATATGCCTTTAGGTAAATACATCTTCAATAATATCACCTTTTCCAAACACGATCCGCTCGTTGAACGTTTCATAGCTGCCGGCTATGAGGTTATGGAAAAACCCTATGAACCTGAATCGGTATTAGTGAAATTTCCGGTCAAATATGAGAATGTTCCGTTTACGCGTAAAAGCGTCACGCGAAAAAATGGCAAAATGGAAGAAGTGGAAGTTAACCTGGACAGCGCTGTTCAACAGCTTGAGTGGTATCGATTGCTGCAAGAAACTTGGTGCGAACAAAATGTGTCCAATACTATTTCATACGATCCTTCGGAAATACCCGCCATCATTGATTGGTTCTTGGAAAATTGGGAATGTTATGTGGGAGTGTCTTTCTTATTTCGAAACGATCCAACCAAGAATGCTGAAGATTTAGGTTATGCTTATTTACCGCAAGAAGTTGTCACCAAAGAAGCTTATGAAGCGTATGCTGCAAAATTAAAAGATATTAGTTATGGCGGCATTGAAATGCGCGATGAGGAAATTGCGGAAGCTTGCGCGACTGGCGCATGCCCCATCCGATAAAGGTCTTTTGCATGCCCTGCTGCAATCCCGTAGCAGAGCATGCATCAGTATCTTTCTATTTTATTTAGATCTTCTGAATAATTTACATTGATCTTATTAATTTGCTTTTATTAAAATCAAACAACTTGTAAAAATTATTAATGAAAAGGATTAAAATGAATAGTATGCCGCCAATGCATTTGCACCCAATGAATGGTTTGCCTCAACTGAGAATTCACGAACAAAAAGTGGTACGTGTGGGATCAGGAGATAATCTTTTTGGTTCTGAAATACCGGCACCCCGAAGAGTAAATGAGACTGCTCAGAGAGAATTGAGAAGAAATATACCGCCATCCCATCGTGTAAATATGGCGTTGCCAGGACATTCAGTAAAAAGAAGATCTGAAACAGAAAATTATTCAGAGCAACGAGAGACAAAAAGAGCTAGAGTCGCACAGGATGAACCAAGTACAAGGCCCCGTGAGAGCAATGCACTCATGCCTAGACAAACATTTGACGGATTCCGCACAAGAGATGAAAGAAATCGTGCATTTATAACCCTCATGACCTATGACAACGATTATCCAGTGTGGTTCACTTCATTCCAACTTTTTATACAGACTTATCCTATACTAGAGCAAAAGGCAATCGCTGAAAACATGGTTTTAATGATGCATAAATTTAAAGATACTAGTGCTTGTCATAACGGAATTAAAATTTATTTGTCGGTCCATGCAATATTTATGACTATTGATAATATAGATTACAGACGCGATAAATATAAAAAAGAAATCGTCAAACAGCCCAGCATTCTGAAATCCATAGAACGGATAACAAGTCAAGAAAACGGTGATTGGGCAATTTTTATTTTTCCGCATCAAGACCATTCTAGGATTGATCCTATAATAAAAATAAAGAAAGACTCACCAGTCCATGAAGTATTGCAAAAAATTCGTTTGGTGCCGCGCGATCTTGATATGGTAGTGTCATTCTGGAGAAAAGCCTAGCATTCGTCTCGATCCGGCGTCTTTTTTTACCAAAAAGGACGTCCGCATTTAGCTCGACAGTAACAGTTAGGCATATCTTTTTAATCAATTAAATATTTATTGCAGGTAATGGATTTTATAAATAGGATATGCTCGGTCAACTATTTAAAATTTTATTTAAAGGGGATTCGACATGTCTTCGCCACTTAATCTAGCGTAAGTTTATTTCACGAAGCGAAATTTCTATCAACTTAAAATTTTTAAATTTCTTTATTTTAATGTCTTACGGCATTTTTGTTGTCTAAAAAAACGTATACTATGAAATATAGTATTAATATGTTGATTTAAATGATAGCTTAGAATATATTTTTAATTTGTGTATACTAAATTTACGAGATAATAATGGCATCAATACAGTCAAGAATGTGTCGTGGGCATAAATATTGGTATATTGTCGAGTCAAGAAGGATTAATGGAAAACCTCGACCGATTGTAATTGAAAGTTTGGGTACGACGGCCAACTTAATTGCCCGTCTCCAAGGTGAAAAATCGCAAAACGGATTCAAACCGTACTCACATGGTGCGGTTGCAACACTTCTTGTTCTCGCTAAAAAGCTTGATATCGTGTCTATTATCAATAAACACACTCTCGCGAATCGAAAATATTGGCCCAAGCAACCTATTCGCAATGATTTAACAGCAGGTATTACACACATAGAACTGCGAAAAATTAATCTTGATACACCCGCTGAAAAAATACAAGAGGAGGGAACATTACAAGGCAGAGAAGTTCAAATAATTGAAATTGAATCAGATTTAAAACGATATTGTAAAGGAGTAGTAGCGGTTATAGGCACTACAGCCCTGTTGACAACGGCCTATTTTACGACTCAACGGCTTGAGTCGCTAATAGCAGGTGGAAAATGGGAAGATTTTAGCTATGATCATTCTGTAACTCATATAGCCTTTGTTCTCTCCTTGGTGCTTTGGCGACAGGCGGAGTTGGAATAGGAGGCATTACTTTTATAGGAATATGTATACGCACAACTTATTGAGGTTCTAAACCGCAAATTTCCTTGCGAATGAATAATAGCCTATTTTTTATCACCCATGTTTTGGCGCATGGGTGACTATTGACTTATCAATCAGACTTAAATATTTCAAAATCGACGATCAATCCTTTGTTAACAAGGCGATTGTGAAAAAGTGATCGATCGGATAGTTCAGGATGAATAAAAAGCGTTCCTCGATCCTCTTCATGTCGGTTTTGCAAACCTAGTTGCAAACCTTTGTTCCACAACAAAAATTCATTAGGATCTAAATTTTCATAGCTCAATTGCTGAATAATATTTTCATCTAAGTCTTTCATAATTAATGATATTTTTTTTGGATAAGCAATCTTTTTTTCCCCTATGTTGGTTAAATGAATCAGTAATTTATCTTTTATAATTGTTTCGCTTTTTAGCTTCGAAAATAAATGAATAGCCTTATTGGATTCGTTTGCATGTAATTTGTTCCAAATTCGAAGATTGTAATGATCTATATTTGTCAGATCGACTCTCTTTTGAGGCTCATTCCAGATTAATTTCATTTGATCGATAACTTGTTGCGCAGAAACAATATCCCTTAAATTTCGATAAAAATTCCAAAACATTTTAGCCTCATGATAAGCCAAGTTTTTATGCATTTCTTCGAGACTGTTTATTTCTTCACAACTTAATTTGATTGGACGATCGATTTGCAATAACGAATTAGAGGATAGGGCTAATTCAGGAGAATCTATTTTAATAGATTCAAGACGAACCACAATTTTTAAAGGTTGCCATACTTCAAATTCTGTGAAAAAACCGTAGCCTGCTTGAGGATGGATATGTATCTCTCGTATTTCCCCCTCTTGCATACCTTGAACACCTTGCGATAAACCTTCGATAGTTTGGGAGAGATCAATCTGAGTTTTTTCTAGAGAATTGTATGGAAAGGGTGTATTTGAATCGGCAGGATACACGGCCAAAGTAAAAATTCCGATGGAGTTTTTGCGAGTCAGGAAATCTCCCTGCCCTTGCGTCAATTTTTTATAAAAAATGAAAGGATTAATAGAGATAAAAGAGGAATCGTTTGACAGCTCAGCAAAATAGTCTTCAATAATTTTTTCTTTATTCTGATATTTTTCAAGAAGCCAAAATTTGTAAAACTCATCAAGGTTTGGATTGCTATATTTATCCGGCTGTTGCAAACTTGCATCAAGAATGCCTTCTAGGGCACCCTCTAAACTTTTAAAATGACGTTTGATTAAAATATTTTTTAATAAATTTGCTAATTCTTCAGCATGGGGAATTCTAGTGGGTGCCACTGGATCTAAATTTGAAAAAACAATGCCGATTTTCTTTAAAAATTTTTCAGTGAGATCTTCACTATAAATGATTGATTGCAATTCTCTCTGTTCTTGTTCATATTTTTTAATGAGTAATTGACATTGTTCATCGGAATCATAATTTCCATAAATTAATTTTGGATTATATTGATAAAGATTCGCACTGTTTTTGCGTGAAAGGTTTTTGAAATAATCTAATTCCTCATCATGTGATTGAAATGCAAAGCTAATTTCGAAGGGATGACTATGTTTTTTTTGACACGCAAATATAGCGGACAGTATTAAATAATCCCAAGCATCGTTTAGATCTTTGAAAGGTATAAGTGCATGTGGAGGAATTGGTTTGGTATAAAAAATATCCAAGATATTTTCATGGCGTCCTCCGATAATTGAATTTGATGTTCCAAAGCCAAGTAGAATTCCAACCAGCGTTGTATTGTGATTAAGGATGTCATAAAAAGGGCGTGAATCCTTTGAAAGCTTTTCAAACAAGGTTTGGGGGGTTACTTTTTGGCCAAGTGCATATCGAAAAAGGGAAAGATTATTCTGAATGGTTTCTAAAACTTCTTTTTTATTAAGACAAAGAATTTCGTATCCATCTTTCAAGGTTGAAATTTTCAAAACAAAATCATCATTTTTTTGTAAAGGTTTTGCGTGAAGCCACCATTTAATTCCCATTCTTAATTTAACTTCAAGTTCATGGGAAGGCGTTCCGATTAATAAGGAATTTTTATCTCCGACTTTGTAATAACAAATGGGTTTGGATCCAAAAAAAACAAAGCCTGCTTCAGTGTCGATTGATAGACATTTAATGAAATTATTAAAAAAAACTGGATATTCATTGCATTGTCCCAAACATGTAAACCAAATGAAAAAAGTTACCAGAAAGAAATATTTTTTCATAAAAGCTGCCTATAATTTTAATGAAGTTATGTATTAAGGGGGATAATATAAATATTACTGCAAATATAAATCTGCAGTAATAATAATTTTAACGACGGCAGCCTGGACAGTAGTTCCAACAACCTTGCACTATACAACCATAACAATATTTACAGCCAAATCGATGGCCACAGTCGGCCGGAGCCTTTTTATTAGAAAATTCTCTTTTTATCGCAAAAATTGAATTATCGAAGCTAATAAACCCATCGACGGGGATTAACACATTTGAGTTATCTATAAAAAAGAATCCATTGTCTAAGATTAAAATCTGGTTTGATTCAATTTTAACCATTTCATAAGTGGAGGGAACCACTTCATTAGCACCTAAGAATTTAGACGAGATCATGCAGAAAAATAAAATAACCATAACAATTTTGTTTGAAAACATATAACCTGCCCTTCTTGTTGTAGTTTAAAATACTTGTGATGGCGGATCTTAATAATATCTTAACAATTAGTCAAGTTAAAAATTCTATTTATGATAATGCTTGTTAAACAAGTATGAAAAATACCAGACACAAAAAGTGTCTTGCTAGCATCGCATTTCAGACTACAAAGGACCCGATTTGTGCCCTTTGTGTGTTCTCTGTGGTGTTTTTGTAGTCAGAAATGCGATGCTCTCGGGCAAGATAGTAACTTTTGCAGCTTTGCGTTTAATTATTTTACGTTATAATTTCCCTTATGCAGCACGATCTTCATGTCTACTACAGTAATCGAGTGGAGCAGCTTTTTGAAGCGTTCAAAGAAACGTTGTATGCTCTTCCTTCGACTCCATTTACGCGACGTTTGGTGATTGTTCCAAGTGCAGCGATCAAGTCATGGATCGTGATGAACCTTGCGCGCGATCCCCAGATTAAGATCGCTGCCGGTTTAGAATTTTGCTACATCGATCCTTCGGTACAATTATTAAAAGGGATGATGGAGGGGGAGCGAATATCAAAAGTCAAACTGCCGAACGGTGTTGAGCTGGCTCTAGCGATCGAATGGTCTTTAAAAGAAATGATTGCATCCTTGCCGCCTGCTAAAATACCGAGTTGGCAACCATTGCTTTCTTATTTAAATGTTCAGCCTGGGAAGCCTGTTTGGAAGACAAAAAGTGTGCGCCGGTCGACCTCCCTTGCACACACCTTGGCGCAACTTTTTCGCGACTATGGAAAATATGGCGGCGAATTGATTAAGGAATGGGAAGAAGCAGATCAAAATCAAATAGGATGGCAGCAGCAGCTGTGGAAATACATTTTTCGACCTGGCTCGCCGTGGACTTATCTCTATCGCGAGCTTAAGAAAATAGAAGGCGATCAAGAGCCGATTCCTGATGTAATGGTACATCTATTTTCAGTGAGTTTTCTGCCACGGTTATATTTTGATTTCTTTAACGAATGTTCTAAACGACTTCCCATCAAGCACTATTTGCTATCTCCTAGCCAGCAATTTTGGAGTGATCTGCCTTCTCAAAAGGAAGCTTTCCGCCTTCTTAAGCGCGCCGCTTCTGATGGTGTTTCACAACTTCAGCAAAACGATTTGGAAGTTTTTTTGAGTGAATCCCATCCGCTTTTAGGAAATTTGGGTAAATTAGCTCGAAAGATGGCGATTCAAGTTGAAGAATCTTTGGCGCAAACGTTTGAAAATTATGTCATGCCTCAAGCTCTTTTAAAGCATGGGATCTATGAGCCTTTGCTGCATCCCGATACGTTCATCGATGAAACTGCTACACCCTTATCTCTTCTGCAAGCTGTGCAAGCTGATATGCAGCTGATGCGCTATCCTAGCAGTTCTGCTCAACCCACCTTCAGTACATTTGATCAGTCCATTCAAGTCCATGCCGTCCCCAACCGTCTAAGAGAAGCTGAAGTTCTCTATGATCTATTAATGGGACTTATTCATAAGCATTCTGAAGATCCAGAGCCATTAACACCCCGAGATATCGTCGTCATGGCGCCTGACATTACGGAATACGAACCTTTTTTGAAAATGGTCTTTTCGGATAATGAAAGCGGTTTAGATGTACAAATTATGGATTTAAGCCTCTCTTCGCAGAATCTATTGATTCAAGGATATTTGCATTTGCTAGCTTTGCCGCGCAGCCGGTGGGATGCGACATCGCTCCTTGCTCTTTTTCATCATCCAGCCTTTCAGAAAAAGCACCGGTTTTCAGTGGAAGAGGTTAACCTGCTTGAAACTTGGATCAAGGAATGTCCAATCACATGGGGTCAATCGGAATCACACCGCAATGCAATATTGCAAGCGGAGCATTGCCGGAAAACCCTTGAAGAAGATGCTGGCATAGGCACGTGGGAACAAGGTTTAAGGCGGCTAATAGCGGGGTTAATCTTGGCGGGTGAGGAGACAGAGGGGCCGATCCTTCCTTTTGAGGGGATCGATTTTTCCCAAGGTGAATTTTTAGGAAAAGCGGTGCGTGTATTAGAATCGTTGCATGGCGATCTTCAATCCTTGATCCAAAATAGTTTGACTTTGCAAGAATGGGTATTAAAGCTCCAAGGTCTCCTTGAAACCTACTTTGATACATCGATAGATAAGGGGGAGGGGGCTAAAGATTTAGATGATGTGTTTGGAATATTGCGTGAAGCGGCTCAAACTTTAACGGAAGCCTCTTTTGATTTTGATTCTATTTTTCAAAAAGTGAAGGAGTCCTTATCCACAGTGCATGCTACTTACCATGAAACCCATCTATGTGCCGTACGATTTTGCTCATTGCTTCCGATGCGTACGATTCCTGCCAAAGTGATTGTTTTGATGGGAATGCAGGAGGGATCTTATCCGAGGATATCTCCAAAGTTAGCATTGGATTTGCTGGCGGGTCGCCCTAAGGCAGATTATGCGCCCTCCCAAGTTGATTTTGACCGGCATCTTTTTTTAGAGGCATTGCTCTCTGCTCGGCAATATTTTCTGATGAGTTATGTCACACTCTCCGAAGAGGATTATAAAGAACAATCTCCTTCGCTTCTTGTATCTGAGTTATTAAACTACATGGATCGCGCTTATCGCGTGGCTAAAGAAAATGTGTCGACATTATGTTATACAAAACATCCTTATCATGCTTTTGACAGCAGTTATTTCCAAGAAACCTCGCAATGCCGCAGTTATTCGTTGCGCAATTACAAAAATGCTTTAGCTTTTTATAATCCTGAAAAACGACCTCCCTTTTGCCTTATTCCATCGTTTGATGTAAGCCGTCCTAAAAAGAGGTTGGAGAAGCTGCGTATTAACTTGCGCGATTTAATAGCATTCGCACGCAATCCATTAAAAACATATTTGAATAGTTCTTTGGGAATCTATCTGGAAGAGGCTGAGCAACGAGTCGTTTCAACGGCTGAGCGATTTCAACTGTCGTCTTTAGATCAAGGCAGTATCAAAAAAAAATCATTAAAAAAACCTCTGGAACAGCTTTTAAAATACACTCAAAAAGTGGGTAAGCTTCCTTTTGGAATGCTGCGTGAGATTGCTGTCGATCGCCTGACTGAAGATGTGCGTGAATTGCATGCAAAGATCACACGGACCGGAGCCGATATTGATGCTTTATTTGAAGTGGAATTTTCCGATTTGTATTCTATTCCGGTAAAAATGCCCGATGGAAAATGGCAGCTGCCCCCTTTGATCATCCCGCATGAAGATTATGGGGAAATTATGCTGGTAGGCAAGTTGACCGAGGTTTCGAATCAAGGTTTGATTGTCTATCATCACGCTAAAGAGGTGGATATCGTCAAATCGCTTCCTCAATTTTTGACTTTCCATAGCTTAATTAAAGCGTATGATTTGCCGTTAAAGCCGCAATTAATTTTTGCCAAAGATGGTAAAATTGGAATTCCGTTTGACGATGATCCTCTTTCCCGTTTAAATAACTACTTATCTTATTATCTGTTGGGATTGGAGAATGCGTCGCCTCTTGTACCGGAATTTGCCCATCATCTAATGGATCAGGATGTTCTGCAAGCGCAAGCTAAATTAGAAAAAGTGTTGACGGATCAACATCCCAAATCAAAAATCAATAATCAGTATATCGAATGGACTTTCAGAGAGTCTCTTTGCCCCAATGTCAAAAACATTCAAATGCATTGGCATGCTTTAGCTGATCAATTATTCAGCCAGCCCTACGCTGCTTGGACTCAGACAAAAAGAGAAAAGGAAAAGGATGAGTAGAACATTTGATGTGGCTGATCGGCATCTCCAACTGGATCAAAACTACCTCTTGGAAGCTTCTGCAGGCACGGGAAAAACATTTTCTATCGAAAATATCGTTGTCCGTTTCTTGATTGGCGCTGAGCCGCTATCTTTAGAGCAAATTCTCGTAGTGACTTTTACGCGTGCAGCGACACGTGATCTAAAGATGAGGATCCGCAGCCATATCATCAAATCGATCGATTGCCTTGAATCCGACAGAGAGGATGCACCCGATTATCTCAAACAACTGATCGAAGAGGGATCTGAAAAAAAAACGCGCGCTAAAAAATTGTTGCAGCAAGCTTTGTTAAACTTCGATCAAGCGCAAATTTTCACCATCCATAGTTTCTGCCATAAAATACTTTCTGAGTTTGCCTTAGAAGGAAATTTTAGTTTAGGTGCACCGGGCATTGAACAGGGGATTCCTTCTTCCAAACTGTTGCAAATCATTCAAGATTTTTTGCGCACAGAATTAACTGAAACGCGTTATCGCAAACTGCAAATCAAAATTTTGCTGAACTTTTATGGACAAAACATCGATAACCTTCTGCGCGATATATTAGACGATATTTTTAAAGGAGAGATCTGCAAACCCCCTTCGTTTAGCGAACTTTTTAACTCTTTTAAGATAGAAATGGCGTCCCTTAAATCATTGATTAAATGCGATTCCACCAAAATTTTAGCTGATTACGAGGCTCTCAGCCGTGCTTGCAATATGCGTGGAAAACACAGGGATGATAGTGCTTTAGCGCGATTTGCCGCCTTTTTTGAGCTTTTGGAATGGAGTGAAAGCGATTTTAATTATTTGATCGAAGAGGGATCGGAATTCTTTTCGAACAAATGGCCGAATGAGGAATTATTAAAGAAAGGGCAAGCGCTTCCCGATTTATACTGCCCAAAATTTGCTGATTCTTTCCGTAAAAAGATAGTACCGCTCATCGCCTTAGCAGCAAATCCTCGAGCAATTTTTGCGCAGTTAGCCTACGATTGCCAGCAACATATGCTAACTTATGTAGATGAAAATGAATTATATAATTTTGATGATATTTTAAAGGCGATGCAGAAGGGGGTCAAACAGGCTCCTTTTGTTCAACAAGTGAGAGGAAGATATAAAGCCGCCATCATCGATGAATTCCAAGATACCGACCCCATTCAATGGGATATTTTCAAAACGCTTTTTTTAGAGGGAGAGCCGAATCAGCATCGGCTTTATTTGGTAGGGGATCCTAAGCAATCGATTTATGCCTTCCGTCGGGCAGATATCTATACTTATTTATCGGCCTCGCAAGTCATTGGAGATCGGGGTAAAGCTTCTTTATCGACGAATTACCGCTCTCAACCTACTCTAGTCCAAGCTCTTAACGCGTTGTTTGATGCAAAGCAGATGCCTGGATTTATCTCTTTGCCGCGTCTTCAATCCCAATTGGTCTATCAACCTGTCTTGGTGGGTGGGAAAACTGCAACCCGCGTCTTTGACGATGATCGGGGCAGCCTCCATTTTTTTACCGTCGATGCTGGCCCAAAAGATAAACTGGAGTCCATCGAATCCACCTATCTTTTTCCCTTTATCGTCCAAGAGATCTTGCGTTTGCATCGCAAAGATGGAATTAATTTGAAACAATTTGCAGTGCTTGTGAGCGATCGATTTCAAGCGGAACGGCTCATCCGATTTTTAAAAGATCGGCACATCCCCAGTGCGAACCAACGCAATAGTTTACTATCCGATTCACAGGCTATTCCGGCAGCGAGGGAGCTCCTACAAGCTGTCATGCATCCCCGTTCCATCAGCCGTTTAAAAGCGGCGCTTGGAGGACCTCTTCTGGGATGGACGCACGAACTGATTCGAGCCTTAGATGATCCTAAAACCTTAGAAAACATCATGGTGCAGTTTTATGGGTTGCGCAAACACTTTTTGCAATTTGGCTTTGGATCTTTTTTTCAACATTTAATGCGGTTGACCACAAATATCCATCCTGCCTCTGTGGCTGAAAGGCTTTTATCCAGGCAGTCAGGCTATGAATTTTATCAAGATCTTTTGCTGCTTGCCGAGAGGCTTGCCTTGGAAGAATTAAAAAATCCCCGCTCCTTTGAATCCTTGCTTGCCATTTTGGATGAAATGGAGCGTGCAAAGGGTGAAAGCGAAGAGAAGGCGATTAAAAGACGTCCCAATGCTGATCAAGATGCAGTACAGATTCTGACCATCCATAACAGCAAAGGGCTTGAATTCGATATCGTTTTTGCTTTAGGGCTTATCAAGGAGAAAAAGCCAGATCTGAATCTCTATCCAAAATCTGAAGCGGATGGCTTCTTCAAACTGTGTATCGCCCATGAAGAAGACCCCCATTATATTGAGCATTGTCAGGAGCTTGATGCCGAAAAGATGCGTCAACTTTATGTCGCACTCACTCGTGCAAAATATCGGGTTTATGTGCCGGCCATTTTTGGTTTAAACAAACAGACCATGCCGGGTGGGGCATCACCGATGAACCTTTTTTGCGCCCGTTTTGGATATCCCCTCTCTTCACAAGATGAATTGTATGAAAGGCTCCATGCCTTACCGGCATCTAATTTACGCGACTGGATCGACCAGCATGGAAAATCGGCGCATATCACGCACACCTTATTGAATCAATCGGTATTTAATGATGAGGCATCTCCTCCGGCTTCGATGCCAATGCTCGTCAAACCTGCTGAAGTAATTTTGCCTGGTCGGCAAGAGTATCTCTATTCATTTACATCCTTATCGAAAGGATTTTCACCAGGGATCTATGAAGGCGCTATTCCCCCTTCCGAGTTTTCGGTTAAACTTAAATCACCCCATACTTTGCCCGCAGGCAACGAAATAGGCATCCTTTTGCATAAAATTTTAGAGGTTCTTCCACTTCGCAAGTGCGTTAATCTTGACACAGCAGAGGCTTTGCATCAGTTGATCTTGCCTCACATAGCCTGTACTTCTTATGCAGATTGGCTGCCGGTCATCGCCGATATTATATTCAATGCATTGCACACTTCGCTTCCTTTGCAAGAGGGTCGTGCACCTTTGATTAAAATGAATTTTAATAAGATGTATCGAGAAACCGAGTTTGTTTATTCGGGCGGTATCAATTTGAAGCAGTCTCCAGGCTATCTAAAAGGGGTGATCGACTTGGTTTTTCAGCATGAAGGAAGATATTATTTGCTGGACTGGAAAAGCAATTGGCTGGGGCCTAAGCAAACAGACTATAATTGGCAAAAACTTCATACAGCTATGCAAGAGCACCATTATTTTTTGCAGGCTGCCATTTATAAAACGGCCTTGCAAAACTACTTGCAGGCTGTAGATCCCCGTCCATTTGAAGAAATTTTTGGAGGTGCATTTTATATCTTTTTGCGAGGGTTAGACCCCCGTTCCCATTCAGGAGAGGGGATCTACGCATTTATCCCTTCTCAGGAGGCATTTGATGAAAGATAAATCTAAAGAGTTGTCTATATGCCAAGCATGGCCGTTTATCCATCAAATGTTTTTAAAAAGCATTCTTGAAGATATCGATATTGCCATCATTAACTATCTTTTGGAAACAGTCGATCAATCGACAGAAGCGATGGCTTGTTTTTGCTGCCATCTTGTCTTGGCAGTGCGCCAAGGAAATATCTGCATCGAAATCAACGAACAAAATATCTTTCCTTCTCCAATAGATGTCTGGCGAGGTAAAAACCAAGATGGCCTTGCCAATGAACTTAAAGAGGAGCAAGCGTCTTATCTAACAGAGGCCATCAAACTAGGAGCGTCGCAACTTCCTCATGACCTATTATACGATACCGATTCTTCAGCCAATAAACCCAGTGCTCCAATTTGCCGCCAACACAACCATTATTATTTTCAAAGATATTGGCTTGCGGAAACCGAACTGATTAAGCATCTAAAATTACTTCTAGAGAGCAAGCCAGCACCTTTATTTAACGAAACTACCGTCCATCAGATGGTTCAAGAGCTGATGAATTCCGAGCAACTCCTGCCGGAACAAGGTCAAGCTGTTATCAAAGCGGCGCAACAATCATTGACACTGATTTGTGGAGGACCTGGAACGGGTAAAACATACACGGCGGGTCGTCTGATTCAGGTTTTATGGGAAAGCTTGCCCCCCAAACATCGCCATCATTTTGAAATTGTTTTAGCGGCTCCTACCGGAAAAGCAGCGGCCAATTTGCAAAAAAGTTTAATGAAATCAATGGGCGCTATGCCAGATTTCAAACCGATTAAAGCAAAAACATTACATAGCTTGCTTGGCATGCATGGCACTCGCCGCAAATCGCAGAGTGAACTTCAAATGTTGACAGCCGACCTGCTGATCATCGATGAGTGCTCAATGATCGATCTTGATTTAATGTTAAAGCTTTTGCAGTCAATCAAATCAGGCGCCCGGCTTGTCATGTTGGGAGATCCTGCTCAATTGCCTCCGATCGAAGCCGGCGGAATTTTTGAGGATATTGTGCAGTTTTCCAAACAATCTTCCGTTGAACTCAAGCAGTGTCTGCGTGCTGAACTAAAAATAATTGCAGATTTTGCGCACGCTATTCATATCGGTTCCATTGAACAAAGTTTTAGATGTTTTGACAAGGGGATCCATTTTAAGGACATTGGATCGAATCTTTCCAATATTAAACAATTTCAAAGAAACTTAATCGACTACGCGGCCAATCAGATGAATTTGGATAAGCTATCGGAAACATCACCGGAAGCTTTATTTAATGCCTTTAATCAATTCCGGATTTTATCTCCTTTGCGTCAAGGCCCTTTTGGGGTCAATGCACTCAATGAATTATTCAAACGGCATTTTGAGAAACAAGCGAAGCACCGTTTATCTTTTATAGCGCCGATTACAATTATGAAAAATGATGCTCAATTCGGATTATCCAACGGAGAAATAGGGATTTTAATCCGCCAGAATCGTGAACTGGAGCCGTTTGATTCTTTATTTCAAGAGGGTGACTACGCGTTATTTATTGGAGAACAGGGAATCGTTCGCTCACTACCTGCAATCTTGCTTCCCGCCTTTGAATACGCTTACTGCATGTCAGTGCATAAAAGTCAGGGAAGTGAATTTGAGCATGTGCTCCTGCTTTTGCCAGAAGGAACAGAAATATTTGGTAAAGAAGGGCTTTACACCGGAGTCACCCGCGCGAAAAAAGGATTGGAAATTTGGAGCAGCCAGGAAACGTTTAAAAAGATTTTAATGAAACACTCGCACCGGCTGTCGGGCATCAAATTAGACGTTGTCGCATAAAAATGACCACTGATCCAGTGAGATCACTGAGAAGGTGCGAGATAGGGAAGTTTATAGGTTAGCTAAGCCGCGAAAGCGGCGAAGGCATGTAGCCACAGGTGCAAACCTGTGGTTGATGATAATAAAAATATCGAGCCGTGTTAACGGCGACAGATGCCTCTATTCAGAAACAATGGCAAATCTCGAATAAAATATTTGGGGAAGAAATATTTGCATTTCTAAATTATATCTTTTTGAGGATGAAATATTTGTCTGATTTCTGTCGCCGTTTTCACGGCTTAAAACATTTATTATCATAAACCACAGGTTTGCACCTGTGGCTACATGCCTTCGCCGCTTTCGCGGCTTAGTTAGCTCTTGTTTTTTATAACCAAATAGGGATGCTGTGGTGAATTGTACAACAAAGTCATCAAATTAAGAACTTGCTTAACGTCAACCTAACTGATTCATCTTCAAAAAAATGATCAATGACACCCCCAAATTTTTGCAATGACTCTAGAGGTATTTTTGTAAAAGTTATTTTTCTTTCTCCACTTTTCCATTCATCGTTTTGATTTGCGGCTTTGAGAGCTTTATATTCTGGAGCATAAATAACATCTCCAGGAACCTTAGGCGGCCCGATCAATTCTTTAAATGTTTCACGATCTATCAATTCCTCTTGCGTGTTATGAACCTTTACATTTTTTTTGAGAGTTTTTTTAAGATGATCAATGGTTTTTATATCCTCTTCAGGCAGAGCGATCAGTAAATAATAAAGTTCATTAGCAATAAAATTAGAACCTTGCGGTATAACCCCTTCAAATATTTCTTTGTCTTCATAGCTAAGTGTTCTCAGTTTATTCGTAGCTGCGTTTTCCACTTGTACAGGATCCACCCTTTCCATTTCGCTTAGCTCTTCAAACGTCATACCTTTTCCACGAAGTTGATTTTGCTCTCCATAAATATCTACAATTTGTTGTTTAACTCTTTTTTCGTCAGGATGTCGCTCAAATACTTCTCCCTTTTTTTGCTTTACTTCAGCTTTCGAATACACTCTTTCAGTAAATGTTGTGGGTAGTAAAACAGTAGAAACAACTTCGTCTGCATCCACAATTTTTAATTGAACGTTTTCATTAAATGAAATTTGAATTTGATTTAATACTAATTTCACTGGATTCGCATAAGGTGAGAAATTTTCTTTTGCGGCTCGCAATTCTTCTGAATCTTTTGAATTAATTTCAATACTATTTAAAAATTGTCTCATTTCTTTTAAAAAAATGTAACCATTTTTACTAAGCAAATTTATTCTTACTTGTTTAATTAATTCTGAAAAATTATTGTCGGGATTTTTTAAAGAATCGTTAAATTCTATGAAGAATTTCTGGTAGGTTTGATTTTGTTTAAGTTCTTGCAAATGAGCGGTTATTCGTATTTCTTTAATAAGAGTGGAATCGGTTTTTCCCCCGTTTAAGATAAAACTCCAAATGCATGCACTAAAAGCTAATATTTTTTTAATTGTGATTTTTAAGAAACCGGAGTTTGCTAAATTTTCAATTTTATTATATTTTAAATCAATTGTTTTAAGTTGATCGATTTGATTTTGATCTAAATGATCCATATTTTTCATCACAAATTCGTGAACACGTTTAGGCGTACTAGCTTCAGAAGATTTTTTTGTTAAGCGCATCTTATTTTGATCGATATCGATAACGAGATAGCTTCTATCTAACGTATTTGAAGAATTTGGAGCCTGAGTTATGTGATTATCTTGAACAGGAGGTGTATTGCTTACACTAGGAGGATTCATAAAAATTCCTTTTTTAATACATATTTTAAAAGCATTATAACATATATTTAATTGATTAACAAACTATTTCAAAATATAAATGAATTTATATAACTTTGCTCAAAGTAAGTTTTACATCCTCTTCCTGGAAAAGGCGATCTATAACAGACGCAAAATCTTCCTTGGATCGAGTAAATTTGTCCATGGATCGATCAGATAAATGAGTAAAGGTGATCATTTTTGTTTCATTTGTGTTCCAATGCCCCGGAAGTATTTTGTGTAAACCATACGCCATCTTTATCGATAGCAGATCTTTATCGATAGCAGTGTAGCTTCTATCAAATTGATTAGAGGATCTCTCTGGTTCTAATGATTGGGGGAAAGACGGTAAAGTATGTTCTCCAAGTGATTCCATGTAAACCACCTTTATAAAAATGAATTTTTCAACTTTTATAATAGCATGTTTTATTATAGCATAATAATATAATTTAAGTTTTATTTTTTAAAAAAATTATTATAATAATAAATAAAAAATAAGAGTTGATTTAAATATTTTTTATTGTTAGAATTAAAGTTTTTTATAGCATGGATAAATATGGCGGGTTCTAACAAATTAGGTGAAATTTGTTCACAAATCGCGTTTACCAGTAAAGATTATATTAGACGTGGACAAGTCGGGTTTCGTGAAGGGCGTTTAGGTGCTTGGGTCATACGACAAATAAACGCAGGTAAGGGAGTATTGAGTTTTCTTACGAGTAAAATCCAATCTATTTTTCAAAAGATAGAATTAAGTTTGATTAACAACTTAACTGCTTCTCATGAAGCTGATGCAAAGACAAGACTTAGATTGCAAAATTCGTCACCGGGCCCGTATGGAACAAAATTCGAAGTTTGGTAAAGATACATAGCATGAATGATCGCTGGTTTTCTTTTTGAAGTGCAGCGACAATACGCCGCACTTCAAAAAAATCTCAAGCCCTTTAAAATTAGGGTTGATGCATTCTTTGCTTAAGTTGAGGAACAAAATGGAAAATAGCTTTATCTTCAACTTGATTGAGTTGCTGTGCACGCATTAAAACCCCTTCAACATTTTCGCTAAAGGAAACGCGCCTTGGAATTTTGACGTTATTTAAAAAATGTTCATCGCGCGTCCAGTAGTGATTAATACGCGCTTTATCGGTAAGAACTTTCGCGGTCATTGCGCCATCAAAGGGCACACCATTGGTATCGATTTGTTTGTTGTTATTGATATATTCAAAGTGGTGGGGACCTAGTGAACGAATGGCAAATTCGGGTCTTAAAATTGTTTTGACATGATAATTATCGCAGAAATCGGTTGGAGCTTTAAGAATGAGTGCTTCAATTAACAACTGATCAGTGGGAATTTTTTCGATATGAGATGTTCCATACATCTGCCAGTTAATACAAATAGCTGGATATTGTTCATAATCTTTTAAGAAAGTCACTAGGCTGTCCGTATGAACAGGAAACACAAATTCGTCCAGATCCAATACAGCTAACCATTTGGTTTTGCCTCGCGCCTTTATTAAGGCTTGATCATAAGCCAAACATTGAATAGGGGCCCATTGTTCAATGGATGTGTGTTGATTGGTGATTTCATTTAATTCAACAATTCCCTTTTTTATATAGTAGGATAAAACCTCTTGGTAGTTATCTGAGCTTAAATTATTGTATAAATAAAAATGTTCAACTCCTAACAATCGATGAAATTCAATCCATTCTTTAAGATAAGGTGCTTCATCCCGTATGATGGCGCAAATAGAAAGATTGTATTTATATTTCTTTTTTAGTTTTTGGCCGGGTTCAGAAGAGGCTGTTAGATGATTTCCAAAAGCTAGAAGAAGAAAAGTAAAGATAAAGAGAGTCAAACTTTTATAATGATTAAACATAATATTCTCTGGGTTAAGGATTGCACGGTAAATTTATTCCATACATTTTTATGAGTCAAGGTTGATTACGATGAATTCAAGCGATGCTTCATCCAATTATATTTCTCTTGGTATTATAAGGGGAATCCTTGGATTTCCTTTCGAACATCCTTTTGAAGTGACTAAATTAAAAAATCAAGCGCATCCCAAAGCAAGCACGTGGTCGATTTTGACCTCTATTTTTAAGCAAAGAGGTTTTAAAGGATTCTACGATGGAACGTTATCGAATCTTCCCCGCCGTGTTATCAAGGAGGCTTATCGTTGGCCTGCTATCGCTTATTTTCATCAATTCTGGAATCGATCATGTTCAGATAGGTTAAGACAAAATGGCTTTCTACCTAATATTGCTACGGCGGGCTGCATGGCTATCCTTGAAGCGGGATTTATTTTGCCTTTTGAACGTATCTTGTTGGCTCGGTTGAATGAAGGGGGATATCGCGTGTTCTTTGTACGATTGAAAGGGGAAGGTGGCGCACTTCTCTATCAAGGCATAACGATAGCTTTTTTACGCCACATAACTGCGTGGGCAACATTAATGATCACTAACTTGTGGATTAAGCGGGAAATTAAACGGATTGATCCCAAGCATAAACATTACTTGATGGGAACCTTGGCGGCTAATGTTATCATCGCAGCCAATTTGACTCTATTTTGCCTTCCTTTAGATTTTATTAAAGTTAATATTCAAATGCATAAAGTATATCAGTCCCAGCGTTTGTCAGTTTTAATTCGAGAGTTATCGTACAAATATTCTTGGAGAGGTTTTTATGCCGGGGCAATTTATGTGTTTTTGCAAAAAAATGTGCAGGCATTGATGGGAGGGGCTATTTTAGATAAAATGACAGGTCTTCGTTAATTGTCTTTCCCGCCGTTTTCGTGCCCGTGCCCGTTCGGACAACGTAAAACGGGGAACGGCAAGAACAAACGGGCACGGGCACGTAAAAACGGCAGAGGATATCTTAGAGTTGAATTGTAGAAACCTTTGTCAAAATTGCCCTTGCAGCATCGGGATCTATTTTATTATTAAACCATAAATTAAACTGGCCGATCGCCTGTTCGACAAACATTTTATATCCATACGTGATACGGCACCCTTTTTGGCGTGCGTGCTGAAGAAGAATTGTCTCTTTTGGTCTATTTTTGATGTCCATGATAAGGGCATCCGATCGAAGGTGGCTTGGATCGATAGGCAAAGGATTTGGCGTGCTATTAATTAGGATATCATATCCATTCGTTGCATAGTGGTCCATCTCATCAAGGCTGCCATAGCTGCATTTAAAATCATTTGCAAGGCGGCATGCACGTTCGACTGTCCGATTTAAAATCGTGACAAGCCCCCCCCTTTGAATGGCCTCGTAGGCAATAGCTCTGGCAGCCCCTCCAGCACCAATAATCACGATCTTCTGCCCTTTTGCCTTAGTTTCCATTTCAATAGCGTCTAAAGCTCCTGAAGCATCTGTATTGTATCCAATGATTTTCCCTTGCTTAAACACTAATGTATTGACAGAACCGATGGCGGCTGCCTTTGGATCTACTTCATCAAGCCATGGAAGGATATTCTCTTTCAATGGCATCGTCACGCTAAGGCCGCGGAAAGGGAGTTGACGGGCCAACTTTAAGAAATGGGGAAGTTCTTCCGGGTTGACAGGCATTTTAAGATAGACTGCATCTAATTCCATTTGTAGCATCAGATGATTATGGGTGAGATGTCCGATGCTTTGTTCGACGGGGTTGCCGATCAATCCATAAATTTCTGTTTTGGGATGCAGAGAAGAATAATGATAAAGTTCCTTCAGGGTGCTGATGTTTATTTGTCCAGGAGCGGTCTGTTGGATGTCATTCAGCGGGGCATAAGTCCAAGGGCTTTCCATAATGGGCGCCAAAATACGGGTCGGCTGCCCATGTGTGTTCATCCCTATTACAATCAGATTTTTATGGTGTGCTTGCTGTTTTTTCCAGCAGAGCAAGCGGAGTGCATCGGTTGACTCGTTAGCAGCGACGGCAATTTTATAGAAAGCAGCTTGCGGCCGCTGCATCTGCTTATAAATGTGATCTAAGTCTAGCGGCGTTGTATCAAAGTTGTGATATGAGATAATCAGTTTAATTTTTGGATAGGCTTGACCTAGTTCTTCGATAAAGGATGCTGGTACATGAGCTTCAAGGTCAATGTAATCGGGATGAAGCGCGGCGAGTTGCTGTAAGCGGGCAAGGCGATTTTTTTCTGAATATCGATAAGCGCCTCCTTGAGTTTGATCGCGTAAAGTAAAAATCATCGGAATGAAGCAGGTCGCACGCAATTTTTTTAAAGATTCCACATCCCATTGCTCAAATAGATCAAGGCGCAATTCCACATAATCGGCCGATTGCTGTTGGGATGTCTCAATTTGTTCCAAGGCTGCTTGAAAAGTAGGCCCTTTAATAACAGTGCAAATCATAGGTGCAACGCCTTTGAGTATTCATATTTTGGAATCATTGTTGCGCAGCGGCTAAGCAAAAGAGCATCTATCAAAACTAAAGCCATCATCGCTTCCACCACCGGAACGGCACGAATAGCAATGCAGGGGTCGTGGCGTGATCCTGCGGGAAGCTGCAAATGTGTAGGTTCTTTGGAAAGGGTCAATGTGGTCTGACTTTTTCCGATACTAGAGGGGGGCTTAAAGGCCACGCGGCCAATAATTGGCATGCCTGTCGTGATTCCGCCTAATGTTCCCCCAGCATGGTTTGTTGCGGTAGTAATGCATCCATCCTCTATTTTGAATAGATCGTTATGCTCTGAACCAAGCCTTTCTACAGCTTGAAAGCCTGCTCCTATTTCAAACCCTTTTGTCGCCGGCAAACTCATCATCGCTTTGGCTAAATTAGCTTCCAATTTTTCATAGATTGGATCTCCCAATCCTGCAGGGACTCCCATAGCGGCAAACTCGACCAGACCGCCGACGGAATCGCCTGCCGCTTTAACCTGATCGATCAAAAGCATCATTTCGTGGGCGGATGGAGCATGAGGACAATAGATAGGGCTTTGATAGGTTTGTATGGCCATCTCTTCGAGATCTTTAGGATCGATAGGAGCAACGATAGTGCCGATTTTCTTGATGTAAGCGCATACACGGATCCCTTCGCTCAGTAGTAATTTTTTGGCAATCGCCCCTGCAGCAATGCGACAGGCTGTTTCGCGGCCCGAAGATCTGCCTCCGCCCCGATAATCAAAACAACCATATTTCTCCAAATAAGTATAATTAGCATGTCCGGGGCGCAGCTTATCTTTGATGGGTTCATATTTACTGGGGTCGGCATCTTTATTGAAGATAAGTAGGCTGATAGGAGCTCCGGTGGTTTTGCCTTCAAAAGTGCCCGACAAAATTTCAGCAGAGTCATCTTCATGGCGTGGAGATGTATAGGAACTTTTGCCGGGAGATCGAAGGGAAAGGAAGGCATTGATTTCACTTTCATCGATCTCAAGGCCTGCCGGGCAGCCGTCAATGACTACACCGATCGCTTTTCCATGAGATTCACCCCAAGTAGTGATCTTAAAAATAGTTCCGAAGGAGTTACCTGCCATAAGAAATACCTCGTAAAATCTGTTGAACAACCTCTTCGTGATTGAGTCCATCCGTATCAATGGTCAAGTTTGCCGCTTGTTCGTAGAATGGAATCCGTTTAAGCAAAAGACTCTGGAAATCGGTTTCAGCATGATCAGGATTTAGGTAAGCCGGTTGGTCATGCGTTTGAATTCTATTCCATAATGTAGTTGGAGAAGCTTTTAGATAAATCACGTTTCCTAAGCTTTGAAGAGTCTGCCTATTAGTTGCATCACCGAAAGCTCCGCCTCCCGTGGCGATTACACATTTGGAAATTCCGCGCAGCGAAGCAATTTGCTGCTTTTCAAAATTTCGGAAGAAGGATTCCCCATTTTTTTTAAAGATGTGACGACACGATTCATGCTGTCCTGATAAATCGGCGTAAGCCTGTTCGATCAGATGGTCGGTATCCAGAAAGGTCCATTGCAATACATGAGCTATCTTTTGCCCTGTTGTACTTTTGCCGCAATGTTGCATGCCGCATAGAATGATGTTCATGAAAATGCCTCAAGGGAGGCTCCAATCGATTTAAAATCGCTTGCAAATGTGTTGTAAGTTTTAGCTACGCAATCAGTCGCCTCTAGAGTTGAAGACGAGTGGGCTCCCAAGCCTGCCACGGTCAAAGACATCGCCATGCGGTGATCGTCATGCGAAAACAGTTGGGCTCCTTTTAGATTGGAGCGTCTGATCACAAGCCCATCGTGATTTTCTTCAATGGCAGCGCCCATTTTTTTTAACTCTTGCGTGATGGCATGAAGGCGATCGCATTCTTTTTGTTTGGCGATAGCAGCGTTATAAATGGTGGTTTTTCCTTCTGCAAAGCAAGCGACGACTGCCAAAATGGGAACGGCATCAATGAAATCATCGATGTCGATGGTGATACCGGATAAGATTGATGTTTTTTTCACACGCACTGTTTTTTTTGAGGCATCGATTTCGAAACGCGCTCCCATCTGTTCAAGAACTGTTATGATTTTTTTATCGCCTTGCGATTCATGAATATCGATATTATTCACTAAAAGTTCTGATTGGGTCACAAGCGCGGCCGCAATCGGAAATGCAGCTGAGCTCCAATCTCCAGGCACCTTATAATGAAACCCTTCATAAGAAGCGTTTCCTTTTAAAGAATAATGTTGAAAGTGTTCGTTTTTATAAACGATGCCTAAGCGCGTTAACCAGTCCAACGTTAATCCAACCCAAGGTTTTTCTCCAGGATTGTTCACAAAAATCTCGGCGGGTCCATCTATAAAAGAAGCGGCGATGAGAAGAGCCGATACCGGCTGTGAATCTTCTCCTGAAATTTCTGCCTTTCCGGGATACAAGGGCCCTTGGATAATGACAGGAGAATAGCCGTCGCCGCGCATGGAAATCGCCGAGGCTCCCAACTGGGACAATCCATTCAGCAATGACGCCATCGATCGATGATGGCGGATAGAGTGGTCTCCTGTGATGACGATGGGTCGTTTCCCCAATGCTCCCACAGCTGCACAGAAGCGTAGAACCAGACCGGAGTTACCTGCGTCGATGACATCCATCGCATGAGAAATTGTTCCGTTAGTTCCCACGATTTGGATTTCATCAGACAAAATGTCAATCTGAGCTCCGAGCAAAGAACAGGCCTTGCACATAGCCTGCGTATCGGGTGAAGAGAGGGGATGGCTTATAACTGTTTTTCCTTTTCCAAGTGCACCAAAAAGAACGGCGCGCAAAGTATGCGATTTGGAAGAGGGGATCGTAATCTGTCCCTTCAATTTGGATTGACTAATTATGTATTTGCCCACAAATCAGAGCTCCACAGTTGAGTTTTCCTCAAAGTTTAGCAGATTAAATTGAGAAAGTTAAGTTATTTAAAAGACTCGGAGCGATCGATCAATAAAACCTGCTTCAGCGCAGGCTTGGCCCAAAATGTTAATATCTTCACGCCATTTAAGAAAAAAGGCGCTTGTGTAAGATCGATGGAGCGATAGCCTCCACGTTCGATTTGCGGGTTCTGGCTTGAGCCCGTGGAAGGGTCGATATCGTTTGTGAGAAGGCAGTACTTATATTTGGACATTTGCGTGATGAAAGAAGCGATATCTTCAAGGGGCAAATGTTGCAAAACATCTTTGCAAATCAATAAATCAGCAGGAGGAAGATTCGTGAGGATGGCATCGGCATGAATGAAATGGATGTTCTCACATTCATAAGCGGCTTTATTTTTAGCGATGACAAATCCAACAACATCGTATCCAATATAACTAATCCCATCCCACTTAATTTTTCTCGAAAATTCCCAATCGCCGCAACCGGCATCGACGACCGACTGAATCTTATATGCGGCCAAAAAGTCGCGCAAAAAATGTCGGTAAATTTTAGTGCGTTGAACCTTAGATCCAGTGCCTGAAGATCCTTCTCCCTCAGAATTTGTTCCCCATATTTTATTTTTGTAAATCTCTGTAAATGCCTCCTCAGCACTTTTTTGCGCCCAAGCGGAAGTTGCACAGACCATCAAATGGATAAAAAATAGTGCGGAATAGAAAGAAGTCTTAACCTTCATAGGTGTCTCCATAATTTTTTACTGCCGGTAGATCTCGGTAAGAGAGGCTTGCGCTTGAGGATAAATGATAAGCTCGGAAACATTCACATGCTGCGGACGTGTTAAACAATAAACAATAGCATCAGCAATATCTTCCGCGACTAATGGCTTAAAACCTTGATAAAAATTTTTAGCCTTGTCTTTGTCATTCCAGCGCACTTCGCTAAATTCTGTTTCAACGGCGCCAGGATCAATTTCACTGACTCGAATGGCGGTACCTAAAAGATCAAGGCGCAAGGATTGGCTGATGGCTTTCACAGCGTGCTTCGTTGCAGTGTAGACATTTCCGGCTATGTAGGTTCCATGGCCGGCGACAGAGCCAATATTAACGATATGGCCTCGATCTCTTTTTAACATGAAGGGAAGCGCTGCTTTAGTGACGTACAAAAGTCCTTTGACATTCGTATCGATCATCGTATCCCAGTTGCTGACTTTTGCTTCGGGTATTTTATCCATGGAAAGCGCCAAGTTTGGCTAATTGTTCAGCACATGCTTTGCCAATGCCGCTGGAGGCTCCAGTAATAAACGCTGTTTGATTTTTAAGAGAGATTGTTCCCATCTTTCAAATTCTAAGGGTTATAGGGTCATAAAGTTCTCGCTTTAATGTATGGAAAATTATTTAAACGTACAATAATTTTTTTTAAAATTTCACCATAATTAAATTGCTTAGAATCATTTTGAATAAGAGTAATAAATTTTAAAATTTCTTTAGCATCAATACGCATCGCGGCTTTAAAGGCTTTAGTTAAATTGTGCAAAGCCTTTTTTTCTAAATGGAGTTTGCTTTGCAGGAAAGCGATCTTTGCAAATTGGTGGGAAGCAAAGGGAAATCCTTTAGAAATTAATAATAATTTATCGAAGGTCCTCTTAGCCTCTTCTGGATGGCTGTTTAGTTGTAGTTCAACCATGCTAAAAAGATTGTCTAAATTTGAAATAGAAGGATATTCATCGTAGATTTTAAAAAAAAGATCTAAGACACACTCAAAAAATTCTAAGTGGTTTTCAGAAGCACATCGTGCAACATGTAAAATGATGGGATCATCATCTTTTTCGATGTTAAGATGTTGATAGGCCATTTCTAAAGCCTTCTTAGGGTCTTTTTCCGCTAACAATGTTAAAATATCAAAAATAACCCTTTTGCGAAGTTTACATAATTTTATTTCTTTTGCTGCCTTTAGGCAAATGCTAGGATTTGATTGCACAACGCTTCTCAGCTGCTCAAAATAATCGGCTTTGTTAAAACATAGCTCATTTGAAGGCACATTGTTTTTTTGTATTAATCGATAGACTTCACTTAATGTTTCAATGACCTCGCTTCTTGGACTGTAATAAAATTGTAACTCGGCACGAGAAACTAAAGCTAAAAATTTGGAAGCACATTCAATTTCGTTAATTTCTGCAAAAGGTAATGCGTCTATTGCATCGATGTGAAAGGAATTTGCTTGTTGAGATGCTTTGGGGAGTGTCATTATAAAAGAAATCGGAATTTGCGATTGATCGATATTATCCATGATTGTTTTCAATACTCTGCATTGCATTAAAATATCTTTGATTTGATGACATGCGCTGAAAGCTAAAAAAAATAATTTATAAGCATTTCGATTATTTACCAAAGATTGATCTACAGCTATCTCGGAATAAGCTATAGCCATATACATTTTTATAATATTTGAATCTTTTATTCGATATTCACAATCTTCACGTTTTCTTTTTTCTTCCTCGCTTGCGCTTTCCATATTACTAATTTCCTTTAAGACACTGTCCAGATGTTCTCGAGCTTCAATTTTTCTATTTTCTTTATTAATGACATAGATTTGACCGGGGAGGGCGGCGCAAGCAATATTAAGAAAATCTCTAGCAATCAACAGATCAATTTTTTTATATATTTTTATCACTCTTTTTAAAATTTGATTATCAAGGACATTATCGAATGCAATAGGACGGATATATTTTAAAAAGCATAAAATGAGTTTTATTTTATTTAATTCTGGAATTTTTTCTGCAATGAATCTGTTAAAAATTTTTGATGTTAATTGAAGAATGATAAGACTTTTAGGTGAACATCGATCTAAAATAAATTGCTTAAATAAATTGTCTTCGTGTTCGAATATTCCTAATAAATTTGCCGATGGGGGAGTATAATTTATAATCAAATATATATCTCCTCTTTAAACTGGTTACGGAAGCAATCGTAGGAGAGCGTCCCTCCTTCTTCATGTCCGTTTAAAATAAACTTTAAGATTTATAAGATTTTTTCGGACATGAAAAAGAATAGATAGCTATTTCGTCAGACTTTTACCTGACTGAAGCTCTTTAAAAATTTTGCGGTAATCTAATTCTGCCGAACTATTTTGAAGAATGTCAACAATCTCCAAAAAGTGTTAACATGAAGATTGCCAAGATCACGAAGGTGATTGAATGCCCTAATTAAATTTTGCAAAACATCTTCTTTTTGATTAAATTGAAAAATTAATTGGTTTTATAAATCCTTAAATTTAGAAGATATTATGATTAAAGGACCATTCGAAATTGTAATTCTTGGTGCTTTACATAGAAAAAACTTAACATGTGAAATAAGTTATAATGAGGAAATCTTGGCAGAGATTACTCAGGAATCAAATGAATTAATGTTAGAAATATTTCCTCCGTTTTCAAAAAAATACTGGGAAATTCCCTTGGTGGCTTTTCAGGAAGCATTAGAAGAAGCAAAACATTTTTTACTAGAGGATCAACAATAACTAATTAAATATTATACATATTTCCTTTTATCGCTATAAATTATCAAAAGGAAAATCGGTAATGTGGTTGGGGCAAACGTGCTTTAAAAAAAAATAAAATTAATTTTAACTTGGCAAGGTTCGGTTTCATTGCAAGAATTGTGCTATTTAAAATTCTACACGTTGATTGGAGATTAAGAAGAGAGCGTGGTGTACATTGATCTAAAACGAATCTTTAAATAAATAATTGTTATGATTTAATATTCCCAACAAACTTGCTGGGGGGGAGTGTAATTTGTAATCATTTTATTATCCTTATCTTTTTTAAGTTAATAAATTTTATAAAAACAGATTTAAAAGTAAATGCAATAAAACTAAAAACTAATTATAAGTACAATGTCAATAAGCACTATTGACAAATAATAAATCAGCGAATTACACTTACCTTTTTTGCAAAGGATGAACAAAAATGAAGTATCAAATTCCACCTGCCAAATTGAATTGGATAACACCCTATTTAATTGTCCAAAATATGCAACATTCGCTTGATTTTTATAATCAGGTGTTTTCATTTGATATTCATCAAACAGTTTTGAACCGAGAAAGTGAAATAGTGTTTGCGCGGATACGTTATCAAGGTTCAAATATCATTTTAGGTCCCCATGATGCATTTGAAGGAGAAACTGATTATGGAGTATCTCCGATGGTACCGCAAGCCATCTCCTGTGGGTATTTACATGTATTGCAACGATTTGAATGAACGCTTTTAAAAGCTCGAGAGTTTGGCGTAAAAATATTGATTGAACCCGTACAACGGTTTTGGGGTGATACGCTCTTTAGAATAGAAGATCTTAATGGTTACATTTGGACCTTTGCTATTCCCACCTATGATTTTAATCCTGATTTGATGCCCGCTGAACTTGTAAATTAGATCTTTTATTTTTTCTTTAGATTTTTTCGCATCATAAAATTAATAAATTCTTTTCCCCTCATCATTTTTCGTTGTTCTGTCACAACTTCATAACCGAAACGCTTAGCTAAAGGCATCGCCATTATACTAGCTTCCATCGTTATCTCTGTTAAATTAAGCCGTCGCGCTTCCTCTTCCAGTTTTTTTAGGATAGCTAAAGCAACACCTTGCCCCTGATAATTTTTAAGAACAAAGAGATGATCGATGTAGCCTGCATGGGTCATGTCGCCAAAACCTGCAAGTTTTTCATTGAGTTCAACAACATATGTAATATTGCTTGATAATGATTTTAACCATTTATCTTTATCAAGGCCCCTTTCTGGTGCCCAAGCATTTACCTGCTCTTGATCGTAATATTTGGCACCGGTGGTGTGCACAGCTTCGTGAAAAATCTGTAAAATAGCCTCCAAATCTGAAGGCTTAAAAATTCGAATTATCATAAATTTTATTATCGACTGCACCCTGAAGTTCTATGTAATTTCCTCTTCTAATGTTGCATAAAGTAGCCTAAAAAAATAGTATTTCTTAGCAATGCAATCAACTTTGTTAACGGACAATGATAGATTAATCAACTGTACGATAAAATCGTACAGTTGAAATTGATCGCAAACGATGGGAATGAAAGAAACAAAAAAGATTTTTTATCATTAATACGATGACAACTTGTTTAATCAGCATCTCCTCCATTTCCGCCATCACCGCCCTGCCAAAAATCGCTACTACCCCCATTTCCTCCATTGCCGCCATTCTGACCGTTTTCTCCTTGTTGACCATGACCTCCACTTTCCCCATTTTCACAGTAACCGTAGGAACCATTTTTTCCATCCTTTGCTCGGAAAAATTCAGGATCATTGGATTCACTTGCACCTATTGCTATTGAAAACATCGAATAAATATAAATCCGCTTAATAAATTAATCAAATAATTACTAATTTTCATTAGCAACCTCCTAAATTATTTTTGTTTATCTTTGATCGATTTCGATTCAAACACAGAACTTAATGGGATGAAACCATGATAAAGGTGATAGTATTTATTAGATCCTCCGGGATTTGCTTCGTACATCAATTGTCCGGGGAAGTTGATCTGTATAAATTTTTAATACAACAAATTCTGGGATATTAGCCCAATATTTTTCGATGATTTTATCGAGTTGATCCTCTTTAGCAAGATGTATAAAATCGTGATCAGCATCTGATAATTTGACAGATTCCATCCCTTGGCTTTTCCTCCAATCTTCGCTAGAAATAATTTTATACAAATACTTGGGGACCATTTCTTGTTCCACGCCTAATTCAGTTTTACGAAACATTTGCAATAAAATGACCATTAGCATTGCTCACTTTGGTCATAATTTTTTCCACGTCGTAATTTTCATGGTCATAGGGTCCTTGAAAATACAAGGGGAATCCATCTTTTCCAAATGAAAACTTTTGTTCGTAGGGTTGATTGGCTTCGATAAAAGAGGCCACTCCATTCCAACTAGAGGAGGAATATCAAGCATTTTAGCGTAATCAATGGCACCAAGAATTAAGCTACGGGCATCTTGATAAGGTATGGTAATCAATGAATCTTTGTTTTTAAATAAGTGCCTTAACTCGGATTCAGTAATCCCGATTTTTATAATGACATCTTTGAGCCCTAAACACCAGAAATCGACTAAATAGCTAACAAAAACATAGGCGCCATTTGCTAGCTCTCTAACGACATTGACAGGAGAAATTCCAATCCCTTCCCAATTTTCTGCGACTTTACATTCATAAATTGGAAATTTACTTGCAGATACGATGGGTATCATTTCACCCTTCTTGTGCATTTGATAACAACAAAATTTAAATTTTTTGCCGCTTCCGCATAAGCATGGAGCATAAACAGCTGTCATACAATACTCCTTAAATAGCAAATTTATCAAAGAGGGTACCATAAGAAACATAAGAATAGCCACCAGAAAAAAGAAATATTCCAAGTGCTTTTTTAAGAGGTCTCTAATTTTAAATAACTTCGATTCATGGAATACAAAAGAATGGTCATAAGGGACATAATTTTGACCCAAATATTTACCTTGCTTTATCTTCAGCTCAGTTTTCTTTGCCCAATCTTTGATTATGGCTTATCGAGGAATTCGACTTTACCAGATTCAAGGTCGTAATAGGCTCCCGAGATGCGCAATGTCCCATTTTCAATTAATTTGGCAAGTAACGGCTTAGAACTCTTCAGTTTTTCCCCAACGATTTTAACATTGGCTTTGATCGTTTTTTCAAGAAGATTTCCAGACTCGCCTTTAGTGACAACAACCGCCGGTTGAATTGCATTCAAGACCTCTTGAATATGATTATCGAATTTCATGCCCTTTAATGCAGCATCTACGGCACCGCAATTGGAATGGCCAAGAACAAGCACCAAGTTTGCTCCGAGGATATTAACGCCATATTCGATGCTTCCAACCGCAAAATCATCGACTACATTTCCCGCAACCCGAACGACAAAAAGATCACCCAAAGACTGATCAAAGACGATTTCCGGAGGAACCCGCGAATCGGAACAGGTAACAATGACTGCAAAAGGTTTCTGATTTTTTAGAAGAGCCGATCGCTTGGCGGTCCAATCTTCATGACAAACTGTAGTCGAATTAACGAAACGGTGATTTCCTTGGATCAATCTTTCCAATGGATTTTTCGCGGGGTTGACCTCTACGGCTAAAACAGAGAATAGCGGCATGAAAAGCAAGACCAATGCAAGCGGTAAGGCAAACTGTAACTGAAAATGAAATCGATTCATGATGACACCTTTGTTATTAAGTAAGGGCTCATGGTGATAAGCATTCTCCATGAATTTAAAGTCATTGGATACGATTAGGAAATAAATTTCAAATGGAATAAATCGGTTGAGATTTTGCCTTCCGAAAAAAACAACCTATTGGCAATTAAGTGTAGGGAATGATTGCCAAAGCCGGATTCGAACTGACGACCTGCCCTATCCCTTCCCAGACCAATGTCACAGTATCTTGCAGTCAACTGACACAAGAAGCGGGATAATCCCTCTTTTTCTTAAGAGTCTAGCCCGTTTGATGCTCCTAATTTGGTCCTCAAAGTTTCATTGATCGGACAAAATTTTACTCGATGAAAAAAACTTCCAGCAAGTTATATCTGTTAATTTTTGAATTTGAAGATCTGGAGTCATAATTAACCCCGTGCTGATTTTTTAAAAACTTCTTGATTAGCGAGGTAATTGATCATTTCATCAGTTTTTTGTGTTCTCTTGTTTGAATTCTGATTTGTTTTGCTTGTTTTTGCATCTAAACGATGGGTGTATTTTTTCCATTGAGCGTACTGGTCTTCTCGTTTTATTCTAGATTTTTTTAGATCTTCTGGGTCAATTTCCATGCAAATACTCCTTTTTTAGCTAATTATATCATATATAATTTTTGTATATAAACAATAAGATAATTGCTTTGTTGAAACAAAATCAAATCTTATGGTAAATATTTTGTAAGCCAAAGAATAAGATCATCGTCTACTAGGTAGTGTTCACCAGCTATTATAGGAACGGTCTTGTAAGTGATGCCCTTGCCATTTGGTTTATATCCAAGTTGAAAGTAAAGCTTTTGTGCTGGTCCATAATCAGCATAAAGACCTACTCCCAGGCCAATTTGCTTGTAACCTTCCGTGCGAGCTCTATTCTCAATATGAAGTATAAGCATTTTCCCAAATCCTTTCTTGCGCCATTCTTCGGAAATCCGCACGTCATGTACTTCAGGGATGCCAGCGTCTTTAAAATTGGAATACTTCGAAAGCCGCAGCAGGCTTGCATATCCAATTATCTGTCCTTGTTTTTCCAGTAGATAAACGGTCCGAATATGCTTTTGATGCTCTGCATAATACTGCTTCCATTTATTGCTCGTGGCTTGAACTGAATTCCATGGAAAACAAAAAGCTTTAACTAATGTATCAATATCTTTTTCCTGCATTTCTCGGATGGTAGTATCGTGCATTTCTAATCTTGGATGTTGATCACGCAGATCCAATCCCATAATGAGATCATCGATATAGCGATCTTTAATTTTGACTCTGTTCTTAATTCTACCTTCTTCCGTAAATCCCATTTTTTGATAGAGGGAGATGGCTGAAAAGTTCGAGGCTCTTACGTTCAATTGAATTTTTTCTAGAACCTCTGAATTTTTTGCCAATTCAATTATTCGTTCCAATAACTTGGTTCCTATACCTTTTTTTTGCCATCCTAAATGCACTGCGATATTTAAGTCTGCAATATGGCACAATGACCGTAATTGGAGGGGTTCCAAAAAGGCATGACCCACAATTTGATCTTCATATTGCGCTACTAAGGTATATCCCCGTTTTATCCTTAAGAAAGGCTGTAATGGTATTTATCACATTTTCATCGGTTAATTCAGATGGTTGTGAACAGAAAAAGCCGAATTCTTTTGCTATTTCACGCTCTGCCTCTGCGATGACATGAGCATCTTCTACTTTTGCATGACGAATTGTTACCTAATTTCCCTGGAAATTATACATATGTCGCCACAGTGATTATATAAGTAATTTAAAATTAGTCGTTTATTGAAGAAATATGGAAAATCTTTCTTTTAAACATATGTATAATTATACATATGATAAAGGATTTTTCAATGTCACTGGTGTATTTAAAAAATAAGAAAAACAATGTCACGTATGTCTATGAATGCATTTCATTTTGGAATAAGGAAAAGAAATGCCCCGATAGCACTCGTACATGCATTGGCAAGCTTGATCCAACATCTGGCGACATAACCCTCTCTAAGAAACAAATTTCATCCATTGAACCAACATTCGCTTCAATTAAGACGATAGGCGCAGCCCTGCTATTTGACTATATCGCCAAGAAAACAGGACTAGCACCAATACTAAAACAAGTTTTTCATGAAAATTGGAATTTCATACTTTCGCTTGCATACTTTCAGGCTACAGAGGGAGAGGCTCTATCGAAAGTTGAGCATTGGAGTAAGACGCATCGACACCCTTATGATTCATTTATTGATAATCGTCGGGTCAGCGAGCTATTACCATCAATAAGCGAAGAGAAGCAACTTGAATTTTTCAAAAAATGGGCGGAAAAACGTTTAGAAGAAGAATATCTAGCCTACGACATCACTTCAGTGTCCTCATACTCGGAACTCAATGATATGGCGCGTTATGGATATAACCGAGATGGCGAAAGCCTTCCACAGATTAATATTGCTATGCTTTTCGGAGAAAAAACGCGCCTACCCGTTTACTTTAAATGCCTTCCAGGAAGCATTAAAGATGTCAGTACTCTACAAAACTTTTTAACAACAGCCGCCATCTTACATATGGGGAAACTCCGTCTTGTTATGGACAAAGGCTTCTATAGTCGCAAGAATGTAAATGGTTTGTTTGATAGGCGCATGAAGTTTACTATTGCCGTTCCTTTTAGCAGTACATTTGCGAAGGAACAAGTGGAAAAAGTACGCAGCACTATTACAGACCATGATAACTTTATCCAAGTGAATGATCAAAATTTATTTTGTGTTTCATTTCTTAATAAGTGGGAGGAAAAAAAACGAATCTATGTGCATGTTTTTTATAACGCATCGACAGCAGCAGCCGATTATGAAGCATTCTTAAACAAGATGCATCTTTGGGAAAATGAGCTTAAAAGTGGCCGACCAGTAGAAGATCATCAACAATATTATGCTAAATATTTTTCAATTCACAAAACACCAAAACGTGGCCTTAAAATTTCTTATAATCAACCCGCAATTGAAGCTTACAAAAAGAACACCGCTGGTTATTTGGTTTTAATCTCAAATGATATCAAGGACCCAATTGAGGCTCTTACAGTCTATCGAACAAAGGACGTTGTGGAAAAGGCGTTTGACAATCTAAAGAATAGTCTCGACATGAAACGATTACGAGTACACCTCCAAGAAAACATGAAGGGCCGACTTTTTATTCAGTTCATTGCTTTGATTCTAGTTTCCTATATTCATAAGGTTATGAGCGATAATGATTTATTTAAACTGGGTTCCATGTCTTGCTTGCTAAAAGAGCTTAATCTCTTAAACACCGTCAGCATCACGGGAACGAAGAAACTGATATTTTCTGAGCAGACCAAAAGGCAGCGAGAAATTTTTCAGGCCTTTGGCATCAACCCCAAAACCTATGTATAATTTTCCGGGAAATTAGGTTGTTACATTCATGGGGTTCCGTGAGAATTAAATTTTAGAACGATCATAGGCTGCGTTAATGCAAATCCTGCCAACTCATCAGAAGAGTTTATCGCTATAAAGATTTTTCATCATTTTGATATAGCTCTAACCAACCGTCTAATTGCTGTAAGGTGACTCCAAATCCTGCGATTCTACTATGATCGAGTTCCTCAAGATCCTCTAAAATATCTTCTAAGAAGGCTTTTTGATCAGCCTTTGGTATAATTTCCTCAGACTTCTTTTTAATGTAGTCTTGCGCGTTAAAACCAATTAATCGTTGCAAAATAATTTCTCGTATAATATTGCGACGTGACGGGCGATATCGCACCCGCACTTCATCAAAACCTAAAGCTTTTACCGTTGAATCATAAGCAGCGCAGGTTCGCAGATAAGAATATGCATATAAATCAACAATAGGTCGGATATCCTGCAATTCGTAGATAGCAATGATTGCAGGCATATAATCTTTAACTTCTATATCACTGAATGCAAGAGGGACCAGATTTCCAGTAATAAGAGGAATATTTGTCCCAAAACAACTGCTTACTTGTCTAGGAGTAGATAATTGTCTTTCAAAACTAATATTAGTAGACATTTTGGTTGCAATATATTTAGCACCCTTTGTATTTCCAGACTTCTTTATTAAGCTTTCTTCAATAAGTTCATTTAGCCAACGACGTAGTGTCCGTTCAGTACAATCGTATCCCAATTTATCAAGCAAATCAGCAAGACTAATTGGCACAGCTTCTTGTCCAAGTTGACATAGAATAATTCGTTTACGGTCTCTACGTCTCATATGGGATTGAATGCGGGGGAGCTGTCCTTGTTCGTCCTGATGGTCATGTCTACTGGCGTTCGCTGAATTCCACCGTGTAGCGAAAATCGATGAAGTTGGAATAAAAGTGTACTTCTTATTTAGTCTTCCATCTGTTTAGGTCCAGTGCCTGAGGCTGGATTTATTCTCCATGGCCATTCAGTACTGTTAAATGGAACCAAGGGAGGAAGGACTGGTTTCAAGTCTCGCTTGGCTGCCTCAGCTTCAATTGCTTTGCGTCCGCCGCCACCGAGGAGCTCGGAATCCATGAGTCGGTAATCATTAAAGAAAACCTTGCCTAGAGCTCGATCTGAGATAATACGGATGAAACCATCCATCATGGCCTCAGGAGTTGCAGTGAAATCAGTTGTCTCTAGGAAAATAAGACGGTCATTGATCGCCTTCTCTCCAAAAAATTGCACAAGTACTGAGAAAATGATATTGTTCTGGCGAGCGACGTAGATTGAATTGCTCAACGCATAAGTATTTTCCCAATCTTTCCCAAGCATCTGCTTCCAAGTTTCCAGAACTTTATACCAGTGACCCACTTGGGCGCTTGATGCAATAGCAATCAGTTTTGCTAGATCCGGCTTTATACCGCGCGTAAAGGCCAGCACATCATCATAGGTGAATGAGCCTTTTTGGAGAGATTTATCCATAAAACTCTCAATCTGCTTGAGCGTAACGTGCAATAATTCACGTTCTTCTGGTTTGATATCTACAACGTTAAGGGCATCCAGAGCGCTTTGAACACGTGAACGATAGGCTTCCATCTCGGCCCGCCAGGACCGGTCGACGGCAGAGTTACCAATATAGGGTGCCACAAGATCATAGGTTGCCATAGCAGTGTGACCTACGGATTTTGCAATACGATATATCGCTGGTGGTGGCTCAGCTTCTAAAGGTGGCTGCCCTGCACGATAGAGAATGAACCGACCGCCCTTACCGCTAAAAAGCCCCATGATTAAATTATGACGTTCTCGAAAGTGTTTTTTATAAATCTCCAGCGAATGGTCATATATTCGAAACATGCCATCGTTGAGTGCAGTAATATCATCAAAAGCTATTTGCTCCTTAGTCGGCGGTACACCCTCATCCACTACAACGATTTTCATGAAATCCGGAATGTTCGTATCACTGTCGCTCTGTTTATTTACGGCGGGAGGCGTCCTTGTAGCTTCAGCAGAAGCAGCTGAATTCGTAACAAACGCAAGACATAAAACCACAAATTGATAACCCAGAATACGGTTTAAAAAATGTCGAACTGCCATGTTCACGATCCTTGAAAATTAGTTGAAAAAAATCTTCTATAACAATATCGCGCGTTCATATAATTTAATTTAATTCTATCTTACGGACAACAGGATGAATAAGCAACTCCAAATTTGGAAATTTATTGCTAAGAGTTTACAACACCAAATCCCGGTAAAATTACTCTATGTATTAGAAAGCTCTGGCAGCAGTCCCGGACGACAAGGTTTTTTTATGGCTGTTAATGCAAATGGCGACATGGAAGGTTCCATCGGCGGCGGCATTATGGAGCATAAATTCGTAGAAATGGCGAAAGCAAAGTTTATTGAAGAACAAAGTTCGAATATCTGCAAACAGGTTCATAACAAAACGTCGGGGAGAAATAATAGTGGCATGATCTGTTCTGGGGAACAGACTATTCTACTTTATTTGATTAAATCAGCAGATAGGACTACTGTTCAACATATTATTTCCTCGCTAGAAAAAAACCACCATGGAACCCTAACTCTATCCCCTGCCAAAATACAGTTTGATGACACTGTTCCGCCAAAAGATTTTACATTCACAAAGAGGGCAGACGGTGATTGGATTTATCAAGAAAAAATAGGGTATAAAAATATCCTAACAATCATCGGTGGAGGCCACTGTTCTCTTGCTTTTTCTAATCTCATGAGACAAATGGATTTTTATATCAAAGTGTATGATAAAAGAAATGGTCTGAAAACCATGCTAGAAAACCATACTGCCCATGAAAAACATGTTCTCGCTGATTACACAGAATTGGCTCATCTAGTATCTCCAGGGCAGAATCACTATGTTGTGATTATGACTTTTGGTTACCGCACCGATGATGAAGCTTTGCGAGTCTTATTAAATAAAGAATTCCGTTATCTTGGCCTTCTGGGAAGTAAAACAAAAATTGAAAAAATGTTTACCGATTACAGAAAAGAAAATATTGATGAACAGTTGCTACAACGTATTTATACCCCGGTGGGTATACCGATCAAAAGTCAAACACCAGAAGAAATTGCTATCAGCATTGCAGCACAAATTATCTGCGAAAAAAATAAATTTTCTTGAAGATACATCATCTCTGAATGCCGCCCTTTGCTGGCACATAAGCAGCAGCATCCAATACAGCTTGAACATCTGTTACCCAAACCAGCTTTTGCTTCTTGAAATTTTGGAGAACTCGACGCAGTGCTGCTGCACCATCGGGTGTTCCGACTACAAAGGGATGAATCCCAATCGCCACAACCGTTGCCTCGTTAGTCGGATATAATTCAGCTTCTAAGGCCAATTCAGTGACATAGTCTATCCAGAGTCGTTCGATTTCACTGGGCTGTTTAAGTCGCTGAAAGAATTGTCCCATATCAACCGTAACAGTCGGATAGGGGATCAAGGTCAAAGCTCCTGACTTCGTTATGAGGCGAGAAAGGATATCAGAATCCATTCCATCTAGCGAATAGGTAATGCCCTCGGCTGTCGTGGCTGCGAATGTATCGGCATTACCGTACACACTTGGGCTTGACCATCCATGGGGTCTTACGCCTGTTTCCTGCTCGATCAGATCCAGCGTCCTATGAATGTATGCCTCTTGTTCTTTCTGGCCGCGATCAAGCGGAAGCATATCTGTTGAATTGTTGATGCCGTGTGCGATTATCGGAGCTTTTGGGACTAAAGAACGAAATGTTTTCCAGACATCAGGATGTTTTTGGGGAAAAAGCGCATTTAATGCGATGCTCAACGGTATTTCTTGTTCGTTGAAGAGCCGCCCTGCCCGAACAATGCCCCAGTTTATGGCATATTGACGAAATGATTCGTTGACAAAATCGGGCTTTCGTCCAATCATATCTGGTCTAAAACTAGGGCCATGCCCAAGACCCCATTCCTCAACATAAAGAACGAAGCAAACGGCTACTTTCTTTCCATTCGGCCACGCTGTTACGTGAATAGGCTCTCGTGTTAAGTTAGTCATCCAGTCAAGGTTATTAATCGGCATCTGTTTTGCGCCAGTTAAAAAAAATAATCCAATGAATACGAGGAAGATTTGGATGGCTGAACCAAAAATGTTGCGTTTATCCCTCTTCATATACTTCCCTTATTAAAAAGTCAGTGAATCCGTCGTAATACCACAAAGTTGCTGGATGCGTTGACAGGTTAATGGCAATTGCACATTAATCCAATCGTCTTTTCCGGTTAATTCTTTGCGCGCATCTTTGATGGCATGTATCAGTGCGAAATACACAGATACACCCAGAGTCATACACGACTCAGTGAATGCTTTTGTTGATTTTACAGCTTGTTTTTCGGCTAAATATTCTCTTGCATTGCGCTCTGGATTAACCGGATGAAGTTTACTTCGAAAATCTATGGGAATTGTCTTGGTACAAGGGGGTTTGTAACTCCAAATGTTGTCGGTGACTAGCCTCCCGTCGTGATTATAAATAAGCTCTTCTGTGGTCGCCATCCCGACACCCTGAACATAACCCCCTTCGATCTGACCGATATCAATGGCAGGATTAGGCGATTTACAACCGTCGAAAGTCACATCGGCACGATTGATTTTGAACTCGCCGGAAAGAACATCGATCTCTACTTCGGTAACAGCAACTCCATATGAAAAATAGAGAAAAGGCTTGCCTTGAGGATTATGATAAGACGGCCCTTTGTAGTGAGGAGTCTTATAGAGTTCTGCTGCACTAAGATTGACACGGTGAAACCAGGCTTTGAAAATGATCTCTTGCCATTTTTCAGGCCAATGGGTACGCCAATTTTCAATTCTTTGATCCGGTAGGTACTGTTCCAACGTGGTGCAGAATTCTTTGAGTCGCTCGCGCAACACCACACAAGCATTTTCAATGGCACCGCCATTGAGGTCAAAGCCTGTTGATGCCGCTGTAGGTGGTGTATTCGTGATGCAATCACTATTGTTGCCCGCGATTCTAATCCATTCAAGTGGAATGCCTAATGTATTAGCGGCCAGTTGGGCAAGCTTGGTATGAACACCTTGCCCCATTTCGACGGCGCCTTGGTGAATAACCACAGACCCGTCAGCCATATTCACAGTAACAATAGCACTTGAAGAATTCAGTGATCCGCGCGGCTCGGTAAATGCTATCCCATGTTTTTGGGGAATCATAACAATGCCCCGTTTCCTCCAACGATTCTTGCGATTGAATGCTTGAACCTCTCGTTCACGTTCAACGAAATCTGACGATTGTTTCAACGCATCCCATATTTCACGAATATTGCAAAAATCGAGCTCCTGACCAAAGTGGGTCGTATCGTATGATTCAGGCGTGCCATTGCGATACATATTCTTTTCACGGATTTCTTCAGGTAGAACTTGGCGCCCGAGTTTTTTTGTTAATTCAAATGCAACTCGTTCAATGACGGTTTCCAAAATGGTCCACATTTGCATCACGCCGAAAGTACGATAAGCAGTATTGCTTGTTTTGTTGGTGCGATAACACGTTCCGTTTGCTTGAAGTGTGTCAACCATATAACAGCCATCCGCCATAAGAAGGCTCAGATCCAAAACAGCAAATGAACAATCATACGTGTCACCAGCATCAGACTTAAAATCCAGTCGCATGGCTTCAATTTTGCCATCATCAGTGAATGCCACATAATACTCACCTTCATATGGATGATGTTTACCTATCATTTGCATATCGGTGGCTCTATCGTACAAAAGCCGCACGGGGCAATTACATTTATGCGCCGCTACCGCAGCTTGAGCCGCCACGATATTCGCACGGTGTTGCTTTCCACCAAAACCACCGCCAATTTGTTCAAGAATAATGGATACCTGGTTAAGTCTCACACCAAGTGCTTTGGCCACTGAATTTTGAGTGCCATGTGGATTCTGAGTGGAAGAATAAACAGTCATCTGGTTGTATGTACCTGGAATGGCAAGCGCACAATTGGTTTCTAAATAAAAATGGGCAGCAGGCGGAGTTTTTACTGTACCGCTGGCGATGTTAGTATTAGGGGGTGGTTTCGATGGATTCTTAAGCCATTCTTGATTACTGCCTGAACGTTCTATTGTTGGTATACGTTGATTGATATCTTCATCGCGATCAGCCGATTTTAGGATCATTGGCATCACGGTATTCTGTTTGATGGCATCGGCTAATGTGATGACAGCAGGCAGATCTTCGTAGGCAATGCATTCCTTGCCAATAAATTCCACGACTTCTTTTGCTGAAGAAATGGTTTTTGCGAGTACCATGCCTATCGGCGCCCCGACGGATGTGACCAGTCCATCACTAAAAATAGGATCATCATCGCCTAAACCGATCAAATTCTTTCCGCCTTCCGGAATATCTGCAGCAGTCACTAAGTCTTTAAACTCTGGGAATTTTTTCTTAAGTAATTTTTTTAGTTCTTTTAAGTCAGACGTATTTTTAGTAAAGGAAAACTTGGCGTGCGGACGTGCGCTTATCACCATCGCTCCATGCAAACCACCCACAGGTAGCTCAATATCTTGCGTATATTTTATTTCACCAGACGCTTGCGCAAATGCAGCACGTTTAATAATGGGTTTGGTCAATGGAAACATTTCGGGATACTCGAAATACTCCTGAGAACCGGTGGACAAGGTGCGTATATCATGATTTGCCGCTGAAACATTTTCTGATTTAACACATTCAGGATTACGCTTAAGGGTAACATATAGAAAAAATTTATAGAAAAAAGTTTCGGCTAGTTGCAGTCTGTATTCAGTGGTAATACCCTCTTCCTCCATCGGAACAGTAAAGCTCTGCACTTCTTTTTTAAGTACCGGCAACGCCGCACGCAATGTCTCTGCATTCCATCTCTTACCCTGTAAAAACTGCTCTGTTTTACTGCAGCGACGTATCATGGTAGCTAGCCCTCCATAAACGAGGGTAATCTCTTTTGGTTTTACTATATCATTCTCATCGAGACAGACGCTAAAACCTGCATTAACGATGGGGTGAGCCATTTGTGGACGTCGGGCAATACGATATGTTTGCAAATACTCCGCCTGCCGGGTATAGGGAATGTCAAAACAGACAATAATGGCATCCTCGGGCAACACCTCGGTGGCAGGCATATCAATTAAATCAAATTGTTTGCGGCCACCCTCATATTCAGCAGAAGCAATCGTCACTTGAGCACCCAGCGCGGATAAAACAGTAAATAAATCGGAGGGAAATGCTCCGCCATGGGAAGCATGATCTCTTGTCATGAAAATGTTTCCAGCGACACTTCCAGCAGAGCGCACTTGTAAGCCCGCAATAAATTGACCATGGTAGGCAAGTGACTCAAGGCCACACCCTTTTTCTGAACCCACTTCCTTTGCAACACTTGCTGCGAATTCTAGGAGCTTCTGGATCGGAGTTGCCGCACCTACTGTTATGCCAGTTTCACCTTTCATTAATATTTTCAGTGCTGGAATGCCTGAAATATCAATCAAATAAATGGGTTTTTCATCAGGGTAGACGCCAGAGGCCGTATTGCCAAATACCAATTTTACGCTCTCACGCCCATGCCCTTTTACAAACTGTTTTTTAATGCGCATGACTTCTTCCAGCGTATTGGGTCTGAACCATTCACGACCACGACCCGAAAAATGTAGTAATCGCGGCGGTAAAGAAAATGGGGGCATCTGTCCGAGTTCAATCTGCGCAAATTCGCTTTTGACGTGGACATCGCATGATGGATCGATGAGACACTTCTGCGATTTGTCAGACTCAACTCTGTAATCGCAGGCCAACGTACGCACTCCCGCCAAAATAGGACGATATCCAGTGCAGCGGCATAGATTGCCGCCATAAATATTTTCCAATTCCTCCTGCGTGGCTTTAGGATGATGCTGCATGTAGGCATGCGTGTTCATAACAAAACCAGGTGTGCAAAAGCCACACTGACTGCCATTGTTTTTTGCTATGCAATATTGCGCTGGATCTAACCCTTGATGCACATTGCCGATCCCTTCCGTTGTTGTGACCATGATTCCATCGACAGCACAGAGTGGGCGAAGACATGCGTTGACAGCGCTGTGGACAGGTTCGCCGGTGGATGGGTCACTGTACGATAGCATGACAGTACATGCACCGCAGCCTCCTTGCCCGCATCCGATCTTTGTACCAGTTAAACCCGCCGTATGTAAGTAATCGACAAGCATCATGGTTGGGTCTGGATTCGAGATTTCAACTTTTTCGCCGTTGAGCCAAAAAACAAGCTCACTGGAATACGAATCATTCACAACAGTATCTTTCGAATAAGATGCTTGAGGTTCTTTCATCGCAAATCATCCTTTTTTTGCATGCCTAGTCGGTGCTTCATTAGCCATGGGCAGAATTAAGTACATTAAGTAGAATTATTTTACTGCAAAGCAGCACCCGTCTTCCCCCCGTTTTTTTTGCCGTCAGTTGCCAGCTTTTTATCACTAGCTCTTTTGTATCGGGAAGAAATTGTAAAATTCTTTCAATCATCTCATTTTCTCTAATTTTTCTTTTTTGCAACCATCGATTCAAAAGCCAGGTTAGAGAGGGTCCTATAACAAAATAGCAAGTCAGTATAATAAGCAGAGAACGCATAAAGATTCTTATAGAAACATTCGGCGGAAGAAGAGTAGGACCTATATTGAAAGTCGATTGAATGTATAATAGAAGAAACACTAGCCATATAACTATAGCGCCATTTCTTAATTTCTTTTTTCTTTTTGGGGGTGAAAGTATTTCCGGTTTGTTTGTTTCATTTGTCAAAAGATAATCTTTGTAGAGAGTAGCCCATGCATGGATTTTTTGTGGCAATCTTCCTGCCCATAACCCAACTATTATTCCTACCATTACATGGATCAATACGTATCCTATCACGAATAAAAAGCTATAATTAGTTAATGTTGTTTGTCCTGTAATTCCATTGATGAAAGTATTAATGGCCTGCCATAGATCCTTACCATATACAATCGTTAAAACAACAATACGCTGTAATCCCGACTCAAGCAATACCAGTACCCCAAATAACAGGCAAGACACTGAATATATCCTTCTATTCCAGAATAAAGCTTCGCCCATAAACCCTTGGAAAAACACAGCAAAATAGGCGAGTGGTGAAGCTTGCGGACTTAGCATCATTTTAAATATAGCAACTATCAGCGTGGCTTTTAGGATAGAACCCTTTGAAGGAACATGATAGGCAATAAGAGAAATACAGATGACCGCACAGCTACCTACTATTAAACCTGAGCCAGGAATTTTAATCCCATGAATAATGCCTCCCAGCATCGTTTCACATAAAATCCACAGAGCGATCAAACGATAATAAACCATTTTCTCTATTCACCAGTTCCTGTTACATCTTAATTTGAGCTTAAATAAGTATCTTTAATAAAATAAAGCAATAAGATTGAGATCAAAGTGCAAAATGGCAAAATCCAAAGATAGGTAAAAAATTCCTTGGAAATATCGGTAACAAATAGGTAGGGAATAAATAACAACAGTGTATTAAATAAAAATACTGCTGTATTCAGAAAGCTTATTGCAACACCTCGTGTACTGTCGGATGAAATTTCACTAACAATTGTATAAAAAAGCATAGAACCTGAAAGTAAAAGACCTATAAAAAATGAAATAGTTTTGACGATAATTAAAGTATCAATATTAAAATGCGGGAGATAGATACCTAATAATAAAGTCATAATGCCGAGCACCAGCGTTATATGAATCACCATGATTCTCGATTTGACAATATTTGAAAACCAGCCAAGCAATGGCGTGCCAACACCGATACCAAAAAAAATCATCCCGCTAATAATCACGGCGTCAAGATTTCCCACTGAGTAATAAGTTTGAATCGGCAGATACCAAATACTTGCATAGGCCAGTAACACACCAAAGGAGGTAGCTGCCGCAATGGAACAGAGCCAAATTTGCTTGTTTTCAAGAACGACCGTTAGTGATTTTTTTAATGAAATGCTCTCTGGACGTTTATAATTTAAAGGAGTTTTTACTATTAACAACGTTAGAATTAATAATACAAAACCAAATATTGCCAATCCTTGATAAACCTCGTTCCATGTATGCGTTTGTAATAAAATAGTAAAATAGTAATGAATAATACCCGCAGAGACGCACGAAATCGTTTGCGTCAAACCAAATAAAATAGGGAACGCTTTACCAGGAAACCACTGTGATATTAAAATTGCCGCTGCAATAAAAGCAAAAGAAGCACCGATGCCTTGCAAAATATTCGCTAGTGTAAAAATAATAAGATTATCTGAAAAAGAAGCAATTGCATTTCCTAATGCTAATAAAAAGACACCCGTACCCACTACAAAGCGCGCATTGAATCTATCGAGCAAATAACCCGCTGGAATTTGCATGCATGCAAATCCCAAAATAAAAGCACCGGTCGCGAGAGAAACACCAAAACTACTGGCATGAAGACTAGTTCTTATGGCATTCGCAAACACAGCTGCTGCCGTATTCAAACAAAAAGAATAAATAACGAATAGCGTTGTTACAAACCAGACAATAGATCCATATATTTTATTTTGCATATCTTGTTAGCTCTGTTGCAAAAAAAAGTTCTAGGGAAAAGTGGCAGCCATCTTCCGCTACATTGCAGATCACGATAACCTTTTGTCAAGGGAATTCCCTAAGAGAAAGTGACCTTGAGAATGTCATAAAATCTTAGTTAGGAGCAAAAATACTCCGATAGATTTGAAAAGGGTCGTGCCGGATAGAAGTAAAAGGGATCTCTTGAAAATTACCGTACTCTCTTGACAAAGTTCAGAAAAATATCAGCTCATCAGCTTAAATAGAGCCTTCGAAAGTAAAGCAGTTGATGATAGATGGATACAAAAGCCGTAATTGAATGAGTCTTAATCAGCCAATAATTGGCTCGCTAGATCTTTGGCTAACTTTCCGTCAATTGTATTGTTGAGTTTCATGACGCTCTTCATCACTAATCCAATATCTTTTTTTGTTTTAGCTCCAGAATCAGCGATAGCTTGCACTACAATTCTTTTCGTTTCTTCGGCAGAAAGAGCTTTAGGTAAAAACTCTTGCACAATCACTAGTTCGTTTTTTAATTTTTCGACAATTTCAGAACGATTCAAAGCTTGAGCCTGTTCTAAAGCTTCTTGAAGGTTGCCGAAGTAAGTTTTGAATAGTTTTAAAACTTCGACATCAGGAAGATTGCCGCGAGCATCAACGGTCAATATTTTTGATTTGAGCATCCGCAAGGTGTCGAGTCTAATCTGGTCGCGATTCCTGATTGCTTCTTTGATATCTTGATTGATTTTATCGATAAGCGGCATAATGCACCTTTCATTTTGATTTCATATCTTTTTATCTTACGCGTTCGTACAATAACTTAAATCAGTTTTCGATTTTTCCCAATCAAAAAATTCTAATCAGTAAAAACGCAGAGCCCGCAAAGTCGCAAAGGAATCTTTAAAGAATTTCATAAATCTTATCAGGGGAGCAAAGAGTTAGTGAATTATTTTCAACATGAATAGCCTCATTTAAAAATGGCATATTCAATTCCTAAAAATATTAGTGTTTGATTTCTATCTTCCTAATGCCGCGATACTTGCGTGCGAGGGAGAGTCGCCTACCCATGTATTGCCATGTCCATGAGAGCAAGGAATAATCGAAATATAGACATCCTGGCCCAAGTCATTCAAAAAACGCAACAGTCTTTCCAATGAAAAGTCTGTTAAGTAACCGCGCAAAAGTAGGGAAACTTTAGGCTGACTAATTTTGAGAATTTTGGCCGCTTTGGCTTGGGTTAATTTTTTTGTCTTAATAGTCTCATAAATTTTCATAGCTAGTTTAGCCTTTGCCATAGCCTCTTCTGGTTCGGGAATATCTAAATCGGCAAATACATTTCCCGAGCTTTCGACATATTCAATGCCTGCTAGACGTTTTTTTTTTGCACTCATTTCTTCTTCTCCTTTAATTCTTTATAAAGAGCTTTGGCTTCCTTCAGGCGATTTTTGATCATATCGATTTCTTTCTTAGGTGTCGCAATTCCTGATTTGGACTTTTTTTGAAAGGCATGCAATACAAACACATATTCTTCGATTTCGCGGGTATAAATCAGCCTATAAGTTCCGCTTTGGTCATTTTCTTTGATTTCAATAACCCCTGCATTCCCCATCCCAGATAAGATTTTTGCATGCGAATGTTTCTTTCCCTCTTAAGCAAAGAAAAGAGCATATCCAACAGCATTAAGCACTGGTGCTGGAAACTTTTTTAAATCTTCGTAGCTTGAGCCGATCCATATCAATTTTTTCACGATTCAAGCACCTCATCTTTTCTTATTATACCTGTTCGGTAATATTTTAACTACATCATTTCTCGATTTGAAATTAACGAGGATAATTGAAAAAACGAAAGGGCAAAATTGTTTTGAAAAAACAGTTTTCAATTATCCACGACCATCGTGTTTCCAAAACAGAATGCAATTGCTCCCAATGTTTTACCTTCGTGAGCTTCGATTAAAATTGTTCGATAGCATTCTTATTAAGGCATAAATAAAGTAAAACTCAAGGTCACAAATGCTAAAAAAGCCATGAAATTAAAGCTAAGAAGCCTTTATTTTTAGGAAAGTTTCGCAATGAAATTTTCCATAGTTTGTCTCAATTCGGAATCTTTGCACGATTCCTTCCAGGTACTCAAAACATCATCAGCAATTGATAAAGGAGCATCTACTGCCCATTCTTTAAATTCAGATTCCGATTCATTCTCAAACTGATGAAGAGCAGAAATTAAACCCATGCAACAAGCCATCTCTTCCTCAAACATTTTAAGAGAATGATAACGCTTCATTTTTTCTATGTAAGGATCTATTGTTTCTTCTAACATTGCCCACGCTTCTTCTCCTGGTTCTATGTAACCATCGCGAGTGGATCCGCTTCTTTCCCATAAGTCTTCTACATCTATGAAATCTAATTCTGCAAGAACATCGGCTGCGATATCTTCCATATCAATCTTCTGAACCTGTTCAAGAAATAGCTTTTCAATTTGCTTTGCAACAGTCCGATCGTTTTCACTTAAAAGTTTTAGAATTTTTAAAGCTTCGATTGGTTCTATGGCATCTATAATTTTTTGACTTTTACTGATTTTACACTTTGTCATTTTTATCACTCTCGAACTTTCATTTCTTTTTCCGATTTTTTTTCTGTTGATGGTTCTTCAATTCCGTATACTGATTGAACAGACATGAGAAAAGGAGCATGATGATGTGCTAGAATTGCATGAGAAAGATATCCTTGAAGAGTAACTTTCTGGTTAATGTGACTTTCACAGAATTTTCTCATGTCGGTTTCTAATCCCAATTGAACTTCAATCCAATTTGAGACACTCATGATGTCAGTCATTGATAAAGCAGGCTCTAAAACGGGAGTTTTTGAGGCTATATCGAATGATTTTGAGTCCATTTGAAGCATCCAGCAATATTCTGGATAGTCCCCATTTTCAATAGATTCATAGTTAGGAGGTCCAGGGTAAAGCTTGAGCTGCAAAGTGCCTTTTAAAGTGACAAGCAATTGAGGTGATCCTTCTGGAAGCTCTAACGGAATATCATTCAATTTTTTATTTACTCCACAAGGCTTCCAAGTATTTTTACATACAGCAAGGGAAGCTTGAACTGATTGTGGAGATTTTTCCACAGGAGTCTTTTCAAAGTTGTCTTGATTGTTTTGTGTTAACCCATGAAGGGATAGTTGATGAGATGGAATTGGTCGATATACATGTGGAGGATTCCATAATTGACCTTTGACATTTATAGACTGGTTTTCTAAATCGCGACAAGTTTGGGGATCGATTCCACCATTTAATATCAACTGGATAAAGTCCGTGTGAAAATTGGAACAAATCTGCTTTTCAGTCGCATCGAGTCCACTTAAGGCATTATCTAAACTAGCTTTCGAAGGATCATCTAACTCTAAAAACCATCCAAAAGCGGGATCTTGAACAATTATCGATGCCTTATAATATTTTTTTACTAGTCTTCCTGAAAGTTCGATTTCGTTTGATGCAGTTATATGCAATAGTGGAAACAAGCAAAAAGTCACTAATATTTGAAAGAAACGGTTTATCATTACCCACCTCAAACGATAAGCTCAAAAGATTTTAAGCCATATTCGGGGCGGAGATAATTTGTTCCATTTTTCAAATGAACAATGGTCGCATGTAAACGCCCTTCAAGGGTTAGTTTTATCGCTTCTTCCTTTGAAATCCAATTCTCCTTAGAACCTTCCTTAACAAGATATTCCTGAATTACACCCCGCTTTTTGTGAACTCCTGAAATATAACATTTTTCGATGAAGTCTTCTCTACCAGTCTCCCAACCCTCAATCCGTTCCATAGTAACCCGAAGCCTTTCAAACTCCTCTGGTGTTAAATCCTTAATTTTTTTTGTGAGATCAAGTTTTGAAATAGATTTAAGCATCCTACGGTGCTCTGCTTTATTTTCTTCATCATACTTATCCGAAAGTTCTTCCAATCTCAAATTACAATATGAGGGGCCTTTCAATAATTTAATCAAAGCCTTACGTCCAGTTTCTATGTCAGGAAATATTGCCATCTGATTAGCAACTCCAATAGATCCATTCCTGCTTGCAAAACTACCTTTTTTAAAATACTTTAAGTTCCCTGCATTGTTATTACGCCATGTTTTTGTTCCGCCGCTTTTTATAGTCATATTTCCGTGCTCATCAAAGTATTGGACGGTGTAGGGTTCTTTCGGTCCATAATTTGGTGGTCCTTCTTTTGCACTGACAAAAACCATATTGATTGTCTCCTTACTAAGATTGTATTTTGGCTATTTTACACGATTTTGTCACAAGTTTGCCATAAGATAAGCAATACAAAAAAAAGTCACGCTGAACGCAAAAATTGGGTGAGATTTGGGTCAATTAGCTTTGGATTGCACCAACTTCTTCCTAAACGTTTTCTATTTTCAATATATCTACAATGGCATTTTGATTAATCAGTCATATAGGAATTGCACCGAATTGCACCGAATTGCACCGAATTGCACCAGATCCTATTGGTTAGACCATGGAAACCAGAGGCTTGATTTAGTTTTTCCTTTGAAATGAATTTGCCTTTGATCCTGCAATTCTTTAGTAAGTTTTTGTACCTGTCTTCGAGAAAGAGCTGGTAAAACCTGACATAATTCATCAAGTTTTGATCCACTCTTTGCATTTGAACGAATATGCTTAAAAAGTAGTTCTTTATTCGTTTCTTTATCCAACCCACGCTTTCTTGTGTACACCCCGCTTTTTCCAGCAAGTGTATAATACTTTTGACAAAGAATATACCGAGTACTTCTTCCTACTCCTATGCATTCAATAACACCCAAATCGATTAAGTATTTTAAACGAATTTTTAATTCAGGCGGCACTGCAGGAATAGGCTGCTCTCTGTGTGCTAAATCGAGTACTAAAAAATCTTCAGTCATGAACGAAGCCATCTGTTCTTGCCCAATCTTCTCCAAAAACCTTAAGAAATTCTCGTCTTGAATTTGTCCATCCAATGTAAAACAACTTCATGCTCATCGGTATGCGCAAAGTCAGGTAATGGTTTCCCTTGACGAATGCTCTCTTCAAAAATTCTATCCGCTCCTTGACCTGCGCGTTCAACAAGTCCACATTTGTTAAAAACATCAGCAATTCTTCGATTTCGAGGTTGCTGTTTCCAAAGCATGTTTGAAGGATTAATACCTGAAGGAAATCCACCAGGGCTGGCAATAATAATTTTGCGAGGAAATTGTTTTATCCAAATTGATCCTGCTTCTCTATAATCGCGATGACTAACGGCGTTTAAAATCGCTTCTCGAATAGCTTTTTCATTAAATGTTGGGATATCCCAAATGAATAAACCATCCTGAAAATGCTGGAGATCGTTTCGAAGGTTAATCTTTTCCAAAGCTCATTGTCAAAAGAGAAAAATCCTTGCGTATATTCAATTCTTTGTTGAGCAGGCCCTGTAATACTGCTAGAGCGATATTCAAAAATCACCTCTGCTTGTGCAAGGAATTTTCTGAGGGCTGATAGCTTACCAAAAAGAATGAGCGCTGCATAAGTCACCCCTTTGTCTACAATGACTTCAATATCGCGGAGCAATTTTGTATCCGAAACATTTTTTAATGCGCCATTCCCTGATTTACGCATCCACATCTCTCGAAAATGTTTTATGGCTTCCAAATCAAGGTCTTCAAAGCGAGCTTGTGGACAAATTTGAGCGGAAAAATCAGGTTCTCCTTCATAAAAAATGCGTTTGAGCATATCAGGAGTCATAGAGACTAGTTCTTCTCCTCGCCGCATCCAGTAAATCTTCTCATATTGTATGGGCACACCAATTGGTCTTGATGGAACTGCAACTATCACTACGCGGTGATCTTCAACGTAAAGTTCGTTTACATCGATACGTAAATGTAATCTAGTGATTAAATCTGACTTGGTTTTTTCTAAGTTGGAACATGCTTGACTACCAACAATAATTCGGGGCTGTTTGTCTGAAATGCCCAAAATGATGTGTCCTCCGCCTTCATTTGCAAGAGCACAGCAATATTTTGTTAACTTATCGCTGTCAAACCCATTTTTAGCTTCCTTGAATTCAAGATGTTCGTTCTCTTTGCTCTTCATCCAAGAATGCAGTTGTTCCATGATTGTAGTCATATTCCGTCTCTTTACACATCTGTATTTTTAAAACAATTTTCCATAGCAACATTTTTTCGATTCTACAACAGAACTGATTAACCCACCATAAAGGCGGTGATGTTTATGCACGTATTCATAAACCTCTAGGGATTGAAAATTTTTTCGTTCATTTTTTCGATAACGCCTGAAGTATGCGCTTCAGACAAATGAGCATATCTTTTCACCATAGCTAAAGTTTTATGGCCAAGAACTTCTGCTATTTCAGCAAGGGAAGCTCCATCCATAGCTAAATAGCTTGCGGTAGAGTGACGTAAATCATGAAAGCGAAAATTAGTAATGCCTGTTGCCTTAAGAGCCACTTCCCAAGGAAACCGTAAGTCGATGGGTTTAGGCTTTTGAGACTTTTGATCTTTTTGAGAGGGGAACAAAAATCCAAAATCTCTACCTTGCGTTTTAGTTAATTCTTGAAGCAGTTTCAAAGCCAAACCTTTTAAAGGAACAACACGCCGCTCTCCATTCTTTGTTTCATGAAGGATGATTCTCCCTCTAAAAAGATCAATATCTTCCCATCGAAGCTTCATGATTTCGCCTTGACGCATTCCTGTAGAAAGCGCTAGAACCACTACTATATAGAGGAAAGGATTAGTGCTTTCCTTGCAGGCAGATAGCAACGCCGAACGCTCTTCATCGCTCAAAAATCTAACTCTACCTCTTGGCAACTTTGGCTTTGTGACTTTACGCATGGGAGAATCGTCTATCCAGCCATATTCTGTGACAGCAATGGTCAAACAATGAGAAAGAGCGGCTAAATATCGAACAACAGTTGCAGGTGCTCGCTTAGATCCTGTTGGTGTTAATCCCTGCGCGAGTTTGTCTCTATACTGTCCAATAAGAGCGGGAGTAATCTCAGAAAGGGCATAACTTCCAAGTTGTTCTTTCCACCAAAGAAGCTGGCCTTCTTGCTTGCTTTTTGTTTTCAAAGGCAAATGATCTTGCATGTAGCGGTTGATTAATTTGGCAAGCGTATGCTTTTTCGATTCCGATGTCTTAAAATGACGGCCTTCGCGGATAGCAGACTCTGTTTGCTACGCCCAATTTCTTGCATCTGTCAGTCTTTCAAAAGTCGCTGTTTGGGTCGGGTGTCCTTTCAATCTGACAAGCACCCGATATTTCATATCCCCATCTTGTGTTTTGCGCTTTTCAATATATGCCATCTGCCATCCTAAATTAAAGACGATAATATACAATAATCCCCAAAAATTAGCAACATCGGATTGACAATGCTGAGATGTTTTAATGAAAATAGTGCCTGTTGATATATTTAAGATAATGACTTGATTTGTCAAAAAACACAAATGGTGCACTGGTGGTGCAATAAACTCTAAAAATGCATCTTTTTATCAAGGAAATATGAGTTAAGAAGAGTGGTGGTTTTTTGCCAGCTAATGCACCACCAGTGCACCATTTTAAAAATATCAACTATTACTTTAATTAAAAAAACCATCAAAAGATTGCTCTAGTGATGGTTTGAAATGATTGCCCAAAGCCGGAGTCGAACCGACGACCTTCGCATTACGAATGCGGCTCCTCCGGGCAATGTCACAGCATCTTACAGTAGCTGACACGAGTGTAGGATACCCCATCTTTTCTTTAGAGTCTATCCTCATTTGCGGTGCCTTCCATTGGTTTAGCGTCAAATTTGGTCCAAGGTTGGTCCATGGAATCATGAATTTTTGAATGAATAATGGGTAAGTGCCTCTAATGATTATTTGATCACATCCTCAACCAATAGAAAGTCCGTCACCTGTAAGCTATCTGAAAATAGCGTAATTGTTCCCGGACACATTTCTGAACTGAAACCTAAAGAAGCTATCTCCCTTAAATTTTGCGATAAGCATTTTAAGCGACGGACAATATCGTCTTTCTTGTCCATGGTAAGAATATTGACAACCTCCCCCTTTCTGCCAAGTAATGCATAATTGATCGAATCCGCGTCAGCCATATCATCCCATGTTCTTATCAAGGCGTCATATTTTTTTTCATCGGGATTGGGTTGTTTAAAGCAATCTCCTAATCGATGTATCTCAGCAAACAGGCCTAAAGCACTATACTCAAAACCCATTCCCCGAAGTTCATAATAAACTCGGCATAAGCGACCCATTACTCCAGCCCAAAGCTGCATAGCTTTCAAACGATCACTCTTTTTTATTTCTTTTATGTTGATAAACGGATAACGAAATACAGTGTCCAAATAAATGGCTTTGGCAAAGGCGTTGTAATGTGCGGTTTCTCGCAAGTTCTTCGCCCACCGCTTTATTCTTGAGGTAACAAAATATGCATGAACATGCGTCTGAAAATCTCTGAGAAATTCAACTATTTCTTCTAAAAAGGCTATCGCCAATCGATGTAATTTCGATTAGATTATCGCTGATGTTTGTGCGCAAGACGCCTTTGTGTTTTTCGAATTTTCTTTGTGCTTGCATTAAATATGCTTATTTAGGCATAATAGAATTAGAAAGATAGAGGATAGCTAATGAAACGACTTTTCTGGATCGGATCGAGCCGCGATGATCTCAAACAGTTTCCCGATGAAGTTCAAGACGAAATGGGGCATGGCTTATATCTTGCGCAAATGGGTGATAGACACAACCATGCAAAAACTCTTAGTGGGTTAGGCAATGCCAAAGTGATCGAGCTTCGAGAGAACGACAGATCAGGAACCTATCGGGTTGTTTATACTGTTGAAATGGCTGAATTCATTTTTGTACTGCATGCCTTTCAGAAAAAATCGAAGAGCGGCATCGCAACGCCTAAGCAAGAAATTGATTTAGTTAAACGTCGCTTAAAAGAAGCTGATGCCCTTTATAAAGAATTAAAAGGAGAAAAGTAGTTATGAAAAAAAAGATCTTATACGAAGAAAGCTCCGGAAACGTATTTGCCGATTTAGGGATTGAAAATCCCGAGGAAGCTTTAGCAAAATCCGAGCTTGCTCGACAAATTGCTAAGCTTATTAAGAAGAAAAAACTCACACAAAAGCATGCAGCTGAAATTTTAGGGATCGACCAACCCAAAATCTCTGCTTTGATTCGTGGTAGATTAAGAAGTTTTTCTTTAGAGCGCCTTATTCGTTTTCTAAACGAACTAGGACAAGACGTAAGTATCATGATTAGCCCAGCAAAATCACAAACTGAGCGCGGTAGTACATGGATTGGAGAATCTCATTCCAGCACTCGCATAGCTGCGTTAGGGAGATAAATAATAGTTTTTACAAACATCGAGATTTTTAATGGATTTAAGAAAATTTATTGCTGAAACGTTAACACAAATTATTGGTGGAATTAACGACGCTCAACAGAACATGCTTGAATTTCAGAAAGATGAAAATTCTGACTATACGGCTCCTTATGTAAATCCAAATCCCGCCTCAGATCATAATAAAAAGTTAAGCGACATCGAGTTTGATGTAGCGGTTACAGTATCTGATGGCAAGTCTGCTGAGGGAGGAGGTGGTTTATCTGTTATGGGGGTCTCTATAGGTGGAAAAGGGGCTTCAGAACAAACGAATTCATCAGTTAGCAGAATCAAATTCTCCATACCAGTGAGCTACCCGTATGTGTACAAGAAGAAATATTAAGGCATTATATGAAAGATTATATAGCACTACTCCCCGGTAAAAATGAATCTAAAGTTGAATGGAATTATCCTGTTGAAATGCCTCAACTGACTGAAGATCAAATTCGCCAAATAGAAATCTTGCTTGATCCCTATTTCAAGGAAAGAAAAGAAGCTGAAGAGTATTTCAAAAACAGATTTATCAACCCATTTATTATAGTGCGGAAGAAGTTTGGTGTTTTAAAAAAAGTAAATGATGCAATTGATAAAAAGATCCAAAATGAAGAATATCCCAGTGACGTGATTATGCTGTTGCTTTATGAGGACAGCATTAAACAATGTGCAATCTCTTTCAGTGAAATTGCAAAAAAACTTCTATCTCTATTCAGTGATTTAGAAGGAAAGTACATACATCTTCTGCGCCGAAATAGTATGAAGGCTTTAGCAAAAAAGCTCGCAGAAAGTGACCCTACAAAGGCATTTGAATATGAAAAACGTTTGAATGAATATTATGAGACTTGGGACAAGTTTTTTCCTAGTGGAACAAATAATAAAAAGGGTCCTTTAATTGAAGATGTGAATTCGCTTAAGGCTGAACTTGACAAATCGATTGGCAAATTAAAAGCATACAGGGATCAGGTGGCAGCTCATTTTGACGATGACGTCGCTGCGAAGGGAACATTACCTAACCTACTTTGGACCGAATTGGAAATCATCGTTTTGTATTTGCAAAATTTATTAGAGAACTTTCATTTTCTCCTGAGTCATGCAAACATTCAATGCGAAGGCCTTGATGGTATCGGATTCACCAGTGAGGAAAACACAGTGAAATCATATATCAATGGCATTTTTCAAAGCTATGGGTGCTAGGAAATAGTCTTGAGTACTTCTTCGTAATCAAGCCACGCAGGAAGATAGGCATCCATAAAGCATTTGAAGACTTTGCCGTGATTGGGAGCGAGGATGTGGACAAGTTCGTGCACGATGACGAACTCGCCGAGCTCTTTTGGCAAGTCTAAAAGCTGTGCATTGAGAGTCATGCGCCCCTTAGTGGAAATTGAGCCCCACTTGTTTTTGAGCGGGCGAACATGGATTTGAGGAACCTGAACACCCATTTTTGTGGCCCAAGTTTTTACAGCATCGCGCAATTCTTCCTCGTCGCGCCATTGTACGCCCGGTAAAGAGCAAACGGTCATCTCATACCCTCTGAAGCTTAAATAATTGATTTGTTATGTCGATGATATTATCTTTGCCGACAATTGAAATCAATTCTTTATAGAGAGATGCTCTGAGTTGGTTTTTTTCTTGTTGGTTCCACAAATGGTTTGGATGCCCTTCAAAGATAGCATTGATATGTTGTGCTTCTTCAGGTGAAAGTGCTGGATTGTGATCTCGAATGACCTTATAAATAGCAAAGCTATTCTCATCCAGATTCAAGCTGTTTCTCTCTGCTTCGGCCTCTATCGTTTCATCTGCAAGGTTTAGAAATCGTTCTAAGGCTTCTTGTGTAGTGAGGTGTCTATCCTCGTAAGCTTCTGCGAGTGCCGAAGCTTTTTCACCAATTGATATTAAAAAAGGCTTAGTTGTGCCCTGCTCGGCTACAAGCCTCCCTAGAACTTTACTTAAATTGAGAACTTTTGTCGTATCAGAGCTCTCATTGCGGCGCATTTTTCTAAGCTCTTCTGCTGACAACTGATAAATCTCACCGGGCATTTGCAGATTGGCAAAGGTTGTATTTGCTTGGAGAAGATTTCGGGTTTTCTTGGTCAATTCACGATCGATATAAGGGTTATCCGAATAGGCATTGCGTATAACAGCATAAAGCTCGACTAAGTACTGATAGTTGATGAGGTGCGGTCTTAGACAAACATCTGGGGATAAAATGTCATAAAGATTTTGAATCTGCTTAACAAGTTTAAAAAATGCCTCTCTCAGTTCTTTATTTTCAAAATGCTGGATCGCTCGATCTTTACTTTTGTCGTCAAATCCCATAGCGAATGGTAAATATTTTGGCGCCTGTTCCTTCATTAATGTCTCAAAGAGCTGCTTCAAGACATCGATGTTTTGGATTACAGAAGCGACAACATCAGAATCAAAGGAAAGGGCTCTTTCGAGCTTCTCAAAGATGCCCACAAAGTCATAAACTAATCCGTAAGGCTTGACTTGTCCCTCACGATCTTCGTATGGCCGATTAACCCTTGCAATCGTTTGCAAAAGCACGTGATCGCGCATGGGTTTATCTAGATACATGCAATAGAGAATCGGTGCATCATAGCCTGTTAAAAGCTTCTCAGTGACAATCAAAATCTTTGGCTTTTTCTCTTTGTCTAAAAATTCTTTGCGAATCTTTTTCTCTTCATCGTAGCCAAGCTGATACTTTTTTAAGTCCCCTTGGTCATTGTGTGCCCCAGAGTAGACAACTATTGAATAATCTTCAGGTAAATATTGATCTAGAGCCTTTTTATATAGGACGCAAGCTTCACGATCGACAGCCACTACAAAAGCCTTGAAGCCCATTGGTTCAACATTAGCTTGAAAATGTTCGGCAACAGATTTGACAATAGCATCAATTCTTTCAGGGCTTTTCATCATCTCTTTGAGTTCAACAGCGCGATCAAGAATTGCATTGAGCTCATCGATATCGCTTACTCCTTCCGCATCTGCTTGCTGCAAAAATTGCACCTCTAATGTCTCTCGATCGACAAGCAGATCTGAACTAGCTAAGGCATAATTCAAAGCTACTGTGGTCTGATCATCTATCGATTCCGAGATGGAATATTTATCAAGGTAGCCTTGCTCGTCATCACATCCAAAGACTTTAAAAGTCCCTTTACCTTTTGAAAGTCTATCTATAGGTGTTCCGGTGAATCCGATATAGGTCGCATTAGGTAGTGCTCCTACTAAGAAATTGCCGAATTTACCTCCTGTAGTGCGGTGAGCTTCATCGACTAAGACAACAATGCTTTCTCGGGTATTTAAATTGGCAGGAATCTTATCGAATTTATGAATCATTGAAACAATTAAGCCTCGATAATCAGAGGCAATAGCTTGCTGAAGATCCAATTTGCTTTGCGCTAGTTTATATTCAGAAAGACCATATGCAGCGAGATTTTTATCTAGTTGTGTCTCTAGCTCATTGCGATCTATGATCATAACAATCGTTGGCTTTTCGCCATGAGGAGATTCTTTTAAAAGCCTGGATCTGTTTTCTTAAGTGGTTCTTTTTTTGTCCCATTTGTGAAAAGATGTGCCATAAGAGCTTCTTTAAGCTCTCGTTGTAAATTAAGCTCTTTTTTTCGAATTTCAATAGCATCTTGGATAGTATGTAAGACTTTAGAAATAGATCGTTGAGTTTGTTTGCAGCTAGGAAATATTATTTCCATTTCTTTGAGCAACTTATAGTGGCGATTGTAGCCTTTACTAGGTATTTTCAAAGATAATAGCTTATAGAAAAAAAACAACGGATCTAAATAATTTTTATTGGTGAAAATTAATTTCGTACCATCAGCACCTTGAGCGAATGGGAAATCAATATATTTGAAAATTCTGGTATGATCGCCAAAAAGGATAATAGGTAAAGGCTCGCTAATAACACATTCCTTCTCCAAAGTGTAGCCAGCAATAAACTCTGCTCCTTGATCGATAATTGGAAAAATTCCTGAGCTCAAATAATTTGTTTTTTGGATGCCTTTTTTTGTTTTAATTTTTCTTTTTTCTAGACATTCCGAAAATTTTAAACGCTTCATATTAATTGTCCGTAACTGATAAACATAGGTTTTTCAACAGATCATCAAGAGCTAAGTCAATTTCTTCTCTTTTGGTTTTTATTTTTTTCAAATCATTAGACTTCTTTCAAAACTCCCTAGTCAACTCTAAATTGTGAATTCCTGCGATCAAATTGAATCGCAAACCAAATCTCTTTCTTCGATTCCTATATCTGTCACTTATAATTTTAAATCTTTTTAAACTCCCTATCACATTCTCGTTCACAACCCTTTCAGAAGATATTTCTCTATTTTGTTTTTTCTCTTCTACTGTTAGAGGCTTCTTCTTACTGGATTTTTTTGGAAGCCTTGAATTGCTCTGTAATTTCTTTATTCCTGTGTATCCACTGTCCGTTATTCCACAACGATCTTTTGTCCACCGTACTCTGCTTTCTTTAAACAATTTAAAGTCGTGCTTCTTCCCATTACTAAAATTTGTACAAATTACTTTTTTTGTTCTCTTATCTACAACAATCTGGCTCTTTATTGTATGTCTTTTCTTCTTACCTGAATAAAAATGTTTCTGCTTATTGTTCCGATTTTTTATTTTCTGCTTTTGTCTGACTTTTTTTTAGGGCGTTCTATTGGCGTTTCAGATGCATCTATAAGCAGAACTTCATATTCCATATCACTTTTTAAAAGAGCTTTACGCCCTGGCAAAGCAAATGCGGGGTCTTTAATCAAAGTGTTCTCTACCCAGCGTACAATTTTGTATGCCACGCTTTCACTTACTCCATAGCTTGTTGCTATATGAAAATAAGTCCTATATTCTCTAATGTATTCTAGAGCCATAAGCAGCCGATCTTCAATCGATAACCTACTCTTACGTCCACCTCGAGTTTTTTTCTTCTGATCCGCTTCCCTTAAAATCTCGACCATTTTTTTAAACGTACTTTTTTTAACCCCTGTTAATCTGCGAAATTGTTCATCTGAGAATTCTTCTATTTGATCGTATTTCATTGATACCTCCACAAAGGCATCATATATACATTAAATTTTTTCAAAACGCTAGTTTTGAAAGAAGTCTATTGATTATTTGGATTGGATTCCTATGATCTAAATAGGTTTCTGCGGCGACAAATTGAGACGGACTTAGGTTATAATCTGCATTCCGAATATCCTCGATACCAATAATCGTTGAAACATTGGTTTCATCAGACCAGTTTTTAAAAGAATTCACGACAAGGCCAATGCCTTGATCCATTCGAAGGACATTCTTGGGCTTTTCTTTGTCAAAAAAGGCACTAGCATTGATTAAGATAACTTGCCCTTTGCGTTCTTTAGGCTTATTTTTATTAAGGAATATGATGATTCCTGGTGCTGGGGTATTATAAAAGAGATTATCCGGTAGGAGGATAATACCTTCGATTCTATCGTCTTCAATGAATAGCTTCCTTGCATCTCGTTCTTTATTAGAATTTTTGCTACCCGATCCTCTAGAAACAGCCCCAGTATCCAAAACTATTGCAGCTCTTCCATTATCATTTAAGGAACTCCAAATGTGCTGTACCCATGCCCAATCTGCCGTTCCATTTGGTGGAACGACTTCAAAACGTTTATAAGGGTCATTTGAATAAAAGGAATCAGTATAAATATCTTGGTTCCACATGGGATTAGCAATCACATAGTCAAACTTTTTTAACCCAATACCATCCGCTACAAATCCCGGTTTTGTAAATGTATCGCCAATAGCAAAATGAGAATCCATAAAGTCATGTAGGAACATATTCATCTTAGCCATAGCAAATGTTATGGGGTTTTGCTCCTGTCCAAATAGCTTTGGAGCTTGTCCACGATTATCCGGATGTAGTTTTTCATACTGAAGACGCGCTTTGATTAAAAGCCCTGCGGAACCGCAGGTTGGGTCGTAAACTGTAGATCTCGGCTTGGGATCTAAGATCCGCGCCATCAGCCAACCCACTTCTTTAGGTGTAAAAAACTCTCCTGCGCTCTGCCCTTGTCCTTCGGCGAATTTACGAAGCAAATACTCATAAGCTCTGCCTAAAATGTCTGGTTCTGCATTTTTTAATCCTAATCGATGGCGGCTAACAACTTCTATTAAGGCTGCTAAACGGTCATCATCAATCGTGCGTTGTCCAGACTGCCTTTCGTTATAATCTTTTACGTCTAAAACGCCTTGAAGATCGGGATTAAAAACAGCTACGGCTCTCATAGCTTCCGTGATGAATTCTCCTAATGATTGCTTGTCGCTGGAGAAATGTCGAATGGCGTTCCAGGAATATTCAATTGGGATGTAAAAACGAACCATTGGTTTGCGGTTGTTTTTGAGTGCATCGTAATGGTCGCTTTGGACAACCATATGGGCAACTTCCTTATCGCCAAACTGTTGAATGTAAGACTCAAACTCATCATCAAACACGTCCGAGAGTCGCTTGTAAAATATCAGAGGGAGGATAAAATCTTTGTATTTTGGTGCATCAGTCGGCCCTCTCAATGTGCAAGCGGCATCCCAAAGCCAATTTTCCATCATGGAAACATCTAACATATCCGTTTTCTTGGTCATACTTTTCCTACGAGTTCCTTGTCTTTGGTTGCTTTTTTAACAATTTGTGCCACATCAATGTCTTGCACAGAGTTAGCTATTAGCTCTTCCACATAAGCTTGCAGGGAAAGGTCATGCAATGCGGCCTTAACGCGCAATTTTTGATGGATTTCTTCGGCAAGTTCTATATGAATTTTTCTTTTTCGATTCTTCGATTCTGGCATAAAAGTACTCCGTCTTTAAAAAGTACAAATATACCAAAAGTACTTATTAAAAGGCTATTTAAGACATTTTTTCACAGAGAAATGGGGAATGGAGCCGGAAAATAAATAAAAACTTAAGAGGATATAGAGGAAATAATGGTAAAATTTCAGTAAACAAATGGTAAAGTTTTTTCTTTTAGAACGTCCATTTTGATGGAATCGTCGATTTCATATTCGTCAGTATGAAAACGAAGACCTGCAACCTCCGACTGAATCTTTTGGCTCATTTGAAAAACAATGTTCATCAATTCTTTCGCACTTACTTCTTCAAATGATCTATCTTTTAGCTCTGTCAATGCTTTGTGCAAAATAATCGAGAACGATTCTAGCGTAAGTTTATTTCACGAAGCGAAATTTCTATCAACTTAAAATTTTTAAATTTCTTTATTTTAATGTCTTACGGCATTTTTGTTGTCTAAAAAAACGTATACTATGAAATATAGTATTAATATGTTGATTTAAATGATAGCTTAGAATATATTTTTAATTTGTGTATACTAAATTTACGAGATAATAATGGCATCAATACAGTCAAGAATGTGTCGTGGGCATAAATATTGGTATATTGTCGAGTCAAGAAGGATTAATGGAAAACCTCGACCGATTGTAATTGAAAGTTTGGGTACGACGGCCAACTTAATTGCCCGTCTCCAAGGTGAAAAATCGCAAAACGGATTCAAACCGTACTCACATGGTGCGGTTGCAACACTTCTTGTTCTCGCTAAAAAGCTTGATATCGTGTCTATTATCAATAAACACACTCTCGCGAATCGAAAATATTGGCCCAAGCAACCTATTCGCAATGATTTAACAGCAGGTATTACACTTCTTCTTGCAGCTGTCGGTAGAATTTGCATGCCAACCAGTAAACGAGGCTGGCACGATTGGGCTAAAACGACATCCTGCGATTATTTGCTAAGAATTTCTTCAGCAAAACTGGATAGTCAACATTTTTGGGATTTAATGGATTGTATTCCGGTAGAAGCCATAGCTAAAATTGAGCTTGAAATTTTACAAAATGTTTTTCATCACTATCCTATCAAAGGGGGAACGCTGTTATATGACACAACAAATTTCTATACATTTATCAATTCGACTAATGATCATTGCAGTATTCCTAAGAGAGGGAAAAACAAGCAAAAACGTGGAGACCTTCGTCAGGTAGGTTTAGCCCTTGCTGTTACAGAAGAGCATTACATCCCTCTTTTACATCACTCGTATCATGGAAATATTAACGACTGTAAAGTGTTTGGAGAAATAATTTCCTCGATCAAGATCAGAATGGAGTTGCTCAAAATAGATACACGCGAACATACCATTGTTTTTGATCGTGGTTGTAATTCAAAAAAAAATCTCGAACAAATTAATGATCTTAACTTGCACTATATTGGAGCCCTTACTCCATCTCACCATAAAGACCTTTTAAAAAGAGCGGAAGGTAAGTTTATTGCTACTCAGGTTGGGGATAATGAACTTGAGATCTACCGTGAAAAACGAGATGTTTGGGGTGAAGAACGGACTGTTTTAGTTTTTGTCAGCCAAAGACTGAAGGATGGACAGTTTAGAGGTGTTTATCAAGCATTAGAGAAAAAAGAAAAACGTCTTAAAGAGATTCAAAAAGGTCTTTTAAGTCCAAGATCCAGAAAACGAACAAAGGATCAGTTAGAAAACCTAATGCAGAAACTTCTCAAGGGACAGTTCATGGATGGGTTAATAACTTATAACCTTGAGGAAAGAAGTCCTAGGCGCTGGAATATGACTTATCAAATAAGTGAAGACAAACTTGCTGATCTGGATGAGCGACTCGGATATCGCATTGTTATGACTAATCGTCATGACTGGGGCAGTGAAAAGATTATAAAGGCATTTTACGATCAATCAATTGTAGAAGGTGCTTTTAAAAATTTGAAAAACCCATATCACTTAGCGGTGACACCAGGATTTCATTGGACGGATCAGAAATTAAGAATTCATTACATGATCTGTGTAATCGGATATCTTTTGGCTGCATTAGTTTGGTATGACGCTAAAAAAGCCGGTATTAACACAACCTTGGATACTTTGCTTGATTCATTAAATGGCATTCATCTTGGAAGATTCGTTGACATGACAGGAAAACAGGGAAGGCCAAAAGTAACATATCGTTTAGAAGATCTATCAGAAGAACAAAAGGTTCTTGTCGACTTATTCAACCTATCAGAAATTCATCTCAAGCCACTCAAGATTGATGGCGTCAGTGTATACAAATAAAAACAACTCTAAAGAACTAACTTCAAATGACTAGCGTAAGTTTATTTCGCTTCGCGAAATAAACTTACGCTAGGCGATGGCGCTTACCTAAAGAGAATTCAGCAAGAATCGATTCAAATTCAAAGTATTTACAATTTGTGATTTCTTTTTTCAGCTCTTCACTCCATTTTATCAGCGTAGGTTTGGAAATCTGAAGTTCTTGAGCTATTTTGTCAAAGGAAAGTCCTTTAGCTCTTAACTCGACAAATTTCATTTTTTCATTTTGGGATTTCATACCAACCTCTCTCTTCTTAATGTGTTTCATGTTTCATCTCCCTTAAGGAATGAAACGTGAAACATCATGCAGTTTTAACTTTCGTGAAACCGTTGCTTTAGAAATTCCCAACTGTTCCGCAATCTTTTCATGGGTGTTGCCTAAACTCTTTAATCTTTTTATTTCCGCTATTTGTTCTTGTCCTTCTCCATCTTGCTGATTTTCATAAACAGACCACTCCCATGCGAATTTCCCATTAGGTAAATTAACAAGTTTGATATCAAGGCTTTCAACATCTGCCCCATATAATGAACGATTTTTTTCAAATGACATGATGAAGCAGGCTCCATCTTTATTGCGGTATCTTTTAGGCCTCTCAAGTTTGATGATATAGTCTAGGGCATCTTCTCTACGACTTGTTCCTCGTTGCCCGGTCTTGCCTTTATTCGAATGATGGATAAATATTACCGATTTTCCTCGATGCCGCAACTTTAAGGCCCATTCCAAAAGAGGAAGCCAATCTTCTCCGTCGTTTTCTATCCCGCTTCTTACCCAGCAAGACAAATTATCAACAATAATGACATCTGCAGAGTCTATCAATTCATCTAATTTCTTTTGCTCCGCAACCGACCACATGTTTGGAAGAGGATTGTCTTGCAAAAAGGAATTCACTAATTTGAAGTGATCCTTGATGGGTTTGACTTCACTGCTGGAATAAATTTTTTCGATTCGGTCTTTCATTGAATAAATCGACATTTCACCATCCAGGTAAAGGACCTTACAAGGCTTAGGTGCTCGAAACTTCATAAAATGACCACCTGAAGATAAAGCGAATGCTAAATTCAAAGCAAAAAACGTCTTTCCAACACCACTGGAAGCATAAATCATCCCAAGAGAAGATTTGCTTAAAAATGGTTCTAGGAAATATTCTGGAGGATCTATTTTCATTTGTAGAAGATCTTCTATTGATACGGCTCTGACACAACTACCTAAAGACTTATTGTTGTTTTTTTCATTCATTATAGAATGGTTTTGAATTAATTCCGCCTCTTCGATAATTTTTTTCAGATCTGTATAAGTATGCCCTTCTTTTATCCAATCTGAAATGTCTCGCCCATCTTTGGAGACCACTTCATATCCAGGTAGATTCACAAGCCTTAGACTAGCAGCATATCCATTCAATTGATTGATGATTTTATCTCTGTGGTCAATTCCAGCCTGGTCATAATCGTAAAAGAGAAGCACATGAGCATTTTTAAGAAAGGAGGAATGCTCCTTCTTCCATTTATTTTTTCCTGCTCCTGTATCATTTGTAGTGGCAACATAGCCAAGCCTTCGAAGTGTTTCAGCATCCTTTTCGCCTTCAACGATAACAATAGGACGATTTTCCTTTATCGCTTCTGTAACTTCAGGGAGGTTATAGAGTACTCTATTACAATCCTTTAAACCAGGAATCCAATCACCATTTTCAAATCTTTCGAAAGAAAACCTTTTGTTTGGAGCTCTAACCTTCCTATATAGAGGCTTACCATGTTCATCATGGTAAATATAATAGCGATTGATCGAATCGAATTTGTTGTCTTTGGGAAAAAGTTCGCTGGGCGTGGTGCCCAGCTCTTCACATATAGTTTCAAAAGAACAACCTGCGTGGCAATACATCAAAATTGTACCATCATCTGATTGTGAAACTGAAAAACTTGGTTTTGTATCAGAATGTCCAGTACAAGGGCATTTTGTTGAGTAACCGTCGCCGCTCGATCTAGCTCTACAGCCAGTCTTAGATTCAATACGTAAAAGAATTTCATTCAAGTTCATGGACTACTCCTTATTAGATTTAGCCCAGTCGAAGAATGAATCCTCATCTATTAATATTCGGCCATTTGCTTTGACAATCACCTTGTCAAATTTCTTTTTCTTGGCATTTGCTACAAGATGTCTTAAACCTCCAACAGTTGGCCAAATATGAAATTCATTCCACTTGGTGAGAGGGATCAGCTTTGAATTCGTCTTATTTTGCATAACAGCTCCTTTTTTTGAGTTAATGCTGGTTTACATAACTTATTAGAGCTGTTTGGATTCTTTAGAAAAATTCCCTTCAGTAAATATTTTTCACTGGTTCCAGTATTGAGCAAGTTTATATCACTCAAAAGTACTCTTGGATCTTTCTAAGTCATCAGATTGTGGAATGATTTAAACCTATTTTTTTTCTAATTTCTCCTCTCTGGTTTTCCGGGTTTTCCTTTAAGTTTGATTGCAGCGTTCTTTAACCACTTTCTTAAAGTCTTATCAGTAGGCAAATGAGGCAAAAGCTTTGCGTCTATAACCTTCTCTTTCACCTCTTTTAGCGGAGTCAGAGGCTTATCATATAAAGTAGCAGAGGCAAACCCAATAAATTTATTTCTTATCTCTGGTTCTTCCACTTGTCGATAAGATTCTTTCGAACGGGGTGTTTTGATCCCTACAGCCTCTGATAATTCATCTTCTATCGAGATGGATGGTTTAGTCAAAGCCCACTCCACCCATGCTTTGCAAGGGGCTCGAAATACCCAAAATATTTTATCAAAAACAATACCTTCAATAGCACTCTCTGCTTCGGCAGCAGCTACAAGTCTTTTTAAATTTTGCCCATGTTTTGTGGCTGTGATCCTCGCAAAGGATGAAAAGTTATATGCTTCTTCGATAGAATGTTTTAAAAAAGCACATATCGCTTCTTGAGATGACCACCACCCTTTTTCAACTACGGGAATATATTTATTCGATGGGTTCTTTGAAGCGATATCCTTAATCGAACTTTTTTTTCGTTTTTCTACTTTATTTGTCATTGAAACCTCCAAAAAGTGTTTGATCGAGTTCTTCGACCATTTTTGATTTATATTCTGTTGAGATATGAGCATATCGTGCCGTGCTTCTAGAATCTTTATGACCAAGGAGAATTCCAATATCATGTAGGCCTATCCCATTCATGCGGTGGTAAGAAGCCGTAGTATGTCTCAAATCATGCCGGCGGAAGTCTTTGATGTTTGCTCTTTTTAAAGCAGCACGCCAAGCGGAGCGAGTATCATAAGGCCTTTTGGGATCATCAGGAGATGGAAAAAGCAAAGCATCGGGATTGCCATTTTCAGGAAGATGATCTATCAATAGGTCGTAGGCATAGCCTTTTAACGGGATGAACCGAGGTTCTCCATTTTTAGACTTACGAAGAATGATCAGTTGCTGGTCCTTTTTGATATCACCAATTTTTAATCCTATGATTTCGCCATCTCTCATACCTGTAGATAAGGCGAGAACAGTCATAGTCAGCAATATAGGACATTTACTGTTCTTTGTTTCTTTAAGAAGCCTGCTTAACTCATCTTGAGATAAGTAGCGTTGGCGAGCATTGGAAACTGATGGTTTGGAAATCTTTTTTATCGGGTTTTCAGAAGTCCATTCCCATTCTTTCCAAGCGATTGAAAAAAGATGTGATATTGAAGCCAAGTATCTTACGATTGTTGCAGGGGCCAGTTGCTTGCCATCCTTCGCTTTATCTTTCTCTATATTCAATAACGCATCTTTAATATCCGAAGAGCGAATGGAAGAGAACTTGAGTTTACCAAGATGTTTTTCAAACGAAATAAGATGATATAATCGGTTTTTTGCATCATTTCCCTTTTTTGGCAGCTCTTCTTCTTTGTAACGGTTAACCGCATCGCTAAACGTATGTTTGTTGCCTATCATTGCTGTTGGGTGAAGTTCCCCAATAAAAACACTTCGCTCTTGCTCAGCTAGCCATCGTTTTGCTGATATAAGATCAGACGTTGTTTTAAATACTTCTGGATATCCTTTCCTTCTAAATCTGGCCCGGAATTTCACCACTTTCTTTCTTGTAATTCTAATATCAATGCCGGCAGGCAAGCTCTTTTTGAGAGCTTCAAGATCTTTCATTGCGATGACCCTATTTTTAAGATAAAAAATTGGGTCAGCTACTGAACTGTTAACGAGACTTGCTGTAGGTTCCAGTGGCTTGCTGTCCTCATTTGGTCCACCCTTGGTCCACGGCAGTGGCTTAGCCGATTGATCCAAAAATGGAGGGCCAAATGAATCGCTTTCTGGCATACCTCTCAACAATTAAAAGTGAATTGCCCAAAGCCGGAGTCGAACCGACGACCTTCGCATTACGAATTATGCTGCGTTCCATCCCTCACAATCAACTGCAAGACATAACGATATTAAAGTAAGCGGATTGAGATTAGATTGATTGTCGTAGTGATTCTTACTTTCTTGCTATTTTTTGTCTGTCACTGCACCACCAGTGCACCATGAAATCATTCATTTATTCCAGTTTTACGCATTATGATTTCGATGAACTCGCAGCTGTTCAAGCTTACCGAAATGCTTTAATCTTCTTGTGAAGGACTGTTACGCCTCCGACGCAAGATGAAAAATATGATAATAGGAATTATAAATATCCAACCACCTGTGGTTATCATGAGCAACAAAAACATGAAAAAAACAATAACCGCCAATTCCAAATAATGAATGGAATTAGAAATGAAATTTTTTACTCCTTTGGAAACTCGCTTAAATAGAGTCAAAGGTGGTGTCTTTTCAAAAGTCTTTTGAGCTTCTTGATAAGTTTCTTCTGCATAGATGACTCTGTCGTGCATGTTTGAGTCTTTAATATTAGGGATATGATGATAATAGGTGATAGTATTTCCACTCAATACGGCACTCTCCATGCTTCCATCGTAGTAAGGAACATCTCCAACAAAATATTTCTCTTTTCTAAAAAGCATTCGTAATTTTACGCCACTTGCTGAAAAAGGATATTCTTTTAAATAAGGTTTAAGTATTTCATTGTTATTCAAAGCAGCAAGTAGTTTTTCGGTTGTCATCAGCATGAGCGCTCTGGCTTCTTGGCAGTCGACGGGATAACGATAAGTGCATTTAGTACGAATTTCCGATATTTCGAAAGCAGAATTTCCGGCTACCATCCATCCAATAGATTGAAAGAACAAGCTGTGCTTCTCTTTCATCTCTTCTTTGAAAGAAGTTAAAATTTGATTTAACTCATCTTCAAATTGCTTCGGGTTATGAATGCTAGGATTTATAATGGTGGTTACAGCATTAAGTTTGACAGCGTCTTCAAAAGATTCTTCAATTTTATAGTAAACAATATTTTTAAAATCTGAAATATCACTAAATGGATCTGTTGCATCATATCGAAGATGCAGCCCTTTGACACCGCTCATATCTCCCTTAGAGTAATAAGAATACACGCTATCAATACTACCATCGTCATAGCTCCAATTGTGTGAATATACAAAGCTAATATCAACTCCCAAGAAGTCTGGAGTTAAAGATGATTTGTTAAGATAAGAAAGCATTATTGAGTCTGCATGAACTGCCTCTGACAGTTTGAAAATTACTGCTAATACAAGCGCTCTCGCCTCTTCAAGTGTTGCGCGACGATAAGCATAAAATTCGGGTTCATCGCTAGAAGAATTATGTGTAAAGCCTCCCTCTACCCATTTTAGACCGAATTCTTCTTCGATTTGTTTTCCAAAAACTCTTTGAAATTCCTTGATATGGTTCTTATATTGTGTCTCAGTGAACTCTTCAGAGATATCTAATGGGCTTTCCGCGGGACAAGCAGGGCAAGAGCTTGTTATCAATGCAATGACAACAAAAACAATCATTTTAGAGAATTTAGCGATGTGCCTGATTGCATCCATTAATCGATCGCTTTTTGATATTTTTTTATAATGTTCTGAATCATTTTTTGATAGCAATCGCTGTCTAACTTGTGCTTAAACTTAGAATCAGGGTCGGGATCTAAAATGGTCAAATTACTAATTTTAGAAAATTCATTTTCGTAGTGTGTTGTTCGTTGCTTAATGTAATGTTCCATCACTTTAAGATTATTAGAATCCAGATGAAATATCGCATCTTTGAATGCCAACTGAGCTATTATCTTTTCGTCATTTAATCCCTCTTTATACCCGTAATAGCGCTCTAAGGCCAGTAGCTGAAGATTTGGGGAACTAAAACGACAAACAAAATCAGCGGCGCTAGCATAGTTGTGAGAGTCAGGATGGCATTTTCCTGGTGGAATGAAAGATCCTCCGCCAAATGTAAAAATGCGGAGTTGCTTTCGTTCGCTCTGGGAGAGTAATTCTATAGCATGTTCAATAAAAATGGCCCCTTGACTATGCAAGAAAACTATCACTGGAGATGAATCCTGCATCTGTTTAGCAAGAGTTAGTAGATATCTCAGGAATTTTACAGTCCATGTGATGATGGATGTATCAGCAGAGGTTTTTAGAATAATGCATAAAAGAAAATCTATAGGCCACCAAATTGTATCATTAGGCATGGACAAAACCTGCTCTCCCTTTGTCATATTAGAGATTCGTTCTGCTGCTTCTAAAGCTTCGTCTTTAGTATTATCGATGCCATTAATGAATGCCCATATACATTGACCTGGTCTATTCTTTCCAATAACCCTTACAAGGGGATCAATTTTTCCTTCGGAAGGTGCTAATGCGAATTCATATGCTTTAATATTCCAAATGCAATGACTGGGTCGTGAACGTAGATGGATAGCTCCACTGCGTTCATGAACGATGACACCATCCAAGCGGTGCGACATAATCCATTCAATAGCTTCTTTTTTTGAAATGACGATATTATCTCTAACCAGGTACGTATCTTCTTTGTCCTTGCCATTTTCAATTTTAGCAGTGATTTTTGGGAGAAGGAAAAGAGATTCATTTCCAACTGGTTCGTATCCACATAACTTTTCCAAAGCTTTGATCAAATGGTCGAGCTCTGACTTGGTAAAGGAATTTATTTTTTTATCAGGAGAAATTTTTGCAAGTGATGTGAGTTGAGCAATAAACCTATCTGCGCTTTTTGGTTGATAGTAATCAGCAAGAGTTTTTATAGAGGAATTATAATATTTTTTCGAATGAATCCATGCAGATAGCGCTTTACGACCATCTAAAGGATCCGAGAAAATCGCATAACGTCCACAGCTTCCTATGGCTCCATTAGCTCGCGAAAAATGACTGTGGCTAGAAACTAAACCAGGGTTGTTGATCCGCCACGCCAAATTTCCACCAGTTGCTACATATTTGTTTCCAGCGGGATCGAAATAAAAAATTACTTCTTCACTATATTTGTAGGCAAATCGATACACAAAACCCTCCAAAAACAAAATTTAAATTTTTTACCGCTTCCACATAAGCATGGGGCATAAACAACTGTCATAGAATATTTCATCATACTTTTTTTGATTTCTTTAGGTGATTAGCATCGTTCAATCGCTGCAATTAACCTGTTTCTTAAATTTAAAACTTTATCAGAAATATCACTGGAAAGCTTGACGAGCACTCTCATTGAAGCAATATCAGCCTGATATTGCTCAACACGAAGCTCATGTTTTCGTCTAGTTTTAGTGCAGACGAGCGTTTGAGGAGATCCCGTGCGTTCAGTGATGTGCGTCATATCCATTTCGTATCGTCCAATAATTTGGTGTATATGTTGTCGACGTTCCTTTTTTATGCGAAAACGACAAATCTGGCTTTTAGGATTGTCGGCAAATGCTTGTAATTCTTTACAGTCATCGCAATGACAAGAGATTGTGACTTCTTGACGCCAATCTTGAGGTGGCTGAAGTGGAAATTCACTTTGCTCTAGAAGAAAATTACCAGCATGCTGCCATAATCGTATGAGGCTTGAGCTGCTATGTAATCTTTGCAGTTTTTTGAGGGCTGGAACAAGGACTGTACCCGGATTGAAAATGGATGGACGAGAAACGATTTCTTCTGCTGCAGTATCCTCGAGTTTAGCAACATCTAATTTCATTAGAGTATTCCATAACTCAACAATAAAATCAGACTCCGGGGATTTAGACTTTCTTTCTCTCCATATATTTTCTGAATTTGTTGATGAAGGATTTTGTCCAATATCTTTAAGCGTTATGACAATAGCTGTTGCAATCTTTCGAATCACATTCGGCGTAATAGTGGATGACTTCTTACTTTCTTCATCAATAAGATAGCTAAGCATGTTGGTGCAACCATCGAAATTAAGTCTCATGTTTACGCGAATGAGGCCTGAAAGCAAACTTTCAATCTGTTGTGGATCCAAAAGATGAATGGCTTTTGCCAAAGCGGCATTTTCAGTTCCATCGTATTCTTTGACCAGGATGTTAGAGATAAAGCGTTCTAAAAGAGAGGGTTCTTGTAAGTGCCTTAAAAGTGTAAGCATTTCTGAGCGATTCGGATTTTTGTGCTTTCTCAAGTAGTTGCCAGATCGAGGGTCCGCTTCCCAATGATCAAGGATCAGGGTTGCAATAGATTGTCCCTCTTTTAATGAACAACCTGAGTCGACACGTTCCTTGAAGTAAGTCATTGCGGCACCCACTCCAGCTTGTAATAAAACTTCGACATAACAATTTTGCCGCCAAATGACTAAGGCCGCGCGATGGTAGGATCGTTCATAGCTTGCTCCTTCATTCCCCGTGGCTTCCATAAGTCTTTGTTCGTCAGGTGTTTCACCATCCAAAGCACCTTTGGGTAAGAGTTCTCCCTCCTCCAAAGGAAGTTGCCCAAAATCCACAGAACGATTTTGAAAATCCACCCATCCATCGATAAATTGATCTTGTTCGCAAACGTCAATTACATCGAAATCTTCACCGAAAGATTCCTCCTCCTCCTCCTCTTCTTCCTCATCATCATATCCCCATTTTGAGTGTCTTGAATAAGACTCATAATGAGGTTCAGCACTTCCTGACTCCTCCAAATGGACAATTCCAAGATGAATAGCACAATGAGCCTGCAAAGCTGCTTGACTAAGCACCTGCGCCAAGGCTGCATCTGCATTTTTTAAGGTAGCGAAAGAGAGTTCAGCAGGACTATATTGATGTTCCAGTAACCAAGCGATCTTTGTTGGAGAATTTTCTTTTTTAAAAGCTTTTGTCAATAACTTTGCTGCATCCGCTATTTCTGTATCGTAGATCGGAGCTTCAATTAAAGATTGTTTCTTCGTTTTTCTTGTTGTCTCATGATGTTGAATAAGATTATAAACAAGACAAATTCGATTTCCCCCAGTAATAGGTCTAACTTCATGTTCACAGTCAGCGTAGAACGCTGCAAAGGCTAACTCGGAAATTTCTGAACGGCTAAGGTCTATTATTACTTCGCGTCCAGCATGGCGAATAACCAATTCACCACCACGATGCACAGAAGGCAGCACAACAACCAGGGTTCCGAACATGCCTGGTGATTTTTCAGTATCGCGGTGTGCTAAGAAAAATCCCCCTTCGTCATATACAAGCAGCTTATAGAGTTCTGCAGAAACGGAAATATCCTGGCACCCAAGACCATTCTTTATCTGGTCCAATATTGATTTAAAGTTTGTTTCCCATGATTGACCGCTAATCTTTACTTTATCTGGCGTTAACTGCCACACTTTGCGTACTGAAGTATCTAGAATAGTTTCTGCACCTCGCCCATGTGGAGCTCGAATCGCCTGTTTAATGATTTTTTTTATTTGCTCCTCAGGAACTGGAAATGAAATAATACCAACGCCTTCTATTTCAACCCTTGGCATAGGTAATTCCTTAGAGCCGTTAATGAAAAAATTACCTGGACGTCGTACATTTGATAAAAGTTTTTCAAGAGGTTTTAAATCCTCATTGTAAAGAGTTTGAATGTGTTCTGTAGACATAATATTTCCTAAAATGGTGCAGAGAAAATGATGAATTTATCAAAAAAGATAGCATAAAAAGCATCGAAATAGCCACCAGTTTTTGCATCGAAGTGACGTGTTTCCCCAATTAATTGGGTCAAATATGCAAAGAGTTCATTTTATTTTTTCCGTTTGATAATATATCTAGAAGGCTAGATATATCACAAATTGGGTTAAGATTGGAGAAAATTAGGTTAAAAATTGGGTCAAATTCATATCCCAGGATACCATAAGCTAGCCTTGGTGCTGCCAGTAAGTTGAATTAGTCCTTGAGCCTTTAATTCTTTGAGGAGTTGTTTGATTTGATCCTTAGAGAGCGAAGGCAAAACCTGATGTAATTCGTTAAATTTTGATCCCATCTTGGCGTTTGAGCGGATATGCTTAAGAAGTAATGCTTTATTAGTCTCTTTATCCAAGCCTCGCTTTCTAGTATAAATTCCGCTTCTTTTGGTGAGCACGTAATACTGCTGACAAAGCAGATATTGAGTTCCTCTACCTCGACCCAAGCATTCAATAATACCTAAATCAATTAAGTGTTTTAAACGAATCTTTAATTCAGACGGGGTCGAAGGGATTGGCTGCTCTCTATGTACCAAATCAATCACTAAAAAATCTTCAGTCGTGAACGAGGCCAGTCGTTCTTGGCCAATTTTTTCCAAAAACTTTAAAAAATTTTCGTCTTGGATTTGCCCATCCAATGTTAAAACAACTTCATGTTCATCTGTATGGGCGAAATCCGGTAGCGGTTTCCCTTGACGAATGCTCTCTTCAAAAATTCTATCCGCTCCTTGTCCTGCACGTTCAACGAGTCCACATTTATTAAAAACGTCAGCAATTCTTCGATTTCGAGGTTGCTGTTTCCAGAGCATGTTTGAAGGATTAATACCTGAAGGAAATCCACCAGGACTGGCAATGATTATTTTGCGAGGAAATTGTTTTACCCAAATCGAACCCGCCTCTCTATAATCACGATGACTAACGGCATTTAAAATTGCTTCTCGGATAGCTTTTTCATTAAACGTGGGGATATCCCAAATGAACAAACCATCCTGAAAATGCTGGAGGTCATTTCTTAGGTTAATCTTTTCCCAGAGTTCATTGTCAAATGAGAAGAATCCTTGCGTATATTCAATTCTTTGTTGAGCAGGTCCTGTAATATTGCTAGAGCGATATTCAAAAATGACCTCTGCTTGTGCAAGGAATTTTCTGAGGGCTGATCGCTTACCAAAAAGAATGAGCGCTGCATAAGTCACCCCTTTGTCCACAATGACTTCAATATCGCGAAGCAATTTTGCATCCGAAACATTTTTTAATGCGCCATTTCCAGACTTACGCATCCACATCTCGCGAAAATGTTTTATGGCTTCCAAATCAAGATCTTCAAACCGAGCTTGTGAGCAAATTTGAGCGGAAAAATCAGGTTCTCCTTCATAAAAAATGCGTTTGAGCATATCAGGAGTCATTGAGACCAATTCTTCTCCTCGCCGCATCCAATAAATTTTCTCATACTGAATGGGTACACCAATCGGTCTTGATGGAACTGTGACTATTACGACACGATGATTCTCCACATATATTTCGTTTACATCGATGCGCAAATGCAATCTGGTGATTAAATCTGACTTTGTTTTTTCTAAGTTGGAACATGCTTGACTACCAACAATAATTCGAAACTGTTTGTCTGAAACGCCCAAAATGATATGTCCCCCTCCTTCATTCGCAAGCGCACAGCAATATTTGGTTAACTTATCACTGTCAAAGCCATTTTTAGCTTCCTTGAATTCAAGATGTTCGTTCTCTTTGCTCTTCATCCAAGAATGCAGTTGTTCCATGATTGTAGTCATATTCCGTCTCTTTACACAGCTGTATTTTTAAAACAATTTTCCATAGCAACATTTTTCGATTCTACAATAGAACTGATTAACCCACCATAAAGGCGGTGATGTTTATGCACGTAAACAGTCCTCTCAGCCTTGTTCGAATACTTTACGCCATTGACGCAAAAGTTGATCTAAGCGACTTTGAAAAGCAGTGCCAGCATTCCGATAGAGGGCGAGTAGTCGGTATCGAGAAGGCGTAGGTTGCCAAGGAACTGGATGTAAACGCGATTGTAATGTCAGAAAATCTGGTAGAAATCCAACCTCGGAGGAGCTTAAGCAAATATCCGCGATGAGAGACCAACTCGGCAAGCGAGCTTTAATAGCAAGTGGTTGATTGTAAACTTGTTGCCATCGTTGTTGCAAAGTCAGCACTTCGATTTGATCCTCTGGTAAAAGAACTGGCCCAAGTGGTGCCTCTATTTGTGTTGAATAAAGTTGAAAGCAACCTTTGCCTACTTCGGTTGCAATAACGCCTTCCCAAGGCGCATTATCTAATACAAGTGCGATATCAGCTTCATCACGCAAAATAGCAGCATAGGCACGATCCGGTCTCATGAGTTTAAGCTCTATGCTTTCAATAGACAAAATAGATGGAATGCTTACACGAGCGATTGCATGTGTCGTAGCAAAACGAATTGGCTGTGGAGCTTGTGTTGCTACCGTATCATGAAGGTGTCGTATCCAATCCTCAGCTCGTGGTAAAAGAAGTTGTCCCTCCTTTGTAAGCCCAAATTGTCGCTTTTCATGCTTGCAAAGAGAACGTCCAAATGCTGTTTCGACCCGTTGAATGGCAGCACTTGCTGCACTTTGGCTGAGATGATGAAATGAAGCAGCTTGTCCTAAGTTTTTCAAATGAGCCGCAGTAATAAAAAGTTCCAGGTCAGCAATCCGCAGATTGCGAAGTGAATTTCTATATTCGGAGTAAAGGGTTTCATTTAAGGCTGCTTGAGCATCAAGATTTTTATTAGATCTATTTTTTTTCATAAACCTCTGTCGTCGTATACCGAATTATATATTTGAACTGGTAACCTTTATCGATTTTTTCGATTTCCATATTCCAATATATCGTCAATACAAAAATAATGCAATCATTTACCATCGTCCTTTACGATAAACGAGGACCTGATTGTATAAATGCTATGACGTAAATACAATGAGGTCATAAATGAGAGTTTTATGGATATAAAAGGAAGAATTTTAGCATTTTTTCAATGGATTTGTCGCTTTAATTTTGGAGACTTTGACAAAGAAGAATTTAAAAAATTTATTAGAATGGGGCTTATCTTTGCGTTAATCATTGGAGTTTATTGGACACTACGTCCTCTAAAAGATGCTATTTTTATTCATCTTGTAGACAAGCTGCACCTTCCCTATGCAAAGACCGTTTCCGTGTTGGCTTTATTACCTTTGGTGATGTTCTATACTAAATTGTTAGAACGGACTTCTCGCGAAAAAATGTTAATCATTCTACCCACATTTTATGGTATTTCGATTTTATGCTTTGGTGTCATCATGATGATTGCGCAAGCTTCTCCGGAAGAAATTGCAGCTCGTTCACTTGTTCCATTCATTGCCACAAAAGTTTTAGGTTATCTTTGGTATCTTTTCGTCGAAAGTTTCGGATCATTGGTTGTCGCACTATTTTGGGCTTTTGCCACCGATACAACAGAAGCAACTCCAGCTAAGAGAGGATTCCCTCTGGTAGTAGCTATTGGACAGATGGGAGGAATTATATTCCCATACAGCATCGGAGGACTTCCCCATCGTTTAGGTCTTACAACAGATACCCTGTCTATGGTTTGTTTAGGAATGCTGACGCTTTTGATCATTCCATTAGTGCGCTACTTTCTGAGAGTAACCCCAAATACTCTATTAACTTCTTTTCATGGAAAAAATGAGAAACAGGAGGAAAGTGAGCAAGAACCTGGATTCTTAGAAGGCCTTAAACTGATGTTAAAACATCGCTACTTACTTGGGATTTTTGCTGCGAATTTCATCTATGAAGTAATAGTCACGATCTTCGACTTTAACTTTAAAATAGCTGCAGGAACACAATATTCGGGGGTGGCCTTAAGCAATTATCTCAGCATCTATGGTTCTAGTGTTAACATCGTTTCTCTAATGTGCCTGCTTCTAGGAATCAGCAATGTCACTCGCTTTTTGGGTATAGGGGTTGCTCTGGCTGCTATGCCGATTATTGTCGGTTTCGCACTTTTTAGCTTTTTAACGATTGAAAGTCTCTCCTTTCTTTTTGCCCTCATGGTGGGATCAAAAGCTATTAACTATGCATTGAATGGTCCGGCATTAAAACAACTCTATATTCCAACAACATCAGATGTTCGTTTCAAAGCTCAGGCATGGATTGAAACCTTTGGATCTCGCGCTTCAAAAGAGGCAGGATCACTTTTTAACATGCTGCTAACCCCTCTTCAAATCAGCTTTGGTGTGGTGGCGGGACGAGCTCATTATTTAATGCTGAGTGGGGGACTCGGATTCCCTCTGTTAGGATTGTGGCTAGTCATAGCAATTTTCCTAGGTAAAAGCTTTCGCAGAGCAATTGATGACAAAAAAGTCATTTGTTAATCATTCATGAGCAGGATTAATATCTCTACCAATCAATTAGAGAATTCAATCCTGGCCCTTTATGGTTGAACATCACCTCATGACTTTATTTTTTAATCAGTCATTTTTTTGCGAAACGAACCCATTATCTTCTGAAATATTTACATCCAACATCATGGGTGGCATTACAGGCCGCCCATGACGTTGTGCCTGTAATCTCTGTAGTTCATGCAATGCTCTGTATAGAAACTTTTCCAGTGTGGTTTCGTATCTTGCTAAAATTGATAGGCGATTACCATCTTCATTTTTAAATGAATCAGCAAGTATCTTGGAGTTATCAAAATCATATTCAGGCTTTTCATCTAAAATTTGTGCTTCAACACGAATGATGCGACGCAAGCGCCAAGCCGAAGATATAATTCTATCAACTAATAGAGCTTCAAATTCACCCTCAGGCGTTAAATTTAACCTTATAGCCTCAGCAAATTCGTTTAAGTCGTGAAAGGTTTCACCGGTTATGAGAGTTTCTTTTGAAAGAATTCCATGCTTTTCAGCATTCATGCTGGCTATGGCTTTTCCTTTATGCGTTTTTGGACCCGTTGAACGTTGGGCATTCAGAAGGTTGGATTCTATTCGTTTAAGCCTTGTCATAGGTTTACCTCTTTTTTGAAAGTTGATTTTTATAAGGGATGGAATCCATTCCATTCAGCCGATATTTCAAAAGTAACAAAAGCCTCAAAAGCCTGAATATTTTTCGATTAAGGCATGAGGGTTAACTTTGTAGATTTCACTGGGTCTGTGAGCAACTTTATTTGTTGGCACAATCGGCCGGATAACATCTTCATCAATTAATATCTCTATAACGGGACGCATTTGAGCAGCTCTCTTAAAGCGACTTTTATGCGCTTGATGGCACTCTCTAAAGGTGAAAGTTTGGAGCAACCGCTTTTTAATCCAATAAAGAATAATACGAGCTCCTTCCATGGATGGATCAGCGCCCATCATATCAAAGACGGCAAGAGCATGCTCTCCAAGAATCTCTCCGATATGAATAGCTGCCTGCATGTCCTCGATTTGAATAGGTTTTAACCACGGTTGTTGGAAAGCATGTCGAACAATGTGAGTCAGGCCTGCTATTCGTGCAATAGCTCCAGCTAACTTTCCAGCCCAATCAGTGATATGGGAATACTTTTCTCCAACACGCATAAGGGGTTCAATTTGCTTCTCAAAACATTTCCATAACTCATATGAATCTGCTGCAAGCTCAAGTGTATAAGGAGTTTTTTCACCATTTGTCTCCACATTCCAAGGATATTCTAGAATTGCGCTCACAAGATTAAAATAACTGGTTTGCGACTCAGAAGATATCGGCGGTGTATTTAGTAACCGGTAACCTAAGTTGGAAGGAGGAAACCCATATAAAAAACGGGCAAGGAGTCCTCTGCCCCTAAAACTGGGATTGGATGTCAACCCTTTCAAAACATCTGGTTGAGGACTAAGTCCTATACTTAACGCTGGCTTATACAAATATAATGGCAATCGAGAGCCTCTATTGACCCTCACAGGACTACCAGCATGACCCTGTAAAAAGATATCCAAGTTTGGAATACCATTAGAATACCTTCCGCCCAAAATGTCAAAAATTCCACCCTCATCACTGAGTATCGCCATTCGCTCATCATTATCTGCCATAATGATCCCTAGATTTTCCGGGGTAACGTCAGAAGTCCAAAGTTGAGGCATCTTAGGAATGGCAGGAAGAGCTGCTTCATGATGCGAAATTTCCTCTTGAATCTCCATAAGCTTTGAGCCTTCGCACTTCCCTGCCTTTTGTCTTAAAGCGCTTATCTTTGCATTCAACGTTAGCTCTTCCGAACTCATTTTAGCTATGATAGGCTCCAGCAAAGTACGCTGTTGACTTTCCCATTCTATTAAAGGTTTGGTTAAAGCTCCTAAAACAGCAGTTTTACGATTCCCAGGGGAAAGCGCCACACAAGTCCAAATATTTACGGGTTCAAAGTAGTCGGATTTAACCTTTACGCGAAACTTGCCATGTGCTGTTGTTGCAATGATTGATAACGACAGCAATGCACTGAGTTCTTTTGGAGTCTCAGTTGCTCTAGATAGTTCGCTGACAAATTCCTTTAATGGAGAGGGAAGCAAATCCTCCTGCCACTGAGGCAGTGCTTCCATCTCAAGGGAAACTCGATTTGACCAATCATCTGTCTGAGTTGTGATGGGATCTAACTTCACAAGAATCTTGCGTTTCATCTCACCCAATAGCTCTAAAGCAATATTTTGTCCCTCTTTTTCAGATATAGGAGAATATGTGTCCCAAAAAAGTAAGCGTTGCTTAATCCAATCAACAACATCTTCTCCTTCTTGAATACCTTGAAGTTCCATTTTAAAGACTGTTGGAGGATTTTTTAAAGTCTGGATTATGGAGCATATGTCTGCAAAATATCTCTTTCCTGGATCATCGTTATCAGGAAGTATGATCACTTTCTGCATTCCAGAAAGCGGCGTCCAGTCAGATAAAATGGCATTACCTGATCCGCCGCTCGATGTAAAGCTGACAAAGCCCAATGATTGTAAAGCTGCAGCACACTTTTCTCCTTCTACTATAAAGGCAAACTCTGAATTCTTGTTTTTACTTAAGTTTTCTAATCCAAATAAAGGTCGTGGCTTGGGCACCGCTCCGACTTTCCATTGTCCATGCGCATTTTGGTGATAGGGAATGACCTCCTTTTTTCTATCAGGAGAATCGTATCTCACAACTTTCATTAAGGGCTTGTCATCTAAATCGCGATAAGTCCATACCCACCGAAGTTGCATATCATTATAAACAGCGAGAACGTCTTTCATAATTATTCCCCCCACTCAGCCGATAGTTTCCGTATGCACTCAACAAAGGTCAAACGATCCCTTAGTTGAATAAAAGCAATGATATCACCACCCTTTGCTCCGCAAGAAAAACAATTAAATGCTCCTGTATTGAGATTGACAAAGAAGCTTCCTGCGTGTTTGTCTTCATGAAAAGGGCATCTTCCTCCACTTTGCCACCACCCAGCGTACTTAAATATTGGCGACTCAGGGAGTTCTTTTTGATAAAAAGCTTTAAATGAAATATTTTCTTTCAGCATTGCGATATGATCTTTTAAAGGAGTTCTCATTGAGCACCTCCTTTTTTGTTTTGCTCCTTTAGCCAATTGAAAAAACCATCTTCTGAAATGAGAATCTTCCTTTTACCTATCCTTAAAATAGCTTTTTCTAAGCCTGTTTGTTTTGCATAAAACAGCAGATGTCTAAGCCCTCCCATTGGCATAAAGGAATGTTTGGCTACAAACTGTTTAGGAGTCAGGTACAGATGTAAATCTTTTCGATTTGTATCTTCGTTCATAAAAACCTCGATTGTTTTGCTTTGGCTCGCTTGTCTTGGCGCCTTACCAAGACTCTTTGCGTGCTTTTGCCAATATTTTTACAGAATCGAGCTTTATGTCCGAATGAATGGAAAGCTATTTCTCGAATGGATTTCTTAAGGAAATCGACTGGAGAAACTAGAGGTATTCTTGTGAATTAGAAAGTTGTTCGGGAAATTCAAATGGGAAATAAAAACCTTTAAGAATGCTCATGGAATGAGAAAGGAATTTTTCAATCGAGAAATCCAATTTCAAATAGGAAATGATAATAATGAAAAATTATTACTGTTTCTTTTTTCGGCCTGGTTTGTTGTCTCTCGGATCAAGGTCACAAATCCATTCCTGCCTCATCTCTTTCTCTTCAGCATTTGACAAGCCTGTAAAGCTATAAAAATGTTGCATAGCCTCAATAAATTCATCGCTATCAATGATATCTGTTTGACTCAAGTTTTCATTATTTTTCCAAAGTGCTGCGGCTAAAATTCGAGCCTGTAATATCCCCAGTTCATTGACAGTCATTTTTTTGAGGTCAAAGCTTTTTACAAGCTTCTTAAGATTTTTCCCATCAATTTCACCTTGCTTTGTTGATTGTGTAGTCTGTTCATCCTGCTGTCGATTGCTATCGAATAATTCTTTAGGGAAATGATCTGGCATCTTAAAACACTTATTTTTTAAAAATTCTAAAAAATCTGATACGGAAATGGTAGTAATGTGATCAAAATCAAATGGGGAATAATGGGGATTGAGATAATTAAATAAATTTCCATCCAAGTCATCGTCGTCTGAAAATTTAATGGCTTCTATGATTTCTCTCTGAGAAATCGTTCCTTGATGTCCCAATTCTTCAATCTCAATATTGTTGTATATCAAGATGGCATTATCCATTTCCCAAGTTTCACGCTTGAACCATTTTTTACTGCATGGAAAGTTGTCTCCTAACTCTTTGAGCAACGTCTTAAAATCTGCGGTCTTAGAACGAAAACGACGGCAAAAGCCGTTCCAGAATTTTTGATGATTCATAAACCTCTAGGGATTGAAAATTTTTTCGTTCATTTTTTCGATAACGCCTGAAGTATGCGCTTCAGACAGATGAGCATATCTCTTCACCATAGCTAAAGTTTTATGGCCAAGAACTTCTGCTATTTCAGCAAGAGAAGCTCCATCCATAGCTAAATAGCTAGCGGTAGAGTGACGCAAATCATGAAAGCGAAAATTAGTAATGCCTGTTGCCTTAAGAGCTACTTCCCAAGGAAACCGCAAATCGATGGGTTTAGGCTTTTGAGACTTTTGATCTTTTTGAGAGGGAAATAAAAATCCAAAATCTCTACCTTGCATTTTAGTTAATTCTTGAAGTAGTTTCAGAGCCAAACCTTTTAAAGGCACAACACGCCGCTCTCCATTCTTGGTTTCATGAAGGATGATTCTCCCTCTAAAAAGATCAATATCTTCCCATCGAAGCTTCATGATTTCGCCTTGACGCATTCCTGTAGAAAGCGCTAGGACCACTACTATATAGAGAAAAGGATTAGTGCTTTCCTTGCAGGCAGATAACAACGCCGAACGCTCTTCATCACTTAGAAATCGAACTCTACCTCTTGGCAGTTTAGGTTTTGTGACTTTACGCATTGGAGAATCGTCTATCCAGCCATATTCTGTGACAGCAATGGTCAAACAATGAGAAAGAGCGGCTAAATATCGAACAACCGTTGCGGGTGCTCGCTTAGATCCTGTTGGTGTTAATCCCTGTGCGAGCTTGTCTCTATACTGTCCAATAAGAGCGGGAGTAATCTCAGAAAGGGCATAACCCCCCAGTTGTTCTTTCCACCATAGAAGTTGACCTTCTTGCTTACTTTTTGTTTTCAAAGGTAAATGATCTTGCATGTAGCGATTGATTAACTTAGCAAGCGTATGCTTTTTCGATTCCGATGTCTTAAAATGACGTCCTTCACGGATAGCAGACTCTGTTTGCTGCGCCCAATTTCTTGCATCGGTCAGTCTTTCAAAAGTCGCTGTTTGCGTAGGGTGTCCTTTCAACCTCACAAGCACCCGATATTTGATATCCCCATCTTGCGTTTTGCGTTTTTCAATATATGCCATTTGCTGTCCTAAATTAAAGACGACAACATACAATAATCTCCAAAAATTAGCAACATCGGATTAGAAATGTTGTGATGTTTTAATGAGAATTACGCCTAATGATATATTCAAGATAGTGACTAGCTTTGTAAAAAAATAGAAATGGTGCGCTGGTGGTGCAATGAATTCTAAAAATGCATGTTTTTTATCCAGAAAATATGAGTTAAGAAGAGTGGTGATTTTTTGCCAGCTAATGCACCACCAGTGCACCATTTTAGAAATTTCAACTATTAAACTAAAAAGAAAAACCATCAAAAGATTGCTCTAGTGATGGTTTGAAATGATTGCCTAAAGCCAGAATCGAACTGACGACCTTCGCATTACGAATGCTCAACCCCTCTAAACGTACAGCAAAGGGCAACACTTAACAGTATTGCCCTTAGCAAGTTGCAAGTTTAGAGATGTTGAAATTTGTTGTCCATTGCTGAATGATACTGAAGATCGCTGTGACAAAAGTGTGAAAAATCGTATCATGACTCACCTCTCAAGATAATGTGTTAACTCGAATTCAATCTTAAAATAAGGATTAGATTGTGGATTCATGCCAACAAGATGCAGCGATGGTTCTTCTAGGATGGGTTTTAGGCATTGGGACTCTACCAATAGCTAAAGACAGTGATGCAAAAGAAAAATGCCTTTATCGACTATATGAGATAAAAAGGCTTTGTGAGGATCTTTCAGAACACATGCACAGCCCTGCTAGAAGTGTAAATGGATACAACAAGCTTCTTGCAGAAATCCGACCCAATATCGAAAAATTGAATATCGAAAAAACAGGATTAGTCTTTCCATGCTACATGCTAAACGACCTGATCGTCGAAAGCTTGGTGATTTTTAGAGCATTTGACCCCCACCATGAAAATCTTGCATTTGATTCAACATCCACAGCTGTGAATTTGATGATGTTATGGGGGGGAGATTTCACTCACCGTCCCGATTTCAAAAAAGTCGAAGATATTCAAAATTTTATTTGTGGATCAATTCTAACAAGATGTCTGAAGTGGATTTTATCAACATATCCAAGATGTAAACATTTTTTCAATAAAAAGCTGTGTAGCACAAATGTTGATCCCTGTTTGTAAATCGCGCAGTCTCTACGTCTTTACTCAATTTTTTTTTGCTTTTTTTGAATGTAAAGCTGAAATTTAATCGGAAAATCTGTATTGAAAAAAGAGATGAGCGTGAAAATGTGATACAGTACCCCTTGCGCAGACATCCCTTATAACACTAATTATCAGGGATTTGCGTCTATAAACACATGGGCTACCGCTATAAATGGCATATCTGCTACCATCATCGGGTAACATGTAAAGGATGTTATGAAGCATTATAAAAAGCCACCTATCGTAGAAGCTGCTCTGTGCATTTATGTAGGATCTCCTCCTCAAGGAATAGGTATTAAAGAACTAGAGGGAATTTGCTCAACAATATCTAAAGAGTATCCAAGCAAGTTGCCAAGGAGAAGATATCAAAGTAAAATTGAATTTGATGGTGCAGGAATCTGTAAGGGAGCTGAGGGGACAGACTTGGGATTAGACGGATACCTATGTAAGAGTTTAGATGAAAAGCAGGTTGTTCAATTTTGTCTCGATCGTTTTGTTTTCAATCGACTTGCACCATATGAAGGATGGATATCTTTTTTTTCTGAAGCAATGCGTCTTTGGGAAAAATACATCCTTTTAATGAAACCCTCATTAATTGACAAAATATCCATTAGAAATATCAATCGTATTAATGTTCCTACAGAAAAACAAGAAGAGTTAAGTCAATATTTAATTCTTGCCCCACAATTGCCTCAAGGACTACCGTCAATATTGAAAGGATTTGCACATGAAACGGCTTTCACAATTGACCAAAATACCCAAGTAAATTTAATTCAAACAAGCCTGCCTACCGAACTGAGAAAAACGACTGTTTTTTTAGATATCGATGTTACTGTACCTGTAATGAAATCAGCCGATATCGAACAAATCGAAAAATTTTCAAATTATCTTAGAGAGATAAAAAACAATATATTTGAAAACTGCCTTACAGATCGCATAAAAAAGGATTTTGAATGAAAGCAGCCGCTCCAAATTATTGGTCACAAACTTCTCCGCAGAACATTGTAGGAAGAGATGCCCTTTTCATTTATACGCAAAGAAGCCAAATCGCAGAAAAACAACAAGAGTCAGCAAGCTCTGTAATCGGTTCTTTGAAAGATGTAATTTTGGAAATATTTCACGAATGCTCTGCTGAAGGATGGGATAATTATGGCGCTGAACCTATCTCCGCCGAAGTAGTGCATGAAGCATTTAAATTCATTGACCTTTTGCCTCTTGATGTTACGATGCCCGATGCAATTCCAGAGCCATCTGGTTACATTGGCTTGCAATGGCAAAAATCAAAGGGCCATATATTATCTCTTACAATTACACCAGAAGGTGTGGTATCATACGCTTTCATTTTTGGAAAAAACGAAGGATGCGGACATTTACAGTTTTTTGATGAGCTTCCAAAGATGATTACAAATATGCTTCAGGTCGTTCAAAGTGACTAAACAGGTAGAAAACGCTATATATCTCCTTTCGGATAAGAGATTAGAAAGAGACGAATTAATCAGTAGATTCATTTTTCATTCTCGGCTCTGCTCGGGTGGCAAGGTTAAATACGCAGCATTCATGCCCCCCAAAGAACATTTTGACATCTCCATGTATAGAATCCAAAATCTATGCGAAGAAGAGATTTGGGAAATCGATGATCAATTTGTCAGCGGCCTAAGGGGAGAAAAGTCACTTGGTAGAGCTGATTTAAAAGTTGGAATAATAATTGATCAAAATCTTACAATCGATCCAAATGGAATTCCCCATCATCGCCATGCAAATGTTTGTTTTTCAGAGGGAATGATGAAAGATAATCAAAAATTAATTGCTATGAAACTTGCTGAGGTTGCTATTTTTGTCCCAAGAAACAGAGATTCGTAACGTATTAGCTATCTGCAACGAATGAGAAATATTGTGGGAGAAACTAATATCACCCTTCTTCAAACGGCTAGTTTCCAATCTTCATAGCCTGCTTTAACATTTTTTTACACTAAGCTCCCTTCTCATTTACTTGGCCATGGTTTATAGGAGCTTCGACAATAGTGTCATGTAGCTTATTCGGGCAATAAATCCCTGGGAGAACATGAGAGTGCGTGCCCAAGAGCGATGATATTCTCCAGCGAAATGTTTCTTTCTCCCCTTTCAACCGATCCCACATAGGTTGGATGTAGATCAGCTTTTTCTGCCAACTCTTCTTGCGTCATCCCAATCTCAAACCTTCTCATGCGTACTTTTAAGCCAAAAGATTTTCGAACGGCTGTTTTTTTTCTATTGTGAGATTCTTTCGCCATATGCCCCCTAAAATAAACATAGGCTAAGAAAGCTCTGATTCCTGTTACACAGACTATGAGCACTAAAAAATGATTATGAGTAGTTTTTTAATCCCCTTGCTTTTACAATTTAACAACTAAAAAAGAGGTTTTATGAAATTTGTTAAAATATTTTTGTTGTTGGTGGTGTGTTTTTCTTTAGATGCGGCAGCAAATGAAAGTCAGGCCAGCACAACACCAGATTACAGCGTTGAATGTGTCGGTGAAATTTATTTCAAAGGAAAAAGCTTTCAAGCCAACCGATTGATTTTTAAAAGTAATCAACTTTCACTAAAGATGAAATTTGACTTAATGAAAGAGCTGTTCAAGCTTTGCGATAGATTTATTAAAAAAGATTGTTTGGTGTTCATCACAGAAATAAATTCAGGAAACTTAACCGATATTGAATATTGTGTTTCTTATTTTGCTCCACCAAGAGGCCTTAGCCCGAAAATGTATTTTTACGAAAAAACAAAAGAAGTTGGTGGGTATGGATTTGGAAGACCTATTGGTGGGGTTCATGCAGAGGGTGAAGATGGTGATTTTTATTACAAAGATTTATTGGAAATAAAAACGGAGTACCCAAAAAACAATCAAGGCGTTACACCCACCTATAAATTTCCAAATTTTGAATCCTATTGCGAAGAGCACGGCAGTCCTGGCGCATTTAAAAACTGTAAAATAGAATTTATAATGTATAACGACCTAAAAAGATGGGCAAATCAGTGTTGGAAGCCTAGTCAGATAAGGCTTTATAACTCAGCGATAATGGCGTGTAGAGCATTAATGTATCAGTCCTATCTAAAAATGGAAGATTTGGGAAACACACCCCACAGACTTTCAAAGATTCTAGAAGACTGCAAGCCAAAAATGATGCTCCTGCTTTTTAATTTGAAAGACAAAGAAGTTTCCGATTTTGTTTTAGCTGAATTCGAATTTCTAGAGTGGGATCTATCTAAAATAGAATCTGATATTTGGAGTATGAAAACTCCTCGATAAAAATTCTGAACATTTCCACACAGCCCCTTTATGGTAGTAACTTACTACCGTAGGGGGGGTTAGTGGGCAGACCGAAAGAAATAAAAGATGTGACGAGGCTTTCTGTTGTTATATCTAAAAAAACAAGCTGACCGAATCAAACACATGGCTCTTAGGATGAGCTTACTAGAAGGCAGACAAATCACCGTTTCCGAAGCCATAAGAATGGCTGTTGAGGCTGTCTATCCCGCTCCCAAACAAGAGCAAATGAATCTCTTTACGGAAGGTTGAAACCATCATCGAAAGAAAACGCTGCATTTTCTGCTTTAATCCTCTCCTCTTCTTTAATCTTCGAAAGATGGTTTAAAATATCATTCGCAGCCGCTCGTCTTATAGATGGAGGCTGATCGTCACCTAATAGCTGTATCAACGTATTTGAAGCAGCTTTTGAAGCTGTTTTCAAGGCTTCGATATACTCGGATCTTATTTCAAACCTTAGTTTTTTTAGCTCTATGGTGAAAGTTGGCTCTTTCATCCATTCATAAAAACAGTTTCTGCTAATTCCGACCTGCTCACAAGCTTTATCCACGCAAGGCTCAGATGCAAAAATCGGCAGAGCTAATAACTGTTTTTGAGATAGCTCGTTTTTGTCATATTTTGTCATAAAGCGTCATGCCCTTCCCCCTTTCTCCTGCCTCAGGGTTTCATTTTTGAATATGAGTTGCATTTCCAATGCTACCAAAAACATCAAATAATAGATTCACAGTTAATGAGATACAGATCTATTGCACTGGTTGCGAAGTTGCATCAATTTTGAGCAATCCAGCATTATGTTCATAGTCTCGATTGCTTGCTAGTTTTTCATGCAACCTTTGCAACCCCTTCTTTATCATATTAATAATTATAGATTTATGTGGTTGCATTGATGTTGCATTTAGGGTGCAGGGATTGCGCTATCAATGCCAATTTGCGTAATTGGGATGAGGACGCATCGATTTAAATCCTTTACCTGCTCACCAGACCTCGCTCCGTCTATTCGTGCTAAAGGTGCTTGTATGTCTAACCCTTTGAAATCGGTATCCTTTAATAGATAGCGACTGACCGTTTCGCATTTTATCGCGACATACTTTATTCCATCGCCTTTCCTAGTAAGTGCAATTCCAATCTTTTTTAATTCATTTCCAAAACATCCTCTCTGATCACCATTGGCGTTTTCTAATAAATCTCTTACTGTATATGTTGTTGTATCAACCTTGACAACACTCGAAAGAATCGTATTGATGATTTTATTTCCGTCATCCTCAACCCTGCTTAAAGCCCACTTAGGAACACTATATTTTTCATGTTCCTCGACACCTATGGTCACCAAATTTAACAACGCAGACGCATACATGAAGTTTTCAACAGTCCTGATTTCAATACTATGATCCTTCGACTTGAGATTCGTAATAATATCCTTCCTCTGTCGATTAATTGCGCTGGCATCAGCTTCAATACTTTTCCAGTGACGCAACATACTCCCAATAATGGCACCAGCAAGCTTTCGTCCTCGATCTGGATCAATTTTGTCCAAAACGATTGTATCATCTTTAAGTTTCTTCAGCTCTAGCTTTACCATACGAGATTGTTGGGCTGCATCTTGTTCTAGGCTAGTTGGGAGATAAATTGAGCCAAACCACGCCATATGGTGAAGCTCATAAAATTTTGCTTGTGGACCTGGGGTTCCACTTGTTTTTGTACCGCCCTTATTGAATAGCTTAGCCAATTCGAGTATATCGGAAACGTGCTTGTGTTTTTCGAATTCGTCAAAGATCGGTATCTTACCGCTGTTGCCTATTGTTTGGGCTGTAGCATGGGCTGTGGATTTGTCTAATCGTTCGGTGATGCTTCCAAAGATTGATTGCAATATATTATCAAAAAAAGTGCTTTTACCTGTACCCTTAGACCCTGTCAGATATATCCAAGGACGCCAACTCATAGTTTGTTGAAATGTTGAAAGAAATAAAAACGCCGTTGCATAAAGACCCATTGACGGCTCTTGCCAATTCCAAGTAGATATTATTGATAGAACTTCCTCAAAAAGAGCTGTAAAACTTCCTCGCTTGAAAGATTCTGTAAATGCAGTCCAATCTAGCCATCCAGAGTTCTCAAATTCGACAAGCTTGCCTTCAAAAACGGGATATTTCAAGTTGTGCAATTCTCCGTTTTCTATTACGACGGCCTGTTTTCCTGATATTACAAGCCACCTATCCCCAAACTTCCAGACACCAGACCTAATGGGTGTTTCGTCATCAATTATCCCTTTATCGTGTGCCTCATAAAGGATTGCATTTCGCATTTCATCAAAATCAAGAACCCCAGGTCCAAGAAGTGCCTTCATCCTATTATCGCTCAACCTATCTACAGGCCACTTCATTACTTTTCCATTATAGGAAATAAGGATCTCCATATTATAATTCACCCCCAAAACGATAAAAGGCCATGTTGTGAGGTCTATTTCTGGTGAGGTTCTTTGCTTAATTTCCTTGTCGACTTTTTTTTCATTTCGAAAAAAAGTCTCTACTCTTCCCAAATCTTGCTCTGAAGACCTTGCTTGTTTGAATATCTGATATCGATCAAATATCAGAGACAAGTGTTTCAGTTGACGAGGGTCATTTGAGGTCAATAATTCTTCTAAACTAGCTGTCGTATGATTTTCAAGATGGTTTGGCTTAAGGTCTGTTTCCCATTTTTTGTTGTAGTCTTTTAAAAGATCTTGCACGAGCTTCAAACATTCCATTCCATCCTTAACAATCTTCATCTTGGCTTGTGCAATTCTCTCAGCTTTCTGTTCATTACCAGATAAAGAAAAGTAACCGTCATGAATATCCTGGGAGGCAAAAGGGACTTTCTCATTCGTCAGATAACATTCAACCAATAATTTTTGCTCTATATCACATGAATAAGCTTCTTCAAAATCATTCCAATGGCAGTTAAAACTATTTTTAAGAGATTTTTTTATCTGTTCTTGTATCTTTCCTTTGATTAAAAACTTTGTTGCATTGAACGCTCCTGGATCTACGTCGTGTTTATTCGAGCAAAATGTTGTTTCCATGCTGCATTCCTGGAATTAAATTGATTTGAATCTCATTAGTTACTTGAAATGCAAAGGTTTTTGCTGATTTTGGGTTTCAATCCATTTCCAAAAATCTGAAACAGAAAGTAAAATTTTGCTTTTTCCGACTCTCCGTACAACGGTTTCGTTAAATCCAGCTGTATTGTTGTAAATTAACCATCGAATTGATGACTCAGTCCACGTTGAGTATTGCTTTGCAAAATCTCGAATGGAAAGGTAGGGGCAGCCGTTTTTCATTTCCTGATATGAATCCTCAATAGGGGTCATCATTTTTCTCCTTTATGTTAAGTAGTGATAAGTTATCCTCAATAATACCCAGGATGCTGACTTTCCTAAATCTGCATAGATTTAATTATGATTAGAAGTAGTGCAAAATATTTTACACATTAAGGTCGAATGTCGTGATGTAATCATTGTATTTTTTGGCTTCAAGGGAAAGAAACTCATTTGCTCTTGGAGTAAGTGCAGACACATAATTTAATAGCAGTGGATGCTTTGCTATGCTTTTGGTAGCATCGTAGAATTCATTCTTCAACTCAAGTAGCTTCCCCAAAAGAATAATAGTTCTTAAGAGAACTCTCAAGACCTGGTAATTGATTTTAGGCTTTCCTGATGTTTCCTCTCCTAAGCCATCAAAAACCCCCAAGGGTAAAGCAGCCAGTTCTTTCTCCTGCCACTTTAACAAATGAGAACGCCCAGGTCTCACAAATCCTTTTGGAACCACTTTTTTAATCTCTTCCTTTAGGAGTCTAAAACTGGAACTTTTTGGAATGTAGGCATCATCCAAGATTTTTTTTATTACAGGGTGATTTGCCACAATTTGAAGATTCCATCTACTTGTGGGTTCTTCTAAGAAGAGAACATGTGCTACAATTTTCACGACCAAGTTTCGGGTTTTTATTTCGTGTGAAAAGTATTCATCATTTGCGGATTGAGGCATCATTAACTTTACGCAATATTCTGGAAGCATTTTATTAGAAAAAACAACTTCATGGATTAGATTCTGAAATTGAAAAAATCTGAATTCCTCAGGATACCCTCTGATATGATGAAGATCCATATATGCCTTAATCTTTAAAGTCTCGAAAGGCAGAGGGAAAAATAGAGACTCAAAAATTGTCACCTCATGCAAGGCTACTTGATTTATTTTTCTCCATAAGTCTTCAAGAAAGTTTACAATCAAGCGCTCTCTTTTTGGAAAATTATCTGTTCCAAACCTCCAATCGCAATCATGCCTCCAGGCTGGTCTACGCAATACAAAAGGCCTTTGAACATACGCACACTCATTTAAAGAGTCTATGCTATCTTTATCAGGCCTAATTTCAGCGAAGCTAAGATCCTTGTTGAAATTTTTGCCAGCAAATAGATAAACAGCCTCATAAAAGTCACAAAACTGGTGATTTTTTAAGATTGATAGACAAGGGCTAGTTTTATTCATTGAGCCTCCATGGCAGTTTGTCCAAATATCTTTTCATTCATAGAGACAATTACATTTTTTCTGTAAGCCTCTGAAAGGTGACAATAGCGTTTGGTAACACTTTGATAAGACTTATGACCTAATAAATCTGCAATCTCATTAAGAGAGGAACCGTTCATTACACAATAGCTAGCAAAGCTATGACGAAGATCATGAAACTTAAAATCTTGCAATCCTGCATTTTTAACAGCGACTCTCCATGCTGACCTAAAGTCAATTGGTTTGCTGGAATCATTCCCAGGAAAAAGGAACGTGCTGATGAGGGAACGGGGGTTGTCCATTGATTGTAAGAGCTGCCAGGCTAAGCCAACAAGTGGTAGAACTCTGACCTCACCATTTTTAGTCTCTCTTAAGATTATGCGTTCTCTCCCAAAATCTATATCAGACCAAGTCAAGTTTAGGATCTCTGATCGTCTCATCCCTGTGGATATAGCCAAAATAACAATTGTGTATAGAAAGGGATTTTTGCTAGCTTGACATTCCATGAGCAATTTTATTCTTTCACTATCATCGAGAAAACGGTTTCGCCCTTTTGGTAGACTTGGTTTTGATACTTTTGAAATGGGATTAGCTTCTAGCCATTGCCACTCATTTACACACATGGAAAGTATGTGAGATAATGTCGCAAGATATTTTATAACTGTAGCAATGGCTCGTATTTTGCCATCGATTTCTGAGTGAATAAGCTTATCTCTCATTTCTGCTATTAAAGAAGGGGAGATCTCTTTCAAGGGTACATGACCCATTATTTTTTCCCACCAATCAAGGATATGCTCTCTACGGCTTTTTTTTACTTTGGGCAGCACATACTTACGATAGCGCTCAATAGCATCGGCTAGGTTTTTCTTTCTGGACTCACTAATAATGCCATAGCGACCTTCACGCATCTCCATTTCGGTTTTTTCTGCCCATCTTTTGGCATCGGTAAGTTTCTTGAAAGATTGATTGGTTGGTGGATAAGGTCTAATGCGAATTTGAACATTGTAACTCACACCTAATTTTCCTTCTCTTCTTCTGATTGTCGCCATATTTCATACTCCTGTTTTGTCTAAAAAACCCCAGGCATCGCATACTAAATGCGAGGGATGCTACCCTTCACCCACTAGGGAAATCAACGATTTTTCGAATACTCGTTTGTCATTTGTCACACTTTTTCCACACATGGTCTCAAATTCAACGAATGAATCGACATTTCAACAACAAAGGCCACATGTCTATTTTCCATTTTCTAATGCGGTTTTTGTTGTACGCAATTGTCCACAACAGTTCCTTGGTGTGACAAAAGTGTGAAAAATCATCGGTTTGTGAAAGGAAATCAAAAAAGAAAACCCCTCTAAACCTTTCAGTCTAGAGGGGTTAATGAAGTGCCTAAAGCCAGAATCGAACTGACGACCTTCGCATTACGAATGCGCTGCTCTACCAACTGAGCTATTTAGGCAAATAGGAACATCATAAGGATTGAGTTCCTTTTGTTCCAATGATTTTCATCAAAGAATAGATCACTGAAATCACAGCTACTTCACGAGGAGATCACAAACTTATAAATTCGATAGCATTTTAAGCAAAATCACTCTATTATCTTAAAGCGGTTGATTTGCCAATAATACTTGGAGAAGATATGTGGAAATGGATGATAGTTTTTTGTGTGGCATTTACAGCAACTCTTAAAGCAGAAATAAAAATATTGGCTTTCGCTGGAAGCACTCGCGAGAATTCTGTTAACAAAAAATTGATTTCTGAAGCGGCTAAGATTACATGCCAAATGGAAGTAAATGTCACCGTTATCGATCTGAAAGATTATCCATTCCCATTCTACGATGCAGATCTCGAAGCTAAAGAAGGTATGCCCACCAAGGTTAAACAATTACGGCAGTTATTGATTCAAAACGATGTCATTCTAATTGCTTCTCCCGAATACAATGGTTCTCTTTCAGCCGTGCTCAAAAATACAATTGACTGGGCATCGCGAAGTGAAGCGGGCGGTAGCTCTCGAGAAGCTTTCAAAGGCAAAACATTTGCTATTATGAGCGCATCTCCTGGACCGCTTGGAGGTGCTCTAGGGCTGGTGCATCTGCGAACAATCATAGAAAATATAGGTGGAAGGGTTATTTCTCAACAAGTTGTTGTGCCAGATGCCTATAACGCTTTTGATGAACAGGGACGCTTGAAAAACGAGAAAATAAAAAAAGAAATTCAACTGCTTGTTCAATCAGCAATAGACCTTTTATCAAAAACATAAAAGCTAGACTTTTTTAATAAAGCTTAGTTTTATGCCCTTTATCATTTTAAGAGAAAAAAATTCAAATAAGATTGCAAGTCTTCTTATGAAAGCTAAAGAAGCTGGCATTCAATATTCTGTATTCACAAACACAATGACAGAAGGAACATGGGAAGATCAGCAAGCAAGGACTCTAGCTGCGAAACATGAAGAAATCATTTTCTATGGCCTTGTGTTATTTATAGTTTACACCTGTATCAACACATAGTTTACAGATTTCATAAGCTTATCCTATCTACTTTGGTATTTATAAAATAATCCTTTGTTTCGCATACATCTTAAACTATTTCAGATGCAAAATTCATTTGATTTCCTTAATGTTATTTTTAATAAAAAAGTTTAATAATTTGTTAATTTTTATCAACTTTTTCTTTAAACCGTTTTTTGAAGTAATCATCGAGTTCTATAATGATCGTTTCAACAGTTTTATCAGATTTATCGGAAAAAGATAGTAGTGATTTTAAAAAATTGATCTCATCCTGGAGCAAACCTTGCATTTTTTGGCTGACAATCTGCATGGTATCGTTATGATCAAACTTGTCATTGCTTTCAAAATCATCGAGAAATGCTTCGAGCTGTTTATACATCATTCCTTGAATCTTTTGCTGGAATGTGTTCAAAGCAGGTGGAGCAAAATTCATGCTTTCTGATAATTGCTGTAGTTGAATGGCCGCGGATCCATTCCCAATAATATTGCCAAAAGCAATAATAAAATCAATTGTGCATTTTTCAAGATCTGATTGAGCATATTTTTGCTGTATTTGTAATTCCTGCTGAGCCTGCAAAATTTCATTTTCTAAATAGGTTTGTGGAGAAAATGTCTCTGAATGGTGATCAAGCCAAGCTCGTTGAAGCTTTTCCAAGGGTTTTAAAACAAATGTTTCATTAATGATCCCATAAGTTTCCGATAAATAATCAAAAGGGACATTAACGTGCTTCAATCGATTGAAAAATTGGTCGAAAATTATTTCAATATTAATTGGGATAATTTCAGCGGGCGCTATTAGCGCCATGCATTGGCATAGCTGTCGGTGCAGAGGGATTAAAATTTCTAGGTCTTTTTGAAAGGCTTCCCTTTTCAAATTGATCATCTGTTTTGCATATTGGATGAATTTGGTTTCAGTGCGGAGTTGTCGTGCTAAGGTTTGTTTGCGTTCATAGAGTGGTTTAAAATAGGGGAGGCTATCAAGTTGATGGGGGAAAGAGGGTACGACATCAGCTAGCGCCCATCCTGTGTGTTGGCGTGGATCAGGAAAACCAGTTTGGGTTGAAATAAAGGAGAGATGAAAGCTTTTTGAATTGGGAATTGAAAAGCTTGTACTGTGCGGGTCTTTTTCAAACAGTCCTTTGATATGGAGCACTTGTCCTGGAAAAGGGTTTAATGTGCAGGCGCATGAAACGGCATTGTAAGAACCTGTTATTTCAAGTGCGACATGGAGTTGAGCTTTAAGGACAGCTGTACGTGCTTCACTATTTGAAAGGAGTTCATGTTTTTCGATTAATGCAATGGCTTTCATCCGAAATAATTCGAGGCTTTGCTTATTGAGCATGGGTAGGTCATGATGAGGCATGGGAGTTAATGGTGCTACGATTTGCGATAAGCTTGTGATTTTCTTTGAGCTAGTGGTTATCGAAGGGCTGTGGTGGTGTAATGTAAATTTTTTCGAGAGGGATTCTTCCGTTTTGTCTTTATCTGAAAATTCTCTTTGAATGGAAGCTAAAGGGGGAAAATGGATTCTTCCAAGATCCTTTGCTAATAAGGAGCCGTTTTTTTCTGCAAAAAAAGCATCGATACGAGATTTTAAAGAACTATTATAATGATGAGCTTTTTCTATAATCGTGTTAAATCGATCGATGACGGCCAGCGCTGAAGAGACGAGTTTCTGTTGTGAAAGGCTGCCTGTCAGCAATTTTTCAAAAAAAATAAAACTGCTTTTAAGGACATCGATCGCTTTCAATATCTTTGACGCGTCATCTTGATGTTTTTTGGCGATTTCATCTTTGTTATCTGAAAATCTGGCTGCAAAAAAATCATGCATCAAATGCATCGTCTTTTGCAATGAACCTTCTTCGACTTGTTCATTGAGCTTATTAAATTCATCCAAGGTTTTAACGGCGTCTTCTAGCTCATTGGTAGGATGAGCTGATTCTTCCAAAAACAGATTCATAGGCACATTTTATTCTTCAGGTTCTTCTTCTAACGGTTTTCCGCAAGCGGCTTCGACCGATAACTTGGTTCCTTCGATAATATCTAGCGCGTTTGATTTTTCAAGAGGGTGTTCGATTGCAATTAATTCTCCGCGGCGTAAAAACTCAAATGCACGCGCTTCTTTAGGCGGCGGCGAAAGATGCGATCCAAGGCTTTTCTTACCATCTGCGCCGCATAAATAATAACGTGTGCCTTGATAGCTGTCAAATGGGGGGCTGATCACTCGATAAAGCCGTTTGCCATGTTCCGATGGCCATCCTAGATCAGGATGACGGAAGATTATATAGGACATTTTTAATGAATTTAAATTAATTTGAGCGGCGCGTTGAAATTCTTTGATAAGATAGGGTTTTTCCATTTCACGTTGGGCATAGCATGGACTATTTGGAGATTTCAAGGCTGGGCATTCGCCGCGCCAAATGCAGGGCGCTTGAATCGGAATATGATCTTGCACGAGTCGGTCGCGTAAACTTAAAAGGCGGCGGTTGGCTTCAAGAAAAGAATTATCCACTAGAAGTAAAAATCCTCGAGATGAAAGTTGCTTGAGCAGAAACTTTATAAACTGTTCCTGCTTGTCGACCCACCCTTTTTGAGTATCAGGAAAGAGTTCCTGCAAGGCATGTGCTACAATGATCAAATCAAATTTTCCTTCCACAGGAAGAGGCGAATTCAAACAATCCCATTTACGGATATTAATGGGCATGCCATACCGTCCGCATACTTCAGCCCCGAGATTAAGGGCGGTTTGATTGCGGTCTGTTGCATAAACCTCTTGTGCTCCATGTCTAAGGGAGGCAAAAGCAAAAGGAGCAGGGCCGCTGGCGACGTCTAAAACACGGCGCGGAGTCCACGGGAGCTCTCCGATCAGCGACAAGCCTTGTTGATAATGGATGACCCATTGATAAAGGAGATATGCTCCTAAAAGCTCGGGCTGTGAAAAGTAATCTTGCCCATTAAAGTTTCCAGCTTGCAAAGTCTGGATAGCTTCGACGACGCGGCGGAATTCCCGTGTTTGCAGAACATCAGGCGGGCCCGGTTCTTTTTGATAGCGCCGCCAGATTCCGATCAAGATAGGCATGATGGTTTCGAGATCTGGAGTAGGAGTGCGGTTTCGTTTCATCTCTAATCCTATTCAAAAATCAATTGTTTTTCTTTCTCGGTCAATGGGCGCCAACTTCCGGTCGGAAGAGGTCCTAGTTGGAGATTGCCAAGGCGGATGCGAGTTAATTCTCTGACTTCCAGTCCGGCCATTGTCAATAATTGACGCACTTCTCTTTTTTTTCCTTCAGCAATGACAATTTTCAATGTCCCTTTGCGGACTTTTGTAATTTTGAGAGGTTTGATGAAGACACCTTCCACTTGAGTTCCTCTAGAAATCGCGATGAGATGATCGGCGCTGATCTCTTGATCGGTCTTGACCAAATACTCTTTGTCGATATTTGCAGAGGGGTGGATGACTGTGTTGGCAAAATGGCCATCATTGGTGACAAGCAAAAGCCCTTGCGTGTCCTTGTCTAACCGTCCTACGGTAAATAAACGGTACGGTTCACCTTCGAAAAGATCTAAAACAATCCGGCTGCTTTTCGTCCGTTTGGCCGAGCAAATATAGCCAGCAGGTTTATTAAGAAGATAGTAAACTTTGGCTTCCTCTCCGCCGAGCGGTTGATCGTTTACAGTGATGACATCTTTTTCATCGACGAGGGTTTGTGGGAGAAGGATGACAGCTCCGTTGACCTGCACGCGGCCATCAAAGACGAGATCTTCGCATGCACGGCGTGAAGCGACTCCTGCAGCTGCAAGAAATTTACTTAATCTTTTTTTGGGCACTTTATATCCTAAATTTTTGATTAGCAATCACTAGAAAAATACATTTTAAACGAAAACATGGAAAAATTCAACCCTTATCGCCCTTTCAAAAATATCTAAGGTGAAAAACCTGAACTTCAGCTATTATGACAGGTAATTAAGCGAGGAAAGATGGGCAAACTGATTTTAATGCGGCATGGCCAATCAAAATGGAATAAGATGAACTTATTTACAGGTTGGGTCGATGTGCCTCTTTCTGTGGAAGGAATACGGGAAGCTTTTGAAGGGGGCGAAAAGATCAAGGATATTCCTATCGATATCATTATCACTACTACCTTGGTGCGCGCTCAGATGACCGCATTCATTGCGATGAGCGTCCACAGTTCGGGAAAAGTGCCGGTGGTGCTTCATCCGGGCGAAGGAAAACTGGAGGAGTGGGCCAAAATTCATAGCCCTGAAGCAGAGGCTCAGACGATTCCTGTGATCCGCTGCTGGGAATTAAATGAAAGGATGTATGGCGAATTGCAAGGGATGAATAAGGCTGAAATGGCCGAGCAGTTTGGGCCCGAGCAGATTAAAATCTGGCGCCGTAGCTTTGATGTTCCACCTCCTGAAGGAGAAAGCCTTAAAATGACAGCGGCCCGATCCATTCCCTATTTCAAAGATAAGGTGATTCCCTTGCTTCATAAAGGCAAAAATGTATTTATATCTGCCCATGGAAACTCTTTAAGGTCCATCATTATGTATCTCGATGGCTTGAGTGAAGCCGAAGTTTTGGAATTGGAAATTCCAACGGGAGAGCCGATCATATACTCCTTTCATAACAATCAATTCAATAAACAATCCATTACTGCCTGATGTCATATGCCACATGAAATTTATTTAGATAATAATATGGCAGCACGGCCGTCGGCGCAAACCGTAAGCAAGATGCTCCCTTTTTTGACAGATCACTGGGGAAGCCCTTCGTCGCCCCATCAAAAAGGGCAAGAACTTTATCCGGCTTTGAGCGGAAGTTACCGTTCGATTTATAAAATGCTTGGGGCAAAAGACTCCGATAACTTTGTATTTACATCTTCAGGTGCCGAGGCGATGAACCATGTGATTCAATCGGCTTACTACGATATCACACGGCAAACAGGAAAGAATCAATATCTAACATCGAATATCGATGAAGCGCCTCCTATCATGGCTATAGGAAGGCTGGAACAGCTTGGATGCATCGGCAAAATGGTAGAGGCGGATAAACACGGAAGGGTCACTGCTGAAATATTAGGAGATTCGATCACTCCGCGCACCGCTATCATTTCTTTAAGTTGGGCTAATGGACTGACTGGTGTCATTAATCCCGTCAGCGATATCGCTAAACTTTGTCAGGAACGGGGCATCGCGTTGCATTTGGATGCCACGCAGGTATTAGGCAAGCTATTTTTTGATCTTGAAGAAGTCGGCGCCTCTTTTATTTCATTTAATGGCGATCAGTTGCATGCTCCCAAAGGGACAGGCGGACTATGGATAAAACATGGCATTAAATGCAGTCCTTTTATTTTAGGGGGCATTGAACAGGCAGGGCTAAGGGCAGGAAGCTACAATATTCCGGGTTTGATCGCGCTTGGCCACGCTGCCGAAGAGCTCTTGGATAGCCGCGATCTTTTATGCACAGAAGTTGCTCGCTTGCGCAATGCTTTTGAAGAGGGGATTTTACAAGGTTTCCCGGATGCACAAGTTTTTTTTAATGAAAATGAGCGGCTGCCGCATTGTACAGCGATAGGGTTTCCAGGCATAGCCAACGAGGCCTTATTATTTGCTTTGAATCGTAAAGGGGTCTATGCCGGCATTGGAGGAGGAAGTTTCCAGCAGATCGGTTTGATTTTAGAAGCTTCAGGCATTGAACCCTCTTTGGCGCATTCGGCCATCAGTTTTAGCCTATCCAGAGAAACAACGGAAGAGCAGATTGACAAAGCTATAGAGATTGTGCTTGATTGCACCGAGTGCCTTAGAAAAAATTCGCAAGCGATTATCCCATCAAAAGGTTTGCCAGCATGAGTTTGGAAACATTAACCACCCCTTTTCCTTGGGCGCGATACAGTAGGAAATTAATCGCCAAGATTGAAAATCCCCGCAATGTAGGCGTTTTTTCGCCTGAAGAGTCGGAAGCGCGCGGCATGCGGCTGGCGATCGGCAAAGACGGCCGTATCGAAGATGGTAATTGCATCTGGTTATATTGGCTTGTCGACAAGGAGGATGGCATCATCGTTGATGCTAAATTTCAGGTGTTTGGACAATCGGCTTTGATTGGTGCCGCTGAAGCTGCCTGCGAGATTATTATCGGCAAAAATTACGATCAGGCAAAGCGAGTCAGCACCGATCTGCTTGACGCTCATTTAAGAGACCGTTCGGAAGAGCATGCCTTTCCTAAGGAAACGTTTCCCCATTTGAATTTAGTACTAAGTGCGATTGAGGATGCTGCTGAGCAATGCACAGATATCCCATTTGCAGATACATATGTGGCACCTCCTGTGCCCACATCAATAGGAGAAGTTGTAGAAGGTGGATATCCTGGATGGATGGAATTGCCGCTTAAGAAAAAAATAGCAGTGATCGAACAGGTCTTAGACAATGATGTAAGACCTTACATTGCTTTGGATGCCGGCGGAGTAGAGGTGATTAATTTGCTGCAGGATAAAGAGGTTGTGATTACGTATCAGGGCAGCTGTACGTCGTGCTATTCAGCTATTGGAACGACATTATCCTATATTCAACAAGTGCTGCGCGCTAAAGTTCACCCATCTTTAGTGGTCATTCCTGACATGGATACCCAGATGTTTCATTAGCAAAGCTTTTATTTTAAAGTAGAAAGAGAGGTTTCTAATTGATTGGTTAAAGCCTCAACACTAACAGTTTTATCAGTTAAATAAACCGGTGTGCCGAAAATAACTTTGATGCGGGAAAATGGTTTGGGCAGTAGAAACCCATCCCATGTTTTCAATTTCCAGGAACGATCGGTTATCCAGGTCCACGGAATAATGGGGGCTTCTGTTTCACGAGCTGCAAGAGCAATGCCAGGTTTGACCTTATAAACGGGTCCGCGAGGTCCATCTGGCGTGAAAAGGATCACCTCTTTAATGGTTTTTAGATTATTTATTACCAATTTCAAAGCTTGATATTTGGCATGGTGTGAAACACGAATGGCGCGTCCTATTTTATAGCTATTGGCCAAATGGGCTAGAGGTTCTCCATCGCGGCTTTTGCTAATAAAGGCGGCATATAAAAATTGGGGGGCATGGGTATTCAATACTTCGGCTACGATTGACAATCTATTGTGCCATAGCATCAGAATACAGCTACGCGTTTCCGCTATTTCTACAAATGGTTTTAGCCCGGTTATTTCAATTTTGCAGGTCCATAAAATGGCTTTGATGCAATACTTGCCTAAAAAGGCGATCGGATAAGCCAGGCCATCTCTTTTGAATTTAAGCCAATAATGACGCAGCTTTTTCATGCTAATAACTCCGCGATGTGGCCGGCGGCCTTCTGGCTGGTGTTTTGGCTCTGCAGTTTTTGTATGAGTGTGCGGCAGTTTGAAAGGCAGGTTTGCCGATGGATTCCTTCTTGGTGCATGAGTTTTAATTGAGCATGAATATGATCTGCTGTACATCCATGTTCGATAAGCTCCGGAAAAATGCTCTTTTCCATCAGAATATTGGCAAGGCAATAATAGGGCAGTTGTAAACGCAAGACTGCCTTTGCATAAAGCCAATTTAGAAAAGTTAATTTGTACATGACTACGGTGGGGCAGTGATGCAATGCTAATTCAAGTGTCACCGTGCCCGACTTTGCCAAGGCGGTACGGCTGTCGCGCATTAATTCGTAGGTGTATTGTTTAGGGATAAGATGCACATCGTGCAGAGGGTGCTTAGATAACTGCGCTAGAATGAAATCTTTCAGATCATCCGATGCACAAGAAATGGCAAAGACAGCTTCGGGAAAATCGGTTTTCATTTTTTTGGCTGCTGTCAGCATGTAGGGTAAATTGCGAGCAATTTCGCCTGGACGGCTGCCAGGAAAGAGAGCAATCAGATGTTCAGTCGATGGGATTCTAAGATGTTGAGTCCATAAATGATCGTATTGATAGGCGGAAATATATTCTTGCAAGGGATTGCCGACAAATTCTACCTGGAGTTTCGACGATTGAAAATATTGTTTTTCAAAGGGGTAGATCGTCATGAGCAGATCTAATGTTTCGGCCATCTGGTGGATCCGTTTTTTACCATGGGCCCATACACTGGGAGCGATGTAGTGGGCAATTTTGCCTGCATATCCCTTTTGCCGAAGCGCTTTGGCAAGGCGTAAATTGAAACCCGGGTAATCTATCAAGAGGACGGCATGAGGTTGGGTTTCAAGAATATGGTTGCGGATGATGTAAAAGTTTTTCCAGAGTTTGGGCAAGGCTTGGACGACATCGGTAAATCCCATAACGGCAAATTCTTCGGTTTGAAGGATGCATTCGGCAAGGCCCTCGGAACGGATGGCAGGACCACCGACGCCGGAGATGTTGAGTTGCGGTACATTTTGTTTAAGCGCTTTCAGCAGTTTAGAGCCATGCCTATCGCCGCTGTGTTCACCGGCAAAAATAAATAATTTGCGTTCAGTCATGATAGGCTTTCAGGTTGTACTGATTTGGGCGTTTTGTAAATTAATATTAAATTTCTGATATATGGCACCATGCCGAAAATAGGGCCGATCAAATTGACAACATCTCCAAGATGGAAAAAATAAGTCAGGCACAGCCCGTCTCCGATCAGGCTAATCCACCAAAAAACCGGGCCGACATAGCTGGAACCGCGCCGTTCGGAGCACCACCACTGCACCCAAAAACGGCTATTGAAGAGGAGTAAACCGATGGAGCCGGCGATATGCCAGCCTAATCCTACAGAGTTTTCTTGCGAACTATTCCAAGGAGTGACGGGAATGCGGAAAAGATGATTCTCTCCGGGCAAATACCAAGCTTGAAGCACAAATAAGAGCAAGATAGCCGTTAATGAAAAGGCTAAAAGCAGACAGGTTTGCTTCCAGGAGATCCGCTTTTCTGGAGGTTTAAGGAGGTTTAGGTTGCGCCATGAGATGACGGCATTGCATGTTTGCACAAAAACTACATGCAGCTGCAGCTGCAAAAAGGAGTGGATAAGGAGCAGGCAGTTGCCTGCCAATGAAAGGCGCCAGAATGAAGGGGGGATGATGCTTTGCTTTTTAATTTCGCTGGCGATCCACTGCACAAGAAAACGACTTCCAAAAGCAATTGAAGATAAGAATCCAAAAAAATAGAGATATTCGCGCCACTGTTCAATCATGAAATCGATGTCTTTTTAATTTTGTATTTTAGCTGGCGCTTACACATCCAACGGACTGCTAAGAGATCGGCAATGGTATTAAAAGAACGGTTGAATAAATTGTATTTAGTTTTACCCTGCGTACGTTGACGATGATTCACAGGGATCTGGGTGATCCGAAATCCTTCGATTGTAAATAATGCCGGCAGAAAACGGTGCATGCCGTTGTACATCTTGATTTTTTCCAAGCAGGAGGCGCGATAGATTTTTAAAGAGCAGCCGGTATCTTGTACGCCATCGTGGCAGATGCGGCTGCGCAGGCTATTAGCAAGGATGGAAATGATTCTTTTGAACCAAGTATCTTTTCTTTTTTGCCGGATGCCGCATACCAGATCGTGATCAGCTATGGCATGGATGAGTTTTGGAATATCGGCCGGATCGTTCTGCCTATCGCCATCTAGTGTGATCACGAAGGTACCTCTTGCGCGGCGGAATCCAGCATCAAAACCACTCGATTGCCCATAGTTCTTATCAAAAACGATGAGTTTAAGGTATGTTTTTTTTGAGGTGAGTTCTTCTAAAATTTGCGTCGTTCGATCGGTAGATCCATCGTCGATGCAGATTAATTCCCAAGGAGACTGTAAATTTTGCATCACAGCTTCGAGCTCTTCGATGAGATCAGCGACATTACCCTCCTCATTTTTCATCGGGATAATGACAGAATATTTCAGCGTCATGAATTTTCCTTATTTCTTTAGTAAGGGTTTTATTATAAAAGATTGCATACTTATTCACAAAGGACAAGATAAGGGTAGACGGCCTATCCGTTCTATTTATAATTGAATTAAATGAATCAAATGGATATATTTTTGCCTTTTAATAAAGAGAAGCTATGCATTTTTTTGATTCTTTGCCTTCAGTTTATCACAATCCCAGCTGCGGAATCTGTTTAAAAAAATACAAAGCCAATACTGTTTATACATGTCTTCAATTGACTTGCGGCCATATTTTCCATAAACACTGCATCGTTCCATGGTTAAATGATAATCATTGTTGTCCGTATTGTCGAAAGAAAACGATCATGGTTCAACCATTAAATAACCTCTTAAATGAGGCTGCGCAGAAAGCATTGATAGAATTTAATGTATTGGGAAAGGGATTTAAAATCATCATTGTAGCCTTTAGTGTTATTGCAGTGTGTTTTCGTCTGCTTGATTGGGCAACAGAATCTGTTTCTGATTATTGTCCGGACTCTCTGAACTCTGGCGGCTCACCTGAAAACTGGGATCATTTGGTTTTGGCCGGTGCGCTCATCATTTTTGGTGGGGGTATATTTAAAGGCGGCAAACATCTTTTGAATCAAATCATACAGCCTAAAGCAAAAGAAATTAAATATTATAAACCTGCCAACTAATTATTTTTTGAAGTCGATAGCTGTTTTTCGTTTTCCTATCTCATGCTGCAAATTATACTCGGCTATTTCATCAGCAATCTGATTAGTCGGCTTGTCCTCTTCTTCCGATCGTCGAAAAACCGTCCACAACAGATCATAAATATGGTTGACTTTATCGCGCACCCGCTTCGGGTTATATCCTCCCTCATCGAACTCTGCTGCTGCATTGCTGATCCCACCAGAATTAATAATATAATCGGGACAATAGAGAATTCCCCGATCTATTAGTCGTTTTCCATCTTCTTGGCTTAATAGCTGATTGTTAGCTCCGCCCGCTACAGCTGCACAGTTGAGCTGATGGATTGTATCCGCATTCAATACGCCCCCAAAGGCGCATGGTGACAGGATATCGCAATCGGATGAAAAATAGCCCTTGGAATCCACCGCTTGAGCGCCATATAAAGTGCATAGATCGTGAACTTTTTTTTGGTCGATGTCGCTGAGAATAAGATCGGCTCCTTCCCAAAACAAAATATTCGCAAGTTTGCTTCCGACATTTCCAAGACCTTGAATGGCAATTTTCCTTCTTTTAAGGTTGTGTGTGCCCCAGATTTTTTTAGAAACGGCCAATATGCCCCGAAAAACACCCCATGCAGTAAATCGGCTGGGATCGCCGCTGCTTTTATCGGTGGGCAGCGCGCAGACATAAGGCGTTGTGCGTTTTATAATCATCATATCTTCGGTTGTTGTTCCCACATCTTCAGCAGCAATGTATTGCCCCTTTAAGGAATCGATCACTTCTCCAAAAGCCGCCAATAATTGAGGCGTTTTCTCTTTTTTGGCATCGGCAATGATGACACTTTTCCCTCCACCTAATCCGTTTTCCACCAAAGCAGATTTGTAAGTCATGGCTTTGGATAAGCGGAGGACATCATTTAAAGCCTCTTGAGTATTGGCGTAGCGATGGATGCGCGTGCCGCCTAAAGCTGGGCCCAACGTGCAGTCGTGGATGGCGATAAAGCAGTGAAGCTTAGCCTCGGGATTCTGCGCCTCGATGACCTTTTTATAACCCGGAATATTCAGTTCTTTGATTGTTAGCATAGGCGCCTTTAGACTTTTAAAATCTTCAAAATTCCCTTGATTAATTTAAACCTGATAGGTATTCTAATGCCAGTATAAATATAGTAATGATTTGTTTCAAAATCTCCAAATGCCGTCTGCTGACTGCAGATGGGTGTTTGCAATTCCCCAGAGGTTAGTAATGGCTAAGGTTATCATCAACGAAGATGATCAAAAAATATTAAAACAGTTTCTCAATGAAAATCGCCCTGCTGAGCTGGTCAACACTTACCTTTGTTTTATAGAAAATAAGTTTAACTTGGAGCCGGTGTTATACCCCAAAGAAAAAAAGATCTATCAAAGCTCCGAAGATGCTGTCAAAAATTTGGAAAACGATAAAAAATTGTGGCACGAAGCCGAAATCAAAATTGGCTTCAGCACCCAAAGCGTCAATGAACAGACAAAAAAAATATATATATGCCCTTTTACAGGCAAAGTCTTTGGCGATAATACCCATCCAAACCCTCAAGACGCCATTTATGATTGGGTCTCGAAATGCCCCGAAAATACGGAAAGGCAGGGCGGTTTGCGTGTAAAGCGATTTTTTATATCGGATGATCCCGAGGTCATTAAAAGCTATTTGGCAAAAACCAAAGCAAAAGAACCCATCACTAAAGTTGTGTACTCCTCCGTCCTTAGCGGCAAGCTTTTCATCAGTAAAGAAGCTGTCATCGAAGATTTTAAAAGAAATTATCTCAAGCGGCTCTCTTTAGTCGAGGTCCAAAATCAAAATCGATTTGAAATAGAAGAACATTTCTTAGCGTTTATTCAAAAGCAATTGGCTGAAGAAAAAATCACCGATTTCGTTGAAGCTTTAGCCGATATTCAAGATTTTGTTCCCTATGTAGAGCATTGGATCGAATAAACGTGAGGACCCTAATCACTTATTCAGAAGAAGAAACACGCCGGTTTGGGTATGAACTTGGCCAAGAGTTGCCTTTACAGTCAGTGATATGTTTTTTTGGCGATTTGGGGGCAGGTAAAACGTCTCTGATTAAAGGGTTGGCGGCAGGTGCCACAGGATGCCTCTCTGACGAAGTGCATAGCCCCACTTATGTTTACTTGCATATCCATCAAGGTCTAAAAACCGTGTATCATTTTGATCTCTATCGTTTGCGCGATACCGATGAATTTTTAAGCATGGGATTTGATGAATATTTTTATGCGGATGGCATTTGCTGCATCGAATGGTCGGAACGGATAGACTCGCTTATTTTTCCAGGATGCTTGGCGATCCAAATGGAACATTTAGGCGAAAATTGCCGTAAAATAACGTTGAGGAAAAGATGAAAGGGTTCATATTTAAACAGCCGTTATTTATAAAATCTGCCGTCAAGGATAAAGATTACCCCGTTTTGCGCAATCCTGAGGGAGCATTGATGCCTGAAATTGCCGTTGCGGGGCGCTCAAATGTGGGAAAGTCGAGTTTACTAAACGATCTTTTTCAACGCAAAGGGTTAGTTAAAACATCGTCTACCCCCGGAAAAACCCAAATGCTAAATTTCTTTACGCTCAACGACCGGTTGGCTTTTGTGGATTTACCAGGCTATGGGTACGCTGAAGTTCCTGTTTCTGTTCGGAAGCAATGGGGTCCTATGGTGCAAGCTTATTTGAACCGGCGGGAAACATTAAAACTAGTGTTGTGCTTGTTTGATATACGCCGCACGCCGAATGAAGAGGATAAAAAGCTTCTTGAATGGGCTGCAAAGGCTGAAAAAGCGGTCATTTTAGTCCTGACTAAAGTGGATAAGGTCAATGCCAATGAAAAAAAAAGAAATACAGATAAAATTTTGAAAAGTTTTAATTACGAAAATTTGCATGTCGTCCACTATTCGACCACCAAAAACGTGGGACGGAAAGAGTTGGTGGCCATGTTAAACGATGCTTTAAATGAGGGAACATAAAAAGATGCCGTCGCTTGATCAACAGGAATTCGTTTGCATTGATTGCGAAACTACAGGGTTAGATGCTAAGGAAGATAGAATTATCGAAGTGGGCGCCATGCGCTTCACATTGAATGAAGTGCTGGATAACTACGAGTCGTTAGTCAATCCAGAATGCGCGATTCCCGATTCTTCTATCGCATTCCATCACATCACGCAAGATATGGTAGCTGGAAAGCCTTTGATAAGGCAAATCATTCCCCAGTTATTAAATTTTATAGGTTCTCATATTATCATAGGACATGGGGTCGGTTTTGATATCGAATTAATTGCAATCGCAGCCGACCGTGCAGGCATTCCCCATCGTCTTAGGTCCAACCGCTACCTTGATACGCTGAGGATGGCGCGTTTGTATGGGGAAAGCCCGACAAATTCGTTGGAACAGCTGCGTCAGCACTTTGGCATAGGATTCGAGGGCGCTCATCGCGCCATGAGCGATGTGATTGTCAATCGGGAAGTTTTCAAATTTCTTGCCAAACGGTTCAAAACCACCGAACAGATTTTTGATACTCTCTCGAGGCCCGTTTTGCTTAAGATAATGCCCTTGGGAAAGCACAAAGGAAGAAGTTTAAAAGAGGTTCCTTTGGCTTATCTCCATTGGGCAGCCAATAAAGATTTTGATCAAGATCTGCTTTTTTCGATCAGGCATGAGATTAACCGCAGAAAAAAAGGCAATCTCTTTACTCAAGCAACAAATCCTTTTGCGGATCTTTAGTTCCCTGCCTCTGCCGTTTACGTACCCGTACCCATGCATAAAACAGCAGGGAGAGGCTCATTGTCTTGAGTTTTTCAGTTTAGATTGATTTCTCTTTCCTGTTTTTCAGATGTAATGCCATAATGGACCCCAAGAAAATGCGGAGAGTGCTATGCGTAAAAAAACTGGCATGCTGCCTGAAAAAGGGTCTTGGGAAGTCAAAGTCGGCTTGGCCGAAATGCTCAAAGGAGGCGTGATTATGGATGTCACGACGGCTGAGCAGGCAAAAATCGCCGAAGATGCCGGCGCCGTGGCAGTCATGGCTTTGGAACGCATACCGGCAGACATCCGCGCCCAAGGCGGCGTGGCCCGCATGTCTAATCTTGAACTCATCCAACAAATCCAAGAAGCTGTATCGATTCCTGTCATGGCTAAATGCCGGATAGGCCATTTTGCCGAAGCGCAAATCCTGGAAGCCCTTTTCGTTGATTTCATCGATGAAAGCGAGGTGCTGACTCCCGCCGATGATGAAAATCATATCGACAAGCACGCCTTCCGAATTCCCTTTGTATGCGGCTGCCGCAATCTTGGAGAAGCCTTAAGGCGCATTGCAGAAGGTGCAGCTATGATCCGCACAAAAGGGGAGGCGGGCACAGGTAATGTCGTCGAAGCCGTACGGCATATGCGGACAGTGATGAGAGAAATTAAAAGGTTGCAAACGGCGGATGCTGCCGAGTTGATGGCTGAAGCTAAGCAGATGGGGGCTCCTTACGAATTAGTTCAAAAGATCGCTAAAACAGGAAAATTGCCTGTCCCGAATTTTGCAGCCGGCGGAATAGCTACTCCTGCCGATGCAGCTCTGATGATGCAGCTTGGGGCCGAAAGTGTCTTCGTCGGTTCAGGCATCTTTAAATCTGAAGACCCTCCGCACCGTGCCAAAGCCATTGTTGCAGCAGTGACCCATTTTCGAGATCCTGAAATGCTTGTCAAAGTTTCATTGGGATTGATGAGCGGCATGAAAGGATTGGACATGCAGCAGATCAAACCGGATGATCTCATGTCTTCTCGCGGATGGTAAGCATGGAACTGCTGACTATCGGAGTTTTAGCCTTGCAAGGAGCTTTTGCAAAGCATATTGCAATGTTGAAGAGTTTAGGCGTAAACACCATTGAAGTAAAAAAAAAGTCTGATTTAATTCTCTGCGACGCCTTAATTATTCCAGGCGGAGAGTCTACAACGATCCTGCGGCAAATCCTTTTTGGGGAAATGGAACAGAGTCTGCGTGATTTTGCGCAAAAAAAACCTGTTTTTGGGACTTGTGCAGGCTTGATTTTAATGTCTCAGGAGATTCTAGCCGATCCCATGAAACCCTTTGGATGGTTGGATATTACAGTTGAAAGAAATGCTTTTGGTTCTCAAGCCGAATCTTTTCGTGTCGAGCTTGAATTGAATTTTGAAACAAAGCATCATAAAAAAATCCCTGCGATCTTTATCAGAGCACCTCGGATCCGAAAATGTGAAAAGAATGTTAAAGTGCTAGCTTCTTTTAACGACGAACCTGTGCTTGTGATGCAGGGAAAGCATTTAGGCTGCACATTTCACCCTGAATTAACTGAGGATGCTTCCATTCATCAATTTTTCTTGGAGATCGTGCAAAAAAATCGATAGGCACAAAAGGATATTTTTATGGAGCCAAAGCTTTCTTTAGCGGATCTTTCAGTTAAGGGAAAAAAAGTGCTGATGAGAGTGGATTTTAATGTGCCGCTTGATCCTCAAGGGAATATTACCGACGATACGCGCATCCGAGCCTCTTTGCCTTCCATACGCTATGTTTTAGAGCATGGCGGATCTCTAATCTTGATGAGCCATTTGGGACGTCCTAAAGGCAAAACGCCACAATTATCCCTGAAGCCTTGCGCAAAACGATTATCAGAACTCTTGGGCATTCCCGTGCAATTGGCTCCCGATTGCATAGGTCCCGAAGTTGAAAAAATGGCAGGCAGCCTTCAACCAGGCCAAATCCTGCTCTTGGAAAACTTGCGTTTTCATCGCGGTGAAGAACATCCGGACGAAGAACCTGACTTTGTGAAAGACTTTGCCCGATTAGGCGATGTCTATGTAAATGATGCTTTTGGGACTGCCCACCGCGCTCATGCTTCGACAGCGCTCATTGCTAAATATTTTCCAGGCAAATCGGCTGCGGGTTTTTTGATGGACAAAGAAATGCATTTTTTAAATTCCACCCTTCTCCAGCCCGCTCATCCCTTTTATGCGATTATAGGAGGGGCGAAAATCTCTTCAAAAATCGGTGTCTTGAAAGCCCTGCTTGAAAAGGTTGATGCACTTTTAATCGGCGGAGGGATGGCGCACACATTTTTAAAAGCTCAAGGTAAATCCATCGGGGACTCCCTTCATGAGGATGACTTGATCAATGAAGCGAAAGATATTATCGAAACGTGTCGTAAAAAGAATGTCAAACTGCTTTTGCCCATCGATCATGTCATTGCCGATAAACCGGTCAATGGAGCGGCTAGCCAAATCGTCGAAACAACTCCAGGAATTCCTGATGGCTATCAAGGGGTTGATATCGGTCCTAAAACTATTGAGGCTTTCACAAAGCAGTTGCAAAATGCGAAGCTGGTTTTTTGGAATGGCCCATTAGGAGTATTTGAGCAAACGGATTTCAGTGTTGGCACGCGTGCCATCGCTCAAGCGATCGCCAATCTTCCGCACGCTACTACAATAGTGGGTGGAGGCGATTCTATTGCTGCCATTGAAGCGGCAGGGGTCAGCGATAAAATTTCCCATCTTTCGACAGGTGGAGGCGCTGCCCTTGAATTCATTGAATTCGGAACCCTTCCAGGCATTGAAGCTTTGACACCCTCTAAAGCTCGTTTAAATAAGTAAACCTGCGTTATTAATTAATAAATAAATGAATTTTATTGTAAAGATTTGATAAATATATTATAGTATTGTCAGTTATATAGAGTTTTTTTTGTAAATGGTGCCCATGAGCTTCCTCACCGCAAAAAAAAGCGGTTGCAAAGTTCGGAGCAATCATTTATAAACTTGGGACAGCATGTCATAAAACATGTTCAAAAATGAAGTCAGAGGCTTATGTTAAGCTGTTTTTCCTGCTTCCTCTCCGCACGCTGCGCACAACGATGCGAGCCTATGACTTTTCTTTCTCAACATCACAAATTAATGCAGCAAAATATTATTAACATTACCTATCCCAAAAAAAGGGGTTTGGATGTCAGCGTCTGAACAAGGCCAACGTGAATTTGGGAGATGGCGGTCCTATTTATGGCCCGTTCATCGTTATGAGCTCAAAAAGCTTATTCCGCTCTTGGTGATATTTTTTCTGATAACTTTTGATTACAATGTACTGAGAACTATGAAGGATACTTTAGTTCTCAACGGGGAAAAATCGGGCGCCGAAGCCATCCCATTCATTAAAGTGTGGGCTATGTTCCCCATGTCGATCCTCATGACCTTTATTTTTACCAGATTGTCCAATCGCTTTTCGCGGGACACCGTGATTTACACGATGTTTTCTGCCTTTCTCCTCTTCTTTTTTGTATTTGCTTTCATCCTTTATCCCGCACGCGATTTTTTCCATCCTCATGCCTCAGCCGATAGTCTTCAAGCAGTTTTACCTCCAGGGTTTAAGGGTATGATTGCGATGTATCGCAACTGGCTGTATACCGCCTTTTACGTCATGGCTGAATTATGGGGAAACATTGTTTTGTTTGTCCTCTTTTGGGGATTTGCAAATCAAATCACCCGCCTAGGCGAGGCCAAGCGTTTCTACGGCATTTTAGGGATGGCGTCCAATGTTTCTGGTATCTTTGCCGGTGAGATCTCCGTTAGCCTTTATCGCAAGGAGCTAGATGCTGCGTTGCCTTTTGGTGCGACGGGCTGGGAGCAGACCATGATCATGCTGATCGTATTGATTTTGATCTCTGGAATCATGGCGATGGGAATTTTTTATTGGTTAAACAAATATGTTTTGACAGAAGCGCGCTATCAGAATGTTGAAGAGGTCAATGACGCCGGCGTTATTGTTAAGAATAAACTTTCCATGCGGGAAAGCTTTTCCTATCTTATACGGTCGAAATACTTGCTAAGCCTCGCCTTTATCGTGATCGCTTATAATATTGTCATTAATCTCGTTGAGGTTGTTTGGAAGCACGAGGTGCACGAGCTTTATCCCGATCCTAGCGACTATAGCCTCTATATGAATCATGTGACCAGTTTTATTGCCATTGTGGCTACGTTAGCAGCCCTATTTGTATCGGGAAATGCCGTTCGGAAATATGGGTGGACTTTCACGGCAATGCTCACTCCAATCATTCTGCTTGTCACCAGTATCGGTTTCTTCGGATGTTTTTTAGCGAAGGGGTCTTATGGAGAGGCGATGATCAGCCTCATGGGAGTTTCTCCCTTAGTCTTAGCAGTCTTCTTTGGAACTTCGCAAAATGTGGCAAGCCGCGCTGCCAAGTACTCTGTCTTTGATTCGACTAAGGAGATTGCTTTTATTCCTCTTTCCCGCGAGGTGAAGCTTAAGGGTAAAGCGGCTATTGATGGCGTTGGAGCGCGGTTAGGAAAGTCGAGCGGTTCCTTGATCCATCAAAGCTTGCTATTGACGTTGGCATCCTTTACGGCAAGTGCGCCTTATGTTGCTGTCTTTTTATTAGCGATCATCGCCCTTTGGATGGTGGCTGTAAAAGTGATGGGCAAGCAGTTTGTCATAATGACAGAGAGTCAAACAACTGGTCAGGGTCAACCTCAAGAAGAGCTTTTAAAGGGAACAGAGAGAGGAATTCAACCGAGCCCAGGAAAGCTAGTTGTTGAACAACAGGCAATTTGAAATTTAAAAGGTAGAAATATTGTTTTTTTATCAATATTTCTACTTTTTTATTTTTAAATGAATAAAAAAAGTAAATTTGAGTAAACATTAAAATCAAAATAATTCTAGCAAAAAATAAAAAAATTTGTTATAATAGGGCTTCACAAAAGGCAAATTAGATGTCTTCTGGATTAGAAAAGGAATTTGGTTCAATACGGTCGATTTTCTGGCCGGTCTATAATACCGAACGCAAAAAACTAGTTCCGATGCTCATCATGATCTGCCTCATTGTTTTTTGCTATGATCTGCTGCGCTGCATGAAGGATGCGGTAGTCATCACCGCTGCCGGTGCCGAAGTCATTCCCTTTATTAAAGTTTGGGCCCTTCTTCCCGGAGCGATTCTACTGACTTTTATTTTTACAACGCTCTCAAATCGGTTCAGCCAAGAAAAGGTATTTTATTTAATCATTTCAGGCTTTTTGATCTTTTTCGCCATTTTTGCCTTTATTATCTATCCATTTCGCCACTCCTTGCATGCCCATAGCGCCGCTAATTTTTTAGAGGGGATTTTGCCGCTGGGTTTTAAGGGGATGATTGCCATGCTTCGCCACTGGTCATTTACTCTTTTTTATGTCATTGCGGAGTTGTGGGGCAGTATTGTGATGACCGTTCTTTTTTGGGGATTTGCCAATGAAGTGACTCGCATTGATGAAGCCCGCCGGTTTTTTGGAGTGTTTTGCTTTGGGGCTAATTGTTGTGCGATTTTAGCGGGGCAAGTGGCGCGATTTTTACCGCAAGAAGAGAATATCGATCCCACTTTTATTAAAGAAGATTGGACCCTTTCCCTCATGATTTTGTTGACCATCGTGATTGTCAGCGGCTGTATCATTATGGCTATTTTCCGCTGGATGAATCGCAATGTGTTGAATGATCCTTGCTTTGATGAGCTGCATAAGACTAAGCAAGCTCTTAAAGCTAAAGGAAAGCTATCGATGAAAGAGAGCTTTTCTTATTTAACTAACTCGAAATACTTGCTTTGCATTGCAACGTTGGTCGTTTCGTACAACCTTGTGATCAATCTAGTCGAAGTGGTTTGGAAAGATCAATTACGTCGAATTTATCCTTCGCCCGGTGATTTGTACGACTTCATGAGCAATTTGACATCCATGATCGGATTTGTATCAGCCATCACATCACTCTTGATGGCACGTATCATTACACGTTTTGGTTGGACCCGCACAGCTTTAATTACTCCTGTAATTATGTTAGCGACATGCGCTGGATTTTTTGGTTTCCTCTTTTATCGCAACTATATCAGTGAAAGCACTCTCTTATGGGGCACTTCGCCGCTCTTTATTGCCGTCTTGTTTGGCGCTGCTCAAAACTGTTTAAGCAAAGCGATGAAGTATTCTGTGTTTGATGCTACAAAAGAAATGGCCTTTATCCCATTAAGCCATGAATGCAAGCTCAAAGGCAAAGCCGCAATCGATGGTGTTGGATCTCGCCTGGGCAAGTCCGGCGGTTCTTTAATCCATACCGGTCTTTTGATGATTTTTGGTTCTTTGGGAGCAAGCTCTCCCTATGTCGCTGCAATTTTAATGGCAGCTATTGGATTCTGGATTATGGCAACGCGGTCGTTAGGCAGGCAGTTTGCACTAGTTTCCAACGAGATAAAGCCAAAAGCAACTACCGATGCAGCTGAGTTGGAAATTGATTCTCCCGAAGAAAAGTCGGTCGTTTTGCCTGCTTAATTTATGAAATTGTACGTTGTGCGCGATCGGTGTGATAAAGTTCGCCTAGAGCCATGATGCCAAGAATAATAAAGATGGAGTAGGCGTAAGTAGGAACTTTCATTCCAAACGTCAACCCTAAGAGAACTCCAAATTGAAGCACCGTCGTAATTTTGCCACACCATATGGCGCGGAATTTATAGGTGATGAGCCGCCCTTTGATCGCTAAAAAAATCCCGTAAAAAAAGACTGAAAAGTCGCGGCAAATTAATAAACACACTTCAAGGGGAGTGACCCGCTGTTCGTTGATTAAAATAGAAAGGACAAAAAAGACGAAAAATTTATCCATTAAAGGATCTAACATTGTGCCAAATCGGCTTGAAAGATCATAGCGGCGCGCGATAAATCCATCGAGCCAATCGGTTAATAAGGCGAGAATAATCGCTAAAGCGCGATAAATGGGATTAGTTTGGAGGAAAATTAAAGCGAGTGGAATGCGTAATAGTGAAAGAAAATTTGGAAGATTCAACATGATAGGCCATATAAAGTTTAAAGAAACGTGTTTTTACATATTTTAACGGATTGGGCCCTTACCTGCCAGCTTTTATCTCGCTTCTAGCTATTAGCTTGTGTTTTTTTAGATCGATTTCGGATAGAAATGAAGATAAAAGTTATAATAATTGTTAAAAGAATTAAAATTACAGCCAACTCATATTTTTTAATATAACTGACGATGACGCTGTAGTTTTCCCCAAAAATATAACCTAAATAAAAGATGGTGCTGCTGGCAATTAAGCAAGCAACTGCATCGCGCATAATAAATTTTAAAAAAGGCATTTTTCCTAATCCCGATGTGATAAAAAGAGCATTTCTGACTCCGCCGGGAATGAATCTACCGACGATAAATGTCAAAATTCCCCATTTTTCATAAAGATGGTGAAGTTTTATAATCCGCTTCGGAGTGACAAAATGGTTGAACCAAGGGATGACATAAAGTTTTGGGCCTAGAAGCCGGCCTAACCAGTAGGCTTCCCATGCCGAAAACCAGCAGCCAAAATAGATCCAGACATAAAGATGATAAGCCTCATTGATTGTCAGGCAAGTACTAGCAAGTGCGCCGCCTGTAAGCAAAAGGATATCTTCGCTGATCGGAATATTCAGTCCGGCTAATAAAAGCAATAAAAAAAAGATCCAATAGGCATCTTGTGCATGAGCACAAACAAAAGTGTACAACGATTCCATTCGCTTTCCTAAACAAGCTTTTTAATCTAGATTTTCATGATGATTCCTGCGCTTGCATCAACGCTTTTGCATCCCGTTTATCCCATGCTTTGCGCAAAGCATCTCCTTTTTTATTTGAAATGCCGCCAAGAAACTCAATCGAACGCAGCAATCGTGCGCGGACACGGTCTTTGCCCAAAATGGCTGCCGAATCAAAAAGAGGTGGGCCTTGATGTTTTCCCATAAGGCTGCCGAATAAAATAGGCATCACGGCTTTCTTGTGATTCACGCCAAAAATTTCAGCGATATCACGTGAAGCTTGATTCACCCCTGAATTTCCCCAATTTTCATGCTCATCCATATGCCAGATCATCGCCTGCAAAATATAACACACCTGTTCGGGAGTCATTCCTTTAATCGCAAAAAGCTCAGGTGTGTACCTCAAATGGTTAATAAAGAAAAAGTCGCATAGATCGATAAAATCGCCAAAAGTTTTAATCCTTGTATGAATCAAGGGCATTAGTATTTGCATAAATTCATCGTTAAAGCTCCAATTCTTTAATCGATTCCAAAGTTGATTCAGAGGAATATTTTTGATCAAATATTGTTGATTGATCCAATCGAGCTTTTGCACATCAAAGACAGCGCCTGAGACTCCGATCCGTTTATAATCGAACTCATTGATGATTTCGTCCAAAGCATAAATTTCCCTATCTCCAGGCATGCTATAGCCCATAAGCGTTAAAAAATTGACGAATGCTTCCGGCAGGTAGCCGCTATCGCGATAAAAGAAAATTGAGGTGGGATTTTTCCTTTTGGAAAGTTTTTTTCCATCTTTTCCTAACAGCAATGGCATATGCATGAAAATCGGCGGTTCCCAACCAAAGGCTTCATACAGATAACAGTGTTTAGGCGTAGAACTCATCCATTCGTCTCCGCGAATCACATGCGAAATTTCCATCAAATGATCATCTACCACATTGGCCAGATGATAAGTGGGGAATAGATCGGATTTGAGCAGGACTTGATCATCCACATCGGCCCAAGGATAGGTGATTCGCCCTTTGATTAGATCTTCATAGACGCATTCGCCTGTCAGGGGCATTTTTAAGCGGATGACATAGCTTTTTCCTTGCGCTTCCTTTTGTGCGATCTCTTGGGGGCTTAAATTACGGCAGCGTCTATCATAGCCCTGCCTTCCCCCTTCTTTGGCAGATAATTCGCGCATCTCTTCCAGTTCTTCAGCGGTGCAAAAGCACTTGTACGCTTTGCCGCTCTCTAAAAGATCAAAGGCATGCTTTTTGTAAATATCGAACCGTTCAGATTGCCTATAAGGGGCATGAGGTCCGCCGACATCAGGACCCTCGTCCCAAGCGATATTGGTCCATTTGAGGGCTTTGTAAATATTATCTTCGTATTCAGGACGGCTTCGAGTGCGGTCAGTATCTTCAATGCGCAAGATAAATTTGCCTTTATGATGGCGGGCAAAAATCATATTGAAAAGAGCCATATAGGCCGTTCCTACATGGGGATCGCCGGTTGGCGAGGGGGCAATGCGTACACGCACAGGCCTTGTTGATGAGGTCGTCATAAGAATTCCTTATTTATTAGCTAAAAATCATTGCAAGAATGGATAGATGGAAATTGTTAATGGGTAAAATAGAGTAAATCTTTCATAATATTATTAGTTTCGTTCAATTGCAGATCACACTGATTAGTTTGACCTGTCATTTCCTCTTCGGTTGGTTCTTGTTCCGTGTCCTTTTCCTTTTTGAGATCTTTCAAGAAATTTTGGTAGGTTTTGTTGTTTGCGATCCGTTCTTTAGAATTTTCCTGCAGCTTTTTCAAATAAGGTTGGTAGGTGGTCAGCTTTTTCTGCATGTCGAATTTATAGAGGGCTTTGATTTTTTCACGCTGAAAAAACGAGATATCGGAAAGATCATCATCGAAATTTTCCTTGATTGTGTCGGCTTGCAATGGATATTTGGTGTATTTTTCGCCAATTTCCATCTGTGATAAGGCTCCGGGCACAACAATATCGGCCTGAACACCCGTCAATTGCGGCGTACGGCCAGAAACGGTATAGTATCGCCCCCGGGTCACTTTGTATTCGCCTTGGGGGTTGACGGGCCCATTTTTAGTGGTATTGAGGGTAAACGTTTGAAAGGAACCTTTGCCATAAGTATGGTCGTCCCCCACAATGAGCGCGCGGCCGTAATCTTGAAGCGTGCCCGCCACAATTTCAGAAGCTGAAGCGCTTGCTCTATTGACAAGCACGATAAGCGGGCCTTTCCATGCAATATTAGATTCGAGATCACGCAAATGCTGCACGTGACCTGCATCGTCTTTGATCGATGCTACAGTCCCTTTGGTGATAAAAAGCCCCGCTACATTGACTGCCTGCGTTAAGAGTCCGCCGGCATTATACCTTAAATCAAATACAACCCCTTTGACATTATGCTCTCGCTTTAATTTCTCGATAGCTTTGTATAAATCATCGGCGGAGGAGCTGTTATCGTCTTGATAAAAGGAATAAAGGCGAAGATAAGCGATAACCCCGTCGCCAAACGGTTCAAAAGAGGTTTCATAACGGGTTTCCTTTAAAACAACTTCACCCCTTGGAATTGTAATATCCAGCTTTTCTTCAATCTTTTTATCATTCTCTTCAGTTTCACGGATAACTGTCAGGACGACAGGCGTATTTGCTTCGCCCCGGATCAAATCGACGGCATCAATAATATCCATGCCCACCACAGGTTCTCCATTAACAGCAATGATCCTATCCTTTACCTTAAGTTGCTTGCCATTTGCTGCAGGGCTTCCTTCTATAATTTTGACAATTGTAAAGCCGTTGATATCATCCCTAAGCTGTGCACCGATCCCATATAGTTTTTGTTGAACGCTGATCATAAATTGGGCCGCTTCATCGGGCGTAAAATAGGAGGTGTGAGTATCAAGGGCTGCGGCTGTGGCTTTCAAGACATCTGTTAACATCAATTGCTGCCGGAATACAGAGTCTTTGGAGAGTAGATCTTCTTCAGTCTTCGCTTGCCTTTTGGCGATCCGTTGCAAGGACTTTTCTTTAAGCTCGTCGTTTAATTTGGAAGCCGCTTCAGCCTGGAGGGCTTTAATCTTAGTGATCCTCTCAACTAGTTGCTCTGGAGTGGTCACCCATTTCATATTTTTGAATTCAGCAGGATCTACTTTCTTCGGCAAGTTGGAGAGATCAACCTTCTTCTCCAGCTCTTTGCGTCGATGGATCGCTTTTGCCATTTCATCATCAATTGAGACAAATGTACGAAAATTGCTTTGATTAAAGTCGGTTAAAATTTGTTTAAGCTCTTGATCGGAGGGTTCTAACCACTGATGGATATCCGATTCAATAAAGTAACTTTTAGTAGGATCAAGCTCCTCAAGATAATTAAGCAGCGTGCGTTTGATCAGCTCGGGGGTAAGTTCTTTATAGGTCGCATGCGCTTTCATGATTTCGCGTAGCTTTGCAGTCGTTTGCTGAGGTGTGACTTCTGCGACTTTGCAATAGGCAAATAAAGGAAAGGCCAAAAATGCCATTAATGCTAGAAGTTTATGCCACATGCTAAAATGACCTCGAAATTTCACGTCAATAACTTAATTCGTAAATAACTCAATTATAGTTGGGGATAAAGTTTTCGGCTATCTTATTCGTCTGAGTCAGTAAGATCCCGCCTCTCTGCCGTTTTCGTGCCCGTGCCCGTGCCAGTTTGTTCTTGCCGTTCCCGTCTTCCTTTTTTCGTTTCCCATATTCAGTTAATGTGCAGGATAAGTTTCTTTTTGAGAATTAGTCTTTGTAAACGGGAACGGCAAGAACAAACGGGCACGGGCACGCACGAAAACGGCAGGGCGAAAACGGCAGGGAAGGGAGAATAACAGGTCATTTTTAAAAAAAATGTAAAGAAACTCTTGATTTCAATTCTTTTTTATGTAAAAATAGATCTTCTATCAGGATAAATTAATGAATTCTTAATGAAAACGCCTTGATAAGCAGTCTTATGAAGGTTAGGTTTATTAAGAAATTCAAATAAATGTTGCTTGGTAAAATTTGAAATAAAAAAATTTGCTTAACAATAAACATTAACAACAATAAAAAAAATAAAAGTGCAGGGAGGTTCAAATGCCTAAAAATAGGGAGAGCCAAAAAGATTTACAAGGCAAATTAGTTTCAATCACTGAAGCTGCCAAAATCAATAAGGTCACACGACAAGCTATTTATGTTGCAATTAAATTGAATAAATTGAAAGCGCGTAAAGAGACAACTCGTTGGACGATTCACTTGGATGATCTCGAAGCCTATCGCAACCAAAAGTATTCCCGTTCAAAATCAGTTTTTAACGGCGAATTGTTATTTGATAACGGCAAAGGATATTTTTCTGTTAATCAAGTGGCTTCAATGCTTAAAGTGCCTAATCAGAAGATTTATTACGCAACACGCGTTGGTCATCTGAAAGCGGAACGCAAAGGCGCTGCGTGGGTGATCCATTCAGACAATGTGAAACAATATCAAGAGACTTTCTTAAAAAAGAAAGCAGTCAAGCGCAAGGCCTAATAGGCTTTGCGTTTTTTTTTATAATCTAAGTTTTTATCCAGCAGAATCCAATTGCATTTGCGGATGGGGGTGAGCTCCATCGAGAATTTTAAAATCGCGAACTAGCAATTGGATGCTTTGCCCTTGAAAGTCATTGATTTGGGGAGTAAAAGCAACGCGTAATGTCATATCTTTTTTGCGGAGTAAAGGACTGAACTCCGCTTTATTAAAAATAACCCCTTCCACAATAAAATCGCCTTGTTCCAAGTATAATTTTAGATGGGCTTTGCCAACGACTTTGGGCGGCCATGCCTGTTTTGCATCGCAATAAAGGATTGGTTGCGGATTTTCATTGCCGAAGGGTTCTAAGAGTTTAAATGATTCCATAAAGTCGAAAGTCAGGTCGCCAAAATTCACTTCGCTATCTAAATAGAGCTTATTTACGACATCGTTATCGGATAATTTTTCATCGGCTGCTTTATAAAAGCGCCTTTTAAATTCTTCGATATGCTGCTCTTTAATTGTAAGGCCTGCTGCAAAATCGTGGCCGCCGAAGTTCATGAGGATATCGGAGCTTTCTTTTAAAACAGGGAGCAGCGGAAATTCGGTGATGGAACGCAGGGACCCCTTTCCAATGCCATTATCGATGGCGATCATGACCGTCGGCCTGTTGTATTGCTTGGAAATGCGTGTTGAAATGATTGCGATCACTCCGGGATGCCACCGATCGGACTGCATGATAAGGGCTTTGTGTTTAAGCAATTCTGGGCGATCTTGGATTGATTGTTCGACATCCAAGGACATTGTCCGTTCGATTTTTTGCCTTTCGATGTTATTTAGGTCCAACTCTTGAGCCATTTTTTCTGCTGTGACTACGTTGCGGATGAGGAGAACCTGGACCCCTTTTTGCGGATCATCGATCCTTCCCAAACTGTTTAGGCGAGGTGCAATCTTCGATGCAATATTAAAAGTGGATATATCATTGAGGTCAAGATCTGAAACAGAGACCAGCTTAGCTAAGCCGATCCGCTTGGTTTTGCGCAGTTGCTTGAGGCCATAACGAACCAAAATGCGATTTTCCCCCAGCAGTTCACCCATATCAGAAATAGTGCCTAAAGCGACAAGATCGAGATAACGTTTCAGGTCGATTTTTTTGGGGGAGATCTTGCCCTCAGTGACCAGATGTTTGGTGATGGCATGCGCCAGCTTAAAGGCGACGCCGACGCCTGTCAATTCCCGATTGGGGTAGGCATTGTTCAGTAGTTTGGGATTGAGAGTGGCGATGCAATGGGGGATTTTATCGGTAGGTTCGTGATGGTCGGTGACAATGACATCGACGTTTTTTTCGACGACCTTTGCAATCTCTCCGGCTGCTGTGATGCCGCAGTCGACAGTAATCAACAGTTTGCATTGATTCTTAAGGGCATATTCTAGGGCTTCAACGATCAGGCTTTGACGCAAAGGGCCGCGGTTAGAGACATAATAAAAGACGTTTGCGCCAAGATATTGCAGGAATTCTGTAAGGAGGGCTGTTCCCGTCATTCCATCGACATCATTGTCGCCATAAATCAAGATATTTTCACAATTATTGATGGCTTGGCAAACGCGGTCGACAGCCTGTTGCATTTCAGGCATTAAAAAGGGGTCGTGCAAGTCGGGCAGTTTGGCATAAAGATAGTCGTGGATATCTTCTAGAGAGGTAAAGCCGCGTGATATCAAAATTTGTGCGATGACCGGATGAATTTTGAATTCTTTGATAATATTTTCTTTTAATGCGTGATCGGCACGTGGATAAATCCATAAAGGTTCGTCGAACGAATGCCGCGAGAGCATTGAATACTCCAAATAGTTGAAAATTATTCCTGATATTAAGACATACTATAGATTAGAAGACATTACAACTCAATGATAAAGCCTAGATCTGCGGCCGGATGAGATGTAGCATGTTTATATAAGATTAAACGCAGAGGCGCAGAGACGCAGAGATTTTTTCTTTGCGTCTCTGCGCCTCTGCGTTTAATCTTATATAAACATGCTGCAGATTCTAGGAAGTCTTACGAGATCTGACTTCTTCAGTCTCTTGATGGACTTCTCTTTCATGCATGTAGACCAACACGGGTGCTGCAATAAAAAGAGAGGATAACGTTCCTACAACCACCCCAATCGTCATCACTAAAGCAAACGCAAAAATAGATTTGCCTCCGAGCAGCACTAAGGCCAGCAAGACCAATAATGTTGTGCCTGATGTCATCATGGTTCGGCTCAATGTGATGTTTAAGGCATGGTTAACCATGTCGGTAAATTTCATCTTACGCAGAATCCTCATATCTTCGCGGATCCTATCGAAAACGATAATGGTGTCATTCAACGAGTAGCCAATGATCATCATCATCGCGCCTACAACTTGCAGATCGATCTGCACTTGCAATCCGATCCAGTGGAAGAAAGCGAGTATTCCTACCGTGATAATCACATCATGGATTAAACCGATAACCGCCGCCACTGCAAACTTAAACTCAAATCTGAACGTAATGTAGGCTAGAATGCTGAGCAGGGCAATGGTAAAGCCGAGGATGGCATTATAACGCATTGCATCGGAAAACTGGCCGCTCATCACTGTCCAATTGCGATCCAATGAGTTCAACTGCGTTTTTTGAATCTCTAGGCCAGCGTCTTTTAAAGCATTAACCACCCATACAATGCGGGGATTATGTTCATAATCCAATGTAAATTTCCCTTCAGTCAAATGCACTGGCATTTGATAGAACGGATGCCCTTTTTCTTCCATTCCCATCCCCAGCTGGATGCGCAGATGGTTAGGACGGTTTAGCTCCCTGATTTGAAAATCGTTGTTGGTAGCGCCGTGCGTAAGCAAGGCATCGGCTGCTTCCAGGCGATAGTTAGGATCGTTCGCCTTTTCTGCCAGTTCAACGACTAAAGAATAGCCGCCGGTAAAGTCCATGCCAAACATTGTGCGATATTGAGTGGCGAATAAGAACGCTCCCAGGGCCATTACAGCCAAGGATATGACGATGGCTTTTTTGGTTTGAGCTAGGAAGTCAAAATGGGTATCTCCGATGAAATGCGCCATATTGAGGCTCTTATTTTTTGGATTTTGCACCCATCCCGCAAAAAAGTAACGGGTCAAAAAGAGGGCGGTAAACATCGATGAAATGATGCCGATAATCAGCGTGACAGCAAACCCTTTGATCGGGCCTGAATCAAACTGAATCAAGATCAAGGCAGCGATGATCGTGGTTATATTGGAATCGACAATCGCACTAAAGGCTTTGCGGTAACCTGCTTGAATGGCTGAAGCGATCCTGCCGGAAACTCTAAACTCTTCCCGCACCCGCTCAAACACGAGAACGTTTGCATCGACAGCCATTCCAATGGTCAATACGATCCCTGCGATGCCGGGCAGTGTGATGGCCGCATCAATATTTTGCAGAACACCCCACATGATCAGAATGTTAAGCAGGACTGCGCAAGAAGCAACAACTCCGGCAAACCGGTAATAGCCGACCATGGCGGCGACGACAGCGATCAAAGCCACGAGGGAGGCTACGATTCCGCGTGTCCTTTCTTCTTGACCAAGTTCAGGGCTGACATTTTCTTCCGATAGGATGCGGGGAGTAAAACTGAGAGAGCCGGCCTTGAGGTCTGCTGCTAGCTGGTTGATTTCTCGCTGTGAAAAACGACCTGATATGGCAGCTCCGTCTTTTAAAGCGGCTTTTAAAGAGGGTTTGCTGATAATGGTTCCATTAAGGATAACAGCCATTTGCCACCCTTTTCCTCCCGAATAGACCTCTTTAGGAGTTCCGACGATCTTGTCTTCAGAGAATTGCGAAGTCCACGTATAAAAGTCATCGCGCGGGCTTCCGCCGCGGTCTTGGGAACCTTCGTAAGAGCTTTTGACGCTAAAGGTCAAGATGTTGCCCTCGCTGGGGTCATATCCGACTTGAACATTAGTTAAGCTGGAACCTTCCAAGGCATAATTATTAAAGATAACAACCAAAGGATGGGTTTGTCCTTCCCATTCTTTTATATCATTTTCGCGCAACATGCCGATGGCGGACAAGGTGTCGTTAAAGGCATGGCTAGCTGTCCTGTCCTTGGGATTGGCTAAGCGGAGTCCTTGTTCATAAAGGATTTTGGCATCTTCGCTGCGCGGCCTAGCCAAATCGGATTTTTCATCTCCGCCCAGATGCTGCCAGGCGATCTCATTGATGCTATCGATATCTTTGCGATTAGTGACGACAGCTTCATTCCAGACGTTTTGCAAGAATTGAGTGACTGTTTCCTTGAGGGCTGGATTGCTTGGGTTAAATTTTTGGTTGACGACGTGGAAATACATCGCTGAGGCTTTAACCAGGTCTGTGGCCGAAAGGGCTTGAGAGCCGGGGAAATCGAGGATGATATTTGTATCTTCGATTTTGATGGTGCGTTCGGAAACGCCCATTTTATTGATCCGAGTATATAGCTCATTGACAGCCTGTTTTAGGTCATTGGGATTGGTGACCGGCTTGCCGCTTTGATCGCGCAGACCAATTCGCACAGTCTTTCCGCCTGACAGGTCTAAACCCCACTTTAAGATTTTGCGATCATCGCCGCGGAAATATTTGATGAAGCTGAGTTTAAAGTTTTGCCAAAAGACATTTTTAGTTGGGGCTGGGACAAGATAGCGGCTGGTTGCGTTTAGATCTACCTGAGCGGCGGCATACTCTTCTTTCCACTTTAAGAGGTCTTCTTGGATGTGATCCTCGATTTTATTCAAAGCCAAGATCCGTTGTTCAACATCTGTAAAATCAAGAACTGCGTAGCGTTTGCTGCCTTTAACGCTGAAGTCTTCGCGAGTGCCTTTTAAAAGGGTTGAATAATAATCATCCAATTCAAAAATATAGTCTTTGGCAAATTCAGGGGCCATTCCATAGGAAGAGCCGGGATAGCCGATAAATCCATCTTGCTGCAAGATTTCATTGAGTTGGTTGACATCTCGAATAAAGATTTGACTATCTGGCGTATTAGGCGTTTGACGGAACTTTTGCAGAATGGGATCCATGCCGCGTGCAATGATATAAATCGACCCCGTGCGAAATCCAGCTGGAGGGGTTTCCTTATACATGGCAGGAGCGTAGATGACCAATCCTAATTTTTGATCTTCCGGCTTCAACTGCTTATATGTTTTATAATCATGGATTGGATAAGTATCGCGCACTAAATCGGTGTGTTGCGGAAGCCATTCGGTGAGGAGTTGATCCGTTAGCTGTTTGCTTTGGATTTCGGCAAGATTACCCAGATTGAATGCTAGTAGCCCTGTCGTATTGGTCAGATTGTTAACATTGATGGAGAACGTTTCTTCATCTGGAGCTAGTGTCTCATCAGACAGCTGGGAAGCCCGTGCGATATCGTTGATAATGAATTGATTGATTTTTTCTTTGGAGTAGGCTTGTTCTTCGGTAGGTGCATCTTTATTTAAAACATCTTGCACATCTTTATAGAATTGCAAAGAGATTTTATTATCTTCCCAATCAATAATTAAGCCTTTAACGAATGGATTGCGCCCTTCCAGATCAACAAATTGCTTTTGATCCGCACTTGAAGTTCTCCCTTTTTTAACGGCAGCTTCAGCGGATGCATAGGTAAAAGCTTTTGAGTTTTTAAAACTATTGGTCTGCTTATGCAGCAACCCATTGGTAGTCTCAAGAGCAGTGCGTTGATTTTCCAGCAGGGCTAGGTGCCGCTGTTGTTCTGTATCCAGAACGCGTCCGTTTTCCTTTAGTTTTTTTTGCTCTTTAATCAAGGTGTCAATTTGATTGGACAAACGAGTCTTCAAGGCCTCAGAGCGGGCTAAAAATTTATCCACTAAGTTTTCGCCGGCCATTTGGGTATTTTGAGCGAATGTTTCGAAATACCGCTTCACAATCGGACTATTGGTTCCGAGGGCATCGGTTAATTCAGCCGCTTCTTTTGCAATATTGATGACAAGATCGTCTAAATTAGGGTCGGAAGGGTTTTGCGCAATTGCCAACATTTGTCCGGCGGTTTTGCTAGTGCCTCCAAAGGCAACGGCCAATTGGGCTGCGCGATCTTCAATTAAACTGCGGTATAAAGGGGCTATTTCCCCTTTTTCTTCATATTTCGGTGTATAAACAAATAATTTATCAATATCAGCCGGATCGAGCCTGATGCCGATTTGACGGACAACTGTCACCTTATTGCCTGTATTTTGCATAGAAGTAGTATCCAAGCCTAACTGTGCAGGCACAAAAGGAATTAATTCGCCGGCGCGCGGCAGAAACCGTTTAAATAAATTAGCATCATTTGGAGAATTAAACGTGATCTCGATCATTCTTGGGTCATCGCTTTTACTATTGATCGATTGAGGTTTGATGCCCAAAAGTTTATTGAAAGATATCAGCCATGCTTTGGCATCATCTTCTAAACTGTCCACGCGATTAACAATCGAAAGTGCAATTTCTTGCGCATTTTCTTTTCCAATCGGTTCCTTAAGCGGTTTCGCATAGTAAAAAATAGTCGGTAGAATATTGTATAGGGTCAATATAATGACGGCTAAAATCAGATAAAATTGCCAACGTTTTTGTTTTTCCATGATGAATGGTGTCCTCGTTTAAAGGCTAGGGTAGATAAGCAAAGAGCATAGCAGACAAGAAAAAAAGTGAAAAGAAGAAAAGATCACGTTAATAGAACTCTAAATAAAAACGGCCGCAAATGCGGCCGTTTAAGGATCTTAATACTATGGCGGGCCGGGATTATCCGGTTGCACCGCTTGCAGTGGCGCCAACTGTCGCTGCGACAGGAGCAGCCGGTTGCGCTTTTTCGGATGTCAGGGCCAAGAACTGCTTGTTCAGCGATTTGACGGCAAACATCCATGCAATGATGAAGAAAACCATGGCAACCGCGACATAAGGCGTAATAGCCGCGATGGTACTAAAGGCTAAGAGCAGACCTTGTTGGATGAATGATCCGCCCGATTTGCCTAAGCGCGCGCCTACAACGTCAATGGCCGCTTTTCCTTTTACTTTAGATTCTTGATCTAATGGAATATAGGTCATTTCTTTGGTAGGATCAAACAGCGAATATTTCGTTGATTTGCTCAAAATATTTTGTGCCATACCGAAGTAAACAGCTAGAACTAGTGGTGTTGTGCCTAGCATGCTAATGACACCTTGCAAGTTTTCGCGGAACAAAATGAAAGCGAAGAAACCGCAGCCTGTGATCATCAAGACGATAGGTGTGATCATGGCAGCAAAGCCCCAGCCACGTTTGCGAAGCAGCCAACCGCCGAAGAGCATCATGCAGATCGTGATTGCACCGGTTGTAAAGGAGAAATCCCCCATGAAAGCGTTATAGTCGTTTTTATTCGGATAAGCCAATTTAAGCTGGCTTTTCCAGGTTACTTCGACCAGGTTGATGCAAATGCCATAGGAAATCACTAAAATCGCAATAGATAGAATGTATTTGGATTTGGCTAAGAAAGCAAAGCTCTCCAAGATACCCATCTTTGGTTTCGATTTTTTTGCTTTTTTCTCTTCGGTAGGATCGTAAAATCTTGGATCGGTCAACACTTGTCTGTTCATCCACCAGTAGATACCGGTAATAAGAAGGGCGGCGATGATGACAAAAGACATTAAATAGTTCAAGCTATATTGCCAAGCCATTTCTTCCGGAAGGGATTTAGTGACTAAAGAGAAATACTTCACTGTTTTACCTGAAATCAGAAGGGCGATGTTCGCACCGACTCCGAGCAAGGTATAGATCCGTTTTGCCTCAGTGATGCGCATAATTTCGTTGGCAAAGCCCCAGAACATGAGAGATAGGACAGCGCTTCCCCATAGTTCAGATAGAATATAGAACAAAGACAGCGTCCAGTCTCGGTAGCAAGAGACTAATCCTTTTAGTCCGAGAGGAAGAATAGATTGAAAATAGTCAGCCGAGGTTGTCGGGTGCAGCAAAGCTTTGTTGGGATAAAGGACCCAAGCAAACAAGGCAAAAAAGATGATGAAGGGGGTGATGGCAGCATAAAATAAGTTTTCTTTGCTTAAGATATTGCTTAATTTAGCATAAACGAGCATGAAAATAATAGCAAAGGGTACTACCCCATACACCTTCAAGAAAGGGATTGTTTCAGCGCCTGAAAACGATACGACTAAGGTATCTTTGGTATCCCTTAAAATTGTATAATTGAAAGAGATAAGAAGAAACATGATAAACATGGGGAGAATTTTTTTAAGCTCGTTAGCATGCACAGGCCAAAAAAAAGATCGCCATTTACCAAACTCCGGTTTAGTCTCTTGCGACATATATGTTATCCTCAAATTGTTCTAGTTTTGAATACTTTACATTGCACCTGCAATGAAACATTCGATTTTAATAAAAAAAATTCTTATCGAAATAAGGAGTATAATATCTATTTATAAAAAAGGCAAGAAAAAATTGAGAAGACTTTTAGGTAATTTTGAGTGCACAAGTTGTTAACTATTCAAATTTAAATGGATGGAGAACTAAAAAGGGAAATTCCCTTCGGGATTATAGAAATTCCCGAAGGGTAGGTGGCTATTAAGCAAATACGGGTATGCCATTAGTTGCAATGGGTGCAGCTAGGATGCTGTTAATGGTTTCCATGTAAGAATGCCATAAATCTTGTTCGATCCGTCCATGGCGGATAGAAGCGATCAGTTCCCGTTTGATTGTTCTAAGGTCTTTGCGGGGTGTCAATTTTCGGACCATATCTTTGTTGCCGGCAGCGCGTGCTAGAGTCAGCATTTGCTCGATATCATGCTTGGAGAAAAGTAATTGGTCACGACGTTTGCGGGAGCCGCGTGCAGCTCTTGGTTTGGGGGGAACAGTTGTGGGGCGGTCGGTATTGATAATATGCTTTGAAATTAAGGCATATAATTCTTCAGGGCTTTCTGTTTTCATTTTACGCATCGTAAAATGGTGGATATATCCGCCTGTTGAGATAGGTAAATAACGGCATAGATCATTTTCTTTTTTTCCGCCGATTTTTTTAATAGCTTGATGAATTAAAGCTTCAAGTTGTTTTGCATCATTTTTTTCATGAGTTAGTGCCATTGTTGACCTTCCTTTTTTTGCTTTTTTTTGTTTTTTGTTCTAGGTTGTTTATTTATTGTGCTGAATGGCTTCTTTTAATAGTGTAGAGCCTATTCAGCAATTGTCAGTTGAAAATTTAATCTCAACTGCTGTCAAAAACTTAGTTCGTTTCAATTGCTTATGCAACTCATGCAAGCAATTGTTCATACTTTATTATTGCAATTTATAAAATTGTATTGATTTTTCATGCAAGTTAAAATTTGCAATGAATTTTAAATGTTGTTTTCTGCATCAAAAATAAGCACTAAAAAAAATCATTATTTTTAACTTGCGTCTTCAATCAATCTATTTGTAACATAGTGTATTCAAATTTAATTCGAGACTTTATGCCGCTCAAAATTTATCAAAAAAATGAAAAAGGGTCTTTAAGCCGTATCAATTGTATTTTGGCTATTGCGGCAGGAAAAGGGGGGGTGGGCAAATCGACCGTTACCATCAACCTAGCGCTTGCTTTGCAGCGAAAGGGGTATCAAGTTGGAGTGATGGATGCAGACATTTACGGCCCTTCTCTACGCAAAATGCTGCCCGAGGATAAACTTCCTATTAAAGAAGGCGATATTCTTTATCCTGCCCTCTGCCAAGGAATTAAAATGATCTCGATGGCTTATTTTCGGAAAGAACAAGAGGCCGCTGTTGTGCGGGCGCCGATTGCCAATAGCATTATTAATCAGTTTGTTAAAAATGTGGATTGGGGTACCCTTGATTATCTGTTAATCGATTTCCCTCCAGGTACAGGAGATGTCCAACTAACCTTAAGCCAGCAAGTTCGATTAACAGGGGCAATTATGGTGACCACTCCCCAGGCGGTTGCTACTTTGGATGTGCGTAAAGCGATTCATATGTTTGATCAGGTTAACATCCCTTTAATCGGTGTTGTGGAAAATATGAGCTATTATTATCATCCTGCGACCAAGGAAACGCTCTATTTATTTGGAAAGGGGGGCGGCGAGCTTCTTGCTAAAGAAGTTAACGCACCTTTTTTGGGACAGATTCCGCTCGATCCAGCCGTTTGCTTTTGCAGCGACAATGGGCGGTCGATTTTTGTGGAGGAGACAGCACAAGGAAGCCCTTCAATTACAGCCTTTGAATTATTGGCAAATCAGGTTACGACGCGGACAGCTGAACTGAAAGAAGAGGGGAACCATGCTTCCTTTGAATTGAATTGGAAAGAGATGGAGGAAAGATGAGAACGGGGCAAACGCAGCTGCAGAAGATTTATCAGAAAGATAATTATACGTTTGTCATTGAATGGTCGGATGGCGCTGTGCGGGAATATAGATTAAGTGAATTGCAGAAGGAGTGCCCTTGTGCAGGATGTATGGACGAATCTACCGGCAAGCGGAAAGTGGATCCAAGCCGATTAAGGGAGGATGTTAAAGCCATCCGGATCAGTAATGTGGGGAGCTATGCTTTGCGCATCCAGTTTAGTTCGGGATGTTCCAATGGAATTTATGAATTTGATTTATTAAGGAATAGGAACAATGCGTAAAGGCTTTGTTTTACTTTTTTTAATCTTATGCTTAGCATGCAATCCCTCGCAATCTAACAAAGAATGGTTTAAACCCAATAAAAAAATTAAAGTTTTATCAACAATTTCGATGATTGATGACCTTGTCCGGCAGATTGGCGGCGACGCTGTGGATTCGATGACATTGATCAAAGGCGAATTAGATCCCCATTCTTATCAATTGGTCAAGGGAGACGACGAGAAATTAGCGTTTGCCGATATTATTTTTTATAACGGATTAGGTTTGGAGCATGGGCCAAGCTTGCATCATTATTTGGAAAGCAGCGGCAAAGCTGTCGGTTTAGGCAATCGAATACGTGAGGAGCATCCTGAATTGATCCTTTTATATAACGGCCAGCAAGATCCGCATATCTGGATGGATGTGTCTTTATGGGCTCGAACCTTGACATTCATCGCTGATGCCTTAGCGAATAAAGATCCTGAACATGCGCCTATTTTTCTTGAAAACGCCAATAAACTTCAAAAAGCTTTGCAAGAATTGCATGCCGGAATCCGGAAACAAATGCAGGAAATACCCGAACATCAACGTTATCTTGTAACCAGTCACGATGCCTTTAATTATTTTACGAGAGCTTATTTGGCTGAAGATGCAGAATTACATAATAATGATTGGCAAAAACGGTTTGCTGCCCCTGAAGGCTTAGCGCCGGAAAGCCAACTTAGCGTCGCCGAGATCCAATTTATCATTGATTATCTCAGTAAGCATCAAATCCATATGCTCTTTCCAGAGTCGAATGTCAGTAAAGATTCTCTCCGAAAAATTATTCAAGCTGGCAAAGAAAAAGGTCTAAACTTGAAGTTGGCTCAAGATCCATTATATGCCGATGCCATGGGCAAGCCGGGTTCCGATGGAGATACTTATATGAAAATGATACAACACAATGCCAATATGATCGCCCATTATTTATGGAAAAATTATCCTTGAGACATCAAAATGGACAAAAGCAAGCAAGCTCCGGCTTTGCAAGTCAATCAGCTCAGCGTCAATTATGACAAGACACCTGTCTTGTGGGATATTTCTTTGCAGGTCCCTACCGGTAAATTGGTTGGAATCATTGGACCCAATGGCGCCGGTAAAAGCACTTTTATCAAAACCGTATTGGGATTAGTCAAACCCCTTTCCGGCAGCATCGAGTTTTTTGGCCTTCCTTTAAAAGATATTAAAGGCCAGGTAGGGTATGTTCCCCAGAAAGAATCGGTAGATTGGGATTTCCCCATTACTGTCCGTGATTTAGTGTTGATGGGACGTTATGGTAAAATGGGACTATTCCGCTGGCCTCGGCAGGCAGATTGGGCGGCTGCGGATCACTATTTGGAGATGGTTGGAATGAATAGCTATGCTCATCGTCAAATCAGCCAGCTTTCCGGCGGCCAGCAGCAGCGAGTGTTCCTTGCCAGAGCGTTACTCCAAGAAGCCGATGTGTATTTTATGGACGAACCTTTTTCTGGCATCGACTTGGCTACAGAGACAGTCCTTATGAATATTTTACGACGCCTAAGGGAAAACGGGAAAACGGTGTTTGTCGTGCATCATGATCTTAATACCATAGAAAGTTATTTTGATTGGGTGATCATGTTGAATATGCGGTTGATTGCCTGCGGAAATATTCATCAAGTCTTTAATGCAGATACTTTGAACACGACATTTGGCAAGAGTTATGCTTTATTCGATGAAGCGCTCAAACTTTCCCAGCAAAAGACGACAGGATTACCTTGACATGTCCAATTCCCCCCTCTCCTTTTTTACCGATGCCGTCCTTAGGGCTCCTACTATCGGTTCCATGTTGATGTGCTTTGCCGCTGCCTTGGTTGGCGTCATTGTTTTTTTGCGAAAGCAATCGTTATTAGGGGAGTCTTTATCCCATTCGGCTTATCCGGGAGTTATTTTAGGCGTTATCATTGCGGGCCTTTTAAATATTGATGAAGCCGCTGAGGGAACTATCGGCTTATTAATCATGATAGGCGCTTTTTTTAGTGCAATGGCGGGATTATGGGCGATCCATTTTTTGGTTTCGAAAATGAGAGTCAGAAACGATTCAGCCTTGTGTTTTGTCCTATCCGGATTTTTCGGCGTTGGATTGACGCTTGCTAGCCAAGTGCAGTTTTCCTATACCTCACTGTATCGCAAGATTCAGGTCTATCTTTATGGACAAGCCGCGACAATGACCGATATCCATATTGTGATTTACGGAGCTCTTTCTTTGCTTGTGCTCCTTATCATCCTTATGTTTTATAAAGAAATTCAGGCCATCACATTCGACCGAAATTATTCACGCAGTTTGGGGATTAATACCCATTCGATCGATACACTGGTTTTTCTGCTTATTGTCCTCGCTGTCGTCATCGGCATCCGTTCGGTAGGCGTTGTCCTTATGTCGGCCATGTTGATCGCTCCTGCCGCTGCCGCGCGTCAATTTACAAATAAATTATATGAGATGTTCATTTGGGCAGCGGCCTTTGGTCTTTTTAGCGGATTTTTTGGCAATTATTTCTCAGTGGAAATGACACATTACCTAGCCTATCGCTATCCAGGTTTGAGGTTAGCGCTTCCCACAGGACCGATGATTGTATTGATTGCCTCTTTAATCTGTTTATTGGCACTCTTTTTGGCGCCGGAAAGGGGAATGATATGGCGGATGGTGCGGATTGCACGTTTTCGTTATCAATGTTTATGTGAAAATATTTTAAAAACATTGTGGCGGCTAGGAGTTGAAAAGGAGACAAGCTTAAATGAAATTAAACGATATCAGACTGCGAACACCTATTATTTGATGTTCATTTTATTCCAGCTTGCTCGCAATGGATGGATTAAAACCGTTGGATTTAATAAATACCGCCTGACACCTGAAGGAGCCTTATGGGCAGCGAAGATTGTAAGGCTGCACCGCTTATGGGAAGTCTATTTGGCCGACTACTTGGGAGTCGGAGTAGAAAGGGTTCACCGCAGCGCTGAAGAGATGGAGCATATTATCACTCCTGAACTTGAACGGGAATTGACCTTGCTTTTGAAGGATCCCAAACAAGATCCGCATCATCAACCCATTCCCCCTTTGCAAGAATAGGAGCATACAACGCATGGCAATGGATTCGCATTCTTATTTCAACCCTTACAGCGGCGATACATTCATCGATTTTTTTGTGACATTTTTGCAAAGGATATGGGGATTTATTACTGGGACTTTAACAACGGCCGATCTTGTAACCGATGAAGTGCAAATCCTGGTTTTGGTTGGAGTTGCATGCTCAGCTGCATTTGTGGGGGCCTTTTTGATCTTGCGTAAAATGACAATGCTAGCGAATTCGCTGTCGCACACTATCTTAATAGGGATTGTGATTGCTTATTTGATGACCCGCAACGGCATTTTTGCCCAAGAGGGGCATGAAGGATCGATTAATATCCAAGCGATGCTGCTGGCCTCGTTGATTATGGGAGTTTTGACAGCCTTTTTGACTGAATTTTTGACCCATGTGGCTCGTTTGCAAGAAGACGCTAGCACCGGAGTCGTTTTTACCACGTTGTTTGCCCTAGGGATCGTGTTGGTAACATTACTAACGCGGAATGCTCATATTGGCACAGAAGTGGTCATGGGGAATGTGGATGCTCTCCAAAAAGATGATTGCAAGCTAGTAGGTGTGATCCTCATCCTTAATGTATTTTTATTTTGCCTATTTTTTAAAGAATTTAAGATCACCACATTTGATCCAGGATTAGCAGTGGCTTTAGGAATATCGACGACGTTTTTTAATTATCTGTTGATGGTACAGGTATCGGCTACGGCGATTGGAGCTTTCAGGGCAGTTGGTGTGTTGATGGTCTTAGCCTTTATGACCGGCCCTCCATTGACAGCAAGATTGTTAACCCACGATTTAAAACGGCTGCTTTGGCTGTCGGCACTCATTGGAAGCATCGCCTCGGTGATAGGGGTAGCGTTGGCGCGTCATTTTCTTTCAGCTTACGATATTGCCCTTTCGACAGGCGGGGTGGTCGTGTGTGTGATTATATTGCTTTATGCGGCAGCGGCTTTTTACACCAAATTTAAAATTTACCACAGAGAACACAGAGAACACCGAGCGCGCGTAATCTAGCGTTGGAGGTATCTTAAATGATCCCTCAAGATACCTCCAACGCTAGATTACGCGCGCTCGGTGTTCTCTGTGTTCTCTGTGGTAAATTTTATTTTATTGTATTATGTCTTGCTGATTTTGGGCAGCCCTTCCAAATCTTTGAGCCCAAAATGCTTTAAAAAACCATGCGTGATTCCATATAATGTCGGCCTTCCCGGCGCTTCCAGCTTTCCTACGGCTTCGATAAGCTGCCGATCTAATAAATTTTGCAGGGTTCCGGAAGAATCGACCCCTCGAATTGCCTCGATCTGAGGCTTAGTGATCGGCTGTTTATAAGCAATAATCGCTAACACTTCTGCCGCAGCATGCGACAGCTTTTCAGTCCGTTTATTCCGATATAATTGTTCGATATAAGGGCTATATTCCTCGCAAGAGCGCAAGACAAACCCTTGAGCAATCTCTTCCAACCGAAAAGCACGCTGTTGTATGACATAATCGTGCTGCAATTCATCGACGATTTGCCTTAATATCATCGGACGCAAAGGATAAAATGAATCGGTGATTTCCCGGATTTTCTGAAAAGGAAGAGGATCGCTACAAGCAAATAAAAGAGCTTCGATGATTCTCTTAACTTGAAAACGAGCCTGCGCTTCCCGTTTGCGCTGTTCTTCATCATGCTGAATCTTTTCTAAAATTCCGGGAAAAGAAGTCGGTTTCGATTCTTTCCGTGCATTGGTTTCAAACAGATTAATTTCCTTACTCATGGCACAAATAAACTTTTTTTTGCATTTGATCCCTTATGGCCTTCAAAACACCCATTTTTATCAATTCGAGCATCGCTAAAAAGGTTACAATGAGTTCCCCGCGAGACATTTCAGCTGTGAATAATACTTCAAAAGCAATTTTTTGTTGATCCTTTAATAAATGACGGATGAGGGTAATTTTATCCTGGACCCTCCAATTTTCCTCTTCAATGCATTTGGGTTCCACAGCAGCTTTTGCCACGATCTTTTGAAATAGCGAAGCAAGATCCTCTAGCGATAAATGTTCGATCCCTAATGGTTTCTTAACATCAGGGATGGCATCGCTGCCGCGCGCATAAAAAAGGCTTTGTTTAGATTCCAATTGTGATAATTCTTTGGCGGCCTGTTTAAAACGGCAGTAATCCAACAATTGGTGGATGATTTCAAACTGGGGATCAGGATCGGATGGCTCGCTATCTTCGGTTTGCTCATGCTTGGGCAAGAGTGTTTTGCTTTTAAGCCATAGTAAAAATGAGGTATTTCCGACAAATTCCGCCCCTTCGTCAAGATCGGAATGTTCCGCAGCTTTTTGTTTATATTGCATGCAAACTTCACGCAAAAAAACCTCGTAAATATCGATCTCATTCTTTTGCACAAGATGCACAAGAAAATCGAGGGGCCCCTCAAAGTTGTGAAGCCGGAAAATGCAAGTTTCTAGAGGATTCATCAACCTCAGAATATGAAAAATGGGAATAAAAAAGCAAAAATAATCACAATTAATAAATTGTTTCGATTTTAAAAAAAAATGATATAATGATTATAAAGGGGAAAAAGGCGGATTTATTTTGAAAACATTACAAAAAATTAAATTTTTATTCATTGCGTGGTGCATCTTTACTCTTTCAATATTGCCGGCAGAAACCGAGCTTCTTAAAACCTCCGATGTCAGCAAAGTCATGCAGCAGATTTTTCAGCAGCATGTGGAAAAAAAGGAAATGACTGGGAGCATTCTGAAGAATTCCTTCCGTATTTATATCGACCAATTTGATCCATTCCGCATGTATCTTCTTGAAGAAGAGACGCTTCCTTATTTAAATCTGACGCCCGATCAAATGAATGCAATCGTACAGCAATACAAATATGATGATTTTTCTGCATTTTCAAAATTAAACGACACAATACAAAAAGCCATCCTTCGAGCACGGGCCTTGCGAGCTGAAATTTTACAAGATAAGAGTTCCTTGTTTAATACAAGCGCAACCGAAAATTCCAGCAACGAGGAGTGGGATGATCCCGATCTAAATCTTCAGTTTCCAAAAAATCAAGCCGAACTCAAACAGCGCATCAAACAACACTTAATGTACTTTATTGCTGGTGAGAAGTTGCATTTCGGCAATGATGAGATCATGAAAAACCAAGATAAGACATTGGCCATTTATGACCATTTTCTCGAAGGGCAAGAAAATGCTTACCTCTTTGACAACGAACAGGGTCAACCACTCTCTGCAAAAAATAAAGAAAATCTCTTCATCATGCATGTTCTAAAAGCTCTAGCAAGCAGTTTAGATGCTCATACTACCTTCTACAACAATGTTGAAGCTTATAACATGAAAGTCCGCTTAGAAAAGGCCTTTGAAGGTATTGGCATTGCCCTTCAGCTTGCTCCAGATGGCACCGTCCTCATTTCCCAAGTGATGGATGGCGGTCCTGCCGCTAAAAGCGGTCAAGTTCAAGCTCAGGACCGCATTTTATCGATCAATGGTACCCCCACTAAAGGTTTATCGCTCGAAAAAATCATGGAATATCTTCGGGGGCAAAATGATACACCTGTTACATTGGTTCTCGAACGTGAAAATGGCGATCATATCCAACAACAGTTTCAAGTAACTTTAAAAAGGGAACCGATCGCCCTTAATGAAGATCGCGTCGATACCAGCTATGAAAAATTCGGCGATGGTATTATAGGCAAAATCACGTTGCACGCCTTCTATCAAGGGGAAAAAGGGATCAATAGCGAAAACGACGTCCGCAAAGCGATCAAAGATCTCTCTCAAAAAGGGCCTTTGCGCGGCTTAATATTGGATCTTCGCGAAAATAGCGGAGGATTTTTAACACAGGCTGTCAAAGTAGCGGGTCTATTTATTACTAATGGGGTCGTCGTCATTTCCAAATATTCAAATGGAACAGAACATTTTTACCGGGATATGGATGGCAAGATTGCCTATCGCGGACCTCTGGTTATCCTGACATCCAAGGCCACCGCATCAGCCGCTGAAATAGTCGCTCAAAGCCTTCAAGATTACGGTGTGGCTTTAGTCGTCGGAGACGAACACACTTACGGTAAAGGCACCATTCAAAGTCAAACAGTCACAGACGATAAAGCTTCCAGTTATTTTAAAGTGACCGTCGGCAAATACTACACGGTTTCGGGCAAAACACCGCAACTGAGGGGAGTAAAAGCCGACATTGTTGTTCCCGGGCCTTTCAGCGCTGAACATATCGGTGAAAAGTATCTGGAATACACCATCCCTTCCGATAAGATTCCGCAAGATTATAACGATGATTTAAGCGATGTCGATCCGGGTTTAAAAACGTGGTATTTGCGTTATTATATGCCCACCTTGCAGCACAGAATGGATAATTGGACAAACCTCTTGCCAACTTTAAGGACAAATAGCGCCTATCGGTTAAGCCATAATAGTCAGTATCAAGCCTTCGTACAATATTTAAATGGCCTTAAACACGGCAATGCTGGTGAAATCAGCGCGTTCAATGGAAAGAAAAATTATGGCGCCGATGAATTGCAAATGGCGGAAGCGGTGAACATCGTCAAAGATATGATCTCTTTACAGGCTCAAGGTCATACTAATTCATTCGGCAACACAATTTCAGGGCCTTTAGAAAATTTCAAAAAATAAGAAATCAAATCTATCCGGCTAAAATAAACGATTGCAGGAAATCCTTTTTTTGCTTATCTTTGCATTCTTTACTTGGCCAGATAGCTCAGTTGGTAGAGCAGAGGACTGAAAATCCTTGTGTCGCTGGTTCGATTCCAGTTCTGGCCATTCATTCACATTGGATCTTTCCTCGAAGCAATATCATTGGAAGAGTGGCAGAGTGGCCGATTGCGTCTGTTTCGAAAACAGATGTACCAGCAATGGTACCGGGGGTTCGAATCCCTCCTCTTCCGATTCCATAAGCCATTCCACACGGCTTTCCCAACAATATACAACCCATTAATAACGCCGTGCAGCATTGATACTGCTGAATCGATATTTTATCGATTTTGCACAAATCCTGCACAGCAACCGAAATTATTGTTGGGAGGATATTGTCTATGGCAGTAACAAAAGAACCAGGTATCACTAAAATTACAGGAGTTAAAGGAACTTACTATCGCGTCCAAATTCGCATTAAAAATGGTGATCATCTTTCGAAAAACTTTGATTCATTCGAGGAGGCAAAACATTGGAAACGGCTGACAATAGCCGCAGTTAAGTCAGGGAACTCATACGAGACCACAGAGATGAGGCGCCTCACGGTTAAAGATCTTATTGATCGCTATATTGAAAGTGAGCTTAAAAAGTTACGCAATCATAAAACCATGTTGGGACAACTCAAATGGTTCAAAGAGGAAATTGGTCACATTTCTCTCAATCACTTTAGAGAAGAGGTAGTGGCAAAATGTCGCGATCAGCTGGCAAAGACTCCTGATAAACATGGACGACCAAGATCTCCTGCAACCGTTAACCGTTACCTATGCACACTGAGTAGCGTGGTAAATATAGCAATTCGCGAATGGAGGTTACTAACCTCATCACCCTTCAAAAACGTCAGAAAACTTGCAGAGCCTCGGGGCCGCACACGCTTTCTTTCAAAAGATGATAGGGTACGTCTTCTCAAAGCATGCAAAGAAAGCTCATGCCCCCATCTATATCCAATCACATTACTTGCCCTTCTTACTGGAATGCGTAGAGGAGAAATTCTCGGTCTTCAATGGAAGGATATTGATTTCGATCAAAGGAGATTAATCCTTCATCGCACAAAAAACGGGGATCGAAGAATCTTGCCGTTAATCGGGCCCCTTTTAAAAATGCTAGAAGCCTTAGCAATCCTTCGAAAAGATAAAAAGAAATACGATGATTATCTTTTTCCTGGAAGAAATGGCAAAGGGCCAATCAATTTCCGAAAATCTTGGAAAATTGCCCTTGATAAGGCCGAAATCACCGATTTTCATTTTCACGATACAAGACATGACTTTATCTCCGCCATGGCAGAACTGGGTTACCCTCTGCATGTAATTAGCTTGATAGTCGGCCACCGCAGTCATTCTATAACTGCTACCCGCTATAGTCACTTAAAACTAGAACATGCCGAAGAAGCTTTAGAACGAATTGGAAACTCATTTTCTGATGGCTTATTATGTACATTTTAAATAGGATTGACATATTTATGACAACAAGCTACAATTTTGAGTAAATATGGTTTATAGCGTTGACAGTTGTGTGGAATGGCTGAAATCAACGTAATGGTGAATATGAAAAAAAATAAAGATGAAAACTCTATTGATCAATCAGACATCAATGCACTGCTATTGACATGGAATGATGCAATACGGACAAAAAAGCAATTTCAAGAAACTTTGCTACAAGCAGCTATTGTGCAAGCACTAGAATTTTGGCTCCAAAAAGCACGGATAAGCTATCAAGATCGAGGGACAATTTCAAATTATTATGCTTATATTAAAGACCTACTACAAAAAGGAATTTTATCCCATAAACAAGCTAATAAAGGTTATTTCCGCATATTTGAATTGAGTGACTTATATGATGAGATTGTCGAGCGAATCAATGACAATGAAAGCTTTAAGATAAATGATCGCCGCTATCGCATAAAAGCTCTTCTAGCATTTACAAGGTTTCTTCATGAAGAAACCGATGGCAAAGTCAGAAAACTCATTGCGCCACCTATTTTAATGCCGGTGAATGACACTCTTCCTGCATTAGCTAATGATTCGTCAAATCCTCGAGTACTAACAGATGAAGAGTTTCAACGTGTAAGCGATGTAATTCGAAACCCTAAAGACCGAAATTTTTCTAGCAATCGTGACTATCTAGTCATCGAAATCATGTATCAGACAGCTAGGCCATTGTTGGACATACTTGCCCTCCAAAAAGCCAATATGGACTTCTCTAATCAGTCTATCATTTTTTTTAATAAATCTAACGAGTCGATTTCGGTACCAATTAGCCCAAAGCTAAAGAATGGATTAGAAATCTATATAGATTATTCGCAAAGCAATCGCAAAGATGAAATGGTTTTCATAACAAGAGAAGGGAATTCCATCTTTCGCACTCATTTCTATCAAGTACTCAAGAATGCAAGTAAGGCCGCTGATTTAGGCTTTACAGCTACTTTTAAAATGATCCAGTGGGCTTATGTAGCAAAACGCATTAAGACTGATAAATCAGATCAGAAAATAATGAAAGAACTCAAATTGAAAAAACTACCCAAATACTTAGAGTCCCTAGCATGAAGACAGAAAAGATAAGTAAAAATAAGGAAAACTGAGACTCGCATATTAGAGCATGCGAGCCTCAAGACAAGCCAATTGGTAAAAAGGGCTTTGCTACAACTATCCTTTCAAAACCGTTTCATGTCAATTCGCATATTGTCAAAAAACGTACCTTACTGTCCTGTTTTCTGCCGACTCTCCATCATTAGGAGCTTGTTATGGCATTAGATAAAATCCCTTCCGAGATCTGTCATCAGGATGAGATTCCAACTCTTCTAAGCGTTCGACAGTTCGCCCAAAAGCATCGCTTTATGAGCGAAAGCAGTATCCGATGGCTTTTGTTTTGCGATCCACCAGGCCTTGAAGAGTGCATTGTTCGACCTTCCCCTAATAGACTGTTTATAGATGAAAAACGCTTTTTTGCTTTTCTTCGAAATAGAGACGGCTCAAGCGCGCTCTCAAAAAACATAAGAAGCCATTCTTAATAAACAATCAGAATTAGTGAATCACTTGTTGCGAGTCTTAACATTAAAATCATAAGTGAATGTTGCACAAGGAAACTTTGCCTGCATTATAAAAAAATGGAAACTCGCTTATGAGTGAAGCAGATAAAAATGCAAGCAACTTAGAAACTGCATGTCTTTCGCATATGGCGTCAAATGGAATCCCTTTTTCTGGACCTCTAAAAATGGATGGAAAAATCCATCGATTTTCTATAGATCCAAAAACAAATGAGCCCGATGAATTTTATTGCAGCAGTATGTGGCAATTCAAAGACTGTTCCTACTTAAAGTGCTATTATGGGACATGGAGAGGCGGAAAGCAAGAATACATCTACAAGAGTTATGGAGATCTTCGATCTTTATCAAAGGAAGATTACAAGCGATTTAAAGCAGATGAAAAGCATAGAGAGAATGAGCACCAAGAACGAATAAAGAAAGAAACTGCAGAACGATTAATTGGAGCACAAAAAAAATGGGAACAAGCAAAAGACGTGCCTTCACATGGAGATCACATAGCATATCTGGAAAGAAAAAAAATCAAAGCCTACGATGTGAGATACTCCATTGATTCTGTGGGTAACCATGTCTTGGTAATCCCAATCCGAAACATACATTACGAAATTCAAGCTGTCCAATATATCAAAGCTGATGGTGAGAAAAGAATCCATGGAGTTAAGAAAGGTAATTTTCATATTTTGGGTGAAATCGAAAGCGATCGCAGAATATATGTTGCTGAAGGGTACGCCACAGCATATTCAGATTATGAGGCAACAGGCAGCCCAGTTGTTGTTGCCTTTGATTGTGGCAACATTGAATCAGTGATTGTCAGCTTAAAAACTAAGTATCCTACAAACACTATTATAATCGCTGGAGATGACGATAGGAGAGCTATTGGCAATCCAGGACGAACACATGCAGAAAAAGCTGCAAAAAAACACAATTGCTCAATTGTGTTCCCAAAGTTCCCTGAAGATTTTGTTCTACCGAATGGTATGTCACCTACTGACTTCAATGACCTTCATGTCCACTTTGGGATAGATATAGTCAGAAAACAGCTATGCTTAAAAACGGAGAATCCATTACCCGAGGCAGAAAGAATGCAACAGAATGCTTCATATAGCCAAAAAAGAGAAAGCGAGCCGGTCTTTCGACCATTTACTTTTTCCGAGCTGTGCAATATGCCTCCCAAGAAATGGTTAGTTGATCAAATTTTTGGTGCCGGTGAAATCGGTATATTTTACGGTCTACCTGGATGCGGTAAAACTTTTATCGTCATCGATTTGATTATTTCTATCTGCTTTGGAAAAATGTGGGCAAGGCGTTTTGCGGTTAATGCCCCATTAAATGTTGCCTATTGTGCAGGTGAAGGCATCAGTGGTTTACCATCTAGGTTCACTACCGCAGCAAAATATCATGACGTTGCCCTACCTAACAACTTCACTTTTTTTAAGATAATCCCACAATTGTATCTCAATGACGACACCTCGGTGACAGCGACAATTAAACAATTTGTTCATGAGTGGAAAGCACGTCAACTAGCAAAGGAGGCGGAGGCACTCGATGTACTTGTAATCGATACATTCCATACTGCGACAACGGCAGCAGATGAGAATAGTGCCAAAGACATGGGCAAAATCTTACATTTATGCCGCTGGGCGGCCCATGAGCTCGGCTGTACCGTAATCCTCGTGCATCATACAAATAAAAATGGTACTGCTGAAAGGGGAAGCAGTGCGTTACGTGGTTCAATGGATTTTATGATCGAAATTGCGAAACTAAACGATGCGAAAAATGCTATAATGTCCTGTTCAAAACTAAAAGATGGTGAACAATGGAAACCCCAAAGCTTTCATCTTTGCAAAAGAGAAGATTGCGAGAGCGTTCATGTATTATGGAACGATTCAGATCTCATCACCCCTCCTTTGAAGTCGAAGGTAAAAAGCAAGAAAGATCTTCTGAATGAAATGGAACAACATATTGGTAAACGTTTTACTTGCAAATCTTTAGCAAAAATAATTGCGAAGAAAGAAAACTACACACTAAAACTGTTAAATGAATTAGAGCATGACAGAAAATGTAAGAAGGAATTGAGCGATCCGAACAAAAAACCAAGCTCGAGAAACCATTGGTTATTTTACGTAGATTCACAAACAGAAAAAGCAGTTGTTTGATATCAATCAATTCATTAGATCTGCCCACTTTCACACACCATATGCCTGCGGCATATATGATGGTGTGTGAAGTGGAAAATAGTGTTAAAACACCAGTGCTTGACTGGTGTTTGAGTGGTGTTTGAAGTAATTATAAAGTGAAAACACACTCGTTTTATAACATAAACTGGTTTGAAGTTTTTAAATGTCAAACATTAGTGTTTAATTAGCACTGTTTGATGAAAGTGTTACCGAAATCAAAAATAGAATATCCTAATGCAGTTAGCGTAATATTGATTCACATCCAATAGACTACATACGAACCATTAGGAATTGGTTGGCTACCCAAGCAGTTATCAGGAAGAATTATGACGCCTTCGGCCTCAATCGGAGAGATGTCTAAAGTATGTAAGATTTTAGGATCGCAAATGATTAAAACTGACCGGCGTGAATGTTTGATGGTTAAAAATTTCTCTAATTTCTCTAGGCGATTTTTGTTTGATGCTTTCATTTTATTGGCATTGTCTTTTCTTCAATCACTTTTAATCTTTTGTCGATGTCGTTAAGTTCTATAGCTTTGGAATGGATGTCGAGAATCCTAGAAAACGCTTCGCCCTCAGAAGGGGAAAGTTCTCCTTTACTCACAGCATCAGTAATGATATTAGCGCACAGTAGGATGTCTGAGGAAGTTTGAATTTGTGGAAGTTCGAGAGTTATGGGGGTCTTTTTTGGGAGGTATAATTCTTTCAAGAACAAGTTCTATAGCTTGCAAGTTGCCTTTTTTGGCGCTGATCTTATTACCTGATTGCAAATTGCTTCGATGTCCCTTTCTAAAAGGACCTGAGCCAGCATAGTTGCTTTATTCTTAGCCCCACAGGGCCTTCCGTAGGGATTACCAGATTTCCCCTTTTGGAATTTAGTCCGGACCTGTTTTTCTCTGTATTATCAGGCATTTCACCTCCACTAATGACCATGTCTCGATTCTCAACGATTTTCTCTGCTAGAGCTGTTCTATGCATTTTATATGCTGACTTCAACTTAATCAGATTATTTTTAAATACTGAACGTGATCTATTTGGCTTTACAAACCATCCCTTATGAACCGTTTTGGATATGTTAAAAAGTTACTTTCTTTTCTCACACATTATTCTCTTTTGCTAACTTTTTGTAAATTATTTGACTGCGATCCCTTAAATAGGCTTGTACGCTTGAGTGTATCTTTTTTTTTCAGTTTTGCAACTCTGTATACTTATGAGTTATTATTTAACGTTTCCATAAAGAGTTTTGGCTTATTGAAATGAACATGAATATCCCTCGAAGCAAAGTTGAACCCAATATGGAGTTTTTTTCGAGTTTTGAAATGCACGGTTACAGATTTCGTATGTTTCAAAACGGCCTGCACTATCGTCCTCTTGGTGAAACCTTTCATGAATTTTTGGAGTTTCTAGCTATCAAATTATTCGATCCTGTCTGGTGGAAGTGTCAGGCAGGGATGAAAAGAGAACTGCAGCATGTAATTTTTCAATGGTCCAATGATTATAACATGATTAAATCAGAATATAGTTGTGTCGAAAATCAAGAACCTGACGGCACATTTTCCGTTCCTGTTCCGGCCTATATTATCTTGGCTATCGTTTGGTTATGATTTGCTTTGCCTCTATCATAAACGTGCTTTGCCAGAGAACTTAATTGAAAAACTTAAATCACATAAAGATTTTCAATCAGCCAGATATGAAATTGCTGTGGCAGCCTTACTAGCAAGGGCAGGATGTGATTTGGATTGGATTAATACAAAAACCCTTCCTTCAGGAGTCAAAAGTTGTGAAATTAATCGCGAAACATCGCGTTACAAACTCTAAGTTCGGAGTTGAAGCCAAAAGTAAGAGACGCCCAGGCGTTTTAAATGAAAGAGGCATTTTTTCCAAAGATTGGAAGGGCGTTTCAGACCTTCTAAAAAAAGCTCAAGAACAAGCCCCTGCAGACATACCATTTGTTATCTTTATAGATGTTAACCTTCCATACGAAGAGTATACCTCCCCTTGAGAAACCAATTGGCAGACAATTGCTGAGGTCCGCAGGACATCTTCCTCAAAAAACCAAAGATAATCCTGATTTATTCAGCTTAATAGTATTTACAAATTTTTCATCTACTATGGGAGTATAAAAGATAATGCACCTCCACCAGAACATGGCGTAATTGTGCCAGAGTTTTCTAAATTTTGTTTAGCAGATAAAGCCCTCAAAGATATAGAAGATAGCCTTTCAAAATATGGTAAAATTCCTGATGAAATTTGAAAAGGAAGAGGCTCAAGGGACTAATATTTTACGGGCAAGTCTGAACCCTCTTCCTTGGCTAGAACTCAAATACTCTTTTATTACTCAGCTTTAACGATGCTAAAGAAGAGATAACGCTTCGGCTGTTTTGTAACGATATTTACAAAGCTTGCAAGACGGGACCGAAGAGGGAACTTTTCCGAGCTTAGACATTCCTTAATCTTGTATAAGGTTGACTCAATCCAAGAGAGATCGCCGTCGTATGGTAGTACAGTTACTTCAAAGGCAAGGTTGGTGCCAGAGGATCCTGCATCGCGTTTGCCATTACAATAAATGAAATAACCTCTCTGCAAGACTTTAAAACCGTTGTTCTTAAAAAGCCAGAGGTAGATCTCCATCTGTCGTTTGTAACCTATCTGCCAATCGGCATCGAGAAAAATTTCGGTTTGCTTGCTTGTCGTTTTGCAATCCAGATAAAAGCAGCAGGAATACTGATCAAATAGTTCAATCTTGGATCGACTCAGCTTGAAAAGCTGCGAATTTGCAGAATTATAAATCTTATTCCTTGAAGTTTTCAAACTCATCCATCCTTGGATATTTTTTGAAATTTCAGATATATAATCTTTCAACATGGGCAATCATATCACAAAGCCTCATACATAAAAAAAACTTTACTCGTTTGCAAAGTCGTATGGTTTTCTCGCATTTTCAGACGAAGGTATTTGACATTCAACCCCTTCCTTCATATACTATACTGATTTAAGTCAGAACTTTATCAACCGTTTTGATAGGCTCTTCATGGATTTCTGGAGATCTGATGTATTTCGAAGATAAGATACAACTATGATTAGAAAGCAAGCTTCTGGCAAACTATTTGGAATAGCTCAGATCCTAAAGGTAAAGCAATCACTGCAGGCAGCTGAAGGTTTATACCACCGCCTGGTATTGCTTGTTGGTGAGACTGGTTCCGGTAAGACAAGTGTTCTACAGGATCTAGCCCATGATTTAGACACTACCCTCATTAATGTCAACTTAGCGCTTTCAGGCGAGCTTCTTGAGTTGACAGCAAAACAGCGCCCGCTGCAGCTACCTGTAATTTTCGATCAAATTGTTAATAGAGCCCAATCACTCGTAGTGCTGGATAATCTCGAAATCCTTTTCGACAAAAATCTCAAGCAGGATCCATTACGCCTTCTACAGATCATTTCAAGAAATCGAACTGTGGTTGCTTCATGGAATGGGACCTTTGCCGGAGGAAAGCTGTCATACGCAGAAACCGGTCACCCTGAGTACCGCAGCTATGACACGATCGACGCGCTGATCGTGAGTATGGATGCTGCGGTAAGGCTTGAGTCTGAAAAAAAACTATAAACAATCAGGACAAGGATGATATACGGAAATCTTATTCAATTCGATCCAATTGAGTCGATCGTTCAGCTGAGAGATGCGGACAAATCCAGTGCCGCGCGTCGTCTAGTTAGCACATACGTCATTTCTGAAGAGATGGCAGAACGGCTTACAGAGCTTGTGATCCCGCAGATGCAGTTTGAACAACCGGTCGACAACAAAGGACTACTGGTTGTCGGAAACTATGGCACTGGTAAATCACATTTGATGTCGGTGATTTCCAGTATTGCAGCAGACGCATCACTGCTAGAAGAGCTGACGCACTCAGGAGTCCGTGACGCTGCTGAGCAAATCGCAGGACGTTTCAAAGTAATCCGTACCGAGATCGGTGCATCTACCATGTCTTTACGCGACATCCTGGTTGCCGAACTAGAAGAAAATCTCGAAAAACTCGGTGTCGAGTATGTATTCCCCAAGGCAGGTACCATCACCAGCCACAAGAGGTCATTCGAGGACATGATGACGAAGTTCGGAGAAATATATCCCACACAAGGCCTGCTGCTGGTTGTTGATGAGTTACTGGACTATCTACGCACCCGAAAGGATCAGGAGCTTATTCTTGACCTCAACTTCCTCCGCGAGGTTGGGGAGGTATGTAAGGATCTTCGGTTTCGTTTCATGGCCGGTATCCAAGAAGCCATATTCGATAGTCCCCGATTCGCCTTTGTTGCCGATAGTATCCGTCGCGTAAAGGATCGATTTGAGCAGGTACTCATCGCTCGCAGCGACGTCAAGTTCGTAGTAGCCGAGCGTCTACTTAAGAAAACAGCCGAGCAGCAAGCCAAGATCCGCGACTACCTGAAATCTTTTGCAAAGTATTATGGTGGGCTTAACGAGCGTATGGACGAATTCGTTCGACTTTTCCCAGTGCATCCCGACTACATCGACACCTTTGAGCGGGTCACTTTGGTGGAAAAGCGTGAGGTACTCAAGACCCTTTCCATGAGCATGAAGGGTATGCTAGACAAAACTGTGCCGCAGGATAAACCTGGATTGATTGCCTTTGACAGTTACTGGAATACGCTCAAACAAAATGCATCCTTCCGCACTATCCCCGAAATCCGCGCAGTCATCGATTGTAGCCAAGTGTTGGAATCGCGCATTGAAAACGCTCTCACTCGCAAGCAGTATAAACCCATGGCGCTGCGCCTGATCCACGCCATGTCCGTGCATCGCCTCACCACTGGCGATATCTATGCCCCTATAGGAGCATCAGCCGGAGAGCTGCGCGACCGACTTTGCCTTTTTGATCCACTTATCACAGAGATAGTCAGCGACGAACCAGACCAAGATCTTCAGACACTTGTGGAAACAGTTCTTAACGAGATCCACAAAACAGTCAGTGGCCAGTTCATCTCGCGTAACCCCGACAACCGCCAGTTTTATCTAGACCTAAAAAAGACTGATGATTTTGATGCATTAATCGAAAAGCGTGCCGAGAGTCTGGGAAACGCTCAGCTTGACCGGTTCTATTACGAAGCTCTAAAGCGTGTCATGGAATGCCAGGACGCCACCTATGTTACAGGTTACAAGATCTGGCAACACGAACTGTATTGGGAAGATCACAAGGCAGCCCGTATAGGATATCTCTTTTTCGGAGCTCCAAACGAGCGATCCACCGCTGTCCCTCAGAGAGACTTCTACCTCTATTTTATCCAGCCGAACGACCCACCCCGTTACAAAGACGATAAGGTCGGAGATGAAGTCTTCATCTCCCTTAATGGCATTGACGAAGATTTTCAGGCTTCTCTCAAGAACTATGCGGCGGCCTTAGATCTCGCGACCACATCTTCGGGTCATGCCAAGGGCACCTACGAGTCGAAGGCTAATGGCTTTTTGAAGAAGCTGGTTGAGTGGTTACAGAGGCATATGAGTAGTGCTTTCAAGGTCACTTACCAGGGTCGAACCAAATCCTTAACAGATTGGGCTAAAGGTAAGTCCCTTCGCGACTTGTCGGGTTTACAACCTCACGAAACTATCAATTTCCGCGATCTAATCAACACAATCGCAGCAGTCTGCCTCGCTCCGAACTTCGAGAACCAAGCACCTAACTATCCCTTCTTTTCTATCCTGATCACTGGCCATAACAGGACCCAAGCAGCGCATGACGCCCTACGGGCAATCGCTGGACAGAACCGCAGCAAGCAGGCTACGGCAGTGTTGGATGCGCTGGAATTGCTCGACGGTGAAAAAATAGACCCCCACAAGTCGAAATATGCAAATTTCATTCTCGATGTCTTTAAGGGCAAAGGTCACGGGCAGGTGGTAAACCGCAGCGAAATAATTCAGGACGACCATGGTCTAGAATACATGATTCTAGGTGGCTCTCGGCTTGAGCCAGAATGGGTGACAGTCATCCTAGCAGCACTAGTTTTCTCCGGCGATATTGTACTCTCCATCCCAGGTAAGAAATTCGATGCCACCATGCTACAGCAGCTCGCTGCAATCGGCATGGACGAACTGATCCGCTTTAAACATCTTGAGCAACCGAAGGAATGGAATCTATCGGCTCTCAAAGCATTATTTGAACTGCTTGACATGACGCCTGGCATGGCACAGCTTGTCACTCAAGGTAAGGACGAGCCAGTCCAGAATCTCCAACAGGAAATAAACAAAATAGTTACGCGTATCGTCATGACCCAAAAGACACTGAAGGAAGGGCTATCCTTTTGGGGGCTGGACCTTCTAACGGCTACTGATCTTTCCAACCAAGCCAAGGGACTGGATGAAGCCAAAGCATTCTTTGAATCTCTCCAAACTTATACATCACCAGGCAAGCTGAAAAACTTTCGTTACAGCGACACTGAAGTTATGTCTCACAGAAAAGCCTTGAAGTCGCTTGACATACTAAATGCCATCCGTGAGTTCAACATGAAATACGGGCCGACAGCTTCCTTGCTTTCCAGCGCCGAGGCAGTGCTACCTACTGAGCATGATTTGGTCAACCGTATGAAGACTACTCGCCAAAATATTTTTAAAGCGCTCAAACAGTTAAACTTGAACGAGCTATCAACACAGTTTCAAGAGATCGGAATCCAGCTCAAGACATTGAAGAATGATTACACCATTGCTTATATCAATCTACACACCAAGGCTCGTCTGGGTGTAAATGACAACAAGCGTAAAGTAAAGCTGCATAACGATCCGCGACTGCAAACTCTGCTCAAACTGGAGGGTATAGAACTAATGCCAAAACAACAGCTCACCGAATACCAAAACCGCCTGGCTGGATTGAAAAGTTGTTCTGCCCTAAACGAGCAGGACCTCGATTTCTCATCCATCTGCCCACACTGCAGTTTCAAACCTTCAAACGAAGTAGGCTTGACTACTGGCTCTCAAATGATTGAGCAATTGGAGACGGAGCTCAGCACCATGGTTACGGCTTGGACTTCAACGATCCTCAGCAATCTTGAGGACCCAATCACCAACGCCAACATGAATTTACTGAAGGTAGATGACCGCGACCAGCTGGAAACTTTTATTCGATCGCGTGAGCTGCCAATACCATTGGACAACAACTTTGTGCACGCTCTAAAGGAAGTACTCTCCGGACTGGTCAAGGTCATAGTCAATGTGAAGGCGCTTCAAAGCACCTTGCAAGTCACGGACGGTCCAGCGACTCCGAGGGAATTGAAGATGCGTTTTGACAAATACATCGATCAACTCACCAAAGGTAAGGATCCGGCCAAGGTGCGGATTGTTATTGAGTAAGAGGACTAAATGAGTGAACAACTCAGCTAAGTTTTATCATCCTCATTTGGGATTAAGCTGAAAACAAGATACAAGCAAGGATTATGAATATGACGATGAAACAGACGAGCTTTATTGACTTTCAACCCGAAAGATTTCAAAAGCACTCCAGTCCAGTAACCTGTCTAGGGCTCACTTTTGAGAATGACATGGCCCGCTGCGTCCACTTTACCAACGAACTGCACAAGAAGCTGCTGGACCCGGAGTTCCGCAAGATTGGAGGGTTTCCTATTGGAAGCAATGAGGACATCCTGACTTTGAGCGACCCTCCCTATTATACTGTCTGCCCAAATCCTTGGATTAAAGATTTTATTACCGAATGGGAAACACAGAAGCCTGATAAGCCAGAAGATTATCATTATCACCGCGAACCTTTTGCGACGGATGTGAGCGAAGGAAAAAACGATCCAATATACAATGCACACTCTTATCACACCAAGGTGCCGCACAAGGCTGTCATGCGCTATATACTTCATTATACAGAACCGGGGGATATCGTGTTTGATGGGTTCTGCGGAACCGGCATGACAGGTGTGGCTGCACAGATGTGCGGGAATCGAGATGTGGTCATGTCGCTCGGCTACCAGGTGAAGCCTGACGGAACAATTCTACAGGAAGAAATCAACGAGGATGGCAAGAAGATTTGGAAGCCATTCTCTAAGTTAGGGGTTCGTCGGGCGGTGTTAAACGACCTCTCTCCGGCTGCGACCTTCATTGCCTATAACTACAATACGCCAGTGGATGTAGTTACTTTTGAAAATGAAGCCAAGCGTATTCTCAAAGAGGTAGAAAATGAATGTGGATGGATGTATGAGACGCTGCACACTGACGGAAAAACAAAGGGGAAAATCAACTATACGGTTTGGTCTGATGTGTTTGTTTGTCCGGAATGTACCAAGGAGGTCATCTTCTGGGATGCTGCTGTAGATAAAAAAGCTGGTAAGGTACATGAAGAATTCCCTTGTCCTTATTGCAATGCCAATCTTACTAAGCGTCAAATGGATCGTGCTTGGATTAAGGTGTTTGACCCAGCGATTAATGAAGTTGTTCGACAGGCCAAAAAAAAGCCAGTACTTATTAATTATACTATAGGAAAAAAACGGTCAGAAAAAATACCAACTGAAGACGACCTTAATATAATTGAAAAAATAGAGAAAGCTGAGATTCCACATTGGTTTCCCTCTGATCGCATGATAGAGGGAAAAGAAACTCGCCGAAATGATCCAATTGGAATAACACATATACATCATTATTATACAAAGCGTAATTTAAGGATTCTCTCGACGCTCCGCTCAAAAGTTAATCAAACGCCTAGTAGATCATTGCACTATTGGTTGAATTCATTAGATCATGGATTAGGAAAAAGAGTCAAACATGGGAACTATTCTTTCCCTATGAGCACATTATCGGGCACGCTGTACATACCGTCACTGAGCAGAGAGAACAACCCTCTATACTTTTATGGTACTCGCATCAAAAAACAGACAAAAGTATTGGCTGATTCATTGGCCCAGGGAAACCCTATTTCTACTCAGTCCTCTGAGAATATTCAATTGGATTCAAATATCGTTGACTATATTTTTTTAGATCCGCCATTCGGTTCAAATTTAAATTATTCCGAATTAAGTTTCCCTTGGGAATGTTGGATGAAGATCAAAACGGACAATGAACCCGAGGCAATTGAAAACTCAGTTCAAAATAAGGGACCTACAGAATATCGCCAACTGATGACAAGTTGCTTCAAAGAGGCATACAGGATACTCAAGCCTAGCCGATGGATGACAGTTGAGTTTTCTAATACAAAGGCGTCCGTTTGGAACAGTATTCAAACAGCATTGATTGAGGCTGGGTTTATTGTTGCAAATGTTTCTGCTTTGGATAAACAATCAGGTAGCTTTAAAGCGGTGAATACCCCAACAGCTGTTAAACAAGACCTCGTCATTTCTGTCTACAAACCTGACAGTGTCATCGAAGATAGGTTCCAGAGTGGTGTTCAAACAGAGGAAGCAATCTGGGATTTTGTTCGCTCGCATCTTAAGTATCTTCCAATAACCAAGCATCAGGGTTCACTACTGCAATTTATCCCAGAGCGCGATCCTCGTATTCTGTTCGACCAAATGGTAGCCTTCAATATTCGCAGGGGTTGCCCTGTTCCTATTTCCAGTCACGTGTTTCAAATCGGTTTGGCACAACGATTTTCCGAGCGGGATGGCATGTATTTTCTGCCGGACCAAGTCGCGGAATACGATCGCAAAAAAATGATCACGGGTCGAACAGATGCGTACAATGATGTTTTATTTGTGAAAGATGAGCAGACTGCAATTGATTGGCTTAGAGCGCGGCTTAGAATAAAACCTCAAACGTTCTCTGATCTCAACCCGCAATTCATGCAGCGATTGGGTGGCTGGAGCAAGAACGAAGCTCAGCTAGACCTCCGTGAACTACTGAATCAGAATTTCCTTGCCTACGACGGTAAGGGGCCGGTGCCAGAGCAAATCCACGCTTACCTCTCCACTAATTGGAAGGAGTTACGCAATCTTTCCAAGAGCGACCCTACGTTAGTAGCCAAGGCGCGAGATCGGTGGTACGTACCTGATCCCAACAAGGCGGGTGATCTAGAGAAACTTCGCGAGAAAGCACTGCTGAAAGAGTTCGAGGAATACAAACAGACTAAGAAGAAACTCAAAGTCTTTCGTTTGGAAGCAGTCCGTGCAGGATTTAAAAAAGCCTGGCAGGAACGCGAGTACGCCGTTATCATCGAAGTAGCCGACAAGATTCCGAACAACGTCCTCGAAGAAGATCCAAAACTGCTCATGTGGTACGACCAGGCAGTAACACGAATGGGCGGTGAATGAGAAACGTAGAATGGCAATACAGTACCTTTCATAACAGCGCCTGCAAAGTTATTGAAGAACAGTTTTTGTGGGGGCATACAGTTTGCCGTGTATGGCTGCCAAATCTGGACAAAGTAGAACTAGCTCCCCGCTCAACTTTGCGGCCACTATGCGCAAACCTACAGCCCAATGTCGATGCTTGGTACATTGCGTATGTTGCTGCTGCAGCAAAGGTAGCAGAGGTGCTGGAAGGTTCTGCCTGCGCTTCCGATGAGCATGTACTTTTAGCTCCCATGGAATCCAATGTCATCCCACTACCACATCAGATCAATGCATTAACAAAGGCTATTTCCGGCGATCGCATACGCTATCTTTTGGCTGATGAGGTTGGTCTCGGCAAGACAATCGAAGCTGGTCTGATCATGCGCGAACTTAAGTTACGCGGTCGGGTACGCCGGACGCTTGTGGTGGCACCCAAGGGATTAACTACCCAGTGGGTAGCGGAAATGCAAGCGCATTTTAACGAACAGTTCCAGCTTGTGCTGGGTGATGACATCAATACCTTACAGCGCTTATCTGAGGGTGCTGATCATCGAAGTTCATCCTGGACGATGTGCGATCAGGTCATTGTCTCGCTTGATTCAGTAAAGCCCATGGATAAACGAAGAGGCTGGACAGAAGAGCAAATAGCTGAATACAACCGTAGACGGTTCGAGGATCTGATTACCGCTAATTGGGATCTAGTGATTGTGGATGAAGCTCACCGTCTGAGCGGAAGTACGGATCAAGTAGCCCGCTACAAACTCGGCAGGGGGCTATCAGATGCCGCTCCATATATACTACTCCTTTCTGCCACGCCTCATCAAGGCAAGACAGATGCCTTTCATCGTCTGATGAATCTGCTGGATAACCATGCATTCCCTGACGTTAACAGCATTTCCCGTGATAGTGTCGCTCCTTATGTCATCCGAACAGAGAAACGTAAGGCTCTCGATGCTGATGGAAGGCCTTTGTTTAAGGCCCGTCGCACACAGATGGTCCCAGTGCAATGGCAGACCCGTCACCATCTCCAGCAACTTCTTTATGATGCCGTCACCGACTATGTGCGTGAAGGCTATAATCAGGCCCTACGGGAAAAAAAGCGACATATCGGATTTTTAATGACCTTGTTACAGCGTCTGGTAGTATCAAGTACTCGGGCGATCCGTACTACACTAGAAAGGCGGCTCTTGGTACTCAAAGATGGCGAACTACAGACCAACCTGAGCCTGGTGAAACTTGAAAAAAGCTCAGAAGATTCTGAAGGCCTAGACGAGTTATACGAAATGGATGGACAGGAGCTGCTCGAGGAGTTGCTGAAATCCTGCTCGTCTGACCTACAAAGCGAAAGCTGCCATGTGGATACCTTACTCGATGCAGCCCGTCGCTGCGAACAGACTGGACCGGATGCGAAGGCAGAGGCACTGATCGAATTAATTTACAAGTTGCAGACAGAGGAAAATGAACCTGAACTAAAGGTGCTCATTTTCACTGAATTTGTTCCCACTCAGGAAATGTTGAAGGAATTCCTTGAAGAAAGGGGGATCTCTGTGGCCACTTTGAATGGCACTATGGATATGGATGAGCGTAAGCAGGCACAAGATGCCTTCAGAGGGTTAGCCCGCGTGCTGGTCTCGACGGATGCAGGGGGTGAAGGATTGAACCTTCAGTTCGCCCATGTGATAATCAACTACGATATCCCATGGAATCCAATGAGGCTAGAGCAGCGTATCGGTCGCGTAGACCGTATCGGGCAACCCAAGACTGTACGCGCAATCAATTTTGTTTTTGAAAGCTCGGTAGAGTTTCGTGTTCGTGAAGTACTGGAGCAAAAGCTCTCAGTGATACTAGAAGAGTTAGGGATCGACAAGACCGGGGATGTTCTCGATACCGCCCAAGCTGGTGAATTGTTCGAGGGTGTATTCACATCGGCCATACTCAACCCCGATGAAATCGAAACCTCCATCGATCATACGTTGGCCAAGATTCGCCATGAAATCCAACAGGTACGCGAATCCTCGACGATCTATGGCAATTCTGACGAACTGGATGTGCAAACTACTGAACGTCTTCGCTCCCATCCGCTGCCCCATTGGGTCGAACGAATGACCATCGGGTACATCAACTCTCATGGTGGGGAGGCAATCAGAAAGTCTTCTTGGTGGGATATTAAATGGCCAGACGGGCAAGAGCAACATAAATGCGTGTTCACCTCCCAGGAAATGGATTGCCTAACCAATGCTACCCTCCTCAATTTGGAAAACAATCGCATTCGCGACCTGGCTCTCAATTTGCCACAAGTGACAACGGGTCAACTTTTGCCCTGTGTAACTTTAAGCGGATTGCCTTCTAACATTACGGGACTTTGGGGTCTATTTGAGATTTGCCTTCATGCAGGAATGCACCAGAAGACCCAATTCTTGCGTATCCCTATGATCCGACGAGGCTATGTCAGTGTCTTTTTGAGTGAAGAGGGCAAACTATTCCTACCAACCGCCCGATACATCTGGGATGCACTTCAAACTGCGGAACCGCATGTATTAAATACGCTTGACCATAACGAGTCTGCTGCTGTCTATGATAGACTACAGGAAGCAGCGGAACAGGCTGGGCAGGATTTGTTCAAAGGACTGCACCAAACGCATATTGCTTCTGTTACACAAGAAGAAAAGCGTGGAACGATGGCTTTCGATTCAAGGCGCAAGACCATCAAAGGGATAGGCCTGCCTGAAGTACGTCAATACCGCTTAGCTCATTGCGATGCTGAGGAAATCAGATGGAGAAATGAACTGCAATCTGTACGGCAGTTCGTGCCGGAGATTCGACCTCTACTGCTGATGCGTATAACCAAGGAAGGTGCTTCTTGAGTAACTGGAGAGACGCCATCCTCAATGACTTTGTTCCTAACGTTAATAAATTGACTCTAGTTGCCGACCCGGACAACTTGTTGACCGAAGAAAAACTAGCGATTGAACTGCGTAGACGCGGGTTTGACATAATTGAATTCAACGATCCAGTCGAATTCAGATACGCCTATGAATCGAAATATCGATCGATATGGGATCGGGGCGAATATACGGACCTTGTGGTAATTCTTCGCCTTCAAGATGCCGAGTTGGAGTCACTGCCCTACGATCTGCTGCGGGCGGGAAGGAAACTCTCCTTCAATCTTGGCGAACTCTTTCCTAATCTGAGCTATCCGGTTATCGAGAAGCTTGACCGGAGCTTGCTGGATACTTTATACGAAGCCCAACACATGTCGCAGCCTGACCGAATGGGCGATAACGCCACCAAGGATTTCATTCTCCGCACTGTATTCGGCATTGCCGCAGAGTTGATTTCTAATGATGCAGATCTTTTAAAGACTCTGCTTCGTCTGCATTACGGAAAAATTCAAATCCCTTCCATGCTGGCCGATCGACTCATAGGGATTCTTAACTCAAATGTCGGTTTCAAAGCATGGGCATTGGATGAGATCGTTCCTGACGACAAGACATTCTTCGCATTTCTCCAGGAGCGCTGGCCTATTTTCCTGAAGCGACAGAGCAAGCTGGATCGGGTTCAGGAAGACTCCACAGAATATGGCCTCCAGTATTCAGGACCTTACCACCTACCATTCAATCATCAAGATATTAAGATCTACATCGAAAATCTGTTCATCGAAAGAAAACTTGTTCCAGTTCCGACTAAAGAGGTCGAAGTGGAGTCAGGTTCCTGGATTCGCAGTGGTATCCAGTCTTCATGCGCAGATGACGATGAGATGCGGATCATCCGTTTGTTTGAACTTGTTGAAAAGAATCTGCCAACAGCTGAATCCAGATATTCAGATTGGATCGCTTTTGCGCTCAAATGGGGTGAATTGTCATCACTAGTTCATTGTGGGAGTAACGCCACATATCAACATCGGCATAAAAATGTTGGTGATGGAATGAATGCGACATTTGTCGCTTGGCTGAATGTGCATTACTCAACTTTGATCAACCTTCCCCCTGGTAATCCTGCAATGGTGCACCATGTTCCGCGACACCTTGCTAGAGAAGTGGAAGATTCGGTAAACCATCGAGCTGCATTGATTGTAGTGGATGGCCTTTCTCTGGATCAGTGGGTGACAGTTAGACAGGTTTTGCAAAAGCAGGATAACAATCTGTTCATGCGTGAGTCCGCAATCTTTGCCTGGATTCCAACACTGACCTCGGTATCAAGGCAATCGATTTTTTCCGGTAAGCCGCCGCTCTATTTTCCGTCATCCATCAATTCAACCAATAGCGATGAGAAGCTTTGGAAACAATTCTGGGAAAGTCATGGCCTCTTCCGGATGGATGTTGCCTATCAGCGAGGCTTGGGCGATGGCGACCCATCATGCGTGCTTGAAGCAACAATCCACCCTGGAAAGACTAGGGTGGTGGGTTTGGTCGTAGACAAGATCGACAAAATCCTGCATGGTATGCAGCTTGGTGCAGCCGGAATGCATAACCAAATCGAGCAATGGTGCAAGGGGGGATTCCTCGTAGCATTGATCGGATATTTACTGGATAATGGGTATGAGGTCTGGCTGACTGCCGATCATGGAAACATTGAATGCGAAGGTAAGGGACGTCCCAATGAAGGAGCGATTGCCGAAATTCGCGGTGAACGCGTTCGCGTCTACCCTACTCCTGAGCTCCGCTCGAAGATCGCCAAGTCTTTTGCTTTCGCCTATGAGTGGCAAACAGTCGGTTTGCCAACGGATTATTTTCCGCTGGTTGCCGGAGGTCGCGATGCCTTTGTGAATCTAGGGGACTCTATCGTTGGTCATGGCGGTGTCTCCATTGAGGAAGTCATCGTACCTCTTGTGAAATTTGAAAGGAGAACATACTGATGAGCAACAGACATGAAAAGCTTGGAGTAAAACAGACCATCCAGAAGCACTGGATGGATCGAACAGTTCGAATGATGTTGTCGGGAATATCTGAGAAAGAAATCCGGGCTGAGCTGGATAAATATTTATCCACTGAAAAACAAAGTGGAGGTATAGGTGAGAGGGGTGATAAAACCTATGGAATGGCTATAAGTTTATTGGCATCTTGGTTTTCCCCTGAAATTGATTTGTTAGCTCTTCGCGACGATGCACTTTTACTGGCCAGTAAATTACCCGAGAATGAGTGGTTTCCTTTGCACTGGGCTGTCATATCCGCTTCCTATCCTTTTTGGTTTAATAACGCAAAACAAGTAGGACGCCTGTTAAGCTTGCAAACTCAGGTCACACAGTTCCAAATTTTTCATCGACTAAAAGAGCAATATGGCGATCGGGAAGCTGTAGCCCGAAACGCCCGTTATACTGTTCGATCATTCGTCGCATGGGGAGCATTAAAGGACTCGGATAAAAAGGGATGTTATGAAAAAACAGTCCCAATGAGCATCATTGATTCCGATATAACCATTCTGATGTATGAGTCAGCACTTCATGCTGTTCCAGGCTCGAAACAAGCACTGGGATTATTGCTAAACAATCCAGCATTCTTTCCTTTCCAGCTTCCAGTCTTGACCGCTGATTTTATTTCTCAATATAGTAGTCGTATAGAAGCAGTCCGTTATGGCGTGAACGAAGACTTGTTAAAACTGAAGGGTAAATAAATCTAAAAAAGTCCATAACGCCCGATAGGTAGTGATGATCCTATTCTCTATTAATCAGGAGAAAGGATGGAATCGGCGTAGGTTCTTTGGATCTGATTCGCGGTACGAACACCTTATGAAAACGCTTGCTTTTCTTATAACTACCATCAGCTTCCAAAATTTATTTCCTTTAACTTGGAAATAAAACACTCGTTCTGATAAACTTAGCATCCAAAATAAAAGTAAACGAAGGGACTATTAAGTTATCATTGCTTCATCTCCGCTAATACAGTTTTAATATTTTTTTGAAACAGCATGAATAAAATTAAACATTTAGCATTATTCCATGTTAATTCGGTTAAGTCATTTCTTAAAAGATCCGTCCTCTGTCATAATTGCCGCATTTAAGATAACCCAACAGAATCTCCCAGAATTCGATAAGAAAACTTTATCGATTCTTTCAGAAGAAGTCAAAAAATCTCAACAGGCTCTCCAATTCGCATATATGCGAACTCAGGACTTCCTCGCCTATTTACGGAAGAATGCTGCCTGGTTTTTAATACAAACATGCAAGGCTGTAGCTTGGTTCGTTATAGGAGCATATTCCTTTGTTACTCTATATCATTTTATTGAATGGAATCCATGGGCAATGGCCGAATCCATAAACTTTGGAGCTCCCCTCGACTTTGACAGGGTGACTTTAGTTAGGGGTCTTAACAGTCTTATCTCACTACTCCCTTTTGCCCTCGCACTAGTAGTTCCCACATACCCTTTTAGTCACATTAAGCTTTCGCTCTTTTTTGGTTGGCTTTCTGCTGGTAGTATATTGCTTCTTTGGTACGGCATCCATCACTTCCTTCCCATTTTTTCTTTGGTGTTAGCTCCTCTTATTCTAATTATTAGAAGAGATGACAAATTGGAAGAAGAAACAATTGAAGAATCACCAACCCTATCTTCAAATTCAATCGGGATTATTATAGGCTCACTGACAGCGAAAGAGAAGTGGGATCGACTATCGAACTGGGCAAAAAAAGAAACATCTTCAATCGGAGATGAAGACGATTTGTCTTTCAAGACAGCAAGCAGAACGAATAGTTGCTCTTTTATCCACATCAAATAGTTGTTGGATAGGATTGCTCGGTCCATTTGGCAGCGGAAAAAGCACTATACTGAATTTTGTCAAAAAACAATTAAAAACTCATCCCAAGACTGTTTTGTGTCCGCTTAACTGTTGGGGATTTACTAACTCTAGAACAATTGAAAAGCGAATTCTCGGGGAAATAGTTCGCTGTATTGAATATCATGCAAAGACAAATAATGTGTGGCTAGACATAGATGATGTTCGACATTTACCAGCTGAATGGGCATTATTTTTTGAATCAAATTCAAAATTCAGCATGCTTTACAAGTTGTTGTTTCCTATTGAACCGCCAGAAAAGCAGCTAGAATTACTGAATACCAAACTAAAGGAAGCAGATCTCCGAGTGATTATCATTCTAGAAGACATCGATCGTAATCAAGATGCTGAGTATTGCCCCCGTCAGGTACAAGGATTGCTTGAAAGGCTAAAAATTTATTCTCAATTTAATCTTGTAATTGCTGCAAGCGTCAATTCAGTTGGCTCCTTTTCTTCGGAGTAGCAAATTGACTTTGCTCGTTTGTGGACCACTTGCTATACCCATCTACACTAACACCTGAGTTAATTGAAGGCCTTCTTTACTCAATTTTATCACATCTTGGACCTCAACAGATAGACTGGGATGAAAATGTGCTAAGTGAATTTCCCTTGATGTGGGGAAGTTCACAGAGTAAACAATTTCAACCAAGTTCTGCTGAACCTTATTTAGATTTTCTTTCGGCTCGAGAAATTGCATTGCTTATATCAACTCCACGTCAGTTAAAACATTTATTAAGACGCCTCGGAAAATCCTTAAATTTTCTAACTGGGGAAATCAGCCTGATTGACTTGTTCTTAGTTATTATACTGCGTGTTTGCTTAAGCGATGTCTTCAATTTTTTAATGAAATATAATGACCTCCTTAGAACTTCACTGACTGACGACAATACCGGCAATGACACAATATCAATGCGACATATGAAACAAGAATGGGAAGAGGTTTCCGCTACTATAGGCCCAGAGAAAACAGGCATAGCTCAGAAAATTCTTGTATTTCTCTACGGCGATTTGGAGAAGAAACTCAAAATCTCATTGAAATCCCAGCAAAAAGAATATTTGTATGGACGTCAACGCATCCGTTTTTCTTCACCAACCGATTACTGGAAGCGTGCTGTAGAAGAGAATATTGACGGGAATGAGCTTTCCGATATGACTGTTAATGCGCTTCATCAAGAATGGTTAAAAAAAGAGAGAGATCGCCTTATCCATAAACTAATAGAACCCATCTTTGCATCCAAATGGTTCCATATCAAATTACACACTCTGTCGGAGTTACAAGTGATCTCAATCATAGAAGCCTATGTCATTCATCATGGAAGCAGCGACACAGGTCCTGCAGATTTATACCTGCCAAGTGATCCTACTCTTCCCCGCCTTCTCCAGCATTTCCATCAACGTCCTCCTAATGATGACATTATATTGAAAAGAATATTAAGCCTTATTGAAAGACTTATGGACACCAATCTATTACTTGCATATCAAATTAGTGAACGTCTAATTCAAACCAAAATGTTCGCAGCCCCCTTTGCAAATGATGTAATAGTTGTTATCAAAAACGCACTTAATCGATATAGCTCTGCCCATGATTTTTTCTCTATTATTCCGGCAGGCAATAAATATAACGACTTATTGAAATACCTTTTTGCCCTCGTCTATCCAGAAGCTAAACTACCCCCTAATATCAGGGCACTCCTAGATGAAAGTCTGGAAATCACCCACACATTCCATGTGCTCGGTGTAGAATCTCTTATTCGTTTTACTGGGACATGGAATACAAGTTATTTCGAAACCAATAACAACCAGTACTTCCATGGAATGGATTTCTTAAAGCTAGAAAAAGCTTTAGACAAAACTATCGCCAAACGCTTTGCAAAATTGTTACAAAAATTTACCCCATCCGATCCAATACTTATCAGAGATCTAGACCAGATTAAGGCTTATGCCATTGAGTACTCCAAAAGCCACCCAGATCAATCTACCTCAACTTCCTCTATTTATAAACCCAACTCTTAAATTAAGGAGCTTATTAAAAAGCTATGAATCTCCCCAAAAAGCTATCAACTGAAGAGAAAAAGATCATTTGCGATTTCTTCGAGTTGCTTTTTACAAGATTGGTACCTTTCTTCGACGAACCTATTTTTTCAAAAGCTGATGCTCTTGAGGTCAATCCAAAAAACAGATTAATACCAGTAACTCAATGGAATAAATATTATGATTGGCCTTCCGTACCCGGTTTAAGGCATCTTATCTTCTATCAAGACACCAATGGCTTCAAAAATTGTATCCGCAGAGCCGGACGACGCATACTCATCGATGAAAAAGCCTTCTTTGAGTGGATCGAAAATAACCCTCGAACTTAACCATGGTTTTTCTAAAACGAACCTTCCAAAAAAGTTTGCCTGATGTTTTAACAGTATTTACATACCAGTTCTTAATCCGCTTTTTAAAATATATGATCTCCTGAAAACAATTCATTTTGCATGTTTATTATCAAACAAATTGGCATAAAACCTATCAAAATGATAGGATTTGTGTATGAGCAATAAAGATCAATTATTTCAAATAGCTGACAGGCAACAGGGATTTTTCACAAGCAAGCAAGCTAAAGAAAGTGGCTTTCCTGATTCAAATTTTCATCGCCATATTATTTCGGGAGAATGGATAAAAGAGCAACGAGGTATCTACCGTCTAGCTTATTACCCTGTTACTGAACGTCCTGAGCTTGTTTTATGGTACCTATGGAGTTGTAATCGTCAGGGAAAGCCTCAAGGTGTTTGGTCGCATGAAACGGCCCTGGATATCTATGAATTGTCTGATGTGATGCCCGCAAAGATGCATATGACCGTACCGAAACGATTTCGCAAAGGAATTGAGATTCCAAAGGCTCTCTCTCTGCATTTTGCAGATATTCCAGTATCCGATATTCGATCACAACAAGGCTATCTAATCACAACACCGCTGCGAACACTTATTGATGTTGTGGAGGAAGCAAAGCTGTCAAACGATCTAATTACTCAGGCTCTGAGAGAAGCTATTCAAAAGGGGCTCGTTTCACGTAAAGAACTCATTGAATCTCAATCGCAAAATACTGACTCAAAACTCATAAGAATGATGAATGACTCAAAAATTTAAAAACGCAACAGACTTCAGAAGAAGCCTGGAAAATAGACTTCAAAATATTTCTAAAACAACAAATGATGATTTGCAAAGACTTAGAAGGAAAGTTGCTTTTGATCGCCTGCTGGCGCGCCTTTTCGTCGAAAACAATCCCAAGTTTTATCTTAAAGGCGGCTATGCAATGGAATTGCGCCTTTCCTCTGCACGAGCTACTAAAGACATTGACTTAACATGCCTAGAAAGAGCATCTGGCAATGACGATCTTTTGAACCAAATCATTTTAGAAGAACTTCGTGAGCTTGCTCGCAAAGACCTAAATGATTTTTTTATTTATCAGATCGGAACTCCACAAGCAGATTTAGACAACCCACCTTATGGCGGCGCACGCTTTCCTGTGTCAGCTTTTATCGATGGAAGACTTTTTGTGCGTTTTCAATTAGATGTGGGTGCCGATGTCGTCGTCGCCCAAACCGAAACCATTTATGGAACAGATTGGCTAGATTTCTGCGGAATCCCCTCGTCGCCATTTAAAGCAATTTCTATAGAACAACAATTTGCAGAAAAACTTCATGCCTACACATTACCCCGCGGCGATCAACGAACAAATACTCGCGTCAAAGACCTTGTGGACATGGTTCTACTTGCAAGAATGAAATCCTTCAATCTTCTCAGTTTAAAAGAGGCTGTACGCTTAGTTTTCAAAGTACGAAACACTCATTCGTTGCCGTTACAGCTGAGTTCTCCGCCGAAGGAATGGGCAATACCCTTTAACGACCTAGCTAAAGGATGCTCCTTATCACTAAGCCTAAATGACGCCTTTGCCGAAATAATAAAACTCACACAAGCTTTTACTAAGGAATATCCCTAACTTATGCCTTTTAAGACTCAATCTTCTTCTTCACCATATAAAATGTTGAAAAAGCCTGCAAAAACTCAGGAACTTTGGCGCTATATGGATTTTGCAAAATTTGTATCACTTATTCAACGTGAATGTCTTTTTTTTCCTTCTCTAATTCACCTTGCCAAAACGGATCCGTGGGAAGGATTGCCCTCTCCAATGAATTTCAAAAAGGAAACTGTAATATCAATACCTGAAATGATCTATCCAAACAGCTCAAATTCTGATGAAGAATATATCTCTCCTCAACTTGTATACAAACAATACACTCTTGAAGAGCTACATAAGAACAACGTTGATAATGCTATCAACTCTTTAAAAGAACAAAGCCTCGAACAAAGATATCAATTTTTTGTGAATTGTTGGCACATAAATGATACTGATTCTGATTCTCAATGGAAAATTTATGCTAAAGATCCATCATCTCTAGCAATTGTTACTTCATATGATCGTTTATGCAAATCGATCAAAGATGAAAAAGACATTTATGGATCAGAGGTAATCTATTATGATCCATTAAAACATCAGACTCCAACGAATAATGTTTTTTGGTATGCAATCTGTAAAAGAAATGCTTATACACATGAACGCGAATTTAGACTTATTCACTGGGATCATAGCATCAAAACTAAGTCCTCTGTGCCTGCGAATACCTATTAAAATTGATTTATCCCTGCTCATAGAAAAAATAATCGTCTCTCCAAATGCAGATCACTGGTTTTTAGAAGAGCTTAGGAAATTTCTCGAAGATCACAAGTTAGCTTCTGTTTCTGTAACAAGATCAACTATGCTCGATGCCCCTTTTCCCTTGTAAATTATGCACAAAATCGGCACACTAACACCCAACTTCATGCAATCAGCGACAATACTAAGATCAAGTCTTAACTCACTGATTTCGCTGTGAAGTTGGTTGGATAATGTTGGGTATCATTTGAAAGCATCGGATTCGAAAACAGATGTACCAGCAATGGTACCGGGGGTTCAAATCCCTCCTCTTCCGATTTTTTCGTTTTCAAAGATATCTTTTCTTTAAAAAAAAATACCATGGCCTTTAATAATAACATTCTTCCTTTACCAATAAACCTTACCGACGTAACATTCGTTTTAAACAACGAAAAATAGGCTGGCATGCCTCCTATTCAATATCCTCCGAAAAAATATGGCCTATTTTACAGCCAGCCTCTTTTGGGGATTGGACAGCTCGTCCGAAGTTTCAACATCTGCAAAAGCCTTGTAAAAGATTTTGAAGTGGACTTCTTATCAGGTTCCCCTCATTTAATTCCCCCATTTCAATCTCCTTTTTTACATCTGTATGATCTGCCTCCATTATGGATTAAAGCTTGGAGCGATCCTCCGCAATTGGAGGATCCAAATGGCAAACTCACGCTGCAAGAAGTGTTTGCTGCCCGTAAAAGATACCTGGATGTATTTCTTCAAAATAAAAAATATAGCTTCTTCATGATTGAACTTTATCCATTCAGCAAATGGATTTTTGAAGAAGAAATTATTGCTATCATCAAACATGTCAAAGCTGCATCGCCGCAATGCCTTATCATTTGTTCCGCCCGCGATATTGCAGGTCGTAAAACAAAAGATGAAGAAAAGAAAATTGTAAATAAAATTAATGAACTGTTTGACTTTGTCTTTATACATGCCGATCCCTCTGTAATTGCTTTGGAAGAATCGTTTTCTATGGCGCCGGCCATCGCCAATAAAGTGATTTATACAGGATATGTAGCTGATCCCAAAGAGGTTTTAAGCCATAATGAACGTCAACCGCACATCATTGTCAGCAATGGGGGAGGAGCCTATGGCGAAGAACTTCCTCGTGCTGCTGCCCTGGCCAGTTTGTTTTTAACAAATTACGAATTCCGGATGTTTCTCGGACCTAAAACCCATCCTAATGTCATCAAAGATATTCAAGAAGCACAACAATCACTAAATCTAAAAAATGTGTCTATCAATAATTTTCACTCGGATTTCATCGATCAGATTGCAAATAGTGCTTTATCAATTAGTTTGGGAGGATCTACTATTATCGATGCCTTAGCGGCGCATACCCGTTCATTGGTTTATCCCTATGCGCATGTCGAACATGTACAAAGGGCACGAAAATTTGCTCAAAAGGGCGCCATCCGCATGTTAGATAAAACAGAACTCCATCCTTTGGTACTTTGCGGCGCCATAGAAGAGGTACTGGCAGCGCCATACAATCCTGCGCCTATTGATCTTTCAGGATCTATAAAAACTGCCCAAGAAATTTTAAAAAGAATTAAATAGCATTTATTTTTTACTCAATTTATGCAGCACGCCGCGCAATTTGAAATAGATCCAAAGCATAAAAAGCAGAATGAGAATAGTAGGTGCAAAGAGAAGCAGAAAAAAAAGCGATAATGCCAATACTCCTAAACCAGTATCAGGTTTAAGCTTACTTAACATCGATATGACATGTTCAATTGCCTCTTCATTTCTTTTAATCGTTTCAGTGCTATATCTTACAATATTGCCATTTTCTTCAATGGCTTCATTAGTCTTGGATATCAATTCAAAATTTCGGGCAATGGCTTGATTACTTTTATTAACTAAATCTTTGTTTTCCATGATGGCTTGATTGAGATCGGCAATCATAGACATATTATCTCTAATTACCGTCGAACTGGAAGCGACTGCGTCTTTATTTTCTCGGATAACTTGCGTGCTTTGAAGGACAACTTCACGATTATGATCAATGGCTTGGTTTGCTTCCTCAACTTTTCGAATAAGGCTGCAGCCCGAAATAATTAATAAAAGTAACAATAGAAAAGTTTTTGTAGAGAAGGACATGCGATCCACCCCCCATTAAGGCCTAAACGCATGATTGCCCTTTCTACATAACTAGTCAAATCTTTTATCTTCAATTTACAGTGGCTGTTAAACCCGCCTTAAATGCGGCGCTTGCCATACCATATGTTACAATGCCGCTAGGCCTTGTTGCGCAATACCTCTCACGTCAAATTTGAAATAGCATGTAAATAAAAAATGCATGGAGTAGGCTTCTGCTTCTTACCACAGAAGGCAGAGACTATCCATGCAAACTGAACCGACTTATCGTATTCGAAATTGGGCTGAGTATAACAAAGCTCTTATTCAAAGGGGAAGCATAACCATTTGGATCGATGAAAAAGCGATCAAAAACTGGTTTTCTTCCCATCATACCTGCCGAGCTGGCAGGCCTGCAACATATTCTGATGAAGCCATTCTAATGATGCTTATTCTCAGAGAGGTATACAAACGTTCATTGAGGAACTTACAAGGATTTGTACAATCGCTTTTTCATGTAATGGGCCTGAATCTTCCAGTACCGAGCTATTCGCAAATTTCAAGGCGAGCTAAGTCGCTTCATAAAAGAGTTAATCGTTTGACGCAAGGGAAGAAGGCTTGCCATATCATCTTTGATTCTACAGGACTTAAAGTACACGGAGAAGGCGAATGGAAAGTGAAAGTCCACGGAAAGAGTAAACGTAGAACATGGAGAAAATTCCATATAGGAATAGACGCAGAAACACAAGATATCATCTGTTGTGAGCTGACGGGCAATAATAAAGGAGATGCTGAAATGGCAGAACGGATGCTAGGAGAATTACCTTGCAGGGTGAAATCTGCCAGGGGTGACGGGGCTTATGATGCGAGCCGATTTCGCAAGAAGGTCTATGATAAAGGGGGCATTTGTATTGTGCCACCACCAAGAGATGCGGTGTATAAGGGTACAGCAAAAGAGGGATGGGAAAAGGAAAGAGATGACGCCATTGCAGCAATTCATGGATTTGGTGGGGATGACATAGGAAGACGGCTTTGGAAAAAATGTTCAGGTTATTATGAGAGATCGTTATCCGAGACAGCGATGTTTAGGATCAAGAGAATGTTTGGAGGCAGATTAAAAGCTCGTTCAATAGGAGCTCAAAAGACAGAAGTAATTTGTAAATGTATGATAATTAACAAGATGAATAAATTGGGGATGCCGAGATTTGAATGGGTATTCGAAGCAGCTTAATGGCTGGTAGAATGGGCGAGTTAGCATTTTAGCGGGTGTTTTTTTCTTCTATGCTGTGAGGGCTATTGTGCAACAAGGCCATGCCGCTAAGTATAAAACGGGAAAGATTACAAAGTTTAGGATGATTCTTATGCATTTTTTTTGGAATTAATCTAATAAAAGCAATATTTGTAATTAATTGAGATGTAGAAAATAGCAGTCCATACAAAGGAGTAATAGTAAATACTCGCACGTTGCTTGCTTGATTGAACAGATTTTGAACGGCTTGATTCCCAAATCGGTTAATAATGGGAGCAGCCACTCCAACGATCGAGCTGCCATATTTTACAATCGGAAAGCCTGCAAAAGCTAGGAAAGGCAACGCTGCAATTTGAAGACACTGTTGTATTTTGTTTGAAGCCATTACAAAAAATCCTTAAGAGAGTAATTTTTTTATTACGGCAACCACTACAATCGAGCTTCCATATTTTACAATAGTGAAACTTGAAACAGCCCAAGAAATAAGTCCCGTTAGCCCAATATTACATTGTGTGTTAGAAAATTTCTTAGGAGAAGCCGTATCATTACTTGAATTCATAACCATTCTTTTTTAATTTTACATAAAATGTATCAAATGTGTTATTTATTGTAAATTAATAATTTTCTTCTTTTTAATAATTTGATATTTGTTTATACTACTAATTTATTAGTAACAAAAAACAAATAACAAGGTGTAAATTATGAAAAGTACAATTCTTTGTGCAGTTTTATTATTGACAGCTTTTTTTACATTCGGACCCAAGTTCTCTCTTGAGGCTAAACATCACAGGCATCATTCCAGAGATCATTCTCACTTTTCTTTGAATATTGGACCCATGCTAAGCTACCCAACTGCGCCTGCCTATGTAGTCGAAAGACAGCCAGCCTATGTTGAAGAACATATCTATACTGATTATTACGGCAATGCTTCCTATCGCGAAAGAATCTATGTTCAGCCGCAGCCCGTTCGATATGTCTATCAGCCGCGGCCTACATTCTTTTCAGGATTTTCCTTTGGATTTTTTAGATAGCCAAACAGATAAAAACCCCACTCTTACTTATGAGCGGGCTTTTTCGATTCCGGTTCAGCCGATGGCTCAGTGTCCGTATGAGGAACATCGAGCCGAGCTGATATTCTAAAGCTATATTGGAAGAGCGGAGGCTGCTTTTGAGAAAGCACCGACCAATCGCGTCTAAACCCCTCCTCATCGAACACCTCCAAAATCACATCATTTTCCTTATTAGAAGGGATGCTTAAGATGACAAAATGGTAAAAAGTCATATCATCTTCGTCGATATAGTCAAGGGTAGCACCCGCCCCTCCGCTATTCACTTGCCAAAGGCCATACCAATAAGTTCTATCAAATAAAATTTCTTTGCTGGAAAAGTAGGCTAGAACCTGATTTTCTCTAAGAATACGCCAGAATGAATCACGTGCCCGCTGATCTGTATCCAACCCTTCATGGATGTTGAACGAAGCTTTCGTCGAAAATGCAGGAAGATTTCCCAAAGCGAATTTGAAAGGATAGTTGGTTTTTTCAGCCTGCAGCTGAGTTTGTATCCAATTAAGCGTTTGAGGTAAAATCCCATAGCGTACACGATGGTTCTGATCATCAAAAAAACTTGTTGAAAAAAGCACAAAAAAAGCATTGTCGATCGAAACTGTGTATGCAAGTTGTTTAGAATCAAAAATTTGTGCATTATCAAGCTTAAAATGCTTCTTAAACAATTCCACTGCCTCGGGTCCCAAATTTTCAAATTCTCCGGGAATGGGATAGAATGGAATGTCATTGCCTATGGTTTGGGAGATCACTTGGCTGAACTGATTTAATTGCTTTTCGAACCAACCAATATCGAAAACACCGAAATCCTTTTCCGCCTTTTGATGCATAATGGATCTTTTAGGGGGAAATTCAATAATGTTATTTTCATCCCCAGAAATTTCCCTTACCCCATAGATAAGATTACCTGTAAAAAAAACAGCTTGTGGAGCTTTTATACGTATTAAACGCAATAACTTTTGCAGCCGTAGCGAATTAAACGATTCGTTGTCAATATTATTGGCACTATTTCCTAAAATAGCGACTTTAAGAATCTCATTTTTTCCTCTGCTTTCAAGATATTTAAAATGGTGCACGAGCCTTATTTCACGCTGCAATTGTTCGCGTAAAAGCTCAACCTCCAAATTTTCAATTTGTTCACGCTCTTCATCTCTTAAAGCTTCAAATTTAGAATAGATCCCATCCACTTCGATAGTTTCAACCCGCTCGCGAATAAGCTGATTTTGCACCTGTTCATATAAACTTTTTTGCGTATTTTGATTAATAATCTCCTGTGAAGAGGCTTCTTGAGCCCAAACAGGTATCATATAAGAAAAAAATAGACATGCTGCAAAAAATATTTTTGACATAACTTAAGCTTGGGGTATGCGTTTTCTTTCAGACTAGTTTTATGCTTTCAAAATAAATTATTCAAAATAATTTTAGCGATCGAAAAAGAAAAATTCTTGCACCCTGTTGAATTTTCAGGTACACGCTATTATAACACGGTCCAACTCTTGAAGGAGGATTATGGGCACAGCCATGCTAGAAGACCAAGCCATCTGTCAAAAAATTGCCCAGCAATTAGGACGCTTGTTGGCAGACACCTATGTTCTTTACGTCAAAACTCAAAACTTTCATTGGAATATTATTGACGAACGGTTTTTCTCACTGCATAAAATGCTGGATGAGCAATATCATGCATTAGCGGAAGCAAACGATGACATCGCCGAAAGAATCCGCGCCCTAAAGCAACCGGCACCCGCAACCCTTCAACAATTCTTGGAACTTACCTCGTTGGAAGAACCCATCGGAACCTTATCAGGCAATGAAATGCTCCAGCAACTCATTAATGACCACACCACAATTGCTGAAAATATTCGACCATGGATTTCAAAATTTCAAAAAGAGGGCGATGAAGGAAGCGCAGATTTACTTATAGAGCGTCTTCGTTATCATGAAAAAACAGCATGGATGTTACGCAGCCATTTTTAGAAAAAATTTCTTTATTAACGACTTAAGAATAAACGATTTCTGAGCTGTTAGACCTTCTTAGAACATCAGAATTCCAATAAGATTCATAAAACATACTATTATATTCGTTTTTGAAATCTATTGTTTCAGGAACTTTTTGCAATGTTTCTTCACGACCATCGATAATTAGTTTTAATTTACTATCTGCTGGAATAAAAATTTTATCATGCAAATTATGGATAATTTCATTAGTAATACCAGTATTTTCTAATCGCAATTCTTCCAGATTTTTGGCACATGGAATAAGACTCTCAACATCCTGTAATGGCTGATTTTTAATGGAAATATATTTAATTACGGAGTTTTTAATAGAAATTAGATCGATAAGATTATCCGTTGTAAAAGAACAAAAATCAAAGATAAGAGAAGTTAATTCAAAATCCATGTCTTTAAAGCTTTTAAGCTGTTGAGTCCAGGCGTCCCAAAAATTCAGATCAAATTCGCAATTTTCAAATATTATAACATTATAATTGCGTTTATTTAGTTTACTGAATTCAGAAGGGGGGTGATCGCTAATAAATTTGGTAAGAGCATCAACAAATGCGCTTGAAGTAATCTTTGTTTTTTTTTCAAATTTAAAGATTAGAGTATCAAAAGTAATTTTTAGGGAGGGGTTTTTTGCGGACAGTTCCTGAATCATCGCTTGTGTAATTTCTTGTGGAGTCGCTCGATCTTGATTAATAATAGTACTTAACGATTCTATTTTTGAATAGTTTTGATGCAAATTAATTTGTTTTTGAAAACCAATATAATCTAAAGAATTCATAAACACCTTTTATTTAAATCAAATTTGTTTTTATTTAGTGATGGAATTAGATTATAAAATAAATGGATAATTTTAGAGAATATATTTCCTGCATCTTGAGGCAATTTTCTTGATGTAAAAGCAATTTGAGAAGCCTTGAAGCCATTGCCTTGATGCAAGCTATGATGCAATCCAGTTATTCGTTCAACAGGATATCCAATATATTTAAAAAAAATAAATGATTTCATAAAAAATGACCGTCTTTAAATCGGTTTTAACGTAGGACGACTAGCTCATACATTATTTTTGATCATTTTTTCTAGATAAACACGCATTTGCCAAACTAAAAATAGAAAATAAACCACAGAGAACACAGAGGGCACAGAGTGCCTCCAAAATATTACCGAGAAGAAGTGGAGACACTTATTTTTGGACTCATGTCCAAAGGATCTCTCGAATGCATAAGATAGGAAACCCTATCGATATCGTTCAAAATAACCGTTTTATGTTCGTAAAGACACCCATTTTTTTTATGAATTCTTTCTTTTTTTTGTTTGTTGAAGCTTGTCATATCTTTTTGAAGCGCTTTGAAATCCACTTCGCCCATGTTGAGATATTTTTCACGATATGAATATTTAATCTGATTGCATTTCCAAGTACGGCAAAGTGAATCAACATTTAAAGCGGATATGCAAAAAAAATGTGGAAGAGCTAACGGTGCATAGTTTTCTATGATCACATCATCATCAGCCTGTAGATGGATGCAGAAGCAAAGAAGAAGTAAAAGCGAGCGTTTCATATCGACAGACCCTTGTAAGCAATCAGTTGAATTTTGAATTTGAGAAATTTACTCTACACAAATTAATTTTTGAACGCAATGTAAATTAAAAATTATATAAATATACTCCCTTAGGAACAGTTTTAAAGGCTATGAGTCATTTTATCCCAACAGTTTTGTCGAGGCTTGGAAGCATGAAGTCATTCAAGCACATTTTCAGACCATCTTTCGAAATAAGCCCTAAATGAATGCTCAAATTTTAGAAATCCAAGTTTGTGACAAGAGACCATTGTGTTCAAAAGATCACTCTGATAAAATCCCCAACATGTTTTTTGAAAAAAACTTGTATATCTGCGCATTACATATAGTTATTAAAAAGAGCACTCGGCACATAGTTTTGAACGCTTAATTTATTTATTTTGTGTTTTGAGGATTTTAACAGCTTCTTCAAAAGTTTCTGTAAGGGCAAGTTCCAAAGCTTGAGTATCCGGATTAGCATAAAAATAGGAAATAGAACCATTTTGATAAACCATGTCAGCGATATAAGGACGCATCGGCCGATTTACATCTTTATCCCATGTGGCAATCTTTACGCCCAAATATTGTTCAATAGTCCTAACATTGATTTCTTTTTGGGATGGATGCTCCAAAAGAGCCTCTTTAAAAATTGATTCTTGATAAATTGAATTTAAACAATTTTGAACCACATCGACCATGACATATCTTGCTTGATCTATAGTCATTGAATTAGAATTTGAGAACAAAACTCCCCAAAATTTTAAATCTGGTTTAAAATAGCAAGTTGCATGGTTTAAAACTTTAAATTGATGTTTTGAACTCATTTTCTTAGTAATTTGTTGCCATGCACTTTGAGATTCATGATATGCAGGGTATGTTGTGTGTCTTATCGGCATATAATCATAACCACAAGATTTCATAATAAATAAACTTAGAAAAACGATAATAATTGTATTCATGTTATTTTATATTGTTAGGGTGTTGATTTTCTGATTGAATTATTTTTTTTGCTTCTTCGTATGTCTCGGCAAGTTCTGTTCGTTTCTTTTCTTGATCATATGTTGTATAGGTAATTCCATCCAAAAGTATTGATACACTACTAATTTCTGGATAATAAACATAACCATTGTTTTTATCTCTAACATAAATTGTTAAATAAATTTCCTCTAAGGTAAAAGGATATGTCAAAAGATAGGGCCTTACTTGTTTATCATTATTAATAGCATTAAGAAAAGTATCTAAACAGTCGACCATAATTCTTCTTAATTCTTCTTTAGTTTTTGGTCCTTTGATTTCAAATGTGAGAGAAAGATCTTGAACACAATCAAACATGCCACCACAACCGAATTCTGTTGATTCCATTGCATATCGTTTTGTTAAGCTATCTATAGCATCATTTCTAACTTTACAGGCATATTTATTAGATTTATAATGCTGATTCTCAAAACAAGAACTCAAGAGAATTAAAAGTAAAAATAATAATAGTTTTATTTTCATTTATTTTTCCATCTATTATATTCACTATGAATGTGGATAACTTATTATTGATTTTGTGTTTTGAGGATTTGAATAGCCTCACCAAAAGTTTCTGTAAGGGCAAGTTCCAAAGCTTGAGTATCCGGATTAGCATAAAAATAGGAAATAGAACCATTTTGATAAATCATGTCAGCGATATAAGGACGCATCGGCCGATTTACATCTTTATCCCATGTTGCAACCTTTATGCCCAAATATTGTTCAATAGTCTTAATATTGATTTCTTTTTGGGATGGATGCTCCAAAAGAGCCTCTTTAAAAATTGATTCTTGATAAATTGAATTTAAACAATTTTGAACCATATCGACCATGACATATCTTGCTTGATCTATAGTCATTGAATTAGAATTTGAGAACAAAACTCCCCAAAATTTTAAATCTGGTTTAAAATAGCAAGTTGCATGGTTTAAAATTTTAAATTGATGTTTTGAGCTCATTTTCTTAGTAATTTGTTGCCATGCACTTTGAGATTCATGATATGCAGGGTATGTTGTGTGTCTTATCGGCATATAATCATAACCACAAGATTTCATAATAAATAAACTTATAAAAATGATAATAATTGTATTCGTGTTATTTTATATTGTTAGGATGTTTATTTTCTGATTTAATTATTTTTTTTGCTTCTTCATATGTCTCGACAAACTCGGTTAGGTTGCATTCTTGATCACATGTTTCATAGGTAATTCCTTTTTTAAATAATGAAACGCTATTAATTTCTGGGTACAGAGCATAATTTTTGTCTTTATCTCTAACATAAATTGTTAAATGAATTTGCCTTAAGGTAAAAGGATATGTTATAAGATAGGGTCTTACTTGCTTATCATTATTAATGACATTAAGAAAAGTTTCTAAAGAGTCGACCATGATTCTTCTTAATTCTTCTTTAGTTTTTGGTCTCTCGATTTCAAATGTTAGAGAAAGATCTTGGATGCATTCCCTCATGCTACCACCACCAAATTGAATGGCTTCTAAGTTATGACGTTGTATTAAAATGTTTATAACTTCATTCGTTACTCTATTTGCATAACGCATATACTCATTTTGGTTTTCAAAACAAGAACTCAATAACAGTAACAATAAAAATATTGATAGTTTTATTTTCATAAATTTATCCATCTATTATATTCACTACGAATGTGAATAACTTATTGTTGATTTTGTGTTTTGAGGATTTTAACAGCTTCTTCAAAAGTTTCTGTAAGGACAAGTTCCAAAGCTTGAGTATCCGGATTAGCATAAAAATAGGAAATAGAACCATTTTGATAAATCATGTCAGCGATATAAGGACGCATCGGCCGATTGACATCTTTATCCCATGTTGCAACCTTTATGCCCAAATACTGTTCAATAGTCTTAATATTGATCTCTTTTTGCGAAGGATAGTCCAAAAGCCTCTCTTTAAAAGATAGATCTTGGTAGATTAAATTTAAATAATTTTGAACTAGATCAACCATGACAAATCTTGCTTGATCGATTGTTCTAGAATCGGAATTTGAGAACAAAACTCCCCAGAACTTTGGATTTGGCTTAAAATAACAAGGTGCAAAATTTAAAATATTTATCTGATGTTTTTTACTCATTGCAATTGCAAATTTCTCCCATGCACTTTGAGATTCATGGTATGCAGGATGTGCGGTATGCCTTATCGGCATGTAATTATAACCACAAGATTTGATAATAAATAAACTTAAAAAAACGAAAATAATTGTATGCATGTCATTTAATATTGTTGGAGTGTTTGATTTTCGGATTGAATTATTTTTTTTGCTTCCTCATATGTCTCAACAAACTCAGTTCTGTTGTATTTTTGATCATAAGTTATATATGTAATTCCATTCAGCAGTATTGATACACTTCTAATTTCTGGATGCCAAATATAATATTCTTCTTTACCTCTAACAAAAATAGTTAAAAAAATCTGTTTTAAGCTAAAAGGATATGTAATAAGATAGGGCCGTAGTTGTTTGTCATTATTAATGGCATTAAGAAAAGTTTCTAAAGAGTCGACCATAATTCTTCTTAATTCTTCTTTATTTTTTGGTCCTTCGATTTCAAATGTGAGAGAAAGATCTTGAATACAATCAAACATGCCACCACCACTGAATTCGGTTGATTCCATTTCATGTCGGTTTGTTAGGATATTTATAACATTATTTCTAACTTTACATGCATATTGTTTAGATTTATAGTGCTGATTCTCAAAACAAGAACTCAAGAGAATTAAAAGTAAAAATAATAATATTTTTATGTTCATAAATTTTTCCATTTTAAAAATGCATCGTATTCCTTACCGATAATTTCTTTATAAGTTGGACTTGTAATAGCGTGATCGAATATAGGTGCATTGGCCGATGATTTGACATAAGAAATATGATATTCATTAGTATAATTTTGAACGATATAATTTTTAATACTCACAAAAGATGGTTTTGTGACAACATCAATTATTCTGTGTACATAGGGAACAACATCTCTAATAAGATTACCATTAACATAATTTCTTACATCACCCGCAAGATTTCTTGGTATCAAAATAGCTCCTTCAATACTGACAACATATATTCTTTTAGCATAATCTGGATTCATTAATAATAGAGCATTATATGTATTAATAGCTCCTTGACTCGACGTAAAATGTAAAATTTTTTCATTTTTGTCATGAGAAACACAGTATTCAGTCCATGAGCGATACAATTCAAATACAGGAGGCGTTGCAATGCCCATAGCGCCAAGTCCACATTCAATAAAATCTCCAAGTCCTCCATATGAGGAATTGTAAATGGCATGGACGTTATAACCACCACACATATCGGAAATATGAGTCGAATTTTCGTGACAAATTGAGGTTGTATTCGACATTCCATTGGCAAAAGTAATTCTGAAGTCTGGCAGTTCATATCGTCCGAGATCAAAACAATGAGATTTTTCGTCTGCGAAATGTTCAAAATCAGGGAGGTACGGCATGGAATAGCCGCTATCTCCAGTCAGGCAAAAAGCTCTGCAGGGCCATGCCAGCTCATATAATGAAGGGGGAAGATAGGGAAAGATATATTCACCAGTTTCTCCATATGAATCCCAGACAGATAGGGGATTATGCATTACATAGGCATAGAGATTTGGACCTCCTTCATGATGAATGGGATCGGGAGTGATCCAGCTATAGGTATGCGTGGAATAATAGCGTTCTCCAAAAAAGATGAAGCCGGTTTCGGCGTCTTTTCGTTTTCCGGCAAAGCGCCAAGGGTTGCGGCTGTGTTTAACAACCTGCCCTGAGGCATCGTAGATTTCCTCATCTCCATAAGAACTATACCGATAAAATTCAACGACTTTGCCTTCAAGGTCAACAAGACAGGCGGTATTTCCGCGAAGATCATTAATCGGCACCAACACTTCTTCTTGCAGTTCAATCGCGGCGTTAGATCCTTGTTCGATCTGTTTGATCATTCCCAAAACGCGCAGTTCCTGCAGTTCGGTCTTTTCATTTGTCGACCCGATTTCATTTCCGCCGTTATAGAGGTATAACTCTTGATTCACCTTTGCCCACGCCTCTCCATTCCATGCGAGGCATGTTTTACTCATGCGGCGGTTAAAAGCATCATATTGATAGCAATATTGTTTATCCTGTGTAGTGACCCGTGTGAGTCTTCCAAGGGCATCGTAATCAAATGTTTGTTTTTCAGAGTTCCTAATCAGACTTTTCAAGTTTCCATTTGCGTCATACTCGTAGGTTGAAGTCGCATCTGCGAGCAACTGATTAAGCGCATTAAACTGCTGTGAATGCCCATCTTTTTGAATGTGATTATAAACGGAGTCATTTGTGTAATCGTGTGAAAAGACTCCTCTTTCCGAAATGAGCTGATACATCCCATCATAGGCAAACTGACTGGTGTAAGCGCCTAAAGAATCAGTGGAGGTTTTTTGAAGGACATTGCCTACAGCATCATAATCATGCGCGATTTCATTCCATTGCGGCGCGTGAATCGATGTGGGTTGGTTCAGGCAGTCATAATCAAAAGCGACTTTTCCGGCATTTCCAGGCAAGGTCATGGCTAACAAATTGTGACTTTGATCGTATTGATCATAGGTATGCGTATATTTGATCGCGCCGCTTTTGTCTTTGCGATGAATATGCTGTAAAAGAAGCCCTTGATAATCGTACTCAATAAAACTACTATCCGGCAGCTGTAGTTTAACCACTCGGCCGATTCGGTCGTAGGTGTACTTTGAAAGTAGTTTATTAGGTAAAAGTTCTTCGCGCAGACGATTGTTATCATCAAACGATCGATTGATTTCGGTTTGATTGATCAAATCCTTAACTTGAATCGGATTATTGTTGAGATCATAGGTATAGATATAGTGGAATGAATGATCTGATCCTCGAAAAGAAACAAGTCTGCCAAGGGCATCATATTCATGCAAAAGTTCAACGCTGTTGCCTTTGGCGATGCCGGCAAGGGTGCCATTTGGAAGATAGCGATAGTGTGTAGACATTTGTTCAGGTGTTCCGCAAGCATCTGTGCAAAGTGTGACACGTTTCATGCAGTCGTAGGTCCAACGGGTGATAATTTCTCGGTCGGGTGAATTGTGAGCGACCACTTTTTCCACAACTTTTGATTTATTACCTTGCAAATCATAAAAATATTGGCAACTGCTCATAAAGCTGAGGTAAGTTGCCTTTATAAACAAGAATCTCTTGTTTTTATAATTTGATTGTAGCATTTATTAGAAAATAAAATAAAATCAAGTCAAAGCAAGCAATTTAAGCAATAAGACAATCGATTTATTATAAAAGCTAATTTTACGGCGGCATTGCATAGCCAGCAATGCGCCTATGCTGATTGAGCTACGTCAAATATTAGACTTCTTTCAAAACTAGCGTTTTGAAAAAATTTAATGTATATATGATGCCTTTGTGGAGGTATCAATGAAATACGATCAAATAGAAGAATTCTCAGATGAACAATTTCGCAGATTAACAGGGGTTAAAAAAAGTACGTTTAAAAAAATGGTCGAGATTTTAAGGGAAGCGGATCAGAAGAAAAAAACTCGAGGTGGACGTAAGAGTAGGTTATCGATTGAAGATCGGCTGCTTATGGCTCTAGAATACATTAGAGAATATAGGACTTATTTTCATATAGCAACAAGCTATGGAGTAAGTGAAAGCGTGGCATACAAAATTGTACGCTGGGTAGAGAACACTTTGATTAAAGACCCCGCATTTGCTTTGCCAGGGCGTAAAGCTCTTTTAAAAAGTGATATGGAATATGAAGTTCTGCTTATAGATGCATCTGAAACGCCAATAGAACGCCCTAAAAAAAAGTCAGACAAAAGCAGAAAATAAAAAATCGGAACAATAAGCAGAAACATTTTTATTCAGGTAAGAAGAAAAGACATACAATAAAGAGCCAGATTGTTGTAGATAAGAGAACAAAAAAAGTAATTTGTACAAATTTTAGTAATGGGAAGAAGCACGACTTTAAATTGTTTAAAGAAAGCAGAGTACGGTGGACAAAAGATCGTTGTGGAATAACGGACAGTGGATACACAGGAATAAAGAAATTACAGAGCAATTCAAGGCTTCCAAAAAAATCCAGTAAGAAGAAGCCTCTAACAGTAGAAGAGAAAAAACAAAATAGAGAAATATCTTCTGAAAGGGTTGTGAACGAGAATGTGATAGGGAGTTTAAAAAGATTTAAAATTATAAGTGACAGATATAGGAATCGAAGAAAGAGATTTGGTTTGCGATTCAATTTGATCGCAGGAATTCACAATTTAGAGTTGACTAGGGAGTTTTGAAAGAAGTCTATTGATAGTTTTATTTTCATTAATTTATCCATCTATTATATTCACCACGAATGTGGATAACTTATTATTGATTTTGTGTTTTGAGGATTTGAATAGCCTCACCAAAAGTTTCTGTAAGGGCAAGTTCCAAAGCTTGAGTATCCGGATTAGCATAAAAATAGGAAATAGAACCATTTTGATAAATCATGTCAGCGATATAAGGACGCATCGGCCGATTTACATCTTTATCCCATGTTGCAACCTTTATGCCCAAATATTGTTCAATAGTCTTAATATTGATTTCTTTTTGCGAAGGATAGTCCAAAAGCCTCTCTTTAAAAGATGGATCTTGGTAGATTAAATTTAAATAATTTTTAACTAGGTCAACCATGACAAATCTTGCTTGATCGATTGTTATAAAATCGGAATTTGAGAACAAAACTCCCCAGAACTTCGGATCTGGCTTAAAATAACAAGGCGCATAATTTAAAATATTTAATTGATATCTTTTACTCATTGTAATTGCAAATTTCTCCCAAGCACTTTGAGATTCATGGTATGCAGGATGTGCGTTATGCCTTATAGGCATGTAATTATAACCACAAGATTTAATAATAAACAAACTTAGAAAAACAAAAATAATTGTATGCATGTCATTTAATGTTGTTGGGATGTTGATTTTCTGATTTAATTATTTTTTTTGCTTCCTCATATGTCTCAACAAACTCAGTTCGGTTGTACTCTTGATCATAAGTTATATATGTAATTCCATTCAGGTGCATTGATACTCTTCTAATTTCTGGATGCCAAATATAATATTGGTCTTTATCTCTTACAAAAATTGTTAAATAAATTTGTTTTATGCTAAAAGGATATATAATAAGATAGGGCCGTAATTGTTTATCATTATTAATAGCCTTGAGAAAAGTTTCTAAAGAATCGACCATGATCCTTCTTAATTCTTCTTTAGTTTTTGGTCCTTCGATTTCAAATGTAAGAGAAAGATCTTGGACACAATCAAACATGCCACCACAACTGAGTTCCGTTGATTCCATTTTATGTCGTTTTGTTAAGATACTTATAACCTCATTTCTCATTTTGCATGCATGTTGCTGAGATTTATGTTGCTGATTCTCAAAACAGGAACTCAAAAGTATTAAAAGAAAAAATAATATTAGTTTTATTTGCATGAATTTTTCCATATTAAGAAATCATCATACTCTTTGCTGATAATATCCTTATAAGTTGGGCTTGTAATAGCGTGATCGAATAAAGGCGCATTGGTCGATGAATTGACATAAGAGATATTATATTCATTAGTATAATTTTCAACGATGTAATTTTTAATACTCACAAAAGATGGCTTTGCGATAACATCAATTATTCTGTGTACATAGGGAACAACATCTCTAATAATGTTACCATTAACATAATTTTTAACCTCACCCGCAAGTTTTTTTGGTATCAACATAGCACCTTCAATACTGACAACATATATTCTTTGAGCATATGCTGAATCGATTAATAATAGAGCATTGTAGGTATTAATAGCTCCCCCACTCGATGTAAAATGTAGTATTCTCGCATTTTTTTCATTAGAATCAAAATATTCAGTCCATGAGCGATACAATTCAAATACAGGAGGCGTTGCAACGCCCATAGCGCCAAGTCCACATTCAATAAAATCTCCAGGCCCTCCATATGAGGAATTGTAAATGGCATGGACGTTATAACCACCGCATAAATCGGAAATATGAGTCGAATTTTCGCGACAAATTAAAGGTGAATTCCAAATTCCATTGGCAAAAGTAATTCTGAAGTCTGGCAGTTCATATCGTCCGAGATCAAAACAATGAGATTTTTCGTCTGCGAAATGTTCAAAATCAGGGAGGTACGGCATGGAATAGCCGCTATCTCCAGTCAGGCAAAAAGCTCTGCAGGGCCGTGCCAGCTCATATAATGAAGGGGGAAGATAGGGAAAGATATATTCACCCGTTTCTCCATATGAATCCCAGACAGATAGGGGATTATGCATTACATAGGCATAGAGATTTGGACCTCCTTCATGATGAATGGGATCGGGAGTGATCCAGCTATAGGTATGCGTGGAATAATAGCGTTCTCCAAAAAAGATGAAGCCGGTTTCGGCGTCTTTTCGTTTTCCGGCAAAGCGCCAAGGGTTGCGGCTGTGTTTAACAACCTGCCCTGAGGCATCGTAGATTTCCTCATCTCCATAAGAACTATACCGATAAAATTCAACGACTTTGCCTTCAAGGTCAACAAGACAGGCGGTATTTCCGCGAAGATCATTAATCGGCACCAACACTTCTTCTTGCAGTTCAATCGCGGCGTTAGATCCTTGTTCGATCTGTTTGATCATTCCCAAAACGCGCAGTTCCTGCAGTTCGGTCTTTTCATTTGTCGACCCGATTTCATTTCCGCCGTTATAGAGGTATAACTCTTGATTCACCTTTGCCCACGCCTCTCCATTCCATGCGAGGCATGTTTTACTCATGCGGCGGTTAAAAGCATCATATTGATAGCAATATTGTTTATCCTGTGTAGTGACCCGTGTGAGTCTTCCAAGGGCATCGTAATCAAATGTTTGTTTTTCAGAGTTCCTAATCAGACTTTTCAAGTTTCCATTTGCGTCATACTCGTAGGTTGAAGTCGCATCTGCGAGCAACTGATTAAGCGCATTAAACTGCTGTGAATGCCCATCTTTTTGAATGTGATTATAAACGGAGTCATTTGTGTAATCGTGTGAAAAGACTCCTCTTTCCGAAATGAGCTGATACATCCCATCATAGGCAAACTGACTGGTGTAAGCGCCTAAAGAATCAGTGGAGGTTTTTTGAAGGACATTGCCTACAGCATCATAATCATGCGCGATTTCATTCCATTGCGGCGCGTGAATCGATGTGGGTTGGTTCAGGCAGTCATAATCAAAAGCGACTTTTCCGGCATTTCCAGGCAAGGTCATGGCTAACAAATTGTGACTTTGATCGTATTGATCATAGGTATGCGTATATTTGATCGCGCCGCTTTTGTCTTTGCGATGAATATGCTGTAAAAGAAGCCCTTGATAATCGTACTCAATAAAACTACTATCCGGCAGCTGTAGTTTAACCACTCGGCCGATTCGGTCGTAGGTGTACTTTGAAAGTAGTTTATTAGGTAAAAGTTCTTCGCGCAGACGATTGTTATCATCAAACGATCTATTGATTTCGGTTTGATTGATCAAATCCTTAACTTGAATCGGATTATTGCTGAGATCATAGGCATAGATATAGTGGAACGAATGATCTGATCCTTGAAAAGAAACAAGTCTGCCAAGGGCATCATATTCATGCAAAAGTTCAACGCTGTTGCCTTTGGCGATGCCGGCAAGCGTTCCATTTGGAAGATAGCGATAGTGTGTAGACATTTGTTCAGGTGTTCCGCAAGCATCTGTGCAAAGTGTGACACGTTTCATGCAGTCGTAGGTCCAACGGGTGATAATTTCTCGGTCGGGTGAATTGTGAGCAACCACTTTTTCCACAACTTTTGATTTATTACCTTGCAAATCATAAAAATAATCAGCTTGCTTGATCGTCTCTCCATAAGGATCGCGCACAAAAATTTGAGTAATTTTGTCCAAACTATCTTTATGGATGCAGATCGTATTTCCTGTGGGATCCACTGTTTCTGAATAAGGATGACCGCGATCATAGAAATGAGTGGTGTGTGTTTGATTGTTTTTAGCATCCGTTAAAAGAATCGGATGATTGAGAAAATCGTAAACAGCCATTTGCAAGTGTTCTCCTGCACAATTGCGTGTAAATGTCATTGTTTTATTGCCTGCTGCATCATATCTATAACCGACCCACGACAAAGCGGTGCCGGTCATATCTTGGATCAACTCTTCAGTGACCCGATTGCATAAATCGTAATGTCTAATGGTGGCGACATATTCCGACTCGCTATAAAATTCCCTTTCTTCGAAGGGTCTGCCCCAATTGTCGTATAGATAATCGGTACGGCGATCGCCTTGAAGTTTATGGATCAATCTTCCTGCGCTATCATAATTATAACGGGTCACCTGTCCTGAAGGATTTATCTCTTCCAAAAGATGGACAGCGCTGTATTTGCGCGACTGCGTTATCAGGAGTTCACCTTGCGGAGAAAACACCTCTTTTTTAATTGGGCGCGCTAAATAATCATAATCGTAAACAGTGTAGGTGCCATTTCGCGCGATAGATTTTTTGAGCTGTCCTTTTAAAGTGTATTCAAACTGTTCCCGTGTGCCATCTGGATGGCAAATGAGATAGGGCTTGCCATGCAAAGTGTATTTAGCAGTAGCAGAAAAACCTTTAGCATCGATGAGCTTTATGACATTTCCCATTTCATCATAATTTTTGCGGAGGATCGGTTGAACCGTTTGCCCATTTTCATCTTGCACATCTGGCAAAGTGATCGAAATGACCCGTCCAAAGTCGTCATATTTATAGTGCGTCTCTTTGCCATAGGGATCAGTGCTAGCAATCCGATTGCCGGTAAGATCGTAGCGATAAGTTTTAGATAAGCGTTTATGAATGCTATCATTAATGATTTCCTGATCTTCTTCGCGGATCAATCGATTCATAAAGTCATATTCGTAGATACGAGCATGATTTTCGCTAGGTTTTAACTCTTTGATGAGGTTGCCGTTAACATCGTAAGTGCGTTGGATGGTCGATCCCATTGGATCCGTTTCTTGCGTCGCCTGCCCCTTATCATTATAAGACCAGTGCAGCGTGTAATGTTCTTTTAAATCGCTGCTCCACACTTCCTGCGAGTCTAATAGACCTTTAGAGTTATAGTAGTTGACAGTTCGTTTTAAGAGGACTTCTTGACCGTTTTGGAGATTGGCATAACTTTCGTCGATGATATGGGGAAGGCCAAAAGGGAAAGTGGTTGTATTTTTTATACGTGTGATGTGCCGTTCGGTCACGCCGCTAAAATTGCCGATGCCGTAGTCAAGGCCATCATCTTGGATCTGCGTAATCAGAGCGCCGTTGTCGTCATATTCAAAAAACTCCCGCGAACGGATGCCATTGCTAATGATGTATTTTGCAGACAGCAAATTTTTTCCGTTCACGTACTCATATTTAATGTCATGAGGCTTAGACATGCAATTTTCGTAGGTCAGAAGATTAAACTTATCCTGTGAATATTGACGGCCTACAAAAAGGTTATCGCATCCATTTTCAAGGGGGATTCCATCTTCTTTAAATTGAAGGGGGGAAGGATTGCTTCCAGTCAAGTTTCCCCAAATGGCCTCGCCGGTGACATTTCCCGCATCGTCATATGCATATTTATGGCAAAACAAGACTTCGCCATTTTCTTTGACTAAAGTTTTGGCATTTAAATTACCCACATCCTCTCTAGATCTATTCGCGCTCCAATAGAAATTTTCGGTGGCATAGAGTGTATGAGGGCCTGTTCCACAATAGTGTTTTATCTGGTGGATTCTTTCGTCTTCGCCAAAATGATACGATTTCAGATGGTTGTAAGCATCTGCCACATCTGTGTAACCGGATAAATAGAATCTAGAAGATTCGATTCTTTTATTTAGCTTATAATAGAAATAATAGATTGGTATAGAGGTAGCATCGGTGCTTGCCGGCGCTTTAAGAGCCATGACACGGCCCATGCGTGTATTGTGTATTCTATCTTCTCCTCTGGGCCAGTAGCAACGGCTATTCCGCTGATAATAATCGATTTCAAGAAATCTATTATCGGGACGATCTTTTCTTATCAGACGCGGCGGATGGTCCGGCTTTTTTTCGGGAAGAGTTTCATAGGTGTAAGTTTCCTTTGGATTATTTGAGGAGAGTGCTTCTGTTATTAAATAAACAGGATAAGATTTATATTTTTTTTCATTATGCTGCATGTACCATTCGTAGTTAATCACATAATATTTCGTGGTTTTGAAAGAGTATTTTGCTTGTTCAGAATTAGAAGAACTGATTAGCAACGTATCGTCCTCTTTATTAAATTTGAAATCCAGACTTCCTGTTTTCTCAGCCTTACTTGTCGTATTGACTACTTGAAGCAGATTGTGGTTGTGATCGTACGCATACTCCCGCATATTTCCATTGGGAAGCTGAAGGCTAGTAATTTTGGACTCATGATTGTCGTGCAGCCTCTTGAAATTATAAGTGACCCCAGCGCCATTGACAACGCTCAAAACCCCTCTCTTCCCCTCGTAAAGAAGTTTGTTTTTTAAGTGAGTTTGTCCTCCCATCCGCCTATTGCAGTTTGTTACACCTTTTTCCAGAACTTGAAAATCCACTTCTCTATAATGGAGATGTTTTTTTTCTTTTTCCCGATAGGAGTATTCGATCTGTGCTCCAAAGGCATCTTTAAGAATTGTTTTATTTCTCTTATTTTCAAAAACCGCGATATCATGATTGAATTTCCAAGCCCTGAAAAGGGGAGTCGACATTAAAATCGGATGAGCAAAAAAAACGTTGAAGAGTCAGCGGCTCATGCCCGGGTACAATAATATCGGTGCTGAAATCGGTATAGTCTCCGGTGATCACATTGACGCATTGATGCACAATATTGACAGGAGCGCCCTCCAATGTTGTCAAAGCTAAGGAAGGATCGCCCAAAGAATTGGGCTCAGCCACATAATCATCATCAGCATAGAGGTGTATGCAGAAGCAAAGCAGAAGAAAAATTGAGCGTTTCATATCGACACTTCCTTGTAAACAAAACAGTTGAATTTGGAATTTGAGAGGTTCAATCTATAAAAAAGAAATTTTGAAATCAATGTAAATTAAAAATTATATACATATCTTTACCTAAAAGTAGCTGTGAGGGCTCTGATTAATTTATCCAAAAAGTTTACGTTAAATATATAGAAACAAAAAGCCATTCAAGTGTATTTGTCAGGTCATTTTTAAAAATAAGTTCTAAATGATTTGGAGATGAAGACTTTGAATCGCAGGGCATAGCTAAGCCGCGAATGCGGCTTAGCTAGCAGTCTTTGTCTCAAAATAACTGAAACCAATTAAACGGTGGGGAGCAGAGAAATTAGAAAGATTAAAGAGAATATGACAAAAGACCAAATAAAAAAGGTTCATTTTTAAAGTCGCCTTTAAAAATGAACCCTGAAAGAAAATGTTCTAAGCTAGATTAGAAGTATTGTCTAGCTGCTAAGATAAACGAATCGCTGCGTCCACGGAATTTGGTTGTGAAGAAGCGGTATTCAAAAGCAACATCTGTGCTGCAGAAAAGTCTGTAGCTAACGCCGATGATCGCTTGACGAGCAAATTGGTTTCTATTGTGTTGGAACTTGTTGCGGTCTCTTGTGTCAAGTTCATCTCTGCGATGATGATTTTTTGACTTAAATAAATTGGCATATCCTAAACCAACGCCAACATAAGGTGTCAAGCAAGAGCAGAAATCAATGTCTACCAACGCATTCACAAATGCTGTGGCAGTTTCAAAATGATTTGTTCTGCGCTCATGTTTAAATTCATTATTACGATAAGCGCCTTCGATCTCTAATCGTAAATTGTTGCAAAGCTTATATCCAATGGAGCCGCCAACAACATAACCTGTTTTCAGGTGTTTGTTTATGCGGTTCCAATCATTTTGATTAAGATTTGCACCACCAAAAACGCCTACATACAAACCTTCTTCATTGAAGAACCCGTCTTGTGCATAAGAAGATGCACTAACGGAAAGCAACGCTAACAAAGAAAATATCAACTTTTTCATACGTATGTTCCTTTTCATTTGGTCTTTTCGTGTTTCTCCCTCCTGAAATGGGAGAGATATCATAAGCCCATTATAGAAAAAAAAAATCTAAAGACAAATGTAAATAATTAATATATGCAAAAAAACTGAGTTTAAAGGCTAAAAATGGCGAGATTAAAACAGCTAATAAATGGCTCTAAGATATATTTTCAGCGAGATAATTAGTCTTCATCAAGGTGTTCTTTTTCAATTGCTTCTTTTTTAATCATATCGAGCTTATCTTGGTAGTTTTCGTCTATTTTTTTGATATGCTTGTGCAATTCTTGGGCTTCTTCTTCCTCTTTTTTCCTTTCATTTTTTTCCATTTGCTTGATCCGTTGATTGCCCAAAATTACCTCCTGGAATGCCCTACGAAGCATTTTTGGGTCTGTAATTTCCTTTTTTGCCTGTTTTTCGGGTTCTTTTTCTTGGGATTTGTCAGTTTTTCGAGCAGAAAGATGTGGATGAGGAGAAGGCGTGGGCTCTTTTTTCTTGCTCTGAGGTTTATCTTCGCTGGCTTTTTCCTGGTTAATTAACTCTTCCAGCACTGAAATTTGAATAGATGTGTTTAAGTAGTTTTCGACTAAAGATTCGATTTCTTTCCGTTCTTCTTGACTCATCGCTTTGATTTCCAGAAGTTTAACTCCAGCCGGTAAGTTGTCGCGGCCTATTTTTTGAGGATGTCTTCTTAATTCTTCTGGCAAGTCGTCTTCATACACAGCTCCCTTCAGGTGAGGATGTTTTTTCAAAAGCTCTTGAGACAAGACAGCTTTATTTCCCTCTCTTCTACCCATTTTTTGAACAAGTGAACGCACATCTTTTGAGCTAACATTCGATTGTTCAGGAGTTTGCATCTTGTATTTATCGACAATGCTTTGGAAATGCTGCGAATTTTCAGGATCTACGCGAGATAAAATGGCATAATCACCTCGAACTGAAACAAAAAAGGCTTTTTCGTTAATTTGTTTGGCGATTTTGTCATTCGTTTCTTGGATTTCTTCAAGCTTTTCGCCAAACTTTTGACTTTTTGATTGCTTCTCAGTAACCATTCCTAAACCTTTATCACGTTTAATTACTTTTCTTTCGAACTCGGTTGAATTCAATAAGTTTTCGGCTTTTTTATTTTCAAGAGCTTGAGAATCAAAACTTTCAATTTCTTCGAGCATGGATGCCACATCAGAAAGAGAAGTTTTTTCATTTTTATAAGTTTGTTTTATATTTCGTCCCTCTAATGAAGAAGGCGTGTGAGTAGAATATGAATTAAGGCAATTTTTGACAGTTTGTCCCGTTCGTTCTATTAATTTTTCTGAGTCGATTTTTTTTGTTTTCTTTTGTTTATCTTCTGATAAACGAAAAGAATCATCTGAAAAGGAGATCTTTGAAGATGGTCCGCTAACCATAAAGACAGCTCCTAGGCTTGAGTTTTTATTTCTATACCTTTATTTTAATTAAAAAAATCATTATTATAAATAAAAAAGATACAAAAAACTTACTAAGGAAGTTAGTTGTGTTTTGCTTTTTAAAATAAAACTATTGATCTTTTTATTTATATAATGTTAGTATCTTGTTAAGGTTTCATTAAGGAGGTATATTATGAATCCATTGAAAGGTCTTTTTCGAAGTAATTCAAATCATGTCGATCCGAAAAATAAAAACACGCAAAAAAGAGGAGAAAAGCAACAAGAAATTGAAAATCTTGTCGGTAATTATTTAAATAATGAGTTGCAGGCGGAAGCTTTGAAAAAAAAGAAGGCTAAAGTTGATAATCAAATAAAACTTGAAAAGCAAGAGGTTGGAACTCTTAATCAAGAAATCGGGGCTCTTGGGCAAACTATTGAAAAGCAAAAAAAAGAAATAGCAGAAGCTGAAGCAAAACGTGATGCTGGGCTTGCAAAAAGACAGCAGATTATAAGAATGGCAGTTTCTACTTTTCTTCCAAAAGTATTTGATAATAAAACACCTCTGACAAATACCTTAACGCAGGATGATTTGGATACGATCTCCTTTAGCAAAGAAAACAAATGCTTAACCATCGATGAAAAGGGTATGAAATCGACGATTATTCCTTTCATCAAAAAGAATCCAACAAAAATAGTCGATTTAACTCAATTTAAGGATGAAGTTCAAGGAAAAGCTCTTGTGGAATTATTCCGAGTTTTACCTGAAACAAAAGTGGAAAAAGTGATCGTTGCAAGAAAGCTTACGTCTGAAGAACAAATGGCAAAGGCTAAACTGTTAAAGATAAGACCTTCTCTGGTTATTGAATCAAAATAGTTATAAATGTTTGGAGTGCGGCGACTTGTCGCCGCTTTGTTTCTGTTCTAAATAATTGAATTATAAGCACCTCTGAATAGATCACTACATTTTTTATAGTACATCAAGAAAAGTATGTTATAATATAAGCGAAGTAACTAAAAAATAATAATAAATTTATTAATTGACTTTGCGCGCATATCTCTCTTAATTTGAATTTATTTGGAGGTGCTTATGTTAACATGGGCTCTAATATTTTTAGTTATTGCTATTATCGCTGGTATTTTAGGTTTCGGTGGTATAGCAGGCACAGCGACTCAAATTGCTAAAATTTTATTTTTCCTATTCCTCATTCTATTTATAATTTCGTTGATTTTTGGATATCAAGCTGTTCCTCCTCCTGTATAGGAATTAAAAGGATATAAAAAGCAGGAAATTTTATTCCTGCTTTTTCAGCTTCTTAAATAATCATCGGGGCGAATTTATAAATTGCTATAGCAACTCCCATTGTTGCTGCTCCTAACCAAATAGGGTGGTTGGGAAGTGGTATATAGGCAAGCACTTTTCCGATTGCTGTAAATACATGTCCAATTCCTCTTCCGACTGTCGAAAGTACACGTTCAGCAACAGTTAGGATATCAATTGTAATACTTCCGATTTTTTTTAAAACCGGCCAAGCTATATCCTTGCCGCAAATTCGGATGAAGTTTCCAAGACATTTAGACGTTTGATAAGCGTCTTTTTCTTTACATACAACGGTGGAGTAGATCAAGAAGATGCTGGCGCCAATAATAGCTGTAGCAGGAATGTAGTTAAGTGCACACAAGCCATAGAATATAGAGCCGCCTAAATTGACGCTTAAATTATAACGATGTTTTTTCAATGTTTCGGGGTCGTGGTTATCTCTATTTTTTATAATTCCAGGCAAATCTTTAAAGAATATTTGAGAAGCCATTTCAGCGACTGCGGCACAGCAAATTAAGCCGAATCCTACGCTAATTTTAGATATATAATGTAGTTGCAAATAGCTGCTAATGGATTCAGATCCCATAGAAAGTGCATGGGCCATATGCATATCTCCTAAAGTAAAAGTTTTATAAGGATATACAAACATTTTTACTGATTGTCAGCAAGGAGTTTTTAAAATAAAAGAGTTGCTAGGCTTCTTGAGAGGTAAAACTGGTATCCGGTAAGAAACCGCCGGCTTGCATCCGCCACATTTCAGCGTAGTGGCCTTCAGCATCGAGTAGTTCTTCGTGGGAACCTTCTTCAATGATCTGTCCTTCATGGAACACTAAAATACGATCCATGTCAGATAAGGTGGACAGTCGATGCGCAATCACAATCGATGTGCGCCCTTCCATTAATTCCTTTAAGCTATCTTGGATCATTCTTTCCGTCACCGAATCGAGGGCAGAAGTGGCTTCATCTAAAATTAAAATGGGCGCATTTTTCAAAAGGGCGCGTGCTATAGCTATCCGTTGTCTTTGGCCGCCCGATAATTTAACGCCTCTTTCTCCGACCAAGGCTTGATAACCTTCCGGCATCCGTTCCACAAACTCGTCGCAATGAGCTTGTTTGGAAGCTTCCAAAATTTCAGAATCGGATGAATTTAATTTTCCATATTGGATGTTTTCAATGAGTGAACGGTGGAACAGGGAAGCGTCTTGGGGAATGAAGGCGATCTGTTCGCGCAAGGAATCTTGTGTGACTTTGGATATATCTTGACCGTCGATGAGGATTCGCCCTTCTTCAACGTCGAAATAGCGTAGGATGAGATGGACAAAGGTGGATTTTCCTGAGCCCGAAAAACCGACTAGGCCAACCTTTTCGCCGGCATTGATCGTGATGTTCTTATTTTGAAAGATGTCGTGGGCGGGCAGATAATGGAAGGTGACATCGTCGAAGACAATTTCACCGCGTGTCACTTTTAACGGTTTGGCGTTGGAATCATCGACAATATCGTGGGTGTTGCGGACTATCGATAGGGCTTGTTTGCAGACGCCGATCTCTTTATAAAGGGTAGGAAGCTCCAAGGTAGCGATCCATGCCATCATGTTCATATTCCAAGTCGTATTAAAGATAAAGACGACTTCACCGGTGGTTAGCATGTTTTGCTGCCAGCTATAGATCATGTACCAATTTGTCGCTACGCCAGCTCCTAAAAAGGTGACAATTCCCATGGCAAATTTCATTTTTTCAATGTACCAGAGAGAAGAAATATGCTTGCTTTTCTCTTCTTCTTGGTAACGGGATAGATAGTTGTATTCATGCCGATGACGTGAAAAGAGGCGGACATTGCTCACATTTGTTAAAACGTCGACGATTTTACCCGCCAATGTGCTGCGTGCTTCGGCGTGAAGATCGGAATAATGGGCGCACTTTCTGGAATAAAAAAGGGAAATGGCAATTTGAAGGCAAAGCCAAGTGGATAAAATCAGGGCAAAATAGGGATTAACCCGATAAAATAAGAAAGTTGAAATGCAGATGGCTAGGGCAACCGGAACAAAGAGTTGGATAACGAGTTGCAGAATATGTGAAAAACTTTGCGTCATATCCGATATTTTATTAGCGATTGTTCCCGCAAAATTATTGCTGAAATAACTATGTGAATGGCGTTGCACATAGTCGAACATCGACATCCGGATATCTGCTTCTAAACGGGGTAAAGCTTTGGCGAGTAAGAGCCCAGCCATGCGGAATGAGATTTCAAGGCCAATCCATAAAAAAGCGCCCATCCAAAGAGGAGTGGCAATCTGAGCCCAAATGTTGGCTTTATCTCCGGCGAAGTTGGTGATGGCATCGATGAGCAGCATGATGATGTAAGGCCAAAAGGTGTGGTCGATGGACCAAGCAAAGGAAAAAAGCTGGATGGCGGCAACGATCTTCCATTGTTTTTTTATGAAGTGCCAGAAAAACGGGGCTAATTTTTTGGGTATTTGCTGAGTATGCATAGGCTTAGCTTACCTGAAAGAGGCATTTTTGATCAAGCTGTTGATAATAAATCACTTCTAATTCAATCTATTCATATTCAAAGAAAACTTGACGCTAAAGTTCCCTTTTTTTAAGGTTTTTATCTCGAGTTTTTATATGGTTTAAATAGAATATTTTAAAGGCTAAAACCGATCAAAAAAGAAAGGAGTTTTTTTAAATATGCCAAGTATTCAACGAATTGAAACCGGCGATGCGCCCAAGGCTATAGGTCCTTATTCGCAAGGGATTGCTTTGTCGCTTAATGCGGGTGAAAGATTGATTTTTGTATCGGGCATGCTGCCGATCGATCCTAAACTTGGGAAGCTCATGGAGGGGGATATCAAAGAGCTTACACAGCAGGTGATCTTAAATTTGGAAGCCATCTTAAAAGCCGGTGGCAGTGGATTAGATCGCGTTGTCCGTACAGAAGTCTTTCTTAAAGATCTGAAAGAGTTCGGAGGGATGAATGAAGAGTATGCCAAATGGTTTGTAGGCCCTACGAATCCTGTTCGGCAGACGATCCAAGCGGCCGATCTGCCCTTAGGCTCGCGCATTGAGATCTCGTGTATTGCAGTGGCAAAGGGTGTTTAATGATTCTACTGCCGTTTTCGTGCCCATGTTCGTGCACGAAAACGGCAGAACCGTTTAAAACACATAACCTAGCGTAGAGAGGGCAAAGGTTGCAAAGACCGGAACGCGGGGCACGCGTGTTTCATAAAGCTTATGTGCAATGTTTAATACGCTCAAGACAATCAGTCCCGGACATAAAATTTGTAAAACAGGTCCTAACATATCCGCAATTCCCATAAAGCCTAAATTAGCGATAAAGATCGAAATGGCTAACGTGGTCAATAATGGTATTGTTCGACCTATTTTATTACCTAAAAGGTCCTCTCTGATGTAATCTGCACAGATTGAAACTAAAGGGATGGCAGTTGTTAAGCAAGCCATGGCTACCGCTAGACATGAAATTAAGGCACCTTTAGGTCCTAAAAGGTATAGTGAAATCAGCGACAATCGTTCTTCCGGCCGATGTGCGGCATCCAAATAAGGAGTATAAAAAGAGGCAACATAAGTTAATCCGATGTACATGGCAGAAAGAAGAGAGGCCGCGATCAAACTAGCTTTGACCATTTTTTTTAAGATCGACTTCTTCGATTCTGGAGTCTTGCCATCTGTTAGAAAATGAGAGGCGGCAAGCGGAGCAAATATAAAAGATGCGATTAAGTCTAAAGTATTGTACCCCACTTTAATTCCACTGACAAAAGCAGCGGGTTGGCTGATGTCGACGACAACTGGCGCAGGTGGTGAATAAAAACCGATGGCTAAGATCGCTCCTAATGAGAGCAGCAAGACCGGAGTTAATACCAAGCCCAGAAGATCAATTACCTTTTGCGGCCGTATTGTAAAAGCGAAAACTACAATGCAAGCACCTACACTGAATAGAATCAGGTTCATTTCAAGAGGTAAATATGGCTTTAAGGTCGCATGAGAAAGTGTTATCAAGCGGGGAATAGAGCCAATCGGCCCCAAAATAGCTTGAATGACAAAGATTAATATAAGGGAAGGGCCTTTGCCGATCCGGCCGAAAAAAGCACGGTAATCACCATCGAAAAGCATCATGGCAATCAGTCCCAACAAAGGTAAGCTTACCCCCGTTATTAAAAGACCTAACATGGCAAATAAATTTTTATCACCCGATGCGCCGCCCAGGATAAGGGGCCAAATTAAATCACCCGCTCCAAAGAACATGGAAAAAAGAGCCAAGCCGGCAGCAATAACGCCTGAGTTTTGTGATTGAGATGCCATAGGAAAAAACCTCCGCAAAATATTCAAACAATATAACAGCTTTGAGAATAAAAGATATATCCTTTTTTTGTAGAGATAAAATAAATAATTTATAAAAAAATATTGAAAAATAATCGTAAATTGTTTATAATAGCCTTACTAAAATAGACTTCTTTCAAAACTCCCTAGTCAACTCTAAATTGTGAATTCCTGCGATCAAATTGAATCGCAAACCAAATCCCTTTCTTCGATTCCTATATCTGTCACTTATAATTTTAAATATTTTTAAACTCCCTATCACATTCTCGTTCACAACCCTTTCAGAAGATATTTCTCTATTTTGTTTTTTCTCTTCTACTGTTAGAGGCTTCTTCTTACTGGATTTTTTTGGAAGCCTTGAATTGCTCTGTAATTTCTTTATTCCTGTGTATCCACTGTCCGTTATTCCACAACGATCTTTTGTCCACCGTACTCTGCTTTCTTTAAACAATTTAAAGTCGTGCTTCTTCCCATTACTAAAATTTGTACAAATTACTTTTTTTGTTCTCTTATCTACAACAATCTGGCTCTTTATTGTATGTCTTTTCTTCTTACCTGAATAAAAATGTTTCTGCTTATTGTTCCGATTTTTTATTTTCTGCTTTTGTCTGACTTTTTTTTAGGGCGTTCTATTGGCGTTTCAGATGCATCTATAAGCAGAACTTCATATTCCATATCACTTTTTAAAAGAGCTTTACGCCCTGGCAAAGCAAATGCGGGGTCTTTAATCAAAGTGTTCTCTACCCAGCGTACAATTTTGTATGCCACGCTTTCACTTACTCCATAGCTTGTTGCTATATGAAAATAAGTCCTATATTCTCTAATGTATTCTAGAGCCATAAGCAGCCGATCTTCAATCGATAACCTACTCTTACGTCCACCTCGAGTTTTTTTCTTCTGATCCGCTTCCCTTAAAATCTCGACCATTTTTTTAAACGTACTTTTTTTAACCCCTGTTAATCTGCGAAATTGTTCATCTGAGAATTCTTCTATTTGATCGTATTTCATTGATACCTCCACAAAGGCATCATATATACATTAAATTTTTTCAAAACGCTAGTTTTGAAAAAAGTCTAATATAATTAATTTGGTTTTATATGGTTAATTTAAATCCTCGCCTTTTAATTTTCGCCGATAATATTTCAGATAAAGTACCTGTTATCAGCTCTGCGTCAAATTTATACGATATTTTTGCCAAAATGGCTTTTGTTCCTCCAAAAACAGAACCATCTAACAATCCATATATCAGACATTTGCGAGATAAATCCTATGCTCGCTGTGTGATATTATTGCTTCCTTTTTTAGGTAATATTGTTGTTGGACTATATGACTTAGCTAATAGAAAATGGAACGATTCTGGCTATGTTTCAAGGGCTGTGCGCCTTAATGGATTGGATTTTGCGAAAGCAAGTTCAAGGTTGAAGGGAGATAATGTTATTGTTAATATGGCTTTTTGCCAAAACGTCGATGCGTTACAGTTTGCGACTCCTGAATTAAGAAATCATGGAGAATTTATGAGAGCCCGGATTGAGTTGAAACCACAAGCAGCTAAATATCTTGGTAAAGAACTACAAGAGAATATACGCTTTATTCGATATCTTTTATCCAAATATCCAAAAGCAGTAAAACATATTCTGACAGCTTGCCCTGCATTGCAAAATAATAAAGACTTCATAGTTAACATTATAAAACTAGACGATCGCAAAATCCTGAGTAGAAAGACTTGGAAGAAGATTTTTTTGAATAATCATCTTAAAGATCGAGATTTTGTCTTGGATCTTTTAAGGAACAAACCCCCCAAATATTAAACATAATGAGTGGTTACACTGCGTAGTTCCTTTTAAGAAATATGAAGATGATCAAGATTTTATTATAAAAGTTATCGAACGAGATCCCGATTATAATATGTATCCATATGTGAATGGATTAGCCGGAAATGGAGAATTTATGCTTAAAATGTTTCAATTGCAACCGAAATTTAATTGGGCTTATAAAATAACCTTCGCTGATTTGGCTGAGAATAAAGAATTTTTACTTCAGGCTCTTAAATTTGATCCTACAGTATTGTTTCGGGTTAATCAATCGTTAAAAAAAGACGCGGATTTTATTATTGATCTTCTTGGTCTTGCTCAAGAAATAGGCATTCACAAAGTTCTGGACTTTGTCGATGCTGACCTTGCTAAAGATCCAGCTTTTCTTCAAAGACTTAAAGCAAATGAAGAAGTAAAACAATTTATTTTTTCATTGTCTTATAAAGATCCACTACATGAAAAATTTAAAAAATTCTATTAAAGTAATATAGCGTAGATTTAAGCCGCGAAAGCGGCCCTTGAGTTGCCGTTTTTGTTATTTGAGCAAATAACGGAAGAGCAAACGGGCACGGGCACAAAAAAGGCGGAGGAGAGAGGGATTTTACTTTACGATCAATTCTTCCAAAGCTTTTATCCATAAGGGGGAGTCATTTAGCCCTTCAACAAGGTCTAACCGTTCTCCGCCATGCAATTTAAATTCTTGAGAATATTCTATACCTATTTCATAAAGTGTTTCAAGGCAATCGCACACGAAAGAGGGGCAAAAGACAAGTATCCGTTTTTTACCTTGTTTGCCTAATTGTGAGAGCGTATTGCTGGCATAGGGTTGGAGCCAGGGTGCTTTTCCAAGGCGGGATTGAAAGCAGATGCTATAAGATCCTGTCGGCATAGAAAGTTTGTCAGCAAGAGCCCTTGTCGTAGCATAACATTGTGCAGCATAGCAGTGGTAGTTCTGCGGGTGCAGTGTGAGGCAGCACGCAGCATTTTGCAAACACCCTGAATATCTATCGGCTTTTTTAATCTGATTCTCCGGAAGTCCATGATAGCTGAAAACAAAGTGGTCATAATAATCTAAAGGATATCGTCTGGCTATCGCACATAAAGCATCAATAAAAGCAGGATTCTGAAAAAAATCCTGAATGAAGATGATTTTTGGGATAGCGGCGGCATCTAGCTTTAAATGGCTTTTAATTTTTTTAAAAATAGAACCGGTTGTGGCCTGTGCATATTGAGGAAATAGCGGCAGCACAATGATCTCATCTAATTTAAGTTCCAGAAGGCGGCTTAGACCTGATTGAATCGATGGATTTTGATAACGCATGGCTAGTTCCACTTGGAATGAAGCACCAAGCCTTTCCTGCAATTTCAACTGCACATTTTTTCCATGCACGTAAAGAGGAGAACCTTTGGACGACCAAATGGAAGAATAAAGAGCCGCAGATTGTTTATAACGTTGAGGGACGATAAGGCAGCGCACAAGGAATTGCCGCCATAGCCATGGCGAGTCAATCACGTCAGGATCTGTCAAAAACTCGATCAGGTAGCGTTTGACATCTTTGGGATCGGGGGAATTGGGCGTTCCCAAGTTGATAAGCAAAACACCGGTTTTTCTAAGTTCGTTCATAAGGCTAGTATTTTTAACGATTATTTCCTTCATCATCCAAGGTATTAAAGCTACGCTTTTTTTCATTTTTTGCCTATGCTATGAATATAATGAGAATGGAAAAAAGGAATTGCAGATGGATCTTTGTCCGTGCGGATCGGAACTTCAATATGAAAAATGTTGCAAACGTTATCACGATGGGGCGCTGCCTGTTACGGCTTTGGAATTAATGCGTTCACGTTATAGTGCATATGCGCTGCATGATGCCGATTATATTATGCGTACCGCTCATCCTAAAAATCCTTCATTTACAACCCTTAAGGATGCCTGGAAGCAAGATATTCTCGATTTCTGCACCCAAGCTTCTTTTGATAAACTTGACATTTTGGAATTTAAAGAGGATCCAAAATTTGCATATGTCACTTTTATTGCGAAAATTAGGCATAGCGGACACGATACATCCTTTAAAGAGAAAAGCCGTTTCGAAAAAGTCAATGGACAGTGGCTTTATTTGGATGGGGTTGTCTCTCCACATTTTTGAACTTCCTGCAAGGAGTTTTATTCAATGACTATATCTGCTCCTAAAATTCCTACGAAAAAGTCTTCAGGGGAATATGTCTACTCATACGGCAAAGGTTTTCCCGTCCCTCCTTTGGATAAAACGATCTTGGGGGGAAAGGGCAACGGTTTAGCTGAAATGGCTTCGATCGGCATGCCGGTTCCTCCAGGTTTTATCATTTCAACCGAAGCATGCAACGACTATCGGCATGAAAAACAATTTCCTGAAGGATTTGAAGATAAAGTTTACGCAGCCATGAAGGGGCTTGAGGAGCAAACAGGATTAGAATTTGGCAGTGAAACCAAGCCGTTGCTCGTTTCAGTGCGCTCGGGTGCAAGAGTTTCGATGCCGGGTATGATGGATACGGTTCTAAATTTAGGAATGAATGATCGTTCCGTTTTGGGTTTTGCCGATGTGATGCAAAATGAACGGCTAGCCTATGATAATTACCGCCGTTTCATTGAAATGTATGCCGATATCGTGCATGGAGTTAGCCGCAAGTTTTTTGATCAAGCCTTCCAAATGCTAAAAATGCAGGAAGGGGTAGCCCATGCTAGCGAGTTAAGCTTAGACGGATTGAAAGAGGCGTGTGCGGTATTCAAGCGCATTTATGAGCAGCACGCTGGTTCTCCTTTTCCACAAGATGCTCAAGAACAGCTTTTTGAAGCTATCAAAGCCGTGTTCAATAGCTGGGATAGCGAACGGGCGACCCTTTACCGGCAGATCAACCGCTATCCTGACGACTGGGGAACCGCGGTCATTGTGCAGCAAATGGTCTTTGGCAATCGCAATGACCGCTCGGCCACCGGCGTGGCTTTTACGCGCGACCCTTCCACAGGAGCCAAGTATTTTTATGGGGAGTTTCTTTTGAATGCGCAAGGAGAGGAAGTGGTTGCAGGCATCCGCACCCCGCATCCCATTAATCTCTATCAAAAAAGGATGATGAAATCCTCCTTAGTTAGCCTTGAAGAGCTTATGCCTTCGGTCTATAGTCAATTGCTCGATATTGTGGGGAGATTAGAAAAGCATTATCACGATATGCAAGACATCGAGTTTACGATTGAGGATGGCAAGCTATATATGCTGCAGACCAGGACGGGCAAGCGAACAGGATTTGCAGCGATACGGATGGCAGTTGAAATGCTTGAGGAAGGTTTGGTCGATGAAAAGAAAGCTTTGAAGCGGATTCAACCCGATCAACTTGTTCAGATCCTTGCGCCTGTTTTTGATTCTGCCGCCAAAAAAGAGGCGGGTGAAAAGATGGTGGCAAGAGGGCTTAATGCCGGTCCCGGAGCAGCTTCAGGACAGGCTGCTTTTTCTTCAGAAAAAGCTGTTGAGATGAAAAAACAAGGGATGCATTGCATCCTTGTCAGAGAAGAAGCTAATCCCGACGACTTTCCTGGAATGGTCGCGGCGGAGGGAATTTTGACAATCCGCGGAGGCAAGACCAGCCATGCTGCTGTGGTCGCTAGAGGCATGGGAAAACCTTGTGTCGTAGGTTGCGAAGCCCTTCAACTTGATCCTGAAGCCAAAATAGTGACATGTCAAGGGGCGATCTTAAAAGAAGGGGACTCCATCTCCATTGATGGCACAACGGGCGAAGTTTTCTTTTGCGAGTTGAAAACAAGCCCCTCTGAGATTGTGCAATGCTTATTAAATAAATCCAAAGGCCCCTCAAATAGCCTTGTATACAAACACTATAAAAAGATTATGGACTTGGCCGATAAGTATCGCAGTCTGCGTATACGCGCCAACGCAGATACCCCTCAAGATAGCCTTGTGGCGCGCGCTTTTGGAGCGGAAGGGATAGGGCTTTGCCGGACTGAACATATGTTTATGGATCCCACCCGATTGACAGATGTGCGTAGGATGCTATTCAGCACCCATCAACAGGAACGTAAACAAGCGATAGAACGATTGCTTCCCCATCAAAAACAAGATTTTATCGGCATCTTCCGTGCCATGGATGGATTGCCTGTGACTATCCGGTTTTTAGATCCGCCCTTGCACGAGTTTATGCCCCATAATCATGAAGAGCTGCAAGTCTTGGCAGAGCTGATGCATATTCCTATCGAGAAGTTGAGCGAAATACGCATATCGTTGTTGGAACATAACCCGATGCTAGGCCATAGAGGATGCCGTGTGGGCATTACAAGTCCCGAGTTGACGGCGATGCAAACGCGGGCAATATTGGAAGCTGCTATTGAAGTGGGCGAAGAGGGGGTTTTGGTAACCCCGGAAATCATGGTGCCGTTAATTTCAACACGTGCGGAATTTGATCATCAAAAAATGATCATCGATAAAACAGCTAAGGAAGTCTTTGCCCAGCAAGGCGTTTCTTTGCACTATACTGTTGGCACCATGATAGAACTACCTCGAGCTGCTTTAGTAGCGGATGATATTGCCAGAGCGGCGGAATTTTTTAGCTTTGGCACGAATGATTTGACACAGACAGCCTTTGGCATTAGCCGGGATGACAGCGCCAAGTTCGTTCCTTTATATGTAAGGGGAGTTCCTGATCCTGAAAATCCCGAAGAACTCATGCGCATTTTTATAGACGATCCCTTTCAAACGATCGATAGGGAAGGGGTTGGTCAATTGATGTTGATTGCCGTAAGGCGGGGACGGCAAGTATGCCCAACTCTGAAATGCGGCATTTGTGGCGAGCATGGAGGAGATCCGAACTCCATTCAATTTTGCCATGAAATCGGCCTTGACTATGTATCGTGTTCTCCCTATCGTATTCCCGTAGCCCGATTGGCGGCTGCCCTGCCGAATCTTTAACATGAAGGAAGTTTATGCGTGATTCTATTTTATATGCCTCTTTGCGTGCATTTATGATCGCTCTTTTTAGTATGACAGGAATTTTTTTAGCCTTGATACCAATCGCTGCTATCTTTTCCGTTTTTTCCAAGGATACACAACCTGAAGCGGAATATGATGTTGAAATTGTTGCCAACGCCGATGGAGTCAGGAAGAAGCTTTCACAGCAATCTCCGGCCATCCTTCAGATGAATATCAACGGCGTCATCGGTCTAGAGGGACTGACACAGCAATCTGTGCGGCAAATGCTGATTGAGTCACGCGAAGCCGACTTGAAGGATCGCGTTAAGGGGATATTGCTGGTCATTGAATCGCCAGGAGGTACAGTGCTTGATTCCGATGGGATCTATGAAGCATTGAAAGATTATAAAGCGCAATATAATGTTCCTGTATACGCCTATGTGGATGGGTTATGCGCATCAGGAGGCATCTATGTAGCCTCGGCTGCCGACAAAATTTATGCTAGCGATATTAGCTTGATAGGCAGTGTGGGAGTACTAAGCCCCTCTTTTTTAAATGTATCGCAATTAATTGAAAAAGTGGGAGTTCAAGCTTTGACCCTTTCGGCCGGAAAAGGGAAAGATGAGTTAAATCCTCTGCGTCCTTGGAAGCCGGGCGAACAAGACCATCTGCAGAATATCATCGATGATTATTATTTAAAATTTGTGGATATTGTAGCTACAAACCGTCCTGAAATGAATAAACAGTTGTTGATGGATGAATATGGAGCCAAAATTTATACTGCGCCGATAGCTTTGAAATATGGGTACATTGATGGAAGCGGTTACAGCCGGAATGAGGCTTTAAAACTTTTATTGAAAGAAGCTGGTATTGAAGGCGATGACTATCAAGTAGTTCAAATGGGAGGTAAATCTTGGTTGACGACGTTGCTGACAGGACAGGCGATGCTATTGTCAGGCAAAATCAAGCATGAGATTAAATTGGCACCGGAATTTGATCAAGCTTTGTCGGGCAAATTCTTGTATCTTTATCGTTAAGCTTGCCGTTTTTCGTGCCCGGGCACGGGCACGAAAAACGGCAGGAACGGCAGGGCACTAGAACGTATAAGCTAGATCCAATGTAACACCGAGCGAGCGCCAGCCGGCATTCTTGAGTTTATTCCTTTCTGTTGGATCGCAGCCCATGCCTGCAAAACTATTTGTTGTAGGACGTACAGAACCCTTTTTCGCTTTCCAAAATTGATATTTCACACCGATGCCGACATCCCAGCATTTGCAAATATTCCACCAGGCATTCAAATAGCCCGCTTGCCCCCACGCATCATGAGAATGGCCGCGGGTTGCAAATAACTGACAAGGAAGAATGTCATTATTTGGTCTAAATGAACTTTTCCATGTGGCCCAATGATATTCGTAACCTCCGTCAAAGCGCAAAGCTAGGGAGTCGCAAAAACACCAATGGTAAACGAAATCAAATCCAGCCCAAGGGCCTCTCCAAGTAGAAGTAAAGGTTGAACCGCTAAAAACGGAATCATCGATGCCATCCAATTCGGCACGTTTTGTAGAAACTCTGACTTGGTCATAAGACCAGCCGCCGATAGGGCCAACAGCTATATCGTCGCAGATAGGATAGAGAAAGCCAAAGCCTACGGTTCCATCAACAGTGCGCCCTTTGTGTATGGAAGCACTTTGAGTAACAGTGGAGGGAGGTAATAAGGAAAAATTGGTCGTGGAACTGTATCTTCCATTGCTGATCCAGCCTCTGTAAGCTGAACCGCGGATATAAAATTGATCGAGCCACCACCAATCTTCACCGCAACAGCAGCAGCAATTGCTGCAGTTAGGCAGTGATAAATGAAGCTGGGTGCCTACTTGCCAAACATCTAACTTTTTAATCCTTAATTTTTCTTTAAAGATATTTGTTCGACTGCCTGGCAGTGTTCCTGCTATTGTTCCATGGACGTTATTGTCTATGGAATCTCTTCGCCAGCCGCCCGAAAGGCTGAGACTGTTCCAAGGGTCGATGCAGACACTGTGGCAGGAAGCATCAAGGGGAGTCGATGTTCCTGAGCAAAGAGCTGCCAGGGCACTCCCTAGCAATAGCAATCTTTTAAAGCTCAACATACAATTCCTTGGTTAATTTTTTTCAAATTTTCCCAGTACGAGTCGCTTATTAGATAGTCTAGGAGGAATATTATTTATTAAAACTATCCATAAAACAATTCGCATGATTTTGTCAATTATTTTAGTTAATCAATATGATTGACAAAATTAATAAAAGTAAAAAACAATAGAGCCTCATCCAATTGATCACTATGATGGTTTAAAATGAAAACTTTGTATGTCCTTGATGCTTCAGGATATGTTTATCGAAATTATTTCGCCATCCGCAACATGACGAACGCCAAAGGGGAATCTACTAATGCTTTATTCGGGTTTATCCGTTCTTTGCTAAAACTGATCAAAGATTTCCATCCCGACCACCTCGTAGCCGTTTTCGACGGTCCTCGCAATGCCATAAAGCGGATCCAAATCTATCCCGATTACAAAGCCCACCGTTTGGCCATGCCGCTCGATCTGCGTTATCAGATCGATTGGGCGCGCGAATTTTGCGGTTTGATGGGTATTCCGATGCTCAATGTGCCCGAGGCTGAGGCTGATGATGTGATGGGCAGCGTGGCTAAATGGGCGGTCCAGTACGATACCTTGGTTTATTTGTGCACAGGCGATAAAGATATGTGCCAATTGGTTAATGATAAAGTCATGATTCTTAACACAAATAAAGATAATCAGCTGATCGATGCCAAGGAAGTGGAAAAAATCCACGGGGTGCCGCCAGAAAAAATGATCGATCTCCTTGCCTTAGTTGGCGACAGTTCCGATAACGTGCCAGGACTACCGGGATTTGGGCCAAAAACGGCCGCCGAACTTCTTAAAAGCTTAGGGACTTTGGAATATATCTTGGACCATCCTGAAGAAATCCCCGGTAACAAAAAGCAAGAAACAGTGCAGCAAGAGGGAGAGAAAGCCCGGTTAAGCAAGCGATTGGTCACTATCGATACGCATGTGGATTTTCCTAAGGAAAAAGATTTTTTTGCCTTGAAGCCCCCCGATAAAGAAGCGCTTAAGGATTTTTATGCTTCGATGAATTTCAATTCATTGATCCGCGAGCTCGATCAAATGGGTGTAGATACAGGGTCAGCGCCCGTTCAAACCGTACAAGAAGAGGTGGATTACCGGCTTGTCGATGATGAAGCCTCTTTCAATGAACTTTTAACATATTTAAATAATCAAACCGAAGTGTGTTTTGATACAGAAACCACCCATTTTAAACCGTTTTTAGCTGAATTGGTTGGAATAGGATTTTGCGTTGAACCTAAAAAAGCTTGGTATGTACCTGTTAATGGAAATTTAGGGCTTGAACGGGTGTTAAAAGGGATCAAACCTTTGATGGAGAATCCAAACATTGGATTTTATGGACATCATGTCAAGTATGATTACCATGTCCTTTCAAATTACGGCATTAAAGTTAAACACATTGGCTTCGACACTATTTTAGCTTCCTATATTTTAAACTCCCATCAACGGCAGCATTCGTTAGATACTTTAGCCGTCGATTATTTCGGCAAAGTAAAAATCGATATCACCGAACTGATCGGCAAGGGGAAAAAGCAGGTGACGATGCGGGAAGTGCTGATCGATAAAGTCAAAGACTACTGTTGCGAAGATGTCGACTACACCTGCCGCCTTAAATTGGCGCAAGCCGTTCAGCTACGCGAGCGAAAGCTAGAAAATATTTTTTTCAAGCTTGAGCTTCCTTTAATGATGGTTTTGGCTGAAATGGAAAGACACGGCATCTATGTCGATGTATCGCGCCTTAAAGAGATGTCTGCAGAAATCCAGCATGAGAGCTTAGGGCTTGAAAAGGAGATCCACGATTTAGCGGGAGAAAATTTCAATATCAACTCGCCGTTGCAGCTAAGAAAGATTCTTTTTGAAAAATTGCAGATTCCTTATCCCAAAAGGCGATCCGGGGATTTTTCGACAAGCGAGGAGATCTTAGATCTTCTCAAAAAGGATTATCCGATCGTCGGCAAAGTGCAGGAATATCGTAAATTAGAGAAGCTGCGCTCGACCTATGTGGACAGTTTACCCGAAGAGGTCCATCCTAAGACCAACCGGATCCACTGCACGTTTAATCAATCAGTAGCTGCCACAGGAAGGTTGTCTTGCCAAGATCCCAACCTGCAAAATATTCCTGTGCGCTCGGAAATGGGACGCAAAATCCGCGAAGCCTTCCGCCCCTCAAAACTAGGCTGGAGTTATCTGGCCGGCGACTATTCCCAAATCGAATTGCGGCTGCTGGCGCACTTAAGCGAAGATCCCGATCTGATTGCTGCTTTCAAGAATAATGAAGATATCCATGTGCATACGGCTGCGGCTATTTATAATATAGCCGTCAAAGAAGTGTCAAAAGAGCAGCGGCAAAGTGCTAAAGCGGTTAATTTTGGTATTATTTACGGACAGCAGGCATTTGGGTTATCGCAGGAATTAAATATTTCAACATCTCAAGCGGCAATATTTATTGAAACCTACTTTCACCGTTTCCAACGTGTAAGGGAATATTTAGAGGCTTGCAAAGAACAGGCGCGCAAAACCGGCAAAGCGGTCACTTATACGGGCAGGGAAAGGCTTTTGCCTGAAATCCATAGTAAAAATGCGATGCTGCGCGCGCAAGCCGAGCGGCTAGCTATTAATACCCCTTTTCAAGGAACAGCAGCCGATTTAATAAAAATGGCCATGTTGCGCATTGACGAAGCCTTGCGCAAAGAGAGGAAATTAGGGTATATGATCTTACAGATCCATGATGAGTTGATTTTTGAGGTTCCTGATTTTGAATTAATCGATTTTGAACCCCTAGTTCGCGATGCTATGGAACATGTTTTTAAACTTAAAGTGCCGTTAGTGGTAGATATTGCTATTGGCAAAAATTGGAAAGAATGTTAACTTTAAAGAAAATAGCCGTTACGGGCGGTCTTTCATGTGGCAAGTCTTCGGTTTGCCGTATCTTTAAGGAACTTGGCGCTTATATCATCAGTGCTGACGAAGTGGTGCATCAGCTATTGTCTCCCGAAACAAGTAGTGGTCGACAAGTGATTAAGCTACTAGGTTCTGATATCGTTGAACAAAATCGCATAGACCGCGCAAAAATCGCAAAAAAGGTATTCAAAAACCCAAATTTACTACAATCATTAGAGCAAATTACTCATCCGGCAGTGCGTGCAGAAATCGAGGCTCAATATCGCCAAGCATGCAGCGAAGGTAGAGCTACCCTTTATGTGGCGGAAATACCACTGTTTTTCGAAAGCGATCTCTTGAGTGCCAGTGGAACATATGACTATACGATCGCTATTGTGGCTGACAAGCAAAAATGTCAAGAACGGTTTACCAAATCAACCGGATATGACGAAGAAGAATATGAAAAAAGAATGTCAAGACAGTTGCCTCCAGAAACAAAAGCGGAAAAAGCCGACTTTGTCATCTATAACAATGGCTCTTTTGAAGACTTGCATCGCGCCGTTGTGGATCTTTATCATAAAATCGTTCAATAGGTTTATAAATCCATCTCTTTATCAATCAAATTATAACTTAGGAGTTAATCCTGAATGAATCCCGAAAATTCATCTCATGAAGGTGCATCAGCCTTTGAGGAGGGATCGATCCCCGAAAGAAATGATGCATCTGAAGGTAATCATAGAGAGGCCGCGGCCGAGCGCCCTCCCGGAACCATTATAAAAATCGCTGAAATCCAACGCATGAACATCGACCAGTTGAATGTGTATGGAAAAAAAATCGGCTTAAAGCATCTCGGATCGCTCACTAAATCGCAAATGGTCTTCGAAATCGTTAAAGCGATTTCTGAAAATCCCAATGAAACTCTTTATGGAGAGGGGGTTTTGGAAATTTTGCCGGATGGTTTTGGTTTCCTCCGTTCGCCTAACTATAATTATCTTCCCTCTGCTGAAGATATCTACGTTTCACCTGCACAAATTCGCCGCTTCGACCTCAAAAAAGGGGATACATTAAGCGGCACCATCCGTCCACCCAAAGAAAAAGAGAAATATTTCGCCTTGTTAAAAGTGGATGGAATCAACGGCACATCTCCTGAAAAAGCTCGTGAACGCATTCTGTTTGAAAACTTGACACCGCTTTATCCAAATCAACGGATCGTCATGGAAACATCCAAAGAATTGTTAACCACACGAGTGCTTGACTTAGCCGCTCCGGTCGGTAAGGGTCAACGGGGTCTGATTGTAGCTCCTCCTCGCACCGGTAAGACCATTATTTTGCAAAATATCGCCAATGCCATTGCAATCAATAATCCCGAAGTGATGTTGATTGTCTTGCTGATCGATGAACGGCCCGAAGAGGTGACCGATATGCAGCGCAGTGTCCGAGGTGAAGTGATCGCTTCCACTTTTGACGAACCACCCGAAAGGCACGTTCAAGTGGCTGAAATGGTCATTGAAAAAGCGCGCAGGCTTGTTGAGCATGGCAACGATGTCGTTATTTTATTGGATTCTATTACACGTCTCGCCCGTGCTTATAATACCATTCAACCTCACTCCGGCAAGATCCTCACCGGCGGCATCGATGCGAACGCGTTGCATAAGCCAAAACGGTTTTTCGGAGCAGCCAGAAATATCGAACAAGGCGGTTCTTTGACTATTATCGCGACCGCTTTGATTGACACCGGTTCAAGGATGGATGAGGTGATCTTCGAGGAGTTCAAGGGAACAGGTAATATGGAACTTTGGCTTGATCGCCGCTTGGCCGATCGCCGCCTCTTCCCGGCTGTCGATCTGATGAAGAGTGGAACCCGCAAAGAGGAGCTCTTATACCACCCGCATGAAAGAGAAAAAGTCTATCTGCTCAGACAGGCCATCGCCGATTTAGCTCCTGGTGATGCGATGAATTTGTTGTTGAGTAAACTGAAAAAAACCAATACCAATGTCGAATTCCTTTTATCGATGAAAGAGTAGCTAATAAAGCCGTAAATTAAAGGTAAAGACGCTAAGATTCTAAGATGCAATTGGATAGAATTCATTCTTTTGCAGATGGCGCCTTGGCGTTTTTGTATTTTGATTTTAGTTGGTTATCTTTTTAATTTTTAACTATTTATATATTAAATTTAAAAAAAATGGTATTATGTAGTTAATGGAAGGGTATATGGAGAATTTAACACCCGGAGTTTCTTCAGAAACTTCACCCCTTATTTCTCAAGGAAGAGGGGAAGCTACGCAAAAACCTGCCATTCAAGATGAAAAAGTCAGAAATGCTGGTTTATCTGTCCTAAAAGAAATAAAAGAAGAACCCAGTTTAATATCTTTAAAAAATCGAGTAAAAGCGGCATTTTCCGATCTAAAGGCTGCCATTCAAAGTAAAATAAACTTCTTATTTAGCAGTATTATTTCAAAAAATGTATCTGTCAAGCCAGAAGAGGCTAAAGAGGCTAAAACTTTTAAACTGGAAGAGCTTGGGCTTTCAAAAGAAGATCAAAATGATATCGCACATGCAACTACAGGTTTTGGAACGGGAATCCGTGATAATATAGTGCGTATGCGTCTCGATCAGGAATTTCAGGATGTTAAAATTGATTTTGAATCTAAAGAAAAAGCAATAAAAGAAAAGGCAGTAAAAGAAAAAGCACTAGATGAAATTATTAGTAATCCAAAGTTACGTGGGCGTCTTTCTGCATTTTTAGAAGATAATCATGCGGAAGAAAATTTAATCGCTTACGAAGTTTTGACCGACATTAAAAATGGTAAACCAATTGACAAGGAAAAATTCGAAGGGTTCAAAACTCTTTTTACGTCCGGAGCGCTTAATGTGACCGGTTCAGAGCGTAAAGCTATTGAAAGAATGATGCAGCAAATCGACGTCCGAAAAAAATAGTCTTTTTTTTCATTTTCAATTATTTAAAAATCTTTCAAGGCATTATGGCTCTAAACTTCTAATTCAACGCAAAGATTGCGTTGAATTAGAAGTTTAGAGCCATAACGCCTTGGTGCCCAAACTCGAGAGGTGCGGAGCAGTGTAACGCTATCTAGCTTGACAGCAATTGAGAATAAAGTTATGAATTTCGTCAAAGACAATTTGCAAATCTTAGCAATGAGGTTCCATGCGCGTTACAATCACTTTGATGACTCTGGCTGTCTTAATCTTCGGAGGATGGTATGCTTGGAATTACAACACCTCCTTCCGCAATTTCCTGGCTGAATATGTCGATAATGGAGAGTTTCTTACCTTGGAAGCGCGTTTCACTCCTCAGCAGATCATGGAAACCAATCGGCAAACGTTATTAAAAGATAATATGCATGCTTTCAATGAACCGGAGCTTAAATTCCACCCTTATCTTCTCATTGAAGCCAAATACTTAACGCCTGACAAAAAAACGCGTGAAGGGGTGGTATTGTGGAGCTTGGTCGATGGAGAAATGGTCATTAATACAGATAACTGGGAAAAATCGTATGGTTTTGAAGAGGCGCTCCGTTCTAAAGCGATGCCCTCAGAATTCAAGATCTTAAACGCCTTGGCAAAAAATAATGGCACTATGAGTAAAGAAGAACTGCAGCATGAACTTCGCATTGAAACTCAAACATTAGCCCCATGGCTTGAAAGTGCTCGTCAAAAGCATTTAATCACGATAAGAGGGGATAGGGTTCAACTTCATATTCAAAACCCCAAAATCTTAGTGGCACCAGAGACTAAGATCACGCAGTGGCTAGTGACAAAGCCGTATAATCATGCCCAGCGGATCAAAGCGAAATATACTCAAAATCAAATTGAAGATTTAGCTGCAGCAGCTTTTGGCTCTGAATTTACAATTAAGAATGCCACAGAGGTCTTCTTACCCGTCTATTGCATCGAAGTCTCAAATCCTGATGGATCGATCATGACGAGCTTTTGGAATGCTTTAAATGGAAAACAGATTCAGCCTAAATATTTGGCTGAAAATCACTGAGTTTTGGCCAAGGCATGTTGCTTGATGGCATCTAGCAGTGCCTCAAGCCCTTCGCCGTGTTCAGCCGAAATTTCCAATGTATGTGCTTTTTCACGCTGGAATTTTTTATGAAATGTTTTAAGATTTTCTTGCGCTTCTTCCACATCAATTTTATTCAGGACAATCAAATAGGGGCGCTCGAGCATCTCAGGATTGTATAATTTAATTTCTTCACGAAGCACCTTATAGTCATCCACAGGATTCCTTCCGTCGATTCCCGAAGCATCCAAAATAAAAAGCAGCAACTTTGTGCGTTCAATATGCCGGAGGAATTCAAAGCCCAAACCGCGGTTGCGGTGTGCGCCTTCGATAATGCCGGGAATATCGGCTATAAAAATCCGGGAATAGTCTTCACATTCAATAAACCCGATATTGGGCTGCAAGGTCGTAAAAGGATAGGGTGCAATTTTGACTTTGACTGAAGCCAATGCTGAAATTAAGGTTGATTTTCCGGCATTGGGGAATCCAACGAGACCGACATCTGCGATGAGTTTTAATTCAAGCTCCACTTGCCTAGATTGGCCTGCGGTGCCCTCCGTGCAAATCGTTGGCGCACGATGCGTTGGGCTTTTAAAACTGGAATTGCCCCGTCCGCCGCGGCCCCCTTTACAAATGATCCACTGCTCTTTTTCATGAGTAAAATCGTGAAGGATCTCTCCGGTAGCGGCATCCTTGACCAGAGTTCCGCAAGGAATTTTTAAGATTAAATCTTTACCGGTACGCCCTTGCCTATTATTCGAACCGCCGGCAGCTCCATTCTCAGCTTTTAAAATGCGCCGATTGCGGAAGTCCTCCAAAGAAAAAATTTGAGGATCGGCTTCAAGAAGAATAGATCCCCCTTTGCCCCCATTGCCGCCTGACGGTCCGCCTTTGGGAATGTACTTTTCTTTGCGCCAAGCGACGACGCCGTTGCCGCCTTTGCCTGCGAAGAGGTCTACGATAACTTTATCTATGAACATGTGATTTGAGTATGCTAGTTCAGCTGCGCAGGCACGCTTCATGCCCGCGCGGCCGGTTAAATTAGATTACGTGCCCGATTGGATGGAAATATAAGTTTTATTGACTTTGCGGAAGGCAACTACTCCATCGGTTAAAGCAAACAAGGTATCATCATTTCCGCGACCTACATTTTTGCCTGGGTGCCATTTTGTGCCGCGTTGGCGGATCAAAATGCTACCTGCTTTGACCACTTCGCCGGAGCCTACTTTGACTCCAAGACGTTTAGAGTGAGAATCACGACCATTTCGGGTGGACCCTTGTCCTTTCTTATGAGCCATGTTTTCCCCCTTTATGCTTTTCTTTTGGGCCGATGCCGGTGATTTTTACGCGGGAATATTTTTGGCGGTGACCAAATTTTCTATAGTGGTTTCCGGGAATATACTTCACGCTGGTGATTTTTTCCCCTTTAGATTCTCCGAGCAGCTCTCCAGTGACGATAAAATCGGCTACTGTGGGGCCGCCAACATGTGTTTGAGATCCGTCTGAAACGAATAAAATCTCTTTAAATTCAATGGCTGAACCTGGTGTTGTTTCAAGCAATTCGATATCGATGACATCATCTTTTTTTACGCGATATTGCTTTCCACCAGTTTTAATAATGGCGTACATTTTAAATCTCCCTAAAACGCTTTGGGTTACGGATAGTTCAATATGTTAGCAAGAGCATAGCTAAATTCCTGTTTGAAATCAATCACAAAAAACGGAAAGATGAGGATAACCCTCTTAAAGTTAGATTGGAACACATGAATATTACGTTGCTTCAGGCGCAGATGACCCTTCAGGAAGTCACCTTTCTTTTGAAGGAGTTCCCTCAATACCTCTTTTTATCGTTGAGTGAAGCCAATTATGCGACAATGAGCTCGGAACATTGGAGCCGCTTGGAGATCTTGTATGGAGCCAGATTGACGAAAGAGGAGTTGGCCAACGCGCCTCAATTGAAATGGATTCATTGTCCCGGCCCTCACTTAACCCGCTTATGTATGGAAGAGATCGAGAAAAGGGGGAATATTTTGGTGAGCAACACTGTAGATGAGAATATTCCGCAGATTGGCGAGTACGCAATGGCGGGAATTTTGGCTTTTGCCAAAAATTTATTTGCATGGAAGGAGATTGACCGTTTCCCGGGATTGCTGTGGGATAGCAAGTGTCGGGATACGATGTGGACATTGAAAAATCGAGTATTGTTACAGATTGGATTGGGGAAGATAGGGACAGAAATTGCCCGTTTGGGCAAGGAAATGGGGATGAAGGTTTGGGGAGTGCAGCAAAGATCCTTTCATCCTTGTTGCCATAAGATGTTCTTTCTGAGTGAATTACATTCTGTATTACCCGAAGCTGATGTCGTTTCGATAGCTCCTCTAAGAGGACAGGAGTATTACCATTTGTTTAAGAAAGAAGAACTTGCGTTGATGAAAAACGATTCAATATTAGTTGTTATCGGCGCAAGCACTACAATTGATGAAGAAGCATTAGTTTTTGAAGCAAAGACCGGAAAATTTCGTGGTATCTTGCTGGATGCGTATTATCAAACACCCATTCCTATCCACTCACCCCTTTGGAAAATCCCAAATATCATTATTACGCCAGAGGTATCTCCGCGACCAAAGAGCACTGAAAGATTAGCCTTTAAATTATTTGTTTATAATTATAGACAATATTTGCACGGTAACTTTAAGGACATGCGTAATATTATTGAACAAAAAATGTTCTTTTTGGCATGAATAAACCAAAATTTCAAGAGGGATTATGAATTACGACCGATATATATCAAACGATACAGTTCACCGTTATATTCGCTCTTTATATCAAGAAAAAGAGCCATCTGCAAAAGAAGCTAAAAACCAGATTGAAGCACAGAAATTGGAAAAGGTGCGCAGACAATTTCAAAAGGCTCACAAAGTTAAAACCGACTAATCGATCTTATGGATCTTGTTTAAAATAGAAACCAAGATTGGAAAACATGATAAAAAGATCGACTTTAGGGTAGGATGGATGCCTAATCCCCCTCGGTTAAAAAAGTAATATTCTCACGATAAATAAGTTAATTGAGATGCAGAGTGCTAGCGTTTTTTATAACACCGTAGACCAAGGAAGGCTCTATAGGTAAAAAGCTTGCATTTAAACATATTTTTTTATATTTAAATTTCTTTTATTCTTGTTGATTTACCAAAGGAGAATACTTTTATGGAACCTGTTGAAAGAAACACAGCCGAAAGAACGCATAGAAAAGAATCTAATATAAAATTTAGATTTAAAGAAGATTATCCAAAAATTTCTGTGCAATATCCATCAACACAAGTTGAAAAATCTAAATATGATAAAGGAATTTGGGCTTGGATGCCGCGTTTAGGAGGAAGAGTTAGAACTCTTGATGAAGAAATTGAAAGGTCCCAATCAATCAAGAACTCTCAAGAGATGGCACCATTGCGTATTAAAATGATCGCGACACGCGATTGTGTTTCCCATCGGCTAAAGAAATTAAAGAATCAACCGAAAACATGCGATATGAGCGTTACCGTTGGGGGTAAAGAAGTTAAGTTGCATAGCATGGTACTCACTCTGCGCTCAAAGAAGTTCTGGAATGATTTGGCTGAATTGAAAAATTCGGGTCAAGAGAGAGATGCTTTACAGCAACTCCAGGATAAATTGCAAATGATGCTGGATGTTTATCCTCCCAATATTGTTAATGATATTTTGAGTTATCTATATCTTTCGAAGATAGAAATTAAGGAAAGTAATCTATTTATAATTTATCGGTTGGCCGAAGATCTTAATATTAAAGAACTTAAAGAGTTTTGTGTTTCAGGTTGCCTGGAGTTGCTCAATTATGAAAATGCATTGGATTTTTTTGAAAAAATTAATCAAATTAGTCAAGAAAAAGATCTCAGCTATTGCGATCTAGAGCATGAAATCAAAAACTATATTTTACGCAATGCGCGTGAAGTATTTAAGGCTCCCAGGGCCAATTTCATTAAACTTTCAGAAGAACATGTGATCAAATTTTTAAGCTCAAAAAAATTAAATCTTTTTGAGAATGAAGTGTGTAGCTTGGCTATTAAATGGTTATGCAATCAGTCTGATTTGAATGAACGCACCGTCAAACAAATAAAAAAATGTATTCATTTAGAACATTCAACAGTGAAGCACATTGCAAGATTAAAGGATGTATATGTTGGCGGTAACGAGTTATTTAATATCTTTGAAAGGGAGATTTTTATATCTGCTGTTCTGGCATTGCAGGATAAAACTGAGACTAAAGTTGAAATACGTGCTGCTAGACAACTCATTCTTCCATGGATAGAGTTGAATTGCGACAAAGATTTTAAGGTTTCAACCTCAGTTTCAGATCCTGAAAAAATTCTTTTCTATTGGTTTTGCGATATTGCTGATACCATGAAATTTGAAGATCTGAAAATCGAATCACCGAAGTTTACAAGCGGTGCCTATGAGATGAAAGTAAGTGTAGAACGAGAAAAAGGACATCAGTTAGGGATATTTGCTTATGCATACCCTCAAGGAAAATTGCAGGATAATGAAAAAATTCAAATTAATTATGAACTTGCCTTAATCAATAAAAATGCCGATGACCATCTCCTTATGACGGGAACTTCGACCTTTGACTCCTTCGATACCAAATGTCAATGGGGAATAAATCTTAAAGATTTGATGGAAGATCATGGATTTTTATTTACGAATCCCAAGACGGGCGCTCACTCTTTTCTTATTCAAGCACATCTTTCAAAGCCTTTAAAGATAGAAGATAAAAAAATGTAACTAATTCTTAGATTAACGCTGATGGCAAACTTGCATAAATTGGAGAAAATTCATGGCATTTACCCTCGAGAACGGAGCAAAAGCTCCCAATTTTAAACTCCCTGCCACTGATGGAAAGACATATTCCTTGCATGATTTTGATTCTGCTAAAGTTTTAGTCATTTTTTTTACCTGTAATCATTGTCCTTATGTGATTGGTTCAGATGAACTGACCAGGAAAATTGTCGAAAAGTATAAGGCGCGCGGAGTGGTATTTGTGGGGATTAATTCTAATAGTGCAGAAACCTATCCGGAAGATTCTTTTGAAGGGATGGTTAAACGAATGGATAAGCATAAATTTCCATGGCTTTATTTATATGATCAATCTCAAAAGACAGCCAAAGCGTATGGCGCGCTTCGCACGCCCCATTTCTATGTTTTTGATAATCAACGTAAACTTGTTTACACTGGAAGAGCTGTCGATAATCCAAAAGAGACGGCTAAAGCAACCACGCATGATTTAGAAAAGGCTTTAGATGAATTGCTTTTAGGAAAGCCTGTATCGATAGCAAGGACCAATCCTCTTGGCTGCAATGTCAAATGGCAAGGCAAGGCTGCGCATTGGATGCCCCCTGAAGCGTGCGATCTAATTTAAACCTATCTTTAAAAGAATAAAAGACTTGCCGTAAATTTAAATTTATGATTTGCTACATCTTCAACTCGTTAACAAGGAGACGAAAATGATACATTGGACTGCAATTGGAATCTGCTTTTCAATCTTGAGTATGATGCAAGTGCAAGCTGGCGGAGAACAAGAGATCGCTAATCAGACAAGTCAGGATCTTTCAAAAATGCCTTCCATCGCTCAAGGGGAAGCCGGAGTTTACGAAGTGCCTTTGGTGATTGCTTCTGAAGAAACATTGCAAGGGTTTGGGCATATCGTGCATGATTTTGATGCTGAAGAGGTGATCATTGTCACTTGGCCGGCGCCAGGATGGCGTCCGGTTGTTCCGGGAACAGGCAATGAGGGGGGAATTGTCAACGATAGCTTTACTATGCAGCGCACCGGTAATATCTTATATGCTGAAAATCATGCTGTTGGGCGGCGTTACATCACCGGTTGGTTAGATGATCCGGCTATGCCTAGCGAAAACATTTTGCCCGAGCGCACTGATGTTATCTATACACATGAAGCCAATTATCATCCCGATGGAGGTCAGGTTTTCTTTCCTGCCGATGGGCAACCTTTTATCGCTTTATTGGCAAAACCAGGCGATGATATTTCACCCAAAGACTTTGTTGCCTTTTATTTTGATGGGACTTTTGGCGTCCAAATCAATCCAAATGTATGGCATCAACCGATGTTTCCAATTGGAGAACGTGCAACATTCAAAAATAAACAAGGTGCTGTGCATGCTTGCATTGGAGTAGATTTCATTCAGGAATTTGGCGTTTACTTTGCTATCCCTGTTGATAAAGCAAAAAACTGATCATTCTTAAAAAAAGCCTTTGGGCATAGTTTTAAGTAATAAAAAGCAGAGTCGTAAATGACTCTGTTTTTTATTATTTTTTCTTTTTGCAACATACTAAAAACATATTTCTAGCTGTTTTTCGCAGACGTCATTAAAAGATCATTACAGAATTTTTTTTAATTATTAGTAAAAAAAACTTCCCATAATTAACTTGTCGGTATACATATGTTTTTAGAGGCCCAAAAAAAGTTAGGAGGTTCTCATGCCACTTAAACATGGAAAAGGTCGAAAAGTAATTAGCGAAAATATCCGCACAGAAATGCATGAAGGTAAACCCCAAAAACAAGCTGTTGCTATCGCGTTAAGCGAAGCAAGAAGATCTGGAGCTAAAATTCCAGTGCGAAAAAAGAAATAAATTCTTTCATTCGCATGTTTGTGTGAAACAAAAACAGGAGAAAAGTATGACAGCGTCTACTAAACGGCCAGCACGTAAAAAAACGTCAACAGCCGCAAAAAGAACAACAAAATCACGTGTTAAAGCGACAACAAAAGCAAAATCAACACGTAAAAAAACAGCAACAAAAACGAAAAGAGTTGTTGCTAGCAAGCGCGCTAAATCTGCTAGAAAGAGATAGTCTGCGCTGGTTGGAAAGCTGAGAATCTTCATGGCGAAAATTAAGATTTTCGATCATGAAGGGCAGCGATTAATGATTTAATCTTTTGTGCCAAAGCGCTTGTTTGATCTGTCGGCGCTTGAGGATTGGTTTTGCTTAATCGATTATATAGAAGCAAAACAAAGACACGCACAAAAAATGGCTAATTATATATTCATTTGTGGCGTCTTCGTGTCTTGGCGCCTCTAATTTTCAGCTTGAGCAGGCATTTCCGACTGTTCTGGTTCCACCCATCTCCCATGCTTTTTGATCAACTGAATCAAACGATCATCTGCATCGGCAAAGTTGATATCTTTTTCTATGCATTCTTTGCCAACATACAGATCGATCATTCCAGGTTTTGAACCCACATAGCCGAAATCCGCATCCGCCATTTCACCCGGTCCATTGACGATGCATCCCATGATGGCAATTTTTACACCCGGAAGATGGGAGGTCCGGCTGCGAATACGCCTGGAAACATCCTGTAGATTAAAAAGCGTACGGCCACAACTTGGACAAGAAATAAAATCTGTTTTGGAAGTGCGCATTCTAGCCGCTTGCAAAATATTAAAGCTAAGGTTGCGGAGAAAATCAATCTCATAAGGAGCGTCAATCAAAATACCCTCGCCAAGTCCATCGCATAACAAAGCGCCATATTCGGCAGCGGATTGAATCATGAGATCCTCTTTCGAACAGGTATAGCGAAAATTTAAAATGACCGGCGTCTGAATGTCGTTAGATTGCAGCCAATCGAAAAAATGGCGCGCATAATGCAGGCGGCGCGACGTCGGTGCAAGAAAAATGAGCGTTGGATTAATCGTTTTCAATGAAGGCCATTGATCGGGAGATTCATCGTTGATAATGACTGCCAAAGGCTCTTTTTGAGAAGATATCAGTGTAAAACGATCCATTTTGGATCGATTATTGTGCATGTTTAGAGCTTCGGACAAGGTAAGCAAAGGAATCTGCCCCTTATCGGGATGATGTGAAAAGAGGCTCACACCCGTTTCCTTTAATTGTTTTAGAGGGGCATGCACGGCTGATAAGTCTATGTTATTAGCAACAACGACGCTATCAACGCTCGAAATCTTTAATTTTGGAAGACCCGCTTGGATATCGCAACCCAGTTTTTCGAAAAAAGAGCTATTGTTGATCTCCTCTAATTTGACATTGACCATAACCGTGCCATCGCGATGCATGGCAATGTTTTTTGGCATTGTTACGGGACGCCTTTGAATAGACTGAATGTGACGGTGATTTTCTTGAAAAGGGGTCACGCCCTGCCCTTCATAACTTTCTGCCAGTCTGATCAGTCGTTGACAAGGATCAATTTCGTTCCAGGCATCTTCTGTTAAAGACACGCGAATGGTATCACCAATGCCATCTAAAAGCAGTGATCCAATCCCCATGGCAGATTTAATCCGACCATCTTCCCCTTCGCCAGCTTCAGTCACACCTAGATGAAGAGGGTAGTCCCATCCAAGGGAAATCATTTCCGCGACGAGAAGACGGTAGGCTTGAATCATCACCTGTGGATTCGATGATTTCATGGAAAACATAAAGTCGTGAAAATCGTGCTTGCGGCAGACGCGTGCAAATTCCAAGGCCGACTCTAACATCCCATTGGGAGAGTCGCCATAGCGGTTCATGATCCGATCGGAGAGTGAACCGTGATTGGTACCAATGCGCATGGAACGTTTGAGCCTTTTGCATTTTTCAACCAGCGGGGTGAATTTTTCTTCGATTTTTTCGATTTCATTTGCATAGGAAGCGTCATCGTACTCAATGATTTTAAAGGAAGCGCGCTTATCGACGAAATTGCCCGGATTGACACGGACTTTATCGACAAGATCGACGACCCGCATGGCAGCCGGCGGAAAGAAATGGATATCGGCGACCAGAGGGATGGTGTAGCCGTAGCGAAGTAAACTTTTTTTGATCTCCTCGCAAGCATCAGCCTCTTTCATCCCTTGAACGGTGATGCGTGCAATTTCACAACCTGCATCGGCCAGACGCATGATTTGTTCAGTTGTAGCTACCACATCGCGCGTGTTGGAAGTCGTCATTGACTGAATGCGAATAGGATTGCGACCTCCCACGCCGATAGAACCGACCATTACTTGCCGTGTCAGCCATCGTTTCGTTTTAGAGATAGATTCACAATATTTCATTAATAACCTTGTTTTAAAGACTTAAGGATAAGATGATTTTTGACACTATCATGCGACATGAGCCTCAACAACACAAGTTTTTTTTAATGATAAGGTCGTTCATTTCGCATATTGGCGATTGATATCTAAAAGTGTTAGTTCTCCAATTTATAATTTAATTAATATAAACAATTTAATCAAATGATGTGTTTTTTTTGCAATGTTAATTTTAAAAAATAATTCACAATATTTTTTAGTTACATTTTGTATTTAATTTGTTCGATAGCCTATCCTAAGGCAATTATCAAACTTAAGGCAATTATCAAAAATCTTAGGAAAAATTCAAAAATACATAAATCTCCTTGAAAATAAACAGTTTTTTTTACTAGCCTTGCCGCAAAAGAAAACCAAGGAGGTATTCATTATGGAATATATCAAGCAATTATTTCGATTTTTAACATTTACGGTTTGTATATTTTTTATTCTGATGCGTTATTGTCATGCATCTGAATAAGAAGTATTAAAAAATGATAAAATGTACGTTAATTTTCAATAACTTATCATCTGTGATGAAGGTTTATTTCTTATTAATTCCGATCATTTGATCCCCTTAAAATCGATTGCTATTGATGAGTTTGGAATTTATATCGAAGCTGTAAAAAAAGATGAACAAATCAAACCTTATAACGAACCTCTATGTGGAAACAAGCATCCAATTTGGCGCACATATTGTGGAGGATGTGCAAATTGGTGGTGTGCTTTTCGTTGCAAATGCCATTCACCTTGGCAAACAAATTAAGGTAATAACATGATAAGAAAAATATTTATGCGGATTATTTATATTATATGCTTGCTTCTTTGTAAGCCGTCTTATGGATTATGTGAATTTGAAACCGAGGTATGTTTATCAGCAGAAGAGACTGCTATCTTAGAAAGTTTTTTTAATACGATGGTCAGACAAAGCGAAGGAGGCTATGTCCTTTATGAAAAAAAACCCATGTGTACACATGGGTATCGCATAAAAAACTCTTTTTTTGGGGAATATGATTCACATCGCGATTCAGTTAGCCTTAGAGAGGGTGCTGCCGTTTGGAAGAAATTTTTCCAAGGAAAAGAAAGTCAAGTAATTATTCATATATACGATCAACCTGATTTCTTATGTAATGAATGGGTTCACGTTTTGTTCATAAACAAAAGATTGTTTTGTCAAAAAGTACAGGAAAATTTAGCACTTTTTCAGTATGTTTTAGGTCCCAACATTACTCCCATAACTTTACTAGAGAGTTTTCTCGCGCCGGGCAGTAGTCTAAATGATGTACTCAAAGGTGATAAGGTTCTGACGGGGATTTTGCTAGGGTATGGCACCCAAAACTCATTGTATGTTAGTCGCATTGAAGAATTACAAGAGGCTTATTACTCCGCTTCAGAACAAGTTCCTTTTAAAAACAGATATCATGGCTTAAAAAATTTTCTTGGACAATATAATGATATGTTTTTGCAGTCAAATCACATAACACAAAAAGCTAACTTAACACCAAGTTTTTCATATTTGACACTGCATATTTGACACTGAATGATGAGATCCTTGATTCTCTGCAAAAATTAGAGGGACCTTCAGCTAAGCTTGCTCAGAATCTTCCTCGCTTCATTTTTGGAAGGCTTCGAGAAGATAAGGAATCGGATCGTTTAATACAAGAGCCTGAAGTAACGCAAGATAAAATTATTCATTTGCTATCTTCAAAAAATTTTCTTCAGCCTATATTGGAAATGTTTTTTCCAAAAACACGCATAACTTTAAATCATAATCAGGCTGATCAATCTCTTGCATTTACTTCAGAAGAAAAAAAACAGTTACCGCTTGTTGTAAGTGCAGATATATGGAATACGATATCTGGGGAAAATGAAAATTTCATGAGCGGATTTATGCGGGGGATGCAAGATTGCCAAAATAATACCGGTGATTCCGAACTAAGAAATGAATGTAACTATCATAAATTAAAAGCTTTAAAACTCGCAAAAGAAAATGTAGAGAAAGCAGATTGCTTTTTTTCTGCATTGGATAAAGATAAAAATCTAATCCTTATCGAAAAAGGAAAGATTTATGTTCGCACTTTGCAAAAAGGGACCGGGAATGTTTTAAGTTTGCAGCAATGCGTGACGATGCATTGCAAAGTAAAAACACGGATGACACCATTTTGAATGATACATGGGACACAAAAAATGCGATCAAAATCAATTTGCACGATGCAATCGCAGGTTTAGCATGGAGAATGCGTGGAATGCAAGAAGGTGAAATACGTGAAATTTTCCTTCATCCAAGCGTGGCTTATGGAATTTATACAACTCTAGATAAAGGGATTTATCTTAAGATAGAAGTTCAGTTGATTGCTATGCATCCTTCAGATAAGGATATTCCCTTTACTTCTCTTGAATCGTTTGATTTTAGCCAAATTTTTAGCCCCTTAAATCAACAAAGCTTTGAAGATGTCAACAACCACGAAAATGACCCATTTGGCGGTCGCCTAAAATGGACCACTTGGCGGTCATCGAAAATGGACCACCTGGCGGTCACTCAAAATGACCCACCCGCGCGCCGCTAAAAACGCCCACCAAAAACCAGCCTAATTATATTTTAAACTTTACCGCCCTTTGCTACTGTCTTTTTCTTAAATTGAGCTGCCCGATAGCTTGCTCCATCAATGATCAATTCAGTGCCTTTATGAACCAATCGATCCATCGCTGCACTGCCAATTAGCGGATTGGAAAACACTGATGCCCACTCCGATAAATCTCGATTGCTCGTGATGATCATGGCTCTTTTTTCGTATCGCTCGCAAATTACCTCGTAGAGGTCTTCTTGCTGAACCGGCTGCATAGATTGTAAGCCGAAGTCATCAAGAATCAAAAGAGGAATCTTGATGATTTGTTCCATCTTCTTTTTGTAAGTTCCATCGCCGCGCCCGCTATGAATCCAGTCAAAAAGCTTGTGCGTTCTATAGCAAAGCACCTCAAAACCTCTACGGCAGGCTTCATGGCCAAGAGCATTGGCTAGATGACTTTTTCCTACGCCGCTAGGTCCAATGAGAAAGATATTCTCTCCATTTTCTATAAATTTGCAACACGCTAATTCTCTAAAAGATGATACTTGTAGTTTTGGATTGAACTTGAAATCATAGCTGTCCATGGTTCTGTTCATGTCTAAACCGCTTTTTGCGAGCCGACGAACCATTTGCGTTTGGTTTCGACGATCCAATTCGTCGGTTAATAACATGTCGAGGAGGGCTGAGTAAGCCCACCCCTCCGCTTGAGCCGATTTAATCCGGTCTTGACAGGTGCATTTCATTCCTGTAAGACGCAGCCGTTCCAATTTTTTCTCTAATGATATATCCATTTGACCTCCATGGATTTACGCTGTTAATTTGATGTTGTTGTTAGAACCATATTCTTTCGGATCTCTTGCAAACTTAAAACTCAACTTCTCTATATTTGGGGGAGACTTGTTGTCGTCAGATCGGTACTGTTCCATCTGCCAGCCGTCAGCATCACTATTGGGCTCGACATCAAAATCAAGCCCTTTCTCTAAAATGCTTTTAACGCTACTGTATAAGTGGTTTTTATACGACAACGCTCTGGCACAGGCGTTTTCCAACCGTTGCTTATCGTATTTGATAACAAGGCTTAAGAGGCTTCTGACAGGCCTTAGCTTATCAGTATGGGGATCTGAAAACATCTGCTGACAAAATGCATGTGTATTCGGCCCGATTTCTTTGGCATTTTCCAGCAGTCCTTCTCTCGTACAGCTTAGCACAGCATCTTTGAATGGCGGAGCGTGATCTACATTCTTAAGATATTCGCCTTTAGAGCTGGCGACAGGGTGTTTTGCAATATTGTCGCACTCGTGATAGATGTGAACAAATTGGCTTGTCACGCGGCAATAAACAGTCTGTCCAATATAAGCATAAGGAACAGAATAATAACTGGAGTCTATGACTACCCTCCAATCTCTTCCTACAGTGCATTGCAGCCACTTAGTACACTCCCATCTGTTATTCGGAAGCGGTTTGAGTAAATTTTTCTCCTCATGTGTAAAAATTTCTTCCGGAGAACGATTTAAACCTCTTAAAATTCGCGCGCCGGCAATTTCATTATCCCATTTTTCAATAGCCTCTTGAGCCTGAAAAAATGAAAATCGAGGCTGTTGTTTTAATTTTTCTCGAATTTCTGGCCAAAAATTCCTTTTAATGAATTTGACGTCGTTTTCCACTCCACCTTTATGTTCCGGGGTTCTTGGTCGGCAGGGAGAAATGCGAAAACCATAATGCTCTGCCAATTCATAATATGACCGGTTCAGCATGTCGTTGTCTATCGAGCTTTGGATAACCCCTGCTTTGAGATTATCTAAAACAACTTCTTCAGGAACCCCGTTAAAGTGTTCGAAAGCATGGATATGACACATCAAAAATGTTTGAGAATCTTGTTTAGGCACTATCTTGCGATATGTTTTTCGAGAGTGTCGAAGGCGAGCGGAAAACACCCATGCCTTTCGCATTTTTACAAGCTTTTCATCCCACAACATGCCAAGAAATCCAAAATCTACATCCATAGTAGCTCCTGGAATTGTATGGCGAACCATTACGGGGTCAATAGTTTGTGGAAAATGCTTGTTCAAATACCTTCTTAAGGCGCCGATGCGCACGAAAACGTCGTGATTGTTCTGAAGTAGTCGTTGTATAACTACGCCTGAATATCCATCTTGACGCCACTCACGAATATTATCCCTATAATCATCGAGCAGGTGTGCAGGTTGATACTTCTGCTCGATGACGCATTGCATGTCCTCTTCCGTCGGTATTGCGCAGTCAGGGTGCATCCAGCCATGGGTATTGGCAACGTCGACCACAGACCGCACAATATCTCTATGAACGCGTAACGCATAACTTACTTTCCTGATGGAACTGCCTTTTTTTAGTTCGATCAATATTTGTCTTTTTTCAGCCACGGATTTTCTCCTTCCTTGTGTCATGATTAATCTTCCTTTCGCTAAATTTACCCACTTATGGGGTCGAAAAATTATAGCGAATGAAGAGATCTTCAGCGGCTGGTTATTTGACAAAATTTAAATTTTAATAATGACAAATGCTGAGCAAAAAAAACTCAGCGTTTGGTGGGCGTTTTTAGCGGCGCGCGGGTGGGTCATTTTGAGTGACCGCCAGGTGGTCCATTTTCGATGACCGCCAAGTGGTCCATTTTAGGCGACCGCCAAATGGGTCGTTTTCCGTGGTTGTTGACAGAAGAGATTTCCGACAATGCTGGTTATTGTTTGGGATATGACGTATGGAAACATTATAAAAAAGAAACCTATTATTCCTTGAATCAGATTTTGAATTTAATAAAGGATTTTAAGTTTGGCCGCAAAACGTTAGATGATACCTCATTTCCCGTGAGAATTATAACTAGGTCTAATACAAATCACTAAATATCAACGTTTTGAAATGTAAATCCTAAAGTTCTTTCCTTTTTACATAGTTATAATTATAACCATGTAAAAAGGAGATCGTATGACCTATCGAGTACATCAGGTGAACAAGAAAACTGGCATCATATATGTTTATGAGGCTGTTTCATGCTGGGATAAGGAAAAAAAACAAGCGCGTAACAAACAGGTTTGCATTGGCAAACTTGATCCTGTTAACGGAGATTTCATTCCAGCCAAGCGTCTTGCGCCTGAACAGGCTGCTGTTAGAGATCCGATTGTCACAGCATCTGCCGAGATAGTGGGGTCTTCTATTATTCTTGACACCATTACCGACCAGTTAGGCTTGGAAGGTATGTTAAAAGCCTGCTTTCCCAAGGAGTATCGACAGATTCTAACAATGGCTTATTATCTTGTTTCCCAGGGAGGTCCTTTGAGCCACTGCGGGACGTGGTGCAAAAGTCATGCACATCCTTTCGACGTACCTTTGACAAGTCAGTGCATAACAGAAATCCTTCGCTCAATTAGCATCGATGGAAAGCAAACCTTCTTCAACAAGTGGATGAAGAAGGTTTTGGAAGATGATTATCTCTGCTATGACATCACTTCTATCTCCTCCTACTCCGAATTTAACGAATTCATCAAATATGGACACAACCGTGATAATGAGAAGTTACCACAGTTGAATCTCGCCATACTTTTCGGTCAGAAGGGACGCTTGCCTGTGTATTTTCAACGCCTTCCAGGAAATATCACCGACGTCACCACTCTGCACGGCCTTCTGAAGACTTTTAAAACTTTGGAAATGAAATCATTCCACTATGTTATGGATAAGGGATTTTATAGTAAAAAGAATGTTGATGAACTACTTATCTCAAGAGATAAGTTTATTCTGTCCGTTCCTTTGAATAACAAGTGGGTACAACATGCGATCGATGATATTCATGAAGTCATTCATGGGCCCGAGGGCTATCGAAAGCTTGATGACGAAATTCTTTATGTTCACACTCGTCTGTATCCATGGGGAAAGGAAAATCGTCGCTGCTACCTTTACCTTTACTACAACGCTTACGCTAGGGCGGTGGCTGTTGATCGGTTTAATGCAGAACTGGTGAAATACAGGGAGGAGCTTGAGTCTGGAAAACTAGTTGAAGAACACCAGGAATCCTACGACGATTTTTTTGTGATAAAAACAACCCCTAAGCGTGGTACACAAGTTTCATACAACACTCAAGCTGTTAGTCAGTATATCAATCGCTATTCAGGATTTCAGGCATTGCTCACTAATAGCATTAAAGCCCCAATAGAAGCTATGCAGATATACCGAGATAAAGACGTAGTGGAGAAATGCTTTGATGACCTTAAAAATCAGCTGGACATGAAGCGACTACGTATGCATAGCTCTGCAACGGTTGACGGCAGGCTTTTGTGTCCTTGCGGTGAGAGTGCTTAACGGCGAATAATCCAATTCAGTATCTTTATCTCCTTTAACTCAAAGGAGATTATTCGGTATGGAAACTAAATTCATCCCAATTGAAGAAATTCGATCCGCCCTTGATCGATTAAGACAAGACCCGAGGACTCAACGTAAATTTCCCCAGGAATTATGGGCCTCGATTATTCAGCAAACAAAAATCTATTCCGTTAAGGAGGTTTGTCATCAGCTTCAGATTAATCCCGTCTATTTGAAGCGTAAAATCCATCAATCTAATGAGCCGACACTCGAATTTCGTGAGATTGTCATACCGGCAATTCAATCAGCTTCTGATACAGTGACGATTGAACTCAGATCTGCCGATGGGCTGCAAGCTAAAATTCAAGGATCCTTCTCTTGCTTAAACTTCCTCTGCCAACTATTCAGGAGGTAGTCATGCTTCAGATATCTCCGTCTACCCGTATTTTTATCTGTGTTCAATTTGTCGACTTCCGTAAAGGCATCGACGGCCTAGCGTAAGTTTATTTCGCGAAGCGAAATAAACTTACGCTAGTCATTTGAAGTTAGTTCTTTAGAGTTGTTTTTATTTGTATACACTGACGCCATCAATCTTGAGTGGCTTGAGATGAATTTCTGATAGGTTGAATAAGTCGACAAGAACCTTTTGTTCTTCTGATAGATCTTCTAAACGATATGTTACTTTTGGCCTTCCCTGTTTTCCTGTCATGTCAACGAATCTTCCAAGATGAATGCCATTTAATGAATCAAGCAAAGTATCCAAGGTTGTGTTAATACCGGCTTTTTTAGCGTCATACCAAACTAATGCAGCCAAAAGATATCCGATTACACAGATCATGTAATGAATTCTTAATTTCTGATCCGTCCAATGAAATCCTGGTGTCACCGCTAAGTGATATGGGTTTTTCAAATTTTTAAAAGCACCTTCTACAATTGATTGATCGTAAAATGCCTTTATAATCTTTTCACTGCCCCAGTCATGACGATTAGTCATAACAATGCGATATCCGAGTCGCTCATCCAGATCAGCAAGTTTGTCTTCACTTATTTGATAAGTCATATTCCAGCGCCTAGGACTTCTTTCCTCAAGGTTATAAGTTATTAACCCATCCATGAACTGTCCCTTGAGAAGTTTCTGCATTAGGTTTTCTAACTGATCCTTTGTTCGTTTTCTGGATCTTGGACTTAAAAGACCTTTTTGAATCTCTTTAAGACGTTTTTCTTTTTTCTCTAATGCTTGATAAACACCTCTAAACTGTCCATCCTTCAGTCTTTGGCTGACAAAAACTAAAACAGTCCGTTCTTCACCCCAAACATCTCGTTTTTCACGGTAGATCTCAAGTTCATTATCCCCAACCTGAGTAGCAATAAACTTACCTTCCGCTCTTTTTAAAAGGTCTTTATGGTGAGATGGAGTAAGGGCTCCAATATAGTGCAAGTTAAGATCATTAATTTGTTCGAGATTTTTTTTTGAATTACAACCACGATCAAAAACAATGGTATGTTCGCGTGTATCTATTTTGAGCAACTCCATTCTGATCTTGATCGAGGAAATTATTTCTCCAAACACTTTACAGTCGTTAATATTTCCATGATACGAGTGATGTAAAAGAGGGGTGTAATACTCTTCTGTAACAGCAAGGGCTAAACCTACCTGACGAAGGTCTCCACGTTTTTGCTTGTTTTTCCCTCTCTTAGGAATACTGCAATGATCATTAGTCGAATTGATAAATGTATAGAAATTTGTTGTGTCATATAACAGCGTTCCCCCTTTGATAGGATAGTGATGAAAAACATTTTGTAAAATTTCAAGCTCAATTTTAGCTATGGCTTCTACCGGAATACAATCCATTAAATCCCAAAAATGTTGACTATCCAGTTTTGCTGAAGAAATTCTTAGCAAATAATCGCAGGATGTCGTTTTAGCCCAATCGTGCCAGCCTCGTTTACTGGTTGGCATGCAAATTCTACCGACAGCTGCAAGAAGAAGTGTAATACCTGCTGTTAAATCATTGCGAATAGGTTGCTTGGGCCAATATTTTCGATTCGCGAGAGTGTGTTTATTGATAATAGACACGATATCAAGCTTTTTAGCGAGAACAAGAAGTGTTGCAACCGCACCATGTGAGTACGGTTTGAATCCGTTTTGCGATTTTTCACCTTGGAGACGGGCAATTAAGTTGGCCGTCGTACCCAAACTTTCAATTACAATCGGTCGAGGTTTTCCATTAATCCTTCTTGACTCGACAATATACCAATATTTATGCCCACGACACATTCTTGACTGTATTGATGCCATTATTATCTCGTAAATTTAGTATACACAAATTAAAAATATATTCTAAGCTATCATTTAAATCAACATATTAATACTATATTTCATAGTATACGTTTTTTTAGACAACAAAAATGCCGTAAGACATTAAAATAAAGAAATTTAAAAATTTTAAGTTGATAGAAATTTCGCTTCGTGAAATAAACTTACGCTAGCTGCCGTTTGCAGGAATATACTCGATCAAGATCCATTTCAAGGTACGGTATTTGTATTCCGTAACCGAGGGAGAACAACTATCCGCCTATTGGTATACGATGGTCAAGGCTTTTGGCTCTGCACTAAACGACTTTCAAAGGGAACTTTTCGATGGTGGCCTACCGATTCATCTGCCGTTGATGCAAGGTATCTGCAAACTCTTCTGTGGAATGGGAATCCCGAATCAGCTCAATTTTCTGATAATTGGAAAAAAATCTGTGTGCAATAAAATTTTAATTACTTCAGAATGCAACTTTTATTTTTTTATAAGACCACAAATGAAAGCCCCGGCACATCTCGACTTTACTCCAGAACAAATCGAGACGCTCATTGAGCGCTTGGACAAACAGGCTTTAGTCAAAGAAGATTATCCAGTTCTTGCTAATCTTATAAAAGCGATTGTCTGGATGAATTTTTCCCTTCAGGAAAAGCGATTATCTATCCAACGACTTCGATCCATCTTTGGGATCAAAACAGAGAGCGCCAAGAACCTTGCGAAGTTGCTGGCACAAGCACAGGCTGCTGAAGATGAGGCGGCAACGGCCGCCTCAGATCAAACTGATGAACAATCAGAGCCAGATCAGGATGGTGAGGAAGCCGGAGATCCAAATGCATCCACAAAAAAAAATCCTCCCGAGAAAAAAGGGAAGCATGGACATCGTCCTGCATCGGATTACACTCAAGCTAAGGTTATTGATATCGCCCATGAATTCATAAAAAAAGGCAGTCTTTGCCCTTCTTGTGACAAAGGTAAATTGTTTAATCTCTCTGCAGGAACTGTTCTTCGAGTCGTAGGCCAACCTTGGTTGCAAATGGAGATTTATCGACCCGAACGACTCAGGTGTGCTGTTTGCGGTAAAGTATTTACCGCAAACCTTCCTCCAGAAGTTGCAACGGAGTCAAGAGCTGACAACAGTGCTAAAGCTATTGTGTGTCTGCTAAAATATAGAGGCGGGGTCCCTTTTTATCGCCAAGGGCAGCTCCAGGAGATTTTAGGCACGCCTATCTCACCTTCTGAAATTTGGGAAATGACAGAAGATGTTGCTGATGCGGTGCAGCCTATTTATGCGGTCATGTGTGAACATGCGTCAGCAGCAGAACTGGTGCAAAATGATGATACAAAAGCACGCATTCTTAGCGTTATGAAGGACCGGGAGGAACGAAAGGGGACTTCAGATGAAGATGAACGTACAGGCATTTTTACAACCGCTATTCTTGGAGTCTTGCAAAATATAAATGTAAAAATCGCCTTGTTTTTCACTGGAGTCAAACATGCTGGAGAAAATCTTGATGATCTGCTGAATAAGCGACCGAAAGGATTATCGGTTCCCATTCAACAATGCGATGGTGGGCATAACGTCCCGGAACATCATGATACGAATCTCTCTAATTGCAATGCCCATTCCCGCCGAAAGTTTTATGAACTCGTTACAACCTGGCCCAAGATAGTGGTCAAAATAATCGGGTGGTACTCTACTGTATTTGTGAATGAGCGATTGGCGCCATCAGAACCTCTATTAAGGTTAAAATGGCATCAAGATCATAGTGCTCCTGCAATGCAACAAATGAAAAATTTTTGCGACGCCCTCATAAAACAGAAAGAAATCGAACCGAACAGCAGCATGGGAAAAGCAATAGCTTATTTGAATAACCATTGGGAAGAGTTGACTTTATTTTTGCGGATGCCCGGTGTGCCCATCGACAACAACGCTACTGAGCGACTGATAAAACAATCAGTCCGAAATCGAAAAAATGCTTATTTTTATCGCAATGAAACCGGAGCAAAAATCGGAGACATTCTCATGAGTATCCTATTTCCCGGAAAATTATACATAGGTTTTGGGGTTGATGCCAAAGGCCTGAAAAATTTCTCGCTGCCTTTTGGTCTGCTCAGAAAATATCAGTTTCTTCGTTCCCGTGATGCTGACGGTGTTTAAGAGATTAAGCTCTTTTAGCAAGCAAGACATGGAACCCAGTTTAAATAAATCATTATCGCTCATAACCTTATGAATATAGGAAACTAGAATCAAAGCAATGAACTGAATAAAAAGTCGGCCCTTCATGTTTTCTTGGAGGTGTACTCGTAATCGTTTCATGTCGAGACTATTCTTTAGATTGTCAAACGCCTTTTCCACAACGTCCTTTGTTCGATAGACTGTAAGAGCCTCAATTGGGTCCTTGATATCATTTGAGATTAAAACCAAATAACCAGCGGTGTTCTTTTTGTAAGCTTCAATTGCGGGTTGATTATAAGAAATTTTAAGGCCACGTTTTGGTGTTTTGTGAATTGAAAAATATTTAGCATAATATTGTTGATGATCTTCTACTGGTCGGCCACTTTTAAGCTCATTTTCCCAAAGATGCATCTTGTTTAAGAATGCTTCATAATCGGCTGCTGCTGTCGATGCGTTATAAAAAACATGCACATAGATTCGTTTTTTTTCCTCCCACTTATTAAGAAATGAAACACAAAATAAATTTTGATCATTCACTTGGATAAAGTTATCATGGTCTGTAATAGTGCTGCGTACTTTTTCCACTTGTTCCTTCGCAAATGTACTGCTAAAAGGAACGGCAATAGTAAACTTCATGCGCCTATCAAACAAACCATTTACATTCTTGCGACTATAGAAGCCTTTGTCCATAACAAGACGGAGTTTCCCCATATGTAAGATGGCGGCTGTTGTTAAAAAGTTTTGTAGAGTACTGACATCTTTAATGCTTCCTGGAAGGCATTTAAAGTAAACGGGTAGGCGCGTTTTTTCTCCGAAAAGCATAGCAATATTAATCTGTGGAAGGCTTTCGCCATCTCGGTTATATCCATAACGCGCCATATCATTGAGTTCCGAGTATGAGGACACTGAAGTGATGTCGTAGGCTAGATATTCTTCTTCTAAACGTTTTTCCGCCCATTTTTTGAAAAATTCAAGTTGCTTCTCTTCGCTTATTGATGGTAATAGCTCGCTGACCCGACGATTATCAATAAATGAATCATAAGGGTGTCGATGCGTCTTACTCCAATGCTCAACTTTCGATAGAGCCTCTCCCTCTGTAGCCTGAAAGTATGCAAGCGAAAGTATGAAATTCCAATTTTCATGAAAAACTTGTTTTAGTATTGGTGCTAGTCCTGTTTTCTTGGCGATATAGTCAAATAGCAGGGCTGCGCCTATCGTCTTAATTGAAGCGAATGTTGGTTCAATGGATGAAATTTGTTTCTTAGAGAGGGTTATGTCGCCAGATGTTGGATCAAGCTTGCCAATGCATGTACGAGTGCTATCGGGGCATTTCTTTTCCTTATTCCAAAATGAAATGCATTCATAGACATACGTGACATTGTTTTTCTTATTTTTTAAATACACCAGTGACATTGAAAAATCCTTTATCATATGTATAATTATACATATGTTTAAAAGAAAGATTTTCCATATTTCTTCAATAAACGACTAATTTTAAATTACTTATATAATCACTGTGGCGACATATGTATAATTTCCAGGGAAATTAGGAGTATAATGGAAACGTGCATACTTAACGATGCGAACCCATGGGAATATCTGGCGGCGATCCAGGAACATCAAGAAGATGTTCGAAAAAATCCCATTCTTTGGGTACCCTGGGCTTACGAAAAGCGGCTTAAAGAGCTGAAAGCCTCGGACATCACCGGAAGTTCTCCAGCAATAATGGTCTCGTCTTCTTCCTTTACCAAATGAATTTTGGAAATGAGATCAGTTGATATCTCCTCAGTGAGCTTGTGGAGTATACTCACGTATTTATTGTACTCCGGCCATAAGACCAAATCCATAAAGGGCTTGGCGACTCGAACCATTGTTGTGGTATATTTTTGCCGCATGTACCGGTACGTTCGAAGTCCATGCTTACTGCAAATAGCGACAAAAAGCTTTTTCTCCCAACGGCTATGCAATCTAACGGTGTATTCAATCGGTTGCGCAGTAATTTTTTCTTGGAGACGTTGTTTTGCAAACTCAGCGGCCTGGCGTTCTCCATCACTCTTGGCTCCTGCAATTAGGGCCTCGATTTTACGAATTTTATCAACAATATCCATAGATAAACAGGGGGTTAAAGAGAGGAATTCTACATAGATGCAAAATTAAATTCACGCATTCTCACCGCAAGGACACGGACTGCAGTCTTTGATCCAGACCGACCCCATCTATTTTCCCTTGTAAAAAGATTTCGTACGCCTCCTTTAGTCGTTTTTTCATCCGCTGCTTCGTTCGTGTTCGCACTAAAGTATGCTTAAAAAGGGGTCAGCTCAGAATTCGGATTATAAAGCACGTTAAGGATTTCAACCTTTTTGGTCATTGGCTAAGATCGTTATAAATACAAGTAAGAAATATTTAAAATACAAATTAAAATAGTAAAAAAATCCAATAAATGATATAATAAGTGAACTATAAACATTAATTAGAGTATCAATAATATATGAGAACCAACAATAATAGACCGTTTTTTCGCGATTCCATCACAGATGGTTGGACAAAAAAAGATTGGGCTTTAAATTTAATTCCTCTGGGAGGCATTGCTTCCGTTGCTTATGAAATTGGATCGGCATGTTTATCTTCTAGAGAACGCACTGCTAAAATTTCAGAAAACTTTTTTAAATCACCCATTCAGACTACTATCAAAAAAATCGCTCAATGTCTTTGGGTTCCTATTGTTGTTTACGGATCTCTTAAGCTAGTTTGCTTTATCGTTAAAACTTGTTGGAATCGGTGCTTTCCCCCTTCTAATAATAGACCTAGACCTGCTAATAATAGGCCTAGAGAAGAAAGTCAAGTCATCGATCCTCTAGCTAAAGATCCTTGTATAATTAATAGGCCTAGAGAAGAAAGTCAAGTCATCGATCCTCTAGCTAAAGATCCTTGTATAATTAATAGGCCTAGAGAAGAAAGTCAAGTCATCGATCCTCTAGCTAAAGATCCTTGTATAATTAATAGGCCTAGAGAAGAAAGTCAAGTCATCGATCCTCTAGCTAAAGATCCTTGTATAATTAATAGGCCTAGAGAAGAAAGTCAAGTCATCGATCCTCTAGCTAAAGATCCTTGTATAATCATGCCTCCCGAGGTTGTTTGCCACATTTTTTCTTATTTAAATCTCCATGAACTTGGAGAGAGTGGGAGTGTAAGTAAGGCATGGAACCAATGTGCAAGTACCCCCATTCTTTGGCAGTCAGCAATATATCGAGAAATCGCTTTTAGCAGTAAGAATTGGGCAGATTGGAATGCAGACCTTGTAAAAGATGTAAACATAAGACAAGAAATGCTCTCATTACCGAAGAATATTGCGGAAGAACTTAGACGTTCAGCTTTTCCTGGGAAAAGCATTAGAGAAACTCATGTGTTGGTGAGAATGCCAAAAGGGCTTACCATAAAAAAACTTGGAGAGCTTGCAAAAAAATATTTTCCAAGTAAGCCTGATGGCTATAGATACATTTGGTCTACAATTGTTGATGAATTAGGAGATAAGTCCGTCGATGAATCTGTTTGGCTGCTGATGACAAAGGATGTCCTTCAAGGAAGCAGAAGTAAAAGCTGCAGTCAGCAAAAGAATATTGTGGCTGAGCTTGCTGCAACAACTGGGGTCCCTTGCCAAGTTCCCACTATTTTAGAAGCCGCGATTTGTATTTTGGCAGAGTACTCTCGTTCTAAAAATCGCTTATTTAGCGATAGTCCATGGACCTATACACGCTGTCAAGAGAATGTTCAAGGCTATCAAGTGGTTGTTGGGGGCTTCGCCCCGGCTGGCCTCAGCGTCCAGCAGCATCAGCTTTGACAACGTCAACGTTGGCGTTGCGGCCCTGCGGAAGTTCTAAGGTCATTGGTTCTTGGTCACTTGGCCTTTGATAAAGGTTCTTGTTCTTTGTTTTTTGGTCCTTGATTTAACGACCTTGGAGTAAAAAACCAAGGCTATTCAATGTGAATAAATTTTATTTTTAATATGTATATTTTTAATCATATTGGTTTCTTACCCGGTAAGCATTTTTTACAGCTTGAGATAACGCATGCTGATTAGCATGAGATAAAATCCCCAAATAGGACTGCAGTCTTTGATCCAGACCGACCCCATCTATTTTCCCTTGTAAAAAGATTTCGTACGCCTCCTTTAGTCGTTTTTTCATCCGCTGCTTCGTTCCCTCATTTCCCGTGAGAATTATAACTAGGTCTAATACAAATCACTAAATATCAACGTTTTGAAATGTAAATCCTAAAGTTCTTTCCTTTTTACATAGTTATAATTATAACCATGTAAAAAGGAGATCGTATGACCTATCGAGTACATCAGGTGAACAAGAAAACTGGCATCATATATGTTTATGAGGCTGTTTCATGCTGGGATAAGGAAAAAAAACAAGCGCGTAACAAACAGGTTTGCATTGGCAAACTTGATCCTGTTAACGGAGATTTCATTCCAGCCAAGCGTCTTGCGCCTGAACAGGCTGCTGTTAGAGATCCGATTGTCACAGCATCTGCCGAGATAGTGGGGTCTTCTATTATTCTTGACACCATTACCGACCAGTTAGGCTTGGAAGGTATGTTAAAAGCCTGCTTTCCCAAGGAGTATCGACAGATTCTAACAATGGCTTATTATCTTGTTTCCCAGGGAGGTCCTTTGAGCCACTGCGGGACGTGGTGCAAAAGTCATGCACATCCTTTCGACGTACCTTTGACAAGTCAGTGCATAACAGAAATCCTTCGCTCAATTAGCATCGATGGAAAGCAAACCTTCTTCAACAAGTGGATGAAGAAGGTTTTGGAAGATGATTATCTCTGCTATGACATCACTTCTATCTCCTCCTACTCCGAATTTAACGAATTCATCAAATATGGACACAACCGTGATAATGAGAAGTTACCACAGTTGAATCTCGCCATACTTTTCGGTCAGAAGGGACGCTTGCCTGTGTATTTTCAACGCCTTCCAGGAAATATCACCGACGTCACCACTCTGCACGGCCTTCTGAAGACTTTTAAAACTTTGGAAATGAAATCATTCCACTATGTTATGGATAAGGGATTTTATAGTAAAAAGAATGTTGATGAACTACTTATCTCAAGAGATAAGTTTATTCTGTCCGTTCCTTTGAATAACAAGTGGGTACAACATGCGATCGATGATATTCATGAAGTCATTCATGGGCCCGAGGGCTATCGAAAGCTTGATGACGAAATTCTTTATGTTCACACTCGTCTGTATCCATGGGGAAAGGAAAATCGTCGCTGCTACCTTTACCTTTACTACAACGCTTACGCTAGGGCGGTGGCTGTTGATCGGTTTAATGCAGAACTGGTGAAATACAGGGAGGAGCTTGAGTCTGGAAAACTAGTTGAAGAACACCAGGAATCCTACGACGATTTTTTTGTGATAAAAACAACCCCTAAGCGTGGTACACAAGTTTCATACAACACTCAAGCTGTTAGTCAGTATATCAATCGCTATTCAGGATTTCAGGCATTGCTCACTAATAGCATTAAAGCCCCAATAGAAGCTATGCAGATATACCGAGATAAAGACGTAGTGGAGAAATGCTTTGATGACCTTAAAAATCAGCTGGACATGAAGCGACTACGTATGCATAGCTCTGCAACGGTTGACGGCAGGCTTTTGTGTCCTTGCGGTGAGAGTGCTTAACGGCGAATAATCCAATTCAGTATCTTTATCTCCTTTAACTCAAAGGAGATTATTCGGTATGGAAACTAAATTCATCCCAATTGAAGAAATTCGATCCGCCCTTGATCGATTAAGACAAGACCCGAGGACTCAACGTAAATTTCCCCAGGAATTATGGGCCTCGATTATTCAGCAAACAAAAATCTATTCCGTTAAGGAGGTTTGTCATCAGCTTCAGATTAATCCCGTCTATTTGAAGCGTAAAATCCATCAATCTAATGAGCCGACACTCGAATTTCGTGAGATTGTCATACCGGCAATTCAATCAGCTTCTGATACAGTGACGATTGAACTCAGATCTGCCGATGGGCTGCAAGCTAAAATTCAAGGATCCTTCTCTTGCTTAAACTTCCTCTGCCAACTATTCAGGAGGTAGTCATGCTTCAGATATCTCCGTCTACCCGTATTTTTATCTGTGTTCAATTTGTCGACTTCCGTAAAGGCATCGACGGCCTAGCGTAAGTTTATTTCGCGAAGCGAAATAAACTTACGCTAGTCATTTGAAGTTAGTTCTTTAGAGTTGTTTTTATTTGTATACACTGACGCCATCAATCTTGAGTGGCTTGAGATGAATTTCTGATAGGTTGAATAAGTCGACAAGAACCTTTTGTTCTTCTGATAGATCTTCTAAACGATATGTTACTTTTGGCCTTCCCTGTTTTCCTGTCATGTCAACGAATCTTCCAAGATGAATGCCATTTAATGAATCAAGCAAAGTATCCAAGGTTGTGTTAATACCGGCTTTTTTAGCGTCATACCAAACTAATGCAGCCAAAAGATATCCGATTACACAGATCATGTAATGAATTCTTAATTTCTGATCCGTCCAATGAAATCCTGGTGTCACCGCTAAGTGATATGGGTTTTTCAAATTTTTAAAAGCACCTTCTACAATTGATTGATCGTAAAATGCCTTTATAATCTTTTCACTGCCCCAGTCATGACGATTAGTCATAACAATGCGATATCCGAGTCGCTCATCCAGATCAGCAAGTTTGTCTTCACTTATTTGATAAGTCATATTCCAGCGCCTAGGACTTCTTTCCTCAAGGTTATAAGTTATTAACCCATCCATGAACTGTCCCTTGAGAAGTTTCTGCATTAGGTTTTCTAACTGATCCTTTGTTCGTTTTCTGGATCTTGGACTTAAAAGACCTTTTTGAATCTCTTTAAGACGTTTTTCTTTTTTCTCTAATGCTTGATAAACACCTCTAAACTGTCCATCCTTCAGTCTTTGGCTGACAAAAACTAAAACAGTCCGTTCTTCACCCCAAACATCTCGTTTTTCACGGTAGATCTCAAGTTCATTATCCCCAACCTGAGTAGCAATAAACTTACCTTCCGCTCTTTTTAAAAGGTCTTTATGGTGAGATGGAGTAAGGGCTCCAATATAGTGCAAGTTAAGATCATTAATTTGTTCGAGATTTTTTTTTGAATTACAACCACGATCAAAAACAATGGTATGTTCGCGTGTATCTATTTTGAGCAACTCCATTCTGATCTTGATCGAGGAAATTATTTCTCCAAACACTTTACAGTCGTTAATATTTCCATGATACGAGTGATGTAAAAGAGGGGTGTAATACTCTTCTGTAACAGCAAGGGCTAAACCTACCTGACGAAGGTCTCCACGTTTTTGCTTGTTTTTCCCTCTCTTAGGAATACTGCAATGATCATTAGTCGAATTGATAAATGTATAGAAATTTGTTGTGTCATATAACAGCGTTCCCCCTTTGATAGGATAGTGATGAAAAACATTTTGTAAAATTTCAAGCTCAATTTTAGCTATGGCTTCTACCGGAATACAATCCATTAAATCCCAAAAATGTTGACTATCCAGTTTTGCTGAAGAAATTCTTAGCAAATAATCGCAGGATGTCGTTTTAGCCCAATCGTGCCAGCCTCGTTTACTGGTTGGCATGCAAATTCTACCGACAGCTGCAAGAAGAAGTGTAATACCTGCTGTTAAATCATTGCGAATAGGTTGCTTGGGCCAATATTTTCGATTCGCGAGAGTGTGTTTATTGATAATAGACACGATATCAAGCTTTTTAGCGAGAACAAGAAGTGTTGCAACCGCACCATGTGAGTACGGTTTGAATCCGTTTTGCGATTTTTCACCTTGGAGACGGGCAATTAAGTTGGCCGTCGTACCCAAACTTTCAATTACAATCGGTCGAGGTTTTCCATTAATCCTTCTTGACTCGACAATATACCAATATTTATGCCCACGACACATTCTTGACTGTATTGATGCCATTATTATCTCGTAAATTTAGTATACACAAATTAAAAATATATTCTAAGCTATCATTTAAATCAACATATTAATACTATATTTCATAGTATACGTTTTTTTAGACAACAAAAATGCCGTAAGACATTAAAATAAAGAAATTTAAAAATTTTAAGTTGATAGAAATTTCGCTTCGTGAAATAAACTTACGCTAGCTGCCGTTTGCAGGAATATACTCGATCAAGATCCATTTCAAGGTACGGTATTTGTATTCCGTAACCGAGGGAGAACAACTATCCGCCTATTGGTATACGATGGTCAAGGCTTTTGGCTCTGCACTAAACGACTTTCAAAGGGAACTTTTCGATGGTGGCCTACCGATTCATCTGCCGTTGATGCAAGGTATCTGCAAACTCTTCTGTGGAATGGGAATCCCGAATCAGCTCAATTTTCTGATAATTGGAAAAAAATCTGTGTGCAATAAAATTTTAATTACTTCAGAATGCAACTTTTATTTTTTTATAAGACCACAAATGAAAGCCCCGGCACATCTCGACTTTACTCCAGAACAAATCGAGACGCTCATTGAGCGCTTGGACAAACAGGCTTTAGTCAAAGAAGATTATCCAGTTCTTGCTAATCTTATAAAAGCGATTGTCTGGATGAATTTTTCCCTTCAGGAAAAGCGATTATCTATCCAACGACTTCGATCCATCTTTGGGATCAAAACAGAGAGCGCCAAGAACCTTGCGAAGTTGCTGGCACAAGCACAGGCTGCTGAAGATGAGGCGGCAACGGCCGCCTCAGATCAAACTGATGAACAATCAGAGCCAGATCAGGATGGTGAGGAAGCCGGAGATCCAAATGCATCCACAAAAAAAAATCCTCCCGAGAAAAAAGGGAAGCATGGACATCGTCCTGCATCGGATTACACTCAAGCTAAGGTTATTGATATCGCCCATGAATTCATAAAAAAAGGCAGTCTTTGCCCTTCTTGTGACAAAGGTAAATTGTTTAATCTCTCTGCAGGAACTGTTCTTCGAGTCGTAGGCCAACCTTGGTTGCAAATGGAGATTTATCGACCCGAACGACTCAGGTGTGCTGTTTGCGGTAAAGTATTTACCGCAAACCTTCCTCCAGAAGTTGCAACGGAGTCAAGAGCTGACAACAGTGCTAAAGCTATTGTGTGTCTGCTAAAATATAGAGGCGGGGTCCCTTTTTATCGCCAAGGGCAGCTCCAGGAGATTTTAGGCACGCCTATCTCACCTTCTGAAATTTGGGAAATGACAGAAGATGTTGCTGATGCGGTGCAGCCTATTTATGCGGTCATGTGTGAACATGCGTCAGCAGCAGAACTGGTGCAAAATGATGATACAAAAGCACGCATTCTTAGCGTTATGAAGGACCGGGAGGAACGAAAGGGGACTTCAGATGAAGATGAACGTACAGGCATTTTTACAACCGCTATTCTTGGAGTCTTGCAAAATATAAATGTAAAAATCGCCTTGTTTTTCACTGGAGTCAAACATGCTGGAGAAAATCTTGATGATCTGCTGAATAAGCGACCGAAAGGATTATCGGTTCCCATTCAACAATGCGATGGTGGGCATAACGTCCCGGAACATCATGATACGAATCTCTCTAATTGCAATGCCCATTCCCGCCGAAAGTTTTATGAACTCGTTACAACCTGGCCCAAGATAGTGGTCAAAATAATCGGGTGGTACTCTACTGTATTTGTGAATGAGCGATTGGCGCCATCAGAACCTCTATTAAGGTTAAAATGGCATCAAGATCATAGTGCTCCTGCAATGCAACAAATGAAAAATTTTTGCGACGCCCTCATAAAACAGAAAGAAATCGAACCGAACAGCAGCATGGGAAAAGCAATAGCTTATTTGAATAACCATTGGGAAGAGTTGACTTTATTTTTGCGGATGCCCGGTGTGCCCATCGACAACAACGCTACTGAGCGACTGATAAAACAATCAGTCCGAAATCGAAAAAATGCTTATTTTTATCGCAATGAAACCGGAGCAAAAATCGGAGACATTCTCATGAGTATAATGGAAACGTGCATACTTAACGATGCGAACCCATGGGAATATCTGGCGGCGATCCAGGAACATCAAGAAGATGTTCGAAAAAATCCCATTCTTTGGGTACCCTGGGCTTACGAAAAGCGGCTTAAAGAGCTGAAAGCCTCGGACATCACCGGAAGTTCTCCAGCAATAATGGTCTCGTCTTCTTCCTTTACCAAATGAATTTTGGAAATGAGATCAGTTGATATCTCCTCAGTGAGCTTGTGGAGTATACTCACGTATTTATTGTACTCCGGCCATAAGACCAAATCCATAAAGGGCTTGGCGACTCGAACCATTGTTGTGGTATATTTTTGCCGCATGTACCGGTACGTTCGAAGTCCATGCTTACTGCAAATAGCGACAAAAAGCTTTTTCTCCCAACGGCTATGCAATCTAACGGTGTATTCAATCGGTTGCGCAGTAATTTTTTCTTGGAGACGTTGTTTTGCAAACTCAGCGGCCTGGCGTTCTCCATCACTCTTGGCTCCTGCAATTAGGGCCTCGATTTTACGAATTTTATCAACAATATCCATAGATAAACAGGGGGTTAAAGAGAGGAATTCTACATAGATGCAAAATTAAATTCACGCATTCTCACCGCAAGGACACGGACTGCAGTCTTTGATCCAGACCGACCCCATCTATTTTCCCTTGTAAAAAGATTTCGTACGCCTCCTTTAGTCGTTTTTTCATCCGCTGCTTCGTTCGTGTTCGCACTAAAGTATGCTTAAAAAGGGGTCAGCTCAGAATTCGGATTATAAAGCACGTTAAGGATTTCAACCTTTTTGGTCATTGGCTAAGATCGTTATAAATACAAGTAAGAAATATTTAAAATACAAATTAAAATAGTAAAAAAATCCAATAAATGATATAATAAGTGAACTATAAACATTAATTAGAGTATCAATAATATATGAGAACCAACAATAATAGACCGTTTTTTCGCGATTCCATCACAGATGGTTGGACAAAAAAAGATTGGGCTTTAAATTTAATTCCTCTGGGAGGCATTGCTTCCGTTGCTTATGAAATTGGATCGGCATGTTTATCTTCTAGAGAACGCACTGCTAAAATTTCAGAAAACTTTTTTAAATCACCCATTCAGACTACTATCAAAAAAATCGCTCAATGTCTTTGGGTTCCTATTGTTGTTTACGGATCTCTTAAGCTAGTTTGCTTTATCGTTAAAACTTGTTGGAATCGGTGCTTTCCCCCTTCTAATAATAGACCTAGACCTGCTAATAATAGGCCTAGAGAAGAAAGTCAAGTCATCGATCCTCTAGCTAAAGATCCTTGTATAATTAATAGGCCTAGAGAAGAAAGTCAAGTCATCGATCCTCTAGCTAAAGATCCTTGTATAATTAATAGGCCTAGAGAAGAAAGTCAAGTCATCGATCCTCTAGCTAAAGATCCTTGTATAATTAATAGGCCTAGAGAAGAAAGTCAAGTCATCGATCCTCTAGCTAAAGATCCTTGTATAATTAATAGGCCTAGAGAAGAAAGTCAAGTCATCGATCCTCTAGCTAAAGATCCTTGTATAATCATGCCTCCCGAGGTTGTTTGCCACATTTTTTCTTATTTAAATCTCCATGAACTTGGAGAGAGTGGGAGTGTAAGTAAGGCATGGAACCAATGTGCAAGTACCCCCATTCTTTGGCAGTCAGCAATATATCGAGAAATCGCTTTTAGCAGTAAGAATTGGGCAGATTGGAATGCAGACCTTGTAAAAGATGTAAACATAAGACAAGAAATGCTCTCATTACCGAAGAATATTGCGGAAGAACTTAGACGTTCAGCTTTTCCTGGGAAAAGCATTAGAGAAACTCATGTGTTGGTGAGAATGCCAAAAGGGCTTACCATAAAAAAACTTGGAGAGCTTGCAAAAAAATATTTTCCAAGTAAGCCTGATGGCTATAGATACATTTGGTCTACAATTGTTGATGAATTAGGAGATAAGTCCGTCGATGAATCTGTTTGGCTGCTGATGACAAAGGATGTCCTTCAAGGAAGCAGAAGTAAAAGCTGCAGTCAGCAAAAGAATATTGTGGCTGAGCTTGCTGCAACAACTGGGGTCCCTTGCCAAGTTCCCACTATTTTAGAAGCCGCGATTTGTATTTTGGCAGAGTACTCTCGTTCTAAAAATCGCTTATTTAGCGATAGTCCATGGACCTATACACGCTGTCAAGAGAATGTTCAAGGCTATCAAGTGGTTGTTGGGGGCTTCGCCCCGGCTGGCCTCTGCGTCCACGACAGCTACCACTACGACTGCTATGGCAGCGGCAACATTGGCGTTGCGGCCCTGCGGAAGTTCTAAGGTCATTGGTTCTTGGTCACTTGGCCTTTGATAAAGGTTCTTGTTCTTTGTTTTTTGGTCCTTGATTTAACGACCTTGGAGTAAAAAACCAAGGCTATTCAATGTGAATAAATTTTATTTTTAATATGTATATTTTTAATCATATTGGTTTCTTACCCGGTAAGCATTTTTTACAGCTTGAGATAACGCATGCTGATTAGCATGAGATAAAATCCCCAAATAGGACTGCAGTCTTTGATCCAGACCGACCCCATCTATTTTCCCTTGTAAAAAGATTTCGTACGCCTCCTTTAGTCGTTTTTTCATCCGCTGCTTCGTTCGTGTTCGCACTAAAGTATGCTTAAAAAGGGGTCAGCTCAGAATTCGGATTATAAAGCACGTTAAGGATTTCAACCTTTTTGGTCATTGGCTAAGATCGTTATAAATACAAGTAAGAAATATTTAAAATACAAATTAAAATAGTAAAAAAATCCAATAAATGATATAATAAGTGAACTATAAACATTAATTAGAGTATCAATAATATATGAGAACCAACAATAATAGACCGTTTTTTCGCGATTCCATCACAGATGGTTGGACAAAAAAAGATTGGGCTTTAAATTTAATTCCTCTGGGAGGCATTGCTTCCGTTGCTTATGAAATTGGATCGGCATGTTTATCTTCTAGAGAACGCACTGCTAAAATTTCAGAAAACTTTTTTAAATCACCCATTCAGACTACTATCAAAAAAATCGCTCAATGTCTTTGGGTTCCTATTGTTGTTTACGGATCTCTTAAGCTAGTTTGCTTTATCGTTAAAACTTGTTGGAATCGGTGCTTTCCCCCTTCTAATAATAGACCTAGACCTGCTAATAATAGGCCTAGAGAAGAAAGTCAAGTCATCGATCCTCTAGCTAAAGATCCTTGTATAATTAATAGGCCTAGAGAAGAAAGTCAAGTCATCGATCCTCTAGCTAAAGATCCTTGTATAATTAATAGGCCTAGAGAAGAAAGTCAAGTCATCGATCCTCTAGCTAAAGATCCTTGTATAATTAATAGGCCTAGAGAAGAAAGTCAAGTCATCGATCCTCTAGCTAAAGATCCTTGTATAATTAATAGGCCTAGAGAAGAAAGTCAAGTCATCGATCCTCTAGCTAAAGATCCTTGTATAATCATGCCTCCCGAGGTTGTTTGCCACATTTTTTCTTATTTAAATCTCCATGAACTTGGAGAGAGTGGGAGTGTAAGTAAGGCATGGAACCAATGTGCAAGTACCCCCATTCTTTGGCAGTCAGCAATATATCGAGAAATCGCTTTTAGCAGTAAGAATTGGGCAGATTGGAATGCAGACCTTGTAAAAGATGTAAACATAAGACAAGAAATGCTCTCATTACCGAAGAATATTGCGGAAGAACTTAGACGTTCAGCTTTTCCTGGGAAAAGCATTAGAGAAACTCATGTGTTGGTGAGAATGCCAAAAGGGCTTACCATAAAAAAACTTGGAGAGCTTGCAAAAAAATATTTTCCAAGTAAGCCTGATGGCTATAGATACATTTGGTCTACAATTGTTGATGAATTAGGAGATAAGTCCGTCGATGAATCTGTTTGGCTGCTGATGACAAAGGATGTCCTTCAAGGAAGCAGAAGTAAAAGCTGCAGTCAGCAAAAGAATATTGTGGCTGAGCTTGCTGCAACAACTGGGGTCCCTTGCCAAGTTCCCACTATTTTAGAAGCCGCGATTTGTATTTTGGCAGAGTACTCTCGTTCTAAAAATCGCTTATTTAGCGATAGTCCATGGACCTATACACGCTGTCAAGAGAATGTTCAAGGCTATCAAGTGGTTGTTGGGGGCTTCGCCCCGGCTGGCCTCTGCGTCCACGACAGCTACCACTACGACTGCTATGGCAGCGGCAACATTGGCGTTGCGGCCCTGCGGAAGTTCTAAGGTCATTGGTTCTTGGTCACTTGGCCTTTGATAAAGGTTCTTGTTCTTTGTTTTTTGGTCCTTGATTTAACGACCTTGGAGTAAAAAACCAAGGCTATTCAATGTGAATAAATTTTATTTTTAATATGTATATTTTTAATCATATTGGTTTCTTACCCGGTAAGCATTTTTTACAGCTTGAGATAACGCATGCTGATTAGCATGAGATAAAATCCCCAAATAGGACTGCAGTCTTTGATCCAGACCGACCCCATCTATTTTCCCTTGTAAAAAGATTTCGTACGCCTCCTTTAGTCGTTTTTTCATCCGCTGCTTCGTTCCCTCATTTCCCGTGAGAATTATAACTAGGTCTAATACAAATCACTAAATATCAACGTTTTGAAATGTAAATCCTAAAGTTCTTTCCTTTTTACATAGTTATAATTATAACCATGTAAAAAGGAGATCGTATGACCTATCGAGTACATCAGGTGAACAAGAAAACTGGCATCATATATGTTTATGAGGCTGTTTCATGCTGGGATAAGGAAAAAAAACAAGCGCGTAACAAACAGGTTTGCATTGGCAAACTTGATCCTGTTAACGGAGATTTCATTCCAGCCAAGCGTCTTGCGCCTGAACAGGCTGCTGTTAGAGATCCGATTGTCACAGCATCTGCCGAGATAGTGGGGTCTTCTATTATTCTTGACACCATTACCGACCAGTTAGGCTTGGAAGGTATGTTAAAAGCCTGCTTTCCCAAGGAGTATCGACAGATTCTAACAATGGCTTATTATCTTGTTTCCCAGGGAGGTCCTTTGAGCCACTGCGGGACGTGGTGCAAAAGTCATGCACATCCTTTCGACGTACCTTTGACAAGTCAGTGCATAACAGAAATCCTTCGCTCAATTAGCATCGATGGAAAGCAAACCTTCTTCAACAAGTGGATGAAGAAGGTTTTGGAAGATGATTATCTCTGCTATGACATCACTTCTATCTCCTCCTACTCCGAATTTAACGAATTCATCAAATATGGACACAACCGTGATAATGAGAAGTTACCACAGTTGAATCTCGCCATACTTTTCGGTCAGAAGGGACGCTTGCCTGTGTATTTTCAACGCCTTCCAGGAAATATCACCGACGTCACCACTCTGCACGGCCTTCTGAAGACTTTTAAAACTTTGGAAATGAAATCATTCCACTATGTTATGGATAAGGGATTTTATAGTAAAAAGAATGTTGATGAACTACTTATCTCAAGAGATAAGTTTATTCTGTCCGTTCCTTTGAATAACAAGTGGGTACAACATGCGATCGATGATATTCATGAAGTCATTCATGGGCCCGAGGGCTATCGAAAGCTTGATGACGAAATTCTTTATGTTCACACTCGTCTGTATCCATGGGGAAAGGAAAATCGTCGCTGCTACCTTCACCTTTACTACAACGCTTACGCTAGGGCGGTGGCTGTTGATCGGTTTAATGCAGAACTGGTGAAATACAGGGAGGAGCTTGAGTCTGGAAAACTAGTTGAAGAACACCAGGAATCCTACGACGATTTTTTTGTGATAAAAACAACCCCTAAGCGTGGTACACAAGTTTCATACAACACTCAAGCTGTTAGTCAGTATATCAATCGCTATTCAGGATTTCAGGCATTGCTCACTAATGTAAGCGAGAAATCTGCCCATCTGGGCAGAAATTAAGAAATATGGTTTTGATTGCGGCTTTTTAACCATTGGTCCGGCAACAACTCGTCAAGTTTCTGACTATTGTGTCTCATAATTCGTTTCATGATGTCTTCTAAATACTCACGAGGGTTAATCCCTAAACCTCGACAAGTTTGCACGAGAGAAAAAAGAATAGCGCCAGCTTCACCACCATCAGGACTGCCAAAGAAAAGCCAATTTTTTCTTCCGATGGCAAGCGGTCGGACGGCTCTTTCAGCTACATTGTTGTCCAATCTTGCAAAAGCATCTTTTGCATAGTTTTTCAAGTAAGGAATTAAGCCGCAAAAATATCCCATAGCTTCTTTCAGCTTTGATTTAGGTAAAATTTTACCGTCCATAAGCTTACCCTTAATCTTTTCGATCAGTTCATCAATAATGGGTATTTCTTTTTCCCGGCGTATTTTTAGGCGCTCTTCAGGAGAGCGGTTCCAGGCAACTCTTTCAAACATGAAAAGATAGCGTATCTTTCTTAAAACCCATTTGCGAAAAGCCGGATCGCCAGCTTCAGCTTCGAAAAACTTTCTTCGAATATGACTAAAACAAGGAAACCATGTAATGATTTTCATTTCTGCAAGCCTTTGATAAGCTGCATATTTATCTGAGTGAAGGCCGCCGCGATAATCTTTCAGTATATCTAAAACATTATGATGACAACGATCTTCCTTAAATTCATAGATCCGATACGCGGGATTGGCTTCGCAACCCCCAACTACCACCCACATATAGGCTTGCTTACACTTTTCAGGTTCCCAAAGCTTCACTGGTGTTTCATCGATAAAAATGTTTTTACTGGACAAAACTCTTTTTAGCATTTCATCATAAAGCGGTTTAAGAGCAATGGCAGATCTTATCACCCATTGTGAAAGCAATTTTCGACTGATCTTGATGCCTTCACGGCCTAAAATCTCTGCAATGCGGTTAAGAGGCAAATGATCGGCAAATTTTTTAGTGACAATCTCTGCAAGCAAGCTATCATCTGCACGGCATTTTGGCAATAAGCTGTCCGGAAGATCTGCTGTTAAAATGCCATTTTCTTCACGGTTTGGATGAACATACTTAGGACGAACAATTTCTTTGATATAATAAGAGCCTGGTTTATGTGCTAGCTTATGGGAAATTTCTACGCCAATCTGAACAAGCGGCTTTCCAGTCTCTTGGCATGTTTTTTGTTCATTAGGGATATCAAGAAATATAGTTTCTACAGGCAGATCGTCCGGAAGAGTGATTTTGTCTTTTCCGGTAAGGTCAGGATTTTTACGAGTATGTGAAGCTACAATCTTTTTCTTTTCTTTTTCATGCGCTGGACTTTCAAAGCCTTCAAAAAGTAGTTGTTGACTATTCAAATCGGAGGCTTCTCTTTCAGAGCGTTTGCCAAAGATTTGACGTTTGAACCAAGCCAACTGCTCTTCAAGATGATGGATTTTTTGATCTAAATGGACAATTTTTTCATCACGGGCTGTGATTTCGTTAAGAAGAAAATCTCTACTTGAATGTTCTGATGTGATTAATTCAGGTGTTATCATGAGCATGATTTTACTTAAAATCTTAATAAAAAATCAAGCGATTTCTGAAAAAAAAACAGCTTCAAGATATATTGTAACGAACTTGTAATCTTTTGGGAATCACGCCTTCAAGAAGCATGAAAAATGTCCTACGATCAATTTGATGATCGTTTCCCCATTTCCATGCAAAAGATCCCTTTTCGAGACGTTTAAACCAAATTACCAGACCATCTTTATCCCAGAAAAATACTTTCATATGATCTTTTCGGCGATTTAGAAAAATGAATAAGGATCCCGAAAGCAATTCTTCCGGGAAAAGTTCTTCGACAAGCGCGCTAAGCCCTTCAAAACTTTTACGCATATTCACAGGATGTTGACAAATGAAAAGGCGTGCGTTTCCCGGAATACTTAACATTTTTTTATAACCTCCAAGCATTTTTTTAGAATGGAAGGATTAAAATTTTCATTAAGATGGATGTTAAAACCATTGTATTCGAGGATAATTTCTGTAAGGGACTTACTATTTTCCTGGATTACTTCAGTAAAAGCGGAACGACTGAAAGCTGGTTTTGGAAATAATCTGTTTTGCCAATAATAAAACGTATGAACTGCGACTCCGTTTTGACGACACCATGAAGCCATAGAAAGCTTGCTTTGGCGTTGTTTAAGGATATTTTCTTTCCATTGGTGTTTGAGTTCTTCAGAAAAAGGCTTTGCCATGTGTCCTCCTGTTTTTTCGCATGAAAATAACAGTAGGCTTCAAATATCAGAAGATGGCTAAATTAGACGCTTACCACTAATAGCATTAAAGCCCCAATAGAAGCTATGCAGATATACCGAGATAAAGACGTAGTGGAGAAATGCTTTGATGACCTTAAAAATCAGCTGGACATGAAGCGACTACGTATGCATAGCTCTGCAACGGTTGACGGCAGGCTTTTCGTACAGTTCATCGCTCTCATCTACATCAGTGCCTTACGCAGGGAAATGAGGAAGTCTACTCTTATTGAACGATACACTGTTCGTGAACTTCTGCAAGAAATGGATACGTTAACCAAAGTAAAGTACTCTGGCAAGTACGGATATATCCTCACCGAGATAACAAAGCCACAACGGGAAATTTTGAAAGACTTGAACATTGCCCTCCCGAGCAAAGCCTAGTTATAATTTTTACGGGAAATGAGGATGATAGTGTCTTAAAGGAGAATGGGGCGAGTCTTATCAATCGCCTGCATTGGAATATTTATCAAGCAGGTTAATTATCAAAAAAATGGTTGTTTTTGCTATAACTAAAACTTTTTTTAATAGTTAATTATTTTTTTATATTGATGTAAACATTTTAATGCATATAATTGCCGTGCAAAGCTCATATGAGAGCTTTGAATCCAACTAATTACTAGGAGTAAATAATGGAAGCACCTTTCATATCACAACCAAGTGTCATTCGACATCACCAAGCAGGAAATACGAGCGGAACAATAACAGGTCCAGCCTTAAGGAGTTGTGCGCAATTTACTGCAGACGCAGCTAAAGCAACGTTTTCTCCCAAATACTCCCTGTTTGTACAAGGTCTTAAAACTTTTTTTACCGCAAGAAGTGGTGGATATTTTGGGGGAAGCATGGATAAAGGGATTGGCATGATTATGCTCATGGCAGCTCCCTTATACGAAACAATCCGTTTTGGAGCGGGTATTCCTACTACAATAATAGGAGCCACTTCAACGGCTGTTGTATCTTCAACCTATGCGACCGAATGTATAGGACGTAAGCTTATTGGTCCTTCAGCTGCAACCATACAGCGTAAAGACCTGACCGAGAAGTTTATAGAAAGATTGCATAACATGCTTAATGATTTGGATGTTGTGGACAAACGTCACTTTAAAGAAAATCCAGATCAGCTCGTTGCTATGGCAGCAATAAGTATAGCTTTCTTATCACGCGGCGAGGGAAAAAAACACGTTCTAAAAGTGGGTCATAATCGTTTACGTGAGGCTGATCTCGAAAAACAGGATGATATTCGCAAAAGCTATTTCTCAGATATTTGTGAAATTAAAGACGCTATTATTGATATGCAATTGGGATTCCATGATGATCATGCCTGGAATTATTTAATAACGTCTCTCAAGAATTTCAGTGAAACCAAAAAAGAATCCAAAGAGGATGAAATCGTTGGTCTAATTTTAGAGTATGCTTACAAATTTAGTGACAAAGTTTTAAAGGACGATGTCTTTAAAGAATTATGGCAAAAGTCCTAGATTATATTTGTTTAACAACCTCGGGTTTATGCAACCCGAGGGTTGATAAGAAAATATCTCCGATAGAGAGCATCTATGAGTACATTTACTAAACTAACATATCACATCGTGTTATGTTAGCTTAGTAAATGTCTCATAACACACTGAATATCAATTAGATAAAGAATTATAGATTCGGAAGAGGAGGGATTCGAACCCCCGGTGCCCTCACGAGCACTTCTGTTTTCAAGACAGACGCATTCGGCCGCTCTGCCACTCTTCCGCATGGGAGCTCTTTCTTATAGCGATTTTATTTAAAAGTTTCAAGCAAAAACGCGATGTGTATCAAATTTTTTTATCAGATAATAAAAACATTCAAAAATAAAATAAAATAAATCTAAAAATTCTTAATTACTATAGTTTTAAATAATAAAAATACGATAATAGAACTATAGTTTTAATTTTAACTATTATTAAAGGGAGGAAAGAGTATGGGATCGAGATCAAGGATGGAATCGAATACTCTTACTCTTGTTGAAGCAGTGGATGCCCTCACGTCAATTGCTGATACGGATTTTGAGAACGAGATTACCCCTATTCAACAGCAGCAAATGATTGAACGTCGAAAAGTTAAAGATGCTACGAAGGATCAAGTTAAAAGTGGGATTTCATTGCAACATCCGCGCGAAACGATTGATAAAATGAAGACCATTTTTAAAACAATTTTGCTCCATTTGCGTCAGTTTTACGGAAGAGATTATCAAGAAACCAAGGATGGTCCAGCGATTGAACGGATCAAGAGCATCATGGTTTTAGTCGGGGATGCGGCTAAAAAGTTGGATAAGCATGCAGCTGTCTTTCATGCGGCAAAGACTAAAAGTGTCAGTGAATTAAAAGAATATAAGCATCTTCAAGAATTTTATTTGAGCCGTATAGCCCGTAAGATTGACGATAATACATTGAGTCGATGGATTTTAGCTTTGGCTAAGCAAGCTTGGACAGATAAAGAATCCATTGCTTCGATTGTAAAAAAACCCATTGAAGCTTTGCATGTATTTGTAGATCTTGAATCGGTCAAGAAAGATACGGAATATGAACTTTTCTTTATGCGCAAACAAGATGGTTCGCGCTTTTTTAGTCCCCGATTGCTGCGCAACATTAAACTTGTGTGCGATTTTGGCGGAGGTTTTGAGGGTGGAAAGCGGGAAATGGATCCTTTAGAAGATGTGGTCTTTTGGCGTGATCGCATTTTTAATGCGGCTGCAAAGGGCATTCTTAAATCGCTAGGCAATCGGTTGGAACGCTTTTATCGAGACGCTGCCAAAGTTAAGGATCAAGAATTAGTTGAAGATATCAATAAAGCTTTAATGGCGTTGATGTTGAGTGCTAATGATCATAATCAACTGGGGCAAGTTCCTTCCAAAAGCTGTGCCGATTATTTTGCAGATTTTCAATTGTTTTTGCGGCAGGCTTTGTCAAAAGGGGATTACCAAAAGCTGATCACCTATCCTCCTTCCGCTGCACAAAAACTGCCCAATATCCTTTTGGATATGCTGCATGGATTATGCACAGGACTTTTTGTAGAAGTTCAACTGCAGCGAGAGCTTTCTTCAATTATCCATAAGCTAGTCAGCACGGCTTCTGCGGAACGGTCACCTGAACATGAAAAAGAAGCTTCTGATACGCTGTGGAGTCGTTTAGCCGGAGATGAAGCAGCGCTTGGTAAACTTTTAAGACGCCATTCTAATGGGCCATTGACTAAAGTTTTGGATATTTTGCAAGAGGGAGGAAAGCTCAGCTTTGATCCCATTTTCCATCAGAAAAATTTGTGTTATCAGCATTATGCGTTATTCCGCGGAAATGAAGGGAGAATTTTACATACAAGGCTTCCAACACCGACTGCTCAAGAATATGTTGACAAGGCGTCAGTGATAGAGGAATTTAAAGGGTTTATACGGGGATGCGGCGAGGATCAGCTGATCGGCAAATTTTTATTGATCAATCTTCAAGATCGGACCTCTTGGCGGGAACATACCCGGTGCAGCGCTTTGGAAGAACTGCAGCAATCGGAAGGGATGGATTCCCGTTTGACTGTCGTTACGCTGCCTAAAGATACAGAATTCTATCATCAGATCGCCCCTTATCATGCCGATAATCATGCGCATGCTTTTATTAAGCATTTTAAGGAGCAGCTGAGCGACGATTCTGCCGGCTTTTATTTTCCATCACACATAAGGAAAGCTTTATTTCCCCATTTTATTGACGGGGTTTTGACTGCTATCCACCGCATCTTTTTTTCAGGAAAAAATATCTTGTTAAGGGAACATCGTCAAGATTTCATAGAAATTTTTTATTTATTTCTTCAATTGAAATTGTTAGAACTTGTCGAGCCTGATGCATTTAGTTTGGCATGCAAGGATGGGATAGATATTGGGTCTTCAGCTAGCACGCAGCTCTGTGCGTTTTTGAAAATCATCAATGATGAAGAATTGACATCGTATGATAGGGATTGTTTGAATACGATGATGCATGCTCCTTCCATTCTAGAAAGGGAACGGGTGATCTTGCAGGATCGGTTTAATCGGGTAATTGGGGCGCTAAAAACGATCGAGTCGGCTAAAGAGCATTTAGGAAAAGACAATTTTGAAACTGTTATAAAAGATGCATTTGGAGATTTTTTTAAAACTTCAATCCTGCAGTCTAAACCTGTATTTTCCCGGTAACTATTCTTTATTTGTCCAAAGGGCCTATTTTTATTTTTTGTCGATTAAATAGATCTTTTTATATTTATTATTTAAATAATGGATATATGCATCTGCTGAAAATTTTTTGCCTGTTGCTGTTTCTAAAAGTTCTTCGCTAGTGAGCTGCCGTCCCCAGCGATAAACATGATCATGCAACCAGGTTTTAATAAATAGTAATTCTCCCTTTTCAACACGTTGCTCCCAATCGGGATGTTGTTTTTCAAAGGCTTCAAAAAGATGGGCTGCATATAAATTACCGAGGGTATAAGTGGGAAAATAGCCGAGTGCTCCCATGGACCAATGCACATCTTGAAGGCAACCTTCACTATTAGAGGGAGGAACGATGCCCAATAAATCTTGCATTTTGGCATTCCAAGCTTCGGGCACGTCCCGAACAGATAAAGTGCCTTCAATCAACTCCTTTTCCATTTCGAAGCGCAAAATTACGTGAAGAGGATAGGTGACCTCATCAGCTTCCACTCGGATTAAAGAGGGCTCAACTTTATTAATCGCCTTGTAGAATGAGTCTAGACTAATATTATCTAGCTTATTGCTGAATGTTTGTTTGAGAATGGGTAAATAATAATGCCAGAATGCTTTGCTTTGTCCAATGCGCGTTTCCCACCAGCGGGATTGAGATTCATGCATGCCTAAAGAGATGGCATCGCCTAAGGGTGAGCCGTAATGTTCTGTAGGCAGGCCCATTTCATATAGACCATGCCCCCCTTCATGCAAAATGACGGATATATTGCTGATAACGGATGTGGGATGAATCCGCGTCGTGACTCGGCTATCGGTCGGATGGCTGGAAGAGGAAAAAGGGTGCGCAGAAATGTCTAGCCGTCCCCGTTCCAAATCGTATCCCATGTCGTGCAAAAGACGGCGGCCGAAATCGAGCTGTTTTTGAGAATCGAATTTTCCATAAAGGAAGCTATCATCTATCTGTTTTCGAGTCGAAATTTTTTTCAACAAGGTGACGATGGATGTGCGAAGATGGCTGAAAAGGTGCGCGACTTGTTTGGTGGTGGCATACGGTTCGTATAGGTTCAACAAAGCGTCGTAGGGATGTTCTTTGTATTTTAAATAATCGGCTCTTTTCTTTGATAACGCGATAATTTTTTCGAGGAAAGGTGCAAATTGTTGAAAGGCGTTATCCTTTTTGGCTTGCCGCCAGGCCAATTGCGATTGGGAGGCTAATTTGGCAAACTCTTCGACAAACTTGGAAGGAAGGGCAGTATCTTGTAGATAATCGCGTCGCCACTCGCGTAAGGAAGCTTTTTGGGGAATCTCCAGCCCCTTGCCAATGATTTTACCGGATTTTAAATCGATGAGCTTGGACAGCGCCGCTGCAAATTTGCGGCTGGTTTTTTCTTTGTGGATTAAGCCAGCTAGAGTTTGGTGTTGATCAGCGCGTATGGCGGCTGCGGCTGGGGGCATGTAAGTTTCTTGATCCCATTCCAGAAGAGAGGAAATTCCTGACAATAGGCGTGCATGCTTTGATAATTTAAAAAGGGTATCGTAATCTTTGTTTTTCATAGTGATCCTTATCGACTTTTATTGGCTTCTTCATAGACAAAAATGCGTTGAATTCGTGGTCCCAAGCATGTGATCAATTCATAGACAATGGAATCGCCCCGCAAAGCTAGATCTTCGGGTGAAAGGTAATGACCATGTTCATCTTCGCCGAAAATCAAGACCGTGTCGCCAATCGATGCATTGGGAATGGAAGTGACATCGACCATCATAAAGTCCATGCAGATTTTGCCCACCATCGGCGCTTTTTGACCTCTAATGATCATGTGCCCTTTACCGCTATAATTGCGGTGCAGGCCGTCGAAGTAGCCGATCGGAATGACGGCGATCCGTTGTTTTTCTTGTTGCACCTGATAGGTTCTGCCATAGCTGATGGTTTCTCCCGCCTTGCAGATATTAATTCCGACGATGCGGGAGATCAATGAAAGCGCTAAACGCAGCTCCATGCTTTGACGGGTCGCTTCAGATGAATAAAGTCCAAAAGCTGCCAGGCCGATGCGCACCATATTAAAATGGGGGAAATGGAAGCGCATGGCGGCAGCAGAGTTAGCAGCATGCTTCCAGGGGACATGAAGGCCTTGCTTTTGCATCTCTTGGATCACATTTTCAAAGGTGTGCGCTTGCATAGCTGTGAAGGGATCATCTTCAGGATTGTCTGCGCAGGCAAAATGGGTCATGATTCCTTCAAATTCCAATAGCGGACAATCGGCGATTAAGCGGGCCAGATCGAGCGCCTCTTCGGGACGGCAGCCAAACCGGCTCATGCCTGTATCGATATGGAGATGCACCTTAATTTTTTTGTTTTGCTTCGTCGCCTCTGCTGAGATAGCTTCAATCAGGCTTTTATCGCTAACGCCAACTTCCAGGCCCCATTTGACAACTTTGGAAGCTTCATAGACAGCCGCATTGATGACAAAAATCGATTGTTTGGCGCCGGCACGTTTGAGGACAACCCCTTCATCGACATAGGACACTCCGAGGATATCGATGCCGCAGGTGGCTAAAAAAAGGGCGATGCGCACTTCGTCAGTGCCATAAGCCAGTGCCTTGACCATGACCATCATACGCGTCCCTTTGGGAAGTTTATGACGGAGAGTTTCGATGTTGGATTGGACTGCGGCCAGATTGATGATGCATTGGTTATTGCAGATGCTATCGTTAAAAGCCTCTGTCATTGTATCTAAAGGTTCTTTTCGCTCCCCTTTGATCAGCACCGTATCCTCTTGTCTGACGCGGGTGCGCATTAGATTAAGGGCGTCTTGGTAAGTGGGGCAGAGGGAAATTTCTGTTTGAGGGGAATGGGTTTTGACATTTTCTATCAAAGGGGCAAAGGGATGGTTTCCGACCAGCATCAACCAATCGATGGAAGTTCTGTTGATCGCTTTTCCGATGCGCAGATAGTCATTTTCCAGGTGCTGCTTTTTACCTCCGCGCATACCGCTGAAAACAAAGACTTTTCGCCCTTGCGAGGGGGCTTGGTCGAAGTATTTTAAAGCGTAGTCAACCGATTGGGGGTCTGAACAGTAAACATCGTTAATGAAGGTTGTTCCTGTGGGGGATTTCCATATTTCAGTTCGCATGGGTTCTAGGTGGTACTGGCGAAGGGTTTCACAAATTGCTTCTGAAGGGATTCCAAGCAGCCATGCAGCCTTGACGGTGATATTGATTAAATCCAGAAAGTAATAAAAGCCCGTGGTTGTCTGTCCTGAATGACGCCTCCCGTCAGGAAAATCAACCTGATAGGGCATTTTTGATGAATGTTCCGTGGAGAGGGAGCGGGCATGAGGCAATTGAGGGGTTTGATTATTCCAAAGGTGACATTTGGCTTTTAGAAAGGGCAAATGGGTATGTAGAAGAGGATCATCGGGCAAAATGACCCATTCAGTTGTCCTTGGATGAAGAAATAGTTGAATCATTTCAGTCGCTGCTGTCTGAAGGTCGCCTAACGTATCGATATGTTTTTTGCCGATATGCGTCATGATGCCGCAATCAGGGGCAATGGTTTCGGCTAAAGCTTGCATTTCATCTTTTTTAGAGATACCCGCTTCGATCAAGGCGAATTCATGTTCTTGACGGATGGTCAACAAACTTAAGGGAACTCCAATCTGACTATTAAAACTTTCAGGGGAAGCCACCACATGCTTATGAGAGGTTACCATGGCAAGCAGAAGATCTTTTACCATGGTTTTTCCATAAGAACCGGCGATGCTGATGATTTTAACGCCCGTTTGCATGCGATAAGCATGGGCAATTTCTTGCAAGGCTTTTAGCGGGCTATCTACCTGCAAAATGGCGATGCCCTCAAGACCGTGAGGCATTTCCCAGTTTTTTTTGACCAAGGCATAACGGGATCCCGATTTTGCAGCTTGAGCGACAAATTTATGGCCGTCGTGGACAGTTCCAGGCAAGGCAACAAAGAGGGCATAGGAAGAGTCGACTCGTCGAGAATCGATCGTGATCTGATCGATTATCGCAGGGGCAGAGGCATTCCCTCCGGCAGAAATAAATCCCTTCCATTGGCGAAGATCAAACGGGTCCATAGAACCTAAAGCTTGCATTTAACGTAGTCTAACGTATCGGAAAATGAAAAAGCCAAAAAATAATCCGAAAGGGATGAAAATGATTGGCAAGGCATCCGCCACTTGCCGTTTTGCAATGATCACCGAAGCATCGAGAATAAGATAGAGGCTGACAAAGGTAAAAATTCCACCGGCATAAATGAAGAAGACCGGCAGTTGACGCGTATAGCGCACACAAAAGGGCGCCGGTCCCATGACGGCGAGCAGGCAAAGCCATGGCATAATCATTTTATAAAAGAAAATAGCCTCAATCTGTGATTGTTTTTCACTGATTATCTTTTCGTCATGAACTATTTTGGCGTTTAATTCGGTTAAGGACAATTCTTCGGCCGAGGTGATCGTTTCGGTTAAGCTAGCGGAATTAAATAGAATTTCTGGAAAAGGTCTTGATGTGAAGGATCCATGCAAAACTAACTCTCCGGCATCGTTACGCATAAAGTGATCGACGAAATGACCTGTCGGAACATCTGCGTAAGGGTATAGGTATTTTATCCTATAGACATCGTTTAAGCTAGGGATCCAATAAGCATCGAAGAACAATTTTTTTGCCGAATCATAATTTTGAAACAGAAGGGTCGATTCATCCTCGAGCAGCAAGTGTTGCGCCGTCGTAACGCCAGCCTTGTTTTTTTGATTGCTGCGCGTCTCATCGATCTGTTTTAAAGCGTTGAGGGCGCTGGGCACAAGCCATTGCGTATTGGCATAGATAAGCGCCATGCAGCACAAGCCTAAAAAAATAAACGGCCGCAGCAATGATTTTAAGCGGATTCCGCTAGCCATCAGGGCGACGAGTTCATTGTGCACATTGAGGCTTGTTAGAGTCTTGATCGTAGCGATCATCAATGCAAATGGCACGAGGACATCCAGACGCTTAATAAAGTCGCAGAGATAATAAAAGCCAATTTCAACTAAGCGGAAGCGGATGTGGTGATGGTGAAAGAGAGCGGCATGGCTGGAAAAATCGATCAAGACATAAAGGCCATAAAAGCAGAAGAGAAAAAGAAAAAAGACTTGAAGAGTTTCCTTGATAAAATACCGTTCCCATATCAAGCTGAAAGGGGGGCGTAAGCCAATCTGTCGGCGTACGGAAGGGGGTATCAGCAGCTGCTCTTTTTCCATGCTATTCGATCCCTTGGTTAGCGCGCCGAAGCACTCTCAAAGAGAGCAGTACAATCAACGCATGGGGAACGAGATAGAGCAAAGCAGCGGCAATGAGCAAATGGTCGATCCCTTTGGCTGCAAAAAACGCAACTAAATAAAAGGCTGCTAATCCGATGACGATAAACAGTCCGCGGCTTGAGTGTGTGCGGCTGATGCTGATGCCGAAAGCGGCTCCCATTAATGAGAAGGTGAAAACGGATAGGGCTGCTGAGACGCGCCGCAAAATTTCTACATAGATCCGATTAATGCCTCTTTGGAGTTGTTTAAGAGTGCTTTCCGGTTGATCGGCGGCTTTGGCTATGATGAGAGCATCCTTTTCATCCTGCAGTTTGACCATCAGCAAAGACAACCGAAGGTGATCGTTATTCAGCGCCCATACTTTTTTTTGCATCATCTGCGCAAAATCTTCCAAGGAGGTTTGGGTTTCCGCCATATTTTCGATCAGCAATGTGTCGTATTCATCATTTCCATCATCGCTTAAACTCGTGAAAAAGGATACATCCTTGGCTACAAATGCACCTGCAGAGGCATTCAATTTGCCCGCTAGGAGAACATTGAGGCGGTTATTGCTCTTATTAGGCGAGGCAATGATCACCTCATTGGCCGATTCTCCCAATTTTGAAGAGCCTAATGTATTAAAAAATATCCCTTTTAACTTCATTAAATGCTTGTTATGGAGGAGTAAAAGTGGATTAACGGCGCGCAATTCGTTTTTCAATAAACTTGTGGTGAGATGGGAGTGGGTGGCGAGTTCAGAGACAATAAAAAAGTTGGTAGCGGCCAAAAATATAGCTGCGATCAAGATTGGCGCTAAAATTTCGTTAATGCCCAAACCGGCTGCGCGCAAGGCTGTCAGTTCATGTGTACGCGATAGCCGTTGGATCAAAAGGATGGTGGAGATAAGGCAGGCGATAGGCAATGCGATGGGGAGAACATAAGGGATCTGATTTAAAGCGAAGGTCAGAACCAAAAGACCTTCAGGCCCCAGAGCGGCAAAATGGGCGATTTCATCCAGGCGTGTTGTCAGGAGCATGGCTATAAATGCAAAAACACATAAAATCAAAACTTTGAAGTAATTTGATAATAAATAACGCCATATAACTGGTATTTTAAAATAAGAAAACATAGATAGATTAAGAATACAAGAAAAGAGCGATTTGGTACAATAATTCTTCGTGATGTCAGGAAAACCTATGGAAAAAATCTGGTTCATCGAAATCGACGGCAAAAAAGAGGGCCCTTATAGCAAGGGCGATCTACGCAGACATCCCCGCCTGACTCCCGATACCTTGGTCTGGAAAAAGGGATTTCCAGCTTGGGTGCCATTAAGAAAAGTTTTGGAGCTCAGGGATTTGTTGGAATCGGCTGAGCCTGAAGAAGAAAGAGGGGAAAATAAAGATCGGCAAAAAGGGGCTATTAGAGGGGATGAGGATGGGACTCTTGCTTTGCGTTACGAGCCTCCCATGTTTTATTTTTGGATTCTCATCGCTATTGTTATCGTTCTTTTTACCCTTTATCAACTTTTTTATGCATCCCCCTAAAGTTTTTTAATGTTAGAAAAGACAGTTTTTAATTTTTTAGACCACCATTGCAAAGACGCAACGCGGCCTGTGCTGCTTGGGCTTTCCGGCGGTCCCGACTCCTTAGCTCTCTATCATCTTCTGTTAAAATATCTTCATAAACGTCCTTTAAAGCTAGGCATTGCACATCCTTTAAAGCTAGGCATTGCGCATATTGACCACGGCTGGCGCAGCGAAAGTTCCGAAGAGGCGGCTCTATTGGAAAAAATGGTGCAGGCGGAAAATCTCCCTTTTCATTGCAAAAGATTAGATCCTGATACACTGGTCGGCAATCTTGAAACGGCATGCCGGAAGGAACGGATCCTTTTTTTTGCAGAATTATGCCTACAATACGATTATCAGGCTGTCCTTCTCGCCCACCATGCAGATGATCAAGCCGAGACTGTTTTAAAGAGGGTGTTTGAAGGGGCTGCCCTTCCCTCTTTAAGCGGTCTTTGCCCCTCATCTGTGATTGATACGGTCGTTTTTTGGCGTCCTTTATTGAAAATCCCCAAGCAATCCATTTTGCAGTGGCTTAGCCGCCAGGGTTTAAAGGGATTCGAAGATAACACCAACAACGATCCCAAATTCCTGCGGGGAAGAATGCGCACAAGGCTTTTACCGGCCTTATCAACTGAATTTGGCAAAGAGATCGGCAAATCATTGGAGTATTTAGGCGAGGAAGCGGGCAAATGGCGCGATTACATGGATCAAAGGCTAGCTCCCTATGCCAATCGCATAGAAAAAGGACCTCAAGGGCTTTTTTTGGATTTAAGCCGTGATTGCCCTTCCTATATGATTGAATTGGAATATCTCATCAGGCAATTTAGTGAAGCGGCAGATTTGATGCTCTCGCGCACCTGCTTGCAAACAGCGGTCAAATTAGTCATTTCCAACGCGGCCGACCGGCAAGTTAATAAGGGAAATCGGATTATTTTCATTGATCGAAAGCGGTTATTTCTTCCAAATCGGGGAGGAATTTCTTTTAATGAGGTTTACTCTCTAAAATTAGGAGAGCAGCATGCAGGGGGCTGGACAATTGATACGGTAATATGCGATGAAAGAGGAAAGCAAAGCGAAGGCTGGAAAGCTGTATGGGACGGGCAATGCGAAATCTGGTTGCCGGCCGCCGATTACATTTTACGTCCGCCTAAAGCCAGCGATAGCTATCCTGGCGGCTCTCCGATATCAAAATGGTGGACGGAGGCTAAAGTTCCAGCTTTTTTACGTGGTTGGGCTCCTGTAATATGGGAGGGAAGCATCTTGCGCCATGAATTTTTAACAGGAACCCCAAGAACTATTCAAAACAATGGAAAGGGATGGCTGAAAATTGTCCTTCAAAGAGCAAAAAAAACGGGATATATCGACTACTAGTATTGAACATGAATAAGTTATGTGATAGAATGCAAATTAAAATAAGTGAAACTATAGAGGCTTTGCTCTACGATGCAAGTTGTTAGAGAAGCCTATAAGGGCTTTTGATTAAAAAGGGCTTTTGATTTTTAAGGAATTTATGGGTGAAGACAACAAACAAGATTTCAAAAAAAGCTTGCCGAACAGTTTAATTTGGTTCTTGATGGCAGCATTTCTGTTCATGCTCCTGATGCAGAATGTTCTCGAAAGGAAATCGGCGAAAGTATCTTTTAGCTATCAGCTTGAACATTTGGTCAACTTGCAGCTGATTCAACCAGAAGATAGCAAAAAAACAGCTTTAAATGACAATCTGGTTACATTCAGCGGAAAATTTAGAGACCGTCAAACTGACGAGGGCAAAAATCGCTTTAAGTATTTGGAACTTTTACATACGAATCACGATTTAAAAAACGATAAAGAACGCCTGCTTAAAGAACTGAATGTCCAACGGGAAAAAATTGGCGCTTCAGCCGAATGGTTTTTGCTTCTCAGCGGGTTTCCCGTACCACCGCAAGGTTACATTGTAGTCGATGACCTTTATGGTGCTGGGGAAAATGACAATAGCGTCGTCGTGCACGACTTGCCTAACAAAAATATTACGAGCCTCAAGTCTCTAGATGGGCAACTTGCCGCATTAGGCGAGTCCCCCTCGCAAAGCGCTGTGCAATCTTTCGGCAAGTCGCTTGCAGATCTAATCGCCAATTTCCGCTCACCTTTATTAGGCATTGGCAATGAAACAGTAAAACAAAATCTCAAAAACCTCGACCGCGAGGTGACCGAAGCTAACGATAGCGCTGCTCTCCCAGAAGCCAAGAGGGCTATCTATGCCAAATCTTTAAAAGAGCTGCAGGAGATCGCCGATGAATTGAATCAGGTCGAAGGGCATGTACGACTGACTAAACTGCGCAGCGTCCGCAATTACAAGGAAGCGGTGGATCAATTCAATCAATTGACCGCAAAACTGGAAGAAAATCAAGCCCAATTAGATAAAGCCCGGCAATCGGTTGAACAGGTCATCTGGTTCTTTAACAATCAAGAACTATCAACTCGCTCTTTAGAAAGGCAAGATCCTGAACAGTTCAATCACTGGTTCCTCAATGCTAAAGAAGAGTGGGATAATTTCAATACGAATCGAGGAGGAGAGTTTAAAGCTCCAGACCAGCCTTTAAATACCGTGCTGGAAAAAACATTCAAAAGCGAAGAGCCTGCTCCCAACTACCTGAATTACCTCTTCACAATCTTGCCTGTCTTGCTCGTGATGATGGTCCTTTATTTTATCTTTGCCCGTCAGATGAAAGGGGTAGGTGCCAATGCCATGAACTTTGGCAAATCGCCCGCCAAACTACTCGTCAAAGGGACAAATAAAGTCACTTTTAAAGATGTTGCAGGCGCCGATGAGGCTATTGAAGAGCTACAAGAGATCGTTGAATTCTTGAAGAGTCCTCAAAAATTTACCTCTTTAGGCGGCCGCATTCCAAAAGGAGTGCTTTGCATTGGCGCTCCTGGAACTGGCAAAACTCTCATCGCCAAAGCTGTGGCAGGTGAAGCCGACCGTCCCTTTTTCTCGATTTCCGGTTCTGATTTCGTAGAGATGTTTGTAGGTGTTGGTGCTAGCCGCATCCGCGATCTATTCGATCAAGCCAAAAAACAAGCCCCCTGCATTGTCTTTATCGATGAGATCGATGCGGTAGGAAGGCACCGTGGAGCAGGCATTGGCGGCGGCCACGATGAAAGAGAGCAAACACTCAATCAGCTGCTAGTCGAAATGGATGGCTTCGATACCAATGAAGGGGTCATTCTTATGGCTGCCACCAACCGGCCTGACGTATTAGATAAAGCCTTGCTGCGGCCCGGCCGTTTTGACCGGCGGGTGATCATTAGTTTGCCCGATATCAAGGGGCGTTTTGATATTTTAAAAGTACATGCACGCAAAATAAAAATGGATGCTTCCGTGGATTTGATGTCCATTGCGCGAAGCACGCCGGGTTCGTCAGGTGCCGATTTAGCCAACTTGCTGAATGAAGCGGCCCTTTTAGCTGCCCGCAATGGACGGACGGCTGTGACCATGGGTGAGATGGTGGCTGCAAGGGACAAGGTTCTGTTCGGCAAGGAGCGGCGCAGCTTGGAGATGGACGAAGGGGAGAAAAAAACCACCGCCTATCACGAATCGGGGCATGCCATGGTTGGATTGGTCGTCAAGCATGCCGATCCGGTAGAAAAAGTCACCATTATACCGCGCGGAATGTCGCTGGGTTCTACTATGTTTTTGCCGCGTAAAAACCGCGTCAGTTATTGGAAGAAAGAGCTGCACGATCAATTAGCTGTCTTGATGGGAGGGCGTGTAGCTGAGGAGATCTTTGTTAGCGATATTTCCAGCGGTGCTCAACAGGATATTGAACGCGCCACAGCCTTAGCGCGCAGCATGGTGTGCGAATGGGGTATGAGTGATAAACTTGGTGCTGTCGCTTACGATGAACGGTCGGAAGCGGGTGCTTATCTGGGGATGAGCGGCTATCACGAAAAAAAATATTCTGAGGTAACCGCTAAAGCCATTGATGATGAAGTACGTGGTATTTTGGAAGAAGCCCATGAAACCGCGAAATCGATCATTCTCGAGCACCGCGACCATGTTGAGTTAATGACTAAGATGTTGATTGAGTTTGAAACGCTCGATGCCGATGATGTGCGTAAAATCCTTGCCAATGAATGGGATGCTGAAGACAAGCGTAAAAAGCTGAAATTAGCTGCCGATCTTCATAAGAAAGTTCCTGTAGCTCCGCCGCCTTCGCCATTTGAAGGGGCGAGTTCTTCGATTCCGCCTCAAGCTCCACAAGCGATTTAAATCTGATCAAAAAAAGCATCGCCTAAGGCGATGCTTTATGGAAAGGCGACAGGGCGCTGTCTTCTGAAGAGTTTATAATCTCTTAGTTGTGTTTATTTCTTTGTCTTCCCCGATCGTTATGTTGCCTTATTTCCTCGTTCATTTTGTTTATTGTGTCTAGGCGTTTCCATTGATAGCCATTATAAATTGTACCAAGTACAGGCGTAGCTGTTACAGCTCCCATAAAAATTCCCTTTAAGTGCAGTTTAAACTGGGGAGAATTTTGCCGCCTAATGTTGTCTTTTTGAAAGTTTAATGCATACATGTTTTGAGCACCCTCGTTCATGTTTTGAGCACCCTCGTTTTCGCCAGTGTTCGATGAGGATAAATTACTTATCTCGGTGTTGATCTTAGCCTGGTAATGCGATTTAAAAATAACTTTGCTGATGTCTTTAATAAGACCAATAGTATTTAAAAGGACTTGACCGATGCCTATGACTTGTTGAGTAATAGGAAAGGTTCCCAATTTAGCTTTTGTTATAGAATTCATAATAATATCACCTTTATTTATATTTTTTACATTTATAATTATAACAAAATTCTGTTTTTAAGAAAATAAATTTTTTTTTATGCATTAGGTTACTTTAATAAATATAAATCTGTCTTAATGAAGTGAAATTTCTGTTATTAATCGGGCTTAGTCGGATCTGGACATTGCCTAGGCAATGTCCATGTTCATTGGAGGAAAGCGATAAACTGTAAATAAAGCCTTCTCTTTGACTAAATGATGCCAACGAATACCGTTATAAACTGTACCAAGTATAGGCGTGGCTGTCACAGCACCAAAAAAAATTCCCTTAAAGTGCGTTGTGAAATGGGGAGAATTTTTAGATATAATATGCTTTCTTTGGAGTTCGTCTCGTTCAAGCGTAACCTTCAATTGCTTTTATTTAACTGTATCGTAATGTGATTTAAAAATAACTTTGCTCAGGTCTTGAATAAGACCCACTGTATTAAAAAGAACTTGCGCTATTCCAAGAAGCTGTTGAGTAATTGGAAAAGTGCCTAATTTTGCTCTTGTAATTGAACCATTCATTGAATATCTCCTCTTTATAATTTCATTTATTGTAGCATAATTTAGCATTGTAGCATAATTTAGATTTTTTATCAATATATATTTTAAAATTTTTTATCAATATATATTTTAAATATGTTTGTTTAATTAATTAATAATGTTAAACTAATAGTAGAAATATTTTTAAAAAATATTAAAAATAGGATTACCATGGAAGCTAAATATAAAGTTATTAGTGGAGCTAGTTATGTTGACTACACAGGAGGAGCATTACCTGAAGAAGAGAAAGTAGGTTCAACAAAAAAACAGGGTATAGGATCCTTAAAAAGTAAAACTGGCATTAAAACAGTTTCTACAAAGATCGGAAATGTAGCCTCTCAAGCCGCAAAAGCTGATGGAGCTTTTCTGAATCTCATTAGCCGCATTTGGGATTTTGTTAAAAACCCGCACGACCCTGATTGGAGACGCAATGAGAAATATGGGCATGTCCTCGATAGCATTAAAGAAGGCACGCTCGAAAGAATCAAAAAGAACCAAGATCAATATGAGAATTTAACTGATTTGGATGAGATATTAAATCTAAAAGTTAAGGCTTCAGATTCAGATATCAATCCAACCCCCGCACACTTAGAATTTGAAAGGGATACCCAAAAGGCTCTTGACATTTTGCTCGATGAAAAGGGGAGCTTTAAGTCCGAAAGAGAGCGTTACAAAGCGTTTATGAATGCTTTAAATAAAGCATTAGAGAGCGATTCCTATAAGAATTTAATTCTTGATAAGAATTTAATTCTTGATGTATCCTCTGAAGAGTTGAAAAAATTTGAAGGGGCTTCTAGAGAAATTGCTATTTTGCATGGGATGGCTAACGCCATTTTTACACACGTCGAAGTGACCGATTTTATGAATAGCGTTTCTGAAAAATTATCGGAAAAGGGGAGTGGTATTACTCAAGAACCGGAAGCAACTCGAGAAGAAACAATAGAGGAAGAAGAGAAGATTTTAGGAGACGGTGATGATGAGCCGGTAGTTGATGAAAGAGAGGAAGAAGAAATTCATGAAGTAACGCAGCAACTATCCTCTTTAAATGAAAAAAAACCGGTGCATCAAAGCGATAGAAACTCTCCTTTAGACGATCTTTCAGGAAGCATTAAGAAAGTTGAAGAATCAGCGGAGAATATCAAAAAAGCAGACTCAAGTTTTAAAATTTTTGCATGGACAGCTTGGGGAGCTTCGATCAAAGGGCACCTGCATGCAAGATTAACAAATTTTGATCCAATCAATACGGGGGGTAATCCTCCCACTGTTAATCATACTCGTTTGTTGCCCTCGGGAAAGCAAACAAAGCTGATTAGAACGCCAACACCCACGATTGGCGCTGAAATCAATCCGGCCTTTAAAGCATTCTTACGCACGGTGAAAGCTGATGGAGAAACCTATGTTTATTTCAATTTACAAAATCGACGTAAACCGCATGAACAATCCTCTTTAAAAAAACAAATTCAAGAGCGTCTAGGTTATGTTCGGGAGGATGTCAGGGTAGATGCATTAGAATCTTTGAGCCGCGATAAAGAATTTTCCGATATGTTCACAATTGTTACATTGGACAAAAATTCGGAATTTTATAATCAATTAAATAAAAAAAATGCAAAGACGCTTCTTAAAAATGCAATTAGAGATGAAATTTTGGCACCCGATGTGTTGGCTCTTTGTGCAGAGGGACTAAAGCATCAAGCCACGGCTGCAAAAGCGGTTCAAAAAATTATCGAAGGCTATCGAGATAGGGATGGCAAAGAAATCAGCAGCGATAGCACGAACGAGTATATCAGCAGCGATAGCACGAACGAGTATAATAGGCTTGGATGCGTCGAAAAGAATGCTTTTTTAGATAGTTTTAAAAATAATCTATTTACTTCACCCGCTTTTTATTTGCCAAGCAAGTTCAAAACACGGCCTCATAATGGTCATATTACAAAGATCATTGATGAAGTTGCCAACCTCTATTATCCCGATATCAATCAATTAACTCCTAAAGAACGTCAAGTGATCATTGAATTATCCTATGATTTGATTGAAGATTACATTATAGCTGCTGAAAATGCGTCTTATACGAACACCTCCTGCAAGGATTGCATCGACCGGGGCGGTGGTGAGAAAGCCAAAAAATTATTAAAAGATATGATCGGCGTCGTTTTGACAGGAAGCGCCGAAGACGTTGAAGAAATTAGAGATGATTTAAAAAATTGGCATTCAACTGTAAGTGCTCCGGCTATCTGGGCCAAAAAAAGGCAGATCATAGCTGAACGGAGAGTCCGCACAACCGATGCGGCCGAAGAGATAGTGCGCTTAGCCAAAGAAAATCCTGCAGATTTCATAACCCTTAATGCTCTTCCTTATCGATTAACTGCTGCTGCTACTTCCGAAATTGAAGAAATAAGGAAAACTCCAGGCAATAAGTTAATAACACAAAATCAAAAGTTATTAAATGAATATCATGAAATAAAGAATTTAAAGGAAGGACCTGATCGAACACAACGATTCGTTAGTTTATCGGCTAAGTTAGATGCTTTTCAAAGAGAATGTCTTGGAGGTCATATTAGTAAAGGTCCTCAGCAAAAGACAGATTTTGATTCACTTGAAGATCTGCAGCAATTTCAAGCAATCTTGCTTAGTTCTCCAATTTCCAAAGAGATCCATCGAGAAGGTTCAGGGGGCGATCAGTTTCTATTGCCAGGCGTTAAGATTCCACACAGAGCGGATAAAGACCAGCGTGTAAAAAGCTTTGATGAACCGGTCAAAACAATGTCCGCTAAGAGTTTGCCTAAAGAAGAAAATCTTTTGGGATCACTTGTCATTGGGACTCAAAGGACTTAAAAGACCATACAGTCTTTTAAAGTCCATTTTATGTCCTTTAGTCTATCTCGCGTGCTCGCTAACGGATTCATTCTGCTTCGTTAAGGTGGCTTTACGGCTCAACTTCAATTGTCCCCGTTCATTGATATCAAGCACTTTTACGGTTAACATATCACCCTGTTTGACATAATCGGCTAGATTGCCGATGCGGGCCACATCAAACTCAGAGATATGGCATAATCCCTCTCTCCCCGGCAGAATTTCCACAAAAATGCCAAAGGCTACAACGGAGGTGACCTTGCCGGTATACACTTGGCCGATTTCTACTTCTGCTGTTAAGCTCATGATAATGGCTTTGGCTTTCTCGATGCCGGTGAGGTTAGGCGAGGAGATGCTGACTAGGCCGCTGTCATCGATATCGATTTGTACCCCTGTTTCCTCAATAATGGCGCGAATCTGTTTGCCGCCTGGACCGATCACGGTCGCTATTTTGCTAGGTTTAATTTGCAAGGTTTCAATGCGCGGCGCATAAACCGAGAGTTTTTCTTTATGCTTAGGACACACTGCTAGCATTTTTTCAAGGATATGGGTACGCCCTTTTTTAGCTTGCGCTAAGGCTGCTTTCATAATAGCTGGCGTAATCCCTTCCACTTTGATATCCATTTGAAAAGCGGTGATTCCATCGGCATCCCCCGTGACTTTGAAATCCATATCACCCAAAGCATCTTCAATGCCCAAAATGTCAGATAAAATTGTGTATTTATCGTTTTCTAAAATCAATCCCATTGCAATGCCTGCGACCGGTCGGCTAATGGGCACGCCTGCCTCCATCATCGCCAAGCAGCCTCCGCAAACGGAAGCCATTGAGGATGAGCCATTTGATTCTGTGATATTGGACTCTAAACGGATTGTATAAGGAAACTTCTCTTTGGGAGGCAAGATAGCCATTAAAGCGCGTTCTGCCAGCTTTCCATGGCCGATTTCCCGCCTGCCAGGAGCTCCAACTCTTCCCACCTCGCCCACAGAAAAAGGGGGGAAAAGATAGTGCAAATAGAAGCGGTGGCTGTTTTCCCCTTCGAGGTCTTCGTAACGCTGCGCCATATTTTCCCCTCCAAGGGTGCAAACGGCGACAGCCTGGGTTTCACCGCGCGTAAAGAGAGCGCTGCCGTGTGTGCGAGGAAGAAGGCCAAGTTCGATATCGATAGGGCGGATATCTGTCGAAATTCGTCCGTCAGGCCGCTTATTTTCCTCTAGGATCATTTTGCGCATGTATTTGGACTGAATCTGCTTAAGGGCAGAATTAACAGCTCTTGGCTGATATTTGGGTTCTTTCCCTTCCGGCAATAAAGCTTCATTGACAGCATCTTTTACCTTTCCGAGAGCCTCTTCCCGTTTCTTTTTCTCTTTGATTCGTAAAGCACTGTCTAAGAGAGGTTTAGTTATTTTCTCTACCTCTTCTAGCAATTCGGGAGGGAGACGGTGTAAAACAGAATGATTTTTCTCTTTGCCGATCTGTTTTTGCCATTTGGCCAGCCCTTCGCAGATGACTTTAATGCCATGTTGATGGCCGGTTTCAATTGCTTCGAGGACTTGCTCTTCCGTTAAGAAATCGCAAAACCCTTCGATCATAAGAACCGCGTCTTCGGTGCCGGCCAGCATCAGGTCGAGCTTGGATTCCTTCATCTGTTCGATCGTTGGATTTATAACGAATTTATTATCGATAAAGCCTACGCGGACAGCTGCAATGGGTTTCATAAGAGGGATATCTGATAAAACTAACGCGGCAGAGGCAGCGCAGACGGCAAGAGGTTCGGGAGAATGAACCGTATCATAGGACCACACATAGGATAAGATTTGCACTTCATTGTAATAACCATCTTCGAAGAGGGGACGGATGGGGCGGTCGATGAGTCTGGAAACCAAAATTTCTTTTTCAGAGGGACGCCCTTGCCGTTTGACAAATCCGCTGCTCGTTTTGCCTGCTGCCGAATAGTTTTCTTGATAATCGACGCGCAAAGGAAGGAAATCGGCATCTGGAGAGGATTCAGGGGCGCCGCAAGCTGCAGAAAAGACAATTGTTTCGCCTAAGCGGATAAGGATAGAACCGTTAGCTTGCCTGCCGATTTTTCCTGTTTCGAAGGTTAGCTCTTTTCCGGCCACATTGATTTTGAACGTTTTTCGTTCCATAGTCATCATTCTCCATTGAGTAAATTATAATCATTTCTGCCAGCAGTTTAATATCTGTGCAGTCTAATAACAAGTGATATTTGCGACGAGAGTGAGAAGATGGGAAATAGAACTCAGAAAACAGGCCTTAAAATGATGCCTTTAAAGAGAGTTTTCTGATTTCTATGGTCTTTCTCATCACATCATCTTCATTTTGCATCTAAACAATAAAGGCAGCGCAACGCTGCCTTTATTGTTTGAATTTATTTTTTGAGAATTACCTTCTCAATTTCAGCTTGGTAATCAAGGTTTGATATCTTTTTGTGTCGGTGGAATTGAGATAGTCAAGCAGCCGCCGCCTTTGGCCGACGAGTTTCAGAAGGGATAAACGTGAGTTATGGTCTTTAGGCGACCGTTTTAAATGTTCGGCTAATTCGGCAATTCTCTCTGTCAGGATAGCGATCTGAACATCTGCTGATCCTGTGTCCTTTTCATGGAGCTGGAATTTTTTGGTAATTTCGTCTTTTGTGCCTTTATCAAGAGACATTCTGAAAATCCCCCGTCGTTTTTTTAGCCATTAGGCTACTTTTTTAAATGATGATTAACTTGTACGTAACTAACATTATAGCAGGAGATGAATTATAAATCAAGGTTTTGTTAAGACTTAGACCTTGGTATCCAGTATAATTTCAATCACAGGGGGAAAATTTCCGTAGGGATCGCGTCTACTCGTCATTTTGAAGGGGATTGTTATTTTTCCGGCGTATTTTTCCATTTGGAGTTCATCCCATATCTTTTTCTTTAATTCTTCGGTTATAGGCTCATTTTTATATTTTTTTAAAAGATTTTTAATATAATCTTGCTGTTCCAAGCAAAAGATATCAAACCCGTAAAAAGAGTGTTCATGGAGAGCATCACCAGCAGGATATATTTCAGACATAATTTAGACACCGCTTGATTTTTGTTTGTTAAGTTGTTAGATTATTCTCTTCCCTATATTTGAATAACAGCAGGACATCCCTATGCTTAAAGATAGCACATATAAAGAAAAATTTGCGATGCTTAAAGAATGGCTTCCTTCACTCATTGAGACGGTGAAGAAGGATTTAAAAAACGACCATCTGCGGCAAGACACCCCTTTCTGCAAAAAATATTTTGCCGGAAAAAATTTCAATAAGCTGACTACCGAAGATTTGGTACAAGCTTATGCGCAGGCCATGGAAGAGAGTGAAAAAGCTGAAGAGCTGGCTGAATTCATTTCTAATCGATGGGTTTTAAAAAACAGTGAGCTCTACGACTTTTTTGAACAGCAGTTGAGCCGCATCAATCCCAATTTTACTGAAATAAAAGAGATCGATGCAGCTTCTGCTCAGGCTCTTGTGAATGACGCCGTCAAAACGTATGGAGCGCCCCGTACATATCTGTTTTCTGTCCTTAATTCCGTGGTATTTCCTGAAAAAGTGTTTCATGAACTAGGACAACGAGCCAAGGATGAAGCCATAAAGGAAGAAGGGGAAATGAGGAGATCGGCCGAAAATACCTCCTTGGAAAACGTTAAACAGCATTATGAACAACATATTGCGCGTCTGACAGATAAATACGAAAAAAAGCTAGCCGGGCTGCAGAAGAAGTATACCATCGATATAGACAGTTTAAAAAAGCAGATCGCGCATCTGCAACGCAAGATTAATACTCCATGACTCCATTTCCTTTTGCCTCATTGATTCCGCAGACCGAAGATGAACGCTTTATGCTTGAAGCACTTAAAGAAGCCTGGAAAGGTTATAAAGCAGACGAAGTGCCTGTCGGTGCAGTCCTTGTTCAAAAAGGGCGCGTCATTGCCCGCGGCCACAACCAGGCTGAGATGTTAAAAGATGCTACTGCACACGCTGAGATGTTGTGTATGACAGCCGGAGCTTCGGTTGTGGAAAATTGGAGATTAGTGGAAACGATTCTTTATAGTACGATCGAACCTTGCGCCATGTGTGCCGGAGCGATCTTGTTGTCTCGCATTCCTGTGCTGGTATGGGGAGCTCCGGATATCCGTCATGGAGCGAACGGCAGCTGGGTTGATCTGTTTGATAAACCTCATCCCACACATTCTGTCGTTATACGCAAGGGAGTATTGCAGGAGCCCTGCGCAGAGTTATTGCGCAGTTTTTTTCAGAAGCGGCGCTTAGAAAAGGAGGGCAGGAAAAATGGAGAGTTCGAATTTGGAATGGAAGGAAGTCCAAGAGTTGATTGATGAGATGGCCGAGCTGCAACATCGTCGGCTTTTGGAATGTGCCCGCAGAATTGTGCCGTATTTGACGGAGGATGATTTATTGCAGCCTAATGATTTTCCTGAATTGGAAAATCATCCCCATTTTCGTTATGAGGAAGGAATATTAGAAGGAATTCGTGGGGTGCAAATCGCTGTAAGAGCTTTGAAAAAACCGTGAGCCTGCCGTTCCCTGCCATTAACGTGCCCGTTAAACGCCAGGCGGCGGGTTTTAAACTTGCGGATAGGTTTCCAGCCATAAGAAGACATTATTTATAAAATTTTCCCATTTACTAATTTAAACCCTTTGTAATGAAGGAATTAGCAGAGCATTCTAATTGATTTCCACAGTCAATACCGGAGTATCTTTAAATGAATTTACAATAAGATCCAATTTGTCGCTAAATTCCTGAAGAGCTTGATTATAAAGATGTTCGCGACCAGCAGCATTGAGTGCCAATGAATTGGCAATATGCTGCAACAGATGTTGTAAATCGCCTTCTAGGGTGCTTATTTTACGATTGGCATCATTATAATCGTGCTTGAGAAACTGCAATTTGCGATAGGCATTTCCAAACGTCAAAATCCCATCCACGCCATATTCAACTCTTTTACGTTTTAAAACTGCTAATAACCGATGCTTTGTATTTCTGACAACCTGTCCAATAGCCTCTTGGGCAGGATTTAAAGAGTTGAAAACCAATAGTCCAGTGATTCCGGCAAACCCGCAAAAAGCACAAATAATATTTTTAATGATAAAAAAATGTGCATAGGACAAATGGGGGATAGACCAGTAATTTGTTTTTTGAAAAATTAAAACGCCTAGAGAGAGAAACATAATCGATATTAAGAAAAAAATGGTTTTATAAACTAAAACCTTCTTTCGCACTGAACTATAGGGAAGCGGAGCTGCAATTTTTTCAAATGCCAATTGCTTTCTAAATAAATTAAGTTCGGCATAAGAGCGATGGCCATTGCGTAATTTACCAATATCAATCGATTTTTGAACTATTTTATTATGACGATAAAGATTTAATAACACTTGATTTGTAGGTGATATTGCATTCTTATTCATTAAAGACACCAAAATTAAATAAAAAATTGATTTTACTATATATTAACATTAAAAGTCAAGATTTTATAAAGTTGCAAGGCATTGCATAAAAATAACCATTGAGCCAGCGATCTCACTGACTCAGTGATGATCTGTGTTGGTCTGTTATGAATTGTACAACAAAACCTCAAGAAACACAAAAGTGCTTGTCAATTATACAGATGGCGAGTATATTTAAAGCTTATTTTAACCTAGATATATGCATTTTGGAGCATAGATGAAAAAAAATACCCATCCTAAATATCAAGAAGTGTTATTCGTCGATTCATCCACAGGGCATCGATTTGTGATCGGTTCAGCCTTGCAGCCTAAAGAAAAAGAAAAGTTTGAGGGCAAAGATTACCCTGTTTATCATCTCTCCACTTCAGCTTATTCGCACCCTTTCTTTACCGGCAGCAATAAATTTGTGGATGCAGAGGGCCGCGTAGATAAATTCAAAAAGCGTTATTTGGCCGCTGCTCAACAAAAACCTGCAGCTGATAAAGACGCCGATCAAGCGGGCAGCCAAAAGCAACAAAAAGAAAAGCCTGCTGCAAAAAAAACGAAAGCAAAAAAAGCGAGTTAATCCAGGCTCTTTTATGGAATGGCACAGACTCACTAGTGCCTTCCATCCATCATACTATCTACGTGTATCATGAAAAATAAAGTTTTGAAGCTTATCGACCGCTTCTCCTCAATTGAAGAACAACTGGGACAGCCGGATATTCATAGCGACCAAAAGCTTTACCGCGCCTTGGCTCAAGAACATTCCTATCTCCTTGAAATCAAAACGCTATGGGAAGAATCGGAAAGGCTCAGCAAGCAATTGGCTGATAATCAAGAACTTTTAAAAATCGAAACCGATCCGGCCTTTGCAGAGGTGTTGCAGGACGATTGCTCCCATCTCGAAAGACGTTTAGTTGAGATGCAGCGTAAATTGGAAAACCTTTTGGTGCCTCCTGATCCTAACGACAATAAAAATTCCATTCTGGAGTTGCGTGCAGGTACTGGCGGCGAAGAGGCGGCCCTTTTCGTCGGCGATTGCGTCCGCATGTATAAAATGTTCGCGGATAAAATGGGCTGGCGCTATGAGTTGCTATCTTGCACCGAATCTGAAAAGGGGGGATTTAAAGAATACGTCATGGTCCTCTCCGGAACCAATGTCTATCGCTACATGCGGCATGAGGGGGGTACCCATCGCGTGCAGCGTGTTCCCGAAACTGAAGCTCAAGGTCGCGTGCACACGTCCGCTATTACTGTTGCCATATTGCTGGAACCGGATGAAGATTCCGATGTGGTTATTGATGAAAGGGACTTGCGTGTCGACACCTACCGCTCTTCAGGCGCCGGCGGTCAGCATGTCAATACCACCGATAGCGCCGTACGCTTGACGCACATGCCTACAGGCATTGTCGTCTACAGCCAAGAAGAAAGAAGCCAGCATAAAAATAAAGATAAGGCTATGCGGGTCTTGAAAGCTAAAATTGCCGATGCGGAACGGCAAAAAAAGCAGGAGGCTATGGCTAGCTCGCGCGCTCAACAGGTAGGCTCTGGAGATCGCTCCGAAAGGATTCGTACTTATAACTTTCCCCAAAACCGCTTGACTGACCACCGGATCAATTTAACCCGTTACGATCTCGATCGGATCATGGAAGGGGACCTCGAAGCAATTATCAACGCACTCATCACTCATTTCTATCAAGAACAGTTATTAGCTTAGGGCTCATCATGCGCACTTTGCAAGAGGTCTTACAGTTATCCACTGAGTTCTTAATGCAAAAGGGGATCAAACATCCGCGCCGCGAGGCGCAAGATATGCTATGCGATGCCCTGAATTTCACCCGCACCCAATTATATGTAGAACATGAACGCCCTTTGACAACCCAAGAGCTTGATCTGCTTAGGGTGCGGCTCGCTCGCCGGGCCAAAGGGGAGCCATCCTCCTATATTCATGGAGAGGTGAGCTTTTATGACTGCCGCCTTATCGTGAACAAAGATGTCTTAATTCCGCGTCAGGAGACCGAAATCCTCACAGATAAGCTTGTCAAAACGATTGAAAAGGATGACTATGCCGGAAAAATCTTTTGGGATCTTTGTTGCGGTTCAGGATGCATCGGGATCGCGGTCAAAAAGCGTTTACCGGCTTTGCAAGTCGTGTTAGCCGATATCTCTCCACAAGCCTTAGCTGTCGCCAAACAGAATGCCCTAAAAAATAACGTGGAAGTCGACTGTCTATTAGGCGATCTGCTAGCTCCCTTTAAAGGACGGCGTACTTCCTATTTTGTCTGCAATCCACCCTATATTTCTGAAGAGGACTATCTGCACCTCGAGAAAGAGGTGCGCGAGCATGAGCCGCGCCAAGCTCTTGTCGCGTCTAATCAAGGGTTTGCGATCTACGAACAGTTAGCCCAAGAACTTCCTGCCTATTTGGAACCTGGGGCCAAAGGGTGGATGGAGATTGGAGCAGGGCAGGGAAATCAGATTCTTAGCCTATATCAGCAGTCATTGTGGAATAAAAGGCGCATTGAACAGGATTGGGCGGGGCACGACCGTTTCTTTTTCCTTGAAATTGAATGATTTTTTAAGTATTATCGCCTCTTTAAATTTGGTGAGAGTTAAGCGAAAGCTTGTATGCTTGGAATTTTGACAGAAAAAATGCAGGCGTTAGTGTCAAAACTAGCGGGCAAGCGAAAACTAACCGACGATAACATTGCCGAAGCTGTCAGCGATGTCCGCCTAGCGCTTTTAGAAGCCGATGTCAACTATAGCGTTGCCAAAGCCCTCGTTAAAAGGGTCAAGGAAAAGGCTGTGGGCGATGTTTTGGTGAAATCGGTCTCCCCCGGCCAGCAGTTCATCAAAATTGTTCATGATGAGCTGATCGCCTTGATGGGAGGCAGTGAAGCGGTTCTCGACCTGCAAAAAAAGCCGGCCGTTATCATGGTCTGCGGCCTGCAAGGCTCCGGTAAAACGACATTTTGCGCCAAGCTTGCGCATTACTTAAAAAAAAAGGGAGATAGCAAAAGCCCCCTTCTTGTCGCCTGCGACTTGCAACGGCCCGCTGCTATCGACCAACTTAAGACATTAGGCGAACAAACAAACACGCCTGTTTTTGCCCTGCCGCTGGAAAAAGATCCGATTAAAGTCGCTCAAGCAGCTTTAACAAAGGCAAAAGCAGAGAGTTTTGATGTTCTCATTGTCGATACCGCAGGACGGCTGCATATCGATGAAGAGCTGATGCTGCAACTAGAAAATGTCAAAAAGGTTTTAAACCCTCATGAAATTTTATTCGTCGCTAATGCCACCACAGGTCAAGATGCTGTTAATGTAGCTGCCGAATTCAACAAACGGGTCGAAGTCACCGGCACCATTTTGACAATGCTAGATGGCAATACGCGCGGCGGGGCCGCAATTTCGATACGGGAAGTGACGGGCAAACCCTTGAAATTTGAGGGGATCGGTGAAAAAATCGATGATCTGCAAGTCTTCAATCCCGCATCCATGGCCGATCGGATTCTCGGAATGGGAGACACGATCAACCTCGTTAAAAAAGCCCAAGAACACATCGATGAAGAGGAAGCAAAAAAGTTAGAGAAAAAAATCCGCACAGCGACCTTCACTTATGAAGATTATCTAGGACAAATCCAGATGGTCAAAAAAATGGGGTCGCTCAAAAGCCTACTTGGAATGCTGCCCGGCATGAGCGCCATGAAAGCAATGGACTTCGACGATAAAGAGTTTTTTAAAGTCGAAGCGATCATTCAATCCATGACCCCCGCCGAACGGCAAGAAAAGGTCGAATTAGTGCCTTCACGCAAGCGGCGTGTAGCCGGTGGCAGCGGAACAAACATGGAAGATGTCAATAAATTAGTTAAATCGTTTAAACAAGCAAAACAATTTTTTAAAAACATGCCAAATATGAAAAATCTGGAAAAGATGATGGGAGGATCCCTATGGCGTTAAAAATTAGATTGCGGCAGCAAGGCCGCAAAAATCGCGAAACATACCGCCTGGTTGTCACCGACAGCCGGTCGCCTCGCGATGGCAAGTACATAGAAATGCTCGGATGGTACAACCCATTCGAAACCAAAGAAGAACTGCTTCTTTCTCTGCAAGCCGACCGTATCCAGCATTGGCTGGACCAAGGGGCTCAATTTACCGATAAAGCAAAAGCTTTAGTCTCGCGCGTCGCACCGGCCGTTGTTAAACAACATACGCAGAAAGTCGTCGGTCAACGCACAAAAGCCAGAGTAAAGAGAAAGTCGCGCAAACAGGCGGCGGCATAACCCGTTGTAAATATGCGCCGCTTTGATATCCTTTCTCTTTTCCCCGGCTATTTTTGCGGACCGTTTGATGAAAGCATTCTCAAACGGGCGCAACAGGAAAAGCTATTGGACATCAGACTGATCGATATTCGCGATTTTGCCGATAACAAGTGGCGGAAAGTCGATGACCGACCTTATGGAGGAGGTCCAGGCATGGTTTTGATGCCGGATCCAGTCGTCAAAGCCTTGCGCAGCGTGAAAACACCCACCTCGCGGACGATTTATTTGTCGCCGCAAGGGCAGCGTTTGACAGCCAAAAAATGCAGGGAACTGGCAGAGTGCGAACACCTGATCCTCCTTTGCGGGCATTATGAAGGGATCGATGAAAGGGCGCTTGAAAACGAAGTGGATGAAGAGATCAGCATCGGCGACTATGTCCTGACAAATGGCTGTTTAGCAGCCATCGTTGTCGTGGATGCCGTTGCCCGTTTTATTCCCGGTGTCCTGGGACATCCAGCCGCTGCAGGCGAAGATTCCTTCGAACAAGGGGTTCTAGATTGTCCGCATTACACGCGGCCGGAAATTTTTGAAGGAAAACAGGTTCCTCCCGTATTGCTCAGTGGGAATCATAAAGAAATAGCAAAATGGCGCCATGCAAAAGCGAAAGAAAAAACGCGCAAAGTGCGCCCAGATTTATTAGATGAGGAGATCTTAAATGAGTAGACCTGCCATAATAGAAAAGCTGGAAAAACGCCAGCTTAAAGCGAACGTGGGCAATTTCCACGTTGGCGATACAGTGCGTGTTCACACGCGGATTATTGAAGGGGAAAAAGAACGTATCCAAGTGTTCACCGGCACAGTGATTGCGCGCAAGGGATGTGGAGTTTCCGAAACCTTTACAGTGCATCGCGTAGCCTACGGAGAAGGCATGGAAAGGGTTTTCCCTTTGCATAGTCCTCGCATTAGCAAAATTGAAGTAACGAAAGAAGGACAAGTGCGGCGAAGCAAGCTTAATTACCTGCGCGGTACTTCAGGCAAAGCCTCCAAAGTCAAAGGTCGGCTGACAGCTCGCCGTATCATTGAAAAACAAGAAGAGCAAAAGCAGGATGCGCAAGAACAACGGCAAGAGGCTGAAAACCCCAATGCCGAAGTTTTAAGTGCAACCGAAAAAGAAACAACATAATGTTGATCGAAGGGAAAAACTTCGCTTAAAGGCATTAATGGTTTACGAGGATACAGCTCGGAAGCAAGGATTTTGCCGGATTGCAGGCGTTGATGAAGCAGGACGCGGGCCCCTTGCAGGGCCCGTGGTTGCAGCCGCCTGCATCATTCCCGAAGGAATTCTTTTGCCCGGTGTGAACGACAGCAAAAAGCTGACTCCGCAAAAGCGTGGAGAGCTTTTTGCAAAGATATCGCAAGACAGCCGCATTTTTTTTAGTGTTGGAATTATTGCACCCGAAGTGATTGATGAGATTAATATTTATCAAGCCACTATACGGGCCATGTTTCAAGCGATCGAGAAATTGATCTGCAAGCCCGATTTGCTGTTGGTGGATGGAATGCAGCTGCAGTATCCGGAGATACCTGCGCAGAAGATTATTGGCGGGGATGGCAAGTCGCATGCGATAGCAGCCGCATCGATTATTGCGAAGGAAACGCGCGACCGGCTGATGCGTGAATATCATGAGCAGTGGCCCAAGTATGGTTTTGATAAGCATAAGGGATATGGGACAGAAAAGCATTTGAAGGCTCTGGCTGAGCATGGACCCTGTCCGATCCATCGCAAAAGTTTTGCCCCCATAAAAAAAGATAGTCTTGCGGAACGCGGCGATTTGTCATTGCTATCTTGTGAAGTTTGAACCTTCCTTACTTCAGAAAAATGTCTCCAGTTCATATTGCCAATAACCAAAACAACATAAACATGGTGTTTAATGTATTGTCCAAGACAGGTACTTGAAATCCCTTGAATTTGCGTTTCAGAAAGATTGTTTCTGCTCTTCAAATAGACGTGATGAAGAGAATCCGATGGTCAAAAAGGTTCTCAGAATGGCAAAAACGATTGGTATAACCCCGAGTAGAATAAATGTAAGATCTCCAAAAATGCGAACCCACTCCATTGTATGAAAAGTGCCAGACATGAGGTATGTTAATTCCCTTGCATGCCAATATCCATTTTGCATAGCGTCCCATAGTTGAAGCACTCCTGATGGGAAAAGATCTAAAATAACCATCAAGGCCATTCCAATATTAAGTCCCCAAAAACCAGTCTTAATAAAAATTTTAGTTTGATTCCATAAGGCTTCATCTTGCATAGCTCGCATACAAAACATCGTTGTTCCAAGGGCAAGCATTCCAAACACACCGAACATCGCTGCATGTCCATGATTGGGCGTCAAGTTTGTTCCAACTTCAAAATAGGAAATAACGGGAAGGTTAATAAGAAAACCAAATATTCCAGCGCCAACAAAGTTCCATATTCCTACAGATATAAGAAAGTAAATGGTCCATTGCTGCTTTTCAGCTAAGAAATGCCCGCATTTTTCGCATTTTGATTGTGAAATGCGAATAAAATCTCTCGCTTCCATGGTTAATAAAGTCAAAGGAACGACTTCCATAGCAGAAAAACAAGCTGATAAGGCCATATTCACATTAGTCTGTCCTGTAAAATACCAATGATGGCCAGTGCCTACGACCCCTCCTAATAAATAAAGGATGGCATCTAAGTAAATGATGCGCAAAGCCGTGATCGCTCGAATAATACCCATTTGCACAGAAATAATCGCCACAAGGACGGTAGAAAAGACTTCAAAGAAGCCTTCTACCCAAAGATGAATAATCCAGAAGCGCCAGTTATCAATCAAAGTGAAATGCGTTTCATGATTATAAAAAACAGCTGGAACATAAAAGATGGGAATTGTGGCAGCCACCAAAAAAAATAGAATGGACAACTCTCTTCTTCCTGGCATGTGAAAAGCTGGCTTTAATGCTTGAAAGAGAAGAAATAGCCAGAAAGAAAACCCTGCAATCAATAAATACTGCCAAAAGCGGCCTAAATCTAAATACTCTGAACCTTGATTGCCAAACCAAAACCACAACTCGCCTGAGAAAAAATTCTTACTGCTTAGGTATTCCCCAATCATACTTCCTACGACAACAATTAGTAACGCTCCGAAAAGAACATTGATGCCGAATTTTTGATAGCGAGGCTCCTTTTGGCTCAAGAGGGGAGCTATAAATAAACCACCTGCAACCCATGCCGTGGCAACCCAAAAGATCGCAAGCTGAAGATGCCATGTGCGGAGAAGGTTATAGGGAAGGTAATCGAGAATAGGCAGCCCATAAAAAGTGGAATCAACACGGTAATGAGCTAAAGCCCCTCCCATTAAGCTTTGAAAAAGAAATAAAAGAGCAACGATAACAAAATATTTCCCCATCGCTTTTTGGCTATCTGTAAGAGGGGGCAAGGTTAAATGCGTTTCACAAACGTGTCTGTTTTTTATCCCACTTCCCCAGCCTAATCCAAATTTGCTGACAGTAAAAAGAACAAGCCCTGTCATGCCGATAAGGAAAATCAAACTTATAGCGCTCCATAGATAAGCATCCGAGCTTGGATAATTACCAGCTGAAGGATCATAAGGGAAATTGTTGGTATAAGTAAATTCTTCTCCTGGACGATTAGTAACTGCAGCCCAGGCTGCCCATGCGAAAAAGGACGAAAGAGCGTTTGAATCCTCAGTATTGGAGATATAGTTTTTAGGCAAGCCAGGAGCTTCAGAAGTGAAGTAGTTTTTCCAAAAATCGAGGCTATGCTCATAAGCTTTTGCTTCTTCTTCTGTAAAGACTAAGGTATCCATTTCGATATCGTAGCGATTTTGTTTTAAGATTTTGGGAATTTCTTGCGAAATTGATCCTTGTTCAAATTCATTTAACTGATCGAATGGCTTATGATAAATTTTAAGGGCTAATAGCTTTTGTATGTTCAATGTTTGCTCATGAAGATGAGAAGCGCTATAGTCTGGCCCCAGATAAGCACCATGTCCCCAAAGAGTTCCATGCTCCATAAGATTGTTTTTTAAGAAGACCCCTTGTCCTTGAATAATCTGTTCTCGTGTAAAAAGGAGATGTCCTTCTGGATCAACTATCTTCTTTGGAATAGGAGGAGTATTATCATAGGCAATGCTTGTGATGAGTCCCAAAATACTAAACCCCACAATCATGACAAGAAAGGTTATAATCCGCCACCAAGGAGAAAGTTTTTCATTGCTTTGCAAGTCGAAAGACATCTATTTCCCGCCTATATTTCCTAGTATAAAAGATTAAGAAAAATTTACTTTTACATTTTTTTCATTTTTCATTCGAGTACAATCTCGAACACAACCGGCAAATACCCATGCATAAAATGATTGAAATTAAGCATGTCTACGAAGCTCTCTTTCCAATAGATGGAGCACGCATTTTGGTGGATCGTTTATGGCCTAGCGTAAGTTTATTTCACGAAGCGAAATTTCTATCAACTTAAAATTTTTAAATTTCTTTATTTTAATGTCTTACGGCATTTTTGTTGTCTAAAAAAACGTATACTATGAAATATAGTATTAATATGTTGATTTAAATGATAGCTTAGAATATATTTTTAATTTGTGTATACTAAATTTACGAGATAATAATGGCATCAATACAGTCAAGAATGTGTCGTGGGCATAAATATTGGTATATTGTCGAGTCAAGAAGGATTAATGGAAAACCTCGACCGATTGTAATTGAAAGTTTGGGTACGACGGCCAACTTAATTGCCCGTCTCCAAGGTGAAAAATCGCAAAACGGATTCAAACCGTACTCACATGGTGCGGTTGCAACACTTCTTGTTCTCGCTAAAAAGCTTGATATCGTGTCTATTATCAATAAACACACTCTCGCGAATCGAAAATATTGGCCCAAGCAACCTATTCGCAATGATTTAACAGCAGGTATTACACTTCTTCTTGCAGCTGTCGGTAGAATTTGCATGCCAACCAGTAAACGAGGCTGGCACGATTGGGCTAAAACGACATCCTGCGATTATTTGCTAAGAATTTCTTCAGCAAAACTGGATAGTCAACATTTTTGGGATTTAATGGATTGTATTCCGGTAGAAGCCATAGCTAAAATTGAGCTTGAAATTTTACAAAATGTTTTTCATCACTATCCTATCAAAGGGGGAACGCTGTTATATGACACAACAAATTTCTATACATTTATCAATTCGACTAATGATCATTGCAGTATTCCTAAGAGAGGGAAAAACAAGCAAAAACGTGGAGACCTTCGTCAGGTAGGTTTAGCCCTTGCTGTTACAGAAGAGCATTACATCCCTCTTTTACATCACTCGTATCATGGAAATATTAACGACTGTAAAGTGTTTGGAGAAATAATTTCCTCGATCAAGATCAGAATGGAGTTGCTCAAAATAGATACACGCGAACATACCATTGTTTTTGATCGTGGTTGTAATTCAAAAAAAAATCTCGAACAAATTAATGATCTTAACTTGCACTATATTGGAGCCCTTACTCCATCTCACCATAAAGACCTTTTAAAAAGAGCGGAAGGTAAGTTTATTGCTACTCAGGTTGGGGATAATGAACTTGAGATCTACCGTGAAAAACGAGATGTTTGGGGTGAAGAACGGACTGTTTTAGTTTTTGTCAGCCAAAGACTGAAGGATGGACAGTTTAGAGGTGTTTATCAAGCATTAGAGAAAAAAGAAAAACGTCTTAAAGAGATTCAAAAAGGTCTTTTAAGTCCAAGATCCAGAAAACGAACAAAGGATCAGTTAGAAAACCTAATGCAGAAACTTCTCAAGGGACAGTTCATGGATGGGTTAATAACTTATAACCTTGAGGAAAGAAGTCCTAGGCGCTGGAATATGACTTATCAAATAAGTGAAGACAAACTTGCTGATCTGGATGAGCGACTCGGATATCGCATTGTTATGACTAATCGTCATGACTGGGGCAGTGAAAAGATTATAAAGGCATTTTACGATCAATCAATTGTAGAAGGTGCTTTTAAAAATTTGAAAAACCCATATCACTTAGCGGTGACACCAGGATTTCATTGGACGGATCAGAAATTAAGAATTCATTACATGATCTGTGTAATCGGATATCTTTTGGCTGCATTAGTTTGGTATGACGCTAAAAAAGCCGGTATTAACACAACCTTGGATACTTTGCTTGATTCATTAAATGGCATTCATCTTGGAAGATTCGTTGACATGACAGGAAAACAGGGAAGGCCAAAAGTAACATATCGTTTAGAAGATCTATCAGAAGAACAAAAGGTTCTTGTCGACTTATTCAACCTATCAGAAATTCATCTCAAGCCACTCAAGATTGATGGCGTCAGTGTATACAAATAAAAACAACTCTAAAGAACTAACTTCAAATGACTAGCGTAAGTTTATTTCGCTTCGCGAAATAAACTTACGCTAGACTGCCTCTTTCAACTTCTACGATTACATTTTTAATATTGGTTTGCGCGCCAATCTTGCCATTTCCAATATTTGTGATCCCTTTACGAAGCATCCTCTCGTCAATGCAGAGTAGCGAATAGCCTACAGAGTCTTTTTTTTGTCTGACCCTTTCTTTGAAGACATATTGTTTTCCCAACCCTTTTGTCACAACATGGTTATGATGAGTGCTGAATTGTTGCGACAAGCCTCCCCAAATATTTTGATTCCATCCATGAAAAAGCGATCCGCATGCGTGATCTGAACTGCAGTAATAACGTTCCAATAATAAAGGATTAGAACCGGCCATTGTTAAGTCAGTTTGAAAATCGATGAAATCGCCGGTAATAACATTGACACAACCGTGAATGAGGGAAGAGGGTTCACCTTCAGTATTGGCTAAAGGGGTTTTGTGACTGTTTAAAATGTCAGCTGCATCTGAAATGATTTCATTGGATGAAACGGGCAAGGCAGATAAACAAAAAAACAAGCTAGTCAAATAAAGGCAAAATCGGAACATAGCTTTCCTTGCAAATGTATATAAAAGATTTTTTTTGATTTCATAGGGATGGAACTTAAGCGAAATAGATATAAGGGGTCAATCTAAAGAAAATAATATATAGTTAGACATCAAGACTGGCTTCGATGTTATAGCCAGAGCAGGGTTGGTAGGAGCCAATGTGCGAGGTGCTATCCAAATGAACTACCACCACATTATTATTCGAACAAAAAAACACCTCATCAATATGAGAATAATCTTCAAAATTTATCACATCGACGGGTTCATGCAAAAATAATTTTTTGCAGTTGATGTTTTTTGCCGCCACACAATTTGGATGAGCAAATAGACGGATCTCTTCTGCTTCAATATCATGGATCCACTCCTCCTTTTTTACAAAATTAATAATCACACGCTTAGCACGGATCCGTTCAATACAAGAGTTAATTGTAAAGACTGTTTCAGCACTTTCAACAAATGTAACATAACTATTGTCAATCAAAACACTTCCCGAGGCTAAAATTTGTTGGGCAGCCCCTAAGTAAAATTCCAAGGACTCGCACAATAGGATTTTAATCGATGAAAGAAAAAGACGGAGCACTTTTTCAGAGGATTGAAAACAACTTTGATTCACATTGCCCATTTCAGGAAACGTATAATGAAATTCCCTTCCATGATGAGCTGCAATCTTACCTTTATAAAACACACGATACATGAAATCTACTTCCATATAATATTTTTGATGAGACCTTTTAATAAGATCATCAAAACCCAGATGAAATTTATGTTTCCAAATCCGCTTCTCTTTGACCATCGATCGTATCACGAGTTTAATCAGATCAAAATCCCATAAGCTTCTTTGCAACTTGAATAAAATGCCAAATGGCATTTCATATGCACGTGGATTATAAAAAAGACTTTTATCATAACAAAAAAGCAATTCCCCATCGATCAGATACTTTTTTAGGTTCTGGATAAGTTCATATTTTTTGGAACTTTGCGAATAGCTGATTTGATACTTTTCCAGAAGATCGACAATATGAAATCTCGCCGCTGAAATTTCTGCTGTCATTTCATATTCCCGGACAAGATGATACACATCATGTATCCAAAATGAGGCAGCATCGCATCCAGAATATCCATCCACAGTTTTCATATAATGCCGTGTAATTTCACAGTCGATGTCGAGTTGCTTTGGAACGGGACAGTAAAGTCCAAAGGGCGATTGTTTTTTTGCTTTCATCCGGCCAACTTCATTGATTGAAAGTTCTCCAAAAACCGGAGTCAGCAGAGCCGAAGGGCGTTTTTTTTTGGCGGCTTCTATTTCAAAAAACAGTGTCAGCATTGAAAAACTTGGCACAATAAATGCCGAGTATAAATTTTCATTTGTTTCGATTTCGACGGGATGAAAACAGCGTATCAGAGAACAAATTTTTTTGTAGATGGGGGGCCAGGTTGCCCTTTGTGCCAGCGGAAACAATGAAAAATAGCGTTCACGGGGTGAAACGCTTCCTATCATTTTCGAAAACTTAATCCAATCTTTCTTTGAAAAATTAAAATAGGATTTCAGTAGAGGTATCTTATAATGAGGATAATTTGTGCGCGATGTTCCCACATTTAAAGATTGATAGGTTGAATTGAAGTGGCACGAGATCGTAGGCACGTGATTTTCTTCAAAATTTAACAGCCGAATATAAAATTTTGTTTCCCCATCTTCTTCATAATAGATCGTCGTTTTAGGATTTTGTATAAATTCAGCATGCGCAGCCAAATGCATGAAGGTGGAAATGGTTTCAGGATACGAAAGGGCATAGTTTCTAAAAGCACATAAGGCGATGCGAGCAATTTTTTCGAGGCTTTTATTTTCAAAAAGAGCAGGAAAAAGATTAGGATGCTTCAATTGGTCCAAATAACCGTAAGCTTTGTAATCAAGTTTATACGTTTCAAGCTGTTGAACGACTGCAGGAGGTAAATTCCGCACTAATCGATTGTATTCTTTGGAGTATTGAGAAACACCGCTAGTTATATTGTCTGGCGACATACTTCTCTCCCTTAAATGCAGTCTAGCGGGATTTATCCTCCCGGACTTCAACAATCTTCATAAACTGGCGCAGGAGGGCTTATGTAATAGGGATTGGCAATAAGCGTGCCGATTTTATCTCCAGTTGGATCTTGAAAAGAACAGACTTCCAAAGGTAAGGCGTTTTTACAGGCTAGCAAAAGAGATCTGCGATGCAGCACCTTAGCCCCCTTATCAATGATATCCAAAGCTTCAGCATAGGTCAGCTTTTCCAACAATTCAGCTTCAGGGTTTTTCTTTGGATCATCTCTATAGATGCCATCTACGGGCTTGAAAAATTTCAGTTTTGCTTTCAATGCTATTCCAAGGGCCACTGCGCTAGTATCGGATCCTCCTCGTCCAAGCGTTGTGATTTCTTTAGTCCGGCTGACTCCTTGAAATCCGGCTACAATCACGACCCTGCCGGCTTCCAAATGAGGGATTAATCGGTGGGGCTGCACATCAATTATGCGTGCTTCTGTATGTCTATTGCAGGTAATAATGCCCGATTGACTGCCGGTAAAGCTCACGGCTTCATGATTTTTAGCTGCTAAAGCCATGGCAAGCAAAGAGATGCTGATCCGTTCGCCGACGCTGACAAGCATGTCATATTCCCGCTGGGGAGGGCACGGATTGACCTGCTTAGCTAATTCAATAAGTTGATCAGTAGTATTTCCCATCGCACTGACAACCACTACGATATGTGGATAACACCGCTTTTGTTCTAAAATAATATCGGCGATTCGGGCAAAATGCGCTGGGGTTGCAACCGATGCCCCACCGAATTTCATAATTAGTGTTTCCATATCATTTCTCAACATGCTTTAAAATTGACATTACAGTCTATAATGCTTATTATTTCCCATGATATAAAATTATCAAATAAGGATTTTTTATGGGACAGCAGCAGCACCGTTGCCTCGAGGCGAGGGGCCTTGCACATGTTTGAATTAGAAAAATCGTTCCGTTTTGAAGCAGGTCATGTGCTGCCGCCTCCAGGAAAATGCAGCGTCCCTCACGGCCACTCCTATCAAATGATTGTGATGATTCGTTCAGAAACGTTGATTGTCCAGGGCACGAAAAAGAACATGGTCATGGATTTCCATGATATCAGCACGATTGTAAAACCAATGATTGAAGAGTTCTTGGATCATAAATGGTTAAATGATTCATTGAATTGCGAAGCTCCTACAGCTGAATTCATTGCCAAGTGGATATTTGATTATTTGGATGACTTGCTGCCTAATTTGTATGCTATTAGTCTTTATGAAACACCTACCTCGAAGGTCACCTATCGAAGGTTAGAATAACATGCCGTTTGTCGTTTTGCCGTTTTAACGTGCCCGTGCCTGTGTCCGTGCCCGAAATCACGGACTTATGCGTGCGGCTAGTTTTAGTGATTGGATTAGGGTTAACGAGGTAACGGAAGACGGTAAGCAAACGGGCACGGGCACGGGCAGGGCACGGGCACGAAAACGACAAATGGGGCCTGAAAAACGATATAGCAAACAGCATGAAAGCCGCTTTTTGGCAAGATCTTTTTTCTTTTCACTTTTCATTTTCTCTGTTATGCTGGTTGCTTTAGCAAAAAATAAGGAGTAACCTTTAAATGTCTAATAACCCACAACATTCTTGGAATGAAGAGAACATCGTTGATGATGTCGTATTCCAAGAGCAAGATGCTGAACTGTTTAAAAGTCTTCTTAACAAGGAAGAACCAGCCACATCTGTCGAAACAGCCCCTGTCCCTATCCCCGGCGCCATCCTCAAAGGCCGCATTGTCGAAATCACCAAAGATCACGTGGTCGTCGATGTAGGATTAAAGTCGGAAGGATTAGTTCCTATTGCCGAATTTTCCGATCCTTCTTATGTCATTCTAGATGGTGAAGTGGAAGTGCTGCTCGATCAGGCTGAAGATGACAATGGTCAAATCGTCCTCTCCCGTGAAAAAGCTGAACGGCTTCGCCAATGGGAATACATCCTCGAACATTGCGAAGAAGGTTCTATCGTCAAAGGGCGGGTCTTGCGCAAAGTTAAAGGCGGCTTGATGGTCGACATCGGCATGGAAGCCTTCCTGCCTGGATCGCAAATCGACAACAAGCGGATTAAAAACCTCGACGATTATATCGATAAAACATTTGAATTCAAAATCCTTAAAATCAATATCGACCGCAAAAACGTCGTCGTTTCCCGCCGCGAGCTGCTCGAAGCTGAAAGGATCTCCAAAAAAGCGGAAGTGTTGGAAAATATCAAGCCCGGCGATATTCGCGAAGGCGTGGTCAAAAACATCACCGATTTCGGTGTATTCCTCGATCTCGATGGCATCGATGGCCTGCTTCATATCACTGATATGACGTGGAAACGGATCAAGCATCCTTCCGAAATGGTCCATCTGGGACAAAAATTGGAAGTAATGATCCTTAGCGTCGATAAAGATAAAGGGCGCGTTGCCTTAGGCCTGAAGCAAAAAGAAGCAAATCCATGGGATCAAATCGAACAAAAATATCCTCCTGGCGTACGCGTCAAGGGTAAAATTGTCAATCTTCTGCCCTATGGCGCTTTCATCGAAATCGAACCCGGCATCGAAGGGTTGATCCACGTTTCCGAAATGTCATGGGTAAAAAATGTTACCGATCCTAGCGAAGTTGTCAAAAAAGGCGATGAAGTCGAGGCTGTCGTTCTCTCCGTTCAAAAAGATGAAGGCAAAATTTCGTTAGGGTTGAAACAAACGGAACATAATCCATGGGATGATGTAGAAGCTAAATATCCTGTTGGAACAAATGTCAAAGCGGAGATTAAGAGTTTGACCAATTATGGAGCTTTTGTTGAATTGGAACCGGGAGTCGAGGGTTTGATCCATATTTCCGATTTGAGCTGGATCAAGAAAGTATCCCATCCTTCTGAAGTTTTGCGTAAGGGAGATGCTGTGGATGCCGTGATCCTTTCTGTTGACAAAGAAAGCAAAAAGATCACCTTGGGTGTTAAGCAATTGAGTCAAAATCCTTGGGAAACGATTGAAAAAACCATGCCGGTTGGCTCGTTAGTCAAGGGTAAAGTCACCAAAATCACTGCTTTTGGCGCTTTTGTGGAATTTGAAAGTGGCATCGAAGGGTTGATCCATGTGACCGAATTTTCAGATCAAGCTTTCGGCAAAGTGGAAGATGTCGTTTCCAAAGGAGATGAAGTCACTGCAAAAGTGATTAAACTCGATCCTGAACACAAAAAAATCGCTCTTTCCATCAAAGAATATCTAATCGATCAAAACCAAGTGAATCGCGATGATATTGTCATTACCTCGCAAAAACGGAAGAAAAAAGATGAGGGTAAAGACAAGGAAAAAAAAGACAAAAAAAGGGAAACTGAAGATAGCATTTCCTAACGCTGTAATGTGTGCATGACAAAGCTTTCCACCACAGGCAGCTAGCTGCGGATCCTATCCGCAGGCTAGCTTAATTTGGAGAGGAGAGCATAATTAAATAGTAACACAGTAATTTAAGATAGATTGAGGCATAACTAAATGAATAAAGATCTTATTGCCATCTTTGAATACCTGGAAAGAGAAAAAGGCATTAAGCGCGAAGTAGTGATCGGCGCCATTGAAGAATCGTTACGCGCCGCCGCACGCAAAAGCATCACAGGAGCCTCCAATGTCACAGTCACTATTAATCCCAAGACCGGCAACATCGATGTGTTCAGCGAAAAAGAGATTGTCGAAGAAGTTGAGGTGCCCGCTCAAGAGATTTTATTGGAAAATGCCCGTCAAATTGATCCCGATGCTCAGCTCGGTCAATTCATCGATGTCCTTGTCACCCCCAAAGATTTTGGAAGGATCGCCGCCCAGAAAGCGCGCCAAATGATCACACAGAAATTGCGAGGGGCTGAGCGGGATGTCATCTATGAAGAATATCGGCATCGCATCCATGAGCTTGTCTCCGGAACGATCAAACGTTTTGTCCGCGGCGCTAATCTCATCGTCGATTTAGGCAAAGTTGAAGCGATCATGCCCATGAAATATTATCCGAAAACGGAAAAATATCACATTGGAGAAAAGGTTCTGGCTTTACTATGCGAAGTGAACGATACCGAAAATGGGGGGGCCGAAGTTGTATTGTCGAGAAGCCATCCCGAATTTGTAAAACAGTTGATGGTCCAGGAGGTTCCCGAAATCAATGATGGAACTGTGATCATCGACCGAATTGTACGGGAAGCGGGCTACAGGACTAAGTTAACGGTGCGTTCGACAGATTCAAAGGTTGACCCTGTCGGCGCTTGCGTAGGAATGCGAGGCAACCGCGTTAAAAATGTTGTGCGTGAACTGCATAATGAGAAAATAGATATCATCCCGTTTTCTTCCGATCCTATCGAATTGCTGCAAAATGCTTTATCGCCGCTTGAGATCCGCAAAATCAATATTAATGAGGATGAGAAAATCATCTCCATTGTCGTCGAAGATGATGATTTTGCAGCTGTGATTGGGAAAAAGGGGATGAATGCCAGGCTCAATAGCCAACTGATCGGCTATGAGCTTGAAGTTCAAAAAATGACAGACTACAATCGAGCCATGTCGCTTCAGCGGAACGAATTGGCTGAAATGGAAGATCCGACTTTGGATGAGCCTTTAACAGGCATTGAAGGGGTCAAAACATTAATATTTGAACATTTGGTGGCAGAAGGATTTGGGACGCCGCGCAGCCTCCTGACGTCAACTCCAGAAAAATTAGCTCAAGTGCCCGGTATCAGCTTGGAAATGGCCGAGAGGATTCTGGAACAAATTAGAAAACAAAGGACATAACGCTTTGGCTAAAAACCTTAAAATTAACATAAAAAATACACAGATTGCTAAAGCTATTAATCTCGGCAGCTTAAAGGATAAGCTGGCCAAAAAGAAAGAGGGAGAGAAAGCAGCTGAACAACCAGCAGAGAAGGCTAAAGAAGATCTTTTGCCGGTCGCTCAAGCTGTACCTGAAGAACCCGCTCCACGTATTAAAGCTCGCTCGAAATCGGCCTTTGCCGAGGGGGGAACGGCGGAAGCTAAGCCCGGGAAGGGTGCTGAATCGATAGCTTCTGTGCCTGAGGAAGAGGCCGAAGCTGAGCATACCATAAAAAATGGAAAGAAATCTGGAGCTGAATTAAGGCAAGAGATTTTTGCCGAGGAAATTGCCGAGCAAGAGCTTGTTAAACAGCAAGAAGTGGTTGAAAGCCAGTCGGAAACTTCTTTAGAACAAGATAAAATTGTTGAAACACCAATTGAAATGGATGAAGTGGTTCTTCCAAAAGTCCCACCTGTTATGCGAGAGTCGGCATCGGAACCTATGAAGCCTTTCATTAAATTAGGTCCTACCGGCAGGCATATTAAAGATCTTTTGCCAAAGCCGGAACCTGTGATGAAGACACCCCCTCCTAGAGAACCTCAACGGAGAGGGGGAGAGTCCGCCGCCGCAGCTGCAAAGAGTGCGCGCCCGGAATCCGTGGATGCTTCCAAAGATAAAGCAAAAATCAAGCCAAAGCCTCGTCCTAAAGAGGGGGTCTATCCGGAAACAGCGGATGAGGCCAATAAAAAAAATCTAAAGACTGCCCGTTTTAAAGAGTTCCGCGATATCAAACCTGCTAAGCGGCAAGACGGTCAAAAGACCACGTTTGATGCCCGCGACCGGCATGGATTGCGTGAAGGGGAAGAGGATCTTCGTGCCTGGCGCAAAAAAAAGAGCGCCAAAATGAGGCCGGTGCAAGAAGATGTCACGGTTAGGCCCAAAGTTTTGAATGTGCGAATTCCAATTTCAATAAAAGATCTAGCTGTTGAGATGAAATTGAAATCCTCGCAACTTATTCAAAAATTATTTTTGCAAGGCTTAGTGGTCACTTTGAACGATCTGCTTGAAGATGAAACGACTATCCAGTTATTGGGGCAAGAATTTGGCTGCGAAATTTCCATTGATACGGCTGAAGAAGAGCGTATCAGGATCACGGATAAGACCATTAAAGAGGAAATTCAAGCCTCTGACCAGTCACATGTGATCATCCGTCCTCCGGTGGCAGCCTTCATGGGGCATGTCGACCATGGAAAAACCAGTTTGATCGATGCGATCCGCAAAAGCAATCGAGCGGCCGGCGAAGCTGGCGCAATCACACAGCATATTGGAGCTTTTTGCTGCAAAACAGCTGTTGGGGATATTGCCATTTTAGACACGCCTGGCCATGAGGCCTTTTCGGCTATGCGCGCGCGCGGTGCTGATGTGACAGACATCGTTGTCCTGGTAATTGCCGGTGATGAAGGGGTTCGCCAACAGACGATTGAAGCGATCCAGCATGCCAAACAAGCAAGGGTTGCAATTGTAGTTGCTTTAAACAAAAGCGACAAACCCAACTTTAATGCAGACAATGTGTATCGGCAGTTAGCAGAGCAAGAATTATTGCCTGAGGCATGGGGTGGACAAACGATTTGCGTCAATTGCTCAGCCGTTACCGGGGATGGGATCCAGCAGCTTCTTGAAATGTTGGCTCTGCAAGCTGAGGTTTTAGAATTAAAAGCAAATCCCGCAATGCGTGCTCGCGGAACAGTCCTTGAGTCTGAAATGCATAAAGGGATGGGTGCTGTGGCCACGGTCCTGGTACAAAATGGAACCTTAAAGATCGGCGATGCGCTGGTGTTTGGCGATTCGTGGTGCCGCGTTAAAACGATGCGCGATGAATTTGGCAAAGAATTAGCGGAAGCGGGTCCTTCAACGCCGGTAGCGATTACGGGTTTATCGGGCTTGCCTGAAGCTGGGCAAGAATTCATTGTTGTTAAGTCTGAAAGGGAGGCTCGCGAGATTGCAGAAGCGCGGCGGCAAGGGTTGCGTCAGTTTGCTTTGCAAAAGAAGAAAATCTCAGCCGAAGGGCTTATGCAGCAAGCGTCTGTTCCCAAGAAAATTCTCAATATTGTTTTACGTGCTGACGTGCAAGGTTCGTTAGAAGCTCTTAAGACAGCATTAGAAAAGATCAAATCGGATAAGGCAACACCGGATATCATCTATGCCGGAGTGGGCGAGGTGACAGAATCCGATGTGCAATTGGCTTCTGCTTCTAAAGCGGTCATCATTGGATTTCATACAGCCATCGAAAGCCATGCCGATATGTTCGTCAAGCAATATGGCGTACAAGTGCGGCTGCATGACATTATTTATCATGCAATCGATGATGTTAAAGCCTTGATGGTGGCCATGCTTGATAAAATCGCCCTTGAAACGGACAAAGGTAAAGCGGAAGTTAAAGCACTATTTAAATCTTCTCAGCTGGGACTCATTGCAGGATGTCAAGTGATTGAAGGGGTAATCAACCGCAACTATCATGTACGGGTGAAACGTGCCGAAGAAGTGATTTGGAAAGGTTCTATTTCTTCTTTGAAGCGTGTCAAAGAGGATGTCAGAGAGGTGCAAAAAGGTTTGGAATGTGGAATTGTCCTAAACGGATTTAGCGCTTTTCAAGAGGGGGACATTTTGGAGGTTTACGAAACGACTTATATTACGCAAGAATTGTAATCGACCCTTTAACTTATAAGATATCAAGCTTATGCCAAAACAACGAACCGACAGATTAAACTCTCTTCTTAAAGAGGTCATTTCAGAAGTGATCCGCAAAGATGTGCGCAATCCTCATGTGAATGAACTCGTTACTGTTACACGTGTGGATATCACCAAAGATTTGCGGCATGCCAAAGTATACATTAGCGTCATCGGCACGGATGCCGATAAAAAAGAAACCATCGCAGCCTTGCAATCGGCTGCGGGCTTTATTGCTGTTCATTCCTCTAAAAAAGTTGTCATGCGCTATTTTCCCGATTTAGTCTTTAAAATCGATGACAGTGTCGATGCGCATATGCGCATCCAAACCCTTTTAGGGGAAATCTCGAATGAAAGGGAATCCCGTCCATTGCAACCGGAGGAATAAGTGCAAGGTAGCTATGTGCATGCACCTATTGAAGGGATTCTGCTTGTTGATAAACCTGTCGGAAAGACATCGTTTAGCCTTGTAGCTGCGTTGCGCAAAAGAGTGGGTGTGCGTACAATCGGACATGCAGGAACATTGGATCCCTTTGCTACCGGAGTGATGGTGTTGCTGATCGGCCGTTACACGCGGCTGTCTGATAGGCTGCTCTGTCAAGATAAGGAATATCGGGCCACTATTACTTTAGGGATCGCAACGGATACGTATGACTGCACTGGCAAAGTTGTGGGCATGAGTTCAAAAGTCCCTTCACTTTCCGATATTGAATTAGCTTTAACCCATTTTCAGGGGGAAATTGAACAAGTCCCGCCTATGTTTTCTGCAAAAAAGATCAAGGGGAAAAAACTTTATGAATTGGCTAGGAAAGGGCAAACGATCGAACGGCCCCCTTCAAAAGTCACACTGCATACAACGCTTATCCGTTACGATTATCCTCATCTTGAAATCCAAACAGTTTGCAGCAAAGGAACCTATATCCGCAGTCTTGCCTATGATTTAGGCATACATTTGGGGTGCGGAGCTCATTTAAGTGTTTTGCAGCGTTTGCGCAGCGGAGCCTTTGCTTTGAAAGACTGCATTGATGGCCACTTGCTGGATTCTCCGGAATTTGATAGGTTATCTTTTTTACAATCGATCCATCCTTATTCCTATCCATGAAAATTATCCTTGATTGGGACTCCGTTAAAGCAGAAGGAAAGAAAAGGGCTATTTCTGTTGGCAATTTTGATGGAGTGCATTTAGGGCATCAAGCTATCTTAAAAAGGCTTAAAGAAGCCGTGCTGCCTGATGGCGAAAGCGTTGTCATCACGTTTAGCAATCATCCGGCAGAAATTCTAAGGCCGGAAGAGAAGCCTTTATTGCTTTGCTCTTTGCAGCATCGTTTAAAAATAATTGAAGAATTAGGCATTGATACTGTTGCCGTATTGACCTTCACTAAAGAATTTTCTCAACAAACTGCCGATAAATTTCTTCTGGATATTGCCAGCCGATTGCCATTTACCCATCTGATTTTAGGTCCTGATGCTAGAATGGGAAAAGATCGCACCGGAGATAAAAAACTTCTGTTGGAATTAGCTAAAAAACTTCAATTTCATTTAGAGTTCTTAGAAAAATACACGATAAATGATCAAAGAGTTTCGAGTACGCATATTCGAGCCTTTGTACGGCAAGGCAATCTGATTGAAGCGAGCAAAATGCTTGGTAGAGATTTTTCAGTTTATCAACCCGTGAAAAGCGGTCAAGGGATTGGAAAAAAGATCGGCTTTCCGACCATTAACTGTGCAGTGGACGGGCTTTGTTTGCCTCCGCTGGGTGTTTATGCTGTCCGTATAAGATATGAAGGGAGGTTGATAGACGGTGTAGCTAATTTAGGGATGGCCCCTACAGTAAGGCAAGATGCAAAAACCATCTTAGAAGCCCATCTATTTGATGATTCGATCAATATATTAGATGGGACCTGGGTAGAGATCATCTTGATACAATATATACGGCCGGAACACCGTTTTAATAGTTTAGAAGAGCTAAAAATGCAAATTGATAACGATACTCAAACCGCGCAGACTATCCTCAAACTTAAAAAAACTAAGTCAACTTCGAGGATGTACAATCCCTTTTTCATCTAAACTATAGGGGGGCGTATCTTCGTAATCTGAAATGCTTTTTGCAGCGATTTCCAACTCTTTGTCGTTCCATTTCCATAATTCAGGATATCGATCAGGTCCAATCTCATGCTCAAGTACATTTTTAAGTGATAAATATTCTAAGTAAACACAACTCTCCCAAATCACCTTAACTTTTTTTAATGAGTGTGATTCAAACTCCATTAGTTTAGTCAATAGTAGACTTTTGCCTAACAAATGAGGGCTTTGAAATATTTTAGAAATGCCTGCATCCAGATGAAAAAAGAGTTGTGATTCAGATGTGGGTTTCATTAGGTGTTGATGATTTAGGATTTCGCTATGTCTTTTTAATTGTGAAAGTACATTTGTTCCAATGCAATAAATGAGATAATTATTTACGGCTAAGTATTTTTGAGCTTTCTCTTTTTTTAGGTTTGGCAATTTGGATTCCCAGCACTCTTGTTCGATAAGTGTAATAGATTTCTTTTTTTCTTTTTTCTTCCTATTCAATCGTTCAGAGAGAGATCGTTTAAAATCTGTTTGAGTCTTAACAGATTTGTTACAATCGAAATTTGGAAAACTGCGGGCACGCCTCACCGAACTTTTGTGATAAAAATTAATTTGGAAAATATCATGTATCAGTAAGCGTGCAGGGATATCTTCGTAATCTTTTTTTGTAATTAAAATTTGCTTAGCCTCTCGATTAATACACAAGCCTGTGCTTTTAAAAAATAATTCTTCCAGATCAGTTTCAGCCTGAATGACTTCCAATGAAAACGGAGCTTGCATTAATAGAGATGGAGCAGACTGAAGCACTATCGATGATGACGATGGAAGTTGATACAACACTGAGGGTGGAGATTGAAATAACGCTTTGGTATGCAGCATAAATTTGGGAAATTTTAACGTTTTTTTTTGAATATTTTCGGATGAAGGGTGGTATGGATTCTCAAAAATTTGTTTAAAGTGCTTAATGTGTTCCGCAAGTTCTTCTTCAGAATAAATTTTTACAGAATAGGCTAAGTAATTTTCAGAAGGAAATAAATTTGTAAAAATAAATTTAAAGCCAATCCTTTTGCTATCTAATAAATAAATAAGATATTCGTTTTCAGGCACGATTAATTCATGATTTTGATCGATCCAAATTTTAGTTTTATTGTAAAAATTTAATTCTTTCTTGATTTGTGTATTGATAGAATTAATTGTTATCGTAGAATAAATTGTTTTAATTCTTTGTAAAATATTAATTAATGAATTTCTTTTTAAAACGGAGATTTTTTGTTCAAGATCAATAATTGTGAATTTTTTCGGAACCATTCTTGGAAGTAAAGCCTTGTAAAACAAAGTACTATCGATGGCCGCTAGCTCTTTTGCTTTCCCTTCACGTGCTTCGGGAGGGAAGTAATTCAAAATATTTCTTATATCTAGATTCAATGAAGTTGGTAGGATAACACTTTTTTCAATGGAAGAACTTTGAATCATGGAAAATTCCTCTAGATGTATTGATTCTTAGAAATTTATAAAGATTTTTGTCAGTTCAAATATCAATTAAATTCGAGATGAATATGATCTCATTTATAAAATAAAATGCATTAAAAAACACGATTTTTGTTAGATTTATTAAGAAATTTGTATTGGATTGCTACCGGTTTGCTTAAATCACTTGATCCAAGTGATAGAATTTTCTTGTTCGCCATCTTCATCCGATTCATCAGAGAGTGATGCTTCATCAGAAATTGTTGAGGAAATATCGAATTCAATTTCGTCAGAGTCTTGCTTGGAATTGAATGGAGCCGTACAAGCGGCTAAGAAAGCGCATGAAAGGCATATTAATAAAATACGTTGGATCATTATTCTTCCTAATTTTAAATTAATATATAAATAATATAATAAACAATAATTACTGACAATTAAAAATAAATAAAGTATAATTTTTCTATTCAAGGAGTCTTTTATGCAATATCTGTTGGTCGTTTTGGCATGAATTTTAAATATTTAATAAGACAAGATTTAAATTTGGTTCCTCCCTTTAAGGTCATTTCGTCAAATACATCACCTAATGAAGCAAGTACACCAACAGTTGAAGCCAGTTCATTTGTTGAGAATTCTACTTTTCTTAAAGTAATGGTTTGCATTCCTATTATAGGAATTTTTCCAGGTGATATTTGTGAACATTTATTAGAGAAAAAACTAAAAAAAGAAGTTAACTCTAAAAATAAAATTACAATTTTAAATATTCAAAGAGATTATAAAATCTGTGCACTCATTCGCAATTTATTAAGCATAGCTTTAGCTGTGAGCGTTGTTGCTCTTGGAATTTTCTCAGGATTTGCAGTTAATATTATTTTAGGTGTTGTATCATTTGTTGCATTTAACACTGGTAAAAATGTGTATGATATTTACAAAAATAGACAAGCTGTTAATAAGCTTAAAGCTGCAGATTCAAGGGTATTCGATATCTGATGCCTCTGCCATTTACGTGCCCGTGCACGTAAACGGCAAGAAATGGCAGGGATTTTTTTTCTTTTCACATATCTGTGCAGTTGTTACAGTGGCATTAATGTCTTTGGGTAAAATGGATTTTTTCCTATTTAAGGCATATTCACAACACGTTTTTTAGACCTATTGCGTCAAGGATAAAATAAGTAGTTGTGTTTTCCTTGGAGGTGACTTTAAATGTTGCAAGAAGGTTGTATTCCCAGAATTGTGACAAGTTTTGATTCTCCTGCAGGTAATGAAAACAATGCTCTATATGTAGCTTCCATAAGGAATGTCCTTAGAAAAATTTTGCCTGAGGAAGTCTTTACTATCAAGGAAGCTGATGTTGATTTTCAAGCGGATCAATGCGCGCATTTCAATGCGTTGCTTCCTTTGGTTTCATTTAAATTAAGCCCGCAAGTTCCCGGTAATCTTTCCTTTTATGTTTTATATAAATATCGATCGAACGCATTTAAATTTTTTTTTGAAATGGTCAGCCGTTGGTTGGTGCCGGGCAAGCGGTTAAATGTCGTTATGGTTTATGCGGCTGATTTTGAAATGCCTGACTTTAGCAAGGATTTATATACGTTGTGTGAAGTAATGCTTCATATCGACAATAAAGAGGATTTAGAAGAGATCAGACGCAATCTGCCTATCATCGAAATGGAGACGCGCCTGGGGGTCGAGTCAAGCTATTATGCGCGCCGCATCCTTGAGGTTAAAGGCCTTTCTGCCGATGAGAAGACAGCTATGGTGCAAGAGTACATTGCTTTCCTGGTACGCCGGTTGCCCAAAGAGTTTGATATTGATGTGATGACGGAGATGCAACATGTGCTAGTGATGTGCCGAGATGATTTTAAAACATTGCGATCTTCACGTCATCTTAGCCGCATTATTAGCGTGCATTATTTATTCCGGAAGTCATTACGCCAGGCTGTAAAGCTTGCACCCGAAAAAAGGCATTTAAGTTTGAAGTTGTTTAGAACTCGCCTGCATTTGCCTGAAGAAGAAAAAAATGTTTTGGGAATTTTGGTCGGCGTCAATTTTCTACAAGATAAAGAGGTATTCGAAAAAAGGCACCTTTTGACAGCCATTCAAAACTATATTCCTTCAGCTCAAGCAGTTGACGATTCATTTTTTGCTAATCGGCGCGGTACGGAGAACATTTGCACGCTTTATCTTGAAATTGAAAAAAATAATGGCGAGGATTTTACGACGGAAGAGATACAGGTGTTGCGAAAAGAACTTCCGATTGATTTAAAAGATCGGATTGAACATTTGATGCATCCTGTGTTTATGCCGCGCAATGAAGAAGAGGTGATGCGAAACGTCCTTAGTTTAAGCAATCAAATCAAATACATGCGCGACATTCCGCAATTGACGATCTCTTTCGATGAACAAACCCATTCCAATTTATTTTTTACAGTTATTTTGGTGAGAGTTGTCAAACCGGGAAGTGTTTCAATCCAAGAGATGTTTCGTGCGTCAAATAGCTTTATAGAATATATCCATGACCGCAGTAAAAACTTAGGTTTTTTGCGTAAAAAATATGTTAAAGAAGCCACTATTTTTAGAGTTAAATTAGCCAAAGAAAAATTTTTGAGGCGTGATCATTCAATCGATCTTCCGAAGGCACGGCAGGCAGTCTTTGATGAACTCACTCAAATTATCGGGGAATTGCGCGATTTTAATGGTGGGATGATCTCTAAGCAAAATGAATTGCTCTGTGTTGTACGTGCTTTGCTGGGCAGCAGTGTGAAATACAATGAGCTGTTATTGGAAAACTTTTTTTATTCTTTGACGCCCGTGATCATGCGTACGGTGATGGAACCGGAATCTCTTAAAGCTTTATTCTTGATGCAATTGGATGCCATTGAAAGCGGATTTTTTGCCGGTGAAGGATGTAGTATGAAACTAAAAACTGACGCTGAATATGTGTATGTCATGATTAAAGCTCAGGAGCGGAGTGTCAAGGAGGAGCTTAGCCGGATGTTTACTAAACTGCAGGTACCCTCATCTGATTTAGCGAACTCTTATGTAAAGGTTTATGATACGCCTTATATAGGGTATATCTATCATTGCACAGATACGCAGAAACAGCGGCAATTTTGCCAAACAATCCATAATATTATTCATAAATAAAAGCATTCATAGATAAAGTGCTCTTTTTCATGCCCTTGCCCGAAACGACAAAAGCAAACGGGCACGGACACGTAAAACGGAACCGGCGTGTAATATTACACGCCGGCTTGAAATTAGATAAAATAAATCAGAAGCGACATAATAAAGATAACTAGAACAGGTATTTTAACCGGTTGAAATTGATACAACTTGTAAAAAATATTCACAAGGCTCAAAACAATCAATGCCGGATAGCATACTTCAAGTATCGGAGCTAATATTCTGCTGAGGCCTGCAAAATCCAGCGTCGATACAAAAAAAGCAACGATTAAAGTAATGCATAATCCTACCGGATAACTAATCTTATATTTCGATTCTTTATGAATAAACTCAGCAAAAACCGTTGTTAAAGCAATGGCTGTTGTCAAACAGGCCATCGTTACCGTAAAGCTGACAATCAACCCGGCATAAGGGCCGAGAATTTGCTCAGCCAAACTGCTGATCAAATATTCGGGACTGACGTGTGCCAATGTTCCACTATGGGCCGCCGCTACATAACTAAATCCTATATAGATGATAGCAAGCAAAGCAGCACCGACACAGCTTGCTTTAAGCGTGATTCCAATCAATTGTTTATAATTGGCTGGATTGGTGACATCAATTTTCTTTCGCAAGCAATCCAATACAACCGAGCAAAAGAAAAAGGTGCCTATCAAGTCCATTGTTTGGAATCCATCCCTTAAACCCTTTAAAAAAACGGTTAATTCAGTGTGCATGGTGGCCGGTGCGGCGGGCGATGCCAGAAATCCTTTAATGATGATAAAAGAAAGCGAACCCAATTTTAAGGGTGTCAAAACGTATCCAATAACATTTAAGATGCTCGTTCTCTTAAACGTACATGCAAAAATGAAAAGGCAAGCCAGGATGCTGAATGTAGGCAATGGAACGGTTGCCAAGTATGTCTTTGATGTCGAAAAAGAGAGCGCAATGCAACGGGGAATTACACCGAGCGGCCCAATTAAACCCATAATGACAAGCGTCACTAAATAGCCGGGCACTTTGCCGATTCGATTAAAAAAGCTCTTATAATCGCCGTTAAATAACGTCATGGCGACAAGTCCTAAAAAGGGAACGCCTACGGCGGTAATTAAGAGTCCTATCAAAGCAAAGAAATTTTTATCTTGGGCATATTGTCCAGTGGCAAGAGCAAAGACGATGTTGCCTGAACCAAATAACATCGAAAACATCGCAAAACCTGTAGCGATGGTACTGGACTTTTGTAATGTGGTCGTCTGCATAATTCCTCAAAATTAATAAAGAATTCAAAATTAGAATAAAAATATTTATGTCAAAAAAATATTAACATAAATTTATTTAAAAGTCAATTTATCATTAGACTTTTATCGTTTTTTAGTTGGGACAATAGATATAAGAGAAAAAAATAGATATGTGCGCTTAGCGCACAAGCATACCCGCCATATTAATAAGCATGGGGCATCCAGCATCGCAGTCATAAGAGGTTTGACCGCAAGTTATTTCAAAAAAAGTAATACTGGAGCTTTTATTACACATAAGCTAACTTTATCAAAATGAGTCTTTTTGCACAATTAATATTTTATGATTTTCTATTTATCATTGACTTTTCATGAAAAATCGCTTATGAATTTAACGCGAATTTGGGATAATTTGGCATTAAGGACAAAAAGCTAATAGGCAACTCATATGCACAAACACAAAATAAGAGTTTCTCCTTCAATTTTAGCCGGAAATTTTGGATATTTAGCTGATGAAGCTAAACGGATTGAAGATGCTGGAGCAGACTATATCCATCTCGATATCATGGATGGACACTTTGTGCCTAATTTGACCTTTGGCCATCAAGCCGTGGCTGCCGTAAAACGTGCGACAGACATGTTTTTGGATGTGCATCTCATGGTGTATCATCCTTTCGACTACATCGAGCGGTTTGTTGAAGCGGGAGCGGATATGTTGACTTTTCATTTTGAAGCTACTGAAGATGTCGAGGAAACTTTGCAGTATATCCGAAAATGCAATATTAAGGCCGGCCTTGCCTTTTGTCCCGAGACCTCAATGTCTTTCATTCCAAAATATTTGGATAAATGTGATATGATCCTTCTTATGACCGTTCATCCAGGTTTTGGAGGACAGGATTTCATGCCTGAGGTTTTGGAAAAGGTCCAATTTACCCGTGATATCTGCAACCAATTGAACATACGGGAAGGGGGAATCACACCCAAAGAGAAAAGTAAAAATGATCTCCCTCCATTTGATATTGAAGTGGATGGGGGAATTAACGAGAAGACGGCTCAGGAATGTATTGATGCCGGAGCAAACGTCATAGTGTCGGGAACGTATGTTTTTAAAGCGCCCAGTATGGCGCAGGCCGTGCGTTCTTTGCGTGGAAAACAATCAGAATAGGTGGACATTCATATGGCTACAAGCAACAGTATAATACCCGGAATGACGATTTCCTTATCTGGAAAGTTGTATCGAGTCGAATCGAGTGTAAAGGTAACAGTTCCCAAAGGGACGCCTTTTATAAAAACCAAATTGCGGGATGTCACTACCAATGAGTTAATCGAAAAGAATTTCAAGCTTAACCAACCCATTACGGATGTCTCGTTAGCTGAAAAAAAGCTTGAGTTTCTATATATGGAAGGTAAAGACTATCTGTTCTTGGATGTCAGTAATTTAGAGCAGATTTTAATCCCAACTAACGTGATTGGAAATAAAGCAAATTATCTTAAAGAAGGGGTTGAACTTCGTGCTTCTTTTTTTGGGGACACCATCTTTGGCGTAGAGCTTCCTCAATTTCTTGAAATTATGGTTGTAAAAACGGAGCGCGTCCGCGCAGCGGCTGAAGAAAGTGAAGGCGTTAAAATCGCTTTATTGGAGACAGGCGCAAAAATCGAAGTCCCTCCATTCATTGAAATGGGTGATATTATAAAAGTTGATACAAAAGATGATACCTACATCCAGCGTGTATAAGGAGAAAGATGGAACTTAAACAAATTAAAGAGTTGATGGCTGCGATGGGTCGTACTGGCACTAAGCGGCTGACTTTAAAAAAAGAGGGTTTTGAACTGGCCATTGAAAGGAATAGCAACGATTTGCACCAGCAAGATACTCCTTTAGACCTCAGCGATGAGTTAAGCGCCCAAAGCGAGATTGCGCGCCGTGCCAACATCGCCTTATCGAGAGCTACCGATTCCACTTCCTCTTTAGGGGGTGCCGCCGTTTCCATGCCGGCTGCGCAGGAAAAAAGCGATGCTCATACCAGTCTATTTATCACTTCTCCTATGGTTGGAACATTTTATACATCTCCCTCTCCAGACGATGCCAATTTTGTCAAGCCGGGCGATAAAATCGATAAGAATACCATCGTATGCATTATCGAAGCGATGAAAGTCATGAATGAAGTAAAGGCAGGGATCGCAGGAACTGTGGCTGAAATTTTAGTCGATAGTGGAAGTCCTGTGGAATTTGGAACAAAACTTTTTCGGATTACATAAAACATAAGCGAAGTTTATGCAAAAAGTGTTGATTGCTAATCGTGGAGAAATCGCTGTCAGGATCATTCGTGCCTGCCATGACCTGGGCTTGCAGACGGTAGCCGTTTATTCACAAGCCGATTCCGAGGCTTTGCATGTCTTACATGCTGATGAAGCCATTTGCATTGGCGAAGCGCCCTCTAATCGATCTTATTTAAAGATCCCCAACATTTTATCTGCTTGCGAGATTACCGGTGCAGATGCCATCCATCCCGGCTACGGATTTTTAAGTGAAAATGCAAACTTTGCCTCAATTTGTGAAAGCTGCGGATTGAATTTTATAGGACCCTCTCCCAAAGCAATTGCCTTATTAGGGGATAAGGCAAAGGCTAAAGCGACAGCCAAAGCAGCCGGATGCCCGGTGATTCCCGGATCGGATGGAGTGGTCGCAGATATCAAGCAAGCTTTGCAGGAAGCTAAAAAATTGGGATATCCCATTTTTATCAAAGCGGTGGCCGGAGGCGGTGGAAAAGGGATCAGGATTGCGCAAAGTGAAGAAGATTTTACCAAAATGTTCATTGCGGCACGAGCTGAAGCTGAGGTCAGCTTTGGCAATCCAGATATCTACATCGAAAAAATGATTGTAAATCCCCGCCATATTGAAGTGCAGGTTTTAGGTGATAAATTTGGTAATTATATCCATCTGGGAGAAAGGGACTGCACAATTCAACGGCGCAGGCAAAAGCTCATTGAGGAAGCACCAAGTCCCGTTTTGTCTCCAAAGATGAAGCAGAAAATAGGGCAAGCCGCCGTCAACGTCGTAAAAAAAGCGGGTTATTATTCCGCCGGTACAGTTGAATTTTTATTAGATAAAGATCAAAACTTCTATTTCATGGAAGTGAATACGCGGATTCAGGTCGAGCACACCGTCACCGAAGAATTGACCGGTGTTGATTTAGTGATTGAGCAACTGCGTATTGCACAGGGCAAAAAACTGCAACTTTCGCAGAAAGACGTACAGTTTAAGGGGCATGTTTTTCAATTCAGGATCAATGCGGAAAATCCCTCCCAAAACTTTTCCCCTTCGCCCGGACGTTTGGAATATTATTTACCCCCTGGAGGACCGTATGTGAGGGTGGATAGCGCTTGTTATTCGGGCTATGTGATCCCTCCTAATTACGATTCCATAATCGCCAAGTTAATTGTCAAAGGAAGAGATCGTCAAGAGGCGATCGCCATCGCTAAAAGGGCTTTAAGAGAGTTCCATATTGGGGGAGTGCATTCGACCATTCCGTTTCATCTATACATGTTGGAAGACATTAATTTTGTAACGACTCATTATGATTTGAATTACATCGATAAGTTGATCGCAGATGGCTGCCAATTCCTTTCCGAATAATTTTTTCATCTATTCTTTATTTGGTCTTAATTCAAAAGAAGCATTAATATTCACATCTAATTCAGCAGTGCTCATCCAAAAGGATGAGGCATTGGGTTCTGAAAGATGAGATAATCACATTGTAAAAACAAAGGATTGAAGATGAAAAAACTTAATATCGCGATAACGAGTTTATGCACTTTTTTAATGCTGGCTTCTTTTGCTGTAGCGCAGCAAGCAGAAGAAGAAAACTCAACGGTTCCAACTGAACAGGTTGATGAACAACAGCCAACACCGCAAACTGAAGATCAGACAAATCCTTCCGATCAGGACACAAAAGTTACCAATGAATTTAATCCAAGATTTACATCGCATCAACGATCGAATCACCATTTGGTTGCTTTGTCAGAATTTGGAGATCAAATTATTCTGGAAGATGATTCATATTGGCTCGTCCGTCCGGAGCATTTAGATACATTACAATATTGGTCAAGAGGAGATCGATTGGCTATTACTCAAGCTAGCCGTAATTGGTTTAGAGGTAAAGATGAATTCCAACTCGCCATTTTTAATTTGGAGACAGGCACTTTTGTCGAGGTGAAATGCTCGCTTCTTCCAGATATTAATAACATCTATACAATGAGAATTATTGACTTTAGATTAGTTGACGGAGAAATTTGTTTAGTTTTAAATGATGGCACTTATTGGCCATTAAAAGAAAAACACCGTTATATTTGGGAACGCTGGTATGTCAATGAATTTATTGTAATCGGCACAAATGATACCTGGAATCCATGGTGGAATGATACAAACGTATTGATCAATGTGTCGTGTGCACATAATGGTGCAAGTACCTTCATTACATCGACCAATAAAAAATTCTAAAACAGGATTTATAACAGAACAGGGGAGTTCAAATGCAACCACCAAGTAAAGTTAACAGAGTTCCGGATGCGAATGCTTATAGTCAACGCAAGGAGACCGATACGATAAAGGGAACAGATCTTGAGCGTAGGGCAGCTAGTATTGGAACTCAACACATGCAGCCTAAAGCTAAAGAAGAAGTCGTTCTTAACCCTTTGAGAAATAGAATTAATCGTCAAGTTAAGCAGAATACTTTTTCTGAAAGAGATCCTAAGAAAAAGGGTTAGTTTTTGTGCCGTTTACGTGCCCTGCTTCCTGCCGTTTACGTGCCCGTGCCCGTTCGTTATTGCCGTTCCGTTTTACGTTCTCCGATTTCTCAATCACTTATATTCGAGAAAGGGAAAAGGGGAAGGGAGAAAACGAACGGGCACGGGCACGGGCACGTAAACGGCAAGGTGGAACTCTTCACCAAAGGGGAGGTCTTTTTTCCAAAAAGGCTTTTGCGCCTTCTAAAGCTTCTACAGAATGTCTTGCTTGCCGATGAACCGGCAATGCAATCAGAAAGGCTTCTTCTAATGAGATTGGATTCAATTCCTGCAGCAGCCTTTTGGTTAACCGAATAGCTTCAGGAGCTCCTTTCAAAATTTTTTGAGCGAGAGTCAAGGCCTCATCAAGCAGTTCAGCTCCAGGTACCACCTGGTCCACCAATCCTATTTCCAACGCGCGTTGGGCATGAAAAAGTTCTCCAAGCAATAACAATTCGCGCAAGTGATGATAGGCGATTTCCTGCTGCAAAATAACTGCAACTTGAGCGGCAACAATCCCTCGATGAACTTCGGGAAAGCCGCAGACCAGATCCGACGCGGCAATGACAAAGTCTGCAGCTGCCATTATTCCTGCTCCACCTGCAATGGCGGCTCCATGAACTGCAGCTATAGTGACTTGCGGAGCGGTACGGATAAGTAAAAGCGTCTTTTGCATTAATAAACTCGATTCTTCCTCGACATCTTGGTTAGCGACATCTGCCAGATCTAATCCGGCGCAAAACGAGGGTCCTGCTCCATGTAAAATAATCACGCGGATCGATTGTTCATGCTTAATTTGCTCCATGAGGTTGCAAAACTCTTTCATCATCTCAATATTAAGAGCGTTTCTTTTCTCAGGTCGATGTAATTTTAAAGAGATAATGCCCGGCTCATCTTTTGAAGCGATGACCAAAGGGGAAGTCATGACACTTTTCCTGAATGATTGATTAAAATAGAAGAGAGTGTTTGGGGAATGGAAAGCGGCATTTCTAAAAGCGCTTGTCCTAATGTCTTTCCTTGTGAATCAAAATGCAAAGACCGGCTTCCTCCGCCAGCCAAAACTCCTTCAAGAATAAAGTTAAAGGCTAATAGGTTAGGCAGCTCATAACGGCGCGTAGAGATGACGCCAAGCGGTTTAAAGTAATCTGCCACTTTTTCAGGAGAAAGAGTTGTTTTCAAAAACTCATATCCCTTAGGTGTTAAAGCAATGACGCCAATGTTAGCGCTGGATCCTTTGTCGCCACTGCGTGCAAGTGCAAGTTGTTTGAGTAAGATGTCTATTTCAACCATAATTTCAAGCTAGCATTCATATCAATATTTCGATAGGATATTTTCTTATAAAAAGTTCAAAAAATAGGCTTATATGCAGTATATTCAAATGTCGCTTACGAGGTTTTTGCTTGTTTTACTCCTCCTCACTACACATTGTTTTTCCTATCAGGCACCTCAAGATTATAAAGTCATCGAAGATAAAGCCAAATTGCCCATTTTAACACCCTCCTTAGCTGAAATAAAAACTGCAAAAATTAAGTTGAATAATGGACTCCAAGCTTTTTTGATATCCGATCCACACGTTGAAAAATCATCCGCTGCCTTGACTGTGCGGGTTGGAAGCTGGAGCGACCCGGCGAAATACCCGGGAATCGCTCATTTTTTGGAGCATATGCTTTTCCTAGGCAATAAAAAATATCCGTTGGAATCGGAATACAACCGCTATATCAGCGAACATGGGGGACTGACTAACGCCTTTACGAGCAGCGATTTCACTTCCTATTTATTTTCTATCGACAATAGTGCCTTCGAGGCCGGACTGGATCGCTTCTCAAATTTTTTCAAGGAACCTTTATTTAACCCTTCGGGGGTAGCGCGTGAACTACAGGCGATCGATCAAGAATATGCTAAAAACAAAGAAAATGACGATGTGCGGCAACTATATGTTTATAAAGAAATTGCCAATCCAAAGCACCCTTTCCACCAGTTTAATGCAGGAAATAGTTCTACATTGGCAAAAGTTTCCCAAGAGACTCTAAAAGAGTGGTATCAAGCAAATTATGGAGCCGCTCTCATGCGCCTGGTGGTGATTTCTCCTTTGCCTATTGAAAAATTAATAAAAATCGTTGTAGCTGATTTTAAAGACGTCCCTACCGGCAACCAAACTCCTTTAAACCTTGAAATGCCTATTTTTTCTTCAGATCTCGATGGAAAAATGGTTTATATCGAACCGGTTAAAAATATCCGCACTTTGACATTGGCGTGGGATCTTCCCGCCAAGTTTTCCCGCATGGAAAGGTCCAAGCCGGGATTGATCCTTTGTTATGTCCTTGGCAGCGAAGGCAAGGAGAGCCTGCTAGCAGCTCTTAAGAAGGAACATTTAGCAGAAAAATTTAATTGCGGCAGCGTGAAATTGGGTCCGAATAATACGCAACTTTATTTGGAAGCGACATTGACTGATTATGGAGTTAAAAATGTTAACACGGTCATTGAAAAAATTTTTCAAGCTATCGCTAACTTTAAGCAAAAAGGTGTTCCCGAATATCTGTATAACGATGTTAAACGAATGGCTGTCATGCGCTACCAGTATCAGCAAAGAGAAGAGGCCTTTCAATCAATTATGCAACATGCCGTTCAATTGGGCCATGAAGACATCGATACCTATCCGGAAATTTCGAATGTCATTCAAGAGTTCGATCCTAAAGCAGTGGCCGAATTAATTGATTATTTAACTCCGCAAAATGCCAATTATAATATTCTTGCTCCATCAAGTCTTACAAATGTCACACCCGATCGCACTGAAAAATGGAATGATGTCGGTTATTCTATAAAATCGATTCCACCCGAAGTTTTGGAAGAGTGGAAACAAGTTAAACCGTCTCCGGGCATCGATCTTCCTCCTCCAAATCCATACATCCCTGAAAGTTTGGATTTAGTTAATATCCAGCTCAAAGATCAAGCTAAGGCATCAATTTTGCCTCATCCTGAAACGATTATTAATAACGAAAAAGGGAAAATCTATTATTCAGCGGATAAGCAATTTTTAACTCCACAAGTTGGATGGATCATCCATGTTCGGACTCCATCTGTCAATTCGGGCAATGCCACTTTAACGGCTATGGCTGACTTATTTATAAGGAGTGCTAAAGATGCCTTGGATGAGGATAATTATGCCGCTTCGCAAGCTGATTTGAATTATGACATCAAAAGAAACGACAATGGTCTTTCGATCGAGATCAATGGTTATAGCGATAAAGCTTTCCTGCTTCTTAAAGCTATTTTAAAGCAATTAAAAGAGGTTAAGCCAACGATTGAACAATTTAAAGACTACAAAGCTTCTCAAGCGCGAGATTATCAGAATTTTACTTTTGAACAGCCTCTTAAGCAAGCATCGGATAAAATTAAAACCGTTTTATATAAAAATTATGCTTCGCCGGGTCAAAGGTTAGCCGCTGTACGCAAAATCACCTATGCGCAATTCATGGATTATATCGATACCCTCTTCAATACTATTTATATCGAAGCGATGTTATATGGAAACCTGACAGAACGGCAAGCGCAAGATATCTCCACATTGCTTTTTCAAACATTTGATAGCGCAGTTTATCCGGCTGAAGACCGTTTAAAAAAAGAAGTGATTGTCCTTCCGAAGGATGAAGGCCCATTTTATCTTGAAGACAAAGTCAAAGTGCAAGGGAATGCCGCTGTTTTAGTGGTGCAAAATCCACAATTTTCCTTTAAAGACCGCGCGGCTCAGCAAGTTATCATGCAAGCCATGATAGAACCTTTTTTTGATGAGTTGAGAACCAAACAGCAAACAGGTTATTTGGTTTATAATGCGGGTGAAGAGGTGGAAAGGCGATTGCTCGATTTTTTTGCAGTGCAGTCAAATTCGCATGATCCGCGCGATCTGCTGGCGCGGTTTGAACTTTTTATAGAAAGATATTTGCAGGAAATTACAACTGAGTTGCCTGAAGAGCGTTATAATAAAATCCGCAACGCACTTATCACCAATTTAAAAACGCCGGCTCAAAATGTGACGGATATGGCTGAGTTTTTAGACAATTTAGCTTTTAAATATGATGGAGATTTTGATTGGTTGGATAAACGGATTGCTGGACTGCAGGAATTGAGTTATGATGAATTTTTATCAAAAACCAAAAACTTTTTGGGAAGGGGAAATAAAAGGCGTTTTGCTATTCTTTTAAAAGGAATTTTGCCTGATTCAAATATTTTTCAGTATCAACGTTTAAATAGCCTTCAACAATTGCGTAATGTTGGCGAATATGAAACTTATAAAACCAATTGAAGATAAGCCGCGCTATTGCCGTTTTCGTGCCAGTGCCCATAAACGGCAGGAAAGGCTAAAGATGAACTAGATGTTTTTCCAAAATCCTTCGCAATTTATCCGGAACGTTAATTTTATTTCTGGAAATTCTTTCCAAAGTCACATGAACGGTTTTGGCGGATCCGACGTGAGCACCATCTGATTTAAAAATTTCGTAAATAACTGTAAATGAAGATGTTCTGATAGTCTCTATGCTGACTTCCACCTTAATTTCATCTCCTACCCTTAAAGGGGAATAATAATCTGCTTCGCAATGAACAATCACAAAAACAAATGATTCTTTATTAAATACAGTATCAAAATCCATCCCTTGGCTTGCGACAAAATCTTCTAAAGCATCATGAGCAAAGCGAAATTGACGGGGAAAGTATAAAATTCCGGCCATATCAGTATCGTGCATCCGCACTTTATTTTTAGCGATATACATAGCTTCTTCACCTAATTGAAGATCCTTTATATGCAATCTACGAACTTTCCCTTTAATGAGGTAGCTTTTTTCAGATTTTGACTTTTGGAAGATTATCAATTATTTATCTATTAGTTTATTTAAAAAGGGATAACCATGAGTTCTCTGTTGCAAGAGCAGCTCCAAAAGCAGTTGAAGTATCCAACTGTTTCGTATTTGAATGAAAAGGGAGAACTCTCTCCATCTTGTCGCTACCATATTGATGATGCTGACCTCATCAAAGGTTATCGCATCATGCTGTTAACGCGTTTAGTGGATGAAAGAATGATCATTTTGCAACGGCAAGGGATCATCTCGTTTGCATTAAGTTCCCTTGGTGAAGAGGCTTGTTCCGTGGCCAGCGCGGCCGCCCTTCAAATGGAGGATTGGCTGTATCCCCAGTATAGAGAATCCGGCATTCTCTTTTGGAGAGGATTTACAATTGAAGAATATTTAAACCAGATGTTTGGAAATGCCAAAGATCTGATATTAGGACGTCAGATGCCCAATCACTTCGGATCACGCGCCCTTAATGTCGTCCATGTATCCTCGCCCATTGGTACAAAAATACCGCACGCTGCCGGTTGCGCGTATGGCATGAAATTGCAAAAAGAATCGGCCGTAGCTGTCTGCTATTTTGGCGAAGGGGCGACATCAGAGGGCGATTTTCATACGGGCTTGAATTTTGCGGCCGTTAGGAAAGCTCCGGCTATTTTCTTTTGCCGCAACAATCGGTATGCCATTTCCACGCCTTGTTCCGAACAATTTGCCTGCGAAGGAGTTGCCCAAAAGGGAATTGGATATGGCATTCCGGCTATGCGCATCGATGGAAATGACTATTTTGCCGTCCATGAAGCTGTTTCCCTTGCCAGGCAGGGGTGTTTAGAAGGTAAAGGGCCTTATCTCATTGAAGCCATGACCTATCGGCTTGGAGCTCATTCCACTTCAGATGATCCCTCTTTATACCGTTCTGATGCAGAGGTAGAGGAATGGAAGTTGAAATGCCCTTTGCGTCGTCTCAAAAGTTATTTGGAAAAAAGAAAACTCTGGGATGAAAACGAAGAAAAAAATGCCCAAAAGCTGGTGGCGGAAGAACTCAATACAGCCATTGCTTCTGTCAAAAAAATTCCCAAGCCTCCTTTACACACCCTGATCGAGCATGTCTACTTTGATATTCCTTCGACCTTGCAAAGACAATATGAACAGCTCAAGAACATTTTAGACGAGGGGACGGAAGACCATGCCGGAACTTAATATGATTCAAGCGTTGAATCAGGCCTTGCATCAGGAATTTGCTGTTAATGATCGTTTAGTGAGTTTTGGAGAGGATGCCGGTGCGTTTGGCGGTGTTTTTCGGGTCACTTCGGGTTTGCAGAAGGCGTTTGGAGAACATCGCTGTTTCAATACTCCCTTAGCCGAAGGGGGAATTATAGGTTTTGGCATCGGTTTGGCACAGAAAGGTTTTAAGCCTATTTGTGAGATTCAGTTCGCCGATTATATATTTCCAGGCTATGACCAAATTGTCAATGAGCTTGCCAAGATGCGCTACCGCACCGGCAATCAATATGCCGCCCCTTTAGTGATACGCACCCCTTATGGGGGAGGCATTCATGGCGGCCATTATCATTCACAATCACCTGAAGCCTTGTTTTTGCATATTCCGGGAATCATGGTCATTGTTCCCTCAGGACCTTTTGAAGCAAAAGGGTTATTGATCACAGCCATGCGTTCCAATGATCCTGTTTTATTTTTGGAGCCCAAGCGGATCTATCGGGCCATAAAAGAGGAAGTGCCTGAAGAGGTTTATTCCATTCCTTTTGGGCAGGCGCACACAGCAAGACAAGGCAAAGATCTCACGCTTATAGGCTGGGGAGCCCAACATCATCAAAATATGGAGGCTGCCCGCGAACTTATCCAAAACCATGGCATCGATGTGGAAGTATTGAACCTGCGCTCATTAAATCCTTTGGATAGCGATGCGATTTTTTCATCTGTGCATAAAACTGGGCGCTGTGTTGTGGCGCATGAAGCTCCTTTAACGCAAGGATTTGGGGCAGAAATTGCCGCACAGGTAGCGGATGCCTGTTTTCTTTCACTTAAAGCGCCTGTCAACCGTTGTTGTGGATTAGATACACCTTTTCCACACACATTGGAAAAAGAATATTTACCTGATGCGTATAAAGTTGTAGATGCAGTACGGAAAACAATGGACTACTAAAATCGAGGCACATGAGCAAATTATTTACTGTTAAAATGCCCGATATTGGCGAAGGAGTTGTTGAGGGGGAAGTGATCGACTGGCTGAAACGTGTCGGTGAGGCTGTGGCTCAAGATGAGCCTATTGTGGTGGTGATGACCGATAAGGCAACCGTGGAGCTACCATCACCATATCCCGGAAAGCTTGCCAAGCAGTGCTGCAAAGTAGGAGAAAAGGCCATTAAAGGTCTGCCTTTGTATGAACTTGAAATTGCCGATGGCACATCGGTTAAAGATGATGTCCAGGCTGAAGTGCCTTCTGTTAAAGATACATCGCATCCTTCCATTCAAAAGAAGCAATCTTCTATCCCCCAAAAAAAAGCTGAGGAACAGATCCAAGGAAATGCACTGGCTTCCCCAAAAGTGCGCAAATTGTCTATGGATTTAGGAATAGACCTCTCACATATCCGGGGGACAGGAAAACATGGGCAGATCACAGAGGAAGATTTAAAGCAGCACATTGCGGCAACTCCCCATGCATCGCCATCCAAACTTTCATTGTTGCCTGATGACGAAGAGAAGCCACTCATAGGTGTGCGCCATCTCATGGTCAAAAAAATGGCTGAGGCCCATGCACAAATTCCCCATTTTTCTTATTTTGAGCAAGCCGATGCGACCAGGTTGATGCAATTAAGAAAGAACATTAAAGAAAAGGCTACACAAGAGTCAATCTCGGTGACTTTTATGCCATTTTTTATTAAAGCGCTATCTTTGACGATTAAACAATTTCCAGTGATCAACAGCTCGTTGAAAACCACCGGCAATGCATTGATTTTACATAAGCAGCAGAATATCGGCATTGCCATGGCGAGTGAACACGGATTAATCGTACCGGTATTAAAAATGGTCCAGAACATGAATTTGGAAACCCTGATCAAATCTTATGAAGCTTTAAAACAAAAAGCAGTCGCGGGAAAGTTGACTCCTGCTGAGATGAAGGATGGTACCATATCGATCAGCAATTTTGGTGTGTTGGATGGGGGAGGCTTATGGGCGACTCCTATCATCAATTTTCCCGAAGTCGCTATTTTAGCTATCGCCCGAATCCAAAAACAACCGTTTGTCAAACACCAAACTGTTGTTGCGGCTGATGTTTTGAATTTTTCATGGAGTTTTGATCATCGCGTCATCGATGGAGACTTGGCGGCTGCTATTTCACATTATTATTGCAACATCATTCGCAATCCAGCTGTAATGTTATAATCGCTATTTAATAAAGGAGATCAAATGCAGCAAAAGCAAAGAACTTTTTGTTTTAAAATTATTTTTTTATTTGTTTTGCTGCATTCATGCCTTTTGAATGCGGCATCCATCACTCTTAATCAAAGGCAGCTATGTGATTTAGAGCTGCTATTGAATGAAGGATTTTATCCTTTGGATGGGTTTGTAGGCAGGCAAGATTACGATCGAGTCGTTCAAGAGATGCGTCTCGCCAACGGCTCGCTTTGGCCTATGCCTATCGTTTTAGATATCACTGAACAAATGTATTCTGGTTTAAAAGACGCTCGCCAAATCATTTTAAAAGATCCGGATGGGGATGACTTAGCGTTACTGCATGTATCGGACATATGGAAACCGGATAAAAAGCTTGAGGCGCAACGTGTGTATGGAACGCTCAATCCAGAGCATCCCGGAGCGGCTTACCTCTTACAATCGACAGGAGATTACTATGTCGGGGGTCGAGTAGAAAAAATAGCGCTTCCTAAACATTATGATTTCATCTCGTTGCGAAAGACGCCTGCAGAACTGAAACAGTACTTCAAAGAAAATGGAATTTCCCAAGTCATAGGCTTTCAAACGCGCAATCCGATGCATCGCGCGCATTTGGAACTGACCTTGCAAGCAGCTAACCAGGTAAACGCTCATATTTTGATTCATCCCGCTGTCGGATTAACCAAACAAGGAGATATCGATCATTTCACCCGTGTCAAATGCTATAAGAAGCTGATGGGTTATTTTCCCGAACATGCCGCTACGTTGAGCCTGCTGCCTATTGCTATGCGGATGGCAGGACCGCGCGAAGCTTTGTGGCACGCTATCATCCGAAAGAACTTCGGCTGTACCCATTTTATTATTGGTAGAGATCATGCCGGACCGGGAAAAGATAGCCAAGGCCAAGATTTTTATGAGCCCTACGCTGCGCAAGAAATGGTTACAAAGTATTCTGATGAGATAGGAATCAATATTTTAACTTTTTGTGAAATGGTTTACGTCAAAGAAGATAACAATTACCAACAGATCGATGAGATCGATCCACATAAAACCATTTTAAAAATTTCAGGGACGCAGTTAAGGCAATTGCTGCGTGAAGGGGCTGAAATACCTGAATGGTTTTCTTTTCCTGAAGTGATTGCTGAATTAAGAAAAGTCTACCCTCCCAAAGCACAGCAAGGTTTTACCCTTTTTTTAAAAAATTATCGTTGCGAACACTCTGCCTTGATCAATGCATTAAGCAGCAGACTCGCGGAAATGCAAGAAAGAGCCGTGACAATTTTAAATGATGAGCTTGTCAAAACCGCTTTGTTTTCTGAATCTGATTCCATGATTTCCCCGGTTGAGGCGCTTAAACGAGCACGATTTGTCGCAGGTGAAATCACAAAAAATAAAGGGATCGCTATTTGCGCTTTGGAAGATATTAATATGATTTCAAATGAGAGAGGACGCATTGAAATTGATATGCAGGCTTTTGAAGATCCATTTGAGATCTCAGAGGTTGTCAATCAGATTTTTAAATATCTATATTGCGAAGGCTATATGGTTGAGCAATAAACCAAGCTTCGCTCTTTTCTCTTTTATGTTAGGGCATTCTTTGCTAAAATTTTCCCTGATCAAGGAAGGAGAGACCACGATGAATGCCAAGATTATTTATCTGTTATGTTTGGGAGTGAGCTTATTTGCTTCCGGAGAAGCCGCTTTTAAAATCAAACAGGGCAAACTTATCGATGCCGATGATGTGGCGACGTTGCCTGTGCAAGAACACTACAATCATGGCTTAGCTGCAATGGAAGCGGAAAACTGGAAAGCAGCTGCCCAGCAATTTAGGATAATTACACTGTCATTTCCAAGCTCTGCCTATGCTTCCGATTCCTATTATTATTTGGGAGTAGCTGAATTTTATTTGGACGAATTGGATTTTGCCAACGATGCTTTCAGTGCTTATTTGAAGGCAAAAAATAATCCACGCTATTTTCAAGAAACCATTGAATACAAATATGCCATCGCCGATAAGCTGAGCTTAGGCTATAAACGGCGCTTTTTTGGCACAAAAAAACTCCCCAAATGGGCTTCCGGAAAATCTTTGGCTCTTGAAATCTACGATGAGGTGATCGGCTCGCTGCCATGCCATGATTTAGCTGCGCGTGCTTTATATTCCAAAGGGATTTTGCTGTGGAATGAAAAGCAATATAAAAAAGCGGTCGATGCTTTCCAAATGGTTGTAAAACGATTTCCTAAACATGAATTGGCGCCCGAAAGTTACATCGCCATTTCAAAAGTTTATTTAGAACAAAGCCAAAGCGAATTTCAAAATTCCGATATTTTGGAATTTGCAAAACTCAATTCAGCCCGCTTTCAACACGATTTTCCTCGCGATGAACGGATTGTAGAGACTCAAGCCGATGTGCTTGCCGGGATGGAAATTTATGCCAAGGGCCTTTACGATACAGGTCAGTTTTATGAACGGATCGAAAAACCGAAGGCATCGGTTATCTATTATCAAAACGCCATCAAAAAATTTCCTGATACGGAAATAGCTAAATTGTGCGCTAATCGGTTAGAAGCTTTGGGAATCTCTACGCAATAAAACATGAAAAAAATATTGTTTGCCGCCTTTTGCATGATGACTCTAGCCGCCTGCTCTTATCAGATCGGCGACGGAGGATGGAGTTGTGCTTATCAAACCATATCTGTCCCATTGGCGGAAGGGGATGAAGACGGCGACTTAACATGCGCGATCGTCGAACAGATCACCCGATCAGGTTCGTATGAATACTATAAAGAGGGAGGAGCAGCCGTCCTCAAAGTCCGTATCATTGATGTGCGTGATGAAAATATCGGTTTTCGTTACGATCGCAAGCATAGTGGAAAACTGAAAAAAGAGATCATTCCAAGCGAAACACGCCTTTTTATAACAGCTGAAGTAACCTTAGTCGCCGCTAATTCATGTGAGCCTTTATTGGGGCCGGCTTTATTGACTGCTGACGTAGATTTTGATCACGATTATTATACAAGCCTTGGTGAGATCAATGTATTTTCACTGGGTCAATTGAACAATTACGATGTGGCTTGGGATGCTGCCCAGAAACCTTTAAATCGGGAATTAGCCCGAAAAATTGTCGACTTTATTAATGACAGTTGGTGAAGTTTAGCTGCAATTTAACCACAGGGAACACAGAGAGTACAAGGCATCAGTGCTCTAAACTTCTCATTCAACGCAAAGACGCAAAGACGCCAAGGCGCAAAGTTTTGGCTAAAAGTGGACCCCAAATTGGGGTCCACTTTGGCAAGCTGTACCCTGTTGCTAAGCAACGGGGTACATTGTTTTCTTTGCGCCTTGGCGTCTTTGCGTCTTTGCGTTGAATGAGAAGTTTAGAGCACTGATGCCTTGTACTCCCTGTATCCTCTGTGTTCTCTGTGGTTAAATTTGAGTTTTATCAACCTATTGGATTGGTTTTTTCATGAGCAGACAATTTAATGCTTCTTTAGATCATTTACACGACATGCTTAATTATATTCGTCTTCAGGCTATCGAGTGTGGTTTTGACCTTTCCAAAGCCCATGCCATCGAGCTTGCCTGCGAAGAGGCTTTGGTGAACATTATCCATTATGCCTACGAGGGTCAAAAGGGGGAGATCGGAATTCAGTGCCAATGCCTCGATCGTGGTTTAAATATCGTTATTAAAGATCAGGGCATTGCCTATAATCCCTTAGCTAAAGCACATGAATTGCCTTCCAATGCCGACGAAGGAGGTTATGGAATTTTTTTGATGCTAGAGCTAATGGATAACGTTTTTTATGAACGAGAAAATATGGCGAATATATTGACTCTGTCTAAATACCTTTAAGATGCTTTAGCGAGTTTTTCGAGAAGATCCTGCGTTTCTTGTATCTCTTGCAAATAGGCTTCTAAAACCTTTAAAACTAAACGAGATGTATTATAAACGCCTGAAATGGATAGAGCGAGCTCCAAATGGGGTTCATTGAGCTTATTGATGGCAATTAATATATAAGTAATCGGCGTTTGATCAATTTTTTCAGGAACTATCCACACAATGAAATGGTCATTAACCAAGGTGATTTTTTCCGGAGTTTCAATCACATGAAAGAAGCGGGTTAACATAGGATCGCTTTTTTCTTTTCGGTGATAATTTAATAAACCCATGCGCTGCATCAACTTGAGATCCACATCAATCATGCCCTCTGGGATCCAAGCACTTATATCTTTTATATACTTTTTATAACATTCTTCTAACTGTGATATATCATCCATGATAACTCACCAATTAATTCTTTATAAGTATATTATACAATATATGTTATATATTTTATTATATAATTTTTACTCGTAAATTAATTAAAAGAAGTAGTTATAGCTAAATTAGTTGTAATTTTTTTTAAACATAAAACTCTCAAATTCATAGCCAGTGAAATTTTACAGTTGAATTTCTAGGCGCTTTTCGTTAAATTCCTTCTAATTTCAGCAGTTTAATCAATCATGCTAGCCAGACTACCCATTTTTTTGTGTTTACTTTTTTTTCCCTCTGCTGCCTTCTGCAAACACTTGCAAATTCATGTCAAGGCTGAGGCTGCTATCTTAATCAATGCCTCGACAGGGGCTATTTTATATGAAAAACATGCCCATAAGTTGATGTATCCTGCCAGCGTTACAAAAATTGCCACAGCTTTATATGTTTTAAAGGCTAAGGGAAACCAGTTAGATGAAAACGTGATTATCGGCCAAGATGCAGTGGCATCGATCACAGAGGAAGCGCAAGCACGTTCGAATTATACTCTGCCTGCGTATTGGTTGACTCCGGATAGTTCTCTTATGGGATTGAAGCGCGATGAGGAGGTTTCTGTTCACGATTTGCTTTATGGAATGATGTTAGTTTCGGGTAATGATGCATCCAATGCGCTTGCGCATCACGTGAGCGGTTCTGTGCCTAACTTTATGGTTAAGGTAAATGGTTATTTAAAGAAAATTGGATGCCTCCATACCACCTTTTATAATCCACACGGGCTTTATCATCCTCAACATCAAACGACTGCCTTTGATTTAAGTGTGATGGCGAAAGAGGCTTTGAAAGATCCAATATTTTGCCAGATCGTATCAACCATTCACTATAAAAGGCCTAAAAGCAATAAACAGGAAGCGACGACGCTTGTCCAATCGAATAAATTGTTGCGGACAGGCAAATTTTATTATCCGAAAGCTTTTGGAGTCAAAACCGGCTATTTTAGCAAAGCAGGTCATAATTTGGTTGCCGCCGCGCGACAAGATGACCGGGTATTGATTGCGGTGCTTTTAAAAAATAAAGAACGCAACGATATGTTTTCAGATGCAATCAAACTTTTTGACGCGGCCTTTGCTCAATCAAAATTAGAAAGGACAGTGTTACAAAGTGGACCTCAACAATTTGTACTTGAAGTAGAGGGTGCTGCTAATCCCATTACAACTTATCTTCAGAACGACTTAAATCTTACCTATTATCCCGCTGAAGAACAGCCCATTAAATGTTTATTATATTGGAGTGATTGCTCTCTTCCGATCAGCAAAAATCAAACAGTTGGAGAAATCAAGATTCAAGGTCTGGATGGGAAAATTTTGATGGCGGCTCCCTTGTTAGCGCAAGAGACTGTGAACGCTTCTTTGTTCTATGGTGTGAAAAAGTTTTTTTATCATTCGTGGAAGTTTCATCCGGCTTGGACAGCTTTAGCGGGTATCCTTTTATTTTGCTTATTGATGTTGTTTTTAAAATTCACCCGTCGATGATAGTTTTGCTTAAGGCCTTGTTGACAATTCATTTAAATTTACCACAGAGAGCACAGAGAGCCATAATGCCTTGGCGCTCAATGCTCTCTGTGCTCTCTGTGCTCTCTATGGTAAATTTGATTACGCAGCAACGTCTATTCTAAAAGGGTATTGACAAACGAAGCGGCATCAAAAGGCTCTAGATCATCCAAGCCTTCGCCTACACCAATAAATTTTACAGGTATTCCTAACTGTTTTTGAATGCTGATCACAATGCCGCCCTTGGCAGTTCCATCCAATTTTGTGAGAACAAGACCGGTAATAGGCGTATGTTTATGGAAAGTCTGTGCCTGATCAACGGCATTTTGTCCTGTGGTGGCATCGAGGACAAGCAGAACTTCATGGGGAGCATTGGCACACACTTTTTTACAAGAACGGCGGATCTTTTCCAATTCCTGCATGAGATGCGCCTTAGTATGCAAGCGCCCTGCGGTATCGATCAATACAATATCTGCGCCACGCGCTTTAGCTGCTGTGACGGCATCGAAAGCAACCGCAGCCGGATCGCTTTTTGGGCTTCCCTTGACGATTTCAGTGCCCAGACGCTGAGCCCATATTTCCAATTGTTCGATGGCAGCAGCTCGGAATGTATCAGCAGCGGCTAAGAGAGTTTTTTTCCCCTCATCTTGGCACCGTTTGGCAATTTTAGCGATGGTCGTTGTTTTGCCGTTGCCATTGACACCAACGACGAGGACAACGAGCGGTCCATCTTCTTTTGAAAGCACTGTTAAAGCAGTGGGTGCTTTTGGCAGCATGTGCAAAAGCTGCAACCGAATTTCTTGTATGAGACCTTCAGCATCGAGTTTTGGATTTTTGGAATGGATTTGGCGCACTTTTTCTGTGAGCTCCATCGACATCTGCACGCCTAAGTCGGATTCATAGAACAACTTTTCAAGTTTCTCTAAAGTTTCTTCATCTAGTTTGCCGGCAAACAAGGAACGGATTTTATCGCCAAGCAAAGAGCCTGTTTTAGTCAGGGCTTTTTTGACTTTTTGATAACTCGATTTGATAAAATTAAAGACCATGATATGTAATACTTGATGTATGGTTATGTAAGAATAAAGACTATAACATACTAAAATGAAATCTTAAAAGGAATAATCTCACCTACCAGCCTTTTGGAGCTAAGACAATTTATGGATCTGCATGAATTCCAAACGAAGTCCATCTTGCTTAAATACGGCATCCCTATTCCCGATTTTGCAGTTTTTTCTACCCTGGAAGAATTGCAAAGCATCATGGACGGGACAGCTTTAGATCAGGCTGTTCTCAAAATTCAAGTGCATGCCGGCGGCCGAGGCAAAGGGGGAGGAGTCAAGCTGGCAAAAAATCGTCAGGAAATTTTGACCTATGCACAATCCCTTTTAGGAATGAAATTGATTAATAGTCAAACAGGTCCTGATGGGGTCATTGCAAGGCAGGTGTTAATTACACCTCTGATCAATTATAAAAAAGAATTCTATGTCGCAGCAGTGATTGACAGGCAGAAAGCTGAGGCTGTTTTAATCGTATCGCCCGAAGGGGGAACTGAAATCGAGGAGATTGCGAAGACCCATCCCGATAAAATTATGCGGATGCCCATCGGGCCTTGCGGCAAGATGAGAGCCTTCCAACTCCTTGAATTAACGAAATTTATGGGATGGCAAGGCGCAACTGCAGAACAGGGGAAAGCCATTTTATCGGCTCTTGCTAAAGCTTTTATTGAATGCGATGCTTCGCTATTAGAGATCAATCCGCTCGTAGAAACAGCTGAAGGGAATCTTTTGGCCTTGGACGCTAAGCTAAGCATTGATGATAATGCCTTGTTTCGGCAAAAGGAGATCGCTAAGTATTACGATCTCACTCAACTCAGTCTCTCGGAAGCTCAAGCCAAACAATACGACTTGGCCTATGTCGCCTTAGATGGTGAAATCGGCTGCATGGTGAATGGCGCCGGATTAGCCATGGCTACGATGGACATCATTAAACTCTACGGAGGCACACCGGCAAACTTTCTCGATGTAGGCGGCGGGGCTTCGCAAGATAAGGTTGCCGAAGGGTTTAAAATTATTTTGTCCGATCCTAAAGTCAAAGCGATCCTGGTCAATATCTTTGGAGGCATTATGAACTGTGCCACATTAGCTGCAGGCATTATTGCTGCAGCCAATGAGCTCCAAGTCAATGTGCCTTTGATCATCCGCATGGAAGGAACCAATGTTGAAGAAGGAAAAAAGATGCTGGGAGATTCCGGAATTAATGCAATTTTGGCCAATGACTTGGCTGAAGCGGCCAAACAAGTTGTAGCAGCGGCAAAAAGATCGTAGTTAAAAGAGGCGTCATGGCAATTTTAATCAATAAGGGCACCAAAGTAATCACACAAGGTATCACCGGCAAAGCGGGACAATTCCATACAGAACAATGCATTGCTTATGGCAGCCGATTTGTCGGAGGGGTTACACCGGGCAAGGGGGGGCAGAGGATTTTTAACTTGCCGATCTTTGACACGGTCAAAGAGGCCTGCCAAGCCACCGCTTGCGATGCTTCGTTGATCTTTGTTCCTCCTCCTTATGCCGCAGAAGCGGTCATCGAAGCAGAAGAGGCTGGCGTGCCTTTGATTGTATGCATCACCGAAGGCATTCCTGTGCAAGATATGTTGGAAGTCAGCAAGATCATCCGTGCTAGCAAAACAAGCCGGTTAATCGGTCCCAATTGTCCCGGAGTCATCACACCAGGCGAATGCAAAATTGGGATCATGCCCGGGTATATCCATAAAAAAGGACCTGTGGGGATTGTTTCAAGATCTGGAACACTAACCTATGAAGCTGTTTGGCAAACGACTTCGCTTGGAATCGGTCAATCCACTTGTGTGGGCATTGGCGGAGATCCACTCAACGGCACGAATTTTATTGATGTGCTTAAGATGTTTCAAAATGATCCTGAGACACAAGCGATCTTGATGATTGGCGAAATCGGCGGAGATGCCGAAGAAAATGCAGCTCAATGGATCAAAGATAATTGCACAAAACCCGTAGCGGCTTTTATTGCGGGGATGACAGCCCCTGCAGGAAGGCGGATGGGACATGCCGGCGCGATCATATCCGGAGGCAAAGGGATGGCGGTTGATAAAATCAAAGCCCTTAAAAAAGCCGGAGTCGTCATTGCAGAAAGCCCTGCAGCTATGGGTAAAACCATTAAAGATGCATTAAATAGACCCCGATAGACAGAAAATATTCAATCATCTATACTAACTGCAATTTTATGATTGAAATACCCGGAAAAATACCTATCCGCATCCACCCTTATTTTTGGGTGATTATTTTTCTTCTTGGATTTTCGAGTTTCCAAGAAATTGTGCCCAGCCTTTTATTTGTCGGCATTGCCTGTGTGTCTGTGCTTGTGCATGAATTTGGGCACGCATTGACAGCCTATGCATTTGGACAACGTGTCAATGTAGAATTGGTGGCATTAGGCGGCATGACACATCATAACGGTGTAAAATTAAAATTATGGCAAGAATTTCTTGTAGTGTTGAATGGCCCCTTGGCCGGTTTATTATTAGCCTTTTTGACGTATGAAGTCAAAAATGCGGTCAATTTTCCGCGCACATCTATTCCTTATTTCATTTTATCGGTTTTTTTGAATGTCAATATATTTTGGACAATCATTAATTTGATTCCGGTACTTCCAATGGATGGAGGGCAATTATTTCGGATCATTTTTGAGAAAATATTTGGATTAAAAGGGGTAAAATTTTCATTTTTTGTCAGCATGGTTTTAGCTGGAGTGTTGGCAGCGTTATGCTTTTATCTACAAGAGATTTTTCCTGCCGCCATACTGCTTATTTTTGTATTTGAAAATTATCGCAATTGGCGGAATAGCTTAGATATCTCGCATCATGACAATGATCTTGATATGCAGCAGCTATTTAAAGACGGGGAAATTGCAAAACATTTTGGCAATTATGATGAAGCCATCAATAAATATTCTCATGTTCGAGATTCTACCAAACAAGGAATTCTTTATCTCAATGCCACCTTAAGCATGGCAGAAGCATACTTTGTAAAAGAAAATTATCGAAAAACGTATGAGCTGCTCGTTCCTCTTGAGAAAAAACTACCCCCTAGTGGTTTAAAGCTTTTGCAGGAGGCTGCTCTTAAAACCGGAAACCTGAAGAAAGCAATTGAGGTAGGGATTAAGCTTTTTCACTTAGAGCCCAATTACAGCACAGCTGTTAACAATGCGGTTGCGCATGCGCTTGATGGAGAAGTACGCCCAGCGGTGGGGTGGCTGCAAGGAGCGATTAGGGAAGGATTACCTAATGTTAATCAAATATTATCTCGTCCTGAATTTGATAAAATACGTCAAGATTCTCAATTCAAAAGTTTAAATAAAACTTCATAGAATAAAATTAACCACAGAGATCACAGGCTCGACTTTAGGCTTTTTTGAGTGCTTTCTTGTTTCGCTGTTTCCGCAGCTAAAGTTGTTGCATTGCATTCCCCCACACTTGCTCACTGCGTTCGCTACGTGCGAGGCTAGTATATGACGTCGCTAACTGCGACTTTTTTATGCGGAAGGTCCAAATTCAGAAGATCGCCATGGCGATGTCTATGAAAGCGACGACAAATCGCTGCATTCCACAATTCCATCTTTTTTAATGGGGGCGAAACTTTTGCGATGGATCGGACAAGGTTCATGCTCGGCCAGAGCATTTAAATGTTTTTCTGTCCCATACCATTTATGCTTATCAAAACCGTACTTGGGCCACTATTCATGATATTCACACATCAGCCGGTCATGCGTTTCCTTTGCAATAATCGATGAAGTGTTTTTTTGTTCGAATAATAATGTGGTGGTAGTTCATTTGGATAGCACCTCGCACATTGGCTCCTATCAACCCTGCTCTGGCTATAGCATCGAAGCCAGCCTTGATGTCTAACTGTATATTAATTTATTTAGATTGACCCCTTATATCTATTTCGCTTAAGTTCCATCCCTATGAAATCAAAAAGAATCTTTTATATACATTTGCAAGGAAAGCTATGTTCCGATTTTGCCTTTATTTGACTAGCTTGTTTTTTTGTTTATCTGCCTTGCCCGTTTCATCCAATGAAATCATTTCAGATGCAGCTGACATTTTAAACAGTCACAAAACCCCTTTAGCCAATACTGAAGGTGAACCCTCTTCCCTCATTCACGGTTGTGTCAATGTTATTACCGGCGATTTCATCGATTTTCAAACTGACTTAACAATGGCCGGTTCTAATCCTTTGCTATTGGAACGTTATTACTGCAGTTCAGATCACGCATGCGGATCGCTTTTTCATGGATGGAACCAAAATATTTGGGGAGGCTTGTCGCAACAATTCAGCACTCATCATAACCATGTTGTGACAAAAGGGTTGGGAAAGCAATATGTCTTCAAAGAAAGGGTCAGACAAAAAAAAGACTCTGTAGGCTATTCGCTACTCTGCATTGACGATAGGATGCTTCGTAAAGGGATCACAAATATTGGAAATGGCAAGATTGGCGCGCAAACCAATATTAAAAATGTAATCGTAGAAGTTGAAAGAGGCAGTCTAGATAAAAGGGAACCTTTGGTCTGGAGTGTTTGCGAAGGAGATGGAACAAAAAATTATTACAATATTTATGATAAGCGCAATGAACAGAAGCCCGAATCCTTCTATTTTCTTTATAAAAGGGAATTTCCCAATGGCTGCAACCAACTCTTTAATAATTACTTTGATCAAACACGCGCCGTTGTCACTCAAAATAAGCTCGGAAAAATTATCGATAGTCTGCAGTTTACAATTTTCGATAGAAAAATGTACGATGAATGCCGCAAAAAAAATACAGATCCTTTTATCAATGTCACTGCTCCCGATGGTCGTTTTGTTACGTATCGGTTTAAAATTTTCAAAGGAAATAAATCGATCGACAAGGAGGCGGGTGATCGCCGCCTGCGCCTATTTCAAGTTGAAAGGCAACAAGCCCCTTGTGAAACATATGTGTATGAAGATTCTACTCCCGATTATTTTGAACGCATTGTGAGGAAAGAGCGGCCTGATGGCAGATATTTAGCGGTTGAATACTACAAAACAAAAAACAAAACAGAAACAGGAAAAGTCAAATGTCTGCAAACTCCCGCTGGAATAAATGCACAACCCGTTACTCTCTACCGTTTTGATTATGCTGATAAAGGTCTCAAGAAAAAACCTTTTGGTGAAGGTGAAACAATTGTTCACGATGCTTTGAACCATAAGACAGTCTACAAATATTCTTTAGACACTTACCGCTTGAGCGAAATCAATAAATATCAAAACGAGGATCAACTTTACAGCAAAGAAAAATTATTTTGGGGCGAGACTGATTCAAATGAAGAAACTCAAATTATTGCTCATGCTTTAGAAAATAACTGTGGAGAAATTCTTTTCTGCAGACATTATCGATATGATCTTAAAGGAAATGTTGAAGAGGATTCGCTCTATGGAAACATCACGGGAAACAATCTTGCTGCACCTCAAATGCAGGGTTCTTCCCCTCAAAATAACGGATGCGAATGCTATACGCTAAGGCATAAATATTCGTATTGCAGCTTTAATCTATTATTAGAAACTTATGATGGAAATTTGACCACGCAATATGACTATCATCCGCATACGAATCTACTCAAATCAAAGTTTATTCTAGCTGATGGACAAATTCGCATTAGAGAATTTTTCGATTACGATGATAATGCGGCTCTTAGATGCCATATCATCGATGATGGTTTTTCAAATGATCGCAACAATTTCAGCGGAATCACACAACAAACAATCACCAAATACGTTAATAGGGAAGAAGCCCCTGCCGGTCTGCCTGAAGTCATCGAAGAATATGCACTAGACCTCCAAACAGGGGGGCATATGCTTCTTTCGAAAACCGTCAATCATATGGATAAATGCGGACAGGTTATCGCTCGCGACAAATATGACAGCCGCAATATCAAAGTCGCATCTGAAGCGTGGATCTACAACCATTATGGGCAAGTTTTTCGTTACACTAATCCATTTGGACAGGAAACCGAATATCATTATGACTGGAATGGCAACAAAACCTATGAAAAAGGACCACGGACAGATGCTTATAAAGAGTATCAATACGATTTATGCAATCGCTTAATTAAGGAAAGTGATGAACAACAGCTCACGGCAACATTCAATTATGATTATATGGGCAATCGAATTGCCTCCATTGATATTTACGGGCAAGAAACACGCTACGAATACGATGCTTTTGGACGCATGATAAAAATGATCCAGCCTTTTGTTTCCAATGAAAAAGGGGAGTCTCTCCAACCTGTCGCACTTTATTCTTATGATCTAATGAGTCATAGAACGGCTATAACCGATCCTTTAGGAAATACAACATTAACCAAATACACCATCACGGGTAAACCGTTCTTTAAACAATATCCTGATGGATCGATTGAACGGTGCGAATACACCTTAAAAGGCGAACTCAAAAAACAGATCGATAGAGATGGATCTTTTGTAATTTTTACTTACGATTACCTATCCCGTCCTATCAAAATTGAACGATTTAGTGCGACAGGTGAAAGTCTTGCGGCATCTTTTAAAGAATACAATGCTTTTCACTTAACCCAAGAAATAGACCCTGAAGGCCATATTACACACTATGCCTACGATCCTGCAGGACAGCTCGTCCGCAAGGAATGCGAAGACGGCCTTACACATTTCATCTACGACTTTTTGGGCAGAGAAAGTGAAGTCCACGCATATTATGGATGTGGAGATCGCGATTACATCTGCCGAACAAAAAAGTACGATTTGTTGGATCGGATTATTGAGGAAACGGAACAAGATGGGGCTGGACATATTTTCTCAAAACTAGAATATGCTTATGACGTCGATGGAAATCGCACGGAAATTAAAACAACAAATGAGGCTGGCATCGCCGCAACAACTTCTACCTATGATAGTCGCCAGCAATTGATTCTTCAAATTAACCCCTTAGGGCATGCAACAAAGTTCCATTACCGCTATGATTATCACAATTCTCAAGGTTGGCGCGTTCCTTATAGCGAGACTGTTGATCCGCTTGGACGCAAGACCATTTTCATCCAAGACGCTCTAAATAGAAACGCCATTTTAAAAAAAGAAAATGCTTTGGGTCAACTTTTACAGCAGACGGAATATTTATATGATCTTGCAGGAAATCTCCGCCATGAAATCGATTCTAAGATCACCTTAAATAAACCTATTCAAAAAATCTCAACCATGCGCTTTTTTGATTCATTAGGCCGCGTTGTACGTTTAATCGAAGCTGCAAGTACTACCGAGGAAAGAACCACCACCTTTGAATATGATCCGGCAGGCCGAATCATTTGTTGTCTTAAGCCAAGTGGAAAAACTCTTCACTATGCTTATGATGCGATGGGACGTTTGGCTGATTTTCAAGGCCAGGATTTTCATTATCGATACAGTTACGATCGCAACGATAATCCTCTTGTTATTGAGGATCTCATGCATCGCACTTCCACAATGCGACGTTACGACAGCAATGATCGCTTAATCAATGAAACATTAGGCAATGGTTTAACGATTGCCTATCAATATGACCGCTTAGGACGCATTACAAGAATTACTCTTCCAGATAATAGTTTTGTCGATTATTTTTATGATCCTCTTCTCAAGCATATCAAAAGAAAAACAGAACATAATACTTATCAATTGAACATCGTTTCACGCGATCCAGCTAGCCATATAACTGAAGTGCAGCTGCTTTCGAATTTTGTTCGGTACAAATATGATTTGCTCGATCGCCGCATCGTAACAGATGCAGGTTGCTGGAAAGAAACACTGCATACCTTTGATCCAGCAGGTAATCTATTAATGCGCACGCTCGAAGATCCTCTTGGAAAACTCGGAGAATCTTACACTTATGATGAGTTGGATCAACTAACTTCTAAAAACGGGCATACCTATGTAAACGATTCATTATGCAACCATGCGATTAAAGACGATGTCTTTCAAGCGTATACTCCGTTACATCAACTTGTGCTGGATGCTCAAAGTTCTTATAAATATGATGCCGATGGAAATCGCCTTAATGCTATCAGAAATGGCAAAGAGACAATCTATAGCTATGATGCCCTTGGAAGACTCCTTTCCGTCTGTCAAAATGGTATCATTCACACCTATGTGTATGATGCCTTTAATCGACGCCTAAGCAAGACCGCTGAAAATTCAGATGGAGTCTTCGAAAACTTGCGTTATATTTATTTAAAAGAGCAGGAAGCTGGCTGTATTGATGTTAATGGAAAGCTCATACAAATGCGCGTATTAGGCGAAAATCAACATGGCACTCTAGGAAGCACAGCTGCCGTTGAAATCGATCATGAAGCTTATCTTACTGTCAGCGATCATGCCAATCATATCTGCCTTTTGATGGATCTTGCTGGCAAGCCTATCGATACCTATCGTTATAGCGTATATGGCCTCGAACAAATCTCCCATAAACTTTCTCCATGGAGATATGCAAACAAGAGAAAAGACCCTGAAAGCGGTTTTGTATATTTTGGAGAACGTTATTATGACCCCGAGACATGTGCTTGGATCACACCGGATCCACTTCATAGGCAAGAAGGACCGAATTTATATGCTTATGTTAAACACAACCCTTTGATCTGGACAGATCCATCAGGCCTATTTAGCGTAGCACTTATGACATCTTCGTTTGAACGCAACGATATGTTTCTAAAACAAGACGAATTTAAAATGCAGGACTCGCCAAAAACAGGCTTCTGGGATTATTTTCAAAATTTTAAACAAGCTTACGAAAGCTGCCGTCTGGGTGTTCTAGGAATGTGTGATTACAAATATGCAGGAGGTTATTTAAACTCTCAGTTTGAAAGTTGTGACCCGATTAGTAACACTCTCAATGTCATCGAAATGATTTCCGGTAGAGAATCAATTTCTCCTTATTCTGCAGTTGTAAATAATTCTCGAAAACTTCAAAGTGAAATGACTTCAGGCGAGCTTCCTCTTCTGACTTCGACTATTAGCAAAGGCCTTTCAGTTGCCGGCAAAACTGCAAAGAGCGCTATTACTGAGGTTGCAAAGGAGGGAGTGGCTTTAAGTCGTGGGGCTGAAAATATAAATGCTGGGCTTAATTTAAATAGGAAGCTTTCCAGATTAGAAAACTTTCAACAATCTGCTGCACGAACCAGAACACTACCCGATGGTAGATTTCGTTATTATGACGCTGAGAACATTTCGCGAACGACAGGTCCAACTCGAGGAGCGTGTAATGTTGTGGAATGGAATCCAAAGACAGGTAACGTCCGAGGATGGTATGAATGCCATGATCATTTGGGCAATGTAAATCGTGTACATCCAAAAAATATCAATGGTCAAGTTATTTCATCACCTCATTATCCACCAACAGGTACGGAGCTAATGAAATGAAATATTCCAAACAAGAAATTGGCAAAGCATTAAGGGAAGAATTAAATAAAGGGTACAACATCGAAAGAATATCAAATTGGGCTGATGAATTATTTGTTAGCATGCGAAATAAAAGATCTCCCGAATTAGATGATATTTTGCGCCATATATTTATAATGGATGCTGGTCCGGAATTCGAATATACAGAGCAAGAATTAAGATTACTTGCTGAAATGTTAATCAATGAAGAAAAAGATCCTATCAAGCAAATCAATGATATGAAATCTAAAGAATTGGATTAAAGTTCTTTGATAAAGAATTTCAAATTATTTTTTCGGCAAAAATTGGTGAAATCGAGTGCATCTGGAGAACGTTATTATGACCCCGAGACATGTGCTTGGATCACACCGGATCCACTTCATAGGCAAGAAGGACCGAATTTATATGCTTATGTTAAACACAACCCTTTAATCTGGACAGATCCATCAGGCCTATTTAGCGTAGCGCTTATGACATCTTCGTTTGAACGCAACGATATGTTTCTAAAACAAGACGAATTTAAAATGCAGGACTCGCCAAAAACAGGCTTCTGGGATTATTTTCAAAATTTTAAACAAGCTTACGAAAGCTGCCGTCTGGGTGTTCTAGGAATGTGTGATTACAAATATACAGGAGGTTATTTAAACTCTCAGTTTGAAAGTTGTGACCCGATTAGTAACACTCTCAATGCCATCGAAATGATTTCCGGTAGAGAATCAATTTCTCCTTATTCTGCAGTTGTAAATAATTTTCGAAAACTTCAAAGTGAAATGACTTCAGGCGAGCTTCCTCTTCTGACTTCGACAATTAGCAAAGGCCTTTCAGTTGCTGGCAAAACTGCAAAGAGTCTGGTTACAAAAGTTACGCAAGGAGAAATGCCATGCTTAGATAAGCTATCTAAAGCGGGACAAGTCATGGATCGAGGCGGCTTGACCAAAGCCGGTAGAGCTTTAGATAAACATGGTGGTCGAGCAAATAGTGTGTTTCCAAAAGCAACAGGAAATCTAGCAAATAAAAATATGCAAGGTCAATTTCATTTGGATGATATTCTTACTCATCCTCAAAGCAAAATCTCTCACTGGCTCGACTTTGTGGATTTATTCAGGCTTTTGAGCTCGGCAAGATCTTGTAAACTTTTGACGGTTTACTTGTAACGATTTCTTAAACTCAATAGCTTAAGCATTATTTCATGCTGCCGCCATTTGATTTATGATTTCCCTCAGTTCTTCGTTCCACAGTTCGATATTTTGAGCGAACTGTGAAGTGTATCTTTTTTCCAAAATATGTCTTCTCACATAAGCTAGAACATCTGAAAAAGTTACATGTTTTTTTTGATACCAAGAACTGGTCTGGATCAATATTTTATCATTCTTTTCTTTTTGAAGTTCCAAAGCTATAAGATTAATAATTGAAAAAGATGCCAAAATACTTGGCGTTTCCCTTTCAATTGCTTTATCGGACCACTGTCTTTGACTTTCCATCCCTAAATGGGCACGCACTTCTTCGAAAGTTACTTCTATAGGCCAACGACCCATGTAATCCTCTATAATTCTTTTAGTGGTGGCATTAAGGTCTAATGTAAACAAAGCTACAGGTTCTGTTTTACCGTTTGGATCTCGAATCAATATCCATTTTATTGGGACAGGACGAATTCCATAGCTATACCAAAGGCACGTTCCCGTCAAAAATTCAATTTTTTTCATTTTGCCACTATACCAAAGAGCTTCATCCATTTCCCATCTAAGAGAATCGTCTTTAAGCATATCTTTAAAAGTTGTCATTCTTTTACCAACCAAGTTTTTTTGACCATTTTTCTTAATAGAGGGAAATTCAAAAGTTCGCGCATCTAAACGCATTCTGGATGTAAAATTAACGTTATAATTAACACAAGTATATAATGGCCGCAAAAAACTGGACAGAAAAATTAGGCAAAATAAGTTACATTAGTCCTCTTAGAAAAAGAGGAGTCTATGATGAGAAAAATGAGAACGAAGCATGGGGCTGCTTTCAAAGCAAAAGTAGCCTTGGAAGCTGTTAAGGAGATTAAAACGATAAATGAACTTGCAGCGGCATATGGAGTACATCGGGTGCAAATATGCAAATGGAAAAAGGAATTATTGGAGAGCTTGCCATCAGTTTTTAGTAAGGAAGAGAAGAATGGGGCATCAGGCGCTGAATGGATCAAGCAAAGAGATGAGCTCTATCGGCAGATAGGAGAAGTGACCGTGGAGCGTGATTGGTTGAAAAAAAAACTGCAGAGCTTGGAATAGATATCAAACGCACATTGATTGATCGTGAGCATACAAGGCTCACGATTGCTCATCAATGCGATTTATTAGAACTTCCACGATCGACGTTTTATTATCAGCCATGTAGTGATAAGAGTTTAAATCTAGCAATTATGAGAGCTATCGATGAAATCTTCACAAAGAATCCAGAGTATGGAACAAGGAGGATTAGGGTTGAGTTAAAAGGTTTAGGTTATAACGTGGGCAGGGATCTTATAGGAAAACTAATGCGTCGGATGAGAATAGAGGCCATTTACCCTAAACCGAACCTTAGCAAGCCTCATCCTGGACATGAAGTTTACCCCTATTTGTTGAAAGGAGTGAAGATCATGAAACGAATTATGAGACACAATAGTCAGAAACTTGACGAGTTGTTGCCGGACCAATGGTTAAAAAGCCGCAATCAAAACCATATTTCTTAATTTCTGCCCAGATGGGCAGATTTCTCGCTTACGATTATCTTAAGAAGCCAGAGCTTGCAAGAAAGTCGATGCTTTAAGACGAAAGTATTCTACTTTGCACAATGGACCGAAGAAAATCTGTATAAAACCCGGTTAAAGTTGCTATTTGTGAAATTCCCGGGGTTATAAAAAGAATCAACCAGGAATCGACTTTCAACGCTGTGAATTAAAGTAGCTGGCAATTTTCGGGTTTTGAATAAGAAACTCCTTATTATTAATAATAGATTGTGTTTTCCCTTCATTATCGTAATAAAGCAAATACTTAATCCATTCCATTCCCCAAGGCAATTCCAGAGCAAGGATTTCACCAGAAGATCTCGTAATACTCAATTTTGCTACGCCTCCTGTTTTATTAATAACTCCCGGCATATACATCACGAGCATGTTATTGTTACATTGAAATTTACTTTCAACATGTTCATCATATGAAGATGCTTTATATAACAGCTCCTCATCTTTCCCAAACCCTTCAAATACGATGTTATAAATAACGGGAGAAAGTTTGCTAATCTTTGCCTCGATTCTAGCATTATCTGCAGCACTTACTGCATAAATAGGGTTTGGAATAATGGTAATTTCTTTGTTTAAACGATGTTTAGAATCCTTGAATGTGAATTTAACGGGTTCACCAGGTACATAGCCCTTCGAAGAGATGCCATGTAAAGTTGACATGCCCTTTTGCGTTGTCATTTCACTACGCTTACTTTTTTTAGGGTTTGTCAACCGTTCTTCAATTAAAGAGATTTTACTATTTGCTGGCCAACCTTCAAGATTTAAAATGATGAATGATCCTCCTTCATCTGCATGTGCATATTTTTTTGGAATAGTACCAGCAGGATAAAATTCGGTTTTAATTTGAATAGCCTCTAGAGCAGACATGCATCCACATGCCAACACAGCACTCGTTATAAACAGCAATATTTTTTTAAACATCTTCACTCCAATCTATAAAAATTTCAGATCAGACTACCAATAGAAAAATTTAGTTTAAAGAAAAAAAACAGTTTCTGAAATCAAGGCGAAATTGATCATTAGATTTTTTACTGCTATTAAAACATAGACTTTTATTTAATCTAAAAATATGATCTCGACAATTTCAACGATATTGAAGGTATACTTATGAGCACAAGTTTGATTTCCACCAGGCAATTATGCACAGAAAATGTGACACCCTTTAATCTTCCCATAGAAATTGTGGATAATGCATTCAATTTATATTAAAAAAGGATTAGGTAATATGATATCAACTGTTATCCCTGCTTATTATTATCGAGATGTTACTAAAGCAGCAGTGACTCAAAATGAAACTCAATTAATTTACGCAATAGTGTACAATGCTTTTTTGGTCTCACAAGAGGTTACAAAACTTCTGACAAAGGCAGGAGTCATTGTAAACCCAAAAAATGTTCGGTTCCAAATTACGAAAGAATTCCTTATTCACCTTATTAAACCAAGTAAAAAAAACACTTATACTACTGTAAAATCTCTCTCCTGCGAAAACTTAAATAAAGTAAAAACTTTTTTTGAAGAAACCCATCTATTCCCTTCTTATTTTTTTAACTCTCATCAGATCACGTATCAAGAGGAATCTAATAGCGCCTGTAAGAAAGTATCCGATCCTTTACAAATTGGGTATCAACAACATAACGACTGGTTTAAAAAAATAACTCTTTCGCCCTTCGAACAAAACATGCCCTGCTTCGTATATGCTATTGTTCGGTCTGGATTTGATTACAAGGATTTTATTAATTTTGTATGTGCCGCACCTTGTGATAAATGGAACGATCCATTTGACTATACCGGTTTTCTAAAGTCAAAAAAGATGGAAAAAGCTCCTTTACCTCTTCAATCCGGCGATATTCTCGTTTACTATGATACATACAATCAAATTGTACACGCAGCTCTTGTCTGTAAAAATCCTGAAAAAGTTTATGCAAAATTTGGCGATAAAACACCTTTCGCTTATGAGCATGATGTGGAGGAAACACCTCTTCCCTATGGAAAAAAGTTCCAAATTTTCAGAAAAAACAAGATTTAACAGGATAACTCACACTACGATCCTGTTATTCTATTAATATAATGGAATAGTTAATATGATAACAAATGTTAATGCTAAAAATTTACCGGCTTATTATCAGCGCGATATCACTAAAGCTGCGGTGATCCAAAATGAAATCCAATTAATTTACACGGTCGTGTGCAATGCTTTTTTGGTCGCACAAGAGGTTACAAAACTTCTTACAAAGTCAGGAGTCATTGTAAAACCAAAAAATGTTCGGTTCCAAATTACGAAAGAATTCCTCATTCGTCTTATCGAACCAAGTAAAAAAAACACTTATACTCCTGTAAAATCTCTCTCTAACGACAACTTAAATAAAGTAAAAACTTTTTTCGAATAAACCGGTCTATTTCTATTTCCTTCTTATTTTTCCAACCCTCATCAGATCACGTATCAAGAGGAAGCTGATAGAGCCTGCACGAAAGTATCGGATCCTTTACAAATTGGTTATCGACAACATAAAAACTGGTTTAAAAAAATAACCCTTCCTACTTACGAACAAAATATGTCCTGCTTCGACTATACTATTTATCGATCTGGATTTGATTTCGAAGATTTTTTAAATTTTTTAAAATTCGCAACTCATAAAAAGCGAGACCCAACATTTTTTGACTACATCGCTTTTCTAAAATCAAAAAAGATGGAAAAAGCTCCTTTACCTCTTCAATCCGGCGATATTCTCGTTTACTATGATAAATACAATCAAATTGTACACGCAGCTCTTGTCTGTAAAAACCCTAAAAAATTTTATACAAAATTTGGCAATGGAATCCCCTTCGCTTACAAGCATGATGTGGATGAAACGCCTATTCTTTTTGGAGAAAGGTTTCAAATTTTCAGAAAAAAACAAGATTTAACAGGATAACTCACACTACGATCCTGTTATTCACATCAATATGGGTTTGCCACTCAATACTCTCCATTTCAAGCAACGGTCGGAATTCTTGAATGCCTGCATTGGCTTCCGTTATAATGGCTACTTTGCCACTTAAACATTTTTTTGATGGAGAAGGTAATTTTGACATATTGACTTGTCTTAACTGTCATCTTTCCAAAGGGTCGAAGACCCTTTGGAATTTAGAATTTATTTGCTTTTTAGCTCTTGCCACAAAGCGATGTGCGCACCTGTGGGATCTTTGATAATGGCAAAGCGGCCAAAATCGCCAGCTTCTGTCGCTGGTTTTATTTCAGTGGCTCCATTCTTTTTTGCTTTTTCCAAAGATGTATCGACATTTTCCACTAAAATATAGGCCATCCAATGGGGTGGAATTTGTTTCTGCATATCTTTCGGTATGGCCCATATGCCGCCCCGTTCCTGATCGTTAACTTTAATAATTGTATAGGTCATATCACCCATATTATGTTCGGAGAACTTCCAACCAAATACTTTTCCATAAAAATCTTTAGCGGCTTGAACATTGGATGTAGCCAGCTCATTCCAGCAGAATTCACCTATTTTGGGCTTATCTTTCATAAAAACTCCTTGGATTTAGAAATGTTTTTCATGATATGAGAAATACAATATTTATTACATGATTTATATAAGAACTGATTTAAATAAAAGGAGAAATTATGCAACGCAAAGCGACGGCCGTTTGGCAGGGCAATTTAAAAGATGGCAAAGGAGTTATTTCAACAGAAAGTGGGGCCCTTAAACAGACGCAATACTCGTTTAAAACGCGTTTTGAAAATGGCACAGGCACAAACCCTGAAGAGCTTCTTGCTGCGGCTCATGCGGCTTGTTTTGCTATGGCATTGTCCAATGAATTGGCCACTATGGGATTCACACCCAGCAAGCTTGAGGCTACAGCGGCTATTTCCCTCGATATGGTGAAAGATGGCTTCACTATCACTAAAAGCCATATCGATCTGGTTGCCAATGTTCCCGGAATCGATAAGAAAAAATTCGAGACGGCTGTTAACACGGCTAAGGCTGGCTGCCCCGTTTCTAAGCTTTTCAAGGCTGAAATCACAGTGACTCCAAAACTTGAATAATGTAGTTCATTTCAATTTACTATCGATAGAAAGGATCACTTTTCCAATGGTATGACGACCTTCTAGCAAGCGATGCGCCTCTGCCGCTTGCGCTAAGGGAATGACCTTATCGATTTTCAATTTCAGCCACTTTTCCTGTATGCCTTTAATAACTGCTTGAGCTCTATTCAACATCTCATTTCGATTCAGTAGAAAATTTGGCAGGCTTCCTCCAGATACTGTAAGGGAACGGGCCATTAAGGCATTGGGCAAGATCGGATCTGCCGGGCCGCTTGCCGCTCCAAAAATAACAATATTCCCACGCAGAGCTGCGGCTTCTAGATTTCCTGCAAAGGTTGTTTTCCCTACGCCGTCAATGATCAGGTCTGCACCATGCCCATTTGTTAATTTCTTCGTTTCGTTAACAAAATTCTGAGTGGTGTAGAGAATCACATCAGAAGCGCCTGCTTCCAAGGCTGCTTTAGCCTTGGCTTCCGTTGAAACCGTACCGATCACTCTTGCACCTAGATGGCGAGCCCATTGTACAAGGAGCAATCCCATTCCGCCGGCTGCAGCATGAATCAGAACGACATCGTTTGGTTTTATTTTGCGAAATTCATGCACAAGATAATGGGCTGTCATTCCTTGAAGAGGAAAGGCTGCTGCTCTTTCAAATGAGAAATCGGGCGGCAAAGGAATTAAGCTTTCGGCATCTGCTACACTGTAATCGGCATATGAACCCGGTTCATGCACATAGGCAACTCGATCTCCTACCTTGACCAAGGTAACACCTTCTCCAATCGCTTCCACAACGCCGGCGCCTTCCGATCCGGGAGTATAAGGAAGCTTTATAGGATAGGTTCCTCGCCGTTGATAGATTTCGACAAAATTCACTCCTGCTGCAGCCAAACGAACCAATACTTGACCTTTGGCAGGTTTTCCAATAGCTTTCTCTTGAAATTTCAAGACTTCGGGTCCACCATATTGACTGATGACGATAGCTTTCATATTTCTACCTATGTTTTTTTTTAACTATAGTCTTTTTCATATTAAGTGATTTCAAATTCTTGCTTCTTCTTTTCCAAAAGTTCATATAATTCATAAAGCTGAGCTTCCAGTTGATCAAGCTGTTTTTTCTTCACGCCGAGCGACTTAAGAAAATCGGCGGACACATCCCCTTTTTCCAGTTCTTTTTGACTCTCCTGCTGCTGCTTTTCCAGAGCCGCTATTTGGATTTCGCATTCTTCAATTTGTTTCTCGATAGGTTTTAAAGCGGCGGAACGCTTAGCAATCCAATCGGCCCGTTCTCTGCGCGAGGTATCGGATGGCTGTTTTTTAGAAGGTTTTTTCTTTTCCTCTTCCCAACCGATCTTTTCCATAAATTCATCATAATTTCCGAGAAATAGAGTTTGCTTGCCCTCTTCGCAAAGGATGATTTTATCGGGATTCAATCGTCTTAAAATCAATTCGCTATGAGTCACGATGACAATCGCTCCTGAAAAATCTTCGATGGCATCGATAAGGGCTTCGATCGATTCGATATCTAAATGATGTGTAGGTTCATCCAGCAATAATAAATTGCAAGGTTTGGCAATGATTTTTCCAAGCAGAACGCGGCTTTTTTCTCCTCCGGATAACACTGAAATCCTTTTTTCTGACAGCTTTCCGCTAAACATCATCACACCGGCCGTCCCTTTGACTTCGGTAAAACTTAGAGCGGGATTGCCCAAAGAAATTTCCTCCTCAATCGTATGTTGGGGATTGAGTCGGTCAATATGGGTTTGTCCAAAATATCCGATACGTGCGTTTTCTGAACATTCCACATTTCCTTCGTAAGGTTCGAGATCGCATCCAAGTAGACGCAGCAGAGTCGATTTTCCACGACCATTCTTTCCGATGATGGCGATCTTCTCTCCTTTTTCTATTGAAAGGGAAAAATCGATCAAGGGTTCTTTGTAAGCAAATTTAAGCTCTTTGGCATCGAGCATTTTTTTTCCTGGAAAAAAGGCTTCGTGAAAAGAAAAAGAGAGTTCCGATAGTTGATTGAGTTTTTCCAATATGGGCTCGCGTGCCAACATTTTCTTTTTGGATTGCGCTTGTGTAGCCTTAGAAGCTTTGGCTGCAAAACGATCGATATAGTTTTGTAAATGCTCCTTCTTTTTTTCTGATTTGATGCGTGTTTTTTCATGAACCTCTTCTTCGAGGAGAATTTGTTGAAAGAAATCAAGAGAGGAGCCTTTGATCTTCCGCAACTTTTCCCGATGGATCCCCATAGTATGGGTCGTCACCTGGTCCATAAAGTCGCGATCATGGGTAATTAGGATAAACTCGTCAGGCCATTTACTCAAAAAACCTCTTAACCATTGGATCGACATGATATCTAAATAGTTAGTCGGCTCATCCAAGAGCAAGCAATTGGGTTCTGAAATAAGAACCTTGGCTAAATGGAGCCGAAGTTGAAATCCGCCGGAAAATTTATCGGGCGGTTCCGACAGATTTTCCTTTGTAAAACCCAATCCGAAAAGAATTTTCTCGGCTTTGTAAATGTGATCTTTTTCGTGTTCGGGCAATCCTGTCGCTGCTTCTTCGATTAATGTAGGCTGGGTAAAACGGATGTGCTGCTGCAAATAACCAATTCGGTAATTTTTTACAGCGCTCACAGAACCGCGATCGGGTTCCATCTCTCCATCGATCAATCGGAACAGGGTCGATTTGCCCGAACCATTTCTGCCGACTAAACCGCAGCGCTCCCCTTTTTGAAGGGTGAATGAAGCATTTTGAAAAAGAGGGTGGCCAGAAAAACCTAAGGAGACATCATCAAATTGAATCATAATTATAGTATAGTTAATTATAGTATAGTTAAATTAATGGACTTTATGGACTGTGAAATGGACAAAATGGATCGTCTTTAACGAACTGCTTTTCTCATTCTATCCAAGACGTTCTGTAAAGCCGCCTTCTTTTAGAAAGGATTCTGCTTGCGATTGTAGTTGTCGATCTAAAAGCATACAATTCACAGTTAGCAACAATAATACTCCATTTGCAGCAATTTCTGCTAGATTTCCATGCGTACGCTTTTCCATTTCTTTTGCCCGCAAAACAAACTCATTGGCTGTATTAATGCGCAATTTTATAAGTTCTTGCCGCCGTTGATCTTGAGACTCCCAAGTTTGCAAATTTCTCTGTCGTAAGAAATCCTCATAATCCAGTTTTAGTTCTTCTAGGCTTGCTCTTGCAACATTTGTTAGCTTGAGTTCAGTTTTTTTAGATGTACCTGAAATTTGACTACCTTCAGCTATATTTTGTACGCCGGATCGTGCAGCTTGTACCATTTGATCATGCGTCCGACTTCTTTTTTCAATAAATCGATCGCAAAAGCGCTTTGTAATATCATAAATCAAACGTGCCATTTGAAACGTTTTTAAATTGCGGTAACCGCCATGCACTGGAATCAATGATTGTTTTTTGTCCATAGCTATAAAATGTCCGCAGCGATCGCGGCTAATTCCGAACGTTCGGTCTTATCCAAGAATATATGGCCATAAATTCTATTATCACTGAAACGCCCTACGACATAGGTTAACCCGTTGGAATCCTTATCTAAGTAAGGATTATCAATTTGCGAAGGATCTCCGGTCAAAATCACCTTAGTCCCTTCTCCTGCCCTTGAAATGATCGTTTTGACTTCATGCGGCGTTAAATTTTGGGCTTCATCAACGATCATAAACATTTTCGGCAAGGATCGTCCCCGAATATAAGTCACAGCTTCCATTTCTATCTTTTTACTTTCCATCACCCATCGTAAAGTTTCATTGGATTCGTGACCGGCTGAATCGCATAAAAATTCCAGATTATCAAAAATCGGCTGCATCCAATTAAACAACTTTTCCTCTTTGGTTCCAGGCAAATAGCCGATATCCCTGCCCAAAGGCATGACGGGGCGGCTAACCAAAATGCGGGAATAGGTTCCTTCATCGAACACTTTGCGCAAACCGCACGCTAAGGCTAGTAAAGTCTTCCCTGTGCCGGCTGGTCCAATGAGCGTGACAAGCTTGACATCATCGCGCAATAAGATATCAACCGCACATTTTTGTTCCACATTGCGCGGTTTAATGCCCCATAAATTCGCCTGCTTTAATAAGGGTTCAATCTGTTGATGAAGCGGATCGAATTTCCCTACGGCCGAGGAGTGCTCAGGCGAGGTCATGATGCAATACTCGTTAGGCTTAAAATCCTGAGGAGGTACGCGGACGTTTCCATCTTTATAAAAAACATCCACATCGTGTTTGCTAATCTCTATTCTACGCAACCCACGATACATCCCTTCATATGAATACTTGAGATTATTATAATCTTGCGCGGCAAGGCCGATCGCCTCAGCTTTGATGCGGGCCGCAAAATCTTTGGAAACAAACACAACTTGCTCGCCTCTATCATGGAGCAAGAAAGCGGCCAGAATGATCCGATTATCATTCAACGATAGAGCAAAAGTGTATGAATCGCTCTTGATCTCAAGCTGAATCCTAATGACGGCTTCATTTTCCAAATGCACGCCGCGGTGAAGATCTCCTTTGCCTTTTCCATTCAATGAATCGAGCAGGCGAAAGACGGTGCGGGAGTTTTTTCCAAGTTCATTGGGTAAACGTTTCATTTTATCCAACTCTTCCAAAACCGTCACAGGAATGACCACATTGCTTCGTGGAAATTTCATAAATGATTCAGGATCATGCAGCAGTACGTTAGTGTCGATGACAAATGTTTTTTTAATCACGCTTGTTCTCCGTTAAACTAAATTGATCTCATTTAAAAATTGGAGTTTAATTCTCTGAGCAAAAACTGCCAAGCAAAATTTTAAATGATGACAATCAATAACTTATATAAATTCAGCACTCGAATAAGAAGAGTGCTAAATTTTATTGACACTATATAATATTTATAAGTATAATATAGATAAAGCGAATTTAGTTTAGGTATAGTTATGAAAATTACGCCCAAAATTTTTAGTTTACCTCCCTATATTTCAACTACTTGGAATCATGTTATTGCAATTCATATGAAAGAAACTACATTAGTTGTTTCGTTAGTTGATGGAGACTTTATTGAAATTCCAGGCTTGAAAGGGGAAATTATCGATCAAATCTTTGCCAGCCACGCTGCCTTTATAGAAAACGAGATCGCCGAAGACGCCGAAGATCAAGCTCAGGTAGCTCTGAATAAGATTGTTAAATCAAATCCCCATCCATTGTTATCGAAAGAAGGGATGATCGATCACCCTTTTAAAATCGGCTTCGCAGCACTAGATGGTTTCGGAGGTGTACTACAGCACAATCCTACCCAATCCGAATCGCCAGATATCCCTCAAGAGGTCCTGCAAAAAATTGCCGCTATTGCAAAAATCATCGCTCTTGACGATCCCAATTCTCTGCCTAAAGCAGAACCCCATTGCAACTGTATGCATTGTCAAATATCGCGTGCCATTGAAGGGGAAACCATCGAAAAGAAAAATCCTAAGATTGAAGAACCGCAAGTTGCTGATAATGAACTTGGATTTTGCCAATGGGATATCGAGCAGACCGGCGAACAAATGTTTGTCGTCACTAACCGATTGGATCAGATCGAAAAATATAGCGTCTATTTAGGGCATCCAGTGGGGTGTACATGCGGCAAATCGGGATGTGAGCATATTTTGGCTGTTTTAAAAAGTTGATGACCTAAAGAATAAGACTTGCTAACGATTTTTTCTTTCCTCTTTTATTTCACTTGATTAACATGGCAACCAACATCCCTTTAGAAAAGAGGAGCTAGTTGCCATGCGAAATTTATTCTTAACTGCTCTTATAGTTCCAGGCATTTTGTTAGCGGAACCTTCTTCAACTTCAACGCCAAGTTCATCTGTCCCTCAACCATCCATCCAGCCTTTTACAGGCAAGATTACGCGCAATAAAGTACGCCTTCGCCTTCAACCTAGTTTGGAAAGCGCCATTTTACGGGAACTGGATCGAGGCGATTTTGTCCTTGTTACAGGCGAGGATAATGAATTTTATGCCATCAAGGCTCCAGAAGATAGTAAAGCTTATGTGTTTCGAACATTTGTCTTGGATAATACTGTCGAAGGGGAACATGTCAATGTCCGCTTGCTTCCTGATAAAGAATCGCCGGTCATTGCTCAATTGAATAGCGGTTCACGCATTGACGGAAAAGTGAGTCCCCTCAATAGCAAATGGTTGGAAATCCAGCCGCCTGAAAGTGTAAAGTTTTACGTCTGTAAAGATTACGTGGAAAATCTAGGACCCCCTGAATTGATCACAAGCCTGCAAAGCCGCCGCAACACCGCTAAAGAACTCTTGGATGTCGCTCAAAAAAACAGCCAGGTTGAACTTGAAAAGCCCTTTGAAGAGATGCGGATCGAACCTATACTTGCAAGTCTGCATAAATTGATCAGTGACGATGCGGAATTTACCGATCAAGCTGCGCAAGCGAAAGAGCTTTTAAAATCTATCCAAGACATTTATCTGCAAAAAAAGCTTGCCTATTTGGAAAGTAAATCCTCTTCTACAAATTACATAGCTCCTTCCCCATCCAAACAAGAACAATTTAAACCGCAAGAGCCCATCAACGGAAAAGCAGCCTCTTGGCTTCCTGCTGAACAAGCATTATATCAAATGTGGTCCAGTGAACATGATGACGCTTCTATCGAAGAATTTTATGAAAAACAAAAACAATCCGCCCTTATTTTAACCGGAATCATTGAGCCCTTTGTCAGATACATGCGCAATAAACCGGGTGACTATTTGCTTATTTCCAAAAAAAACCGGATGCCTGTCGCTTATCTATACAGCACAAAAGTGGATTTGGCCGCAAAAACAGGCCAAGAGGTCACGCTTATTGCGGTGCCACGTCCCAATAACAATTTTGCTCATCCTGCATATTTTGTACTCTCAATGGAATAGACACATAACAACAAATACGATCGCAACTCGACATAACCGCTATGAGCCTTTCCCGCATCCTTTCAACTGCTTTGCTTGGCCTTGAAGCCGTTCCCGTGGAAGTCGAAACGGATGTCTTTAAAGGCACCGACAAAACCCTCATGCTCATTGTGGGCCTCCCCGATGCAGCCGTCAAGGAATCAAAAGATAGGGTACAGGCGGCCATCCGCAATTCTGGCTTCAAACTTGGAATCGTCTGCGTCACCATCAATTTAGCTCCAGGCGACTTGCGTAAGGAAGGCCCTCTCTATGACCTGCCGATTGCGCTAGGTCTGTTGCATGGAGCAGGTCTTTTATCTGGACACGAAGCGCTGCAAGATTATTTAATCGTCGGAGAATTAGCCCTTAGCGGCCATCTAAGACCGATTCAAGGGGCTCTGGCTGCCGCCATGTTAGCTCGGGCGCAAGGTAAGAAAGGGATTCTGCTGCCTGATTCCAATGCCAAGGAAGCAGCTGCTATTCCAGGAATTTCCATTTTTGCCATCAATCATCTCAACGAAGCCGTCGAATTCTTTAAAAATCCTAATAGCATCAAACCCCTCTCTTCCGAAGTATCTGAAAACTTATTTAGGAATGCTACTCCCATTATCGATTTCAGCGATATTCGAGGCCATGCCCACGCTAAACGGGCCATGGAGATTGCGGCAGCAGGCGGCCATAATGTCATTTTAAGCGGCCCTCCGGGCTCCGGCAAAACCATGCTGGCCAAAGCGTTGCCAGGCATTATGCCCGAATTGACCATTGAAGAAGCATTGGAAATTACGAAAATCCATTCGATAGCTGGTATGCTGCCGGAAGGTCAAAATTTAGTGACGCAGCGTCCTTTTAGGTCGCCGCATCATACTGTCAGCTATGCTGGCTTGATTGGAGGAGGAACCGTTCCTCGACCCGGTGAAGTTTCCTTGGCGCATAATGGCATTTTATTTTTGGATGAGCTTCCTGAATTCTCACGGCAAGTATTAGAGGTTTTGAGGCAGCCTTTAGAAGATCGCCAGATTACGATCAGCCGCGCTAATGGCAATTTTACCTATCCGACCAATATTATCTGTGTAGCAGCCATGAATCCTTGCCCATGCGGCTTTTTGGGACATCCCGACAAAATGTGTCAAGATACTACATTCCAGATTAATCGCTACCGCGGAAAAATTTCAGGGCCTCTATGGGATCGAATGGATATTCACATGGAAGTGCCGGCTTTACGCTATCGAGAGATGCTTTGTTCCACTAAGGAAGAATCTTCGGCAGCCGTGCGGGAAAGAGTTAAAAAAGCACGGCAAAGGCAGCATAAACGCTTTGGAAAAGTCAAAACAAATGGACAGATGTCGGGCCGCGAGCTCAGACAGATGTGCCGCTTGGATGCAGCCTGTGAAGATGTTTTGCGAAATGCCATCGAGCATGCAGGCCTATCGGCACGAGCTTGTGATAAAATACTTCGCGTAGCATTAACTATTTCCGACTTGGATGACGTAGAAGGCATTGCCAGCGATCAATTAATGGAAGCTGTCAACTTCCGAAACCTATAGTTCACATCTAAAGGAATAAAAATGCCTGGCCCCGATGACGTTCCCGATTTTTTACTTGGCAAATCGCATGAACTGGTAGGCATTTTTACATAGCGAAGCAGAAAAAGCCTGCCGTGAATTTTATCCTGAAAAATCCCTTCTCCAATCAAATTGAGTATTAACATAAATTATTTCAAAATTCAACAACTATTTAGTTTAATATTCAACAATATTTATATTATCAAGTTATTAATTCCATCTTTATATATAGTAATAGCATATAACTTATAATTAAAATAATATATTATGGTGTTTTGTAATGAATCGGGTAAATAATAGTAAAATTAAAGTTTGGTTTGATGAAAATATTTCTTTAGATAAAACAAAAGAAATAAAAAATAATTATACTGATCAAGAAATTGTTGATTTAATGTTTTCTAAATTTAGTAGGATTGATTATTACCAAAAAATTTCAGCCTCCCACTCCACAAATACTATCAATTCGGTTTTAAGTGTCATTAAAGGGATGCGCCCATTAGCCTTGGCACCTGCTAGTATTGGACATCCCGCGGGAATGAAAGAAGCCCTTCTTATGCATAAAATAGGTATCATAAAAATGGGACGGATTTCACAAAAAAATGCCGCTAATGAAGTAAGCAAGCGCAATTTTAGGAATGAATGGGTTCCTTGCAAGCTAGGAATGTGGAATAATTGGATCATTTATCGAAAAGACAGTAAAAAGAAGGCAATCAAATTAGCTCGGGTTTTTTCTTCTAAGGATGAATATCGGTGTCAGAGAATTGGAAGACTTTTGTCCTATCCGGAAAATGAAATTAAGGAATTTTGTTTAAAGAATAAATTTTCTTATTCAAAGAATTTGCCTCCTTTAAAAAAGATCTCTTCTGATTTTGAACATCAAATTAAAATAGTTTCTCCAAAAACTCCTTAGAGAATATTTACTTTGGGAAGGACAGAAGTGACTGGAATCAAACAAGGCCAATAGCCAAAAATGGGTCTTACCTTCGGCCTTCCAGAAGTATATCCGCACACTCCCTGCGGACCACAAGTTACCAAAGCAGCTATCTCTTTTGTAAAACATTCAACCGCTTCTTTGCGCTGATCCGCTACGCATACACGCAAAACGCATTCCAACTGTCCATGAGCAAGCTTAGGAAATACTCCTGAAACGATATCTCCACATCCTAAACATTCAATCACACTTCTCTGAATGACATAGCCTGCTTCTTTTACTTTCTGTAGAATGATTTCTCCGCATCGACGTCCCTTGATAGCTGCATCTTCGCCAAAAATCCCCAACATCGCTTCCGCTTTAAATCCATCCCTAAAAGTAGCGCTTACCTTATAGCTGGCAGGCGGTGCACTTCCAATAGCACCTGTAATGCGTACCCTATCCTCTCCCTTTCCCTCTTCAGCTACTGTTAAGCCAAGGAAAGAGACAGTCGCATCGGGACTTAAATAATGGGATGGATCGCCGATTTCATACAGCAACTGTTCTTTAATGGTCCATTGATTCACCTTGCCTCCAGTATCCAAAGGTTTAGTGATTACACATGCCCCTTCTTCAGACACTTCGGCAATGGGGAATCCTATCTGACCGGGATTGGAAATCTGCAACCAATTTGTAGAGATCCCTCCCGTAGCCTGCGTGCCACATTCGATCAAATGGCCAGCAACGGTGGCTCCGGCAATGCGATCAAAGTCATCTTGTTTCCAGTTAAAATGCACTAAACATGGCCCCACGGTCAAACTTGGATCGGCCACCCTGCCAGTGATAACGATATGGGCTCCAAGACGAAGAGCTTCAGCGATCGGAGCGGCTCCTAAATAGGCATTTGCAGTTACTAAACGATCTTTCACACTGCTTAACGGTTCACCGTTTTCCAGATTATTGCCTTCGTGCAATTTATCTAAGACGTCATCTCCGCTGACTATGCCAATTTTAAGATCAACTCCAGATGCCTTGAGCTCTTTTTGACAGGCTAGCGCACAAGCGTGCGGATTCAATCCTCCAGCATTTGCGACAACTTTAGTGCGGCATCCCTGCTTCCACAAAGGAATCAACGAGCGGATCACTCCGATGAAATCCTGCGCAAAGCCTGCACCCGGTTCTTTTTCACGTTGAATGGCTAAAATGGACAAAGAGACTTCTGCCAGATAATCCAAAGTCAAATAATTCAAATCGGGCTGCAATCTTATCAAACGGGCAGGCGCTTCCGGGCAATCGCCCCAAAAAGCTTGTGCATTGCCGATTTTTAATATTTCCTTCCTTGTCATACCTGAATCACACCTGTATGGAAAGTGACTGGCGAAAGAGGTGCGCGAGCTGCTAGCTGAAGCATGCTTATCAACTTATCGCGCGTAGTATGGGGAGCAATGACCGCATCGACCCATCCTCTGGCTGCTCCAAAGCGGATATCTGTCTGTTCATCGTAACCTTTTTTTATTATTTCCCATTCAGCCATCCCCTGCGCATGATCCCACGCCTTTCCCTGCCTTTCCGCGGCTTTTTGTTGTACGTGGAATAAGGTATCGGCGGCTTGATCGGCTCCCATTACAGCATATTTGGCATTCGGCCATGCCACAATAAAACGGGGATCATACGCTTTACCGCATAAAGCGTAATTGCCTGCTCCAAAAGAGTTTCCAACGATGACCGTTAATTTTGGCACAATGGCATTACTGACGACATTCACTAGTTTTGCGCCACTGCGGATGATGCCCGATTGTTCAGCCTCTTTTCCAACCATGAATCCTACGACGTCTTGGATGAAGATGATTGGAATTTTAGTTTGATTGCAATCCATGATAAATCGGGTGGCTTTATCGGCAGCATCTGCATAAATCACGCCACCAATTTCAACTTCCCCTTTGCCTGTGGTTGTTTGTTTACGTTGATTAGCGACGATGCCAATAGGCATTCCTTGAATTTTAGCATAGGCTGCCACCAAGGTTTGTCCATATTTTGCTTTAAATTCCTGCATGGAACCTTGATCGATAAAACAGCTCAATAGATCCCGCATGTCATACTGGGAATGCCCATCTGCGCTTGCCAATCGATAAACATCCTCGCTATTTCGTTCCGGTTTGACATGTTTTAAAGGGACTGCAGTATCATGGGGCAGCAGATCAACCAATGCACGCAGACGTGCTAAGCAAGCTGTATCGTTAGGCTCTAGAAAATCCACTGTCCCGCTAATTTCCGCATGCATTTTCGCACCGCCTAATTCTTCAGGATCGCTCACCTGGCCGATCGCCGCTTTAACCAAAGCAGGGCCTGCCAAATAAAGTCCGCTTCCCTCCGTCATCAACAGTTTATCGCACAAAACCGGCAGATAACCTCCTCCAGCAATGCAATTTCCCATGATCGCTGCAAACTGGGGGATCCCGGCAGCAGAAAATAGGGCATTATTGCGAAAAATCCGTCCGAAGTCATCTTCATCAGGAAAAATTTCAGCTTGCAGTGGAAGGAAAACACCCGATGAATCAACTAGATAAATGACCGGAAGCCTGCACTCAAAAGCGATCCGCTGCGCCCGTAACACTTTTTTTACCGATTGAGGGAACATAGCTCCTGCTTTAACGGTGGCATCATTGGCTATAACCATGCAGGTATGTCCACAAATGGTGCCGATGCCTGTGATACATCCAGCTGCAGGCAGCTCGCCCCATTCTGAGTACATTCCATAGGCAGCCCATAATCCAAGCTCAAAAAAATCGGCATGAGAATCTAACAAAAGGCGGAGCCTTTCTCTGGCAGTTAGGCGGCCAAGCCTTTGCTGCCGCTCCTGTCCAGCTTTGCCCCCCCCTTCGCGCAATAAAGCTTCTTGCGCAGCAAATGATTCAGTTAATTCTTTAAGTGAAGGATTGTGTGCCTGCTGCTGAATGTCCTTTTTAAGTTTCATTGCTGATCCCAGTGAGTCGATCGGCCGCATCTTCAATGGCTCGATCTTCATTGTTAAAAAGAGACTCTAAGTTTTGATCAAAAGTTGAAAAAGCCATCTGACAATATAATTTAGCGATGGCTGCGACCTTCTCTTTTTCTTCTCCCTTTAAAAAACCAAGTTTCAAATCTGTATCTAACTTGCTTAAAACAGACATAGCTGTATAAATTGCCATTGCACCGGAGGCAATCCGATTCAACAATAATTGCTTTTCAAGAATATCCTCGCGATATTGCACAAGCAAGCGAGATACGGACCATCCAAATTGCCGAATGGCAGCGGACAAGCGGTCGGCCTCTTCGGTTAATTCCGAGGATTGAATGGGAATTTTTGCTTTTTGAAGGCTCGACCAACGTTGCTTAAAGATATCTTTTAAAGCATTATAATTTTCAAATGGGTTTTGCATTGCTTCTAAACCAGTTTTTAGCTGCATGCCCACATCGCGCATGCCCACAACGCCAATGAAAACACGCATTACCTCATTGGAACCCTCTCCAATCATATTCAATCGCGCATCACGCATCATCCGTTCATAAGGATAATCAGTAAAAAATGAGCGCCCTCCATAAATTTGCATCGTCTCGTATAAGATTTCCCAAAGCGCGTCGCTGCAAAATACTTTCAGCATAGCTGCTTCCAACATGAAATCTTCCACATGCGCATCGACAAGTCCTGCTGTCATATAGGTGGTGGCATCCATGGCATAGGCCAAAGCGGCCATGGTTGCGATCTTTTTTTTAACCAAACCGAATGATGCTAACGGTCGCTTAAACTGATAACGCGTTTTGGCATGCTCGATGGCTGTCTCAATACAATATTTGGCTGCACCTGTACACATCGCACCAAATGTTGTACGGCCATAATCTAAAACAGTTAAACAGACCTTTAAACCTCCTCCAATCGGCCCTAAAATATTTTCAGGAGGTACTTCGACATCTTTGAATTCCAAGATAGCGGTTTGCGTCCCGCGCATGCCTACTTTTTCCAAAGCTGGTGCCACCACTTTAAATCCGGGCAGATCGGGCGTCACCAAGAAGGCCGTCACCTTGTCCTGCATGCCTTGCGGAGTTTCAACGGAAGTTTGCACCATGACGGTTAGAACTTGAGCAATGCCTCCATTGGTAATCCATTGTTTGGTCCCGTTAATGCGCCACACATTTTTTTGACTGTCATAAATGGCTCTGGCTTCTATTCCGCTAGCATCCGAACCTGCGTTCGGCTCGGTCAAAGCAAATGCCGCTAACTGATTGCCCTGAGCCAATGGAGTTAGCCATCTTTGTTTTTGATACTCTGTCCCAAAAAGAAGCAACGCCTTTAATCCAATGCTTTGATGCGCATTGACAAACAAAGCCGTTGAACCGCAGTGGCGGGCTAGCCTTTCCACCACCTTGCAGTACGCAAATTGACTCATTCCCAAACCGCCATATTTCTGGGGTATGGTCATGCCCAGTAATCCTAATTCTCCCAATTTTTTGATGACTGTATCGGGAATCAAAGCATTTTTATCGATGGATACAGGATCGAGATCTTTAGAGATAAACTGGTCGACATCGTGCAAAAGTCTCTCAGTGCGTTGCTTTTCATCGGATGAAGGTTGCGGATAAGGAAATATTTGCGACGCATCAAGCTGTCCAAAATATAATGTTTTTGCAAAGCTAGGTTTTTTTGCCTTCGCAAATAAAAGCTCTTCCGCCAGACGGCGTTGCTCTTCGTCCATGTACAACCCCTTGGATGCGCTGCTTGGCGCGATACTACGAAGCTAACAAAAAAAACCATTATTTTGAACAAATACGAAATATCTGGCATTTTATTGCCTCTTGAAATAAGCTTTTGCCCATCAAGAGGTGATCTTATGATAAAAAAAATGACATCTATCCTGCTCATATTAAACTGTTTGTTTTTTACTGCCGCATCTGCGCAGTGCGGCGCCGATTTTGAAATAGAATCTGACTGCGATGCTGATAGCATGCGTGGCAAAGCCGATATTGGCGCTGCCTACATTCACGTCGATGTGTTGCAAAGCGGCAAAACCGTCGGTAAAATGGACATGGCAGGTGTTAAAGCGGATTTATATTATCGCATTTGGAGCGGACTTGTGCTCAAGCCCGCCATCCTCTATGGCTATGAAGATAAAAATAATCATTTGGTCACCGGGGGTTTAGGCATCGGATTTTGCCTCCCCTATAAAGAGACTTGCGTCACGCCGATTGTGGGATGCAATGGAGGCTATCTTCGCACCGATATAGACATCAAAGCCGGTCCCATGACATTTACAGTCGAACAAAGATACAAAACCGTTTCTCCCTTTATCGGAGTGGAAGCCTCTTATAATTTTTGTCCCACTTGGCGTATTGTAGGCGCTTATCAATACACTTGGAATTTTTCATGTGTGACTGTGAAAGCTCCGATGTCTGGAAATAAATCCTCAAGCATGCATTCGGAAGGGTCTTCTTATTCGGCCATGATTGAACACGATTTGAATGATTGCTGGTCGATTAATGCAGGCGGCACCTACAATAACAGCCTGACTAAAGAAAAGCATGGCCTTCGCGGTTATGGCTTTAAAGCCGGTATTGCGTACTGGTTTTAGAAACACAAATAATATCTAATCTCTCTAATTAAAAACATGCATTTGAGAATGCATGTTTTTTTATAATAAAAAAATAAATTTAAGGATTATGACTCTATTACCACTAACTGTACGATGTGCAGAAATAATAATTAACGACGAAAATCTGCTAAAGCTTAGCAAGACATTGCCTATAGATATTCAAATGATCATTCAAAATCTAAAGAAAGATCAAGAAATTGTTTCTCAATGGAGATGGTTTGTTACACCAATGGGATGGCTTGAGAAACCAAATGAAATTGTCCTAACAGCTAAAAATTATGAAGATTTAATTTTGCTCAATCCGAAAAATGATGAATGCGTATGTCCTGATCTTTTGAAAAAAATTTATTTATTTCAAAATTGTCATCAAAAAAATCATAATCCTTTCTCAATTTCTGAAATCATCGCATTTGTAAACGAAAAGCTCAATATAAGATGGTATAACTATTTTGCAAAGCGAGAGATTTGTTTATATTGTTTCCCAACTTCAGTTTCTAAATGTCCCACTTCTACAGAATTTTCTTTAGCAACAAAACTAGTAGACATACACTTACCTGATAGGTATATACAAACCGTAAAAATCTCCATTCCACCTCTCTCCGAGATTAATCAAACTCTTGAGTTTCCTTGGAGTGCAAAAACATATAGAAAATTTCGAAATTTTATTATTTATTTTGTTAATCAGATAGCCTTAGACAACATCGGAAAAAGTGATCTAATTTTGACAGGGTGCACAACTCCGGCAAATCGCGTGCATTTAGCCAAAAAAGCTAAAAATATAGAAGATATTAGAGAACATCTTTTTGGAAAGTATACGGATTCCAGGTTTTGGTTTTTAAACGATTAAATGTTACGCTGCTCCGAGTCTGCCCATTTATCTAGCTATTCCTGTCGTTTACTCTGAAGGCAGCGGCAAGCCTTGCTTATAGTACGAAGGACCAGCTTGCTCAATAATCCCGCCGCCAAGGCAAATGTCATCGCGATAAAACACGATCGATTGCCGCGGCGTCACAGCCCTTTGAGGAATAGCAAACCGCACGCGCACTTGACCATTATTCACTTTCTCAATAAAACACTCTTGGTCAGGTTGACGGTAACGGATTTTTGATTTACAGCGCAGAGGCGTGATTGGAACTGATCCTGATATCCAGCTTAATTCCCCAGCCACAAGTTCGTCGCAGTAAAGCGCTGGATGCAGCGCGCCTTGCTCCACAATCACGACATTACGCGGTATATCCTTTCCGACGACATACCAGGCGTCGCCAGCGCCGCCAATAGAAAGGCCGCGCCTTTGACCGATGGTATAATAGGCCACGCCACTATGTTGGCCGACCTTTTTTCCCTCGATGGTTTCAAAATTGCCGGGATCTGCCTTAAGGTATTGGCCTAAAAATTCCTTAAAGTTGCGCTCTCCAATAAAACAGATTCCCGTACTGTCTTTTTTGTCGGCCACATTCAATTTATTTTCGCGCGCCATGCGTCGCACATCGCTTTTCAACAAGTGACCGACAGGAAACAAAACCTTTTGAAGAATCGAGGATGAAAGTGTGTATAAAAAGTAACTTTGATCTTTTTCGGGATCTTTCCCCTTGAGCAATTGCATAGAAGGATCTGCCTGACAGTAGTGGCCTGTGGCCAGATAGTCGGCTCCTAGCTCCAATGCCTTTTTAAACATCGCTTTAAATTTGATTTCGCGATTGCAGAGAATATCCGGATTGGGCGTTTGACCTTGTTTGAATTCTTCTAAAAAATGGGAAAAAACGTTCTTTTGGTATTCCTCGACAAAATTGACCGAATAACAAGGGATGCCGATCAGATCGCATACAGCCTGCGCATCTTCATATTCTTTCGATGATTTGCAACGGCCATTGGCATCCTTCTCTTCCCAGTTTTTCATGAACATGCCAATGACGCGGTACCCTTGCTGCTTTAAAAGAACAGCAGAAACCGATGAATCAACTCCGCCTGACATGCCGACAACAACTGTTTTGGTTTTATTTGCAACTGACATACGCTTACTGACTTTCAACCGATTGGGGTATTGGAGCTTTCAAGATATCTTTTTCTCCTTCCGCCTTGGCCACAAGCACTGCGCAACAGGTTGTCCCAAAAATGTTCACAGGTGTGCGGAACATATCCAAAAGGCGTTCAACTGCCATAATAAGCCCAATGCCATCACCCGGCAATCCCAGCGCATGCAGAATAACAACAACGGAAACCATGCTGGCCGAAGGGATACCGGCTGTTCCCAAAGAAGCTAGCAAAGTCATTAGGACAACTACAAGCAATGATGGTATTGGCAGTTGCACCCCATAAGCTTGTGAAATAAACAGTACGCTTACACAGACGTACAAAGCTGAACCGGATAGGTTGATGGATGTTCCAAGCGGTAGAATAAAACTGCTGATTCTATTTGACACTCCAGCCCGCTTTTCTACGCTTTCAAGGGTCACTGGCAATGTCGCTGCCGATGAAGAGGTAGAAAAACCGGTAATCAACGCCGGTATCATGGCTTTTATGTGGGCAATCGGATTGATATTGGCAATAAATTTAAGCAGCAGTAACAAGACAAAGACATAGATAGAAAGTCCCAATAAAACGGTTCCAAAAAAATAAGCGACAGACCCGATTGTTTCCAAACCTGTTGTAGCTATCGCCTTGGCAACCAAGGCAAACACACCGATGGGAAGCGCTTTGATGACTAGATAAGTGATTTGCATCATCACTTGGAATACCCCTTTAAAAAAACCTAAAACAGCTTCCGAAGCACGAGGTTCTATCCTTGATGCAAAAAAACCGAAAAGCAAGCTAAAAGCGATCAATCCTAACATCTGCCCTTGCGAGGCTGCCGCAATGATATTAGGCGGGATGATTTTCAAAATGATCTGTTCGATCTTTTGGAAAGTGCCCCCTTGCGTTTGTTTTTGAATCTCTGCCAATTGATCAGCATTAGCAGCTGTAACAAGCGGTTTAGCAGCTTCCGAAGAAGTTCCCGGAGCCAGCACATAGGCGATCATCAAACCAATTAAAATCGCTAATAGATTCGTTAAAATGAAATAGCCAAATGTTTTTAAGCCTAGCGATCCAAAGGATTTGTCGGTGCCCATCCGAGCTGTGCCGGTAATGATCGAAGAAACCACCAAGGGGACAATGACTAAGGTAAGGGCATTTAGAAATAACTGGCCGATTAAACTATAGATTTGCAGAAAAGTAACGCCAAAAATAGCTTTTTCAGAACCTGTCGCTAATCCTGCTGCCACAGCCAAGACGATAGCAATCAGTACCTTAATCAATAATGAATTTTTCATATTAAAAACGATCCCATTAACGATATAAACGCACCATTATATATTAAATAATGATTATTTTATATAGTTTAAAAAATTTCTAAGGTTTCGAAAGGCGATTTTTTCTAATTGCTCACGGCTTAATTTCAATTCTTTCTCCCAAAGATGCAATACTTTGCCATAAACCGCAGCATTTGAAAACTCAGGGAAAAAAAGCTCATCCGCCGGCTTTCTATAAGGGGGCGATACATCCTCGCCATAAAAGAAATCGGCACCGAAACAAATGTGCGAGTCCCCTCCTAATGCGAGCATGTGCTCTAACTGCTTCGAAAAATAGGAGGGAGAGGACGATCCGATAAAAAAGCGAACGAAGTTAAAGCCAATGATCCCTTTTCGTCGGAAAATCTCTTGAGCGATATCATCTGGAAGATTGCGTGATGCAGACGTGATGCTGCGCATATTAGAATGGCTGGCTATGATAGGAATGAGCAAGGATTTAGCATCGATATAATTAAAGATATCATACGCTAATTCATCGGAAGCATGGCTTAAATCCACGGCGATGTTTTTTTGATGAAGGAAATCAAGCAACATTTGCCCATCTGCTTTTAAACCGATAGACGTGCGCGCCCCTCCGCCAAAACGGTTTTCGGTATTCCAAGTCAGGCTGATGTAGACAATTTTGTTTTTGTTTGAAAAGGAAAGAAGCCGTTGCAAGCTTAAGTCAAGCGGTTCATCTTCATCGCTAAACGATGAAGCATTTTCAATCGCTAAATGTATTTGAATAGAATCGTCATGAGGCTCACTTCCGAATTGAAATTTTTTCGGGTACATTTCGGGTAAACGAGCAAAGATTTCGGCTTGAAGTGTCCCCTTTTGCGCTGAATGTTTTTCAGTTTCAACAAAGATGGGCATGACTTGTAATTTGACATTGCCCGCTTGAAGTTGAGGGAGGGAACAGCGCACACAAGGATCATAGGCCGACCGTGTAACATCTCCGGCCAGATAGCATAGCAAATCACAATGTAAATCATAAATAGACATCAAATTCCTTTCCTTTGCAAGGGCCGCCTCACCGACAACGATCGTTGCGCTTAATTTTCAAAAGGGGATAATACAATAGAAAAAGCAGAAACGCAATAATTGTAGAGGGAACTTGTTCACCAATCTAATCTTTTTAATCGTTCTTATTTTATTAATCAATCTTTCGGTCGAAATTCCCGTCGAAATGAGCTTCAATACAGCCTTGAAGGCTTTTTTGCAAGGGATCGGTTTGTATTTGCTTGTATTAGGCGGCATCGTCCTGCAAAATATCGTGACAAAAAAATCCTCTAAAATCAACAAAAACAACCTCTCCTTTTTAGTGCATTTTGAACTATTGTTTTTTTTTATGATTTACCATTTAGTTCTAAGAGCCAATACCTTGTTTAACATGATCCCTTATGTCGAATCATTTCAGCTCTTCAGCAATGGTTTTCCCCTGCTCCTTTATTTTCTTGGCTTGCTGGTATTTCATTATTCATATTCAAAAATACATCACTCTCCATCCTCTTTTAATAATGCTATGCAACAAATAAGATTGGTCATCCCTTTCATTGTGCCTTTCCTATTTTTCACCTTGCTGCTAGACCTCGTCTTCAATTTTCCAAACAATGCATGGGAAAATTATGTAGCTACTCATGGGGATACGACATTTGGAATTCTCTTGGACATTTTTATCATGTTAATATTTGTTGGAATTGCCCTTATCTTTATGCCGCCGCTCATCATTAAAATTTGGAAATGCCGGCCGCTTCAAAATGCAGAGCTGAAGACTCGTTTGGAGAATCTTTGTCAAAAAGCTGATTTCCACCATGGCGGCATGCTGGAATGGACCATTCTGAATCAATCTTTAACAGCCGCGATCCTGGGAATCTTGCCTAAATTGCGCTACGTGCTTTTTACCAAAAGGATTCAAGAAGAATTGTCACCGGATGCCATCGAAGCCGTGCTGGCCCATGAAATCGGCCATAGCAAAAGATACCATCTTTTAATCTATCCCTTCATTCTCTATGGGATGTTTGTGACGATCGGCTTATTTTCGTTATTTTTTTCCGATGCATTGTTCAACTGGTTTATGTTTCAAGATGCGCTTCACCCTTCTGAATGGTGGATTTCTATTTCTTCCGCGACACTATTCATCATCTTAGGAACAATTCTTTGGCTTTATTTTCGCTACATCTTTGGATTTTTTTCCCGTTTATTTGAAAGGCAAGCCGATTTATATCCTCTTGAAATAGGCTTGCCAGCAGACAACATGATCAAAGCCCTTGATGATGTCGCCATCGCTACCGGCTTCTCACACATGGCCGCAAACTGGCACCACTACACCATTCAGGAACGGATCGATTTTCTTAAATCTGCCTCTAACAATCAGATAGTTATACAAGCTCATCATCGCCGCGTCAGGCGCTATCTGATCATCTATATGTTTCTACTTGCAGCCTGCACCTGGATATTGTTATCCTCTTTATTTCCAGCAACGCCCTTATTTAAACACACTCATCAGGCAACGATGTGGCTTTCACAAAAAATATCAGATCTTATCAACTAGCCGTTTACGGAGACTATCATGAAAACATCTAAAGAAAATCTGCCAGATTCGATCCAAGACTTTCTGACTTTCCTTAAATTCGAAAGCATCAGCACTGACATGGCCTATAAACCGGAGCTACTAGCCTGTGCAGACTGGCTGACCAATTATATTAAAAGCATCGGATTCGATGTGGAACAATGGACCTCAGCGGATGGCCATCCTGTTATCTTTGCTTCCAATCTTAAAGCAGGCCCCGATAAACCAACGCTTTTAATTTACAATCATTACGATGTGCAGCCGGTCGACCCTTTAGATGAATGGTCTTCCCCTCCTTTTCAACCCACCATTCGCGATGGAGAGGTCTATGCTCGCGGCGCTCAAGATAACAAGGGACAATGCTTTTATGTCCTGCAAGCCCTCAAAGAATTTTATAAAAATAAACGCCCTCTGCCTATCAACATTAAATTATGCATAGAAGGGGAAGAGGAAAATGGCAGCACCGGCCTGGCAGACATTTTAAAGGATAAAAAACGACAGAAGCAGTTGAAAGCCGATTATTTGGCAATCGTCGACATGGGCATTCCCCATAGCACAAAGCCCGCCGTAACATTAGGTGTGCGCGGACTTGTCACGTTGGAGGTGCGTGTCCATGGATCTAAAACAGATCTGCATTCAGGCTCGCACGGAGGGATCGTTTTTAACCCTTTGCATGCCCTTGTCGACATTTTATCGAAACTACGCGGCGCTGACGGGAAAATCACAATTCCAGGTTTTTACGATGATGTCGAAGAATTAAAAAATTCAGATAAAGCCCTAATCGCTTTGGATTTTAATCCTGTCGAATATAAATCGATTATAGGGAGCGATCCAACAGGTGGTGAAAAGAAATATTCACCTTTGGAACGCGCCTGGACGCGTCCTACCCTCGAAATTAACGGGATCGCCGGCGGCTACAGCGGGCCAGGCTTCAAAACAGTCATTCCAGCCAAAGCTATCGCCAAAATTTCTTGCCGGTTAGTTCCTCATCAATCTCCCGATGCCATCGGCCATCTCGTGGTCGAACACATCAAAAAGCTGGCTCCGAAAGGAGTAGACGTTGAAGTCGAAATCCTCAAAGGGGGAAGTGCCGTCAGAGCAAATCCTAAATCGGCCGTTGTTTCCGCCTTTGCAAAGTCCTATGAAGAACTTTTTAATAAAAAATGCGCTTGCATTTTTGATGGCGGATCGATCCCCATAGCCACACAATTGGCTGAAGCGGCTCAAAGCGAAGTCATTTTGTTAGGCTTGGGCCTTCCCGATGATCAGATCCATGCTCCTAATGAACATTTTGGACTGGATCGTTTGGAAAAAGGGAAACAGGTGATCTATCGCGCTATCGAACTTTTAGGTGAAACTCAAAAAACAAAAGGATAGGAGAATTAATTATGACAAACTACAACAAGGCACAACCATTTAAAGCTATCTTATGCTTGCTATCCGCTGCTGCTTTGACGCTAGCGGTACCCATAGGAGCCGCACCTGCTACAATGGCTCCAGCCAATGGTAAAGCAATAAAAGACTCGGGCGACTTTCGCGATGTCGCAAAAACCGCCATTCCCGCTGTGGTTTCCATCAAGGTTAAAGGAAAGAGCAAAGCCGTAAACTCCTTCTTTGGAAATAGCGATGATGACGATGACAATAAAAATCCACTCAATGACGAGTTCTGGCAGCGGTTTTTTGGAATGCCTCGCCCCGGCAATGCCGAACAGCAGCCGATCTCTGGTCAGGCATCAGGATTTATCATTTCATCTGATGGATATATCGTTACTAACAGCCATGTTGTCAACGACATGACCGACATCAGCGTAACCTTGAATAACGGAAAAGAATTCCCCGCTAAAGTGATCGGATCCGATTCCAATTCAGATATTGCTTTGATTAAAATTGATGCAAAAGATCTGCCATTTTTGAAATTTGGCGATTCAGATGATCTTGAGGTGGGCCAATGGGTAGTAGCCATCGGCAATCCCATGGGATTGCAAGCTTCATTAACTGTTGGAGTTGTCAGCGCAAAAGGGCGCAATAATCTTGATCTCACCCGTATTGAAGATTACATTCAAACCGATGCCGCTATCAATCGGGGCAATTCAGGAGGTCCATTACTGAATCTTAATTCAGAAGTAGTAGGAATGAATACTGCCATTGTCACAACGATGGCAACAGGGGGATACATGGGAATTGGTTTTGCCATTCCAAGCAATTTATTAAAAGCAGTATTGGCTGATCTCGAACACGATGGATCTTTTAAAAGAGGATTTTTGGGCGTGACTCTTCAGCCTGTCGATGACAATTTAGCTCAAGCTTTTGGATTGGATAAAGCAGAAGGGGCCTTAATTGCTGAAGTCGCTAAAGATTCTCCAGCTGAAAAAGGGGGAATTAAACAAGGTGATATTATCATTAAATACAATCAACAGCCTGTCACTAATATTGGGGCGCTGCGCAATGCTGTTTCGATGATGAAACCTGGATCAAAAATCGTTCTCTCTATTTTACGGAATGGCAAGCCGATTGAACTGACACTTGATATTGGCCTCTTTCCTTCTTCTGAAACTGTGGCTTCAGCCGCTAACACAGAAAATAAACTGGGTTTGCAAGTCGTCAATTTGACACCTGAATTAAGTGCTCAATTAGGTTATACGAGTGACAAAGGAGTTCTTATTACGGGAGTCAATACAAGTGGTCCTGCCGCTTGGGCGGGTATTAGAAAAGGTTCGCTTATTTTAGAAGTCAATAAGAAAAAAGTAACTAGTGTCGATGAATTCAATACAGCCTTGAATCAAAACGAAGCTGGGAAGCCGATTCTTTTGCTGATTAAGCAGGGAGATCTAACCCGTTTTGTTTCATTCAAATTAGGTTAATTTACCAGAGACTCGACTTTAGGATTTTTTGGAGTGCGGCGACTTGTCGCCGCACTCCAAATAAAAAAGTCGCGGCAGCGATACTCGAATTTAACAATCGAGGCATGGATTGCTAGCTAAGCCGCGAACGCGGCGAAGGCATGTAGCCACAGGTGCAAACCTGTGGGATTATGATAATAAACATTTGAGCCGTGAAAACGGCGACAGATGCACCTATTCAGAATCAACGCAAACCTCGAAGAATACACGCATTTCTAAATTATAAGATATTGATTTTGACCCGCCAATATCTTTTTAAAGATGATTTCTGTCGCCGTTTCACGGCTCAAAAATGTTTATTCATAAACCACAGGTTTGCACCTGTGGCTACATGCCTTCGCCGCGTTCGCGGCTTAGCTAGCAACCTCATTTCCCGTAAAAATTATAACTAGGCTTTGCTCGGGAGGGCAATGTTCAAGTCTTTCAAAATTTCCCGTTGTGGCTTTGTTATCTCGGTGAGGATATATCCGTACTTGCCAGAGTACTTTACTTTGGTTAACGTATCCATTTCTTGCAGAAGTTCACGAACAGTGTATCGTTCAATAAGAGTAGACTTCCTCATTTCCCTGCGTAAGGCACTGATGTAGATGAGAGCGATGAACTGTACGAAAAGCCTGCCGTCAACCGTTGCAGAGCTATGCATACGTAGCCGCTTCATGTCCAGCTGATTTTTAAGGTCATCAAAGCATTTCTCCACTACGTCTTTATCTCGGTATATCTGCATAGCTTCTATTGGGGCTTTAATGCTATTAGTGAGCAATGCCTGAAATCCTGAATAGCGATTGATATACTGACTAACAGCTTGAGTGTTGTATGAAACTTGTGTACCACGCTTAGGGGTTGTTTTTATCACAAAAAAATCGTCGTAGGATTCCTGGTGTTCTTCAACTAGTTTTCCAGACTCAAGCTCCTCCCTGTATTTCACCAGTTCTGCATTAAACCGATCAACAGCCACCGCCCTAGCGTAAGCGTTGTAGTAAAGGTAAAGGTAGCAGCGACGATTTTCCTTTCCCCATGGATACAGACGAGTGTGAACATAAAGAATTTCGTCATCAAGCTTTCGATAGCCCTCGGGCCCATGAATGACTTCATGAATATCATCGATCGCATGTTGTACCCACTTGTTATTCAAAGGAACGGACAGAATAAACTTATCTCTTGAGATAAGTAGTTCATCAACATTCTTTTTACTATAAAATCCCTTATCCATAACATAGTGGAATGATTTCATTTCCAAAGTTTTAAAAGTCTTCAGAAGGCCGTGCAGGGTGGTGACGTCGGTGATATTTCCTGGAAGGCGTTGAAAATACACAGGCAAGCGTCCCTTCTGACCGAAAAGTATGGCGAGATTCAACTGTGGTAACTTCTCATTATCACGGTTGTGTCCATATTTGATGAATTCGTTAAATTCGGAGTAGGAGGAGATAGAAGTGATGTCATAGCAGAGATAATCATCTTCCAAAACCTTCTTCATCCACTTGTTGAAGAAGGTTTGCTTTCCATCGATGCTAATTGAGCGAAGGATTTCTGTTATGCACTGACTTGTCAAAGGTACGTCGAAAGGATGTGCATGACTTTTGCACCACGTCCCGCAGTGGCTCAAAGGACCTCCCTGGGAAACAAGATAATAAGCCATTGTTAGAATCTGTCGATACTCCTTGGGAAAGCAGGCTTTTAACATACCTTCCAAGCCTAACTGGTCAGTAATGGTGTCAAGAATAATAGAAGACCCCACTATCTCGGCAGATGCTGTGACAATCGGATCTCTAACAGCAGCCTGTTCAGGCGCAAGACGCTTGGCTGGAATGAAATCTCCGTTAACAGGATCAAGTTTGCCAATGCAAACCTGTTTGTTACGCGCTTGTTTTTTTTCCTTATCCCAGCATGAAACAGCCTCATAAACATATATGATGCCAGTTTTCTTGTTCACCTGATGTACTCGATAGGTCATACGATCTCCTTTTTACATGGTTATAATTATAACTATGTAAAAAGGAAAGAACTTTAGGATTTACATTTCAAAACGTTGATATTTAGTGATTTGTATTAGACCTAGTTATAATTCTCACGGGAAATGAGGATATGAGCCTTAAGAGAGGCTTGAGCCGTATGATGGGAAACTATCGTAATATTTTAGGTGATTATGAAAACAAGAAATATACATCCAGAATGGGCTTTAAAGCATAAAAAACCAGGGACGGAACTTCGACTCATGAAGGGACGTTATTACCTGTATGAGGTTTCAAGCAAATGGAATAAAGAAAAGAAAAGAGCTCAAAAAATCACAGGTAAAATTTTAGGGCGTATCACCGAGGATAGGGGTTTTACGCCATCTGGAGAAAGGACACAACTATCACCACAAATTAAAGAGGTTTTTGCTAAATCCTCAGGTTTTATTCTGAAAATAATATTATTGAATTGGAAAAGACTGAGCTTCAATACGTCATCCCTTTAAAGCGCAATCACACATTGATTGACTATAAACCCCTTCAAAAGAAAGGAAAAAAAGGGCTCACACATCATTTTAAATTTCAATAGAGGTTTATTTTTTGTTCAATTTTGAAAAGTAAAGAGGGTAAAACAATCTACACATTTCTTGATGATCGCCTTAAGCTTGAAGAAGAACAATCATATCTGAACCGCATTGATGTTCAAAAAGAAGATAAACTTTCGATAAAAGAATTTCATAAAATAGCTCACACTTTTGGAACGTTTAGCATTCTTACCAATCTTTCGGAGAAGACACTGCTTGAAATTTACGAGCTTTATAAATCTAGGATGGAGGTAGAAACGGCTTTTGATGCGTTTAAAAACACATTGCAAGCCGATCGTACTTATATGCAAAATGATCAGTCTCTTGAAGGCTGGATGTTCAAATTATCTAGCTTTGCTCGCTTACTGGAGAATCTTAAAACTGCTAGTTAGCAAGGAACTGCTATCGAAGGTTTCAATCAAGGATCTCTTGATCCATCTTTCGTACATAAAAAAAAATCCGGATCAATGGTGAATGGCATCAGGCTGAGGTTACAAACAAAACCAAAAAGCTGTTCGCCAAACTTGGCTATGCTATTACGTAACTTTCAGCGGAGTTAGGGATTAATAATATTTCCTTTGATTTGCTTTTTTAATGCTGCTAATAGTCTCGTCAGCCCCTTTTTGATCGGATCTGAAGCTAATGACTAGTTCGGCTCCTTCTTTAGCAAAAAGTAAGGCAATTGCTTTTCCAATGCTGCGATTAGCACCTGTCACAATTACTTTTTTCCCAGCCAATCTCATAATTTATCCTTTTGATATGCAATCGAATGATCTTCTTGGACATCGCTTATCCAGTTTTCACTATCCCATGAGGAAAGAAAATTTTTAGTAATTGGTAGATGCTTTTCCAAAGGATTTCCTGCTTGCCATTTTCCGATTAGTGTAGTGAATGGAATTTTGACTGTGAACGGCCCGTCAGCAAATCCACCAACTGCATAGGGTTGAAAAACTAAAATTAGAGACTCGTGATCCACCACAAATACTTTGATTAGTCCTTGATCTAGGTGATCACGCAATGGATCAGGGGGTTGAAAGTAATTGCAATCGCCATTCTGTTTAAGAAAGGTTTCGCAATAGCTCCTTAAAAATTCCTTTTGACTAGGTTGAGGGAACAGATCATTAAGTGTGATTTCTTTAAAGGAACCATTTGTTTTGACGTATGTTTTTCCTTCATATCTTATCCACCCATGAGGGAGGTGATCATATACAAAAACGTCCCCCATAAGACTTACGACATTGTCTGCAAATAAGATAGCTCGCAAATGATAATTCATTTGAAAGGGTCCTTCATCTAAAGTACTTTCAGTCAAAATATTAGAGATGAAATCCTTTTTGATTTCTTCAAGATTATCGAATCCCTTATTCGAATCTGAAGAACAAGCTGTAAGGATGAAAAGCAAAAACAGGTAAATGAGCTTCATAGAATATCCACTTTTAGGTAATGACAACAAAGCTATGTTGGCCATATTCAGGTCTTAGATAATGATTTCCATTTTTCATGTGAACGAGAATCGCATGCAATTTACTCTCCATAGCCCATTTTATAGCGTCCTGTTTTGGCAGCCATATAGACTCTTTGTTAACACAAACCAAATATTCAGTAATAACACCACGCTTTTTATGCACTCCCGAAATGATTCCTCTTGGAATGAAATCTTCCTCACCAACTTCCCAACGCTCATTTTTTTCGATAGCGTTCCAGTATCTTTCAAATTCTTCGTCGGATAAAGAGCTGATTTTGCGATTTGGGTCAAGATTGCTCATTTTTGCAATCTTTGGACCATGACCAGGATCTTCTTTAACATATCTAATAGATGCTTCTAATAAAGTTAGGTTTCGATAGCGGCTACCTCTCAACATAACAACCAAAGCCTCATGCCCTGTTTCATAATCAGGATATACAGCATACTCATACTCCCCAAATCCTGCTGAGCCGATTGCGCGTCTATCCTTGCTCATGCTATAAGGGCTTTTAAGAAGTGCTCCTGGATTATTACATCTCCAAGTTCGTTTTCCGCCACTTCGGATGATCATGTTGCCTTGTTCATCGAAATACTGAACAGTAAACATACTTGGTGGATCTCCAATATTTGGAGGGCCTGATTTAGCACGCACAAAGACCATACGATCACCTAAATTTATATTTTCAATTGTAGCTAATGCAACTGGGAATAACTTTATATTTTTTTGTTAGGAAGCTGCCTATGCATTACTTTTTGATGAGCCATTTTATGGCAATTTATGAAAGGTTGCAATTACAAAGTTACATAAGGTTTGCAAATAAGGTTATCTTTAAAAATTCTCTTCATGACTTCCTCTGATTCGCCTGTGAAATTCCATTGAAAATGTTGACTAATTGCTATACAGTTTCATGTTCCGAACTAATAAGTTTTTGATGATAAAAGATGTAACAAATATTTTAAACCTCCTTTTGCAAGACTTTGAATCAGATGATTCCTTGGAAAGTTTCATCTATGCAGTTCGTGATCTTAACGTAACCGTCAAACCTGCCCCATATAGAAAGCAAGACGCAAGTTTGGTAAGGGAATTATTTTGCTGATTCGATTAATCGGCAGACTTGCCATCTGTCCGGGAGAAGCTCTTCGATTTTACTACTAGTATGGCTCATAAGCCTCCTCATGACATCTTCAAGATACTCCCTTGGATTAACTTTAAGCGCACGGCAGGTTTGTACTAACGAATAAATCACCGATGCAGCTTCCCCTCCATCTTCGCTGCCGATAAAAAGCCAGTTCTTTCGGCCGAGCGCCAATGGACGAACTGCTCTTTCAGCCACGTTATTATCAAGGCGTGCGAAAGGGTGTCTAGTATAGTTTTTTAGATGCGGTATGAGTCCCGAGAAGTAGCAAAGCGCTTCTCGAAATTTGGATTTGGGGAGGGCTTTTCCTTCAATCAATCGTTTTTTGATCGCCTCGATGAGCTCATCTATGATCGGCACTTCTTTTTCCTGCCGGATTTTAAGCCGTTCGTCACTGTTACACAGCGGCTCTCAATACATCCGTGACCCTTCTCATGAGTCTCAAAACGAGTTACATCAACCTCTTCATAATTTACGGCATGGGCTTGCTCAAAGAAATTGTGGACCTCTGCCTCTAAGCTGCTTTGATTGCCTTTAATCCCCACAATGTAGTCAGCACCTCTAGACAAAACCTCCTTGATGTCCACGACATGAGCATAAAGTGCATCCATAGACACCAGCGCTCCACTCACGTCTATAGCATCTAGCAAAGTCGGCAGGGCTTGGCGCTCGCCTGCTCTGTCCGGCACCTTTTCTTGCGCAATAACCAGGCGCCCCTCAGCAGCAAATAGCTCAACAATATGTGAAACGTGCTCGTTCTTTAGTCGATTTTGGCTGGGTAAAGGAAGAACAAATAGACCAAAAAGGAAAACTTATTCGCATTCACCCCAGTATAAAGAGAACGTGATGAATATTTATAAGCACTAGTCACGGAACTGACATCACTGACACAGGTCTTGTCAGTGATGTCAGTTCTATGACTTAAGCTTTAAAAAACTAAAAGCTTGGAAAGAACAAATGGCTAATCCCAAAGAAATAGCTGCCACAGGTCAAATCGCCCTACTAGTTGAAGCGATCAATTGCGAAAATGAAGACACAGCCAGACTTTTGGTAAGGCGGGCTTTGAACGTCGTGTATGACAACAAAAAATCTTCATGGTCTCTTGATGATCGAGCAGATATTGAGGTTGATAACAGCGAATTCGATGCCGTCGTTGCTTTAATTCGCAGCGTCAAACCAAGAGACTCTGTTGAAGCCATTTTGGCTGCACAATTTGTAGCTCTTCACCTTCAAGGGATGAATGCTTTAGCCAAAGATTGTGGAACGACTAAAGGTCACGGCATGATGATGATTCGTTTGAGTCATCAGGCATTAGAAGTCCTTCATCGATATCGAGAGAAAAGTCTGTTATCGCATTGAATAAAAAAAGGAGAATACCCCATGGCGTTTGATTTTAGGAAGCTGCCAAGATGCGGCGCAAAAGCAAGAAGCAATCAGCATCACCCTTGTCGACAAGCCGCGATGCCCAATGGAAAATGTCATTGGCACGGTGGATCAGTACCAGTAAAACATGGTCATTTTACAAAAATAGCGCAAGCTAAGCGCATTGAATGCCGAATTTTGATCAACGACTTGAGAAAGTCTCTTAGATCTTTGGAGGATTTTATTTATGTGGGATGACTTAAGCTTTCTTGACAAAGACTTTGATATAGCCAAGGCAAATAAACATCATTTGAAGTATCTCCGAAAGATGCGGTCTGAATGCCCACATCTACCTGAGAGTTTAGCTAAAAAGTTAGCTCTATGGGAAAGACATTTTATGGGAGATTTAGAGGCTACTAAAGAAGTTTTAATTTTATGTGGTCTAGCTCAAAAAGGTGATTTTGACTTTGAGCAAGAAGAATGGTTTTAGCCTGATTAGAATCGAATTCTAGTTGCAAAGTTCTATAAGCATTGATATTGTTTAAAATCAATAATGGAGGAAACCATCATGGAGAAGATTGACGATTATCTACAGATCAACGAAGCCGCAGCCTATTTGGGTATTTCACCTAGCACTTTGCGCAATTGGGAAAAGCAAGGAAAGCTATCAACCCATCGCAATCCTATAAATAGCTATCGCCTTTATAAGAAAAAGGATCTTGAGAACCTTCTGAAGTCTATTCGCAACTCAAGTACCTCTAAATAACCGCAAGGACCTCTCATGGATCAACTAGAATTTGAAGAGCTATTAAATCTCATACAGAATGCTGATGAATCGGAAAGGGTTGAGGTCAAACGATCGGCTGAAAAAATTGGGGATAGCGCCTTAGAAACCATTTCTGCTTTCAGCAATGAACCTGGTTTGGGTGGTGGCTATTTAGTTCTTGGGCTTACGAAAAATGATTCTAATAAAGCTCCTCGATATAAAGTTACTGGAGTTTCTAATCCTGATAAACTTCAAAGTGAACTTGTGACCTTATGCCGTCAAAATTTTAATAAACCCATTCGACCTGCTATTGACGTGCTACTGCATCCAGAAGGGCCTATCATTGTTGCCTATATTTCTGAAGCTGAAACTTATGAGAAGCCTATTTTCATTAAAAGCCGAGGAATAGAGAAGGGAGCGTATCGAAGAATTGGACCTACAGATCAATTATGTACCCAAGAAGATCTCGATATGCTTTACCAATTTAGATCTCAGAAAAAATTTGATAAAACAGTGTTGGAAGAGGCATCCTGGAAAGATTTCGATCCGCAAGCTATAGCGGCATATCGTGTGTATCGAAAAGAAGTTAATCCCAAGGCTAAAGAACTTGCATGGAATGACCAAGAACTCATGATTGCCTTAAGAGCCGCCGTGGAGATCAAGAACGTAATTAAGCCAACAGTGGCGGGGATTATCCTGTTCGGAACTGAAATGGCTCTGCGTCGATTGTTTCCGATTTCATCGAGAATAGATTATATCACTGTCGAAGGAAGAGAATGGGTACCACATCCTGAAAAACGCTATTCGCAATGTTATGAATTTGGCGAGGCTCTTGTTTTGGCAATCCCTCGTGTCATTGCCAATATTATGCGAGATATCCCCTATGCATTTTCGATGCAGCCAAACAACATCTTTCGTAAAGACATCCCTCTGATACCCGATGTTGTCATTAGGGAGGCTGTCTGTAATGCTGTCATGCATCGTGACTATAGGGCTGGTCAAACGATTCAAATTATCCGTTATGCAAATCGCATCGAATTTTTGAATCCAGGGTATTCATTGAAACCCGAGGATCAACTTGGACTTCCTGGATCTATAACGCGTAATGATCAGATTGCTGAAGTGCTGCATGACTTACAAATTGCCGAAGTAAAGGGCACGGGGATTCGGACAATGCGTGAAGCAATGCGAGAAGCTAATTTATCTGTCCCATTTTTTGAGTCAGATCGAACAGCTAATAAGTTCACACTGACATTACTGACACATCATTTTTTTGACGAGAAAGACATTGAATGGCTTAAAAATTTTAAAGAATTCGATCTAACTGATGAAGAAGCTCGAACTCTCATAGTGGTTAGAGAAATGGGAGCAATCACTAATGCAGACTATCGAAATATTAATTGTGTGGAAACCTTGATGGCTAGCGCCAGCTTACGACGATTGAGAGATTTGGGTCTTCTGGAGCAAAAAGGCAGAAGCAATGCAACCTACTATGTCCCAACAAGCAAATTATTAACTGGTCATATAAAGCCTAACCTTCAGAGTTCAAACCTACCTAGCCCTACTGAGTTAACTCTGAAGATAAGCGGCTTATCTTCGGAGTTCCCATCGTTATCTTCAGAGTTAGCAGACTTACCTTCGGACCTTCAAAATGAACTAAAAGTGGTAGGGAAGCGTGTTAATCCTGAAAAAATGAAGGAAATAGTTAAACGTCTCTGTGCGATTCAACCATGGAAACTCCCAGAGCTGGCACAATTGCTTCGTCGTCATGCAAATTATATTAGGCAAAACTATCTTTTACCTCTCATTGAGTCAGATGAACTTGAATATCTATTCCCTCATCAACCTAACCATCCCCAACAAGCTTATCGGACAAAGAAATAATGAAGGCTCTATTACTGGCTCGCGTTTCAAGCAAAGAGCAGGAGGAAGGACAATCTATCCCTGCTCAAGAGCGTCGTTTAAGAGAATATGCCGAAAGAAAAGGTCTTATTGTTGAGGAAGTTTTTAAAATTACCGAGTCATCAACTAAAAATACCCGCAAAGAGTTTGAGAAAATTTTAGAACGTATCCGCAAGTCACGTGAGACCGTGGCTTTAGTTGCTGATACGATCGATAGAGTTCAACGCAGTTTTAAGGAATCAGTGGTTCTTGACAATCTGAGAAAAGATGGAAAAGTAGAAATTCATTTCATGCGTGAAGGATTGATCCTCAATCTAAGGTCAAACAGTTCTGATATTTTACGTTGGGATATGGGCGTGATGTTTGCCCGTAGCTATGTTCTTCAATTGAGCGACAACATTAAGCGCAGTAAAGAACAAGCAGCTAAGCGAGGCGTATGGATGGGTTTAGCTCCTACAGGCTATATGCATGTCACGAACGATAAAGGCGAAAAGACAATTATTCCAGATCCAGATCGAGCTCCTTTTATTAGAAAGCTATTTGAAATGTATGCTACAGGTAACTACTCCTTGCAGACATTAAAAACAGCAGCAATTGAAATGGGGTTGCGAACGAAGAAAGGAGAACCACTTGCTATCTCGCAAATCAATAAGATTTTAAAGAAGCCCTTTTACTGTGGAATGATGGATACCAAGTATGGGATCGTTGAGCATTGTTATGAGCCTCTCATTTCACAAGCTTTATTCCAGCAAGTTCAAAATGTGATTAATGGTTTTCATAAAAAACCCCATAAGACGGCAATCAAGCCATTCATCTTTAAAGGACTGATTACTTGTTCTAATTGCGGATGCGTGGTTACTCCTGAAATTCATAAAGGTCGGTATGTGTACTATAGCTGTACCAACGCCAAAAAGATTTGCAAACGAGTCTATGTCAAAGAAGAGGAACTGGTTAAAACTCTATCAGAATATTTGGATCAAATCGCTTTGAATGAAGAGCAAATAGCTGGCGTCACCAAATATCTCAAAGAAATTCATGAGTCGGAGAATCAATTTCATGAAGAAAGTCTTACTTCTCTTCAAAAAGAAAGAGATAAGATCCAAAAGAGATTGAGCCAGATTTATGACGATAAACTCGATGGATTGATCGATGAAAAGCTCTATCTTGAAAAAGTTCGAGAATACAAAAAACGCCAGATCGAGATTGCCGAAGAGATGAAGAACTGAAGTGGCCACGAAAAAGCAGACCAAAACTTTTATATCACGGCGAATATGGTCATGAATTTGGCAGCACGTGCCAGAGAAATCTTCGAAAGTTCTGAAGTGGATGAAAAACGGGAATTGCTGAATTTAGTGTTTCAGAACTTGAAATTAGAGGGTAAAAAAATGCTCACGGAACTCCGTGAGCCATTTCATACGATGATTGGATATAAGGACTGTCCAACCAATTGGAGGTGGAGAGAATTGAACTCTCGTCCTTAGCAAACTCTATATTGACCACTACATGCTTAGTGTTCTGGATTTTAGCCTTTCTCGATGCAGAGCACGCCACTAAGGAAGGCTTGCTTCATTTAATCTTGATCAGACGACCTAGAAGCGGCGGTCGAAGGATCATACCAAGTAAATTACAGTAGGCTCTGAAGTCCTTGGTCCAGCCTCAGACTACTGCGCTTTCGAAACGGCTAAGTTTCGTTAGCTTAGGCAGCGGCTTCGAGTAATTCGAAGTCGACTACTTTATTGCTGACATAAGTGTCGGCATTTAATTGTTTTTCCGGTTTTTTTAGGAGGCCAACCGAAATCCTCCGCATGCAATCAATACTTCATTTCCAAGTCGAAACCGTGACACCCCCGAAAGTTATATCATTCTCATTTTTAGCATAACAAAAAACATGATGATTGTCAATGTGTGCTTCTAAAACAGATAGTTATTGATTTTTATGATTCGGGTTACGTAAATAATGGCAAAAGAACTTAAAGTGGAGTCACAGTGCAACTTCAATTCAATTTAGGATCAATGGTCAATTATGATGCTTTTATGCAGAAATTTAACGATACAAGGAAAAGCTATTCGAAAGAAGTTGCATTGGTTTCTAATTTTCTGGTGCCTTTAGGTAGTGTTCGGAGATATATCTTATTTAGAATCGTTCCTCCGGCCGCAATTATTATTATTGCTTTGTTTCTTATTGAAAAAATCGGTGAATCATTTCTGAAGAAAATAGATTTTGAATATGATTTTGATTCTCCCCATAATTGGTATCAGAACGCAAGGGTTGAAAATTTATGTGCTGGAACGCTCATTTCATGTGTTGCTTTATTTATTTTGGGAATATGTTTTAGGTTGGGTGAAAGTGTTTTCGAGAAACTTGTTGGAAAACTATAGAGCCGAAAAACAGCAAGGATACGGGGCATAAAGCGTTGTTAAGTTTGAAACAAAATATTCATGGATTTTTTGATTCAAATTATGTAAAAAGATTACAAATGAATTCTAAATGAGAACAACTATGCAATTTCAATCAAATTTCAGAGCAATGGTCAATTATCATGCCGTTATGCATAAATTTAACGACACAAGAAAAAGCTTGTCGAAGGAAGTTGTATCAGTTACTAATTTTCTTGCACCCGCAGGTACTGTTCGGAGATACACCTTATTTAAAATCGTCCCTCCGGTCGCAATTATTTTAATTGCTCTTCTTATTTTTGAAAAAATCGGTGGCTTTGCTTTGGGGAAATTGGATATTGAACCGAAAAAAAAATCACCCCATATTTTTTGGCATAACACAAAGGTTGAACATATTGTTACCGGGGGTGTCATTTCATTGTTTGCCCTCGCTATTTTTGGAATTTGTATTATTGTTTCCGAAAAATTAGGTCAAAACTACAGGGGCTGGCAAGCGAAAGAGGAAAAAAGAGTGGATCTGGAAAATCAAAAAGAAAAGGAAGCTCAGAGTCATAAAATTTATTAAGCTCATCCGGTCTTGCGTTAAATTTTTTCTATTTAATTATTTATCGTGCCAATAACATCGGCTTCTTATCATCCATCTTTTTTAAGATCAGCGTGCTAGATTTTATATGTTTTAATCGTTAAAATTTAATTCACAAAGAACAACAAGAATAAAAAATGAATGATATGTTTGAAGAAATTCCCTCAGAAACTTTTGATGAACGAGAGTTAAGAATCCTTAATTTTTGGAAAAAGGAACGTATTTTTGAAAGGTCGGTTGAAGAAAGGGAAGGGCAATCCCATTTTTCGTTTTATGATGGTCCTCCTTTTGCAACAGGGCTTCCACATTACGGTCATCATTTAGCCGGAACAATTAAAGATGTCGTTTTGCGCTATAAAACGATGAAAGATTATAAAGTTCCCCGTCGCTTTGGCTGGGATTGCCATGGGCTTCCCATTGAAAATGAAATTGAAAAAGCTTTTAATCTTTCGGGTGCGCCATCGATTGAAGCTTTCGGCATCGCCAACTTCAATGAAGAGTGTCGAAAGATCGTTTTTCGGTATACGGAGGAATGGAAGGCGTTGGTCACGCGTATGGGACGGTGGGTGGATTTTACTCAAACATGGCGTACAATGGATACCCCATACATGGAATCGGTATGGAACGTATTTCAACAGCTCTATGAAAAAGGGTTGGTCTATGAGGGCTTTAAAGTCATGCCTTATTCAGCTAAGCTGGGAACCCCTTTGTCTAATTTTGAGGCCGGGGAAAATTATAAGGATGTGGATGATCCCTCTTTAACGGTAGCGTTTGAGCTGCTTGATGAACCCGATACAGCTCTGCTCGCCTGGACGACTACGCCTTGGACCTTGATTTCTAATCTGGCCATCATGGCCAACCCCGCTATTGATTATGTTAAAATTCACGATAAGGGCGCTGATAAACATTATATTTTAGCTAAAGCCCGCTTGGGCGCGCATTATAAAACGGCGGATGACTACGCGATCATCTCCGAATTCAAAGGCAGCGATTTGAAAGGCAAACGATATCGCCCTCTTTTTCCTTATTTTGCGCATCGCGCTTCCTTAGGAGCTTTTCGAGTCATTTTGGAAGAAAATGTATCGGTCGAAGATGGAACCGGCTTGGTGCACTCGGCCCCTGCTTTTGGCGAGATGGATTTTTATGCTTGTCGTAGAGAAGGGATCGATCTTGAATGTCCTGTAGATAGTAACGGCTGTTTTACAACAGAAATACCGGAATATGCCGGACAGTTTGTTAAAGATGCGGATAAGGAAATTATCAGGCGTTTAAAAAAAGAGGGGAAGGTGATCCATCATGCGACCTTGCATCACCGCTATCCATTTTGCTGGAGATCTGATACTCCTTTAATTTATAAGGCGGTTGCCACTTGGTTTGTGGCGGTTGAAAAAATCAAAGAGAAGTTGATTGAAACCAATCGTCAGATCCATTGGATGCCCGATCATCTTAAATACGGCCGCTTCGGCAAATGGCTTGAAAACGCTCGGGATTGGGCTATCAGCCGCAATCGTTATTGGGGAACTCCGATCCCTTTATGGAGAGCAGACGATGGAGAAATTGTTGTTTTGGGCAGCATTGCCGAGTTGGAGTCTTTAACAGGGACAAAGATGACTGATTTGCACCGCCATTATATCGATCAGCTCACCTTCGTTAAAAATGGGAAGACATTCAAAAGAATTCCGGAGGTATTTGATTGTTGGTTTGAATCGGGATCGATGCCCTATGCGCAGACTCATTATCCCTTTGAAAACCGCGAATTATTTGCTGAAGGATTTCCGGCTGATTTCATTGGCGAGGGTTTGGATCAAACCCGCGGTTGGTTTTATACATTGCATATTTTAGCGACAGCTTTATTTGATAAGCCGGCCTTTAAAAATGTGGTCGTCAATGGGATTATTCTGGCAGCTGATGGAACTAAGATGTCCAAGCGGTTGAAAAATTATCCCGATCCCTCCTTAGTTGTGCATAAATATGGAGCCGATGCCATACGGCTTTATATGATGCATAGCCCTGCGGTACGGGCCGACGATCTTTGTTTTGTCGAGCATGGAGTTGAGCTTGTCTTGCGTCAGATTTTGATCCCTCTTTGGAATGCCTATAGCTTTTTTGTGATCTACGCCAAAATTTATCAGTGGAAACCTAAAGAGAAGTTGCATCAACCCAAAGCTATTATTGACCGTTGGATGCTTTCCACTTTGCAGAAATTGATTAAAGATGTCGAAGAGGGGATGGATAGCTATGATTTAAACCATGCCGTAGAGCCGTTTGTGGGGTTTGTCGACCAAATGACCAATTGGTACATCCGCCGTTCCCGCCGCCGTTTTTGGGATGATCAGGAAACTCCAGATCGCGATGAAGCTTTTATGACGCTCTATCAAGTGCTTTTGGATTTGACAAAGGTGGCAGCGCCCTTCGTACCGTTTATCAGCGAAGCGATATATCGCAATTTGCGCACAGCCGGGATGCCAGATTCTGTGCATTTAAATCTCTACCCAAAATACCGTACTGATCTCAGAGATACCAATTTGGAAGCGGAAATGGCGGCGGTACAAACAACGGTTAGCTTAGGACATGGTTTGCGCAAAGAGTGCATGATTAAAGTCAGACAGCCCCTTCCTGCCGCGCACATTATTTCAAACGATGAGCGCACGCTTCATTTCTTAAAGGATCAGCAGCATCTGATTGCCGAAGAACTTAACGTTAAAGAAGTGGTCTTTGGCACTAATGAAGATGAATTTGTGCGTTTGCTTGCCAAACCGAATTTCCGCATTTTAGGGAAAAAAGTAGGCAAACGGATGAAGGCGGCGCAAAGCGTCATTGAAAGCATGCCGCAAGAGCAGCTTGAACAATTAATGGAAGGGCAAAACGTAACTGTGCAAATCGAGGGGGAGCAATTTATGTTGGCTCCGGAAGATGTCCAGGTAGAAAGGCAAGTGAGAGAGGGCCTCGTAGCAGCCAATGAAGGTCCTATTACGATTGCCTTAAACATAAAATTAAATGAAGATCTACTTCTGGAAGGCCTTGCCCGCGAGATTGTCAACAAGGTCAGCACCATGCGTCGAGAGGCTGATTTTGCTGTAACCGATCGAATTATTGTCACAATGGAAACCACAGATCGGGTAAAAGCTTGTTTTGAAAAATATAAGGACTATATTTGCAAAGAAATCTTGGCGGTGGAAGTCAATTTCGGGTCAACAGATGGGATTGAGTGGGATTTGAATGGTGAACCTGCGAAGATTAACCTCAAGCGTTTAACTTAATGATTGACAAATTTACAATTTCTTAATATAATTTTTAATTTAGATTAATTAAACGTTGTTAGATTTGCCACATAGTAACTTTAGTAGACATTACAAAAAGTTGTACAGTATGACAAATTGATAAAAATATCAAAAGGAGTTATTCATGGAAGCCCAAATGTTGCCCTCCTGTTATAAGCCTCTAGCATCTTGGGCACAAAAAGATACAAAAACTTTATTTATTCCAATAATTGATAAGGCCGTAGGTGCAGCTAACGCGGTGTTCAAAAAAGAATTGCCTTCAAAGTCATCAGGTAGCAACAGTACAGATTCTTACTCTGGTATATATGATAGTAGCAGTTCGAGCCCTAGATCAAAAAGTTTTATGAAGAATGTTAATATTAACCCAACTATTATTAGTAGTAGTAGTAGCAGCAGAGGTAAAAAAGAAGATTCTGCAGTGCTATTTGTTGTAGTGGCGGCAGTTGCAGCTTTTGCTGTAGGCTGGCTCTATAAAGGTTTTATGGATGCGAAGAAAGCGCAAGCTAATTTAAAACAGGCATTTAACGTTTTTGATGGAACATATTCGAATACCAATCATCCTGGTTTGGTTGCAGTCAAAACTATGAGAGATCGTGCTTTTGCCATCGTCGATAGAAATTATCAAAGTGCGCAAAACAACTTGATCATCGCTGCTTCCTTTTTGGCAACGGGAATCATAGGCGCATTAGGTGTATGGCTTAGCCTGCCAGCTCTTTCCATCACTGCTTGTATCATTGGATTAGGCGCATTAACTGTAACTGCTCTCAAAGCAGGATATGCCTTTGCCAAGTGGTATTCCGGCGAAAGCGATAATGTTGCAGACGCTACTGAAGCTCGAAAGACCTATAAACAACAAGTTAAAGCTGAAACACGATATGAAAAAGACAATAAACAAGCTAATTTGATCTATGTTGAACAAAACGGTAATTGGATATCGCAAATACCTCTATTAGCCTAAACCGCGCGATATCAAACAAATTTAACAAAAAAAAGAGGCGCTATTTGGCGCCTCTTTTTTTTAATTAACATCGATCAAGTTTTAACCACTCTGTGAACTCTGTGCTCTCTGTGGTAAAACAAAAAATTAACCACAGAGAGCACAGAGTTCACAGAGCGCTCACAACCTGATTTATAAGCCTAGTTTTTTAAAGACAGGCTGCTTAAGCCTATAGCGATCGATCAAATACCAGATCAATCCTATCGCCGCTACGATACTCCACACGATAAGACGGGGCACTGTAAATAGGGGATATGGGACTTGTGAAGGATGGCCTAATCTCGATCCCGGGGGCCAAATAATAAGATCGGGAACCCCTTGCAGGTTATCTTCAGGCAGAAATCCAAAAACGCGGCTATCTGCACTCATGGCATGGTTATCGCCCAATACCATGTAGTCTTTAGGTGATATTTCGATGCCAAAGGCGCGGATGAATTTCTGATCGACTTGACCATCTTTTAGGGGAGGCCCGTAGTCTTTAAAAGCTGCATAGGGGCGCGCTTCGGTGGATTGTTGTTCCCGTTTTTCCTCTCTCTTCAAGAAGTTTGCCAGTGTCGGATCGTCTTTTTTAATGACGGGCGCTCCGAGAAGATAAAAATCGCCATCGCGGAAATAGGCATAACGACGGGGAAAAACAGTTTTATTGGTAGGTTTTGGCTCAACAAACATACTAAGATCCATGCCGTAATTAAAGAGCCGTTGCACATTGGCAGGATCGCGGCTGTAAAGGGGATGATCCGGCGGAAGCTGCGAGGTGATGCCGCCCCAACCTACTTTGTCCCCCGTTCCATAATAAAATTCATAGGTTCCATCGGGAATTCCAGGGAATGCCGGACTAGTGGAAGTAATAGGGTTACTATTGACATTATAACGTTTAGCGCGACCTGACACGACCTCAAAACGGGCTGTGTACATATTTTCCATCAAAGCATCGAGATGTTTTTGCTGCAGAGGGATCACGCTTCTTAAAGGATTCAGGGCAATGCTAAGGGATGCTTGTTCTGTGCGTAAATAGGGTTTAGGATAGGCTAGGCTCGGATGATGGATCAGTTCGAGATAAAGGACCCCATTTTCTAAATCAGATGTATCGAGGTCCGGGTATTGCTGCAGTTCTTTTTTAGTGAGTAAGCGCGCTTCCGCAAAATTGCGGATGCCCATAAAATCAGAATAGGTTTTTATGTGCTCATGCGGTTGGCTTTGAAAAGCGGGTTGATCTTTAATCCAGCTATTGCTGTCATACACTTCGCCAGTCCACTCTCCTTTAGGATTTAAAATAAGCCGGCCGATGGGTTGATGCATTTGTTCAAACTGGATCACACCACGTTTTGGACTGACGATCTCCCCTTCGAATGTCAAGAAGGGGATATGCTCTAATTTTTCAAGCGAGGGGCTATTAAGTAATTCTTCAATCAGTTTGCCTTCTTTATCGATTCCGTAGATTTTTCCTCCGTAAAAATAGAGGATATCACCCGGTTTTCCAATCATCCTTTTAATATAACGTTTCTTATAAGGAAATACGCCAAAGTAAGTTGTATCGACATCTTGGAGGGCAACTCCATCGCCTGACCAAATCACGATCCCGCCCCGTTCGACGAGATTAGGATCAAAATAAAAATGATTGGTTTTGAGCGGCATATTAATGCCAAACTGTGTTTTGGAGACGGTTAAATGGTCTTGTTCCTTGAAAGTGGGGCGCATCGATCCTGTTGGAATTTCATAAAGTTCAAACCATGAACTTCGGATAATAGTGGCGATGGCAAGCGCTACGGCCAGAGCAATAAAGAGTTCGGTAAGATATTGAGACCAACTTTTTTTAAAGTAGAGCGCCGTAAACTCTTCCAGTTTACGGGCATACTGGTCGGCAGTAGCAACATCCCCCTTTAAACAGGCTTCATCGCAAGCAGCCATATTTGTTTCGAATTCTGCTGTTTGAGCTGGTGTAATGACATCCTTGTCCCATGTTTTTTTATACCAACTGTAAGCAAGGCGGAGAATCTTCTTTGATTTACGTATAGAATAAGGTTTTTGTTCCATGGAATACTCTTTAGCAAATTATGAACTTGCATGATAGGTGAAAAGGCGGAGAAAAATCAATATCAACCTGAACTTTTTGTTGTACGTTAAACGTACGCCTTTTTTAGTAAATCGTTCGTTTTAAAAGCACTTATTTGTGGGAAGTGCGTTGATAGATTGTCAGCAAAAAGAAATATTGATAAACAAAAGGCCTTCCAAAATATATCTTGGAAGCAAATATCCCAGTGCAAAAAAAATGTCGATAACTAGGTATTAATGTTTTACTTTAAAGGGTTGGGATTTCTCATTCCCAGAGGAGGGGCAGGAGAGCGCATGTTTGTGCCTGAGTCGACAATGCGCACTTTGGCGCTGCCGACCATTCCGCTGATTTGCAGCCAATAGGGAAAGTAAGCAGGGTATAGATCGTTATTCACAGGAAGATAGACTTCGATCGATTTGCCTGCGAGTTCGGTGCCATCTTTGGGCCATTCTGTTTGCCAGGCATTAAAAGCGACATTTTCGATTTCTTGTCCATCGACAACAAGACGGGGCTGCCAAAAGGGGCGGCGGTCTTCGCCGATGATGGAAGGCAAGCCGATGCGGCGCCGTTGGGAAGAGGGAACTTTTTCGAGACGTAGATTGAGCAAGGTCGAGAGGAAGTTATTGGCTTTTGACATATCGAACCAAGCATTTTTAGTAAGGGAAAAATAACCAAGCATGTTGCCTGTATCGAGGTCTAGCCGATACATAATCCAAGCAGTATTGCCTGGGGCATTGTCATTCATCCACCGTTTCCAAGAGATAAAGCGACCATGCATCCGTTGGGCGGGAACCGTCACTTCTTCAATTGTTAGAGTTGTCGGAGTGCGATCGTAAATATGAAGGATGGTGTAATTTTTATTTTGAACAGTCACGATGTAATCACCCGGTTCGGCTCTGTTTAGATTATGCCGGAGATACATCGATTCTTGGCAGTATAAGCTCGTTGTCAAACAGATAAAAAGAAGGGTTAACATCCACAAGCGGCTCATTCTTATTACTCTTATTAGAATTTAAACAATCATGATAGCTTAAATTTTATAGAAATGCAAGGAACACGAAGGTGGATTTATAAAAAACCATTGAAATGAGAATTTGGTTTGAGTTTTTAGATGCTTATCTTATCGTAGAGATACGTTGTTGAAGGAGAAGATTTATGAAAAGAAAGGGACGTCGTCATTGGTGTTATGTTTTATTGATGGTCGGTGCCGCGTTATCTTCATGTGCTAGAGATCCTGAAACTGCGAAAAAAAAACAATTAGAGGCCATAGAAAAGGAATTATCGGAACTTGATAAGCAATTGCATGGCTACCGATTAAAAGAGATGAATATTGAAATTGAAGGGCAAAACAATTTTTTAGAAGAATGGCCTGAATTTGCCAAAGATATGAAAGAAGCTGAAAAAATGCAAAACAAAGAAACTCAGATTGAGAAAAGGATAAACGAATTGCTTATACAAAAACAGGCACTCTTAGAAAAACCAATGAGCCCATGAACAAACAAAATTCGCATTTTAATTTATATCATCAATCGCTGGCATTGCTAACAGATCTTTATCAGCTAACCATGTCGTATGCTTATTGGAAGCAAGGTTTGGACAAGAAAGAGGCTGTTTTTCATCTTTTTTTTCGGCGACGCCCTTTTAATGGAGGGTTCACCGTAGCAGCGGGACTAGAGAATGTGATCCATCTTTTGGAAAACTTTCATTTTACCGATTCAGATCTCAATTATTTAGCTCAATTGAAATCAGCCGATGGTTCGCCCTTATTTTCTGCCGATTTTTTCGATTACCTATCCAATATGCGGTTTTCTTGCCAAATTGATGCTGTACCGGAAGGGACCGTCGTTTTTCCATATGAACCGTTAATTCGCGTCCAAGGTCCGTTAATCCAAGGGCAGATTTTAGAAAGTCCTCTATTGAATCTCATTAACTTTCCCACATTGATAGCCACTAAAGCGGCTCGGATGTGCCTAGCTGCCAATGATGAACCGATTTTAGAATTTGGGCTGAGGCGCGCTCAAGGGATTGATGGAGCTTTGACCGCCAGCCGTGCCGCTTATATCGGCGGATGTGATTCCACCTCCAATGTATTAGCAGGCAAGCTTTATGGAATCCCCGTCAAAGGTACCCATTCACATAGCTGGGTCATGGTTTTCGATGATGAGCTGGAGGCCTTTCAAACGTATGCTGAGTCTCTGCCGAACAATTGTGTGTTCCTGGTCGACACTTATGATACTCTTGAAGGCGTTAAAAAGGCCATTGAAGTGGGGAAATGGTTAAGAAGCAAGGGGAAACCCTTCATAGGCATCCGCCTTGATTCAGGAGATTTGGCCTATTTAAGCATCCAAAGCAGGAAAATGCTGGATGCCGCCGGATTCAAAGATACCAAAATTTTGGCGAGCAACGAACTAGACGAGACCCTTATCAATGAACTTAAACGGCAAGGTGCTCAAATCACCATGTGGGGAATAGGCACAAACCTTGTGACCGGAAGGGATCAGCCCGCTTTGGATGGTGTTTATAAGCTGTCAGCCATTAGAGATCTGGATGGTCCTTGGAAATATAAATTAAAATTATCCGAACAAATGGTCAAAGTATCAAATCCCGGCATCTTACAGGTGAAAAGATTTTATAATGCCCGCGAAAATGTCGCTGATATGATCTATGACATCAATACACCGATCAATGAAGGGGATTGCACGGTTGTGGATCCCTTGGATCCGACCCGGCAGAAGATTTTGAAAAAGGGGCTTCCCTCGCGCGATTTGCTTGAGCCCATCTTCCGCGACGGAAAAAGGGTGTATGCAATCCCTTCTTTAGCTGAGATCCGGACCAAAACCAAGCAAGAGCTTGAGTATTTTAATATAGGGATTAAACGTTTTCTTAATCCTCATCAATATGTCGTGGGATTGGAAAAGTCACTTTATGATCGGAAAAATGAACTCATTCGATATATCAGAAATCAATCTGCGCATGCATTCATTATTCCTGACGATTCGAATTAAAAATTATAGTTTGAGAGTGTAATGAGAGCTTTAATACTTGTGGATATACAAAATGATTTTTTACCCGGAGGGGCTTTGGCAGTCAAAGAGGGTGACGAAATCATTCCGGTCGTTCAAAAATTAATGGAAAAAAATTTTGAAACGATCGTAGCGACCAAAGACTGGCACCCTAGCGACCACGGCAGTTTCGCAGAGGTTCATCATAAACTTCCAGGGGACTTTATTGACTTATACGGATTGCAGCAGATCCTATGGCCGACACATTGTGTACAAGGTACGCCTGGAGCCGAATTTGGTCCGGGATGGGATACTAACAAAGTACAATTGGTCTTTCATAAGGGCAGCGATAAAAGGATCGATAGTTATAGTACTTTTTTTGACAATGGCCACCGCCGATCGACCGGTTTGGAGCATTTTCTCAGGCAGAAGGAGATTTCTGATATTTATATTGCAGGTTTGGCAACAGACTACTGTGTCAAGTATTCCGTTTTGGATGCCGTCAAATTGGGTTTTAATGTTTATGTTGTCTCAGATGCATGCCGTCCGGTGAATTTGAATCCGGGCGATGAACGGCGCGCTTATGAAGAAATGAAAAAAGCGGGCGCGCATATCGTTAATTCCCACGAAGTTTGACCGATTCTTTATTCTTTTCCCTTGTTCAAAAATAAGGGAGCATGTCATAATCGCCATTTGCTATTCAGTTTTAGGAGAACAAATGTCACGCTATATAGGGAATAAAAACCGTGTCGCTCGCCGTTTTGGCGTTAATATTTTTGGACGGTCTCGCAATCCGCTGCTTCATAAGCCAAATCCCCCGGGAATGCACGGTGCACGCCGCCGCAAAAAATCGGACTACGGTTTGATGCTTGAAGAAAAGCAAAAGCTTAAAGCTGTCTATGGAATGCTGAGCGAGAAGCAGTTAGTCAATTATTTTAAAAAAGCATTGAAAATGGAAGGCAATACAGCTGAGCTGCTTGCTCAATTGTTAGAATGCCGTTTGGATGTTGTTGTTTACCGTATGAAATTCGCCCCCACCATTTTTGCTGCTCATCAATTGGTTTCGCATGGACATATTCTTGTTAATGGAAAGAAAGTCGATAGACGTTCGTTTCATGTCAATCCAGGCATGGTGATTTCCGTTAAAGAAGCCTCCCGTAAAATCAAACAAGTTGAAGAGTCGATAGAAAGCTCTACCCGGTCAACGCCTGATTACGTTTCGGTTGACAATAGCAGCTTTTCTGGACAGCTTTTGGCGAAGCCTTTGCCTGAGCAAATGCCTTGGCCAATTGAGATCAATATGCATGAAATTTGCGATTTCTTAGCACATACGAACTAAATTTCAGTCGGCCTAGATAAAAACTCTGCCTTTTTCACATTTCTGTGGAGGGCAGGGATTTTTTTTTGTTTAGCTTTTCACAATTAAATATAATTCATCGGATTTGACGACATAAGCAGTTATCAAAAAACCTAATGCAAAGGCGCTTGCTTGTACAATGAGATGAATTGTTTGCTCAAGAAGGGAATTGAGATAGACGGGTTGATGATTTAAAACAATTTGCCACGCTTGATTTCCACCCCATAATTGATCGATTACGATAATAGATACCCCTCCTATCAAAGAAGCGATAAGAGTTTTTCCGATGCCAGCCCAAAAATGATACGATACATAATTTCCTAAGGAAACGCGCAATGCCCAAGCCAGCCATCCGGCATTGATCCATGCGCTAAAACTAGTAGCAAGGGCGACGCTAGGAGCTCCTAAGTTTAATTTCATGACAAAGAGGGCATTTAAGGCCATATTAAGAAAGACAGCAAAGAGAGAAGCTTTGGTGGGAGTCCAATAATCTTCTTTAGCATAGAAAGCCGGGCTGAGAATCAAAATCAAAGTCATGGGAATCAATCCCAATCCATAAGCCCATAAACATTGTGTGGTATTTATCGCCGAATCGATTGTAAATCCACCCCTTCCATAAATCAGATATACAGCGGCGTCGCCTATGAGAAAAATCCCAAAAGTGATGGGGATCATTAAACTCATACTGCGCCGCAGAGCAAACTCTAAAAATTGACGATAAGAGGAAAGATCGCCCGCTTTAAAGGCGCGGGCTAAAGGGGGAAGAAGGGCTCCCGATAAGGCAATGCCTAATAGCGCTAAAGGAAGCTGTTGTAAACGGATGGCATACCATAGGAAAGCCGGTCCGGAAAGGTCGGCATAGCGGGCAAAAATGCCATCTAAAGCGTTATTAATTTGGGCAGCTGAAACACCTAAAATACCTAGTGTAAGAGGCTTGATAAATGCTAGGAGGTCTTTTGAGCGAAGCTGTATATTTTGCCATAAAGGTGCAAGACTGCTATTTTTTCTAAGAATGCGCAAGGTTAAAGGAACTGTTACTAACCATTGGGCTGCGCAAGCCAGAATAATAAAGAGAGACAGCCAAGACATTGCTGTAGAAATAGAAAATTTATTTAAGCAGAAAATGCCTAGAATCCAGACAAGGTTAAAGGCCGCTGGAGCAAGGCTCGGGATAAAATAACTTTTCTCACACTGTAATAAAGCGGTGTTTAATCCATAAAGGCAAATAAAAAGTAAACTTGGCAGCATTAGCATCGTGTAGTGAATAATAGTCTGATTATCATCCGATAGATGGCCCCAGGTAGAAACACTTTGCAAAACGGCGAGCGATAGAAAGATCGCTAAACCTAAAAAAAAAGTGAGTAGGACAGTTAAGTCTTTGAAGCATTTGCACGCCCGTTCGGATGAGTCATGCCGAAGCTTTTCAAAATAGGGAATGAAAGCGGTTTGGAGAGCCCCCTCGCCCAACAAACGGCGTAATAAATGGGCTAAGCGAAAGGCGACAAGAAAAGCTGCCACAGCTTCTTGGGTGCCAAAAGAGGCAGCCATGGCAATATCGCGCAATAAACCGGTTATGCGGCTGAGCAGTGTTCCGGATAAGAAACGTCTGGCTGAGGCAAAAATCGAATGGGTGCTATCTTGCATGGGTTAAGAATAAAAATCTTTTCAAACTACGTTTTATTTTTATATTTGCTAAGGAAATGGACAAGATCAGCGCCTAAATTCATTATTTCAGTTTGATGCTTGGGGTTTTTTAAGTTTCCTTCTGCATCGAAAGCTGAATCAGCGGAAGAGATGCATTTTTGTTGAGGCAAAACGATACTGTAAATGTTGGAAAAGAGGGCACGCGCATTAGTCAAGGACCTTAAACCGCCTAGCTGGCTTGGAGAAGCGCTCATTAAAACGATCACCTTATCAATAAAGCAAGATAAATACATCTCTTTTGGAGAAGCTAGGCGTGAAGTCCAGTCGATGACGTTTTTAAATACTCCGGATAAAGAACTATTGTATTCTGGGCAGGAGATGAGAAAACCATCATTTTGCCACATCAATTCTTTCAATTTTAGCGCATTAGCCGGTAAACCCTCTGAATCTTCAATATCTTGATCATAAATAGGCAAAGGATAATCTTTGAGATCGATAGATGTGACTTCACCGCCAGCCTCTTGGACGCCTTTGATGGCGATTTTGATTAACATTTTATTATAAGAACCTTTGCGCAGACTCCCGGCAAAAGCCAAGATTTTGGGGCGATAGCCCATAGCCTATTTCCTTGATTGAGCTTCTGTAATTTTGGACTATAACATTAGGAATAATAATTTAACCACAGAGAACGCAGAGGGCGCAGAGCGCTCATTTTCATCTGCAGATGGAAATGAGCGCTCTGCGCCCTCTGCGTTCTCTGTGGTTAATTTTATTTATGGAAATTCTTTTTCGGCACCTTCGTGAAAATAGGTTGTGCCCAGCTTTTTTTTAGCTTCAAAGTCTTTTTCTAACTTTGAAAGCATCGTTTCGATCCGGTCTTGCAGCGCCTTATGATCAGGTTTCATTTTACACCGTTTTAATGCCATTCTAAAAGCAATATAAGCGCCTATTGGGTTATTCATATGCAAGCAGCAGTCGGCGAGATGGTATTGCGGAAAGGGATTCTCTGGATCGAGAATCGAACACATATTATAACACTGCCCGGCGCTCAAATAGTCTTTTAACATATGAAAGGTAGCGCCGCGGGCCATTTGGAAACGGGGTTCTTTGATATGCGCCATGGTCAGCAAGGAAAACATTGGAAGGGCTTCTTTATAGCGGCCTGATTTATATAAGCTGCATGCTTTATCATAAAATTCTTCAAGGGTTGCATCACTTGCACGCATTTCAATCGGCAGAATGCCCATCCAGCAAGCTAAAGCATCTTGCTCAACTTCTTTGGATGCATGCCATCTTTGGACAGTTTTTTTACCATCTTCTAACGTCGGTTTTTCTTCTTCCATGCATCCTCCATTAAGCCGAAATAAAGTGAATTTGATTTTTTTGCCAATATTGAGTTTGTTGTTTATTGATATCGCCAATCCATGCACCGATTTGTGATACGACTGTAAGCATTTGAGTCATCGCTTTTTTTAGGACCTGCAAATCTGCCCCGAGATTTGCAATGTCTGCTTCTAATCGTGCTAGTTCCATCTCTAGTTGAGCCTGTTGCATCAGCATTTTTGCTTGAATTCCATAGGTAGTCGCTTGAATGCCTGAAGTAATGACGTTTTGAATCAAAGTGATCTTATCAAATGCTGGCAAGATTTTATTTGCCAAGCCCATTCTTTCTTTCACAGCAGCTTTTTGCGAGGCTTTAACGAATTCTCTGACTACTTCATCATCTTGCTCTTCGGCAAGACGCAATGTTCTTTTTAATTTATATAAAGCATTATCGACCGTACGGCTTATTTCCTGCTTAGCTTGCGTAAGGCTTTCTTTGATGCCTACTTCAGTTCCTTCGTCGACAAATTTATCGGGATAGTCTTCGACTGCTTTTAAAGATTCACGTTCAGCCATCCGTTTGACAAAATTATCAGAGGCTTTTCGGATGCCTTCGTGAGCAGCATCACGTACACCAACTTTGGCTCCTTGTTGCTGCGACTGCTGCAGAGTTTCTTCAATGGCCTCCTGCATGCGTTGTTCCATGAGTTTTTGGAGTTCTTTTCGGGTCATTTTCTGAACGTTTTCTCCGCCTTCTCTAACTGTTGTTTTACCGGCTTGACTGATGTCAAACTTATCGCCTTCATTAAGAGCGTTTTTAGCGATTTTTTCTAATGTTTGTTCTGCTGTTTCTTCTACAGCTTCATCAAAGACCTCCTTAACGGCTTGTTTGGCCACTTGATCGGTAACTTCCCTTGCAGTTTCTTCGCCAATCTTTTCAGCAGTTTTTGCAACAACTTGTTTAGCGACATTTTCAGCTGTAGCTTCTGCAGCTGCTTCTAAAACAGCTTCTGCGGCAGCGCGAATGGCGGCTTGGACAGCCGCATCAGCAATATCGGCGGTCATCAAAGTGACAGCACCCATAACCAGTTCAGGCTGAGCCAAAAGACAGGAGATAGCGATTTCGGCTAGCATGACGGTGACTTGAAGGGCAAGATCGAACCACTGAGCATCCTTTTTGTTCATCATTCCCATCATAACCAATGGATTTTCTTCTATGGGCTGCATGTTGCAAGCTTGGCAAGCTGTAGCGATAACGCCGCCGGATAGGATATCTAGCGACCATACAGATAATAAAATCGAGTTATTGATGGTTTTTGCTATCACCGGCACAGGAATTGCTGTTGAAACGAAGTTGAAGATGACGCAATGCTTCGCATGATGTTCTTTCATCTTATTCATATAATCGCGTTGCTTATCGATCTGAGCTTGCGTGACCTCTTTTTGCATTTGAGCGCTTTTAGTTAGGAAGTTAGAGTCTGCCATTTGCGATGAATAAAGAGTTTCGCGAAGATTAGATAGAGCCATGGCTACAATATACATGCAATCGCCCATATGAAGTTTTTCATTGGGTCCTAGGTAATTTTGTCCCCAATTGGTTAGCTCATTAGTAATATCTTGGGCATGACTGATGATATTTTTTTTAATGTCGAGATCGCGCGGAGCAGGTGTTGGAATATCTGAAAGGGCAACTTTTTCACTGATGGCTGCACGTTGACGGATGGGGCCGGTGCCATCTAATGAAACACCCGCTTTGGCTTCATCCAATGTTTCACTTTCATCCGTTTCCCCGGTTCCCGCTTCAGATTTTTGCAGGGTTTTTTTATCTTTTCGAGGGTCGACGGCTAATTTGGATTTAGGCTGCCAATCTGTTGACAAGCCAAACCGCTCGGTAATTTCATGGATGGTTTCATTTTTAATTTTATTGAAGAGGGCTTTGAGATCGGGAGGAAGATTTTGGCCGTTATTATTTTGGGCATTGAGCAAGGCTGTTTTTTGAGAAGAGCTTAAAGGAGGATCTTGATTATTAAGGTTTTCTTTAAAGCTACTTGCAAACTGCTTTTGAATCATGTCGTTATATTGTTTTGAAGAACTTGGCTGTTTAAAGTTGGCTGGCAAGCTGAATTGGTCTTGCATCTCCTGCCAAGATTGCTCGTTCAATTGTTTGTAGATTGCAAACAATTTTTCACGATGCTGTACATTGGCGTCAGGGTCGCGTTGAAGTGTTCTCAAAGCGGCCTTGTCTTGGGTAGACAGCCCCTTTTGTTGAGCTAGTTTGCTCAAATGTCCATCAAACGAAGCATTATGATGCGCTTTAATTTTTGCATCGAATTCGGAACTATCTTTGGGCAAATCCCATCCATCAGGAGCTCCACTGGAGGCTTGTGCAGTGGTTTCGGCAGCAATTTCCGCTGCGGTCATGAAATTTTTAAGTTCCGGACTTAATTTAGTTTCATATTCAGGATGGTAATGGGCGAATTCAATGGCATTTTTATCACTTTCGTTTGAAGTTAAATCTTGAGCGACTGATTCAAAAGAATCATTGTAGGTGCTTGTTACATCTTTATTGGAGGCGGTGGTATTTGGTTGCGGAGGCGTCCAATTTGAAGAGAGCTTCAATTGTTGAATGGTTTGTTGTTTAGCTTGATTCACAAATTGAGCAAGCATGCTTTTAACTTTAGGATCTGTGTTTGCACCGGGATGGTTCCATGCAAAGATCAGCGTGTTGCGAGCTTGACCTTTGGATAAAAGACTGGGATTGCTTTGAGTAAGCTCAGCAAATTGTTCATCGGATAAATCGTTGATCTGATCGGATAAATTTTCAGCAAAACTTTTATCGGGCGAACTTTGTTTTGCCATCGGATATTCTTTGCTGGCATCTCGATTAGCGCTTTCTAACTGAGGGTTATCGGGTGGTGGCACTGAGTCTTCTTTATATCCCTTGTCTGACTTATAGATATCATCTTCAATGCCAGAACGGCTGTGGGTTTTGCGCTTAATTGAAATGTTTCCCTCTGGTTCATAAATATTACCGGTCGATTTATTGCCTATGCTGAAGTCAACCATGACTCCCTCCTGAGAAAAACAAAATTAAATCATAAAAATAATCACTATTTATAATAAATAACTAAATACTCTCAATATAATTATAAATTATAATTTTAAATTAATCTACAAAGAAACTATTTTTTAGTAGTAAGATCATGCCACGCTAAATAAAATTCTGTATAACGGCTGGCATAGGGGACTAATCGGCGTTTAATAAGCGAAAACCAGTCTAATGAAGGCAATAGGAGAACATTGACCCGGAATAGGGCTTGCTTAATCATAGCCTTTTGCTGGAGGCGCACGGCTTCAGTGACAAGTAGCATGCCGGGCCCCTTTTTATGAAACTCTTGCTCGCAATAAAGGCTAAAATAACAGAGTGTTTGGTCATCAAGCCTGCGGGTAATGATCCATCCGATCACCTTCCCTTTATACCTGATCCCCAGGCTATTCAGCGGTTCAAAGGACTCGCCGTCGGCAAAGGGGTAGACTTCTGGGGGAATGACCTTTTGGGAGTAAGCGCGTTCAATTTCTACTTTGTCTTCAGGAGTAAGATCTTTCCAATAAAATAATTCAAAATTAGGAGGTAGAGTGTAAGGTTTATCAAACCACTTAGGATGAAATTTTTGGCTATCATCATAAAAACATTCGATAATGGCTAGCCGTCGCCCATTCCAATGGGCTTCAATAAACGTCTTTTCCCACTCCTCTAAGAAAGGAGGGGTATCGGCATAGAGGGCATGCATCATTTTGCCCCCTTGCTTAGCAAATAGACTCTCCAAGTGCTGAACCATTTTTAGCTGGAGATGGTGTTTTTTGTACGGGTCAATGACAAAGAGGGATTTGACATCCATGATATTAAAGCCTGGGATGATCTCAGCAATTGCCAGACCAATGGGTTTTTTATGGAAAAAGGCGGCAATGGAGACAAAATCGTGCATATCGGCAGCAAACAGGTCAATCGGTTCGATCAGTTCCTCAGCACCGCGCAGAATAAGCGGTGCATAAACCCCTTTATTTTTTAATAATTTTCGCCTTTCAACGAGTTCGATGTTAAACATAAGAATGCGGTTTTATTTTAAGAGTGAGCCGTCAAAGAATATTCGTCAATAAGTGCTTTTTTGCTTTCCTGATTAAACCGAATCTTTCTACAATAATGACTCAAAATCAAGTGATTGGCGATAGGCATGAAATCATCAACAAACGAAATTTTATTAGGTGCACATACCTCAGCTGCCGGTGGCGTTCATTATGCCTTGCTGGAAGGTAAAAAAATTGGTGCCACCACCATTCAACTATTTACAACGAATCAAAAACGGTGGGATAGCAAACCCATCAGCGAAGAAGAGCTAGTGCTTTGGAAAGAATCTCTTAAAGAGACCGGCTTAACAAATATTATGAGCCATGATTCTTATTTGATCAATTTAGGAGCGCCCAATCCTGAAATACTACAAAAAAGCCGCTTTGCCTTTGCTGAAGAAGCTAAACGCTGCGTATCCTTGGATATCAGTTATCTCAATTTTCATCCTGGAGCAGCCTTAAAAGAAGATCCGCAAGCATGCATGGATAGAATTGCCGAAAGCATTTTAGAGGTGCAGCCCATCATTGCGGCGGGATCTACCCGTCTTTTACTCGAGGCCACTGCCGGACAGGGGAGCTCCATTGGCAGCCGTTTTGAAGAACTCGCCTATATCATCGATAAAGTAGAAAAAAAAGTTCCAATAGGCGTATGCATCGATACGTGCCATATTTTTGTCGCAGGCTATGATATCCGTACTCCTGAAGGATGGGATGCTACGCTCGAAGAATTCAATCGGATTGTGGGACTTCAACATCTTTATGCCTTTCATATTAATGATTCCACAAAACCGCTTGGCTCTCGAGTTGACAGGCACGCGGATATCGGAAAAGGATTGATTGGCCTTGAAAGTTTTAAATTTTTGATGAAAGATCACCGCACACGCCATCTTCCAAAGTATCTTGAGACCCCTGGAGGTCCGGCAGGCTGGGAAAATGAAATTCGGCTGTTAAAAGGATTTGCTTAACGTTTCTGGAGAACACTATGCGAACTAAAATCAAAGAGATCAAATACCCTACACCCAACCGCCCTTCTCTGGTTGATTCTGAAGTGACAATTAAAGGGTGGGTGCGCACTGTACGCAATCAAAAGACATTTACCTTTGTAGAGATTAATGATGGATCCACTCTTTCAAATCTTCAGACCGTTCTAGATGCGCAGATGCCAAATTATGACAAAATTACGGGACAGCTTTCTACCGGAGTCTCTGTTTCGATTACAGGAAAAGTCACAGAAAGCCCAGGTAAAGACAAAACGTTTGAGATCCATGCCAGCAATGTTACCATTATTGGCAAATGCGATCCGGAAGCCTATCCCTTACAAAAAAAACGGCACTCATTTGAGTTCTTAAGATCGATCGCTCATTTGCGCCCTCGCACCAATACCATTGGAGCCGTGACACGTTTGCGCAATTCGCTTGCTTATGCGACGCACCTATTTTTCCAAGAAAGAGGGTTTTTGTACATCCATACACCCATCATCACTGCTTCAGATTGCGAAGGGGCCGGCAAGATGTTTAGGGTGACAACTTTGGATCCGGATAAGCTTTCCAAGACGCCTGAAGGAAAGGTAGATCATAGCCAAGACTTTTTTGGAAAGGGAACTTATTTGACTGTGTCGGGACAGTTAAATGTCGAAGCATTCGCTTGCGCACTCTCTGATGTTTATACGTTTGGGCCAACATTCCGCGCTGAAAACTCTAACACATCGCGCCATTTGGCGGAGTTTTGGATGATTGAGCCTGAAATGGCTTTTGCTGATATTAACGATGATCAGGACCTAGCTGAAGCGTACTTGAAATCGATTTTTGGCTACATTTTGAAACATAATACTGAGGATTTACAGTTTTTTGAGAAGAATGTTTCTCCCGGGCTTATTGCCCGTTTAAGCCATATTGTCGATACTCCTTTTGAAAGAGCCTCTTATACCTATGTGGTGAGGGTGCTTGAGAAATCAACGAAGAAGTTTGAGTTTCCCGTAAAATGGGGATTGGATTTGCAATCGGAGCACGAACGATTTCTGGCTGAAGAATATTTTTCAAAGCCGGTGATTATTACAGATTATCCAAAGCAGATTAAACCGTTTTATATGCGCAACAACGATGACAATAAGACCGTAGCAGCGATGGATGTGTTGGTGCCGAAAGTAGGGGAAATTATTGGAGGAAGCCAACGTGAAGAGCGGCTTGATCAACTAGAGCAAAAGATGAAAGAGCTGCATTTGCATCCTGAGGATTATTGGTGGTACATTGAATTGCGTAAATATGGGTCTGTACCCCATGCAGGCTTTGGAGCGGGCTTTGAAAGGTTAGTCCAATTTGCTACAGGCATGGATAATATAAGGGATGTTATAGCATATCCTCGTTTTCCTGGTAATGCGGATTTCTAGTTTTGCCGCTTGCCGCTTGCCGTTTTTCGTGCCCGTGCCCGTTCGTTCGTTCTTGTCGTTCCCGTTTTCCTTTCCCCGTTTCTCATTCAGATAATCTGCAAGATAGGTTTTCTTTTTGAGAATTTGTCTTCGGAAGACGGGAACGGCAAGAACAAACGGGCACGGGCACGAAAAACGGCAAGCGGCAAGCGGAAAATAAAGAGATTAGCTACAGACGAATTTGAATCGATTTTGTTCGCGCTGCATATACAAATCAATATGCAGCTTCGCAGCATCCACCAATAGATTCTCAGCATGATACAACGCTGTTATCATCCTCTGACGGCGTATCTTCAATGAACGATTAATTTGATCGATATTCAATAATTTAATGCTTGGACATTGATTGACCACATCCGGATCCACATTTCTAGGCACGCATAGATCGATAATAAGTTTTTGGCTGATATTTTTATGTGTTAAATGCTCCTGCTTCAAAAGATATTCAGGGGATTTTGTGCCAAAAATGATCCAATCAAATTGATGCCAGTCTTTCATGGAATCCCATTCTAACAGATCAAGCTGATGCTGCTCGGCAATCGAGTTGGCATGATCTGCCGTTCTGTTGCAAAGCGTAATGTTATGGCATTGTTTATTTTGGAGGAATGCTATGACCTTTAAATTAATTTCAGAGGCGCCTACGCACAAAATTTTAGCTTTTTGGGGATGCTTAAAAACCTGCCGTCCCGTATTTAAAATAGCATCTTCAATATCAGGTAAGCCGGGTTTTAAAGGGAGTCCGGCACGGATTTGCTTCCCAATTTTAAGCGATTTTTGAAAGAGGTAATGTAGTTCATAAGGTAGGGATGAAAATGTGGCTGCATTTTCATAGGCTGATTTGACCTGCCCTTGAATTTCCGTTTCAGCAACGATCGCACTATCCATGCCGGCTGTAACACGGCAGAGATGCAAAAAACAGTCATAGCCAAAATACGAATAGAGCTTTTGGTCGAAATCTTCAGCGACATCCTGTCGCAAGATGGCCAAAAGGTAAGAATGGCTTTCTGCCAAATCTTCCGAATAAAAGTAGATTTCCGTTCGGTTGCAGGTGGATAGCACGACAAATATTTTTTCGCCGTGCATGGATCGATCTGAAGAAAAGCGTCGCTGGCAAGTTTTAGCCAAGCGTTCACGCAACGTCAAATCTGCCAGTTTGTGATTAATTCCAACGACGCCGATTCGCATGTGCGGTACTCCCGATTGCCTGCTATCAGACATCGGTTATAAAAAAAAACAGTAAAAGGTGAAAGCAATTTTTTGGTTTTATGCGAGACGGTTAATGCATCTATTTAAGATTAAGCTAGATAGGCTATCTAGCTTTTATGCAGATAGGGCGCGGAAAGCTGCTTGAGATCAGCCACTCCCAACCATTCATCATTCGTATTGGAGGCATAGGCAAAGTCATCGGGTAAAAATTCACCTTTGCGACCATCGAGAAACTTGCTTAACAGATTTAGGTCATGCGTAAAGGCTTCAGGAATAATAATATAATGATTATTCAAAGCGACTGTATGACGCGCATCATCTCCGCTCACCATCACCTCATGCAATTTTTCTCCATCCCGAATGCCGCAAATGGTGTAAGGGATACCCGGAGCTAAAGCTTCGGCTAAATCGACAACGCGCATGCTTGGAATTTTTGGGACGAAGATTTCGCCCGAACGCATTTCAGCAAAGCATTGGATGACAAAGTCGACAGCCTGATCCAAGGTAATCCAAAAGCGGGTCATGCGCGGATCGGTGATGGGTAGAGAGGTAGCTCCTTCTGCAAGCATTCGAGTCCAAAGGGGAATAATGCTGCCGCGGCTGCCTGAAACATTACCATAGCGGACAACAGAAAACTTGGGTATCCCCTTGGCCCCTACATAAGAATTTCCTGCTACAAATAGTTTATCGGAGCATAATTTCGTCGCTCCATATAAATTGATAGGGTTGACAGCTTTGTCTGTGGAGAGGGCAATCACTTTCTCAACACTGCAAAAAATGGCTGCATCAATGACATTCGTGGCCCCTTGGACATTGGTTTTGACGAATTCTGTGGGATTGTATTCGGCAGCAGGGACTTGCTTTAAAGCGGCTGTGTGGATAACAAAATTGACTTCATTAAAAGCGCGGATCAAGCGATCGACATCGCGGACATCACCTAAAAAATACCGTACTTTTGGATGGTTAAAGATCGGTTCAGATTGCCGCATCTCCCATTGTTTCCATTCATCGCGGCTGAAAATGATCACTTTTTTACAGTCGCTTTCGCTTAACAGCTTTTTGGCGAACGTGCGCCCGAAGCTGCCGGTACCTCCAGTGATTAACACTGTTTTATTTTTAAACTGAGAGAGAAGCTTTAAGGGTTCCATAATTATTTTCTTTACTGATATGTTGCAATATGCTTACCTATATAAGCTGAGTTGGTTTCTATTTTTAACATACCATAAGAATGAAAGGCATGGCAAAACAATACGATGAAAGCAGCGTTCAAACGCTAGATGCTTTAGCGCATATCCGCCTTAGGCCGGGGATGTACATCGGCCGTTTAGGGGATGGATCGCACCCTGATGATGGAATTTATGTAATGCTCAAGGAGATCATTGACAATAGCGTCGATGAATTCATCATGAAACATGGGAAGCAGATCATTATTACTATAGAGGAAGACACGGGCAAGGTCGCGGTGCGCGATTATGGACGAGGGATCCCTCTTGGAAAATTAGTCGATTGCGTCAGTCAAATCAATACCGGCGCCAAATATAACGATGACGTCTTCCAATTTTCCGTAGGTCTTAATGGTGTCGGCACAAAAGCTGTTAATGCATTATCTAGCCATTTTCTGGTGCGCGGTTTCCGAGACGGACAGTACAAAGAGGCCAGCTTTATTCAAGGAAAGCTTAAAGATGAAAATGGGGGGAAAACCAAGGAACCAAACGGAACTTATATTGAATTCATTCCCGATCGTGAAATTTTTAAAAAATTTAAATTTCAAAGAGAATATGTCTTAAAAAAGATTTGGCACTATGCTTATCTGAATACCGGCTTAAAGCTTCTGTTCAATGGCGAAACAATTGAATCAAAAAATGGGCTGCTGGATCTATTAAATCAAGAGGTGACAGATGATCGGCTCTATGAACCTCTGCATTACAGCGGCAAACAGCTGGAGTTTGCCTTTCTGCATACCCAAAGCTATGGTGAAACCTATTTTTCATTTGTAAACGGACAGCATACATCGGATGGCGGCACTCATCTTTCAGCTTTTCGCGAAGGGATCTTAAAAGGGGTCAATGAATACGCCAAAAAGAATTTCCAAGGATTAGATGTTCGAGAAGGCATTGTTGGTACAATCTTGGTAAAGGTCAAAGATCCGATTTTTGAATCTCAGACCAAAAATAAGCTGGGAAATACCGATTTACGCACGCCTATTGTGCAAGAAGTGAAAGATGCCGTTGTCAATTTGCTCTATAAAAATCCTTCGACAGCCAACGCGATTATTGAACGGGTTGTCTTTAATGAAAAATTGCGCAAGGAGCTGGCTGCTGTCAAAAAAGAAGCGAAAGAGAAGCAAAAGAAGATTTCGTTTAAAATTCCTAAACTGCGAGATTGTAAATATCATGTTTCTGATCACGGTACGCATGGACAAGAGACAATGATTTTTCTCACTGAAGGAGATTCTGCCAGCGCCTCGATTGTGGCCTCCCGGAATCCTATGACTCAAGCTGTCTTTTCTTTGCGCGGCAAGCCTTTGAATGTGCATGGAATGAAGCTTGATCAGCTTTATAAAAATGAAGAGATGTTTAACTTAATGAGCGCCCTTAATATCGAAGATGATATTGAAGAATTGCGCTATCACAAAGTGATCCTAGCCACTGATGCAGACGTGGATGGCATGCATATCCGCAACTTATTAATCACCTTTTTTCTGACTTACTTTGAGGGATTAGTGATGAATGGTCACTTGCATATCTTGGAAACTCCATTGTTCAAAGTGCGCAATAAGGAAAAAACATATTATTGCTATTCGGAAGAGGAGCGCGACGAGGCTGCTAAATTATTAAAAAAAGGTATCGAAGTCACGCGTTTTAAGGGGCTTGGAGAAATTTCACCTTCCGAATTCAAGCAATTTATTGGAGAAGATATCCGGTTATTGCCGGTCAGTATCAACACATTTTCAGAGATAAAACCGACATTGGAATTTTACATGGGAAAAAATACTCCTGAAAGAAAGCAATTTATTATGAAAAATCTTATCAATGAAGATTTGGAACCGGTCATCCAGGAGAAAAGAGCATGGAAGATTTCAAGCAATTGATGCAGCATCATTATCTTAAGTATGCCTCCTACGTCATTCTTGAGCGAGCTATTCCTTCAGTCATCGATGGGCTCAAACCGGTTCAAAGACGCATCTTGCAAATTTTATGGGATATGCACGATGGCAAATTGCATAAAGTCGCCAATATAGCCGGTCAGACGATGGCCTTGCATCCCCATGGCGATGCTCCCATTACCGAAGCGCTTATTAATATGGCTAATAAAGGCTTTCTCCTTGACATGCAAGGAAACTTCGGCAACATCTATACCGGAGATCCCGCCGCAGCCGCCCGTTATATTGAAACGCGCCTTTCGCAGCTGGCACGGCATACCCTTTTTAATCCTGATTTAACAGAGACCATCCCTTCATATGATGGACGGAGAAACGAACCGCTTTGCCTGCCATCCAAAATCCCTCTGATTTTAATGCAGGGTGTGGAGGGGATTGCAGTGGGAATGTCGACCCATATTTTGCCCCATAATTTCATTGAACTTTTGGAAGCTGAAATCGCGATATTAGAGGGGCGTGAATATACCATCCTGCCCGATTTTCCAACTGGCGGAATCATGGATGCTTCCGGCTATGACAAAGGCAAAGGGAAAATTAAATTGCGCGCCAAATTAGAAGAAAGAGATCCAAAGACGGTTGTAATCACAGAAATTTGTTATGGAACCACGACTGAATCGTTAATCCGTTCGATAGATGAGGCGGCTAAACGAGGCAAAATTAAAATCGATGCAATCAACGATTATACAGCCGACAAGGTGGAAATTGAAATTAAATTGCCCCGCGGAATCTATGCCAACGATTTGATAAAATCCCTTTATGGATACACAGATTGCGAAGTCACTCTGCATTCCCAGATTGTAGTGATCAAAGATAATCTGCCCTGGGAACCCGATGTCAATCAAATCCTTGAGCTTCTCACTCAAAAGTTGCAAGGATATTTAAAGCAGGAATTAGAAATTGAACGGGGCAGATTATTGGAGAAAATTTTTGAGAAGACGCTTGAACAGATTTTCATCGAAAACCGGTTGTATAAAAAAATTGAAACGGTTCCCACCCACGATAAAATTCATAGCACCGTTGCTGCAAGTTTAGAGCCTTATCATGGGCAATTATTGCGGGTGCCCGCGGAAGAAGATCGTGAAAAGCTTCTCAGCATACCCATCCGACGCATATCCAAATTTGACATCGACAAAAATCAAGATGACATTGCTAACATGCAAAAGCAATTAAGTAAGGTGGAAAAAGACCTTAAAAACATCAAAAAATTTACGATTGTCTATTTGCGCGACCTGATCGAAAGATACGGTAAGGATTTTTCCCGAAAAACCCAGTTTCAAGCAATTGAACAGATCGATCGGCGTGAAATCGCTTTGAAACAGATCAAAGTAGGATTTGACCCTGCTACAGGCTTTATTGGAACCAAGGTAACGGGTGAGCACGTTTTTGAATGCACCAACTTTGATAAATTATTGGTATTATACAACGATGGCACATACAACGTAATCAATACACCTGAAAAACAATATGTGAATCGTGAACATAATAAAGTTGTTTATGCTGGTGTAGCAGATAAGAAATCGATCATTACAGCTCTTTACAAAGATCCTAAAACACATCTTTGCTATGCCAAACGGTTTGTGATAGGCGCGTTCATTTTAGAAAAAATATACCGCTACTTTGATGAAGGGATGGAATTGGTTTACCTTTCCACGGCTCCTGAATTTACCCTTGAGGTTCATCTGATCCCTAAACCCAAACAAAAAATATCCAAGATTTTATTTACTAATACCTCCATATTAGTCAAGGGCGTGAATGCAAAGGGGAACAAAATTTCCAACCGGCAGGTGAAAAAGGTCACAGTCGTTAAAAATGGGAGAACTGAAAATAAATGAAAATGGCTTGCCGCTTGCGCGAGAATTCCCGAGATATTTTAGAAATATTTATTAACGATGAACTTTGGAAACAAGCGCACAAGTCAATCATTGGGCTGCGCCCATCTTTGCCACATGAAGTTTCCTTAGCAGATTTGGAAGCGGCCTTTACAGCTTTAGAACGGAAAGGAGCGCTTTGTCATGCCATGAAAAAATTAGCCATGAAAAGTTATTCTACATTTGAAATGCGGCGCATTCTAGAAGAAAAACTCGTCTCATCCGAAACGGTCGAACAGGTGATCGAAGATTGTATCAAGCGCGGCTATCTAAATGATTGTTCATGGCTCGAATCGTTTGTGTCGAATCAAACAGCCCGCTGTAAAGGACCGGGAGCGATCCGGCAAAAATTGCGGCTCAAAGGGGTTCCTTTAGATCAAATTGACGGTATTCTTTCTTCAATGCAAATCAAAGAAGGGCAGCAAGATCAAATCACCCATTTATTAAAAACTCGCTATAAATCGCGCCGCCTTGAAGAAAAAAAAGAAAGAGATAAAGTCATTGCCTCTTTAATGCGCAGAGGCTTTGATTTAAACGAAATAATTATAAGCTTAAAGACAACGCTAAATAACCACTGAGCCGGTGATCTCACTGGCTCAGTGGTTAATATAAAAGCCAAATTTTTAATAATTTCTTAATTAAAAATAAGGTTTTAGAGCTAATATTTATCATTTAATTGATAATTAAAATTTATTGTGCTAACATAAGAGTGGGTAGAAAGGTTAAAAAGGAAAAATTTTATGTCTGAGCACGCCTCATCTGCATCAGCAGCTTCTGCATCAGAAGCCAGTCAAGCAATAACAACTACGTCTTCCGAAAGTAAGGCAGCAGCTTCTGGTGGCGAACCAAGCATGAATACTACCATTGCTTCAATGAATGATCTTAAAAATAAAGCACCACAAGTGTATAAATTAATGATGATTAGTATTGCTCAACAAATCTGCATTCAAATGAAACATGATCAAGATAATATCACTGCAGCCATGAGAAAAAATCGGGAGAATAGTTAATTAACTTCGCATTTGAATTGCTTTATGCTATCATGCAGATCTTTTCAATCCGATCCATAAAATTATATAGATTATGCCGCTTGAAGAATCCGATATTATTATCATTACAGAAGAAGAAGCTGGTGAGCGACTCGATAAGATTTTAGCCGCTCGCTACCATCAAATACGTTCCCGTACCTATTTTCAATATCTCCTCGATGAACATAAGGTCTTATTAAACGGCCAGCCGGTAAAAAAAAGAATTAGACCAAATCCAGGCGATGAAGTCGAAATCGCTTTCTTGCTAGAACCTGAATTGGAATTGATTCCGGAGCATATTCCGCTCGACATTCTCTATGAAGACGAACATCTTCTGGCTATTAATAAACCAGCCGGGCTTGTAGTGCATCCTGCTTTGGGGCATTGGACAGGCACATTTGCGAATGCATTGCTTTATCATTGCCAGCAATTAGATAAGACCGGCAGTTTACGTCCAGGGATTGTCCATCGCCTTGATAAAGATACGACGGGGATTTTATTAGCTGCAAAAAACGCGCAAGCCCAACAAAAGTTAATTGAGCTATTTGCCTCGCGTCAAATATATAAAGAATATCTAGCCCTTTGTTTGGGAAATCCAGGAAATGCAATTATTGATCAGCCGATTGGCAGGCACCCTGTTCATCGTAAAAAAATGGCTGTCCTTGAAGAAGGGGGCAGGAATGCCCAAACACATTGCCGAACCCTAGCCTTCGACAACAAATTGAGCTATGTCCGCCTTATCCTTGCAACAGGCCGCACTCATCAATTAAGGGTGCATATGCAGCATCACGGAACCCCAATATTAGGCGATCCAGTCTACGGCAATCCTTCAGCTAATAAAAAATATGGGACTACCAGGCAGATGTTGCATGCGCATATTCTCCGTTTTAAACACCCTTTATCAAATGTGGAAATGGAATTAAAAGCTTCTCTTCCTGCGGACATGAATGCTTTTATAGCAAAGCTTGAAAAATTAAAGCGGTAAGCAAGCCATGCGGATGGTTATCCAACGTGTCAAGGAAGCTCAGGTCTTGTTGAAGGGAAAATTATTGGAAAAACCGGAAAAGGATTACTAGCCTTCATAGGCCTTCACAAGGATGATATTCCTGCCTCAACTATATGGATGGCCAATAAATTAATTTCTTTGCGCCTTTTTGAAGATGAAAAAGGCAAAATGAATTTAGGTTTAAAAGACATTCAGGGAGAAGTATTAATCGCCAGCCAATTTACCCTTTACGCAGATTGCAAAAATGGACGTCGCCCTGATTTTATAGAGGCAGCGCCCCCTGAACTAGCTGAAAAATTGTATGAAAAATTTGTTAAAGAGGTAAAGCTTGAAATCGCTAACACTCAAACAGGTCGGTTTCGTGCTTCTATGGAAGTTTCTCTTGTGAATGATGGACCGGTGACATTGATTATTGAAAATTTATAACTTTGCTTGATTCGATATAATTGGAACATAAAACTTGTTTTCTCTAGATTAATAAAGTAATATCCGTTAACCTTAATTTAAGGGCAATCCGACGGTATTGCGATGACTCCTTAACAACTTATTTACGTTTGAAAGAGGATCGATATATGAAAGAATTTGTTGCATACATAGTCAAAAACCTGGTCGATCATCCAGACAAGGTAAAAATCAATGAAATTGGCGGCACTCAGACATTGATCATAGAGCTTTCAGTGGAGAAGTCTGACATCGGTAAAATCATTGGTAAAAAAGGCAAAACAATTAATGCCATTCGTACCCTTTTAATGTCAGTAGCCAGCCGCAATGGCATTAGAGTCAATCTTGAAATTCTTGAGGAAAACGGCACACCCGTTACAGGCGAATAAGCCCTCCGAACTGAATAGAAAACGAGAGACATTTACCCTGTGCTAGGTTTTCTGCACCTCTATTTTTTCGCTTACATTCTTAAGGTAGATAATCTACGTAGATCAGAATTTTAGTTATTTAATGGATTATTCAGGAAATTGCGGACTGAGCAGGATTCGAACCTGCGACCACCCGCTTAGAAGGCGGGTGCTCTATCCACTGAGCTATCAGTCCTTGTGAAGCCATCGATGGAAGCAATAGTATACCGATTGGATATGTTAATTTCAACAAGATAGAGTCATTTTTACATAGGCTATTGCCACTAAGCTCTTTCAAAACTCAATTTAAAAAATCAAGCCTAGAGATGATGATCAATCCATATTTAGTTATTTGCTTAAATTGGACATTTGTACCTCAAGCTCGACAAGCTTGTCGAGTTCTTGTTCAAGTTGTGTGCACACACGTGTATGAATTTCTAATAACTCACGCTGCTGTTTTAACTGTTTAACTGCTTTTGAATTTAATTCATTTTCTTTGCGATAGAGGATGGGAATGCATTGGCAGAGCGAACCAATGGGCAGTTCTGGAATATTGAGCACACTGCAAACGCGTGGCATTTTTCGGGTTAAATCCCTTTGGATACTGCGCAGTCGTTTTCGTTCTTGTTTTAATTTTATAATCTTCTGTTTTTCTTTTTTTGTTGGATTAATTACTAGATTGGAAATTTGTTCATATAAAGAAAGCATTTTTTTGACAATCAGATTTGGATAGAAAACTTTCATATTAACTGCTCTTTTGCATATTTTGCAGATAGATTTGTCCTCTTTAATAATGCTTTCGATAGATTGCACGCTGAATGTATGCCCGCAGCCAATCGTGTAAGGATCTTTCATGAGTTCCGATGTTATTGCATCCGTTAAATGCGTCTTCAATTTAGGGATTAGATTTATTTCTTTTCCATATAGTGCCTTAGCCAGTTGGCAAACAGTAAAATCGATATGAAAGGCAAAGAGCCTCTTCACAGATTTCTTGGTGGGAAGATCGCACAGTTCATTTCCGACAATGGTTTTTTCAAGCGAGCTAGCATGGGTATGGTGGGCTGATTTTGAAGAAATTGCAACGATTGCATCCGTTAATAATTGCCCCTTAAAGGATAATATTTCAAAGACACGGTCCACTAAATATTTGTTATTTTTGGACCAGTAGGCGTATAGAATTTTTCGAGAATTTCTTTCTTGCAGATCGATAAGTTCCTTATAATATTCTGCAATATCTTGCTTATATAAAGGGGACATCGGAGAGCCGTTTGCATTTGGTTTTAGCTTTAAAAGAGGAGAGGAAAATAAGTTAAGAACGACTCGAATTTTCTTAATCCTTTCACGAGAATCTTCTGCGAGAGTAGAGGCTATTACAATTGTTTCGTCTTTTTCTTTTTCAACCTTGGATTTTTTTTCGCGGATGAGTTTTTCGAATGCATGGATCTCTTTGATTAAAAGGCCATTTTGTTCTTCTGAAAAGTTATCTAGAGTTTCATGGAACCGATTGTGCGTACGGATAATATTAGGGCTAGAAGATTGCCTTCGACTATTTTTTTTGTTTGGAATAGTTAATTCACCTGATTGGCTGGAAATATTTTCCCAGCGATTAATCGTATTTCGTTCAGTTGATACAGACATTTTTATTCCTTTTTTAGCGGACGTTCTTAATTAGGAATATAAATAAAATAATTTAGCTATATCTGCCATCTAAAAATTAATAGGTCTTGCCGTTTTTTTCGTGCCCGTGCCTGTCTCTCCTTGCCCGTTTCCCCATTCAGATAATCTGCAAGATAAGTTTTCCTTTTGAAAATTGTTCTTCAAAACACGAGGAACGGCAAGAACAAATGGGCTCAGGCACAGGCACGTAAACGGCAGGAAGCTTTACTCGAAAATGACTACTTGATATATAAAAATGCATAAATAAAACTTTGCAAGGAGAAAACTATCATGTTGGCACTCCCGGAAAATGCTAGCCATGTTGTCATTAACCTTGAGGACCCTAAAAGTCATTTAATACCAAAGAAAAGCGATCCATTGATTTGCCGCCTGATTGAAAAATCCGCGCGGATCGGAATTTGTGCAAGCAAGCTTATCACTGCAGTTGGCGGGGGCTTGTCTTACGGAGCCGCTCCGATCGTCTATTTGTTTGACGAACAGAAAGCAGCGGTATGGCTTTTAGCCGTAGGGCTTGCTTGCACGTTTTTATTTTGCATCGCCAGGATAATGGAAAGTATTTTATTTCCGGTCAAAAAAGGGATGTGGATCTGTTCAGGTTAGATAATTTCCTGTGTAAGAGTTTTTATTTTTAGCGATCTCTTCAGGAGTTCCTTGGCAGACTATTTCGCCCCCCTTTTCACCGGCGTCGGGGCCAAGATCGATGACAAAGTCGGCATTTTTTATCATATCGATATTATGCTCGATGATCACCATCGTATTACCTTTGTCGACCAGCTTATGCAGCACTGTCAGCAACTTTTTGATATCTTCACTATGCAAGCCGGTGGTTGGTTCATCGAGAAGATAAAGAGTTTTGCCCGAAGAACGCTTGGCTAATTCACGGCTTAATTTAATCCTTTGCGCTTCGCCGCCTGACAGGCTGGCTATTTCCTGCCCAAGCTTTAAATAACCTAAACCGACGGCGATTAAGGTGTCTAAAATGCGCGTAATGCGCGGATGATTTGCAAATGTGATGCGGGCATCATCGATAGTCGTATCAAGGTACTGGCCAAAATTTTTGCCTTGATAGGTCACTTCAAGGCTTACAGGATTTAAACGAAGCCCTTTGCAATCTTCACACACCACTTTCACAGCCGGTAAAAAGTGCATTTCCACTTTGCGATAGCCAAGACCCCAGCAGGCTGTGCACATGCCGCGGCGATGATTATAGCTGAAATGTTTGGGTTGAAGCCCCTTTGAACGGGCTAAAGGAAGTGAAGCAAAAAATTCACGCATACGGCTTAAGGCATCGACATAGGTGCCGACATCGGATCGCACGGTATGTCCGATCGGATTTTGATCGATGGAGAGCACCTTTTCAAAGCGGCTAATACCAGAGGTGGTTGTTCCGTTTAAGGTGACTTTGTCTTGAGAGAACAAGCCCTGCTGCACAGCGGGAAGCAACACTTGTTGCATTAATGTAGATTTGCCTGAACCCGATACTCCCGTTAAGCAAGTCATCGCTCCGATCGGAATATCGACAGTTAAATTTTTTAAATTATTGACGCGAGCATGTTCGATATGCAACACACCCTTGTCAAGAGAGCGTCTTTCTTTTGGCACAGGTACAGTTAACTTCCCCGAAAGATATTTTCCTGTCAAAGAGTGTGAATCCCGCATAATTTGCTTTAAAGTTCCTTTAGCAATGATATGGCCGCCATGATCGCCGGATTGCGGACCGAAGTCCAAGATGTAATCGGCTGTTTGGATTGTTAGAGGATCGTGTTCTACCATCAGCATTGTATTGCCGAGGTTTTTGAGCTGCTGCAGCGCTTGATTAAGACGCGCGTTGTCGCGTGGATGCAGTCCGATGGTCGGCTCATCCAAGACATATAAGACACCGGTTAATCCGCTGCCAAGCTGACGTGCCAGGCGGATGCGCTGCGCTTCGCCGCCACTTAGAGTCGGGGCAGCACGATCTAGTGAAAGATAATTCAGGCCAACTTCGCATAAAAAACCCAGCCGGCTCACAAGCTGTGAACGCACTTCATCGAGAAGTTTAATATCTTGGCCATGGAGTTTGATCTCGCGGATGAATTGAAGGGCTCGATCCATGGGAAGGTGGCATAACGCGCTAATGGAGTGCCGGCGGATAGTCACATGGCGAGCAAGTGGATTCAGGCGTGTTCCCTGGCAGGAAATGCACTCTAATTCATCCAATAGAGGGATGATAGTTTCACGGATCTCGGATGTTGCACTTTTGCCGGCTTTAGCAAGCACGTGGTTGATACCCATCCAGCGAAAACGGAATCCTTGACGGGAGTCGTACCATTTATCGGCAGGGGAACCGTTCATCAGCGCTTGAAGCTGATCTGTCGGCAGTTGCGCTAAGGGGACATGAAAGTCTATTTTTTCCTCTTTCAAAACTTGCTGAATTAATTTGGCAGCCGGCTGGGTGTATTTTTCACTCCATAGCAACTGAATAAGCGCTGCAATGGAAAAATGCATGATCTCTGCGTGTTTGGATAAGTTGGCGCCATATTGGAATCCAAGCCCCAGGCAATCCGGGCACATCCCTTCCGCTGTGTTAAAGGCAAACGTATGCGGTGTAATCTCTTTATAAGATTTGCCTGTGCGTTCGACAGCAAAGGCTAAATTAAAGGGGACATCGACCTCCTCTTGCACGATGATTAGATGATTGTTTCCGATGGCAGCTGCATTTTCTACAGCTTCGAAGAGACGATGGCGAATAGAAGGATTGATTTTTAGACGATCGATCACTAAAAACAATTCATTTTTTCGCTTGCGGTCGAAAACAAGATTGTCAACGTCTGTGTCCAAGTCGTAATAAATCCCATTCAACCGTATCCTTAAAAATCCTTGCCGGCGCAAACGGGAAATGATCTCCTCGAACTTATCATTTTTTCTGATCTCAATAGGTGCTAAAACTTGAATTTTTTGCCCTTCGGGAAAAGCCATTACTCTATCGACGACATGGTCTTTACTGATCGCTTTAATGACATCGCCGGTTTCTGGATCATGAGGGATCCCAATGCGTGCATAGAGAACCCTTAAATAATCGTAAATCTCGGTCATGGTTCCAACAGTGCTGCGAGGGTTGCCGGCACTGGCTTTTTGTTCGATGGCGATAGCTGGAGAAAGCCCCACTACATGCGTGACTTTAGGCTTTGGCATTTGTTTGACAAATTGGCGGGCATAGGGAGAAAGCGATTCGATATAACGGCGCTGACCTTCGGCATAAATTGTTTCAAATGCCAGCGATGTTTTTCCTGAACCTGAAGGACCTGTACAGATGGTTAGTTTTTCCCGCGGAATGGAGACATTCAAATTTTTTAGATTGTTTTGTTCTGCACCGGTGACGACGATAGCGTGGATGGCAGCCTTTTCTCTGTCTTTCCGGTTCTGCCGATTATTGACGGCATTGATTAAAGCTTGTTTAACCTTTGCTTGCGGATCGTGATGCAAAGCTTCGTAGACAGCATGCCCTGTGGGGGTATCCATTTTGGCAATCAGTTCCGGCTTGCCTGTAGCGATAATGAACCCTCCTTCGTCGCCCCCTTCAGGACCAAGATCGATGATCCAATCCGCCGTTTTGACCACATCCATGTTGTGTTCAATGACAACTGCGGTGTTGCCTCTTTCGACCAGTTCGTGAAGCACTTGAAGAAGATGCTTGATATCGTGAAAGTGAAGCCCTGTGGTGGGTTCGTCGAAAATGTAAAGTGTTTTTCCTGTGGCTGGCCTGACAAGCTCTTTGGCCAGTTTGATCCGCTGCGCTTCTCCGCCTGACAAAGTTGTCGAAGATTGGCCTAGCTTGATATATTCCATGCCCACTTTTTGCAAAGTTTCAAGCTTATGCTTGATGGAGGGGATGTTGGCAAAAAACTCAAGGGCAGATGCTACATCCATTTCTAAGATGTCATAAATGTTTTTCCCTTTAAAAAAGACAGACAAGGTTTCGTGATCGAAGCGATGCCCTTTGCATAGCGAGCATTCCACCCACGCCGGCTCCATGAAATCCATGTCGATCCTGACCATCCCCATCCCTTCGCATTGGGGGCAAGATCCCTCTTTGACATTAAAGCTGAAACGTCCCGCTTTGTAACCTCGAGCCTGACTTTCGGGAAGCTGACTGAAAAGGTCGCGGATATCGTCGAACAACTTGATATAGGTCGCAGGATTGGATCGCGGATTGCGGCCGATGGGAGATTGATCGATAGCGATGACTTTATCGATCAAATCCGTTCCAACAATTTCCTGATGAGCTCCAACATAGTGATCTCCTCCATGCAGGAGGTTGGAAAGGGATGGATGGAGGATGTCGGAGATTAAGGATGATTTTCCCGAGCCTGAGACACCTGTGATCGCAGTAAAAAGGCCCAAAGGAATTTTAACACTGACATTTTTTAAATTATGGTGGGTGGCCCCGATTATTTCAACGGCTTGTGTGGAAGGCTTTCTGCGCTTCTTTGGAAGAGGAATCGATAATTTTCCTGTCAAGTATCCAGCTGTGATCGAATGGCGATTTTTAACGAGGTCGGATAAATCACCCGAGACGACGATTTCACCCCCTTTGCTGCCGGGTCCCGGACCGAAATCGACGATGTGGTCAGCTTCCCAAATGGTCTCCTCATCATGTTCTACAACAACAACCGTGTTTCCCATATCACGTAAATGTTTAAGCGTATGGATCAATTTTTTGTTGTCGCGTGGATGCAGTCCGATGGAGGGTTCATCAAGGATGTAAGTGATCCCCACTAAACCGGAACCGATTTGAGAAGCCAGACGCACCCGTTGGGCTTCGCCACCCGATAAGGTAGGAGCTGTCCTATCTAATGTCAGATAATGCAAGCCTACCTCAAGCAAGAAACGGAGGCGTTGGCGGATCTCTTTGAGCAGTTCATCGGCGATGCGCAATTCCTGCGGAGGCAAATGGAGAGTTTCAAAGAATTCGTGACACTGTTTGACCGTCATGGCAGTCAATTCATAAATCCGCTTGCTTCCCAATACAGCTGCCGCAGGATAGGGTTTTAAACGGCTACCGAGGCATACCGGACAAATTCCCTCGTGCATCGTTTTTTGCATTTTTTTGCGGTAGCTTTCGCTTTTGGCTTCAGCATAACGGGCATGGGCTTCGTACAAGACTCCGCGCCAATGCACGTAATCATGCCACGTAGCGCCGGTTTGAGGATGCACGAAATGCATACGGGTCCATTTTTTTTCTGTGCCGTATAGAAACACTTTTTTGGCGTAGTCAGGAAGTTTTTTCCAGGGGACGTGGACGCTGAATCCGAAGATTTCTGCCAAATTGTTATAGATATTACCGTAACGTACAGTTTGATAAGAGCTTGCTACGGAGCAGCAATCTTCAGCAATGCTAAGGTTAGGATCGATGATTTGATTCAAATCGAATTCATTGACGCGTCCTAAGCCATTACAGCGAGGACACATGCCGGAAGGGCTATTGAATGAGAAGGCATGGGGTTCCAATGGTCCATAGGAAAGACCGGATTTAGGAGAAAAAGCGTGCATGGAAAATAGTTTCTCTTCACCTGTATCGGCATCTAAGACACTGCATACTCCATTGCCAAGAGTAAGGGCATTGGTCACGGCTTCGGCAATGCGGGAGTGGTTGTCCTGATTGACAGTCAGCCGATCGACCACAATGTCTACATCATGCGCCACATTCCCGTCCAAAACGATTTCATCATTCAGATTGATGATTTTTCCATCGACTCTGGCACGCATGTAGCCTTTGCGTAATAGATCGAGGAAGTCGTCCCTGAATTCGGCTTTTTTCCCTTTGGCATAAGGAGCTAACACAATGAGTTTTTGTTTTTCGGGCAAACTTTGGATAGTTTTAATGATCCGTTCACGGCTTTGAGGGGTAACAGGTTCGCCGCTAACAGGACAATGAGGCACGCCTACGCGGGCATATAAAACCCGCATGTAGTCATAGATTTCTGTCATGGTCCCCACTGTAGAGCGGGGATTTCTTCCGGCCGTTTTTTGTTCAATGGAGATCGTTGGAGAGATCCCTTCGGCATGTTCAAGCTCAGGCCGCGACATTTCGCCCAATTGGCGACGGGCGAATGTCGACAACGATTCGACGTAGCGGCGCTGCCCTTCGACGTATAAAGTATCGAAAGCCAAAGAGGATTTGCCTGAGCCCGATACTCCTGTAAAGACAATCAATTCATTGGCATCGAGGGTCAGATCGACCGATTTCAAGTTATGGACTTGAACTTTTTTTAAAATGATGCGACGAGGATTCACTTTGATTTTTTTCACACTTATTAATATAACTTGATTACGGTAAAGATAAATGATAACCGCTATCAAATAATCTAGCAATTAAGGAATAAAAAGCATGCGGAAATTACTGGCCGCTTTATGTTGTTATGCGGCTACAGGAATAACATTGGAACATGAACCCTCATTCGAACAAAATGATGAATTCCTGACCTTTACAGAATGGAGTGAAATCTATAGCCAAAGGTGCTCATCCGAGGATTTTATAGTCTTGCGGGACAGCAATCGACTTTATGGCACCCTCGCCCAACTGCCCTCGATCAAATATTCTTTTGGTGAAATTTCTTTTGAACCGCAAGATGTGGCCGTTGTTAATTGCGTGCAGAATCAATCTCAATTGATTCTTCAATATATCACACGTGAAGGGCAAAACTTCACAGGTGCGGCCGGCAAAGGAAAATTTCAAGTATTGACTGGGGATTTATCCCAACAAAATAATCGACAACGTATCAAGAAAGATGTCGAACCAAAAATTGTAAGTTTTGTTCTCCTTAAAGAACGGGGTCGAAAGAATGCTCGTCCAGATAAACGGTTATTCAGCCTTAAATTGCGGAATGGTGATCAATTTCCGGCCTTGATTTTAACCGAATCGCTGGAATTAAGCGATGGATGGAAAGAGCGCAGCCTCAATATGGATGCGATTATCGAGCTTTCTTTTAATGGGGGTGTCCAAGGGTTGGTCTTAGAACAGCATCGTCCGACCCAACTGGGTTTCCATTTTCTCAAAAATCAGTATCTGATGGTTCAAATTCCCAGTTATGGCGGCGTTTTACAATTGCCTTGGGATCAAATTCAAGCCATTCAAGCTCAGAATGGAGGTTTTTTTCGGGAACCCGAGGAAGGATTGCCAAAGATCATTTCTCACCCCTTGCCTGATACAATCGATGAAATAGTGTTCTCCAATTTGCAATCCACGGTTTCCGATTCCTTTGGAAATACCCGCGGATCTTTATTAGCTGGAGCGCATGGGGCGATGGCAGTCCATCCCAAGGTCTTTAAAGGGTTGGATTTGATCGGAATGGAAAAATTAAGTCCTCCCAAAGCTCTTTTCCATGAGTCTGAAGAAAACACTTGGGTAATGGATATCGCTTTCGATGCCTTGATTGAAGAGAGCGTTAAGACAGATGAAGAGATTGTTCGAGAGATTGCTGAAGCCTTGATTTTTGAAGATATCCCGCGTATTGATGTTGATCCGGAAGAATTTGATGTTATAGCTTTGGACGATATCGACGAAGAAGAAGCGAATCGTCTGGCCTTCGAAGCTTTAGTAAACAATGAAGAAAAGCCTTTGAATTTGGCTGAAATAGAACTAGATCTTGAATCAGACTTAGCTGATTTCTTAGCGGCCTCTTTTTTGGAACCCGTTAATGAAGAGATTGCTGAAGAGAAGATCGATAAAAAAACTGTGCAGATCGAAGATCCATCGTTTATAGCCGCTGATCTTTCAAACCTTACTCCTAAATTAATTCAAGATATCTTGTTAGGGACTGTGGCGGTAGATAAGGATGCTGATTTGACTCCGCAAGAAATTGCATTGCTAAAAGAATTACTCGGTGATGATGCGGTTTTCAAACGGGAAGAGGTATTGGAAAAAAAGGAGATTGATCTTGCTAAAATGGCTTATGTGGCTGCAGGTGAATTGATCATGCCTCCCACATCGTCTTTAGAAGCAAAAGCAAAAGGAACGTTAATTCCGCTGCAAAATCAAGCCATGTTATTGGTGAATGCTGAAGGCTTCTATATTGATCGTACACCTGTTACTAACGAAGAATATGAACTTTTTGTCATTGCTGCCGATTATCCTCCTCCTCGTCATTGGGTCAATGGAAAGGTGCCGGAGCGTCAAAATAACCTGCCTGTGGTGAATGTTTCTTATCAAGATGCTAAATCTTATGCGGTGTGGTGTGGAAAAGAGCTGCCTAGCACTATGGATTGGCTGCGAGCCCAAAGCAATCATGCTTTCAGGGTTGAGCCAACCTTGAATGAATGGACAACGACTTCGCATGCAAAAGGGCAAAGGGAAGTGGTTATTGGGAATAAGACGAAACCTCTTAATGAAAACGCCCTCGATTACAACTTAGGTTTTCGCACCATTTACAAACAATAACCAAGGAGCCTTCTTTTTAAAATTTACCGCGGTCTGGCTTGACTCTGCGCCTCTTCTTCTGTAATGACATAATTGAGCTGTTGAATGACTAAATAGAGAGGCGGCGAGCGTTCCGCTTGAAATAAAGGGCCATCAACGATAGCCACTCTATTTTCCCGTGCGCCTTGCTCCAACTGCGCCCGCAAATAAGGGGGGAGTTGAAGGGATGCAATATTATAAGAGACATTAAACTGTCCCGGCTGGGGCTGGGCAGGAGCTAATAAAATAAAAACTGTGTTGTCCCCCAATGAGGTAAGGTACACAAAATTTCTGTCAAAAGAAAGTATTCCACGCACTTTCACTCGAAATTCATACCAGCTGACGCCAACCATTTGCATGGCATTATTCACCGGCGTATAGGAAAAAGGAAAATTGGGTTTCCAACGTAGATCAGCCTGTCCTCCGGGTCCATTGATATTGACTTGAGCGATTGCAGTAACATTCTGAAAATTTCTAGCTAGCAGTTGAACACACCCACCAGTACAAAAAGCGGGATTCCACTTGACTTGGACTTTTTGAATCTCAGCCGCCAAGGGTTGACAGCTTAAAAGCAAGATTAGACATGCCAAAATACTCCTCATGCGGCCCCCTTATCCTAAAAGTTTGTCCTTAAATTACAACTTAACCTTCCATTCTATTAATTTGAATTATTTTATATTTATGTTAACTTATAAGCCTAATTCACTCGGTTGGAAAAAGGAGAAAATGAAAATGGCGGTTCATACGAAAGTCATTTGTACCATCGGCCCCTCTTGCAATACGCTAGATAAAATTCTAGAGATGATTAAAGCGGGGATGAATGTGGCCCGATTGAATTTTAGCCATGGTACGTATGAAGAACATCTCACTGTCATTCAACTCCTCAAGGAAGCTCGTAAGCAACTCAAAGTCCCCTTGGCTATCATGCTGGATACTAAAGGACCCGAAGTCCGCTTGGGCAAAATCAAAGAAGGGCAAATTGCTTTGCCCCCTAAACATCGATGGCGCCTTATTAAAGCTGTCTTGGAGGGAGATTCCACCCAAGCTACAATCCTTCCTCCAACAATCATCGATCAGCTGGCTCCAGGAATGCGCATTTTATTCGACGATGGCTATATATCGGCGCATGTCGTTGAAAGATTTGAGGATAGCGCTATCGTTGAACTAGAAAATGGAGGCACTATTAAATCCGGCAAGGGGATCAACATCCCTAACGTCAACTTAAATTTTCCCATTATTACTCAAAAAGATGAAGAAGATATCCGCTTTGGGTGCCACCATGATGTTGACATCATTGCAGCATCTTTTGTCCGTTCTCCCGATGACATATTAACCATAAAAAAATTGCTTGCGGGAGAAAATAAGCCGGAGATCCTCGTCATTGCAAAAATCGAAAATAATGAAGGGATCCACAATTTTGACGGAATCGTACAGGCCGCAGATGGGGTCATGATCGCCAGGGGAGATTTGGGGGTAGAAATCCCTTTAAGCGAGGTTCCAAGGCTTCAAAAAATGATGATTCGCAAAAGCTACATGATCGGAAAACCTTCAGTGACTGCCACACAAATGTTGGAATCGATGATTAATAATCCTCGGCCGACGCGGGCTGAAGTCTCCGATGTTGCCAATGCCATCTATGACAGCACTTCTGCAGTAATGTTGTCAGGCGAAACAGCGGTCGGCAAATATCCTTTGGAGACGGTGCATGTCATGCATAGCATCATTAAAGCGTCGGAGGATGATTTTAATTACCGCTCCTTCTTTGATCAACATTCCCAGCTTGTGTACCATGATGTGCCTTCAGCTTTGACGTTGGCTGCTGTAAAAACAGCTTACAGTTCAAATGCAAAGGCGATCTTTGCCTTTACCAGCGGAGGCTCCACTGCCCGGCTGCTTTCCCGTTTGCGCCCTTTAATGCCCATTGTAGCCATGACCCATAACGAGAAATGCTACCATCAAATGGCTTTTAACTGGGGTGTCATCCCTGTTCTCGAAAAAGAATGCAAAACAATTGCTGAAGCTTTTGAAACCATCAGTGCCTATGCCTTAAAGCACGATATTGTCGAATATGGCGATCTAGCGGTTGTAACAGCCGGTTCTCCATTTGGCATTTCGGGCACAACTAATATGATGGTTGTCGAAAGCATCGGGGACGTTTTAGTGCGCGGCGAACCGGGATCCGGTGACAAAATGCACGGAAACGCAATCATTGTGCTATCTCCCGATTCTGTTAAAGCCTACTCAGTTCGATCCCAAATACTTGTCATTGCCCGTTGCGACGAATCTTATCTGTCTTTGGTAAAAGAAGCGGCGGCCGTCATCCTTCAAAACCCGATTAATGATGAAGAGTCCGAAAAATTCTTAATTGAAGCTGCCAAGCAATTTAATAAGCCTTATATTGTCAGAGCTGACGCCGCCATGCGCATTTTAAAGGAAGGACAGTTAATTACACTTGAACCTGAAAAAGGACTTGTTTACAAGGGGGTTGTTATTAATTAATTAATATTTACAGTTTCTTAATAATATAAAAAATAAATATAATTTACAATTATACTTATTTTATTAATAAGAAGGTTGATGTAATGGAAGCAAGCTCATTTAATTCCTATCAAGTGGCACAATATCCGGGTAAAATTAATTCCAGCCGCTCAGATTTACATAGAGATCCAAACGATAAATCTATTAAATTAACTGTAACCCCCGAACATATCAGCATACCTCACCTTTCTGATGTTAATGAAAATAAATTAGATAACGTAAAAGATCTCACATCACAATCCAATTCGAAAAACTTAGGAAATGGAAATATTTTAAAAACCTGGCAAAAGGTGGCATTGATTGCATTGATGTTATTAATGATCCCCGGGTCAGCCGGATTCATTGTCGCAACGTTTGTTGGAATTCCTGTTTTAACGGCTATAGCAGGTGCTGCAATGTTATTGGCGATTGCATCTAGCATTCCTGCGTTTACTACATTGGCGCCCGATTCAGTTCAGCATGAGCAAAGGGAATTAATACAAGCGCAAAAAGATCAAGAAAACAACAGTTTTGTTGGCAACAAAACGTTATAATATTAAGCCTTAGTGTCAAATTGAGAAAGAATACTCAAGGCTGCTAAGCCCGCTGTATCTGTTCGAAGAGTATATCGGTGAAGTTTTACCCCTTTTGCATTCATAGAAATCAACTTCTTTTCTTCATCATCTGCTAAGCCCCCTTCCGGACCAATCAAAATGATCACTCCATCTTTGGGAAGATGTTTCTGCCAAACGGACATGAGATATTCGGCTTTTGGCTCGGTGTCTCCAAAATAAAGAGGATACTTAACCGCATTCCACTCCGCTAATTTCGGTTTAAGATAGATCTCAGGAAGCCATAGTCTTCCGCATTGTTTGGCTGCTGAAATTACAATTGATTTGACCCGTTCATGTTGACTGTCAGTCAAGTTTCTTCGTTCGCTTCGAGCACCGGGAAATAACCACAATTGCGTGATGCCAAGTTCAGTTCCCTTTTCAACAATTGTATCGAGACGATTGATTCTAGGGATGGCTTGAGCAAGGATGATCTCAAAAGAGGGCGGCGGTTCAGCATGTTTATCCTGTAATATTAAAACCGCTTCCCGTTTCGAAATTTGTTTGACGGCTGCATGTGCCAAGTCTCCACGGCCATTGATAATTTCTATCTCTTCGCCAATCTTGATGCGCATGACATGGGCAAGATGATGAAATTCTTCATTTTGCAATCGGATCTCTTCGGCGGGGATCAACTCTCCGGCAAAATAATAACGTTCGGAAGGCATCTAAATTACAAACCTCTAATAGCCTGTGATGATCAATTTATTGTCTTCAATAATGCTTTCGAGATTCAACGGCTGCCCTTCATTGGTATACAATTGCAAGCGCTGTAAATAGTCTCTAAAGCGTTTGCGTATGAGCCCCTCCCTTTTTTTGGGAAGAGCGTTGGCGCTTGCTTTGCCGTTGCTTAAGTTACTGATTAAATAGGCAACATATGTGTCTTCCAGCTCTTTTGAATTGATCACTCCAAGGCTCCATTCTAGAAACTCGCGTTCACGTGGAGAAGCTGCTATAACAGATAGCTGTAGGTTATCTCTGATGATGCTGAGGAATAATTTGCTGACATCTTTGACATGCAAAGGAACTGAAAGGATAAAGATATTATTTTTCATTTGCACATATTTTCCGGTGGCAAATTGACAGGTTGCGGGGTTGAGTGTTTCGCTTGTATGCAGAGGAAAAAAAATAGACAGGGGGACTTCGCGATCGACCGGCAAGATCTGTTTGCGTAGGAAATAGATGCGGAGGTTTTGAGCTTCCAGATCATTAATCTCTTCCATGACATTATTATGAAAGGGAATTGAAACAAGCTTCCACTTACTAGGGACCAAATAGCGTATTTCATCATCATGGAAATTGCCTGGAGAGCTTTTAACCGCATCCAATTCATCCTTGGAGATCTCAGTTAAATCAAAAGTTAGGTCAAGTCCCTTTGCCTTGAGTTTTTGTATCTCTTCTTCAGGGCCGCTAATCGTTTGAGTCAGCTTTTGAGGCCAAAAGTCAAGGTATTCATAATCTGTAGGCGGCTCGCCGGAAGGGGGTAAAATGGTGATGGGAATTTTTGCAGTGACTAGGCGGCTAAGTTTAATGACAAATTCAGTGTGATTGACGTTAGTAATGTGTTGAAGCAAGTCAATATCGGGATTTAAACTCACCAAATTTTTCTTTGTGATATTGACGATCCATTCATTTTGATCCGCTGAAGAGGCATCTAGTACCACTTCCAGATCGCCCGGCTCTAATTTATCAATGACATCCTTGGTGCCGCTTAATGTCAGCGTAATTCGTTTGCTAAGGTAGCCGTTTGGAAGCAATCCTATGACCGTCTTATCTTTTTGAAGATTGATGATCCGTATGGGAATATTTGTGATTGTCTTTGTGTCAATGATCGAATTATTGACGAATAGCCAAACAATCAAACCGGTAAATAGGGCAAGGAGCTTGCGTTGCCAATTATCGATAAATAATGCTCTTATGAATGCTTCCATGGTTTCCAAGCTCCTAGGAAATCAAGTCCTGATTTCAGATTATTCGAGGGGGGATTATAGACGCTGCGGATAATGCCTTTAAACCGGTCGATTTTAATCCCGCGGGTCATAATCCCATCGCGCGCGATAGAGACTTTGCCCGTTTCTTCGGAAACAACGATGATGAGAGCATCGGTGACCTGGCTAATCCCTAAACCCGCACGGTGGCGTGTTCCCATTGATTTGGCGAGCTGCGAGCTATCATCCGCCAGCGGTAAAATTGTAGCGGCAGACAAAAAGGTTGTCGCGCGGATAATGACAGCTCCATCATGCAAGGGAGTTGTGGTGATGAAAATGGATTCAAGGAGTTCGGGTGAAAAGTTGGCGTTAAGCACCACAGCGCGGTTGGCATATTCATCGAGATTGTCTTGATTTTCGAGGACGATCAGCGCGCCTATCCGTCTTTCAGACATGCGGTAGACGGATGAAGCAATGGTGTCCAAAAATTTATCGAAATCGGCTTTAGTGATTTCCTTATATTTTTTGCCTTTGACACTAAGTTTTGACAGTGCCAGACGAAGTTCTGGTTGAAAAATGATCAGCAAGGCGATCACTGCGACATTCATAAAATACCACAGCAATTTTTGTACGACAGGCAAAGAAAACCATGTTGAGGCAGTGTATAAAGCCAAAAAAGCTAAAAGGCCAAGCACCAGGTCCATTGCGCGGGTATTCCAAAAGAATGACAACAGATAGTAGATCATGATCGTAATGATAATGATCTCTAATCCAGGCACCATGACTTGTTGCAACAGCCTATACATTGCTAACAACCAATCTTTCAATCACATTCATCATATCGCGATGCTCTTTTACATCATGGGCACGGATAATATCTGCCCCTCCCAGCATGGCAGCAGCGTGCATCGCAATTGTTGCCGGTAAAAGTTCCTCTCGGGGCTTATTGAGGATGGACGATAGAAATGATTTGCGCGAGGCCCCCAGGAGCACAGGAAATCCTATAGCCTTGAGTATTGGCAGATTGTGTATGATTTTTAAATTATCAGCAACGGTTTTTCCAAAGCCAATACCCGGATCAAGGATAATTTGCTGTTCTTTCACTCCAATTTTGATTAAAAGTTCGATCTGCTGTTGAAACCATCGTATTAATTCAGCCATGATTCCGTCTGGATAATGAGGGTTGAGCTGCATTGTTGCAGGAGTTCCTTGCATATGCATGACACAAATGTCGACGCCCGATGCGGCGGCCAGTCTACGCATGGCAGGATCTCTGAAACCCGAGACATCGTTAATCATGGCAGCCCCGGCACTTAAGGCCGCTTCTGCTACTGCGGGTTTCATGGTATCGATCGAAAGGGGGATCGAAATACTTTTTTTTAAAACTTTGATAACCGGAATGACCCGCTGCAATTCCTCTTGTTCAGAAGGAGGAACGGCGCCCGGACGCGTCGATTCGCCGCCGATATCGACACTATCAGCGCCATCTTGCCAGAGTTTGATCCCTTGTTGGATAGCTTCGTCGATAGTTGGAAAGCGGCTAGGAGCATAAAATGAATCAGGTGTCACATTCAGAATGCCCATCAAGCGGGAAGGTCTATTTTTTGCCATTGACTGCAAGCCGTTTTATTAAAAGCCATGATTATAAGTAAAAAAGAGATGTTGCGCATGTCAAATTTCTATTTTCGATAATTAAAAAGTCGTCTAATCTCCATCTTAAAACTTTTTAAGACATAAGATGGATGTTGAAATTTTAGCCCGCTTTCAGTTTGCCTTCACGATTATGTTTCACTACATTTATCCCCCTTTAAGCATTGGATTGGGATTAATCCTTGTCCTCATCGAAGGAGCTTATCTTTGGACGAAAAATCCCATGTATTTGCAAGCGGCCAAATTTTGGACAAAGGTCTTTGCTCTGACTTTTGCTATGGGGGTCGCTACCGGAATTGTCATGGAATTTGAATTCGGTACGAACTGGGCTACCTATTCCCGCTATGTAGGCGATGTCTTTGGAAGTGCATTAGCCGCTGAAGGGGTATTCGCTTTCTTCCTTGAATCGGGCTTTTTGGCCCTTTTATTGTTCGGTTGGGACAAGGTAGGTCCTAAGATGCATTTTTTTGCTACCTTGATGGTCGCTTTAGGGGCTCATTTTAGTGCGATTTGGATTGTAGTGGCCAATTCCTGGATGCAAACTCCTGCCGGATTTCATATTGTCGGCGAAGGGTTGAATGCGCGGGCTGAGATTACCGATTTTTGGGCGATGGTCTTTAATCCGTCGTCAATGGACCGCTTGAGCCATACAGTGATTGGAGCTTGGCTTGCAGGAGCCTTCTTAGTGATTAGCGTTGGCGCATATTATACTCTCAAAGATAAATATAAGGACTTTGCTAAAATTTCCCTTAAGGCGGGATTGTCTGTTGCTGGAGTCTCGGTATTTTTGCAGCTGATCACCGGCCACATGAGCGCACAGCATGTCGCACACAATCAACCTGCTAAGCTAGCCGCTTTTGAAGGGATCTTCAAGACACAGACAGCGGCCCCTTTGAGTCTTGCAGGCTATGTCGATATGAAGAATGAGCGCGTGGTGGGCCTTGAAGTTCCTTATCTTTTAAGTTGGCTTGCACAAGGAGATTCGCAAGGACAAATTGTGGGATTGGATCAATATCCACGCAAAGATTGGCCTAATGTGTCGGCTGTTTTTCAAACTTACCATCTGATGATCGCTATGTGGGGATTGATGTTTCTCTCTTCATTGACGGCGATCTTTATGTGGTGGAAAAAGACCCTTTTTAAAAGTAAGTGGATGCTCCGCTGGCTTGTCGCGTCGGTTTTGTTTCCTCAAATTGCCAATCAAGCAGGGTGGGTATCGGCTGAAATGGGAAGGTATCCTTGGATTGTGCAAGATCTTTTGCGCATTTCTGATGGCCTATCAAAGTCAGTACACGCAGGTCAAATATTAGGCTCGATTATCATGTTCGGCTTTGTCTATGCGTTGCTATTTTTTCTTTTCGTCTACCTTTTAAATGAAAAGATCAAACATGGTCCTGATGAGTCGGATAAAATGGAACCCTATCGTCAATTACATAAATATGTTGAGGAATTCAATGATGGATCTTCACAGTAACCTTGAATTCATCTGGTTTACCATTTTTATTATTCTTTTGACCGGATATGCCATTTTGGATGGCTTTGATTTAGGTGTTGGCATCCTTCATCTTTTCTCCAAAAAGGATGTCGAGCGGCGGCTCATGCTTAACTCGATCGGGCCTGTCTGGGATGGTAATGAAGTGTGGCTTGTTACAGCCGGCGGCGCCTTATTTGCCGGCTTTCCCGATGTATATGCCACAGTATGTTCTGCGTTTTATATCCCTATCATGATCTTATTAAGCGGTTTAATTTTCCGTGCGGTAGGTATTGAAGTGCGCAGTAAGCAGCCGATGAGTTGGTGGCGATGGATGTGGGACGTTTTATTTAGCTTGGCAAGTTTAATTATTGCCATGTCTTTGGGCATCATCTTGGGAAATTTAATTAGAGGGATCGCGCTTGATCAGCAAAAGGAATTCACTGGAACATTGACCGATCTCCTGAGCCCTTATGCGTTGTTGATTGGAGTTTTGACAGCGGCTATGTTTTGCATGCACGGTTCGATTTACTTGATGATGAAGACAGAAGGGGAGTTCCACGATAGAATGCGGCGATGGGTGAATCCATCCATCATTTTTTTTATCATGTGTTATGCTTTGACAACGATGGCAACGCTCATTTATATGCCGCATATGACTACAGCTATTAAGGATAGACCCCTATTTTTTCTGATTGCCATTTTGAATATGATGGCTATCGCCAATATTCCTCGTGAAATTTACCATGGACGCGATGGACGAGCTTTTGCGTCTTCGTGTTTGAATATCATATGCCTTTTCGGATTGTTTGCAGTGGGGATGTATCCCAATGTTGTCAGGGCGATCAACGATCCCGAAAATCTCAGTTTGACGATTTACAACTCAGCCTCTTCGGTAAAAACATTGGAGATTCTTTTGCTGATGGCAGTGATAGGGATTCCGTTAGTCATAGGATATACTACAGCGGTTTATTGGATCTTCCGTGGAAAAGTTAAATTAACCCCCACAAGCTATTAGAAAAGATAAAATTTCACCATGTTACGCTGCTCCGCATACCTGCCGTTTTCGTGCCCGTGCCCATGCCCGTTTGTTCTTGCCGTCACCCCTTTTATGAAGAATAATTCTCAAAAGGATAACTTATTTTGCAGAGTATCTACATGGGAAACGAGCAAGAAAGACGGGAAAGGCAGAAACAAACGGGCACGGGCACGAAAACGGCAGGTATGCGGAGCAGCGTAACATGGAAGAAAAAGCCTAAAATCGAGTCAGTGTTCTCTGTGGTTATTTTTTTTTATTTAACACAGAGAAAACAGAGTTCACAGAGGAATTAAGTGTTTATTTTTGGCTGGGTTGGTTCTCAGGAGGACTTGGCGGTGTTGCTTTCTTTTGTTCCTCGAAGTAGTCTTGCACTTTGTTCTTATACACTTCAAATTCGAATTTTAAGTCCTCAAAAGCCTTCTCAACCTTATCAGATAAAGTTGGCTCGGGCAATTTAGTACCTTCGGACTGATAGATTCCCGAAACGGCTTTCTCTTTTCCAAGCCCATTGAAATAATTTTGGATGCTTTCTTTGTTAGCGACTCCAAAAGAAACTGCCAAAGCGATAAGAAGAAGCAATAACGTAAGAGTGAAGCCGATCCATCGATTGGCAGTTAATATTAGAGTGATAAGAAAAATGATAACGCCTGTTGCATAAGCCAATCCGTTATTCGTAAAGAGACAATCAAAGAACTCTTTCATAGAAACCTCTATATCTAACTGTATTATCTACTAATTAAACGATCAGCAATATAGAAGCTATAACTTTTTTAAGTCTGGAACGGCAAAACACTCTTGGATTTGATAAGCATCCCTTGGTTCAAGGATGCCTATGGCTGCTCGAGCCTCGGCCATGATAAAGAAGGTGCCGCACACCAGCACAATTCCACTGTCATGCATTGCTTTGTCGATTGCACATTGCATGGTTTGTAAGATGGATGCCTGGAGTGGTTCAGGTGTAAATTCTAGTTTTTCAAGAACTTGAGAAAGTTTTAATGGGTCAGTCGCACGATGGTTATCGGCTGCAACTAAATAGATATAAGCGACATGACGTGCAATAATTGCTAAGCAATGTTCAATGTCTTTATTGGACGAAAGGCCGCAGACGGCATGCAATGGCTGTAAAGGAAACTTCTGTCGTACAGCTTGGAATAATCGATTCAATCCATCAGGATTATGGCCGACATCAAAAATGACAGGTGGAGAGGCGGGATGAATTTCGAGCCGGCATGAAGGGAGAACCAGCAAACTTTTATCAATGAGATTGTCTGGAAATCCAAGAATCTGAAGGGATTTTTTAACGATCGCATTGTTTTCTTCATCAAACAATGGCCAATCGCCTTTTATAACATGGCAAGCGCTATGATTTTTGTTGGCGATAGCGGCAATGGGTTCATAAGGTACCCGTGGTCCAATGACAACAGGAATACCCGGCTTGATGATGCCGCCTTTTTCAATGGCGATCTCTTCAAGTGTTTTGCCTAATATTTCGGTATGTTCGAGAGAGATAGAGGTGATGATGGAAAGTTCCGGAGTAAGAATATTAGTCGCATCCAAACGGCCGCCTAATCCTGTTTCGATGACAGCGCAATCGACATTCTGTTCATCAAAATAGAGCAGAGCCATCATAGTCGTGATTTCAAAAAAAGTGGCTTGTAAGTCTAGCACCACATTTGTTCTTAATAATCTGGAAAGATAAAAAACCGTATCTTCTTCCGAAATCATTTCCCCATTAATTTGAATTCTTTCCCTGAAGCTTGCAATGTGGGGTGAGGTATAGAGGCCTACTTTTTTTCCAGAGAGTTCATAAGCCTTCGCTATTTTTGTGCAAACCGAACCTTTTCCATTGCTTCCTGCAACATGTATAGAAGGAAAGGATCGGTCAGGATGATCAAAAGCAGCAGTTAATGCAGCCATCCTTTCAAGGCCAAATTTGACTTTTTTTTGCTGATTCAGCGAAAAGAGTTCTTCTAACAAACTATTGTAATCCACTTTCCACCCAATTTTTCAGTTTTAGGAAAGTTTCCTCATTAACCCATGAGCACCCCAGAGGCACATTTGGTTTGACCGATCCGTGAAAATCAGATCCGCCCGTCATCAGCCAATTTTTCTTTTGTGCGATTTCGATCCAGCGCGCACTGTGTTCTCGTGAAAATTTGCTGTAGAAGCATTCAATCCCATCGAAATTCATGTCTAAAAGACCTTTTAAAATTCTTTGGTCATCAATCAGATGAGGATGCGCAATGACAGCTAGGCCATTAGCGCGATGGATACGCTCCAAAGTCTCTTCAACGGAAAAAGACTCTCCGGATGCATAGGCAGGCTTGCCCTCTCCAATGTATTTTTTAAAAGCATCTTGAATGGATTGCACATAGCCTTTGGCCCGCATGGCTTGGGCAATATGAGGCCTGCCGATGCTATGTAATTTATCGTTGGCCAAACGGATATCCTCTTCAGTTATTTTTATTCCCATTTTGGCGAGTTTTTGCAAAATTTGTTGGTTGCGATCCGAACGCCGTTCTGTATGCCGCTTGCAAAATGAAAGCAATTCAGCATCATTCAGATGAAATGCATAGCCTAGAATATGCACGGTGGCATTTTTATGCATGGCTGAAAATTCCACTCCGGGAATAAGGTCAAATTGAAGGCTCTTGGCAAAAGGGAGTGCCTCGTTGTAAGCATCGACGGTGTCATGGTCTGTGATTGATAGTCCTTTTAAACCGATTTCGATGGCATGTTTGATCAATTCCTGCGGCATAAGGGTTCCATCGGAGCAAGTTGAATGACAGTGCAAATCGGCCCGAAATTCACTCATGATGTCCTCTTTCATCATTATAGATCACCCGCACCTCTTGCTCAAGGTGGATGCCATGCTTTTCTTTAACAGTATTTTTAACAAGGGAAATTAAAGCGAGAAAATCTTGATAGGTCGCTCCGCCGGCATTAATGAGAAAATTGGCATGCAAAGTAGAGACTTGCGCGCCGCCGATCTTGACTCCTTTTAATCCCGCGCTTTCAATTAAAGCGCCGGCGTACCTGCAGTCGGGATTACGGAACACGCATCCGGCTGATTTGTCTCCATAGGGTTGAGTTTTTTTGCGATAATGGATAATTTCAAGTTGTTTGCTGCGTGCATTTGGATCAGGCTGAAGCACAAAGGTGGCTCCGACAATCGCACCGCCCCTTTTTTGAAACGAGGAGGTGCGGTAGCTGAAGTGGAGGTCGTCTTTATTGAGGTAATGCAAGCATCCTTCTTCGTCGATATAATCGATCGTTGACAAGCAATCGGCTGTTTCGTTGCCATTGGCGCCGGCATTCATAAAGACAGCGCCTCCAACACTAGCTGGGATGCCGGAAGCAAATTCCAATCCACGCCAGCTTTTCCGGGCTGTTTGAACGCCAAGCAGTGAAAAGCTATAACCAGCCCCGACATGGAAAACACCGGGTGCAGGGGATTCAAAAAAGTCGATTTTATTGCCGATGACCACTCCATCATAACCTGAATCGTCAAAAAGGCAGTTGGAGCCTTTTCCTAAAATTAGATATTGAATTTTCCGAGCTTTGCAATAAAGCAATGCCTCTTGCATCTCTAGGATTGAATGCACTTCCAAATAATAACGGGCAGCGCCACCAATTCCTAAAGTGCAAACCGAACTTAGGGGTTTATTATAGTGCATTAGCTCGAGAAGAGTTTCAGACGTCATCAATTTCCTCATCAATCTGCTGGCTAAGAGAGGCTTGTTCGGCGATAGATTCGCTGTGGATGAGAGCATCGGCAGCCTCTTTAATTTCTTTAGGATCCACTTTAATGCCTTGGCCGGCTTTATAAGCAACGTCGAGGATGGCATTAATAAAAGCTGCTGAAGCTGGAGAACTAAATTTCTTGGCGAGGCGCAAAGCTTCTGTAATCGCTACTTTAGGTGGAATGGCCGGATCATAGAGGATTTCAAATAAGCCCAGTCTTAGGATATTTTTTTCTACGCTTTGAATTCTTTCAAAGTCATAAGAAAGGGATGTTTTGCCAATCAGAAGATCGATATCTGGCAGCTTGGAGCGGATCGCATGGACCCGTTCCTGGGCTAAACGGACAATTTTTCGGGTGACACTCAATTGCTTCATCAGCAAAGGAAGCATATCTTCATCTTCCGATTTGCCCATTTCTTTACTGTATAAGAGCTGAAAAACAAGTTCTCTAAATTTTTGTTGCGGTACAGGCATAAATTTTACTTCCTTTAAAGAAGATAGAGTTTACCATACAGACCCATATCTTGCTATATCGGATAAAACTTTCCCTTTTCTCTTTAATCTTCCTGGGCTAATTTGACTTTAGAACCCTTTTAGTTAGAGGCGGCTCTATGGTATTCGATGAAGAAACGATTCAGCAGTTCTATCGCGAGCTTCCTGAAAAGCTAAAACAGGTCAGGGCTTTAGTGGGTCGGCCGCTAACTCTTACCGAAAAAATTTTATATACACATTTGGCTAAACCTTTAACAACTCCTGCCGTTCGGGGAAAATCGTATGTCGAGTTTAATCCCGATCGCGTTGCTATGCAGGATGCAACAGCACAGATGGCCCTCCTTCAATTTGCGGCAGCTAAACGGAAAAAAACAGCGGTTCCAAGTACGGTGCATTGTGATCATTTGATTTTAGCGGAAATGGGCGCTAAGGAGGATCTCGATCGCGCGACGCATGAAAGTAAGGAAGTATTTGATTTCTTGCAGAGTGTATCAAACAAATTCGGCCTTGGCTTTTGGAAGCCTGGCGCAGGAATTATCCATCAAGTTGTTTTAGAAAACTACGCTTTTCCAGGCGGACTGATGATCGGGACCGATTCGCATACTCCCAATGCAGGCGGCTTAGGGATGCTCGCTGTAGGTGTAGGAGGAGCCGATGCAGTTGACGTCATGGCAGGCATGCCATGGGAACTTAAATTTCCGCTCATCATTGGAGTCAAACTAACGGGTAAGACGAGTGGTTGGACATCCGCCAAAGATGTCATCTTGAAACTCGCAGGCATATTGACTGTTAAAGGGGGAACCGGATCTGTCATCGAATATTTTGGCGAAGGCATTCATTCTATCTCCTGCACAGGGAAAGGAACTATTTGCAACATGGGAGCCGAAATTGGAGCGACCACTTCAGTATTTCCCTATGATGCGCGGATGGGTGATTATTTGAAGGCAACCGGCCGCGAACTTATCGCTAAACACGCTGAAAGTGTGCAAGAATGTTTGATCCCTGATCCTGAAGTGGAGCAGCAGCCCGATCAATACTATGACCAAATCATTCATATCGACTTAAACGAGCTTGAACCCCATATCAATGGACCTTACTCGCCCGATCGAACGTGGAAAATTTCAGAATTAGCCGATGCGGTCCGTAAAAATAGTTTTCCGGAAAAGATATCGGTAGCTTTGATAGGATCGTGCACTAACTCAAGTTACGAGGACATCGAAAGAGCGACAAGCATTGCCCGTCAAGGATTGAAACATGGACTTAAAACCAAATGTCCGCTCACGATCACTCCTGGTTCCGAGCAAATACGCGCTACTATCGAACGGGATGGTTTGCTGAAAGCGTTGCAGGATATCGGAGGTCTCGTATTGGCTAATGCTTGCGGTCCTTGCATTGGACAATGGAAGAGGCATGACGTCAATTTTGGCGAGAAGAATTCCATTTTGACTTCCTATAATCGCAATTTTTCGGGACGGAATGATGCAAATCCCGGCACGCATTCTTTTGTAGCCAGTCCGGAAATGGTGATCGCTTTGGCTTTGGCTGGCAGGCTGACTTTCAATCCTATCACTGATACGATCATCAATGAAGAAGGTTTACCAGTGAAATTGCAGCCTCCGACAGGAGAAGAGCTTCCGCGCAATGGATTCGAAGCGGGGAATGTCGGTTATGCGGCACCGGCGGAGGATGGATCTGCCGTTGAACTTAAAGTCGATCCAAACAGCGAACGTTTGCAGTTGCTTGAACCCTTTCCGGCGTGGAGTGGGAAAGATTTAACGAATTTACGTATATTGGTCAAAGTTGCAGGCAAATGCACCACAGATCATATTTCACCCGCCGGCAAATGGCTGAAGTATCGAGGGCATTTAGATAATATTTCGAATAACTTATTAACTGGAGCGGTAAATGCTTTTCGGGAAGAGATAGGCAAGGGTAAAAATCTGCTGACAGGAGATATAGAACCATTTCCAAAGATCGCTCGCGATTACAAACAGCATGGGATTGGATGGGTGATTGTCGGTGATGAAAACTATGGGGAAGGTTCGTCGCGGGAGCATGCTGCCATGGAACCCCGTCATTTAGGGGGATTAGCGGTCATTACCAAAAGTTTCGCTCGTATTCATGAAACCAATTTAAAAAAGCAAGGGATGTTGGCATTAACGTTTGCCAATCCGGCAGATTACGATAAAATTAAGGAAGAGGATATGTTGTCGATTGAGGGGCTTACCTCTTTTGCGCCGGGGGTGCCATTGACATTAAAAGTGGAGCATACCGATAAATCGACGGAGCTTATTCCGCTCAATCATTCTTACAATGCGCAACAAATCGAATGGTTTAAAGCCGGAAGCGCCTTAAACCTCCTTCATTAACAGCACCCCAAAAATGTTTAAAAATGGGCTTTAAGCTCTTTTTGCTCGCTGCATGTTTGTGGAGTTAGAGCAAAAAGATTGATAATATATGCCTCTACTGGCATAATTAGGATTAGATAGAGAAGTTTATACAGTCCGTTTTGAAGAAGTCCTTTATGTACTCCATATCTTTCAGAAAAAAAGTAAAAAGGGAATAGCAACCCCCAAGGAAGATATAGAATTAATAAAGCAAAGGCTAAAATGGGCAGAAGCCCTATATAAGGAGCAATATGGCAAAAAGAAATCCAAAAAATCCTGAGGAGATTGAATTCTCTGTTGGATCAGGAAATGTTTATGTCGATTTTGGATTTTCTAATCCAGAAGAAGCAAAAACCAAGGCAGAACTGGCTATGTTGATCTCCAATATCATCAAAGAAAAAAGATTGACCCAACAGCAAGCAGCCGAATTAATGAACATTGATCAACCAAAGGTATCAAAAATTATTCGAGGTTTGCTATCAGAGTTCTCAATTGAGCGCCTATTAAAATTTGTTCTTTCACTTGGTTTTGATATTGAAATCAAACCAAAGCCTCATAAACTAAAAAACACTCTTCCAAGCATGCATGTCATTGGAAAACCACTTCGACCACGCTTGAGAGTTTAAAAATGAGCCTTAAGCTCTTTTTGCTCGCTGCATGTTTGGGGGGTTAGCGTAAAAAGATTGGATTTCTCCAACAAGATCTCTTTTCCACGCTCTTCCTGAATAATCTTATGATGCAAATATAAACGGCGAAGGCGGGACTGATCGTCAAATTCAAGAACGAATTCCATCCATCCTTGAGAAAAATAAAATGAAAATAAAGAGGTATTTTTGAACCGTTCTTTGCTTTGAGCGTTCTGAAAGGCTTCTTCAGCTTTTTCTCGCGGCATAAATTTCATGAGGCGCGACGGTTTAAAAGAGGGAGAACTTAGTCGGCTGATAAATTGTTCGAAGGTGACATAATTGGATATTTCAAGGCCAAGTGCTTGAGCGACATCTTCCGGCAAAGAAACCGGATAGCGGAACCGAAGAAAGAATCGACACAAATGATCAAATGCTTTCATATGCTTTGCCTCAAGTTATGCGTTCCATGCATGCTGCCAAGTTGATACATTCAACCCAGATAATATTATTTTTTACGCACAGACGCAAAATACGTCGAGTGTTTCTAACCAGATTAGCATGTCATGCAAAATCGATCAATTAAAAATTTCATTAGCTAATTTTTTTTTAAATGTACACTCCCATCATCTCGTTGCATTTCAACTATTTTTATTATACTATGTGCTATTTAAGAAGGCATTTAAACATGGACGATATTAAGCTGAAGCATACGTTTGAAAAAGGACTTGGAACCTCTTTAGATAACGCTTTCGAATCTTTGGAATTCGGCGCATCGGAAAAATGGGATTCGATCGCCCACATGCGCCTTATCGCCGCTATAGAGGAAGATTTTGCTATCCGCCTCGACGTGGACGATATTTTAGGGATGAATTCTTTTATTCAAGCTAAAGAGATCATCAATAAGCATTTGCAAGAGAAAGGGTGATGCCGACAGAAGTATTTCCCTTGATTCAATACGGATCCAATCCCGCCATCATTGATGGCGATCGATTTCAGATTTTCAGCTATGAACATTTGAATGAATATTCGAACCGGATAACTGAGACATTGACGCCCGTTCCTCGTGCGTTAGTTTTTTTATTTTGCCAAAATCAACTTGATGAGGCGGCAGCTTATGCCTCTTTGATAAATAGCCCTCATGTTGTCTGCCTTTTGGATGGACGGCTTTCAACAGATTTAAAGAATCGGCTGATTGCTCTCTATCAACCAAACTTCATTATGCAATGCAATTCTGAGCGATGGGAAAATTATGCAGAGATCAATAATCCATTTCCGATTCTCAAAGTTTTAAAAAAAAGAAAATCATCACCCATTGCTCTTCATCCCGATCTAAAGTTATTGTTGTCCACTTCAGGAACAACTGGAAGTCCAAAAATGATCCGTTTATCGGTTAAAAATATTTTAAGCAATGCACAGTCGATTATCAGTTATCTAGGCATTAGGGATACCGATAAAGCCATTGCCAGCCTTCCTCTGCACTATTCTTACGGTTTATCCATTCTCCACACGCACTTGTTTGCGGGCGGTGCGATTGTGCTGACACAGTACAATGTGATGCAGCAGCCGTTTTGGGATGTCGTCCAACAACAGCACTGCACTTCTTTTGCAGGCGTTCCATACATGTATGAAATGCTAGAGAAAATCCATTTTGGCCAACTGTCATTGCCGCTTTTGAAAACGATGACGCAAGCGGGCGGGCATTTGGATAAAGCGTTAGTCATCAAATTTTCTCAGATTATGAAAGCCAAACAGGGCAAGTTTTTTGTGATGTATGGTCAAACGGAAGCGACAGCACGCATCGCCTATTTACCTCCACATCTACTGCCAGCTAAAGCCGGCGCCATAGGCATTGCTATTCCAGAGGGACAATTGTGTGTGATGGAAGGGGAGGTGCGAAAGCTGCAGCCTGGATCGATTGGAGAACTGGTTTATTTCGGCCCTAATGTCATGATGGGATATGCTGAAGGGGTTGAAGACTTATCAAAGGGAGATTTATTAACTGGAATGCTCCGCACCGAGGATCAAGGTTATTTTGACGCGGATGGGATTTTTTATGTGACAGGCCGTAAGAAACGGATTTCTAAGGTCTATGGAAGCAGAATTAATTTGGATGAAGTGGAATTATTGCTTAAGCCTATAGGCAATGCAGCAGTAGTGAGCGATGATCAGCGGATCTATTTTTTTATCGAAAATGGAAATAATGAACAATTAAAGGCGGGGATAGATATATTATCTAATAAACTCAAATTGCATCCTTCTACTTTTAAAGGTACTAAAATCCTTAAGTTTCCATTGACAGCATCGGGTAAGATCGATTACGTCCGCTTGCAGGAACAATTATGACACTATTGAATATGCCGCCCTATTCTTTAAGCCGCGATCAAAAGCTACCGCTGTTTTTGGAAAATCTCAACCGCCTTACAGCTTTTCATACTGAACATTGCCTTCCCTATCGACATCTTATTCAAAGGCTTCTGTGGGAGCAACCTCCTTATCGAGAATTATCCGCTATACCCTATCTGCCGGTCAGTTTGTTTAAGCTGCATGATCTGATAAGTATTCCTAAAGGTGATATTTACAAAACCTTACTCTCAAGCGGTACCACGACATCGATTCCAAGTCGTATTTATCTCGACCGGAAGACAGCCCATGAACAAACGGTTGCCCTAGCTTCTATTATGACCAGTTTTATCGGCAAAGAGCGTTTGCCGCTTTTGCTACTTGAAAGCGAATCGGTGATTAAAGATCCTAAAGTTTTGTCAGCTAGAGGAGCAGCCCTTTTAGGGATGCTTAATTTTGGACGCGATCCTTTCTATCTATTTGATCAGAACATGCAGGTGAAAGAACGTGAATATGCAGCATGGTTTGCACGCCATCAAAAAGAGACAATCCTTATCTTTGGATTGACGTTTATGATCTGGCAATATTTAATTGAACAACCTTTGCTGAAGACGTTTGATTTATCCAACTCAATACTATTCCACACTGGCGGTTGGAAAAAACTGCAAGAGCGTGCTGTTTCTCCCGAAGTATTTAATCAAACAATTCAGGCCGAACGCAGTATTGCACGCTGTCATAATTTCTACGGCTTTGCCGAGCAAGTCGGCAGTGTTTATGTGGAATGCGAAGCAGGTGTTTTACATGTGCCGAATTTTGCGGAAGTGATTGTAAGAGATCCAATGACCTGGAAAGCAGCGCCATTTGGTCAAAAAGGGGTGCTTCAGATGCTAAGTATATTGCCTGAGAGTTATCCGGGTCATTCATTATTGACCGAGGACCTAGGCGTCATCCGAGGTGTGGACACTTGCACTTGCGGCCGTTTGGGCACTTTTTTTAATGTATTAGGACGAGTGCCGAATGCAGAGTTGCGTGGCTGCAGCGATGTCTTGACGATTGAATAAGGACAAAGATGAAAGAGTTTGAACAATTTTTTAAGCGAACCATCAGGGTTTTATACCCTTTTCAAGATGTGTTAATGCAGTTTTGCGAACAGCTATCGGAGCGCTTATTTTCCAACGCCGCCAGCCAGCGCCATCCAGAATGCGTGGCTTTGGCATTTTGGCTGCGCCGATCCCATTTAGAAGAATTAAAGGCTGCATTTCAAAGTTATGAAAGACCTCAGCAACGATTGGTTCCACGAGGTGCCGTGTTCCATATTGCTCCCGCCAATGTGGAAACCATGTTTGTTTATTCATGGATCCTTTCCTTGCTTGTTGGAAATGCAAATATCGTCCGCCTGCCTTCTAAACAAAGCCCTGCTTTGAATCTATTGTTTAAAGACATTCAAAAGACTCTGGATGATCCCCGTTTTGAAGATATTAAAGCGACCACATGTTTGCTGTCGTATGGACATGAGGAGAATATTACTGCGGCGATTTCAGAAAGTGTCGATGTTAGGATATTGTGGGGCGGGGATGCTACCATTAATAAGTTGAGGCAGTATCCTTTGCAACCATCGGCTAAAGAATTGACCTTTGCCGACCGTTTTGCCTATTCTGCTATTTACGCTGCTATGTATTTGAAAGCGGATGAACGTGAGAAAATGAATATCGTCCGTCTATTTTACAATGATATGTATTGGTATGATCAGCAGGCTTGTTCATCTCCACGCGCCATTTTTTGGTGCGGTTCCAAAGTCGAAATTGCAGCGGCAAGCGAAGAGTTCTATCGTCAGATGCATCGACTGGTGCAAGAAAAAAAATATGTGATTCCTTTAAGTGCAGCCTTGCAAAAAGAAACGAATATCTATAATCAAGCGGTGAATCTTCCCTTCAAAAAAATTCAACGTTTCAGCAATGAATTGGCGATTATCGAACTTGATGCTTTTGATCCTAAATGCCGTCTGTATAATGGTTGGGGCTTGCTTTACCATGCGGGCATTTCTGCACTCTCCGATCTCGCGCCTTACGTATCGTCCAAAGATCAAACATTGACTTATTACGGCTGGACATACGATGAGCTTGCGCAATTTGCTGAACAGATCAATGGACAAGGTTTGGATAGGATTGTGCCGATTGGACAGGCTTTAAACTTTGATTATCTCTGGGATGGCTATAATTTATTATTAGAATTGACAAAGAGCATAAAAATATGTTGACGATTTCAGCTAAAGAAGTACAGCAAGCTTTTAAAGCAGTGGGCATAAAGTCAGGTGATTTAATATTAGTGCATAGTGATCTAAGATCATTTGGCATTCCTGAAATATCGTCTTCACGTGAAAAGATGTTGTACTTTTATTACGATAATTTTCGAGCGGTTTTAGGTCCGGAGGGCACTTTGGCAGTGCCAGCGTACTTTTATGAATTTGCCCGCTCTGGAAAACCGTTTGATGTGGAGCGTTCACCTGTATCCAAGGAATTGGGAGTCTTTAGTGCTTTTGTAAATACATTTCCCGATCGCAAACGGAGTTTTAATCCTTTACAAAGTATCGCAGCTGTTGGTCCTAAAGCGAAAGAACTATGTGGAACCTCTTTGGCAGGCTATGGGGAGGCATCCCCATGGCATCGTCTGCGTAAAATGGGAGGTAAGCTGGTTTTTTTTGGCACAACTTTGCAGCCGATGACCTATGTCCATCATATCGAACAGCAGTATGGGGTTCCGCATCTTTACACCAAAATCTATCCCTATCCTATTCTACGTAACGGAATACCCTTTACCGGACAAGCGATCAGTTCGGTACGGTTTTTAGATTATGCGGTCGAATATGCACTTGATCCTTTCCAGCAAGAATTGGAGAAAACGGGTATTCTTCAACACTCGACCTGTGGGAGTGGAAATATTTTAGCCGGCGATGCCGATGCTATTTTCAAACTGGGGATGGAATTATTGCAAAAAAATCCCTACTTTTTTCTGAAACATCCTCCGGCTTTTATTAGGGGTAAAATTCCCTTGGATGGTATTAAATAGATTAAAAAGGAATGATTTAAAAATTGATGAATACACATGCGATTGGAATTGATATCGGAGGAACAAAAATTGATGCGGCTATTGTCGGACAAGCAGGAAATATTATTGCTCGAAAAAAAATACCCACGCAAGTCGAGCTTGGTTTTAAAGAGATCCATAAAAATCTAACCGATCTTGTGGTGGAACTTAAGCGGCAAGCAAGCATCGAAGAATGCCCCATCGGCGTGGGCATGGCTGGACAGATTACTCCAGACACAGGCATTGTCAAATTCGCTCCCAATTTGAAATGGCGCGATGCTCCTCTGCAAGAACAACTTCAAGCCTCCTTGCATGCGCCGGTGATCATTATCAATGATGTGAGAGCTGCGACTTGGGGCGAATGGAAATACGGAGCTGGCAAGGGATATGACGATCTGATCTGCCTCTTTATTGGTACCGGTATTGGCGGAGGAATTGTAGCGGGTAGTCAACTTTTATTGGGTGCAAACAATGCAGCCGGAGAGCTAGGTCACACGACTGTGGTGATTGATGGACCCGAATGCACCTGCGGCAATAAAGGGTGCTTGGAGGCAATAGCTTCGGGTTGGGCCATTGCAAAAGCGGGGCAAGCTCTTCCTTTATTAGAAGGAATGCAACCCGGAAAAATTTCAGCACGCGATGTTTTGGAAGCTGCGAGGAATGAGAACGGCTTAGCCGAGGAGATCATTGAAAATTCGATTGAAGCCATTGAAGCAGGGTGTGTGAGTTTTGTCAATGCATTGAATCCAGGCTGCTTGATTTTAGGCGGAGGATTAGGACTTGCCTTGCCGCATCTCGTCGAACGAGTGACCGCTGCTGTTTCCCATGATGCTTTGAAGGCTGCCACTGAGCATTTGAACATCTGCTCCGCCTTGCTGCAAAATGATGCTGGCGTGATTGGAGCCGCCGGATATGCTTTAAATAAATTGAGATAAAAACAGATAAAATCATGCAGGAAAACCCGGATAAAAAATTTCAAGACGAAGAAAGGCATCGACGAGCAATTCACAATTTGGCTATTCGAACGCCTTGGATTGTCGTGACAGTCGTATTGGTTGTAGCGATTCTTTGTATTCTTCAACGTTATTTTGGAGGATGAAATGGTTTTCTCAGCTATTAACAAGTTTTCAGAATCATTGGGAGATGGCGTTGCGGCGGTTGTCAAATTCGGAGTTCCCAAAGGATGGGGCCTTGTAGTTTCTGGATGCGCCTTTTGGTATGGCAAGCGAGTGGCTTTGACATATGCACCGGGAATCGTCGCTAATTATTTTATTAATTCAACTATTGTATTTACCGGATCGACCGTGACTGGAAAAGCTTTAGGCATTACCATTGTGGCTCCGATGTTTACACCCAGCGTTGTTCCCTGGGTTGCATTTGGGATAGGATGTGCCTTATTTTACATAGTTGCAGTTATTTGCAATCTTATTCAAAAGTATTTATTAAAAAAGGCTGCAACGGAATCAAAAGGTAGTGCACCTATGCCTAATATCGAGGAAGCATGTTTAAAATTATCATAAAAATACTTGCTGTTATTATAGCCATCGCTTCACCCATCTATCTTTCATCTGCACATTTTGAAAATTTTATCGAACTTACAATCAAGATTGAAGATTTGAATTTTAAGCTGAAGGTGAGCAATGTTAAATTTAACGGAGAAGAAATTCCTTTAGATGAACCGCATCCGTTCAAACCCCGCAAGGTAGCAACCTTTAAGTTGCCGCCAGGACGTTATACACTCACTTGGACCACTGAAAGGATCTCATTCAAGCTTCCAAATGAATCACCCACCACCGATCATTCACGCATTTTAGTTTTAGAAGGGGGCGATACAGTCGTTCATGTATCGATCAAAGGAGAAGCTATCAACCTCTACTAAGCCATTTTGTGTTTATCTTGAATACTCATTGCAATCATGATAAACAAAAGATTATGCATGAAGAACCCCTGACTTTAGAACATCAAGGAATGCTGGAAGAACGTTTTCGGCATATGGACGTCCCCTTATCGGAATATAGCTTTGCGAATCTTTACTTATTTCGACAAGAGCATGCTTATACTCTTTTATTTTCTAAAGATCTCTATATTAAAGGTAAAACACGCGATGGTTTGTTATATATAATGCCAACTTCACCATTGGAAAAGCTCGATTTCGGGGATATGGATGAATGTTTAAAATCGGTCGATTTTCTTTTTCCTATACCAGAAGAGTGGGCAGCGGCATTTAATAGCGAACAGTATGCAATCACTCATTTGGATCGAGATTCAGATTATTGCTATTCTATTGAGAAGATGCGCACCTATCCCGGAAGGCATCTTAGCGGCCGGCGAAATCTAGTAAAGCAGTTTCTGGAAAATTATCTTTCGCATGAAGACGTTGCTTTGGGAGTCTCTAAGAATCAAGATGCTTTGCAGATTTTGGATGAATGGCGTTTGCATGCTCCTGCGGAAGTTGAGTTTACAGATTATGCTGCATGCCGTGAAGCTTTGGAAAAAATCTCTCTTTTGCATTTAAATGGAATTTTAATTTACGCAGAAGGAAAACCTGCTGGCTTTTTAATAGGTGAGCCTCTTACTGATGAGGTCTATGTGGTCCATTTTGTTAAAGCCATAACAATGTATAAGGGAATCTATCAGTATTTATATCAAGCGTTTGCTAAAACTTTGCAGAATAACTTTAAGATGTTGAATTTAGAACAAGATCTTGATATTCCTGAATTGAGGCAATCTAAAAAAGCCTATTTGCCCGATGAAATAAAAATAAAATATCGTATCATGCCTGTTATTTAATAGTGGACTTTCATTCGCGATCCCCTTGCCGTTTATGTGCCCGTGCCCGTGCCCGTGCCCGTGCCCGTTTGCTCTTGCCGTTATTCGTTCCCCCTTTAAATCGGATAACGGAAGAAGGGAACGGGCAAGAGCAAACGGGCACGGGCACGTAAAACGGCAGGGATGAAGTTAAAGACGAATGATGAAGTTGGCGAGGTTTGCTAATAGGGTCGTATCAAAAGGAATGGAATCCAGATGTTTTAAAGCTGATTCAAGCATATGCTCTGCCGCTTTCTGCGACTTTTCAACGCCTAACACCGATACATAGGTCGTTTTATGATTAATCATATCAGAAGAGATCGTCTTTCCATGCTTTTGCTGACTCTGTGTCACATCTAAAATATCATCTACAATTTGAAAGGCCAATCCGATATCTGCTCCAAATGCCCGCATCCTTTCACATACCGATGAATCTTGATCCGCCGCAATGGCTCCAAAAAGCGCTGATGCTTGAAGCAATGCCCCTGTCTTACATCGATGCAATAAATTTAACGTTTCCAATCCCAAGACTTGATGTTCAGATTCGATATCCATGATTTGTCCGGCAATCATGCCATGTCCGCCAGAGCTTTTAGCCAATACTTGGATCAATTGATTTTTCTGCCTATCTGTCAATAAGGGTGCTTCCGATAAAATTTCAAAGGCGTGCGTCAGAAGAAAATCTCCGGCTAAAACCGCATGCCCTTCAGGATAAGTTTTATGCAATGTAGGACGGCCGCGTCGAAAATCATCGTTATCCATGCAGGGCAAATCATCATGGATCATCGAATATGTATGAACCATTTCAATAGTACAGGCCGGCGTTTTAGCTTTTTCAATATTGCCATTTAAGCACTCGCAAACGGCAAGGGTTAAAAGCGGCCGAATTCTTTTCCCGCCATTTAAAAGCGAATAGCGTGCGGCTTGAAAAAGAGATTGATAGGGGAGTGAAGATTTATTAGGAACAAGCACATTCAAATGATCTTCAATGATCATCCGTTTAGCGGCGATATAATCATCAAGGTTTGAGTGGCTTGGCATAAGCATTAAGTATAAATAGTTTCATGGGCATTGACAGGGGCTTGGCCGATTCCAATATAGTCAAATCCATGTTTGGCGACGTCATGGGGATTATATTGATTTCTTCCATCAAAAAATACATGCCCTTTCATGCTAGGCTTCATGTGATCGAAATCAAGATAACGGAATTGCTTCCATTCAGTAACAAGAACAATGGCGTGGGATCCGCGTACTGCGGTTAACTCATCAATACACCATGTGATCTGAGAAGAGGAAGGGAGCACTTTTTTGGCATTATCCATCGCGACGGGATCGAAAAGCTGCAAATGGCATCCCGCTTTTAATAAATCTTGGATCAGAACCAACGATGCCGCTTCCCGCATATCATCGGTATCGGGTTTAAAGGAGAGTCCTAGAATAGCGATCGTTTTTCCTTTAAGTCCACCCTTTGAAGCAAAATAGCGATTGAGTTTTTGCCCAAGTACTTTTTTTTGCCGGTTATTGACATCATCCGCAGCTTCAATGATTTTCATAGGATAGCCAAGCGACTGTCCCGTGGCCTGGAGTGCCTTGACATCTTTGGGGAAGCACGATCCTCCAAATCCAGGTCCTGCATAGAGAAAGCTGTAGCCGATCCTTTTGTCTGCTCCGATTCCTTTGCGCACCTTATTAATATCGGCACCCGTGAGTTCACAAAGGCCTGCAAGTTCGTTCATAAAGGAGATGCGGGTGGCTAGCATGGTATTGGCAGCATACTTGGTCATTTCAGCTGAAGCATTATCCATGATGATGATTCTTTCGTGGCTAAGCATGAAAGGGGAGTAGATTTCTTTCATAATCGAGATCGCTTTTTCGCTCTCAGACCCGATGATCACGCGATCCGGTTTCATAAAATCGTTGACGGCATTGCCTTCTTTAAGAAATTCGGGATTGGAGACGATGTCGAAATCGGCTTGCAAGTTTAAGCTGCGTTGGGTTGCACGGAAAATATCTGCCGCTTCTTTATAGGTGCCGACAGGAACGGTGGATTTCAAAATGAGAACCCGGTAATCGGTGATATGTTGCGCTAGAGTTTTGATCACATTATGCACATAGCGCATATCAGCGTGGCCATCGGAGGAGACGGGCGTATCTACAGTGATGAAACAAACGAGGGAAGCCGCAACAGAGGCGGCATAATCTGTCGAAAAAGTTAAACGATGAGCTTTGACATTGCGTTTAACCATCTCCTCGAGGCTAGGTTCATAAATGGGGATATGGCCCTGATTTAATTGATCGATTTTATCCTGATTGATGTCGAGGCAAATGACGTGGTGCCCCATTTCAGCCAAACAGGTTCCTGTAACGAGTCCAACGTAGCCTGTACCAATGACTAATAATTTCATGCTATTCCTTAAAATGCGTTATTCAAAGTGGATCAGCTACATTATATAGAACTGGTCAGGTGGGTGCAAGCAAATCAAAATTCCAGGCAAGGAATGATCTCTTCGCAAGAAACCCAATCAGGCCTTGACAAACCGACCGAGATGTTAATGGCAAAGCGGTCATCATCGACCCGATGCCGGTAATATAACTTCAATTTCCAGGCTGACCTAAGGGTAGTTAAAACATCCAATTCAAATTCAGTATATTTCGGTTCAAAACGGCGATTCCAACCTTGACGAGATTCAAATTGGAATGCCCAGTTAGGCAAGAATCGATAGAAAAAATGCATTAATAAAGTATCGCGCCGATCAGAAAGTGATGAGTGGATCAGCTCATGCACGGGTCTAAAAGAGTCCAAGATAAAATTAAATTTGTCAACTTTTCGCCAGTCATAGGCATCCCTATGCCTATATTCTAGGGCAATGGCCATATCGGAACTGAGGGTCCATCCGACAGCGCAATTGAGATGGTCTAACTTATTACGTTGGATATCCCAAGCGGTTTCAATGCGATGTCTAAGAATTGGAAGTGTATGGAAGATGACTTTTCCGTAAATTTTAGGGACGGCAGCGTGTACGGTTTTTGTATCAAAAAAACTATAAGCAAAAATATCGGCAAATAAATATCGATTGACGCAGCCGCGTGCGTTTTTGTGATAAAAGTTTTGCTGCAGCCCGATGAGCATAGTATTCAAACGGTACCACCCGTCGTTGATGTCAAAGATAAAATGTTCATCCGGCGAAGAGGTGGGAAAGGTGTAATAAGTATAATTAAGATAAGGTGCCAAAACATGTTTGTGGCATTCACCGAAATAACGGTGCAGCCGCGTTGTCAGATTGGCTCCAAATTGTCCTAAGGCAGCCCAACGCTCATTTCCCGAAGGGCTGTTCCCATAGAAAATGGCTAGGCCTCCCGCTTGCGGCGTGAGAGTAAAGTAATTAAAATAAAAAGGGCGATAAAACTTTTGCCTAAGCTCTAATCGGGATGAACTGTAATCATGCACGTCAACCAGACCGTTGGCGTATTTAAAATCGAGATAGGATGTCGAAGCTTTAGTGTCCGATATAATGCCGGTGTATCCTAAATTCAGAGGGAGCCATTGTGTTTCTAATGTCGGTAGTTCCTGCAAAACAGTTTGAAAAGAATTGATGCGCACACGAGCTAAAAAATTAGAGACCCAAGCCTCATCCTCATAACGCACATGCAACTGTGTTCTTCCGGCAGTGTCCAGTTCAAGCCCACGGTCGTTGTAATCAGTGGGCATATCTTCATCGCTCAACTTATCCCAGCTGAGGTTCAGGCTCAAACAATCATCGCATAAGAGATTGTTATAAATACCTTGAAAGCGGTAACGGATCCGTTCATGGGGGTGCACAATCGATGAATCTTGGGCGATATAATTGATCGTTTCAAATTGCTCTTTCCTATCTTCTGAGTGCACATAGGTTTCGAAACCTATTCCAAGCCCTCGATTAATGCGGTAGTCAAGTCTCATGAATGTTTTAAGCCGCCTCCAGGAAAATATTTCGTAGAGCATTCCAAAACGGGTTCCTTGACGGCCGCCCCACCGTAAAGAATAACGGATGGGAGAATCAAAAATAGAATCGAGATCGGCCGAAAAAGAGGGTAGCCAGAATAGGGGTACACCAAGAAAACGAAACTTCACATGCCTTGCACGAAGAAATTGTTCGTTGCATAAAGTCGCTTCTTTGGTTTCGATTTGCCAATCATTTTCCCGGCTTTCCGATGTTGTAATGAAACCCTCTTGAATATAGTAGTTGCCATCTTCTAAAAGATAAATGGCAGCGCCGCCAAAATACCAAGGCGGCACGGAAGTGCGGCCATCATAGACCACACCAGTTTTAGTTTGAAAATCATATTCAAGCCGTGAACCGACGAAGACATATTCGCCAAATTCGAGCATGAGGTCCCCTTCGGCCTCAATCGTCAAGATAGGCACCCCTTCAACGACTTTTCTAGTATAAACGATCTTTTGAGCTTGAATGCGGATATCAGGTCCTGTGACAACACCTCCACACTCGGTTGTTAAAACCCCTTCGCTATATTCCGGCTCGCGCAGGTCTGCGACAATTCCTTTGGCAAAAAGACTTTCGGCATCTTTAGGAGAAAGTGCTGAAACAAAATCAAAGCACAATAAGAGAACAATCACACTAAAAAAAATGGGGTGGAAAGGAGAGTGCATCATAAAATCCTACATTGTCGCTCGAATAAGTAAGCCGGCTAAAGCGTAACGGTTTTTTATGTTGCCGTGTAAAAGCGCATCTAACAGAACATCAACACCTTTATCTTCTTGGGTTTGAGCAAAGGATTCAAACGCTTCAATCAACAATTTCGATGTTTCGTGAGGAGAAAGTTCATAATGGGAGTTCGGATCGCGCACTTCCCAAGGGATGTATGGACGCAATCGGATAAAGTCCTCTTCTTGCTGGGCCATGATCCATTGGCGTAGGTTTTCTTCGTAAGGTCCCTCTTCCCTTAAATTAAAGAGGGTTAGATTGCAATAATTGCGCACCAATGGAGCGCCGGCTTTTTGAGCATAGGTTTTAAGAAGAGCGATCGATTCAGGCGATCGGATATTCTCTAACTGAGCTACTGTCAGTGGCACAAGATCATTTTGGTGTGTTTGAAAAATGGCTTCAGCCAGCTGCAGAAAAATCTTCGGAGGAAGTTCCATGGCCTTTTGAAGCGCCTCTTCACGCATATTCAATGATAGCTCAAACGCTATCTGTTCTTCTTTCAAGTTTTGGCTAGCTGAGGGAACAGCTTTCCAAGCGGCCAAACCTGTACTAATGGACGCTGCTTTCACAAAAGCCAAATCGCGCGAATCGTGCAATAAGATCTCCACTAAAGGTTTGAGGCAGCGCGGATCAACCCTTTCCAGTAAAGCTAGGGCAGCATTGATGCGGATTTGTAGATTGGCATCTTTGGTTAATTCAAATAAGATATCCTCGCTGCCTTGCATTTCACCTAAAATGGCGATCGCATAGAGATTGCCCTCTTTAGCGACTTTTTCCACCAAACTGCTTGTCTCTTTTTTGCCCAGCCTATAAAGAGCCTGCCAGGCTGCTAATCGTGTCGTCAAGGAATTTGCCTGGGTAAGTGCTTCAAGACGTGGAATCGAACTTTCATCATGCAGCCTTCCTAAAGCAATGGCGCAAGCTTCTTGTTGAATGATCGCATGCTGTGCGGCAAGTTTTCTGATTTGCGGCAACAAATCGTCCCTTTCAAATTTAGCGGCGCTGAGGATCGCGGCCACACGCACCTCTTCATCGGGATGAGCCAGCAATTTTTTCATGATCTTCATGGCTGCTGCATCTCCCACCATAGCATACAGCTGTGGAAAGATAGGTGTAAGTGAATCCCCAAGTTTTGCCATAAGGGCTTCGATCTGTCCTACAGCTTTAGGATGTTTCTTTTTGGCTAAATGCTGCAAAGCTTCCAATCGCACCAACACATGGTTAGCACCCAGGGCACGATTTAATGCTTCATCCGCTCGATCATTTTCATAGCGGGCTAAAAAATTAAGGGCGATCAGCTGCATTTCGGGAGAAGGGCTGCTTAAACCCTCTTCTAAAATGTAAAGGCACCGTTCATTGGTGGAAATGCCCGCTCCAAAAAGGGTCATCAGTTTTGTTTGAGGATCGCTGCTTTTGGATCCTTTATCGAGAAGAATCAAACCGATTTGCTGAACGAGTTCGATATCGTGCTCCCCGCTTGTTTCGCGGTAGTTTTGATACAGCTCTAAGGCGCGAGGAATGTCTCCGGTATGGATAGCGTGTAAAACTTGACGCACAGGCGGCTGCACTTCATCCTGGGCTATAACTGGTAAAGCAAAACAACAAAATAGGCAAAAGAGGATGTAACGGAGCATGACGCACATATCCTATTTTAAGGCCATTATTTGACATAATCCCATAAATCGATACCTACATTCAGAAGAAGGCCGCGCACAATGTTGATAGGAAAACCGGTTACATTATAATAGCACCCGTCAATTTTGCGGATGATCAAACTTCCTAACCCTTGTATTGTATACCCTCCACCCTTATCCTGCCACGAGATAGATTTTAAAAATTGGGTGATTTGTTCTAAGGTTAAAGGATTGAATAAAACTCGCGTTTCATCGCAGGCAGAATATTCAAGCTCCCCCCATCGGACTGTTACGGCAGTAAAGACAGATTGCCAATTGCCTGAATAATCCTTTAGAAAAGAGGCAGCTTCTTCAAAATCTTGCGGTTTATTATAGATTTTTCCTTTGCAATGCACCACCGTATCAGCCGTTAGAATGATGTCATTGGGAAAGGCTGGCAAAAGCGATCGAGCTTTTCCTTGAGCAAGGGTCGTGGCATATGCAACGGGATCCCCGTGATAGGGAACGGCTTCCTCGACAAAAGGGGGAGAGGTTTGCTCAAAAGGCAGTGAAAAAAGGCGCATGATTTCCTGCCTGCGCGGAGACTGAGATCCGAGAATAATTCGATTCATAACAGCTTGTGTTAAGTGCGGTTAAAATTAATTTTTTAAACTATACTCAAAAAATAATAATGGTAGCGATCACAAGATCATACACTGCACAAGACTTTTTCCTATAACTTTTTTCGCATGAGGCTTTAGCTTCTCCATCAAAGATAGTCTGTGCTTTATTGTACCCGGCTCTCGAGTTTGGCGGTTTCTGTTATTTGAAACACAGAGCATGAGTTAAGCCGCGAAAGCGGCGAAGGCATGTAGCCACAGGTTTCAAACCTGTGGTTAATGTTAACAAACGTTTGAGCCGTGAAAACGGCGACAGAAATCAAAACCTATATATATCTTCTTCCTCAAATATTTTTTATTCGTCATTTGCTTTGATTCCGAATTGATGCATCTGTCGCCGTTAACACGGCTCGATATTTTATTATCATAAACCACAGATTTGCATCTGTGGCTACATGCCTTCGCCGCTTTCGCGGCTTAGCTAACTTATCGTTTTTTTCAACATTGACCCTAGCAATTACGGCTATTCAACTTATTATAAATAGAATGTATCGCCCACTCTCCGAGTATACTCAAGCTAAGTATCACCTGTAAAGCACCCCCCCAAGTCCAGCCAAACTAGCAGCTTGTTCCCCTGTCGCGAGGTAAACAACATTGCTTCCAATCACAAACGCGCAATTTAATGCCGTTGCACAGATGACCGAACTTAAAAAAATATCTCTAATACGACTATTTGTAGAGGGAGGAGTCATAGGAAAGTGGGGAAATTTCTTCATTAGGGATAATTGAAAGGGCAAAATTATTATCTGATTGTGCAGTAGTATTAACCATCGTATTGACTCCATTTTTTTTAAAGTTTCAATTGATATAAAAGATAACGTTTTTTGTCTAATTTAAAGCAGGCAAAAAAAAAGGCAGCCCGCTGTTGCCAGCGGGCTGCCTTTGCTTAGGGCAGTGTTCCATTCAGGGACGATTAGTTCACGATCGTGCTTTCTTGCTGCATGATCGGTGTCTTAATCGAATCAGATGTTACGCTTACGTTGATCCTTGCATCACCTGATGCTGCTGCACGGGCATCAACACGATATTTGAGTGTTGAGCGTGGTGGCAGGTTGGCAGCTGGTGCAAAGCTCACTGTTTGACCGGAAACAGTTCCTGGCGTATCGCCTGTCGCACTGAGCGGAACGATTTCGCTTGGGAAGTTTACAGTCACAACAACGTTGCTGTCTGACTCTGAGCCTTGGTTAACCACTGTGATGCAATAGCTTGTTGTTTCGCCGATGCAAATTGGGTCTTCCGTGTCGCAGATTTGGACGTTAAGCGCTGGGCGCCCTTTCCAACGTGTAGTGAATTCAGCGCAGGCGTTGCAACCTTGGCAGTCAGTAACCGATACTCGGTCTGTGAAGCAACCTGGTGTGCAAGTCGTCAACGTAATGTTGAAGGTGACCTTTTCGCCCGGTTTGAGTTCTTTCAATCTCCACACAGCTTGGTTGCCAGTGATTGTTGCGCCGTTAGCCGAAACAATGGATGTTGCAGCTGGGGCCACATCGGTCACAACAACTTCTGTTAGAGGTTTATCGCCTGGGTTGACAACAGTGATTTGATAATCAGCATTTTTTCCAATCGCTACCTCTTTGGTTCCTGTTTTGTACAACTCAATGCATTCTTTGCATACATTCGTGCACCATTGGCAGGATACTGAATCTGCATTGCAAGCAGTGACGACGGCTGTATTGCAGATTTTGCCTCTCTTAACGGCTGTGAAGCACAGGTTAATCCGTTTTGATTGGCAAGGCTCAAGGCAGCCGAGTTTATATGTCAATGTTTTCAAGCAGCTGCTGTGTTCGAGGCCGTCTGGTACTTGATCTGTCACAACCACATCTTCAGCTGTGCAGCTGCCGCGGTTCGTTACAGTAATCGTATAATGAACGGCATCGCCTGGGCATACTTCATCAGGTCCGCACTTTTCGCAAGTCAGGACTGGTTTAGCGCACAGGAGCGAGCAGAATCTAACTGGAATAGCTGTGGCGCAGAAGCAAGCGCAAAGTTCACCTTCGCATTCGCATTTTACCCACAACTTAGCTGGACGGCATTCACCTTTTCTCATGGGTCCAATGAACCACGATACACGGCGTCCATCGACTTTTGCTTCAGGAGTTGACCTTATAAAGGTTACGCCTTCTGGAAGATGTGTAACGACTAAAACGTCGCAAACATCATCGCAAGCTTTAATGTCGAATTCAAGCGGATATTGGTCGCCCAACATGCACATTTTAGGATTTCTAGCCGATACAATGATGCCGTCTCTGCAGCAGAGTTCATTACTTGATGGGTAATGGCATCTGGCTGGAGCTTTGCAGCAAGGCTCTTGGCATGGAGCCGGGCAGACTGGAGCGCATGCGGGAGCGCACATGGGCTTTGGAGCACATACAGGCTGACATGCTGGTTGGCATACAGGCTGTGGAGCACATGCAGGTCTTGGAGCGCATGCAGGCTGTGGAGCGCACATGGGCTTTGGACATACAGGCTGACATGCTGGAGCGCATGGTTTAGGTGGGCATGGCCGGGGGGCACATGGTGCAGGTGCGCAAACCGGAGCGGGTGCGCATGGTTCTGCGCAGACCCGTGGACACGGATCGTCGCATTCATTGTTACAGCAGTTTTGGGAGCAACCCATCCAAAGGACTGCTGTGGTTAACAAAAAAACCAACGAGGTTAAAATTCCCAGTTGCCTTCTCATTAAAAGTCTCCTTTTAGTTAAGCATCTTGTTAGATTTTTCATTCAATCCTTTCAGATTGCATCTTATCATTGATTCCGCTGTCGAATTGCGCGGGATATATTGATAAATTTTTGGCATTGCTGAACAGCCAGGCTGTTTATTATTAGTGTACGCAACGGTAGCAATGGCATTCATCATAATCAATCCAGTGATGTCTGGGGCACATCGGGGGTTTACAGCTAATCCTTGGAGGAGGGGGAGGCGGCGGACAGCAGCATGTTTCGCAATAAAAGGATGATGAGCAGCATGCGGTTAGCGCCGTGGTTGTCGTCAAGATTAGCAGAAAGGTGGCGCTTTTTATGGCCCATCTTGGCAGCATCCTTAAAATCCTTGTCTTTTCCTCGTTGGAATTTTGCTTTAGCAATCTATAACACTCCATTTATCTAAGGACGAGGGCAAACCCTCGTCCTTCTCATTCACATGGATCAAAGCGCTATTAATAGCAGCAAGGATCACATGGTGGTGGGCATGGTCTTGGACATGGTTTTGGGCAGCATGGCTTTGGACAGCATGGTTTTGGACAGCATGGCCTTGGACATGGGTTGCAGCAAGGATCGCGATCCCAGCAGCAGCAGCTTGTCAATACAAATGCTGTGGCTGCGAGCGCCATCATCGAGCTGAAAAATCCAAATTTTTTCATAACACTCTCCTAATTTTGGTGTTCTTTTGGTTTATTTTCTTGTTTAGGTCCTTCATTTTATTGGAACCTCTTTCAATCAACCTATGTAGTCTATGCGAACATTGGCTACATGGCCGACTGATAAAAAAGGATTTACCTTTTTTAGATACGAATTACGCATTAAATACTCCAGTAGAATTTTTACTTGTCGTTCACTTTTTTTGCTTCAATTTTTGCAAGTTATTAAAAATGAATAATCTACAGATGAAGGCAAAAAAATAAAAAAAATGCTGTAATTTTTATGAAAAGAATATTTTGTCGGGATTTTGGGAAGTTTTGGATATTGCCGCTGTTTTTTCGTGCCCATGGCCACGGACACGGGCACGAAAAAGGCAGGACGCCAGGGAAATTAAGTCTTTAATTTTCCTGTCCAGCCTAATTTTGAGCGGAGGGTGGAAAAATAATCATGATAAGGCATGCTCACCAGTTGAAAGGTGCGCTCGGAGGGAGTTATTTTAAAAGTTTGAGTGCTGGTCATCTGATAGCGTGGAAAGCCATCGTATGTGACTTCGACCGGATCGTGGTCGCTGATATACTGCACTTGGATTTCATGTTTAGGAAAGAGAACGATCGGTCTATTGGATATTGTGTGTGGGCAGATGGGAGTGATGACAAACGCTTCCAGTTCTGGCGTCAGGATGGGGCCGCCGGCGGCCATGGAGTACGCTGTTGATCCGCTTGGCGTAGAGATAATGATTCCGTCGGCAGAGAAAGTATTTAAATAATTGCCATCGACATGAATGGCTAAATCTACAAGGCAAGGATTTTGAGCTCTGTGGATCACCATTTCGTTGACAGCGAAGCAAGATTCTCCATTGGGAGCGCGGCCATCCATGACTAATCGTTTGGAGATGCGGTAGTTTCCATTTAGTAAGTCTTGGAGGCTGGAATAAATATCGTTAATGGGGATGTCGGCCATAAATCCCAGGCTTCCCAAATTGATCCCGAGAAGGGGGGCTTGCAATTCAGGATGGCGGTGGACAAGCCTCAGGATCGTGCCATCGCCGCCTAAAGAGATCATGAAGTCAACTTTTTTAGGATCTACAGTGGAAAGAGGGACAGCCTCCAATTCTTTGGCTTCATCATCTTCGACGACAACGGTGACGCCATGAAGAGTTAAGAATTTGCGGATATCGATGCTGATGCTTTTTGATTGACTTTTTAAAGTATTTGGAAAAAGAGCGATGATCATTGTTATTACTGTTTTATAAGTTAATGGATAGGGTTTGGTTGTGCGAATGGCAGTCGGCAAGATTAAATTGTTGACAGATCCTTTGGGCAATTTTTTCAGGCGATAAGCCCAGTTCATTCATCAGCTGGCTATGCGTGCCTTGTTCGATGAAGGCTTCGGGAATGCCAAAATTAATGACCTGCACGTTGCTATATCCTTGCGACATAAGAAAATGGTTCAAAATGCATCCAAAACCTGCTGCTAGGGAATGCTCTTCGATGGTGACAATCTGCTGGTGAGTGACCAGTAATTTGCATAGCAATTCTGAATCAAGCGGTTTGACAAATACCGGGTCTGCTACTGTGGCTTTAATCCCTTTTTTGAGGAGTAGTTCCCTAACTTGAAGGGCGGTATAAGACATATGACCCAACCCTAAAAGGAGCAGCTCAGTTCCCTCTGCCAGCACTTCGCCTTTGCCTGCTTCCCGAAATTGCAAAGGCAGAGGTGGATCCTCAGTCGTCATGTTTGGATAGCGGATGGCAGCCGGACGTCCCCAAGAAAAAGAAGATTCTAACAATTCGCGCAGCAGCAAGCCGTTGCGCGGCTGGGCGATAATCATATTCGGCATGGCATTTAAAAAAGCGATGTCATAGATGCCGTTGTGAGTGGAGCCATCCGGTCCGGCGATGCCAGCGCGATCGAGAGCGAAAACGACCGGTAATTCTTGCAGGCAGATATCATGAAAGACATTGTCAAAGGCTCTTTGCAGAAAGGTTGAGTAGATAGAGGCAACTACTTTCATCTTTTTGCCGTAGGCGATGCCGCCGCAAAGAGTGACGGCGTGACCTTCTGCAATGCCTACATCGAGGCAACGCTCCGGAAATTTTAGCATGAAATCGTCCAAGCAAGATCCGCATGACATCGCAGGGGTGATGCAGACTAAGCTCGGGTCATTTTCAGCCATTTTGAGCATATGGGAGCCAAACACTTTGGGAAAAGTGGGTTTAGTAGCAGGATTGGGGAGAAATTTACCCGTGTCCTTATTGAAAGGTTTGGCTCCATGGTAAGAAATGGGATTTTGTATGGCTTCATCCATGCCTTGCCCTTTATTGGTGTGCAGATGGACGACGACAGGCCAATGGGAATTTTTCAAACTTTCAAAGACTTCGATCAACTTTTTGATATCATGACCATCGACAGGGCCGATATAAGAAAGGCCAAACTGTTCAAAAAAAGCGGCTGGACTAAAAAGATTTTTAATAGACTCGGTGATTTTGTGCCCTTGTTTGGACAGCATTCCCCCCAAGCTTGGAATTTTAGAGATTAAAGTATCCAATTCCTGATAGAATTTATGTGTGGTGGGATTGGAGATCATGCGACTAAGGATATGGGTGATTGCTCCCACATTTTTGGAAATGGACATGGCATTATCGTTCAAAACGACAATAAAACGTTTAAGATCCCTCGACATATTATTAAGGGCTTCCAAAGACATGCCGCAAGTCAACGTGGCGTCGCCAATGATGGGCACAACATACTCGTGCCTTTTTGATAAGTCCCTATTTTTAACGACTCCCAACGCTAGCGACAAAGCGGTGCCGGCATGGCCTGCATAAAAATGATCGTGGGCGGATTCTTTTGGATGGCTGAACCCGCACAACCCTTTGTATTGACGCATCAAATCGAATCGGTCGTTGCGGCCGGTCAATATTTTATGAGTATAAGTTTGATGGCTTACATCCCAAATAAATTTATCGTCCGGCGAATTAAACACTTTATGCAAGGCGATCGTCAGCTCGATAGAACCTAAATTGGAAGCCAAATGTCCTCCATTGATCGACATCACCTCAATGATCCTGTGGCGGATTTCTTGAGCGAGTGCGGGGAGCAGATGGGCAGGGATTTTTTTTAGATCAGAAGGGCTATTAATCTGATCAAGTAAGGAATGTTCCATGGCTATGCCTTTTAGTCAAGGAACCGAAAAGTCTTGGGTTGTTGGCTTCTTGTCATTGCCAAAGACAAGTTCGCCTGTTTGGCGGTTTTTGATGAGTATTTCGACAGTCCGTTCGGCATCATTTAGCCGTTTCGCACAAAGTGTGATCAACTTGTCTGCTTCCTCATACAATTTTAAAGCCTCATCCAGACTGATGGTTCCCGTATTCATTTTTTCCAGGATCTCTTCTAGCCGGTGAAAGCTTGCTTCGAAGTTAATTTCTTGTTCTTTTGAAGGTACTGGTTGCGTCACTTTGGAAAGATATCCTTAATTGTTGATAAGATTTCACCATCCGATAAAAGCAATCGGATTTGCTGTTGCCTTTCAACAGCGCTTACTGATGTTATAACCGAGCGGTCTTTTTCTGCAAATATAATAGCATAACCCTTAGATAAAAGATGTTTAGGATCGATAGCTTGTAAGGCGGCTGCGATATTTTTTAGTCTTTCGCGGGATAAAGAGAGACTATTATGCATTAATAAGTTGAGCTGCTTCCTTTTTTGGAGAGGCTGGAATAATTGATGGCGGTTAGCTTGCTGCATATGCCAAAGGTTGTTCAAGATGGCACGGATCTGCTGCAGAGCCATTCCGTCCTGATAGATTTTGTTTGCCATTGATGTTTGCAAGGTTTTGTCATAAGCGCCCAGCTTTTGATGAAAATGCATAATTTGGGTCGCGGGTTTTAAGGTATGCAACAGATTGCTTTTAGACTCTAAAGTCATTTGAAAATGCTTAATGCGCATCAGCATCTCTTGATCCAGCTGCTGCCTCATCTCATCAAGCCTTTGCATCCATGTGCCCAGAATCCCATAGGGAGTTTGTAAAAGAGAATGGCGGCAGATTCCTTTGAGCTGTTCTTTATAATGTCTGATAAGATGCTTTAGAGTTTGTTGCACCCTTTGCTGAACCTGTGCCAAATGCTTCAAATGATGCGCCTTTTCAGCAATCACGATTTCGGCTGCCGCCGAAGGGGTCGGAGCACGCACATCGGCGACAAAATCGGCAATGCAATTGTCCGTCTCATGTCCCACAGCTGAAATGATGGGAATTTGGCTTTGAAAAATCGCATCGGCCACTATTTCGTCATTAAAAGCCCATAAGTCTTCAATGCTGCCGCCTCCTCGCCCTACGATGATGACATCGGCTAACCCGTAGCGATTAAACTGATGGATCGCTTGGGCGATTTCCTGGGCAGCCCCTTCTCCCTGCACTTTAACCGGGTTTAAAATCAGATGAAAGCCTGAAAAGCGGCGGGTTAGGATATGAACGATGTCTTGGATGGCAGCTCCTGTTGGACTGGTGACAACGCCAATGCGCCGCGGCATTTTAGGAAGGACCTGTTTGCGCTCTTTTTTAAAATACCCTTTTTTTAATAATTTTATTTTTAATTCTTCCAATTTGAGCAGGAGCTCTCCAAGACCTATTGCCTTGAGTTCTTTGACGATTAACTGGTACTTTCCTCCGGCAGAAAAAACATTTAAATCGCCTTTGACAACAACTTGATCGCCTTCTTTGGGGAGCGACTTTAATTGAACTGCGTCGCTTCGATACATGACAGCTGAAATTTGAGCGCCTGCATCTTTAAGGGAAAAATAAAGGTGGCCGGAAGAATGAAGTTTGCAATTGCTCACTTCACCCTGAACAGTCATCGTCGGAAAGGTCGTTTCAAGGCAATGTTTAATCGCAGTGGTTAATTGCGAAACCGTCAGGGCGGGCATTTTTTCTGTCTCTAAAGCCGGCATAACTTGAAATCCATCATTCAGGCCATTTTACCTAGAGCGGCAAATTTAATACAATCGACAGCTTCTCGAAAAAAGTATTGAATTCCTTGACGAGTTAAATTATGATAGAGCCCATAGTTTTTAACCTGAGTTTTTACAGCATGCCCCGTTCTCCCGCGCTGCCTATCATTGTTGGCAATTGGAAAATGTACAAAACGATTAAAGAATCGGTTGCGTATTTGCACGAATTCATTCCTAGTATCCGCGATGCATCGGCACAGGTCTCCCTGGCTGTTCCTTTTACTGCTATTAAGCCCTTGGTAGAATTGTGCAAAGGAACCAAAATCCGCATCGGCGCTCAAAATATGCACGATGCCGCAGAGGGAGCTTTTACCGGAGAAATCGCCGGGCGCATGCTTGAAGAAGTGGGAGCTCAATTTGTCATTCTAGGACATTCCGAAAGACGCCGTTTTTTTAATGAAACAAACGAGTTTATTAACAAGAAAGTCAAGCAAGCCATTCAAATTAATCTTCCGTCCATTTTATGCATCGGAGAGACCGCCCAAGAAAGGGATGATCATTTGACAGAGCAAGTCTTGACAGCGCAACTTAGAGGGTGTTTGGCAGGGATTAAAGCCAGCCAAATGAAAAACATGTTAATCGCATATGAACCCGTATGGGCCATCGGTACAGGCAAAGTCGCCACTCCCGAAATCGCCCAAGAAGCGCATCAGTTTTGCCGTTCATTGATTGCGGCGGAATTCACTGAAACGACAGCCAAAAAGATAGGGATTCTTTATGGAGGATCCGTCAATATTAAAAATGCCGCCGCCTTGCTGGAGCAAAGCGATGTCAACGGATTATTAGTCGGTTCAGCTTCTCTTGAGGCCGATCTTTTTGCTAAGATTATCCATTTATGTGCACCTAAACAATAATATAAGCTGGGTAGCAACCATGATGACATTTTTATATTTTACAACGATTGCATTTTTCATGCTTTTGTGTGTTGTGCTTTGTTTTGTGATCTTGATTCAGGAAAGCAAAAGCACAGGCTTAGGAGCTTCTTTTGGAGGCGATTCCGGCGATTCTTTATTTGGTACCTCAACAGCTGAGGTATTGAAGAAGTTTACAGCTTGCCTGGCCGTTATTTTTCTCGTAGGATGCGTATTCCTTTCGCTTTGGACAACCAGCATGGGACATACTAATTCAAACGAAAATGCCCCTTCTTTCATCATGGATAAGGTTGAATAAGACGTTTCCCTGCCGTTTTTATGCCTGTGGGAAACGACAAGGACATCTTTTTAGTGATCCACTGCTCAGTGGTCATTTTATGCAACAACTTCTTGAAATAAAATCCTTACATATCCAATAGTAAGTTTTTTATTTTTTAGGGAGGATTTATGAATATATCAGTCGCGCCAGCCGATCACTATTCGATTAGGCCAAAATATCGACCTCTAGCTATTTCGAGCCTTTATAAAATAAAAATCTCACGAATCTTCCACAATCATGTTTTTTCGTTGCTTTTGATTGGCTGTCTTTATCTCGAAATGGGTATTTTTTTTCACCCTTTGGCTGAGCGTAACGTTTCAAAATTATTTCTGGTTGTAGGCGCTGCCCTCTTATTCACGATCGCAATGGTATGGCGAAATCAATTGAGATTTTTGGTTATTTCACCGCTCATGCAAAAGTTAGGGATTAACGATCGCGTTGGAATGGGTGAGAGAGCTTTTCTTCCATCCCGCCGCCTCTGTTTTAAAAATCATGCAAGAATTGCCAAATTGACTTACAAACAAGATGTGTATGGCAATCATATTCCCATCTTGAAATATGGATTAAATCTGACTTCTCACGATCGGGGATATGCCTACGGTTTAATGCTTGGAGAATCGATTATGAAGTTGTTTGAAGAGTTTTATTATCCCACTCTTACATTGGTTAAGTGGAAAGCTCAAGATCCAGCAGGTATTAAACTAGCCAATTCGGGTTTGAAAATTCCCGAAGAATATATTCATGAAATGGAGGGGTTGGTAGAAGGCATAAAGGCATATGTTAGACTTAGAGGCATGCCGGAAGAGTTCGCTCCGCAACTGGAAGACGTTCTTGACATTCATAGCTTAATCGATGCCTATAAAAAATTGACTGTCAACCCGATGATCAATTCCAATGCAACAGAGATATTCGATCCTGTAAGAAGGGTAGTAGATTATCTAATAAATAGAATTTTTATCACAGTTGTGGCTTGTTCAACAACTGTGGAAAAATATAAGGGTGATACGTGGGTTGGACGAAATAACGATTGTTGTACGATGAATCTGCTGGGTAAGTATGATCTAGTCGTCCACGAAAAGACAAAGGATAAGATTATTGAAAGCAATATTTATCCGGGCTTGCTCGGAGGATTGACAATGGTTAAAAAAGATCGTTTAAATCATCGCAATCAATTGGTTCTCATTTTTCATACGCTCGGAAAAGAAAATTATGATAATGGCATAGGCAGTTTATTTTTTTTGCGAAGCTTAATTCAAGAGGCTAATAATACGAGTGTCGTTTTAAAGAAAATCGATCAAGGTAAATTACCCGCTTCGTCTTGTAATTTAATTGCCATTGATCAAAAACAAGCGATCAATGTTCAATTTATTCCTAATTTAAGGCAACGCTATATTCTGCGTAAATTGAGTGAGGATGGAGTAATGGTCACAACCAATCATTATATCGATCCATTTAATGAAAAACCATTACTGTCTGAGGGTGATGATGATGCGTTTAATTCATCGTTAAATCGCCATGATCGAATTTGTCAAGCTTATCAATTAAATATAGATAAAAGTTTGCCCGAACGGATTGTCAAATGCCAGCAGGCGGCGCAAGAGCATTTAACTGCTTCATCCTATATCTTTCATATCCCATCGGATGTGAGTCCTCAGATTGCGACGCAAAGAGTTTTTTCTCGTCGCTATGCGGCTAGCAATTTGTCAATAATAGGCATGATTGAAAAATCTAAGTATGTTTTTTATAATATTTTTTCTTGATTTCACGTAAGAGAGGTTCGATCTCCTGACGTTCTTTTCCCTTCATCCTATCGATAAAAAGGACGCCATTAATGTGATCATTCTCATGCATGACAGCGCTTCCTTCAAGACCGGAAAAGTCTTCTGTGAGGCGGTTGCCCTCAAGGTCTGTGTATTCTACTTTTACTTTGAGAGGGCGTGTGACCTTGCCGTACAGCTTAGGGATTGAAAGGCACCCTTCCACGTGTTCCCATAGCTCTTCGCTGACCGAGATAATTTTGGGATTTAAGAAGACATATAATTTACCAGGGATCCATGTATCATCCGGCCCTTCGGTAGGAACGCAAATGATAAAAAGCGAAAGGGAATGGTGGACTTGAGGAGCTGCAATGCCTATTCCATTAGCGGCATGCATGGTTTCGATCATATCGGCGACGAGTTGTCGAAGTTCGTCATTGATTGCGTTGATCCTAGTCGTTTTTTTTCTAAGGACTGGATCGCCATAATAGGCTAATGGAAGTTTCATATAATATTAAATATAAAAGGTTAAGCTGTTTTTATTATACGATATTTGTGCAATTATGGAAAAGTCTTGCCGTTCCCATTATACAAAAGTTAATTCTCAAAAGGAAAACTTATCTTGCAGATTAACCTCATTTCCCGTAAAAATTATAACTAGGCTTTGCTCGGGAGGGCAATGTTCAAGTCTTTCAAAATTTCCCGTTGTGGCTTTGTTATCTCGGTGAGGATATATCCGTACTTGCCAGAGTACTTTACTTTGGTTAACGTATCCATTTCTTGCAGAAGTTCACGAACAGTGTATCGTTCAATAAGAGTAGACTTCCTCATTTCCCTGCGTAAGGCACTGATGTAGATGAGAGCGATGAACTGTACGAAAAGCCTGCCGTCAACCGTTGCAGAGCTATGCATACGTAGCCGCTTCATGTCCAGCTGATTTTTAAGGTCATCAAAGCATTTCTCCACTACGTCTTTATCTCGGTATATCTGCATAGCTTCTATTGGGGCTTTAATGCTATTAGTGAGCAATGCCTGAAATCCTGAATAGCGATTGATATACTGACTAACAGCTTGAGTGTTGTATGAAACTTGTGTACCACGCTTAGGGGTTGTTTTTATCACAAAAAAATCGTCGTAGGATTCCTGGTGTTCTTCAACTAGTTTTCCAGACTCAAGCTCCTCCCTGTATTTCACCAGTTCTGCATTAAACCGATCAACAGCCACCGCCCTAGCGTAAGCGTTGTAGTAAAGGTGAAGGTAGCAGCGACGATTTTCCTTTCCCCATGGATACAGACGAGTGTGAACATAAAGAATTTCGTCATCAAGCTTTCGATAGCCCTCGGGCCCATGAATGACTTCATGAATATCATCGATCGCATGTTGTACCCACTTGTTATTCAAAGGAACGGACAGAATAAACTTATCTCTTGAGATAAGTAGTTCATCAACATTCTTTTTACTATAAAATCCCTTATCCATAACATAGTGGAATGATTTCATTTCCAAAGTTTTAAAAGTCTTCAGAAGGCCGTGCAGAGTGGTGACGTCGGTGATATTTCCTGGAAGGCGTTGAAAATACACAGGCAAGCGTCCCTTCTGACCGAAAAGTATGGCGAGATTCAACTGTGGTAACTTCTCATTATCACGGTTGTGTCCATATTTGATGAATTCGTTAAATTCGGAGTAGGAGGAGATAGAAGTGATGCCATAGCAGAGATAATCATCTTCCAAAACCTTCTTCATCCACTTGTTGAAGAAGGTTTGCTTTCCATCGATGCTAATTGAGCGAAGGATTTCTGTTATGCACTGACTTGTCAAAGGTACGTCGAAAGGATGTGCATGACTTTTGCACCACGTCCCGCAGTGGCTCAAAGGACCTCCCTGGGAAACAAGATAATAAGCCATTGTTAGAATCTGTCGATACTCCTTGGGAAAGCAGGCTTTTAACATACCTTCCAAGCCTAACTGGTCGGTAATGGTGTCAAGAATAATAGAAGACCCCACTATCTCGGCAGATGCTGTGACAATCGGATCTCTAACAGCAGCCTGTTCAGGCGCAAGACGCTTGGCTGGAATGAAATCTCCGTTAACAGGATCAAGTTTGCCAATGCAAACCTGTTTGTTACGCGCTTGTTTTTTTTCCTTATCCCAGCATGAAACAGCCTCATAAACATATATGATGCCAGTTTTCTTGTTCACCTGATGTACTCGATAGGTCATACGATCTCCTTTTTACATGGTTATAATTATAACTATGTAAAAAGGAAAGAACTTTAGGATTTACATTTCAAAACGTTGATATTTAGTGATTTGTATTAGACCTAGTTATAATTCTCACGGGAAATGAGGGATTAACTGAATGAGAGGGAACGGCAAAAGCAAATAGGCATGGGCACGAAAAACGGCAGGGGTCAAATTTTAGCAGGATCGATTGGTTTACAATTCAATGTCAAAGTAGGGTGTGATGGATAATAAGTACACGATTTAATAATGCCGCTAAGGTTAATGCTAAAAAATCTCATTTTTAAACTTGTAACGGAGCCGGATTTATCAAAGCTTTGTGCATGATAATTACGGTCAAACTTTAACCCGATAATCCCTTTTTTATCTGTGAGCGAGGTTAGCTTTTCTTCATATTTTTGTGTATCGGCTTCTTTCGTCCATATCTTAATAGTACCATCTAAACTTCCGCTAATAAGAACATTATTCAGTCGATTTAATAAAAGGCTCGTCACTTTGTCTTTATGAGCATTAATTGTTTCAAGAAGAGTGATTTTGTTGGATTGTTGCTTCCAAACTTTGATTGTCTTATCGGCTGACGCTGTATAGAACATAGAGGAGATCGGTTGGACAGTAATGGTGCTTATGGACTTTTTGTGGTGATCGTTTTGTTTGGAGGAGGAGACCTCATCGATCATGTCAAGATCTGAAATATCGAACAGAGTTATTTTTCCAGTCGTTAATCCTACATATAAAAATTGTTTAGAGGCAATTGTTTCAAGTGTTAAAGCCGAAATTCCCGCTTCAAAAGCATTCATCGTTTTTAATAATTGAAGATTTTCAGTAGCTGGTTCTTGAATAAAAATCGAAACACTCCTATCTCTGGATCCACTAAAAAGAAAAAACTTACCTTTAATTTCTTGGATAACCATGCTAGTAATGAGTTCTTTATGAGCATAGATAATTTGTCTGCAAAGAATTAAAGGGCCTTGAGAGTCCTCTTTTTTTTGCTGATGAGCTTGCGATTGAATTCGGATGGTTCCATCTGCTGAGCTAGTCACTAAATAAGGCAAGCAATTAGATGTAAAAGTGGGCAAAAACTCTAAACATGTAATGAACCTGATGTGATTGGTATTATAATTAATTTGATTCGCTTTCGTAAGAGAACGGATGTGTTGCAATTTTGGTGGATCAATTCGCGCGGTGATCTGACGATCGGAAAAGTGATATAATCCTCCTGTTGCTGCAATAATGCCTTGAAATATTCTGTTCGTTATTTTATCGCAATAATATTTCTTTGGAGAAGTGCCTTCAACAGGTAGGCAATCGCTAATATCCCTTCGGATTAAAACTTTCCAAAAAAAATCTAAATCAGTTACTCCTTTCCACAATTTGTTGACCAAGGATACCGAAAGCATGAGGTCTTTTGTCGGGAGGAATGTAAAAATATGCACTAATAATTCATTAGGAGCATTATTTAATGAATGCATAGAAGAATATTCCATGATTACACCTTTAACCTTAATAATTATGTTTTTATATAGATTTTTCCATCACGATCGTGTTACTGGTTTATTTCATTATTTTCAAACATAAAACAGGATGACTTTTTATGACACATGCGATTGAATGTATGTGCCGATTGTGTCAATTGCCTCTTCCCCCTATTCCTGTGGTCGACCAAGGCAATGGGTTTTGCTGTACCGGATGCCATGCTGTCTTTAATATTTTATCTGCCCGGCAGCAATTAGATCGCTGCCAAGAACATCCTCTTTTTCAGCAGGCACTCCGTTCGGGATTGATTTCCAACCCTGCGCTTTTGGAAACCAGCATCGAAAAAAAGGAAACCGACGGGTCTTCTATCGATAAACTGCATTTTGAAGTTCTTGATATGTGGTGTCCTTCATGTGCAGAGGTAATCCGCCTCGTATTAATGCAAGAAAAAGGGGTGCGTCGATGTGTGATCGACTATGCTACAGATTTGGCCATGATCGAATTCACTCCTCGAATCATAGGGAGGGAATCACTTATTGCAATCGTTCATTCGCTAGGTTACAAAACAGCGTCTTTAGAGAATCGTGAAAAAAAAGAGATTAGCTTTGCGCTTTATTTGCGTTTTATTGTGGCCGCCTTTTTTAGTTTAAACATCATGATGTTTGCCTATCCTTTATACGCGACCTATTTCGATGCTGAAGAGCAGGGTGTAGGGCGTTTATTTGCCTGGCTTTCCTTCTGGGCAGCTTTGCCTGTATTAACCTATAGCGCTTGGCCTATTGCTAGGCGCGCATGGACAAGTTTGCTAGTCGGTTTGCCCGGCATGGAATTATTGGTCATGATCGGGGTTTGTTCCGCCTTCGGACTGTCATTTTATGAACTGCTTCAAGGAGGCGATCGGGTCTATTTTGATTCGATGACGGTCATTATTACATTTGTGCTCTTAGGAAAGATCATTGAAACCAAAGCCAAATTTTCGGCCCAAGACTCCCTATTTAGATTAAACCGCGCACTGCCGCGGCGGGGGCGAAAACGATTTGAGTCTGGCGAATGTTGCTTTGTTTCCATTAAAGATCTTGCAGTAGGAGACACGATCGTCGCTTATGCTGGAGAGAGAATTATTTTAGATGGGATAGTCAAAGAAGGGCACGGGATGTGCGATGAATCGTTAATGACTGGTGAAGCCTTACCCGTTTTTAAAGAGATTAATGCATCGGTTTTAGGAGGTACGATTTTACAAAGCGGATGGATTGCTTATCAAATGACTGTGACAGCTGAAGCTTCAGCCTTGCAACTGATTGTCCAAATGATAGAAAGGGACATTGGCGGAAAATCGCAATATGTGCGCGCAGCCGATCGGATTGTGCGATGGTTTGTGCCCATGATAGTAGCTATTGCATTTGCCGCAGGTGCAGCGGTTTGGATGATGGGTCTGGAAGATAAGGGCCTTTCGGTGCAGCAAACAGCGATGATCCGGATGGTTTCGATTTTATTAATTTCATGCCCCTGCGCCATCGGCATTGCTGCACCGTTGGCTGAGTCGTATCTTATGCAGCAACTTTCGGCTTGTGGAGTCATTGTTCGGAATCGAGGGTGCCTTGCTTTTTTAGGCAAGGAATCAGTGTTTGTTTTCGATAAAACAGGAACAGTGACAGAGGGACGTTTTGCTCTGATGCGAGGATGTGAATCCCTCACTCACCAACACATGAGCATTTTGAAAGCGCTAGCCATGCATTCCAATCATCCCATCGCACAGGCGATCTCCAAAGAGATCATGGTTGAAGCTGCGGTTTTATTGAATATAGAGGAATGCATTGGGGCCGGAATGCGAGGTTGGCATCAAGGAGAACGTTATTTGTTAGGATCGGAAGGGCTTTTAAAGAGTCAAGGCATTCTGGTAGAAGTGCCATCAGAGTCAATAGGCATTGTTTCCAAGGTGTATTTTGCCGAAGGCGCACGGCTATTGACGCAATTGGAATTAGGCGACCGGATCAAGCCGAATGCGGCTGAGGCGATTTCTCAGCTTGCACCGGCTAAAACAGTCCTTTTATCAGGCGATGCCTATCAAGTAGTTGACGCGGTAAGCAAGGTTTGCGGATTTACAGATTATAAAGGAATATGCACGCCTCTGATGAAGAAGGAATATATTGAAGAATTACGCTCACGCGGAGAAATTGTCTGCATGGTAGGGGATGGGATCAATGATGCACCTGCCTTGACTCAGGCGCAGGTCGGCATCTCAGTTGTTTCAGCCACTGATATGTCTATTCAAGTGTCTGATTTATTGTTAACGCATGATCGATTGGACATCATCCACCGTTTACGGCAGCTTGCGCAAAAGGGAAGGAGAATCATTCAACAAAACCTCTTTTGGGCCTTTTTTTATAATATTTTTGGGATTGGATTGGCTGTTTTCGGACAGCTATCTCCCATTTTTGCAGCATTTGCCATGACGGCGAGCAGCTTGATTGTCTTATTAAATGCTAGACGGATGCGTTATTAAGAAAACAATTCAAATCCGCCAAGGCATTATGGCTCTATACTTCTAATTCAACGCAAAGACGCCAAAGTTTTCTTTGCGCCTTGGCGTCTTTGCGTTGAATTAGAAGTATAGAGCCAAAATACCTTGGGTCCTTAACACGGCTAAAGAATGTCTTATTGAAGTTAATACCAATCGAGAATGACTTTGCCCGATTGTCCAGATAACATCGCATCGAATCCTTTTTGATAATCATCGACATCGAAGTGATGGGTAATAATACCCGATAAATCTAAACCGCTTTCAAGCAAATGGGTCATTTTAAACCACGTACTGAAGATTTCGCGGCCGTAAATCCCTTTAATCGTCAACATTTTGAAAATCACGAGGTCCCAATCAACTGCTGTACCTGGAGGAAGGATGCCCAGTAAAGCGATTTTGCCTCCGTGTTGTGCTGTTTCAAGCATTGTATTTAAAGCGGCTGGGCTGCCTGACATCTCAAGGCCCACTGCAAATCCATATTTAATTCCAAGCTCTTTCATGACTTCAGTCAACGATTGCTTTTGAATATTAACTGTATGCTTAATGCCCATTTTTCGGGCCAAGGCGAGACGATATTCGTTCATATCGGTAATAACGACATGGCGAGCCCCGGCTTTAAGGGCTACAGCAGCCCCCATGATGCCAATGGGACCAGCCCCTGTCACTAATACATCTTCGCCTACGAGATCGAATGATAGCGCTGTATGCACGGCGTTGCCGCAGGGGTCGAAGATAGCTGCGAGATCATCGGGTATGCTATCGGGAAGAGGAAAGATATTTTCAGCCGGATGAGTAAAATATTCAGCAAAACATCCGGATCGGTTAACTCCAAGTCCTTCAGTATTAATGCATAAGTGCCTTTGTCCCTTGAGGCAAGAAGGACATTGTCCGCAGATAACATGCCCTTCGCCGCTTACACGGGCGCCAATTTTTTGCCCCTTGACCTGCGAGCCAACGGCAGCGATTTCACCCATGAATTCGTGGCCGATGATCATGGGCACCGGAATTGTTTTTTGCGCCCAGGCATCCCATTTATAAATGTGAACGTCTGTTCCGCAGATCGAAGTTTTACGTGTTTTGATGAGAACTTCGTCATCTTTGGGTGTGGGAACAGGAACATCTTCCAGGCTTAAACCCGGAGCTCTTTTTTGTTTAATAATGGCTTTCATTTCCTATATGTTACCTGAAAATTCATTTTTTTTAAAACAGGTAATTTGAAAAAATCCATATATTTAATAAAAATTATTTTAAAAATAATAATTATATTTTATTATAGTAATTGAGTTGGAGTAGTATTTGTACTACAAAAACTTGTCGAAAGTTTTGAACTTTCGACAACATTTTTCCAACCTTGTTACCTGGAGATACTAAATGGTAAGAAAAGCAAAAAAAGCTAAAAAATCAAAGACCAAGAAATAACTCTCCGAGGATGACACTTATAGGCAATCGGGTAGATAGAGCTCTCCCTTTTGCCTTTTCGGCCTTGTTCGTCTTTCAGGCAAGTCAGCTGAAGACGAGCAAGGCCATTTTTTCTTTACAAAGAATCGAATCGGTCCTATCACAATGAATAACAACTCTAAGGTAGGAAAATGGATAAAAAATTGAACCCTTTGGATGAGTCGAACGTGATAACGGAAGAGGAGAAAAAAACATCCTCCGAAGAACCTAGCGTGATGACAGCTTTTAGTAAAAATGGGAAATCGGCCCAAGCCATGGAGATCGCTGAAGAGGCGCGTCAAAAAGAGTATCTCCATCCAAGTTTTGGCGCTCAATTATTTATGGGCACATTTCGGCCTGACATGCTGCATCCATTTCCTGTGCAAGATGAAGCTGATAAAAAAATAGGGGATGAATACGTTGAAAAAGTAAAAAAGTTTTTAGCTGAAAATCTCGATCCCGAAGAGGTCGATGCCACGCGCACGATACCTAAGCCGGTGATTGAAGGGCTTGCTAAATTAGGTGCTTTTGCATTGAAGGTTCCAAAAGAATACGATGGGCTTGGCTTTTCGCAAATCAATTACAATCGGGTGGTATCCGCTGTCGGTTCTTATTGCGGAGCTACAGGAGTACTCCTTTCAGCACACCAATCGATCGGCGTGCCCCAACCTTTAAAAATGTTTGGAACAGAAGCTCAAAAGAGAAAATTCTTCCCGCGCTTCCGGCAAGGATCGATTTCAGCCTTTGCTTTGACTGAACTGGATGTGGGCTCAGATCCGGCACAAATGTCATCCGAAGCAAAGTTATCTGCCGATGGGAAGCATTATATTTTAAATGGTACAAAATTGTGGTGCACCAACGGAGTTTTGGCGGATGTGATCATTGTCGTCGCTAAGACAGCGCCGAAAATTGTGCATGGCAAAGAAAAAAAGCAGATTACAGCTTTTATTTTGGAAATGAACACACCTGGCGTTGAAGTTGTCCACCGTTGTGAATTTATGGGACTGGGCGGCATTTATAATGCCGTTATCAAATTTACTGATGTTAAAATTCCCGTTGAAAATAGACTGTCAGACGAAGGACGGGGACTAGCCATTGCCCTTGCAACCATCAATGTGGGACGGTTAACCCTTCCGGCAGGCAGTGCGGGTGCAGCTAAGCAGTTGTTGTCCATTGCCCGCCGTTGGAGTGCTAAGCGGGTTCAATGGGGCCAGCCTATCGGATTGCATGAGGCAGGCCGTGAAAAAATCGCCTTTATTGCTTCTAATACGTTGGCGATTGAAGCTGTCGCCTGGTTGACTAGTAGCTGGCAAGATCAAGGGGGCGTGGATATCCGGATTGAAGCGGCCATGGCCAAGTATTTTTGCAGCGAGGCGTTATGGAAGATAGCTGATGCCACGATGCAATTGCGCGGCGGACGTGGCTATGAAAAGGCACGCTCCCTCGAAGCGCGTGGAGAACCCCCTTATGCTGTTGAACGCGCCATGCGTGATTGCCGCATCAACATGATATTGGAAGGATCATCTGAGATTATGCGATTATTTCTTGCGCGTGAGGCGATGGATCCCCATTTAAAAAGGCTCGGCGAATTAATGTCTAAAAAATTGACTTTGGGACAAAAAATCAAGTCAGCCTTTAAATCTTTGGGATTTTATGCTTGGTGGTATCCCAAGCAGTGGTTTGCTGCTTTGATCCCGCCCCGTTTTTCAGATATGGGCCCCTTGGCCAAGTACTTTAGGTATGTCGAAGGGACAGCGCATAAACTATCGCGCACACTCTTTTATTACATGATGGTTTATCGCCAAAAGCTCGAAGCTCGGCAGCATATTTTAGGACGCTTGGTTGATATAGGAACCGACTTATTTGTCATGAGTGCCGTGTGTTCTTATGCTGTACATTTAAAAAAGGATAAAAAAGAAGATTCAGCCATTGAATTGGCAGATTATTTCTGTGCAATGGCCGTTCGCCGTATTAACGATAACTTTAAGGCTCTTTCAAATAACGACGATCGGCAAGGGAATACGGTAGCTAAAGATGTTATTAATGGAAACATGAAGTGGTTGGAAGAAGGAATCATGTGGGTTGGTCCCAAAGAGTAGAGTGATCATGGACATTGATTGCAAGATGGCTCCGTCAACGTTCATGGAGTTGCCGGCTGAACTCTTGCAGCACATGTTTAGCTTTTTAAATCAAACAGATCGAGCTATTGCTTCTCTTGCCTGTAGGTTTTGGCATCAAAATGTATGTGGTTTTAATAAGGCGCAACTGCGGCATCATTTTTTTTATTTGGAAGGCATAGCCACTGAATTAAAGTTAGAAAGTGATCTCATATTTAACAATGTTGAAGGGCGACGCGATCGAATTTATCCTATCGGTAGAAAACGGATTGCCATTTATCGATTTGAACCGAAATTAATCGATGTCATCAATTTTTTCACATGCAAGCTTCTACGTACTTTTCATCTAGGTTCGTATACCTATTTGATCAAGGATTCTCAATTATATGTCGTCATTAAAAAGGGGATTCAAATATGGAATTTGCACGACGGCAGTTACCTGAGAACTATTCGTTGTGATTTTGAAGGTTGTGTCAAAGAGATTCATGTGGATGATGAAGAAAATATGTATGCCTTGGCCGTACGGGAAAAAAAAATTGAAGAGTTTAATATTTTATACGGTTTGGATCACCGGCCCAATGCCTTATGGATAGAAAAATGGAAAAAACGATCGATTTTCAATATTAACAGTTACTTATCGAGCGATAAAGAGGCGGTATTCATTTATCGATATAATTTTCAGAACGTTCATATACGTTGTTTAAAACAAAATGTTTCAAAGCCTGAATATTTAAATTTCGATTTAGCTTCTTTTTCCCCCTCTTTCTTTCATCGCTGCGTGAATGACATTGAAATCCGTCCGAGCTTGGAATCGTTGGATCTTGAAGAATTTGGACTCAAATTCAGTACATATACAGAGGGTTATCATTTATATTATAAAGGGCAGCCGATCTGTGAAGATAATGGAGAAAGAAGGATTAATCATGTCGAAATCGATCAAGAAAAAATATATCTTTTAAGGGTAGGGAGCACACGAGGACTTATTCTGGATGTTTGGTCGTATAAAGATTTAGAAAATCAAAAACCGATCAAACAGTATGAGATTATTCCGCTGGATATGAAATCGACATTAAAATCATCTGAGTGTTTGGCTTATTTCTTAGATATTGAAAGACCCTTAAAAATGCATATTTTTTTAAAAAATCATCTTTTTATGGTTGATGGATCATCTAAAATAAAATTACTAAATTTAACGTGTGATGAAAGCCATGTTCCCAGCATAGTTTGCAGCAAAAAAATTTCCTGGCTAGCCCTTCCCACAAAGATATCCTCCTATTGGTACAGTCACTTTGATGGCCAGTGTTTGATACTAGCCGCAGGATATCCCGGCGGCAAAATGTATGTGTTCGATTTCAACGAACCGAAAGATTTAATCACTTATCCAAAGGAAAAAAAACTTGAAAAAAGTCGAAATTATCTAGAAATTTATATGACCATTAACTCTCTACCAACTTCTGCAAAAGCTTGAATGGCCTTATCTAAATCGTCTTTGCTGTGTCCGGCCGACATTTGCGTGCGGATGCGCGCTTTGCCGATGGGCACAACCGGATAGGAAAATCCGATGACATAAATTCCTTTTTGCAACATCAAAGCTGCAAATTTTTGTGCTAGCTTAGCATCGCCCAGCATCACCGGGATAATAGGATGGTTTCCGGGAATTAAATCAAATCCAAGTGCTGTCATTTGTTTTCTAAAATAAAGGCTGTTGTCATTTAATTTTTTACGCAGTGCAGGCGATGTAGCTAAAAGTGAAAGTACGCTCAAAGCAGCTCCAGCAATGCATGGTGCAAGGCTATTTGAAAACAAATAGGGTCTCGATCTCTGCCTAAGCCATTCGATGATCTCTTTACGCCCCGATGTGTATCCTCCGGATGCTCCCCCTAAAGCTTTTCCCATCGTACCGGTAAGAATATCAATGCGATCAGCAACGCCATGGTATTCAGGTGTTCCACGACCATGTTCACCGATAAAACCCACCGCATGACTATCATCCACCATCACCAGAGCATCGTATTGATCCGCAAGCCGGCAGATGGCAGGCAAATTAGCCATGCTGCCATCCATGGAAAAAATACCGTCGGTGGCAATCAAACGGTAACGGCTGGATTGCGCTTCTTTTAATTGTTTTTCAAGGTCTGCCATGTCGTTGTTGTTATAGCGAAACCGTTTGGCTTTGCACAGGCGAATCCCATCGATGATGCTGGCATGGTTGAGGGCATCGCTGATGATGGCGTCTTCAGCTCCGAGCAATGTTTCAAATAACCCTCCATTGGCATCGAAGCAGGAGCTATACAAGATGGTGTCATCAGTGCCTAAAAAAGTAGAGATTTTCTTTTCCAACTGTTTGTGGATGGTTTGCGTTCCGCAAATAAATCGCACAGAAGCTACGCCTAAGCCATATTCATCCAATGATTGTTTGGCGGCTCTGATCAAATCGGGATGATTGGACAAGCCAAGATAATTGTTGGCGCAAAAATTGAGGACTTTTTGTCCGCCGGCGATTTCAATGGTCGCTTGCTGGGGAGAGGCTATGGGGTATTCAGGTTTGTAAAGGCCGTTTTCTTTTAACTCGTTGAGCTGCGATTGCAAGCCATCCAAAAATGCTCTTTTCATAAGCGACTTCCTATTGGTTTAGAACGGATATTAAACCGTTCTTACCCCATAAAAAGCAATATGAATTAAATGCTATTGTTCAAATAAATCATCAGGAATATTCCGATGGATAGAACCGATAATGTCAGCATCACGTTCAGCAGCATGGAGGGACGATAGGTGTTATTCTCTATTTGTTTTTCTACTATTTTATATTTGATAAAAGCTAATAGGCAGATGATCACACCAAGAGCAACAAGAAAAATACCAAAAATAGATGAGTACCCTTGAAGAGATGATGGGGGAGAAATGGGCAGATTCTCTTTTTGTAGTAAAAAGGCAATTTGTTTTATAAATAAAGCAAATTTTTCAACGACAAAACCAAATGCCATGATGCCTATGCTTGTTCTTATCCAGGCAAGGAATGTTCTTTCATTGGCCATATGATCTCTAGGATAAGAACTTTGACTGTATCTTTCATATTTAAGATCATCGTTCATTCGAATTCTCCTTGCAGATTAAAGTTCAATCAGCCGCTTTGATCCTATCCCAGGCTCTACTATATAGTTTTAAAGCATCTCCCACATTTTTGACCAACTGCGCTTTTTCCAAAACCGAATCTGAAGGGAATAATGTTGAATTGTTTCTCAATTCCGGAGGAAGCTTAGCATAAGCCGCCATTAATGGGCTGAGATGGCGTGTAAACACCATATTTTCTGCCGCAACATCAGGCTGCAATAAAAAGTTGATGAATTTCTCAGCCAGCAGGACATCTCTGGCGTTTTGGGGAATGGCGGCATAATCAATCGAGAAAGGGATGCCCTCTTGAGGATAATTAAAAGCAACTTCGCTATTTTCACGTATCACTTGCAAAATATCTCCGGCATATCCTTGAACAATAAGAAATTCACCCGAGGCAATTCCATTTTTATATTGCTCGCTTTCGAATTTTGCTAAATTGTGTTTCCATTGGATTAAAAGATCGGCAGCTTGTTCAATTTCATCTGCATTGACAGTATTGATGCTAAAACCTAAAAAAAGCAAGCCTGCACCAATGGCTTCCCGCATATCATTTAACATGGTCATTCTGCCTTTGTAAGCTTTTTGCGCAAACATGCTCCAGGAAGATTCAAAATCGTGTACCTTATCTTTGCGGTAAGCAATGCCAGTAGGAGTTACAAAATAGGGAATGGCATAATTTAAAATCGACCGATCCACAGCTTGTAAATAACGGGGATCGATCATTTTAACATTAGGAAAACCTTCCGAAGGAAGCGGCTGCAGCATTCCTTGCCGAATCATAATGTCCAAATAATAATTGCTTGGAAAAATGACGTCATAACTTAAGGCGCTAAGTTTTAATTTGGCGTACATCGATTCGTTAGAATCATACGTATCCAAAATAACACGGCAGTTGCATTCTTTTTCAAAGCGCTCTATCAAATCGGGCTTGATATAATCGCTCCAGATGAAAATCCTAATTTCGGGCAGATCGGAACGGCGGCAAGCTGTCAAACCGAACATACAGAAAAGCAAAAGCACGAACAATTGCTTCATTCTTCCTGCTCCTTGGTCAAAGCTTGCGTACACCAGATAGCGACGAAAGTGATCAATAAAATAATGGTCGAAAGGGCATTGATAACTGGCGTAGAACCGAATTTAATCATGTTATAAATATAAATCGGCAAGGTCGACGCGCCTTGTCCCGCAACAAAAAAAGTGATCACAAAATCATCTATAGATAACGTAAAGGCCAGCAGAGCGCTGGCAACGATGCCTGGGGCTAATAAGGGAAGGAGGATTCTTTTAATCACTGTCCAAGTATTAGCACCTAGATCTTGTGCGGCTTCGACCACTGAAAAATCAAATGTTTGCAGTTTTGATAACATCACCATGGTAACATAGCTGACGCAAAAGGTTGTATGCGCGATGAATACAGTCAAAAGGCTTAATGGGATCATTGTGATCACAAAAAAGAGAAGCAAGCTGATCCCCATCAATATGTCGGGAATGACCAAAGGGGTATAAATCAACCCATAATGAATTTTTTGAAGAGGGGTTTTATACCGATGCAGTGCAAAGGCAGCTAATGTACCTAGCAATGAAGAGGCAAGTGTGGCTGAAATAGCGATAATCAAAGAGTTTTTTAAAGCTTCCCAAATGCCGTTATCTTGCAAAAGGCGCGCATACCATTTTAAAGTAAAGCCCTGCCAATTACCACTGAAGCGGGAATCGTTAAATGAACTGATGATTAACATAATGATAGGCAGATAGAGAAAAACGAGCACAGCCAACGTCGTTGCCAAACAAAATTTGCTGCTTTTCATTCTCTATTCCTTGCTTCAGCTTCGATTCTTTTTGCCTTTCTTGTCAGAAAAGTGACTGCGACCACAGGAACAAGGACTGCAAGGGCGAGCAACGCAGACAAAGCGCTAGCTTGGGGAAGATTGCGCTCAACGAAGGTGCGCTGAGCGATCTTATTGCCAATCATCTCGCTATTGGCTCCGCCGACCAAATCCGGAATCACATAAGCGCCGATTGCAGGAATAAATACCATCACCATGCCTGTAAGGATTCCTTTGCGTATGCCCGGAACAAACACTTTAAAGAAGGCTTGCTGCCTCGAGGCTCCTAAATCCATGGCCGCTTCGATCAATTGAAAATTAAATTTAGACGCTGCCGCATAGATGGGAAAGACAGCAAAGGGCAAATAGGTATAAACCATGACGAGCAAAACCGTTGCTGAATTGTATAGCAACGTCGCATTTGGATCGGCAAGGCGAAGAAAGACGAGAAATTGTTTAAAAATACCTTCTGGATGTAAAAGAGCTTTCCAAGCAAAAATTCTGATGAGGAAACTGCTCCAAAATGGAACCACGATAAGCAAAAGGAGAAGATGGCGCAGCCGTGTTTTCGTGGTGGCCAATTGATAACCGACCGGTAATGCCAAGCAAAGGCAGATGGCAGTCGTTAAGCAGCTCAGCCAAAGTGTACGCCAGATTAATAAATAGTAATTAGGGTCAGCCAACTGTTTGATGGTATCTAAGGTCCACCCTTCACCCACCCCGCCATAGATATCACTTGGCTTAAAGGCGTAGGCAAAGATAATAAATGTGGGAATAAGGAAAAATAGGATGAGCCACGCAAAGCTTGGAAAGGTTAACAGGGCTTCGTTGAGCGCATTTTTGCTTTTGTCCATAGCCTCACATATCTTCCTTAAGAGAAAATGGGGATATGTTCGACTCTTCCTTTTCAGGTTTTTTATATTTTTCCAGCATGAATCCATCATCGGCATGCCACCAGATCCACACCTTGTCAGTCCAACGGATCGGACGTTCATCGAGAAGAAAACGGCTATGCTGTTGCGTTACAGAGAATTTGTGACCCTCCACTTTGACCCCGAAATGGGTATGGTCGCCTTTATAGATCACATCTTCTACAACGCCTGGAAAGAGATTTTGACGAGGCTGTGAAGGAGGCGGTTCGCGGGAAATATGGATTTTTTCTGGACGAACGCTTAAGTGCACTTGATCGCCTACGCTGAGTTGTTTGTCATTAAAACATAACACAGCAGGAAAATTATCGAGACGAACTAAGCTGTAATCTTTTTGAGTCATTTCGGCGACGATGCCGTCGAGAAAATTAGTATCGCCGATAAAATCGGCCACAAAGCTGCTTTTTGGCGCTTCATAAATCTCGATGGGGGTGCCGATCTGTTCGACCTGTCCATTGTGCAGGACGCAGATCCTATCGCTGACAGCCATGGCCTCTTGTTGATCGTGCGTGACGAATAAAAAAGTGATCCCTACTTCATCGTGAATTTGATCGAGATCGATCAACATTTTTTGACGCAGCTTAAGGTCGAGCGCAGCTAAAGGTTCATCCAGGAGTAGGACTTGGGGATGATTGACAAGGGCTCGGGCAATGGCGACGCGCTGTTTTTGACCACCGCTAATTTGGTCGGGCAGCTTATAGGAATGATCGGTCATTTGAATAAGATGCAGCATTTTTTCAACTTCATCTTTGATATCTTTTTCCGAACGTTTGGCGATGCGCAATCCGAAAGCAATGTTCTCCCAAATGGTCAAGTGGGGAAAAAGGGCGTAATTTTGGAAAACCGTGTTGACAGGACGTTTATGCGGAGGAAGACGTGAAATGTCTTTTCCATCGAGAAGGATTTTGCCAGCGTCGGGCAGTTCGAAGCCTGCTAAAATGCGTAAAAGCGTGGTCTTGCCGCACCCGCTAGGACCTAATAAGGAAAAGAATTCTCCTTTCTTGATTGAGAAAGAGATGTCGCATAGCGCTTTGCTTCTTCCAAACTGCTTCGAAACATTTTCAAAAATAACGCTATCAGCCATCCCTGTTCCTGTCATCAAACGGTTAGTAACTTGCAGATCTTTGCACTTATATAAACAAAACTGATCTTGTGCCTAGTTCTTAAACGAGAATAGTACAACAAAAATCGTAGGAAAGCAACATTGAATCAGAAACACAAAAATTGCTGCAATCGTGCATCCGGCTAAGCTCTCGCTCTTAATCTCAGATTGAGTGCTCCGTATCGCCCTGGCGATGTTCTGAAGGTTAGACAAATGAATGCAATTCAGCATTCGAGACAATTACACTGACTGATGGAAGAACGAGTAAACGTGGAGACTCTTATGAATTATGGGTGCTTATCGACAATATTTCTAAAGTTTCTAAAGAAAAAATTATCTATGGAGAAGTAAGCGATCCTGATGAAGCGATTATGCATTTTAAGGGGTATGAAACTCTTCCAAATGAAATAATGGGATGGAAGAAAATGTCAATCGACGAAGTTTTAGCAAGCATTTTTAAAGACGTTAAAAAATAGTCATGAAGCTATTGTAAAAGTGAGAATCTAGCAAGCCGCTTTTCGCGGCTTAGCTAGCGCCGCAAAATACCTATTTGCTTTCCTTTGGCAAACTCCAGACTAGGCTCAACAAAGAACTTCCGAAGAATAACATATTGATTCCAGCCAATAATCCCAACACCCATAGTGCGGTTCCAGGCCATCCAGAAAGGATAAGAATGCCTAACCCAAGAGCAATCAATCCGCTAAATAAAATCCATCCCCATCCTTTTGATTTTGTAATGCTGAAGGCAAATGCAATCTTAGCGATCCCTTCAAGAAAGAAAAAGAAGGTCAGTACAAGTGTCAATGTAAGCACGCCGGCCATAGGCTTTATGATGAGCAAGAGGCCAGCGACGATTCCAAGCAGTGCGCTAAAAACCAAAGGCCAAAACCCACGATGTCCAATTGATTTGTAGCTTCGATAGACTTGGACTAACCCACCGAGAAAAAACAGCCAGCCGATCAATTGTTCGAAACCAAAGGTGAACACCACGGGAAAGATGATTGCTAAGATGCCAAGTATAATAAAAAGAAATCCTTCAAAAGTGACGATCCCTCGATTTTCTTTAATTAAATCCATGGCAGCAGGCTCCTTGTAAATAGTTCAAATACACTTACTCTTTTATGATTGTACCTACGGTAAAATCATAGACGAAAGCCCTATCTTCTTTTTTAAGTTGATCTTCAAGCTCGGGTTCGCGCGAGAAATAGGGTTTTAACCCTTCAGGCAACTTATACGATGTCATTAATTGCCTTAGGCAAAATCGTGCATTGGGTTTAGCGGCGCGGTACATCCCTTTTAACATTTTTAAATAATTTTCATAATCAAGATAAGAGGCGACATCCGAGAGCGAAAACCGATCAAAGCTTCCTTCAGGGACCGAATTTAAATAGGTGATAATATCGTCGGTCTTATATGTTAAGCGTCCCAGATTGCGTCGGATGTTATTAAGTTGATTCGAATGTAGATAGGGGGGAAGTGCTTCTTGATGGACTTTGCCGATAAACATTAGGCATAACAGTGCACTTTGCCGGGCTAGATTTTGGTTTAAGGTGTTCATCATCCGATCATAAAAATATTTACCCGGTTTGATAGATGAATCAAAGTGTTCGCAGATGCCTGGATCTTTAAACAAGAAGTGCCGAATCCAGCTTTGCATCGAAAAATTAAAGCCCGTTTTCCATAATTTATGATTCCATTGTTCTTTCAAAAATACAGTTTGTTCTTCGAGAGTATTCGTTGAAAACAAACCTTGTATTTCAGTTCTTCTGCATAAACGCCAAATATAAGAAAGGCGACGGAGCCACCGTTCGACGGCCCCTTGATAGATAATTCCATCATAGATCAGATTATCATAATGGTGCCAATATTTGGATGTTTCTGCAGGCAAATGAGCTGAGAGTTGTTTTAGCGTTTCTTTGCGGGATACGCATGGGTGCACTCCCATAAAAGCTAAATAATCGTCATCATTTAAATGTTTCAAAGCTGTCTTTTTTAGTTCCAGTAGATGATTTTGATAGGGATTTGCATCAAGTGAAACGATTTCTGTGCAATCCTTTGTCAAAAGATTCAGCGGACGATCTCCGCTTGCAGTGATGCAGAGTACACGGCTATCCGGCTCTATTTGAAGTGCTTTGTGTTCTGTTAACCAGTCTTCATTACCAAAACTGTAACTGAGTCGTTTAAAAAATGATGGCATGTGCTCTCATTGTTCGATATTTATTGTTTGTTCATTACATATCGTTATATCGGTCGGGTTCTCCTTCACGTGGGACATTCTTTATAAGAAGGTTGATCAGTTGCTCCCAATTGCCTTCATGGATAGCAGGCAGAATCAAATTGCTGGAGATTTCTAAGTTAGCGGCGAAGTCGTCTACATAAGGGACTAGATTATTTTTTTGAGCCTCTTCAGTCAAAGAGTCAAACAAACCCTCTTTAAATTTACTCCAAAGGAGGATCCTTTCTTTGACACTAGCAATGGCAGCTTTTAGTGTTTCATCTTTAAATATACACATCAAAAAACGATAGGGGTGTAGATGAATGATCTTATCGCCTGCTTTTCGTAACGATTTTTCTTCCTTCCATAATTGGATGGGATTTTTATTTGCCATTGTTGTGAGGATATAGGTTATCAGGTCTTTTTCTTTTTTGCTCGCTTCGGCATTGTAATCACGAGTTCCTTTGAAGGCTTTAAAGAGTTTGATGTCAACGGGTGCATAATCCAAGTAGAATTCGTCGTTATCTTCACCGGCCAGCTGATGCGCGATTTTTTTTATGACGTCGCCAAAGGGTTCAGTTGGATCAATTTCAAGAGCGAGATGTTCTCCATTAGGGGAGCGTACGAAGATTTCTTCAGATGCAGCACGAGCAAAGGGAATGGTCAAAAATAAAACTGAAAGGCAAACGAGTGTGTGATTTTTTTTCATTTCGATCTCCTCTAGCCGTTTTGATTAGACGAATATTGATTAAAGGTGTGATATAGAACAAGATGATGAATATTTCAAGAAAAAAAATATTTATTTTTTGAAGGCTGTTCTATTGACAAATAGCATAGCTCTAGCCACAATCATTTTTTATAGTGAAATTGGCTTTAAAAGGGCATTTAACAATTTTTTTTCCTATGCTACGTAGCTTCTATGTCCTCGCCGCAACGCTAATTTTTTCTTTTTTAGTGGATCCATTCACATATTCTCAAGCAGCAGAAACAACGTGCCAACGGCACCGAGTTGCCTTAGGCCCAGAGTTTTATCATGTGAAGCGTGTACGAAAGGGGGGCGTGGTTCAAGATGGATATTTGTATGGAGCAAGGTTCAACTACGATCATATAGGGCGCTACTTAATCTATTGGGGGATCGAGGCGGCGTATGCCGCTGGAACACTTTCTGGTAAAACCGGTAGCGATAGACGGTTAAAGTCTCACTTTACTGATCAGTATGTGGAAGGACGGATCGGCTATACGTTTCAAAATTCTACAGGAACGTGTGCTTCATGGACTCCTTATACGGGATATGGCTACTTTGTTGAAAATAATAATTATTTTCATCCTTCACCAGCGCATTTTCATTTTCGCAATACGTTTTCATATGCTTTGTTAGGAGCTTTGACCCGGGTCAATATCAAACCGTGCTTGACTTTGGGATTAGATATTTCTGCGCAATTTAACATTGATGGAAAGATCAAAGTCACACATGATCCTGAATTGCCTCATTCGATCTTGCATTATGAAAATAAGATCTATTGCCGTGTGGAATTGCCGCTTTGTTATACAAATCAGTGTTGTGGATGGAACGGCGAGTTTTGTTTAATTCCATTTTACGAATATAGGCAGTATGGGGAGCATTATCAGGTGCCATTTGATTTTCCCGATACTAAAATCAAGATTTTTGGAGCGGCTTTTCAATGCCGCCTGTACTTTTGACCTGTGACAGGTTTTAACATTCAGGCCAACAATTAGAAAAGCAAGATGGGCAAGATCGCCTTCGGCGGCAAGATTAGGTATAATAGCAGCTTTATATTCACTATCCTGTCGCCGAAGGCGATTTTGCCTATTTTGTTTCAAATGTTTTGGCTACTGCATCTAAACACTGATGCCCTTGGCCGCTTGTATAAGCTATGGAAGTGCGCCTTGCCAACCAATCATCGGGATACATGGATTTTTCATGTTTAATCGAATGAACTAATTCAGCAAATAGATGAGGCTGTTCCGGACAGATTTGCTTCTTTTCATCAGGACTTCGTCGCATGATATCAAAGATTTGATGGGAAGCCTCTCCATACTGTTTTATAATGCGGTCAACTTGTTGAATAGCTAGGTTTAATTCATTGCTAATCATTTCTTTTTTGAAAGATGGCATTTCAAAACTGCACAGAGGGACATCCTGAGTTTTACAAGGATGCTTTGGGAGCTGTAATTGTTTAAAGATGAGATCGACTGTTTTCTCGGCCATCAAACGATATGTGGTATATTTTCCCCCTAATAAAGTGATCAATTCTGATTTTGCAGTGGATAGGTGGTAGTCGCGGCTCATTTGGGCAGGATTGGAAACTGTGCTTTTAACAAGCGGACGCAATCCGGCAAAGGAAGCGATGACGTCGGTTTGGGAAAAATGCTGCTCGGGAAAATAGTGGTTAAAGGCGTTGAGCAAGTAGTCTAGATCTTCCTTTAAGACGCTCACCGCTTCGGGTTTGCCTTCATAAGGAGTATCGGTGGTTCCTAATAATGAATAACCATTCCATGGAATGAGGAAGAAAGGGCGTCCATCTTGTGGAGCAGTCAGTAGCAAAGCATGCGAAGCGTTGATTTGCGGAAGGACAAGGTGCACTCCTTTGGTTGGGTAGACTTCAAAGGCAGGTGAAGGGTCTGCTTTAGTTGAAAGTCCGTTTGACCAAGCTCCCGTTGCATTGACAAAACACTTTGCATAAACTATTTTTTCTTGATGATTTTGTGCATCCCGGCAGCGTATTCCTTGGATTTTACCTTCATCATTTTTTAGGAATTCGACCGCTTCGGTATAATTTAATGCTACACCCCCTAAAGAGACTGCGGAGAGAATATTTTCAATCACAATCCGGTTATCTTGCATGACTGCATCATAATATAAACATCCTCCTTTAAGTCTCTCTTTCCTTATCGAAGGAAATTGGGCTTTGATCGCTTCTCTTGATAAAGATTGATATGGAGGTAGATTTTTACTGCGGAAAAAATCGTAGAGAAAGAGTCCGATCTTGATTAACCATAAAGGGCGTGATTGGTTTTGATAAACAGGCACGATGAAAGGGAGCGGTTGCACAAGATTTGATGCTGTTTTTAAGAGAATGGATTGTTCATGCAAAGATTCTTTGATCAGGCGAAATTGAAAATTTTCTAGGTAGCGCAATCCTCCATGAATAAGTTTTGAGCTTTTGGAACTTGCTCCGCTGGCAAAGTCATGCTTTTCCAGCAGAATCACTTTTAAACCACGCAAAGCGGCATCGCGGGCAATGGCAGCTCCGTTGATACCGCCGCCGATGACGGCAACATCAAATTCCTCTTTGAGCTGAGGAATGGGTTGCAAAGTGTTTTTATTCATGCATGCGGGTATTAAAAATAGTGGTCAAATATTGTTCCATATCCAAATGGATGTCAGCATAGTAGTGTGGATAGTTTGCTTTAAGCCATTTACCAAAACGTTTTTGGGCAATTTTTTTTAGGTCTTTTTTAAACTGTTCAGGATCTTTATCTTGATTTCGTGTCATTCTGCCAACATCAATATGGATGGCCTTCTCTCCAACAAAGCCGGTATTGTACATGACATTGTGGTCGCTGTCTGTCAACCCTTTTTTATATTCATCAAGGTATAGATCGAAAATTTGCTGGATCTTTTGTTTTGCTCCCGCGACATCTTGATGAGTTAAAAGAGACGTTAGAACTTCGCGTGTCATGACAGCTTTGCGTTGAACAATAAAAAAAGCTTGGTCGAGATCGATCTGATGATTTAAACCAAAACTGTCCGTGACTGTAATGACTTTATTCAAATTGTTGGATTTGACTAAATGAACGTAGACTAGTCCTGTGCGATCGCTATTTGCTTCGTAAGCGAGCCTATATCCGGCAAATACGCGCAAGAACCGTTTTTGTTTCCATTTTTGCTGTTGTTCTCGATATTTTTTTACCGCCGGAATGGATGGCAGCCAGCCTAAGGTTGAGGAGGGCTTCAAATAGGTGAATTTAATGAATTTTAAAACATATTGTTGGTCATCGCTGACAAAGGCATACGTTTGATGCCCTTTGCCAAGATAGGCGAAGGGTTTGCTTAAAATAGTAGTGATTTCATCGAATTGCACAGGCGATAGGGGAGGAAGACTCCATTCTGGATGGCTTTCACCATCAAAAGAGATGTTCTTAACGCTAAAGGCGTCGAAGATCTCCTCATAAATGAAAAAAATTCCGGCAAAAATTAAGATGCCTAAAATAATAAAGGATGCACGTCTCATAATTACCTAAAAATGATCAGCATAGCATATTTTAGAATTGAAGCGTAGCGTTTGAACAAGGTTGTTGCATAAATGACCGCGGAGCCAGTGAGATCAATGAGAAAATATGAGAAAAGATGAAAACAGGATTATAGGATCGCCTTCGGCAATCAGATACATGCATCTTTCTCCTTGTCCAGCTCTCTGTGGTGAATTGCTATTTTACATCTAGAGCTGTACGGAGATCTTCAATTAAATCTTGTGGATCCTCAATCCCTACAGAAAATCTGACAAGGCCATCGGATAATCCAATTTTGGCTCGCTCCTGCGGCGGAACAGAGGCGTGGGTCATAGTGGCCGGATGCGATACCAAGCTTTCAACGCCTCCTAAACTTTCAGCTAAGGCAAAAATTTTAAATGAGGAGATCAGCTTCTTAGTCTCCTCCAAAGGCATATTAAATTCTACCGATACCATTCCGCTATAACCGCGCATTTGTTTTTTAGCGATGGCGTGTGAAGCGTGGCTTTCGAGGCCAGGATAATAAACTTTTTTAACCTTTGGATGTTCTTTTAAAAATTGAGCGATTAATAAAGCATTTTTTTGATGCTGTTCCATTCTGACCGCTAGTGTTTTAACTCCGCGCGTAATTAACCATGTATCGAAGGGGCTAGGATTGAGGCCGATCGCTTTCCGCGCAAAATCCAACTCCTTTTTAACAGCGGGATTATTGCTCATGGCAACGCCGCCAATGACATCGGAATGACCGCCTAGATACTTCGTTGAGCTATGCCAGACAATATCGATTCCCAGATTGAGAGGATTTTGACAATAGGGCGAAGCAAAAGTATTATCGACGACGGTTGTGATTCCAGAACTCTTGGCGAGTTTGGCGTAGGCTTCAATATCAAAAACTTCCAATAATGGATTGGTGGGCGTCTCAAAAAATAACCATTGCGGTTTGCTAGCTATAGCTTTTTCCAACTGTTGTTTACCTTCCGGACTGGAGGGGTTATAGGATTCAAATATGATGCCAAATTTTTTAAACACCTGATTGAACAAACGGTAAGTGCCGCCATACACGCCATCAATGGCAACCACCCGATTTCCGGGTGAAAGCGTGGAAACTAAAGCTGTCAAGGCTCCTAAGCCCGAAGAAAACACAGTGGCGTATTGCGCGTGTTCTAAAGCAGCTAGCTGCTTTTCCAAAATGGTAAAATTTGGATTGGAGGCGCGTGTATACTCGTAACCCTTTCCCGCTCCGGGGCTTTCTTGTACGTATGTCGATGTCATATAAATCGGAGGCATGATGGCTCCGGTCACAGGATCGGGCTCTTGTCCAGCATGGACGGCTTTTGTTGCAAATCTCATGGTTCCTATAATAAATTATATTTTTTCATCCATTCGTCATTAAACATCTTACTGAGATATTTAATCCCTCCATCGGGCAAAATTGTCACGATAGTAGTTGGTTTTTTCAAAGTTTTGGCTATTTCCAAACAACCCCACACATTAGCTCCGCTTGACCCTCCCGCTAAGATCCCTTCTTCCTTAGCAAGCCGGCGTGCGATGGTGAAGGCATTTTTATCATTAAAAGGGATGACATCGTCCACAACTGAAAAGTCCATGGCATGGGCAATGTGGTCTTCGCCAATCCCTTCGACTTGATAATTGCAGTTCCCTCCCGAAGGGATCACGCCTGTTTTAAAATAGGCGCAATAGATAGAGCCGATCGGATCTGGCATGATGACTTTAATATTCGGTCTTTTTTCCTTCAAAAACTTTCCTATTCCCGAAATGGTTCCTCCCGTACTGCCGCTGGCGACAAAATAATCGATCTGACCATTTGTTTGTTCCCAAATTTCCGGCCCTGTTGTCAAGTAATGCGCTTCGGGATTTAAAGGATTATCATATTGATCGATGCGAAAACTGTTCGGTATTTCTTGAGCTAGCCGTTTGGCAGTATTGACATAATGTTCCGGTGAATCGGGTGATGCAGAAGTAGGGGTGACGACAATTTCAGCTCCAAAAGCTTTAAGGGCATTTTGTTTTTCTTTGCTGACTTTGTCCGGCATCGTCAAGATAGCGCGATAGCCACGGATGGCAGCGATCATCGCAACGGCTGCCCCCGTATTGCCTGAAGTATTTTCGATGATTGTGCCGCCGGGCTTTAATCGTCCTTCCTGTTCGGCTTTGTTAATAATATAAGAAACAATGCGATCTTTGATACTGCCGCTTGGATTTAAGAATTCAACTTTAGCTAAGATGGTGACTAATGGATTTGGATTGATATGTTGCAGCTTGACCAAAGGGGTATGGCCGATTGTATCTAAAATAGTTTGATGTTTTTGGAGTGTTGCTGGCATAACTCCTCATGGTAAATACTTAGACATTAATCCAAGAGAGGAATAGATTCAAGTAGTTATTTACCGTTTTTTCGTGCCCGTACCCATTTGTTCTTGCTTTTCTTCATTCCTCCTTTACCGAATGAGAAACGAGCAAGGCAGAGATATTAATTACCTCCACCAACCATCCAATTAAAGGCTGTGCAGACTATGGCGCAAGAAGCTAAAGTTGCTCCTCCTACGGCTGTTCTGACAGCACGTGCTCTTTCCCCATTATTCCATTGGTTGCGTGCTATTTTGCCGCTATAATAACTAACTCCAGCGGCTCCTGGAAGGAGTGCTCCGCTTTTAATGGCATCGCTTTCTTTGACGGAAGGATTGTTACAATATCTTGTATGAGTTTCTGCTCCTTTTCCGATAGCACGTCCAAGTGCATGACGCGCAGTTGCTGCCGTTCCTTTCATAAGATTTGTAGTTTTAGAAAACAATGTGTTTGAAGCATTGTCGCTGTGCTCCTTCATTTTTCGTAAGGCAGCATTTGCTTTGCTGTCGCGATAGGATGCGCTTAAAGATAAAAATAAATCGGCAATTTGTACAAAGATATATTTAGCGATTTCACCAATGCTTGAAGGTTCTTTTGCTTTAGGCAAAGCATAAGCTATTTGAGCATTGATAATATAATCACTAAAAGAAACATTTTTAACGTCAGAGGTCATAAATAAACCATTATTTATATTAATAATAAACTAGACTAATGGAAATTTATAAATTTTTTATAAAGAAAAGGAAAATTAAGAATAGGTTAAAAAATCATTATAAAACGAAGAAGATATTATTCTTTTTCGTCGTCGGTGTCGACAGGCTTTGCCTGTAGTGAATTAATGGCTTTGAGGACATTCGATTCGGTAATTTCAGGGATGCCCGTCAGTCTTTTCCCTTTTTTGGTTTGAGTATTCACGATCACCAATGTAGGTGTTTTAGTGACGCCAAATTGCTTGGCGAGTTGTTTAAAATATTTTTGACTTATGGCAATATCGCTGAAATTAAGTTGCTCATATTTAGTCCCTAATTGTTCAGCGATTTTTTCGATTTGTGCATCTGTCGGGGCTGTTGTTTTCACCGACATTTTTGTGAGCTCTTCCCGTAAGCGAAAGTACAAAGGCTTATTTTTGATCATAAATGAAACATTATACGGGGAATAATTTAAGGTCTCAGTATGAATGGCAAGATCGACAAAAGTTAATTTAGCTTTTTCCATTACGGCTGGGGCCATCTTTTCAATCTCCGGTTCTAATTGTCTGCAAGCGGGGCAAGACCAGTCGGTAAAAAGATACACCTCGATCGGACTGCTTTTGCTGCCAAAAAAAAGACTCTCTTTAATGGTGCTTTCTTGGGCTTGAATCTCATCAAATTTTGTAACGCCGATCAAAGCGACAAGAAAACCTAGTATTAGTGCAGATACTCCCGCAATTCCTTTCCAGATGCTTTTCATAAATTCTCCTCTTAGCCCACGTTCAATCAAATGGTTCAATTCAATATAGTAACCGATTGCATAGCAGATTCCTGCAATCAATACACAAGCAGCAATCGACAAGCACAAAGGGCACCAGATGCCGATTTTGTATTTTTGTAAAAAAATGAATTGGATTTCTGCTCCGATAGCACCCGCCAGGATTAAGCCTGCAAAAAGGGATAATTCCCGATATTTTTTGGAAAAGGCATGGATAAGAAGCAAAGGGATAAACAAAATCATCCCTGTAAACTCAAACGGCAGACCGAAGAGTTTCCATTTATGACTTTCTGCGCATTCTTCCACGCAAATATTTACCCACGAGATAATGGATAACACCCAGGCAATAAAGATGGCTAACAGGGCGATTAGGTAAAGCCAGCCCTCTAGACGGCGAGGGAAGATTTGCAAAACGCTCATCATGTCAATGATTCCTTGCGGGTTGTCTGAATGTTGTGATTTGGAGAGCTTTCTGTCAAGTAATCATTTTTTGGAAATAAATAAAAAAACAGGCGGATAAAAATCCGCCTGTCTAGAAAAGTGCAATGGCACCAAAATTATTGGCAAGTGTTGCATTCTGGTTTGCACACATGTTTCCAATAATATTTTGGAACATATTGGCAATGTGTATCGCAAACCCATTTGTAGCATGTTTTGCAATCATCTACTTCATAATATTCTGGTTCTTTGCGGCATAGTGTTTCTGTGTAATATTGCGGTACATATCTGCAACGTTGTACTTCATAGTACTTGTCGCAATATCTGCAGCAACGTTTTTTGCAGGGAACTTGTTCTTCTACACAACGACGTGTTGTAGAGTAGCAAGGTTCATAATGGGCATATAAGCACCAGCAATCATTGCAAGGTTGGTCTTCACATGCATGATCAGCAGGGCAGCCACCTTCTGAGCATCCACCTTGGAATCCACCGGATCCGCCGCGGAAGCCTTGATAGGCTTGATTTCCTTGGTAAGCTTGGCTATAGCGGGCATAGCCGCCATTTGGAGCAAATTGAGTTTGATTTCCTGCTGATGCAGGCGAAGGCGACTGTTGAGCCGCAGTATTTTGAGAAAAACCGTACTGTGTAATGAGAAGACCACAAAGGACTGTGCCTATTTGCAACAATTTTTTCATAGTGCTCTCCTATTTAACGGTTGCTAACAACTTCCCTTACTTTCAACAAGGGACAATATTTAAACGGGTCACTGTAAAACTTACAGTTTAATCACACGACACGTCTTAATCTCACCATGATTATTTATTGATATATTGACAAGTATTTTGTTTATTTTTCATATTATAATTTTATTTCAGGAGCTACTTGCTTCTGTCTGTTTGTTGTGATAAACTGTTAGCCATGAATGAAAAGCCGATAAAAAAGTTTAAAGTCGCTACTTTGGGCTGCAGAACGAATCAATATGAATCCCAAGCTTATCAAGATCAATTGATGCAGCTAGGGTATGTTGCAGCGCAGGACGATGAACAGGCCGATATTTGCATTATCAATACTTGTACTGTCACGGAATCGGCCGATAGTAGTAGCCGCCATGAAATCCGGAGGATGGCTAAGGAAAACCCTGATACTAAATTAGTTGTGACTGGATGTTATGCTGAAAGTCAACCTGATGCTGTCAAGGCGATCGATGGGGTCACGCATGTGGTCTCAAATAAGGACAAAGAATCTCTTGTTGCGTCCCTATTTCCCGCGGAGGATGTTCCGGAATTCTCAATCAAAAATTTCGAAGCGCATACGCGCGCTTTTGTTAAAGTGCAAGATGGATGCAATTCATTTTGCACCTATTGCATCATCCCTTACGTACGAGGAAGATCGCGCTCCCGTACAATACCGGAGATTATCCGTGAAGTCGAGTCCCTAATCGCTAATGGCTACAAAGAGGTTGTTTTAACCGGCATTAATATTGGCGATTTCGATGGCAATCCCTCGGATGATAAAAAACCTGATTGTTTGGCCGATTTAGTGCGTGCAGTTGATAAAGTGCCGGGACTGGAAAGGTTGCGCGTTTCCTCGATCGATCCCGATGAGATCGATGATAATTTAATGGATGCTATTCTTCAGGGAGATAACACCTGCCTTTCTATGCATATTGTATTGCAATCGGGATCGAATGTCATCCTCAAGAGGATGAACCGCAAGTATACGCGGCAGATTTTTATGGAAACTGTGGATCGGCTGAAAAAAGCGCACGGTGATTTTACTTTCACGACTGATGTGATTGTTGGTTTTCCGGGTGAAACAGAGGCGGACTTTGCTGAAACATTATCGGTTATGCGTGATGTTCAATTTGCCAAAGTCCACATGTTTCCTTACAGTGAACGCCCTAGGACGCGGGCTGCTTCTTATCCTAATAAAGTTGCACTAGATGTTATCAAAGAAAGAAAGCAAGAAGTCTTGCGTACAGCAGAGCAGATCGCTTTTGATCTGCGCAACCGCTATGTATCCCGTTGCATGACTGTCTTAACTGAAGGGTGGGATTCCGAGCATTCAGATGAAATGAACGGCCATACAGATAATTTTTTAAACGTCAAAATAGTAGGCAATCGATATAAGGCGAATGAGTTGGTGGATTTGGAATTAATTGAAAATACGCCGCGAGGACTTATCGGTCGTCCAATTATTGGTTTAACCAAAAAGGCATGCTAATTTAATGCGCATTACCATTGCAGAACGTCTGCTTCCCTATACCCATTTGGCTGGATCGGTCTGCATCGTTCCCCGAACAACTCTTCGACTGCGAGTCTATCCTGCGTTGTTGCGCATCGAAGATCTTGCAGGACCGGAACCGGAAATTGTTCGGGATATTCCATTGAATGTAGAAGGTCCGGTCAAAGATTTTACCGTGATCCAGGATCTTGAAAAAGAACGGGTTTCAATTTTAGGGCATGCTAAAAATGGATACTTTCGTTATAGATGTTTTGCCGGTGAGAACGGCACTCTTATCATCACTATTGAAAAGGAGCCCTCGGCCGACTTTATTAGCTTCGATTTAAAGGGGATCGTGCGTCAAGGAAATACTCTGATGATTAAAGGGGGAAAATCGAAGCCTGCTATGGAGGATGCTCCTAAAATGGAACGATTATCGCTCGGGTCTCATAAAGCACAAGATTGGGAACTCATTAAAAAACGGCGCCATCAGATGGAAGAAATTTTCCCTATCTGGCTGAGTTTAGGCCAGATGTGCCCCCTATTGCCCGTTGATGATCGCAAAGGCACATTAGTTTTCTTAGACAGAGAAGCCATGGATCGTTTGCCGCCTGAGCATATTTTGCCAGCCTTCGAAAAATTTTATTTGGCTGCTTTTGAAGGGATGCTCTCTCCTCGGCTGAAAGATACAGATCATCAAGGTTTTTCTCTACCATCCATCCCTGCCGGCTTTACACGATCGCCGTTGCCATTATTGGATCGGGGAGCCGAGTTGATAAGGCGGCTTTTTTTTCGCGAAGAAAACAGATCTTTGTACATTTTGCCTCAGCTGCCCCTCGAATTTCACAGCGGACGTTTTTTGGGATTGAAAAGTGCATGGGGATTGATCGATATGGAGTGGAGCAAGAAAAAGATAAGGCGCTTGATTGTACACAGTCAGCTCGAAGGCAGCATTCAGTTTAAGTTTCATGGGGTTAAACGGTACCGGGTTCGCTTACAAAGGCATGAAAAAGGGAAGTGCCATCTTATCGGTCAAGAATTAGCTGTCAAAGCAGGATTGCAATATTGGCTCGACAATTTTGAAAATTAAAGGTTGTCTTCCATTCTAAAATTAAGTTAAGAATATTGAAACAAATTAATGATCGCCTCACCAAAGGTCACTGTGGATCCAGATTTCATGCGCCAACTCACTCTTTTATACAGTGGAGAGCAATACGATCCACACGGAATCTTAGGCCTCCGCGATCATCTCGAAGGAAAAAAAATCATCCGCCTATGGCGGCCTGGCGCCCAAACCATTCATCTGGAAGTGTTCGGCAAAATTATTCCGGCTGAAAGACTTGACGCGGCAGGTTTATTTGCTGTCATCGTACCTGGAAATACTACTGCAAAGGACTATCGGATTTATCATCAAAATGGGTGTTTAGCGTACGATCCCTATTCTATAACGCCAACCATTGGCGCAATTGATCAATATCTTTTTGCCAAAGGGGTCCATTACGACCTCTACAAAGTTTTGGGAGCCCATTTGATGACCCTCGATGGCATTGAAGGCGTTCGCTTTGCCGTCTGGGCGCCTGCTGCTAAAGGGGTATCCCTAGTCGCAGATTTTAATTATTTTGATGGACGGATCAACCCGATGCGTAATATGGGTAATTGCGGCATCTGGGAATTGTTTGTCCCGGGGTTGAAAGAAGGGGAGAAATACAAGTACGAAATTAAGACCCAGGCCGGAGCACTGCTCCCTAAGGCCGATCCATATGCCTATTCTAGCGAATTGCGTCCAGCGACCGCGTCTGTGGTTTATAATATCGGTAAATTCAAATGGGACGATCATGATTGGCTGGCACGCAGGTCCAATGAATATAACAAACCTCAACCGATCAATATTTATGAAGTTCATTTAGGGTCTTGGAAAAAAAATGGACCCTATTTTAAGAACTATCGCGAAATAGGGGTCGAGTTAGCGGCTTATTGCAAAGAAATGGGATATACGCATGTCGAACTTCTTCCCATTCAAGAACATCCTTTGGATGAATCGTGGGGTTATCAAGTTTCAGGGTTTTATGCCGTCACAAGCAGGTATGGGACTCCGGAGGATTTCCAATGGTTTGTCAACCATCTTCATCAAAATCATATTGGCGTTATCCTTGATTGGGTTCCGGGTCATTTTCCTAAAGATGAGTTTTCATTAGGACGATTCGATGGCACCGCCTTATATGAACATGAAGATCCTCGGCAAGGGGAGCATCCTCACTGGCATACCTACATCTTTAATTTTGCTCGGCATGAAGTCTCTAATTTCTTGCTGGCCAATGCGCTTTATTGGTTTCGGGAGATGCATATCGATGGATTGCGAGTGGATGCCGTGGCTTCTATGCTTTATCTTGACTACGGAAGAGAAGAAGGGCAATGGATCCCTAATAAATACGGGACAAAAGAAAATCTCGATGCGATCGAATTTTTTAAGCATCTCAATTCGATTGTCCACCAGCAATTTCCCGGTGCATTAATCATTGCTGAAGAATCAACTTCATTTAAAGCTGTGACCCATCCCATCAATCAAGATGGACTTGGATTTGATCTCAAATGGAACATGGGATGGATGAACGATACCTTGCGATTTTTTTCTAAAGACATGTTCTTTCGTCGCTACCATCACAACGATTTAACTTTTGGACTGCTTTATGCCTTTTCCGAGAAGTTTGCATTAGTTCTTTCGCATGATGAAGTGGTGCATGGCAAACATAGTTTGATCAGCAAAATGCCGGGCGACCTGTGGCAAAAATTTGCCAATTTGCGTCTTCTTCTCAGCTATATGATTTGCCAGCCCGGAAAAAAATTGTTGTTTATGGGAGGGGAGATCGCTCAATGGAATGAATGGTATTGCAAAGCAGAACTGGAATGGTTCCTTCTTAAATTTCCCACACATCAAGGGGTTCAACAAATGGTGAAAGAGTTGAATCATTTATATTTAACACACGGATGCCTATGGGAAAGGGATTTCGATTTTTCGGGATTTGAGTGGGTTGATTTTTCAGATCATCAAAATAATGTCATCAGCTACTTTCGCAAAGGATCTTTAGACCGATTTTTATGCGTGCATAATTTTACGCCTCAATTTCATGCCGATTACTTGATTTATACCCCTCATGTTTCCTCTGCTATAGAAGTCTTCAACAGCGATCAAGAGAGATACGGAGGATCAGGTAAAGTGAATCATCATCCTGAAATAATTTATGATGCCAAGGGTCAACCGATGGCAGTCAAAATGCAAATAGCTCCCTTGGCGACAATGATTTTCAAGGTGTGAAAATGAAAAAAATGCGGACCCGTGAAGACTATGAAAAGTTATGCGAAGAGATCTGGTATCATAACAAAAGATATTTTTTAGATAGCCAGCCTGAAATTACCGATCAAGAGTACGATAGCCTCTTCAAACAGTTGGAAGAGATCGAAAAAGAACACCCCGATTGGATCTCGCCAACCTCTCCGACTCAAAGGGTAGGGGAGATTCTTTCTTCGGGATTTCAGGCTGTCAAACACCGCATTCCTATGCTTTCATTGGCAAATACCTACAGCAAAGATGAAATTGAAGACTTTGTGCATCGGATGCATAAACTGACCGGTCAGAAAGAGTTGCTCTTTTCATGTGAATTAAAAATGGATGGAGTGGCCATTACGGCCATTTATGAACAGGGTGCTTTTAAGAAGGGGGTAACCCGAGGCAATGGCAAGCAAGGGGATGATATCACCTCAAACATGAAAACGATCCAATCCCTCCCTTTAAAACTTTCAGCCAAACATCCGCCCGATCATTTGGAAGTGCGCGGAGAGGTTTTCATGCCGCATGAAGTCTTTAAAGCCATCAACGCACAACGCGCAGCTGCCGATGAAGTGATATGGGCCAATCCACGGAATGCAGCGGCCGGTTCTCTAAAACTTCTTGATCCGCAAGAGGTTGTTAAACGAAAACTCGACATCGTCTTTTATTCGCTTGCTGGCCGCAACGAAGAAGTGACGAGTCAATATGGTTCACACGGCTACATGAAAAGCTTAGGCTTGCCTGCTTTAAAACAAGTTGCCTTGTGTAAAAATTTAGATGAAATATGGGCTTTTGCAGAAAAAATCAGAGGCATACGCTCCCATCTTCTCTTTGATATTGATGGCATCGTCATTAAAGTGGACGACCTCGCTGAACAAAGAGGATTAGGTATCACAGGAAAAAATCCACGCTGGGCCGTGGCCTACAAGTTTGCTGCTGAACAGGTCGTGACTCAAATTAAATCCATTACAGTTCAAGTAGGAAGGACAGGCGTACTCACCCCTGTAGCTGAGCTTGAGCCTATTTTTCTAGCCGGTAGTACGATTTCCCGTGCCACCTTGCATAATGCGGAAGAGGTGTTGCGCAAAGACATTCGCGAAGGCGATTGGGTATTTATAGAAAAGGGAGGGGATGTGATCCCTAAGGTCGTTAAGGTCGATCTCGATAAGCGTCCACGCCATACCCAAGCATGGAAAATGCCCGAACATTGTCCTGCCTGCGGAACTTCGGTCATACGCATTGCAGATGAGGTGGCTGTGCGGTGTCCCAATATCAACTGTCCTGAACAACAGTTGCGAAGAATCGAATATTTTGTCGGTAAAGCCGCCATGGATATTGATAATATGGGCGAAAAGGTCGTGGAACAATTAGTTAAACGGGGATTTGTCAAACGTCCTTCCGATATTTACACGTTGCAATCCGATCAACTATTTCAATTGCCGAACTTTAAGGAAAAATCGGTACATAATTTGTTGACAAGCATCGAAAAATCGAAAGATGTCCCGCTAGATAAATTTATTATGGCGCTAAGTATCAAACATGTCGGATCGGGAATAGCGGAGGATCTGGCAAACAAAGCAGGCACAATCGAAACACTCATGGCGATGAGCAAAGATCAGTTTTTGCAGATCGAAGGGATCGGTGAAAAAGTGGCTGCCGCAGTGAGTGACTATTTTGCTGATCCTGAGTCGATCTCTGAAATTAAACGATTATTTTCTTTGGGTGTTAAGCCGCGCAGTGTTGAGATTTTAAAAACGATCGAACATCTTTTTAACGGTAAAATCTTTGTCTTAACCGGAACATTGCAAAAATATACCCGGACAGCAGCTGCGGCTTTAATTAAAGAACGAGGGGGGAAAATAACCGAGTCCGTCAGCAAAAAAACAAACTTCGTCGTAGCTGGAGAGGATCCGGGTTCAAAATTAGATAAGGCTCGCTCTTTAGGAGTTCCTGTTTTGTTTGAAAACGATTTTGAAAAAATGTTGTGAATAACTTTTTTTTAATAATATGAATTTTAGAACGGTTTAAAATGACAGTATCTTTAGCGAATAAAATGACCGATCGGTCTGACACAAATGTAATTTCTTTAGTGGAAAATATAAATTCAACCTACTGGATATTTAAGTCTATTATCCAAGATGTTTTGCATGGATTGCCCTGTAAAGAGATTAGTATTGATAAAATGAAATTTGCCGTTCATTTCAATGAAGCAACTGTATTGGTAGCAGAGCAGTTTATTGAGGCGATTTTCAACGAATTAATACTTGAAAAAGTAAAAAAAATTACAACTCTAGTTTTCAAAAATTGTTTATTTACCGAATTGACATGGAAAAAATTACTTAATGGCTTGGATAATAAGCGTTCTCGGGAAAAAACGGCGAGTATCACAGCGATTGAGTTTTTCTCCTGTCATATTAAATCAGAACATTTAGAGATACTGTTGGAAAATCTATTTAAGTTTAATTCCATATTCTCACTAAAAATTAACTCACAAATTTTTAAACAGTTACAATTTTTCACAATAGAACAATATGGTAGCAAATTGTCAACGTCTCATATAGAGCAATTGACTTTATCAAGAGTTGGTATGAATGATATTAATTTGAATATTCTTTTAGAAGCCATTAAAACCAATTCAGTTCTTAAAGGACTCTATCTTAAAAATAATAAAATCACTGATTCCGGAACCTACGAAATTGCAACAATCTTAAGGCATGACGGTCTTCCAAATCTTTGTGGACTTTCACTGGCAAATAATCAAATAGGCGATCGCGGCGCACTTGCCTTGGCAGAGATGTTGGAGTATAGGCCTTTTACTCCCTTTCACTTAAGTTTAGAGGGAAACAAAGAAGTAACGGATATTGGCGGTCTTGCTCTAATTTCGCAAACATCGATCGTCCGCTTAAACTTAATCAATACAAACTTATGTACATTGGAGGTATTGTTTAAAGCTATTGCAAGGGCTGATATGAAATCCTTAAGCATAAATAGAACCAGTTTTTTAAATCGATTGCCGACACAACAGTTTAAAAATAGAATGGAACAATCTGTACATCCTCAGTGCCAACTTAAAATAATTATTAAATTTCAAGACAAAGTTGTTGTGGATTTTTCTGATCCAGGCAGGAGCTGCTTTCTACTTTCAACATTGCTATAAAAAAATATTGAAATAATTTATTGTGAAAGATTAAAAGAAAATTAAAGAAATCAGAATCTAAACGGAGAGAAGTTATGAAAAAGACTCTATTAACTATCTTAAGCTTAGGTGCTTTAACGGTCGGCTGCAATACAGGAGATCGTATAACGACCCCGGATAACAGCGATAAAGATGCCAATTATAAACAAGTTCCACCTCGAAACCAATCACATGAAGATGATTCTTCAGAACAAGAGTAGGTATCGATGAAATTATCATTGCGCTGTTTCAAGCTATTGGCACTGATCTTTAGTTTTTTAGGCTTATTATCGCTTGAGGCCAAGACATCTTTTCAAACGGCCCCATTTGAAACGGCTGCAATCGATGCGCCTCCTGCCACTTCCATTACACAGGCAGTAGTTACCATCAACCCAACTAAAGGAAATCAGGCGCGCGGCTCGGTGACCTTTACTCAAGTGGAAGGGGGCGTGAAAGTGACTGCAAATATTCAAGGACTAACGCCGGGAAAACATGGTTTTCACATCCATGAATTTGGTGATTGCAGCGCCGATGATGCTTCTTCAGCAGGAGGACATTTTAATCCCACGCACACTAAACATGGCGGACCAGATAGCGCTGAACGACATGCCGGAGATTTGGGCAATATTGTTGCAGATGCAACAGGCAAAGCTTCTTATGAACGAGTGGATAAGGTGATCAAACTTAACGGAGAAGACACAATCGTTGGAAGATCGGTGATTGTGCACGCTAATCCGGACGATTATGTCACCCAACCTACCGGTAATGCAGGAGCAAGAGTTGGCTGCGGCATCATTATAGCTCACTAAGATTTAAGAAATATTGCCGATAAGCGTTTGATGATTATAACTATGAATCTTGATACGTTGCAAGGTGCCGATTAATTCGTCACCCCCTGGAAAAAGGACATTTTTCCAACAACGGGTACGTCCTTTCATCAAAGAACTATCTTTAAAATTTCGCTTTTCGACAAGCACTTCAACCTCTGCTTCAAGTAAAGCCTGCCTTTGTTTTATATAAATTTCCTCTTGCAGTTTGAGCAGCCGCTGTAAACGATCCTGCTTTATTTCTTCGGGAATATCGTCTTGCCACCGCATAGCGGGCGTTCCTTTACGGGGACTATAGGCAAAAAGAAAAGCGACAGAGTATTCGATTTGTTTTAGTAAATCATATGTCATCTGAAATTCCTCTTCCGTTTCAGTAGGAAAGCCGACAATAATATCGGTACCTAAAGCAACATTAGGGACAAGTTCAGATAGCATATGCACTTTTTCAAGGTATTGCTCAACCGTATAAATGCGGTGCATTTTTTTTAAAATGCGATTAGAACCTGCTTGCAAAGGAAAATGGACAAATTCACACAACGATGTTAAATCGCGAATAGCCTCCATTAATTCTTTGGTGATATCAACCGGATGACTAGTCATAAAACGGACACGCTCCATGCCAGGGATTTTATCAATTTGATAGAGTAGATCGTGGAAAAGGCACTTCCACTCAGGCTTATCTTTCCCATAACTGTTGACATTTTGTCCTAATAAGGTAATGTCTTTATATCCCTGTTCAACAAGTTGACGGCACTCTTGCAAGATGCTTTCCGGTGGACGAGAGGCTTCTGAACCACGCGTGTAGGGAACAACGCAATAGGTGCAAAATTTATCGCATCCACGGATGATGGTGACATAAGCTTTGACTTTATCATCCCTTTTAGCACTTAAATAATCCAATTCATGTTCAAATTGATCGTCGGTGCGAAAAGTTTGTTTGCCCGTTGACAAAACTTCATCAAGTACGTTATTTAAATCATGGATATTGTTGGTGCCTAAAATGAAATCGATATGAGGTAATTTTTGAAAAAGAGAGTCCTTTTTAGCGTTGGCCATGCAACCAGTCACACCGATCATGGCGTTGCGTTGAGGGGTACTGCCGATTTTTCCTAATTTTCCCATTACTTTTCGTTCAGCCAGATCTCGAATCGAACAAGTATTAAAAATCAAAAGATCAGCGATCGATTCATCATCGGTGCGAGTCAAACCTCTTTGTTCCAGTTGGCCTACCATAATTTCGGTGTCGTTTTCATTCATCTGACAGCCGTAAGTACGCACAAAAAATGTTTTGAGTTGCCGCATGAGATAACCTGATAAGTTAGGCGTTGTGTTAAAAATTATGTCTCAAGAGAGAATAAAATTCCATCTTTTCATGCTGTTTTTCGTGCCGGTGTCCCGTTTGTTTTTGCCTTTCCCGCGTTCCTTTGTAGATTAACGGAATGGGAAACAAGCAATGAAGACGGGAACGGCAAGAGCAAGAACGCTACAATTCACAATTATCGAGTAGTTCTAAAAGATCATAAGAGCAATCTTTTCGTCGATACAGGTAAACAGTCATTTTCCCATCCTCGGGTTTTAAAAGAGTATCATCAATATCACACGGCAGTACAATTTTTTCATTTATTATTGAATTTTCTCCTTCAAATTTTGCAGTCATTTTTTCATTTTCTTCTTGATGAAACAAATCAAAAAGAACAATTCGGAGACTATAATCTGAATCTGCAAAAAGTTTTCGTAAGGCTTCGATTTCAATTAATGAAATTAATGCAGGGTCTCTTGACTCTAGCAAAATATTACAATATCTTTTTAACACATCTTGGTCGTTTCCACCTTTTATAAAGTTAGAAAAAAAATCTTTTTTTTCTAAAATAAAATGAGCCATTATTTTACGCAATGATGCTATTTTTTCTGATGGCGTTTGCCTTTTATAGGTATCTAAATCAAATTTAAAAGCAGCTTTATATTTATTGAGATAGTTTTCAATCACATGCATGAATTTATCTTTGTCATTGATCATAAATCTTTCAATAAAAGCAGAAAAAAGACTATCGGAATTAGCTTTAATTCGTTTGAAAGCGAAGATTTTAAAAAGAAAGAACTCAAAGGCTGCATCAGTATCATACTGCGCAGTGTTATCAAGGTTTTGATTCTTAATATAGTCAAATCCTTGCGCATATTCGTCGGTTATTTGAAAAGCTTCCAGAGTTTTATCATAAAAAACAGTAATAAAACTGGCAGGTTCACGTTTTATTCGCTTTTTCGGTGGTTTTCTTTTCAAAATGTTTTTTAATTCTTTTTCTTTTTCAGAAGATATCTTTGTGTTTCTAACCGATATTTGAAATTCATTTTCAAGATAGTTTTCATTCATAAATTGGCTTAACATCGTAACAAAGTCATCGGTTAAATTATTACCATCTAACACAATATCTAATTTAGCTGAGTGCTTCATACATATTTTTATAAAATTGAAAGCTGCTTTGTCAGATATGTTATTGTTACAAAGAGAAATCAATTGCAAATGGATTCTTTTATTAAAAGTCGCTGTTATTAATTCAAGTTGAGAATCATCAATCGAATTATTTTCGAGCCGCAATTCCTCTAACCAATTTTCCAAAAAGATTTTTTTAATGATGTTAAGTTGATCGGCGTTAAACGCCTGACAATTAATGCCAATTTTCTTTTTAGGAAGGTCATCGGAACTGAGAAGTTCCTTTAAGAAAATAAGTTGGTCTAGGTTAAGATCACAATTTTCGAATTCAATTGGATTTTCAAAAAGAGAAGACGATCTAATTAATGTATTAAAAGCTTCATTATTAAATCGACAGTTTATGAATTTTAATTTCAGATCTTTTAGAACAAGACCATTGTCAATTAAATAATTAAAAAGAGCAAGGCCAAATTCAGTAGAATTGATAGGGCTAGGAAACGAAATAATAAGCGTTTGAGTTTGATCTTTTTTGATCAAACTTATTCGTTTATTAAGAGTATCATTTGATTGGAGTTCTCTTACTATAGATTCGGACATGGACTCAAAAGAAGTATTTTCATTTTGAATCATTAAATCAAGATCGTGAAATTGATTCACCGATTGCCTTGGCAATGTGCTACTTATATTCATAATATATCTCTTTTATAATTTAAATATCACCAAAACGTGACTCTGGCGAAACTTGATAATTCAGGGGCAGTTGGATCGAATGGGTTAGTAGTCATTGGCAAGCTTTCCCCATCTAAAAAACTATAATTTACTTCCTGTGAATCAATTTCCATAAGCTTCCGTTTTGCTTTTTTAGCTTCCGTCTTTTGCTCTAAGTTTATTTCATAAAGCGCAATTTTTTGGGCAAGTTCATTAGAAACAATCAATTGATAATGGTTAGAATTTTTATGATGCAGCATAAAAGTAGGTCCCTTTTCATCGTCTTTAAGATCGAATCCTTCAGGCGGAATAAAAACACCATCGATAATTTTAGGCGGCACTCTAAATGACAAGATTTGCACATTAAAGGGTTTTCCCAAATTTTTAAACACTTCCACTAAGGAGATAATCTCAGTTTGTCCACCCCATCCTTCACGAGGATTCATCATTCGTGCGCAATAAGTATTAGGATTTTCATTTTCGCTAATAAAATGGCTATAATAATTCCATTTTTCCTTGATATTTTGTATAGCTATTTCTCTCAATAACAAGGGATAGTCCTTCCTATAGAAATTCTTAATACTATTTGGCATCTCTTTTTGATGTTTTAAAAGAAAATTGGTGATGACATAGTCGCGTGCATGGGCATCAGCATTTGTACTTAATCGTTTTGCAAACGCATGAAAAAGACAATCTCCTAGTCCTTCGCATGTTAATATATTATTTGAAATAAGGATCAGTTGTTCAAATAAACTTTCTTGATAAACAGGATGAGCTTTTCGAACATTATCCAGCATTGCTTGAGTAGGCTGTCTCTTAAGTTTTCCAGCCGCTTCAATTTCACTTAAACACTCATCACCAAATTTCTTTTCTGCTTCAGTAGGGCCATCCTTTGGCTGTGCAGCAATCGTTGCAATTGGCGGTATCAAAGAAGTGGCTGCAGCTTTAGAGAGTAGTTTAGTTTCTTCTTCTTGCATAATAGAATAGCCTTCCAATAACTTTTCTTTCTCGGTAAGATCCTTACAATATTTTACGCTAGCGGCTTCTAGGGGCTCTTTAGAAAAGCGAAAGAAATTTTGGCCATAAAGCAGTTCTTTAAAGATGGTAAGTTGTTGTGAAGAAGAATTAAATGAAGGATAAATTTTTTCAAAACGATCTTTAGCTTCTTTTGAAAATTTATAGTTTTTTAATTGTATAGAAGTTAATTGTTCTTCCTTCATAAATCTTTCTAAAGTCTCTAAAAATAGAGTGTTGATGATTGTTGTTTTATCGAAAGCAATATAAAGGACTGAGTTCTCAATTTTACCATATCTTTTTAGGCTAAATGCAATGTTATGATATTGAGCGTCGGTGCTATTAACCATGCTTTCTAAACGGTATTTCTCCAAATCTGGAAAGGAGGTATCTTTAGTTAAACTTTGCATGATTTCTCTGTTTTATTTTAATATTTTAAGTTATATGACTATTATCTATTACTTCCAGTAGATCGTACTCTCCATTCGAGTTTTTTAATAAATGAATGACAAGATCTTCGGAAGAATTTGTATCGGTAATTTCTCTTTGAAAGGTAATTCCTTTTGTAGTATTTGAATCGGATGAAAGATCATAGAGGGCAAAGTGCAGATCCATCTCGCAAATAGCAAATAATTTTTGCAACGCTGCCATTTCGATAATTGTCCCCAGATTTTTGTCATTCGATAAATGGATGCAGTAATCAGCAACAGACATGGTTTTTATAAGAGGTTGAAATTCATCCAGATTTGAAGAAATGACATGAATAAGAACTTGCTTTAAACGATTTTCTTCTTCACGATTATTTTTATCGTTTATATCTGTATACTTATCAATAAGATCTTTAAAGAACTCAGAGTATTTATTTGTATAAGTCGCAATTGCACAAGTGTAATAAAGATTATGATTAACTTTAAACCTTTTAAAAATGGCAGAATAAAGCGAAACCGATTTTTTTATAGTTTTAACATTAAAAAAGTTACTTAACAAAAATAGATAGGCTTTGTCTCGTATAGAAACAGATTCTGTTTGATTATTTGTCTGAATATTTTTAATGTAATTAACAGCGCCGGAGAAATTTTTTGCTTGAATAAATTCTAAAATAATCGATTTGAACGGAAGAGGGCATTCTAGACGGGATGAGGTAGAATGTTCTTTAAACGGAGTTTGTGCCCATTCACGCAATGTTGCAGATCGTTTCAGTTCATAGGCTGCGAGAGGCGCTTTCGGATCAAACAAAGAGGGCGTTGTCTCTCGAGAATCAGTTTGTTGAGGATCACAATAAATTCTGATCCGTTTAGAAGGAGGTTCTGAATTTTCGCAAAATGCTTTTAATTGTTCCTGTGTATTGCGACTCATGTCGGTATGATTGGCACTGATGTCTACATGGTTGGATAAATTGAGCCGTTGAGTTTCCATAATAAGCGAGATAAGATAATCATCCGTTAGCCGATTTCTATCAAGAATTAATTGTACAATTTGTTTATTTTGTAGAGTTGCGCTACTAATAGCAATAGCCCCTTCATTAGTCATTTTATTATTTTTTAAAGAAATATAGTTTATATTTTTGCTTTCTATAACAAGTTTTTGCATTAAAGCTAGTTGCTTATCATCAATTCCATCACTATTTAATTTTATTGATGTTATGCAGGAACATGTTAACATAGAGCAGATGATTTCAAATTCTTGAGCGGTAAATTGTTGTTTGGAAATTGAAAGAATATGATTATTATTCGATTCCTTAAAAAATTCATATAATTTATTTAATTGATTTTCGTTTAAAGCGCAGTGAATAAAATGAAACTTTGTGTCAAAACATTGAAATATAGATGAACTAATAAATTCTTCCCATGCTTCATCTGTAAATCGGCAGTTTTTAAATTTAAATTCTTTGGATAGATGTTTATTTTCAAAGCAAAAATCAAACAAAGCAGAGCCAAATTCTTTGGCAGAAATGATTACATTTTCAGGAAAACATATTTTTAAAGATAATTCCGTAAAGGTAAGATGATTATCTTGAGATTTCATGCCAGATACTAATGCTTCATAAGCAGCATTTTTATCTTGAACAAGCTTGTCAAGTGGTACAGCTCTTGTTTGTTCACTAAAGTAAGAGGGATTTATAACACCAGCTGTCAACGCGTTACACTGCATATTTTCTCTTTTATTTATTTTTATCAGTTGAGTATTTTTCAAACCTAACATCTTGAAAAGATATTATTCGGACCATGTTAAGCTCCATTTAGTTTAATTGTTTTATATGGAAGTGTTTTATGGCTAATCGAAATGGTGTTAGCAAAAGAAAATCCATGATTAGTTTGACACAAAAATCTCCCAAAGCCCATGTCAAGATAGGTAAGTGTTCTCCCCAAAAAGCACAACTCCAAAAAATAGGGGTATCAATGATTGATGCGAAAGTAGAAGCAAATAAAGGAGCTTGCCACCAAGTTCCATTTCGCCATTTGTTGAATGCAAAGATATCTAATAATTGAGAGATGAGGAACGCGCTGCCGGAGGCGATGGCAATCTTTGGAGTTGCTAGCCATAAAGATAAAACCATAGCAAGAGCGAATCCTCCATAAACAACGCAACGGGCTGCACGCGAGCCATAAAATCGGTTTGTCAATTCTGTAATTAAAAAAGTTATTGGATAAGAGAAAGCTCCGAATGTAAGCCAATCATTAATTGGAAATTGGACAAGATAATTCGATAGCGCCACTGCCGCAATCATTGAAAAAAAAGCTAGAAAAAACACAAATTTCTCGTTTTTGAGTTAAAAAAAATAGCTAAAAACAATTTAAAAGATTTTAAAGAGGGTCTTAGTCTTATTGCTCTTCTTTTTTCAATGTTTATATTTATCAAGCACATTAAAATTAATCGTGTTAAAAAAATTTAAAGATTTTGTAAATATTTTGCAAACATTACAAAATTAATTGAACTTTAATTTAATTTTTAATATAATAAAATTTACTTAAAATCTAAAGTTAGTAACTTTTAGAAATATTTTATATATTATGAAAATCTTGTCAATATATATTTCAGATTCACATGGAACCGGAAAAAGTTTCTATGCCCTCTCTGATCGTTTGACAATTTATGGAAGTCGAATCAGTAGCTTAACCCGCAATTTGTTGCATGCCTCCTTAAAAATTATTTCTCCTTATACATTGGGTGGACGCAATTTAGAAGGAAGGGTCAGTCATTATTCTACAAGATTAAAATTAATAAATGCAATGCGCCTCCCTTTCAATGCGGCTAATATCTCTGCTGAAGCAGCCAAGATCGGACAAGCTTATGCAAGCGGTGATCGCAAAGGAATGGCTTTAACGACTCTTTCTTGCAGTATATTTGCTTTGGATTTGGCAGACGGTTTGGGAACTTTTGTTAACACAGCTTTGGCATTGGGTTCTTATTCTGCTTCTTCATTGATTTCCTCAACTGGAACTCCGCTTGGATTGGCCATTTCGGGAATGGCAACCGGAGCTAGGACGATCCATCTTATCAGTACTTTTCGTTTTGCCAGTCGATTAAAAAATGAATCAAGTGATTTTGATCAGCTGTCAGCGACGTTGCGGGAGAAGCTGAATATTTCAGATGAAGAAATAGAGATGTTTATCAAGCTGCGCAGAAACGTTGATGTCAAGATGGAAAATTTATCCGCGGAAGAAATTGCACGAGCTCGTGAGTTGATACAATCAAAGAAGAACCTGGCGATGCGTTATGCAGCACCGCTAGAGGTTGTTGAAGATTTAAAAAAACTTGAGGAATTAATCTCAAAATGCGATCGATCATCTAAAGCGTCCACGCATCAAGTTGAAAGTTGTTTAAATAAAATCCTATTCAAGTTAAGAAAAAAGATGGCTTTAGATGTAGCTCAGAATATTGCGAATATCCTTACTTTTATAGGAATATTGCTCTTCTTTGCACCGGTTCCTCCTGTCTTGCCTTTCATTCTTATTTCCTCTAGTTGTGCTATTAGGCTAAGTTTGTTAGTTCATGAAGATTTAAGATCTTAATTTTTTCCTGCTGTTTACGTGCCCGTGCCCGTTTGTTACTGCCGTTTCCCTTTCACCTTCCTCATGTAAACAATTCTCAAAAAGAAAACTTATCTTGCAGATTATCTGAATGAGATACAGGGCAAGAGAAGACGGGAGCAAACGGGCACGGGCACATAAAACGGCAGACTATAACCTATTATAAGCCTCATCGGCTTTCATACGTTGACTAAGTTCTAGATTCAGAAGAGAAGCGATCACTTCATCATATGAATTTTTATCCGATTTAAGATCTTCAATCCATTGGTTTGTTTGCTCAATTTCATAGCGTACGATATAAAAATAAACGATGATATTATAAAACTGCTCATTGGTTAAGTTATGAGTTTTTTTGCACTTTATAATGCAGTTTTGTTCAATCTCGGGAAGGGTTTTGGTAAAAGCTTCAAGTTCATTTTGACACAAAGCTGTACGCAAGAGCATCATTCTATTGCTGATCTCGCTGGAGCTTAAAAGCCCATGTTTTAATTCATAAGCGATTTTCCCAACCGCAAAGTTATCCACGCCCATTTCTTCCTCATGGGTTTTTTTGGAAGATTTTATATAAAATCCTTCCGGTGGAAGATATTCAGGTGTAGTGCCGAAAAAATTAAAGTTATTTTCTGAATAAATCGAATTTGCAAAATCAGTGATGCGGATTTTATAATCTTCACCCTCTTGATAGAAAAGGATATTTTCAGGTTTTATATCTCCATGCATGTATCGGCAAGAGTGCAACACACGTAAAGCGGCTAATATTTGTTTAATAATGCTTTTCTGCTGTGCTTTGGTTAAATCAATCTTGTAAAGGAAACTGAGGTTTCCTTGACATTGTTCCAGGATAAGACCCATTCTTCTGACTTTGATTTCAACCAAGCTATTGCGTGTATCAATAATAATCTTATCATGGAGTAAAACAATGTTTGGAACGTATTGGCAAAATAATTCATGAAGACTGATTTCAGAACGCCAATTAATTACGTTCTGATCTGTAGTTTTATCGTCAATTTGAAAATCTCTAAAGATGAAATGTCTGTTGTGGTTCCCAGTTGTATTAATGACGTGATAAGCTGTATTGAAAGCGCCTTCGCCAATCTTTTCTGTAAAAATTAAATGGATCCGCTTATTATATTTATTGCTAAAATAAGGCATCGCTTCCAGATATCCCAAACGTATATGTGGAGCATCTTTTTGTTCACCATCCGATCTAATGGACACATCATCAAGAAACCTGCCGAATGTTCCGCTGAATAATTTTTTTTCAATTCTCATCGCCAAAGCCAAAACTTTGGCTTTTAGGCCTTCTTCATTTAAATCTATTTTATTTTTGAAAAAAAATTCCTCTTTAATCTTGCTTTTTCTGTGGTAACCCTGTAATGATTGATCCTGCACAAAATCAGTTTGTAGTGCTCGTGCATTTTTTATGATTTGATCTTGATTGGAAGCTCCATATTTCCATACAAAACGATTGATTACCGTTTTTTCGGTGTATAATTTTGAACTAGAATCATGAATATTAAAATAAAAATTCATTATTAAACCATAAAGTTAATTGATAAACTATATTTGTTTTTTATCAAATATTGCTGTTTTAGAAAACAGAAAATTAACCCAGATATATAGCTCGGATGGCCATAAAGAGAGGAAATTCAGATCGGCTTCGATTTTCCATTTTGGCTGCTTTGCCAGTGCTGATCTTGTCTGAGCACCATTCTTGAAGGATTTCAATTGCAAAGCCGGCTTGATGAAGCCATTGAACATAGGACGTAAGAGGGTGGTGGAAAGATAGGGTAGTCTGAGATTGCTCTTTTTTCCCTGGATGGGTTTGAATGGGAATTTTTTTGGGATGCATGTAACCATCGAGGCGGCGGTACTGTATTTTTTTGGCTTCATCGATTTGCCATGAAGATTGTCTGGGAATGCGAAAACAGGGATGATTCATGACAATGATTAACTTTCCCCCTTTTTTCAAATGCTTGGCGACATTTTGAAACACGTCTTCTGGTTTTTCGATATTTTGGATAGCTAAAATTAGGGTGGCGAGGGAAAAATCATGCTTCTTTAATTTAAACGATTTTTTGATATCTCCAATTTCATATGTTTGAGTAGGATTATTTGCACCTTTAATGGCGGCTGTAATAAGCGAAGGGGCTGCATCGATGCCCACATAGGAAACAGAGGGTGGCAGCTGTCTGCCTAAGATTCCATTTCCACAGGCAAGATCCAAAACCGAATCGGGCGATTCCATTAAACGTAAAACGCCAGGTATAATGATTTTTCGATGATAATAATGCCCCTCTTCGCCGACGAGACTTTTATACCATTGTTCGCTTCCTTCCCAGGAAGTTGAAACGGAGGGGTTTCGAGAAGATTGACGCATTTAATTTATTCTTGTGGTTTAAGTAAAATCTGGCCTAATTGTTTTACCTTATTATGATTATTTCTTCAATAAATTTGACAGTTAAAAGAGTTTGTATTAGGTTTTCGCATAGATCAATTTTACAGAAAATAGGTCATGAGCGAACTTCACAATCTTCACGCTGCTCTATCGGAAGCAAATCGATATTTAGTTTCATTAGAAGCAGAAAAAATATCGGATCAAGAATTAAAAAAAGCTGCTTCAGCCATTAACAAAAGCAATAAAATCTTGTCGAAATTAAGGGATCAGCCTACCCCGGAATACGATTCAAAGGTGATCAATAAAATCATCAAAGAGATTGCTAGTATCAAGGAGGCTGGTCCTTTCTTGGAAAAAATCCCTACAGGACAGCCTAAAACAAGATTAGATAAAGCTTTGGATGAGTTGCATGCACACTTAAAAAAGTTCGCTCCGGTCAAAAATAAAAATCAGGCAAAAGCCTTGAAATTGTCAAAAAATACAAATAAGGCAAAAGATACGGAGCTAAGGAAAAAGATAAAATCTAAAAGCGACATTTTTCAAGCCAAGCGTCAACTCAAGCTTAATCCTCCAGTAAAAATCCGCGGCATCAATAAAAGGGGAGCTACTCAACCTGATAAAGATTTAACCAAGCATTTAAGCATCGCCGATAAAAAATTGGTGCAGATCAAGCGGCAAGTTGAAAAAGCATCTAGGCCAATTTCCGAAAATGAATTTAGAAAAGGAACTGAAACCTTAAAAAGAACCGATTTGGCTTTGCTTAAAAAAATGGCTTTTCATAAAACGGTAGCGCCACAGTTTATTTCACAGCCGCACCACAAGGTCATGGCCAAAATATTGCAGGACATTACATTCATTCAAAATAGACTTGATTTGCAGGTCATGACAGGTACTCTTCAAGTGCAGGCCAATACATTCCGTAATGCTTTGGACGAGTTCAAAACTCGTTTGAGGGCATTAAAAAAATTACGTCGAGGCTTGCGCGTCGATCCTGTCGAAAATGAACCCGATCCAAAGAGGGAAAAATGATAATAGAAAGCCCCGATTTTCAAGATCACCAAATGATCCCTAAACGGTATACTTGCGAAGGGGAAAACCTTTCCCCTCCTCTCGTATTTCGAAATATTCCTCAAGGAACCCGTTCCTTTGTTTTAATCGTCGATGACCCTGATGCTCCTCATGGGACTTTCAATCACTGGATTACTTGGAATTTATCTGCACAGGAGCTGAAATTGAGTGCTGGCGTGGACGTTCCAAAGCAAGGAATCAATAGTTTTGGAATCAAAGGGTACCGAGGTCCCTGCCCTCCAAAAGGAAATCCACACCGTTATTTTTTTAAATTATATGCTTTAGACAGCGTATTGGATCTTCCGGAAAATACGAACAAGGATGCTCTTGAAACTGCTATGAAAGGACATATTCTTGAAACGGCTCAATTGATAGGCCTATATAAACGTTAGATCTCATTTCTCTTGATAATTCTTAAATATAAAATTTAATTATACTTAATATAATTAGTATTAAATCTATTTCAATATTAAATAATTAAGATAGGGGAATTCAGCATGACGTCCATTTTTGGGTTTGAAGAAGCATACACACAGTCAATGTTCAGAATCAAAGAAGATAGTGATAACTTTTGGAAAAAGCCTTCCACAGATTCTAGTGAAATATCTCGCTGGAAGCATTTGACGCATACCTTGGGAGGCACAGCAGCAATATTGCCTGCAGCATTTCTTGCTACAACAGAGAATGTAATAAAATTACCGCTTATTTTAACGACAACAATTCTTTTGGAGATTCCATTGGCAACTTTGGGACACCTTTTTAATGTCGTGCGATGTCCTTCTGCGGGGAAATTTTTTCTTGAGGCACAAAAAGATGTTCCGGGAATGCGTGCGTTCATGCTATGTGCTTTTAAAATTGTGAGATTAACGATCGGCATGCTTTTTACCGCGACGGTAGGTCTTTGTCTTAGTACTCAGATTAATCATTGGGTGCATATAAAATTACATCTTATTAAGCCCGCTGCGCCTCCTCAACCAAAGGAGCCTGGTGTCGAAGTCCATCAAAATAATCATACAGAGCTCGAGGAAGCTTTGGAACAGGCCTTAACTGAAAAAAAGAACTTATATGAAAGTCGGGAAGAGCTCCTTCAACTGGCACAAGAGCAAAAAGCTTCTATAAAAGGGTTGGAATTTAAAATAGCTAAAATTTTGAAGAAGAACCATGCATTACACAATGAGCTTCGTAGAGTCAAAGCGCAAGCCTTTGAAACTGAAATGAAGCTGCAGGAAAAGGAAATGAAATCGCAAGAATGCGAAAAACAACAAATTTTATTGAATATAGCAGCGTTTATTAAACAGAGCAGAGCTCAAAAGGAGAGCGAAAGCTCTATAGACTGTTCTGCAATTAATCAAAGAATCGATGAAAGGGCAGCCGAGCTTAAAAGAATTGAAAGATCTTTAGATGAAATGGATGATTTCGAAGGGGAAATAAGCCAGTGAGATCACAGACTCGACTTTTTTGGAGTGGGACTTGCCGCTGCCAAACTTCAATAGACATCGCCTTGGCGCTGCTGAAAAAAACGGCGAAAATATTTTTTTTACTTGATTTATTTTAATTGTTCATATAAAAAATAATTTAAAAATTTAATTTTAAATAGGTGAAAACATGAACACCCGATTAGGCTTTGAAGCTGCATCCATAAAATTATTGAATTGGAAACAACATTTATCTAAAAATGACAAAAAATCGATCTATCTGGGCACTTTTATCCCTACGGCGTTATGTGAAGGGCTTGCATCGATAGAAAATTTAGTCAGAGCCGCTTTCATGACAGCAACTGCTATAACTTTAAAGATTCCATTACTAGGTTTAGGACACACTTTCAAGGTTCTACATCTTAATACAGCCGGGCAATATTTAATCGATAAACAAAGTTATTTGCCCGATTTGCTGCAGTGCTTGCATAGTGCCTGGAAAGCAGCGGCCTTTGCAGCAGGATCGCTGAGTACTCTCACGCTTGGAACTATCAAACCGCAAATCAACTATGAGTTGCATAAGAAACTTGGTTTGGTAATTGTTTCGGATAAACAAAATAAAGAAGAGAAAATAAAACAAGGAATTGCAATATTTGAAGCAGAATATTCAAAAGAACAAGTTGAATTAAAAAAACAATTAAACAAACTTCATGGGAATCTTGAAAGTATAAATCAAAAAATAATCCAAAAAGAGGAAAGCGAAAGTCTTTTAAGGGAAGAGATCGAAAAATTGAAAACACGTGAAAAAATTCAAACAGAGATTTATGTACACTTCGATAAAGAAAAAACAGCCCTTGAAGAAGCTTATAGAATGCTGGAAGCAGAAAATAGTTCACTATATGAACAAAGCGAGAAAAATGTAGCAGAAATCAAACAACTGAAAGAAGGTTATCTTGTTGAAAAAGAAAGAAAAGAAACTGAGATTGAAAGATTGAATGAATTGATTAAAGCTGAAAATGACATTCACGAATTAAATATAAGTATTGAAAATGAGCAGAAAAACTTAGAGGCCATTCAGGAACAAAAGACATTAAATGATAGAATCATTGAATTATGTGAAGAAATAGAGCAATCCAAAACAACTAATACAATGAAAGACGTGGAAATTGATAAAATGCAGCAAGCGAATAATGTTTTGCGTGCACAGCTAGATGCTATGAATGCCAAAACTACATGAATAATTGACGATAGTAAAGCAGAGCTGCCAAGGTTTTGCCGTCTTTAATGATGCCTGACTTCATCATTTTAAGAATGGCATTCCAGGATAACGGCTCAACTATTATTTTTTCTGAATCATCCAAATGTTGTTCCGATGGCTGCAAATCTTTAGCTAAAAAAGTGTACATGATCTCGTTGGAAATGCCTGGGCTTGTATAAAATTCTGTTAAAGGGGTTATCTTTGACGATGCATACCCTGTCTCTTCGACTAATTCTCGCGCGGCAGTTTGAGGGGGAGTTTCATTTTTTTCGAGGGTTCCTGCGGGCAATTCCCAAAGCGTTTGCTTGACGGCGATTCTTTCATTACGGATCATCACGACGGTGTTTTCATCGAGTAAAGGCAAAATGACAACCGCTCCTGGATGAACCACATATTCCCAGCGGAACGGTTTGCCCTGCTTTCCAAGTAAATTAAGAGAATAGACATCAAAGCGCACACCATGAAAAACGGATTGCGGTGCGTCGGATTTCTCTGGTAGACTTGTCTTTTGATTCATTGGTCCCCCGCACCGTTTAACCCATTATACTAACTTCATGAAAGAGCCGCAGCAAGAGAAAAGAAAAAAAAATGCAGCATCCGATACACGCGCTGTCATTTTAAAACAAGGCAAGGATGCAGCTATACGACGCAAGCATCGTTGGATTTTTTCCGGCGCCATTTTATCTTTGCCGGAATTTGAAGATGGAGGCATGCTGCAGGTGCAAAGCTCTAACGGGGACTTTTTAGGATGGGGGTATTTTAATCGACAGGCCTCGATTACTGGCCGCATGATCTCTTTCGATTCCACTGAGTCTTTGGAAGCTATCCAAAAAAACATGCAAGATGCTTATGAAATGAGGAGGCAGTTGCTAGCACTGGAAGACACCAACGCCTATAGAATTATCAATGGAGAAGGGGATGGTTTGCCGGGTCTTATCGTTGATCGATACAACAAAACTTTAGTCGTACAGCTATCTACATTAGGGATGGAAAAATTGCGGCCAACGATTCTTGGATATTTGAATGCGATGCTAGCTCCTGAGGCCATTTATGAAAAATCGGGCGGTTCGGCGAGACGGGAAGAAAAATTGGACGATTTTCATGCGATTCATTATGGAAGCGTGCCGGACACTCTTGTTATCCGAGAGAAAGGTTTGCAATTTAATGTATCTATTCTGGAAGGACAAAAGACCGGATTTTTTTTCGATCATCGAGAAATGCGGCAGCTTGTACGTCAACTTGCTCGGCAGCAGCGTGTGCTTAATTGTTTTGCTTATACAGGAGGGTTTAGCGTTTATGCTGCCGCAGGCGGTGCAGTTGGAGTGGATTCCGTAGAAATATCTGAAAAATCATTGGAAATGGCCAAAGGAAATATGCAGCTCAACGGGTTTCAAGGCGAAACGTATCGATTTTTTGCTGCCGATGTGTTTCAATTTTTGAGGGAGCATCCTTTGGATTATGGGATTGTCATCCTCGATCCGCCCGCTTTCGCTAAAAGACGGAAAGACATCATTCAGGCTTGTCGGGGTTATAAAGACATTAACCGCCTTGCTATTCAAAAAATGCCTGCCCGCTCACTGTTGTTGACCAGTTCTTGCTCCTATTTCGTTGATGAAGCTTTATTTCAAAAAGTTGTATTTCAAGCCTCTGTCGAAGCGGGAAGAGTCGTTAAAATTATCGGGCGCCATCACATGGCTGTCGATCATCCGGTGAATATTTGCCATCCGGAAGGGGATTATCTTAAAAGTTTATTGCTGTATATTGAATAAAAAAGGCTAGGCAATGCCCATTTTTAGTAAGGAAAGTTTGGAAACGCTTAGGCAGCGCATCGATTTAGTCGATGTATTATCGTCTCATCTCGATTTAAAACGGACGGGTTCGGCTTATAAAGCTCTATGTCCTTTTCATGATGAAAAGACACCTTCCTTCATGCTTCAAAAGGGAGATTCTCATTATCATTGCTTTGGCTGCGGCGCTCATGGCGATGCAATCTCTTTTTTAATGACCCATCTTAAGCTCAATTTTTATGATGCTGTTGAAAATTTAGCGCAACGTTATCATGTTCATCTTGAGACTGTGGAGGGGGGAAAAGAAAATAAAGGGCCGAATAAAACCGTATTAAAAGAAGCACTTGATCACGCCTGCCGCTTTTTCCATTTTTATCTGCTGCACACCGAAGAAGGGCACAAGGCGCAACGCTATTTGCATAGCCGTGATTTGAACCTCGACTTCATCAATCAATTTCATATTGGATTGGCTCCTGCAATGCCGGGATTATTCCGCAAGTTCATGCACACCAAGTTCATCAAAGATGAAACCTTGGCCGAAGCAGGGTTAATTGCTCCCGGCAAAGAAGGGGGATGGCGTGATTTTTTTTATGATAGGATTACATTTTCGATTAGAGATGCTGCCGGAGCTGTCATCGGATTTTCTGCTCGCAAATACAAAGAGGCGACCTTTGGAGGAAAATATGTCAATACCCCCGAAACCCCTTTGTTTAAGAAATCAAAGGTATTATTTGGATTGAATTATTGCCGCCGTCGCATTGCCAAGGAGCGCAAGGTTTTGATTGTGGAAGGGCAGATCGATGCGTTGCGATTGATTCAAGCTGGATTTACGATCACCGTAGCTGGACAAGGCACAGCTTTTGGCATAGGGCATGTTAAGGAACTAGTCGCTTTGGGAATTCAAGAGGTCTATCTGGCACTGGACGCAGATGAAGCCGGCAAGGCAGCGGCTAAAAAGATTGGAGATCTGTTCATGATGGAAGGGATTGAAGCTCGAGTAGTGCAAATGCCAGCGGGCATGGATCCCGATGCATATGTCCGAAAGTCTGGAGCTCCATCCTTTTTGCAATTGATGGAAGCAAGCAGTGATTATCTGACTTTTTTAGTGGAATATGAATCTAAACAGCATAAGTTAGATTCGGCTGGCGGCAAAAATAGCTTAGTATACGCCATTGCTCAGCAAATTCGCGAATGGCCTCATGAAGTGATGCGCTATGAGAGCTTGCGCAAATTAGCCCACCTCACAAAAGTCCCTGAAGATATCGTCTTGCGGGATCAAACGATGCAAACGAATTTATATATCAAAAAGTCGGGAACGGCCGGCTTATTGTCCATAGATCCTGAGCGGATCCTTGAAACAGATTTTTTACGGCTGCTGCTCCTCTTTGGAGAAACCCGTCGCGATTTTGTTGAAATCGGTATGAATAATTTGACTCAAGAAGATTTGCGAGTGCCGCTTTGCAAGATCTTTTATAAAACGTATCTTGATTTATTTCAGAGCCAACGACCACGTGATTTGCTCTCTTTGGCGTCATCGATCGATGATTTGGAAGGGCAGGTGTTAATCACCGAGATTTTGCATAAAAAAATTAATAAAGATCGGATTGAAGAGTATTATTTTGAGATTATTCAAAAAATACTGGATCGCAATTGGATGCAAAAGCGCGAAGAGGTTAAAATGAAGATACAGAGCGGTCAAAGTTCTGATGAAGAGGTGTTGGAATTAGTGAAGGAATTTGATGCTTTAAAAGCTAACCCGCCCAAAATAAAAAAATGAGTTGTTCATGCATTTAGTATTTTATGATGGACAGTGCGGATTTTGTGATAGAGTTGTGCAGTTGATTTTAAAAGCAGATAAAAAGAAGATTTTTTTGTTTGCTCCACTGCAAGGGCAAACGGCTGCGGAAGTGCTTAAAGATCTTCCTGAGGAATATAAAACCCTTGATACGTTGATTCTTATTGAAAATTATAGCACTTCAGCACAACAACTGTATGTATTAGGACAGGCTTCGTTCCGGATTCTTTGGTTGTTGGGTTTGCCATGGAGTATTTTTGGAGTCGTGGGTTACTTGCCATCTATTCTATATAATTGGGGTTATCGTTTGGTAGCGGCCAATCGTCATCGGTTCTTTTCTGAGAGTGAATGTATTCTTCCAGATCCTAAGGAACGCAATAGATTTTTGCCCTAAACTATTTTTCGTATCCATGGTATGTAGGCATGGATACGAAAAAAAAGAATTAATCCTTTTTTGTTCCGCCCTGAATTTTACTAAAATCCAGCAGTTTCGAAAACAAGTAAAATACCCGCTGCAACAAAGCTAATCGATTATTCCGCAGCTGACTATCGTCAGCTAAGATCTTGACATTATCAAACAATGAAGCAAGTGCTGGCTGTATTTCAGCAATCATGGCATAAGCATTATCATAATGATGCGAATCTATTGCTTGTTTAAAACGACCTTCAATGCCATTCAAAACACGATCTAATTCTTTTTCAGCTTTTTCTTGCAGAAGAGCTTCAGAAAAAGAAAACTGAGCATGGTCGTTAAGTTGCCCTTTAGCTCTTTTGTAAACCTCGTAAAGAAGTTGGAATTTTTGATCGCGTGCACGAAAATCGTGTAAAGCTTGAACTCTGGTAAAAGCATCGTAGATATCGCTAAATCCAAATGATAAGCCGGCTTCTATCTCATCATTGGTAAAACCATACTCTTGAAATACCGTTTTAACTCGATTCGTGACAAAGGTTTCGATCTCTTTAACCAACTGTTCCTGCTTTGCGGCAGACACTTGTGGAAAAGTAGCAAAGCTTTCTCTTAAGATCGTTCCCAATGAAATTCGATATTTTCCCGCTATCATCATCTTGATAATTCCTAATGTTTGACGTCGTAAAGCATAAGGATCGCTCGATGAAGTTGGCTTAAGATCAGCCGCGAAACAGCCTAAAAGGTTATCGATCTTTTCAGCTAGGCTTAGCACAATTCCTGTTGGATGCTGGGGAAGGGGGGTGTTTTCTCCACGCGGCATCCACTGTTCTTCAATAGCTTGTGCGACCTCAGGATCTTCTCCTTGTACCAGCGCATAGGAGCGCCCGATGATGCCTTGCAGTTCAGGGAATTCATACACCATCTCTGTGGCCAGATCCGTTTTGCTGAGAAGGGCTGCGCGGTGAGCTTGCTGAGGTGTGCTAATGCCGAGATGCTTTTGTAAAATGGCGCTGTGGGCTATCAACCGCTGAACTTTATCAAAAACGGTGCCTAATTCTTTTTGGAAGGTAACATGTTTGAGCTTTTCATTATATTGCTCAAGAGGAACCTTCAGTCCATTCTCATAAAGGAAAACTCCGTCGCTAAGCCTTGGAGATAATGCTTTTTGATTGCCTGAACGCACAATGTCAGTTGGAGGGATATTAGCAGTAATGACAAAGATGTTTTTAAGGGCGCCTTTCTCATCCGTCACAGGAAAATATTTTTGATGTTCCACCATCTCTGAAATAAGCACCTCTTTCGGAGCCCTTAAATAAGCCTGATCGAATGGCGCATAGGTTAAAAAGGGATATTCCACCAAATTAACGACTTGAGGCAGGACTTGCTGGCGAGAAATGACTCTGGCTTGAAGCGTCTTCTCCAAAGCCGCAATTTGCTGAAGGATATTTTGCCGCCTCTCTGCCGGATCTACCATTACTTTCCTTTCAAGAAGTGCCGGCACATAATCTTGCGCCCTTTTCAACGATAGTTGCTGAGGGGCCAATTGGCGGTGTCCGTAAGTATTTCTGTCTGCTACGATTCCGCCTATTTCAAATGGAATGGATTGGTTGCCAAATAAACAGGCAATCCACCGCAGCGGCCTTGCAAAGGCAATGTCGAAATCTCCCCAGCGCATTTTTTTGGGAAATTCAAGATTCAAAATCAAAGCAGGCAGGTGTTCTGCAAGGATAGCGGCCGTGGGTTTGCCGGAAGTTTGCAGTGTTGCATAGAGATAATCTGTGCCTTTGATTTGTTTCAATGATAGGTTCGAAGCAGTACTATCCCGAACAGCTTGAAGCGATGCAGGGGGGGCCATATTGAGAGAGCGGAAAAATCCTTCGCCGGCTGCCTTAAGGTTTCCAGCGGCATCATAGGCTTGTTCAAGGGAAGGGCCGCGCTTTTCAAGAGATTGCGCAGGTTTGGCCATGGCCAATTTTTCAACATAGACAGCCAAACGACGTGGAGTGCCGTAGGTTTTGATTGAACCATAGGAAATCCCTTCTTTATCGAGCAATTGCTGCACGGCCTTTTGCAGGTTTTGACAACCAATGGGTACGAAGGTTGCGGGCAATTCTTCTGTCCCTATTTCCAGGAGTAAATCTTCTTTCTGATCGGGGACGGCTTCCAAAAGACTTTGTGGTATCGAAAAAGATTTCATTGGGACAACTGGAGCTTTTGGAGTTTTAAATTTAGCAATTAAAGGAAAACCTTGCTCTTCACGGCTTTTGAGATAGCATGCTGCGACTTGGCAGGCTAAGTCGCGGATGCGTGCAATATAACCTGTCCGTTCAGTAACGGAAATGACACCGCGCGCATCCAGCATATTGAAGGCATGCGAGGCTTTCATCACAAAGTCATAAGCTGGAATGGGAAGGTTGCGGGCCACCATCCGTTTGACTTCTTTTTCAAAATCTTGAAAATGGCGCTGCCACATTTCGGTAGAGGCCTCTTCAAAATTATAGTGGCTCCATTCAATTTCATTGCGTTGATAAATATCGCCATAGGCGAGCTGCTCATTATATTGAACATCATAAATGCTGTTGACTTTTTGCAAATGGACGGCGAGCCTTTCGAGACCATAGGTGACCTCTCCAGTGATCGGTTTTAAAGCCAAACCGGCTACTGCTTGAAAATAGGTGAATTGCGTGACTTCCATCCCATCCATCCACACCTCCCAGCCGAGGCCCCATGCACCCAAGGTGGGCGATTCCCAATCATCATGCACAAAACGCATGTCATGTGAATTGAGGTCAAAGCCTATCGCTTCAAGAGATTGCAGGCAAAGGTCTTGGATATCAGGTGGGGAGGGTTTTAAAATGACTTGACATTGGAAGTAGTTTGTAAGGCGATTTGGATTGGCTCCATAACGACCATCGGCAGGGCGGCGGCACGGTTCGATGTAAAAAGCGTTGTAGGGTTCGGGGCCCAGGCTGCGAAAAAATGTAGCTGGATTAAATGTTCCTGCGCCTACTTCTAGATCATAGCCGTGATGGATGACGCAGCCTCGTTGCTCCCAAAATTGTTCGAGTGTTTGAAGCATTTTTTGAAATGTCAGCATATAAAGACTCCTAAAGTCTTCACATGATACAACATCATTTATTTTTGGCTAAGAATTTTATGCCATTTTCGTGCCCGTGCCTGTGCGCAAAAACGGCAGGAAACGGGAAATTTTGACGCAAATTCAGGGATATCCTAAAATTCGAATATGGTAATCGAAATAGCCAAACCTATTGATGGGATGTTGTCTGAATTGACCCAGGCTGAAGAAAAGTACAATGACTACGAATTCCCTAAAATCAGCATTATTATTCCCACCTTTAATTGTGTCCAATCGATCACCCCCACATTAGAGAACATCCTTGCTCAGGACTATCCCGATTTTGAAGTGATCATCGTAGATGCAGGTTCCACGGATAGGACGCTGGAAGCGATTAAAGGATTCCGGAATGACAAAATTTACATCTATTCTGTCTCCGGCTATCAACGTTATATCATGCTGAATAAAGGCATTACGCAATCGAGCGGTGTTTATATCAACATTCTTTTTCCTGGCGATTTTTATATTTCTAAGGAATCGCTCAAACACATGATGTGTTTGGCGCTTGATCATGATAAACCCCATTTAGTTTATTGCGGCACTCTTTTAAGAGATGGAAAATCAGAGGTTAAAATTCTATACCGTCTCCTTTCGCTTAAACTTTTGCGGAGAGGGCAGCAACCGACAAGTTTACAATCGATGTGGTTTAGATCGGATACATTTCGTGCTCTTGGAAAATTCAATAATACCTACAATTTGCGCGGAAGTTATGAATTTTTATGCCGCTTTAGTTTGGATGAAAGCATGCAATTTGCATCGACTACCCGAATTTTAACCGATTACGATTTGCGTTTCGTGACGCGAAAATTGGTGATTCTTCATTTTTGGGAAACGATGCGCACGATTTTCCATTATTTTGGTTTGTGGGCGACGTTGCAATGGTTGACGATGCAAAAAGATACGGCGCGTTTTGGCAGGTTGTGGTTTAGAAGTTTAAGAACGGCATTTTTAGGTCGTTAGTGCAAGAAATGCGACTTGTCGCTGCTTTCATAGATCTCTCTTAGGCAATCTTATGAAGGCGCGACAAATCGGCGCACATCAAATGATTTTAATGCTTATACAAGCGCTGGTTTGTTATCTTCGAGAGCTTCAGTTTTTTCTTCGTCATCAACGACGAGTTTAGTTGCTTTATCATCTTCTTCACAGCAAGCTTCTTCTGCATGCTCATCTTCATTACCATGATGTGCAAGAAGTTTTGTTGAAGCATCTTCTGCTTCTTTTTCAACTTTTACATCAGCTTGAGCTACTTTAGTTTCTTCATCTTTTTTCTTTTTGCATTTGCAGCCAGTAAGTGTTTGCTCAATGACTTGTTCTGTGCTTGGCTCTTCTGTTTCATCAGCAAACGAACCGGTCGATGCTAAAGTAGATAGGGCAAATAGGCAAAATACTCGTTTCAACATTGTCTTCTCCATAATTGCGGATTAAATTGTTTATATCGACATAACATAGAGTGTCTTTGTTAAACATAACAATCAAGATGCCGTTGCAAACTATAATTATCTTGTGATTAATATATGTCAAGCACGAACAATTATCCTAATTACTGAGGCTCATAAACTTCTGGATTAATAATTTTCCTTTATGATATAAAGGTAGCTATTAAAATTTAATTAAATTTCTAAAAAATCCAATGCATGAATTTTGTGAACTCACCTTAGCCGACATGGCTGCTTGGCTACAATGTCAAGAAGAAAAAGAATATCACGCCCGGCAAATTTTTGACTGGGTCTACGTCAAGGGGATCCTTAAATGGGATGAAATGACCAATTTAAGCAAAGGATTGCGGGAAAAACTGACTAAAAGTATCCGCTTTCCATTGATTGAATTGCAAAAGATCACCGAATCCAGCGACAAACAGACCATCAAGTTTTTGTGGAAACTACGGGATGGGAATCTAATCGAATCGGTTCTCATTTACTCGGGTTCAAGACGAACCGTATGCGTCTCTTCGCAAGTGGGTTGCCCTGTTAAGTGCGCTTTTTGCGCTTCTGGCAAAATGGGTTTTTTACGCAACTTGCATGCCGCAGAAATTGTAGAACAAGTGGTCCATATCAATGCATGGCTAATGGCTAAAGGAGAACGGGTATGCCATGTCGTTTATATGGGGATGGGAGAGCCGTTCAAGAATTATGATGCTGTCATAAAATCAATTCGCCTTTTGACCAGCCCTGAAGGGCTTAATCTTTCCCAAAGGCGAATTACCGTCTCTACTGTAGGGATCATCGAAGGCATTAAACGGTTTACCCAAGAAGATCTCAAAGTCAATTTAGTCTTGTCGTTGCACGCGCCGAATCAACATATCCGTCAAAAGATCATTCCCTATGCCCGCAAATATCCGCTTGATTTACTCATGGTTGCTATGGACGAGTTTACCGAAAAGACAAAACGGGATGTCACGTATGAATACACCTTGATAGCAGGAATCAACGACCATCCGGACCACGCCTTTGAATTGGCGCATTTGTTAAAAGGAAAGCAATGTACAGTCAATCTGATTCCCTATAATCCCGTTCCAGGGCTTAAGCTCAAACGTCCCGATAGAAAGCACATCAAGGAATTTAGAAGCGTTTTATTTGGATGTAAAATTGTCAACACTTGCCGCTATACCAAAGGGGATGATATCGCTGCCGCTTGCGGTCAGTTGGCTTTGCAAAGTCAAGATAGCGTTAAAACAGAGTCGAAATTAAAGGTCGTGGACTAAATTTAAAGTGCAGTATGATGGACTCCGAACCGATGATTTTGGATTGGAAGTCTCGATGAATGATAAATTAAGCCCTCCACTCAATCTACAACTTGATACCATCCCCGCTTTGCCGGGTGTCTACCTGATGAAGGGGAAAGAAGGGGATGTGCTTTATGTCGGCAAAGCTAATAACTTGCGCGCCCGTATCAAACAGTATTGGCTGCCCGGCGGCGATGGTAGATTCATGGTTCCTTTTCTTATTGTCAAAGTGCATGCCGTTGAAACCATTGCGGTGACGTCGGAAAAAGAGGCGCTTCTCCTTGAAAACAACCTTATCAAAAAGCATCAGCCTAAATACAATGCTCTTCTTAAGGATGATAAAACCTATATCGCCCTTAAAGTGGCAACGCGATCCACTTGGCCAACCATCCAATTGGTGCGTTATCGTAGACGTCCTGAGCCAGATGGGCTTTATTTTGGCCCGTATACAAGTGCTTTGGCCGCTCGAGGCACGCTGGATCTTCTTAATAGGTTATTTCCTTTACGGCAATGTTCCGATCAAGAATTCGCCCGCCGCACCCGCCCCTGCATCCTTTATGAAATGAAACGGTGCATTGCCCCATGCGTGGGCAAGTGCACCAAGGAAGAGTACGATCAGCTCGTTGACAAAACCATTAAATTTTTGCGCGGGCAAGACAAGGTGGTCTTGAAAGAATTGCGACGAGAGATGGAACAGGCCGCTGAAGCACTTGAGTTCGAAAGGGCAGGAAATCTACTAAGAACTATTCAGCAAATCGAAAAAACGATTGAAAGTCAGCACGTTGATAAACCGTTAGGTACAGATGCCGATGCGTTAGGGATCTACCGTCAGGGAGAAGATGTGATCGTCAGCCAGCTTTTGATCCGGAGCGGTAAATTGTTGGGTTCGCAGCACTACGATTTTAAGCATATTGCTGAAAATGATGTTGAACTCTTGGAATCGTTTTTGGTGCAGCATTATGGAAAACAAGAGGAGCTTCCGCATGAGATTCTTTTGCCGATTCCGGTAGAGGCCTCTGAAGCTATTCAAGAGCTTCTGTCGACAGGCAAAAAAAGGAAAGTGGATGTTTTTTGTCCGCAAAAAGGGGATAAACGCCATGTGATCGATATGGCGATGACAAATGCGCAAACCACCTTTAAGCAAAGAAAGGATGAAAATGCCATACGAGAGAAAACTTTGCTTGATATGCAAGAGCGGTTGCATTTGAGCCGCTATCCTAAACGGATCGAATGCTTTGACAATTCAAATATTGGCGGTGCAGAGCCAGTGTCAGCAATGGTGACTTTTACCGATGGCGTTAAAGATCGCGCCCGTTATAGGAAATATAAGGTCAAAACCGTAGCGGGGCCCGATGATTATGCGACGATGATGGAGGTGCTTATGCGTCGCTATAAACGTGGGAAAGAGGAAAATGATCTGCCCGATTTATTGATTGTAGATGGAGGCAAGGGGCATTTGAATGTCGCTTTGAAGGTGATGGCCGATTTAAATATCATCAACGTGGACATTATTAGCGTCGCTAAAGAGCAAGGCAGACATGATAAAGGGATAACGGCCGAACAGGTTTTTTTGCCTAATGTAAAAGATCCTGTTTTTTTAAGGCCTACATCGCCGATTTTATATTTATTGCAACAAATTCGGGATGAAGCGCACCGATTTGCCATTACGTTTCATCGCAAACGACGCAGCAAGACGACGCTGTCTTCTGAAATTGAGGGTTTGACAGGGATCGGTCCAGTCAAACGGAAGCGATTGCTGCGCCATTTCGGCAGCGTCAAAAAACTTGCAGAGGCCTCCGAAGAAGACTTAAAGCAGCTCTCTTGGCTAAGTCAAGCGAATAGGCAAACTCTCATGCAATTCATCCAATCAAAACAAGTCTAAGTCTCTTTAGGGTGACTCTTTTTTCTTGAGAGAAATGGATCATTTTAAGTATCATCTGCAGTTCGAAAGCTTTCTATGGGGTATTAGCTCAGTTGGTTAGAGCGCCACGTTGACATCGTGGAGGTCAGCTGTTCGAGTCAGCTATATCCCATCCTCTTCCCTAGGAACAACGTTCATGATGCAATTACCTTGCCTTGGCCAACATTTAATCGCCTCTCAACTCTTGGCTTTCACTGCCTGCAAATTGTTTCCAGGCACTCAATGTCTCGCCGTATATCCCAATGAAACGGGCTTTCAATGCGATTTTATCACTTCCCATCCCATTAATGATCAAGCTATATCGATATTAGAAGAATCCTATCGCTCCCTGGTCAAAGAAAATCTTCCTATTAAAAGCATTGAAATGCAGCGCGATAATGCGGCTGCCTATTTGGAACATCTTGGTCAGCCTATGCCGGCTGCTCTGGTAAGGCAGATTCCCGATAACATTGTTTCTCTCATCGAAATCGATCAATACCGCGCCTTCAATCCTTTGCCTCAGCTAGCCCCTTTACCATCTTCTACGCAAGAAGCTGGCGTTCTCAAAATCGCGGCTATCACTTCCGGCACAGCATGCCTGCCCGGAATAGGCGAGGTCCCTATTGTCCGCGTGCAGGGGCTTATCGCTGCCGATCCAAGAGAATTAAAACAGGCTGTCAAACAGTTCCATAGAGCGCAAGCCAATGACCATCGCAAGCTAGGTTCTGAGATGCGCCTCTTCCACTTTCTTGATCCGGGCGTCTGTTGGCTTCCTAAAGGGCTCATTTTAAAAGATATTTTGATTCAAACATGGAAGCAGACAATTGGTCAGCTGGGTTTCAATGAGGTTACCACGCCAAACCTTCAACCGAAAAACGGCTACGCGCCTTATGGCGTTGAGTTCAATTGCCATTCTTATAACCTCCTCAGCTCTAGATTTGAATCCCACGCCCGGCTGGCAGCAGCTGCTCCTCAAGCGTTTTCGCACGGTTCTCTTATTCGCATAGCCGAATTGGTTTCCCGATGGGAAGCCATCCCTCGCCAAGAGTGGCAAGGATTGCTGAGCTTACCTCTCTTTACCGGCGACGAGCTTCACTGGTTTTGCCAACGGGATGAAGTCCTCTCAGAAATGATTTATTCCTTGCAATTCTTTGATAAAATGCTTAAGATACTAGGATTTGAGTGCCAGTGGACTTTGGTCGATTCTAGAGGTCAAAATCCGATAGGCACTTTGACACAGGGGGATCAAACCGTCCGATGGCTTGCCAAAGCTTGTGAATCATGTGCTTTGGACTATCGACGAAATCCCCTTGATGTCACAGAAAGAGGCCCTTTGCTGATAGCACAGGTAACGGATGCCTATGGGCATCATTGGCCAGTCGCGTCGTTAGGCGTGGATTGGCGGCGGACAGCTAACCCTAGGAACTTCAGCCAAACGGAACACACTGATTGGCAAGTCGTTCTCTACGGAGCGCTCTTCGGTTCCCTCGAAAGGATAATTGCGTTGCTGCTCGAACAGCATGCTGGTCAGTTGCCCTTATGGCTATCACCGGAGCAGGTTCGCCTTCTGCCGATGAATGAAAAACAAATGCCCTATGCCAAAGTCCTGCTTCAACAGCTTAAAGAAGCCGGATTCAGAGGCTTAATCGACCTTTCAGAGGGCAAATTGGGCAGCAAGGTGCATGCAGCAGAACAGGAAAGGATTCCGTATGTGGTCATCATCGGCCACAAAGAGGAAAACGAAGGAAATTTAAGCGTGCGGACTCGTGGTTCAGGAAAAACTAACCCATGGCGGTTACAACAACTCCTCGAACACTTGCAGCATGAGAACGAAATGGGGCAGGAATCCAAAGAGGAGAGTTAAGACAGGTTGAAAGTCAACAGAGAAATCAGAGCTCCCAAGGTCCGGGTCATTAACCAGGCTGGAGAACAGATAGGCATTTTGCCGATTCATGAGGCATTAGCTAGAGCCGATGAGGCTGGAATGGATCTGGTCGAAATTGTTCCCGGGTCCAACCCTCCCGTATGTAAAATCATCAATTTCGGAAAATTCCGGTATGATCAAACAAAACGGGAAAAAGAGAGCAAAAAAGCACAGCATCAGGTTAAAGTTAAAGAAATTAAACTGAAACCGAACATCGACGAACACGATTTGGAAACAAAGATCCGGCATGCCCGCGACTTTATTACCAAAGGAAATAAAGTCAAAGTCACCTGCACCTTCCGAGGGCGGGAAATGATGCATCCAGAATTTGGAGAACGGGTTGTCAACAAGCTTTGCGATTCCTTAGAGGATGTTGCAATGCCCGAAATGCCCCCAAAGATGTTTGGAAGGATGTTGACAGTTGTATTAGCCCCGGGCGGCAAGAAAAAGAAAGAAGCGCCTAAACAAGGGCAGCAACCCGATAAAGAAGAAGCGGCAGATAAATAGGAGAGCATATTTGTGCCTAAAATGAAAACAAAGAAAGCCGTCGCAGCTAGGTTTAGAGTGACAGCTTCAGGAAAGCTTAAACATAGCCAACCAGGCAAACGGCATTTAAATACAGGAAAAGCGCCCAAACGCAAGCGGCAACTGTCAAAGCCCGCAATCTTGTCAGATTCTCTGGCAAGAACTTATAAGCGTTTGATGTGCGTAGAATAATTAACGTGGAGAAGAACGATGGTTAGAATTACCAATAGCGTCGCTTCACATCGTCGCAAAAATAGACTTTTTAAACGTGCTAAAGGATTTGTTGGCGACCGCAAGAACCACTTGCGCTTGACCAGCGATTGCGTCGTGCGTGCCTTGTCGTACAATTACGACCACAGAAAGCTAAAGAAACGAGATTTTCGCAGCCTCTGGATTACACGCATTGGGGCAGCTGCCAAGATCAATGGCATGTCGTATAGCAAATTAATACACGGTTTAAAAAAAGCGCGGTGTGAGTTAGACAGAAAAATTTTGGCCGATATGGCCATACGCGATCCGCACAGCTTTGCTGCTGTAGCGAGTCGCGCAAAAGAAGCGCTAGCTTAAACAACAATAAAAAACAGGATATACAGGGCTAAGCTTGTTTATCCTGTTTTTTTGTCTCTGCCATCCATCAGCGAGGACGCATGAAACATTATATCGACGAGCTCCGCGCTCAGTTTGCCGCAGAGCTTTCTCAGATCGATTCTACTTCTCAATTGGAAGCTCTTAAAGTCAAATATCTCGGCAAAAAAGGGCCCCTTCAACAGCTCATGAAAGAATTGCGCAACGTCTCTCCTGAAGAGAGGCCGGCAGCTGGCAAATATATTAATGATCTTAAGGAAGAGATTTCCAAGCAGTTGGAAGCCAAAGGAACGCAATTTTTTCAGCAGGAACTTGATAAGCAGCTTGCACATGAAAAAATTGATGTGACCCTAGCCGGACGACGCCGTTTTCCCGGCCGGAAACACGTCATTACCCAGATGCTGGATAATGTGATAGACATTTTTGCCGGAATGGGATTTTCGGTGCAATACGGCCCTGATATCGATACTGATTACTACAATTTTGAAGCTTTAAATTTCTCAGCCGATCATCCTGCCAGGGATATGCAAGATACCTTTTATATCACCGATAAAGTTCTACTCCGCACACACACATCGAATGTGCAGGTGCGAGTCATGGAAACATGTCAGCCGCCCATACGCATTATTACGCCCGGTAAAGTGTATCGCAATGAAACAATCACGGCCCGATCGCATGTTTTTTTTCATCAAGTTGAGGGCTTATATATCGACAAAGGAGTCACTTTTGCCGATCTATTTGCTACCTTGCAAGAATTTTTGACCAAATTATTTAAAACTGAAGTTGAGATCCGTTTTCGGCCCAGTTATTTCCCTTTTGTCGAACCTGGAATGGAGGCTGATCTCCGCTGCTTGACATGTGGTGGAGATGGGTGCGGATTATGCAAATACACAGGGTGGCTAGAAATCTTAGGGGCAGGGATGGTTCATCCCGAAGTGTTGAAAAATGGAGGGATAGATCCCGAGGTTTATTCAGGCTATGCTTGGGGGATGGGGATAGAACGTTTGATCCTTTTGGACAAAGGAGTGAAAGACATCCGCCTTTTTACAGAGAACGATCTGCGTTTTTTACAGCAATTCAGCGGAGTTTAGTTGTTTGTTAATTTAGCGCAAGGGAGCAGCATGCAGTCATGGATTGTCGACAGCAATGAATCTAATGCCAGGTTAATTGAATTTTTAAAAATAAAAATATCGACGTTATCTGCAAAAAAATTGAAAGGGATGATTGAAAGGGGAGCTTGCTCCGTAAATGGGAGGCGTGAAAATTTTGCATCGGTGCGAGTCGGTAAAGGGGATAAGATTGACTTTGCGTTGTTACCTGAAAAGCAGGAAATAGTGATCGATGCTTCCCGTCTGCTCTTTCAAGATGACGATTTATTGATTTATGACAAACCGGCGGGCATTTCCTCCGATCATACCTCATTCCACAAAGCTCTTGAGCGTTTATCTTCCCCTTTGTATTTATTGCACCGCTTGGACAAAGAGACAAGCGGCATTTTGATGTTTGCTAAATCACCCGACATTCATCAGGCGATGATCCAGCTATTTCGACGCCATCATGTAAAAAAGACTTACATTGCGATTGTTGACGGCATGCCAAGCAAGCCAAAAGGGAGCATTGATAATTACTTGGGAAAGATTAAGCCTTTTGAAGGACAATCCCTTTGGGGTGAAGTCAAGCCATCCGAGGGGCAGCGTGCACGTACAGAATGGCTGGTTGAGCAAAAGGGAAAAAAGGCCTCTATTTTGATTTTAAGACCTATTACAGGCCGTACACATCAATTGAGAGTGCATTGCAGTGAAATGGGGCATCCTATTTTAGGAGATGGACTTTATGGAAGGCAGCTTAAAAGGGGAATTGGAGTGGATCGATGCATGCTGCATGCCTTTGAAATTGCTTTTGAACATCCAAGCACGGATGAAATTCTTCAAGTGCAAGCTCCGCTTCCGGAAGATATGAAAAAAATCATTCAAGAAATGACACCGACATGAAAGTTTTATTAATCAAAACATCTGCTCTCGGAGATATCGTCCAAGCCCTTCCTGTTGTGTCCTATTTGAAAAAACGGGATCCTGCGGTGGAAATTGATTGGGTGCTTGAAAAATCTCATGCCGATTTAGTGCAAGCCCATCCGGATGTCGATCATATATTGACCATCGAAACTAAGTTATGGAGGCAGCATTTATTTGAAAAACCGACGTGGTCAACGATGGCCGATTTTCGAAAAGATCTGCAGCAAAAGAAATATGATGTGCTATTTGATCTGCAAGGTAACATTAAATCGGGATTGATCACCTGTTTAGCCCGCGCAAACGATAAGGTTGGATTTGGCCGAAAAAGCGTGGCTGAATGGCCTAACCTCTTAACGACCCATCAAAAGTTTGATCCCTTGCCCGGAAAAAATATCCGAACAGATTATTTGGATCTTGTTCGAAATTATTTCAAAGATGAAAGCAAGGCAGAAGAACAGAAGATTGAGCTGAAGATTTCTTCTGAACAACGCGCTAAAATAAATCAAGTTATTCAACATAAGCATCTTATTGGTCGTCCACGCATCATGGTTTGTCCCGGTTCCGCCTGGAAAAATAAACAATTGACAGCAGAAACTTTAAAAATTTTCTTAAAAAAATTGCAAAAACAATTGAATTGTGCTTTTTTATTGATATGGGGATCAGAAGCTGAAAAAAGTCTTGTTCACGATTTGCATGCCGAGCACCCTTTTGATTCATTGATCGTGGAACGGTTAACCCTGCCTGGATTGCAGAATCTGATGGCTGAAATGGACTTAATTGTGGCGGTGGATTCCCTTCCGTTGCATTTGGCTGGAACAACTGGAGTGGCCACATTCAGTATTTTTGGAGCTTCTTCGGCGCAAAAATACAAGCCGCTAGGAAAACAGCATCATGCTTTGCAAGGGATGTGCCCGTATAATAGGCAATTTGAAAAGCGCTGTCCTATTTTAAGGACATGTGCGACAGGGGCATGCATCAGGGAATTAGACGCAGAATCTATTTTTAGATCATTTTTAAACAAAAGTGAAATCAATGATGTCAGAAAATGAAAGCATACTGTCGGCACAACTTGAAAAATTGCTCTGGAAAGAGATTGAAATTTTACGCGATTTATTGAGCACCTTGAAGCAAGAGCAAAATGCTTTAATTTCCTGGACAGAAGAGCAAATCGACCATGTACTTACTGCAAGGCTGAGTATTTTTGAAACGTATGAAAGAGCTGCAAAAAATCTGGTCGAATGCATTTATTCTTTTGCCAAGGAGCAAGGTAAAATGGTGCTTCCGGATGAAAAAGAGCATCAGAAAGCGATAGAAATTTTGGAAGAGCTTTTGCCTTCCGATGATGTTGAATTACATGCTTTGCTCGATCAGTTGAAAGCCCTGTTGGAAGAAATTCAAAATCAACACAATATAACGCGGATTTATTTGCGCGATCGGAGAGGTACTCCTTTGCCGCACATCGGATTGCATCACTATAATCTTTCAGAAAAGGTGTCGCCTGCAAGAAAAAAAATTGCACTGGAACTTTTGGATCCTCCCTCTCGTGGTCCTTTAAATTAGACACGCTTTAGTTTCAGAATTCTTCTTCCGTGATTCTCACCCCACCAGGAATTTCTACATGTATAAGAGGGGAATCTAATTTGACATCATGTGCTTCAAGGATATCTGCGATTTTTAGTAGCAGATCCTGTTTAATTTCCATATAGGAGAGGTTGTCTATTGACGCCGTATAGGCTGAAATGATGATGTCCAATGTGGATCCTTTAAACTTTTCAAGAAACACCTGCTGAGTTTGCTGTTGATCTATCTCAGGATGCATTTTTAGCATCCTTTGCAATTCCTTTAACACTTTTTGGATGGATTTCAAATCCTCAAAACGCAAACCAATGGTCACTTTAAATTGCCGATGACTCATGCGTGAAGGTGTTTCCACAACAGCCTTTACAAACACTGCATTGGGAATGTAGACTGGCCTTTTTTCAAATGTGCGCACGCACGTCAAATACCATCCAATATCTTCAACTTGGCCTTCAATATTCTTCTCAGGCACTTTAATCCAATCTCCCGCACTAAAGGGACGTGTAAGATAGATCATTAACCCCCCAAAACAGTTTCCGATGATCTCTTGGGAAGCAATTGCAAGGGCTAAACCGCTTATTCCGCCAAAAGCAATAAGGGTGGTCAAGCTCCGCTGGGTGACCTCTAATAGAAGCATTGCCGTCAGAAAAAGAATAACGATGGTCGCTAATTTATTAATGACATCTATTGTCCCGATATCGAGATGGATGACCCCTTTTTTGCGCATAGTATGAGAGAGAAGAGCTAATACATTCTTCCACCTTAGAAAAAACCAAGCAATCATGATGATCGAACCGACGCCAAAAATCGTACGGACATCATAAAAAACCCAATTTGGATAAAGGTGGATAATGAATAAGTGAATAGTAAAAAAGATCACATAAAACAGCGTCAGATATTTAAGGGGCAGATATAGCGCTTGAACTAAGCTATCTTTCCAAAAGTGATCCAGTTTTTTAAAACGGCTATGCAAGCGATCGAGTACGTATTTAGAAAAAAATATGAAAAAGATACCGGCTAAGATGACAAAGGCGCTAATGCCGAGCCATCCATATTGATCAATCGAAACATTCTCTATCATTTTTTACACCCACTATCAATTTGATAAAATTATACATGAATAAGGAATATAACAATATTTAAGATGTATTCAACTACAATTGAATAGCCTATCGGTCCATTTGGATGGACATTATTGTATATATTTTCTTCAATAAAGTTATCACTTTTTAGATCCTCCCTCTCACCAGAAGTATAAAAAAGAAACTTTAAAAAAATTTGATTAAAAAGATTAGTTGTGATATGATGAATTGTTAATAAAAAAATAATGTTGATTTGAATATGCAATCTACACAATCTCTTTCTCCCCATACTTCAGCTCCCCTGACAGCGCCTCTTTCAGTAGAAAAAGTCCAAGCAAATGTGCAGCATGTTCAAGATGCTAAAGTGGTTATTTTTCTTGTTAATCATAAAAATTTCGAACATTCACAAGTCATTCGCAACTACTTAGCCAACTATTCAAATCTTTCAAAGAGCCTTTTATTAGTAGAAGATCCCGATGACGTGGATATGTGGTCCCAATTCCTTCCCACTATTTGTTGGGAAAATAAAGAAATTCTTTCTCAGATTCAAAAAACAAAAAAAATCTTTGATAATCTTAAAAGTGTTGTTAACTGTCTTACAGATTCTAAATGTGATTGTAAAAAGAAAAAAGTTGCTGTAAACCAGATTGTTATAAATGCAGAAGCATCGAAATTAACTTTAGATGATAATTATCTAGAAAGGATTTTTTCTTATCTCGATGAATCAGAGCGTTTTTTTACTGAATTGCAAAAAGAAAAAGAAGTATTAAGGGGTTTGCTCCAAAAAATCTACGCCATTTTTGTTGATCAAACGATAAAAAAAACCTTTCCCGCACGGCAAATCGCTTTAATAAAAAGTGTTGAAGATCATCTCACGTCCATTCCTGAAAAAGAAACACCAGAGAAAATTATTGTTATTTGCGGTGCCTCTCATGGGGATCCTCATTGCTCAATTATTCCGGAAGAAACGCAAAAGTTTCTTAATTTTTTACAAAGTCGAACAACCTATTATATTTATAACTTGTAAGTATACATTGCATTAGTCATGTTTTTTTTCTCATACCGCTCTTCGAGAAATGTTTTAAATTCCTCTGCGCTCATTCGAACACTCTTATTGTCCATCGGATCATAAAGCTCAAAAAACTTCTTTTTGTGAATCTCATCAAATCCGGCAGTTACAAACATCGTATGGCCACTGGAAGGAAAAAAAGTAAAATCAAGAAAGCATTCATCCTCTTCCACGAGTTTATTCCAAATTTTATCAGAATCGGAAATTTTTGTTTTTAATAAATCTAGATTTTCAGCGGAAATTTCCTTCGGATGCGTTTCATAATAATTGTCTAATTGACTAGCTAAAGCATCTAGACTTTCAATGCGTTGTGCCACAGTGGCCCAGTCTGCATTATAATAGCCAGTCCAAGCCCCTACCCTTCGTGATAATCCTTGTAAAGCCAACCCTCCCAAAGCCCTCGACGATCCATAAGAAATCTCAAGATCTTGATTACTCAGATTAACCGTTAATTTTTGGCCGCTTTGTAAATTTGAAATCTGCTCATATTGTTTAAGAGTATTTTCAAAGTCGCCTGCATGGGGAGAAAAATTAGATAACATATAATTACTTTTATTTTAAATAATAAATTATCTAGCAGAATTATAACATTTAGTTTAAATTATTTGTTAAAAATTAATTACAGGTAAAAATTATCACCGAGCGGGGGAAGGGACTAGGAGGGAGGAGGAAAAAAGACGTTATCCCTTCCCCCGCTCGGTGGTGAATTGTATAACAAAGCTTTTTACAATTGGATATCAACTATCTGCCCATCTGCATGGACATTAATGGTATACATCTCTTCTATACGATTATTGCTATCTTCTTTATGGGGTGCAAAATCCACCCCTTCAAAGGCCTTTGCTGTGCGAGGAAAGACTTTATTCGCTTGAGTTTCTCTGACAATCAATTTTTCACCATCGAAGGCATACACGTACACTTCCCAATTGAAATTGGAATTAATGTAGGAAGTGAGCCGTTTAGCCACGATATCAACAACTGCAAAAAAATGATGACGAGCAGTTTTATTCCGTCCTGCAAGCAAGATAAGATTCGGAGCAACAGGTGCGGCACTTTTTAGATAATCAATTGTCGTATGATTAAGTTCAGGTAAGTTAAATTGGGTATTAATCTCACTCTTTTTAGTGTTCCACACAACAAATTTATGCGTTGAGGAGGTTTCATCTTTTACGGTTGATTGATATAAGGCAATAAGCTTGCCAGGAGCTGTATCATCTTTGATTAAAGAATAATTTTCTATATTTAAAAGGCCGCCCTTTTTATTCGATAATAAACAAGAGTTGTTGATATCACTTAGTCGTTTTTCAATCCCTTCAAATCGATCAATTAATGAATAATTATCGTTGGAAAGTTCTACTTTGTCTAAAGGAGGTATTAACGCTTTGTGCAAATCTTTTTGCCAATAGATTTCATATTTAGTTTGCTTTCCCGGCTGCGTACAACTAATTAAATCGATATCGCTGATTAAATTTTTATAGGTGAATTCTGGAGATTGGCTTCCCTCTTCTTGTTCTAGTGATTGTTTTTCATCGTAAGAAGAAAGGATATATTCATGGCACATACTGCTTTCCAAATACCAAGAATAAAGGTGGAATACATCACTTTCTCGGTTGGAGTGTTTGGTAATATCCAAGTATTCTGAAAGATAATGATAGGGGGGTTCGATTGATCTGGCTATTAAATGTTGATGGCGATCAACCTCTAGATGGCAAATTTTTCCTTCAAAACCGGAGTAAGTCATTCCCCAAGTTTGCGTATGTAAATTCCATGATTTGATGGTGTTATCTTTATCGGCATAAAGAATTCCGTTGTGAATACAAAATTGATTTTGGATTTCGATCACGTAAAGTAGTTTTCCCGTTATTTCTATGATGTCGAGCTGTTTAGGATATTTGCTTGTTGAGCAAAAGGGAAACTTTGATTTCCGTAAGATAGCTAACTTTCCTCCAGCAATAGGAATCAGTTCGCCAAACGAGGTGCCTTGGGGAACGGATAAGCTCAGGCTAAAGTGTTTCCCTTTTAAATGATAAATATTGGAAATGGTTTTAAATAATTTGAGCGAAATATTAAGCCAATTGCACGATTCCATATTCGGATAAAGCGCCTCAATTCCAGGGACATCTTTGTATAACTTAATCTTATTTGTGAGTTGCGCCAAGGCATAGTATTCTTTAGAGCATAAGGAAACGGAAAAAAGATCCTTCGGAATCAAATTCTCAAAAATTTTTATTAGCATTTCGTAGGGAAGGGTGGGTGCAATCACACTGCCATGTGCAGCTTCAGTGAGCTTGGATGGCCTAATGCTTTGGGGAGCTTCCATGGCAGACTCCCATAATTTTATGTTGAGACAATAAAATTCATCTTGTAAGAAAGCTAAAATATAGTCAACTTTTAGGAAATGGAAAGTTCGGTATACATCTCATGGGTGCTTATTTGTGAATCAGTCAGTTGATTGAAATCGATATGCTGCTCCACCAAATCAATAGCTTGTTTAACCTTTGGAATATCTTCCCAGCGGATTTTGGCATTATAAGATGTTATCAATTTCATGGCATCGTAACTGCACAACGGAACATATAAAATTGGGATGTCCACGTTTTTGATTAAATTTAAAATCGATTGTTCAGGTGGATGGCGGCTTGTTAAAATCATGCCGCCTCCAAAGTCAATTCCATTCTGCCCCCGTGATTTCCGATGGATATGCAAAGTGGCAGAAATGATATCTTCGCGCGAGGCGGGTGTGATGATCAAAGAATTGGGGATAAGATCATCCAGGTAAGCTTTTAGAGATCCTGCTACAAGGCGGATCTGTGTAAAATGACGATAACGATGCTGTTCGCCTGATAGAAGCGTGGAATCAAACAAATATTCAAAATCTTTAATGGTGGGATTACTTAAAAAGTCGTTATAAGGAACGCAACCAAGAAGAGGGATATTCCATTGGCGCAGGGTTTTAGGAAAATAATTCAGGATCATTTCCCGTTTATCATCGCGTACTTTATTTAAGATCACACCACGCACTTTGACTTCATACTCTTTGCAAAGCATCATGTTCAAAGCCAATTCATCGTGAGCTGATCCAAGACCCCCGGATGCGATGATTACCATATCTAAACCCAGTTGGGACGCAATTTGAGCATTGTTTAAGTTGACGATTGAACCGACGCCAACGTGTCCAGTGCCCTCAACGATAGTGTAATCATGGGAAGAATAAATTTTATGGAAGGCGGCATCGATTTTTTTGTGCATCGCCTCTTCGATAATGATTCCATCCAAATAATCTCTAGTAAATCCTGTTGGGAAAATGATAGGGCTTATGTCAGACCAAGCGGAGTTAAGATGAAAATGTTCTTTGAACAAGACGGCATCTTTATCGACAGTCTCTTCATTGTTGATAGAGACATGCTGCTGACCGACAGGTTTAATGAAGCCCACCGAAGAAAACCGCTTCTTCAGTCCTGAAAAGATGCCGAGGCAGAGCGTTGTTTTACCAACATTTTGCCCTGTTGCTGCAATGAAAATGCCTTTTTTTTTCATATTGAACCCTTGCATAATGAGGAATCAAGATCCATTGCAAAAAGAGTGCGAATGGCCTCTTTGGTCTCTTCGAAGATATCCGCATCGGATGTAAGAGCTTCGATTTCACTAAGGGTAAACCAACGAAGGCCGGCTGTTTCATCTCTATTTTCTAATTCCTGCCCTCCAATCACTCTGCCTACATAGATCAAATCGATGTGTTGATGTGCCGGTTGATCGGAGCGCGGGGGGACATCTTCTACCCAGCACATGAAAGGACGTTCGAAACTACGAGCATTATCCCGCTCGATCCAGATGTTTTCTTGAGAGATAAGCTCGATTTCAAGCCCTGTCTCTTCCAGGACTTCGCGCTTAGCCCCTTCGGGAGGAAGTTCATTGGGATCCAAATGTCCTCCGGGAGGATGCCATTTGTTAAATTTGCGGTGATAGATTAATAGAACACGCTGATTGTCAATAATGTAGACAGTGGCGGTAAATTGGCGTAACATCGTTTTCCTTGTTTTGTTTAAAAGTATATAAAATTCTGGTATTTATTTCTTGCCGTTTGTTGCTCTATTGTACGAGCGATAGAAAGAAGCCAGTTATTGCAAAGTTCTGCTTCAAAAGCACAAATTTGTTCCGCATGCAACAGCCCCAACGAAAGTTCCTCGAGTCCTTCTTTCATTTCATTGAGATGTTCTTTTTCCTCCAGCATGATTGATTTTACATTTATTCTAGAACCCATCTTTCTTAGAATTTCATCGTAAATAAGATAAAGTTCTTCAGCCCGCAGTTCTATAGCATAGGTGACTAGTAAGTAGGCAGCTTCTTTAATTTCACTTTTAGCGAATCCTTTCATCTTGAGATAACGTGAAGCTTTTAAATCCAACATTGTCAAATAATGCAGTGAGGCTGTCCCACCTAACATCAGCGATAATGAATAGGTGTCCATCGATTTAGAAGAGATTTTTTCAATTTGTCGTTTTAAATGGTGAGCATGTCGAAATTCTTCAGCGGCATGTTTAAGCATCTCTTCTTTAACAAGTGTTGGATGTTCACAAGCAGCAATTTTTCTAGCTCCACAGTTTTCAAGATAGGAAAGAGTATTAAGCCACCTGGCATGGAGTTCAGGCGTATCAATAACGGTAGTAAGAAGTTGTCTGATCGGTGCAGCAAAAGAAATAAAGGGTGTCATAACATATCCTCAATGGTGAAAATAATTTGATCATAAATTTCTTTAAGTTCATTGGGTTTGATGCAATAAGGGGGCAAAATATAAAGGACATTGCCCAAAGGTCGTAGCAAAATGCCTTTGCTTAAAAAAAAGTGATAGAGACGATGCCCCAACGGTTGAAAATAAGAGGTGTTTTCAGCTTCGTACTCTAAAACTAAAATAGTTCCCAAGCTTTCACACCGCTTGAGCTTAGGATGGCATTGCCATTTTTGGCAAAAGTCTCGGTGATAGGCGGCAATCATATCCCTTTGCTTAGCACATCTTTCTTCCAATAAAAGATCGAGGCTAGCAAGTGCACTGCTGCAGGCAATTGGATTAGCCGTATAGGAATGGCCGTGTAAAAAGGCTTGCCGCCCATGTTCTCCGAGGAAAGCATTAAAGATGTGTTCAGTGCAAGCGGTCACACCCAATGGCAAAAACCCGCCGGTCAATCCTTTTGATAAGCAGATGATATCTGGTTTTTCATCGAACTGTTCGCATGCAAAAAGAGTGCCAGTGCGCCCAAATCCTGTCATCACCTCATCCGCAATTGTCAAGACGTGGTGCTGTCGACAATATTTAATCAGCTGGCTTAATCCTTCAGGCGGATAAATGATCATGCCTCCCGATCCAAGAATAAGAGGTTCAAAAATAAAGCAAACGGTCGTGCCTTCATTAATAATGGATTTAAGTTGTGATAAGGTTTCCTCTTCAAGACCTTTTCGGGGTGGATCGATCGATTCAACTTCAAAAAGATGTTTCCAGAAGGGTTTATTAAAATCATTTTTTCCAGCTGCGGACATTGCTCCAAAAGTATCACCATGATAACCATGCTTAAAGCAAATAATTTTTGTTTTTGAGGTACGAGGATTTAGATTATGCCAATATTGCAAAGATATTTTGAGGGCAACTTCAACAGCGGTCGATCCATTGTCTGAGTAGAATATTTTAGACAATGTTCCTGGAAGGATCGACAATAATCTAGAAGCTAATTCAACCGCGGGAGCATGTGTAAAACCAGCAAAGATGACATGCTCTAATTGCTCCGCTTGTAATTTAATTTTATCGACAATGTAGGGATGAGCGTGTCCATGCAGATTTACCCACCATGATGAGATTCCGTCCATATAGCGCCGTCTATCTTCGCTATACAGATAAATTCCTTTAGCTTTAACGATAGGAATAGGAGGCGAGGCTGTTTGCATCTGAGTAAAAGGGTGCCAGATGCAAGCGCGATCTTTTTCGACTAAGGTATGAGTCTTGGTAAGCATGGCTGCCATTCTTTTGCAATAATAGAACTTACATTAATCGAAATGTTTTCTAATCGAGCTGCATGACGGGGTGATACAGGTGTTTTTAAAGAATAAGCGGGAGGGTAAATCGCGTGTGCTATTGTGTCGATCAATTGGCCCATTACAGCTGTATCGGAGTTTTCCTCCTCGCCGCATTGAATAGGTTTCCAATAGTTACCTTTAAGGAGCGTAATAAGGATAGCCGAAACAATTGTTTTACCTACGTCAGGACCCGATCCGGCAACAATGATATGACACATCGTGAGATCCTTCATTTAATTCGATCGATTTTAGAAGCATTGTCAACTCCTCTTCGGTATTGAAGGCGTGTAAACAAACGCGTAATACTTCTTGTCCTCGTTGCACTGTTGGGCTTAATAAAGGCCTTGCATCAAATCCTTGCTCCGCGATCTTTTTAGCCATGTGTTTGACAATCCCATTTCCCTTGAAAGGTATAGCTTGAATATGTGTTGCGGAGGAGTCTGAGTATTCATTGCGAAACATCTGAATTAATTTCCGAAGATGCTTCCTTTCATCTTCAAGCTTAGGAAATAAATCATAACTGCATTTGATCGCAGCCAGTGCATGGAAGGGTAGGGCTGTCGTATAAATAAACGAATTAGCAAAATTTATTAAAGCTTGCTTGACAGTATTATTTCCCAAAACGATGGCTCCATAGGTGCCAAGAGCCTTTCCAAAAGTATTAATTTGTGCAAAAACTTGCGAGGTTAGATTTTGTTCTGCGACAAGATCCCGTCCCCTAGGTCCGCAAATTCCTACAGCATGAGCTTCGTCAACAATTAAATGGGCTTCGTATTTACTTGCTAACTGGCAAATTTCTGGCAAAGGAGCAGTTGAGCCATCTGTAGAATAAATCGATTCAATACAGATAAATCGATCATGCAAAGTGGTGCAATGTTTGAGACGGGTTTCGAGGTGGTTGAGATCATTATGTTTAAAAGGCAACGCTTTTGTACGGCTCAACCTGATACCATCATGCGTAGATGCATGCACTGCCACATCAAATATAATGGTGCTCTTATGATTAGCCACGGTTGAAAGGAGTCCTACATTAGCCATATACCCGCAGTTAAAAAGTACGCCAGCTACATAACCGTGAAAGTGGGCGATCCTATCTTCTAAATATTGAACGTAGGGTGTATTACCTGTAAGCAGGCGAGAGCCTGTCGATCCTAATCCATTGAGCGCAGATCGAGCGCTGCTCCATTCTCGCTTAACGGCCGCAGCCAAGCTTGAGGAGCGTGCAAGGCCTAAATAATCGTTTGAAGACCTAAAAGCTGAAACATCTGTTCATCGTTATCGATAGAGGTATTAGCTACGGTTAATAATTTTTCTCCTGCAAAAATGGAGTTGGCTCCTGCTAAAAAACATAAGGCTTGTTCTGCATATGACATTTCAGTTCTTCTGCAAGAGAGTCTGATCATGGCATGCGGAAAAACAATTCTGGTAACGCCGATCATGCGTATTACTTCCCAAATAGAGACTCTCGGATTTCCTTCGAGCGGCGTTCCCGGAATTTGACTTAATCGATTGATAGGGATTGATTCAGGATGAGGATCTCTTTTGGATAGAGCGAGCAAAAATTCTAATCGATCTTGAAGGTCTTCACCCATGCCTAAGATCCCTCCGCAACAAACACTTAAATCTGCCTGTTCAACAATGGCAAGGGTATCCAATCGATCTTGATAAGTCCTGGTTGTAATAATTGTCTTATAGAACTTTTCAGAAGAATCCAGATTATGATTATAAGCATAAAGACCTGCTTCTTTCAGCCGTTTTGCCTGACTACTGTTAAGCATTCCTAAGGTGCAACACACTTCCACTCCTAAATGTGTTACTCCCTTGACCATATGGAGAACTTCATCAAATTGCTTGCCATCACGCACACCTCGCCAAGCTGCTCCTAAACAGATACGTGTAGCCCCATTGGCAATAGCTTTTTTAGCTTCGGTCAAAACTTCTGCGTATTGCATCATGGGTTGTGCGGAAATTGGTGTTTGATATCGAGACGATTGAGCGCAGTATTTACAATCTTCCGGACAACCGCCGGTCTTAATTGAGATTAAACTACAGACCTGAATCTCGGAGGGCTTATGGTGTTGCCTGTGAAGTGTGTGTGATTTTGAAATCAGTTCTAAAAGAGATAAGTTATATAGTTCTTTTAATTCTTCAATTTTCCATTCTTTCATGATTGTTATTCCAATTTTATGTCCATGGTCGTCGATTTTATGTCCATTTTTTAGAGTTTTCAATCAAAATTGTTGAGGATTGTGTTTAAACAAAACTATTAAGGAGTTTATTAAAATTAGAACGTGGTTTATTAAATGAGGGTAGAGGAATGGAATGCGTGAAGAACAACAAAACTAAGAAAGAGTTTTCAAAGAATAGAAAGCGGTTTGATTTTTTTTATAAAACAACAAAAACAAACGGGAAACGGGCACGAAAACGGCGGATAATGGCACCGAAGAAACTTTCAACTAGCAAAAGATGATGCAAAAGCGTAAATTGAATCCTTCCTACTAAAACAAAAAAGCGCAATCTTATGACTCGGCATTGCATTCAATCCACTCTGGCTAAAGATACTGTCGCCAAAGAAGATGCCGTTTACGAAATACCACTCAGACCCCAATCTCTGGCTGATTTTGTCGGTCAAGATCAAGTGCGCGATCGTCTTGAAGTTCTTTTAAACGCTGCCCAGCAACGCAAGGAATCCTTAGGCCACTGCCTATTTAGCGGTCCTCCAGGCCTGGGTAAAACGACTTTGGCTAATATTTTAGCAAAGGCGATGGGAACAAATTTGGTCGTTACTTCAGGACCCGTTATCGAAAAACCGGGAGATCTAGCCGGCATTTTAACTAATTTGCAAGAGGGTGATATTTTATTTATCGACGAAGTGCATCGGCTGAATCGTACTGTTGAAGAATACCTTTATCCGGCCATGGAGGATTTTAAACTCGACCTCTTGATCGATAGCGGGCCAAGTGCACGCAGCGTACAGGTCCCTCTCAAGCGTTTCACATTAGTCGCTGCGACCACGCGGGTAGGCTTATTAACGGCGCCTTTGAGATCGCGCTTTCTGTTTAATAGCCGCTTGGATTATTATCCCCCTGAAACTTTAGAACGGATTATTCATCGCACAGCACGGATCCTTAATCTTGATATTGACAGGCATGGAACCATGGAGATTGCGCAGCGCTCGCGCGGAACTCCACGCGTAGCAAACAACTTATTGCGCTGGGTTAGGGACTATGCTCAAACCCGTTCCAGCGGTTTAATTACCCTTGAGGTTGTCAAACAAGCTTTAGAGCTTCTTGGCATCGATAGTAAGGGATTGGATGAAATGGATATAAAATTATTGGAAGTTGTCATCGACCACTACAACGGCGGTCCTGTGGGATTAAATACGATCGCAGTTGCTGTGGGAGAAGAAAAGCATACGATCGAAGAGGTTTATGAACCTTTTTTGATTATGTGCGGATTATTAAAACGTACTCCGAGGGGAAGAGAGATCACTCCAGAGGGTCATAACCATATAAAGAAGAGTCGGGCGGCTCACACAAAGGGCTCAGCCTTAATATAATGGAGAACATCTATGATGGCAGGAAAAGCATCTTTTTTATTACTAGCATGTTTTTGTTTTACCGGCGCAGCAGCGAATGCTGCGATTGAGAACCCCTTAAGGGCGCAATGGGGAAAGAAATCTCCGCCTCCTCCTACAATCAACACGCTTGTTTTGCACGACAAAGAAGGCGCTATGATTGAGGTGATCGGAAAATATAAAATTTATGATCCCCATACAGGCGAGCTGATCAGCACCCGCTTCCTAGGCAAGGCCAAGTATTTGCATGCCCTTGGCGACGGCTTGAAGTGGGGAGAAGAATTTCCCGGACATCACCAACTATTATTAGTGCCTATAGAGCCGCAAGCACGTATTTTTGTCGATGGCGTCGAATACACCGGCATGGTGGCTATTTATGATATCGGCGGATCCATCAGCGTTGTAAATGATACGCCGGTAGAAGATTACCTCGCTTCTGTCATGGCTAATAAATATACCACCGATTTACCTGAAGAAACTTTATCTGCTTTTGCCATTGCAGAAAGGACCAATGCTTATTTTCAAGCTCAGTATCCAAAAAGCGTCTTTTGGGCTGTGGATGGAAGCTTGACGGGATATAAAGGTTATGTGGCCAATCCCGCTCCGGCAATTCAAAAAGCTATAAGAAATACTCGGTACATGGTTTTAAGCAAAACGAGCCCTTATGAAGGGGTTATCACTCCGTTTATTGCACAGTGGCATCTTGGTCCGAAAGGTGTTGGATCTAATAACAATCCTTCATCACCAATTCCAGCCTCTATCACCACAGAGGAAGCTGAACAGATGGCTAAAAATGGCGACCATGCAGCGACGATTCTTGAAAAGGCTTTTCCAAAAGCAACCATTCAAATTGTCAGCTTTTCCGGTCATTAATCCTTCTTGGAGACTTAAGACATCGCTGAAGCGATGTCTTAAAGGTCTAAAGCGAATCTCATGGCTAAAAATTTATTTTCCCTTTCATCCTATCAGTTTGATCTCCCTTCCGATTTAATCGCTCAACACCCTTGCCTGCCAAGGGATTCTTCAAGATTAATGCTTGTTGATAGGAGTACGGGGCATATTTCTGAAATTGTCTTTCGGGATATCTACGATCTTTTGAACAATGGCGACAGTCTAATATTTAACAACACAAAAGTGATACCAGCTAGGGTCATAGGGACTCGTAAATGTGGGGGAGCGGCAGAAATTTTACTTTTGCGTAGACATGCCGATGCAGCATGGGATGTTGCAGCAAAACCTGGCCGAAAGCTTCAAAAGGGAGCTGTCATTTCTTTCGGCAAGGATTTGGCGGGCGAAGTGGTGGCTGTTTTTGAAGATGGCTCTCGGCGTATCCGTTTTGACCATCAAGGCGATTTTGCGCAGCTTCTAGAAAAATATGGACAGATCCCATTGCCGCCTTATATCCGCAAAGGAGTTGGCGGACAGGATGACAAAATGTGGTATCAGACTGTTTATGCGGCCACTCCTGGCGCTGTAGCAGCGCCTACAGCCGGGTTGCATTTTACCCACGAACTTTTAGCTAAGCTTAAGGATAAAGGAATTGATCAAAACTATGTGACCTTGCATGTCGGTTTGGGGACGTTTAAGCCCGTTCAAACCGAGGACATTCGGTTGCATAAAATACATAGTGAAGAATTTTACATCTCTTCAGAAACGGCCCAAGCCTTGAATATCTGCAAAGAAAGGAGCCGGCAGGTTTGTGTAGGAACCACGAGCTGCCGCGTTTTGGAGACAGTAGCCGATGAAACTGGATCGATTAGATCGGGTGCATACAATACAGAGATTTTTATTTATCCGGGATATCGGTTTAAGTATGTGCGGACGCTGTTGACGAATTTTCATTTGCCCGGTTCGTCGTTGTTAATGCTGATATCTGCTTTTGCCGGTTATGAGTTGATGATGGAAGCCTATGCTAAGGCGATTGAAAAGAGATTTCGCTTTTTTTCTTACGGCGATTCCATGTTGATTTTGTAGTTTTCCTGCCGTTTGCCGTTTACGTGCCCGTGCCCGTTTGCTATTGCCGTTCCCGTTTTCCTTTGCCCGATATAAAATATCTAGATTAACTGAATGAGAAATCGGATAACGAAGAAAGGAACGGCAATAGCAAACGGGCACGGGCACGTGAAAGACAGAAACTACAGAGCCTTTAATAACAGAGCCGAATAAGGTATAAACACATGTTCAAGCATATCCATAGCCGGTGCAATATCCTCCTCATAAGTATCCTGATGCGCATCTGCCGAAGTATTGACGATAATATGCCATCTTTTGCCTTGCGGCGGTTCCGGTACGATAACTTTGGCGGCTTCGCCGCAAGCATTAAAGGCTGCATAAATATCATGCCGTTCATCATGATCGATCAATGTGAATCCGATAAATTGATTGTTATCGTGCCATTCAGGTTTAAAAGGTTCTATGCCATGCCACTGCACGTCTTCATCCGTTAAAAATGTCTCTCGTTGCAATAGAGAATTGTTTTTTCGGAACCTAATTAAATTTCTGCAAAATCTCCAGAAGCTCTGGTTAGCTTTAACCTCAAGCTTATTCCACAAGAACCAGTTGAGTTCATTGTCATGACACCAAGTATTGTTGTTGCCATCTTTAGTTTGGCCATATTCATCGCCCATGCATAACATCGGAATGCCTTGCGAGATCAAAAGAGCCACATACAAATTTCTCATCTGTCTTTGACGTAATTGCAGAACATCAAGATCATCCGTTTTACCTTCTATACCACAATTCCAACTATAATTTTCATACGCACCATCGCGATTGTTTTCCCCATTTTCCATATTATGCTTCATATTGTATGAAACGAGATCATGCAGTGAAAATCCGTCATGCGCCGTAATATAATTCAGGCTGGCTAATGGGGAACGGTCATAATAGAGGTCCTCTGAACCGCATAAACGCGTAGTAAATTCTCCCTTATTTCCCGGCGTCCCTCTCATAAACCATCTCACGGCGTCCCTGTATTTGTCATTCCACTCACTCCACCGTTGCGAACCTTGTCCAAATTTCCCTACCAGGTACATGCCGACAGCATCCCAGGGCTCGGCAATCAGTTTGACTTTCGCCAGTACTGGATCGCGCGTGATCGCATCCAATAAAGGAGCAGGATCCAGCAGCTCGCCATGCCTGCCTCGGGACAGGATGGCGGCTAGATCAAATCGAAAACCATCCACATGCCCTTCTAAGGTCCAATAGCGCAGGCTTTCCAAGATCAGTTCCCATCCCACAGGGTGATTACAGCTAAAAGTATTGCCGCAGCCGGAAAAATTGCTGTAATCGCCATCATCCTTTTGCAGATAATAAATAGGGTTGTCGATCCCTTTAAATGAAAGAATAGGGCCCTCTTCATTTCCTTCTGCAGTGTGATTAAAGACCATATCTAGAAACACTTCGATGCCATTGCGATGAAGTTCTCTTACCATGGTTTTAAACTCATCCATAGCTGCACCGGGAGAATTTGCAACGGCATAGCGATGCATCGGAGTAAAATAATTGACTGTTGAGTATCCCCAAAAATTGCATAAATGCTGACATGTGGCGGGATTGATTAATTTGACTTCATGTTCATTGAATTCCTGCAAGGGGAGCAGTTCAATCGCATTAATTCCCAATTCCAGCAGATAAGGGATTTTTTCCACAATTCCTAGAAATTTGCCGGGATGCTTTAATTGACTCGAAACATGTTGGGTAAAACCTCGCACATGCATTTCATAAATCACTAATTGATTCAAAGGGATAGCAGGGGATGCAACACCTTGCCAATCAAAGGGTTGCTGTGGAACAGGCGCCACCCAGCCCAGCGGCCTATAATTGCTCTGCTGCGTCCCTTCCGGCGGTGTATAAGCGCCCCAAAGGGGCGATGTCGAAACATCTTTAGCATAAGGATCAAGGAGACAAAGAGCCGGATCGTAAGCATAACGCAGGGTATGATCATTCGGCCCTTCTATACGGTATCCATACTGAAAATTTTTTAAGGGGTTTTTCACTAGGATATGCCAAATGTCGCCTGTTTTGTTGCTAGTCGGATCCAGTTTAATTTCAGCTATTTTTCCATTAGAGGCCAAGCATAAGGTTACAGCAGTAGCATGGTGTGAAAATAAGGCAAAATTGATGCCATCGTCAATGGGAAGAGTTCCAAGGGGGAGGGGATAACCAGGCAAAAGGGGAAGCTGATTCATAACACCTTAATTATCAGTTATTTCTGATATATCGTCCCTGTTTTCATTTTTATTCTAGTTTTCAGACAAAATATTTATCAGCAAAATAATTGCGCGAATTAATATTTGGTCTTATAATTTAGTTAATGGCCGAAGATAGGCACTACACTGGAAATTGATGATATTTTGATCACACAATTGTATTTACTTTTAAATACTAATGAGGCATTGTGGTCAACATAATCAAAGTCTACTGTTTAAATTTGCACCCCAAATCGGCGCACAGAGTTTAATTTTTAGGAGGTTTAGTATGTCTTTTGAAAACGCTAAGGAGAACCTTAAGGAGTTCGGTAAAGAGCTTGGCCTTGAGGGTTTGGAATTCGATGAAAATAACACGTGTATATTGGGAATCGACGATGAATTTTCTTTACATCTGACCTATGAACCAAATTCCAAACGTCTCTACCTGTACTCTCCACTGCTAGATGGCCTCCCGCGAGATGATAAAACACGTCTCCGCCTTTATGAAAAACTTCTCGAAGGTTCCATGCTAGGTGGCCAAATGGCCGGCGGCGGCGTCGGCGTTGCTGTCAAAGAGGAACTAATCTTGATGCATTGCACCATCGACATGGAACATGCCCTATCATCCGCATTACGTGCCTTTGCTCCTCTGTATGTCGAAACTGTCGAAAAATGGCGTAAAACATGCTCAGAGATTTCCGAAGGACGCGAAGAAGGAGCCACCAAATCCGCACCTCCTGCGCCTACAATGCAACCGGGCAAACCAGGTGGCCCTGGCCCAGGATACATCAAGATCTAATCAGTTAACAGCTGATATATCAAACAGATATAAAAATAAAGAGAGATAAGCTCTCTTTGTTTTTTTTACCTAAAAACAAAAGTACATCGCTAGTTTTTCAATATTTCCAATTTAGTATGAGGTAGGTTTAATGAATATCATCCAAATTATGGGAAACTTAGGCAGCGACCCAGTCACCCGCTTCACATCATCAGGACAAAAAGTCACAACATTAAATGTCGCCACTAATTTAAAGAAAGGGGAAAACACTGTCACTGTGTGGTATCGCGTCACCATCTGGGGCGATCGCTTTGACAAAATGTTGAGTTTTCTCAAAAAAGGAAGTTCTATCATCGTGGTAGGGGAACTTCAAAAGCCGGAGCTTTGGACAGATCGGGAAGGACGTTCGCAGATTCAACTGGAAATTTGGGCCGATATGCTGCGCTTCAACCCTTTTGGCACAGGAAAGGGATTGGAACGTTCTCCGCAAGAAAGCGCTGGCAACAGCGGAGGGTTTGGAGAGCAAACATTCCAGGGAGGAGGCTTGCAGCAAGGGCATAGCCAGTCTCAGCATCACCCTGAAGAGGACGAAGAAAAAGTGCCGTTTTAAGAGGATAAGAATCTAAATGGATTTTGCGATTTCACAAGATGTTGAAAAAAGGGATCAAGCCGACGTTGTGCTGGTTCCCTTTTATAAAGAAAAGAATAAAGTTCGTCCGGCTGGGGATATTAAAACTTTGGCAGCCCATGTGCAAGCTCCTATTGAAGCAGAAGACTTTAAGGGAAAAGCCGGAGAAATTTTAATGCTTTATCCTAAAGGGCTTCCGGAAAAGCGGCTTGCCCTTTTAGGGTTGGGTGAAAAGGAAGAGATCACCACCGAAAATTTGCGGCGTGCCTATTCCTCAGCCGCACGTGTATGCAATCAGAAAAAAATCAAAAACATCAACGCGCTTCTTCCTCGCATTGATGCAGTCAACGAAGAGCATGTTTTGCGTGGATTGGTTGAAGGAATATTGTTGACCAACTACTCATTCGACAAAAATAAACATGAAACCATCAAAGAAAATCCACCCAACCGTATCCAGAAATTAGTGCTTATCGGCGCCGATAAAGAGGCCCTTGCTGCAGCAAAAAATATGCAGATTATTTGCGAAGGGGTTTATTTTGCACGCGATTTGACAAATACCAATGCCGATGAGATGACTCCTCAACACTTAGCCCAAGCCGCGCGCAACTTAGCTAAAACGCATTCTCATGTTACTGCCACTATCTTTGACAAAAAACGGATTCAGAAAGAAAACATGGGATTGTTGCTCGCTGTCAACAGAGGTTCAGCGGTTGATCCGGCCTTCATCATTCTTGAATATAAGGGAAACCGGAAAGGCAAAGATCATACTGTTCTTGTCGGCAAAGGGATCACTTACGATACAGGCGGGTTAAGCCTCAAAATGAGTGGAATGGAATCGATGCGGGCCGACATGGCCGGAGCTGCCGTCGCTTTAGCGACAATCTCTGTAGCCGCCAAGCTCAAGCTTCCCGTGCATTTAACGGCTGTGATACCTGCCACAGAAAATTCTATTTCAGCGACAAGCTATAAACTTGGAGATGTGTATTCCGGTTTGACCGGCAAAACAGTTGAAATTACAAATACAGATGCCGAAGGACGGCTTGTATTGGCTGATGCCTTGGCTTATGTTAATAAGCATCTCAAACCCACCCGTATCATTGATTTTGCCACCTTGACAGGTGGAGTTGATATTGCCTTAGGCACTGAGGCAACCGGAATGATGTCTAATAATGATGCCTTGGCCGATTTATTTGTACGGGCCGGGAGTGAAACATTTGAGCGGGTCTGGAGGCTGCCTCTCTTCGAAGAGTACAAAGATAGTTTAAAATCGGATGTTGCCGATATTAAAAATGCGCCTGCAACCCGTTCAGCCTCATCAATCTGTGGTGGAACTTTCCTGCACGCATTTGTTGGTAAAACCCCTTGGGTGCACTTTGATATTGCCAGTACAGCTTTTCTTAAAGATCCCAAGCGGTATCATCCTAAGGATGCAACCGGAGTGGGTGTGAGGCTTATGATTGAATTTTTAAAGCTCATGCGGTAGTATTTTCTTGTTCCTTAAGCCAATCCCAAAACGTTGGTTGCCAATAAGTATCGGTTAACTTTTCAAATGAGATGCCAATTAATCGCAAGGGGATAGCACTAGGGTAAATGGATTTAAAATGCTGCAAGACCGCTGTAAGTAAACGCTCATATTCATTTGTATGCGTCTCTAAGGTGTGGGAGCGTGTAATAGTTTTAAAATCCATATAACGCAATTTAAGGGAAAACCCTCTTGTGCGCATGGAATGTTTACGCAGGCGGCGATAAGCCTTATTAAAGATGTGCACAAGCTCCTTTTGAAGAAATTCGAGATCAGTTTGATCCTCATCAAAAGTTGTTTCTGCGCCAATGGATTTAGGGGGAAGGTCATCTATTTCCACCGGACGATTATCTTTACCCCAAGAGGCTAGGTGAACATAGTATCCAAAAGTGCCATATCGTTTTATAAGCTCATCCATTCCAAGGCTTTGTAAATCTTTTATGTATTTTAGCCCTTGCTGATTTAGAGTTATCTGTGTTTTGGCACCGATACCCGGCAAATGTTCAATCGGCAGAGGTCCTAGGAATTTCGATTCAAGACCTACAGGGACTTCGTATAATCCATTAGGCTTAGCGCAGGAGGCTGCAATTTTAGAGATCAATTTGTTTGAACCAATTCCTAATGAACAAGTTAAACCTGTGTGTTGAAAAATTGTCTGCCTAATTTTTTGCCCCATTTTAAAAGCGGTGCCATGGTTCGTAACCACTTGTGTTACATCCATATACGCTTCGTCAATCCCTAATACCTCCGTGAGAGGGGAATAATTCATTAAAATATCCATGATTTTCAAAGAATATTCCTGATATAATGAAAAGGAACCTTCAAGGAAAATGCCGTGGGGGCACCTTTTCTTAGCTTCACTAAGAGACATGGCCGAACGAACCCCATATTTACGCGCTTCATAGGAAGACGTAGACACCACGCCTCGTTTGTCGGGATTTCCTCCGACAATGACGGGCTTACCTTTTAAGGCGGGGTTGAGTAGGATCTCTACCGAAGCAAAGAATGCATCCATGTCAACATGAAAAATAATTCTTGGCGGAAGTAAATTCATGCTTATATAATACTTTAGCCGCTAAGAAAATGCATTACTAATTAAGCATCCAGACAGGGAGGTTAGGATGAAAGGAAAAAAGAAAACTACAATTAAAAAACCCTTAACTAAAAAAGTAGCTTTAGTCAAGAAAAAGCCTGCAGCAAAAAAAGTAATAAAAACAAAAAAAAAGCCGTTAGTTAAGAAGGTCCTCCGGTCGAAACCATCTGCAAAAGTTGTGATTAAGCAGAAAGCTGAACCCGTCAAAAAGGGGCCGGCAAAAAGAAAATCGCTTCGTCTTAAAACTAGCATCCAGACAGCCGAAGGGTGGCGCCGCTCCATGAAGAGATAATAGCGGCAAATATTTTACCACAGAGAACACAGACTCGACTTTGTGGATTTATTCAGGCTTTTGAGCTCGGCAAGATCTTGTAAACTTTTGACGGTTTACTTGTAACGATTTCTTAAACTCAATAGCTTAAGCATTATTTCATGCTGCCGCCATTTGATTTATGATTTCCCTCAGTTCTTCGTTCCACAGTTCGATATTTTGAGCGAACTGTGAAGTGTATCTTTTTTCCAAAATATGTCTTCTCACATAAGCTAGAACATCTGAAAAAGTTACATGTTTTTTTTGATACCAAGAACTGGTCTGGATCAATATTTTATCATTCTTTTCTTTTTGAAGTTCCAAAGCTATAAGATTAATAATTGAAAAAGATGCCAAAATACTTGGCGTTTCCCTTTCAATTGCTTTATCGGACCACTGTCTTTGACTTTCCATCCCTAAATGGGCACGCACTTCTTCGAAAGTTACTTCTATAGGCCAACGACCCATGTAATCCTCTATAATTCTTTTAGTGGTGGCATTAAGGTCTAATGTAAACAAAGCTACAGGTTCTGTTTTACCGTTTGGATCTCGAATCAATATCCATTTTATTGGGACAGGACGAATTCCATAGCTATACCAAAGGCACGTTCCCGTCAAAAATTCAATTTTTTTCATTTTGCCACTATACCAAAGAGCTTCATCCATTTCCCATCTAAGAGAATCGTCTTTAAGCATATCTTTAAAAGTTGTCATTCTTTTACCAACCAAGTTTTTTTGACCATTTTTCTTAATAGAGGGAAATTCAAAAGTTCGCGCATCTAAACGCATTCTGGATGTAAAATTAACGTTATAATTAACACAAGTATTCGCTAATAAATAGGTAGCAAAAGCGCTGTCAGCAATAATGTTAATTTTAATTGAATTCCCTGCCCAACGCCTGAGAAGCTTAACTACTTGAGATGCCCATTCATTTAGAGTTTTATGCTTTTTTCTTCTTCCTTCGTTATCTTTTTTATTTTTAGAACTAGAAAGCGGCTTTTCTGGGGGCATCAGAATAGTTAAAAAAGGTAAAGCCCATATTTTATGTGTCCAAGGTAATTTGATTTGAATGGTACACACCAACCAGAGTAAACCAGGAACCAATACTTTTCGTTTTTTTGTTGATCTAACAGCATCTCTTTGCATATTAATGCTTCTGATTTGAGGGCCTTTCCTGCGTTCCACGGTCGTATCAAGTGCAATATTGATAGTTTCGTTTTCAGGAAACAAAGAAATTAATTTTAGAAAAAGAATTTTCGACCCCTGTAATGGAGACCATCTATTTTTATTAAAAAAGCTGTGGTAATCAGAATAATTTTTCGAATGCCTGAAACCCATTCTTTTCAAAAGGGCTGTGACAGTACGACATCCTTTGCACAATATATGAGCATGAAAGAGCAATAAGAATTTATTAAAGGTCGGCTTAGAAAAAAGTGGCGAGAAAATGGTAAGTATTGTGAGAATGGAGTGAGGTAAATTTGTCATATGTCCTTTGTTTTCCGGAAGAAAAAAAATTACATATTGTCAAATTTACCTTTTTATTTTCAGAAAAAAATCCACAAAGTCGAGTCTGTGCTCTCTGTGTACTTTCTGGTAATAATTATTAAATCAACTCTTTTTACGTCTCTAGTTTTGTAATTTCGCTTTTCAATGTTTCTATATTGCTTTTAAGTTTATCAATTTCAGTGTCTATTGTGTAAGTTGTTATCAGTGTTTTTGCTGCAAAGAAAGGAGTCACAAATAACGGGAAGAGCAATAACATAGGTATGGGCAAAATGATAGCTGCGATTGTAATAATTGCTGCGATAGAAGCTGAAAAAACAGTCACTTTTGACCAAAAACGGCCATTATTAAGCTTTTTTATAACGTCTTTAGTGGATTGCCAACGAGGCTCCAAGTGAGTTTTTAGTTCGTTAATTTTGCCTTGAGGGCATTTTGATAGATTCTTTACGGAATCAACTGTTTCTGTAGAGTAAGATTGCATACGTTCTCCTGGTTAAAAAGAAAGGGATTTTAGATCATATTTAGAAAAAAATATACTTTTATGTTTATAGTTGTGCTTCAAATGGATCATCCGGAGTTACATCCAAGAAAAGATTTTGAACAATGGATCCATTCAACTCACTGTTTGGTTTTTTTCTTGCTTCGAAAATAAATTCAAAAGCTTTTTTTACATCAATCGCATTCATTTTTTTTCCTAAGAGCCATTTTTCAATGACTTTTTCCTCAGAAGGTATCAAGTCTGTTTGACCGTCGAGAAGTTTTAATTGCCCGATCAACAAATTCAAGTCGGGGATTTCGCGTAAAATGTTTTGATCTATAGGACATCCGGCTTGTACAGTACGGGAAGAAACGTCCCATAAAATTGTCTTGGTTGTCTGTCCTTGCCAAAACTCATCATCGGAGGAAAGTTTTTCCCGCCACATCGCAGAATCGCGAAGAGATAAAGGACCCATGTGCTCAATTTCATATTTCCCATGCGCGTTTTGTTTAAGATGAATGAGAACCTCAAATAGATCAAACTGTTGGGAACTTCCAATGTCAGCACTTTTTTCAAAAAAACCGCGGACTTTTTGTGGAACGAAATTGTTGGGCATCCATAACCTTTTATCAAAATAAGGTGCAACTTTGTTTAAAGTCTTAGAGGAAGCCTCGATCAGTAAATCCTGCACGCGATAGAAGGGGCAGGTCACTTTGCTGCCTAATAAAGAAATTGAAGACAAGAATAAAGTTTCTTTATTCGGTTTGCTGAATTTCAACCACTGTGTTGAGGCTGGATCTATAATGTTTGGCCATTTCCATTCGCTATAGCGGAAACCCGGTTTGTGTAGATTGACGCTCTCTTCTTGCTGCATTTGAATTTGTGCTTGAGTTTGCGTCGTTTGGTTCTGTTGGACATTCATTGCAGATGTTTGTTGCGCCGATGTCTGGATGGTTTGCTGGGCATTAAGATTATCCATCGCATCGATTTGTATCGGCGCGCCTTTCTCTGCGCTCCATACAACTACTTTAGAGGGCATTAGCGGTCTTTCTATCGATCTCATTTCCTCTTTCAGCTTCTGTTTTTCCTGTTTAGTAAATGATGAACTACGAGCAATGCTTTGATAGGCACCGTTGAGCGAAGCTTCAAGGGCCGTTTCTGGGGCGACTTCCGATCGAATGAGTCCGAAAATTTTTGAAGGATCATCTTCGATTGTCGTGATATCGAGATCTTCAAATTCTTTCCATACTCCAGCCCATCGGTGGAATTGCTCGGAAGGAGTTGCCATTATTTTGTTATAGATAGCCCTTTTCGGAACAGAGGCTATTTTTTCCCTCATGGAAGGGTAATTTTCTTGTTCAGCAATCGCGGCTTCATTCAGGATGGTGTAATCAATGATCTCAGCCAAAGTAGGGATCGGCATTGTCTCATTTGATTGAGAAGCTCCGAGGATCATGCGCTGCACCTCTTTGGTCATCCCCAAGTGGATTTGCTGCATAGGGATGCTCAGCAGTTTTTCTTGGATTGCTTTCAGACGTTGCGGCTTTTTTAAACCTCTAATCCTAAACAATTCTTGGAGCCATTTATAAAGGGGATGTTTAGGCCCTAATGTTTCGAATCCATGGCCGGTTTGCTTGATATCTGCGCCGAAGCCATGTCGTTCATCGTAATAGGTCAAACAATGCTCTGGAGCAATTTGTACTGCATCAACAGGTACAGCAACGGCTGATCCTTTGAGAAAACAATAGACCCGTTCTTTACCTGATGGATCTTTCTTGTAAAATTTTACTGCTTTAATATCGTGCCGTTTTTCTTCACAGAATTTGATCATGCGCTTGGCCACCGTTTCATTGGCCATGCCGGTGAACTGAGCCCCTCCATCAATGATAGCGCTGAATTTAGATCCATTAGCAAAGAAGTTGTTGAGAATTTCGTTCAAGATCCCTGCAGGTTTTTCTGCATCGAGGATATGAATGCCATCATCGGGACATTTTTGTGAAATGATGTGGAGCATTTCACCTATTGTCGCTGGATCGCGCAAAACTTTAAGCTGTGCAGGATAGGTGCCATCATTGTAAGGAGTGCCGGTGCATGAGTATTGGCTGCTGAACATATTGGCAAAATCGTGTGCAGAATTTTGAATGGATTTGTTCCAATATGTGATCTCTTTTCGAATAAAATGGCGCACATAAATCAGACAGATATCCGGATCTTTATATAATGCTTTATAGGCTTGCTGGGCTATGTCTGGGCTGCGCGCATCGTTTAAAACAGCAGCTGTCAAATGCTTGCCGAACTTGTGGTAAACTTTGGTTTGCTTGAAAGTGATTTTGGGATTTTTTTTCATCTCTTTTAAAGCCTGTTGTTTAAGGTGTTCTTTAATTTGATGAAATTGATTTACACTTAATCCTTTATGCAGCAGCATGATGAAGGTTTTTACCAAAGTCTCATAAGGGCTTTGAATCGAATCCTCTTCTACGACATAGCTATTTCCCCCTCCTGGCCGCGCAAACTGTCCATTTCCTGCCTTAGAAGCTCCATAGTTCACATCGACGCGGTTTTGTAAATTGATCCGCATTAATTCGCCGAATACGCCTTTGGCCATCGATGCCTTTTTATAAAATTTAGCATCTCTTGTGATCCATTGAGGAACTTTTGTTTCGCTATCACAGATGAATGCGATAAATTGTTTCTCTTTGATGGGATCATCGATTCTAAAATATTTGCTCATTTTAGCGGCAAGGCGTGGTTTGATTTCGTTCGTGTAAGTGTCTTCAGAAATTTGAATCAATTTATTAGAAGCGAGCATCTGATAAATCTCAGGATCGCGGCTGATCAAACGCATGGCTGCTTCCATCGCATCATAAGAGTCATCTGAAATGTTATTCGATTTGCCGATTGGAAAATTCAATTTATGTTTATGCCGATAGGTTTCATGGGATTCATCGGGTAGAGCGAGGCCATGAAGATACACGAGGCTCAAAATTTTATGCAGAAGGATCAATGTTTTTTCAGCCGAGTGTGATTTGCCGTTTTTATTATGATAATAGTTGTGGAGATGTTCGGTGAAAATTGCTTTAAGCGATAGGGCATCCTCTTTTGTTAATTGTATCGGTTCCCCATCTTTAATGGCATAATTCATCAAAACAATGATCGCTTCCAACGTTTCATTTGACATGCTTTTGTCGCGGGAGAAACGGAGAACATGCGAATGCTTGTTAAAGATGCTGCGCAGCTGTGCACTGATTTTTGCTTGGTTGTCCCCTGCCAACTGAGCAGGCGCTATAGGCATCACCAGTTTTTTGCCATGGCTTTCATGGGCAGCTGCCAAAGGGATGCCATAATCGGTTTTGCCGTCGCCTGGCGGTTCCTCGGTTACAACGTTCCTGTCTTGGCCGTAGAGAATTTTTCTTTTGTTTTCAAATTGCCGGAGCCAAACGTTGAGTTTTGTTTTTGTTTGAAATTCAAAATTCAACCGAAGCAAACGTTCAGGCGTATCGGAGAGGCTGAAGACAAGACGTGTGTTAAGCTCTACAGCCAGTTGTTCCAGCTTTTCATAGTATGCAAATGAATCCCCGGGTTGTTTAGACAATTCCTGTAGAGTGGCTAGAAGACGATCGATTTGCTGCAGCTTTGTCAGTTTGAGGTCAATTCTAGCGACAGCTAGTTTAAGCTGGGGCATCATTTCATCTTTAAAATAAATCTCAGCCCCTAATTTTCCTATATCTTCTTTTTCGATGAGTCTGTGAATGTCTTCCATGGTTAAGGAAGAAGCTGCGTTTAGTTTGAGATGGGGGGCATTAAATATATTCAATAAGTCAGAACGTTCCCCATCCACTTGTTTTCCAAATGCCTGACGGAAAGCCAATAAACTGATATACATGCCTGTGAAACCTTTTTCGTTTTTCACAGTAAAGCTGGTAGCCCGTTTATCCTTTTGCGCATAATAGGCTTTAATGCTCGCATTGACTCGTTCGTAGCGCTCTTTTTGAATAGGGGATAGTTTATCGTCTATGGAAAAAAGGGTCATTGAATCTTCTTCTTCTTTCATCAAAGTTTCAGAAGAGAGCTCTTCCACAAAAACATCATTAAAGAGTTCATCCAAATAGTGATCAATCGCCTTCATCTCCTTTTGCAAAACAGAATAATCAACCGGAACGGGTTGTTTTTCTTCAAGCGGTGCAGCCACAGGCTTTGGAATGATAGTACCGATTATTGAATTTTTTAATGGTATTGCCTTTTTTCCTAGCCATCGTGCTGTAGGTATGGTTATGGCAGGCAACGGGACGGCATCCTTCCATCCAAAGCTTCGATTTTTTAAGCGTGCAAACGTGTAATTTAAAGCAATTCCGCATCCCCAAGCAAGCGCTGCCGCACCGACTCTTTGAGTTAAAGTCGTTGGACCGCTTTGGAAAACAGCTTGGCATATAGGAGGAAGCTGTGAAGCCATTCGCTTTGCGGCATAACGCCCCAAGTAAGAAATACCGATAGCGGCAGCAGAAGGGATAACAGCTTTACCGATGGCGCTTAGATTGCTATCGCCATGGAAATATGCACTTGGCGCCGGAATATATTTTTCTAGGGGTTTAAGGGCTGAGGCTACTGTATCGGTAGTATATTGGGTAACAACATGTCCAACAACTTGTGCAGCTAGGCCTCCAACCCCTCCTAAATTAGTTTGAGCAATTGTTTGGCCAACCAAAGTTCTTATAGGACCACTTATGGCACCTGCAAGAAGAGAATGGCGATAGAATTGATCCACATATTGTTCAAGAAATTCAAAACATCCTTCATTGAAGTAACTCAGGAAAGATTGGTTATTGAGCTTTTCGAAAAATTTTTCTAAAGCCTTTTGTGGAAAAGCAGTTGCTGGAGGAGAAAGATCTGTTTGTTCTTTTTCTTCCCATTCGCCTGATTCAGTCCATTGCGTGTTAGAACCTTCAAATTTGAGCGCCTTTAATAGATCAGCTGTAGGCGGGAAATGATTTGGAGCGGCTATGACATTTTCCAAATAGGAAAATAGAATATCGCATTGGGGATCCCATTGTCCTTTAGTTAGCTTGATCATCCGTTGAAGTTGTTGCACTGTAGGTAGTGGTTTTCCCGGTGTAATCGGATCTTTATAGGGAAAATCTCCTCTGGCTATAGCATAATAGGTGACAAAAGAAATTTTTAATTTTGTAGGCGTAAGTTTTTCAGGTGCGATTGTCGGATAGGGGATTATCCAACCTCTAGTTTTTTCGTAGAGTTCCTTAGGATTGACAATTTTCAAATCAAAAAATTGATTATCTTTTAACTTATTGATAATTTTGAAGAAATTGTTGAAAGAACTGGTTAAACTTGCATTACCTTGGCCTAGAGCTTGCCCTTCGCCTTGATCTTGGCTTCCTTTATAGATTTCCTTGGCATAATCGAACACCGGAATCCATTTGGATGGAGGAAGACCACTTTCTTCCCGTAGTTTTCGATACCGCAGGATAAGTTCCGGTGCAAGGCCGCTTGCCTCTATAAATGTGTCAACGCCGATATTTTGCAGGATTTTTAAGATGTCTTCTGATTTGCCAACATGCTGCATCAGGATTTTTTCAAGATGCAAAAAAGCGCATCGAAAAAGAAAATATTCCTGATTGTGTGTTAAAGGATAACGGGGATTTGGATTTTTGATATATTCTTTTAAATCTGAGAGAATCACGAAAGCGATTAAGGCATTTTGCATGGACCATTTTAAATCATCTGCGAAAGCGATTAAGGCATTTTGCATGGACCATTTTAAATCATCTGAAGGATCGTCTTGAAGTTTTTTGGTGACATTATTTGCAGAAGCAGGAGAACTGCAGCTTCCGAATATTTCCTGATTCTGCGCCATCGCTGAAAATAAACGTTTGCGAAGATAGCCTATTCCTTCGAATTCAAACCCTAAAGATAGAAGGAATAACTGCTTCCATATTGACGGATCGATGGCCCGGCTTCGGCACATCCATTCGATCTTTTTGCATGTTTGCTCAGCCATCTCGTGTTTGCCTTGACAGAGATAAATGATGAGCAAATAGGCAAGGGCAAGCGGATCGTCTGTATGCAGCATGGATTGAGAAGAGGAGGTGTTGTCTTCGATATCGAAAACATAATATTCACTGGAATTACCGCTAGTATTTATAGATCTTGACAGATGATCGGTGATTAATTGACCAAAAGGACCTGTAATCGACGACGCTCTTCCTAATAACGCTAGCGGCCATTGATTTTTATCGATGAGAACTTTTTTCTTACCCCCTTTATTTTCAAGTAAAAGGTAAGATCCAATTCCTTGAAGACTCTCGTGTGTTTGCTGTTTAGCAATAAAATATCCATCAAGGGCTGCTGAACTTTTGATGCAAGCTTCACCTTGGCTATTGACCTCAAAAGTCAAATGATAAGGCTTTAGAAGGATTGTAAAAATTTGTTGAGTGCCTTCCAAAGCCATGCATCGAATATTATCCAAGCTGCAGAAACGGAAAATAGCACGAAATTCTTTAGCAAATTTATCGGCGGCCAAAGGAACAAGAACGCGAGTTGGTTTTGAGGTTGGGTTCTTTAAAACTTCGGGATTTTGAGCGAGTAAGGGGTTTGGATTAGCCGGATCGTAGGAGGTAATGATGAATTTGGAATGATCTTTCATATTTTGAATCAAAAGCTTTTTAGGAAATTGACCCGTTTGCTCTATCCAAAACGATAAGCAATCTGTAGACGGAGCATCGAGAGCATTATAAATATTTTTATGCTCTTCTCCATAACTCGCATGCTTGTGATATTGATAGACAATCCCATTCTTGCGTTGAATGATTTCATACATTTGCTCTTGGTGAAGCTTGACTCTAGCTTCAGCGCTTATTTCAATATTTTCTGTCTTAAAAGTATAAAGATGGGGCGAAGAGGACGTAAGCTGATTTGTTATATTTTTTCCTAACGACGTTTCCAACAAGAATTGTTCATCTTTAGCGGTAGGCTTTTCCTCATTGAGGGGTAAAGAGTGTTCGCTTGGATTTAATATGAGGCCTGGATGAATTTGGGATAACAAAGTATCTGAGTGTGGATCTTCGGTTAAAATCTCTTTGATTTCTTTGCCGCCTTGATCGTTTGTTTTGTATGCAATGCGGATGAAATGATCAGGCCTATTTTTGTTTTGGATCATCATAATGCCGTAGTCTATGCTCCAGAATAATAACTGATCATCGAGTGATGGATTGAATACATGTTTTTCTAAAAAAAGATACTCTTTATTTTTTATTAATTCAACTATCAGAAAAGTACTATAGCTTGCTTTAGTCGGAATTACTTTTATTTCAAACGTGCCATCAGAAGTGGCAAATAGATCTGGAGCAATGGGATTGATTTGTTGTAAGACAGTTCCAAGCAGATCGTTCAGAGTTTTATCTCCTTGCATGCTTTTCAATGGAAAGTTGAGAGCATTAGGAATTGTAATGGTTCCATTAGAAAAATTAACAACGATTTTATCCCGTTGATAAATTCCCTTGGCAGTTTCGATCCAATGTACCCCTTCTTTTGCGGATAATTTGATACCGCGCTTTTCCATCAAGGCATCTAAAATGAATTTACGTTCGTTTGGATCGTCCAAAGCTGTTTGAATCGTAGGAAGCCACTTCATCAACATGTAATAAATGGTGGATATGGAAGCTGAGCACTCGTCGGAAAAGGATCGATTAAACCAGAAAGTCAATAGGGCGATAATAATGTTTCTTTCTTCTAGGACATCAACGCTTTGGGGCTCTCTGAGCAAATCAAGCGTTCTAAGAAAAGAGATAGGATGATTAGAAAAGCCGACTGCACCCCTCTTTTGCTGCATAAGGTCTAGTTTTTTTTGAATATCGGGAAACAACTTGCGAGATTCAGGATGGTAGAATGAACAATATTCCCGAACTTTTATAGCAGTTTCTGCCACCATTACAAAGGTAAAAAATCTATCCTCTTTCAGCAAACTTTGGAGCAGTTCATCGAAGACTTCTCCAAGCGCTTGAATAGCTTGCGGAGATTTGTCCATCAAGGCATTTAATTCCCGAGGTGTAAATATGACTTTTTTTAAAAAAAGACAAAGAGCAAACATTTCTTCATTAGTTTTACATTTTCTCTTTATATAGTTGATAAGTTGAATGATTTTTTCCGGAGACTCACTCCAAATTATTTTTAAATTTTTTAGTTGTTGCGCAGTAGGATCCGCCTCATCATAAAATGAGGCGTTTTGATAAACCGAAGTTTGCGTTCGAGGATATAAAGTTAGATCATCATATGCTGAGCGATTCTCAGGAGTCGCAGGAGCAGTGAATGCTTGAGGAAATTGAGATGCTATAGGAACCAAAAAGGTTAGATCGACCCCAGATTTATGCATCCACAAAAAAAAGGAATGGACTTTTTTAAAAAAGTTTTCGTCATATTGTGGAGGACGATCCTCTTTGCGCAGCTTTAAAGATCTTTTTTCCCAAGCGGGGTTAAACTCCTCGGAAGCTAACTCACTACACGCGATGTTTTGCAGTGCGAGTAAACTAAAAGTACGTGGAACAAGAGGATCCGGTCGTGTAAATACTAACGATTCCTGAAACATGAATAACGCAATTTTTTCCGATAAAGGGGTATTTAAATGAACAGAGACTGAAGAAGGCTCATACTCTATACCCAGCGCTTTTATTTTTTCCTGGACCTCTTTTTTTTGGAATAAATTTAGAAAGTAAATATACTGGCTGGAGGGCGATAGTTCGGTTTTGATTTCAATCAACAATAATTCATCATTATCAGTGTCTTTATTTTTGCGCGTTGTAGCAATTAAAGGTGAAAATAAGGTGTTGTGTTGCTTGCGAAGCCAATTTTTTAAGTTTGGAGGATCAGACAAATCAAAATTAGGCAGCAAGTAACCAAAAATGGCCTCAATGCGTTTCAACAACACCGGATCATCTATTCCAGTATCCGGAGTGCAGTACCAAACTGCCAAAGGGGCTGCATAAATGGGGAGCCCCTTCAAATCTATCTCAAGGCGTTGTCCTAAACACCATAAAATGGCTTGGACGTTGTACATCGCAGCCATATAATGAGCTTTATCTTTTAATAAAGTGCTCGAAATGTGGTTATCGAATGCTTTTATTTTATCAAACATTAAGCAAGAAAGATCCGAAAGCACCTCAGCGCATTCTTGAGGATCTTTTATATCATCCCATATCGAAAGTCTAGTTCTTGAAGGTGTTTCCAAAGCAGATAGTTGCTGGCTCAAAAAAAATGCTGCTTGGCAAGGGTCGCATGTTTGACAGAATTCCAACCATTCCTGAAGGACGGGCAATGCATTGGATGAATTTAGAGGAGGCATTTTAGGCAAACTGTCGATCGTCTTTATAATTTTCTTGTTATCAACATCGTCTACACTTTCGGTTGCAATGTGGTGTATACTGGATGGTTTTACATTGCTTTTTGGTAACCTTGATTGAATGTCAAAGGAAATTTCCTTTTCATCTATGTCTTGTTCATACGTCGTCTTAGATTGGGCGGTAGGGAGTGAAAAAAGATAACCCTCTTCAAGCACATTCTTGACTTCTTTGAAATTGGATTGCCACTCTTCCCAAGCATTTGTGATATTGGTGCGCATCTGCTGCGGGAGTGCAAATTTCCAAATAGCATGCAAAGCCATACGCACAATCGTGAGCTTTAAAGCTGTCATCACACGATTATACCAATACAGGATTGCCGGTGGGAGCACCATAGGCAGAATAGATAAAAGAAAAGGCGCATCAAGCAGCAGCCAAAAGCCTTGAAAATACAAGCCAAGCACCGCACATATCAGCTTGCTGAATTTCAAGGCAATGGCACTATAGATCCCAAGAAAGGAGCCAGCGTTTATAGGTTTACTATGAAAAATACCATTAGATTGGGTTGCCGTAAGGTTTGCTTGATCGGTTGGAAGGATGTCCTTATAATTTGCGACGATATAATCTAGCAACTCGCCAACTTCGTCGCCTAATGCCCAACGGGCAAAATCGCTTGTTTTTTCCAACATCCCGACTGTAAGCCCTAGTTGTTGAAATGTATCTTTAAGTGTTGATGAGAGTCGCTTATTTTTTATCTTCGTGGATTTGAAAAGATTGATGGCATGGTTGATTTCATTTACAGTCGTTTTAATGGCCGACATCTTATCTTGCAGTTCTTTTTGTTGGCCGAATAGCGTCGATTCTTTACTGATTTTATTGACTGCCATTTCAAGGGAAGAACACACTTCGTCATTCGGAATAACTAATGAATCCTCCTTCATAAAAAGGCTGCAATATTTTAAAAGCATGTCGACATAGATATCAAATAAAGGCAGCGCATGAGCCGTATGATCATGAAATAGCAAATGGGCGGCCATAGAAGAATCTGAAACCTGAGTATAATTTCGGACTGTATTGTCTTGGGCATGATTTGGGGTGTCCTTACCTCCAAGGGATTGGAGTCCTTCATAAATTCCTTGCGCCATCGGGGAGGATTGAGGATTCCACAGCGGTTCCAAATGGCGGGATAATAAGTTTTGGAAAAAATAAGAGGTTAAATTTTCTTCTGGGATATCTTTTAATCGTTTTATGCAAAAAGGTTGCTTTGACGCTGCGTCAATAGGATGGTAGGTTAATGCATTCCCCAAGCTATAAACCGCCAATTCATAATGGCCGTCTTCTTGCTTTTGAAATTCAAGCCAAATAGGTCCCGATAAAGCTAAGGAATCTAGTCCTAAAAGTTGAAGCATTTCCGGAGACACATTTTGCGCGGCTTGTTTAAAACCTGAAAATGCTTTTTCTTCAAAGTTAGACACATAATCTTGCAAAAAGGATTCCAATAGAGAGACCGCTTTTTCTTCAAGCTCATCTGCTAAATTTCCCGTCACGTTTTTTCCTGAAAACAGTTCCTCATGGTTTCCAACCCAGCGGACGGCGGCTTTTAGCTTAGGCTCAGAAAAAAAATGGGCAAGATTTCCGATGGCGCCGTCTTGGAAAAAGTGATTTAGATAATTCTCAAATAGATTGGGCAGAACTATGCCGACAGCATGTGGGATTCGTCGAGTTGGATCGGAAAATGCGAAAGCCGGTACGGTTAAATCCGTGCTTGTTTGTTCTGCTTTTGCCGATCTCCGCATATCCTCGAAGAACTCTTTGACAACCGCCTTTGCCATAACCTTGGGATCGGGGATTTTTTGATCGAAAATGATGTCTTGTAAGATTTTTGGCATACCTCGCAAAGTTTCTTTAGGCAGATTGGAAAGTTTTCTCAAGATTGCTTCAAAAGTCAGTTTTTGGCGGCCATAGCTAAAAAACAAAAGTTTTTTTTGGCGATGGGCTGGATCTAAGGATTGGATGCTCTTGGCCATCGCTTCTCCTAATTTCCGCAATTTCTTATTACGATCCGCTTCTGAAAGCGGCTGTTCTGTTCCCGTCAAAGTGGATATAATTTGAGCATCATCAAGCATCGCTTGTTTGATAAGGCCTAACGTTTCTTTAAATTCTGGATGAGCATAGTGCGGATATTTCGCTAAGAGCATTTCAAAGATGGGAAGTGTCTTATCAAATGAACAGGTGTCCCAAGAAAAAGCGCTCTTAAAACTAAGGGTATCGGGAGAATCCGTGCAGGGAGTAAGATTCCTTAAAAGTGAATGTTGAAAAAGGGTTTGCTCTTTCTTTTCAATACTCTTTTTTTGAGCTTCCCTCATCGCTTCTAGCTCGGGATTTTCCGTTAAATCAGAAGGAAGCGATTGTTCAGGATCAATAATTCCTTCTTGTTGCATTTCCCGATAAAAGGTGCCTAATTTTAGATCAAAATCGGTGAATGCCGATCGGCCGGTTTCAGATAGAGAGTGATAGATGGCTTCCCCAAAGGCTTTATAAGTTTTAATGGCGGCCGCTCGTTTTTCAAATGGATATTGTATCCAGGAAGAGAGGCGCCCCATCAAAGAGGTTCGAAGATAAATCTTTCCATTCCAAGGAGACGCGATAAAAAGGTGATCAAGCTGGACTTTGATGGATTTATTTGCTAAGGATTTATCCATCTTAATCCGCTGCTTAAATGAGAGCAAAAGATGTCGTTCGTTAAGATTTAGCGATTTCATCAAATAATACTAATGCTTTTTTTTAATTATTAAAAATAAACTGTGTTGAATTATTATATCAATAATATGTTAAGAAATTATAAAAGCCCCAAAAAACTAATTAATAAAAATTATGCTTGCCTCTTTTCACTTGCGAGACGTAAAATAAGCCTCTTTAGCGAGGAAAATCCGTGCCAAAATCTCTTGTTTATATCGGTCTGGGTGGAAACCTGGGAAATGTTGAACAAACTTTCCATCAAGCGCTTAAGCAGCTAGCTTTAATTCCCGGCAATGATCTTGCAGTAGTATCCAATTTTTATCAAACCCAACCTGTAAGCGATCTTCCCCAACCCCCTTATTTAAATGCAGTTTGCCGCTTCCGGACCAGCCTGCTTCCTCATGAGCTTTTATATCATTCGCAAAGAATCCAATGCCTTTTAGGCCAGCTGCCTAAACCCAAAAATGCTCCGAGAAAGATCGATTTGGATATCCTTTTTTACGGCAACCAAGTGATTGAAACGCCCGACTTAGAAGTACCGCATCCCCGTTGGAGGGAGCGTTTATTTGTGCTTGTTCCCTTGGCTGATTTGGTCGAAATAATCATCGAGCCGCGAAAAGGGGAGCGAATCGTCTTAAAAGAGGAAATCAAACGCCATTCCGATCTTCAATATGCTTTGATGGGAGAAACCGCATGAAAAAGGTGCCTGTATTTGATTTTTATATCGGCGAAGGAGAACCACTCGCCGTCATGAGTGGTCCCTGTGTGATAGAAAGCGAAGCGCACTGCTTCAAAGCCGCCGAGACGCTAAAAGAGATCTTTTCCAAGCGAAATATGAATTTTATTTTTAAATCCAGCTACGATAAAGCGAATCGCGCCTCGATCAGATCTTTCCGCGGCCCGGGCATTCAAGAGGGACTTAAAATTCTGCAGCGCGTGCGCAAAGAATTCAATGTACCGATCTTAACAGACATCCACACCCCCGAAGAAGCGGCCCTATGCGCCGAGGTATGTGATATTTTGCAAATTCCCGCTTTTTTATGCCGTCAAACCGATTTACTGTTAGCAGCCGGACAAACTGGAAAGGTGGTCAATGTCAAAAAGGGACAGTTTATGGCCCCTTGGGACATGGGGAATGTAGTGGATAAAATTCGCTCAGTAGGGAACGAGAATGTTATTCTCGTCGATCGCGGCACCACTTTTGGCTATAATTATTTAGTTAATGATTTCCGCGGCATCCCCATCATGCAGAAGTTTGGAGTGCCGGTATGTTTTGACGCCACCCATTCTGTACAAAAGCCGGGGGGCAGAGGGGATTCCTCAGGCGGCGAACGAGAATTTGTGCCGACACTCGCTAAAGCAGCTATTGCCGCCGGCGCTAATTGCCTCTTTATCGAATCCCATCCCGATCCGGCTAACGCTAAAAGTGATAAAGATACCGTTTTGGATTTCAAGGACCTTCCGCAGCTTTTATTAAAGCTGGAACAATTGTATGAAGTTATCGCCTCATGAGACAACGCCCTTATCAGTTTTCTTATGCGATTATTTTTTCCGGCGCAGTTTTAGTGCTGACCTGCGGATCGCTCTTTTATCTTTTTCATGCAACGCCTCAAGATCATCAGGAATACAGGCAACTTGTAGCAGAGGCACACCCCGTTAACCTTAATGAGGCGGTTGCTCCCTATACCGCACAACAGCAGCGCAAGGGAATCTTAAAAAACCTGCTATTTACAAGACAGGGCAGTCAACGTCTGCAAATTAACCTGCATAGCCAGGAAGCTATGGTTGTGGTCGATCATCAAACCAGTGCGACTGAGTTAATCGAAAAGATGAATCAGGTCGATTGTTTAATGCAAGAGGAGTTGTTTTATGTCCTTCCGGATGGACGTGAAGCTGTCCGGCAATCTAATGGAAATCTGCTAATCAGAGGCGAAGACCCCGACCATATTGATGCGTGGGTTAACTCGGATGATCCATCGATCTTTCCCATGCAGCATATCCGTTATTTCGAAGCGGATGCAGCATCTTATTATTACAAAACCGATCGATTTGTAGCGGATGACGTTAAGATCTTCCGCTTTACTCTTCCTGGACATGAATTGAGAGCTCCTTCTTCTGAATTAAAACCGGAGATGACCCTTATCGCCAAGCGTCTGGAGTTTTCTTTGACGGGTAAAGAAAAAGAAAATACGTCGCCCGCACAGCTCATTCTGGATGGAGAAGTTTGGCTAGAGCATCAATTAGGCACGATCTCGGCCGATCGGATCGTTTTAAGTTCGCAAGCGGGACAGTCAAAATATCAGCTGGGCACCATTGAGCTGTTTCACAACATTAAAATCATATGGGCCGGCGGCAGCCAGCTCGAATGTGCGAAAGCGGTATTGGATTATGGATCGCGTGAAGGGCGATTTTATGGGGATGAAACGCAGGAGTTTGTCATCTATCAAGATAGCCGGTTTAATGAGACTCAAAAAACAGATTTAATCGTCAAAAGCCGGCAGATGAGTGCCCGCTTGGAAGATCTTCCCAATCCACAAGAAGAGGGATCGAAGCCCCATAGCAGTATTGGTGAGATTATTGCCAAGGACCGGGTCGTTATAGAATATAATCACGATTTTGTGGCGACAGGTGCCTGTGCGGTTTATCGAAGGAATGCGCCTGATAGCCAAGAGGAGACTGCCATCTCATCTCATGGACTTGCGATTTTATATGGCGAAGATGGAAGCGAAGGATGCCAAGTCACAAATAGGCGAGGGGATCGCATTGTTTCACCACAGATTACCATAGATACGATCAAGCGGGACATTGTCTTTCAAAATCCTAAAGGATCATTCAATATAATGCGCCGAGGGAAAGAGGGGGAAAAACTCGATTTTTCATCTGAAAAGCTGATTTGGAGCAACCGCAATGGGACAATTACCCTCCAGAAGCAAGTTGTGCTGTTGCAAAAAGGGCTGGGACAATTGGAAAACGAGGAAGAAATTATCATCCGTCAGCAACTCGTGGATGGAAAAAAACTTCTTCAGACAATTGAAGGAGGAGGCAAAACAACCTTAAAGCGCAGCGAAGACAATTTACTTGACCACACATTGACATGCTATGGCCGTTGCGTGGTAGATCATGTGAAAATGGAAATGATCATGGAAAGTCCTCGCAACGAAACAGGGAAAGTGCTTGAAGGGAAACAGGTGCATTTTAAAGATGGTTCAGGGGAAATTTTTGCCGACAAAGCGTTGATGTACTATGGACTTGCTGCGCAAACCATCGTCCCTAAAAAGCTTAATTTAAAAGGGCGTATCAGATTATTCAATAAGCATGCCGTTCAAGATAAAGGGGAATCTTCGCTAGCCCAGTATGCCCTTTCCGATGGGGTGGAATACTTTCCCGATTCGCAAGAGGTGCTTTTTACCTCGACTAAAGGACGGCGCGTGCTGTTTTACGATAAAGCAAATGAGCTGCAGGTTAGTGCTCCGGCCATCAAAATCAAAAGAGACGCAATCACTAAAAAAGAGTCGGTCAAAGGGCTTGGCGATGTACGTTTCAGTTTCATCGAGCATGAATTGGAGCAGCTTAGAAAACAATTTTCTTTAAAGGCAGATGAAAAACTTAAGCCGATAGAAACATCAAAAGGACCATCATGATGGAGCAGGAAAAGAATCAGGCAATGCTTTGCTTAGACGTGCGGAATTTAGCCAAGAGTTATGCAGGGAGGCAAGTTGTCAATGGACTTTCCTTGCAAGTCGGACAAGGGGAAATTGTCGGGCTGCTTGGACCGAATGGGGCAGGAAAAACAACAGCATTTTATATGACCGTCGGATTAATCCGTCCAGATGGGGGGCAGGTATTTTTTAATCAAGTGGACGTGACTCGTTTGCCTATGCATAAAAGAGCTCGCATGGGCATGGGGTATTTGGCGCAGGAACCCTCGGTGTTTCGCAATTTGACCGTAGAAGAAAATATTTTGTGTATTTTGGAGTGTTTGAAAATGAGTTCGGCTGAGCGCAAAGTTCGCTTGGCAGAGTTGTTGCATGAACTGCATTTGGAACCCCTTGCAAAGAAAAAGGCGATGGCATTATCCGGCGGCGAAAGACGTCGCTTGGAAATTACTCGCGCGCTAGTGACGAATCCTACATTTTTACTGCTGGATGAACCCTTTGCGAATATCGATCCGATTTCAGTGCATGAAGTGAAAATGATGATTCAACATTTATCGAAAAAAAATATTAGTATTTTGATTACTGATCACAATGCTCGGGAGATTTTTAGTGTGGTGCATCGTAGTTATATTGTGATGGATGGCAAAGTGATGCTCTCCGGAAGCGTTGACGAATTAGTGAATAATGAAGAAGCCCGCCGTTATTATTTGGGGATGGATTTTAAGATATAGCGTGCCGTTTCTGCGCCTTGCTGTTTCCGTGCCCGTGCCCGTTTGCTATTGCCGTTCTTCGTCCCCCTTTTCCCGGATCTGAAACGGGCAAGGGAAGACGGGAATGGCAATAGCAAACGGGCACGGGCACGAAAACGGCAGGAATGGCAGGAAAACGCAGCGCGATAATGAAGCTTGTTTTCTATTATTTCATTCTTTTATAATTTTTTCCTTAATAACCAAAGGAGACCATACGATGACCAAAGAACAAACATTATCCATCATCAAACCAGATGCTGTGGGAAAAAATCATATCGGAAACATCATCAGCCGTTTTGAAAAAGCTGGTTTGCATGTGGTAGCAGCAAAAATGCTGCACATGGACAAAGCTAAAGCGGAAGGCTTTTACGCTGTTCATAAAGGGCGTCCCTTCTTTAACGATCTTGTCAGCTTCATGATCACCGGTCCGGTTTTGGTCATGGTTCTTGAAGGAGACAATGCCATTCAAAAAAATCGCGATATCATGGGAGCAACCGATCCAAAAAAAGCAGAAACAGGGACTATTCGCGCTGAATTAGCAAAAACCATCGATGAAAATTGTGTGCATGGATCCGATGCGCCTGAAACAGCTAAAAACGAAATCAGTTATTTTTTCAAAAAAGAAGAAATGTGTCCTAGGACTCGCTAAAGACATGCTTCTTTTAATTGACAACTTCGACTCGTTCACATACAACCTTGTACAAGCCTTTCAAGTGCTTGATCGAAGGGTTGAAGTTGTCCGTAAAAATGCTGCGACAATACAAGAATGCATCAATATGCAACCTGCTTTTTTAGTTATTAGTCCGGGACCTGGGCGTCCAAACGACGCAGGCTTTTCCAAAAACGCCATGGCATATTTTGGAGGCAGAATTCCAGTGCTGGGTGTTTGTTTGGGACATCAGTGCCTGGCTGAGATGTATGGAGGCACTGTCCGAAGGGCTGAATTTCCCATGCACGGGAAGACAAGCCCCATCTATCATAATAGCCAGGGGCTTTTTACGGGTCTTCCCCAAGGATTTGAAGCGACGCGCTACCACTCATTGATCGTTGATCGCGATTCACTCCCCGGCTGTCTTGAAATTACAGCTGAAACACAGGATGGGCAAATCATGGGTTTACGTCATCGGGAGCTATCTTATCTTGAAGGTGTGCAATTTCATCCGGAATCTGTGATGACCTCTTTTGGCATGAAGCTGCTTGCCAATTTTATTAATTATTCTTTAAAAGAGGATGTGAATGATGAAGAAATTATTTGCTCTTGTGCTTAGTGCAGGATTGTGGGCCGGCTCCTTAGCTGGCACTGAACAAACGCTATCCCTCATAAAGCCCGACGCTGTTGCTACAAACCATATTGGTGAGATTATCTCTAAATTTGAAAAAAATGGGTTGCATATCGTAGCGATAAAAATGGTCAAGCTCAACAAAAATATGGCTGAGGAATTTTATGCTGTTCATCGCGGACGCCCATTTTTTGCCGATTTAGTTAATTTTATGGCATCGGGTCCGATTGTAGCTATTGTTTTAGAAGGTGACAATGCCATAGCAAGAAATCGGGAGATTATGGGAGCGACCGATCCTCAAAAGGCTGCAGAAGGAACTATTAGGGCTGATTTTGCTTCATCGATTACTCATAATGCTGTTCATGGGTCCGATAGCGTAGATTCGGCGAAAATAGAAATACCTTTTTTCTTTAAATCGTCTGAAATAATTTCTCGGTAATGAGATATAATCGCTGTCTCTGGTGTTCCTATTTCCCTTGCTTCCTTTTCCCTTCCCCATTTCTCACCCCTTCAATTTTCTTCTTTTCATCATTTTTCGAGTCGTTTATCTTTATTGACTAAAGAACTTATTAGAGTATCAAACACATGAAAATTCCTTTAAGCTGGTTAAAAAAATATATTGATATCGGTTTACCTCCTGCAGAAATTGCAAAGCTGCTCACCTCTGTTGGCCTAGAAATCGACAGTATAGAAACCATAAAAACCCAAGAACACTCCACTGATGCAGTCTTTGAAATCTCCTTAACTCCTAACTTAGCTCACTGTCAATGTGTGTTAGGCGTAGCTCGGGAATTAGCTGCTGCGACAGGAGCCAAAGTAAAGCTTCCCCATCCTATAGTCAAAGAAACCAGCCAAGAAAAAATCGAATCTGTTGCCAAGGTAACCGTTAATGACCCAGAAAAGTGCCCACGCTATGCCAGCCGAGTGGTTAAAAATGTGAAAGCGGGTCCCTCTCCGGATTGGTTAAAAGAACGTTTAGAAGCCAGTGGTATCCGTTCCGTCAATAATATCGTCGACATTACCAATTTTGTCCTTCTAGAACAAAACCAACCTTTGCATGCTTTTGATTATGATCTCCTTTCGAGTTATCAAATCATCGTAAAACCTGCCAAAAATGATGAGATATTTACAACCTTAGATGGTAAATCCCGCCGTTTGTCGCAAGAGGATCTGTTGATTTGCGATGCTGAAAAGCCTGTTGCTATTGCTGGAGTGATGGGAGGAGGAAACTCTGAAGTAAGCGAGAAAACTGTCAATGTATTAATCGAATCGGCCTACTTTTCCCCAATCTCTATTCGGCGCACTAGCAAACGGTTAGGCCTCCAAACCGATGCATCGAAGCGGTTTGAACGGGGCTGCGATCCTAATCAAGTTATTCCTGCTCTAGAACGGGCTGCTGCTCTTATGCACGAGATTGCCGGCGGCACGGTGGTGGAGGGGATCATCGACATTAAAGGTAAAGATTTTCCACCCCTTCTATGTGAATGCCGCCTTAGTCGGATTAATCAACTGTTAGGCAGCCATTTGAGCGTTGATGAAGTGGAAACGATCTTTAAACACCTGAATTTCGATTGCCATTGGGATGGAACAAATACCTTTAAGGTCAAGGTGCCCACTTATCGCGTGGATATTGGCAGTGAAATCGATTTGATCGAAGAAGTTGCGCGCATTTATGGCTACGATAACATTTCTCAATCAACACCGCATTATCAAAGCTCCCAGATCCCCGATAATCCCTTATTTATTTTTGAACGGGAAGTGCGCAAACGGTTGCTATTAGAAGGTCTGCAAGAGCTTTTGACATGTGATTTAATCGGTCCGTCATTGTTGGATATTGTGCACGATCCATTGGCCAATCAGGAGAATTGGGTGAAAGTGCTTAATCCAACATCTATAGAACAATCCATTCTGCGCACATCGTTGCTGCCGGGGCTTCTCAATGTTGTCAAATATAATGTAGACCATCAAAATCATGATATTCAAGGGTTTGAAATTGGACGGGTGCATTTTAAAGAGGGAGAACACTTTCGAGAACAATCCGTTGCAGCCGTGATATTAACCGGTAAGCAACGTCCTATGCATTGGGATCGTAAGCCAGCTTTTGTTGATTTTTATGATCTCAAAGGGATCATCGAAAATATTTTGAACGGACTTGGAATAGGACCCATTGCCTTCAAACTGCATGATTTTAAAATTTTTCATACCGGCCGCCAAGCCACCATTTTTGTGGGGGAGCATGAGATCGGTTCTTTGGGAGAGGTGCATCCAGCCATTCAACGGCGGCTCGATGTTCCGCAACGGGTCTTTTTTGCCGAATTAAATCTGCATGAGCTGCTTCGTTTACGTAAAAAAGAGGAAAAGATGCAAGATCTGCCCGCCTTCCCATCGACAGAAAGGGATTTGACGCTTACTTTGTCTGATGAAGAACCGGTAGACAAAATTTTAGAGTTAATCCGTTCTGTTTCATCGCCCCTTTTGGAGAGGGTTCAAGAAATTGATATCTTCAGAAGCGATAAATTAGGCGAAGGAAAGAAAAATGTAACCTTCCGTTTTGTTTACAGAGATAGAAAAAAGACTATTGAACAAGAAGTGGTAGATCGGGAATATGAGAGCACGCTTAGTAAACTGAAGCGTTAAATCTTTTTTGAAGTGGACAGCAAGTCGCTGCCATCCAAAAATTAATTAAGATTGAAGCATCTTAACCTCAGGTGTATTATGCAAAGCACATGGATCTTATCAATTGTAACCTTGGCAGCCTCAGGGCTTCCAGCGCAGTCTTATGCAAAATCCCCATCTTCTCAAGAGGATAATGTCCAATATATCCACCGGTACGGTATTTCTATTCCTAAACATCATTGGGAAGAATGCGGCCAAAATGGACAGGTGATCAAATCCTTAAATGGAGGAATTGTTTGCTCGCAAACCTTTTATTTTGGACTGCTGCATGGCGAAACATCCTATACATTTCCCTATACCGACAATATTGAAAAATTGGATCTATTTTCGAATGGTCATCGCACTAAAGAAACGTGGTTTTATTTTTCAGGAAATCCACGCAAGGAAATAATCTATCAACCTGAGCAACAGAGAGAGATCACTGAATGGTATGAAAATGGATCAATAAAAAGCTCGGAAAAATGGACAGATTCTATCCTTGTGCAAGGGGAATATTTTGATGCTTCACATCAACGAATTTCGAGCGTAGAGAATGGCGAAGGCGTTCGTACTAATAACGATGCCTATGGATATTTATCCACGACCGATCATTTTAAAAATGGAAAGTTGATTTATCAGACAACGTATCATCCCAACGCCTCTCCCAAAGAAGTTATTCCTTATAAAGATGGTTTTGTAGACGGTTTGAGGAGGACTTATTATCCTGGCGGAGAGCCAATGGCCATCGAAACATGGCAACAAGGTAGACAGCATGGCATCACGACATTTTTTCACAATGGAGAAAAAACGCAAGAAGTTTCTTATATCGATGGAATGAAAAATGGCAAAGGTTATGTCTATCAGGATGGATCTGTTATCATCCAAGAGCAATTGTGGAAAGATGATCTGTTGCATGGCTGCTGCATTACATATGTTGAAGGGGAGCCTTCAGCAAAGTGGTATTATAAAGGCAAAACTGTTTCTAAAGGCTATTACGATAGTTTTAATAAAACTCCAGAAAGAATGGTAAGATCTTCTCTGTAATGTCCCCGCCGCCCCTTGCCGTTTTTCGTGCCCATGCCGTTCGCATGAAAAACGGCAGAAAACGGCAAACAACTATTCCACCTCGACATCACCTTCTAAAGCGCATTGGCAAGCCAATCGATAACCTTTCAATTTGCCGAGTTTTTTTAAAGTAGCCCTTTCAATCTTAGTGCATTCCGACAAATTTTCCGCTCCTTTTAAAGGCTTTATGACACACGTTCCGCAGTCGCCACGTGTACAGCTAAATCTGAGCGGCAAATCAGGATATTTTTCTTTCACTGACAGCAACTCGCTTCCAAAAGGTGCTTCTACAGAGATCTCTGCAATAAAAAACGAAAGTTTCGGCATATGATTTTATTTTTTCTGAGTAAGCTGCGGAAGGAATGAGTGTTCCATATCCCATAACTCCTCAAGCAAATTGGTGTATTGTTGCTCCCGTTCATCAAACTCATATTTTTTGAGCATGACAGCATGTTCATTTTGGTCATAAAGCACAACACCATCAAAGGGATCGCCTAAATTTTTATAAAACATCTTATGCAAAGATAACGAGATTCCATGTGGCGAGCTGACATGGCATTCACGGCATAAATCATTCATAAATAAATGGGTTTCCATGAACAACACCCGATCTTCTTGATCTCGAATCAAGCAAATAAGCAGATCTTCAGTTTCATTAATGGGAATTTTTTGCCAGGCTGTTTGCTGAGGTTCTTTTAAGCGGCGAAAATCAAGAAAGACGGAATCGTAGACGACCGATGAAAATCCACCTTTAACATACTTTTCGATGGAAATTCTTTTGCGATAAGGATCCATGATAATTTTGTAACTATCTGTCGTGGCTATTTCTGCCACAGGCATGATGCCAAAGGGTATGCCATCTTTCCAAACATAGTCTTTATAATATTTGGTCATAGGCTCTTTTACCCCGAATTAAATTTGTACGGCTCTTTTACTCACTATATCTCTACAAGATTTTGCAAAGAAAGAATTTTTCAATCGGAGCTTTCACTGAGCAAAAGAGAGAGTTTCATAAAAATTTTGAAATTTAAAAAAATTAATCAAATTTTGAACATATCTTTATCAATCGTTAACACTTCCGTCATTTAATGGAGCCAATAAACAAAACGAAACCCTAAACGCAAGACTGCCGTTCACAACATAGGAATGTGGCATGACTTCCCGGAAGTCGTGCAGACGGCAAACATGGAGGTTATATAATGACTAAAGCTCAATTACTAAAAAAAATAGCTTTATTAGAATCGATTAATGATCAATTGGCCACAGAAGTTAGCTATGTTGATCAACTGATGAGAATGGTTGGATTTTCCGGCGGCTTGCAAACAATTAAAGCTACTGCCGAAGAAATTATACAAAAAGGTTTAGTAGAGCCTAATACTAAGTAATAGTTAATAACCAAGTGGTAAATTTTAAATAAACTGTACTAATTAATAATAAAAATAAGTATTAAAAAATAATAAATCAATTCAGTTTTCCCGGACTTGATGCAAATTAGTTACATCAAGTTCGGTTTTTTTTTATCTCCTCGCGCTTATTGCTCTTATATTGATAAAAAGTTAAACTCCTTCTATGAATAAATTAAAATTATGGAAACAGCATCCTTCATGGGAAGAGGCTGAGAATCAGTGGGATGCCGAAGCCCGCGCAGCCGCGCTTAAACATCCCATCAAAGGATTGACCACTCTGCCCGCTATGCCAGGTATAACATCCGATACAGCTAAAAATCTCAAATGGAAAAGCTTAAAATGGATGATCTCAAAAGATCATGCCGGAGAAGTTCGAAAAGGCTTCTTGCGCCATCCCATCAAGTATGGATGGGCTTTTTTAAAGTCAATATTCAAAAAGAAATCCTTTATAAAAGATGGAGATTTTTTTCTTTATGGAATAAAAACCATAGAAGAATTTCAAAATTTGCTAACGACACCAGATAGCCTCTTTGTCGTCGGTTTTTCCTATTGTCATAAACCTTTTGAATGCCCTTCAGGCCGGTTTACCGATGCGTGCATCCACGATCCTCAAAATCTGGTGTGCCGGCAGTGCTTTATTGGAAAAGCGGTAAATGCCATTCCGGATAAGCGCACAATTCCACTTTTTATTCCAACTGTTCATTATATTGGGGGAAAAATTTTTGAAATTGTGCATGCGAATCCGGACAAACAGATTTTATTTTTGATCACGGCTTGTGAAATGACTCTAGAAATGTTTGGTGATTGGGGAAACATGGCTGGCATACGTGGGATCGGGGTTCGATTAGATGGGCGCATTTGCAATACGATGCGTGCCTTTGAATTGTCGGAAACAGGCATTAAACCGGGTTTGACAGTAGTGCTGGATGCCACCCAAAAAAAGATGATGGAACTTATTCGTATACGTTCTGAACTCGAATGCTAATAGAAATTTAACACGGCGTGGGCAGAAAATTGATGTCCGTGAAAAATTAATGCTTATGACTTTTCAGGTTTTTCTTTAAAATATTGATGCCATCGCCTAAATGGCTTGTGCGGATTTTGATGGCTATATGGACGCAAGCGGGGGGTTTGAGTACAGCTTTCTTGACAGCAGCCGCTTAAAGTTTCAAGGCACTGCTTGCAAGAAAGAAAAAGGACATTGCAATCCATGTTGGCGCAGTTGTAGTAAGTTTCAATAGGAATTTTGCACTGATGGCATTGTCCGATGACCGGCGCTTCTTTCTCACTGATGGTAACTGACAGACGATCATCAAATACAAACAGCTTGCCAAGCCAATGATCATTACCTTGCCGAAGTCCATATCCAATGATTCCACCTGTCAATTGATAAACCTTTTCAAATCCTTTTTCCTTAAGGATTGACGAATAAAGCTCGCACCGTATTCCTCCGGTGCAATACATCATCACAGGTGTAGTCTTCGGGTCATGTGTCGTCGTAAAATTCTCAGCATAACTTTCAAACTCGCGAAATGTTTCGCAAGGGGGTAATTCAGCTCCCTTGAAATGGCCGACTTGCCATTCATAGGCGTTGCGGACATCCAAGAGAAGGTGCCCGTCATTTTGTTCAAGCATCTCCTTCCATTTTTGAGGTGAAACATGTTCTCCTGCCGCAGAGAGATTCACTTCGCGTTCAGTTGCTACCAATTGAGGGCGGTATTTAACGGTTTTTCTTGGGAAGACTTGTTCATGCCAATGATGAATTTTAAAGTCGATGGGAGCGAATAAAGGTTTAGCATGCATCCATTTCATGTAATCTTCGGCATCTTCCTGAGGAGCGCACATTTGACCGTTGATCCCTTGCTCGGAAATATAAATCCGAGAGGTGATATCGCGATTTTCAAAAAACGCAAGGTGTTGCGCCACTTCATCGCGTGGATTGTCCAACTTTGAAAACTGATAAAATGCCAAAACAAAATAACGTGCTGCTTTTGCCATAAAAAAAACCTTATAAGTTGAATAATATAAACAATATTCTCATAATCTTCAAGGTAAGAAAAAAGCCTTGTCAGAGTACTGATTCTGAGTTATTATAAAGATAAAATGCTGCTTTTTGCCTCAGGAGGAAATAATATGTCAGAAAATATGAAACATCTTAACGATAATGATTTTGATCAAGCGATCGCAACTGGAATTACACTTGTCGACTTTTATGCGGATTGGTGCGGACCATGCCGTATGATTACTCCTATTATGGAAGAGTTGGCAAAAGATTATGTAGGCAGGGCAGCGATTGTGAAAGTCGATGTGGATAATGCCCAAAACACAGCTCTAAAATATAATGTAACTTCCATTCCCACGATCATTATGTTTGTGAATGGGGAAGAGGTCAAAAGAGTTGTTGGAGTTCGCGATAAGAAAACGTTTCAAACAATACTCGATGCAGCTTTTAGTTAATGGGTATGCTGGGTAAACTGCTTGTTGTGCTCGGCATCTTAATTATTATTGCCGGACTTTTTTTGATTTTTAAAGGAAGCATCCCTTTTTTGGGCAAACTGCCTGGCGATATTTCCATTAAGGGCGATAATTATCAAATTTACTTTCCGTTAGCTACATCGATAGTATTAAGTATATTTATTTCTTTATTGATATATCTTTTTTCAAGATAAAAGCCGCTTGATTATAAATCAAATCCACCTTGACGCTCTGCCTCATAAAGAACAATTCCTACAGATGTTGCTAAATTAAGGCAGCGGCTTTCATCACGCATAGGAATAGCGGCAAATTGATCAGGCCAGCGTGAAAATAAAGAGGAAGGCAAGCCTGTGGTTTCCGAGCCAAAGATAAGGATATCGTTTGGCTTATACTTGATAGAAGCATAGGTGCGGGAAACTTTACTGGAAAAAAAATAAAAAGGTTCAGAAGCCTTCTCCAACCACTGTTCCAAATCATCGATCACGCTGACATTGACTCCTTCCCAATAATCGAGCCCAGCCCTTTTGAGCCAACGGCTAGCGAGGCTGAATCCCAAAGGTTTAACTAAAATTAAATCATTGCCTGTAACCGAGCAGGTGCGCACAATGTTGCCGGTATTTTGTGGGATTTGAGGCTGAAAAAGAACGATCTTCATGTGTTGAAAAGAAATTTAAAGGGAAGGAAAAGATTCCTTCCCGAATTGATCATAACGATGCTTATTTAGTACTTGATGGGGCTGGCTTTGAATTAGAAGTTGGATTTGAATTTGCTTTTGGAGAAGCATGAACATGTCCATGGTCTTCATCATCCAAATCATTCATATCATCATCTTCATCATCTAAAGGAATTGTAAGCTCTTCTTCCTCTTCATTGATCTTTGGCGAGCTGGCTTTAACGACTTCGACATCGAAGATCAACAGACTATTTGGAGGAAAATGCCCATTTGTTCCATAGCCAAGGTCAGGATGAATAAACAATCTCCGTTTTTCTCCCTCTTTCATCCCTTGAATTCCACGGCTAAATCCAGGAATAGTTTGGGATAATGGCAAGGTGATAGGATTGCCAACTTCTTCTGAGCTGCCAAATACAGTGCCGTCTAAAAGGGTGCCCTTGTAATTTATTAAAGGATTGCCATCTGCTTCTACAACAGGGCCGTGCCCTTGCTCTAGAACGAGATATTGCAGTTTGCCCGGCTCGGCGATGATGATATTTGGAACAGTTTTATTTTTTTCCATGAATTCATCAGCTGCTTTGAGATTTTTATCGGCTACAGCCTTGATGGCGACCCGCTGCAGCTTGAGCATTTGCTCTTCATACTCTTTTTCACTGAGCGGTGCGGGCTTGCCTTGGGCTCCATCGCGAATCCCTTTGATAACGCTCTCCAAATCAAACTTGATGCCTGGAATATTGATATTGCGTCCGATGAAATGTCCAAAGGCTTCGGAAATTTTTTGCATGTCCTCATTGGAAATTTCTTGTTTGTTTTCTTGTGGCGGAGGTGTTGCAGCCGGCTCAGCGCTAAAGAGCGCGCTAGGGGCAGCAGCGGCAATACCGAGCAGCGAGATTGTGCAGAACAGTTTTTTCATAACGTGTAACGAGCCTCCTGTTAAGATAAAGGACCCAGTTTATTTAAATTTTGCATTAACTCCAAGACATTTCGGAATTTTCCGTTGCAATCTTCAATTCCTTTAGTTGCTCTTGAGCAACTTCAGAAGGACTTTCAAGCATAAGGTCGCTGGCTTTTTGCGTTTTAGGAAAGGCTATGACATCCCGAATGTTTTCTGTATGAGTCAAAATCATCAAAAGGCGGTCGAGACCTAGGGCAATGCCCAAATGGGGCGGGGTGCCATAAGAAAGGGCTTCGATGAAAAAGCCAAATTTTGTTTGCAATTCTTCGGGGGTAAGTTTAAGGCATTCAAAAATCTTTTGTTGCAATTCGGGATTGTGGATACGTTGCGAACCCCCGCCGATTTCATATCCATTTAAAACCAAGTCATAGCCTGACGAGCGCACCTTCAGCGGCTCTTTTTCAAGCAAATGAAGATCTTCCAAATTTAAAGAGGTAAAAGGGTGGTGTTCACTTTCCATCCGCTTTTCATCGGCATTCCAGTTGAAAAGGGGAAAGTCTGTCACCCATAAAAATTCATAATGATTATTTTTGATGAGATTGCGATCGCGCGCGACTTTGCGGCGCAGGTGGTCCAATCCTTGGTTCGCCTTTGCCGGAAGGCCTGCAATCATAAAAATAAGATCTCCCTCTTCAATTTGCATGCGTGCAATCAGTTCTTTTTGCAGGTTTTCGGGAAAAAATTTAACGATGCTGGAAGTTAGTTTATGGTCCTGCATTTTCATCCAAGCCAGCCCTTTAATACCTAAGCGGCTGACAAATTCGGCGTATTCATCGACCCCTTTACGTGAAATGTCGGCGCCCCCTTTGACTGTCAATCCTTTGACGATCCCCCCCTCCTTCAACTGCTCATTGAACACTGTAAAGGAAGATTTTTCGGCGATATCATCCAAACGCACAAGTTCCATTCCAAAACGCATGTCGGGCCGATCGCAGCCGTATTTTTCAAGACAGACTGCGTGGGGTACACGGCGGAAAGGAGTGGGAATGTCGATGCCGTTGCATTCTTTAAACAGAGTTTTGACAAGCCCTTCGATGATATTCATTATGTCATTGGGTATTCCAAAACTCATTTCGATATCAATTTGTGTGAATTCCGGCTGCCTGTCGGCGCGTAGATCTTCATCCCTAAAACAGGTAGCAATTTGAAAATAACGGTCCATGCCTGCAACCATCAGAAGCTGCTTGAAGATTTGCGGCGATTGAGGCAAGGCATAAAAACTGCCGGGATAAATACGGGAGGGGACAAGATAATCCCGAGCTCCTTCAGGGGTTGATTTTCCCAGGATAGGTGTAGCGATCTCAAGAAAACCTTGCTCATCGAGATATTTGCGTGTGGACAACATGGCTTGGTGTCTTTGAATCAATTTTTTGGCGATATCGCCTCGGCGGATGTCTAAATAGCGATATTTTAGGCGAAGCTCTTCGTTCACTTCGATCTGTTCATCGCAAATGGAGAATGGCGGCGTCTTTGCTTTGGAGAGAATATCCATTTCATCAACCAGGACTTCGATTTCACCGGTGGCTAGCTTTGGATTGGCCATCCCTTCCCGTCGCGGCGAGACACGTCCATGCACAGCGATCACCCATTCTGCACGCAATTTTTCGGCTTGGATATGTAAAGTGGGATTTTTTTCCGGATCGAACACCAACTGGGTAATGCCAAAGCGGTCGCGCAAATCTATAAAAATCAAGCCTCCATGATCACGTCGGCGGTTGACCCAGCCGGATAAAATAACTTTTTTATTTGCATCAGATTTTGTTAGAGCGCCGCATGTATGGGTTCTACGATAATCTAGCAGCATGTCTTGAGTCCTTCGTTAAAATAATTATAGATTTGGGAAAGAGGGAGGCTTGTTTTTTGCCCTGAGGACATTTCTTTTAATTCTACTATTTGGGTTTTTAATTCATTTTCACCGATGACCATGACATATTTGGCCTTGAGGGTATCAGCATAAGAAAGAATTTTATTTAATTTTTTTCCACTGAAATCCATTTGAACAGGAATATGATGTTGGCGCAAATCATGCAGTAATTTAAAGCCAAAAGTGGCGGCCTCTTCACCCAAGGCAACGATATAGAGACGGGGAGAGGGAGGAGATGGAAGGGGGCACTGTTGTTTGAGCATCGTTTGCAAAACCCTTTCGATTCCGCAGCCAAAGCCCATAGCCGGCAGGTCAGGACCTCCTAAAGTTTTTATCAGACCATCATAACGGCCTCCACCCACAAGGCTATTCTGAGCACCCAATTCTCCTGCGACGATTTCGAAAACCGTCATGTTGTAATAGTCTAGCCCTCTGACAAGTTTGTGGTCGACCTTATAGGGAATGCCTAATGTTTCTATTAATGAGATCACCTTCTGAAAGTGTTCTTTACAAGCCGGACTTAGATAATCGAGGATGGAAGGAGCGCCCTCTACAATTTTTCGATCATCTTCATGTTTGGAATCGAGAATGCGTAAGGGATTGGTCTCGAAGCGTGTTTTACTATCATTGGATAATTGTGCATGATATTGTTTGAGGTAGTCAAGCAAAGCTTGGCGATAGGCCAGGCGGCTGGGAATATCCCCAACGGAATTAATGCCCAAAGACAAGTGCTTGAGACCTAGTTTGCAGAATAGCGTATAGATTAAATCGATCACTTCGGCATCCTGCTCCGGCGAACCTTGGCCGATCGCCTCTACGCCAAACTGATGATGTTGCCGATATCTGCCCGCCTGAGACCGCTCATAGCGAAACATGGGGCCGATATAAAATAATTTCTGAATGGAAGAGAGGTTATACAGCTGGTTTTCGATAAAAGAACGTATCACCGGTGCTGTTCCTTCGGGGCGAAGAGACATCGAGCGCCCCCCCTTGTCTTCAAAAGTGTACATCTCCTTTGAAACAATATCAGTTGTCTCACCTACTCCTCGATGGAACAGCTCCGTTCTTTCGAAAAGCGGTGTGCGCATTTCCCGAAACCCGTAGGCCTGAGCGGTATCGCGCATGGTTGATTCAACATACTCCCAAAGATAGGAGTTGCGCCATGGCTCTTTAGAATCTTCCGGGACAATATCAAAAACGCCGGGCGGGCTTGTAATTGTCATAAAACTCTCTCTATATATAGAGGAAAATTATAATCGAGAAGAGGAATACTGCAAAGAGAGAATTTTTAGGCTGCAATTGTCAAGAGGATGCGAACAGCAACTGAGCCTATTGCTATAGCAATCATAGCAACATTTTTTTTGCCATGCCAGTGCCTATTTCTTTCAACAACAGCAATGTAAGCCGCTCTTTTATCGTTGGAAATATATTTCAGGCAAGGCAAAGGCAAATAACCAATTCTGGGGATAGGCCCTTGAAACAATTCATTTAAATGCTTGTTGTTCTCAGGTTTAAGAGCAAAGTTCTCAGTTTGAATACTTTTTATATGAGCATAGAGGCATGTTCCAAGCAAACCGATCACAACTATTGGAGCTAAAACTAAGGCATTGAGTGCAACTAGAGAGGTTGATCTTGCTGCAACAGCCAAAAGTATTTCTGGCCATATAGTTTGCGATTCCTTATAGAAACTCCAAGCGATCCCATTTTCAATGAGATTATCGGAGTTTGTTAATTTTATAGGCTTAACGTCATGGCCGACTGTGAAATATTGAGAACATTGACGATAAGCTAAGGTACAATTAATGATTCCTACTGCTCTTTTAGCTAAAAAACTGAAGGCAATAATTTGAATCGGCATAGCTAATGGAAAAGCAATAAAAAATGGAGCAACAAAAGCGGCTGCAGCAATTAAAGTTATTTTTAAGTTTGCATTGGAAGTTTGTTTAATCGCAGGTGTTGGTTTGTGATGTGTTGGAAAACTTTGATCAAATATTGCCTGTAATTTTGGATGTTGATTAAAACAAAAAGACATAATTTAAATTCCTTTAATCAAAAGTTTTACCAATTATTGATATAATTAATCAAGCAATAGTTTTGATATATGTATTATTTGTTAGGTTGAATGTTAAAATAGAAAATGAACCCAGACGAAGAAAATAAGAGAAAAGAATATAGGCTAGATTGCTTAATACACATTTCATTCTTTCTTATTGGAACAATAAAATAAAAGAAAGAAATCAATACAAATCTATTCTTTAAACGAATTTAACGCAGAGACAATTAAATCGCCGACTCTCCGTCTTTACATTATTATAAGAGGAAAATGATTACCTAGAACTATTGGAAATCTGCTGCGAACGGGCTTCGAATTCAGCTGTATAAAATTCAAATTCATCCGGATCGGTCACCCATGCCGATTTCAAGATATGGACAAGCGTGCCTCGGTTTTTATCGGTAAATTCTTCAGATGGCAGCCCTTTTTCTTTAGACAATAGGAAATCATTCAATTTATCTAGCACCTGCAGCTTGGTAGCAGACTGATAGGTAATCAGTTTTTTGTGGTCGGCCAGGTCTCCAAGCTGAAGCATTTGACCGATTTTATCGACTTGCTGTTGCAGATCTTGGAGATGATGCGATAATTTGATCTTTTGTATTTCATCTTCAATCAATGTTTGCAAAGCAGGATCAGCTGCAAGGCGGCGTTCTTGCAAATCTAAATTCTGCTGAACAAAGGACTCTAAACCTGCCGCTTTGACATACTCCATAAATTGTTCCAAAGGCATTTGAGAATATTCTCGGTAGAGCTGCGAAAGCGATTGAATCGTTTGTTCTTTTTGCTGCTTCGCCTCTTCAGCATAAGTGTTTAAGATTTGTTGCAGCGACTCTAAAAATCGGATGGTGGCTACTGCTTTTTCATATTGCTCTGAATCTTTTTCGTAAGTGTCTAAGTTTTTCTTTAATAACAATTCCACTCTAGATAAGAAAGCCGCAATATCGGATTGCTGAGCTTCATTTAACAAGTTGGTCAAATTTTTCTCGACAGATTGCAACCCTTTCTTTTCCGAAGTTTCTAAGGCGCATAATTGTCTTAGTAACGGATGGTTTGGATCTACTTTGTCATTGGGAGTAAATGTCAATTGGGCAAAGGGTAAATGGCTTAATTTGTCTTCTTTGGCGGTGCTGTTTCCATCTTCCTCTTGTGCGGGATAGGTGGCGTGATCCCAACCTGCATGTTTGACAGGAGATCCGATCGCGATATCGCTTCCACCGTCGTCAATGACATAATTACTGCTTGATATCAATCCTTTAGAATTGAATTTTAGGTATGCTACCAAAATTTTATGTTGAGGCAATAGCAGATTTAAGGCTTTTTGTGCCTGCCTAGCCCATTGCAATCCTTGCGAGGAATACAAGATAATATGCGGATATTTCATCAATGCTTTTACATCTTGCTGCCAGGTTTCTATTTCATGCAGATCATTTTGTTTTTCGGTAAGGGAGATTGCTTTTCTTAGAAATCCTTCGCCGAAGGGATAGTAGCGCGGTGCGTTGTAAATTTGATTTTCAGCGCCTGGTCGAATCGAGCCAAGAACTTTAGGGGGGGCAAAGCCTTGCTTTTCTTTTTTAGAGGCAATGGCTGATAGCGAAATGAGTTCGCCTTGTTTAATAATTTGACTGATTTCATTGGCATTTGATCCATCTAAAGGGGATGGATTCAACAACAAGCGGTTTAAAAGTTTTAAATCATTGATTTTACGCATCTCCATCTGTTTGGAATCAACAATGATCGATGCTTTGGGAATCAGCCAGTGCATTAAACTCGGCGAAGGCTGGGCAATGACAATAAATTGAGAGAGGTCATTGCTGGTGTAGATCCGGATCATATAGGAGTTAACATTATTTTGATCGTGTGCATCAAGGGCTTCAGTTGGAGAATAGGTCGGCGCCAGCACTGAAAAAAGATTATTTCTTATAAATTCTCGGTCGGACCAATTTTGATTCGGAGGATTGCTATGGGTCATTTGCGCTTGGGTCAACGCCATGGCAATATCCGCCACGCCTGCCGCCGCTTTGATCTCATCCTCATCATTGCGACCGCTTATGCTACCATAGATAAAGTATCCGGCCAGCGTCAAAATGGCAATCAAGCCGCCTAAAAAAGCTCCGATTAATTTCCAATTCCAGTTTGAAGGAGCAGCAGCGGCTTCGGCTTGCTGTTTTTTAGAGGTCAATTCCTCATTTTCATCGTCAAATTCGCTTAAATAATAATCTTTAAGAGAGGCTTTTGCTGTTTTAACAGGCAATGGTTCTTGAGGGACATCCACTTGATTCTGAAAAAAAACGTTGTTGGCAGGCGAAACGGCAAGAGGAGAGTCGTAGTCGGGCGTGAGATGGCTTTCTTCGGCTGCCATGGAAGCGGGCTCTAAGGGTTTCTTCTCCTCGAGGGCATCAAGCCGTTCCAACTCTTCCACTTGCTGCATTAAACCATCGATATCGATCGTTTCAAGATCGTTATCAAATTCATGGGAGCTGGCCTCATCCGTTTGGATTTCATCGTATAAAGCGTCCAATTTTTCCAATTCGGCATCATAGTCAACATTTTTGAGTGTCGGTTGAATTTGAGAGGTCTCTACTTTCGATGGAGTCATCAAGGCTTGCTCAAGAAGTTCAGCCAGATGTTCGCCTGCTTGGGCAGGGGAACTGTGTTGGAATGGACCTGTTTCGAAGCGGATGGAGGTATTTCCAATGCGGATTGTATCGGACGGTTTGAGGTTTTTTTTGCCGAAGGGTAATCCATTCAAAGTGACAAAAGGATCATTGGCCTCATTAAAAATAACAAAAGTTCCGCCTTGTTCAAAGATCTGAATATGAATATCTTCGAGAATTTCACTGGGGATATTTAGATCTCCCTTATGGCCAATCGTTACCGAAGTTTTATTAAAATGATGCGCTATTGGCTGAACTTCGGGATTGATTGTCAGGATGATCATTTTAGGAACCGTATTTTGCATGTTGAATTTCTAGCATATCAGGCATCTACCGTCAATACAAATAGGAGGTAAAAAATATTGATTTAATGATTGTCTTTCTGCTTTTCTCTTTTTTGGTCTTTAGGCATACTTTTATTGGCCTTAATACTTTAAGGGAAACCTTAACTTCCAGGAGATCAAACGTGAGTTCAATTCTCGAAATTTTTAAGCCGGCTCCCTATATTCCGGAAATAGAGGATAAAAGCCAGCTTAAAAAAGAATATAAATATTGGCGCCTCCGTATTCTTTATTCGATGTTTATTGGATATGCGCTGTATTATTTTACTCGTAAAAGTTTTACGTTCGCCATGCCGGGGCTGATTGCCGATCTTCACTTTGATAAAAGTCAGTTGGGAATGCTCGGCAGTATTCTTTCCATTACATATGGAATTAGCAAATTTACCAGCGGGATTCTGTCCGATAGAGCAAATCCCCGTTATTTCATGGCTTTTGGCTTGATGATGACCGGCATTTTCAATATTTGTTTTGGATTGTCCTCTTCTTTTCTCCTCTTCGCAATCTTTTGGGGATTAAATGGTTGGTTTCAAGGGTGCGGATGGCCTCCTGTCGCAAAATTTCTCACACATTGGTACTCTCAGTCTGAAAGGGGATCGTGGTGGTCTACGTGGAATGTATCCCATAATGTAGGTGCAGCCGTTATCCCTTGGATTGCAGGGGCTTGCTTGCAATACCTTGGCTGGCGCTATGCGATGTATATACCGGGTTTGCTTTGCATTTTAGGATCTTTCTTCCTGATCAACCGCCTGCGGGATTCGCCTCAATCCATGGGTTTGCCCTCCATCGAAAAATTCCGCAATGACTACACCGGAAGTACAGGAGATGAAGTGGAGTTATCCACCAAAGAGATCTTCTTTAACTTTATTCTGCGAAATAAATACATTTGGATCTTAGCCGCCGCCTATTTTTTTGTTTATATTGTCCGTACAGGCATTAATGACTGGGCTGCCCTGTTTCTGCTCGAAAATAAAGGTTACAGCAGCTTAGAATCAAATGGATTGGTTTCAATGTTTGAGGTAGGGGGATTCTGCGGTAGTTTGTGTGCCGGTTGGTCTTCCGATTATTTATTTCAAGCGAAGCGGGGGCCGGTAAACGTTTTGTTTGCAATAGGAATGTTTTTTTCGATATTCTTTTTTTGGATAATCCCTCCAGGCTACTCCTATCTCGATACCATGGCCATCTTTTTGATCGGTTTCGCGATTTTTGGGCCCCAAATGTTGATTGGCATGGCTGCGGCGGAATTGTCTCATAAAAAAGCTGCGGCTACTTCTACGGGATTTGTGGGATGTTTTGCTTATATTGGGGCGGCGATGGCCGGGTATCCATTGGGAAAAATTACGCAAGAGATGGGATGGGATGGCTATTTTATTACTCTGATCTCGTGTAGTATCGTTTCTGTTCTCTGCTTGTTGCCTTTGTGGAGTGTAAAAGAAAATACCCGAAAAACAGAGCTTCGCTTTAAAAAGCCTGCTGCTGCTGCGAATTAAAAAAAGAATGTTGTAAAAAATGACTTGGATACCCCTGCATTGCCATTCGCAGTATTCGATTTTGGATGCAGCTGCGTCTATTCAGGCTATGGTGGACAAGGCAGCTGCTTATGACATGCCCGCCTGCGCATTGACCGATCATGGCAATCTTTTTGGGGCTGTTGAATTTTACAAGGCATGCAAGGATGCCAATATCAAACCGATCATCGGTTGCGAAGTTTATTTGGCTCCAGGTTCGCGGCATGAAAAGAAAAAAACCACCGGACTTCCTACAAACTTCCATTTGACCTTACTGGCTAAAAATAAGCAGGGGTATCACAATCTTTGCAAGCTTGTTTCCATTGGTTATCTTGAAGGCTTTTATTATCATCCTCGCATCGATTACGATGTCCTCAAGAAATATTCGCAAGGCTTAATATGCCTTTCGGGTTGCTTGAGCGGGCATGCCGCCTTTGACATCCTCAATCATCCTCAAAACCTCAAAGATACAGTCCAACGCCACCGAGATATCTTCGGCGATGACTATTATCTTGAGCTGATGAGGCATGAGACGAACGAATCCGATCTGCGCAGCGACAAAATGCACGAAGAGGTTTGGCTTTTACAGCAATATCATGAATATATAACGAATCAAAAAAAAGTGAATTGCGCTTTGCTTGAAATGGCCCAAGACACTTCGATGAAGGTCGTTGCCACCAACGATAGCCATTACATCGATCGGGAGGATTGGCATGCGCATGAAATTTTATTAAACATCCAATCGGGCGAACCTTGCGAAATTGTGCTCAAAGATTCATTCGGCAACCCCAAAAGCCGCAGCCCCAATCCAAAACGGCGCGCCTATGCTTCGCACGAGTGCTATTTCAAATCGCCTGCGCAGATGCAGGCTCTCTTCAAAGATATCCCTGAGGCAATTGACAATACTCTAGATGTTGCTGCACAGTGTAGTTTAGAGCTTGATTTCAAATCAAAACATTATCCTGTCTACCTTCCCCCTTCGCTGGAAAATCGTTCTTTTGCCAAAGAAGAACAGGTCAAGGCTGTCGAAGATTTTTTATGGCAGCTATGCGAGGAAGGGATTCCTAAGCGCTACACACCCGAACGTTTAGCCAAAGTTAAAGAGGTGTATCCCGATCGCGATCCGATGGACGTTGTCCGCGAACGTTTGACGTATGAAATGGATGTCATTGTTCCGAAAGGGATGGGAGATTATTTGCTGATCGTTTGGGACTTCATTAATTGGGCCAAAACAAATGGCATTCCCATGGGGCCGGGACGCGGATCTGGTGCCGGTTCAATCGTTCTTTACCTCATCGGCGTGACCGATATCGAGCCCTTGCGCTTCCATTTGTTTTTTGAACGGTTTATCAATCCGGAGCGAATTTCTTATCCCGATATTGACGTGGATATCTGCATGGACCGGCGCGGCGATGTGATCCGCTATACCCTCCAAAAATATGGCAAAGACAATGTGGCGCAAATCATTACGTTTGGCACCATGAAAGCGCGCATGGCCATCAAAGACGTTGGACGCGTCTTGAATGTGCCTTTAACCAAAGTGAATGAGATCGCAAAACTGGTTCCGGAAGATCTAAATATCACTTTGGAAAAAGCGCTTGAAAAAGATCAAGATTTACGTTCGTTATGCGAAAATGATGAAGAGGCGCGGCGGATTATTGACATTGGAAAAAAATTAGAGGGTTCCATCCGCAATACAGGGATCCATGCTGCAGGAATCATCATCAGCGGTGAGCCTTTAATTGAATTTATGCCCCTGTGCAACTCTAAAGATTCAGACATGCCGGTTACGCAATATTCGATGAAGCCTGTTGAAATGGTGGGCATGCTGAAAGTCGATTTTCTTGGATTGAAAACACTGACTGCCATTCAAATTTGTGTGGACGCCATCGAAAAGGCGACAGGTCAAAACATTCGATGGATCGATCTTCCGCTTGATAACGAAGCCACGTTCAAATTACTCAATCAAGGTAAAACACTAGGCGTCTTCCAACTAGAATCGGGAGGGATGCAAGATCTTTCCCGAAATCTACACTTAGATAAATTTGAGGAGATCATCGCTGTCGGCGCCCTTTACCGCCCAGGGCCGATGGATATGATTCCCTCTTTTATCAATCGTAAACATGGCAGAGAGCCCATTGAATACGACCATCCGTGGATGAAAGATATCCTCGCTGAAACCTATGGGATCATGGTCTATCAAGAGCAGGTGATGCAAATCGCCAGCAAACTAGCCAACTATTCATTGGGAGAGGGCGATGTGTTACGCCGAGCCATGGGAAAAAAAGATGCTGAACAAATGGCAAAGCAGCGGGAGAAATTTAAGGAAGGAGCTCGGCAAAATGGCATCGATGAAGCCACCTCCATGCAAATTTTCGATAAAATGGAAAAATTTGCCGCTTATGGATTCAACAAGTCCCACGCAGCAGCCTATGGCTACCTTTCCTATGTCACCGCTTATTTTAAAGCCAATTATCCAAAAGAGTGGATGGGCGCCTTGATGACTTGCGATAGGGATGATTTGACTAAAGTGGCCAAATTCATCCGCGAAAGCCAAGCCATGGAGATTGCCATCCTGCCGCCGGATATCAATGAAGCTAGCGATACCTTCAATGCAACGCCGCAAGGGATCCGTTTTGCCATGACAGGCATCAAAGGGATCGGTTCCGGCGTGGTTTCAGTGATTCTTGAAGAGCGTCATAAAAAGGGGCCTTTCAAAAGTTTATACGATTTTTTAAAGCGGATCGATGTTAAAAAAGTTGGCAAGAAAACGATCGAGGGATTAGTAGAGGCAGGATGTTTTGATTTTACCGGATGGTCAAGGGATGCTTTGCGCGAAAGCGTTGAACCCATGTACGATGCTGTTGCGAAAGAGCAAGCTGACCGGGCGTTGGGATTCATGTCGTTATTTGCCAAGCTCGACCAGCAAGATGATGGCCGTTTTGGCAAGCCCCCTTCAGTAAAAAATCAACGTTCCAAAAATGAGATGCTGCTAAAAGAAAAAGAGCTGATGGGATTTTTTCTGACGGGCCATCCTCTGGATGTTTACCGCCCTCTATTATCACGCCTCTCTTGCTCCCCTTTAAATTATCTTGAAGAAAGTGATCACGATGCGGTTTTCCGGGCCGCTTTTATTATCGAATCCCTTCAGATTAAAGTATCCAATAAAACCCAAAAAAAATTCGCCATCGCCATCATTAATGATGGCGTAGAAAGCCATGAGCTGCCTATTTGGTCGGAACTTTATGAAGAGAAACAACAGCTTCTCAAAGAAAATCAAATGCTCTATGCCATCTTGCAAGTCGATAAACGGGAAGAGACGCCTAAATTATCCTGTCGTTGGCTCGGCGATTTGTCCTCAGCAAATGAGGCCATGGTAGAAGAATGCGATAGAATCTTCGACAAAATCAAAATGCAAACAAATCGGTCCTATGGCAAAGGAGCAAAAATGAAAAATCAAACCAAAGAATCGATTAAAAAAACGGTCCTCAAACCAGAGAAAATTCCTCAAAAGCATATTTCAATAAAATTTGATATGGCAAAAGGGGGATTTAGCCACATCATACGGTTAAAGCAGTTATTCGAAGAACACCGCGGAGACTCTCCGGTCAATATTGATTTTTTAGCCGGCGAGCGATTAGTCGCTTCGCTGAGCATTGAAACCCATTGGGGGGTAACCGCTACCTCTCGTTTTTATGACGCCTTACGTTCTTTTTCATGTATCCATGGAGTCGCGGATTAATTCAATGATAAATTCAAAATGGGATTGCAATCAATCGATAGTAACACATTGAATCGTAAATCCAATTGGATGGTTGAAGTATGTGGAGAAAGCGGTGTTTAGAGCCTGAAATCCTCGATCAAGGAGCTGAATATTATACAGCCGAAGAATATGAAGATTGTCTTATTCAATTAGGATATATCAATAGATTCCTTGGCAGTAATGCATCAATACTTGCCTCGTTGCGCTCTATGCCTGTCCCCCCCACGTCTATACTTGATGTAGGTTGTGGAGGAGGTTTTATGGTTTTGATGCTTGCCAAACATTTTCCCAAAGCCGAAGTGGCCGGCATTGATATCAATCCACGGGCGATTGAATTTGCTTCGCAACGCTTATTTGCGATGCTGCATCCACTTTTAAATGCACGTTTTGAGCTTCGCCAACATCCGGAATTATCCGAACTTTATAAAAGTTATGATGTTGTGATAGCTAATTTAATGTGTCATCATTTGGATGATGATTCTCTGCTTGAATTTTTGAAAAGAGTGATTAAAATAGCCCGAAAAAAAGTAGTCATCAATGATTTGCAGCGCCATTATGTGCCCTATTACCTTTTCAAAATTTTGAGTCGGATTTTTTCTAAAAATCTCATTATCCAACATGACGGTGCGTTATCCATTCGCAAAGCATTGACGCGCAAAGAATGGATAGAGGCTTTGTCGAAAATTGATCTTTCAAGCTCGCAGTATACTATACGATGGCAATGGTCTTTTCGCTGGCTCATCGAAATAACCTTGTAGTCTGCCGTTTCCTGCCATTAACGGGCATGGGCACTGGCTCAGTAATGAATTGTACAACAAGCCATTCAAACATGTTGACATCATAGTGAAGTTATTGATAGGAAAGAGATTAGATCAATTTTCTAAAAGGATAAACCGTGTCCGATTTTTTCCCTGTTTATATTTACTTGGCCATCGTGGTTTTTTTTACCGTGCTGATTGTCGGTTTATCCGGTATTTTTCCTTCAAATAAATCCAATCCGGTGAAATTTCTTCCATATGAATCTGGCATTCAAACGGAAGCTCATCTCTTGCAGAAACGGTTTCCCATCCATCATTACTTAGTAGCGCTTATTTTTCTCGTTTTCGATATTGAGGTTATCTTTCTTTATCCATGGGCTGTCGTTGCCAGGCAACTGGGACCTTTTGCTTTTTATGAAATGTTTTTCTTTTTAGCTGCACTTTTGGTTGGTTTTGCGTATGTTTGGCGTAAGGGAGGTTTGCAATGGGATTGACGCAACAAGATAAGACCCCTTTTTTGATCGCTCCATTGGAAAAGATGATCAATTGGGCAAGGGCGGGATCGCTTTGGCCGGCTCAATTTGGATTGGCTTGCTGCGCCATTGAGATGATGAGCACAGCGGCTAGCGCTTATGACATGGCCCGTTTTGGAATGGAGGTTTTTCGCGCTTCCCCGCGTCAAAGCGATGTGATGATTGTGGCAGGAAGGGTGAGTCAAAAAATGGCGCCTGTGTTGAGAACGATTTACGATCAGATGCTGGATCCAAAATGGGTCGTTGCGATGGGGGATTGTTCCTCAACGGGAGGAATTTATAACAATTATGCCATTATTCAAGGTGTCGATCAAATTGTGCCTGTTGACATTTACGTTGCGGGGTGTCCGCCACGACCTGAGGCACTGCTTGACGGCCTGATTGCTCTGCAAAATCAAATTAGAACGAGCCATCCTTTATCAAAGAGAGCGGAAAGATGAATGTGGCAGAAGTTGTTCAAAATTTAAAGGCGCAACTAGGTGATGAGATTAAAGCTGAGATTGAATTCATGGGCGAATTCACTCTCGAAGTAACCAAAGAGCATATCGTCGATGTGCTAAGCTTTCTAAAAAAGACTCCTGAACCTGGTTATGAAGTGCTGATGGATTACACCGGCGTGGATTACCTTGAGCCCTTCAAGTACACCGAAATCGTATACTGGCTGCACAATCCATCTAACTACCAACGCATTCGCATCACCCTCAAAGCAGAAAGAGATGTGGAATTGCCTTCGATCACTTCGCTTTGGGAAGGGGCCGATTGGTATGAGCGGGAACTTTATGATTTATTTGGAGTGCGCTTTATAGGGCATCCCGATTTGAAACGGATCTTGATGCCTGATGATTGGCGAGGACATCCTTTGCGTAAAGATTATGCCTTGATGGAAGTTCCGGTTCAATTTAAACATGGTGTCAAACCCAAAGTGCCTTCGGAAATTATCCCTTATGTCAAAAGCCGTTGAAAATATCAGCTTGCTGGGAGATCCCGGCGAACTCATGGAGCTCAATTTAGGGCCTCAACACCCATCTACGCATGGTGTTTTGCGTCTAAAGCTCAAGCTTTCAGGTGAGATCGTCTACACTTCTGAACCTGTCATAGGTTATCTCCATACAGGCATTGAAAAAGAATGCGAGACACGCACCTATATGCAAGTGTTCACGTTGATCGATCGTTTGGACTATTTATCTGGACCGGCTGAAGAGCAGGCGTTTGCCGGAGCTGTCGAGCGTTTGATGGATATCGAAGTTCCGGAACGTGCACAGGTGATCCGTGTCATCCTTTTGGAATTATCCCGCATTGCGAGCCATCTTTTATGGGTCGGTACAAGTGCTCTTGAACTCAATATGTCTTCTGTTTACATGTACTGTTTTGCCGAGCGGGAAAAGATTTTGAATTTGTTTGAAGAGATGTCAGGCGCGCGCATGTTTCCGTCCTGCTGGCGGATCGGGGGGCTTGCTTACGATCTTGATCCTGACTTTGTCGATCATACCAAGGTGTTTTTAAAAGGATTTCCTTCGACTTGGAGGGATCTGGATCATCTATTAACCAATAATTATGTGTGGTGTGAACGGTTGACGGGTGTGGCGGTCATCGATCAGGAATTATGCAAGCAATACATGTGCACAGGGCCGGTGATCCGCGGGGCAGGTGTGCCTTATGATATTCGCAAAATTTATCCCTATTTAGGATATGAAAATTATCAATTCGATATTCCGACTTATCCTGAGGCCGATAGTTATGCGCGCTATCTCGTGCGTTTGGAAGAGATGCGGCAAAGTGCTGCCATAATAGAGCAGGCTTTGGAAAAACTAAAGCCGGGGCCTGTGCTGACAAATAATCGAAAAGTAGCCCTTCCACCGCGTCCTGAGTTGGCACGTAGCATGGAGGCGGTCATTCACCATTTCAAACTGGTGAGCGAGGGGATCCATCCTCCTAAAGGTCAAATTTATCAGGCTGTAGAATCTGCAAGAGGGGAACTTGGCTATCTCGTGGTCAGCGATGGCAGCAATCGTCCTTATCGGGTGCGCGTCCGTTCTCCCTCTTTTCCGCATGTGCATGTTTTGCAAAAAGTCATACCAGGTCACATCTTGTCTGATGTGGTAGTCGCCATTGCGAGCGTTGATCCAATTTTAGGGGATGTGGATAGATGATGCTTAGCGAAAAAACGTGTCAATCTATTTTAGAATTGCAAAAGCAGTATCCGGTCAAGCGTTCCGCTCTCATTCCGGCCCTCCATTTGGCTCAAGCTGAGATCGGCTATCTACCTCAAGAAATCCAAAACGAAGTTGCAGCTTTATTTAATATTGATATCAATGAAGTCAATGCTGTGGTTACTTTCTACGATATGTTCTTTGAAGAGCCTGTCGGAAAACATCTCATCCATGTTTGCAAAAATCTTTCTTGCATGTTGCGCGGCAGCGATGGGTTGCTGAATACACTTTGCCAACGGTTAAATGTCAAGCCGGGCGGAACATCCTCTGATGGGTTGTATACGGTCATTGCCTCTGAATGTTTGGCCGCTTGCGATCGTGCACCCATGCTGCTGGCAGATGATCAATTAATGGGTCCTGTTAAAGAAGATGAGGTCGACCGTATTTTGGCGGATCTCAAAAAAGGACCCGGACATCCCTCTCCGGTGACAGTGGAGGAGGTTGAGCATGCCTGAAATGCGCATCTTGATGGCTCATATTAATGATCCGGGTCAATGCAACATCGACACCTATGAAAAAAATGGCGGCTACCAAACGTTGCGCAAGGCAATTCCTAATATCCCCCCAGCTGAAATTACAGCTATGGTCAAACAATCGGAATTGCGAGGGCGGGGCGGAGCGGGATTTCTCACCGGTGTCAAATGGGGGTTTATTCCAAAGGATCCTGCACTGCCAAAATATCTGGTGTGCAATTCCGATGAAAGCGAACCGGGAACGTTCAAGGATCGCTTGCTGATTGAGCACGATCCCCACCAACTGATCGAAGGAGTTATCTTATCGAGTTATGCCATCGAAGCCAAACATGCTTTCATTTATTGCCGAGGGGAATTTTACGACGGGATTCGGAAACTGCGAAAGGCGGTGGTTGAGGCCAAAAAAAAAGGGTATCTTGGAAATAAGATTCTAGGATCAAATTATTCGTTGGATATTGTCGTGCATCCGGGTGCCGGCGCCTATATCGCCGGCGAAGAGACGGCTTTATTAAATTCATTGGAAGGATACCGTGCCACACCTCGCTTGAAGCCTCCATTCCCCGCAGTGGCCGGCCTTTACAATAAGCCGACCGTTGTCAACAATGTGGAAACATTGTGCAATGTAGTGCACATTGTCAGTCGTGGCGCAGCCTGGTTTCAAAGCATTGGAACACCTAAAAATACCGGCACTAAAATCTTTCAGATCAGCGGTCAAGTGCAGCGGCCAGGGTGTTTCGAATTCCCTTTGGGGGTTCCGCTTAAAGAGATTATCGATGCAGCCGGCGGCATGGCGCCGGGGCGAACATTCAAGGCTTGCTATCCCGGCGGATCTTCTTGCGCTCTTTTAACAGCCAAGGATATTGATATTCCGATGGACTTTGAATCTTTGGCGGCGCATGATTCTGCCCTTGGAACAGCCTCGATTATCGTCATGGATAACACAGCAGATATGGTAAAAGTATCGCATCGCTTGATGCAATTTTATCAAAATGAATCATGCGGAAAATGCACGCCATGCCGCGAAGGGACCCGTTGGATAGTGCAAGTTTTGGCACGGATAGAAGCCGGGGGCGGAACTGTTTTTGATTTGGATTTGATCGATCAAGTTTGCCACAGCATGGCTGGCACAGCCTTTTGCGCGTTGGCTGTCGGGGCTGCGCCGCCTATTATTAGTGCTGTGCAAGAGTTTAGGGGGGAGTTTGAGGCCTACATTCAAAAAAATCCACAGGCTAATCAGCGCCCAAAAATGAGAATTTCTTATCCTTATGCAGCAGATCAATTGACAAGGTTTCCGAGCTGATTTATGAACGAACAAAAAACTGATTTAGTGCATTTGACGATCGACGGCAAAGAGGTAGCCGTCCCAAAAGGGACCACTATCTATACGATCACTCAACAATTAGGCATCGATATTCCCATTTTCTGCTATCAAGATCGGATGCCTCCCTTTGGAGCGTGCCGCGTATGCTTAGTCGAAGTTGAAAAAATGGCAAAGCCGCAAACATCATGTACATTAGTGGCTACCGAAGGGATGGTGGTCAAAACGCAAAGTACAATGGCCGTTAAAGGGCGCGAAGAGATTTTGGAATTTCTTTTGATCAACCATCCTCTTGATTGTCCCATCTGCGATAGGGGAGGGGAATGTCCTTTGCAAGAGCAGACTTTGCAATTTGGGCCGGGCGAAAGTCGGTTCTACGAAGAGAAGCGCCATTTCAAAAAACCTCTCCCTCTTGGTCCTGTTTTAATGCTTGATCGCGAGCGGTGCATTGTGTGCGCCCGCTGCACCCGCTTTGGAGATGAAATTGCCGGTGACCATGCCTTAGAATTCATTGAAAGGGGGTATAAAACAGAAGTGGGAACGCCTGATGGGGGTCCGGCAGAATCGAAATTCATCGGAAATACGATCATGATTTGCCCCGTTGGTGCACTTACGAGCCAGGTTTACCGATTCCGTGCACGTCCTTGGGACAATGAACCCACCAATAGCGCATGCACTTTATGCCCCATTGGCTGCAGCATGATCCTCGATTCGCGCGATGGAGAAATCATGCGGACCCGCTCGCTTGAAAATAAAGATCTCAATGATATTTGGTTATGCGATAAAGGGTGGTTTGGCTACGAATTCACCTCCAACCCAGCACGGTTGGAAAAACCGCTCATACGGCAGAATGGAAAACTTGAACAGGCCACATGGGATCAAGCCTTAAATCTTGTGGCCGATAGAATTAAAGCAGCTAAACCAAGCGGCAAGCTGGCAGCATTAGGTGGCAACCCGCTGACTGTCGAAGAGAATTATCTTTTTCAACAGCTCATGCGCGAAGGGGGTGGCACCAACAATGTTGATCATCGTGTCGGCATGCCGATCGTTCCCCTCAACCAAGAGGTGATATCGGCCGGCATGCAACATTCGATCGGAGCTTGCGAAGAGCTAAATTATGCAGTCCTTTTAGGTGCCGATCTAACCGAAGAATTTCCAATCATTTGGCTTCGGTTGCGTCAAGCTATTAATCGCGGTGCTAAGGTGTTATTTTTTGGACATTTTCTTCCTGAAATAGCCAGACATTTATTAAGTGCTTGCTCACATGCTCCAGGAAGTGAAATCGAGATCATTCAACAGAACCTGGCAGCGTTTAAAGATCTCGGAAAAAATGGCCAAAAGGGAGCCGTATTTATCGGAAGGCAATATTTAGATACACCTAATAGAAGCTCAATTTTAAATGAATTGATTAAATGGCAGCAGGCAGTGCCAAATCTGGCCTTGAATATTTTGGAAGGGCGGGGAAACAGCATGGGGGCACGCTGGGCTGGAATGCGGCCCGATCTAGCTCCTTTCGAAGAAAAGTTGCCTTCTCCGGGATTGAATGCAGAGCAGATGATTGAAAATGCAGCGGCTAAAGGGTGGGATTTTCTGTATGTCGCCGGAGCAGATCCTGCTAACAAATTTCCCTCCAGGCTATGGATAGAAGCACGTGCAAAATTGGGATTTCTAGTCGTTCAAGAACTGTTCTTAACGGAAACGGCACAGCAAGCAGATGTTGTCCTTCCCACCCTTTCATACGTGGAAAAAGGGGGAAGTTTTATCAATATTGAAAGGCGGGTGCAAACGTTAATGCCTGGTAAGGAAATTCCCGAAGGGCTTTTTAGCGATGCCGACATTTTCAAACAGATAGGGCAGCGTTTAAATTTAAACCTTTCCCTTGATGCTCGCTTCCTTGTGATGTTAAAAGCGGTTAACCTCTCTTCACCGCAACCTCCGACCCCATCTAGCGCTAGCTCTGTACCATCCCCAAAAAAAACCGATGGATTATTAGCGACATTTGCCCACGCATTGTTTGATCATGGCGTCCGCATGCAGCACAATCCCCATGTCTATGAGCTAGCTAAAAATCCCTATGCAAGGCTGCATCCTTCCGAAGGTATAAAGCGGGGAGTCAAAGATGGAGATCAGATTAAAATCATCGCCAGTGGATCTTCAGTTTCAGCCAAAATCCACTTTGATGAAGGAGTTGCTGCCAATACGATAGTCCTTCCCCTAGGTTTTCCGGAAGTTCCTGTGCAAGATCTTGGAAGTCATTTATTTAATGGAATGGTAGTAGAAATCAGGAGATAAATAGCCGATGTCTGATGTGGCAATAATAATTATAAAAGGCTTGGTATTAATCCTCTTGCTGATTCTTGCTGCAGCTTATATGACATTAGCTGAACGTGTTTTAATGGCACGTATGCAGCTCCGTCTGGGTCCTAATCGGGTTGGCCCTTTGGGGTTGCTGCAGCCGCTAGCTGATGTGCTCAAACTACTGCTCAAAGAAGGATTTCAACCTAACGGAGTTGTGACATTTACATACTGGCTAGCTCCTTGCATCTCTCTTTTTCTAGCCTTTTTCGTCTTTGTGCTGATCCCTTTTGGCGGCACTGTTGAAATCTGGGGACATCAGGTTGCTTTGCGCATGGCCGATGTCAATGCAGGTATTGTTTTTCTCCTTTCTTTATCTTCCCTCGCCGTTTATGGTGTTGTGTTGGCAGGTTGGTCATCCAATAATCGCTATTCACTTTTAGGGGGATTGCGCGGGACAGCACAAATGATCAGCTATGAAGTGCCCATGAGCTTATCCTTATTGACCATTGCATTGATTGCAGGCACGTTAAGCCTGACTAAAATTGTGGAAGCGCAAAGCGATCATTGGTATGTATGGACAAATCCAATAGGATTCATCGTTTATTTAATCACAGCCTTTGCAGAAACTAATCGCGCCCCCTTTGATTTGCCGGAAGCTGAGCAAGAATTGACGGCAGGTTACCATACTGAATACGGCGGCATGAAATTTGCCATGTTTTTCTTAGCAGAATATGTCAACATTTTAGCGGTCTCCGCAATTGCTGTGACGCTATTTTTGGGTGGCTGGCATGGTCCATGGAATATCCCGGTGGTGTGGTTTGTTTTGAAAGTTGCCGTTCTAGTTTTCTTTTTTATGTGGGTACGAGCCACAATGCCCCGTTTCCGTTATGATCAATTGATGAGTTTTGGATGGAAGGTACTTGTCCCAATTGCTACAGTCAACCTCATTATAACCGCCTATATCGTATTGGTATTAAAATGAAAAAAAAGTTCAAGCAAATCGTATCGATGTTTTGGGGTCTTTTTATCGTCTTTAAATATATGTTTAAACGACCGATCACATTGCGTTATCCAGAAGAGAAGCGCAAGCTTCCTGCCCGTTCGCGGGGAAGACATTATCTTACTAAGTGGGAAGATGGATTAGAGCGCTGTGTCGGATGCGAATTATGCGCCATCGTTTGCCCCTCGCAAGCGATCTACGTCAAACCTGCTGCCAACGATCCTGAACATCCCCATTCACATGGCGAACGATATGCTTCCGATTTTCAAATTAATATGTTGCGCTGCATTTTTTGCGGCTACTGCGAAGAGGCTTGTCCTACCGGAGCGATCATTCTTGGCAATGAATATGAATTGGCAGGACCGAATCGGGAATCGCTCATTTATACAAAGGATATGCTGACTGAAAAAAATCCCGGTGATTCGGGACGCGATCCACGAAGGGAGATTTGATTTGGAAACGACGTTGTTTGCTCATCCTGTACAATGGATTTTAGGCGCTATTTTAGTGTTGTCCTCGCTCGGTGTTGTCGTTGCGCAAAATCCCGTTTTTTCCAGCCTTTCTTTTTTGGTGACACTTTTGTCACTGGCTGCTTTTTATTTGCAGCTTCATGCCGAGTTTGTGGCAGTGATGCAAGTGCTTGTTTATGCCGGAGCCATTCTGGTCATTTTTATATTTGTAATCATCCTCTTTCAAGATGCCCATGCCCAGATCGCGTTGTATAAACCCAAGAGTTCGCCTCTTTTATTATATGGAGCGGCGGGGCTGTTTATTTTGACAATCTTATTAGTAGGAAGGGGACTTATGGGATTGACTTCCGTCAAGGAATCTTTGCCGGAGGGATTTGGTTCAGCTGAGGCACTTGGAAAAGCTCTCTATGTCGATTTCTTTTTCCCTTTTGAAGCGGTCGTCTTATTATTTTTAATTGCTATGATAGGTGCCTTTTACATAGGAAGAAAAGAGGTTTAAATGGATATATTGCTTGTCATCTTCATCAGCATGGCTTTATTTGCTTTTGGAATCCTTGGTGTCCTTGTAAAAAGGAATACGTTAATCTTATTTTTATCGGTGGAGTTGATGTTAAATGCCGCCAATTTATTATTTGTGGCATTTGCTTATCATTGGGGAAATCAAATTGGATTAGTTTGGGTCTTTTTTGTACTTGTTGTAGCCGCGGCAGAAGCGGCTGTAGGCTTGGCGGTCATCATCAATTTATTTCGCTCCAAACAAGTGGCGGATGTTGATCAGTACAATGTATTAAGGGGATAAGAATGTTGTTTGCACTGTGCCTTGGTCTTTTTTTACCGCTGGTTAGCTTCTTAGGTTTGACAGCTTCATCCTATATCATCGGGCGCAAATTGACAGGTTGGATTGCTTGCAGTGCGGTTTTCATCTCTTTTATTTCTTTTTGCGGTCTGCTTTTCATGTATGTGAATGGAAACATGACACCTCAAAGCTATACTCTTTTTAATTGGATACCGGTCAAAGGGATTGACGCCGATTTTACCTTGCGGTTGGATCCTTTATCATTGGTGATGACCATTATTATTACAGGCATCGGTTTTCTCATTCATGTTTATTCCATTGGCTATATCGAGCATGAGGAAGATTATGCACGCTATTTTGCCTGTTTGAATTTTTTCATATTTGCGATGCTGCTGCTTGTTTTAGCTCAACATTTGCTTGTCCTGTTCATTGGATGGGAAGGGGTGGGTTTGGCATCTTATCTTTTAATCGGCTACTGGTACAGTCGCCCTGCCGCTGCTAAGGCTGCCACAAAAGCTTTTGTAGTCAACCGGATCGGCGATTTAGGTTTGCTGTTGGGCATTTTGCTGACTTTGTATGCTTTTGGAACAGGCGATATGCCCGTGATTTCAAGCCGGGTCAGCCACGAGTTTTCATCAAATGCGCCTATTCTTATCGCCATCACGCTGCTTTATTTTATCGGAGCAACGGGAAAATCAGCACAGTTGCCGCTGCATGTGTGGCTTCCCGACGCCATGGAAGGTCCCACACCTGTTTCAGCTCTTATTCATGCTGCTACCATGGTAACTGCAGGGGTTTATTTGGTTGTTCAGATGCATGAGGTTTTCTTGATGGCTCCAATCTCGCTGCAGATCATTGGCATCGTCGGCGGTGCTACAGCCTTATTTGCAGCATTATGCGCCATGGCCCAAACGGACTTAAAGAAGGTCCTTGCTTATTCAACAATCAGCCAATTGGGATACATGTTTTTAGCTTGTGGAGTGGGGGCCTTTTACGCGGCCATGTTCCATCTAACAACCCATGCCTTTGTCAAAGGGTTGCTCTTTCTTTCCGCAGGCAATGTTGTGCACATGATGCATGGATCCACTGATATGTACAAAATGGGCGGCCTTTCAAAAATATTTACTAAAACACATTGGCTTTTTTTGATCGGCGTGCTGGCCTTATCTGGGATTCCCCCTCTCTCCGCTTTCTTCAGCAAGGATTTGATCTTAGAGCAAGAATATGAAGCTGGATATACATTCTTGTTTTTTGTTGGTTTGACAGCATCAGTTTTGACAGCCTTTTATTTAACGCGTGCTTATTGTTTAACATTTACCGGAACAACTCGTCTCGAAGGCAAAATCTTAAAAATGGTCAAAGAGGCTCCTGCTGTTATGCTTGTTCCGGTCTCTATTTTGGCTGTGTTTTCAGTTCTGGGCGGTTTTTTAGGCTTTGCATTCGGAAGAAACGCTCCTTTAGAAAGTTTTCTCTCTAAAGCAGGCGTCGTCTTAAGCGAACATCCCGATGCAAGTCTCTTTCTTTTACCAGAAACTTGGCTGTCGATTGCCGGAGCCGTAATAGGAGTTGGAGTTGCAGCTCTTCTCTATACAAAATATGCTGAGCGGCTAGGACCTCCGTTGGCGTTCTTAAAAAAAGCATTTTATATAGACGAGATCTATCACGTGCTCATTGTAAAACCTTTGACGGCTCTTTCCCAATTTATCGATTACTTCATCGAACCACGCATCTTTGATAATTCCATAAAAGGATTAGCTTGGGGTTCTCAAAAAACAGCTCAATGGATGCAGAAGATTCAAAGCGGTGAAATCCGTTCGTATATTGCTTGGATGGTGCTTGGAGGAGTGGTCTTAATCGCTTACTTATTGAGAGGTATGAATGCCTGATTTGATCCAATTATTTAGCATCCCGTTTATTTCCGCATTCATTGCATTCATCATACCTTTTTCTTCGAGAAAAATTTTGAAAACCGTCGCCGTTATTTTAAGTTTTATTCCTTTGGCTTTCTTATTGGTACACCACGCACAATGGATCGGATCTACCATTGATTATGCGTGGCTGCCGCCTCTTTCCATTAATTTTCATTTAAGCGTCGATGCCCTTTCTCTTCTTTTTTTATATTTAACAGCTTTGATTGCGCCCGTCAGTTTGTTAGCCGTGCGCAGTAGCGAGCTTGTCCATCCCCACACATTTTATGGTCTTGTCTTGTTGTTGCAAGGTCTGCTCATTGGATTCTTCACCGCCCGCGACTTGGCGGTGTTTACATTTTTTTGGGAAGCGATGCTTTTGCCTCTCTATTTTATCATTAACATCTGGGGAGGTCCGCAACGTCAAACGGCCTCTTTGAAGTTTTTAATCTATATGATCGCAGGATCGGCTTTGATGGTTGCCGCTGTTTTAGCTCTTTATTTGGCGGCCGATACGTTCAATTTAGATCAATTAGCTGGCATAGCCTCAACAATGCCGCATGCGGCTTGGATTCTGGGAATTTTTTTATTGGCCTTTGCGGTAAAAACCCCTCTTTTCCCCTTTCACGCTTGGTTGCCGGACGCCTATTATCAAGCGTCCACCGCCGGAACCATCCTCTTAGCGGCTTTGCTTTCAAAGGCTGGTATCTATGGGATTTTGCGCATTGGCATGGAGTTGTTTCCCGATTTATTAAAAGCATGGAGTCCCTGGCTGCTCGGCCTGGCTATTTTCGGCGTTCTTTATGGAGGGCTTGCTGCTTGGATGCAGTACGATTACAAACGTCTGATTGCCTATTCCAGTTTTTCGCATGTCAATTTTATATTGGCCGGCCTTTTTATTTGGAATGCACCCGCTCAATCGGGCGCCATTTTACAAGCTTTAAATCACGGCATAACGATCGCCGCATTATTTCTTGTGGCGGGATGGCTGCAAGAACGCATTGGTTCAACAACGATCGGTCCCATTAGAGGGGTGGCGCACTTTTTGCCGCTGCTATGCTGGCTTACACTTTTTTTTGTGATGTCGAACGTGGCGCTGCCGGGTTTGAATAATTTTGTTGGTGAAGTGATGATCCTCTTCGGCCTCTTTGGTCAAAATCCTTGGTTGACCGCCGTGCTCGGTTTGTCTGTTATCCTTTCAGTGGTGTATATGTTGCGTTGGATGCAGAAAGTTTATTTTGAAGAACCAACTTTTCATCAAGAAACCTGGATTGATATCAAAGGAAAGGAATTGGCCATAGCCTTGCCTTTGGCAGCTATCATTACATGGCTCGGCATCTACCCGGCACCCGTATTGGAACACACTGAAACGGCTGCCTCAAAAATCCATGCTGTTAATCAGTCAGAGGGGATCCAATGACAACTATTTTGCATGCCATCGATATTGCCGCGCTTAGTCCGCTGCTTATTTTGTTAGCCGGTGCTTTGTTAGTCATTTTATTAGAGACCTTTGCACCCGAATTTTCCAAAAAGTTTTCTTTTTATGCAACATTGGGCGTGATAGCTGCCGCCTTGTTTGCAACAGTCGTTGCTCCGAGCAGTGATAATGCTTTATTGACACCTTGGTTGAAATTTGATCCTTTAGCTCGTCTATTTACCTTCATCTTTCTGGCTGTCGGATTTGCCACAACGCTTCTTTCAAAGTCCTTTTTTCAACGGTTCGAAGCGTCGCATGGGGAATATTTTTTTCTTCTCTTGGCTTCACTTTTTGGATTGATCTTGATCGGATCAGCCGCAGATTTCCTGACTCTTTTTTTGGGGCTTGAAACGCTCTCCATTTCACTCTATGTCCTATGCGGCTACATGAAAAGATGGAAGATTTCACATGAATCTGCCATCAAGTATTTTTTGATGGGAGCTTTAGCTGCAGCCTTTCTTTTATATGGCATTGCTTTGATCTATGGAGCCGTAGGGAATACCCAATTTGCATCTTTAATGACAGGTTATAGTAAATTGTCTAGCCTTCAAGATAAAGTGATTTTTTTTAGCGGGATAGCTTTTGTGACATTGGGCTTGGCATTTAAAGCGACCATTGTTCCGTTTCATCTTTGGGCGCCTGATGTATACGAAGGGGCACCGACTCCTGTGACAGCTTTTATGGCGGTTGGAACCAAAGCAGGTGCCTTTGCAGCTTTCGTTAGAATTTTTATGGAGGCCCTTCCACACTTCGATCCCCGTTGGAGCCAAGGCATCGCATTACTCGCGATTCCAACATTGATTTATGCCAATTTTGTGGCCCTGCGCCAAGTGCAATTGAGGCGTTTTTTTGCCTATTCCGGCATTTCGCATGCGGGTTATTTGCTGATCCCATTGGCTGTGGGAACTCCTGAAGCATTATCTGCATTATTATTTTATTTTGTGGTGTATGCCTTAGCAACACTAGGATGTTTTGCTGTGTTGGCATTCCTTGATCAACATACTGAAGGGGTTGTGCTGCATGATTTGCGCGGCCTTTTCAATCGTTCGCCGCTCCTTGCCGGGATCTTATCGCTATGTTTGCTAACATTGGGAGGCATTCCGCCGACAGCAGGCTTTTTTGCAAAGTTTTATCTTTTTAAACTAGCTTTTCAGGCGGGCTATATTGCTTTAGTCGTTATTGCGCTATTAACTACGATTCTATCTGCATATTATTATTTGCGAATCATTGGTGTGATGTTCTCTGAAGCATCCAGCGAAGAAACTTTGAACTGGCGCCATTCTTGGGCGGCAGCAGCCGTTGGAACCGCTACTTTTGCAGCCATTCTCTTTCTTTCTGTTTTTCCTTCCCCGCTCATCAACTTTCTAAGCCAAATGCATTAATAGACTTGTGGATATCAAGCTGAGCCTCCATTGCTTTAAACTGAATAAACATTCTATGATAAAGATAAATAAACCGATTATATATTTATGCCATTAGTTCCTCTAGCAGAACAACTTAGACCAAAAAGCTTACAAGAAATTGTAGGGCAAGACCATCTTGTAGGCCCAAAAGGATTCATCACCTCCCTAATCAAAAAAGGGCGCCCACTGTCCATCATTTTATGGGGACCTCCCGGATGCGGCAAAACTTCCATCGCTCAACTCTACGCCAAAGCCTTTTCCCTCCCTTTTGAAATGTTAAGCCCCATTTATCATGGCGTGGCGGATCTAAAAAAAATTATTAAAGAATCGGAAAGTAAACCTCTTTTTGGATCTTCCATCCTTCTATTTGTCGATGAAATCCACCGTTTTAACAAAGCGCAGCAAGACGCCTTTTTACCCTATCTTGAAAATGGAAAAATTATCCTAATCGGATCGACGATTGAGAATCCCTCATTTTATTTAAATGGAGCGCTTTTATCCCGCGTGCGCGTTTTAAAATTAAATGCATTAAAGGATGACGATTTAGAGCTGCTTTTGAAAAGGTATGAGAATCAAACAGGACGTCTCTTAAATATGATACCTGCCGCCCGTCTTTATCTGATTCATTTAGCACAAGGAGATGGACGCTATTTGTATAATTTATTGGATAATTTGGAAAGTATCGGTCGTCAAAAAAAAGCACCTCTCGACCTTGATGAAATCGAAGAGCTATTTCAAAAACGTGCAGCTCTTTTTGATCGTGGTGCCGATCAGCATTATAATTTAATTTCGGCTCTTCATAAATCAGTAAGAGGTTCCGATCCCGATGCAAGTCTTTATTGGCTAAGCCGGATTTTAGAAGGGGGAGAGGAACCACTCTTCATTGCACGCCGCTGCATCCGAATGGCCTCGGAAGACATAGGTCTAGCCGATCCTCAAGCTTTGACTTTTGCCATCGCCGCACGCGATGCATATGAAATGCTCGGCTCGCCAGAAGGGGAATTAGCTCTTGCTCAACTAGTCGTGTATTTAGCCTTGGCACCTAAAAGTAATGCGATTTATACAGCTTTTAATGAGGTGCAAAAAATTGCTGCAGAAACCTCTCATTTAGATCCACCATCGATCATCTTGAATGCACCTACTTCATTAATGAAAAAAATGGGTTATGGAAAAGGATATATCTACGATCACAACACGCCAGAAGGTTTTTCCGGACAAAATTATTTTCCTAAAGAGATGGAAAGGCAGTCGTTTTATAACCCAGTCGAAAGAGGATTTGAAAGAGAAATGAAAAAACGGATGGATTATTTTAACAAATTAAGGAATCGGGAATAAGATATTGTCACCGTCTTCCCAGCCGTTTACGCGCCCGTGCCCGTTTGTTCTTGCCGTTCCCGTTCTTTCTTTTTCCCATTCAGTTTATCTATAAGATAAGCTTTCCTTTTGAGAATTATTCTTCGGAACGCGGGAACGGCAAGAACAAACGGGCACGGGCGCGTAAAAACCAGTCTAGTACCCTAAACCAAGACCAAGACCTGCTCTTAAGCCACCTATATCAAACGATCTTCCCTCAATAGAACATTTTGAAGAATAGTAATCTGCATATAAATCAATAAAAAAACTACCGGCAAAATAATAAATAATGCCGCTTTTCACAACATACCCCCAAGGATATTTTCGAATATGGTCTTTAAGAAAAGGTGAAAGATTACGCACTTTCATAGTTGTATAACTGCTGCCTATTCCTAAATAAATTCCCACGCATGATGTGAGTGGGAGCGTGTACTTAAATCCAGCACTAAGAGGATAAATTTGAATCGTTGTCTTCTCGTGAAAATTAAGCGTCCGTCCATCTTTTTTAAAAGATCCGGCATTCATCCATAAGCTCACTCCACCACAGATTGAAATAGTGTCTTCTGCTTCGTATGAAAACCCTCCTTTTTTATAAATTTCACGTACATCTGAAGAAAATGGATAAAACCATCCAGCTCGTAGTTCGGATGTCGATCCATTTCCAATCATAGGCAACGCACAGAAAACCAGGCACCCAATAAGCCGAAATATGTTTTGCATTGATATATCCTTTTGCTGAAAGCATTATTTTTTAGTTTTAGAGTTATTAAGTACATTTAAGAACAAATGTGGATTGTTCAGTTCTTGTTTGTCAATATCCAAAGCTTCTAAATTCATAAAATTCCTTTATTAACGCGTTTAGTAATGTAAAGATCTGGTCACTATTTAAATCAGGGATATCCCTTTGCCCTTTGCGGAAAACTTTATATCATAGTTTGAAATATATTTAGTTCACGATAGAGGTCATCATAACATTCGTCATACAGTCCCTTATCTAACCCCTTATTTAACACTTTAACCATCCTAAATAGATGATTGACAATTCCGTCTCGATTGTATTGCTGAGTGGACTTTAACAACTTGGTGATTTTCCAATTCTCAGTTAATATATTCAAAGCCATTAAGAAGTTTAGTGATTGGAATCATAAGGGCGATTTTAGCAAGTTCTTCCGGGAAACCTTTAAAAGCAGGGATAATTCGAAGTGATAAACCTCGATCAAAGTGGTAGTAAATTCAAAATTACATTTTCTTACGATTCTGTTGTTTTCCATTGTTTTACTCGTGCAAAAATTTTAATAATTTGTTTTTTTAAGATTTTTTTCAGGTTGTATTGGCATGATGATCCAGCAGCGATGGATCCTTTGATTGCGAAAATCGATTGGAATAGTTTTCTTTGTTATATCTTTGATAATACATTGGGATGAAAATAGAGCATTGTCAAACGCAAATCTTCGTGAATTGGTGCTAAACAAGATTGTTCCATTATTTGCTAGGAGTTTAAGAGCATTAGTTAGCATGGGAATGTAATCGACTTGGATATCGAACATATTTTCCATTTTTTTTGAACGGGATATTGTCGGTGGATCAATAATGATAATATCATACTTACTACGCGTGCGGATCTCATGATCCATAAACTTTAAACAATCTGCACGAACAATATCATTATTTTTGGTTGATTGTCCATTTAAAATAAAGTTATCTCTACCCCATTCTGTATAGGTATTTGACATATCGACACTTTTTGTATAAGCAGCTCCGGCTATAGAGGCGTGAACGCTAAACGAGCAGGTGTAGGCAAAAAGATTAAGGATCCGTTTTCCTTGCGCCATTGAAGCGACTAGGTGGCGTGTTTCACGATGATCTAGAAATAATCCTGTGTCTAAATAATCGCGAAGATTGACCTTAAATCGCACGCCATATTCAATAACGGTAAAAAACTCTTGCTGTTGGTCAATTTTTTCATATTGTTCTTTTTTCCGGCGCCGTTTACGTGTGCGCCAATGAATGTTTTTTGAAGCGATGTTGAAAAGGGAACAAAGAGCCTCTTCTGTTTCGGCTTGTAAAGTTGAAGGGGGATCATCAGTTTCCCGATCGAAGGAAAAATAGTGCACGGAAAATTGACCAGCGTAAAAGTCGATGGTCAGAGGATATTCTTTAATGTCGCGATCATAGATGCGAAAACAATTGGTTATCGATCGTTTGGCCCATTTGCGGAGATGACGATAGTTTTTTCTTATCCGATTTTTGAGGGGAGAGCTTTTATCTTCTTCATCGGCTAAAGAAGGTAAAAATAGATCGATTTCATTCATGTAATAAGCCTAAAGCAAAGAATCGTATCATGCATGTGATAAAAAAACAAGTTGCTCCTCCTGCCGTTAACGGCAGGAGGGCATTAACGTGCAACCTTTATGATTAATGATGCTGCCTGATATTCTTTATTTCCTACTCGAACTGAAATGGGAGGCATGGTATGGATGCCGGGTTTCATCCCATCGAGTTGAAATTGATAGATACTGACAACAAGCGTGCTATAAGAAGAGATAGGGGTCGTTTGCACAAAGGTGACTTTCAGGGGAGTATTGCCTAACCGAAAACTATTAATGTCAACATCTGCATTGACATCGTGAGTGACCATGACTGAACCTGGAATAGGTGTATTCGCGACAATGGAATCATATTGATTGATTTCAGAGCTAATTTGCGTAGAGCCTTCTCCATATATCAATATGTTTGACTGCTGATCGGCCGTCAGATTTAAGCCTATTGCACAACACATTATCAAAAGAAATCTCAATATAGTCATACATTATCTTTTTGATCAGGGCTTTCTTTGTATCAAAGGCAATATCTACTTTATTTGCAATTGATTTTCTTAAATTTTAGCAAGGGTATCGGATTGCAATTTAATAGGCGTCATCATATGTTAAAAATATTATTTGAATGAAAGGGGATTAAGGAGTGGCTGCAGTCAATAGTTTTGTATTTTTAATGTTCATCGCTATTTTGCTTGTCGGAATCGCACAAAAAATTAAGGTTCCTTATCCCATTATTTTAGTTTTAGGGGGCACTTTATTCGGGTTTATTCCAGGTATCTCTAGCTTTGACATTAATCCAAATCTTCTTTTGGTCATTGTACTACCGCCTATTTTATTTTATGCGAGTTATAATCTCTCTTTTAAAGAATTCGTCCGTTATTTCAGAGATATCCTATCTGTAGCTGTAGGGTTAGTTGCCGCTACAACTGTGGTAGTTGGGGTCAGCTCAGAATTCGGATTATAAAGCACGTTAAGGATTTCAACCTTTTTGGTCGTAACTTCTCAAAAACTCATGGCACAGCCAGCTTGAGTCCTCCGCTTCGCTCCGGTCTCAAGCTGGCTGTGCCATGAGTTTTGAAAATAAAAATAAAAATTCACCTGTAATTAACATTTTATTTTGATATAATTCCTTTCTAAGAATATCTTGTCTGGCATGCAAGATATCACACCAGATCAGAAAGACCTTCTTATTGCAGAATTACAAGCCTCCAATAAAGAACTCACCGAACGATGCGAGTTCCTTGCACGTCTCGTTTTGGATCTCCAAGAAACTGTCGTAAAACTCAAGGAAGAAATAGACCGCTTAAAGGGTCAAAAATCTCGCCCTAAAATTCCTCCTTCAACTTTACAGAACAATGACAAAGGCAAAGGCCCGGGCAATAAAGGAACTAAAAATCGTACATCCGTCGCTCCAATAATGGGTCCTAAAAAGATCAAACATCAGGAAATCATCATTAATCCACCGAATGTACCTGAAGGATCTAGATTTAAGGGCTATTCAGATTTTCACGTTGAAGACCTGAATATCGAAGCATTAAAAATAAAATACCGTCTGGCCGTTTACGAGACACCATCAGGTGAAATTCTTCGCGGCCTTTTACCTTCCAATCTGAAAAGAAAACACTTTGGGCCGGAATTGATCGCATTTTGCCTTGATCAGTACCATGGGCGAGGCGTTACCAGGCCTCAATTGCTCGAGCAATTACAGGGGTTTGGTGTGGCCATCTCAGCAGGCGAATTAGACACTCTGCTTATTGTGGATAAAGAGGTTTTTCACGAAGAAAAGGCAGCAGTTTTCGAAACAGGCATCGCTCATTCTGATTATTTAAACACCGATGACACCGGGGCTAGACATGATGGTAAAAATGGTTATTGTACACATGTAGGCAGTCCTATTTTCAGTCATTTTGAAAGCACTTCCTCAAAAAGCCGGATTAACTTTCTGGAAATCTTGAGGGGTCGTCATGTGGATTATTTTCTATCTGAAGATGCATTAATGTATGCGTTTGAACAGGGTATTAGCGAGAAGACGCAAGAGATATTAGATGACCATGCAGATAAGCGTTTTAAAGATAAGGCTAGCTGGGAAAGGTTCTTAAAGAATCAGGGAATTTGCTCGGATAAGGATCAAAGAATAGCAACGGAGGCTGCGCTGCTTGGAAGCGCCATCTCTCATGGTTTGAAGCCTGATGTGGTCATTATGAGTGATGCAGCAGGACAATTTAGAATTTTGACACATGCATTATGCTGGGTCCACGAAGAGCGGCATTATAGGAAATTTATCTCGCTGACAGAGGAAGAAGGAATCTTAATTGCCGGAATCCGGGATATGCTATGGGATCTATATGAAGATCTTAAGCAATATAAGAAGACACCGACACAGGAATTGCGCAAAGCAATTGAAGACAACTTTGATGGATTATTTAGCTGTGAAACGGAGAGTACGGCTGTCAACGATTTGCTCAAAAATAGTAAATCTAGAAGGGAAGGGCTTTTAAGAGTGCTCGAGTATCCATGGATGATTTTGCATAACAACGATAGCGAAAGAGATATTCGAGAATACGTCAAAAAACGAAAGATCTCGGGAAGTACGAGAAGTGAACTCGGTCGAAAAGCTAGCGTAAGTTTATTTCACGAAGCGAAATTTCTATCAACTTAAAATTTTTAAATTTCTTTATTTTAATGTCTTACGGCATTTTTGTTGTCTAAAAAAATGTATACTATGAAATATAGTATTAATATGTTGATTTAAATGATAGCTTAGAATATATTTTTAATTTGTGTATACTAAATTTACGAGATAATAATGGCATCAATACAGTCAAGAATGTGTCGTGGGCATAAATATTGGTATATTGTCGAGTCAAGAAGGATTAATGGAAAACCTCGACCGATTGTAATTGAAAGTTTGGGTACGACGGCCAACTTAATTGCCCGTCTCCAAGGTGAAAAATCGCAAAACGGATTCAAACCGTACTCACATGGTGCGGTTGCAACACTTCTTGTTCTCGCTAAAAAGCTTGATATCGTGTCTATTATCAATAAACACACTCTCGCGAATCGAAAATATTGGCCCAAGCAACCTATTCGCAATGATTTAACAGCAGGTATTACACTTCTTCTTGCAGCTGTCGGTAGAATTTGCATGCCAACCAGTAAACGAGGCTGGCACGATTGGGCTAAAACGACATCCTGCGATTATTTGCTAAGAATTTCTTCAGCAAAACTGGATAGTCAACATTTTTGGGATTTAATGGATTGTATTCCGGTAGAAGCCATAGCTAAAATTGAGCTTGAAATTTTACAAAATGTTTTTCATCACTATCCTATCAAAGGGGGAACGCTGTTATATGACACAACAAATTTCTATACATTTATCAATTCGACTAATGATCATTGCAGTATTCCTAAGAGAGGGAAAAACAAGCAAAAACGTGGAGACCTTCGTCAGGTAGGTTTAGCCCTTGCTGTTACAGAAGAGCATTACATCCCTCTTTTACATCACTCGTATCATGGAAATATTAAAGACTGTAAAGTGTTTGGAGAAATAATTTCCTCGATCAAGATCAGAATGGAGTTGCTCAAAATAGATACACGCGAACATACCATTGTTTTTGATCGTGGTTGTAATTCAAAAAAAAATCTCGAACAAATTAATGATCTTAACTTGCACTATATTGGAGCCCTTACTCCATCTCACCATAAAGACCTTTTAAAAAGAGCGGAAGGTAAGTTTATTGCTACTCAGGTTGGGGATAATGAACTTGAGATCTACCGTGAAAAACGAGATGTTTGGGGTGAAGAACGGACTGTTTTAGTTTTTGTCAGCCAAAGACTGAAGGATGGACAGTTTAGAGGTGTTTATCAAGCATTAGAGAAAAAAGAAAAACGTCTTAAAGAGATTCAAAAAGGTCTTTTAAGTCCAAGATCCAGAAAACGAACAAAGGATCAGTTAGAAAACCTAATGCAGAAACTTCTCAAGGGACAGTTCATGGATGGGTTAATAACTTATAACCTTGAGGAAAGAAGTCCTAGGCGCTGGAATATGACTTATCAAATAAGTGAAGACAAACTTGCTGATCTGGATGAGCGACTCGGATATCGCATTGTTATGACTAATCGTCATGACTGGGGCAGTGAAAAGATTATAAAGGCATTTTACGATCAATCAATTGTAGAAGGTGCTTTTAAAAATTTGAAAAACCCATATCACTTAGCGGTGACACCAGGATTTCATTGGACGGATCAGAAATTAAGAATTCATTACATGATCTGTGTAATCGGATATCTTTTGGCTGCATTAGTTTGGTATGACGCTAAAAAAGCCGGTATTAACACAACCTTGGATACTTTGCTTGATTCATTAAATGGCATTCATCTTGGAAGATTCGTTGACATGACAGGAAAACAGGGAAGGCCAAAAGTAACATATCGTTTAGAAGATCTATCAGAAGAACAAAAGGTTCTTGTCGACTTATTCAACCTATCAGAAATTCATCTCAAGCCACTCAAGATTGATGGCGTCAGTGTATACAAATAAAAACAACTCTAAAGAACTAACTTCAAATGACTAGCGTAAGTTTATTTCGCTTCGCGAAATAAACTTACGCTAGAGGAGAAATTTTTTAATCCTTTGATGAGCATCAAGAATAATAATAATTGATTTCCTCATTTTTCTTAGGTCCGATCACTCTCCAATTCAGCCGAAGGCTATAGTTGTCAAAATGGATCTGTCCAAAATAGGTATCCCCTTCGCAAAGATGGGAGTCTATGGATGATAGAGAATGTTTACCGACGGGTGCGAGATGGAAAAGGAAAACAGGGTGATCAATTCCGCGGCGCAAGTGTTCCAACGAAATCACTTTAGCATCGCGGTCTAATGTCCAACGAAAGACATTCCTAAAATTAACGGCTGCTCCTTGCTTGCCGCGCCAAGTGCCTTTTTCATTAAAAATAATGATGCTGCTGTTTTCTTTTGTAATAAAGACTTCTCCTCGTCCATTGCCGTTCCAACCGATCTCTTCTTTAGATTTTGTTTTAGCATGGAAGGTCACTTGCGTAATGCTTAGCAGCTTGTCCCAAAAAGCTTGAAGCACTTGGTTTTTATTTCCTTCTTGCATCGATTGCGCGATTTGATCCTTGGCGACGTAGTAATTTTTCTTTTCATGAGCTGGCAATAAGGTATAGGCTTTTTTGAGCAGTTGTTCTAAGTCACTGAGCAGAGGGTAGGCGGGATTAAATTGATAAATCCTTGTTTTGCCTTCAAAATAACTTGTGATCACTCCCCCTTTTTCGAGGCGATTCAAAGCTTTTTGCAGGGGAGTAAGCGCTGTCTTCAGCGAGCGATGAAGTTGGGTTCCATAACATTTGCCATTTACAAATAGAAAAAGCAAGATCCGCGGCACATTTTTATTACCGCATAGGGCTTCGAGCATAAGTGCAACCTTTTTATTCAGTTTAAACTATTATATAGTTTTAGTCAAATAGGGTTTTTCGCTCGTAAAATATTGTATATAGACGAATGAAACTTAATAATAATCTTCATAAACTATTTTGTAGTTTAAAAATGCCGTTTTTCTACGCCCTTTCAGAAATAATGAAATTTTTACTATAGCTTAGATTTATCTGTATGCCACTCTCGCTCAATGATCGAAATTCGATTGAGTAGCTCTAGATTTTTATCTTTTTGTTTGGAAAGTTTGGCTTGTATTTGATTTAAGTGATCAATATCTCTCTGATTCAAAAATTTATGCTCTTTTTGGAGACGCCTGATAATACTAAAAAAGACAGTATTCATTTTTTCTTTTTCTGCGGGGGTGTATTCTTTATTTTCATCTTTTTCCGCCCAAGCAATGAATAACTCTCGATGGGAAGTATTGGAAAGATTGCTTTGAGTTAAAAAATTGGTAATCGGGTTCATTTGTGATCCTCGCTTTATATATTTTTTCATTTAGATTAAAGCGAATGAGAATTTTAAACCACAAATTCTTAATCATGAAAAGGAGGTATTGTCCCGCTGTTTCCTGCCGTTAATGGTGGGGGCATGCTACGAAATGATTGGCATCGACATGCTGCAAAGAGACAGGCTGAAGGCTGCATGATGGATTTGCTTTTGGGCAACGGGGGTGAAATGCGCAGCCAGATGGAAGGGAAGATTGTCCCGGGATATCACCCTGCAAAGTGATTTTTTTTCGCTCCCTTTCAAGACGAGGATCGGGGATTGGAATAGCTGAGAGCAGTGCTTGCGTGTAAGGGTGTTGCGGATTGGAAAAAATAGCTGCTGTGGATCCCACTTCAACAATTTTTCCTAGGTACATGACAGCGATTTGATCGGCTATCTGTTTGATGGCCGACAGGTCGTGTGAAATAAACAGATAGGTCATATTCAGCTTTTGCTTAAGGGATTGAAGCAAAACAAGGATATGCTGCTGGGTAGCCATATCTAGAGCTGAGATAGCTTCGTCGCAAACAATGAAACTAGGCTCTACAGCTAAGGCTCGAGCAATGCCAATGCGTTGCCGTTGCCCGCCGCTTAATTGATGGGGATAACGACTTCCGTAATCGGCATCGAGACCCACCAGTTCTAATAGATGAACGATCTTTTCATACTGTTTGTGTCCTCTGGCAATATTGTGAATAGTTAAGGGTTCGCCGATCAGTTGCTTCACAGTCATGCGGGGATTTAGAGAAGAGAAAGGATCTTGAAAGATCATTTGCATGTGTCGTCGCAGGGTTTTTTCTTGAAGGCGGACATCGACTCCTTGAAACAGCACCTGTCCTTGCGTTGGAACGATCAAATTAAGGAGAATTTTGCCTAAAGTGGATTTTCCGCAGCCGCTTTCACCGACTAACCCAACTGTTTCGCCTTGATCGATCTTCAAGTTGATTCCATTTAGAGCTTTGGCGTGGGGATAATGTTTAATGAGATCGATCCCTTCCAAAAATGATTTCATGGAAATCTCCGCATGGCCAGCAGCTGTTGTGTATAGGGATGTTTTGGGGAATTAAAAACTTGGAAGATCTCCCCCTGCTCCACAATTTTCCCATGATGCATGATGGCTAATTTATCGCACAATCCTGCGGCGACACCTAGATCGTGAGTGATAAGCAAAATGCTCATTTTAAATTGAGAGCGCAGGCTTTTGAGCAGTTCGATGATTTGCGCTTGGATGGTGGCATCTAAAGCGGTAGTCGGTTCGTCAGCTATGAGCAGGCGAGGGCGGCAGATGAGGGCGCTTGCGATTAAAACCCTTTGTCTCATGCCTCCACTCAGTTCAAAAGGATATTGGCGCAGTCTGATGGGCGCTTCAGGCACGCCTACCCGTTCTAAAATTTCGATGACTCTTAGGTTGGCCTCTGTTTTACCCATTTTTTCATGGGTTAAAAGACTCTCTATAATTTGCTCGCCGATTGTCATCGTAGGATTCAATGAGGATAAAGGGTCTTGAAACACCATCCCAATTTGCTTGCCGCGTATAGCGCGCAGCTCTTGATGCGATTTCAAAAGTAAATTTTCTCCTTCAAACCAGATTTCACCCTTATCTATGCGGCCGGTGGGAAGGATGATCGCTTGAGCGGTTACGCTTTTGCCGCTGCCCGATTCTCCAACCAATCCCATGACTTCCCCATTCTGGATGGATAAACTGACTTCATCGACAACACAACGGCGTTTGGAGTGCGACCCAAACGAAACGCTTAATTTTCGAATGTCCAACATGCTCATGCTGTTTCCTTGACATCATAGATATCCCTTAAGCCTTCGCCGATTAGATTAAAGGACAGCAGTGTTGCAGAAATGAACACGGCCGGAAAAAATAATCTCCAAGGGTAGCTGCCCAAAGCCGGAAGCCCTTCGCTGGCTAAAGTTCCCCAACTAGCCATGGGAGCTTTAATGCCCAATCCTAAAAAACTTAAAAAAGCTTCTGCAAAAATAGCTGCAGGAATAGTCATTGTCAATGTGACGATAATTTCACCGGAAGCATTTGGAAGGATATGCCGAAATAACACGCGCGGCCAACGTGCGCCCAAAGCCTTGGCTGCTAAAATGTAGTCTTGCTCCTTTATCTGCAGCACTCTTCCGCGGACAATCCTCGCCATGGTGATCCATCCGATGATTGTCATGGCCATCAGCAGCGAAAGCAGCCCCGGTCCCAATATCACGAGCAAAAGAATGACAACTAATAAATAGGGGAGTGAAAATAAAATGTCTGCAAGGCGCATCATGAATAGATCGGTCAACCCTCCACAAAATCCTGCAAGGCTACCCCATATGACCCCAATCACCATATCAATCAAGGCAGCTGCCATTCCCACAAACAATGAAATGCGGGCGCCATAACAAACCCGAGTAAAAAGATCGCGGCCCATGTCATCTGTTCCAAACCAGAATGCACGGCTTGGAGGTAAATTGCTTTTTGAAAATTCGATCGAATCGTAAAGGTGTCCCGATAGGAAAGGCCCCATGCAAGCGAAGAGGGCAATAATGAATAGGAGGATGATTCCTATTAAAGCGGGCTTATGCTGAAGAATGGGGTGTCCTTGCTGCCGCATCTTTAATGGAAACTCCGTTTTATCCGTGGATCAAGAAAGCTGCTAAGTACATCAACCGCAAAGGTTGCCGTCAATAAAATTAAACTATAAAAGACGGTCGTACCCATGATGACAGTGTAATCTCTATTAAGGATGCTATTGATAAACCATTGCCCCAATCCGGGGATGGCAAAAATTTTTTCGACGACAAAGCTACCGACGAGAATGTTAGCAGCTAGGGGACCGACATAACTAAGCAGGGGTAAGAGAGCGTTTCGCAAAGCATGTTTGAAGACGATGCGCGATTCCGATAACCCTTTAGCGCGTGCAGCGCGAATATAATCTTGTTGCAGCACTTCAATAAGATTTGTCCTTACTAGGCGTGTAATAAAAGCACAAGGGAAGGCAGCTAACGCGATGGCAGGCATAATTGATTGTTGCCAAGATCCCCATCGGGCGATGGGAAGCCATCCCAATTTTAATCCTAAAGCATATTGGAGGGACGAGGCCAGCAGAAAGCTGGGAATAGAAACGCACAAAGCGGCCAAGCATAAAACCATTTGATCTGGCCATGCACCATGTTTCAAAGCTGCTATCGTTCCCATGAAAATTCCGGCGGATAGCGCTATGGCTAGGGCTTCCGTCCCTAAAAGGGCTGAAATAGGAAATCCTTCCTGAATAATGGTAGTAACAGAGCGATCTTTAAAGCGAAAAGAGGGTCCCCAATCCCATTGGATCGTGCTTTTCAAGTAACGTCCATATTGAATGTACCAAGGATCTTCTAACCCATAATGTTGACGCAAAGCATGCTTTGTTTGAGCAGGAAGGGCTTGTTCATCATTGAAAGGATCTCCCGGCAAAGTATGGATGAGAATAAAGGTGAGAGTAGTGATGACCCAAAGAGAGAGAACGATCGATCCCAAACGGAGAATATAATAACGTCCCATCATACAAAATTAATTCCCAAAAAAGGCGTGCTTGAATTCGATGTAGCCTAGATCAGAAAAATGGGCTCCTAAGAGAGTGTCTTCTTTGGCATAGTTGAAAGCCCCGAAAAATATAGGGATGACAGGCATCTCTTCCATTAAAATTCCTTGAGCTTCATTGAGAAGATGTAGACGCTTTAAAGGATCGGCCTCAATCGATGATTCATTCAACAAACTAAGGTAGCGGGGATTTTCCCAACGCGTATTATTAGTTGAATTGGCCTTGTATTTGAACACATCGAGAAAATTGATCGGATCGCGAATATCGGCATACCAAGATCCGATGGCCGCTTGATAATCGCCTGAAGCAAGCTTATCAAACATCACTTGGGATTCGCAGTTTTCGAGTTGGACATCTACGCCAAGGGCTTTTTTCCATTGCTGCTGGACAGCTTGGGCAATTTTGTGGTTTCGTTCATTCGCCAAATAGCAAAGGGAGATGGAAGGGAAGTCATCTTTAGATAATTTTAATTCTTCCAAAGCTTCTTGAAAAGCGAACCATGCTTTGGGAGTATCATTATCTTCAAAATAGGTTTTTGTTTTTAGGCCAAAAGTCGGCGGAACGACAGCTTCAGCAGGCTTTTGA